>NZ_JAFIDA010000001.1:0-2400000 GCF_017834145.1 Leucobacter exalbidus | reverse complement strand
GGCATCACGGCAGACACCCCTGACCCCGAGCTCGGTCGCATTTTGCGCCGCAAGAACGGCGCCCCGCTGGGCACCTTGCAGGAGGCCGCGGCGAACGATTTGCTCGCGAACGTGGTGCCCGCCTTTGCCCTCGAGACGCGCGTGAGCGCCCTCGAGGCCGCGACGCTGGCGTACGCCGAGCAGGGCACGACGTGGGTGCAAGATGCGTGGGTTGATCCCGCAGATCTTGACACCTACCGCGTCGCCGCCCGCACCGACCGGCTACACACGCGCGTCAACCTGGCGTTGCGCGCCGACCCCGCGAACTGGCGCGAGCAGATCGCCGAGTTCATCGCGGTGCGCAAGGAGATTCGCGCGCTCGCACACCCGCGCTTGAGCGCCGAGACCATCAAGTTCTTTGTTGACGGCGTCATCGAGAACCACACCGCCGCCCTCACCGATGACTACGCAGACACCCCGGGTGATCGCGGGCTGGCGAACTGGAGCGAAGACGATCTGACCGCGGCCGTGGCCGCGCTCGATGCCGCGGGCTTCCAGCTGCACCTGCACGCGATCGGTGATCGCGCGGTGCGCATCGCCCTCGACGCGCTCGAGGCGGCGCGCGACGTCGACCCCGGGCGCGACCGCCACCACGTCGTCGCGCACGTCGCGATGCTCGCCCCCGCCGATGTTGAGCGGTTTGCGCAGCTCGGCGTGATCGCCAACTTTGAGCCCTACTGGGCGCAGTGCGACGCGGTGATGCAGTCGCTCACGATCCCCCATATTGGGCACGACCGCGACTCGTGGCAGTACCTGATCGGCTCGATTGCGCGCTCGGGTGCGACGGTGTCGTTTGGCAGCGATTGGCCCGTCACCACGAAGGATTGGCGCCCGGCGTTCGCGACCGCCGTCACGCGCCGCGATGTCACGAACCCTGAAGACCCCACGTGGCTGCCCGACGAGTGCATTTCGCCCGCCACCGCCTACGCGGCATACACCGAGGGCATTGCGCGCCAGGCACTCGCGCACGATCGCGGATCCCTCGAGGTGGGGCGGGTCGCTGACCTCGTGTGGCTCTCGGCGAACCCACTCGAGGTGGCCCCCGAGCTGGTGCCCGAGCTTGAAGTACGCGGCACCTGGCTTGCGGGCGATGTAACCTACGCCAAGAACTAGCGCGGCAACTCGCGACCGGCAGCGCGCTCCGCAGTACGCCCAGCAACGGCGATTGCTCCCTCGAATCCTCGATTCGATACGGAGCAAGCGCCGTTGCGGCGTATGCGGCGGGATCCGGATCAAAATTCGCGTTCCCAGCACCCAGAGAACACTGTTCATTTTTGAGGAATCCGCGCTAAACTTGAGCCACTGGGTCATCTTGCGACCCGCGCATGTGCACTATCAAAGGAGATACTGTGAGCGATTCTCAGAGCCCAAAACTCAAACGTTCCCTGGGCCTCGTCGGACTCACCCTGTTCGGCGTCACCTACATGACCGTGATCACGGTCTTCACCACCTACGGCATCGTCAACCAAGAAACTGACGGCCACCTGCCCGCGTCATACGTCGTCGCGGTCGTCGCGATGCTCTTCACCGCGGCCAGCTACGGCGCCATGGTGCGCCGGTACCCCGTCGCCGGATCGGCCTACACCTACACACAGCAGTCGTTTGGCGGCGCTGCGGGCTTTCTCACCGGCTGGGTGATGCTGCTCGATTACCTCTTCATTCCGATGATCAACTTCATGCTCATTGGCATTTATCTCAACACGCAGTTTTCCTCGATTCCCGCGTGGGCGTTCACGCTCGCGGCGCTGCTGCTCGTGCTGCTGTTCAACGTGCTGGGCATCACGCTCGTCAATAAGCTCAATATCGCGATCATCGCGCTGTCGGTCATTTTGGTGATCGTGTTCGTGGTGCTCGCGTTTAAGCACGCGATCGGCGGCAACACTGAGATCGGCCTGCTCGAACCTTTCACCTTCGGTGAGGGCGGCATCGGTGCGGTGGCCTCGGGCGCCGCCATCCTCGCACTCTCGTTCTTGGGCTTTGACGCCGTATCGACGCTGTCTGAGGAAGCCAAGAACCCGCGCAAGGATATTCCGCGCGCCATCGTGCTGTCGACGCTGGTCGGCGGATTCATGTTTATTCTCGTCTCGTGGGCTGGCGCTATTGCCTACGCCCCCGATTGGGCGGCGCTCACCACCGCTGAGGTTGACGCGGCCGGCGTCACCGTGATGGACAACATCGGCGGCCAGGCCTTCACCGCATTCTTCGTGGCCGTCTACGTCGTCGGCGCATTCGGCTCGGGCATGACCGGCCAGGTGTCGGTGTCTCGCATTCTGTACGCCATGGGCCGCGACGGCATGCTGCCCCGCCCGCTCTCGCGCCTGCACCGCCGCTTCGGCACCCCGGTGGTCGCCGCGGTCGTCGTCTCGGTGTTTGCGCTGTCGGCGCTGTTCCTGTCGCTCGACGTTGTCGCCTTTATGATCAGCTTCGGTGCACTCGCCGCGTTCGCAATGGTCAACCTGTCGGTGATTCGCACCTACCTGTTTCCCCGCGGCGGCCGCAGGCAGCCCCTCACCGCCCGCTCGATTCTGGTGCACGGCGTCGCCCCGCTCATCGGCTTCGCCCTCACCATCTGGCTGTGGACGTCACTCGAGGCGACTACCTGGCTCGTGGGCGGCATCTGGGTCGCCGTCGGCGTCGTCATCATCGCGATCGTCACGGGCGGCTTCAAGCGCCCCGTGCCCATGATGGACTTCTCAGAGAGTGACCCCACCACCGAGCAGATCGATCAGCTCGGCGAGGAGTACCCGCTGCACGGCGACCGCGGGTAGGTTCTCGCGCAGCGATACGCGGCGGTGCACTGTTCTAAACATTCAGAACAGCGCACCGCCGCGCGTTTTATATGAGCACGTCAAAGCGCTTCACTTTGCCGCAGATGCGGCATGAGCCTTGTCCTGTCAGCTTAGATGCTGCAGCGCGAGTACCGCGAGCGCCACAGCTTGATCCCCCAGCACCGCATCATCAAATTGCGCACGCGGCGAGTGGTTCATTTCAGCATCTGCAGGGTCGATCTCTGGCGGCGTAGCACCCAAGAACAGAAACGTTCCTGGCACTTCGTCGAGCACAAATGAGAAATCCTCAGATGCCATAATCGGAGCGGTGAGCGTCTCCACTCGCTCTGCACCAAATGTTTCTGTGAGCGCGTCGATGGCGCCGCTGGTCGCCGCATGATCATTCACTGTGACCGGATAAACGACCGTGAAATTTGCATCGACCGTGCAGCCGTGAGCCTCGGCGATCAGAGCGACCATGCGAGGCAGGCCGACTCGCAGCTGTTCGAGCACATCACGAGACAACGTACGCACTGTCGCCGAGAAGGAAGCCTCGTCGGCAATAATATTCACCGCGCTGCTCCCTGACAGCTTGGTCACCGAGATGATCGCAGGGTCATTGGGCGACAGCCGGCGTGTGGCGTAGCTCTGCAGCGCGAGGATCATCTCGGCCAGCACCGGCACCGGATCAATCGCTTCGTGCGGCCGCGACCCGTGGCCGCCCTTGCCGTGCACCGTCACGGTGAACAAATTAGCGCCGCCCATCAGCGGGCCTGGTTTGGTTTGAAAAGTACCGCGCACCCCTGGCAGCACGTGAATGCCGTAGGCGGCCTCGACCCGGCTACCCGCCGCTTCAAGTACGCCCTCCGTAATCATGCGCGGTGCACCGCCCCCAGCTTCCTCACCAGGTTGAAACATGAAAACGACCGACCCGGCAAGATCAGCCTGCATTTCACACAGCAACTTCGCCGCTCCTACGAGGCCTGCCACGTGCAGATCATGCCCGCACGCATGCATGGCGCCATTCGTCGCGGCATATGGAAGGCCCGTTTCCTCGGCAATGGGCAGGGCGTCCATGTCCCCGCGCAACAGCACGCTCGGCCCCGGGCGCGCACCCGTGAGCACCGCCGTCACCGATCCGAGCGAAGCACCGGTGGTGATCTGAAGCGGCAGCCCAGCCAGCGCCTCGAGCACCGCTTGCTGAGTCAGCGGCACCTCAAACCCAGGCTCTGGAATGCGGTGCAGTGCGCGACGTAGTTCCACGAGCTCGGGCTGCAATGAGGCAGCACGAATGCGCAGGGCTTCACGAACATGAACTTCAATCGTCATGCCGCTCACACCAACAGTTCGCGTACACGTTCACGCACGACGCCAAAATCGTAGCCCTTCACAAGTGCTGTTTTCATTCGCACAGGGTCACCGAAGAAGTAATACTCGTACAGGCTTTCACGACCAGCGAAACCCGAAACTGAGGCGTCCAGTGCAAGTTTGAACAGGCGAATGCGACTTTGAGCGTCAACCCGTGCACCCTGTAGGTACCGGTCAAGATCTGCTCGCTCGTCAGGGTTATCGAGGTCGGCTTCGCTCGGCAAGGCCATAAGACCCGATGCTGAGAACTTACGTATGATCTCGGGCAACCGCTGCGAGACACTCTTGGGATACCAGTTGCGGGCGGCGTTCAGCGTGCTCCATTTGGGCAGGTAGACGCCGTCTGCACTTACTTCACCTTCAGTTTCGGAGGCACGCAACAGCGCACGCTCAAGCTCGACATATGTGATGAGCTCACCGAGATCTTCTTGAATGTGCTGGAAATCTTCAATGCCAATTGCATCGGCGAGTTCAGCGGCAAGACCAAGATAGAACTCTGTTTTCGCGAGTGTGCGGCACACCACCTGGTGCGTCATCAGCGCGCCAGCTCCCGTGGCCGAGTACCACTCATTGCGCAGCCGTGGATTCCCCAACATGAAGATACGGTCGTTCGGTACGAACACGTCATCGAACACCACAAAGGCGTCAAGCTCCTCAAATCGACTCGCCAGAGGCTCGTCGAGGCTGCCAGCCCCGGCGTGCAGCGGAGCGCGGCAGTAATACTTCAGGCCGGGGGCATCGCTCGGCACGGCAAACGCATACGAGTAGGGTGCGTCTTGCGGGGCTCCACGCAACACGGTTGAGGGGAACACGAGCAGCTCGTCTGCGATCGGGGCATTAGTGGCCAGCATGCGGGCGCCCCGCACAACGATGCCGTCCTCACGTTCTTCGACGATGCGCGCGGCAATGCGGGAGTCACCCATCGGCTGGCTACCGGTTTCGGCGCGGTTTGCCTGCGGGGTGATGAGTGCGTGGGCGGTGAGGAGATCATTTTCACGGACATACTCGGTGTAGCGTTCAATGCGCTCGCCAAACACGGGGTCTGCCTGCTCGAAGAAAGTTTTGGCGCTTGACAGCGCCGCGAGCGCGCTGTTCATGTAGTCACCTGTGCGCCCTAAGAAGCCATGCGATGAGCGAGCAACCAATGCCATTGCTTCTCGGCGCTGCACCAAATCAGCTTCGGTGCGCGGCACCAGGAACGACGTGCTGACGCGTTCACCACTCGTCGGCGACTCAAATGTCAGCACGTCACGGTGTGCGGGGTCGTGTTGCATGTCATAGAGCTTGGCGAAAGCGCGAGCCCCCGGCGCAAGCTTCGGGTGCTCAGCAATGTTGGTGGAGATCAGCTCTCCGTCGAGATAAATCTGCCCCGTCCGCTCGTTAAGTCGGTCGAGGTACTGCTGGCCAGTGCGAATGCTCATCACACGCTCCGTTTCTGAGATTCTGTCGTCATTGAGGAAGAAACGCGGGCCTGTGCCCACAGTGCGCGGTGTTTAGAACAGTTCTTCTTGACCGCCGGCGAGCTCTGAAATGGTCGTGAACTGACCGCCCACAAACCCCAGGGCATCGCCTCTGCTGTAGTCGTAGTTCTGCACTTCACCCAAAAACATGGTGTGGTCACCGCCCGGGTATTCAGCCCACGGGGTGCACTCGAACCAGCTAATCGTGCCGCCCAGTCGGGGTGCGTGCTCCCCCTCTATCCAGGTGGGCTCAGCTGATCCAGGGCGGCCCGCAAATTCGCTCGCGAGGGCCTGCTGCTGAGCACCAAGGATGTTCACGGTGAAGGGGCGGCCCTTGAGATCTTCATGCGACCGAGCCTGCGTACCGATCGACGCAAGAACAAGAGGCGGATCCATTGATATCGAAGTGAATGAATTGATCGTGATGCCACGCCGCTCACCCTCGGGACCAATAAACGTCACCACGGCCACCCCTGTGGCGAAGCGACCCAAGCTGCCACGGAAGTGATGCTGCGGCGGGTGATAGAGCTTCGAGCCCTCTTGAAATTCACCGATGTCATTGCGCTTCGGACTCATGCGCGCCCCACTTCCGTGTATTTACGGAGGATCCACCATTGGATCCCCTTCGATGTAATTCAATATAATGGATTACATCGAAGGGCGCAATGCGGTACTGGCGCCGTTTATGCTTTCACCAGCGCGAGAGCGGCCAGCGCGATCGCCTGATCAGCCAGTATGGCGTCATCGAACACCACCTCGGGCGAATGATTCGGGGCGGCTTGTGCAAGATCTATATCGGCAGGTGTTGCACGCAAGAACAGCAAGGTGCCCGGCACCTCGCGTAATACGTAGGCGAAATCTTCTGACCCCATCACTGGAGCCGGTGATTCCCACACTCGGTCTTCTCCGAACGCCGCCCCCAGCGCAGCCCGCGCGTGCTCGGTGCGTTCGACGTCGTTGACAGTGCTGGGGCACAGTAGATTCAGTTCAATTTCGCCTTCGCATCCTCGGGCCGCACAAAGCCCCTCGACCAGCGCGGGCAGCTGTTCTTCGACCGTCCGCTGGGTCTCGGCCGAGAGCACCCGAATGGTGCCGCCCATCTCAACCGCATCAGGAATCACGTTGCGCGCGCTGCCCCCAGTCGACAGCTGCGTCACCGACAGCACCACCGGGTCAAACACGCTAAACGTGCGCGTCACAAATGCCTGCAGCGCGCCCACAATATCGGCGGCCACCGGCACCGGATCAATCGCCAGATGGGGTGCGGAGGCATGGCCGCCACGGCCCTTCACGGTGATACCGAATTCCAGTGATCCGGCCATTATCGGCCCCGGCTTCGTCGAGAAGTACCCGTATTCCCCGGGTACTACGTGAATCGCGTATGCCGAGCTTGGCGCAGGGTCTACCACGCTCAGCAAGCCTTCTTCAAGCATCAACCGCGCGCCATCGCCGACCTCTTCGCCCGGCTGGAACATGAGCACGACGGTACCTGCGAGCTGGTCACGGTGGGCAGCGAGCAGTCGACCGGCACCGACAAGCCCCGCGACATGCAGGTCATGACCGCAGGCATGCATCGCGTCGCCCTCGGCCGCGTAATCAAGCCCCGTGCGTTCACGCATCGGCAAAGCATCCATGTCGCCGCGCAAGATGACTGTTTCACCGGGCAGCGCACCGCGCACAATGCCAATTACTGAACCGATCTGCTGCCCCTTCAAGAGCTCGACACCCTCGATATCGAGGGCCTCGAGCACGCGCTGTTGCGTGCGCGGTAACGCCAACCCCAGCTCCGGATCACGGTGAATCTCGCGCCTGAGCGCAACTAACTCGGGGAGCATAGCCTCGGCGCCTGCCCTCAACGCGGTCAGCAAGGTGGTGTCGGCGTTCATGTTCTGAGACTCCTCAGTAGCGCATCAGTGCCCGCGTTGTCGATGCGGGGAATCGCGTCGACCAGGGTCTGGGTGTAGGGGTGTTCAGGCGCACGCACGAGCTTGTCTGGATCAGCAATCTCGACAATGCGGCCGTGCTGCATGACGGCGGTGCGGTCTGCGATATATCGCACCGCTGCCAGGTTGTGCGTGATGAACAGCATCGAGATATCGAGTTCGCGCTGCAATTCACGAATCAGGTTCAGCACTGCACCCTGTACTGAAGCATCGAGCGCCGAAGTAATTTCGTCGGCGATGATGAGCCGTGGTTTAGCTGCGAGGCATCGAGCGATCGCCACACGCTGGCGCATACCGCCCGACATCTGACCGGGGTAGAGGTCAGCTGTATTGGCACGCAGCCGTACAAGGTCGAGCAGCTCAGACACTTGGGTGCGTCGTTCACGCGCGTTCGTCATGCCATGGGTCATCAGCACCTCATCGAGTACCTCGCGCACGTTCATGCGCGGGTTGAGCGATGAATACGGATCCTGGAAAATCATTTGGACATCACGTGCCCGCTCGAGCCGGTTCACCCCTGCGGTGCGCAAGAGATCATCGCCTCCGATACTCACGCGGCCAGCAGTCGCAGGCTGCAGGCCTGCGATGGTACGCGCCACCGTGGATTTCCCCGATCCGGATTCGCCCACCAACCCGAGGACAGAACCGCTTGCGAGCTCGAATGATACGCCGTCGACCGCGTTGAAAGCCTTAGCTCCATGCCCAAACGTCACGACGAGATCATCAACCACCAGGTCTGCGCCTCGACGCGCAGCAGCACCGTCTTCCACCACGCTGATGAGCTGTGTTGGCTTACGTTCCCATGTGGGGTGTTCATCATCAACCGACTCCGTGAGGTACTGAGGATCCTCGGGGATGGTTGCCAGGGGCAGCGACCGGTCCGTCGTCAAATCAGGCATGCATTCGACGAGCGCTCGCGAATACGGGTGTTGCAGTCGCTCAGGATGCGGCAGATCTCGTACGTCAATATTTTCAACGATCTCGCCCTTGTACATCACGAGGATGCGTGAGCAGAGCTCAGCGAGCACCGCAATGTCGTGGGAGATCACAATGGCAGCGGCGCCAGTTTCCTCGCACTTAGCGCGGAGCAGGGCCAGCACTCGCTGCTGAACGGTGACATCTAGCGCGGTAGTGGGCTCGTCGGCGATGATGAGAGACGGGCTGCCAATCTGCGCCATCGCAATGAGGGAGCGCTGCCGCATGCCGCCCGAGAACTCGTGCGGAAATTGCATAGCCCGACGCTCGGGCTCTGGGATGCGCACTTCGTCCAGAGCTGCGACGGCCCGCGCATGGGCAACTTTACGACTCACGTGTTCGTGCACGCGAGGCACCTCAGCGAGCTGGGTACCTACCCGCAATGCCGGGTTCAGCGCGGTCAATGAATCCTGGAAGATGACGCCAACCTGAGTTCCGAGCACCTGCCCTGCTTCGACGGCCGAGAGGTGGGAAAGCTCCTGCCCGTTGAACTTCAGCTTGGTGGCGGTTACTGCGGCGTTGGCTGGCGCAAGTTGAGCCACAGACATCATGGTGACGCTCTTACCGCTGCCCGATTCACCCACCACCCCGACGAGTTCACCGGGCATGATGGAGAAGGACACGTTGCTCACGGGGCGAATCCACCCTTCTTCGCCAGGGAATGAGACCGCGAGGCCTTCGACCTCGAGCAGGGGCTGCACTTCGCTGCCGGCGTTGTGCCCTGAGGCGCTGCCAGGCACGCTGAGCACCGGATTGCCTTCGATCGCATCGGCCTTCGCGCTCGGCGCGGGGCCGAGTTTACGTGCCGAGAGCATACGGCCTCGGCCCTGCTGCCGCATGTGTGAGGCGAGCGCCTCGCCCAACATGCCAAACGACAAACCGGCGAGGACGACGAGCACACCAGGGCCCACCACCGCCGAAGGCTGACTGTAGACCTGCGCAAAGCCCTCGTTGAGCATGCGACCCCAGTCATACTCGGGCGGCTGAATACCGACGCCCAAGAAACTCAGGCTCGAGAGCGCGAGCAAACCGCCACCAATAGAGATGGTCACATTGACGATGACCGGCTCACCAATATTCGGCAGCACGTACTTGAGATACTGGCGGGGCTTAGAGACACCCAACATTTTTGCGGCGGCGAGATACTCAGAACCGCCCACACGAGAAGACAGCGTTTGAGCGAGTCGCGCAAAGGACGGTGTCATCGTGAGCGCGAGTGCGATCACTGAGGTTGCAGGACCCGCCCCGAGCAGAATCACGGTGAGCATGGCGACAAGCAGCACAGGGAATGCGAGCCAGGTATTGATGACCGCGCTGAAAGCACGCTGCGCACGCACGCCCAGCACAGCGGGCAACGCACCCAGAATAAGCCCGGCTACGGCACCGCATGCGGTGGCGATGAGTGCCATGACGAGTGAGGTGCGGGTCGCGACCAATGTGCGCAACAGCAGATCGCGACCGAGACTATCGGTGCCGAGCGGATGCGCTGCGCTCGGGGACTGCAGCAGCGCAGTCGGATCCGGAGTCGCGGCGGCTTCGCCCCAAAAAATGGGGGCGAAAATGGCGAGCAAAGCCAGCAGCGTGACGATGCCCCCTGAAAGGGCCGCCATTGGCGAGCGCCAGAATGAACTGCGTCGGGATGTCATGCCGTCTCCAGAAGAGTAGTGCGTCGGTCGATGAGCGAAAGCACGATATCGACGACGAAGTTGACGACCAAAATAATGGAGGCATACACAATTGCAAGACCTTGCACGATGCCGTAATCCTTGGTCACGATGGCCTGCACGAAGGCGGATCCCAGACCAGGCCAGTTAAAGACCTGCTCGACGAGCACACTGCCCACAATCATGGAAGCCAGCAACGAGCCTCCCAGCGTGAGCGTGGCGGTAAGCATGTTGGGAAGCGCGTGCCGAAAATTAACCATCCACGCGGGTAGGCGCTTTGAACGGGCCGTACGGATGTAGTCCTCAGACAGCGTGTTCAGCGCTTCGATACGAGCAATACGAGACAGTGACGCCGAAGATCCGAGCGCCAGTGCGAGCACCGGCAAGATGTATGACTGTGGCTCTGAGTTACCCGCGACAGGCAACAGCTTCAACGTGACCGAGAAGATCAGCACCATGAACACCGCCAGAAGGTACTCGGGTACTGCGGCGAGCACACCGGTCACGCTGGTGAAGGTGAGCTCGGTGCCGCGTCGCTTACCGCCCTGGGTAAGCAAGGCAATCGAGAGCCCGAGCGGCACCGCCACGATGAGCACGAGCACGAATGCGAGGCCTGCCAGCTGCAGTGTTGCGGGCAGCCGAAACTCAACGAGCTCTGTCACGGAACGGCCCGTGATGAGAGAGGCGCCGAGGTCTCCGTGAAGGAGCCCGACGAGATAGTTCCAGAATTGCACGAGGATGGGGTCATTAAGGCCCAGTGCATCTCGCTTTGCTTGTACGACTGCCTCATCGACGGTGGGCCCGAGCGCTGAGCGCACCGGGTCACCGCCTGCGAGACGGAGCACCATAAATGCCGCAGTGACGATCACAAAAAGTGACACCACCATGCGCACCATGCGTCGAAGGAGGAATTTCAGCCAGCGGTTACCGCTGCGGCCCCGGGGAGTTCCCAGGGCCGCAGCGTTGCCGCTCGACTGCAGAGTGAGTGGCTGCGTCGTCATATGCGGGTTTCTGTAGTTACTTCACGACTCGGATGGAAATCGGCGAGAGCGACTCTTTCGAGTAAGCAAACTCGGCATTTGTTCCATACGCGGTTTCGGTGCCTGAGTAGAAGGGCAGAATCTCTAGGTTAGAGAAGAGTGAGTCCTGCGCCTTTTCCCACGCTCCGCAGCTGTCTTCGCCAGCAAGCTTGCTGGCCTCAGCTACGAGATCGAAGTATTCTTCGTTGGTGTTGTACGTCCAGTTGCCACCGTTGGGCGGGAAGTCTCCGCCCAGGATGCCAGCCCAGTTACTGGGGAGGCTCGTAAAGATCGGAGCCCAGACGAGATCCCAGTCGCCACCGCTGAAAATAACGTCGGTGTAAGCGGGAGTCGGCGTGGGAACACCGTCGATGCCCACTACCTTCAGCTTGACCTGCATCAGCTCAATTGCTGCGGTGACGCTGGCGCTTTCGTTGACAGGGTAGAGCAGCTTGATGCTGAGCTTCTTGCCATCCTTCTCGCGGATTCCATCCGACCCGACCTTCCAGCCGGCTGCGTCGAGACCCTTCTCAGAAGCCGCAGTGTCAAACGCAGGCAGGGCAGCAGAACTATCCATTGCGGTGCAGGCTGCGCCGATCTCAGGCACGAGAGTGACGAGCTGCGCGCCGCGGCCCGATGAAGAGACGTTGCCGATCTCATCACGGTCGAGCGCGTTTGCTATGGCCGTGCGTACCGCGAGGTCGTTGGTGGCGCGACCTTCGTTCTGGTTAAAGAACACGAGACCCGGGCGCAGAGGAAGTTCAAGTACCTGCGCAAAGTCTTCACTCTGCAGACGATCACGCTCGGTGCCCGTGACCGTGGCAATATCAAGCTCACCCGACTGCATCATATTTGCACGAGTGGCATCACTTTCAACCACCGAAACTTCTACCGTTGCAGGCAAACCCTCGGTGTCGCTAGTAACCCCGTCGGGGCCCCAGGTGTAGTCGTCGCGCAGCTCAAAGGTGTAGTTCTGCCCGGGGGCGACATCCACCAGCTTGTAGGCACCAGTACCAAACTGTTCGGTGTCAAGTTTGGCGGGATCTTCGAGGCCTGAGGCGCACACGATGGGCAGGGCGCCCACGCTCTGTGCCAAGAAACTATCGGGGGCGGGGTTGGTGAACTTGACCGTGCGTGCGGCGTCATCTGCGTCGATGGCGACCTCGGGGTCGAAATACACTCCAATGTAGGGTGAACCGTTTTCGTTGGCGTACTCGAAGGTAGCCTTCACGTCGCTGGCGGTCAGCTCAGTGCCGTCCTGGCACAGGATGCCTTCTTTGAGCGTGAACGTGGCTTCGGTCGGGGACTCTTCCCAGGATTCTGCAAGCACGCCTGAAGCAGGTTTGCCCGCCGCGAATGACAGCAGGGAATCATAGCCGTAGGCAGCGATATCTGTGCCCGCACCCGTGGCGTTGAGAATCGGGTTAATCGCTCCCGGATCCTTGCTGACTGCGACCTTGATCTTTGCGCCGTCGACGGGGGCAGCTTCTCCCCCGCCGGCACCTGACGATGCACTGCATCCGGTGACTGCGAGCGCAATAATTCCTAGAGCACCGACAACTGCGGCGGTGTTTCGCTTCATTGCATTTCCTCTCGTTGAGATCTTGCCTCACTGCAAGATAACACTAATTCATTTGTATGAATATTGGTTTTTCTTAACATCCCTGAAACATCACGGCTTGGCATATGCGTTATGGCCGCGTAGGGCCAAGTAATGCGGTCGCTCCCATGATGGATTTCGTTTCAAGAAATTCCTCGAATCCGTGCACGCCGCATTCCCGACCGATGCCCGACTGCTTCACGCCGCCAAACGGAGCCCCGACGTCAAGGCCTGCGCCGTTGATGCCGATCGTGCCTGTTTGAATGCGCAGCGCCACATCGAGCGCACGCTGCGGATTCGCCGACCAAACGCCACCGGCCAACCCATAATCGCTATCGTTTGCCAGCGCGATCGCTTCCTCTGCCGTGTCATAGACACTTATCGCCAGCACCGGACCAAACACCTCCTCGCGGAAGATTCTCATCTGGGGCGTAACGTCGGCAAAGATGGTCGGCTGCACCCAGGCATCACCCACGAGGTCGTCGGGTGAAGCTGGTCCTCCCACCACGAGACGAGCGCCATCGGCAATCGCGGCACGCACGTGACCGCGAATTCGATCTGCCTGCAGCGCTGAGGCTGCGGGGCCCATCACGGTTGACTCCTGCGCTGGATCCCCCGGCACCCAATGCGCCGCCGCCACGAGAGCTGCTTCCTCCCACGCGGGAGCAAGCTCCCTCGGCACAAGCACCCGAGTGAGTGCGGCACAAGTCTGCCCCGTGTTCGCGAAGCAAGATCCCAGCACCTGAGCAGCTGATTCCTCGATTGGCGCATCGTCGAGAATAATGGCGGCTGATTTGCCCCCAAGCTCGAGTGAGACCTTGGTGATATTGCGCGCCGCGTTCGCCATGATGCGCTCACCAACCATCCTCGACCCGGTGAACGACACCAAATCAACGTCGGTATGCGCGCTCAGCGGCTCACCCACACCGGTTCCATCACCAAACACCACATTGACCACGCCTGCGGGGAGCCGCAAATCATTTATGATCTCGGCAAGAATTGCGGCGTTCAGAGGTGAGACCTCGCTTGGCTTGAGCACTACCGTGCAGCCTGCAAGGAGTGCAGCGCCCACCTTCAAAACGATTTGATGAAGTGGAAAGTTCCACGGCGTAATAGCTGCCACGACTCCCACCGGCACCGAAACCACGAGCGAGTTCGATACCGCGGTGCGCTCCACATGATCACGAGCCGCAGCGACAAGCGCGGCAAGATCCCCCAAAGCCACACCCACTTGGGCAGCCCGACCGAAACTGACCGGCACCCCCACTTCAAGCACCAGGGCATCAGCGAGTCGGCTTCGCGCTGCGGCAATGCCTTCGGCAAGCCGCTCGACAACGTCAATGCGGTCTGCCATGGGCACCGCCGACCATGCTGGCAGGGCCTGACGTGCAGCCAAAACCGCACGATCAACGTCACCGGGGGTGCCCCTCATGGAACGACCCACGGTCTCCCCCGTGGCGGGGTTAACTACGTCAGTCCATTCACGATCGGCCGATTCCACCCAGTTACCTGAGATGTAGTGCACTGCCTCGGTAGTCATTGGCGCTCTGCCTCAGGGATCAGATGTGCACCGTGCGCGAGCGGCGCAGGAGCCTTGAGGCCCTCGTGGATGAGATGCCACGGAGAGGGAAACTCGCCCACAGGCACTTCGATGAGCAATGGCTCGTTGGCAGGAATGGCCTCAGCAAGCACAGCAGCAAGCTCGTCAGGCGTGTACGCCTTCGCCGATCGAATGCCAAAGGCCGCGGCAAGCTGCTGATAGTCAGGGTTCGTCAGATCACTCGAGAAATAACGAGCGTCGTAGTTGTTCTTCTGAATGCGTCGTACGTTGCCGTAGAAACCGTCCGTGAACACGATCGCGATCAGACCCAAGTTGTACCGCTTCATCGTTGACAGCTCCTGGAGCGTCCACGAGAACCCACCATCGCCGTTCACCGAGACCACCGCACGCTGCGGATCAGCAGCCTTTACCCCAAGTGCCGTCGCGAAGCCATATCCCAAGGTGCCCTGGTAGCCGGGGCCGATATAAGTGCGCGGACCATAGCCTGGATAGCAGGCACTCGCCGCGTAACCCACTTGGGTGAACTCGCTAACAAAGACGCCGTCTTCGGGCAGGGCTTGCCGAATCGCAGAGAGGTATTCGCGCTGCGGTGCAAGCTGGCTGAGGTGCCCCTCGAGCCAGCTGCGAGTAATCGCGAGTTCAGCGTCACGGCTCGGGCGTTCTGATTGCGGCAGAGCCGCGAGCAGCGCTTCCACGCCCGCCGCAGCGTCGGCATGAACGCGCACAGCAGCCTCGCGGGGATCCTGCATGTCAGCTTCCTCAGCATTCAACAGAATGACCTGAGCATCGGCAACGTTCACCTGCGTACCGAAAGTACTCACGAACCGGCTGCCGACCGAAAGCACAACATCGGCACGCTCACGCAGTTCTCGCAATGCCAACGAATCGAACACGAGGCGGTGGCGCGCGTCTACAGAACCTCGACCGCCTTCCGTAACGAGCACTGGAGCCTCGAGGCGCTCTGCAAGTTCGAGTAGAGCTCTCCCCGCGTCAGACGCCCCGACTCCACCTCCGGCCACAATGAGCGGGTGCTTCGCGGTAGCGAGCAACTCGGCTGCCGCCGCGATCTGGTCGGTGGCAGCGGGGAGACGCTGCGGCTCGATGTATGAGGGAATCTCGGCCTGGGCGAATGCGGCAAGCACATCGGGCGGCACTTCGAGGGCGACGGGGCGCGGGCGCCCTGAGCGCAGCTGACGAAACGCCTCAGCAACGAGATCGGGCACTTCGGCCGCGGTACGTGCAATACCGTTCCACTTTGTGATGCGTTCAAGGATGCCAGTCTGATCAGGAATCTCGTGCAGCGCTCCCAGACCCTTGCCGATGGCCTGCGAGTTGATCTGGCCAGCAATCAGCAGCAGACGCGAGTTTGTCGCATAGCCGGTCGCGACGCCAGCGAGAGCGTTTAATACGCCTGGGCCGGGAACAACCATCGCGACGCCAACGTCGCCGGTGCTGCGCGCGTACCCGTCAGCCATGTAGGTTGTGGCTTGCTCGTTACGGGCGCAGACGAATTCGATCTGGTCTTTGCGATCGTAGAGTGCATCAGTCGCACCATCGAGCTGCACACCAGGGATCCCAAAAATCTTGGTGACCCCCTGGGCGATCAGCGATTCGGCGAGAAGTTCGCCACCAGTCATCTCAGTCATCGTGTCCTCTTTTGCTCCATTGCGTTGGGCACTGCGCGATCGTACACGCATCAACATCGGTGTCGGCACCCGATCTCGATCAATATTATTGATTATATTCAATTAAGGCAAATATTTATTCGAGACCTTCGCCAACTCCGGCCACCCGCTGACCTTCGATAAACACTGCTCGTACAACGCTGGCCGCGTCGAAGGGGTCACCCGACCACAGCACGAGGTCAGCATCGAGCCCCGGGGCCAGCGTCCCCACCCGGTCATCGATTCGTGCGATCTGGGCCGGCGATGCCGTAACCGCGGCCATCGCGGCTTCCCAAGACAACCCTGCGCGTATGGCGATGCTGCCTTGCAACGCCAAGTACTGCTGGGGCACGACCGGATGGTCCGTTGTCAACGCGATGCGCACGCCAGCTTCCGAGAGCCTAGCCAGATTTGCCGGATCAGCTTCAGCACACTCCACTTTGCCGCGGGTGGTGAGAATCGGCCCAAAAATCACCGGTACGTCACGTCGAGCAAGCACTTCGGCAAGCTTGTGCGCCTCGGTACCGTGATTCAGCACCACGTTGAGACCGAACTCATCAGCAATGCGCAGCGCTGTGGCGATGTCATCGTGCCGGTGCACGTGCAGATCCCACAACAGCTCCCCCGACAGCACCGCGGCGAGCGCTTCAAGATCAAGATCAACCTTCAGCTGATCGCCCGTAACTTCGGCGGAAGCTCGACGCCTTGCATAATCCTGCGCATCGCTCATTGCTTGCCGAATCACGTGCGCCGTACCCAACCGGGTCATGGGAGACTGCGACCGACTCTCATACGTGCGCTTTGGATTCTCACCCAGTGCCGATTTCACGCTCACGTCGGCCCGCACCACTCGGTCGTCGATAATACGCGAACCTGCCGTTTTGATCGCCACGGTGCGGCCACCAATGGGGTTACCTGAGCCCGGCTTGATAACCACCGTAGTGACGCCACCACCGATGGCGTCCGCAAAGGCGACATCCTCGGTGTTGACGGCGTCAATAATGCGCACCCCAGCGGTGTTTGGGCGGGCCAGCTCAGAGGCATCAGCGCCGGCCCACCCATTGCCGTCTTCGTGGGCACCAATATGGCTGTGGGCGTCGATCAAGCCAGGCGTCAGCCAGCTTCCGGTCGCGTCGACGCGCGGCACATCGGAGGGCAGTCCAACGAGGTCGGCTTCCTCACCGACCCACACTATGCGGCCATCATTCACATGAACGGCGCCCGCCTCGAACACCTCGCCCGCACCGGTCAGGGTACGTGCGCCGACGATAATAAACTCTGATTCGCTCATGCGTTGCCCTCCTGAGCGGGTGCGGTCCCTGCGATGAATGCGCGCAAGTCAGCGCCCAGTTTGTGCGCTGAAGCCCGGTCGGTGTACATCATGTGCCCACCCTCATACGTACAGAAAGTGACCCGGTCGCGCGGTAGGGCGTTCTGGCTCAACATATTCTGAGCGGCCCCCACCGTGGTCAGCGAGTCATAGTGCCCGGTACCCACGAACAGTCGCGCGGCGCGATTCGCGCGCATCCACGCCCGCAGATTTGCGGCATAGTCGAACGTAGCGAATGGTGAAGGCATCGGGCTTCCCCCAAACGCACCCGCGGCACGGCTCTCCTGGTAATCCCACCGCTCATGCGTGCCCGCGTCGGCAAGCAGGTACGGCACATCGCTTTCGACACCGAGCCCGTGCGTAAAGTGACGATGGATAAGCGCGGTGTACGCTGCATCGAGATGCGCTCCCGTGGGCTCAAATTCGAGTTCGGGGAATCCGTTTTGAGCTTTCGGGAGCGTGTAGCGCCCATCGGTCAACCCAATAACCTGACCCGGAATGAGCGCGCGCCTAAAGTCTTCTTTATTCACTCTCAGCTGCAATGAAAGCAGCGTCTCCACCGGCAGTCCGCAAAAATCCGAGAGCTCTTGCGCGATTTCGCGCGCCTGATCAGCGGCAAGCGCGTCGCCCTGCAAAAGAGCTGCGGCGTACCGTCCCAGTGACCACTCATGAGCCTTCTCGGCCAGCTCATCAACCCCCATCGAGGTGTATGCACCAAGACCGTGGTAACGCGCGGTAACCGCAAGATACGGCACTGCGGCAAGGTAACCCACGGGGTTACCGGGGCGCTGTGTGGTTTCCTGTGCATTCACGGCCTGCCCAATGAGAGCAATGCCAGAGATCGCAATCGCGTTGTCGAGCAGCTGCAGGCGGGTGGCCAGCAATGACGCACGAATGGTGCCATAGCTTTCTCCGACGAGATACACGGCGTCACCGAGGCGATCATGGCGCAGTAGCCAGTCACTGATAATCTCGGCGAAATGGTCGACGTCACCTTCGACGCCGCTGGTGAGCTCCGAGGCAAGAGCGGGGTTTTGATCCGGATCAATGCGCCCATAGCCCGTACGGATTGGATCAATGAACACCAGATCGGCAGCCCGCAAAAGACTGCCACCATTCTCCTCAAGTTCATACGGCGGGAGCATGCCCTGCGTCAGGTCTTCGGGCACTGCGACGCGGAACGGCCCCACACCACCGATGTGCAGCCACACCGAGGAGACGCCCGGCCCGCCATTAAACACAAAGGCGACGGGCCGCTTGGCCTCGTCCTCGCGCGGCTCAATCACGTACGCAGTTGTATGGGCAGTGCCGAGCGGCTGCCCACCGGGGCCACGCACCGTGAACCGTTCAACATGGCCAACGAATGTGCGCCCTGCACCACCGTTGGCCGCTAAACCAGCTTGGAATTCCTGTGCACTTGATTTCCAGTCGTTCAACTTCGCCTCAATTCAATTCAATTGGTTATAATCAATTTATCCAATCCGGGGCGCGTGCGCGACCCCATTCAGCAAATCCAAAAGGAGTTACGCATGACTGGCCTCAGCATTCGCGAAGATCTCGCAGCCATCCCCGAGTACCGTCAGGGCAAATCAGCCTCAGCAGATCTCTCCGACCTCGAGACCTATAAGATCTCGTCTAATGAAAACCCGTACACGCCGCTGCCTTCAGTGCAGACGCTCATCGCTGAGCTTGCAGGGACCGTGAACCGTTACCCCGACTCCTCAGGGGCAGCTCTCGTTGGTGCGCTCTCTGAGCAGCATGGCGTAGCCACCGAAAATATCGTGCTGGGCAGCGGCTCCATTGAAATCATGTCTCAACTCATCCGCGCCACCGCCGGCCCCGGTGACGAGGTCCTGTTTGCCTGGCGCTCATTCGAGGCCTACCCCATGCTGGTGCGTGCCGGTGGAGCCGAGCCTGTCATGGTGCCCCTCGATGCCGACCTATGCCACGACTTAGACGCAATGCTCGCGGCGATAACTGACCGTACGCGTCTCATTCTCGTTTGCAACCCCAACAACCCGACAGGCACCACGGTGAGTGCCGAAGCCCTCGAACGCTTCTTGGAGCAGGTGCCCGAGAACATTACCGTCGTCATCGATGAGGCCTACCAGCATTTCAACCGCCAGGAAGATGCCCCTGTTGGCGTCGAGATCTTCAAGCGGCGTTCTAACATCGCGGTGGCACACACCTTCTCAAAGGCATACGGCCTCGCTGGCCTGCGCGTGGGCTACGCCATCGCCCCTGCGCCACTCGCCCGAGCCATGCGCGCGGTCGCTATTCCCTTCGGCGTAACCGCCTTCGCCCAAGCAGCCGCAGTGCTCTCGCTCGAGGTAGAGGATGAGCTGCAGGTACGCGTTGACGCGCTCATCGCCGAACGCGAGCGCGTCGTTGAGGCCCTCGCGTTGGCTGGCGTTTCGCACCCTGAAACGCAGGCAAACTTTGTCTGGCTGCCCCTCGGAGAAGCTACGCCAGAAGCCGCTACATTGCTCGAGCAGGCAGGGCTCATCGTACGGCCGTTCCCCGGCGAAGGACTCCGGGCCACCATCGCCGAAACGGAAGCAAACGATCGCCTCATCGCGTTCGCCAAGTCACTGCAGCGTAACTAGCTTGCCATGCAAGTTCTGCGGGCCGAGTTAAGCTCGCCCGCAGAACTTTGCAATCTCAGCGACGGCAGCATTGCCCACGGTGATTAACCGGTCTTCGTCTTCGGGATGCATCGTCGCAAGCATTACGCAGGCGACCCCGTATTGGTCGGGCAGCGTCACCGAGAAAGCCGCAGCCCACGAGCCTGCAAACGCTTGTCCAGAGCTCGTCGCGTATCCGCGGTCCCGAATCTCCGCAAGCTCTGCCCGTTCAGGGTGATTCACGCTGTCAATAGCAAGCCGAGGTGCGATCGGCCCCTCACTGAAACGGTGACCCACAGGGGTGACGAGATGCATTTGCACGGTTTCAGGTGACTTACTCACCGCTGCGACAAGACCGTCGGCAGTGTCGAGCACGAGCACCGCACCTGCACCCGAGGCATTAGCAGCGCGTTGCAGCGGGCCCGCAACGAGCTCGTCAAGGGTGCGCTCTAGTGGGCGAGCGAGTTCAATCAGCCCAGCCCCCAACACATATTTCCCCGTAGACGTGCGGTGAACCAGCCCTCGCTCCATCAAACTGCCGACGATGCGGTACAACGGTGGCCGCTGCGTGCTGAGCTCTCGAGCTAGTTCAGTAATCGACATGCCGGCCTCATGCTCAGCGAGCAGATACAACAGGTCAATCGCACGAGACACTGTCGTCGAGCGTTGCTCAGCCGCGGTAATCACTTGCTCGAAAGCACCGTCTGGTGATCGCGCACTGCAGCGAGCGCGGCATCCAGGTCTCGGTTCACAATGGCATCAACCAACTGACGATGCACTGCCAGTCTCTCTTCAGAGGTTGCCGAAAACCCTTCAGCTTTAGGCAGACCATCAAGGTTCGTCAGAATAAAGTCAACGACGTTCGTGTACACCATGCTGAGAATCTTGTTGGGTGAGATCTGGGCAATACGTTTGTGCAGCTGCCAATTCAACGGCTGCGCAAGGTCAGAGTCTTCCCACACCCGCTCAAGCTCTGCGATGAGCTTTTCCAGATCTTTGACGTCTTTCGCCGTGCGGTGGATAACTGCGTCAGACAGAATCACCTGGTCCAAGGAGTCAGTAATGCGCAGACATTCATCAACGGTGGAGTCCTCAGCGCGCAGTTGAATCAGCTCGTGTCCGAGCCGCATAATGGGTGACTGCTCGGCGAGGAAAATACCGCCGCCCGGGCCGGGCTTCACAGAAATAACACCGCGGTTACGCAAAACCCGAATTGCTTCGCCCAGTGTGGCCGGCGCGACATTGAATCGGTCCAGCAATTCACGCTTGGTACCCACAAAATAGCCGGGCTGCAGGTCACCCTCTCGAATCTCTTGTTCGAGCACATCAACCAGGGTATCTGCGAGCGCGCGCGAGGCGGGAACCCCGCTGCCCGATGCGAACTTACTCACGATGTCTATCGCCACTCTTTCGAATCCTGTATAACCATTAGAACTTTAAGGTACCCGATGCCGAGCCATGTCGGTACCTGGAATCATTGCATTGGCTGTGTTATTGGCGCCTTACTACTTACCTTGCACCGCGCTGCGATAGAACTCAGTGAGCTCGCCGCGCATCTTGGTGATGGCTAGCTCATCTACGAAGGTCATGTGACCTGATTCATGCCACGAGAACGAGATATTAGCGCGCACGCTGGGCGTCAAGAACATCCGCGCAACGTCATTCTCCGCATGGAAGAACGGGGTAGCTAGATCGTATATGCCACCCATTACGAGCACCTGCAACGCTTCATTTCGGCGCATTGCGGAGGCAAGGTCATACCCAAGATCCGGCACCAACAGCGGGGCGTTAATACCCGGGGCCTTGTGCGCCCAGTTCCAGGCACCACTTACCTGCATATTATTCAGGGGCAAGTACGGCAGCTCGGGATTAAAGCCAATATCTTTCGCAAGGTGTTCGCGATAGGCAGCGAGGTGTGCACTGTTTACCGCAGCCGTGGCCGCATCATCGGTCGCAGGATCATGCTGACCCGTGCCAATAATGTAACCGTTATCTGCCGAGAAACGGGCATCGAAGCGGCCAACCTTACGTTCCTCGTCACGCAACAACGCTTCGCGGAACCACTCCATCTCGGGCCGCAGCCGCTGGCGCGCAAGCTCATCGGCATCGATGCCAATGAAGCTTGAGAGCCGCTGCGCGTGTTCTTGCATCTCATCGCTCGAGAGCCGATCGCCGGCTAGCAGTGCCGAGCTGTATGCGCCAAGCGCATACGTGCGGGCTTCAGCGAGGAATGCTTCGTCATCGAGGTCCGCGAACTGCGCTTTTCCATGGAAGCGCGCAGTGGCAGCGTAGCTGGGCAGCAGATTGACATAGAAGTGATCGCCCGCATCGAATGCAGTGCTGCGGTTGAGCACGGTCGACAGCAGCACAACGCCATTGAAGTCGATGCCCTGATTCTGCAGCCGTTGCACGAGCCCAGCGGCACGAGTTGTGCCGTAAGACTCCCCGAAAAGAAACCGCGGGCGGTTCCACGATCCGGTCTTGGATAGATAACGGGTTACTGCGCGCGCGAAAAGGTCAATATCTTCATCAACGCCCCAGCCCCGTGCCGGGTCAACACCAGGCGCGAAGCGCGAGAAACCCGTGCCCACCGCATCGATAAAAACCAGATCAGACTCGGGCAGCAACGTGTGGGGGTTATCGCCCCAGACGTATGGCGCCGGCGGGGTAGCAGCGGGCGTCTGAGTCGGTGCGCGCCGCGGGCCAAAGCCGCCGATGTTCAACCACAGACTCGCCGAGCCGGGGCCGCCATTGAAAAGGAAGGTGACAGGGCGATCTGAACCCTCGGCTGGGACCTCATATGCGGTGTAAAACATACTCGCGATGGGAGCGCCATCGTTCTCACGCACAACCAGAGTTCCCGCCGTGGCGTCATATTCAAAAGGGTCACCAGCGCGATGCGTCTGGCGCACACGCGTTTCAGTTTCAACCAGGTTGCCCTCGACATCGATGCCGGTGGGCCCTGCTGCCGTCGCCTGTTCCATAACTCTTCTTCCGATCCGCATTGATCTTGGGGCGCTCGCGCACGAGCCGCACCTCACGAGGTGAGATGCCTTAATCATAATAACTATATTCAATTGAATAATTTTGCGCAGAATTCTGGCTTTATGATTCACTTCGTGTCTATACTCTGAATAATAAAGATTCGCATAATGGCATGCGAGTATCAATATAGTACGGATTGGAAGTCCCATGACCGAAACTTCGGCCACTCAACCCCGCCTCGCACAGGTGGTGCAGCAGTACGAACAGATGATCCTCGACGCTGAGACGATCATTGAGAACGAACGACGAGTACCCACCGAGATCACCGACGCTCTCTATGACTGCGGCATGTATCGCGCGTTCCTACCCAAGGAACTCGGCGGGCTCGATGTACACCCCAACGAATGGCTCGAGGCCGTCGAAGAGATCTCGCGCATGAATGGCTCAGTTGGTTGGCTCTGCATGCTGCACACTGGCTCAACCTGGGCCAAACCCGAAGCCATGAAGGAAATTCTCAAGACCGAGCGTTGGATCACCGCAGGCAACGTCGGTCGCGCAAGCGGTATTGCACGCAAAGTCGACGGCGGTTACATGATCAAGGGCAAATGGCCCTTCTGCTCTGGTTCCCCCGAAGCCACATTCCTGTACGGCCGTTCCGTGCTGCACGATGAAAATGGCGAACCGATGATCAGCCCCCGTGACGGCCTGCCCTACTACATCTCGGGGTATGTACCTGCTAAAGACGTCCAGGTACACAACGACTGGGATGGCCTCGGCCTGCGCGGTACTGGTAGTGGCAACATCACCATCGAAGAAGTCTTCGTACCTACCGAGATGGTCAATGAAACTGGCATCTGGACGCATAACTATGACTCCCCGCTGATGCGCGCGAACTTCAACCTCTCGGCGCACGCAGCCCACGCGCTCGGCCTCGCGGTCGCTGCGCTCGAAGAATTCAAGAAGTCCACCCGCATGCGCGCCCGTCCTGGCTCCTTTCGCCAAGCACGCCTGGGTAAAGAGCAAAGCAACGCCATCGCCGTCGGCAAGGCAGACGCCAAGATTCGCTCAGCGCGACTCTTCATGCGTGACATCATCGGCAAGGCCTACGAGTCCGCAAAAACGAACGTGCACATTGATTACGAACTACGAGTACTCATGCACGAGGTAAATGTTCATGTGGTGGCTGAATCGCGCCAGGTCGTCGAGATGATCTTCAAGGAGGTCGGTGCAGTCGGCACCGTCAGAGGTCTTCGTATTGAGCGAATCTTCCGCGACATGATGACCGCTTCACAGCACGCAATTGTTGTGGAGGCTTCATTTGACCGCGCTGGTCAGTACTGGCTTTCGAAGGATCTCGAGGAAGGTCCTCAGCTTGACGTCGAGTTTGGCTACGTGCGCCCGCCGCACCCGCAGAATCGTCACCTATACGAAAAGCCTGCCGCGTAATGACACCAGTCATTCTTCTCACCGGAGGGATGAGCGCTGCCGGTGTTGCCGTGGCCGAGGAGCTCCTTGGCCGCGGCATTGCCGTCGTCATCGTCAGCCAGTCCGCAGCGAGCGCTGCTCCAGTTTCAGTCAATGCGTTGACCGCGACGCACTTCTCTGCCGATCTCACCGACGGCAAGGAAGTCACGCAGCTGAGCGCTGATATCGCGCGACTCGGTCTCGAGGTAATTGGATTGGTACATCTCGTCGGTGGCTGGGCAGGCGGCAAGGGCATCACAGGCCAGAGCGATGAGAAATACGATCTACTCGCAGCTTCTTTCCATTCGCTACGTAACGTCTCGCGAGAGTTTCATGATGGGCTACTCAAGACGGCTTCGCCACGTGTTATTACGGTGAGCTCACCGATCGCGCGGCGCCCCACCCCCAGCAGTGCCAACTACGCGGCGGTTAAGGCCGCTTCAGAGGCGTGGACGCTCGCGCTTGATCCGGCCCTTCGCACCGCGGACGACCCCGGGGGCGCCAGCATCATCATCACGGATTCACTCAGTGGCCGAGAGGCTTCATTCGCCAGACTTGTCGCAGATACGCTCGCAGCCCCGGTGTCTCGCGTTGCCGGGAAGCATATTCTGCACGTTTAGATACTGTCCTGTCTGGGTGCCCTCACGAAAGAAGCACTCAGACAGGACGTAACGTTTGACTCGTTACCGCAGGTGCTCCACGTCGCCGGCAGACACCGTGAGTTCGCCGCCCGTGGGCAGATCGACAATCAGCGAACCATCTTCGGCGAGCGAGCGTGCCCGGCCGTCGATGAGCTGACCGCCGGGCAGGTGCACCCGCACCTCGGTGCCGATGGTGAGCGAGTTGCGCAGTACCCGGTTGCGCACGGCCTCCGGGTGCACCGCAGCGAGCTCAGTGAGTTTCAGCAGCTCCCCCGCGATGCCAGCCAACACACGGTCGGCGAGCTCGGCGCCCGCGGGGTCGTCAAAGGACTCGGCGTCTGTCACGGCCGCCCCCGCGGCGAGCAGCGACGTCGCACGGTCGGTTGGCAGCTCCCACTCGGGAATCAGCAGGTTGACGCCCGCGCCCACGATGGCGGTGCCGTCGGGCAGCAGCTCGCACAGAATGCCGCACAGCTTTTTACCGGGGCGGCCCTCCATCGCGTCGTCTTCATTGCGCACGTGCACATCGTTGGGCCATTTCACGCCCACGCGCAACACCTCGCGCTGTTCAAACCCCAGCAGGTCTTCGCCCTGGCCGTCAGATTCGCCATCGCACACGGCGGTAAAGAGGGGCTGCAGCGCGGCCTGCACAGCAGAGCCCACGATGAGGGGCAGCCAGGCGGGCCCGAGCTCGCCCCAACCGGTCGACTGCGCGCTGCCCGACTTCGCACCGAACCCGCGCACGAACACCGACATGGCGATCGCGGTGCCGGGCGGGGTGAGCCATTGCCGGTCGAGCCGACCGCGCCCCGCGGTCTGGTTCGCCGTCGCCAGCACGGTGCCGTGCGGCAGCGGGGTGCCCTCGCGGGCGCGCTCCTGCGCCAGCTCTCGCAGTTCGGCATTGGTTGAGGTCGCTTCCTCACGCCAGAACACCTCAGGCAGCAGTTCGCGCGTTCGCTTCAGTTCCACGCTTCGAGGCTACTCCGCTTCGTGGGCCAGGGCTCGTATTTCGGCTTCAGTGGTGCAGAACCAACAGTTACGTCGCACCCCTTGTGCGTGGCGTTGTGTGCGTACGGCGGTTTGCGGCGGCCACAGCAGCCCAGTTTCGGGTCACCAGCACGCCATTTCGCGCCCCAGCACGGGCTTGTTCACGCGGCGGCTGCCGCCCCAATTCGCAAGACCCGTAGGGTTTCGACTAAGGATTCCCAGTTCCATTGTCGATTATCTGAAGCCACAGGCATGTACCCCGCGCTAGGCTGGCATGCGTGACTGGAGACAACATCGACCTCGCTACGACCGCAGGTCGTATTGCCGACCACCGCCAGAAGTATCAGGAGGCTGTGGGCGACCGCGACGCTGCCGCTGCCGAAAAGCAGCACGCGCGCGGCAAGCTGACCGCCCGCGAGCGCATCGCCGCCCTGCTTGATCCGGGTTCATTCGTCGAACTCGACAAGTATGTGAAGCACCGCACCCACGGCTTCGGCATGGAAAACTCGCGCCCCGTGGGCGACGCCGTCGTGATTGGCGCGGGCACGATCCACGGCCGTCAGGTCGTCGTGTACTCGCAAGACTTCACCACGTTTGGCGGCTCGCTCGGCGAGGTTGCCGGCGAGAAGATCGTGAAGGCGATGCAGTTCGCGCTGAAGACCGGTGCACCGATCCTCGGCATCCTCGATTCGGGCGGAGCTCGCATTCAAGAGGGCGTCGTTGCGCTCTCGAAGTACGCCAGCATCTTCAAGCTCAACACGATGTGCTCGGGTGTTATCCCGCAGATCTCACTCATCATGGGCCCGTCGGCTGGCGGCGCGGTGTACTCACCCGCCCTCACCGACTTCGTCATCATGGTCGACAAGACGAGCCACATGTTCGTCACCGGCCCCGACGTCATCAAGACCGTCACCGGCGAAGACGTCGGCTTTGAAGAGCTCGGCGGCGCGCTGACGCACAACCAGAAGAGCGGCGTCTCGCACTACCTCGCGAGCGACGAGCACGATGCGCTCGATTACGCACGCACCCTCGTCAGCTACCTGCCCGACAACAACCTGGCAGAAAGCCCCGTCTACGACTCTGAGACCGCGCTTGAGATCACCGATCTCGACCGCAAGCTCAACACCCTGATTCCCGACAGCGCGAACCAGCCCTACGACATGAAGACCGTGGTCGAGGCCATCCTCGACGGCGGCGACTTCCTCGAGGTGCAGCCGCTGTTCGCCCCCAATATGCTCATCGGTTTCGGCCGCGTCGAGGGCCGCTCGGTCGGTATCGTCGCGAACCAGCCCAACCAGATGGCGGGCACCCTGAACATCGACGCGAGCGAGAAGGCGGCACGTTTCGTGCGCTTCTGCGACGCGTTCTCGATTCCGATCATCACGCTCGTTGACGTGCCCGGCTACCTGCCCGGCACCGATCAAGAGCTGCAGGGCGTCATTCGCCGCGGCGCGAAGCTGCTCTACGCCTACGCCGAGGCGACCGTGCCGCTCGTCACGATCATCACGCGCAAGGCGTACGGCGGAGCCTACATTGTGATGGGTTCGAAGCAGATGGGCGCCGACGTCAACATCGCGTGGCCCACCGCCGAGATCGCCGTCATGGGCGGCTCTGGCGCCGTCAACATCTTGTATCGCAAGGAGCTGAAGGCCGCGGCCGAGGCTGGGCAGGATGTTGAGGCGCTGCGTGCCGAGCTCACCGCGAAGTACACCGCTGACGTCACGAGCCCGTTCCTCGCGGCTGAGCGCGGCGAGATCGACAACGTGCTTGAGCCCGCAGGCACCCGCCTCGCGGTGGTCAAGGCGCTGCGCGGTCTGCGCGGCAAGCGCGTCGAGCTGCCCACCAAGAAGCACGGCAACATTCCGCTGTAAGCGGGAGCGATCACGATGACTGACGAGATGAACGCTGCCTTCAACGCGGCCCCGGATCAAGCCCCCGCCGATCTGCTTCCCCCCGACGCTGCCGCACGCGATGCGGCCCGCCGGGGCGAGATGGCCGAGGTGACTGATGTGTTGCTGGGCGAAGACATTCGCTTTGTGACGAAGCAGGTTTCTGACACCGAACGCGCCGCGGTGATCGCGGTGCTGACGCAGATGCGCGCGGAAGAAACTGCGCGCGTGAAGCGCGTCGAACGCCGCGAGCGCGAGCCCTGGGCTCGTTCACAGCGGGTGCCCGAGCGCATCAGCGATTTGCTGATCGACGGGTAACACGCTGCACGCATGTGACGGAGCCCGGGCCAGATTCTTCTGGCCCGGGCTCCGTCGCGTAATCTGCCAACACGCTAGGCTGAGGCCATGATGCAGAGCCTCACCGCTGATGATGCGCTGCGCGATCTGCGCGTGTTTGTTGATCGTGGCGTGGCCATCAAGTTTCCGCCCCAGGGCCCGTTTAGCGATCGCCCGGTGCGCCGCTCGGCGGTGCTGATTCTGTTTGGTGCGCTCGATCGCGCGCCCGCCGAGCTCCCGGCGTCACCTCGCATCGCGCCCGAGCTTGATGTGTTGCTGACGCGTCGCGCGAGCCGCATGCGCCATCACGCCGGCCAAATCGCCTTTCCTGGCGGCGGCATCGACCCCGAAGATCACGATGCCCGCGCCGCCGCGCTGCGCGAGGCTCACGAAGAGACCGGGCTCGACCCCGCGGGCGTTGAAATCTTGGGTGGGCTGCCCGAGATTCCACTGCCCATCAGCAATAATCTGGTCACCCCGGTGCTCGGCTGGTGGCACTCCCCCAGCGAGATCACCGCAGACCACACCGAGTCGGTCGACGTGTTTCGCGCACCGGTGGCCGAGCTTCTCGACCCCGCGGCACGCGGCACCTCGGTGCTCAGCCGAGGCCCCAGGTCATACCGGGGTGCCGCGTTCGAGCTCGCGCCGAGGCTCGGCGGTCACACCGTGTGGGGGTTCACCGGGGTGCTGCTGTCAAACCTGTTCGACGAGCTCGGGTGGGCGTCGCCGTGGGACACCTCACACGAGATTCCGGTCGAACCGTAATCGGTTCGCCGCGCGCCTGACGCGACGGCAGCGTCGTTACGCGTGCGCCGTTACGCGTGCGCCGTTACGCGTGCGCCGTTACGCGTGCGCCGTTACGCGTGCGCCGCGCCCGTATCGGGGAACACCGTATCGGTGTCGCCGAGCTGCAAAGCAAGGGCTGAGGCCTGCGCCGCATCCTCGAGGTTGAGCGCGCGACGGTATGCCATGTCGACCGAGTCGGCGACGACCGAGCAGCCGTGGTGCTGCATGATGACGCAGTTGTGCTCGCGCAGCGCATCGGCCGCGGTGTTGGCCAGCTCTTCGGTGCCGTTGTGGAAGAACGGGGTGACCCCGATCGATCCCAGGTAGTAGGCGTGGTCGAGGGTCAGCATGCGCACGGGCTTATTCAGGCTCGCCATCACGACCGCGGTGCGGGGGTGCAGGTGCAGCACGCAGGTGATGTCGGGGCGTGCGAGGTAGGCGCGGTGGTGCAGCTTCCACTCGCTTGACGGCTTGATCTCGCCGTCGCGGGCGGCGCCCGTCTCTGCCGGGTCGAGCGCCAGCGTCGCAAAATCGCTGGGCTGCAACCGATCAAGCCAGGTGCCGCTACCCGAGACGACGAACTCGGTGTCACTCACGCGCGCTGACAGATTGCCTGCGCTCGCGAGTACGAGACCGCGGCCCACCGCATCGCGGCCCACCTCAATCAGTTGTGCGATCAGGTCGGCTGCAGTTAGTTCTTCGCTCACGGTTTCTACGGTACCCCAGCGAACCGGGCAACCGTGCCGCGCAAGGGCCGCAGCCGACCTGCGCCTTAGCCGATGACGTCGCCGCCGATCATGCTGCGGTGCGCGGCGACGGCCTGCTGATCGCTGAGCGACGCCACATAGTCGAGAATGGCGCGCGCACGCCCCTGCCGCCACAGCCCGGCGTCACTCGTGTCACCCAGCAGCAGCTCGGGCCGGGTGTCACGCAGCGCAAACGTGGCTTCGGTGGATTCGGTGACCCACTCGAGCAGTTTGCGCGGGGCACGCCCCGCATCATCGGGGTCACCCAACCAGTCATCAAAGCCGAGGGTGAGCTGCTCAACGATGCGACCCATGCCGCGCTGCGGCTGCGCCAGCTCGGGGCGTTCGAGCACGAAGTGCGCGTGCACGAACTTCAGCACGGCCACTTCATGCCAGGCCTGTCGGTTGAGCCGCACGGGGCCGCTGCGCACGTGCGGGTGCTCTTCGACCACGATCGAGGTGCGCAGGTGTTCGATCCACCTTCGCGTGAAGCCCGAGACCGCCCGCTCAGAGTCGATACCGCCGTCGTAGGGCACCGCAAGCAGCCCCTCGCCCAGTTCATCGCGCACCCGCAGCACGGCGGCGGTGAACGCGTCGTGGTCGGCGATCCAGCCGTCCTTCTCACTGAGGCGCCGCCACAGCAGCTCGAGCGCGTGGCCTGGGGTGCGCCAGCTCGCGGCAAGTTCGCCGCGGTGCACGGCGGCGAGCGCCGCTGAGCCCGAGTGCCAGGCGCGCAGCTCGCCCACCACTGAGGCTTGCTGCAGTACCCCGGCCCGAGTGAAGTCGTCGAGGTCGTGCACGGCGTAGGCAATGTCGTCGGCGAGGTCCATGACGGCGCACTCGACGGTTTGCATGCCCCGGGCGATGGCGGGGAACGCCGCGAGCGAGGCGTCCATTTCGTCGGCTTCGAGCGCGTAGGCCGAGAACTTTTCGGCACCGTTATCGGCGTCGCTGCCGACCCCGCGGGGCCGGTCAGACGCGGGCACTTCGGCGCCGACTTCGGCGCCGGCCCATTCGCCGCGCGTCCACGGGTATTTCAGCGTTGCCGCGCGGCTCGCGGCGGTGAGGTTCAGACCCGGAAACTGCCTACCGAGGGTGTCGAGCTTGGTGAGAACGCGAAAGCTCTGCGCGTTCCCCTCGAAGCCTTCGGCGAGGCCGAGGCGTTCGCGGGCGACCCGGTCGAGCACGCGCTCCCCCAGGTGCCCGAAGGGCGGGTGGCCGAGGTCGTGGGCGTGCGCGGCGGCCTGCGCGACGATCGTGTCGCAGCCGCCCAGGCGCGCAATGATGGCGCCGGTGTCGTCGTCAACGGGGGCGTCGCCGCGCTCATAGGCGAGGTGGGCGGCTTCGTGGCCGGCGAGGTTCGAAGCGATCACGCGGGCCACCGCGCTCACCTTCAGTGAGTGCGTCAGCCGGTTGTGCATCACGGGGCCCACCCCCGACTGCGGCATCACCTGCGTCACGTCTGAAAGCCGGGCAAAGTACGACGAGAAGCGAATGCGCTCGAGATCGATGCGGTACTCCAGCGGATCCCGGCGGCCCGTTGCGACCCCGGTCTCACCGGGCTCCCGCAACGCCCCCACTGGCGGGCGGTGCTGCGAAGCCTCGACCTCGACATAGCGGCGCGCCTCGCGAGCGGGCTCGGGTGAGATTCCGGGGGCACTGGGGTGATCCGGATCATGGCCATCGTTCCGCTCCACCGCGGGATCCTGCGTCAGCATATCTCCATTCAAGCATGTCGCGCGATAGTCAAGCGCACCCCACCTTGGGGCGTTATGATTGCGGGCACAAACGCTAGGAGACCCGCGATGACCGCCAGCACCCCCGCACGTTCCGCAGCTTCCACCGGCACTCGCGCAGAGAGCATTCCCGCGATCGAGCGCATGTCGGGCCGTGACTGGGCGAGCTGGTTAGAACTGTTTGCGGCCGCTGAAGCGCTGACGGCCGGGCACACCCAGATCGCGCGCATTGCACGGGCCGCGCTGCCCGATTCGGTGCAGAACCCCGATTGGTGGGCGCAGGCCGTGGCCATCGCGTTCGAGCAGCACTCGGGGCTGCGGGTGCCCGGGCAGGGATCTGACGGGCTGTTTCGCGTGAGTGCGAGTCGCACGCTGCCCCTCGATCGTGATGCCGCGATCGCCGCGTGGGTGGCCGCGCACGGAGCCGCCGCTCAGCAGTTGGATCACGCCGTACTCAACCCCCGGCAGTCGCGCACCGACAAGCGTTCGTTTTGGCGTTTCGACCTTGAAAACGGCGGTCGTGTCGAAGTCTCAGCAACACCAAAGGGAGATGACAAGGTCACGCTTGCCGTCAGTCACGACGGCCTGCCCACGGGCGAGGCCATCGAGGGTTGGCGAGCGCATTGGAAGGCCCTGCTCGCACAGTTGTAACCGGGCGCCTGGCCCATACCCCGGGCCGGGCGCTCACCCCCATATAAGGAGAGGCACATGACCCAGCAGATCGCAATCGTTTGGAACCCTTCAAAGGTTGAGGAGGATGAGCTGCGCGCCGCGTTTACTGCGGCGAGCGCTGAGCACAGTACGGGCGAGGCCGCGGTGCACTGGATCGAAACCACGGTTGATGATCCGGGTCGCGGGGCCACCGAGGAGGCGCTGGCGGCCGGATGCGACCTCGTCATCGCCGCGGGCGGTGACGGGACGGTGCGCGCCGTCGCGTCGGCGCTCGGTGAGACCGGCACGCCGCGGGCCACCCTCGGAATCGTGCCGCTGGGCACCGGCAACCTGTTGGCCCGCAACCTCTCTATTCCCCTCGGCGACCCGCAGGCGGCGTTTGCCCTCGCACTCGCGGGTAAGACCGCCCCCATTGATTTGGGCCAGGTGCGGTATGTGTCGGCCGACCAGTCTGAGCATGCAGAAGGGTTTGTCGTGATGACCGGGTTTGGCATCGATGCCCAGATGATTGTCGAGACCGATGACGATCTGAAGGCGAAGGCCGGTTGGCTCGCCTATGTCGAGTCGCTCGGCCGGGCCGTCTCGGGCACCGATCTGGTTGATCTCACGCTCACCCGCGATGATGGTGACCCCGTCACGATGCAGGCGCACACCCTGCTCGTGGCGAACTGCGGCACGCTGCAGGGTGGCATTACGCTGCTGCCCGATGCGCAGCCCGATGACGGTGAGCTCGATCTGCTGCTGCTCAGCGCCGACGGGGTGACGGCCTGGCTCGACACCATGCGCAATATGATGTGGGACAACGGGCTGAAGCGGCTGCTTACGCGCGCTACCTCGGCCGAAAGCTCTGACTCTGCCGAACACGGGCGGGCCACGCGTGTGCGGGTGGAGCTGCCCACGGCGCTCGAGTTCGAAGTCGATGGCGATGAGGTGGGCGAGGTCACCTCGTTCGACGTGACCGTGCTGGCGGGTGCCCTGCAGGTGCGGGTGGCAGCCGAGTAGCGCGACCCCCTAGCAGACCGGGTTACCTGGGTAGTCGCCACTCTCCCAGCCTCCTCACGAGCAGCATCAAGGGTTCTCATGGGCTGCGCTGTCATCATGGAATTCCATTGATCACCGCACCCCAGGAGTCCCCGTGCAGAAGTCTCGTAAGTTGCTCGTTGGCGTCACCGTTGGGGTGCTCGCCGTGGGCGTCACTGCGGCGCTGGCTGGCCCGGTCATCTATCGCGACTTCATAGCGGCACCCCCGGTGCAGGCCCCCACACTGTCGGCAGATCAGTCGGTGCTCGGTGCGGCCAAGGAGCCCGCGGTGGCCCCCAGCACTGGGGGCACCGATTCGGCAACATCGGGCAGTGTCTTAGACGCGGCCGCGCTGGCGGGCGAGTGGCAGGTCGCTGATGGTTCTGAGGCCGGTTACCGTGTTGACGAAGTGCTCAACGGCACCGAGATCACGGTGACCGGCCGCACGAACCAGGTCACCGGCACCTTCGCTATCGCCGATACGGGGTTAACCCTCGACTCGGCCGAGCTCACGGTCGACGTCGCATCGATCATCACCGACAACGACAGCCGCGACAACTACTTCCGTAGCCAGGCGCTGCGCACCTCAGAGTTTCCGACGGCGACATTCACCCTCACCGACCCCGTCACGCTCGAGAGCGCGCCCCTTGCGGGCGACATCGTGTCGACCGAAGCAAAGGGTGAGCTCACCATTGCAGGGAAGAGCCAGCCAGTGACCGCACAGATCGAGTTACGTAGCGACGGCACCACCGCCGAGATCGCAGGCTCGATTCCCATCACGTTCGCCGATTTTGGTGTTGAGGCGCCCCGCCTCGGTTTCGTCTCGGTCGCCCCCACAGGAGCCGTAGAGTTTCAGCTCACCGCCGCAAAGCCGTAAAAACTACCCCAGGGCTACAGCGCCAGTGCTCGGCATCTTGCTGGGCAGCCCTTGGCCCGGTTCCCACCTCTGCGGCTCACCTGGCATTGAGCCGACCCGCAGCTGAACGCAACGAACCCCCGACCAATTGGTCGGGGGTTCGTTGGTGTTCAGGGTGTTTCACCCCTTTGAGGAGGTTAGCCCTCGGTTGCCTTCAGCTTACGAGCCGCGAGCACCGTTGCGCCGCCACCCAGCACGAGCAGGCCCAGGGCCGTCAGTGCGAAAGGCATCAGCAGGTCGCTACCGCCGGTGAGGGGAAGCTGACCGGTGGTGGGAGCCTCGGGAGCGGGAGTCACCGGAGTGGTGGGCTCCTCAGGTGCTACCGGGGTGGTCGGATCAACCGGGGTTACCGGATCGACGGGGTCCGTGGGATCCACGGGATCAGTCGGGTCCACGGGGTCAACCGGGTCAACGGGATCTACCGGGTCAACAGGCGCTGCGGCGACCGTGAAGTCCACCGTCGCTTCAGCCGATGCGACACCGTTGTAGGTCTGCTTCGCGGTGATGGTGTGCGAGCCAGCGGCTACCTTTTCACCAAATTCAGCGCCCCACATACCGTCTTCGTTCACAGCACTCTGAGCGACTGCTGCAGCTGCCTGAGCTTCGGTAACCGGCTTGCCATCAAGCGTTACTTCAACCTCTGCCTCTGCCAGACCCGAACCGATGACCTGTGACGGTGCATCAGCGTTTGCGAATTCCTGATCAGGCGAGATCGAAATGATCACGGGAGCTGCAGGCGATACAGAGATCATGCCCTCAGCCTTGGTTGACGTTTCGCCGTCTACCGTCTGAGTTGCCGTCACAGTGTTCTGACCGATACCGAAGTTGGCGTCTGCGAACGTCCACGTGCCGTCTGCCTCAACGGTGGTCTTCCAGGTCTCGTTGATCTCGATCTCGGCGCCAGCGATACCGGTGCCCTTGAGATCGGTCGTAGCGGCATTCTCGCCCGCGTCTGCGACAAGATCCTGTGACTCGATCGTGGGAGCGGCCGTGGTCTGCTCGACCGTGATCGTGAACTCCAGCTTCTCAGAAGAGCTCGCGCCCTTCTTTGCTGCTGCCGTGTAGTTGTAGGTGCCCTCTTCAGCAGGAGCGAGCATCGAAACCTGGCCGTCGACTACCGGTACAACCTCACCCGAGTTGGGGCGGTTGCTGATCGAAAGCTCGTCAGCGGGTGCGGGTACAGAGATGATGATCTCTGAACCGGGCGCCACAGTCGAGTTGTTTGCGGGAGACTCAAGTACGGGCTTGTCGAGGTAGATCGCGAGCTCGTAATCACCCTGAACCTGTTCCATTGCGTCGACCAGACGCGTGTACCAGGCCCAGTCATCGCCCTGTGCAGGTGCTTCGCTGGGGCCGCCGCTGACAACGCCCACGGCGTTCGTGCCCTGGAAGACGGCTCCGCCCGAGTCACCCGACTCGGTCAGCGCGCCGCCCATGAAGCCGTGCACCCAGCGATCACTGATCTGCATGTAGCCGTCAAGGATCTCAGTGGGGTAGACGTTACCGTCGGTGTAGAGCAGGTTGAGCGAGGTGCTACCCGTGGTGATGCCGGTTGTGCGACCCGATTTCGTCACGGTGCCCGAGACGGGCTCGGCAATGCCGGTGATCTTTGTGGTGCTCGCGGCAAGGTCGTCGCTCGCGGCCGTGGTCCAGTCGGTGACCTCGGGGTGCAGCTTCAGATCGGGGTTCGTGACCTTGATGATCGAGATATCGGTCGAGGTCGGATCGTTTTCAGCACCAACGCTGTTGCCCGGTCCGCCGAACTGCGAGAACCCGAAGTGGTCCCCCAAATGGTGGTGTGTGCGTGCATAAGCTGACCACTAGCGAAGTGCTGCCCCAGAGAACACATCAGAGTCTGATGTGTTAAATCTGGGAAGCCACCAGTGGCCGCAGCAAAAGTAACCCGACATGTTCAAATTCACAACCAACACGTGTTCCCTGAATTGCCCGTGAATACGTAAAATTCCCGGTCACAAATCAACTTAAAAAATTGTCATTGCACACGCAAAATAGGCGGTTAGCCTGTCGCTATGACTAGAAAAGCAAACAAGAACCGTTCACGGTCTGCACTCATAAGCCTCGTTGGTGTCTCGTTTTTGGCGGTGACGCTGTCGGCATGCGCCTCGAGCGCATCGGGCGATCCATCGGCGCCCAAGATCCAGGGTCAGGGACAAAACCAGGGACAGACCACCGATCCCGCTGACACTGTGGCACCGCCCGCCGAGCTCTTGGGCACCTGGTCGTCAGACGCGAAGGGTGAGCCCACGCCCGTCTTCGCGAATGAGGGCGCGGTCACCGGCACCGACGGCTGCAACCGCATCTCTTCAACGTTTACGTTCAACGGTGAACGCGCCGTGCTGGCACCGTTTGCCTCCACCAAAATGGCATGCCAGGGCGTCGATGACTGGCTGAAGGGCGCGAGTGAGGTCGCACTTGACGGCGATGTGCTGCAGGTGTTCAACAACAAGGGTGACGAAATTGGCACCCTCGACCGCGCGAGCTAAACCCCAGGGGTGACGGCAGCCATCAGGCCTTAGCCGTCAGCGAGATCCTGAGCCTCGGGCGGCAGCTTGCGCACCCGCGCACGGCGGCGCTTCTTCTCGGGGATCATGCCGCGCATCTCTTCGAGCTTGCCGAAGCACAGTAGCCGATCCTCGGCCTCAAGCACCACGTGCTTGCGCGGGTTCGGCACCACCTGCACACCGCGGTGCAGCGTCAACACGGTGACGTCGCGGTCCCACAGACCCAGGTCACCGAGAGTTTTGCCGACGTGCTCTGAACCGTGCATCGTGAGCTCGGCGACGCCGTACCCCGTCGATACCGAGAGCCGCTGGCGCACGTCAATTTCGGGAAAGTTAACCTGGCCTGAAATGTAGTCGATGATCGCGCCGGCCACGTCGAGGCCGGTGGCGGCTTCGATGCCCTGCAACCCGGGTGACGAGTTCACCTCCATCACGAGCGGGCCCTCATCGCCCTCGAGCATGTCGACGCCGGCAACGCGCAGGCCCATGATCTGGGCGGCCCGCACCGCTGCCTGCTCATACGCGGGTTCAAGCGTGACTGCTTCGACGGTGCCACCGCGGTGCACGTTCGAACGAAATTCATCGCCGGCGGCGGTGCGACGCATGGCGGCCACCACGCGGTCACCCACGACGAGCGCGCGCACGTCACGCCCGCGGCTCTCAGATACGAAGCGCTGAATCAGCACGTTCTGCCGGGTGGAGTGCAGCGTCTCGATGATCGCCTCAGCGACCTTCACCTGCGGCGCCAAAATCACGCCAATGCCCTGGGTGCCCTCGAGCAACTTGATGACTACCGGTGCGCCGCCCACGCTTTCAATGGCGGGGCGCACATCGGCTCGGTTGCGCACGAATGCGGTGGCCGGCATATCAATGTTGTGCTTTGACAGGATCTGCGTCGCGCGCAGTTTGTCGCGCGCGTTCGAAATACCGTTCGCGGTGTTGGGCGTGTAGACGTCCATCTGCTCGAACTGGCGCACCACGGCGGTGCCGAAATAGGTGATCGAGCTACCAATGCGGGGCAGGATCGCGTCGTAGTCGCTCAACCGTTTACCCCGGTACAGCAAGTCGGGTTCTTCGCCCGCGAGGTCGATTGAGAAGCGCAAAGTGTTTAACACTCGCACCTTGTGACCGCGCTGTTCGGCAGCGGCCAAGAGCCGTTGCGTCGAGTACGCCTGAGGGGCGCGCGAGAGAATCGCCAGTTTCACCGTGATACCTGCCAAGATAGAAGTGTGAGCGGACTCTCCTATTCAAGCACTCTTACGGGGTGGCGTGAATGGGTGCGCCTCGACGGCATCGGCGTATCGTGGGTAAAGGCAAAGGTTGATACCGGCGCACAAACCTCTGCGTTGCATGCCACCGACATCACCGAGTTTGAGCGAGACGGCGCGCCGTGGGTGAAGTTCACCGTGCAGCCCTGGCAAACCAGCGAAGCTGACGCCGTCGATGTCGAGTTGCCCGTGCACGACAGGCGCCTCGTACGCAGCTCTTCTGGGCATACCGAGTCACGACCGGTCGTGCTCGTGACTCTCGGGTTGGTCGGCCGCGAGGTCGATGTTGAGCTCACGCTCACCGACCGTGAAGAGATGGTGTTTCGCATGCTGATCGGCCGCGAAGCCCTGCAGCAGGGGTTCGTCGTTGATCCCGGTGCATCATTTGTCGGCGGCCGACCGCCCCGAGAGGTGCGTCGCCGCAATCGCGGCCGGGCGTAACATGGCGCACGCCGTTCGCTAGGCTGATTTCGTGAATGAACGATGGCGTAACGTAGCGGCGGCAACCGGGCTTTTGAACGCCCAGGGTGTCCCCCAGCCCACCATTTTTGCTGAGATGACCGCGCTCGCGATGCGCACTGACTCCGCGAACCTGGGCCAGGGTTTTCCTGATGCTGATGGCCCCGCTTGGGTGAGGGAGGCCGCGGTTGAGGCGATTCGGGCCGGCGCGAACCAGTACCCGCCGGGGCGCGGCGTTGCCGAGCTGCGGCAGGCGATCGCGGCGCATCAGCAGCGCCACTACGGCATTACCGTCGACCCCGATCATGAGGTGCTTGTCACCGCCGGCGCCACTGAGGCACTGGCCGCCGCGATTACGGCGCTGGCGGGCCCGGATGACGAGGTCGTCACGATCGAACCGTTCTACGACGCGCACGCGGCAGCGATCGCGCTGGCCGGTGCCATGCACGTCACCGTGCCGCTCACCCCGGCCGCGGCACCCGCGAACTTTGCGCTCGATCTCGCAGCGCTTGAGCAGGCGGTGGGTGAGCGCACCCGCATCATCTTGGTGAATTCACCGCACAACCCCACCGGCACGGTGCTCACGGGCGCAGAGCTGGCCGCGATCGCGCACGCGGCCCAGCGCGTCAACGCCATCGTCATCACTGACGAGGTGTACGAGCACCTCACGTTCGGTGCCGAGCACACCCCCATCGCCACGCTGCCCGGCATGCCCGAGCGCACGCTCACGATTTCATCGGCCGGCAAAACCTTCTCCCTCACGGGATGGAAGATCGGCTGGGTGACCGGGCCCCGGGCGCTCATCGACGCCGTCGCAACGGTGAAGCAGTTTCTGACGTACTCGGGCGGTGCCCCGTTTCAGCCCGCGATTGCGCGCGCCCTCGATGACGGGGCGGCCGATGTGGCTGAGCTGCGCGAGAGCCTCGGGGCCCGCATGGAACTGCTGCTGCAGGGGCTGCGTGATGTTGGCCTCGACCCGGTGCGCCCGGGTGGCACCTACTTCGTGTGCGCCGACGCCTCCCCGCTGTTCGCGGCGGTCGCGGCGAAAACGGGCACCCCGGTCATCGACGGCGCGGCCTTTGCCCGCGCGCTCCCCCTCGTCGCAGGAGTAGCCTGCGTGCCTGTGTCGGCGTTCTGCCGCGACGGCTCCCCCACCGCGCACGCCCTCGCCAACTGGGTGCGCTTCACGTTCGTGAAGGACGAGGCCGTCATCCATACGGCGCTCGCACGCCTCGCCGCTCTCGTCAACGACTGATCCGGATCCCGCCGGCCCCGCAGCCCCATTCAGGCCTGAAACGCCGCTGGCCCGAGCACAAAAAGTGCCCGGGCCAGCGGTGTTAGTGCTGCGGTGTTAGCGCTGCGTTGCGGCTTCGCGGCCGAGACGCACGAGCTCAGCGGTGTGCTGCGAGGTGCGAATCTGCGCGGTGACGAGCTCGAGGCCGATGCGCACGAAGATGACGCTGATGAAGCCGGGGATCCAGCCGAAGACGAGCCAGAGCACCCCAAACATCATGTAGGCGGGTTCGCCGCCGCCACCGAACGCGCTGCTCGCGGCGCTGGCGATGCCACCCAAGATGAACATCATCACGACGGTGCCGATCCAACCCAGCCCGAGCAGAATCACGAAGATCAGGTAGATGACCTTCACGAAGCCGGTCGTCACCGAGCGCTCAGCGGCAAAGCTGAGGTCGAACAGGCTGCGGAAGAAGCCAGCCTGCCCCGAGTGAGCCGGAGCCTGCTGCTGCTGGAATGACTGCTGGAACGGCTGCTGCGTTGCGCCGTAGCCAGCACCCAGGTTGGCGGTGGATGCGGTCACGCCCACGGGTTCAGCGGCGCGCGTCTGCTGCGTCCACTGCTCGCCGTCCCACTCCCGCATCTGGCCCGAGCCGCTCGGATCCGGGTACCAGCCTGCTGCAGGCTTCTGGGGAGTTCCTTCGGTCATGTCTGTGAGTTCCTTCGCTCGGTGTGCTTCGAACGAGCGCCCGCTTAACCAACACGTATCAGTTGGACACCCTCAAGCGACGCTACCAGAGCGCCTACCGCCGTTGCCACCCCGCGTGGGCCACACCCGGTTGAGCTGCTGCGGCTGAGCCCGCTGGGCCTGGGCCAGCCCCCGGCTTCGCCTGGGAAACAAAATAGCCCCCGACGCTGGTGTCAAAACACCAGGTCAGAGGCTATTTTACTGCGGAGGATAGGGGATTTGAACCCCTGAGGGCGTTAACCCAACACGCGTTCCAGGCGTGCGCCATAGGCCGCTAGGCGAATCCTCCTCACTGGCAAAAGCCAGCGCTTGGAAGTCTACCGGTTTCTCGCCACAGCTCCGAATCGACACCCGTATTCACCCGCTATGCACCCCCGCACGCCGGTCGACCGAGCGTCGCTTTCCTGAGAGTTTTCGACCCTCGACTTGAAAGTAACGGAATGGTAACGCATACTTATTGAGGCGCCCCGGCCTCGGCTAGGCGCCAATTTGTTTGAACTAGAGGAGTTAAGTACGTGAGATTTCCTGCCAAGGTATTGATTGTGGGCTTGGTGTCTTCCGTAACTTTCGCGTTCGGTGCAGCCCCATCATTCGCAGAAACTCCCGTTACGGATTTCTCATCAGCAGCCCTGCAGCCCACCACCGGCGTCACGCAGTCACTCGCCACCACCGGCGATCCGCTCGCTGGCGTCGCCATTGATTCCATCCTCGCGATGGAAGAGGTCGCCAACGTGCCCCACGGTTTTGACGTGAAGGCTGCGATTGCGCTCGCTGAAGAAGAAATCGGTACGAGCCGTCCCACCGGCTGGAGCCAGCCCGGTGAATGCATCATGTCGGCGCAGCGCTGGATCGTAGCCGGCGGCGGCGCTTGGACCGGCGGCGGCGACCCCGTATCGAACTACAACAACGCAACTCGCATGACACTCGCCACGGCAGCCCCCGGCGACATCATCCAGTACGAGTTCATGAGCTCCCCCACCTCTTGGGTCACCGGCGTGCACACCGTGATGATCACGGGCGTGAACGACGATGGCACCTTCACCATCATTCAGTCGAACAGCCCCGGCGGCTCGGGCCTCGTCTCGCAAGAAGAGAACTGGGTACCCCAGTCCCCCGCAGGCTTCGAAGCAGCTGTCTGGCGCTTCTAAGCCCCACACACTTCACCGCTGCACCGCAGCGTGACACCGCGAGGGCCTGAGCTCGATTCCTATCGAGCTCAGGCCCTCGCGTTTGTGTATTAGTGGGCGAGCGCGCGCTCGTACGCGTCCACCAGCGCCTGCATGCGCTGCGACTGCAGAAACGCGGCACCAGCGTCGGCGGCGACGCGCACGTCGCGTGATCCGGATCGAACAGCGGCCGTTGCCGGCTCAGCGCCGAGCTCAGCAGCACCAAGCCCAGCAGCACCGAGCCCCGAGGCGGCGAGTTCAGCGACCGCGGCACGCAGCGCCGCGGCCAGATCGGCCACCGTGGGGCCCGCGGCCACCCATACCGGGTCGACGGCCACATCGGCGGCCACTTCGGGGTCACTGAAGATCGTGGGGGTGCCCAGCACGGCAGCCTCAAACGGGGTGAGCCCCTGCGTTTCGAAACCAATCGAGGTTTGCACCAGTGCATCTGCGTTGCGCATCGCCGCGAGCGCGTCTGCGTAGGGCACCGGCCCCGCGAGGTGCACGCGGTCTGACAGCTTCAGCTCGGCGATGCGCTCGCGCACCTTGGGCAGCAGCAGGCCCGCGCCGTGCAGGGTGACGTCGGCGTCGATGCCCGATTCGGCGATCGCGTCAATAAATTCGAGCACACGCTTTTCTTGGCTCATGCGCCCGAGCCACACGAGTGCGGGGCGCGACCTGGGCGTTCTGGGCGCCGCGAGCTGCGCGGTGATGGCCTCGTCGTCGACGCCGCCGGGGGTGACGAGCACGTGTGCGCTCACTCCGCGGGCCTCAAGCAGTTCGGCAAAGTGCCGCGAGGGCGCGGTGACCACCGCGGCTTCGGCGGCGAGCTCGGCCAGATAACGCCAGGCGCCCCGCGATGCCGGGTCAACCGCGCCGCGCGCGCGACCCAGCACGAGCCCCCGCCAGGCGCGCAGGCCAGTGAATGCCACCTGCGCCACCCACCGAAACGGGGTGACGGCGCGCGTGCCCTCTTCAACGTGGTTGTGCATCGTGTGCACGACGGGAACGCGCAGCCCGCGAGCGGCACGCAGCCCAATCAGGGCGCCCCAAAAGTCGCCCTGCACGTGCACCACATCGACGCGGGGCAGCGCTGCAAGCGCGCGCGACAGCGCCCGGTCGGTGCGGGCGCCCGGCCACGAGATACCGTATTCACGATCGGCGGTGATGGGCCGCGACGGGAGATCGATGTAGGCGTCGCGGTCGGCAGCGAGCGGTTCGTAGCCCGCCCGGTGCAGCGCGGGGGCGACGATGGTCACCCGGTGCCCAAGCCGCTCGAGGTACTTGCGCTGCAGCCGGATCGCCACCTGCACCCCGCCCAGTGAGTCGGGGTGTTGGTCGGTGACGATCAGTACGTGCATTAGCGGCTGAGCTTTTCGCCGCGGTACAGCGCCTCGAAGGTGTCGAGTGTGCGATCAATGTCGTGCACCTTCACGGCTTCGAGCGAGGCACGCTGCATCTGCTCGTACTCTGCGGGCGAGAACGTGAGCACCTGCCCGAGGCGGTCGGCCAGCTCGCGGTCGTTACCGGGCTGGAACAGGAAGCCGTTCTCGCCCTCGTGAACGAGGTGCGGCAGCGCCATCGCGTTGGCGGCCACAATCGGCAGCCCCGACGCCATCGCCTCCATCGTCGCGATCGACTGCAGCTCAGCAATCGAGGCGATCACGAACACGCTCGCCCCGGTCAGGTGCGCGCGCAGTTCGGCATCGGTGACCCGGCCGGTGAAGGTGACGCGGTCTTTAATGCCGAGTTCGCCCGCGAGCTTTTCAAGGTTCTTGCGCTGGTCGCCGTCGCCCACAATGGTGAAGCTGGCGTTGAGTGCGTGATCGAGACGGGGAATGGCCCGCAGAATCACATCAATCTCTTTTTCGAGGGTGACCCGGCCAACAAACACGATCTTGTGTTCGTCGCGGGGGCCGACCACGGCCTCATAGTCTGAGGCGCGCAGACCGCAGCTCACCGGCAGTACGCCGCGGCGGTGAGTGTTGCGCTCGAGGAAATCGGCGGCGCGACGGGTGGGCGTCGTGACTGCCGAGGCCAGCTTCAAGATGCGATCGGCGCCGCGCCAGCCCCAGCGCACGAAGACGCGCTTGGCACGCTCGGGCAGCAGCGTGAAATCGAGCACGTTCTCGGGCATCACGTGGTTCGTGGCGACGATGCAAATACCGCGCTTGCGACCCTCGATCGCGAGTGCGCGACCAATGATGACGTGCGACTGGATGTGAATCACATCGGGGCGCACCCGATCGAGCAGCTTGCGCGCCTGCGGCCTGGCACGCCACGGCATCACGAATCGCAGCCAATCGTGCGGGTACCAGCGCCAGCTCGCCCAGCGGTGCACCGTCAGCGGCTCACCCTCGATCGTCTCGACAAAGCTGCCAGCAGAGGCGTGCGTTTTTGACGGCGCCACCACGTGCACATCATGCCCGCGCCCCACAAGACCGGCGGCGAGCCGCTCTGCGAACCGTGCCGCCCCGTTGACATCGGGCAAGAAGGTGTCACACCCGAGCAGAATACGCATCGGTCGCGGGGTGTCAGCTTGGCTCACGGAGTCTCAAATCCTTAGGTCGTGGCGCATCGTATTTTGCGCTGCGCTGCGCCGGTTATAAATCGAGCGCTGCACACATACTTTGAACAGCCCCCAGTGTATTGAACGGGCCTCTCCGAAACACCGTAAAACGTCATCGTCACCCAAAGGTGAGCTAAATATCAGACCAGGGTGCCATCTTTGAGCCCGAACGCATCCCCCAAATGTCTCATTACTCACCCCAAAAGCACAGTGCTTTAAGTTCTGGGTCCCAAACCACCAATAATCTGAGTGACTGGCATCAGGGTTCCTGGACCGACAACCTTAAAAGATGGCCAAAGTAAGCTCGGTTGCAGCCGTCAAGATCGGTGCACGCATTCGTGCTGTGCGCCGCAAGTTCGGTATTTCGCTCGAAGACCTGGGCGAACTGTCTGAAATCAGCTGGACCAGCATCGGCAAGATCGAGCGGGGCGCGTCGAGCCCCACGGCCGAGTCCCTCGTGCGACTGGCGACGGCCCTCGAGGTGGATCCGGGGATCTTCCTTTCAGGAATCGTCGCCGATGACTACGGCGTGCGCGCGCACCGGTTCACGGTGCGCGACCTCATTCGCGGCCGCGCTGAACAGCGCGATGAGGCTGTTGAACCCACCGCGGCGCCCGAGGGGTCAGCTGAGGCATCACCTGAGACGCACGACAGCGGTGACGACGGGGATGCGCCCGAGGCACCTGGCGCCAACGCCGCCGGATAATGACGCAGCTGGCTCGGCTAGTCGCGGGCGCGCGCCGACAGCACGGTAAATGTGCGGTCTCGGGCGAGCTCACGCGTGGGGCCCACCGCGCGCTCAATCAGCGGGCGGTAGCGCAGGTGTGAGTTGAACACGACCCGCAGCTCTCCCCCGGCAGCCAGCGCACGCGTGCACTGGCGAATGAGGCGATGCGCCACCCCGGCGTGCACGGTGGCACCCGTGTGGAACGGCGGGTTCAGCAAGATGAGATTAGCCCAGCCATCGGCGACCGCTTCAAGGGCGTCGCCGCGGTGCGGATTCACCCGGTCTGCGACCCCAGCAGCGGCGGCGGTGAGCTCAGTCGCGGCCACGGCGGCGGCCGACTGATCGGTGGCGATCACACTCGCGTGCGGCCAGCTGCGCACGGCAGACACGGCGAGCACGCCGTTGCCGCAGCCGAGATCGACGACGTGCTGGGTGCGGTGCGGCGGGTGGGCACGCAACGTTTCGAGCAGCAGTCGGCTGCCGTGATCGAGGGTTGGGCCGCCAAAGGTCTGCCCGAACGCAGCCACCTGAAATTCGAGGGCGGGGTCGCTGCCCCACTTGGGAAACGGCGCCGCCGCGAGCCCCGCCGCGTCTGTGCCCAGCTCGCGCACGCCCACGGCCGACAGCACCCGTGATTTGCGCCAGCCCAGCCCAGCCGTAACGTTGTCGAGGCGCTCGGCCAACACTTCGTTCATGCGACGGCTCATGTGTTTTTCGCGGCCGCCCGCGAACACCCGCACCTCGGGGTGCGCAAACGCGGCGATGGCCCACACGATTTCGGTGAGGGCTTCGAGACCGCGCGGCAGCTGAATCAGCACCACCCGGGCACCCGAGAGCAGCTCGCTGTTCAACGGCTGCGAGCTGTAGTGCTCGGTAAGCCCTGCACGCTGCGCGTTCTCGGCGAGCGCGCGCTCCCCCAGCACCGGGTCTTGATGCGTGCGAATCTGGCTCGCCCCGTACAACTGCGCCGCCCCCAGGGTGAGAGCACCGTGTCGGTCGCCAATAATGGCGAGCTCGCCGGGGCTCGCCGCCTGAATGGCTTCCCCAGCTTGGTCGAGCAGCAGCACGTCTGCGGCGTCGAACGCGCGCAGTTCTTCGGCATCGAAATCGGGGTCGCGCGAGAGCCGCTCACAAAACGCTTCAATGGCGTCTTTCGTGGGCAGTTCGTCGGCGTTGTGTGCGTCGGTCATGGCTTCCACACCACAACCTCGGCGGCACGGCGTACACGAGTGCCGCGGTGCAGGGTAATGACCTCGCCGCCGGCAGATCCGGCAGCAAATACGCGCCGATCGGGGCGCCGCAGCTGCTCCTCGGTGAGCGTGCGTTCGAGATCGCGCACGCGCGTCTCGAGATCGCGCACCTTGGCTTCGAGCTGAAACACCCGCCTGATGCCCTCGAGGCTGAGCCCCTCGATCGACAGCCGGGCAACCTCGCGCAGCTGAGCAACATCGTGCAGTGAATAACGGCGCGTGTTGCCGCGCGTGCGGCGCGGTGACACGAGCCCGATGCGGTCGTACTGCCGCAGGGTCTGCGGGTGCATCTCGGCCAGCTCGGCGGCAGCGGCGATCGCAAACACCGGGGTGTACCGATCCAATTGCTCATTCGCCATATTGCCTTCCTCGGCCAAGATGCTGGATGATGCCGCACCCCGCAGGATCCGGATCATCGGAAAGTTGAGAGTGCGGGCGGCCGGGGCCGCCCGCACAGTGAGGGAGCTGCTTAGCCGCGTGAGCGGGCCAGCAGATCCTCTCGGGGATTCTCCCGTGATTCGACCGCGTGGAACGCTTCGAGCGCTTCACGGGCTTCGTCGGAGAGGTGGCTGGGAACAACCACCTGAACCTCGGCGAGCAAGTCACCGACGCCCTTCGAGCTCGTCACACCGCGGCCCTTGACGCGCAGCATGCGGCCGCTCGGGGTGCCGGGCTGAATCTTCAGCTTCACAGTTGAGCCGCCCAGCGTGGGCACCTCGACCGTTGCGCCAAGCGCCGCCTCTGAGAACGTGACGGGCAGTTTCAGCCGCAGGTTCTGGCCATCGCGTTCAAACACGGGGTGCTTGCGCACCGCGATCGTGAGAATGATGTCGCCCGCGGGCCCGCCGTTGGGGCTGGCTTCGCCCTTGCCGCGCACCTTGATTTTCTGGCCATCAGCGACCCCGGCAGGGATCTTGACCTTCACGGTGCCAGCAGGCCCCTGAAGGCTGATGGTGTGACCCGTGACCGCGGTTTCGAAGTCGAGCGTCGTTGACGCCTGCACATCGCGACCGGGCTGGGGGCCGCGTGCGCCGCCACCAAACATGTTGAAGATGTCTTCAAAGTTTTGGCCGCCGCCCTGGGCGCCGTACTGGCCACCCCGGGCACCGCCACCGCCGCCAAACATGCCACCGAAGACATCGTCAAAGCCCTGACCTCCGCCGCCGCCCGAGGTAAACCTCGCACCGCCTGCGCCCATCGCGCGGATCTGGTCGTATTCGGCACGCTGCTCAGTATCAGAGAGCACCGAGTATGCCTCGCTGATCTCCTTGAACTTCGCCTCGGCCGCCGCATCACCCGGGTTTGAATCCGGGTGATACTTGCGGGCCAGCTTGCGATAGGTCTTTTTCAGGTCAGCATCATTGACGCTCTTCGAGACGCCGAGGATCTGATAGAAGTCCTTCTCAAGCCAATCTTGACTAGCCATCAGCACCCACCGCCACCGCCACCTTGGCGGGACGCAGCTCGAGGTCACCGAGGCGGTAGCCGCGCTCGATGACATCAAGCACGGTGTCTTGCTCGGTGCCGGGAACCGGCACCTGGGCGATGGCTTCGTGCAGCTGCGGGTCGAACAGGTCGCCCTTTTCGCCGTAGCTGACGACGCCAAACTTCTCGAGTGTGCCGCGCAGCTTCTGCGCGATCGCATTGAAAGCTGAGCCTTCAACGAGGTCGCCGTGCTGCTCAGCGCGGTCGAGGTCATCGAGAATGGGCAGCAGGGGTGACACTGCCGCAGCGAGTGCACGCTGCTTTTCAACTCCCACATTGGCCTCGGTGCGCTTACGGTAGTTCGCGTATTCGGCGCTCAGGCGACGCAGATCTTCGAGGTAGGGGTTCGCCTCGTCGTTCGCGGGATCCACGGCCTCGGTTGCATCAGCATCGGCGGCTGCCGCGTTCTGCTCCGAGTTCAGGATGTCCTCGACCGTAAGGTCGCCTTCCTGCGGCACGGGGCCGGAGGCATTCGCCTCCGGCCCCGCTGCAGGAACCTCACTGCCGTGCTGCTCGTCGCCGACAGAGTCGTCGTTCGCGCCGGGCACGTGCTGTTCCTCGTTCGTCATGGTTACTTCTTCTCCTCGTCGTCTTCAACGACCTCGGCGTCAACGACGTCGTCTTCGTTCGACTCTTCGGTTGCACCCTCGGGAGCCTCAGCCTGTGCGGCTGCGTAGATAGCTTCGCCGAGCTTGCTCTGGCTCTCGCCGAGCTTGTCAGCTGCCGTCTTCACTGCGGCTGCGTCTTCGCCCGCGAGCGCCTGCTTCAGCGCGTCGAGATCGCCCTGCACCTCGGTCTTGACGTCCTCGGGCAGCTTGTCCTCGTTGTCAGCGATGAGCTTCTCAACCGAGTAAGCGAGCTGCTCAGCAACGTTGCGCTGCTCAGCTGCCTCGCGGCGCTGCTTGTCTTCTGCAGCGTGCTCTTCAGCCTCGCGCACCATGCGCTCGATGTCTTCCTTCGACAGCGTCGAACCACCCGAGATGGTGATCGTCTGCTCGGTGCCGGTGCCCTTGTCCTTGGCCGAAACCTGAACAATGCCGTTGGCGTCGATGTCGAAGGTGACCTCAACCTGCGGCACGCCGCGGGGTGCCGGCGCGATGCCGGTGAGCTCGAAGGTGCCCAGGTTCTTGTTGTCGCGAGTGAAGTCGCGCTCGCCCTGGAAGACCTGGATCGCTACTGAAGGCTGGTTGTCTTCAGCGGTGGTGAAGGTCTCGCTGCGCTTGGTGGGGATCGCCGTGTTGCGGTCGATCAGCTTGGTCATGATGCCACCCTTGGTCTCGATACCGAGGCTCAGGGGGGTGACGTCGATGAGCAGAACGTCCTTGCGCTCGCCCTTCAGCACGCCAGCCTGCAGGGCTGCGCCTACGGCTACAACCTCATCGGGGTTGACGCCCTTGTTGGGCTCGCGGCCGCCCGAGAGGCTCTTGACGAGCTCGGTGACTGCGGGCATACGGGTTGAACCGCCAACGAGCACGACGTGAGCGATCTCAGAGACCTTCACGCCGGCCTCTGCAACGACGTCCTGGAACGGCTTGCGGGTGCGCTCGAGCAGATCCTTGGTGAGTTCTTCGAACTTGGCGCGGGTCAGCGTCTCGTCGAGGTTCGCGGGGCCGTTCTCGGTGAGCGAGAGGTAGGGCAGCTGAATCTGGGCGCTCATCGAGTTCGAGAGCTCCTTCTTCGCCTGCTCTGCAGCTTCCTTCAGACGCTGCAGGGCGATCTTGTCCTTCGACACGTCAACACCGGTCGAGCTCTTGAACTGCGTGATCAGCCAGTCAACAACGCGCTGATCCCAGTCGTCGCCGCCGAGGCGGTTGTCGCCAGCGGTCGAACGTACCTGAATGGTTGAGAAGTCGTCATCCTTGCCCACCTCGAGCAGAGAAACGTCGAACGTTCCGCCACCCAGGTCGAATACGAGGATGAGCTCGTCTTCCTTGCCCTTGTCGAGGCCGTATGCCAGTGCGGCAGCGGTGGGCTCGTTGATAATGCGCAGCACGTTGAGGCCAGCGATCTCGCCGGCTTCCTTCGTGGCCTGACGCTCTGCGTCGTTGAAGTATGCGGGGACGGTAATCACTGCGTCGGTGACCTTGTCGCCGAGGTAGGTCTCTGCGTCGCGCTTCAGCTTCATCAGCGTGCGAGCGCTGATCTCCTGAGCGGTGTAACGCTTGCCGTCGATCTCGTCAGTCTTCCAGTCAGTGCCCATGTGGCGCTTGACCGATGCGAGGGTGCGATCGACGTTGGTGACTGCCTGGCGCTTTGCGGTCTCGCCGACGAGTACTTCGCCGTCCTTGGTGAACGCAACGATTGAGGGGGTGGTGCGGAAACCCTCAGCGTTCGCGATGACGGTGGGCTCGCCACCCTCAAGAACTGAAACAACTGAGTTCGTGGTGCCGAGGTCAATGCCGACTGCACGTGACATACATTTCTCCTTCTTGAACACTGCGGCGCTGGTTGCGCCCTGGTCTGTGTGCTCGCTCCCCAGAATGTTGCATTCTCGAGATTGAGCCTGATGGACTCAAGTTTAGTAAACGCTCGGCGAGAGTCAAGTCGATTCACCAGAACTTGAGTCGATCACACTCAACTTTCAGTTTCGCAGCGATATGACCGCCGTACAGATACGCTTGCACCATGAGCGAGCTCGCCCCAGAGGCCCCCGCAATTTCACCGGCCAACCCCGTCAAGAAGCGCACCGTGTTTGCGTGGTCGCTGTGGGACTGGGGCTCTGCCGCGTTCCAAGCGGTCGTCACCACGTTCGTGTTCAGTGTCTACATCACACAAGAAGCGTTCGGGCCCGAAGAAGTGGTGTCGGCCAAGCTCGGCACCGCGCTGCTGATCGCCGGCCTCGCCGTCGCTCTGCTCGCCCCGGTCACCGGGCAGCTCTCTGATGCTGCGGGCAAACGCAAACTCTGGATGGGCATCAACACTGCGGTCGTTGTGGCCTGCACCGCGCTGCTCGTGCTCGTCGCCCCCGAACAGCAATTCCTCATGCTCGGCCTCGTGTTGCTTGCCATCGGCAACGTCGCGTTCGAGTTCGCCGGCGTGAGCTACAACGCCATGCTGTCGCAGATTTCCACGAATAAGAATGTCGGCCGAGTCTCGGGCTTTGGCTGGGGCATGGGCTACCTCGGCGGCATCGTGCTGCTCGCGATCTTGCTCGTCGGCTTCATCTTCCCCGATCCCGGCTGGTTTGGGGTTACGCACGAAAACGGCTGGAACGTGCGCGTCGCCATGATCATCTCGGCCCTGTGGTTCGCCGTGTGCGCGATTCCGGTCTTCTTCGCGGTGCCCGAAGTTGCTGCAGATCCCCACCGCAAGATGGGCATGCGCGGCGTGCTCTCCTCCTACGGCACCCTCTTCAAGCTCATCGCAGACCTCTGGCGCGACACCCGCCAGACCCTCGTCTTCCTCGTCGCAAGCGCTGTGTTTCGCGACGGCTTGGCGGGCGTCTTCACCTTCGGCGGCGTCATTGCGGCGCTGAGCTTCGGGTTTAGCCCCACCACCGTCATCATCTTCGCGATCGCCGCCAACGTCATCGCCGGCGTCGCCACGATCGCGGCTGGCTATGCAGAGGATCGCATCGGCGCCAAACCCATCATGATGTGGTCGATCATGTGCATGGTGATCGCCGCGATGCTTGTGTTCTTGCTCGCCCCGCTGGGCACCTGGGTGTTCTGGGTGTTCGGCCTGCTGCTGTGCATCTTTGTCGGCCCGGTGCAATCGGCGAGCCGTTCCTACCTCTCACGCCTCATTCCTGCGGGGCGCGAGGGAGAAATCTTTGGCCTCTATGCGACGACGGGCCGCGCCGTTTCGTTCCTCGCCCCCGGCGCATTCACGATCGCTGTTTCGCTCGGCGGTGCCGCGATCTACGGCATCTTGGGCATCGCGCTCGTGCTGCTCGTAGGCCTGCTACTGCTGCTCATGGTGCGCGTGCCCAAGCCGTAACCTGCGCGATCATGGCACTCGCTCACCCCGACGCGCGATCATGGGCAGCCGCGCATTCCGCCGCCACGCGCCCGCGGCTCGGCATGCTCGAGGCAGTCGCGTTTCAGGCGCACCCCAGCGCGGTCCCCACGTTTGGTGAGGATGGTGCCGCGATCGCTGGCATTCTTCGGCGATCTCGCCCCGGATCAGGGCCCCGCCTCATCACCGGCCTCGTGATGGCCCTGTGCGCGCTGGGCGCGGTCGCCCCCATCGCCGCGGTGAGCGTCATCGGAGCCGAGTCTTTTCTCATCGACCGGGTGCCCGCAAGCGTATCCGTGCCCGTGGCATCCTGGGCTTTTGTGCTGAGCGCGGTCACCCTAGTAGCCGTACTTATCGCCTGGCTGCGGTCAGGTGCGTACTGGTCTGGCGTGCTGTGCGGGCTCGGTGTTGTATCGGCGCTGTTTGCTGGCTTCGCGCTGATCAGCATGCCCCGGGTAGCAACGCGCGATGCGCATGAACTGCCTAACCTCGCCTACGTACCTGTTTGGCTAGCGCTGCTGTTCGGCTGCACGCTCGCGGTCGCTGTCGCGATCCGGGCCCGGCACCACCCGCCCGAGGAAGCACGCCCAGTGCCCGGCACCGCGCAGGAGTCACGGTCGGCGGTGGCTCAGATTCCGCGGGCCGCACTCGCACAGGTGCTTGCCGACCGTGACGCGGCGCTACGGGTGCTCGCCGACCGCTCGCTGATTGATGCAGCGACGCTCGAGCGAGCGTTACGCGCGGCGCCCGGCACACTCTTCACGCTCGACGCGGGCGACACCGCAACCGCTTAGTGGCCGAAGTCGCGCGAGGAGTGCCGGCCGGGCTCGCCCGTGTCGAGCGCGGTGATCGCGGCCATCTCGGCGTCGCTCAACGCGAAGTCGAAAATGTCGAGGTTCTCGCGCTGACGCGCGGGGTTTCCCGACTTGGGCGCGGCCGCGTTGCCCTGCTGCACATGCCAGCGCAGCACGATCTGGCTGGGCGTTTTACGGTGTGCGGCGGCCGCGTGCTGCACTGGGTCGGAGTCGAGAAAATCGCCGCCACGGCCCAGCGGGCTGTACGCAATAGTGACGATGCCGTGCTCGCGGTGCAGCTGCTGCTCTGCGGGCCACACGTGCGCGGGGTCAAGCTGAATCTGGTTCACCTCGGGCGTAAGCCCCGCGGCAAACACGGCTTCGAGGTGCTCGGGCAGAAAGTTTGACACCCCGTAGGCCCGAATCTTGCCGGCGTCGCGCAGCTGCGCCAACCCCCGCACCGCGTCGACGTAGCGACCCTGATCGGGGTTTGGCCAGTGCACCAGCAGCAGGTCAATGGTGTCGACCCCCAGCCGCTCGGCCGAGTTTTCAAATGCCTGCTGCGCCCCTGCGACGCTGTGCCATTCGCGGTTGAACTTCGTGGTGATGAACACGTCTTCGCGTGGCACCCCGCTGCGCCGCAGCCCCTCACCCACACCGCGTTCGTTCTGGTAGTTCTCGGCGGTGTCGATGTGGCGGTAGCCTGCGGCGAGCGCCGACGCGACCGCGTCGGCTGTTTCGGCGTCGTTCATGGGCCAGGTGCCCAAGGCGAGGGCGGGCATTTCGGCCCCGCCCGACAGAGTGATCGTGGGAGCGTGCGACAGTGCGGATTCCATGGTTGCCACTCTAGTGAGCGGTGCTGCGCCGCGGCTAGGGCGCTGGGCGGTACCCTGGTGAGGTGGCCCGCCCTCCCCTTTCCCCCGAACAGCTCGACGTTTACGAACGCCTGGAGCACACCCGCGAACATGTTTTTGTGACGGGGCGCGCTGGCACCGGTAAGTCGACGATTCTGAACCACCTCGCGTGGAACACCAGCAAGACGATTGCGGTGTGTGCCCCCACGGGCGTCGCTGCGCTGAATGTGGGCGGCCAGACCATCCACTCGCTGTTGCGGTTGCCGACCGGCATCATCGCCGATCACGACCTCGATCAGCCGGCTGAGCTGAAGAAGATGCTCGCCGCGATCGACACCCTCGTGATCGATGAGATCTCGATGGTGTCGGCCGATTTGATGGATGCGATTGACCGGTCGTTGCGTCAGGCTCGCGGTAAGAAGCTTGACCCGTTCGGTGGCGTGCAGATCATCATGTTTGGTGATCCCTTCCAGCTGCCACCGGTGCCGCCGCGTGACCCGCACGAGCGCGCGTACTTCCACGACACCTATCGGTCGCTGTGGTTCTTTGACGCGAAGGTGTGGCAGCAGGCCGACCTCGCGGCGATTGAGCTCACCGAGGTACACAGGCAAAGCGATAACCGCTTTAAGCAGATCTTGGGTGCGGTGCGCCACGGCGTCGTCGACGCCGATCAGGCTGGCGAGCTCAATGCTGCTGGTGCCCGGCCCGCACCGCGCGATGTCATCACCCTCGCCACCACCAACGCGACCGTGAACCGCATCAACGCGGCCAGGCTCGCTGAGATTCGCGGATCGGGCCTGAAAGCCGTCGCCGAGGTGACGGGCGACTTCAAGGAAAACACCTACCCCGCAGACGAGGTGCTCGAGCTGAAGCCCGGCGCCCAGGTGATGTTTTTGCGCAATGACCCCGACGGCCGGTGGGTGAACGGCACGATTGGCGTGGTGTCCCAGGTAAAGGGCACCGTATGGGTCGAGGTGAACAACGAGGAGTTCGAGGTCGAGCCCACGGTGTGGGAGCGCTTCAGGTACCGCTACGACGCCGACACCAAGAAGCTTGAGAAAGAGGTTGTGGCCGAGTTTGAGCAGTTTCCGCTGCGCCTTGCGTGGGCGGTGACCGTGCACAAGTCGCAGGGTCACACCTACGATGCCGCGAACGTCGATCTCGGCCCGCGCGCGTTCAGCGCTGGCCAAACCTACGTGGCGCTCAGCCGCGTGCGCTCGCTCGAGGGCCTGTATCTGGCACGCCCACTGCAGCCACGCGATGTCATCGTCGATCCCAACGTGGTGCGCTTCATGCAGGAGCGCGGCGTGGGCCAGGCCGCCTCCGCGTAACGGCGCTGCGGGCGCCAGAGTGGTCAATCACCATGCTCCGGATCCCGGGCGTCCCGCCCGGCCACACAGGTGCCGCACCAACACATCAGCCGGGCACTCACCTCAAAGAGGTAAGTGCCCGGCTGATGTATATCCCGGTCGCGGTGACCAGAGCGAGGGCAGTTAGGCTGCGGCTGCCGCTTCGAGCTTTGCCTTGCCCAGGTCAACGAACACGGCGGTGTTGAAACCGTAGGCCGCGCCCACCTCGGCGAGCATGCGCTGCTGCTCAGCTTCGTTCAGCGTGACACCGAGAGCATCAAGGGCGCCACGGTAGCCGGCCTTGAACTCGTCGAGCGAGCCCAGCGCCGTGAAATCGTAGAACGACAGGCCGTCACCCTCAAGACCGTGCTGCTTCGCGACGCGACGAGCGATCATCTGACCGCCCGACAGGTCACCCAAGTAGCGGGTGTAGTGGTGCGCGATGAGACCGGGGATCCAGCCCTCAGCCGACACCTCACGAATGCGTGCGGCGTAGGCATCAGTTGCGGGAACTGCCGCGATCTGGTCGGCCCAGTCAGCGCCAATCAAGAAGGCCAGGTCGGCTTCGAGAGCCGCGATACGCTCGAGCTCTGCGCGGTGGAACGGCGCGAGCGTGGCGTTGCCGGCGTGCTGCGCGGTGGCTTCTTCGAGAGCGAGGTACATGAAGTAGTGCTGCACCGACAGGTCGATGTAGTCCTGCTTGGTGGCCTTGCCGCGCATGATGTCTTCCATGAACGTGGCGCCCTCGCTGCTCGAGTGGTCGCCCCATGAGCTTTCACGTACAACAACCGAGAACGGCTTCCCGCCATCGGCGTATTCTGCGGCCGCGTGCGGGTTACCGCCGTGAGCTGCATGCGGGTTACCACCGTGGGCAGCGTGCGGGTTGCCGCCGTGGGCGTGGCCCCCGTGCTCGCCGTGCCCCGCGGGCTCAGCCTGGTGCTCTTCGCGGGCGTCAATACCGAGCGCCTTACAGGCAGCGCGGTACACCAGCACGACCTCCCGGCGAATCTCGGCACGCTCTGAGATCGGCGCCGCAGGCCACGGCACAGACAGCTCGTGTTCACCCGCAGCATCGATTACACGCCAGATGCCAGCGTCTCCAGTGACGCCCACCATCGTGCTCTCAGACGCTTCGGGGTAGCCGAACGCCCGAGCGATCAGCAGGTTGTCCTCCCCATGGTCACCATTCATGTGGCCGGTTACCCCGGCGATTACGTCTTCAGCAAAGTTCGTCACGTCCCTTATTCTAGGCCGCTCACTGCGGAAGAAACCACGTCGTGAATTCAAACCCGGGCGCGTGAGCCCGCGACTCCCAGCCCCAACCAGTAGAATTCCGTTGTTTTGTCTTTATTCACCTGACGTGGATTCGAAGCGTTGATTGGCGGACGAGTTTGATTTCGAACCTTGCACATCGAGGCCGTTTTGCAGCGGTTGCACTCGTGGCGTCAGCAGCGCTGTTGCTCAGTGGCTGCTCTGGCGATCCCACCGTTCCCTCAGCGTCTGACGTGTCGACCGTGTCAGATGGCGCGGCGACCCGCATCGACGAGGCCATCGCCTCGGCGATGGCGCAGAGCGGTTCAACCGAAGCCGTGGTGGGCGTTTGGGGCACCGGTGACGCCGAGTATGTGCGTGGCTACGGTGACGGCGTCAATGCCAACACCAAGATTCGGGGCGCCCAAGCGACGGGCCCGGTCATGTGTGCACTGCTGCTGGATCTCGCCGAGGCGGGCAGCATCGAGCTCGACCGCGAGATCTCGAAGGATCTGACGCGTCAGTCGGGCATCGAGGGCATCACGTACCGCCAGCTGTGCGACATGCGCTCGGGGCTCGCTGATTTCAAGGACGGGTACTCCACCCTCTTCACAAACAACCCGGCCCGCTTCTGGCCGGGGCAAGAGCTTCTCGCGCAGGGCTTCGCCCACTCGCCGCTGAAGTGGCCTGGCCTGAACGTGAACATTTCAGACACCAACCTGGTACTGCTCGAGCGCGTGCTCAAGGTCAAGATGAGCCAGGAACCCTCAGAGATGCTGCAGTCTCACGTGTTCTCGAAGGCCGGCATGGGGTCGACCTATTACCCCGACCTGGGCTCGACCACCATCTCAGGTTCGACGCTGTCGGGCCTCACCTACCCCGCAAACCGCAAGGGCAAGGTGCAGTGCGACGTTGAGCCCGTCGCGGTGCCCGATGTTTCGCCCTCGATGCTCTCGGGCGCAGGCGCCACGGTCACCACGGTCACCGACCTGAAGAACTTCTACGAGCACTTCACGGGCGGCACCTTCGGTGGCAGCTCATACTCGTCGCTCGTCACCGACACGATTCCCGTCAAGAACCCCAAGCGTGACGCCGAGGGCCAGCCGAAGACTGAGCCCGACACCGAGGGCCTCCAGTGGGCGTTCGGCGCCGAGAAGAGCGGTCCCCTGTACGGCCGCGCCGGGCGTATCACGGGCACACTCACGGCCGCCTACACCGACCCGACCACCGGTTACTCGGTCGTCGTGGCGTTGAATAACTCCTCGGCCGGCAGCAAGTTCGTGAAGCGCCTCGCGTTTGAACTCGCCGCCATCTCGGCTGAAGAGGGCTTCGGCCCCGAGCTGCCCTGGAGTGTCGAAGACCAGACCAAAGCGCTGAGCAAAGCCGCGATCTGCCAGTAACACGGCCCACAATTCGGGTGTGCACGGGAGCCCTCGCCAAACTGCTATAGTTGGTGCGGCGAGGGCGTCACCCCCGAGTTCGGGATCGTCGTCTAGTGGTAAGACATCAGCTTCCCAAGCTGAGAATGCGGGTTCGATTCCCGTCGGTCCCTCTGAAAAAAGAAAACCCCCGCACACCGCGGGGGTTTTCTTGTTTGTGCGAGATACGCGGCGCGCTACGCGCCCTCGAGCTCCTCTGAGCGCTGCACGTTGGCGGCGAGCGCGCGGTCAAACAGCGGCCCCCAGTCATCACCCTGCAGCACCTCGATGGCGCGCTCGGTGGTGCCCTTGGGGCTCGTCACATTGCGGCGCAGCTGCGCGGGGGCGTCGTCGCTGCGCGCGAGCAGGGTCGCCGATCCCAGCAGCGTCTGCTGCACCAACAGGCGCGCCTGGTCTTCGGTGAAGCCACGGCGCACCGCCGCATCGATCATGTGCTCGGCGTACAGGAACAGGTAGGCGGGGCCCGATCCAGAGACGGCTGCGATGTCGTTAATCTGTGATTCGGTCACCTCGAGCACCTCGCCCACGGTGCTGAACAGGGCGTGTGCAAGCGCGATATCGGCGGCGCTCGCGGTTGCGCCGCCCGCGATGCCCGTCATGCCCAGGCCGAGGTGCGAAGGGGTGTTGGGCATGGCCCGCACCACCGCGATGCCCGCGGGCAGCAGTGCTTCGATGCTTGCGCTCGTCACACCAGCGGCGACGCTCACGAGCACCGTGCCGGGCGCAAGGTCACCGGCGATATCGCGCACGACGTCGTGGATCAGCCACGGCTTCACGCCGAGGATCACAAGCCCCGCCCCGCGCACGGCGGCCCGGTTTGCGGCCGGGTCGGTCTCTGCGGCGAGCGCAATAACGCTCCCGTCGACGGCGCGCGCCTGGGCGCTCACCGCCGATTGGGTGGTGACGGTAATGGGCAGCGCGATCCGGATCCCAGGGGCCGTGAGGCCCGAGAGAATCGCACCTCCCATCGAGCCGACGCCGATCATGGCGGTGCGGGGCAGCTGAAACTCTTGCTCAATTGATTCGGTCACGCCCCCCAGTCTAAGAACTTCGGGTGGACGCCGCGCGCATGCGCACATTCCGGGTTCGCGTGCCTGAGGGTCATAGAATAGCGACACTGAAGCAGTATTCAAGGGAGCATCTGAACATGAGCGCGTCGGGCGGCAGTAAAGCAATCATCGCGGCGTTACTCGCGAACCTCGGGATCGCAGTCACGAAGTTTATTGCGTGGGCACTATCGGGGTCTTCATCCATGCTCGCCGAGGGCGTGCACTCACTCGCCGATTCGGGCAACCAGCTACTGCTGTTGCTCGGTGGCAAGCGTGCGGCAAAGGCTCCCGACGCGTCCCACCCGTTTGGCTACGGCCGCGTGCGGTACGTGTATGCGTTCGTCGTGGCGATCGTGTTGTTCTCGGTCGGTGGCGTGTTCTCGGTATACGAGGGTATCTCGAAGATTCGTGAGCCCCACCCACTCGAGATGTGGTGGCTGCCGCTCGCTGTGCTGGCCATCGCGATCGTGCTCGAGAGCCTGTCGCTGCGCACCGCGATGCGCGAGAGCCGGCCGTTGAAGGGCTCGCGCAGCTGGCGCCAGTTCATTCGCGAGTCGAAGGCTCCTGAGCTGCCCGTAGTACTGCTCGAGGATTTCGCTGCCCTGCTGGGCTTGGTGCTCGCGTTCTTCGGTGTGGGCCTCACCGTGCTCACCGGCAACGCCATCTTTGATGGCATCGCGACCGTCGCCATTGGCGTGCTGCTCGTGATCGTCGCGTTCGTCGTGGGCCTCGAAGTGAAGAGCCTGCTCGTGGGCGAGGGCGCAAGCGTCGAGGACGCCGCCAAGATCGAGGCCGCGCTGCTGCACTCGAAGGATGTGCGGCGAGTCATCCACATGAAGACGCTGTACGTGAACCCGGATGAGTTCATGGTGGGTGCGAAGGTTGATATTGCCCCGTCGGCGACGATGCATGAGGTGTCGGTCATCATTAACCTGGCCGAGCGCCGGGTGCGCGAGGCGGTGCCCGCGGCCAGTGTGATCTACATCGAGCCCGATATCTATCTCGATCCCAACGCAGATACGCCGTCGACGAGCTCGATCGTCATGCTGTCGAGTGACTAACGCGCCAATCTCTGCCGCCGGATCAGCCATCGAGCTACGCCAGGTCACCAAGTCATACGGTGAGACCACGGTGCTGCACGGGGTTGATCTTGCGCTGCGCCCCGGTGAGCTGGTGAGCCTGCTGGGGCCCTCGGGCTGCGGTAAAACGACGGCGCTGCGGTGCATCGCCGGGCTCGAAACGGTCTCGGGTGGCCGCGTGCTGATCGGCGGCGAAGATGTCACGGGCGTGCCCGTGCACCAGCGCGACATTGGCATGGTGTTTCAGCAGTACTCCCTGTTTCCTCACCGCACGGTGGCCCACAATGTCGCGTTTGGGCTGTCAATGCGCAAGGTGCCCCGGGCTGAGCGGGCCCGCCGCGTGACTGAGATGCTCGACCTTGTCGGCCTCGCCGATCTCGCTGAGCGATACCCCCACGAGCTGTCGGGGGGCCAGCAGCAGCGGGTCGCGCTCGCACGCGCGCTCGTCACGAGGCCCCGCGCGCTGCTGCTCGATGAGCCGCTTTCGGCGCTCGATGCGAAGGTGCGCGTGCGGCTGCGCGATCAGATTCGTGCGATTCAGACCGAGCTCGGCATCACCACCGTGTTCGTGACCCACGATCAGGCCGAGGCGCTGGCGATCTCAGATCGCGTCGCGGTGATGGAGCGGGGCCAGATCGCCCAGCTCGGCACCCCCGAGGAGCTGTACCGGCGCCCGGCGTCACCCTTTGTCGCCGATTTTGTGGGGCTGTCGAACCGCATCGCGGCGACGCTTGCGGGCGATGAGGTGGAGCTGCACGGCGCCCGGCTGCCGGCGCTCATCACCGAAGCGGTGCCGCGTGACGCACGCGTCACCGCGTTCGTGCGCCCCGAGCACGTGCTGCTCAGCCCCGCGGCTGCGCCCTCGGCCGCGGGTCTTGCTGGCGCTGCTGCTGGTGCTGGAGCGGGGTCTGGCGCTGATGCTGGGGCCGCCGCAAGCACCGGATCAATTAGCGCGACCGTGGTGTCGAGCGGGTTTCTAGGGTCGGTGCGGCGTACCGTCGTGCGCCTCAGTGATGGCACCGAGCTCGCCTCGCAGCACGATGCCGCGCACGAGTTTCGGCCGGGTGACGCGGTGCGCGTGAGTTTCGTGCGTACCCCGGTCACCGTCACCGCACGCGCGTAACCACGCTCACCGCCTGCGCATAACTACACTCGACGCCCGCGTCAGGGGCACAAATCTCCAGGGTGGCTCCGTTTGGTGGCCTCGTCTCGGGGTACTGCGAGCTAAGGTACCCCGAGACGAGGCCACCAAACGACCTGCGGGTCGGGCGGCGGGCGAGCAGCGGGGTGGCGTGCATCTGACACCAAGCCAAGCCCAAACCCAAACCCAAACCCAAACCCAATCCCAATCCCAATAAAACTCTCTGCAGCTTGGACCCATCCCTTAGGTGGCCACAAATCGCTGCAATGGAGGCCGTTTACAACGATTTGTGGCCACCTAACGAGCTGCGGGCCAGACAGCGGGCGGTGGCGGGGGCAGCGTGAGCACATGGACCAGGCCGTGGATGGCTGAATCAGGTTGTGGATGCCTGAACCAGGTTGTGGGTGTCAGAGCCAGGCTGAGGAAGGCTGAACAAGGCCGTGGAAGTCGGAGCGGGAGCCCGCGCTCAGCGCATGCGCGCGAAGAATTCCTCAAGCAGCGCGGCGCACTCGTCTTCGCGCACCCCCACCACCACCTGCGGAACCGGGTGGGGCAGACGCCCGTCACGCAGCAGGTCATACACGCTGCCAGCGGCGCCGGCCTTCTCATCCCACGCCCCAAAGATGACCGTCGGTACCCGGGCGGCGAGAATGACGCCGGCGCACATCACGCACGGCTCGAGCGTGACCACCAGGGTGCACCCCTCAAGGATGCGGTCACCCAGGCTGGCGCAGGCCGCCCGAATAGCGAGTACTTCGGCGTGGCCCGTGGGATCCGGCACCGCTTCGCGCGTGTTTCGCCCCGTCCCCAACACCTCAAGATCAGGGCCCAACAGCACCGCCCCGATGGGCACTTCGCCAGCCGCTGCGGCTTCGCGGGCAGCATCGAGCGCATAGCCCATGGCGGTAATTTCAAAAGCTGATGGAGGGATCAAGGTCACAGGAATAGAATATGCGCATGCGAGTTTTCGTGGCGGACCATCCGCTCATCACCCACAAGCTGACCGTGCTGCGCGACAAGAATACGCCGCAGCCGACGTTCAGGCTCCTGACCGAGGAGCTTATGACACTGCTCGCCTACGAGGCGACCCGTGAAGTACGCGTCGAACCCTATGAAATTGAAACCCCTGTCACCAAGACCATGGGCGTGCGACTGACTCAGCCGCTGCCCTTGATCGTCCCTATTCTGCGCGCAGGCCTCGGCATGCTCGAGGGCATGGTGAAGCTCGTTCCCACTGCCGAGGTCGGTTTCCTCGGTATGGCGCGCGACGAGGAGACCCTCCTCCCCACGACCTATGCAGAGCGTCTGCCCGATTCGCTGGCAGGCCGCCAGTGCTTCGTGCTCGACCCGATGCTCGCGACCGGCGGTTCACTCGCTGGCGCTATCAAGTTCTTGTTCGACCGCGGCGCCGATGACGTCACGGCGATCTGCGTGCTTGGCACTCCCGAGGGCATCGAGACGATTCGCGAGGCCGCGGGCGACCGCAAGGTCACGCTCGTGCTCGGCGCACTCGACGAGGGGCTCAACGACAAGGCATACATCGTGCCCGGTTTGGGCGACGCAGGCGACCGCCTGTACGGCACCGCCGGCGAATAGTTACGCCGTGTGACTTTCTGAGCGAAAGTCTGTTGCTCTGGTGGCCCCCTGCATTTGCAGGGGGCCACCAGGCGTTTCACCCATGAAGTCGCCCTGCGATCTCCCCGAATGTTACAGAGTTCACCCAAGTGCTTGACATCGGGCGCAACACTTTGATTTACTAAGCAACATGCAGAACATCACTCTCACCCTGTCCACCTTCGAGGTGAATTTTGGGGACGCTGGCATGATGATGCCCGGCCAGAGTGACATGCGATGCCGAATGTGCATGTAACGAACCAGTAATTTAGGCAGTTTCGTTTCATTCGCGCAAACCAAAGGTTTGTGCGGTTGTGAGTTTCTGAGCACCTGCTCACTCACAGTATTTCGGATACCCGCCCCACCGGCGCAACGCAGCACCAAGGACATCATCATGGCTACCATCACTCAGCCCACCACGCAGACCATCGCTCGCCCTGACCTCTCGGCGAAGATCGCTCACATTCCGGCACCCGAACGCAACGTGCCCGAGGGCACCGAGGTACGCGGCTTCGCCATCTACGTCGGCCTCGCCGAGGCCAAGCTGTCAGAGACCGACCCCAAGCTCGGCGCGGTCGTGGCACAGATCAAGCAGCTCGTCGCACAGCTGGCGCCCGCCGCCGACACGTACGCCGCAGTGGCGCTTGCCCCCGAGGGCACCGGCGGCCGCGACGTCGACGTCGTACGCCTCGCACTCGGCGACCCGGCAGCGCACGCCCGCCAGAAGCAACAGGCACACTCGGCCGAAGATCGCGTCGAAAGCGGCGTCATCCTCGACCTGTCACGCAAGCGCGTGCTGCTCGACAACGTTGCCGCCGCCCTCACCTTCCGTGAGTTCGAACTGCTGCAGTACCTCGTACTGCGCGAGGGCCGCACGATCAGCCGCGAAGAGCTCATCACCGGCCTGTGGGCTGACGCTCAGGGCGAAGAGATTCCCAGCGAGCGCACCATCGACGTACACATTCGTCGCCTGCGCGTGAAGCTCGCGCAGTACCAAGACATCGTGCGCACCGTGCGCGGCACCGGCTACCGGTTTGACCGCCACGCCGACGTACAGGTGCTGCAGACCTCGGCCCCCAGCCCCGACCTGTTCTAGGCCCGGCCACCTCTTTTCATCTCACTTGGGCCGTGCGTTCCTTTCGTTCGCGCGGCGCCTGCGGTAACGTCTAATGCACTGACTTACCCTCAAGTAAGGAGATCGACATGACTACGCTTCCCCCCGAGGGATCCGAGCCGCAGGTTCCTGGCGGCCAGCCCACGAATGATCCCGTGGTGCCCGAGGCGCCTCAGGTCGCCGTTCCCCCGCAGGCTCCGCTGCCCCCGCAGCAGGCGCCGCAGCCCGCCGCGCCCCAGGCCCCGCAAGCACCGCAGGCTCCCCCGGCGCCGCAGTACCAGCAGCCGGCCGCACCCCAGCAGCCCCAGTACCAGCAGCCCGGCGGCGGCCAGGTGCCACCCGGCGGATACCAGCAGCCGTACGCCCAGCAGCCCACGGCCGACCCGCTCAGCAACATCACGCTGAACTACTGGCTGTCGGTGTTCTTTACCTGGATCCCCGCCCTGATCTTCTTCCTCATCGAAAAAGACAAGGGCAACCGCCAGGCGCTCGACTACCACCGCGAGAACCTCAACTTTTCGCTGCTGCGCACCGGCGTAGTCATCGCGAGCTACATCTTGGGCGCCATCCCCGCAATCGGATGGCTGTTTGTTGTGCTCTTGTGGATCGGTTCAGTGGTGCTGTTCGTGTTCCACATCATGGCAGCCGCGAAGACCCCCGAGGCTTACCGCCGCGGCCAGAAGCCCCCGTTTATCTTCAACATCCCGCTCATCAAGTAGCGCGATACCAGTACGAAGAACGCTGGGCCGGGAAGCAAATCAGCTTCCCGGCCCAGCGTTTTTTGTCTGTGTTTTGTCTGCGCGCGAGCCGCAGCACACCTCGTTGGCGGCGCCCAGCCTCGTGGTAGCGCTCGCCCATACGCGATTTGACACACCCTAAACATAACGTTTATCGTCATGCCATGCACAACGATAAACATAATGGTCCAGTTATTGTTTCGCGCCACCGTGCCACCATCACGGTCGCCTTGATCGCGGTTATCGCGGCCGCTTGGCACCTTGTGCAATCCGCCGCAACCGCAATCTCCCTGCTGGGCTTCAACACCGGCCAGACCTTCGCAGCCGAGATCCCCCTCCAAGACGAAGACCTCCAGTCGCTCATGGCGGGCTGGAACCCTGGCGTGGAGTTTGCCCACAGTGGCTCGGCAACCGTCGGCGCTGCAGACGTTGCCCCCGAACTGCTCGCAAGCTTCACGACCGCTTCAGTGATCACCGCGGTGATTGCCCTCACCACGTGTGCGCTCGTGGCATGGAGCGCCGTCGCGTTCTTCCGCGGTCGACTGTCGTGGGCCGCACTCTCATTCAGCGTTATCATCATCGGCGCCACCACCGCGATCGCATCATTCATCTCACAGAACCTGGCCACCACGGCAGCTGAATCGCTGGCGACAGCGCTGCGGGGCAGCACCGGGTCGTGGATGGAACCCGGGTTCGTATCGGGCGTGAATTTCATTCCGGTGATCATCGGCCTCGCCATCGCAATCTTTGGCTGGTCGCTGCGGGGCACCGGCAAGCTCGCCGAAGACGCTTTTGGGGTGGTTTAAATGGCAGAGCCCACCCGCATCAAGATTCGCCTCGCCGAACTCCTTGAGGCTCGAGGGCTGACGCTCGCCGAGCTCTCTCGCATGGTGGGGGTCTCCACCGTCAACCTGTCACTGCTCAAAAACAACCACGCCAGAGCGATGCGCTTCACGACATTGGAGGCAATCTGCGAGGCGCTAGATTGTGAGCCCGGTGACCTCATCACCCGCGAGACCGCATAGCTCCTGCAGCTGCTGAACGCCGTGGCCCCACCTGGGAACCGCGGCGTTCGCGGTGTTGGCGGTATTGGCGCATGAAAACGCGGCCGGGCTAGCTGGCGAGAAGGCGGTTAGCTGGGATCCGGATCATCGGACGCCTTGCCCCGCGCCGCATCTCGCTCAGCGCGGCGCTCCTTGCGCGCCGCCCGCCACATGTTCCACCGCTCCCAAAACCTGGCGAGCACCTTGCGCAGCCAACCCAAGAGCCTGCGCGCCCAGTGATACTCGGTGCCCAGCAGGGTGAGGCCGATGAAGACGATCAGCCAGCCGGGCCCGGGCAGCGGCACCAAAATCAGCCCGATGATCACGATCAGCACGCCCAGCGTGGTCACCAACACCTTGTACACCGTGTTGAGCCACGGGCGCCGCCTGATCATGCCCCGCCACCGCTCCATGAAGCTGGCGATCTTGCGACTGAAGCGATGGGCTCGCTCAGCATCGTCGGCGTAGGGGTCAACCATGCTTCGAGAATACGGGGTGACGCTGAAAATCCTGGCACATATCTCGCGCCCAACCCCCGTTTCATTACACCAGACGTCGTTACATGACGCCGCTTTACCTGCGAAGTCGCGCCACCTGCGAAGTCGCGCCACCATGTACTCATGAGCGCTGGCGACTGTTCCCCCAATACCCCCGCATCGAGCGGTGCGGTTCGCACCGATGCTTCGGCGCTGACCGAGGTTGATCCGTCAGGGATCCCGTTCGCCCAGCTCGACCCCGCGCTGCTGCGGGCCCAGCGCACGAGCATCAAGTGGACGCGCTTCCCCGCCGACGTGCTGCCGCTGTTCGTCGCCGAGATGGATTTCACGCTCGCTCCCGAGATTCGCGACACGCTCGTAGCGCGCATCGAGGCCTCTGACACCGGCTACCTCGACTCCCCCGGCCCGCTCGCTGACGCGTTCGCGGGGTTCGCGCGCGACCGCTGGGGCTGGGAAGTGCCCGGCGCGTACGTGCACCTCGCCACCGATGTCGCCACGGGCGTCGTCGAGTCGCTGCGGGTGGGGCGCCCGGCCGGTGGCCGCGTGGCGCTCGCCACCCCCACCTATCCGAGCTTCTTCGAAATGTTCGAGGAGGTGCCTTTCGAGGTTGTTGAGATTCCGCTGACCATCATTGATCCGGATCACGCCCCGCAGGCCCGCCTCGACCTCGTAGCGATCGAGCGCGCATTCGCGAGCCCCCAGGGGATCGACGCGTTTGTGCTGTGCAACCCGCATAATCCGCACGGCCTCGTGCACTCGGCCGCAGATTTGACGCGCCTCGCCCAGCTCGCGGCGCAGTACGACGTGTTTGTCATCTCGGATGAGATTCACGCGCCGCTCACGCACGCCGGGGTGACCTTTACTCCGTTCGCGCCGATCGCGGCGGCCGCCGGGGCGCTGTCGGTCACGACGACATCGGCGAGCAAGGGATGGAACTTGGCCGGCGCAAAGTGCTCGGTGATCATCGCCGCTGACGAGGCCGCCAACCGGCTGCTGCTGCAGCTGCCTCCCGAGACGCCCGTGCGCGCGAGTATTCTCGGCCTGCACGCCGGCGTCGCGGCCTTTGCCAAAGGGCGCGAGTGGCTCGACCGGGCCATCGCCCAAATCGAAGCCAACGACGCGCTCTTCGCCGAGCTCGTTGAGGCGAAGCTGCCGGGCGTGCGGTACACCCGGCCCGCCGCCGGCTACCTCGCCTGGCTCGACTTCAGTGCCGCCGGGCTTGGCGAGAACCCGCACGAGCGTATCCTCACCGACGCCAAGGTGGCCCTCAACGACGGGGCCGCGTTTGGCGAGGGTGGGGCCGGGCACGTGCGCCTCAACCTTGCGTGCGCGCCGGCCACGATCATCGAGGCCGTCGACCGCATCGCCGCCATTTTGCCCGGTGCGAGACCCGCATGACCGCGCCCCTCGCCACCGATTTCACGGCGAACCCCGCCGCCGAAACCGGCGCTCGCACTAGCCCCGAAGCCATCACCACACCCGAAGCCAATACCGACACCGACAGGAGAGACGCGATGACGACGATCCCCGCAGCTGCACCCATCACCGAGTGGGACGGGTTCGATTTCGACACCCGTCAGGTACACGCCGGCGAGACCCCCGATCTCAACTCGGGGTTGCGCGTACCCTCCATCGCGGTGTCGGCAGGCTACGTATTTGATGACTTCGACGATCAGGTCGACCGCTTCGCGGGCCGCTCGGGCGAGCGCATTTACTCGCGCCAGGGCAACCCCACGAACACGGTGGCCGAGGCTCGCCTCGCCTCGCTCGAGGGCGGCACGGCCGCCGTCGCCGTATCGAGTGGCCAGGCCGCGATCTCGTCGGCGCTGTTTACGCTCGCGGGGCAGGGCGACCACATCGTCTCAACCGCTTCGGTCTACGGTGGCACCCGCATTCTGTTTGGCCGCAGCTTTAAGCGCTTCGGCATCGAGTTTGATTATGTGTGGGACGCCGATGACGATACCGAGTGGGAGCGCGCAATTCGCCCCAACACGAAGGCGATCTACACCGAGACGATTCCGAACCCGCGCAGCGACGTCACCGATCTGCGCCGCATCGCCGAGGTCGCGGCCCGCTACAACCTGCCTGTGATCGTCGACAACACGGTCGGCACCCCCTCGCTCATTCGCCCGTTTGAGCACGGCGCCTCGATCGTGGTGCACTCCACCACCAAGTTCTTGACGGGGCACGGCGCCGCAGTGGGCGGCGCCATCGTCGACGGCGGCACGTTCGATTGGGCCGCCGCCGAGCGCGCCGGCCGCTCGTACCCGCTGATCACCGGCGCCCCGCGCCCCGGTCTCGGGTCGCTGCTCGACCGCTTCGGCAACGCGGCGTATGCCCAGGCTGCCCGCGAGGCCGTCGTCAACGACATCGGCCCCACCCTCTCCCCCTTCAACGGTTTTCTGCTGCACCAGGGCATGGAGACGCTGTCGCTGCGCATGGAACGACACGTTGAATCGACGATCGCCATCGCACGCTGGCTCGAGGATCAGCCCGAGGTTGAGCTCGTCGACTACGCCGGCCTGCCCTCAAACCCGCTGTATGAACTCGCCAAGCGCGACTACGGCGCAGACGCCGACGGGTACGGCCGCACCGGATCAGTCTTTGGGGTGACCGTGCGCGGAGGTATCGACGGCGCGCGCGCCTTCGTCAACGGCTTGCGCGTGTTCTCGCGCATGACCGGCATCGGCGATACCCGCTCGATGGTGATCCATCCGCTCACGTCAACGCACGCCACGTTCGCCCCCGAGATCAACGAGAAGCTGGGCATTACGCCGGGCCTGCTGCGACTCTCGGTGGGCATCGAATCGGTGAAGGATCTGATCACTGACCTGCGCGGCGGCCTCGACCGGGTGGCCGCGCTCGAGGGCAGCCTCGTGGGCGCAGCGCGCTAACCGCGCGAGCACGCTCCCGCCTTGCTGCACTCCCGCACGGGGAGAAACGACTGCGATCCGGGTGCGGTGCTGATGAAATTCAGCACCGCACCCGGGTCGCAGTTGTTTACACGCGAGGTAGCCCGACGCGCAGTGAGGGTGAGACCTCAACACTCAGTGAGAGTTAGACCTCAACGCGCTGTCTGGCCTAGACCTCGAGGCCGTACAGCCGAGGTTCGGGCGCAAGAATCACACCGAACTCCTGCTGCACCCGCTGCACCACGAACCGTGCAAGCTCGGCCACATCAGCTGCGCTTGCGCCGCCCTGGTTGGTGAGCGCGAGCGTGTGCTTTGACGAAATGGCCGCGCCAGAACCCGGGAGGCGGTAGCCGCGCGGAATACCGGCGTGCTCAATCAGCCAGGCGGCCGACAGCTTGACCTGCCGCGACGGCGTGCCAGCTGCCCCGTGTGACGCGCGCAGCGGCGCCCCGGCAGCGATGTCTTCGAGACTCGTGACGGTGGGAGCCACTTCGGCCTCCTGCACGGGAAACCGCGGTGCATTCTCGGGCAGGGTGACCGCGAAGCTTGCGGCGACGATCGGGTTGGTGAAGAACGACCCCGAGCTCCACGTGTCGTGGTCTGCGGCGTCAAGCACCATGCCCTTGGACGCCCGCAGCGCGAGCACGGCACTGCGCAGCTGCGTGAGCGGCACATGCGCGCCAAGCTCAACACCGAGCGCCTGAGCAAGCTGGGCGTAGCGCACGGGGGCGGTGGCTTCGGCTTGATCCGGATCGATACCCTGCCCGTCCACCTGATGCGCGCCGTGAGCCGGCGAGCGATCGGTGAGCACCAGATCGATCGACAGCACGACGCCCTCGAGCCCCTGTTTGATCGCCGAGTCGCGGTAGCCGAGCTCGAGCTCGGCCGCCGACATGCGGCGCGGCTCAGCGTGCCCGCTCTCGAGAAACTCGATGGAGTGCAGCACGTCGGCGAGCTCGCAGCCGTACGCGCCAATGTTCTGCACGGGGGCCGCGCCCGCGAGGCCGGGAATGCCCGACAGCGCTTCGATGCCCGCGAGACCGCGTTCGACGGTTGCAGCGACCAGCGCATCCCAGTCGTGGCCGGCCTGCACGCGCACGCGCACTTCGCCGTCGGCGAGGGTCGCATCGGCGATCGCGTCGATGCCGGTGTTGCGCACGAGCACGAGGGTGCCGGGGAATCCGTCGTCGCTGACGACGGTGTTCGAGCCGCCGCCGAGCAGCAACCAGGGTTCGCCGTCGTCCCACAGCTCGCGCGCGAATTCAGCCAATTCGGCGCTGCTGCGCGCCACCAGAATGCGTTCGGCGTGGCCGCCCACGCGCATGGTGGTGAGCTGTGCGAGCGCGACATCGGCCGCGAATACCTCTTGCGCTACCGCGGGGTCGAGATCTGCGCGCGCCTCGGGGGCGACGTCAGCGTGGGTCACGCGAACGCCGCCACGAGCTGCGACTTGCCCAGCACGGTTGCACCGTTGAAGGTGACGCGCAGGTCGATGCGTGCGGTGCGGGCCTCGGGGTCGAGCTTGCCCACGGTCGCCGTGATCGTGAGCACGGCGCCTTCAGCGGCGTCGACGGGCACGGGGCGGGTGAAGCGCGACTGGTAATCCTGCACCCAGGCGGCCTGGTCGAACTCGGCCAGCCAGTCGGTGGCCACCGAGCCAGCAACACCCATGGTGAGCATGCCATGCGCGAGCACGCCGGGCAGGCCAACGGACTGGGCGACGTCGTCGCGGTAGTGGATCGGGTTGAAGTCGCCCGAGGCGCCCGCGTACCGTACGAGGTTGTCGCGGGTGAGGGTCAGCTCGCGCTCGGCTACAACGGTGCCGGCTTCGAGGGAGTCGAATGCGTTCGTGCTCATGGCAGTCCCCTTTACTTCTCGCCCGCGGCGGGCTCAGCTGATTCTTCGGGCTCTGCGCCGCGCACCACGAGCGTCGAGATTGCCGTCACCACGTGGGCGCCGGCAGCGTCGGTGATCGCGCTCGACGCGGTGACCATCGAGTGCCCGCCGAGCTGCTTCACCGCAGCGATCGTGAGGGTGGCCGTCAGCTCGTCGCCGGCGACAATGGGGCGCGTGTAGCTGAAGCGCTGATCGCCGTGCACGACGCGGGTGAAGTCGACGCCAGCGTCTTCGTCGGCGAGGAGCTGCGCGAGCGTTGCTTCTTGCACCACCACAGCAAAGGTGGGCGGGGCCACAACGTCAGCGAAGCCTGCGGCCTGCGCGGCCGCGGGGTCGAGATGGATCGGCGAGGCGCTCGCAACTGCGCGAGCGAACTCGCGCACCTTTTCACGGCCGACGAGGTAGGGAGTCGTGGGCGGGTATTCCCGGCCCTGAATGTCTGGATTTACCACGCTGCCAGTTTACATCTGGCCCCTGCGAGGCATTACCACGCCTCACCCGGTGTCGCGAACTGGGCCGCGAAGCTGGTCGCGATGTAGCCCGCGAAGAAGGCCGCGACACCGGTGAGGCAGGTTGAAGCCTTTGGTTACTTACCGAAGAGGCCGCCGAGCAAGCCGCCAAGGCCGCCGCCCGAGCTCTTGCCATTGCCGCCGCCCAGCAGCCCGCCGAGCAAGTCACCCAGGCCGCCCTCGGAATCCTTGCCCTGCGCACCGCTATCGAGGCCGCCGAGCAGATCGCCCAGCACGCCGCCGAGGCCGCCGGAGGCTGATCCGGAGCCGCTTGCCGCGCCCCCGCCGATCTTGCCCGCCAAGAACTGCATCACGAGCGGCGCAAGCAGGGGCAGCAGCTTGGGGATAAGATCGGCGATCGCCGAGTCGCCGGCCTTCGCGCCGAGGGCGAGCGCGACGTCGTCCTTCTTCTCGCCGAGCACGTGCTTGACGATCTTCTGACCGTCTTCGGTGTCGATCGCGGCAAGATTGAGCTTGCCCGATGCGGGCGTGTGCTTCTGCACCGCGGCCTGCAGCTTCTCAGCGCCAGCCTCGTCGCTCGCATTGACGGCCATACCGCCCACGAGACCGGGGAGCGTCTGGCGCACTGCGGCGTTGACGGTCGCTTCATCGACACCAAACTTGGCGGCGAGATCGCCCAGGGGGATCTGGTTGAGCAGCGCGTTGAGTTCAGATTCATTAGCCATGGGGCCCTCCATCGGGTGCCGGTGCATCGAAAACATCGTAGACACCCTCAGATTATCGGGTCGCGGTGCGGCGTTGGAAGGTTCGGTGCGCGCCATTGCGGCCCGTTTGGTTCTTCGCGCGCCGATGCTTCTGAGCGCCCGACCCGGCTGCTTCGCCCCGCAATCTGGGCGCTTTACCGCGATTTCAGCGGGATCGCGGGGGATCGCTGTGCGCACCGGCAACGATTCTCCCGAAGGTTTGTGCGATATATCCAAGAGTGGAGCCCCTCTCTGGAATAGGCTGGAGCGCATGTCGCGCATTCGTAAAGTGCTTATCGCTAACCGCGGTGAGATCGCCGTCCGCATTATCCGTGCCGCCGCTGACAGTGGCATCGCCTCTGTGGCGGTGTACGCAGATCAAGATCGAGACGCCATGCACGCGCAGCTCGCAGATGAGGCGTACGCGCTCGGTGGTACCACCAGCGCCGAAACCTACCTGGTCATTGAGAAGCTGCTCGGTGTCGCTCGTCGCTCGGGCGCCGATGCTGTGCACCCCGGCTACGGCTTCCTCGCCGAGAACGCCAGCTTCGCGCAGGCCGTCATCGACGCGGGAATGACCTGGATCGGACCCAGCCCCGACGCCATCGAGCGCCTGGGTGACAAGGTGTCAGCCCGCCACGTTGCCGAAACGGTGGGCGCCCCGCTCGCCCCCGGCACCAGCGACCCCGTTGAGGGTGCCGCAGACGTGCTCGCGTTCGTGGACCAGGTGGGTCTGCCCATCGCCATCAAGGCTGCCTTCGGCGGCGGTGGCCGTGGTCTGAAGGTTGCCTATGACCGTGACGAGGTGGCCGAGCTGTTCGAGTCGGCGACCCGCGAGGCCGTGGCCGCGTTCGGTCGCGGCGAGTGCTTCGTCGAGAAGTTCCTTGAGAAGCCCCGCCACGTTGAGACCCAGTGCCTCGCCGATCAGCACGGCAACGTCGTCGTCGTGTCGACCCGTGACTGCTCGCTGCAGCGCCGCCACCAGAAGCTCGTCGAGGAGGCCCCCGCGCCGTTCTTGACCGATGAGCAGATCGAGCGCCTGTACTCGTCATCGAAGGCGATCTTGAAGGAGGTCGGCTACGTGGGCGCCGGCACCTGCGAGTTTCTCGTGGCAAAGGACGGCACCGTTTCGTTCCTCGAGGTCAACACGCGCCTGCAGGTCGAGCACCCCGTGTCTGAAGAGATCACGGGCATCGACCTCGTACGCGAGCAGTTTCGCATCGCCGAGGGTGGCGTACTCGACTACGCAGACCCCGTCGCGCACGGTCACTCGTTCGAATTTCGTCTCAACGGCGAGGACGCGGGCAACGGCTTCCTGCCGGCCCCCGGCCCCGTCGCACTGTTCAAGGCCGCGTCGGGCCCCGGCGTGCGCGTCGACACCGGCGTCGCAACCGGCGACGTCATCTCGGGCTCATTCGACTCGATGCTCGGCAAGCTGATCGTCACGGGCGCCACCCGTGACGAAGCGCTGCAGCGTGCCCGCCGCGCCCTCGACGAGTTCGAGGTGCAGGGTCTGCCGACCGTGCTCCCGTTCCACCGCGCCATCGTGCGCGACGAGGCGTTCACCGCCCCCGACGGCAAGTTTGGCATCTACACGACGTGGATCGAGTCAGAGTTCAACAACACCATTGAGCCGTGGGAGGGCGAAGTACCGCCGATCGCGCTCGATCCCAAGCGTCGCACCGTCACGGTCGAGGTTGAGGGCCGCCGCGTTGAGGTCGTCATGCCGGCGACGCTCGTGCCGCTCGGTGACCAGGAGGTCACCCGTGGCCCCGCACCCCGCCGCGCCAAGGGTGCCGGCGTGCACGCGTCGGGCGGCAACTCGATCGCGGCCCCCATGCAGGCCACGGTTGTAAAGCTCGCGGTTGCAGAGGGCCAGGAGGTTGTCGAGGGTGAACTCGTCGTCGTGCTTGAGGCGATGAAGATGGAGCAGTCGATCTACGCACACCGTGCGGGTGTTATCACCGGCATCGAGGCGCCCATCGGTCAGACCGTCGCGAGCGGCCACGTGCTGCTGTCGATCGTCGACGCTGAAACGGCGGTCGACGCCGCGTAACCGCTGCAGTTCGTCGAGCACTGTTCGTCGGCCGAGTTTCTCGCCGCACCACGCGCCCCGCCCCGGGAATATCCCGGGGCGGGGCGCGTTGTATGAGTTATGGCATCGACTCCCCTCTCAATTCTGGATCTGGCATCGGTTGAAGCGGGAGGGAGCATCGCCGAATCGTTCGCGCACTCGGTGCAGGTCGCCCAGCTCGCTGAGAAGAGCGGGTACCAACGCATTTGGTACGCCGAGCACCACAACATGCCGACCATCGCGTCGAGCGCCACCGCGGTGCTCATCGCGCACATCGCGGCCCACACCTCAACCATTCGGCTCGGCTCGGGCGGCGTGATGCTGCCCAACCACTCCCCCCTCGTGATCGCTGAACAGTTCGGCACCCTTGCCGAACTGCACCCCGGCCGCATCGACCTGGGCCTCGGCCGCGCGCCCGGCACCGACGGCGCCACGTTCCGCGCGCTGCGCCGCACCATGCAGGCTGCCGACGCGTTTCCCCAAGACGTGCTCGAGCTGCAGCGATACCTGTCAGATGAGCTGCCCCGCACCGCAGTGAACGCGTACCCCGGCCGGGGCACCAAGGTGCCGCTCGTGATTCTCGGGTCGAGCATGTTTGGGGCGTCGCTCGCCGCGCAGCTGGGCATGCCGTATTCGTTCGCCTCGCACTTCGCGCCCCAGCAGCTCGAGGCGGCCGTAGCGTACTACCGCGCCAACTACCAGCCGAGCGAGGCACACCCCACACCGTATGTGAGCGCTGGCGTGAACGTGGTGGCCGCCGCCACCGATGAGGAAGCCGAAGCGCTCTTCACACGCACCGAGGTGGCCCGCGTGCGACAGTTCTTGTCGCGCGGCCGCGAAGAGATGCTAACGCACGACGAGGCATCGACCCTCGTGGACACCCCGGCTGGCATCGAGATTCGCGGCATGCTGAAGCACACCGCGATCGGCGGCCCGGCACGGGTACACGCTGAGCTTGAGGCGTTCGCGCGCTACGCCGACGTCGACGAACTGATCACGGTGCACGCGGCGCCCACGCGCGCCGAGCAGCTGGAGTCGGTGCGACTGGCGGCGCCGGGAGCGGCTGAGGCTGCTGCGGCCGCAGCCGGTATCTAATTTCTGCGCGGGTATCTTATTCACGCGCGAGGGCCTTGTTAGCGTATTTAAGATACCCGCCGAGGAATTAGATACCCGATGTAGCGCGGCCCGGGTGCCCAGGCCCCGCGCCCTCGGGGCTACGACCCGATGCTGGTGACCAAGTTGACGATGGTCGCGAGGATCACCGTGGCGAACAGGAACGCCAGCACCGTGTGCCCGATCACGATGCGGCGAATCCTGTTGTTGGTGACGTTGGTATCGGCGACCTGATAGGTCATGCCGAGCCCAATCGCGAAGTAAATAAAGTCGGTGTATTCGGGCAGCTCTTTTTGGTTGAACACGATGCCGCCAGAAAGTCCGTCTGTGGGGCTGTCGAGTGGGGATCCGGGGCGCGAATGAGCTGCCGCCGGGGCGTAATAGACCCGCGCATATCGCAGCACATAATCGATTTGGATCAGTGCCCACGAGGTCGCGACGCTCAATACGGCGACGCCCGAGAGCAGGTACTGCTGCACCGGATCGTGGGTTTCTTCGGAGTGGGCGATGACGAGGGCGACCCCGCCGAGGCTAATCAGGCTGCCGACCACCGAGATTGTGTCGGTGAGGCTGCGCCCCGGGTCTTGCTCAATCGCGTGCGCGCGCGTGGCCTCGGCATCCATCGGCCAGATAAAGAGCAGCACCCACAGCACGTTCACGAAGGCGAGGACGCCCCAGCCGGCCACGATGCCGGTGGCCAGATCCATGTGCAGGGTGACGGCGGTGCCCGCGGCAAGACCCGCGATGATCGCGATCAGCGCACGCCGGTGTACACGAGAGCGGGGTGAGGAGTTGCTCATATACGCATCGTAGCGGGGCAGCGCCTGTCGGGAGGCGCTGCCCCGTAATCGGTTAGCTGGCGAAGAACGGGATCGCGCCAGAGACCAACCCAATCGCGAGCATCACCAAGGACACCACTACCGCCCGCCACAGTACCTTCTTGTGGTGATCGCCGAGGTTCACTCCGGCGAGTGAGACCAGCAGCAAAATAGCTGGCACGAGCGGGCTCTGCAGGTGCACGGGCTGCCCGATGATCGAGGCCCGGGCCATTTCGACGGGCTCAATGCCGTACACCGATGCGCTTTGTGAGAGCACAGGCAGAATGCCGTAGTAGAACGCGTCGTTTGACATGAAGAACGTGAACGGGATCGACAGGATGCCGGTGATGGGGGCGAGGAACGGGCCCACGGCCGCAGGCAACACATTCGTGATCCAGGAGGCCATCGCGTCGACCATGCCGGTGCCCGAGAGCACGCCCACGAGCACGCCAGCGGCAAGCACCATGGAGACGACGCCCACGATACTCGGGGCGTGGGCGACGATCTCGGCGGCTTGATCTTTCATCTTGCCGAAGTTCAGCACGAGCGCGAGGCCGGCGCCCACCATGAACACGTACGGCAGCGGCATGATGTCGAGCACCAGCAGCACCATCACCGCGGTGGTCAGCAGCAGGTTCCACCACACCAGTTTGGGGCGCAGCGTATCGCGATCGGGGTCGAGCATGGTGTCGGCCATGGCGGTATCGGCGGGGTCAACCTGCGCGACGGGCACTGAGCCGTGACCGCCCGCGATCGTCACCAGATTGCCGGTGTTGAGCGCAGCACGCGCCCCCGGCTTGGCGTCTGCGCCCCGAAAGAACTTGGGAGCACCCAGCCCCTGAGCCGAGTCGCCCGAGAGGCGCAGGTCATCGAAGTGGCCCAAACGCTTACGCTCCTGCAGCCCGAGCATCCACGCGAACCCGAGCGCGACGAGCAGGCCGACCACCATGGCGGGCACCATCGGTACGAAAACATCTGACACCTGCAGATCGAGTGCGGTCGCCGCGCGCACGGTCGGCCCGCCCCAGGGGAGGATGTTCATGGTGCCGTTCATAAGGCCGGCGACACAGGTGAGCACCACCGGGCTCATGCCGAGCCGCAGGTAGATGGGCAGCATCGCCGAGGTGGTGATGATGAAGGTGGTTGAGCCGTCACCGTCGAGCGACACTGCGGCGGCCAGAATGGCGGTGCCGAGAACGACCTTGGCCGGGTCATCGCCCAAGAACCGGGTGATGAATTTGATGAGGGGGTCAAAGAGCCCCACGTCGATCATGATCCCGAAGAACATAATCGCGAACATGAGCAGCGCGGCCGTGGGAGCCATGCTGGCAATAGCGTCGAGCACCATGTCGCCAAGCCCCAGGCCCGCGCCCGCAAAGAGCCCGAAGATGGTCGGTACGAGAATGAGCGCCACCATCGGGGTGAGCCGCTTGGTCATGATGAGCGTCATAAAGACCAAGACCATGGTGAACCCGAGAATCACGAGCACCCACTCGGGCGGCATAAACGCCAAATCGTACTGGGGAGCCTCCTCACTGAGGAAGGGCATTCCGATCACACGTGCACGCATTGATAACTCCTTTGTCGTCAACCCGCCGTCGGCGGTCTTGCCCATCATGGGGGCAAGCGACCACTTTTGCCCCGGTAGCACTCGATTTGAACGTTCTGCGCATAGCATTGGTTTTGCGCATTATGTGCAACCGGATTTGTGCGCATCACCTGACAGGATGGAACGCATGACCAGGCCAGACCGGGTGCGCTTACGGCTCACCACCCGCACCATCCTGGCTCCGTTGGGCATCATCGCCGCCATTCTCGCGCTCTGCGTGAGCGTGTATTGGGGGCTGGCCGCGCAGCAGCTGCGCAAAGCTTCAGAAACCTCAGCCCTCAGCATTGCCCGCACGGTCGCCGAAGATGTTTCGGTGCGAGAGCTCGTCACCGAGTACTCGCGCCTGCCGGGCACACCTCCCGCCGCTGAACTGCAAACGGGCGAACTCCAACAAGCGGCGCTCGCGCTCGCCCCGCGCACCGGTGCCCTCTTCATCGTCATCACTGATGACCACGGCATTCGGCTCGCGCATCCCCATCCCTCTCGCTTGGGGCTCGAGGTGAGCACCCCGTATGAACAGGTGCTGCTCGGCAATGAAGTCGTGGAGTGGGAGGAGGGCACGCTGGGTGAATCGGCCCGCGCAAAGGTGCCGATCTTTGGGCTCGAACCCGGCGACGATACCCTCGCAAACGGTGAGCCGGTGGGCGAGGTGAGCGTGGGGTTCAAACGCGAAAGCGTGTTCACCAATTTGCCCACCCTCGTGGGATTTGCCGTGCTGTTTACGCTGGCTCTTTTCGCCCTCGCCGCTTCAGCAATGCTGCTCATTCGTCGCCGGCTTGAGCTGGCCACGCTCGGCCTGCAACCCGACGATCTCACCGCCCTCGTGCAGCATCAAACGGCCGTGCTCGACGGCATCAGCGACGGCATGCTGGGCATCGACGCCGATGGCATTGTGCAGGTGTGTAATTCGGCGGCCGAAACGCTGCTCGGGCTCGACTCCCCCGTGGGCTCTGCAGTGGCCCAGCTCGGCATTCCCGTGCCGCTGACCCCCGGTGTTGAAGCGGGCATAGACGCAGTCCCAAGCCCAAGCCCGGCAGACCGGCCACGCAGCATCGTGCACAACGGCCGCACCCTGCTCATCGAGCAGCGCGCCGTGGTGCACAACGGCAAAGCGCTCGGATGGATTCTGATTGTGCGCGACCAAAGCGACGTCGTGACCCTGCATGAGCAGCTCGAAACAGCGCAAGCGGTCACGAGCGCACTGCGCGTGCAGCGGCATGAATTTGCGAACCGCATTCACGTCGCCACCGGATTAATCGACGCCAATCGCGTCACTGAGGCCCGGGACTTTCTGGGCGAGCTGTCCCTGCGCGGATCAGTCGAATACCCGGTGCCCGGGCTTGACGCCCTCGATGACGAGTTCTTCAGGTCGTTTATCAAAACCAAAGCGATCGAGGCGGGAGCCCACGGCGTGCGGCTGCGCGTGGCTGATGACTCACACGTCATGGGCACGCTCTACAGGCCCGAGGCCACGGCCACGGTACTGGGCAACCTCATCGATAACGCCGTTCAGGCGGCCGTGAAAGCGCCCGCCCCCAGGTGGGTTGAGGTGTCAGCGCTCAATGACCAGACAGATTTGATCCTCACGGTCACCGACTCTGGCGCCGGCATCACCGACGGCGTCGACGTGTTCGACCGCACCGTTCAACAGCGGGGCCCGGCTGCAGCGGGCAGCGGTGAGCGCGCGGCGAATATGGCTGGGCCCGTCCACGGGCACGGCGTCGGCATCTCGCTTGCCCGCGAGATCGTGTGCGCCACCGGCGGCGACCTCTGGGTGGTGGACCCGGGTGGGCCAGGCCACGGGGGCGCAGTCTTTGCGGCCCGGATCACCCAAGCCGTTTCACCCCTCCCGTATACCTTCGACGCAGCAGAGGACGGCTCATGACCCATCCCATTCGCACCCTCATCATCGATGACGATTTTCGCGTCGCCGGTATTCATCGCGAAATTATTGATGCGCAGCCGGGGTTCGTGGCGCTCGAGCCCGCGCTCACGGTCGCCGATGCCCTGGCCACCATCGAGGCCGAACAGCCCGATTTACTGCTCGTCGATGTGCATCTGCCGCACGGCGACGGCATCGAACTCGTGCGCGCGTGCAACATCGACGCGTTCATTATTACGGCCGCGGGCGACGGCCCCACCGTACGTCGCGCGCTGCGGGCCGGGGCGTTGTCGGTGCTCATCAAACCGTTCGAACGCCGGGTGCTCGCCGAACGCCTCAACCGGTATTCGCGCTACGCCAATCTATTGGCGGGCAGCACCGACCTTGAGCAGGAGGCCATCGACCGAGCGCTCGCCATTTTGAACGGCACCGATGCCCCACTCACGCTCTCACGATCGGCGACCGAAAAACTGGTGCTCGATGAGTTGCGCGCCGGTGAGTCATCGGCGACGGAGGTCGCCGAGCGGCTGGGCATCTCTCGCGCCACCGCGCAGCGTCACCTGGCTGCTCTGGCCACCCGCATGAAGGTGGGTGTGCGGCTGCAATATGGCCTCACCGGTCGACCGGAGCACCGCTACGCGCTGCTCCGGTAACCGGCGTCAAGACCCCGCCTGTTGTGTCAGGCGGGGTCAGGGGTCGGGGGTCGGGGTTATGCCCCCGCGAGCTGAACGGTGCCCGTCTTGACTGCGGCGACAGCGCCGCCGTCGACCAGCAGGTCGGTGCCCGTGATGAAGCTGGCGTCAGGGCCGAGCAGGAACGCTGCGGCCGCGGCAATGTCGAAGGGGGTGCCGAGGCGACCGGTGCCCGAGCCCTCAACCATTGACCGCATGCCTGCGCCCGATTCTCCTTCAAGCTCTTGCTGACCCATCGGGGTGGAGATCACGCCGGGGCTGATCGAGTTCACGCGGGCACCACGGGCACCCCAGGTGATGCTGGCGGGCTGCATGCGCAGCTGGTTGCAGCGCTTCGCAATGCCGTAGGCGGCACCGCTGTTGGGCACCGCTTCGCCCTGCAAGAACGGCAGCGCCAGCAGTTCGTCGGCGGGGGTGTGCGCCAGCGCGGCCTCGAGCTCAGCGGGGAGTCGGCCTGCGACGAAGGTGCCCGCCATGCTGGCGATCACGACTGCCGAGCCGCCCTCAGCCACCACGCTCGCGAACTCTTCGAGGAAGTAGGCGACGCCCACCAAATCGACGTTCAGAATGGCCCCGATCGGCGCCTGCACGGGTGACAGCCCCGCGGTGAAGGCGATCTGGCGCACCGCACCGAGCTTGGTTGCTTCCTGGCCCAGCTCAATCAAAGACTGTCGCGATGACACATCGACGCGCTTTGTGGTCACATCGATGCCGTCGCCCGAGAGCGCCGATCCCACACGCTGCAGGGCTTCTTCGCTGAAGTCTGCGAGCAATACTTTCTTGCCGGCTCCCATGCGTCGCGCGATGGCCTCGCCCATTCCGCCGATTCCGATAACTACCAGTACGTCTGACATTGAGTTCCTTTTCAAGGGTCGTGTATGGGCCAGCGCACCGCGCCGCGCTGGCCCCAATGTACTCCTGACCACTGCATGTAACAAGCAGCTCGCTGCAGTACGCTGCGCTTCACAAATCTGGCCGCCCGAGGTGCGCACGCGCTAACCTACCGGGGTGAGCCTTCGCACCAGATCTGCCCTTCGAGAGAGCCGCCCCGCACTCGATCGCGCCGTCGATCTCGGCTTCGCGCTGTTACTTTCGGTGTGCGCCCTGCGCTACTTCGCGTTTCACGCGCTCGCGGGCACCGGCGTGGTCGTGCTGGTATTGGCGCTCGGCACCGGGCTCAGTTATGTCGCCGCCGCGGTGGCTGCCGAGCGCGCGGCCGCGGTGGGTGGGCCGCTCAGCGGGCAGCGGATCGGGTTGTTCCTCGCGACCCTGCTGTGGCTCCCACTCGCGGTCATCGCCCCGTCCTTTGGGTGGTGCGCGTTTGCGCTGATCTTTGCGATGCACCGGGTGCTGACGCCCCGTATCGCGCTCGCGGTCTCGGGCCTCATCGTGATCGCGGTGAGCCTCGGGCTGTGGCTGATGTCGAAGGGGCAAGACCTTGGCCTCGTGCTGGGCCCGTTCTTTGGCGGCCTCGTGCTGTCGTATGCGTACGCCACGGTCACCCGCACGCTCGACGAGAAACGTGCGGTGATCGCCGAGCTCACCGAGACCCGGTCCCAGCTCGCACGCTCTGAACGCGAGGCCGGTGTGCTGAGCGAGCGCAACCGGGTCGCGAGTGAACTCCACGACACTGTTGTGCAGCGCACCGCGAGTGCGCTGCTGATGATCGAGACAGCACAGCACCTGGGTGAGGGGCCGGCCGCACAGTCGACGGTGTCAGCCGCTGGCGAAGCCCTCAGAGAGACCCTCGTTGAGACGCGGCGGCTCGTGCATGGGCTCGCAGATCCGCAGACCCGTGGTGCCACCGTCACGAGCGCACTGCGGGCGGAGGCCGAGGCGGCGGGCGCCGAGTTCGTGCTCTCGGGCCACGAAACACTCGTGGCAGAGGAGACCGTGCACGCCCTCCAGCGCATCACCCGAGAGGCGCTCGTGAACGCGGCCAAACATGCGGGCTCAACGGCGACGCGGGTCACGGTCACCTTCTTCCCCGAATCGGTGGGCGTGGACATTGCTGATGCTGGCCCGGGGTTCGACCCCGATGCGGTCGCGCAGCGCGAGGGCGTCGGGTTCGGCCTGCGCGCGATGACCTGGCGCGCGCAGAACCTCGGCGGCACGCTCTCAATCGAATCTCGGCCCGGCGGCGGCACCGTGATCGCCGCGAGCATTCCGCTCGATCGCGCCGACGCAAACAACAGCACCAGCACCAACACCAACACCAACACCAATACAGCCAGCGCCACCGACCGCGAGGCCACCGGCACCGGCACCCAGCGTGCAGAGAGCGAGACCCCTTCATGATTCGCATCATGCTCGTTGATGATCACCCCATTTTGCGGCACGGAATGCGGGCGCTGCTCGAAACCCAGGCCGATTTCGAGGTGCTCGCAGAGGCCGGGTCACTCGCTGAAGCTGAGGCCCAGGCCAACACCCATCCCATCGATGTTGCGCTCGTCGATCTCGATCTGGGGGACGGTGTGCCGGGCGGCATTGAGGTCACGCGTGCGCTGCGCGCCTTGCCAAACCCGGCCCGGGTGATCGTGTTTACCGCGTTTGATTCTGATGCCGATGTGGTGCGCGCGGCCGATGCCGGCGCCACCGCGTACCTGGTGAAAGATAGCCGGCCGAATGATGTGTTTCACGCGATTCGCGCGGCGGCCACCGGGCAGGGAGCGCAGGCGGGCAACATCACTGAGCGGCTCGGGCGCCGCACCGAACACCCCGATGACGCGCTCACCGGCCGTGAGCTCGAGGTGCTCGCGCTCGTGGCGGCGGGCCTGTCGAACCGCGAGGTCGCGAGTGAGCTGGTGGTGAGCGAGGCGACCGTGAAAACGCATCTGCATCACGCGTTCACCAAGCTGGGTTCCGATAACCGGCAGGCTGCGGTGGCGACGGCGGTGCGGCGGGGTTTGATCCGGATCTAAGGAGCATTGCGCCCGCCAGCAATGGTGAGATTGAGCCGTGCGTGAGAAAAGCAGGTTCAACCGATCGATTGATTCGCTCCGTTTTCATCGCTCGTAATCTGGAATCAGTCGCCAGTTAATCCCGGTTTCGGGGCAGGCGATCGCAGAGGCCGCACTCGACCGGCCTGTGAAGTTAGCGAACGCCGATGACAAGGATTTCTCATGTTTGATCGTATTTCTCACTCAGATTCAGCCACCTCAGCCCCGATGCAGCGTACCCGTCTGCGTGGCCGTGGCCAGCTTTTGGCAGCGACCGCGGTCGTAGCCACGTCGATGTGCTTGCTGCCTGCGGCCGGCGCGTTCGCCACAGCGGGCACGATGGCTCCGGCAACGAGCCCGTTCACCTCGGTGGTGGCCGTGGCCGAGAACGCGGCGCAGTCGCCGTCAGAGGTGCTCGCCTCGACCGCGTGGGAAACCACGGGCGCCGTTGACCAAGATGGCAACCCCGTCGCCCTCGACAACGAGGCCGTCGCCAACTTTGTCGGCTGGGCGTACTACGACGTGAACGGCACGTTCACGATGTACAACCTCGATGATTCGCCCAAGATGCAGGGTGATTGGGAAGTTGCAGCAGAGGGCAGCACCCGCACCATCACCGCGTTCGACGACAACGGTGAACCCATGTTCACCCGCGTCGTACCGATCACCGAGCTCACCGATAACGAGTTCACCTACCGCGTGATCCCCGACGAGAACGCCCCCGAGGTGCACTACGACATCGTGCACACCCCCACTGAGCACGCAGAACCGGCAGCGGCACCGGTAGCCGACGTTGATGCAGCGGCAGATGCCAACGCGGCTGCAGACGCAGACGCTCTCGCGGTCACGGGGGCCGGGTTGCCCGCGACCGTCGGAATCGCGGGCGGCGCCCTCGTACTCCTCGGCGTCGCAGCAGCCTTTGTCGCTCGCATGAAGCGCCGCAACGCATAACCAGTAAGACAGCAGGCCCGGTGTGCCACCTATTTGAGGGTGGCACACCGGGCCTACTGTGCTTTGACCGCGATGCGGCTGCCGCACCAACCGGCCCCATCAACGGCCCACCGGCACGGCGCGTGAACGCTCGAGCCAGCCCGCAGCTACCCCGGGTACGCAAAAACCCCCGCATAAGCGGGGGTTTCTGGAACTTCTCGTAGCTGAGGCGGGACTCGAACCCGCGACCTCACGATTATGAGTCGTGCGCTCTAACCAGCTGAGCTACACAGCCAAAACTTCTTCACCCGAAGATGAAACAAGTCAGAGCCCCGACCGGGATTTGAACCCGGGACCCCTTCCTTACCATGGAAGTGCTCTACCACTGAGCTATCAGGGCGAAGCCACCTTGCGATGACAACCGTTATAGAATAACAGCATTATTGGCCAGGGCGAAAGTCAGCCATGCAGCGCGGGCGTGTCTCCATTCGTGGCAAGGCGTAGCGGCATCGCACAGGCCACCGAGACTACAGTTGATTCCGAACAAAGGAGCCAATTCGATGACTCGTTTCGCCATGATTATGGGCGTGCTGATGGCCGCGTGGATGACGCTGGGCCGCTGGGCTTTTGGCCTCGGTGGCGAGCTCACCTGGTGGTACCTGCCCACCATCGGCCTCGGCTACATTGCGGTGTCGTACTGGCTTGCGCGCCGCATCGCGGTGACGCGCGCCCGCGGCCGCCGCATCGGCCGCGCCACGGTCGTCACGCAGATCCTTTCGTGGGCCTGCGCGATCGGGTTTGGGTTTACCGTGCCCGATCTCGTGGCGGGCCAGCTGCAGTCGATCCTCAGCCACGCGGCGGGCTCGGCGTTCTTGGCCGAGATGTCGATCGCGCTGTGTAACCCGCTCGGCATCGTCTCGTTCGGGTTCCTCGGTGCCGCGATCGCGTTCGCCTACGCCGATGCGCGCGACCCCAAGCCCGAGGTCGAGGAGTACGCGGGCGAGGGCGAGATGATGCGGCACCCGCTCGCGTAGCGAGGCACGGGGGATGATCCGGATCATGCCCCGTCTCCCCAGCGCCGTTCGTTAGCTTGCCACTTTGACGCCGCGGTGTGAGCGCGCGAACACGAGCGCGCCGATCGCGAGCGTCGCGACCGCGATGCCGATCGCCACGACCGTGATGCTGCCGTAGCCGGTGGCGGGGTCGAGGAACGGGTAGGGCACCCAGCCGTCGGTGGCGCCGCGCACCAGCACGACCGCCAGCCACACGAGCGGGTAGGCGAGCACGATGGGCAGTCGCCGCCAGCGCAGGGACTGCTCGCTTCCCGTGAGCAGCCAGTCGAGCAGCGCCGCGATGGGCGTAACGATGTGCAGCACCACGTTAGCCCAGGGCAGCGGCACCCCGCCCGCAGCACCGAGGGGCGCGAGCAACAGCGCGTACACAATGCCCACGATCACAATGTAAGTGGTGACGCAGCCGCGGGCGTACGCAAACGCGCGCGGCAGCCGCGCCATCTTGGCGCTGGCGGCTACCACGCAGCCCGCCCAGATCACCGCCATCAAAATGTTGGATTGCACCGTGAAGTACCCGAAGAAGTTGAACGGGTTGATCGGGGTGCGCGAGGCCGTATCGAGCGTGGTCGCCACCACTGCCACCACAATCAGCGCGGCCAGCAACCCCCTGCCGAGCGTGAGCGTGAGCGACGGCTGCCCCTGAGGCACGGGTGACCCGTGCGGCTCAGCGCCGGCCCGCTGCGGGCTGCCGTGCGTGCGACGTGTGCTGAGCATGTGCGTGCCTTTCGTTGCCAAGACACAACGCGCGGCCGCCTCGCCGATCGTTGCCCCCAACTGCTGGTCTCGTGCTCACACAGTAGCTGCATCTCGCACCCAGATACAGCAGCGCCCGCGAGATCAGGTTTGATCCCACGGGCGCTGCGATATTGCCTGCGTTACGCGGCGGGTGTTTCAGCCATTTCGGCGGCGGCCTTCTCGGCGCGCTTCTTGGCGAGGTTGCGGCGCACGAGCGGCCAGAACAGCACGAGTGCGCCAGTGGCGACGAGGCTGGTCCACACCTGCGTGCGGCCATCTTCACTGCTCAGCATGACGCCGAGAATCGCGATGATCGACACGATGAGCAAGATGTTCAGCCACGGGTGCAGCCACATCTTGAGCTTCAGCCCGGCGACCTCTTCGGGCGTCATCTTCATGCGCATGCGCATCTGCGTGAGCGCAATGAAGACGTACACGAAGAGGGCGACGAGGCCGGCCGAGTTCATGATGAACTGGAAGATGCCCGAGTCGGGCGACGCAAAGTTCACGATCGTGGCAATGACGCCACCGCTCGTCGATGCGATCAGCGCCATCACGGGCACGCCGTTCTTGGCGCGCTTCGCGATGAGCTTGGGCGCGTAGCCCTGCTCGGCGAGCGAGGAGAACATGCGTGAGGCCGAGTAGAGGCCCGAGTTCAGTACCGAGATCACGGCCGTGAAGATCACGAGCTGCATCACGATCGCAGCACCCGGCATGCCAAACAGCGTGAAGACGTAAGTGAACGGAGCGTTCGCAACGTTGGTGGGCTCGGGCAGCTCGTTCCAGGGCACGATCGTCACGATCACCATGACGGCACCTACGAAGAACAGCAGAATGCGCCAGATCACGGTGCTGGTCGCCTGGCGAATACCCTTTGCGGGGTCCTCAGACTCGGCCGAAGCCATCACTGCGATCTCGGTGCCGAAGTACGAGAAGATCACGAGGGCCACGCCGGTGAAGGCGACTCCGTACCCGTTGGGGGCGAAGCCGCCGTGCTCCCACAGGTTGGGAATCGAGAAGCTTGAGTTGGGCCACCAGCCGAGGGCGAACAGCACACCGGCGCCGAGGAACACGATGATCGCGAGCACCTTAATGCTGGCGAGCCAGAATTCCACCTCGCCGAAGGTGCGCACCGAGATCAGGTTGGTGCCGACGAAGAGCACGAGCAGCAGCAGCGACCAGGCCCACGAGGGGAGGAAGCTGAACCAAGCATTGAGGGTTTCGCCGCCCAGCACGGCCTCGTACGCGAGTACGCCGACCCAGAAGTACCAGTAGAGCCAACCGACGAGGTAGGCGGCCCAGTCACCGAGGCCGACGCGGGCGTACTCCATGAAGGAGCCGATCGCGGGGCGGGCGGCGGCCATCTCGCCGAGCATGCGCATCGCGAGGAATACGAGCAGGCCACCGACGAGGTAGGAGATGATGGCGGCGGGGCCGACTGAGCGAATCACGTTGCCGGATCCGACGAAGAGGCTGGCGCCGATGATGCCGCCGAGGGCGATCATGGTGACGTGACGGGGGCGAAGCTTTTTGCCGCCGTGCTGGTTCAAGCCATCAGTTGACTTGGGGTGCGACGGACCCTCTTGGGGAGAGGCGGATTTCATATGAAGGGAAGTTCCTGACTGGCTCGATCGGCACGAGAACGCGGCGATCCTGAGAAGGGACTTGAAAAGAATAGTCGACGCTTGACGCTCGCCCTAATTGAGGGTATTGGAGAGATTCACCTAACGTTCAGCTTTGCCTTTGTGCGCGGCGTAAAAACACGCCGTAATATCAGGTCTCTCACCCACGGGTCGGGGCGCCGTCCAGCGCCGCAGCGGGCCGGTTTACTGAAAATGCACCGCTCATCTGCGCCGCTCTATTGCGGGCCACACGATTACTCGTTGGGCCTCATTTCGGTCGCGTTTTCGCTCACGAGGGATCCCGAAATTAGCCCTGTTCGATGATGCGCTTAATCGCCGCGAGCGTGACCGGAATACCCGATAGCGCGGCCTGCCGACGGCTCTCGATCTCGGCGGGGGCCCGTTCGCCCATTTTCTGCGCGAAGAACGCCTGCCCCGTCGGGGTGAACTCCCACGACTCGGTGAGTTCGGTGCCCGCGGGAACCGGCTGCATCGAGTACGTCCACAGCACGCGCCCCTCGGCCACGCTCCACCCGAAGGCTTTGCCTGGCTCGGCGATCACCACTTCGCTGCGCGTCTCCCACGTACGCTCCGGGGTCACGTTGCGCCCGGTAAAGAACGCGCCTATCCGGGGGCCGTCGCCCTTATCCCACCAGCAGGCGTTGCACACGGGCGACCACTCCCCCGTGCGAGTGACATCTGACACGACGGCGTACACCTCGTCTGGTGAAGCCGAGATGACAATGGATTCAGAGTGCGTCAGCGATGACATACCGGCATCCTACCGACAGCGCCGCAGCTGGCGCACTCTCGGAGCGCAACGAAAAAGCCCCTGACCTGGAACGAATTCCGGTCAGGGGCTTTAGTGGCGGAGGGTAGGAGATTTGAACTCCTGATGCAGGATCACTACATGCTTGTTTTCAAGACAAGTTCCTTCGGCCGCTCGGACAACCCTCCACGAACGAGTTTAGCAAAACAAGTGCCCAGAAATGAAATGCACACGAAAACTCGCTCAGAATCGCCGTGATTTCGCCGTCAGCACGCGGTGTCTCGCGCGCGCCACCCGCCATCACCGTTAGAGTCCAAACCATGACGAACCGCGACTCGATCCTCATCACCGTCGATGCCTTACAAGCCCGCCTTGAATCAGAACGCGACTTCCCTGCGGGGTCGCCCCGCACTCGTCTGCTCGATGTGCGGTGGACGATGCCGCAGCCCGACGGCCGGGAGGCATTCGCTGCCGGCCACTTGCCAGGTGCCGTGTACGTCGACCTCGATACGCAGCTCGCGCAGCATAAAACGGCGCAAGATGGCCGGCACCCGCTCCCCGACCCCGCAGACTTTCAGGCAGCCGCCCGCTCATGGGGGCTGAACGATGACGACGAAGTGGTCGTGTACGACGGTGGCGGTAACTATGCGTCGGCGCGCGCCTGGTGGCTACTACTCAACGCCGGCTTCGGCCGCGTGCGTTTGCTCGACGGTGCGCTCCCGGCGTGGGTCGCCGCGGGCGGCACGCTTGAAACCGGATCCCCCGCAGTCGAGCCCGGCGATGTCACGCTGAGCAGCGCTCAGCTCCCCGCGATTGAACTCACCGAGGTGGAACCGTTCGTGGCCGCCGGTGGCAAGCTCATTGATGCGCGAGCGGCCGAACGGTATGCGGGCATCCAAGAACCGATCGATCCGCGCGCGGGCCATATTCCCGGGGCGGTCAGCGCACCGACCGGCGGCAACCTCACGCGCGACGGCTTCTTCCTCCCCGGTGACGTGCTCAGGGCACGCTTCAGCACGGTCGGGGTCGATAGCGCTCAGGCCATCGCCGCGTACTGTGGCTCGGGCGTCACCGCGACGCACACGCTCGTGGCCCTCGCGCTCGCCGGGTTCGGCGGCGCCCTATTTCCCGGCTCGTGGTCGCAGTGGTCAAACCACGACGAGCTTCCCGTTGCGACGGGCGAACTGCCCTAACGCGGTCGGAGCGCGGCGCGTGTGTACACGCGCCGCGCGGGCAGCGCCTTAGACGAGCGCTGAGAGCTCGGGGAAGCGGTCGCGCAGGGCGTGCAGCAGCCCCGACTCTTCAACAGGACCGGTCACGCGGCTGGCGACCGCCTGCACCTCGGGTGTCGCCTGGCCCATGGCCACCGCGTCACCGTGGCGGGCCGCCCACCGCAGCATGTCGATGTCGTTGCGGCCGTCGCCCGCGGCGAAGACGCGCGAGCGGTCGATCTCGAGGCGCGAGGCGAGCAGTTCGAGCGCGCTCGCCTTCGTCACCCCGTCGGGGGCGATGTCGAGCCACGATGAGGTGCCCACCGAGTACGACACGTGGGTGAGCCCCAGCGATTCCACGGCGCTCATGAACGACTCCAGCTGCTCATCGGGCGAGAACACGACCACGCGGCTGGCCTGCACCCCGAGCAGTTCCTCGAACGGCACGCGCCGCTGGTTGGCGGGCAACGTGCCGGCCGGAATCTGATCGGTGTACAGGAAGCCGCCGGCCGCGAGCTCAACCGCGTAGCGGGCGTTCGTGAGCTGCTTACGAATCTTCTTCAGCGCGCTCGTGGGGTCAAACGCCTCCACGATCTCGCTGCGGTAGGCGCGCGGCGCGAGGGCATCGCGCTTCAATGTCACTGCCCCGTTGGCTGCGATGACCCAGGTGGGACGAATCTTGAGCGCTTCCACGATAGGCAGCGTCGCGTCGACCGAGCGGCCCGTCGCGATGATGACCTCGTGCCCAGCTTCGTGCAACGCGCGAATGGCGCGAGCAAGATCCGGATCAATATAGCCCTCAGCCGGGATCTGATCGTCACCGTGTTGCCCGTGGTCGAGCACGGTTCCGTCGAGATCGAGCGCAATCATGTGGCGCTCGGCTGGCGCAACCTGGGGCAGCATGGAAATTAGACTCCTGTGGTTGGGGTGAGTACTTCGAGGCCGCCGAGGTAGGGGCGGAGTGCCTCGGGCACGATGACGCTGCCGTCGGCCTGCTGGTGCGTCTCGAGGATCGCAACCAGCCAACGCGTGGTCGCGAGCGTGCCATTCAGCGTGGCAACAGGCTCGGTCTTGCCGGTCTCGCCGCGGAAGCGGGTTGAGAGGCGGCGAGCCTGGTACGTGGTGCAGTTACTCGTCGAGGTGAGTTCACGGTACGCATCTTGCGTCGGCACCCACGCCTCGATGTCGAACTTGCGTGCGGCGCTCGAGCCGAGATCGCCGGCCGCCACGTCGATGACGCGGTAGTGCAGGCCGAGCGCGGTGAGCATCTCTTCCTGGTACGACACGAGGCGGTCGTGCTCAGCCTCGGCATCGGCCGGGGTCGTGTACACAAACATTTCGAGCTTGTTGAACTGGTGCACGCGCAGGATGCCGCGGGTGTCTTTGCCGTGTGACCCGGCCTCGCTGCGGTAGCAGGTGGACCAGCCGGCGTACTTCATGGCGCCGCGCTCGAGATCGAGGATCTCGTTGGAGTGGTACCCGGCGAGGGCGACCTCGCTGGTGCCGGTCAGGTACAGATCTTGCGTGGGCAGGTGGTAAACCTCGTCGGCGTGCTCACCGAGGAAGCCGGTGCCCTGCATGATTTCGGGCTTCACGAGCGTCGGCGTGATCAGCGGGGTGAACCCGTGCTGCAGCGCGCGGTCGAGCGCCATGTTCATGAGCGCGAGTTCGAGGCGCGCACCGATGCCGCGCAAGAAGTAGAAGCGGGCGCCAGAGACCTTTGCCCCGCGCTCCATGTCGATCGCGCCGAGCAGTTCGCCCAGCTCGAGGTGGTCACGCGGTTCGAAGTCGAACGTGGGCTGGTCGCCCACCGTGCGCAGCGTGACGAAGTTCTCTTCGCCGCCTTCGGGCACACCGTCGATGACGATGTTGTCGATGCGCAAAGCGAGCGTCTCGAGCGCAAGCTCGGCGTCTTTCGCGCGGGCTTCGGCAGCCTTCACCTGGGCCGACAGCACCTGGGCCTGCTGAATCAGCGCGGGCTTTTCGTCTTTGGGCGCAGTTTTGACCCGGCCACCGAACTCTTTCTGTTCGGCGCGCAATGTCTCAAACTCGCCGAGGGCTTGACGGCGCGCGGCATCGGCGGCGAGTGCCTCGTCAACCACCGCCTCGTCTTTGCCTCGGGCGCGCTGAGAGCGCTTGATGGACTCGGGATCGTTGCGGAGCAGTACTGGATCGATCACGGCTCTAGCTTACTCGGGCGCGGCTGGGCGCGTGTGGTGTGGTGTGCATGAATTCGGCGGAAGTGCGGGCTTGTAGGTGTGCAAGTGACAGGCTGGGGCTCGGGTCGCCGCGATACGCTGGAGCCATGCCTTCTTCCCCCGCGCGCACGCAACCCAGCGCGGCCGTCGTTTACCACCCATTCAAGACTGACCTCGTCGCGTTACGTGCGGCGGTCTCGGCACAAGAGCAGCTCGCTGGCTGGACACCCACGCAGTGGTATGAGACCGAAGAGGCCGACGCTGGGGTGGGGGCTACGAAGCGCGCGCTCGCTGATGGCGCCGATGTGGTGCTTGCGAGCGGCGGTGACGGCACCATTCGGGCCGTGGCCGAGGGGCTGCGCGGCACCGGGGTGCCGCTCACGGTGATGCCCCAGGGCACCGGCAATCTGCTCGCCCGCAATCTCGGCATGCCATTGAATGATGTTGAGCAGTGCGCCCGCGCCGCATTCTTTGGCCGCAGCCGCAAAATCGACCTCGGCATTGCTCGCATTTTGCGCAGCGATGACAGCGAGAGCGAGCACGTGTTTTTGGTGCTCGCGGGGATGGGGCTCGATGCGCGCGCCATCTCCACCACCCAGGCGGCACTGAAAAAGCGGGTGGGTTGGCTGGCCTACATTGATGCTGGCGTGCGCACCATGATTAAGGATCGCCCGCTCGAGGTGCACTACTCGGTCGATGGCACCCCCGCCGATCACCTCTCGGTGTACAGCGTGATGATCGGCAACTGCGGGCTGCTGCCCGGCGGGGTGTTGCTGATTCCCGACGCAAAATTCGACGACGGCAAGCTCGATGTGGTGGCGCTGCGGCCGCTCGGCCCGTTCTCGTGGCTGCGCATCTGGAACAAGATCGGCTGGGAGAACGGCGTCTTGCGCAAGTCGAAAACGGGGCGCAAGATCATCGACCTCGTCAATGACACGAAGAGCGTCACCTATATGCAGGCGAAGCGGTTCTCGCTTTCGGTGCCGTCACCCGAGCCCGTGCAGCTGGATGGCGATGACTTTGGGCTGGCGACAGCGGTGAACGGCGCCGTCGATGCGGGGGCGCTCGTCGTGCGCATTCTGCCCGAGTGGGTGCCCCAGGGCTAAGCCCGGGGCAGCCTGCTGAGGCCAGCGCCAAGCCAGTCGAAGCGGGGTTACTCCCCCAAGCACTCCGCGCTCAGCCAGTCGCGTGCTTCGCGGAAGGCCGCGTCATCTTGCGCGTACCTGATGCTCGCCACCACCTGGTCTGCGCGCGGGTATGACCCCAAGAACACGACATTGGGGCTGAAGCGTTTCACACCCAGCAGGGCATCGGCGACGCGTTCATCGCGCACGTGCCCCTCGGCGTCGAGCACGAAGCGGTAGCGGCCCATGCGGTCGCCGATGGGGCGCGAGGCGATCAGCGTCAGGTTAACGCCGCGCGTCGAGAACTGTTCGAGCAGTTCGAGCAGTGCACCCGCACGGTCTTCGGGCAGTTCGACGATGAGCGAGGTTTTGTCGGCCCCCGTGGGCTCGGCGACGGGCGCCGTGCGGCTCACGAGCACGAAGCGGGTGACCGCGTCGGGGTTTTCGGCGAGCGCTTCGCCCAGCACCTCGACGTCATAGTGGGCGTCAATGCCGGGCGGCGCGATGGCCGCGTCGACCCCCTTGGCGGTGTCAAAGAGGTCGGCGGCGGCCTGCACGTTTGAGGTCGCGACGAGGTGCCGATGCTGGGGCACCGCGCGGTCGAGCCAGGCCCGGCACTGCGCATACGCCACCGGGTGCCCCGACACCACGGTGATGTCTTCGAGCGCGACGCCGGGGCGTGCGACCAGCACGAAGTTCACCGAGACGAGGTACTCGCCCACGATGCGCAAGCCCGGAATGGTCGCGAGCGCGTCTTGCGCCACCGTGACCCCGCCATCGATCGAGTTCTCGATCGCGATCATCGCGGCGTCGCTTTCGCCCGAGACGACGTGCTGCAGTGCCTCGCCGAGGTTATCGACCGGGCGCCACTCTTGCCCCACCGCTTCGGGCACCTGCTTCAGCGCCGCCTCGGTAAAGGTTCCGGCCGGCCCCAGGTAGGAGTAACGGCGCAGCGGTGCAGGGGTCGAAGTCATAGTCATCAGGGTACCGTTTCGCGGGCGCCGCCGAGGCGTTAGCCCGCGAGCACCCGCTGCACGAGCGCCTGCGCCTCACGCTGCACGAGCGCGAGGTGCTCGGCGCCCAAGAATGATTCGGCGTAGATCTTCATCACGTCTTCGGTGCCCGAGGGGCGCGCGGCAAACCACGCGTTCGCAGTCTGTACCTTGAGGCCGCCAATGCGGGCCCCGTTGCCGGGCGCCTCGGTGAGAATCGCGGTGATCGGATCGCCCGCAAGCTCAGTCGCGGTGACGTCTGCGGCAGACAGCGCACCCAGCCGGGCCTTCTGCTCGGGGGTCGCCGCCGCATCGATGCGGGCGTAAGCAGGTTCACCGAAGCGGTCGGCGAGCTCGCGGTACCGCTCAGACGGTGTCTGGCCGGTGACCGCAAGAATTTCGGCGGCCAGCAGCGCGAGCAAAATGCCGTCTTTATCGGTGCTCCACGCAGAGCCGTCGAAGCGCTGGAACGACGCCCCCGCGCTCTCCTCGCCACCAAAGACCACGCTGCCATCGGCGAGGCCCGGTACGAACCACTTAAACCCGACGGGCACCTCGAGCAGTTCGCGGCCGTGCCCGGCCACGACCCGGTCGATCAGCGCCGACGATACGAGCGTCTTGCCGATGCCGGCGGTCACGGGCCAATCGGGGCGGTGCGACAGCAGGTAATCAATCGCGACCGCGAGATAGTGGTTGGGGTTCATCAGCCCCGCGTCACGCGTCACAACGCCGTGACGATCGGAGTCTGCGTCGTTGCCGGTGACGATCGCGAAGTCGTCGCGGTGCTCGGCCACGGTCGACATCACGTTCGCCGACGACGGATCCATGCGAATCTTGCCATCCCAATCGAGGTGCATAAACGCCCACTGCGGGTCGACGCCCGGGCCCAGCACCGTGAGATCGAGCTCGAAGCGGTCGCGAATGGCCGCCCAGTACGCGACGCTCGCGCCGCCAAGCGGGTGCGCGGCGAAGCGTACGCCGGCCTCGCGAATCGCGGCCATGTCGATCACCTCGCCCAGTGACTCGACGTATTCACCGAGGAAGTCATAGCGCCCCACCGGGGTGCCTTCGACGCCGTCGCGCCCGGCGCGCGGCACCTGCGCGACGCCCGATTCGAGCAGCTCGTTGGCGCGGGCCGCGATCCAGTTGGTCGCGTCGGTGTCTGCGGGGCCGCCGTGGGGCGGGTTGTATTTGAACCCGCCATCGCCCGGCGGGTTGTGGCTCGGTGTAATCACGATGCCATCGGCGCGCTGCGGGTCGTCAGCATCGCGACCCGCATTGTGGGCGAGGATCGCGTGGCTGAGCGCGGGCGTCGGAACGAAGACCTCATCCCCTGATCCGGATCGCGCCAACACGTGCACGCCAGCCGCCGCAAGCACCTCGCGTGCGGTGTGCTCAGCGGGCTCAGAGAGCGCGTGCGTGTCGCCGCCTATGAACAGCGGGCCCGCGATGCCCTGCGCCGCACGATATTCGGCGATGGCTGCGCTGATCGCAATGATGTGCGCCTCGTTGAAGGATCGCTTCAGCGACGACCCGCGATGCCCCGAGGTGCCAAAGACGACACGCTCGGCGGCAACCCGCGGGTCTGGCACCTCCGCGAAATACGCCGCAAGCAGCGCCTCGACATCAATCAGATCCTCGACGGTGGCCGGTACCCCTGCTCGCTCATGCATGAATCTAGTCTGCCAGTAACACGCGGTTCACACACGCGGGCTACGCTATTGATATGACGCATGTAGAGCCGCACCCCCGCCGCGAAACGATCGAATGTTGGCTGACCGACATGGATGGCGTGCTGGTGCACGAGAATCAGGCAATTCCGGGCGCTTCTGAGCTGCTGCAGCACTGGCGCGACACCGATACGCCCTACCTCGTGCTCACCAATAACTCGATCTACACCGCGCGCGATCTCAGCGCGCGCCTCGCCGCATCGGGCATCGACGTGCCCGAGGATCGCATTTGGACGAGCGCGCTGGCCACCGCCGCATTCTTGAAGCAGCAGAAGCCCGGCGGGTCGGCCTATGTGGTCGGCGAGGCCGGCCTGCACACCGCGCTGCACGACGCCGGGTACACGATGACCGAGTCGAACCCCGACTTCGTGGTCGTGGGCGAGACGCGCAGCTACTCGTTCGAGGCGATCACCAAGGCGATTCGCCTGATCATCGGCGGCGCGCGCTTCATCTCGACGAACCCCGACGCGACGGGCCCCAGCATGGAGGGCGTGCTGCCCGCGACCGGCGCCATCAACGCGCTGATCACCAAGGCGACGGGCAAGATTCCCTACGTCGTTGGCAAGCCGAACCCCATGATGTTCCGCTCGGCGCTCAACAAGATTGGTGCGCACTCGCACAACACCGGCATGATCGGTGACCGCATGGACACCGACATCGTCGCGGGCATGGAGGCTGGCCTACACACGGTGCTCGTGATGACCGGCATCGCCGATCGCGCCGAGATCGAGCGCTTCCCGTTCCGCCCCGACGAGGTACTCAAGTCGGTCGCCGACCTGCTGTAACCGAAGTTTCGGGCTGCGCCCACAATCAGCGCCGCGGTGTGATGAGCGATCATCACACCGCGGCGCTTTTTTGATCCGGATCCCAGATCGCAGCGGGCCCGTGCCTCAGCGAGGCCGGCGCCGCACGCTACTTGGCGCGGTTTTTGAACCAGCGCAGCAGCATCTGCGTGACGACGAACACCAGGTAGAGCGAGAACGCGACGTTGCCCCAGAACGGGTCGATCCAGCCAGCGAGCAGCGATCCGAGTGGCACGAAGAGGCAGGCGGCCAGGCCCACCCAGGCGGCGGCGCGGAAGTCGACGTTCTGGCGGCGCACGTTGCCGAGGGTGGCCGACATGGAGCCGGGGATCATCATCAGCAGCGAAGTTCCCTTCGCGATCAGGTCGCTCGCGCCGAAGAAGAACATCAGCACCGGCACTACGATTACTCCGCCGCCCACGCCCAGCAGCCCCGAGAGGATGCCCGCGGCGAAGCCGGTGACCACAAGGAAGAAGACGGTCCAGAAGGTCATGTCGATCTGTGCATCGCGGTGCGGCACCACGAACCAGAGCGTCACGATCACGATGCCCAAGAAGATCATGAACGACCACTGCACCACATCAACCGAAAGCTTTTGCAGCAGGATGGTGCCCAGCTGCGCGCCCACGATCATGCCCAGCGCGAGGCAGATCGCCGCGATCCAGTCGACCTGGCCCTGCAGTGCGTAGGTCGTCGCTCCCACGATCGCCGTCGGCAAGATCGCAAGCACCGAGGTGCCCGCAGATAGTTTTTGCGGCATCGACAGCCAGATGGCCAGCGCCGGCACGATGATCGTGCCCCCGCCGACACCAAACAGGCCCGACATGAGGCCGCCAGCGACCCCAATCAGTGCCAACCAGATCGCGTGGGGTCGAATTTCTTGGGCCATATCGCGTGACGCCTTCGTGTCGTTCAAATAACGCAGGAGGTAATGCGCTCGCCCAGCTGAGCTTCCCCGCCGCGACCTGTGTCAGCGCGGCAGGGAGGCTCACCGGCCGAGCAAGCTACTGGGGGTCGAGGCCCAGGTCTTCGAGGCCGATTGCGAAGCGGTACTCGTACCCGGCTTCTTCAATGCGTGCCTTGGCGGGGGCCTGGCGGTCAACGACCACGGCCACGGCCACAACCTCGGCGCCGACCTTCTTAAGGGCTTCGATGGCGGCGAGCGGTGAGCCGCCCGTCGTTGAGGTATCTTCGACGACGATGACGCGCTTGCCGTTGAGATCGGGGCCCTCAACCTGGCGGCCACGGCCGTGATCCTTGGGCTCCTTGCGCACGACGAATGAGTCGTACATCTTGCCCTGGGCGACGCCCTGGTGCATGATCGCCGAGGCGATGGGGTCGGCGCCCATGGTGAGCCCGCCGACGGCGACGACGCCGTCGATGTCGTCGATCAGGTCGAGCATGACCTGGCCGATCAGGGGCGCGGCCCGGTGGTCGAGCGACAGCTTGCGCAGGTCGATGTAGTAGGTGGCCTTCTTGCCACTGGTGAGCGTAAAGTCGCCGTGAAACACGGCCTCGCTCGTGATGAGTTCAATCAGCTGTTCGCGCGCGGTGGTCATACCGCGATTCTACCCGGCAGCCCCACCCCTCGTGGGGCCACCGGGCAATATCGCATCGCGTTATTTCACGCTCTCGAGGAAGTTGCGGGTGCGCTGGCGCTGCGGGTTTCCGAGCACGTCCTCGGGCGTTCCTGCTTCAACCACGACCCCGCCGTCCATGAACACCACCTGGTCGGCGACGCCGCGGGCGAACCCGATCTCGTGGGTCACCACGATCATGGTCATGCCCTCGCGAGCGAGCTCACGCATCACGTCGAGTACGTCACCCACGAGCTCGGGGTCGAGCGCGCTCGTCGGCTCGTCAAACAGCATCAGTTTGGGATCCATGGCGAGCGCGCGGGCAATCGCCACGCGCTGCTGCTGGCCACCCGACAGCTGCGCCGGGTAGTGGCCCGCGAAATCGGCGAGCCCCACGCGGTCGAGCAGTTCGATGGCCCGCGCACGCGCCTGGCTCTTGCTGCGCCGCACCACCCCGATGGGGGCTTCGCACACGTTCTCGAGCGCGGTGAGGTGCGGAAACAGGTTGAACTTTTGAAACACCATGCCAATGCTGCGGCGCTGCTTCGCGATCTGCCTGGGCGTCATCTCGTGGGTTTTTGCCCCCGCCTGGCGGTAGCCGATCAGCTCACCGTCGACGATGATGCGGCCGCCGTCGATGGTCTCGAGGTGATTCACGCAGCGCAGCAGCGTCGATTTGCCCGAGCCCGAGGGGCCCAGCAGCACCGTGACGGTGCCGGCGGGCACCGCGAGCGAAACATCGCGCAGCACCTGATGGTTGCCGAAGCTTTTGCGCACGCGCCGAATTTCGACGAGTGATTCGCCCGGCTGGTGTGCGCCTGGGCGGGCGGGCGCCTGGTTATCAGTCACGATCGTCATACCACTACGCTCACAATCTCGGTTGGCGGGGCGGGCGGCGGCCCGGGCTTGCGCTTATTGGCGGCCGCGCGCAGGCGCTGCAGCGGGGTGAGGGGCAGGTTGCGGCTGCTGCCGCGGCCGTACCGGCGCTCGAGGTAGTACTGCGGCACCGACAGCACGCTGGTCATGAAGAGGTACCACAGGCTCACCACGATGAGTAGCTCCACCTGTTTCAGGTTCGATGACGAGATTACCGAGGCCTGCGTGTACAGCTCCATCACCGCGATCACTGACAGCAGCGAGGTGTTCTTCAGCATCGAGATGAGCTCGTTGCCCATGGGCGGAATGATGACGCGCATGGCCTGGGGCAGCAGTACGCGGCGGAAGGTGTACAGCGGGGCCATGCCGAGTGAGTAGGCGGCTTCGCGCTGCCCCTCATCCACCGACATCATGCCCGCGCGCACGATCTCTGACGAGTACGCGGCCTGGTTGAGGGTGAGCGCGAGCAGACCCGCAACAAACGGGGTGACGAGCGAGTTGGTGTCCATCTGCCAGAACACCACGTCGGTGAGCGGCACCCCGAGGGTGATCTTGTCAAAGAGCAGGCCGAGGTAGCCCCAGAGCACGATCTGCACGAGCACGGGGGTGCCGCGAAATGCCCACACGTAGAACCACGCCACGGTGGTGAGCACGGGGTTTGTGGCGAGGCGCATCGCCGCGATCACGATGGAGAGCAGGGTCGAGACCACCATTGATACGACGGTAATGACGAGGGTGAGCCACACGCCCTCGATGATGCGGGGGTCGAAGACGAACTCGCCCACCGTGTCGAAGTCGAGGTTGGGGTTCGTGGCGATGGCGGCCACGAAACTGACCACGAGGGCCAAGACGACGATGGCGCTGATCCAGCGCCACGGCCGGCGCAGCGGCACCGCGACGACATCGTCGTCGGTGCCGAGCTGCAGCTGGTCTACCGTGACCGTCATTCTGCGTCAGCTCCCTGGTTCACCTTGGAGGCCTCCACCGCGTAGGCGCCAATGTTGCTGCGGTCAAGCACCTCTTGGTAGGTGCCATCTTCGATCAGGGCCTGCAGCGCCTGCTGCACCGCGTCGATCAGTTCGGTGTCTGACTTCAGCACACCGATGCCGCTGAAGACGGGGTTGAAACCCGCGGGGTTGATGGGGTCGCGCACAATGTCGAACGCTTCGCCGTCTTCGGTGGTGGCGACGACGTACTCGGCGACCACTGCGTCGGCGACGTAGGCCTGGCTCTTGCCGGCGCGCAGTGCGGTCTGGGCGTCGAGGTCACCCGGCAGCTCCATCACCTTCACGTCACAGTCCATCGCCCGCAGCAGGTCGCCCTGCACGGTCGCTTTCTGCACCGACACCGTCATGCCGCACAGGTCTTGCTGCGTGGTGATGTTGTCGGGGTTGCCCTTCTTCACCGCGATCGCAAAGCCGCCGTGGGTGTAATCGATGAAGCTCAAGGTCTTCTGGCGCTCGGGCGTATCATTCATGCCGCTCATAATGATGTCGTTCTTGTCGGCCTGCAGCGACGGAATCACCGAGTCGAACGCCTGCTTGTTCAGCGATACATTCACGCCCAGCTTCTGGCCGAGCAACCGCGCCAGCTCGGGATCAAACCCAATCTCGCGGTTCTTCTCGTCGTACATCGCCATGGGCGGGAACGGAATATCGACGGCCACGTTGATCGTGCCCTTTTCGATGATCTCGGCGGGCAGCAGCTTGGTGAGCTCCGGATCAGTGGTCGTGCTGATCTCATCACCTGCGGGCAGGTTCAGGCCGGTGTCGGCGGCGTCTGACTCCCCCGCTCCCGAAGAGCATCCGGTGAGCACGAGGGCGAGCGCGGCGGCGGCGGTGGCGAGCAGGGTTAGGGGTGTCTTCTTCATCGGGGTTCCTTCATCGTTGAAAGGGGGTACTGCGACAGCGGGGGTAGTGGGCTGGATGCCCAGAAAGCACGTTGCCCGGCCCACGGGGTGTGGGCCGGGCAAGAGATTACTGGCCTGACGGTGCGGTGATCGCGGGCTCGTGTGTGGCGAGGAGATCGGCGTAGGTCTCTCGCCTCGTGACCAGGCGGGCTGCGCCATCCTTCACGAACACGATGGCGGGCTTCAGCGCACCGTTGTAGTTGTTTGACATGGTGTAGGCGTAGGCGCCGGTGGTGGGCATCACGACGAGGTCGCCCACGCGGGCGGGCGGAAACGCGGCGCGGTCGACGAGCAGGTCGCCAGATTCGCACTGGCGCCCCACCAGCTGCGCCTCTTCCGTCCACGGTTCGGTGAGCCGATCGGCGATGATCGCTTCGTAGCGCTGGTCGGTGAGGGCAATATCCATCTGATCGGCGAGGCCACCGTCGACGGCGACGAACACCTTGCCCGTGCGCTTCACCGACACCACCCGATAGAGGGTGACGCCTGCGCGGGCCACGATTGCCCGGCCCGGCTCGATCATGATCTTGGCCTCTGCTGGCAGGTGCGCGCGGGCGGCCTGCACGATCGAGTCGAGGTAGTCCTCCACCTTGGGGGCTTGCTCGTCATAGGTGTACTTCACGCCGAGCCCGCCGCCCACGTCGTAGGTGGCGAACGTGCCCACCGACGAAATGTTTTCGACGGCCTGCGCGAACTGGCGGGTGTTGAGAATCTGCGACCCGATGTGCAGGTGCACTCCCTCAAACTCCATCAGCGGGTGGGCGCGCATGCGATCGATGGCGTGCCCGGCCTGATCCATGGGCAGCCCAAACTTCGAGTCGTTGCCGCCGGTGGCCTGCGAGGCGTGTGTCTCGGCTTCAACGCCGGGGATCACGCGCAACAGCAGCCGCTGGGGGCGGGTAATGACGCGCTCGAGCCGGTCGAGTTCGTCTTCGTTGTCGACGATGATGGTGCCGACGCCCGCGTCGAGCGCCATGCGCAGCTCGGCCTCGGTCTTCGCGTTGCCGTGAAAGTAGAGCCGTGCGGGGTCGACCCCTGCGGCGAGCGCGAGCTGGAGTTCGCCGCCGCCGGCGATGTCGACGGAGAGGCCTTCTTCTTGGGCGACGCGGTACATGCCCACGGCGGGCAGTGACTTTGAGGCGTAGAGCACTTCTGAGTTGGGCCAGCGTTCGCGCAGCCCGTCGATGAAGCGTCTGATTTGGCGGCGCAGGCCGGTTTCGTCGACGATGTGCAGCGGGGTGCCATATTCTTCGGCGAGTGCGGTGACGCTGACTCCGCCGAGGGTGAGGGTGCCTTCGGGGGTGCTGCCTGATTCTTCGGGGAGCACATCCCAGAGTTCGCCGAGGCGGGTGCCGGTGGGGGCGGGCTGTGCGTGCCGCGTGTGCGCTGCCGTGGTGAGGGGCGCTGACGTCGTTGCCATGTTGTCTCCGTTCGCGTCGTTGCTTGTCCACACTATTGCGCAATGCCCTCGCAAGTTTTGTAGTTTTCAGATAACTTCAACGTATGGATTCGGTGAAAGCTCCAAGCCCGGTGGACGGTGTGCCCGTGCGCGATGATGTGCTGCGCACCATGACGCTGCACGAACTACTGGCTGAGCTCGGTGAGCACGTGTGTGCGCAGATCGGCCAGGCTAACGGCGGCCGTGAAGTGCGCGGTGCCGAGTTTTACGATCCGTTTGATGTGCAGGCAGGTGACCCCGATGTGGTGTTGCTGGCGCCGTCGGCCGGGGGCGGCGATGCGGCGGCGTATGAGCAGCTCGCGCAGCACGCGGTGGCTGCGGGGGCCGCGGCGGTCGCAATCAAGTGCGTCGATGATGATCTGCCGATGCTTGGCGCCATCGCGCACCGTCGCGGGCTCGTGTTTTTGCGGCTGCCCGAGCGGCTGAGCTGGCGGCTCTTCGACGCGCTGCTCGCGCAGTCGTTTGGGGAGCGGCGCCACAGCGAAGATGCGCACCGCAACCGCGGCACCGAGCCACTGTATGCGCTCGCCAACGAGCTCGCGAGTTTCTTCGGCGGCTCGGTGGCTGTCGAAGATCTTGGGCGCCGCATCATCGCGTACTCGTCAGTGCCCGGGCAGCTCATCGACGCACTGAGAACCCAGGGCATTTTGACCCGCCAGGTGCCAGGGTCGCCGTTTAATGATGACCAGTACCGCACCGTGCTGCGCGCCACCGAACCGATTAAGTACCCGCGGCTCGGTGACGAGGAGCCCCGTGTGGCGATGGCGATTCGGGCGGGCCGGCTGCCGCTCGGCACGATCTGGGTGATCGATGCCTCGGGTGAGCCCGGGCTGACCGCCGAGCAGCGTGAGCGGGTGGTGACGGCCGCGTCGGTGGCCGCCGCCCACATGCTCGACAACATTCAGGTGCGCAATGCCACCCAGATTCCACGCGAGAATCGGCTGCGCACCCTGCTCGACGGGCATCAGGTGGTGGGCAGCGAGCTCGCCGAGCTGGGTATGACCGAGGAGCGCGGCGCCGCACTGCTCGCGTTCAGCCCGCCCGCGGTCGAGCACGGTTCGGTGCTGGCACAGCTGCGGTCGACGGTGCAGCGCCACCTCTCGCTACACCACACTGAAACGGTGACCCTCACCCGCGGCACGAGCGTCTACGCGCTCGTCACGCACGATCCCACGCGCCCCCTCGGTGAGCTCGTGGCCCCGCTGCTGCCGATCATTGATCGGCTGATCACCCCGGGCACGCTGGTGGCACTGCCCGGCATCGCGCACCGGGCAAGCTCGGTGGCGGGGCTGCGAGAGATCGCCGACCGGCTGCTCGCGCTCGCGGCGGGCCCGGCGCCAAGGTTCGCGACCCCCGAGCAGGCGGGCTCCCCCGCACCACCTGCCGCCCGCATCGTGACGGTTGATCTGCTGCGGCCGCGGCTGCTGTTTGAACAGGTCGAGAAGCTATTTGCGGCGGCCCCCGAGCTGCGCGATCCGGCGCTGCGTGCCCTAATGACAGACTCCCCCGAGTTCGCAACCACGCTCGCGGCCTGGTGCGCGAGCTTTGGCAGCATCGCGCGCACGGCCCGCGCCCTCGGCGTGCACGAGAACACAGTGCGGTACCGGCTGCGCCAGATCGAGCAGCACACCGAGCTGCCCCTGGGCGAGCCAGATATGATGCTGGCAGTGTGGTTGCAGTTACGCGCTGACACCCCGCCTCACACGCCCGTCGCGTGAGGCCCGATCGGAGGCCCCGTGCAGCACGACTCCCACCCATCTGCCGAGCTGGCGCGGCTCGCCGAGATCGTGGCCGCGGGCCCCGCGGCGGTGCTCACGGGCGCGGGCCTGTCAACCGACTCTGGCATCCCCGATTATCGCGGCGCCGGATCCCCGCCCCGCACCCCCATGCGCATCAGTGAGTTCATGGCCGATGAGGCCTACCGCCGCAGGTTTTGGGCCGGTGCCCGCGTGGGCGCGGCCCGCATGTCGGGCCTCAGCCCCAACACCGGGCATCTCGCGCTGGCCCGGCTCGAAATGGGCGGGCACGTCACGGGGGTGGCGACGCAAAACGTCGACGGGCTACACCGCGCTGCCGGATCGCGCACCGTTGTCGAGCTGCACGGTCGTGGCGATGTCATCGTGTGCACCCGCTGCCATCGCACGTTCACGCGTGCCACGGTGCTCGCGCAGTTTGACGCACGCAACCCCGGGTATGCCGAGGCGCACGCGCACGCCCAGATCGCACCCGACGGTGACGCCGAGGTCACCCAGTTGGCGGGTGTCGCGGTGCCCGAGTGTGAGGCGTGCGGCGGGATCTTGCGGCCCGACGTCGTCTACTTTGGTGAAATGGTGCCCACGCCCGTGTTTCAATCGGCGGCGGCGCTGGTGGAGCACGCCGGCAGCCTGATTCTTGCGGGCACTTCGCTCGCGGTGAACACGGGCATGCGGCTCGTGCACCGGGCCGAACGCTTAGGGCTGCCGATTGTGGTGATCAATCATGGCCCGACCGCCGTCGATGCCCGCGCCTCGACCACGCTGCGCATCGAGGGCGGCACGAGCGAGGTGCTCGGTGCCGCGGCCGACCTGTTGGGGTGAGCCGCAGCACCGGGTGATCAATCGCTACTCGGTGACCGCGAGCGACGGAGGCTGGTGACGGAACCCGCGGGTGACCACGGCGAGAATGATCACGCCGACAGCGACCCAAATGCTGCCGAGTGTGATGGCGTGAATGTCGAGCTGCACGAGCAAGAACAAAATCACGAGCACGCCGATGATCGGGCACAGCAGGTAGAGGAACACGTTCAGGTGTTCACCGGCCTTGCGCCGCTTCGCCCAGAACACGATGACCGACAGGTTGACCATCGTAAACGCGATGAATGCGCCGAAGTTGATGAACGAGGTGGAGGTAGCCACGTCCATGAAGATCGCGATGACCCCAACGAGGGCGATCGCGAGAATGCTGAACAGCGGGGTGTGGAACCGGCGGTTGAGCACGCCGAAGATGCGCTTGGGCAGTACGCCGTCGCGGCCCATTGCGAACAGCAAGCGGCTGCCCGCGGCCTGCGCCGCGATACCCGAGGTGAACTGAGCGACGACGAGCGCCGCCAAGAACACGGCGCCGAAGAAGGCGCCGCCGATGCGCACGGCGATTTCGAATGCTGCCGCGTCAGAGTTTTCAAACACGCCACCGGGGTGCACGAGCTGCACCGCGTATGACACGAGCACGAAGATACCGCCGCCGATCAGCGCGATCAACATGATCGCCTTGGGCACGGTTTTCTTAGGTTCGATCGTTTCTTCGGTGAGCGTTGTGACCGCGTCAAAGCCGAGGAACGAGTACGCGGCGATGGCGGCGCCGGCAGTGATGCCCGTGAGCCCGAAGTCCTCGCCCACGAACGGTGAGGTACTAATGAGGCCCGCGGCCCCGTCGGTGCGCGCCACTTCAGCGAAGGCGAGCGCCACGAAGAATACGATCACGAGAATCTGGAACGACATCAAGATGAGGTTCACCCGGTCGGCCACCTTGATGCCGATGATGTTCAGCGCGGTGGTGAGCACGATGAAGCCGAGAATCCACACCGGCATGGGAATGCCGGGGAACTGGGCCTGCAGGTACGAGCCGCCGATGAGCCAGATCACCATGGGCAAGAAGAGGTAGTCGAGCATGGTGGCCCAGCCGACGAGAAAACCGATGCGGCCGCCGATCGTGCGTCGCACGTAGGTGTACGCCGAACCGGCCTCGGGGTAGGCCGAGGCCATGCGGCCGTAGCTGTTCGCCGTGAACAGCATGGCGACGAGCGCGATGAGGTAGGCACTCGAACTGGCCCCGTCGGTCTCTGCTGCGATGACCCCAAAGATGCCCAGCACGATCAGTGGGGTGAGATACGCGAGGCCGAAGATGACGAGCGACGACAGGTTCAGCGTGCGTTTCAGCGTGATCGCTGTTGGTGGTTGTGACATGGTACTCCGTTGTTAATCGTCAGTCAGGGTGCAGCGTGCAGCAGTGCAGGGGTGGTGCTTCTAATCAGCGGTGGTGCGCGGCGTCCAGGTGCGCGGGTCGATGCGCCCCTCGTACATCGGCAGGGGCACCGGCGCATCGGTCGGGCCGAACTGGTGCCACAGCCGGTTGGATCCGGCGGTGCCCTCGGTGCGCACCCGGGTGACCTCTGCGCGCGAGAACGGCACAACCAGCGTTTCCTCGCCGAGCCCGGCTTCAGCGAGCACCCAACCCTCGGGGCCCACCGCGATGCTGCGGCCACGGCCCACCGGGCCTGCGCAGTTCACGCTGATCATGTAGTTCTGGTTCACGATTGCGTTCGCCCGGGCGAGCGCCAGCTCTTGTTCGCGGTCGTCGCTCGTGGTCTTTACGATGTTGAGCACCAGATCGGCGCCCAACCAGGCCAGCTGCCTGGAGTGCTCGGGGAACCACGCGTCGTAGCAAATGGAGAGCCCCGCGGCCCCCAGGCTGTCCATCTCAGTCACCGAAAACTCGGTGCCAGGGAGGTGGGGCTCAAATGGCCGCCATGGGAAAATCTTGCGGTAGTGGGCGCGCAGCTGCCCGGCCGGATCAAACAGCAGCTGGGTGTTATAAAACTCGCCATTGGGGCCCCGCTCGCCGATGCTGCCCGGGCTCAACCAGATCTGAAACTCTGCGGCGATCTCGCCAAGCGCCTGCACAAATGTCGAGTCGAGCGCTGCCGCGGCAGATTTCAACGCCGCCGGCCGGTCGGCCTCTGGGAGGTGCTCGGTACCGTGCAGGTGCATCTCGGGGTACACCAGCAGCCCAATCTCGGGCCGGGCCGCGAGCGTTGCCGCGACATCGCGACGAAACTGCGGCAGCGGGTTTTCGTACGCGATGGGAGATCGCTGTGCGAGGCCGATAAAGAGTGGCCCGTCTTCGCTCGGCAGCGCTGCCACCTGCCCCGCCTGATAAGTGTTCATTTTGATCAATATATGCGAATGTCTCGATATACTCAAGTCATGGATTCGCGAGGTAGTGAAGTTGCGGCAGATCTCACCTCGACGCTGTTTGATGCTCCCGGCGCTGCTGCCGCGACGCGACTCTCGGCGGTCGACACGGTGCGCGCACGCATTTTGCTCGCGGTTGAGCACGCGCTCATCACGCCGGGCACCAAATTGCCGCGCACCCCGCTCATCGCTTCGGGCCTCGAAGTCAGCGAAATCACCGCCCGTCGCGCCCTCGAGAGCCTCGTCGAAGATGGGGTGCTCGTGCGTCGGCGCGGGCGCGGGGGTGGCACGTTCGTGTCAGATAGCCCGCCGCAGCTGCAGGATTCCTCGGTCGTGGCGTATCGCGCCGACGAGCAGGCCATCCACCGGCTCATTGATCAGCGCAGCCTGATGGAGAGCGCCATCGTCTTCGCTGCGGCGCAGACCGCGACGCCCGCGCAGTGCGCGGTGCTCGACAGCTTTCTCGATCGCTCTGAGGCGGCAGAAAGCTGGCTCGAACACCACCTGCCCGACCGCGAGTTTCACCTCTACTGCGCCGAGATGAGCGGGCTGCCTGAGACGGCGACCTACGCCGCCTATTACGAGGCGCTCACCCGGTACTACGTGCCCTATCCCATGGATCGGATGTCGAATTCGCGCTGTGAGCACCGCGCATTGGTGGCGGCTTTTCGCGCGAATGATCCCGCTGCCGCGGTGCGGGTGACGCGTCAGCACGTTGACGCGCTTAGGCGAGAGATGTTCTTTGGCCTGAGCCGGCCTGCGGCCGCTGCGGGTGACTCGCGCAGCTAACCGCCGCGGGCCTACCGGGCCGCGGGTAGTCGCGGGCAAACACAACGGCGCCGGATCAGGGGGCTTTCGCCCGCCCGATCCGGCGCCAGTGTGTGCGTGAGGTTACGCGGCCTGTGCGGCGGCGGTCAGCTCGTCGAGCAGCGCGGTGAAGAGTGCTGCGCACTCGGCCGCGTTGGCCGGGTCAATCGACCCGGCGATGGTGGTGAGCACCATCGAGACGCCGATCGCGCCAGCGTCGGGAGCGCCCAGTGCGCGCTCGCCAACGTAGCTTGCACGGCCGCGCTTGGCGCGCAGCTCTGAGGTCTGCTGCGCACCCGCGATGAGCGCGCGGCACAGGGCCACCGTGTTGTCTTCGGTGCAGGTGACGGCGCCGTGCAGCGCATCCACCATGGTGCGGTCGCCGGGCTGGGCGCCGCCCACGCGCTGAATGGCGGCGAGGCCCTCGGCGATGCCGGTGCGGAAGCGCACGGCGGCGTCGACCGAGTTGATATTCTCGCCCTGGTCTGCGAATGCGGCAGACACGGCCGACAGCAGCAGGCCGATCAGCGGCCCGCTCGAGCCACCCACGTTGTCGAGGAAGCTGCGTGCGAGACGCTCGATGCCGTTGTCGTCGGCTTCGTTGGCGGCACCGGTGACACCCGATACGAGGTTGTCGCCGAAGTCGCCGTCACCGGCGAGCTGGTCGAGGCGGGTGAGTGCGGCGTGCGCGGCCGCGGCGCGAGCTGCGACGGCGTCGACGATCGCGTTTGCGGGGATCGACACGGCTGCGGTCTCGCTCTTGGGCTGCACCACGGGCACGTAGGCCGAGGTTGCGGGCACGCCGGGCAGGGCGGCCTTGGCGAGCCACAGCTCACGGCGCTGATCGTCACTCTTGGTGAGCGTGATCATGAAGCCGCGCATGTCGAGGGCCGACACGAAGGTGCCCACGAGTGCGCTGTCGATCGTGATGGCGCGGGCCGTGAGGTTGGCCTCGAGCGTGTGCATGATGGCGCCGAGCTCGAGCGGGGTGGCGCCGCCGAGGCCGTTGACGACCGCGATCACGCGATCGGTGCCGCCGGGCAGCGACGCGAGAATGTCGTCGGTCATGCGCTTCACGAGGGCCTCAAGGCTGGTCGCGGGGACCGTCTCGGGGGCGGGCTCACCGTGAATGCCGATGCCGTACTCGACGGTGCCGGGGGTGATCTCGAAGGCCTCTTCGCCGGTCGCAAACGAGGTCAGCGGGCCGGTGGCCACGGCGAGGCTGCGGCTGTCGGCGATGATCTCGTTGCCGAGCTGCTCCAGCTCAGCAAGCGAGGCGCCCTGATCGGCGCGTGCGCCGAGCAGCTTCTCAACAACGGCGGTGGCGCCGGTGCCGCGGCGGCCGGTGCCCGTGGTGGGATCGTCGGTGGCGACGTCGTCGTCCACAACGATCTGCGCGACGGGCACGCCCTCCATGGCGAGGCGCTCGGCGGCGATACCGAAGTGGATGATGTCACCCGTGTAGTTCTTGACGATCAGCAGCACGCCATCTGAACCGGCAACCTTCTTCGAGGCCTCCAGCACCTGCGTATTGTGGGGGCTCGCGAAAACGCGACCGGGAACGGCGGCATCAAGCCCGCCCTGTCCCACAAACCCGGCGTGCAGCGGCTCGTGGCCCGACCCACCACCAGAAACCAGGCCGACAACGCGGGCCGGGTTGGTCTCGCGCACCGATACGAACAGCGGCTCCTCGGTGAGGCTCAGCGTGTCACCGTGCGACGCCACGAAACCGCGAAGGGCCTCAAGCTCGAGTGAGTTGTCGGTGGGCAGAAACAGCCGAGTGGTCGGCACAGCCTGCTCGGTGGGAGAGGATTCAGACAAGGGCGGTTCTCCTTCGAAAGCATGAAAACAACGCGGTCGCAGTCCCATCGGGCCGCTGCGCGAACGCCGCCCCAGAAAATCTGGCACACCATTCATCGCAAGAGGTCGAGGTCGAGGTCGCTGATCGCAAACACGGTAATTACCTCGCCAATAGTAGTAAACCTGGCTGAATTCGCTGACCCCGCACGCGGCTTTGGCGCGCCGAACACCCCAGTGATGTGTTTTGCGGAGGCAATCGGCGACAACTGATGATCACGCGTGGGGACGAGGCCCGGCACCGCACGCACAATAGCGCCGGATCGGGTGGCTGCGTAAGCCACCTGATCCGGCGCAGATGTTCGGTTGCGATTATTCGCCGCGGGAGATGCGCGTCATTTCGTCGCGCGGCACCACCTTGATGCGGGTGCGGTCTTCGGCGGCGCCGAGGGCGAGCTCGTGCTCGTCGAGGCGGTGCCAGCCTTCAAGATCGGTGTAGGGCACCTTGCGCTCCTGCAGCAGCGCGGGGATCGCGTCGGCGGTCGGAGCCTCGGGCTGCCACCAGGTGGCGCGGTCGGCCATCAGCGACTCGAGGGTCTCCATCGCGTCAGACTTCGTGTGGCCGATGAGGCCAACGGGGCCGCGCTTGATCCAGCCGGTCGCGTACACGCCGTGCACCTGGTCGCCCTCAAGGTTCTGCACGCGCCCCTGAGCGTTGGGGATGACGCCGCGTGCCTCGTCGAAGGGCACCTCGTCGACGGGCGAACCGAAGTAGCCCACCGCGCGGTACAGCGACTGCATCGGAATAATCTCAAACTCGCCGGTGTCGATGATGCCACCCTCGCCATCGGGCGCGGTGCGCTCGATCTTGAGGCCGGTGACGCGGCCGTCTTCGGTCACAACCTCGACGGGCTTCGACCAGAAGTGCATGTGCAGCTTGCGTGACGCCTGCTCACCGGCGGCCTCGCGCTCCTGCTGATCCTTGCGCCACTTGTCCATGATGCGCGTCATTACGAGCACCTGCTTGTTCTTCGCCAGCACCTCGTCGGCGTAGGCGTCTTCGCGGTCGAAGTCACGCTCGTCGATCACCATGTCGACGTCGTTCAATTCACCCAGCTCGCGCAGCTCAAGCGGCGTGAACTTCACGTACTTGGGGCCGCGGCGGCCAAACAGGTGCAGCTCTTCGATCGGGTTCGCTTTCAGCCCCTCGTAGACGTTCTGCGGAATCTCGGTGGGCAGCAGGTCATCGGCGTGCTTGATCAGCATGCGCGAAACGTCGAGCGCGACGTTACCGTTGCCGATCACGCCCACCGACTGCGCCTCGAGCGGCCAGGTGCGCGGCACATCGGGGTGCCCGTCGAACCAGCTCACGTAATCGGCCGCGCCGTATGAGCCCTCGGCGTCAATACCGGGAATCGACAGCGCCGCATCGCGAATCGCGCCGGTCGAGAAGATCACCGCGTGGTAGTGCTTCTTCAGGTCGTCAAGCACCACGTCTTGGCCGTAGCGCACGTTACCGAAGTAGCGCACGCTGCCGCTGTCGAGCACGTCGCGCAGGGCGTTAATGATGCCCTTGATGCGCGGGTGATCGGGCGAGACGCCATAGCGCACCAGCCCGTAGGGGGCGGGAAGCTGCTCGAAGAGGTCGATTTCGACCTCGAAGTCGCGCTCTGCCTTCTGCAGCAGGTCGGCGGCATAGATACCGGCGGGGCCAGCTCCAACAATTGCCAGTCGCATGGTTTCCATCGTTTCAGTCAGTTCCTTCCATTCCCGAAACGGAAAAGTTGTGTGGGGCGATGCCCCGCGGCTCGCTAGGGTTAGCCCTCGCGGTGAACGATTGAGTCGGCCATGTGCTCGAGCGCACGCTTCACCGATGACTTCGGCAGCACGTCGAGCGCTGCGACCGCGTCGGCGGCCCAGCGCCTAGCCGTCTCCTCAGTTTCGCGGGTCACGTTGTGCTCACGCAGCGCGGTGACCTCGGGGTCGAGGATGGCGGGGTCTGCGCCCTCGGCGATCGCGGCAACACCCGCGTCGATGCGTGCGAGCAGCTCGGCGTCTGCCGCGTTGCCCGCGGCGGCGCTCTCGCGCAGCAGCAGCAGCGGCAGCGTCGCGACACCGGCGCGCAGGTCAGTGCCCGCCTTCTTGCCGGTCTGTTCCTTCTTGGGAGACAGATCGATGACGTCGTCGATGAGCTGGAAGGCGACGCCGATGCGCTCACCGTACTCGGTCACCGCGTCAGCGTATTCGGCCGGAGCATCGCTGAACATGACTCCCATGCGTGCGGCGGTCGCGATCAGGGCGCCAGTCTTGTCAGCGAGCACCTGAATGTAGTGCGGAATCGGGTCTTCGCCAGCCTGCGGGCCGACCGTTTCGTGCAGCTGACCGAGGCAGAGACGCTCGAAGGTGCGGGCCTGCAACAGGATTGCATCCTCGCCCATGCCCGACACGAGGGTCGAAGCGCGGGCGAACAGCAGGTCACCGGCGAGAATCGCGATCGAGTTCGACCACACGGTCTGCGCCGAGGGCACCCCGCGGCGCAGGTGCGCGTCGTCCATCACATCGTCATGGTAAAGCGAGGCCAGGTGCGTCATTTCGACGGCCTGTGCTGCCCGGCGTACGAGCTCGTTGGGGCCAGAGCCCAGTTCGCTAGTGAGCAGGGTGAGCACGGGGCGGATGCGCTTGCCGCCGGCTTCCATGAGGTACCGGGCGGGAGCGTCGGCGACCGGCGAAGCGAACGCGAGGTGCGTCATCAGCTCGGCTTCGATCTGCTCCAGCTGTCCCTGGATCTCTTTTGCGTGGCGCCTATCTTGCGCGCCGCGGAACAACCGCATGGGCAGCGCCTGGGTGGCGGTATCGGCGGCGGCGGGTCGGCTCACTGTACGTCTCCGGTGGTCGTTGGCTGGGCCGCGGGCTTCGCGGGAGTATCTGTCGCAGCGGGCTTCGCGGCGGCGGGCTTCGGCGCTACCGGCTTCGCGGCAGCAGCAGGCTTCGCCGTAGCGGCAGGCTTCGCAGCGGCCGGCTTAGCCGAAGCAGCAGGCTTGGCAGCAGCGGGCTTCAGCGTTGCAGGCTTCTTCGCGGCCGGCTTTTTCGCGACTGCGGGCTTCGCCGCAGCAGCAGGCTTCTTGGCCGCGGGCTTCTTCGCGGCAGGCTTCTGCTCGGCAGGCTTTGCAGCGGCCGTATCGGCGGCGGTCACCACGACCGGCTCGCGCGGCACGAACCCGCGGTGCAGCGCCACGATACCGAACGTGAGGTTGCGGTAGGCGACCCGCTCGAGACCGGCATCGCGCAGCCACGAGGCGAGCTCGTCTTGCGACGGCCATGCCTCGATCGACTCGTTGAGGTAGCTGTAGGCGGCTGCGGCTTCGCGGTTAATCGCACCGGCGATGCGCGGCAGCACGTGCTTGCCGTACCAGGCATACGGTGCCCGAATCGCTGACGACGGCGGGGTCGAGAACTCGGCAATCACGACGCGGCCGCCGGGCTTCACGACGCGGCGCATCTCGGCGATGGCCTTGCGCGGGTCGTTGACGTTGCGCAGGCCATAGGAGATGGTGGCGGCGTCAAAGCTGTTGTCTTCGAAGGGCAGCTGGGTCGCATCGGCCCACACGAACTCGATGAGATCGTTGCCTGCCTGGCGCTTACGCCCCTCGGCGAGCATGCCTTCAGAGAAGTCTGCAGCGACGACGTGGGCGCCGTGTGCGGCGAGGGCGGCTGACGAGGTGCCGGTGCCGGCTGCCAGGTCAAGAATGCGCATTCCCTTGCGAGGTCCGACCGCTTTCGTGGTCGCGATGCGCCAGAGGCGGTCGTTACCCACCGTCAGCACGTCGTTTATGAGGTCATATCTGGGGGAAACCTCATCGAACATGGCCGAAACCTCGTCGGCGTGCTTGGTGGAAGTGTCTGGGCGAGTCACAGGCTCCATGCTATCCCGTTGTTGCCGGGCGTGAGCTGGCCGTCGCCGCTTTGTGTTCAGCTTTGCGACCCTCGGCACCTCACTTTCAGCCCGCACGGGTAGATTAGTGGGGTGTCAACACCCAGCACACCCCGTCTTCACGCGGTGACACGCCCCCTTGCAGGCGGCGTCGATCTGCTCCCCCTTACTGACCCCGCCGCACCGCTTGCGTGGCTGCGTGGCGACCGCGGTGCCGTCGGCATCGGTGAGGCGCTGCGCCTCACCTTTCACGGCCCCACCCGGTTTCGCGATGCGGCGGAAGCGTGGCGACTCATCTCTGAGGCGGCCACGGTCGATGATCCGGTGCATATGCCCGGCTCAGGCCTCGTGGCGTTTGGCGCGTTCGCATTCGCGTCGAGCAGCGCGACCGCCAGCACCCTGATCGTGCCCAGCACCATCGTGGCGCGGCACCGCGATCTGTGGTGGGTGACGCGGGTCACCGACCTGTCCACTGATCAGCATCCCGCCGACTCCGCTGCCGATCATGTGAGCGCGGCCGATCTGCCGCAGGCCACGGCCGCAGGCTTCTGGCCTGGTGTCGCGTTTGCCGATTTGCGTGAGCAAGCGGCCCCCTCGGTGTCGGCATATCTCGCCGGAGTGCGCGAGGCCGATGACCGCATCGCGCGTGGCGAGCTCGAAAAAATCGTGATCGCCCGGCAGGTGCGCGGGTCACTCGATGCCGACGCCGATCTGCGCACGCCCATCGGCCGGCTCGCTGACCGCTACCTCGACTGCTGGACCTACGCCGTCGACGGCCTCATCGGCGCGAGCCCCGAAACGCTCGTGCGCTCCACCGGCGGTTCGGTGTCGGCCCGCGTGCTCGCCGGCACCCGGGGTCGCCACCCCGAAGACGCCGCGCACGATGCCCGCGCCCGCACCGACCTGCTCACGAGTTCGAAAGAGCAGCACGAGCACTCGTTCGCGGTGCAGAGCGTGGTCACCGCGCTCGCGCCGCACGTCACCAGCCTGCGCACGAGCGAAGAACCATTTGCGCTCGAGCTGCCCAATGTGTGGCACCTCGCGACCGATCTGGGCGCGAATCTTGGCGAAGCCGGATCCTCGCTCTCGCTCGTCGATGCCCTGCATCCGACTGCCGCGGTAGCCGGCACCCCCACCGCGGGGGCCATCGCGGCCATTGACGCGCTCGAGCCCTTCGACCGGGGCCGGTACTCGGGCGCGGTGGGCTGGATCGATCAGGCGGGCGACGGCGAGTGGGCGATCGCGCTGCGGTGCGCGCAGCTCGGCGAGGCTGACCCCGCAACCGGCACCCGCGAGATTATCGCGAGCGCCGGCGGCGGCATCGTCGCAGGCTCAGACCCCGCGGGCGAGCTGCGCGAAACGGTCTCAAAATTTCGCCCGGTCACCGAGGCGTTCGCGCGCTAACTGCGCGCTCACGCCTCGGCATCGGGTGTCAGACCTGCGGCCTGAGGTGTGGCCCAGGTGCTAGGCCGGCCAGGTGAGGCCGCTCGTGGCGTCGAGGCGCGCACGCTCAGCCTCAAGGTCAAAGTCACCGGGAGGCCAGGTCAGCCCCAGCTGCTCAAGCTTTTGGATGACGATGCGCTGAATCGCCACGCGGGCGTACCACTTCGAGTTTGCCGGCACGATGTACCAGGGCGCATGAGCGGTATGGGTGCGCTCGATGGCAATCTGGAACGCCTCCATGTGCTGCGCCCAGAAGCCCCGCTCGTTGGCGTCGCTCTCGCTGTACTTCCAGTGCTTCGTGGGCTCGTCGAGACGCGAAGAGAGCCTGCGGTACTGCTCTTCAGGCGAAATATGCATCATGATCTTGATGATGTGCACGCCATCGTCTGACATGCGCTTCTCAAACTCATTGATCGCGCCGTAGCGGCGCTCGATCTCTTCGGGCGGGGCGAACTGGTGCACCCGCTGCACGAGCACATCTTCGTAGTGCGACCGGTCAAACACCCCGATCACCCCGGGCACTGGCACCTTTGGTTCCACGCGCCACAGAAAATCGTGGGCGCGCTCTTCAGCGGTGGGCGCCTTAAACGCGGCTAGTCCCAGCCCGTATGGTTCGATCTCACCAAACACGTGGTTGACGACGCCGCCCTTGCCGGCGGCATCCATCGCCTGCAAGACCACGAGCACGCGATCGCGTGATCCGGCCCAGCTGCGCGCGAGCAGTCGCTCCTGCAGCTCACGCAGGGGCTGCTCGGAACGGAGCAGCTCAGCGTGGCCCTCGGCTTTCGAGGCGTGCGTACCCGGTAGTGAATCTGGATCAATCTCGCTCAGCTGAAAACCCTCGCGCACCCGAAGCAGGTCTGCGACGTCTTTCCGCCAAAATTTTTCACCCGTATCGGTGACCTCGTTTGTGTACGCCTGATCTACTGCGACCTGCCCCATTGCGGTTCCTTTCGACCTCGCCAGCCTATCGGCGGGCAGATCACGCTGTCACTCGTGTTGCGAAAAACAACAACATTTGTCGCGTGCGAAAGGTGGCCGCTACGCGAAAATCGGCACGTCAATCAGCTCGGGGCCGGTGACCTGCGAGATCAACAGTTCTTCGAGCTCGGCGCGCGTGGTCACCCTGCGATAGCGCCAGCCGTAGGCCGCGGCGAGGGTCTCGAGCGGCACCTGCTGCGGCGTCGTCATCACCCGGGCAAAGCTGTCAGCGGGGGTGGTGTCTGCGACCTCGAGCCCACTGAAGATGGTGCCGCCACCATCGTTGGCCACAAACAGCTGCACCCGCGGGCGCAGCTCGCCCTCGGTGAGCAGCAGGGATCCGGCGTCGTGCAGCAGGGCCAAATCGCCCAGCAGCACGCGGGTGGTGCCGGCAGCAAGCCGGGGGTCATCGGTGCCCTGGCTAGCCGCCGCGATACCGCGGGCGGTGGCGACCGTGCCGTCGATGCCGGCAAGGCCACGGCTCGCGTGCACGTTCACCTTGCGCGGCTGCGCGAGAGAGTCGAGCACCCGCACCATGCGGGAGGCCGCGAGCACCAGCCGGTCATGCGGCCAGCTGGCCCGCCACACACTTTCGGCGAGCAGTTCGCGGGTGATGGGCTCACGCATCGCGGCCACTTCGGCGCGTGCGTATGCGCTGCGCTCTTTGTAACCGGTGGCGAGGGCCGCCCCCAGATCGGGTTCGTGTGCGGTGCTGCGCTCATCGCGCAGCGCGAGATCGGCCGTCAGCCAGGCGCCCAACCAGCGGCGCAGGGCGCGGGGATCGTGGTCTGCGGCGACGGTGGCACGCTGCACCACGCGGGCGCCACGCGACGGGTCATAGTGGTCGGTGCCCGTGTGCGGGTCAACCACCACAACGTCGACGTCGTCGCGCTTCAGCAGCGCGGGCAGCTGGCGAGTGAGGGTCGGGTGCCCAAACACGATGGCCTGCTCGGTGAGCGCGCCCACCGCCGGGTCATCGATGAGGGTGGCGTACGCGGTGATCGCTTCGCGCCCAAACCGTGCACCGCTCACGACCTCGGCGATGAGTGGCAGGCCGGCCGCGTGCGCGAAGGCCTCGGCCTCGGCGCCCGCTCCCTCGCCCGCGATCACCACGGCGAGCGCGTCGCCGCGGTGCACATAGGTCTGCTCGTCACGGTCGTCGCTTGGGCCCGCGGGCGCTGCAGCTGCAGCCGCAGCCTCGCGGGCCGCGCGCGCGGCATCCCCTTCGACCGCGGCGGCGGCGAACCCCTGCGCGATCATGGATTCAAACCCCTGGGTACCCGAAAGTGGTTCAACAAAGGCGATATTCAGTTGCACGGGCCCGGCCGGTGTGCGCCCGGGCCTGCCCAGTGCCGCCGCGAGCGCGAGCGGTGCGAGGGCGGCCGGATCGCGGCCATCCGCGCGCACGAGATCACCGTTCGCACCAAATTCGGGCGCTTCAATATCGAGCGACAATCGCGCGGCCGGGCCGAGAATGCCAGCTTGGCTCGTCGTCTGGTTGCTGCGAATTCCGTGGAGGCTTGCGGGCCGGTCTGCGGTGAGCAGCAGCATCGGCACCCGAGACTCGTGCGCTTCAAGCACGGCGGGCATCAGGTGGGCGACGGCTGAGCCACTCGTCACGATGATGGGGGCGGGCAGCCCGGTTTCGCGCCCCAGGCCCAGCGCGAAGAACCCGGCCGACCGTTCGTCGATGCGCACGTGCAGCCTGATTGATCCGGCTTGTTCTGCGGCAGCGGCGGCCAGCGCGAGGGCTTGCGAACGCGATCCGGGGCACACCACTACGTCTTGCACGCCGCGGCGAATCAGCTCAGCGAGCAGCTCCACCGAGAAAATCGAGGCGGCTGCGGGGGCGGTCACGGGGTCGTGTCACCGTCGGTGCGGGGGCCCTTTGGCTCGTCGGTGCCCGGGGCGGTCGGGGGCGTCTCGGTGCGGCCAGCGTCGGTCGCGCCCGATGCAGGCTTGGCCTTGCCAGCCTCGCCGGGAAACACCTCATCGTCGAGCTCGAGCAGCCGCTTCTCAAGATCAGCCATGTGCGTATTGAGCTCGGTGCTCGACAGCTTGGTGCCCGTGAACCGGGGGTCGTCGTCGGGAGCCCGGGGCGGCACCATCGCGCTGTCGCCCTTACCGATCACGAACCACAGAATGCCGCCGATGACCGGCAGCAGCACGATCAGCACCACCCACACTGATTTGGGCACCCCGCGGGCACGATTGTGGTCGGTCATAGCCGCGTCCACGAGCGCGAACAGCGTGAACGCCACCGCAATGACAATTCCGATAATGACAAAGCGCACCATGCCCCCATGTTACCCACTCTGGGAGGCCCAAGATGCGCGCCCGTTGCGAGGCCGTTCAGGCGCCCCGGGTAAACTCAGTCGGGTGAAATCGACTCGCTCTGCCTGGACCATTTACGTTGTGCTGCGCCTGCTGTTTTTTGTGGTGCCGTTTGGCATCGTCTACTGGCTCGGCCTGCAGCTGCAGTTCTCGCTGCCCCTCGCCGGCGGGGTCGCCGCAGTGATCGCCGCACTGTTCAGCATGGCACTGTCAATGCTCGTGCTGTCACGCCCGCGCGAGCAGGCCGCCCAGAGCATCGTTGACTGGCGCAACCGTGATCGCACCGCCGATGACATCGCAGAAGACGCAGTGCTCGACGGCGACGCAGAAGACGCGGTCGACGCAGCTACCGAGGCTGCGGCAACGCCCGCCGCTGAGGTTGCGGGTGAAGCTGAGGTTGCCGCCGAAGCCGATTCGGCAGCAACCCCGTCACCCAGCGAACGCTAGAACGCGAACGCGGCGCCCAGCAGCACGCCGTAGGCGAGCGCTGCAAAGCTGGTGAGCTGCAGCACGAGGATCAGCTCGCGCGGTGTTTTTGCGGTGAGCGCGATGATCACGGCGGGCACCGTCATGAACAACACGAGCCACACGAGCACCATGCCCGGGTACACCATCACGTAGATGGCGGGCACCACGAAGGGCAGCAGCACGCACACGGCAAACAGGATGCGTGAGGGCCGGTCGCCCATGCGCACCGCGAGCGTGCGCTTACCCGAGAGGGTGTCGGTGGGGATATCGCGCACGTTATTGATGACCAGCACGGCGACCGCGAACAGCCCCACGGCGGTGCCCGCGATCCACGTCTCTTGCGCCCGCACATCGGTCTGCAGCCAGACCGTGCCGACGGTCGCGACGAGTCCGAAGAAGATAAAGACGACGACCTCGCCAAGCCCCGCATACCCATACGGCTTCTTGCCGCCGGTGTAGTACCAGGCGGCCACGATGGCGATGACGCCGAGGGCGAGGAACCACCAGCGGCCGCTCAGCAGCACGGCGACGAGCCCCGCGACCGCGGCAAGCGCGAAGAATGCCATCGCGCACGCGAGCACCTTCTTGGGGTTCACGAGCCCAGATCCGGTGAGCCGCGCGGGCCCCACCCGGTGCTCATCGGTGCCACGAATACCGTCGGAGTAGTCGTTGGAGTAGTTCACGCCGATCTGCAAGAACACGGCCACGGCGAGCGCGAGCAGGGTGAGGGTCAGCGAGAAGCCGCGCAGCATGTGCGCGATGCCGGCGCCCACCACGACGGGTGCGATGGCGAGCGGCACGGTGCGCAGGCGTGCGCCGCCGACCCAGTTGCGCCAGGTGATCGTAGATGACATTCCTGCGTCCACCAGGTTTTCAGCGGCCGCGCGCACGGCGGGGTTGCCTGAGTGGCGTCGATTCTTCGCGTGGCTCACGCCGTCTCCTTTGTATCGTCAGTCTTCTGCGCGGGGGCGCCCGCATCGGGCGCGGCCGTACCGCACAGCGCGGCCAGCGCTGCCCGGTCGGGCTTCTCCCCCGCAAGCCGCGGGATCGCGTCGACCACGGTTTCACCCGTGGGCTCGGCGGCCACTCCCAGCGCGGCACGAACGGCGGCGCTGGCGTCGGCAAAGCTAGTGTCAGATGTATCGGTGCTCGTAGTGCGCACCAGGTGCACGCGCTCGCCCCATACGGGGTCGGCCGTTCCCAGCGCGCAGGCGTCGGCCCAACCGGGCAGTTCGCGCACCACGCGTTCCACCTCGTCAAGCGCGACGTTGATGCCGCCCGAGATGATCACCCGGTCGAGGCGGCCGGTCACGGTGAGCATGCCGCCGAGCAGTTCGCCGGCGTCGCCGGTGCGGTACCAGCGGGTGCCGTCGGCCTCGGTGATGAAGCAGTCATTCGTGAGTGCGGCGTCGCCCACATAGCCCAGTGCGAGGGAGGCGCCAGCGAGCTGCACTTCGCCGCCGCGAATGCGCACGAGGGTGTCGCCGATCTCGACGCCGTCGTAGACGCACCCGCCCGCGGTTTCGGTCATGCCGTAACTGCGGCGCAACTCGATTTCGAGGGCGTAGGCGCGGCGGCGCATCTCGAGCGTGATCGCCTGGCCGCCCACGAGCACCGCGTCGAAGCGGCGCAGCGTTTCGGCGGCGGCTGCATCGCGCTCGGCGAGGTCGAGCAGCCGCATGAACTGCACGGGCACGAGCGACACGTAGCGGCGCTCGCCCTCCATGCGCTCGGCTGCGGCAAGCAGTGCCTCGGGCTCGAAGTGGCCGTCGAAGAACACGGGCTGGGTACCGGCGTGCGCGCTGCGCACCAGCATTTGCAGCCCTGAGATCAGCTGCGCGGGCAGCGTCACGAGCCACTGGCCTGGGCCACCCAAGCGTTCGTGGGTGGCCTCGGCGCTCGCGCGCAGGGCCGCAGCCGACAGCGCAACGGCCTTGGGCACCCCGCTCGAACCCGAGGTGCGAATAACGACCGCCGTGCCCTCGGGCAGGTCAGCGCGCTGCAATGCGGCAGCGTGCTCGGCCTGGCCGGGGTCGTCGGTAATGGGCAGGATCGGCGCACCGCCTGCAAGAGCGTCACCGAGCGCGGCCATTAACCAGGCACGGTCTGAAACGGGAATGACGCGGAGCCCCTTGGGAATAGTCACGGCTTTAAGGGTACTCGCTTGTGCGCGGGAGGGGGCTGGGGGCTGCGCCGCTCAGGAACAGCAGCGGGCTGCAGCCCCGCCCGCACTTCCCTAGTAGTAGTACGGGAACGGGCTCCAGTCGGGCTCGCGCTTCTCGAGGAACGAGTCGCGGCCCTCAACGGCCTCGTCGGTGCCGTAGGCGAGGCGCGTGGTCTCACCCGCGAACAGCTGCTGGCCCACGATGCCATCGTCAACGGCGTTCATCGCGTACTTCAGCATGCGAATCGCGGTCGGTGACTTGCCGAGAATGGTGCGCGCCCACTCGATGCCGGTCTTTTCGAGCTCGGCGTGCGGCACGACCTCGTTGACGGCGCCCATTTCGCGGGCGCGGTCTGCGTCGTATTCGCGGGCGAGGAAGAAGATCTCGCGCGCGTTCTTCTGACCCACCTGGCGTGCGAAGTAGGCGCTGCCGTAGCCGGCATCGAACGATCCGACGTCAGCGTCGGTCTGCTTAAACTTGGCGTGCTCGCGCGACGCGATCGTGAGATCGCACACCACGTTGAGCGAGTGCCCGCCGCCCGCAGCCCACCCGGGCACAAGGGCGATGACGACCTTCGGCATGAAGCGAATGAGGCGCTGCACCTCGAGAATGTGCAGCCGGCCGGCGCGCGCCAGCCCCTCGGGGCCCACCGCCGTCTCGGAGTCTGAGTACTTGTACCCGTCGCGCCCGCGAATGCGCTGGTCGCCGCCCGAGCAGAATGCCCAGCCGCCGTCTTTGGGAGACGGGCCGTTGCCGGTCAGCAGCACGACGCCCACGCGCGGGTTGATGCGCGCGCGCTCGAGCGCATCAAACAGCTCGTCTACCGTGTGCGGGCGAAACGCGTTGCGCACCTCGGGCCGGTTGAACGCGATGCGCGAGATGCGACCATCGAGGCTCAAATGGGCCGTGATGTCGGTGTAATTCGCGGCGCCGGGGGCGATCTCCCACTCGAGTGGGTCGAAGAGCTCAGAAACCTGCTGTGTCATACCCCTAGCCTATGGGCGCGGAGAACTTTTAGCCCACGATCCCGCCAAACAGCAGCCCGATCCCATATGTGGCCACCATGGTGGCGCCGCCCATGACGACGTTGCGCATGATGGCCCGGCCGCGCGGGGCCCCGCCCAGCACCGCACTAATCCAGCCGGTGAGCAACAACCCGATCACCACGGCAAGCGCCGCCACCCACACGCGGTGCTCGCCCAGCGGCAGCAGGATCATGATCAGCGGAATCAGTGCGCCAACGGTGAAAGCCACAAACGATGACACCGCGGCGATCCACGGGCTCGTGTACTCATTGGGGTCGATGCCGAGCTCGACCTCGGCGTGCGCGGCGAGGGCGTCGCGGGCCGTGAGCTCTTCGGCGACCTGCATGGCGAGGTGCGGGGTGAGCCCGCGCTGCTCGTACAGCCCGGCGAGTTCGCGCAGCTCCTCTTCGGGCTGCTCGGCGAGCTCGCGCTTCTCTTTCTCGATGAGGGCTTTCTCGGTGTCGCGCTGCGTGCTCACCGACACGTACTCGCCGCCGGCCATCGAGAATGCACCGGCAACGAGGGCGGCAAGGCCCGCGGTGGCGATCGCGAGCACGTTGCCCGGGGTGGCCGCGGCCACACCGATCACGACACCGGCGGTCGACACGATGCCATCGTTCGCGCCCAGCACCCCGGCCCGCAACCAGTTCAGCTTCTGCCCGATCTTGGTGTCGTGGGGCTCGTTGTCGTGCTGCATGCTGTCGACCGTCTCAGTGCTCATGACTTGATTCTGGCCGTCATTGCACCGCTCGGCAAGCAAGGAAAGGCTGGTGCCTGGATCACACGCAACTCCACTCGCTACACGACTGCAGCTACCTGGGGGTGCTCCGCGCCCCGGGCCGAGGAGAATGCAGCAATTAGGCGATCTGTGTCTGCGAGCTGTTCTTCCCAAACCACACGAACGATATCGATAACGTCATCCGGTTCCTGGAGCTGAGACAAGTACGACTGAATTGGCGCAAATCCAGACTCCGACGACTCATGCAGTTTAATCATCTCAATCACTCGTTTAGCCTGCACGCCGTAAATTGGAAGCTGCGGCCCTCTGGGCGCTGTGAGACCAATATAGTAAAGCTTCTCGAGCCCTTGCGGCACGATGCCCGCAGCGTATCGTAGGGGCACACCGTTACGGCGTTCAATCAATTCTTCGTTCAGAAATGGCACGCTCGCATGGAACCCTGTCGCCCACAGAATCGTGTCATATTCCCTTGAAGAACCGTCCGAAAAGTGAACAGTTTTCCCGTCAAATCGTTCAATCCCAGGAACAATGCTGATCCGTCCATGGTGCACCCAATAGGGCATCAGTGTGTTCACGACAGCCCGACCCGCAGCTAAGGTTCGTGTCTTCGGCTCTGGCATTCCCGGATAGTTCTTAGCTTCTCCAATCGACACCTTTGCCAGTAGTCGCGACAGCAGATCCACCTCATCGGGGGCAAACCCCGCGAACAGCGAAACTTCCTGTCGAGGTACACCAAAATACATCTTGGGTTGAAAATGTGTGCCTTCTCGCATCACGATGTCTACCTGGAACCGATGCTGAGCCGCATCAACGGCAAGGTCGCAGCCTGAGTTACCAACCCCTACTACGAGAACCCGATCACCTTCAATGTCAGCTGTGTTTTTGTATGAACCTGAATGGATTGTTTTGCCGGTGAACTCGCCGCGAAACTGAGGCACCTTCTGATCCCACAGGTGACCGTTGCCCACGAGTACGCCATCGTAATCTACGCTCTCGCCGTTGCTGAGCGTGACCGTCCAACCTGCCGAGCCGACCTCACCTGTCGTCTCGATCGGCGTCACTGTTTCAACAGCGGTGTTGAACTGAATGACTTCATCGAGACCTTTTTCCTTCGCATACGACTCCAGGTATTCCACGACCTGCTTACGGCTAGGAAAATGCGGATAGTCCGCCGGCATCGGGAAGCCCTCAAAGTGAGTTGTATCTCGCGATGTGATGAGGTGCAATGCCTCATAATCACGTTGCCAGTGTCCACCGACCTTGTCACTTTTCTCATAGCAGTCGGCTTCAAAGCCAGCTTCGCGCAGCTGCTGCAAGGCCGACATCCCAGCGGCTCCTCCGCCAATGACGCAGTAACGGGTCATGATGCTCCTTCGATGTTGATCAACCTGTTTCTCAGCCTGAGAACCAGGATTCCGGGTTGTTTCGAAGGTATGCGAGCACAGCGAATAGGGAAATATTGATATCTACCTAAGAGACACAGGTTTTACCTATGACTACGCAAACAAGGCCTCGATCGTTGGAGTTATCAAGACTCCATCGCGCAATGACCGCGCTCGGGTCGCGTAACGTTTGTCTCCTGGGAGCCTGTCCATGCCGCTGTTTCGGAGCACATCGAATAACGCAGAAGCACGGTGCGCGAACGCGTCGTTGTTACCGGCAGCAGGGTCGACAACAATGAGCAGCTGGCCGGTCCTCGAGGTAGCCGCCCCTGCGGGCTTCTCCCCAGCGTGCTCATACGAGAACTTGCCGCCGGTGAGGCCTGCTGCGAGCAGCTCAATCATCATTGACAGTGCTGCCCCCTTGTGTTCCCCAAACGGCAACAGGTTACCCTCGGTCAAAATCTCGTGAGGGTCTGTCGTATCGTTGCCGGCACCATCCGTTCCGACACCGATGGGAACCTGGCGACCTGCATCTCGAGCGAGCTGTACGTCTCCGTGTGACATAACCGAGGTCGCGAAGTCCACTACAACAGGATCGGAACCAGCTGATGGCGACGCAAAGGCGAATGGGTTGGTGCTGAACACTGGCTGTGTCAATCCGCGTGGCGCAACATAGGGGATACCCGCAGCCACCATTGTGAGTGCAAAATACCCACGGCGGGCGTACTGCTCGATGTCGGGCCATAGGGCGCTAAAGTGGTGCGAGTCACGCATCGCCACCAACGCAAGACCAGTCTCAGCAAGCGCCGCCTCAATCGCAGGTTCGGCCTCAGCAAGCGCTGGCTGTGCGAAGCCGTTGGCGGCATCTACCCGAATGTATGACGCTGACACTGGTTCAATCACAGGAGTTGCTGCCCCGTCAACGTGACCTTCGAGGCGTAGGGAGCTGAGATAACCAGGCACGCGAAATACGCCATGGCTCAGCGCCCCGTCACGCTCGCAACCGACACAATTGGCGGCAATGATCCGTGCGACATGCGGAGAAGCACCTGCCTCACCTAACAGCTGAGCCACCTGCGTTTCCAGTGGAGCAATATCGATACGTTTGGGATGCGCAGTTGAGCTCATTGAAGCGTCCTCTCACAATATGCAACGGGATATCTCGATGCTGCCACATCCGTGCACCCTTGCGAGATCCGCCTCGCCCGCCGCTACATGCCGCGGCCCATGGCTTTGACTAATCTCATCAAGGCCTCCTGCTGACCATGCTGCGGAGAAGCGTACCCTCCTTGCGTGGGGGCAATCCCAGCAGCTTGAAGCTTTAGAAGCATGACCGCATGTTCAAATGCAATCAGCCCACAGTCAAGCACCGGAACAAGAGGATGACCTCGCACGCTGGTATATCCTGCTTGAGTAAAAATTGGAGCGAGGTAACCGCACCCAACAACGATCGCATCAGCGCCATCGTCAACGGCGCGCTGCGCTTCGGCGTCGAACCTGGAAATCAGTATTTCTGGGTCTTCCAGAGCGGCCAATACATCCTGATGCGTCGATTCCGGACTATACGCTCGCACCGGACGGCCCTCGTGGAATCCCAGCGCCCCCATCCGACGCAAGTCCTCTTCAAATATCGGCACCAGAGTTGGCGCCACAGTAACTAAGACAGCCCGCTTGGCCAGGCTCCCTATGAGCCTGACACTCGCGTCCGGCAAGCTAGTTACGGCCGTCGGATTCTCAGCCGAGTTCATCGCGGAGCGCACCGCTTCGGTGGGTGCGCCCCAACACCCGATCACCACAGCATCAGCATGATCAGCTTGCGCAACTGCGGCGAACAACACCGCAGTATCGTTGAGGAGCCTATTTGCTTCGCTGCGAATACCTCCGCTCGCGAATGGGACATGAACAAAATCAACATTTACGCGACCTTGCGCAAGTCCTTCTATCTCGTTGCGAAGAAAACTCCAAAGTTTGTCGAGTCTCGGATCACCGTGCGTAGCTTCAACCCAGGCAAGAGTCTTCAGTGCATCTTTATCTACCACGAAAGAAGTCTCCATATCCGTTCATAATTATGTCGTGGTCCACCCAGCCCATTCAGATCAAGTTCCCTGAGAGAGCTTGCGTTCGACAAGCACTGACAGCCATGTAGCTGGGACTGCAATCGCTGCATAGATCAGCCCAGTGATCCCGTATACCGCCAAATACTCAAATGTAATTGTGCTGACTTGATATGCCTGGCTCATGAGCTCATTTACCGAAATCGAATATGCCAACGAAGTTCCTTGAAACGACATGATGGCAAGACCCATCAACGCGGGGATGGATGATCTAAGTCCTTGCGGCAGAATAATTCTCAGAAAACGAGTTGTCGCGCCGAGACCAAGCGCTTGGGCAGCTTCATACTGTCCCCGATCCACGGACATAATTCCGCCTCGGATCATTTCAGACGAATAGGCAGCGACTGTAAATGTCAATGCTGCCGCTGCGGCCGCAAAGTTCTCAAGTAATAGGCCAAAGGCGGGCAACCCAAAATAGACCATGTACAGCACGACTAAAGCAGGAATTCCTCGTCCGATTTCCACGACAGTAATAGCCGGCCAGCGAATCCAACGACGGGTTGAGCTGGATCCAAGCGCGAACAACAGGCCAATGATGTAACCGCAGACCACAGAGATAACGGTGAGTTGCAAGCTGACGAAAAGACCGGCGCCGAGCCTGGGTAGGTATTCAACAAAGTTCATGATCGTGCTCCCCTCATACGCGAATCAAGTTTTCTCGCGAGTAGCGCAATGGGGATGCTAACTGCGAGATACACGAATGCGGCAAGGACGAATGGCACGATTCCCGCCACATCGGGGTTTTGCCTGGCAAATTGGTTCGCCATGTAGACCATGTCAGCTACACCAATGGTCGAAGCGATTGACGAGTCTTTGATAAGCGATAACAAGAACGTAGTGATTGAGGGCAGCACCGTTCGGAATGCTTGAGGGGTGAGGATAAACACAAATGTGTGAAATCGGTTAAACCCGAGCGCATATGCAGCTTCTGTTTGACCCTTTGGGAGCGTTTGAAAACCACCTCGATATATTTCAGCGAGGTACGCGCTCGAAATGATACCTAACCCTAGAACCGCTGCGGTGAGTGAGTTCAGCCGAATCGCCCCGAACTGCACACCGAAGTAGATCAAGAAGAGCCACACAATTGGTGGAACTCCGCGAATTAGGTCGACGATCACTCGGACGCTCAGACGAATACCCTTATGCCGAGACCGAAGCCCCAGCATGATCGGGAATCCTCCGATCAGGCCGATCCCAAAGGACAAAGCTGTGACCAGCAAAGTCATCGGCAGCCCTATTAGGACGGTAAGGAAGGCTTCTTTCATTTCAACGCTCCAGCACCGCATTCAGGAAACGCCGAGTGCGTTCTTCCTGAGGGGCAGACATTATTTGAGCGGGATTACCTTCCTCAATAATGCCCCCGTCTGCCATTACGACGAGATGGTCTCCAACGTCGCGAGCGAATTGCATTTCATGAGTCACAACGATCATCGTCATGCCAGACTCCGCGAGATCTCTCATGACGGCCAGTACTTCCAACCCGATTTCTGGGTCAAGGGCTGAAGTCGGCTCGTCGAACAGCATGGCATTGGGGTTGAGGGCCAAAGCACGCACGATGGCAATACGCTGCTGTTGCCCACCTGAACATCGGCTTGGATGCTGGTTAGCTTTATCTTTCAACCCAACACGGGCCAATAACGTAAGTGCGCGTTCTTCTGCTTCTTCACGGCTTCGCCCAAGAATTTTTTCTTGCGGAAACGCAATATTCCGAAGCACAGACATGTGAGGGAAAAGATTGAATGATTGGAATACCATTCCAACTTCGCGGCGCAGCGCGAGAAGCTCAATATCTCGTATCGTCTTCTCGGAATCGATCATGGTGTCACCCACGGCGATCGTCCCCCGATCAGGCTGCTCGAGGAAATTAATGCAGCGCAATAAGGTACTTTTACCGGAGCCTGATGGTCCGATGAGTGCCGTTACGCTACCAGGTTTGACCGTCATAGAAATGTTCTGCAACACGTGGTTGCTCCCGAAGCTTTTCGAGAGATTACGCACTTCGACGCCCGCGCGCGGAATGTCGATTGCCTTGGTGAGGATGGGGGTGGTCATGCTGATCTTTCTCCGTTCTTGAGACTGGGTGAGGACGGGGTTATTACCCCGCCCTCATCGCAACTTCTATCGGATAGACTTCGCGGCCCGCTCTGCCGGGATCACAAGGTCTTCAGGCAGGTTCCACTCCGCAAGAATTTCGGCCAGAGTTCCATCTCCCCGGAATGCATCAATTTGTACGCTCAATGCGTCATTGAGTTCCTGATTATCCTTCGAAACGGGGAAGGCGATAACGGGTTGGTCCGTGGTGATCGCTACGCGATCATCAGGTCCTGCAATCTCGACTTTAAAATCAGTGTCCTCATATGCCACTGTTGCGACCGCATAACCATCGAGCGCCGCTTTAAGCCGGCCAGCAATCAGGTCTTGCTTAATCTCGATAGTGCTCGGATAGGTTTTCAAGTTGTCTCCGAGGACTTTGGTCATGTCAGCTTCCCAGGAGAACCCTGCGGCGCTGCCGACAGCGCCGATACTCTCAAGGTCTTCAACAGTGTTTGCTCCAGATGCAGAGACAATCGCCATCGAATCGAAGTAAGTGGGGGTGGTAAACCCTACTTTCTTGGCACGGTCTTCCGTGACGTACCAGCCTCCTGTAATCATGTCGACAGACTTCTGCTCGCTAATCATCGGCACCCCATTGCCGTAGGTAATTGATACAAACTTGAGCGACAAGCATTCGGCCTCAGCGAGCTTTCGCACCAAAGCAATTTCAAAGCCATCAGCGTCATCACCTGTCGTCTGGGTATAGGGCAGGTTTTCGGGAACACCTACTGTCAACGTGCCGTCGGAAACTGTTGTGAGCCCTTCGGTAGCTGGGGTGCAGTCTTCTTTTGGCGCACTGGCGTCGTTGCCCGCGCTGCTGCAGCTGACCAGCATCATCGAGGCAAGCCCAAATGTAGCCGCAGCAACAACATATTTCGTGAGCTTCTTACTCTTCTTCATTTTGATTCCATTTCTCTCTAGGGAAGGTCCTGAAGCGCGTCTTTGCGCCAGTCCTGGGTTAGATGGTGAGTCCGCCGTCAATCGTGTAGCTAGCCCCAGTAACGAATGATGCTCGGGCGCTCAGTAAGTATTCGATAAGGGGGGATATTTCCTCCACGAGGGCCCTCCGCCCTAACGGTGCCGAGCTACTTGAACCGCCCTGCGGCTCAAAGTCGTTCATTGGGGTCTCGACTCCACCCGGGCAGATCGCGTTTATTCGGACTTTGGGGGAGAACTCCAACGCCGCGACTTTAGTGAGGGCGAGCACCGCTGCTTTCGAAGCTGAGTAGGCTGCATATCCTTTTGCTCCGTTCAACGCGGCAGTCGATGAGACGTTCACAATCGATCCTCCACCGTTGGCAACCATCAACGGCGCCAATGATTGGATACCTAGAAAGGTTCCATGCACGTTGACTTGCTCATGAAGTTTCCAGGAATCCAAATTTGTCTCGACTATTGAGGAATAGCGCAGTATTCCTGCGTTATTGACGAGCCCCGTCAACGGCAGGTCAGACCCGCGTAACTCCTCCGCAAGCAGATTCCAATCATCCGGATTCGTCACGTCAAGTCGACGATAATGCGCGTCTGCTCCAGAGCTTCGAAGTACCGCCGCAGTTCGCTCACCTTCGTCGTCGAGAACGTCTGTCAGGATAATTCGCACTCCAGGACGGCCTAACAACGACGCATGAGCCGCGCCTTGACCGCGTGCAGCCCCCGTCACAACGACCGTGGTTTCGGAGGAAAATATCTTGGCCATTATTGCCTTCCTTAAGTTATCGAGTGATGTCTCAAGTACCCCTATTGCCTGATCACTGCTCCTCCTGACAAGGTCACGGTGTCTCCGGTCATGAATGCCGTGTAGCGAGGTGTTGAAAGCAACAGGACCCAATCCGCAATTTCTGAGGGAAGCGCTACTCGCCCAAGAGGAATCTTTGCTGCGGCAGCTTCCATCCGCCCAGTCGCCGCGTTGCCCGGAGTGGCAACCCACCCAGGAGCAATGCCGTTGACTCTAATTCCAAGCGGCGCCAATTCAAGCGCGAGAGCTTTTGTCAGCATGACAACTGCTGCCTTTGATGCGCCGTAGAAAAGTTGTCCCGGCGAGACCTCAAAGGCATCCACGGAGGAGAAATTCACTACCGCCGACCCGTCACTCATATACGGCTTTGCCGCAGCAACCACATTGACCACACCGAAAACGTTGATGTCAAAAATCCTCCGATAGGCCTCTTCGGTATATGAGTCAAGACTGGTGGGTGGGTATATACCCGCAATGTTTGCGATAGCGTCAATGTGCCCGTCAGCCGGCAATAGATCCGCGAGAGCCTCTTCGACTGACGTGCGAGACCGGACATCGGCTATATGACTCGAGAACCGGCCGGAGCCTTCCGAGTCAAGATCGACTGGGACTACATCAAGCCCCAGCACATTCCACCCCTCTGCGAGGAAAAGGTCGACGGTTGCGCGCCCCATCCCTGATGCTGCGCCAGTGACGACTACGGTCTGAATCTCTGCATTCATATACGCTGAACTCCTTTATTGCGTTGGGCACTATTGCAACAGGCATCAATACCCAGGACAATGCTAATTAGCGACTATCAGCAATAGGTTTAACCTATGATGCGATAGCTTTGGCAGTTTCCCGCGGTTTATCTCCAGGTCATTGCCGCTCAAACCGACAATCTTTAATCTCCACGAAACATGGCCGACGCCAATCCGTAGAACCACTCAAAGGTGAGTAGCATGCAACTTCCTTCAGTCCGTCAGCTCGAATATTTCATCTCTGCCGCCCAGATCGGTACCTTTTCTGGCGCTGCTGCAGAGAACCACATTGCGCAGCCGAGCATTTCAGAACAAATCGGTAATCTCGAGCAAAGTTTGGAAGTCTCGTTATTCACCCGAACTTCACGAGGCCTGCAGCTCACGGATGCGGGCAAACAGTTGCTGCCGTTAGCTGGGGAAGCGCTACGCAGTATTAAGGATTTTGCCGAGTGGAGTCGTCGGCTCCGTTCGGTCGAAGTCGGCATGGTCTCATTCGGAACCTTCAGCAGCGCGCATCTTTATTTACTTACTGATCTGATCCGCGAATTCAGAGGCTTACACCCAAACGTGAAAGTTCGAATTACTGGGCTGAACTCCTCCGAGGTCGCTGATGGCGTGCGCTCAGGCCAGCTTGAGGCTGGGCTCGTACAGCTCCCCGTCGATGATCGTGAGCTTGAGGTCAGCCCCGCTATTTTTTCTGACCAAGTCATTTACATATCGAAAGACCCGCTACCGAACCCTACTGGAGTCAGTATTGCTGACATGGCGGACCGTCCGCTCATCCTTGCTGAATCAAGCTGGTCCTTACGAGATCCACTTCGAATTTCTCTCCTCGAGCGCGCGCAGCGTGCTGGTATTCGTTTGGAGCCAGTTATCGAGGTTGAGTTCAGCACCCATGCGGCAAATCTTGCCGCAGAAGGACTCGGCGATACGTTCGCGTCCTACCACGTAGTACGTTCACTCGTAAAAGAGCGAAACCTCTATTGGGCGCCGCTCGATCCTCCGCACTACGAGCGATATGCGTTCATCACAAAAAAGGGCGGCGCAATTTCTCCGGCAACGGCTGAATTCATGAGAATTGCTCACCGCCTAATGCAACGGCTCACTACAATCTCACCTTTGAACGATCCATCGTTCTAGGATTCGCCTCCCACGGACTGCCGAAGCTGATATGACGGTTCCTGCATCGAGCGCCAAACTCGACCTTAGACTGATCCAGATGGAGGTTCTGGACTCGTAACAAAACGGTTTCCCACATCCCCTTGACTTCATTTGTTTTAAGAAGGAGCATCATTGCTTACACTGCACGAGGTCATCCATGCTGATGCGTTCGCCGGGGTGGTCTGCGTCAACGGGTGCTGCCTTTCGCCTGGGGCATGGGGACTCTTCGATCGTGCCACACACTCGTCGACACGTGTCAGATGGTTTCGCCCACGGCCCTAGACTGGTGAGTTGGGAATCGCGCGTGCTGATCCCTCACTGAGCCACCCAGAGAAGAGTGATCGTTGGAGACCTTACACACGCTGCTTGCAGCGCTGCCCGTACTGTGCGTTATTGGACTGATTCTGCTGCGAGTCCCCGCACTGTACGCCGTGGTCGTTTCCATTGCGGTGGCGTTGGTGCTCGGATTTTGGTTTCCGATCGAGGGCGCACAGCTCGCCGATCGGGCTGTCTCGCTGTCGACGGTGACGGTATCAGTGATGTTCATTTTGTTGGGCGGCATCGTCTTGTCAGAGCACCTGGCGGCGTCTGGCGCGCAAGACCGCATCAGCGACTGGCTGGGCCGGGCCGCGGGCGGGTTTGAGCGCTCCATGTTGATGGTGGGTATCTGTGTGGCCCCGCTGGCCGAGTCACTCGTGGGCTTCGGTGTGGGCGTCATCATCGCGGTACCGCTGCTCACCCGGCTCGGGTTGGGGCTCACCAAGGCCGCCACGGTGGGCCTGGTGGGGCTCACGATGGGTGCCTGGGGTTCGCTTGGCCCCGGCATTTTGATTGCGTCTGAGCTCAGCGGGGTCGACTTCTCGCAGCTGGGCATTTGGGCGGCGAAGTTCAACATTTTGCCGCAGCTCGTGCTCGGTGCCTCGGTCGCGATCATTGGTCTCGGGGCGAAGCGTGCGCTGCGCTGGGCCGGCGAATGGGTGACGGCGTCGGTGCTGATGTGGGCGACCCTGCTCACCGTGAACGTGTGGCTCACCCCCGCGATCGCTGGCGTGCTCGCCTCGCTCGTGGGCATCATCGTGTTCTTGGTCGCCGCCGCTCTGCACGGACACCGCCCACCCAGCATGGACCGCGTCACCGTGCGCGCCTTCTTGCCCTACGGCGTGCTCACGGTGTCGATGCTCGCGGTGTCGGCGTTCAACCTGGTCATCGGGTTTGGCGCATGGACCGCTCTCCTCACGAGCCCGGGGCTGTGGCTGATGGTGACGGCCGCATTCACCCCAAGGCTCGTGGGCATCGCCCGCTCTGATGCGCAGCTGTCGGTGGGGCGCGGGGCACGCCTATGGATTCCGATCTGCAGTGTGAACGTGCTCTACATCATGTTTGGCACCCTGTTGTCGGTGAACGGCATGACGGCCGAACTTGCCGACCAGGCCGCGGGCCTCGGGCGCTGGTTCGTGCCCCTGATTCCCGTCATCGGCTTCTTGGGCGGCTACATCACCAACTCGAACAGTGGCGCGGCCGCGATGCTCGCCGGCGGCCTCACGGGCGCTTCGAACTCGCTCGGCATCAACTCGGCGGCCACGCTCGGCCTGCAGAACTCCACCACCGGGTTCTCGTCGATGGCCTCACCGTCGCGTGTGGAGCTCGCGCAGCGCGTGGCACAGCGTGACGCAACGCCCGGCGGCGAAAAGATCGACACCGTCGCGATCCTCAGAACGGTGCTCATCTCATGCGGCGCGGCCGTCGCGGCGCTGATGCTCGGGGCGATCACCGCGAACGCGCTGGGTTGGCTCGCCGCCTAACTTAACCAGGGCGCGCAGCTTTCTGGGGTGCGCGCCCGATGAGTGGCAAGATCGAGGTATGACTGCTCATCGGGCCGATCTTCCCACCGCTCCCCCACTCGAGCCGACCGTGCTCCCCGCGCTCGCCGACGTGCTGGCGCGTGCGCGAGTGGTCGCGATTCCCACCCGCACCAGCTTTCGCGGGGTCACGGTGCGCGAGGCCGTCATCATCGACGGGCCGCAGGGTCCCACCGAGTTCTCGCCGTTTCTCGAGTACGCCGACGAAGAAGCGGCCGCCTGGCTCGCCGCGGCCCTCGACTTCGGCTGGCATGAGCAGCCCGCGGCCCGTCGCGAAAACATCGATGTGAACGCGACCGTGCCCGCGGTGGCCGCCCACGAGGTGCCGGCCATTCTCGCCCGTTTTCCTGGCTGCCGCACCGCCAAGGTAAAGGTGGCCGAGCGCGGGCAGACCCTCGCCGACGACGTCGCTCGGGTGCGCGCCGTGCGCGAGGCCATGGGCCCCGATGCGCTCGTGCGCGTCGACGCGAACTGCGGCTGGAGCGTCGACGAAGCGGTCACCGCACTCACCGCGCTCGCCGAGTTCGATCTCGATTACGCTGAGCAACCCTGCACGACCGTCGACGAGCTGGTGGAGGTGCGGGCGCAGCTCGTGACTCTTAATCAGCGGGTTCCCGGTTCAATGGCACCGCTCGTGCGCATCGCGGCCGACGAGAGCGTGCGCAAGGCGAGTGACCCGCTTGCGGTGGCGCGATCCGGAGCCGCAGATTTGCTCATCATCAAGGCCCAGCCGCTGGGCGGGGTGCGCCGGGCGCTCGAGATCGTCGAGCAAGCCGGGCTGCCCGTGGTCGTCTCGAGCGCACTCGACACCTCGGTCGGCATCGCGATGGGCCTGCAGCTCGCGGCGGCGCTGCCCGAGGGGATGCTCGCGGGCGCGTGCGGGCTCGGCACCGTGGCGCTGCTCGCGGGCGATGTCACGCGCGATTCGCTCGTGCCAGCTGACGGCGCGATCGCGGTGCGGCGCCCCGTGCTCGACGACGAACTACTGACGAAGTTCGAAGCGGCCCCGGATCGCGACACCTGGTGGCGGGATCGCGTGGCCAGGTGCCACGCAATCCTCGCCAACGCGAGCTAGGCCCGCTGGGCGCGCATTCGGAGCGCGCCTAAGAGGCCCGGGCACACAAAACCCCGAGCTTTGAAAGCATTCGCTTTCAAAGCTCGGGGTTTCGCTGTTACTTAGATGCGTGCTGCAGCCAGACGAGCGCCCTCACCGAGCGACTCGAGCTTGGCCCATGCGATCTGCGGGTGCACGCGGCCGCCGAGGCCACAGTCGGTCGCCGCGATGACGCGCTCGGGGCCCACAACCTTCGCGAAGCGCTCGATGCGCTGTGCGACGAGCTCGGGGTGCTCGACGAGGTTCGTCGAGTGACCCACCACGCCGGGAACGAGTACGAGGTCATCGGGAATGATGTCCTTGTTGTCTTCCCATACCGACCACTCGTGCTCGTGGCGCGCGTTGGCGGCCTCGAACGAGATCTGGCCGACGTTGGCGCTCAGCACGGTCTTGAGGATGTGCTTCAGCTCGATGTCGGTGGTGTGGGGGCCGTGCCATGAACCCCAGCACAGGTGCAGGCGCACGAGCTCCTTGGGCAAGCCCTTGATGGATTCGTTGATCGCGTCGATGCGAATCTGCGTGAACGCGAGGTAGTCCTCGATGCTCGGCTCGGGGTTGATCTGATCCCAGTTCTCAGCGAGCGAGGGGTCATCGAGCTGCACGATGAGGCCCGCGTCGGTGACGGCCTTGTACTCTTCGCGCAGTGACGCCGTCCAGGCATCGATGTGTGCCTGCTCGGTCGGGTAAAACTTGTTGTCGATGCGCGCGGCCGAACCGGGAGCGATCGCGGTCAAGAAGCCCGTCTCGCCGGCCTCGAGGGCGGCCGATAGGTTCTTGGTGTCGGCGGCGATGGCGGCCTGGCCGGTGTAGCTGATGGGGCCGGTCGTGGCGGGGAACTCGGTGGCGTTCTTGCCCGTCGAGATGCCGCTCGAGGGATCCTGGTACGCCTCAGCGAAGATGCTCCAGTCGCGACGATCGGGGAACGAAGTGAGCTGCACGTTGCCGGGCTCTGAGCGCACGGGCTCCTGCGTGTAGATGTTCTGGCCGGTCAGTGACAGGCCAGCGTTGCGCTGGAACGAGTATGCCCACCAGGCACCGTAATCGACCGCGTTCGACATGGCCTTGCCGAACTCGCCGTCGCCGGGCTGCGTGATGCCGGCGTTGCGCTGACGCTCAACGACGTCGCGCACGGCCTCGGCCACGAGGCCTTCGTACTCGGGCGTCGACTTCAGCGTGAAGCCGTCGTCCTCGAACGTGCGTGCAGCGTTCGCGTCGATGAGGGCCTGCGTGCGAGGCAGGCTTCCGGCGGTGGTCGTCTCAATCTTCGTCATGCTTTGAAACTACAGATCGCGCGCCCACCGCCCCAATTAGGTGACGCCAGATGACAGCTCACCCCTTCAGGTCGGGGAAGTCTTCCTCGCGCCACTCATTCGGGTTGCGTTTGCCGAGCTCGTGCACGCGTTCTTCGCGCTGCCGCAGCTCGACCCGGCGAATCTTGCCCGAGGCGGTCTTGGGCAGTTCAAAGAACTCGACCCGGCGCACCCGCATATAGGCGGGCAGGGCCACCCGGGCGTGCGCCAGAATGGCCCGCGCGGTGTCGGCATCGGGTTCGACGCCAGCGGCCAGTGCCACATACGCCTTCGTGATGTTCAGCTTCGTGTCGTCGGGAGCACCCACGACCGCCGCCTCGGCAACGAGATCGTGCTCGAGGAGCGCGCTCTCCACCTCAAACGGCGACACCTTAAAGTCACTCGACTTAAAGATGTCGTCGGTGCGGCCCACAAACGTCAGCACGCCATCTTCGCTCTGCACCGCAACATCGCCGGTGTGAAACAGGCCGCCCTGAATCGCCTGGTCGGTCGCCTCGGGGTTGCCGAGATACCCGGTCATCAGGTTGACGGGGCGCGATCCGGGCTCGCCCATGCGCAGGCAGATCTCGCCCTCGCTCGTTTCTGCGCCGGTGAGCGGATCAATCAGCGCGATATCGACGCCGGGCAGCGCGCGCCCCATGGCGCCCGCGACCACGGGGTCACCTGGCATATTCGCGATCAGGGCCGTGGTTTCGGTCTGGCCGTAGCCGTCGCGAATTTCGAGCCCCCACCACTCCTTGATGCGCGCGATCACCTCGGGGTTGAGGGGCTCGCCGGCCGAGACGACCTCGCGCAGCGCGCGGGGCTTCTCGGTGAGATTGTGCTGAATGAGCATGCGCCAGACGGTGGGCGGGGCGCAGAACGTAGCGACTTCGGCGCGATCGAGCTCGGCAATCAAATGCGCCGGATCAAAGCGGGGCGAGTTCACCACGAAGACCGTGGCGCCCACGTGCCAGGGGCCAAAGAAGCTCGACCAGGCGTGCTTGCCCCAGCCGGGGGCACTGATGACGAGGTGGGTGTCGCCGGGGCGCACGCCGATCCAGGCCAGGGTCGTGAGGTGCCCGAGCGGGTAGCTGACGTGCGAGTGCTCAACGATTTTGGGCAGGCTCGTAGTGCCCGAGGTGAAGTAGATAATCGCGGCATCATTGCTGCCCGAACGGTTGGGAATCGCGGCGGTGCCCGCGGCGCGCGACTCTTCGTAGCGCTCCCAGTCGTACAGCAGGGCGCGCTGGTCTTGGGTGCCGGCTTCGAGGCCCACGCCCACACCGCGGTAGCGGCCGGGTACGCCCGCAAATTTGACGGCGTCGTTGGGGCCGGCAAACACCCAGTTCACGCCGCCGCGCTTGATGCGGTCGGCGAGCTCGGCGGCGCCGAGCACGATCGACGTCGGCAGGATCGCGACGCCCAACTTCATCGCGGCGAGCATGATTTCCCACAGCTCAAACCGGTTATCGAGCATCAGCATCGCGACGTCGCCCTTGCGCACGCCGATGCCGCGCATCCAGTTGGCGACCTGATCTGAGCGGCGGCGCATCTCATCGAAGCTGATCTTCAGTTCGCTGCCGTCGCGCTCAGAGATCCACAGCGCGGTCGTGTCGTTGCCCGTGGCGATGACGTCAAAGACGTCGTGCGCCCAGTTGAAGTGCGCGCCCACATCGGGCCAGCGAAACTCGCGCCTAGCGCGATCGGGATCGCCAGCCAGACTCAGCAGCTGGTCTCGGGCCGCAAGAAACGTCAGTGTCGCGTCAGTCATGTGCCCATTGTCTCGCGATCTGGGGCATGCGGCGACCGCCGGGGCCGAGGCGTCGGCCCCGGCGGCCCCCGGCAGCGCGCTATCGCCGTGCGATTAGCTGGTGAAAACCGTGTGCAGTTCGTGGTCGCCCAGCGCCTCGCGCCCGCCCAGGCCCTCAATTTCGAACAGCACCGCGGTGCCCGCAACCTCGTAACCCAGCTGCTCCATCAGATCGTGCGCGGCGGCCAGCGTGCCACCCGTTGCGAGCACATCGTCAAGGATCAGCACGCGGGTGCCGCGCGGGAAGTCGCCGTGGGCTTCGATGACGGCGCTGCCGTACTCGAGCGAGTACTCAACGGTCACTGCGGGGCGGGGCAGCTTGCCCGCCTTGCGCACCGGCATCAGACCGGCACCGCTCGTGTATGCGGCCGCGCTTGCAAAGAGGAACCCGCGGGCCTCGAGGCCGGCGACGACATCAAACTGGCCCGCAAACGGGGCGATCATGGCGTCGACCGTGGCACGCAGCGCGTCACCATCGGCGATCAGCGGGGTGATGTCTCGAAAGATAATCCCCTCGCTGGGGTAATCAGGAATCTCGAGAATCAGGTCTTCGGCGCGGGCAAGGGCAAGCTGTGCGGTTGTTTCGGTCACGCTCTAGGATACCCCCTCGTGGCGACCCGCCCGGGGAACGCCCTTTTGGGGCGCTGATTTTTGCTTTACAGCAGGCTCGTGTAATGTTTAACGAGTTGGCAAGCCAATAAGCGCCCGTAGCTCAGCTGGATAGAGCGTCTGACTACGGATCAGAAGGCCAGGGGTTCGAATCCCTTCGGGCGCACAGTAGCAAAAACACCCGGTGTGAAAATCATTTCACACCGGGTATTTTTGCGTTTGCGGGTGGTGGCGCGATCGAGATCTGGCGCGCCGGGGATCGCAGCGAAGCGCGTTCACAACTACGCTCGTGTAAGGTTTATCGAGTTGGCAAGCCAATAAGCGCCCGTAGCTCAGCTGGATAGAGCGTCTGACTACGGATCAGAAGGCCAGGGGTTCGAATCCCTTCGGGCGCACCAGATACGCAAGATGCAAAAGCTCCGGCACGAGAAATCGTGCCGGAGTTTTTACTTTCCCGCTATCGCAGCTTTCTCGGCGCAGACCATCTACATGGTGTGGGCGGTATCTTGCACCTCACCGACAAGCTCCTCGATGATGTCCTCCAGAAAGAGCACCCCGGTGATTTTCGCCGCAGCATCGCGAACGCCGGCGATATGCACACCCCTCGCTCGAAGCGCATCCATCGCGTCTTCAAGATCATCTGCGCGGGAAACCTCGGGCAGTGCGCGCGTCAGCTCGGCGGGCACTGGCGCGTCGATCGCCTCCTGCGTCGTGAGCACGAGGATGTCCTTGATGTGCAGGTATCGGGCAGGCGACCCGTCTGGGCCCTGCAGCACGTATCGGGAGTATCCGTGCGCAGACACCGCTTGCTGCACCTGACGTGGTGTCACATCAAGCGGGAGCTGGACGATCTGAGACAGGGGCACTGCGACGTCGCTCACGCGCTTCTCGGTGAACTCGAACGCGGCCGAAAGCGTGCCCCCGGTGTCTTCCAGGGTGCCTTCACGGGTGGACTGCTCAACGATCGTCGCCACCTGATCGAGCGTGTATGCGCTCGTGGCCTCATCCTTTGGTGTGACGCCAAACAAGCGCAACACCATGTTGGCGACCCAGTTCAGCGATTTGATCACCGGGCTCACAAGCTTTGACACAAACACGAGGGGCGGCGCGAGCAGCAGAGCCGCCCGATCCGGAACCGAGAAAGCGAGGTTCTTCGGCACCATTTCGCCAAAAACCACGTGCAGGAAGGTGACGAGCAAGAGGGCAACGACGAACGCCGTGATCGAGACCATCTCGGCCGTCAGCCCGGTCCATGCCAGCAGCGGATACTCGAGCAGGTGGTGGATCGCCGGCTCAGAAACGTTCAAGATGACGAGCGAGCACACGGTGATGCCGAGCTGGCTCGTGGCAAGCATGAGCGTGGCATGCTCCATTGCCCACAGCGTGGTCTTTGCGGCCTTGCTCCCCTCGGCCGCTCGGGGTTCGATCTGCGAGCGTCGCGCAGAGATCACCGCAAATTCAGCGCCCACAAAGAACGCATTCACCACCAGCAACACAACTAGCCAGATCAGGCCGGGCAGGTACTCGTTCATCGCTCGGCTCCTTGCTCGAATGCGTCCATCATGCCGTCCCTGGTGCTGCCAAACACGGGGTCTGACGCGGGGTCGTCAGAAAGGTATTGCACCCGGGTGATGCGCGATCCATCGATACTGTCGACGCGCAACCGACCATGCGTGAGCGGAATTTCCTCGCCGAGATCTGGGATGCGCTCGAGCACATCGAACACGTAGCCTGCGACGGTCTCATATTCTTCGCTCTCAGGCACTCTGATTCGGGTGCGGTCAAAGAGCTCATCTGGGCGCAATGAAGCCGAAAACAAGATGCTGTTGTCGCTTCGAATGATCTCGTCTTCGGGTTCATCATGCTCGTCATGCACTTCTCCGAGCAGTTCTTCCACCAGGTCTTCGAGGGTGACGACGCCTGCGGTGCCGCCGTACTCGTCGACCACAACGGCGAACTGGAACCCCCGGCGACGCAGCACCTCGAGCATTGATCCCACGCCAGCCGTTTCGGGCACCCGAATTGCTTCCGACATGCAGTCAGTCACCGGGGTGAATTCGCGTCGCTCAAAGTCGATCGCATACGCCGATTTCACGTGCACGACGCCGAGTATGTCATCGACGCTGTCACCCACCACCGGAAACCTGGAGTACCCCGTCTCTGCCGCGAGGCGCACGACGTCTGCGGCGGTCGCCGTGCGCGGCAGCATTTCAGCGAGCACACGAGGCGTCATCACCTCTTCAGCCGTGTGAGACGAGAACACGAGAGTGCGGTGCAGCATCGCAGCGTCGTCGTGGTCGAGCGCGCCCTCGAGCGCAGAACGGCGCACCAGAAAGCTCAGTTCTTCTGCGGTGCGGGCGCCCGAGAGTTCTTCCTTTGGTTCGATCCCCATCGCTCGGATCAACCGGTTCGCCGTGCCATTCAGCAGCGCCACGATCGGGCGAAACACCCAGGTGAAGGCGATCTGAAACGGAATAACGAGCTTCGCCGTTGCCAACGGCACCGCGAGCGCGAAGTTCTTCGGAATCAGCTCGCCCAGAATCATCGAGAACAGCGTTGCGATCACGATCGATACCACTGCTCCGACTCCTGCGACTGCGGAAGCGGGCACGCCCAGCCCCAGTAACGGTCCACTCATCAATGAGGTGATCGCCGGCTCGAACGTATAGCCGGCCAGCAACGTGGTCAGCGTGATTCCCAGCTGCGCTGCTGACAAATGCGTCGAGGTAATCTTCAACGCCGAGATCGTCGGCCCCAACCGTTTCTCGCCACGGTTGCGTCGCTGTTCGAGCTCTGGCCGATCGAGACTCACCAGCGCAAACTCTGATGCCACGAACAATCCGGTGCCGACCGTTAAGAGGACACCCGCCAGGATGCCCCAGATTTCCCCGGTCATCGCTCACCCCCAACAAATGCTGAACGGGTGAGCCGCGGTCTATGGCCTTCAGTGTCATCCATACCCAGAAACGATAACGACGCAACCCGAGAAATCGCCTTTATTTAGATCTCAAGATCCTTCCAAGGCCCCATCTACCCTGTTTATCCGAATCAAGATGATCCCATGATGGATCATCCGAGCGATTCCCGGTAGGCTGATAGCGTGCTTCCCAATGTTGACTTAGAGACTCCAACCCTCAAGCCCTGCTCGATCATGGACAACCCGTTTACCTCAGACCTGACGTGGCTGATGCATCGCGCTGTGCAAGTCCTCACCAACGACTTCGACGCCGTCTGCGCAGAGGTCGGATTGAAGGACATGCGAGACACTCTCGTACTCGCGGTGTGCGGCGATGGCATTGACCGCACCCAGATCGAGATTGCTGAGACACTCGGGCTTGATAAGACAACGTTGATGTCGATTCTCGACCGCCTCGAGAAACAAGAGTTCCTGGTGCGAAACACCGATCCGCGCAATCGTCGCGTGCGCATTCCCTGCACCACCCCCGCTGGGCAGAGCGTGCTCGACGAGGCGCTTTCCCGGCGAGACGAACGCGTTTCCAACACCCTCAGTGACTTCAACGAGGACGAGATCGGCGCACTCCGCACGCAGCTCTGGCGCATCGCCACAGCACGCTGAACTTCACCGCCCTCATCGTCAACACCATGCAGTAGTCAGCATCTCAATCAAGGAGTTCTATCGTGTCGGTCAGCACCCTGCCCACCACTGAAAAAGTCGATTTCTGGTTTGACCCGATCTGCCCGTTCGCTTGGGCCACCTCACGCTGGGTGGACGAAGTCTCTACCGTGCGCAGCATCTCAGCTGACTGGCACGTCATGAGCTTGTCAGTGCTCAACGAGCACAATGACGTTGACCCCGAGTACCGCGCGATGCTTGACGCGAGTTGGGGCCCGGTGCGGGTCATCACCGCGGCAGCCGCCGCTCACGGCACCTCAGTGATTAAGCCCCTCTACGACGCCATGGGAACCGCGATCCACGTTAACGGCACCAAGGATCTTGACGAGGTCATCGCTCAGGCCCTCACGCAGGTGGGGCTGCCCGCTGAACTTGCGGCGGCCGCCACCACTGATGCGCACGATGCAGATCTGCGCGTCAGCCACAGCGACGGCATCAGCCGCGTTGGCCAAGACGTGGGCACCCCCGTCGTGGCAGTTAATGGAGTGGCGTTCTTCGGCCCGGTGATCACCCGCATCCCCCGGGGCGAAGCGGCTGGGAAGCTCTGGGATGCGACCGTCGCCCTTGCCGAATACCCGTATTTCTTTGAGATCAAGCGCAGCCGCACCGAGTACCCGCAGTCCAGCTAACCCCGCCTGACCCGACATCGGTGCCCTGAGTGTGACGCTCAGGGCACCCGTTCGGCCTCTCCCCCATCTTGATTTGTTCCCCCGCCTCTTCGACAGATTGAAGCACTCACTATGACTCATTTTGACCTCGTCATCATCGGTACCGGCTCTGGCAATTCGATCCCGGGCCCCGAATTCGATGGCCAGTCCATCGCAATCGTTGAAGCTGGCCTCTTTGGCGGAACATGCCTGAACGTGGGCTGCATCCCCACCAAGATGTTCGTGCACCCAGCAGAGCTCGCCGATGCCGCACGGCAGGGCAAGAACCTCGGCGTCGATGCCCAGCTGAATGCGGTCGATTGGCCCGGCATTCGAGACCGGATCTTTGGCCGTATCGATGCGATCGAAGCTGGGGGTCGCGAATACCGCGAAGGACCCGAAAACCCCAACGTCACCGTATTCTCGGGGCACGGGCGATTCACCGGAATGAAAACCCTGAGCGTTGACCTGCACGACGGCAGCACCACCGAGATCACCGGCGACCAGTTCGTGTTGGCTGCCGGTGCGCACGCGGTGATCCCTGACGTTCCCGGGCTGGTGGACGGCGCGGCCCCCTTCCACACGTCAGACACCATCATGCGCATCGATGAGCTGCCGAAAAGCATCATCGTTCTCGGTGGTGGATACATCGCCGCAGAGTTCGCTCACGTGTTCTCATCGTTCGGGGTGCAGGTCACCCAGATTGCACGCGGCCACCAGCTACTCAAATCCCAGGATCAAGACGTGGCAGCGCTCTTCACGACTGAAGCGGCCAAACGCTACACCGTGCTGCTCAACACGCAGGTCTCAGAGGTGCGCCCAGCTGACACCGGTGTTGAGCTGAGTGTTGACGGCCCCGAGGGCGCCCAAACGTTGCGGGCTGATGTGCTGCTCGTGGCGACCGGCCGCCAGCCCAACGCTGAGCGGTTGGCGGTTGAGCTGACCGGCGTCGCGCTCGATACCCACGGGCGCGTCGTTGTCGATGAGTACCAGCGCACCAACGTCGAGGGCATCTTCGCGCTGGGTGATATTTCAGCTGCGCACCAGCTCAAGCACGTCGCAAACCATGAGGCGCGCGTCGTGAAGCACAACCTGAAGCACCCTGACGCCCTGATTGCCTCAGATCACCGGTTTGTTCCGGCCGCAGTGTTCACGAACCCGCAGATTGCCTCGGTGGGAGTGACCGAGCACGAAGCGATCACGCGCGGCATCGCCTACGTCTCGAAGACTCAAAACTATTCAGATATTGCTGCAGGCTGGGCCCGCGAGGATCACGGCCACTTCTTGAAAGTGCTCGCAGACCCCGCAACCGGTCTGCTGCTCGGTGCCCATGCCATTGGCCCCGAGGCAGCAACGATTATTCAGCCGCTGATTCAAGCAATGTCATTTGGGCAGACGGCACACGATGTCGCCACGAAACAGTACTGGATCCATCCGGCGCTGTCTGAGCTCGTGGAAAATGCGCTGCTGGGTTTGCCCGCGCCGCTCGACGCCCCCTCGGCCTCGACGAGCGCCAACTAAGCAAGCAAGCCAAGACACCATCCGTCAACAACGGCCAGCACGCGCAAGCGTGCTGGCCGTTGTTGTTGATCCGGCGCCGCCTCAGCCGGTCTTCGCGAGCGTAGACAGTGCGCTGAGGGCAGTCACATCCAAGATGGTGACCTGGCCCCGATCCTGTTGCGAGATCACCCCCGCATCGGTGAGCTTGCGCAGTTGACGGCTGAGTGACTCTGGGGTGGTCGACATCAGCGAGGCGATGTCTTTCTTCGCCAGGGGCAACGTAACGTGCACGGCTGCATCGTTGCCTGGTTTCGCCGGCAAAGAGAGCAGGTAATCTGCGAGGCGCGAACTCACGTTGCCAGAGATGACGGTTGCGAGCCGAGCTTCGGTGTCGTCCAAACGCTGACTGACGCCCTGCAGCATCTGCAGCCCGATGCTCGGGTGCTTCTCGACGAGCCGACTGAGGTCTGCATGCCGAAAGACACACAGCTCGGTGTATTCCAGCGCTTCCGCCGCGTGTTCGGGGGTCGCGCCGGTGAGGAACGCCGATTCTCCGATGAAGTCACCAGGGCCGAGCACTCGAATCAACTGCTCGTGCCCGGCCAGGCTGGTGCGCGAGATTTTCACTTTGCCGGTGTGCACCGCCATCAGCTGCGACACGTTGGAGCCTGCCGCATAGACCTGCTCGATGGCGTCTAATCTGACGGTGCGTGCAAACCCCGCGACCTCCAGCTGTTGGGTACGCGTCAGCCCGCGAAACAGCGGTACTCGAGCCACACACAGCTCGCCCGACTGGTCACCCTGCACCTCGGTTGCCACAGACAATGACGGGGCCTCTCCTTCAGTTGGGTAGTTCGCCGCAACCATCGCGTTGCTCACCCTCAGCTTGCCATGATGGGTGCGCTCGTGCGGGAGCGTGATGCTCGCGCCTGCGACATGCTCGTGTCGCCGTTGGCGTTACGCAGCAGCCGCATCGCGTTCAGAATGACCACGAGCACCGAGCCTTCGTGCACCAGCATGCCCATCGACATTGTGACGCCGCCAGAAAAGACGCCGACCAGCAGTACGATCACGGTGAGCAGCGCAATGGCAATGTTTTGGCGCATCACGTTCACCGTGCGCTTGGCGAGGTGAATCGCCTCGGGCAGTTTGAGCAAGTCGTCACCCATCAGGGCGATGTCTGCCGTTTCGACGGCCACCGCCGAGCCTGCTGCCCCCATTGCCACCCCAATGTCAGCGGTGGCCAGCGCGGGGGCATCATTCACGCCGTCGCCCACCATCGCCACGGTGTGCCCGTCGCGCTGCATCTGCGCGACGGCGTCGAGTTTATCTTCGGGCAGAAGCGACGCATAGATCTCATCGATACCGGTTGCCTTGCCGATCGCTTCGGCGACCAGCCGGGTGTCGCCGGTGAGCATGACGACTTTTTCGACGCCGGCGGCGTGCAACCGCCTGATCATTTCAGGGGCGTCCTCGCGAATGGTGTCGGCGACGCCAATCACGCCGAGCACCGCGCCATCGACCGCAACGATCATCGGGGTTTTGCCCGCGGCCGCGAGGTGGTCGGCGGCGGCTGCCGCGCCCGCGTCATTGACGATGCCGTACTGGGTCAGCAGCGGGGCGTTGCCGACCAGCACGCGCTTGCCGTCAACTTCGGCCACGATGCCCTTGCCCACCACCGGTGTAACTGAGCCCGGGATCCCCCGGGGGTACACCCCTTCAGTGCGGGCAGTGTCAAGGATGGGGCGGGCGAGGGGGTGCTCTGATCCGGCCTCTGCGGCCGCAGCCCAGCGCAGCACCTCGCGGCGATCGAGATGCGCGTCAAGCACAACCACGTCGGTCAGCTGCGGGCGCCCCTCGGTCAGGGTGCCGGTCTTGTCCACGGCCACGGCCGAGATTTTGGCCGATGTTTCAAGATACTCGCCGCCCTTGATGAGAATTCCGTTGCGGGCGGAGCGGCCAATACCCGCCACGATCGCCACCGGAATCGAGATCACGAGCGCACCGGGGCAGCCGATGACCAGCAGCGTGAGCGCAAGCACCACGTCGCCTGAAAGCAGGCCAGCCACGAGGGCGAGCACCATCACGGCTGGGGTGTACCACTTCGAGAACCGGTCAATGAAGGCCTGCGTTTTTGCTTTGGCGTCTTGCGCTTCTTCGACGCGGTGAATGATGCGAGCGAGGGTCGTGTCGGCCCCCACACCGGTCGCCATCACCTGTAAGAACCCGCCGCGCGAGATGGTGCCAGCGAATACGTGGGCTGACTTAGTTTTTTCAACCGGGATCGATTCACCCGTGATCGAGGCCTCATCGATCGCGCCCGAGCCTGACACCACCTGCCCGTCAACGGGCACCTTGGCACCGTTCTTGACCAGTACGATCTCGCCCATGCGCACCTGGTGCGCGGCGATCTCGACCTGCTCGCCATCGCGCAGCACCACGGCGGTATCGGGCGCGACGGCCACGAGCTCAGCAAGTGCTGCCCGGGTCTTATTCATGGTGCCAATTTCGAGGGCGTGGCCGACAGCGAAGAGGAAGGTGACGGCGGCCGCTTCCCAGAAGTTGCCGATGAGGGTCGCGCCGATCGCCGCAATCGAGACGAGCAGGTCGATGCTGATGAACTTGACCAGCAGCGCGCGCACGGCCTTCACCACGATGCCGTAGCCCGCCACGATTACCGCGGCCAACATGAACACGTTCGCGAGGGTGAAGACGAGGCCCGACCCGTGAGCGTGCTCACCCGCATCAACCCACCACTTGGGGCCGACCGTCACATTCCACGCTCCATTGAGGAGGTGCTCGGCCCCAAATGACACGAGAATGAGCAGACCAGACACCACCGAAATAAACCAGTTGCCGTATCGCCACGTGCGCAAAGCCTTCACGAGTGTGCTGCCTTTCGAATCAGGAACGTATCGTGTGATTGACCGTAGGGTTTAGAACGCAGCAGCCTTCGACGAATAGCCCGCCTTCGTGACCGCCGCAATCAGCTCGTCGACCGACGTCTTGGCTGCGTCATGATCAATCTCGACACGGCCCGATGCGAAGTGCACCGTCACGTTCTCGACGCCGTCGAGCCGACCGACCTGTTTCTCGATCTTGGTGACACAGGACGGGCATGAGAATCCCTCGGCGCGAAGCAGCGTGTGGGTGGTGTCAACAGCATTCGTCATGGTGATTCCTTTCACGTCACCCCGGTTGCGGGGTGTGGCCAGGCGACTCCTTGGCCGTCACTATGCACGCTACCGACCGGGTCACACTTCGGCCTTGACGCAGGTCAAGTCACCGTGTGCCGCGCCACCGAAGATTGCCGGGTCAGGGTGTGCCGCCGCGCTGGCCAGCCAGGCTCACGGCGCACCAGAGCGCAGACGCGGCGGTGATCGCGGCCACCAGCACCACCGGCAACCAGGCGGTGCCGGCGATCAGCAGGCCAGCGGTCGCGGTGCCCGCTGATCCGGCGGCGATTTTGAGCGCCCCGACCCAGATGAACACCTGGCCACGTGACTGCGCGGGAGCGTACTCGCTGCGTGCCGCGAGCGTGGCGGCGAAGAATAGCGCGTTGACGATGCCCGTGGCCGCGAACGCTGCGAGCAGGGTGGCCAGGTTGGGCATGGCGATCACGGTGGCCAGCGCGAGCGCCACGGTGAAGGCCAGCACAGCCGTGAGTTTGTCGGCGTCGCCCCGCAGCGGCCAGATCATCAACAGCACAGACCCCGCGAGGTTGCCCACGCCGTACCCCGCGATCAGCGTGCCGGCCAGCGCGGCGCCGCCCAGTACCGGGCCCACCACCACCGCGTAGATCGGCAGCACCGCCACCGAGAATGCCACCACCACGGTGAGGCCCAGCGTGCGTCGCAGCGGCCCAGAGCGCAAGATTCCCGCGAGCGTGTGCATTGGCGAGGGCACGCTCGCGGCGGCAAGCTGCCCGGGCTGGCGGGGCAGGGTGAGCACCGCAGCAGCACCGACCACGGCAGCGCCGGCTAACAGCAGGGTGGCCGCCAGCGGGCTCACCGTTGCTGCCGCCCACGCGACCACGGCCGGGCCCAGTGTGCCGCTGAAGCCGTAGCTCGCCACATCCCAGCCTTGCGCCCGCCGCTGGCTCAGCTGCGCAGGCCCCGCGATCGATGGCAGGCGACTACTGACCCCGCCGGTGAGCATCGGCCCGAAGAGCCCCGACACGATCAGCAGCAGCGCGGGGACCACCGGCCAGGTCACCGGCAGCAACAACGCCGCGATGGCCAGCAATACGCCGTGGATCACGGCGGCGAGCGCGATGATCTTGCGGCCGTCTGGTGCGGTATCGAGGCGGCGGGCAATGAACGGGCCGAACAGGTGTGGGGCCGTAATCGATGCCCCGAGCAGCCCCGCGACCCAGCCCGGTTGCCCCGAGGTCTGCGCCAGCAGCACGATGGCGACGATCGCGCCGCCGTCGGCCGAGCGCACCAGGGTCGCCGCAAGCACATACCGTGCTAACACGGCACTGCGACGCCCACCGTTGGGGCTCGTGTTCGTGCGGTTACCGGCGTCGCTACTGGCCAAGGCCGAGTTCTTGCACGACCCCGGCGACGCGTGCCCGGTCGCTGTCGGTCAGCCCCTGGATGGGGAGCGGCAGGCTATGGTGCGGGGCGAGGCCCAGCTGCTCGGCAATTGCGGCGACCACGCGCAGGCTGCCGCCAAACTCGGCGAACAGCTGCCACAGGGGCGCAAGCCGTGCTGAGGCGGCCTCAGCATCGGCCGGGCGACCTGCTTGCGCCGCCCGGGTGATGGCCAGTGCGGGGGCGGGCAGTGTGCCACCGATCACCGAGTACCACGCGTCGCACCCGGCGTTGAGGCCGGTAGCGGCGAACGCGTCACCCGAGACACCGATCGTGATGTGGCCGGGCACGGCCGCCCGAATAGCATTCACGTGATCGCGGGCTTCGGCCTGGTCAACGGGCACCCCGGGAATCTTGATGGAGGCGACCCCGGGCAGCCGGGCGATGCGACCGTAGAGCTCGGTGTTGAACGTGAAGTGTGTGGTGCCCGGGTTGTCGTAGACCACGACTGGCAGCTGGGTGTGCTCGCTCACCGTGTGAAATAGTTCGTAGACGTCGTCGTCGGTCAGCGCCTGATAGGTCATGGGTGCCAGCAGCAGCCCGTTCGCTCCGGCGGCCGTTGCACGGTCGATGTTTTCGAGCACCTGCGAGGTGCGCAGTGCACCGATGCCCACGATGACCGGCGTGCCCTGCGCGTGCTGCACCGCGAGCTGGGCCACTCGCGCGCGCTCGTCTGCGGTGAGATAGGCGTACGAGCCGGTCGAGCCAAGCACGGTGATCGAGTCGACGCCGGCTTCGGCGAGACGCCGAATCAGCCCGGTGAAGGCGGCCTCATCCACCCGGTCGTTGTGCAGCGGGGTGAGCGGAAACGCGCTCAACCCCGTAAACGTCATCGGCGATACCGCTGGCGCAGCGGCCCCGTTGTCGGCGCCATTGGGGCCCTGCTGCGGCGTTGCACTGGGTGACTGGATCATTGGGGGTCCTGTTCTGTCAGCGGGTGCGCTTCGAGCCAGGCAAGCACCTGTTGCGCGTGAGTATTGGGCGGAAAAATGGGGTAGAACACGTGCTCAATGACGCCGCCGGTGACCACCAGCGTGAGGCGGGCATAGAGCCGGTCGTGCCCGGGGGCTGCGAAGGTGGGCAGCTTCAGTGCCGCGCCCAGCGCAAACTCTTCGTCAGAGATCATTGCGAAGGGCAGGCGCAGCCGTGCGACGACCTCGGCCTGGTACTGCGGTGTCTGGCTCGACAGCCCAAACACGTGTTCGACGCCGGCGTCGCGCAACAGCGTGAAGTGGTCGCGAAAATCGCAGGCCTCGGTCGAGCAGCCGCGCGCCCCCGGGATCGCGTTCCAGCCCTCAGGCAGATCGACACCGGGTTTGCCCGTAAGCGGGTAGAGGTAGATCACCGAGCGCCCCGCCCCCAGCCCGGCCAGCTCAACGGCCTCGCCGCCGCTGGTGGGGAGCGTAAGTGCGGGCAGCGCCATGCCGGTCAGGTGACTGGCGGCACCGTCGTCTGCCGGCACGGGGAGCCCCTCGGGGAGCGCCGTGTAATCGGCGGGTGCTGGGGCTGCTGCTACCTCCAGGACCGCGGGCGCTTCGGGTACCTCAGAAAATGACCGCCCCGCGCTGTGCTCGAGCCGATGCTGCAGGGCGGCCCGTCGAACCGATAGCGCGCTGATCATGTGGTCGAGTTCGGCGACCGTGTCTTGGTACACGGCGAGCGAGCTGACGCACTCGTCACCGCGCTCGTGCCCCAGGTCGAGGCATTCTAGAAAAGGTGCCGCTTTCAGCGGGGAGATACCGATCTCGCCCAGCTCACGAATCTCTATCACCGCGCGAACGTGATCGTCGGTAAACGAGCGGTACCCGTTCGATTCACGAACGGGCGTGATCAGGCCGAGCTGTTCGTAATACCGCACGGCCTTCACCGTCACCCCGGCCAGGCGCGCGAGTTCTCCGATGTGCATGTGCACCTCCTGCGAGAACCATAAACCCTCCCCTTAGGGTCAGGGTCAAGTTGGGGCTACCGCCCCACGCTGATGAGGCCAGATTCGTACGCCGCCACCACGATCTGGGCGCGGTCGCGCAGACCAAGCTTGCCCAGCACCCGAGACACATGCGTTTTCACGGTCTGCTCGGCAAGAAACAGCTCCTGCGCGATCTCGGCGTTCGATCTGCCCGAGGCAATCAGCGTCATCACCTCGAGTTCACGCGTGGTGAGCGCGGCGAGCATCGTCGAGTTTTCGCGGGGTGCCGGCCGTGCCGCATAGTCGGCGATGAGCTTGCTGGTAATCGATGGCGACAGCAGCGCGTCACCTGCGGCGACGACCCGCACCGCCGACACGAGGGCGTCTGCGGTGGCATCCTTCAACAAGAAACCGCTCGCGCCCGCTCGCAGCGCCGAGAACACGTACTCGTCGGCGTCAAAGGTCGTGAGCATGATGACCCGCGGGTGTTCGTCGCCAGGCATCCCCAGCACGGCACGGGTGGCGTCGAGCCCATTCATGCGCGGCATGCGAATGTCCATCAGCACCACATCGGGCCGTGCCCGCCGCACAAGCGCCACGGCCTCGCTGCCGTCAGCGGCGCTGCCCACCACCGTCATATCGGATTGCGCCGACAGCAGCGCACCGAAGCCCTCGCGCACCATCGCTTGGTCGTCGACAATCGCGACGCGAATGGGGGCCTGGTCTGCTTCAGCTGGCTGCATAGTATCGATGATAACGAGCGGCACACGTAAAAAGATCCCCCGCGAGTATCCCCCGCAGTCACCCCCACGGGTGATGTGCGGGCGCTAATACGGCCCGTAGCGTGAGCATCATGCACCCCTCACTGTCCACACCGACTGCGCCCGCAGCGCCAGCCCCCAACACCGCACAAGTAGCGCCCGACCTCCAAATACGCGAAGCTGACGGGGTGACCAAAGTTCCCCGCGCGACCCCCGGCAGGCCGATCTACTCCCCCAAACAGGTCGCCAAGGACTACGCCTACGTCGCGCCCGGGTTCATCATCTCGCTGATCGCGTTCACTGTGCTGCTGCCGCTCACCGCGCTCGCCTTTGGCACGCTCGTGGTGTGGGTGGGCGCCCTGTTGCTGCCCTGCGCGCTGCTGCTCGCTTCACTGCTTGCCCGCATCTCGCGGGCCCGCCTGCACTGGTGGGGCGCCGAGCTCGCCCCGGTGCAGTACGCCCCACAGCGCCCCGGCATCACTGGGCTGCTCGGCCTCATGACTGAACCGCGCAGGTGGCTTGACCTCGTATTCGAGGCGCTGATCGCGTTTCCGCTACGCCTCTTCACGTTCGTGGTCATGGCGACCTGGACAGCGGGCGCTCTCGGCGGCATCTCGTACCCGCTGTGGGTCGGATACGTGCCGCGCGATGAGCTCACCGCGGTCGTCTCGAAGTGGCTCACATTCGGGGCGCTCCCCGACGAGGTTGCGCACTCGCTCGCACTCGACATCGGCGCGAATGTCGTCAGTGGCGTCATCTTCCTCGTCACGATTCCGCTCGTGATGCGCGGGCTGGCACGCCTCGATGCCGCCGTCACCGCGGCCGCACTCGGCGGTGCACCCGCGACCTCAGGTGCCGCAGCGAGCCCCGCTGCCCTGCCCGCAGGCGCCAACCCCGCCACGCTGCCAGCCGCCCCCGGCGCCATCCCCGCGTCGAACATCTCGCGATCCGGATGGACCCTGATCGTCACGAGCACCATCGCCCTCATTTCGGTCGCGATCAACTGGCCGCTCTTGGCGTCGCTCTACGGCGTGCCCGTCGTGATCGCCATACTCCTCGCGCTTGCGGGCGCGGCAGCCCTGGTGACGGTGCCCCGCTGGCCGGTCATCGGCATCGCCCTGCACACGGTCGCCACCCTGGTCGTTGCGGTGTTGTGCGCGCACGTCGCCTCGGCCCCCGCGCCCTGGCCCGTCATGATGCTCATCGTGCAGGCCCTGCTGGTGCTGCTTGTCGCGCTGCGGCGGCCGTGGCCGTGGGCGCTGGCGGCGTGGGTGATTCCGCAGGTTGGGGTGCTGCTCGCCACTGTGCTGCTGGCTCTGCCGCAGGGCATGGGGTCGGCGTCGAGGGCCAACATCATCGTGTCGGCGAGCGTCTCGCTCGCCGCGGGCGTGCTCGGTGCGGTGCTGCGCCAATTGGTGACGAGCCGCGGCGCATTGCGCGCCGAGCGACTCGCGGCCGAAGGCCTCACCGAGCAGCGTCGGCAGCTCGATGAGCGCACCCGCATCGCGCAAGAACTGCACGACGTCGTGGCCCACAGCATGTCGGTTATCAGCGTGCAAGCGATGACCGTGAAGTACCGCCTGCCCGAGATGCCGGCTGATGCCGAGCACGAATTTCACACGATCGAGCAGTCGTCGCGGCAGGCGCTGTCTGAGATGCGGGGTCTCCTCGGGCTGCTGCGCTCACCCGAGGATCGTGAGACCCTGCAGCTCGCCCCGCAGCCCACGCTCACCGATATTCCCGCGCTGGTCGCGGCCACCCGGCACTCGGGCGCGCAAATCTCACTGCGCATGCCCGAGGCGGCTGCGGCGCTCGAAACGGTGCCAGCGGCGACCGGCCTCACCGCATTTCGCACAGTGCAAGAGGCGCTCAGCAACGCGGTGCGGCACGCCCCCAGATCCCCCATCGAGGTCACCGTGCAGCTCGCCGCGGGCCGGGCTTCGGGCCACGGCGAGGTCATGGTCGAGGTCATGAACGGAGCTGCCGCGGGCGCGTCCCCTGTGTCCTCCCCCGGCGCGGGCCTCGGGCTCGCCGGGCTGACCGAGCGCGTGCAGGCCGTCGGTGGCGCGGTGATGCACGGCGCGACCGACGCGGGCGGCTTCTTCGTGCGGGCCGAACTCCCCGCGTAACCCTGCCCCGGATCAACGCAACCAGCCCGGGTGGCTGAGCCATTTTGGCTCACCCACCCGGGCTGATGTGATGCACGCGGCGGCGCATCAGCGTTGCGACGCGTTAGGCGTTGCGACGGCGGCGCGCGAAGAACACGAGCCCGGTGCCTGCGGCAACAATTGCTGCGGCGATAGCCGCGAAGATACCCATCGATGCGGCCTGGCCGGTGGCGGCCAGCTTCGCACCGGTGTCGCCGGGCTTAACGGTGTCGCCGGGCTTGGTCGTGTCGGCGGGCTTGTCGCCCTGCGCCGAGCCAGTCGCGTTGGCCTCAGCCTGCTTCGCGTCAGCTGCCGCGGTGCCCGAGCCGTCTGCAACGGAGCCCGCTGCGTCAGCTGCGCCCTGAGCGTCAGCTTCCGCACCCTGGGCAGCGCCCTCGGCCTCTGCTCCAGCAGCGCCAGCGCCACCCTGTGCATCGGCTTCAGCGCCAGCGCCGTCAGCGGCGCCCTGTGCGTCGGCCTCAGCACCCGCAGCATCGGCGGTGCCCTGCGCGGCGGTCACGGTGAGCGGCTGCTGCACCTCTGAACCATCAGCGCGCACCACTACGAGGGTGTGGTCGCCAGCTTCGGTCGCGGCGGGGATCTCAATGTCGGCCCCGATTGAGCCATCGAGCCCTGCAGACAGATCGGCCAGGTGCTGCACGGTCGAGCGCAGCTCAACGCGCAGCGCTTCTTCGGCCGTGAACCCGGTGCCCGAGATGTTGATCGTGTCACCGGCGGCGACCTCGCTGGCCGAGAGCGTCAGCTCTGCGGGGATCGGGGCGTCGGGCTGGGTGACTCGCACCTGGTCGATGGCCCAGAAGGCGCTGTTGACGCCGGCGTATGAGAACTGCAGGCTTACGGTCTTGGGCAGCTGACCGTTCTCGCCGCGCGGCAGCTCGATGGCGAGGCGCTCGATCTTGTTCACGGGGTTCTCACGCGTGCCGTCAGCGGGGTATTCGATGAGCTTCTGGCGCTGTGCACCTGATTCCTCGTCGAAGTAGGCCCACACGGTGGCGCCCTGCGGGCCATCAACTGCGTAGTCAGAGACGAACGACACATCAACCGTGCTTGCACCGTTGAGCTCGTACGCGGGGGTTACCAGCGTCGAATCGAACTTGTTGCTGCTCTTATCGCCCGCATCATCCCACTCATCAGAGTCGGCGACGGCGAACACGTTGCGTGAGCGCACGTTGTTTTCGCGGTTCTGCCCGAGCTCGACGTTCGAGAAGAAGTCATCGGTCATGAACGTCCAGCCGTGAAACTCGGGGGTGCCGCCGGTGGGCATCTTCGAGTTGTCAACGCTCCAGCCCTCGGGCGCCTGGTTCGTCCAGCCGAGCAGCCGCTCGGGGCCGGTCTCGGTGACGGCCGTCTGCAGCACCGGGCGCAGGGTGTCGAAGTCGTCGGGGATGATCTGGTCGACGGTGAGACCGTCAAGATCCCACGTCGGATCGTTCGCGATGCCCACGTGACCCAGCACGATGGGGGCAATATCGGTGATCTTCACGTCGTCACGCACGAGGCCGGGCGTCATGCCCGTGCCCTGCGCGATGACGTGGGTCTTGCGCTCGAGCTTGGTGGGGCCGCCGTGGCCGCCCGTGGGCTTGTGGCCGTGATCGGCGGTCACCACGATGAGCCAGTCTTCGTTGGCGTAGGTGGGGCGCTCCTTGACGGCCGCCACCATTTCGCCGATCTGGGCGTCAGCGCGGTCGAGCGCGACGAGGTATTCGGCCGAGCTTGAACCGTAACCGTGGCCCACACCGTCAACCTCGTCGAGGTGCACGAAGATGTCGTCGGGCTGGCCGGTGGTGAGCTGCTCAACCACGCGGGCGGTGGTGCCCTCATCGTTGCCGCCCTCAACGCGGGTGTCGACGCCGCCACCGAAGATGGTCGTCGCGATGGGGCCCCAGGTGCCGGCCACGAACGTGGCGCGGTCGGGCAGGTTCTGCTCGACGCGCGTCAGGTAGTCGGGGTACTGGTCGTAGTGCGGGTTCGAGAAGCTGTTGTCGGGCACGCCGTGCTTATCGGGCCACACACCCGTGGCGATGGTCGACCATCCGGCACCTGAAACCGTCTGCGCCATGGGCGAAGCCGGCAGGTTGCTCGCGGCGGTGAGGCCACCGGCCTGCAGAGCCTTCACGTTAGGCATGTTGGCCTGGGCCATCACGTCAAAAGAGGCGCCGTCTACGCCAATCACGAGAGTTTTCGGGGTGAGCTGCGTTGCGGGGGCGTCATTCGCCAAGGCGGGCGCTGCAGCGCACACACCAGTGATGCCGAGCAGCAGAACGCCGAGCGATGCACCTATCGCGGTTTTCCTCACGGGGGAATCTCCAAGCTGTGTTGAGATGTTCTCAAATTCGGATGGCGCGCGAAGTTGCTGCGCCACCACACAGTTTCGCCAGTCACGACCATCCCCGACAGAACACACCGAGACAGCACACACTCTTCCGTTCTGCGTCACTCGTCGTTCAACTTTTCAACTGGTCTCCCCGCGCACCCGACACGCACGCACCCGTGCCCACCGCCCTCAACTCTCATATGGGTTCTCGACTGACACCAGACCTGAAAAAGGTGATCGTGAACACTAAAAACCTCGCCGCCACGCCGAACCTCACTCGCGCACACGACCACCTACTTTTTAGGCTGAAAGTGCACAACACCCGCCAATCAATTAGGTTATAACGTGCACCCCGCATGCCACTCACACGGAGGCAACATATGACACCGCAGCACACGAAGGAGATACACTCCAGCGTTCCCCCGCAGCACGCCGAGCGTCGGCGAAGGGGCTGGGGCTGGACCCGCATCGTTGTTCCTGCTCTGCTCATCCTGTTGTGGGTGGGGGCCGGCAGCATCGGTGGCCCCTACTTTGGCAAGGTCAGCGAGGTCTCCTCCAACGACCAAACCACCTACCTGCCCAGCTCGGCAGATGCCACGCAGGTGCAAGAGCGGCTCGCAGACTTTCGCGATTCTGAGGCCATTCCCGCGGTCGTCGTGGCCGCGAGCGAAACACCCCTCAGTGACAGCGAACTCGCTGAGCTCACCGACGCGGTCGCGGCGCTACCCGATACCGTCCCCGGCATCGGCGCCGATCTCTCGCCGCTGATCCCCTCTGAAGATGGGTTGGCCGCGCAGGCGTTTGTGCCGATCGACGGGTCTGAACCCGTTGATGAAACGGTCGCGGCCATCGGCGACGAACTGCGTCAGGCTGCCCCGCCGGGCGTCGACGTGTACGTCACCGGCCCCGCCGGATTCACCGCCGACCTGGTCAACGGGTTCGCGGGCATCGACGGCATTCTGCTTGGCGTCACGCTGCTCGCCGTGCTCATCATTTTGGTGATCGTGTACCGCTCGCTGCTCTTGCCCGTCGCGGTGCTCATCACGAGCGTAATGGCGCTGACGGTCGCGCTGCTCGTCAACTGGTGGCTCGCCAAATGGGGCCTGTTTATGCTCTCGGGGCAGACCCAGGGCATCCTGTTCATTCTCGTCATCGGCGCCGCCACCGACTACTCGCTGCTCTATGTGGCCCGCTACCGCGAAGAGTTGCGCGTCATGGCCGATCGCGGCCAGGCCACGAGGCAGGCGCTGCGCGGCTCGATCGAACCCATTCTGGCTTCGGGCGGAACGGTGATCGCTGGCCTGCTGTGCCTGCTGCTCTCAGACCTCAAGTCGAACAGTTCGCTGGGCCCGGTCGCTGCGGTCGGCATCGTGTTCGCGATGCTCGCCGCCCTCACCCTGCTGCCCGCGCTGCTGTTCTTGTTTGGCCGCGCCGCATTTTGGCCGCGACGACCCCGCTTTGATCCGGATCAGGTGGCCGCCGAGCAGGCGAGCCCGCGCGGCGCGTGGGCCACGCTCGCGAAGAAGATTCGCGCCCACCCTCGCCCCATTTGGATCGTCACGGTCTTGGTGCTTATTGCCGGGGTTGCCGGGGCGTCGCAGCTCGATGCCACCGGGGTGCCGCAGTCAGACCTCGTGCTCGGCGCGAGCGAGGCGCGCGACGGCCAGCAGGCGCTGGGCGAGCATTTTCCCGGCGGATCGGGCAGCCCCGTGTATGTACTGACCGAAGAATCTGAGCTGCAGCAGGTCGCCGATCTGCTGCTGAACACCGCAGGCGTTGACGGCGTCAGCGTCACCGCGGCAGACTCCCCCAGCGGCACGGCCCCCATCACAGTCGATGGCATTACCGCGTTTGGGCCGCCCGGCACCCCGGCCCCGCAGCCCACCGTCGCCGCGGGCGACGTGCTGCTGCAGGCCACCCTGCTCGATGCCGCAGATTCGTCAGCGGCCGAGCAGACCGTGCGCGAGCTGCGCAGCGACCTCGCCGGCACCTCGGCCGTCGTGGGCGGCGTCACCGCGACCGCGATTGACACCAACGATGCCTCGATTCACGACCGCACCCTGATTATTCCGGTGGTGCTGCTCGTGATCACGCTGATCTTGATGCTGTTGCTGCGCTCGATCGTGGCCCCGCTCATTTTGGTGGCCACGACCGTGCTGTCGTTTGGCACGGCGCTGGGGGTGGCCGCGCTCGTGTTCACCCACGTCTTCCACTTCCCCGGCGCAGACCCGGCGGTGCCGCTGTATGGGTTCGTGTTCTTGGTGGCGTTGGGCATCGACTACAACATCTTCTTGATGACCCGGGTGCGCGAGGAATCCCTCGAGCACGGCACCCGCGAGGGCATCGGTCGCGGCCTCACCATCACGGGCGGGGTCATCACCTCGGCCGGGCTCGTGCTCGCGGCGACATTTGCGGCGCTCGCGGTGATTCCGATTCTGTTCCTCGCCCAGATCGCGTTCATCGTGGCGTTTGGTGTGCTGCTTGACACGTTCATCGTGCGCTCGCTACTGGTGCCCGCGCTCGCGACCGATATCGGTCGCACGCTGTGGTGGCCGTCGAAACTCGCACGCGGCAAGAAGTAAGAAACGCACTTCGCCCCGGTGACATCTTTAGATGTCGCCGGGGCGAAGTGTTTGTGCTGCCTACGCAGTCACGCAGTGAAGTTACCGCATGACGGGGTCGGCGTCGCCCGCGTTCAACCACGCGAGTTCGTCGCGGGTCGGCAGCGACTCCCAGTCGCCCAGGCCGGTGCATGCGAAGGCCCCGCAGGCTACCGCGGTGTCGAGGCACTCCTGCAGCCCCTTGCCCTGCACGTGCTCGGCCAACCAACCGGCCACGAACGCGTCGCCCGCGCCCACCGTGTCGACCACGCTGATTTTAGTGGCGGGCATGCGCAGCCGCTCGCCCTCACGGGTGGCCGCCACCGCGCCCTCGTCACCCAGCTTGATGACGACGATCGAGGCCTCGCCGAGCGCGAAGAGCGCGTCGATCTGGCGATCGACGTCGGTCTCACCGACCAGCAGTTCGGCCTCGTCCTCACCCGCAAAGATGAGGTTCACGCGCTTGGCGATTTCGCGGTACACTGCACCGGCTTCTTCGCCGCTCTTCCACAGCGTTGAGCGGTGGTTCACGTCGAAGGAGACGGTGCGGCCCGCGGCCTGGGCGGCATCAATCGCCGCGTGCAGGGCGCTCGTGGGCACCTCGCCTAGGCCAGCGGTGATGCCGGTGATGTGCAGCACCTGCGCCGAAGCGATGGCCTGCTCATCGATTGCGGCGGGGCTCAGCTGGCTGCCGGCCTGCCCACGACGGTAGTACGCGAGTCGGCTCTGGCCGGGGAAGGGTCGCTCCTTCACCATCAGCGCGGTGGGCACCTCGTCATCGCGGGATTCGTACGTCGTGACGCATTCGGCACGAAGCTCGCGAAGAATCAGCTCACCGATCGCGTCACGCCCCAGGCGTCCCATCCAGGCCGAGTTACCGCCGAGGCGCGAAACCCCGATGGCGACGTTACTTTCGGCCCCGCCAAAGGAGAGCTCGAGTGCACTCCCGCGGCGCAGCTTGCCGTTTTCGGCCGCGGTAATGAGCGCGAGGCTCTCGCCCAGTGTGAGGACGTCGTGAAGCGTGGGGAGGGACATTAGGCGGTTCCGTTTCCAATTTGCGCAGCGAGCGCCGCAATCTCATCAACGCTGGGGGCTTCAACGATCCAGCTACCACTGGCGGCAAACACCGAGGGGTGCGCCAGGTAGTCGGCCACCGTGGCGGGGTTCACGCCGCCAGACGGCATGAACTGCATGTCGCGAAAGACGCCGGCGTAGGCCTTAATCAGGTTCAGGCCACCGAAGTTACCCGCGGGGAACAGCTTGACCTTGTGCAGGCCCATCGCGCGTGCAGCCTGAATTTCAGACGGGGTGAGCGTGCCGGGAATGATCGGCACCCCCGCATCCTGCACAAACTTCACAACCTCGGGGTCGAGCCCCGGGGTGACGACGAACGAGGCGCCCAGGTCGAGCACCTTGCGGGCTTGGTCGACGCTCAGCACGGTGCCTGCGCCCACCGTCAGGTCGCCGCGATTGGCGAACTGTTCGAGGGCCGCGAGACCGAGGTCGCCGCGAAGCGCCACCTCGACCACGGGCAGCCCGCCCGCGACGAGGCCGTCGCCGACGACCGCCACCCGGTCAAGGTCTGAGATCGCGGCGAGCGGAACGACCTGAAAGTCGAAGACGCTGCGTGCTGCGGCGCTCAACGGCCGAGCCATCCGCCATCGACCGGCAGCACCGTGCCGGTGACGTAGTCGGCTGCGCGGCTCGCGAGGAACACTGCGGCACCGCCGAGGTCTGAGGCTTCGCCCCAGCGACCCGCGGGGATGCGCTCGAGGATCGATGCCGAGCGGGCTGCGTCATCGCGCAGGGCCTCGGTGTTGTCGGTGGCGATGTAGCCGGGGGCGATCGCGTTCACGGTGACGCCGCTGGCGGCCCACTCGTTCGAGAGTGCGCGCGTCAGGCCGAGGATGGCCGACTTTGCTGCGGTGTAGCCGGGAACGTTGATGCCACCCTGGAAGCTCAGCAGGCTTGCGGTGAAGATGACCTTGCCGCTGCCGCGCTCGATCATCTTCTTGCCGATGCTCTGCGTGAGCACGAACTGGCTGTCGAGGTTGACGTCGATCACTTCGTCCCACCACTCGAGGGGGTGCTCGGCTGCGGGGGCGCGGCGAATCGTGCCCGCGTTGTTGACCAGAATGTCGGCGCGGTCGCTCACGAGATCAGCGAAGGCCAGCACGGCCTCGCGGCTCTTGAAATCAACGGCGTGTGCTTCAAAGTTGCGGCCGAGTTCGCGCACGCGCTTCTCGATGGCGCTGCCCTCAAGCTCCTGCGTGGCCGAGGCGGCGATGATGTCGGCGCCTGCAGCGGCGAGTGCTTCAGCGATGGCGAAGCCGATGCCGCGGCGTGCGCCGGTGACGACTGCGGTGAGGCCGGTGAGGTTGAACAGTTCATTCATGACTTCTGTGTCTCCTTGTTTCGTGCTAGTTCTGTACGTCGATGAGCACCTTCAGTGCTCGTGCATCGGTGAGATCGTTGAAGGCCGTCTTGGTCTCGGCGAGCGGCACCTTGCGGGTGATGAGCTCGTCTGCGGGCACGTGGCCGCTGGCCAGCAGCTCGATGGCGCGTTCGAAGTCTTCGCGTTCGTAGACGCGGGCGCCGATCAGTTCGAGCTCGCGCCAGAACACACGGTGCAGGTCGATGGGCACCGGCTGGGCGTGGATTGCGACCATGACGACGCGGCCGCGGGTGCGTGCCAAGCGGGGCGCTTCGAGCGCGGTCGCGGCGATGCCGGCGACCTCGAAGACGACGTCGGCGCCTGCGCCGCCCGTTTCAGCTTCAACGATGGCGGCGAGGTTCTCTTCGACCGGGTTGACGACCTGGGCGCCGTTGCGCTCGGCGAAAGCGCGGCGGTCGGCGTTGGGCTCGGCCAGAATGACGCGAGCGCCCGTGCCCTGTGCCACGAGCGAGATGAGCTGACCGATCGGGCCACCGCCGACGATGACGGCGGTTTCGCCCGCGGTGAGGCGTGAGCGTCGCACATCGTGTGCGGCGACAGCGAGCGGCTCGATGAGCGCGGCGTGGTCGAGCGCGAGGCCCTCGGGCAGCGGCACAACGAGCGATTCGGGGACGACCCAGAACTGCTGCATTGCGCCGGTCGTTTCGATACCCACGAAGTCGAGGTTCTGGCAGATGTGCTGGTGACCGGCTTCACACGCCGGGCAGGTGCCACACCAGTCGAGCGGCATCACGGTGACGCCGGCGCCGGGAGCGAGTGCGGTGACGCCCTCACCCACGGCGTCGATGGTGCCGCTCATCTCGTGGCCGATGGCCTGCGGCGTTTCGACGCGCGAGTCCATGTTGCCGTGCAAGATGTGCAGATCGGTGCCGCAGATACCGCAGAATGCAACCTTGATGCGTACCTGGCCGGGGCCGGGGGTGGGAACGGGCTGATCCACCACACGCATATCACCGTCACCGATGTACTGGGCTGCGCGACCGCCACCTGCATAATTCTCACGTGCCATCGTATTTCTCTCTTCTCTGAGCAAAACAGTCCAAGCAGCGTCCAAAGTTGTGCAATCATGGAACACTGTTCCACTCACAGTATCACTAATTGGAACTTGGTTCCATTTTCATGTACTGTGTCCCTATCTGATGCTTTGCTCCAGATCCCCGCGAATTACTCAATGAGGAGAAAACGAATGAATAAGCGTGCCTTTGCAGCTTTCGCGATCGCGGCAGTTGCTGCACTCGCACTCGGAATGACCGGTTGCAGCAGCAACGGAGCGGGCGGCGACAGCGCCGACACGACCGTCTTCCGTGTTGCGTTCAACCAGTCCCCCACGCACCCCCAGGCCGAGGCCATCCTTGATCTGTCAGACAAGCTCGAAGAGCAGACCGACGGCAAGTACAAGCTCGAACTGTTCGCCGATGGCACGCTGGGCTCGCAGGAGGCCTCCATCGAGCAGGTCCAGTCGGGCACCATCGATCTCGCCTTCATCGCTGGCTCACTGCTTGAGAGCTTCAACCCTGACTTCTCGGTCGTGAACCTGCCCTACATCTACGAGTCACCCGAGCACCAGATGGAGGTGCTCAACGATCCTGAGATCGTCGGCGACCTCTACGACACCCTGCTCGATCAAGACATCGAGATTCTGGCTGCCGTTCACGGTGGCGTGCGCAACGTCTACTCGAGCAAGGCCGTTGAGAAGCCCGCAGACCTCGCTGGCCAGAAGATTCGCGTCATCGGCTCGCCCACCAACGTGCGCCTGATGGAGCTCATGGGTGGCGTCGGCACTCCGATGGCCCAGGATGAGGTCTACACCGCAATGCAGTCGGGCGTGCTCGACGGCGGCGAGAACAACGAGCTGATCTACGGCACCATGTCGCACTACGAGATCGCCCCCGTGTACTCGTACACCAAGCACCTCATGATGCCCGATTACCTGGTGGGCAACCCCAAGGTCATCGCCGACATGGACGAAGAGTCACGCGAGATCTTTGAGACTCTGCTCGACGAGTCGGTCGACGTGCAGCTCGCGGCCTTCGACACCGCAGTCAGCGATGCGAAGAAGCGCGCAGAAGAGGGTGGCGCCACGTTCGTTGAGACCGACGTTGAAGCGTTCAAGAAGGAGGTTCTGCCTCTCCACAAGGAGATGCTGACCACCGAGACGACGCAGACCATCTACGACGCCATCGCTGCCGCCAAGTAATTTCGAGCTTTTCGTAATCGAGGAACGTCCATGACCATATTCCGCCTTTGGCTAGATAGAGCTCTACGAGCCCTCTGCATCGCCCTGTTTGCACTGCTGGTGCTGCTGGTGGTGTGGCAGGTATTCACCCGCCTGGTACTCCACAGCCCGAGCGCCTGGAGTGAAGAAGCAGCCCGCTACGCCTTCGTATGGCTCAGCCTCATCGGCATCAGTGTCGCCGTGGGTGAAAAGGCAGATGTGGTCATGGACTTCGTCGTCGAGAAGCTTCCCCGCGCGATTCAGCGCTACGTCGATCTGCTCGCGTACTTCGCAGTGCTCGCGTTTGTTGTGTACGTCATGCTCTACGGCGGCTACATGCAGTCGGCCATGTCATGGACGCAGACGAACCCGCTGCTGCCGTTCACGCAGGGTCAGCTCAGCCTCGCGCTGCCCGTTTCGGGCGTACTGCTGACGTTCTACGTCATTCTTCACATCGTAGGGACGCTCTCGAAGAGCTACCCGGGTCACAGGGTCGTCGACGACGAGCTTGAGGCAGTAACACAGGAATTGGGGCTCCCTGCTAATGGTTGATCCGCTCATCATCGGGCTCGTACTGCTCGGCGGCATGGTTGTGCTGCTCGCGCTCGGCGCCCCCGTATCTGTCTCCATCGGTCTGCCCTCGGCAGTCTGCATGTTCCTCGTCGCCGGTTTCGATCGCGGCGCCATCACCTCGGCCCAGCAAATGCTGCGCGGCACCAACTCGTTCGCACTGCTCGCTATCCCCTTCTTTGTGCTTGCCGGCGTCATTATGAATAACGGCGGTATCGCCGAGCGGCTGATTAACTTCGCTCGCGTGCTTGTCGGCCGCGCCCCCGCATCACTGATGCAGACCACCGTCGTGGCCAACACGATCTTCGGTGCCGTGTCAGGTTCGGCCGTGGCCACCGCCGCCGCCGTCGGTTCAACCGTGAGCCCGATGATGCGCAAGGAAGGCTACGACCGTTCGATGTCGGCAGCCGCCAACGTTGCCTCGGCCCCCGCAGGCATGCTCATTCCCCCGAGCAACACGCTCATCATTTACTCGCTCGCCGCGGGCGGCACCTCCATCGGTGCACTGTTCATGGCCGGCTACATCCCCGGTCTGCTCTGGGCCGCGACCTGTGCGTTCATCATTGCGCTGTACGCACGCAAGCACCCCGAGCTCAAGGGCACCAGCTTCCCCGGCTGGAACGTATTCTTCACCACGTTCCTCAAGGCGCTCCCCTCACTCGGTCTCATCGTTGTCGCCATCGGCGGCATCATCGTCGGCTTCTTCACCCCCACCGAGGGCTCGGCCGTCGCCGTTGTCTACGCGCTGCTGCTTTCCTTCATCTACCGCACGATCGGCCTGCGCGATCTCGGCAAGATTCTGTACGACGCCTGCCGCACGAGCACCATCGTGATCTTCTTGATCGCGGTCTCCTCGATCATGGGTTACGTCATGACCTACTCAAGGCTCCCCCAGATCATCGCTGACGGTCTCTTCGGCTGGACCGACTCGAAGGTCATCGTGATGCTGATCATGATGGGCATCCTGCTCCTCATCGGCATTCCGCTCGACCCCACGCCCGCGATGCTGATCTTCGTGCCGATCTTCTTGCCCATTGCGGTGTCATACGGTATCGATCCGGTGCACTTCGGCATCATCATGGTCTTCAACCTGTCGATCGCGGTGATATCCCCGCCATCGGCCCCGGTGCTCTTTGTCGGCGCGCAAGTCGCCAAGGTGCGCCTCGAGCCGGTCATCGTGAAGCTGATGCCGTTCATGCTCGCACTCATCGTGATGCTGTTCGTGATCGTTTTCGTCCCCGAGATTTCACTCTGGCTGCCTCGCATGGCCGGGCTGCTCAACTAACACCCACATCACTACCAGGAGGATTTCATGGCTTCAAACATGATTCGCCCAATCGGACCCGACCAGATCGTTGGTTTCTCGCAGCAGGAGCTGCGCGATCACCTGCTCATCGAAAAAGTGCTCGTGCCCGGCGAGACCCGCACCTTTGCCACGCACTACGACCGCATCGTCGCAGTGGGCGCAGTCCCCACCGATGCACCGCTCAAGCTTGAGGCCGTGCCCGAGATCCGTTCGGAGTTCTTCCTCGAGCACCGCGAGATCGGTTTCGTAAACGTCGGCGCCCAGGGCACCATCGTTGCTGACGGCGTCGAGTACGACATGGCCCCCGAGGCCGTGCTGTACCTGGGTCGCGGCACCCGCGACGTCACGTTCTACTCGGCCGATGGTGGCACCCCCGCCAAGTACTACGGCTTCTCGGCACCGGCCCACACGGCCTTCCCCAATACGCTGGCCGGCCCCGATGAGGGAACGATCCGCGAGCTGGGCGACCAGACCACGGCGAACACGCGTCGCCTGCGCCAGGTCATCCACGAGAACGGCATTCGTAGCTGCCAGATCGTTATGGGCGTCACCCGCCTGCAGGCCGGCAGCATGTGGAACACGATGCCCGCGCACACACACGAGCGCCGCACCGAGTTCTACCTGTACTTCGATGTACCCGCCAACGAGCGCGTCGTTCACCTCATGGGCGAGCCCGAAGAGACCCGTCATATGATGGTCGCTTCTGAGCAGCTCGTGATGTCGCCCAGCTGGTCGATCCACTCGGGTGTCGGCACGCAGGCATACGCCTTCGTGTGGGCCATGGCCGGCGAGAACCAGTCGTTTGACGACATGGATCACGTGCAGATCAGCGAGATGGTCTAAGCGCGCACAGCGCACATGAAAGTGGGCCCTGTCCCTCATCGCAGGTAGATGAGGGGCGGGGCTCTGTAATCTGTAAATGCCCCCACTTAGTTCAAGGAAGGATGTCGATGCCAGAAACAGCGAAACCCGCCGCTCAAAGCGCGGGCCAGAAAACGCTCGCGGTGCTTGAAGCCGCACTGTTAAACGAACGCTTCACCGACATTGTCGACACCGCGCAACTGCCCAAATCGACAGTGCACCGCCTCCTTGCCTTTCTCGTCGAGTCAGAGTTCATCACCGGAGATGCCACCGACGGGTACCACGCGGGTCGTCGCTTCATGACGCTCGCTGGCCGTGCACTGTCCAAGCTCGATATTGCGGCCCTCGCGCAGCCCATCGTCGACCGGCTGGTCGCCGATGTTGACTGCACCGTGCACGTTGGTGCGGTCACCGGCGATGAGATGGTCTATCTCATTCGCACCGATTCATCGAAGCCGTACCGCATGCGTTCGCGCGTGGGGCTGGCGATTCCGATGCATTCGACCGGCATGGGCAAGGCCACGATGGCCTACCGCGAGGAAGAATTCGTGCGCGCATACGCCGAGCGCACCGGGCTGCCCGCTCGCACCGATGCCACATACACCGATGTTGAGCTGCTCTTGGAAGAGCTGGCCCGCGTGAACTCGCGCGGCTATGCGCTCGATCTCGGCGAGAACGAGATCGGCACCGTGTGCGTCTCGGCGCCGATCTTCAATCACCGGGGAGAGGCTGCCTACGGAATGTCGGTCTCGTCGATTCTGCTCGAGCACCCCGGCACCTCCATCGAGCGGCTCGCACCGCAGGCGGTCGCTGCGGCCAACGAGATCTCGCGGCTCCTCGGAGCCCGCATCTAAGGCGCTAACGCACCCCAGGGGGCGGGCCGGAGCAATCGCTCTGGCCCGCCCCCTGCTGCGTTTCTGGGCGTGCCTGCTCGTGGGCCCACGCTGCTGAGGCGTTGCTGGCGGCGATACGCGCTGCGGCGCTGTTTGGTCCGGATCATGGGCCGTCGTGCCCGTTCCCCGCGCGAGATCGCGCCGTTCGTGCGCCTCGTTTTCGCGCCGCAACGCACACAGGGAGCGAAGCCTGGATGGCTTCGCTCCCTGTGAGAGATTGCGTGCCCGCCCCGGATCAATCCCGGGGCGGGCTGCTGCGTTAGCGGTCGGATCCGGTGCCCGCGGGCACTTCGTCTGATCCGGCGGCATCTGCGTCGAGGCGCTTGGGAGCGCGCTCGTCTGCCGAAAGCTCGACGGTTGCGCGCTGCGCCCGCACCTTCGCCAGGCGCTTGCGCACGGCGGGCCAGAACACGGCAAGCACGGCGACCGAGACGAGGCTCGTCCACACCTGCGTGCGGGTGCCCTCGCCGCTCACAACCATGATGACCACAATGGCTGCCACCGCCGCGATCACGAGGATGCCGAGCCACGGGTGCAGCCACATCTTGAGCTTCAAGCCCTTCACCTCGTCGGGCGTCATGCGCTGACGCAGGCGAATCTGGGTGAGGGCGATGAACGCGTACACGAACAGCGCAACGAGGCCGGCCGAGTTCATGATGAAGTCGAAGATGCCCGACTCTGGGGCCGCGAAGTTCACGATCACGGCCGCGTAGCCACCGAGCGTCGACGCGAGCACAGCCGCGATCGGCACACCGTTGCGTGAGCGCTTGGCGATGATGCCGGGGGCGTAGCCCTGATCAGCCAGCGCCGCGAACATGCGGGCGGCCGAGTAGAGACCCGAGTTCAGCACCGAGCACACCGCGGTCAGAGTGACCGCGGTCATGATGAGGCCGGCGGCGGGGATGCCGTAAAGGGTGAACAGGTAGACGAACGGGCCCATCACCTGGGGGTCGGGCAGTTCGTTCCAGGGCACGATGATGACGATCAGTGCAACAGCGCCCACGAAGAACAGCAGGATGCGCCAGATGACCGTGGTGGTGGCCTGGCGAACGCCCTTGGCCGGGTCTTCAGACTCTGAGGCGGCCATCACGGCGATCTCGGTGCCGAAGTACGAGAAGATCACGACGGCGACGCCGGCGATGATGGGCCAGACGCCCTTGGGGGCGAACCCGCCATGCTCCCACAGGTTCGGCAGCGAAAATGAGCCGCCGGGCCAGAAGCCGAGGGCGAAGAGCACGCCCACGCCGAGGAACACGATGATGGCGACGACCTTGATGCTGGCGAGCCAGAACTCCACCTCACCGAACGAGCGCACCGAGATGATGTTGGTGCCCGTGAAGATCAGCATCATTGCGATCGAGAACACCCATTCAGGGATGCCGGGCATCCAGCCGTGCAGAATCGCACCGCTCACCACGGCTTCGAACGCGATCACGCCGACCCAGAAGTACCAGTAGAGCCAGCCCACGAAGTAGGCGGCCCAGTCGCCGAGGCCGACGCGGGCGTACTCCATGAAGGAGCCCGTTGAGGGGCGTGCCGCGGCCATCTCGCCGAGCATGCGCATCGCGAGGAAGACCAGGAGGCCGCCGATGAGGTAGGAGACCAGGGCGGCGGGGCCCACGTTGCGGATCACGTTGCCGGAGCCTACGAACAGACTGGCGCCGATAATGCCGCCGAGCGTGATCATCGTGATGTGTCGTGAACGCAACTTCTTAGGTGCGTTCGGGTCAGAGTCAGTGATGACCTGGGCTACCGATGTTGCTGGAGAAATAGGTTTATTGTAGTTCGCTCGCATAGCTGCCCCTTCGTCGCGTCAGTGCGGGTGACTTGCACAGGCTACGGGGCACCCCGGGCAGTCGGCTACGCGATACTGCACAGTGCCAAGGGGGCGGGCTGTGCAAGATCGACTGACTAATGAAATGCTCGGCGGTGCGCAAAGCGCACCGCCGAGAACGGTGTTCATTTTGGTGGGTTCAACGGATTTCGCACTGCTACAAGCTGGCCGCTGAGGCGAGCACCTCAGCAAATACCCCGGCAGCCCAGTCGCGGGCGGCATCGGCCGCCGCAATCGACCCGCCAGCGTCGTGTCGCCCGTATTCGCCCACGCGCACCGCCCCGCACCCCTGCAGGGCTTCGTCGACGAGCTCGCTGCCGCGCGAGTAGGTGCGGTCGTAGCTGCGATCACCCATCCCAAACATCGCATACCGCACCCCGGCAAGCTCGGGGCGCATGGTTTCAAGGGCCTCATAGAAAGGAATCACCGAGGTCGGCACCTCACCGTCACCGTAGGTCGAGCAGACCACCAGGTGCATGCGCGATACATCGAGTTCGGTCACCGTCGTGTCGGCGAGATCTTGCACCTCGACGTCAGCGTCCTCCCCAAACATGCGGCTGAGCTCGTCGGCGACGAGTTCGGCCCCGCCCGATTCGGTGCCAAACAGGATGGTGGTGGGCACGCCGGCGCCGATGGATTCGGCCCCACCCGCAGCCAGCACCGGCAGCGCAATGCTCAGGTCGGTCGCGGCCGCCAACTGGGCCTCACGGGTGAGAAGCTTCGACCTCTCACGATTCGGCGCTGCCGCCGCGCGTTCGAGCTGATCGATGCGGCGCCAGCCGTCAAAGTCAACAGTTCCCTCGAGGGGCACGAGTCCCTGCGCGCCCGCCGCTGGCTTTGTTCCCGCAACGCCTGTGCCCGCTTGCACGTCGGCCGCGATCAAGCGGGCAAGGTCGCGTGCGTCGGCCCGCTGATCGGGGATCGTGCCGCGCGGGCCGCGCCGCAGCCATCCGGCAACGTAGAGCCCCGGTTCGATGCGCCCATCGGGGTGCGCGCCGGGCGCGACCGGGGAGCCAGCGTCGGCGGTGAAACCGACCGCGGTGATCACATCGGTGGCGGGGAGCGTGATGTCGCCCGCGGCGCTCGACAGCACTGCGGCTTCGACGCGCTCTGCCCCGGTGAACGCCTGCGGGCTCACCCCGAACCACCATTCCACGCGCACCCGCGGCGGGGTGCCTAAGGCTGCGAGCTGCGCGGCCGCTGCCCCGGCGTCGATGAGCGCCCGCACCGCATCAACGCGGGCGTCTCGGCCGTCGGCGGCAAGCTCCCCCGCGCCGTGCACCACGTGCTCAACGCCGCGGAGACCTGCGAGTTCGCGCACCATCACGGGGTCGAACTTGGCCTCGTGCGGCGCGCTACGCCCCACGACCCGCACCGTGCGTACGGCGCCAACGAACCTGCCATGAGCATCGTCGTCGAGGTCTGAGCCGCGTAGCCCGTCGGCGTCGCGCACCAACAGCCGCACCACGTCCATCGCCACGTTGCCGTGGCCGACGACCAACACGTCACTGCCCAGGGGCTCAGGCGCGGCCTCGTCGGGGTGGCCGTTCAGATAACGGGTGACCGCCCCGGCTCCGCGCACGCCCGCGAGCTGCGCCCCGGGCACGCTGAGTTGCGCATCACCGTGCACCCCGGTCGCGAGCACGACGGCGTCGTAGTTGCGCCGCAGCTCATCGAGCGAGAAATCCACCCCGAGCTTGCTGTTGCCGCGAAACACCACGCCCTCTTCGGTGAAGAGGCGGTCGAATTGCCGGGCCACGGCCTTCGTGCCCTGGTGATCGGCGGCCACGCCGTAACGCACCAGCCCATACGGAGTGGGCATCTCGTCGAAGACCTCGATCGGCGCCCCCGGGAACGTGCGACGCAGCGCCTGCGCGGTGAAGCTGCCCGCGGGGCCCGATCCGACAATGGCCACGCGCGGAGCGGCTGCGGCCGGTTCTCCGGCAGCAGCGGCTCCGGATCCGGCGCTGCTTCCCACTCCCGCAGCAACCCCGGCGCCCTGCGCGCCTGTCTGCGCGCGAGCCGCGGTGCGGCGCCCCGTCCAGGTCACCGGCAGCTTGGTCATGCCGCGAAATACCCAGCCGCCGATCTCGGCGGGCTGGTCGTCGATGAGCGCGAGGCCCTCGAGCGACGAGAACAGCAGCGGCAGTGCGACGTCGGCGATTTCTGACCGGGCCACCCAGGCGCCGAGGCAGACGTGCACCCCCTTGCCAAAGGCCAGGTGCGGCTTCACCTCGCGGTGAATGTTGAAGTCTGCGGCGTCATCCCACACGTCTTCGTCGCGGTTCGCCGACAGAATGCAGATGCCCAGGCGCGCGCCCGCGGGCAGCTTCACCCCGGCCAGCACGGTGTCCTGTTTCACCTGCCGCGAGTACAGCCCGATCGGGGCGACCCAGCGAATGGTTTCATCGAAAGTGGCGCCCCACAGTGACGGGTCGGATTCGACGGAGGCGAGCTGATCCGGGTTCTGCAGCAGCGCCCAGGCAGCCACGCCGAGCGCATCGCGCGGCTCGTTGAGCCCGCCGCCGATCGTCATCTTGACGTTCGCGCGGATGCTCTCGATCGGCATCTTGTAATCGGGGATCTGCAGCAGGTGCGAGAGCAGCGAATCATTGGGATTCTGCGCATGCCACTGCAGCATCTCGTCGAGCGCGACATCGACCTCGTCGAAAGACTGCTTGCCGAGCGCCCACACCTCGGGGTCGTCGGCGTAATTGCCGGTCGCATCGATCATGGTCTGCGACCAGCGCTGCAGATCCTGCTGGGTCGCGTTGTGTAGGCCGATGATCTCGCGCAGGCTTTCGGCTGCGTAGGGTGCTGCGAAATCCCACACCAGATCGGCGCCCGAGCCCTTCTTGATGAGCTCTTCGAGGTAGTGCTCGGCGTTGCGCTGGAACGTCGATTTCCAGATGCGCTTCACCGCACTCGGCCGCAACATGGGCTGCCACGCGCGCCGCTCGATGTAGTGCTCGGGGTCATCGCGCCGCAGCATCGAGTGTCCCATGGCCCGGATCTGCAGTGAGCCCTCCTCGTCAGCCGAGAAGATCTGCTGGTCGAGTTCGGTCTCGTGCACCGCGGCGTACGAGGTCACGAGGTAGCGGCCCACGGCGGGCACCCAGTGCACTCCGCCCTCGGCGCGCAGCCGCTCGTAGATGGGGAAGGGATCCCGATGCAGATCGGCAATGGTTACCCAGTCAGCTACCGGAGCTTCTTTGCTCGCCATGGTCACGTCCTTGTGTTGTGCGGTGGTGTGCGTTGCGTTTGTTTTTGTGTGCGATTGCTCGCGGTGTGGCTCTCGTTTGGCTTCAGCATCAGCATCAGCCGGTCCTATGCCCCGAGTATGACTCGAATCTCACCACAAGAAAAGCGGGTTTATTGGGAGTGATACTTCGATTAGATTGGAGTTATGACGTCTTCAACGCAGCAGACACCCGCGCCCCATGCGGTGCCACCCTTTACGCTTAAGCAGCTGGCCTATTTTACCGCGGCGGCCGATGCCGGCACGATCGCCGAGGCAGCGGCGGCCCTGCACGTTTCAGCCTCAGCCATGTCAGACGCCATCACTGAACTCGAAACCGCGATGGGTGAGCGCCTCTGTGTGCGGCGACGCGCTCACGGCCTCACCCTCACTCCCGCAGGTCAACTGCTGATGGGGGTGGCCAGGCGTATGCTCACCGAGGCCGATGAGCTCACGCACGCAATGGGCCGCGGCCAGATTGAGCTCTCGGGGCCCGTCACGATCGGGTGTTACCCCACGCTCGCTCCGCTCATCGTGCCGACACTGTTTCAAGAGTTTGCGCGGCTGCACCCCGGCGTGAGTCTCTCAATCGTTGAGGCCACGCAAGATCAACTGGCCGATGATTTCATCACCGGCAAAATCGATGTCGCGTTCGTGTACGACACCCTCGTGCCTGGCGAGATGCACCGGGCCAAACTCTTTGACCTGAGCGCGCACATGGTGTTGCCGGCGGGGCACCCGCTCGCCGAGGCCCCAAGTGTGCGCCTCGAGGACGTGATCGAGGAAGACCTGATTCTGCTCGATGCCCCGCCCTCGGGCGAACACACCCTCGCGGTGTTCACCGAGCGCGGGCTGCGCCCCCGCATTCGGCACCGCACGGCCAGCTACGAGATGGTGCGCACGCTCGTGGCGCGAGGCCTCGGCTACGGCATTCTGGTGTCACGCACCGCGAACCCGCTGAGTTACGAGGGCCTACCGCTCGTCGCGCGAACCATCACGCCGCCGGTGACGCCAGTCACGGTCGAGGCGATCTGGGCGCCCGACCGGCCACTCACCGCGCGCAGCCGCGCACTGCTCGACTTCGCGGGCGCTTTCGCGTGGCCAACTGGCGAGTGAGGCTGCGCGAGTAAGATTCGGCCGGGCAATCTAGGTTCGGCTTGATGGCAAATGCTCACGGCCCTTTAATGCGCTCTAGCACCCGCCTGAACCAACTCCGGAGCTTTCAGTAGTTCCGGAGCAAGTTGACTGTCAACCTCCGGAGTTAGTGAGATCTCCGGAGTTGGTGTGATGCAGCAGCGAATGCTGTCGCGGCGCTGCGATGTGTTGGCATGCCACTCGCTACTTTCAAAGAGTTCTAAGCCCACACCTCTACCTAAATGCCAGTTGAGGAGAGATGTTGGGCATCATCTCTCTTCAAGTAGTCGAGATGCCCCCAACCCCCGCTCTCTGACATCAACGACGCAGGCCGCGGCACTCGACGCCTGCACTCTTCGCAGCACTGCGATGTGTTGGCATGCCAACGCGCGCCAACTAGTGATCATGGCGGCACAAACAAGCAGAAAGCCCCGAACTTCGTTGAAATTTCAACGTTGTTCGAGGCTTCCTGTATTCTTAACTTTGGCGGGCACACTGAGGGAAAGATAGAGACAATTGCATGCATAGCGGCGTCGAAACTCCTGCAGTTGAGAGCCAGATTGTGCCGTTTGGGTTGTGGATGCCTTGCTTTCATTCATGGTGGTCTTGCTTATATAGATGCTGCGCCTTATTTTCCAAGATGAGGGCGGATCGGTCAAATGGAGCGGAGGCCGGCGACTTCCTATACTCCGTGGCAGTCTGAGCTTCTGTGCAACCGCCACCCCGAGACGTTTCCGTAGACGTTCCGCTCGACTGAGGGTTCCACCCCTTGCGGCGGGAATCCGCCATTTTTGTGGAAAAAGTGGCAGTGACTGACCCTGTTTATCAGGGTCAGTGCACCACCAAATGTCTGCCTGCTCGGGAAGGTGAAGCCACAGGACTACCCGCAGCGTTCTTCGGGCAGCTTCCCTGACCGCTGCCACTGTAGGTCGCAGCTACGATCTGTTTTTGGTGAGTCCCGTAGCCGATGCGGCCTGGTCGAGTGATCCCAGGTCTGTGACGTCAGTAAAACCAGCGTCTTTCATGACCTGTACGGCTTGTGCCGAGCGGTTCCCAGACCGGCAGTACACGAAGTACTGAGCGTCTGGATCCATAGTCGAGATCGCTGCGCTGAGTTGTCCGCCACTAAGGTCAAGCAGTTCGGCCCACTCAAGGTGACCCTCGGCAAACTCGGCGGGAGTTCGCACATCAAGAATAATAGTCTGCTCGGTGACAGCAACGGTGGCTGGCTCGGATGATCTATTTATGAAGAAGAAGCCTGCTCCTATAAGTAGTGCGGCGCCGATGATAATGGTGATAATACGTGTTTTCATGAATGTCTCCTATTGAGTTGTTAGTTAGTTGTGCAGGTGCCTCCCGGGCAGTACTGGGGCGATGTTTTGCTGAGGACTCGCTGCAGGGCGCAGCCGACGCAGATGCCGAACGCTGTTTCTAGGAACAACAGTGAGAGGCATAGCCCGCATAGGGCAAGGGTGAGCCAGAGTGGAGCGGCGAGTAGACCCATACTGGAGCAGGCGACGAGGGCGAGGGCGAACCCTAGCCACCAGGCGAATGCTTTTTGTGGTGCACCGACCCACTCGGGTTGCTGACGGTACACGACGAGTCGTCCGAGCGTGAGCGTGGGCGACCAGCGGTCACCGGCGGTGACGCGGAGCAGCATGTCGATCATAAACAGCATGCCGAAGGGCTGCAGCGGGGCGGTCGTGTCATTGGCCAGACTGAGTCCGAAGGCGATCGCTCCGCCGAGAAAGAGGATACCGGCCCCGGCTCGCACTGCCCGTTCGTTAATGACGGGGACGTCGTAGTCGGGTCGCAAAACCCCGATGCGTGGAGTGGGTGGCACTGTCGATCTCATCAGGCATACCTTCCGGTGCTCGCGAGCCTGTTCACGTCAAAAGACAAGCGAGGCTGGCTCATGTGCTCCCCAATAGAGTGAAAAGCTGAGGAATTTCCTGGGTTAGCACGAACACACCCATGACAAGTACGAAAATACCGAATCCTTTGCGGAGTGTGTTCTCAGGGATCTTCCCAGTCAGCATCGTGCCGAAGAATGATCCGGCTACGGCAGCGCCAGTGAAAGCGAGGACGATCGGCCATTGCAGCTGCACGGTGAACAGGTATCCACCCAGTCCAGCCGCAGATTTCATAGCGATCACCAGGAGGGAGGTGCCGATGGCGACAGCCATCGGCAGGCCACCTAGCAACGTGAGGGCGGGCACGATCAGAAAGCCGCCGCCCGCGCCGACAAGACCGGTGGCAACTCCTACCAGTGCGCCGTCGAGAATGATCCGGGTAAGTGGCAATCCCTCAGGTCGGTCCCTACTAGAGGTCTTCTTGCGCCCACGGATCATTGCGGTTGCGGTGGCGACCATCATAACGGCGAACAGCACCATGAGGATCGCGCCGGGGATGAATCCGCCCACGAAACCCCCGATGAACGCACCGACCATTCCTGCGGCACCGAAGATCAGTCCGGTCTTCCAACGCACGCGTCCCGTACGTGCGTGGGAGAACACGCTGACAGCGCTGGTGACTCCCACGACGAACAGGGATGCGGCAATCGCTTCCTGTGGAGGCATACCCAGCACATAGGTGAGTATGGGGACGGTGAGGATCGAGCCTCCGCCACCCAGCAGCCCGAGTGAAACTCCAACCAGCAGTGCTAGCAGGAGCGCAATAAGAATGGTTGCGTCCATAGCCAGTTAACGGTCCATCGGGAGGCCCGCCTGCTGCCACGCGAGCATTCCCCCTCCCATGTTATCCACGCGGTACCCCGCCGCCCAGAGAATGTCCGTCGCTTGCGCTGATCGGTTACCCGACCGGCAGACAGCGATCGCCGGACGAGTCCGGTCGATCTCACCTAGGCGTGCAGAAAGCGTTGATAGAGAGATGTGGCGTGCGCCCGGAATCATGCCGTCCGCGACTTCAAAGTCTTCTCGTACATCGATGAACTGCGTGTCACCACCGACCCGACGCCACGCCTCGCTGACGGTAATATCCGCCATCATGCCGCCTCGATCAAATCCGGTTCAGTCACTGGTGTATTGCCGGAGACGGCAACCCACCCCAGGTATGAGCCCTCAAGTTCAACTACGTCATAACCCTGACTGCGCAAGACGCTGGCGGCGATGCTATTGCGGACACCGCTCTGGCAATAGGTGACGATCGTGCCGTTGTTGGGCAATTGGTCTAGCGCCCACAGCACACGGCCACCACTGATGTTCACCGCCTCGGGCAGATGGCCTGCTGCGAACTCAGTCTTGTTGCGCACATCCAACAGCAGCGTGTGCTCGAAGGTGCCAAGCTCTTCCGGCTTCACCAGTTTTGGGGTGACGAGATCGAGACCGTCAAGTGAGGTGATGTAGCCGGTGACGTTGTCGATACCGACCCGCACGAAATGGTCGCGTAGCTCACTGGCCTCCTCAGCGGATCCGGCAAGTAGCACGATTGGCCGCTGCTCGCGCTCGGGATCATAGACCCACGCCCCATAACTGGCGGCTTTCGCGGCACCCGGAACGTTTAGCGAATCGGGAAGGGTTCCTTCATGCACGAGCGAGTTGTGGCGGGTGTCGATGAAAACGATCTCATCGGCTTGCAGCGCCACATTTAGCTGATCTACTGAATATTCCACGAGGACGAGCGGCTCACCCATGACAGCCGGGCCGAGCTTGTTCTGCGCCTTCATACGGGCGAAGTAGGCGTGCGCGTCTGGCTGTCCTGACAGAAGCTCATCAATAAAACCCTGCTCGTCATTAGCCGCGAGATACGGTGCCCACCACGAAAATGCTCGCTCGTACCCGACCGTGGAAGTGGGAACTGCGCCGAGCGCCTTGCCACAGGCGCTGCCAGCGCCATGGGCGGGCAGCACTTGCACATAATCGGGCAGAGTGAGGAACCGGTCGCGCAAACTCGCGAAGAGGTCTTTCGCGCCTTGAAATCGTGTATCAATACCACCGGCTGCTTCATCCAGCAGGTCCGGCCGACCCAGATCACCTACGAACACGAAGTCGCCGGTGAGCATGAACCCGGGCGCGTCTGCTTGAACACCATCAGTGATCAGGAACGACAAATGCTCTGGGGTGTGCCCTGGGGTGTGCACTGCCTCTACGATGATGTTGCCGAGAGTAATCTCATGGCCATCACGCATCCGTACTGCGCCATCAAATGCCTCACCATAGGTCCAGTCCGGGCCACCTTCATCCGAGACGTACATCGTCGCGCCGGTTCTACTCGCCAGCTCCCGAGTGCCCGAGAGGTAGTCAGCGTGAATATGCGTCTCAGTGACCGCCGTAATTGTCATCCCGTTCTCGGTCGCGAGATTCAGGTACTCGTCAATATCGCGACGGGGGTCCACGACGATCGCCTCGCCCTTAGCCTGACATCCGATGAAGTAACTCGCCTGGGCGAGATCTTCGTCGTAAATGTGTTTGATCAACATAAGCGATCCTCCTCAACTGCTTGGTTTCTTGTCGGTTATTCTTAGTTGTTGCAGGTACAGCGGTCGCTCGCGGGAACGCCAGCCAGTGCCTCTTCAACATGCTGACCGCATCCGGTCCACGTTTTCTTGCCACATATCGGGCAGGTCGCAGGTGCACACATCTTGAACTCCTTTCATTTGTCCAGCAGATACTCGGTCGTTCAGCCAGCTAGGGTGCTCGCTTCTCGCTCAGCTATCTGGCGACGCACATCGTCCATATCTAGCGCTCGAGCGTTCTCTATGAGTTGCTCCAGCTGTGGGTCGCGTAGGGCACCAGGCTGCGAGAAGACCAGCACGCCATCACGAAACACCATCAATGTTGGAATCGACGAAATCCGCGCCGACGCGGCTAGCTGTTGCTCAGCCTCCGTATCCACCTTCCCGAACACGATGTCGGGGTGCCGCTGCGCGGCCGCTTCAAACACCGGCGCGAAGCCGATACACGGAGCGCACCATCCAGCCCAGAAGTCGACAACAGTGATGCCACTACCGGTGACGGTGCTCCCAAAATCCTTTAACGTCAAGTCTCGCGTACTCACAATGAACCTCCTTTACCTGCCGAAAAGACGGGAGAAGAAGCACCCACGTCGCACTGCTGCCGCATCAAGTTGCGCCTGCGTATGGCTACCGCCGCACCACTCAGATGCCGGTACTGTTCGCTTAACCGATTGGACATGCTGTCCACATCCGGCCCATGTTGTCTTACCGCAGGTGCGGCATTTCACAGCTCGACACATCATTCACTCCTCGTCACAATTATACCCCCGGGGGTATCTATACTATACCCCATGGGGTATAATGAGTGTCAAGTCTAAAATTGCCGAAAGGAGACGACATGACAACATCACAGACCCGGGATACGCTCACCGACCCAGATGCACAGCACAAGATCGCGAACCGGTTACGCAGGGCACGAGGCCAACTCGACGGAGTAATCAACGCCATTGAAAGCGATGCCCCCTGCCGCGACGTGGTTCAGCAGTTGTCGGCCGTTTCCAAGGCCCTCGACCGCGCCGGTTTCCTCGTCATCTCTACAGCGCTCCGTGAATGCCTCACCGACCCCGATGGGAATGGAGCACCGGACGCCGAAGAACTCGAGAAGCTTTTCCTCTCACTTGCTTGATAGCAACAGCGCAATCCAGAGATTTCGGCTGGATCCCTGAATTCTGATACTCCTTTGGGGTCAGAGTTGAAGACGCTTCCGTAGACGTTCCGCTCGCCAGAGGGTTCCACCCTTTGCGGCGGAACTCCGCTACAGTTCGAACCAAAGTGGAGGTGACTCATTGCTGGGCATCGGAGCTGGCCGTGAGCGGCGCGACGGACAGGTAGCGTGAGCGCAAGCCTCGGCCTCTAGCGCACCTCTGTTCTGCAATGCCCGTTGCATTTTCTACATCATCAACTCACGTGGCCACCGTTTTGGGTAAGTGACCCCTGTTACGCCGTGGTCGGTCGCGGGAGTATGAGGTTTACCGAGGACTGGACTTATCTGACAAGAAGAGCGAACATGCATGCAGTATGGATAGACAGACACAGATTTCACCAGTTCAGGAGATAGTTACCGCACCCAAGCGCGCGGTGATTTACCTGCGTGTGTCAACTGCACGGCAGGCCTCCAAAGGCGACTCGGCGGAGGGATATTCAATTCCGCAGCAGCGGGAGTACTGCTACCGCAAAGCTCAAGAGCTGGGTGCGGAGGTTGTGGAGGAGTTCGTCGACCGTGGAGCGTCAGCACGGTCGGCGAACCGGCCAGAGCTACAGCGAATGCTCGGCTGGCTGAAGGATTCCAAAACTGCAGAAGGCCTGGGCGCTGACTTTGTCATCGTGCACAAGATTGACCGTCTCGCACGTAACCGTGCCGACGACGTGGAGATTATCGCCGCGATTAAGCAGGGCGGTGCCGAGCTGGTGTCGGTGTCAGAGCAGATTGACGATACACCGGGCGGCAAACTCATGCACGGCATCATGGCGAGCCTTGCTGAGTACTATTCAGCCAACCTCTCCACCGAGGCAAAGAAGGGCATGGCCCAAAATGCGAAGAACGGTGGCACGCATGGTGTCGCTCCGATCGGCTACCTCAACTCCGTCGAACGCATCGCTGGGCGTGACGTCAAGACGGTCGTTATTGATGAAGACCGAGCGCACCACGTCATCTGGGCATACGAGGCGTACACGACCGGCGAGTGGAGCATCTCACGGCTGACCGCCGAGCTTGAGGTGCGCGGGCTACGCGGGCGCGAAACCGCCCGCTACCGGTCAAAAGCATTGTCCGAGTCACAAGTGCACCGGCTGCTCAAAAACCCGTACTACCGGGAGCAGATTCTCTACCAAGGGCAGCTGCTGGATGGGGCGCATACGTCACTCGTCCCGGATGGGGTGTGGTTCAAGGTGCAAGATCTCCTCGCTGAACGCAGGCTCCGTGGCGATCGCTCATGGCGACACACGCACCACCTCAAGGGGCTACTCACTTGTGGGCGCTGCGGCAGTCGGATGGGCTATGGGCCAAGTAACGGCAGAGGTGGACAGTATTACTACTTTTTCTGTCTCGGCAGACACACGAAACGCACCACCTGCGACCTGCCGTACATTGAGCAGGGGCGGCTGGAAGCGCATGTGCTGCACATTATCGAGACACAAGTCAGCATCTCGGGGCAGCAAGTTGAGGCTGGGGGCGCACGCGCTCACCAACTCCTTGACGAAGAACTCACAGGTACTGCCGACAAGGCCGCGCAGGCCACCAGGCGCCTAAAGAAGCTGGAACGCGACAAGCAGAAACTCATTGACGCTTACATGGCCGAGGCCATCGCGGCGGAAGACCTAAAGCCACGCCAAGAGGCCATCTCAAGAGAAATGGCCGCGTTGCAGGCACAGGAGGCCGAACACGGAGCGGACGCGGCCAAGCTGCACCAGAGGCTCGATGAAGTGATTGCGATGGCACACGACGCCGCACAGCTTTACAGGGTCGCGCCAGAGAACGCGAAGCAGCACCTGTTGCATGCGCTGTTTGCGCAACTCAAGGTGGAGCTACACGACGAGCACGGCGACCAGGCCACCGTGTCGGCAGCAGAGACCGTCCCAGCGGGCACCGTCACCCTGACCCCTGTTGCCGAGGCCGTGTTGGCCGTCGTGCGCGACGGCGTCGGGCAGACCGGGAGCAGGCAGCAAGAAACCCCCGACAAACTTTCGCTTGTCGGGGGTTCTAACGTTACCTATCTGGCGGAGACGGGGGGATTTGAACCCCCGGTTGAGTTAACCCCAACCCTTCATTAGCAGTGAAGTCCGTTCGGCCGCTCCGGCACGTCTCCTGGTGTAAACACCGTTCCCCACCTTACCGGACGCACCCCGCTCACGAGAAATCGGCGCGGGGGTAAATGTCGGCGTGTCTTCAAACTCGTGCCGCATCCCGCAAATAAAGCGCGAGATGCGGCCGAGCTATCAGGGGCTAGAAGACGGTGCGCCCGAGCGAGCAGGTCGCGCTGCTGGCCTGCTGGCCTGTGATGTTCTCGGGCAGCTTGATCGGGCCCGAATCCTCAACCGGCGCAGGCTCGGCTGCGGGATCGGTCGCAGGGTCAACCGCAGGATCTGGCTCTGCGGCGGGATCGACAGCCGGATCAGTTGCGGGGTCAACCGCAGGATCTGGCTCAGCGGCCGGGTCAACGGCGGGATCGGTCGCAGGGTCAACAGCGGGGTCGCCCTCGCCTTCGACTTCAACGCCTTCGCCCACGCTGGCGACCTCGAACGGCTGGCCGCTCTGAATGACCTCGAACAGGGTCTCGGCGTCAAGGTAGTTCGGCGTCAGGCGACCCTTTTCGTACGGGTGCGAAGACGACGGGTACTGCACAAAGTTGATGCGCTCGAGGTCAATGTCCTTAACGGTTCCAGCCACCGACTGCATGAACTGCACGCTCGCCATATTGCTCGACAGCGTCATATTCTCGACGCCAGCCTTGGCGAGGCCGTACACCTTCACGGGGTCAGAGAGCGTATCGCCGTCTTTCAGCTTGCGCAGCATCGCCGACATGAAGATCTGCTGGTTGCTGATGCGGCTGGTGTCGCCGCCGTCGCCAACGCCGTGGCGGGTGCGCAAGAACTGCAGCGCATCCATGCCCACAAGATTGTTCATGCCCGCGGGCAGATCGAGATCTGCATTCGGGTCAACGATGGGCTGAGCCAAGCACACGTCAACGCCGCCGAGGGCGTTCGAGATGCCAATCACACCGTCAAAGGTGACGAGCCCAGCGTAGGGAATCGGCATGCCGGTCAGCTCAGACAGCGTGGCGGCCACACACGGCAGCCCGCCGTACATCATCGCGCTGTTGAGCTGCTGCTCACTCATCGGCGAGTAGTACTCGGGCTCACCGTTCGGGCCGGGGCAGCTCGGAAACGGCACCATGAGGTCACGCGGAAAGCTGACAACCGTGGCGTTCTGGTGATCGGCCGAGACGTGCAGCATCAGGTTCACATCATTGAGTTCGCCCTCTTCGCCATCATCGATGGCTTGACCCTGCCGCGAGTCTGAGCCCACGAGCAGAATCGTGAGTGCGCCGTCGATTGATTCGGCGCCGGCGCCCACTCCGTTGGGGCCACCCGCGAGTTCGACCGTGCGAATGTCTTTCGCCAGGCCCCACACCGCGTATGACACCGTGGCGACGCCGCTGAGCACCACCACAATTGCGGTCGTCAGCAGGATGCGCAGTGCATTGCTCCAGCTCTTTGACCGGCGCAGTTTGCCGTGACGCACAAACGTTGAACGCTGTGTTCCGTCAGCGAGTTTCTTGCCCATTCAGTATTCCCCGTGCCTATAGATGCGCGATGCGCACATGACCGAGCCTTAAATCTACCCGAATCCACTGTGCACGCCCTGGAATAACAAACATGGCCGCGGTGAATTTCACCGCGGCCATGTGTGTCACTCAGCGTCGAACCAGTATTGGCTTCGCCGCTTACGGGCGATGCGTCAGCGCGTTGCGCCTCCGCTTCGCACCAATCATGAGCGCGATTCCTGCGGCGAGCGCGAGTGCCGCGATCCCCGCTTGTGCGCCTGCGTCGTTCGCGCCGGTCACGGCCAGTGCGGCCTTGGGCGCCGGGGTGACCGTTGCGGGAGGCGTAACCACCGGGGTGGCGACCGGAGGCACCACTGCGGCCGGCGGCACCGGCGTTACGGGAGCCTCAGGCACTACGGGCGGCTCGGGAACCACGGGAGGCTCAGGAACCACGGGCGGCTCGGGAACTACCGGGGGCTCGGGAACTACCGGCGGCTCAGGAACTACCGGCGGGCACTCGGTGACGACTGCCGTTACCGAGCTGGATTCGTCGCCCGAGGTAACGGTCGCCGTGTACTCGCCTGCACCGGCCAGCGGCACCTCTACGGTGAAGTCTGCACTGTCAGCGACGACCTCGACGCTGTAGGTTTCACTGCCGTCGAGTGCGAGGGTCACGAGGTAGGTTTCGCCAACCTGTGCGCCGCTGATGCCTACGGTGCCGGTCTCTTCGATGTCGCCACCGGGTACGGTGCACTCGTCAATTGCGAGCGTGATGCTGGCGGGATCGGGAGTGACCGGGTCGTCGCATGCTGCGAGCGTGAAGCTTTCGCTTGCTTCGAGATCACCCTCGCCGTAGAGCGCCACCTGGTAATCGCCGAGCCCATTGAGCGGTACCGCGTAGGTACCTGAGCCGTCTACGTCTACGGTGGCTGACCACTCACCCGAGGTGACAACCAGTTTCAGGGAATCGCGCCCCTCGGGCACGGTCACTACTGCGGTAAAGCTCGCGGGTGATTCTTCACCTGCTGCAACGCAGTCGGGGGGCGTGATGGTCAGCCCGGGATCGTCGCTAGGATCCGGATCATCAGGAGTCACACAACCGTTATTGAAAATGGCCTGGCCTGCTTCGTCCCAGTTCTGCCCGGGGAACCAGAGCGTTTCACCGTTGTGCTTGTATTCGAACGCCGGAATGATGTCGCGCCCACCCTGGTGACCGGCGTGACCGCTCACGTTGCCGTTCTTATTGGGCGAGTTCATCACCCACTTGCCGGCTTTACCGGTGGCGTGGCAGATCTGTACGTTTTCGCCGGGGTTGTCGTTGCCGTTGCCCTTTGACTCGGTCTTCGGTGCGACTGTCTTCGGCGACTCTGCCTTCGGTGCGTCTGTCTTCGGCTGCTCAGCAGTCTTTGCGAGTGACTTCGCTGCCACGGGCGCAATAGTTTCTTCTGCATCAGACTCATCTGCTGCGGGGGCGGCATCGGTCTCGTCAACTTCGACGGGCACCGGCACAACCACGGGGGCTACCTCTGGCTCGGGAACCACCACTGGTTCGGGAACCACGACGGGCTCGGGCACTACGACCGGCGCAGGTTCCACCACGGGTGCGGGAACCACGACGGGTTCCGGGATCACCACGGGTTCGGGCTCGGGGACCGCGACCGGCTCGGGCGCCGGCTCAGCCAGGGGCGCTGCGGCTGGGGCGGGATCCGGAGCAGCTTCGGGAGCAAGCTCCGCTGCCGGAAGGGCTTCGGTCACAGCGGGCTCGATCGCCGCCGTCACCACCGTGGGATCGGGGGCATCGGCCTGCGCGGCCAACACTCCTGGCCCCATTGTGAGAGCCGCCGCAAACACGATCGCGGCAATGCTGCGACCAGGTCGACGTTGCGACCCGGGCTTACGGCCCGTGTCACGCACACGTGAATTCATCTTCTCCACCAATGCTCATGCGCACGCGTCAGACGCTCGGTGACCGCCCCGTGTGCGCTGTTACCTTAAGTGCAGACTATGGACGGTGGCCAAAATTGACATCGGGGCAAATTACGTATTTGCTGATCGGCGACCCGCGGGGACGCCGCGAGGGAGGCGCACGCCCTAGGCTTAGAGGCATGCGCATCGCCACTTGGAACGTCAACTCGATCCGTACTCGCGTCGGCCGCGTCGTCGACTGGCTCGTTCGCGAAGACATCGACGTACTCGCCATGCAAGAGATCAAGTGCCGCCCCGATCAATTTCCCGTCGAAGCTTTTGAGCGCGCGGGCTACCACCTCGAGCTGCACGGCCTCAACCAGTGGAACGGTGTCGCCTTCGCGAGCCGCCACGAAATGACCGACGTCGCCCGCGAATTCGACGGCATGCCCGGCTTCGGCAAGCCCATCAAGGGACAAGAAGACGTGCAGGGCACCGGCCCCAACGACCTGCCACTCGAGGCCCGCGCCCTCGGCGTGACCGTGGGCGACCTGCGCCTGTGGAGCCTCTACGTGCCCAACGGGCGCGGCATTGACGACCCCCACTTCGCATACAAGCTCGAGTGGCTCGCGGCGCTGCGCCGCAACACCGAGGCGTGGCTTGAAGAGGACCCCGATTTGGCCCTCGCGCTCATGGGCGACTGGAACATCGCTCCGCTCGAAGCCGACATGGGTGACCCCTCGTTCACCGTCGGCAAGTCCACCCACGTCTCTGCCGTCGAGCGCGAGATGTTCGAATCGTTCACGCCGCTCGTGGATGACGTGGTGCGCCCGATCGTTCCCGAGGGATTCACCTTCTGGGATTACAAGGCCGGCCGCTTCCCCAAAGACGAGGGCATGCGCATCGACTTCATCATGGCCGCGCCAGGATTCGCTGACGCCGTCACCGGCGCCTCGATCCACCGCGACGAACGCCGCGGCGATGGCCCGAGCGACCACGTGCCCGTCGTCGCCGACATCGAACCGAGCCTGCTCGGCGGCACCTTTGAGGATGAGTACGACCGCCCCATGGTCTTCTAAGTACACTGGAACACATGGTCGAAACACTGCGCGTCGCCTCCGTCAACGTCAACGGCATTCGTGCCGCATACCGCAAGGGCATGGGTGAGTGGCTTGCCGCTCGCGATGTCGATGTCCTCGCACTGCAGGAGGTGCGAGCCCAAGACGAGCACCTGCAGCAGTTTCTCGGCGATGCCGGCTGGCACTGGCTGCACGATCCGTGCGATATCAAGGGTCGCGCGGGTGTCGCGATCGCGAGCCGTGTGCCCGCCACCGCGCACCGCGTCGGCCTCGGCGCCGCTGATGCGCAAGAGCGCATTCAGTCGTCGGGTCGCTGGATTGAGGCCGACTTTGAGCTGGGCGGCAAGCCCTTCACCGTCATCAGCAACTACACCCACTCGGGTGAGGTGGGCAGCCCCCGCCAGGAAGCCAAGTGGGCCTTCCTTGACGCCATGGGCACCCGCATGAGCGAGCTCGCCGCCGAGGGCGCGCTCGTCTCGATCGTGGGTGACTTCAACGTGGGTCACCGCGAGTTCGACATCAAGAACTGGAAGGGCAACGTAAAGAAGTCTGGGTTCCTGCCCCAGGAGCGCGCCTACTTCGACCGGTTCTTCGGCCCCAAGGGCGAAACCGTGACCGGTGTCGACGGCAGCGAAGGCCCCGGCCTCGGCTGGGTTGACGTGGGTCGCAAGTGGGCCGGCGAGGTTGACGGCCCCTACTCGTGGTGGTCAAACCGCGGCCAGGCGTTCGACAACGACACCGGTTGGCGCATCGATTACCACGTCGTCACCCCCGAGCTCGGTGAGCGCGTCGAGAACTACGTCATTGACCGTGCAGCCTCCTACGACGAGCGCTGGTCAGACCACGCCCCCGTCGTCGTTGACTACCGCGTCTAAAGTCGCTCGCTGGTGACGGCTGGGGCTTGCACCCACCGCCCTCCGGTCGCACCGGCTTCGCCGCCGCTCCTGCCAGACCCAGCCAAGCGGTGAGCGCAAGCCCCAGCCATCGCCACCCCCACTACTTATTCCCATTACCTCTTATACAGAAGAAGCCATCATGACTGAAACGTCCAAGCCCGTCCTTTTTTCTGGCATGCAGCCCTCGAGCGATTCGCTCCAGCTCGGCAACTACATCGGCGCGCTGAGCCAGTGGACCAAAATGCAGGAGGACTTCGACGCGTTCTACTGCGTCGTCAACCTGCACGCGATCACGGTTCCGCAGGATCCGGCAGAGCTCGTGGCCCGCACCCGCCGCACCGCCGCGCAGTACATTGCCGCGGGCATCGACCCCGCGAAGTCGACGCTGTTCGTGCAGTCGCACGTCTCAGCGCACGCCGAACTCGCATGGGTACTCAACACCCTCACCGGGTTTGGTGAGGCCGGCCGCATGACCCAGTTCAAGGACAAGTCGCAGCGCTACGGCGCCGACAGCGCCTCGGTGGGCCTGTTTACCTACCCCGTGCTGATGGCTGCCGATATTCTGCTCTACCAGGCCAATTCGGTGCCCGTGGGCGAAGACCAGCGCCAGCACGTTGAGCTCACCCGCGACCTCGCGACCCGCTTCAACTCACGTTTCGGTGACACGTTCGTGGTACCCGAGGCGCAGATCGCAAAGGGCACCGCAAAGGTCTACGACCTGCAGCTGCCCACCGCAAAGATGTCAAAGTCGGCAGAGTCTGAAGCCGGCCTCATCAAGGTACTCGACCCCGCCAACGTCACCAAGAAGAAGATCATGCGCGCGGTGACCGATGACGAGGGCGAGGTGCGCTTCGATCGCGACGCCAAGCCTGGGGTATCGAACCTCCTCACCATTTACTCGGTGCTCGCAGAGCGCACGATCGATTCGATTGTCGACGAGTACGCGGGTCGCGGATACGGCGATCTGAAGAAGGGTCTCGTTGAGGTGGTTGAGGGCAGCCTCGCCCCCGTGCGCGCACGCACCGAGGAGCTGCTCGCAGACCCCGCCGAGCTCGATCGCCTGCTTGCGCAGGGCGCCGACCGCGCGAACGAGGTTGCCAACCAGACCCTGTCGCTCGTCTACGAGCGCATGGGCCTGCTGCGCTAAGTCACCGCACACCGTTGACGCAATAACCTGCTGCACGCCTGGGGCTTCACCGCCCCAGGCGTTGCTGTATCACCACGCCACGGGGCACGAAAAACATGGACACCGCTCAAACATTGCGGCGTGATTATTCCACAGCTGTTCGCGAATTTCGTAGACTGTGCATATGAGTGACACCGCGGTCTCGTCTTCCCCCACGGGATCCCCTTCCAAACGCAGTTTCGCCCCCGCGCTGCGGGTGATCAGGCGCACCCCGTTCACCACCGTGCTGGTGTTGGCGATGCTGGTCGTGGGCGTTGTTTCGGGGAGCCTGTGGTCGGCCGCGGTCGACCAGCCGTGGTTCTCGGAGGTCGCGACCGGCCTCCCCGCATTTCATGAGGCGCGATGGTGGACGATATTCAGTTCGCCGTTTCTCATGGATCACCCGTGGGTATATCTCGGCATCACTCCGCTGCTGATCGGCGGTGTGGGCTGGGCCGAGTGGCGGTTTGGCACGCTGCGCACCATCGCAATCTTCGCGGCCGGTCACGTGGTCGGCATTTTGGGCGCCGCCGCTATTCTCGCCGCGGTTTCGCAGACCGGATGGCACTGGGCGGTGCACCTCACGACGGTGTCTGACGTTGGCCCCTCGTGCGGAGCTCTCGCCGCGCTCGTGTTTGCGATTGCGACGCTCCCCTCCCCCTGGCGGTTACGCGCCCGCATCGGTGTGGTGCTGTGGGTGGCCATTTCGGTGCTCTACCTGGGCAGGCTGCACGACCTTGAACACGCGGTTGCCATGACCGCAGCGCTCATCGTGAGCGGCATGCTTCCCGCGTTTAGACACCGCGCCGGGCGACCGAGCGAACGCGAATGGCGCCTCCTAGCGTTCTTTGGCATCATTGCCATCGGCGTGATTCAGCTTCTCGACCTGCTCGTTCCGTACGACGGCCCTCTCGGCAAAAACCAGCCAATCGCCTCGTTCATCGACGTGGCCGTCGATGTGGTCGTGATCGCGCTGGTGGCCAATGGGCTACGCCTGGGGTACAAGCTCGCCTGGGCCACCACCCTCGTCTTGGGGTTCTATAACCTGGTCACCGCGGCCATCACTTTCTTCGCGATTCCGCTGCTGATCGAGTGGCGCCTCATCGACGAGCCACTCGATGTGCTCGGTCTCGCGCTCGCGCCCAGCTTGCTGTGGGCCGCGTTGCTGGTCGTGGTCTTTGTCGGACGCGGCGCATTCAGGGTGCCGTGGCGACGCTCCAAACGCGTGCTTGCATCTGATCGTTTGACCCGCGAACAGCTCATTGCGCAGCTCGAGCGCTTTGGCGGGGGCACCATCTCGTGGATGACCACGTGGGATCTGAATCAGCGCATCGCGGCGACCTCGACGACATCTGCCACCGTGACCTCAGCGGCCACCGGAGACTCAGCGGCCCCCGCACTCACCGCAAACACCGCCGCCGTCATTTCAGGGACGACCGCAACTCACGGCGCGATCGCATACCAAGCGCACTCGGGAGTAGCCGTCATGCTCGGCGACCCCATCGTTGCCGCTAGTACCGCGCAGGCCGCGCTCAAGGAGTTCGCGCACACCACGCAGCAGGCAGGCCTCACCCCGTGTGCGTTCTCGGTCAGCTCTGCGGTGGCCGAGGCCCGCCCCCGCGGCTGGCGGTCAGTCATCGTGGCGGAAGACACCATCGTCGATCTACCCGGCCTCGAATTTAAGGGCAAGCCCTGGGGCGCGGTGCGCACTTCTATCAACCGAGCCACCCGCGAGAACATCACGTTTCGTATGGTGCGTCTCTCAGAAGAACCATGGTCGACACTCGCCCAGGTGCGCGCCATTTCTGAGCAGTGGACGGGCGATAAGGGACTCCCCGAGATGCGCTTCACGCTCGGTACGGTCGAGGAAGCGCTTGACCCTCGGGTGCTCGTGGGGATCGCGGTCGATGAGGAGGGCAGTCTGCACGGCGTCACCTCGTGGCTGCCCGTCTACGGCCCCGCAGATACCGTCACGGGCGAACCCCGCATTATCGGCTGGACCCTCGACCTGATGCGGCGCCGAGACGGCGGCTTCGGCCCGGTGATGGAGTTTCTCATCGCCTCCTCGGCTCAGCACTTCTCAGAGCAGGGCTACGAATTTGTGTCACTCTCGGGTGCACCCCTGGTGCGCCCGGCCGATGCCGAGACCGGCCCGATCGACCAGGTGCTCGAACAGTTGGGTGGGCTCATCGAGCCCCTTTACGGGTTCAAGTCGCTGCACCGCTTCAAGCAGAAGTTCAATCCGCGTCACGAGTCACTGCACCTGATCTACCGCGACGAGGGCGATCTGCCGCGCATTGGCATCGCGCTCACGCGCGCCTATCTGCCCGATGCGTCACTGCGCGATCTGGTGGCGTCGGCCACTGCAAAGCCTGAGCCCGCAGCACCCAAACCCGCAGCGCCCAAACCCACAGCTCAGTCAGCGCCCACCGATACCGCGCACCGAGGCACCCCCTGATGGCCTTCGAACAACCCGCCGATCCGGCGCCAACCCCACTCACGAAGCGCCCGCCGCAGACCGAGTCCCCGCTGCATTCCGCGGTCGTGCTCACCACCGCAATCGTAGGCATCCTGATGCAGGTATGGCTCGTGTGGGTGGGCGCCGACCTGCTGTGGGGCCCCGATCACCCCAACGATCCCGACGACCTGACCGTACTGCTCACCTGGTGCATTATTGCGACGGTGTATCTCGGCGCCACGGCGATCACCCTGAGCGTGAAGGCCCAATCACCGCACGCAGATTCGCAGCTCACGCGCACCGTGATCGGGCACCCGCTGTCGCGGCTACTCTCGGTGGTGTTCACCTTTGGGGCCAGCCTCATCGGCCTCGTCGTCGCCATCGACATCATCACCGATCTGGGGCACGACCGGCACGACACCGCGTTCGAAGCGGCGGGGGTGTGGGCCATGATGCTGGCGTGGGTGATGTTCAATTGGGGGTACGCGCGCATCTATTTCTCGCTCTATCACCGCGCCAAGGTGCCCCCGCTGGCCTTCCCCGGCACCGATGATCCGCGGCTGGTGGACTTCGCGTATCTCGCGTTCACCAACGCCACCAACTTCTCGGTGTCAGACGTGCAGGTGCTCTCCACGCGCATGCGGTGGACGATCGTGTGGCACACGACGCTCGCGTTTTTCTTCAACGCGCTCATCATCGGCCTCATCATCAACGTGCTCGCAAACGGCAAACTCCTGGCCGACTTCATCAGCTAGCTCCGTTCGCTTGCACCGAACGGCCTATCGCCCGGGGATGCCGAAGAGCTACGATAGGAAATGTGTTCCGGGGTCGGTGAGAATCCGAACCGGCGGTGATAGTCCGCGAGCGTCGCATCCGCGATGTTGAACCGGTGAAACTCCGGTACCGACGGTGATGGGCAAGTAGGTTTTGCTCTAGTCCGGATGAGAGGAACGCAAGCAGTCGCGAATTGACGCGACTTCTGGCGTACCCGGCATGCAGGAAACGGCGGCCGCCATGCTTGATACAGCACTCATCGAAGACGCGATGCACCGTGCGCTGCGTATCGCGCGCCGCGGCCCCGCCCCCGACGCAAACCCCCAGGTGGGTTGCGTGCTGCTCGATGGCTCAGGCGCGATCGTGGCCGAGGGCTGGCATTTGGGATCCGGATCCCCCCACGCCGAAGCCGCCGCCCTTGCCCGGCTGCCCGAGTCGTGGCGTGCGCGCGCCGGTGAGCTCACCGCCGTAGTGACGCTCGAGCCGTGCAACCACACGGGCCGCACCGGTCCGTGCGCGGTGGCACTGCGCGAGGCCGGCATTGGGGCCGTTGTGTACGCGATGCCCGACCCCGGCGGGGCCTCCTCTGGCGGGGCTTCTGCCGGCGGCGCCGAGACCTTGCGCGCGGCTGGCGTGGCAGTTGAGAGTGGTGTGCTCGCGGCCGAGGCGCGCGAGCTGCTGCGCGATTGGTTAGCCGCGCAGGCCTCGCAGACCGAACAGCCCGAACAGCCGACCGGCCTGCAGCGCCCCCGCGTCATCGTGAAGTGGGCGCAGACCCTTGACGGGCGCGCCGCCGCGGCCGACGGTTCGAGCCAGTGGATCACGGGCCCCGAAGCCCGCGCCGATGTGCACCGCAGGCGCGCCGCCGCCGATGCCATTCTGGTTGGCACGGGCACACTGCTCGCCGACGATCCCAGCCTCACCGCACGCGCCAGCGACGGCAGCCTGTTGGTGCCCGCGGCCGAGCAGCCAATTCCTGTGGTGCTCGGCCGGCGTCCCATTCCCGCGGACGCCCGCATTCATGAGCACCCGGCGCTTGCCGCCCACGGCCGTACCGCCCCGTTGCAGTTCACGGGCGAGGATTTCGCCGCCGACTTTGCCGCACTCGCCGCCCAGGGCATAACGAGCGTGTTCATCGAGGGCGGCCCCGCCATCATCAGTGCGGTGATCGCGGCGGGCCTGGCCGATGAGGCGCTCGTCTATGTCGCCCCGTCGCTGCTCGGGGGCCCGCGGTGTGCGCTGGGAGATCTCGAGATCAGCAGCATCGCCGACATATTGCCCCTCAGGTATGCAACCGTGACCCAGCTCGGCACAGACTGGCTCATCGCGGCAGAGTTCGATTACCGCCCCGGGCAGACCCACGCGCCCACCCCAAACCTTGCGCCCGCGCTTTCCGCAGACCCTGCGGCCGCCCCCGCGCTTTTACCCACACATACTCCGAAGGGAATGTAATGTTTACCGGACTCATTGAGGAGATCGGGGAGATCGTTGCGGTTACCCCTATCGATGACTCACTCAGGCTCACCATCGCGGGCCCGCTCGTCACAAGCGACGCCGATCATGGCGCCTCGATCTGCGTATCGGGGGTGTGCCTCACCGTTATTGACCGCAGCACTCCCGGCCAGTTCACCGCAGATGTGATGGCCCAAACGCTCAACATGTCAACGATCGGCGGGCTCGCTGCCGGGTCGGGCGTGAACCTCGAGCGTGCGGTGCGCATGGACACCAGGCTCGGCGGACACATCGTGCAGGGCCACGTCGATGGCACCGCACGCCTGGTGTCGGTGACCGAGCACGAAGCGTGGCGGGTGCTGCGCTTCGCCGTGGCACACGACATCGCTGCGCTGCTCGTCGATAAGGGCTCAATCACGGTCTCGGGGGTGTCACTGACCGTCTCGAACGTGTCGGCGCCCGAGCAGCCCGAGCACTGGTTCGAGGTCTCACTGATTCCAGAAACCCTCACGGCGACCACGCTCGGCCGCCTCACCGCGGGCGATCTCGTCAATGTCGAGACCGATATTCTCGCCCGCCACGTCGCCCGCATGCTGCGCATGGGGTTCACCCCGGGCACCCCCTCTTCTTCTCCGCTCTCCACCATCCCAACCGAAGGACCCGCATCATGACCGTTTCAGGCATTTCTTCCATTGCCGAGGCCGTCGCCGCCATCAAGGCCGGCCGCCCCGTCATTGTCGCCGACGATGAAGATCGCGAGAACGAGGGCGATGTCATCCTGTCGGCCCAGCTCGCCACCCCCGAGTGGATCGGCTGGGCGGTGCGCTGGTCGTCAGGGCTACTGTGCGCGCCGATGACCGATGAGGTCGCCAACCAACTCGACCTGCCTATGATGGTCGAGCGCAACGAAGACGCCCGCGGCACCGCCTACACGGTGACGGTCGATGCGGCCCAGGGGGTCACCACCGGCATCAGCGCGAGCGATCGCGCCACGACGCTGCGCGCCCTCGCGAACCCCGAAGGTGTGCCGACCGACGTGAATCGCCCCGGCCACATTCTGCCGCTGCGCGCGGTGCCGGGCGGCGTGCGCGCCCGCGCGGGCCACACCGAGGCCGGCGTCGAGCTCATGAAGCTTGCGGGTCTCTCACCCGTCGCCGTGATCGGCGAGATCGTGGCCGAAGACGGCGAGATGATGCGCCTCCCCGGCCTCATCGAGCTCGGGGCCGCCGAGGGCATCCCCGTGATCACCATTGAGCAGCTCATCGAGCACCTCAACGAGGTCGACCCGATCGCCGACGAGAACGGCCAGAGCGGCCAGGCCAGCCAGCACGGCACCGCCGCCACGTCCAGCCAGCGCCGCATCAGCATGCGCGCCCGCACCCTGCTCCCCACCGAGCACGGCGAATTTCAGACGAGCGCCTACCGCGACCGTCGCGCGGGCGTCGATCACCTTGCCCTCGTTGCGAACGCTCCCGATGGCTCGGCACCCGGGGCCGGATCACTCGTGCGCGTGCACTCCGAGTGCATCACTGGCGAGGCATTTGGCTCGCTGAAGTGCGAGTGCGGCCCGCAGCTGCAGGCCTCGATGAAGCTGATCCACGAAAAGGGCGGCGTGCTCGTCTACCTGCGCGGCCACGAGGGCCGCGGCATCGGTCTCGCGAACAAACTGCGCGCCTACCAGCTGCAGGAGCAGGGCGTCGACACCCTCGATGCCAACCTGCAGCTCGGCCTGCCCGGCGACGCCCGCGACTACACCGCGGCCGCAGATATCCTCGCTGACCTGGGTGTTTCCGACATTCGCCTGCTCACCAATAACCCTGACAAGGTCGAGCAGCTGCGCGCGCACGGCATCGAGGTCGCCGAGCGAGTGCCGCTCGTTGTGGGCGTCAATGAGGTCAACATCGGCTACATGTCGGCCAAGCGCGACCGCATGCGGCACGAGCTGCCCACCGACATCACACTGCCGTAACTGCGGCACGGCACACTGCGGCACCGCACCAGCGGCACCCACGGCCAGCCAGCGGCACCGCACCATCACCACACCACGTTTCCCTCACCTAAGGAGTACCCCATGAGCGGAGCCGGAGCTCCAGACCTGTCCGTCGATGCGAGCGGCACCAGGGTCGCCATCATCGCGGGCCACTGGCACGACGAAATCCTCACCCCCATGATCGAGGAGGCCCAGCGCGCGGTCGCCGCGTCGGGCGCCACGGCCGAACTGTTTCGCGTGGCGGGGGCCTTCGAGATGCCCCTCGCCGCGCAGGCCGCGCTCTCAGCGGCCCCGGGAGATGAACCCCGCTTCGACGCGGCCGTGTGCCTCGGCGTGATCGTGCGCGGCGGCACGCCCCACTTCGATTACGTCTGCAACGCGGTCACCGACGGCCTCACGCGCGTGCAGCTCGACACCGGCCGCCCGGTCGGTTTCGGCGTGCTCACCGTCGACACCGAGCAGCAGGCGCTCGACCGTTCGGGCCGCCCCGGCGCCCCCGAATCAAAGGGCCGCGAGGCCGCAGAGGCCGCGCTGCACCTGCTCGCGACCATGCGCGCGATCCGGGGCTAATTCAACAGACACCGCGATGCCGGATCGGGCCGTGCGCCCGCGCACCCCGATTCGGCGCTCGCGGCTCTGCCGCCCAGCAGCCGCCCCGCAGCCACTTCGGGCGAACTGTCAGGGGTGTCGGCCTAGAGTGGGGCCGTGACCGGGCACCCAGAAAACGCACCAGATACCGCGAAGCAGACGGCTGGCGTTGCCGCCTCAGAAGGCGCATCGCGCAGGCGAGGCAAGCGCCCGCAGCCGCAGCATCGCGGCCCGCGCGCCTCGCTGAAGCAGCTGCTGCCGTACTTGTTCGAGCAGCGCAAATTGCTCACGCTCGCCGTGGTCTTTGGGCTCGTCGGTGCCGTAATGTCGCTCGCGCAGCCGCTGCTGCTCGGCCAGCTGATCACCCGCGTTGAAGAGTCACAGCCGCTCGGTTGGCTGCTCGGTGCGCTGTGCATCATCGTGGTCATCGGCGCGGTACTCGGCGGCTTGCAGCACTACGTATTGCAGCGCATGGGCGAGGGTGTGGTGCTCGCCAGTCGCAAGCGCCTCATCGGGCGCATGCTGCAGCTGCCGATCTCTGAGTTCGATCGCCGCCGCACGGGCGACCTTGTGTCGCGCGTTGGCAGCGATACGACGCTGTTGCGCGCGGTGCTGACGCAGGGTTTTGTTGAGGCCATCAGCGGCATGCTCGTGTTCGTGGGTGCTCTCGTGGGCATGCTCGTCATCGATGCCCCGCTGTTTCTCGTCACGTTTGCGGTGATCGTGTCGGCACTCGTCGTGGTCGTCGTCGTGTCGGGCCGCATTCGCCCGGCTGTGGCCCGCTCGCAAGAGAAGGTCGGCGATCTCGCCGCCCAGGTCGACCGCTCGCTCTCGTCGATTCGCACGATTCGTGCCGCCGGAGCCACCGAACGCGAGCAGCGCGCCACCGAGAAGGACGCCGAAGAGGCCTACGTGTTTGGCGTGCGCGTCGCCCGCATCTCGGCGTTCATCGTGCCCGTCTCGTTCCTCGCGATGCAGCTGTCATTTCTCGTCGTCATTGGCCTGGGCGGTTACCGCGTCGCCACCGGCTCAATCGCGATCTCGCAGCTCGTCACGTTCATCATCTTCCTGTTCTTAATGGTGATGCCGCTCGGCCAGGCATTCGGCGCGATCTCGGCGGTGAGCCAGGCGCTGGGTGCGCTCGGCCGTATCCAAGAGATCACCTCGCTGCCCACCGAGACTGAGCACGATGCCGCGCTCTCGCCCACCGGCCGCATTGAGCCGCTGCACGACGCGGGCCTCGCCCCGGCGCTCGAATTCACCGATGTGCACTTCACCTACCGCTCAGCGGCCCCCGCCCGCACTGACGCCCGCGATCTCGTGCGCGGCGGCAGCCGTGGGGCCCGACGCGACGCCGAGGCGGCCCCGGCCGAGCTCGTCGAAACCCCCGTGCTGCACGGGGTGAGCTTCTCGGTGCCGCGCGGCTCACGCGTCGCCCTCGTCGGCCCCTCGGGTGCCGGCAAATCGACCATGCTCGCGCTGATCGAGCGGTTCTACGACCCCGACTCTGGCCAGGTCGCGCTCTACGGCAACGACCTGCGCGCCCTCGACCGCCGCGAACTGCGCGCCCAGTTCGGGTACGTCGAACAAGACGCTGCGGTGCTCGCGGGCTCGCTGCGCGACAACCTCATCCTCGCCGCCCCCGACGCGAGCGATGCCGCGTGCGAGCGCGTGCTGCGCGCGGTGAACCTGGGCTCGCTGCTTGATCGATCCGGATCATCCACCGACACGCAGCCGCGCTCAGATGCGCGGCCCGCTGGCTGGCTGGCGAGCGCGCTCGACATGCAGGTGGGCGAGAACGGCGTGATGCTATCGGGCGGCGAGAAACAGCGCCTCGCGATCGCGCGCGCCCTGCTCACCGCTCCCCCGTTCTTGCTGCTTGATGAGTCGACGGCGAGCCTCGACGGCGTGAACGAACGCCTCATGCGCGAGGCTCTCGATTCGGTGGCCACGGGCCGCACCCTCGTCGTGATCGCCCACCGTCTCTCGACCGTCGTCGACAGCGACAAGATCATTGTGCTCGACGGCGGCCGCGTGGTCGGCGAGGGCACCCACGCCGAGCTCGTCGAGAGCACGCCGCTGTACCGCGAACTCGCGCAGCACCAGCTGCTCGTCGCCGAGGACAGCGCCGACTAGACCCCAAGGCGCCTAGGGCGTGTCTCGTAAAGATTTGGGGTGGAGTCTGGGATCGTTGATGCGTGTCAAGATTCCAGCTCCTCAACGATGACCAGTGGAACCTGATTTCGGGATCGCTTCCTGGCCCGACTGGTCGACAAGGGCGCCCCTATGCCGATGCCCGCACCATGGTCGAGGGCATCATTTATCGCTACCGGTGCGGCATTGCTTGGCGTGATCTTCCTGCCGCGTTCGGACCTTGGCAGACAGTGTGGCGGTGGCATCGCCGCATGGCCGCAGACGGCACCTGGGATGCCCTCCTTGGCCAATTGATGGCGGAGGCAGATGCTGCCGGAATGGTTGATTGGTCGATTTCGGTGGACTCCACGATCGCTCGCGCGCATCAGCACGCAACGAACGTGACGCGCCTAAAAAAGGGATACATCGAATTACAAGAATCTGCTGACCGAGCCGCTTGATCATGCGGTGGGTCGTTCTCGCGGCGGCCTCTCGACTAAAATTCATCAGCTCGTAGACGGCAACGGGTTGCCGCTGGTGACTGTCTGCACGGCCGGGCAAGACGGCGATTCGCCGATGTTATTGCCGCTGCTTGAGATTCTGCGTGTGGAACGAACCGGGCCTGGCAGGCCGCGCACTCGCCCGGACGCGGTCCGCGGCGACAAGGCATACTCGTCTCGCGCAATTCGCGCCCATCTACGCGAGCGCAGCATTGAGGCGGTCATCCCTGAACCGAGAGACCAGATCGGGCATCGCAAACGCCGCGGAAGTCAGGGCGGTCGCCCACCCAAACTCGACGCCGAGAACTATCGAGGACGTAACGTGATCGAGCGACGGTTCTGCCACGTGAAACAGTGGCGAGGCATCGCAACCCGGTACGACAAACTGTCGTTGACGTACCGGGCAGCAGTGTTACTTCACGCGGTCATCGCCTGGACACAACATTTACGAGACATGCCCTAGCACCCGCCGGCACGTCAGTTAAGCCAGCCGGGCTGCAGCGTACTTGCGCATATTCATACTGCCCGTCTCTACCCACACCGCGAAATGCACAATATGCTACATGATCGCGTCAACATGTACCCCACCACCCAGCCGTTGATGCCAGTCTTTCTACGCATGCTGCGCGCAAAACACGGTAAACGCATCGGCATACTCACCGCTCGATCAACTCGAACAACATCGACCGCAGACTCTCATCTGACAGGTCCAGGAGTCCCTCATCAAACATAAGAATTTTGAACGCGGCGTACTTCCGCAAGAACTTTTCCCTCCCGCCTGTCTTGTGTTTCGCGTTCGCCCATACCTCTTCACGATCAGGCATGCGTATGTAGCAGGCCCGCTACAAACGCTGACAAGCTGCCCTTGCTAACGCGCGCTGACTGGCGCGCTGCGCGCGTCATTGGCAACAAGATGGACACCCCATTTCAAGAATTTGCTCCAGTCCCTTGGTTTTGCCCCCTAATAGGGCGAGCCGAGCAAGCCACCACCACTACAGCAGGCGCAGATCAACCTCAATGTCGGCGGCGGCGGCGAGCGCGAGCGGAAGGTGGTGCTCCATGAGGTGTTCGACCGAGTCGCGCGTCGCGCTCGTCGAAATGTTTACCGCGGCAACCACCCGCCCGTCACGCCCCCGAATAGGCACGGCGATAGATCTGAGGCCCTCTTCGAGTTCACCATCATTGAGTGCCCAGCCCCGGTCGCGCACCTGCGCGAACTCGGCGAGCAACTCGTCGGTGCGAGTGAGGGTGCGGTCGGTGAGCTGTCGCGGGGGCTCGGCGACGAGGGCATCGAGTGTGTCTTGGTCCGACGCAAAAGCGAGCAGCACACGCCCCATGCTGGTCGCGTACGCAGGAAATCGCGTGCCGATGCTGATGCGCACGCTCATGATGCGCCGCGCGGGCACGCGGGCAACGTAGACGATGTCGCTGCCCGAGAGCACGGCTGCAGAGACCGACTCCCCTACCTCGGCCGACAGCCGTTCGAGGTGCGGCTGCATCACCTCGGGCAGGCTGAGCGCCGAAAGGTAACTGAATCCGAGTTCGAGCACGCGGGGGGCCAGCATGAAGCTGCGACCCGTCGCGTAGACATAGCCGAGAGTTTCGAGGGTGCGCAGGAAGCGGCGCGCGGCGGCGGCAGGCATCTCACTGCGACGGGCCACCTCGCTGAGGCTAAGCTCGGGGTGGTCGCTGTCGAACGCTTTAATGACGGCGAGGCCGCGCGCGAGGGACTGCACGAAGTCGGCCGACGCAGGCTCCGCCGACCGACTCGTTACAGGTTTATTCACGCATCCACACTACCGCTCAAGCACGATAGCGAGGCCCTGGCCCACGCCGATGCAGATCGCGACGACGGCGACACCGCCCCCGCGGCGCTTCAGCTCGTGCGCAGCGTGGCCAATGATGCGGCCACCCGAAGCACCGAGCGGGTGCCCGATGGCGAGAGCGCCACCGTGCGGGTTGAGCTTCGCCAGGTCGAGGTCGGGCCAGCCCTTGAGACAAGCGAGTGACTGTGACGCGAACGCCTCGTTCAGTTCGACAAAGTCGACGTCGGCCCAGGTCTTGCCCGCGCGCGCGAGCGCCTTGTTGGCCGCCTCGATGGGGGCGGTCGGAAACTGGTTGGGGTCGACGCCGTGTGCTGCGCGACCGGTGACGCGCGCGAGCGGTTCGGCGTCGAGCACCCCCTCGCGCCCGAGCAGCACGGCCGAAGCACCGTCGTTAATCGATGACGAGTTGCCCGCAGTGACGCTGCCGTCGGCGGCGAACAGCGGTTTCAGGGTCGCGAGCTTCTCAACGGTCGACCCGTCGCGAATGCCCTCGTCGCGCGCCAGCTCGGCGCCAGGCACCTGCACGATCTCGGCATCATAGTGCCCCGCAGCCCACGCCTCGGCGGCGAGCTTGTGCGAACGTACGGCAAACTGATCTTGCGCCTCGCGGGTGATGCCCCACTCGCGCGCAGTCTGCTCGGCAGCCTCGCCGTTCGAGACAGTCCAGTGGACGGGCAGCGCGCGGTTGGTCATGCGCCATCCGATCGAGGTGTTCCACATCGTCTGGTTGCCAACGGCCTGCCACGGCTTCGCCGCCTTCTCGACCACGAAGGGTGCGCGACTCATTGACTCGACGCCGCCCGCGAGAATCAGGTCTGCGTCACCCGATCCAATCGCCCGCGACCCCTGAATCACTGCCTCAACCGACGAGGCGCACAGTCGGTTGACGGTGACGCCGGTCACCGTGGTGGGAAACCCGGCGAGCAGCGCACCGAAGCGTGCCACGTTGCGGTTGTCTTCGCCCGCCTGGTTTGCATCGCCGAAGATCACGTCTTCGATGCGGGCCGGGTCGACACCAGTGCGGTCTACGGCTGCACGCATAACTACGGCAGCGAGGTCGTCGGGGCGTACGGTCGAGAGCGCTCCGCCGGCCCGACCGAACGGGGTGCGCACAGCGTCATAGATATAGGTGGTGGTCATTAGTAATCCTTGTCTTTCTGCGTGCGGGCGTTCATGCGCCGGTGCCGTCGGCGAGGGCGAGACCGGTCAGCTCATTCAGCGAGGCGACCGTGTTTTCGCCGAAGAGTTCGCGCACCGAGAAGCCATCGGGCGTGACGTCGAACACGGCGTGGTCGGTGTAGACGCGCGACACGCATCCGGCCCCCGTGAGCGGGTAGGTGCAGGCCGCGACGAGCTTCGAGTCACCCTGCTTCGTGAGCAGGTCGGTCATGACGTACACGTTCTTCGCGCCAATCGCGAGGTCCATCGCGCCACCCACCGCGGGAATCGCGCCGGGTGCGCCCGTCGACCAGTTCGCAAGGTCGCCAGTCTCGGCGACCTGAAACGCGCCCAGCACGCACACGTCGAGGTGGCCACCGCGCATCATGCCGAATGAGTCTGCGTGATGAAAATATGCGGCACCGAGGGCCGCGGTCACGGCCTGCTTGCCTGCGTTAATCAGATCGGGATCGACGCTGCCCGCCGCGGGTGCCTCGCCCATGCCGAGCATCCCGTTTTCGGTGTGAAGAATAATCTCTTCGTCTTCGGGTAGGTAGTTCGCGACCAGCGTGGGGGCGCCGATGCCCAGGTTGACGATGGAGCCCTCGGGAATATCTGCGGCGATGCGGGCTGCGAGGTCTTGTCGGCTGATTCGAGTGGTCATTATGCTGCCTCCCCTGCGGTCGATTTTGCTGCCGGATCGGCGGCCAGTTTGTTGCCTTCGAGATCGACGCCGCCAACGAACTCACCGTTGCGCAGCCAGGGCCGCTCGCCGATAGCGACCACGCGGTCGACGTAGATGCCCGGGGTGACGACGTGCTCGGGGTTGATCGCGCCGAGTTCTACTGTCTGATCCACCTGCACGATGGTGGTTTTCGCAGCCGAGGCCATGATGGGGCCAAAGTTACGTGCGGTTTCACGATAGACGAGGTTGCCCCATCGGTCTGCCTGCAGCGCGCTGATCAGCGCAAAGTCTGCCCGGATCGGGTATTCGAGGGCGTACACGCGGCCGTCGATCTCGCGCGTCTCTTTACCCGCGGCAAGTTCGGTACCCACTCCCGTGGGTGTATAGAAGGCACCGATGCCTGCGCCAGCGGCTCTGATGCGCTCGGCGAGATTGCCCTGCGGCACGAGTTCGAGCTCGATATCGCCGTCACGGTACAGGCCGTCGAACACCCACGAGTCGCTCTGTCGCGGAAATGAGCAGATGATCTTCTTGACCCGTCGCTTCGCGAGCAATGCCGCGAGCCCAACGTCGCCGTTGCCGGCGTTATTGTTCACGATGGTGAGGTCGCTCGCCCCCTGCTCGATGAGGGCGTCGATCAACTCTACGGGCTGGCCTGCGCGGCCAAACCCACCAATCATCACCGTTGAACCGTCGGTGATTCCTGCCACCGCCGCTTCAACCGATGGCACGATCTTGTCTATCAACGTCTGCCTCCTTGCACGCCGCCACGGATGGGTTACCACCCGCTTACTTCCCTCACTTCTTTTCGTTGTGCGAAAAGAAGTTCGTGTATCGAATTGATGGTATCCCGAAAGCGTCTCGGAAGGAAGTCGCCGTAAAAATGCCGATCCGGCGAAGTGTGCTCTCATTCGTAACCGCACGTGACACAATCGTCAGCAGCAGGCACAACCAGTGAGGATCCCTCCGATGCGCAACGTTCCCGAAGACCATGCCTACTTCGACTACGCAATCGCCGAAATCGTGGCGTCGATCAACGAGATCCGGGGCGATATTGCGGCCCGCGAGACCCCCGACGCGCTCGCCGATTTTCTTGATTGGGACGAGCATCTCACCTTCAGCCTGAACCAGTTCAGCGCCATGTACTCCCGCGGCTACGAGCCCGAGCAGCTGCGGCCGGTGCTCTTGACCGCGATCGAGGCGGGCGACCGGGCCGCCCACGCCGCGGCTTACATCGACCGCGCGGCGTACCAGACCCGCACCGATATCGCCGACTATCGCACGTTCTTGTGGCTGTTGTCGCTCGCGGTTTCGATGGGTGTGACCGACGAGCAGTTTGCGGCTGCCCAGCGCGCCTCAGCCCCCGTGCACGGCGACCGCCTCATCGATTCGCTGATCGTGTGGCGCGACGCCGAGCACCCGGTGAGCCAGAAGCTGCTGTTTCCGAAGTCCACGCGCGTGCTCACCGAGACGTTTATTGTCGAGAATCCGGTGGCTGCGGTGGCGCGGCACCTCAATTCTTGGGGCGACGTCTGGAGGCGCGACGAGGTGCTGATCCCCTCAAATTCCGGATCGCCGAACCCCAAGTTCTATGGGTATTGGGCCTTCGAAGTGCTCGGTGTTCAGACCATCATGGGGCTCGACTCTTCGCTGTTCGAGCAGTATTCGGTGTATCCGGCGGCGATGCCCACGCATGTGCCCGAGCCGCAGCTGCCCGTGATCTGGGCGACCTCGCAGGCGAACCCCGCGGCCGATCTTGACCAGCTGGCGGTCTTTCCCATCGACTGGGAGGTCAGCGAAGTCGTGGAGCAGGTTGAGAAACTGCTGCGTGATCGCGGGCTACGCGGGTCCTTCTCTCCCATCGAGGAAGAAGCGTACGACTACGAGCTGATGGGGCCGCGTGAGGACGAACTCGAGGGGCATTTTGTCACGATCGGCCGCATGAACTTCGCGCTGCAGCCGTACGACTGGGTGCTCGCTCCGGTAGACCAGGGCGGCGACGACCACGCGGTCGGTGCGATGCCGCGTTACCGGCTCACAGAGTTTGAGACGCCGATGGACGCTCAGGGGTTTCCGTCGTTCGAGACGCCGGTTGTGCAGTGGGGCGAGGGCGACACCTTCACCAGGTTCTGACGCCCGGCGGCCCCGCGGGGCCGCCGGGGCCGCGCTACTGTGTGACCTGCGGCTTGGGTGTTTCCAGGTAGCGTTCGATTGAGTCATCGAACTCGTCAAGCCAGTCGGTGTGGTGGCGCACCGCCATCGTGCCCGTGATCACCGAGGGGTACGTGCAGTCGCGGTAGGTGAGAATATTCGCCTGCTTATCTGCCTTCCACGCCAGGAAGATGCGCACCACCTCGTCGAGGTCGAATGACGGGTAGTCGGTGGCGTCGATGAGGTCGCGAATGTAGTCGGCCTGGAACTGCACCTGCTGCGCGACCGTTTGGGCCGCCTCGAAGCGTTCGAGCCATGCCCGCGCATGCTCTGCCCGCGCCTCAGCACTCGGCAGCTCTGCACGTCCCAGAATCAGGTCGCGCACGTACCACGCCTGCGCGTCAAACATGTTGAAGGTAAACCACTGGTCTTGCGCGCCCAAGTAGCACAGACCCGGGTTGTTTTGCCACACAACGCCGCGATACAGTCCCTCGGGGTACAGATTATTGGGCGATTCAATGTGCAACTCCCGTGACAAAAACGGGTAGTGATGCAGGTACCCGGTGCACAAGATCACCGTGTCGAATTCGCGAACCTGTCCGTCTACGAACGTTGCTGTCTGACCGTCAAAGCCGACGATTTCAGGCACCTCTTGCATGCCCTCGGGCCAGGCAAAGCCCTGTGGCTGCGAGCGGTAGCTCATGGTGACCTGCTGCGCACCCATCTTGTGAGCTTGCACGCCGATGTCTTCGGCCGAATAGGAGCCACCGATCAGTAAGACGCGTTTGTCTTTCAGCCGCTCAGCACCACGAAATTCGTGGGCATGAATCACTTCGCCGGGGAATGTCTCGATGCCGGTGAAGTTAGGAACATTGGGGAACGCGAAGTGACCGGTGGCGACGATGACCTCATCGAACGTCTCGCGTACCGTTTCTTTGGTACGCAGGTTGTCCACGGTCACCGTGAACTGCGCTGCTTCTTCGCTGTAATCCACCCAGCGCACCGCGTGAGCGAACCGTACGCGAGCCTTCACACCCGACTGCATTGCCCGGCCGTTGATGTAGTCCCACAGCACCTCGCGTGGAGGGTAGGACGAGATGGGCCGGCCGAAGTGATCGTCGAAGGTGTACTCGGCGAACTCGAGCGCCTCTTTGGGCCCGTTCGACCAGAGGTTTCGGTACATGCTTGAGTGCACCGGCTCACCGTAGTGATCAGTGCCAGTGCGCCACGAGAAGTTCCACTGGCCGCCCCAGTCGTCTTGCTTCTCGTAGCAAATGATTTCAGGGTTCGTGTCGCCCTGGAGCTCCGCTGCCGCGAATGCTCGCAGGGCCGCCATACCGCTGGGCCCCGCTCCGATAATCGCAATTCTCTTTTGCTGTCGCACTTAAACCTTTCGAGCAGAGGGGCTCTCCCCCGGCCATCAATGTTTTGTTTTTCAAGAGTTCTCTACTCGTGCGCGAACCCGAAAAATACCGTCATCGTCGACGCACAGCAGTCTTCCACTCTATGGGAAACACCTGAAAGGCCTATTGGCCGGGCTATCTGAACGCCGTTAGGCTCGCTGCAACGAACCCCTTTGGGAGGCACCAAATGAATAGCAGAATCGTCATATCTGGCGCTAGCGGCCTCATTGGCCGCGCGTTCACCGATTCACTTCGTAGCGACGGCATCGATGTCATCTGGCTCGTCAGGCGACCAGCCGAAAACCCGACCGAGGTGGAGTGGCACCCCGGGGCACACGAGCTAGACCCCGGGGTGCTCGACGGAGCCTCTGCCGTGGTGAACCTCAATGGCGCAAGCATCGGCAAGCTGCCCTGGACAAAGAGCTACCGTGAGACCCTGCTGCGTTCGCGCGTTCTGCCCACCCGCACACTCGCCACGGCACTGCGCGCACTGGGCCCGGGCGCCCCGATGTTCCTGTCGGCCTCTGCCGTGGGAATCTACGGTAGCCAGCCTGGCCTGACGCTCACCGAAGCGAGCAACCCGGGCGACACATTTCTCGCTCAACTCACTGCTCGGTGGGAGCGCGAAGCGCTCGAGGCGGGGCCCGAAGTGCCCGTCGCGCTGCTGCGCACAGCCTCCATTTTGCACCCGCAGGCAGTGCTCAAACCGCTCATTCCGCTCGCCCGGTTTGGCCTGCTGGGGCCGCTGGGCTCAGGCCGCCAGATCTGGCCGTGGATCTCGCTCGAGGACGAGGTGCGCGCAATTCGCCACATTCTTCAGCACCGGATCACGGGCCCCGTGAATCTCACGGGCCCCGAGCCCGCGAGCGCAACCACCATCGGCCGCCACCTGGCCCGGCGCATGCATCGCCCGTTTCTGGTGCCCGCCCCCGCCTGGGCGCTGCGGCTGGGGCTCGGCCGCACCGCGGCCGACTCGCTGCTGCTCGCCGATGCCCGGGTGCAGCCTAGGGTGCTCACCAAAACGGGCTTCAGCTTCACCCACGCCACAGCGGCGGGCGCAATCGACGCGGCGCTCACAGACCGGTAAGAGCCGCTGTAGCCTGCGTCGGGCGGACTGCGCAACAGCTGGGCAAACAGCTGCGCGCGCGACCTCCTCGCCTGTTACGCAGGCGGCGCGTGCCGCACTACGTCGTACCCCGCAAGCGCGCGCACGCGGGTCGCGCGCAGGTCCACGATTTCTGGGTGCAACAGGCTCTCGGGAGCCCACTGATCGGCATACCTTCGTTCCGGATCAAACTTCGCAAGCTGCGTGCTCGGGTTGAACACCCGAAAGTACGGTGCTGAATCGACGCCGCAGCCGGCCACCCACTGCCAGTTAAACGGGTTGCTCGCCGCGTCGGCATCAACGAGGGTGTCCCAGAACCACGCCTCGCCCACGCGCCAGTCGATCAGCAGGTTCTTGGTGAGGAACGATGCCACGACCATGCGCACACGGTTGTGCATGATGCCGGTACGCCACAGTTCTTGCATGCCCGCATCAACGAGCGGGAACCCGGTCTGGCCGCGCTGCCACGCAGTGAGGTCTTCCGCGTAGTCCTGCTCCTCACGCCACGGGAACGCGTCGAAGCGGCGATCAAGCCCGCGCAGGTGCAGGTCTGAGTGTGCGAACGCGGTGTGCGCGGCGAACTCACGCCACCCCAGTTCAGACAGAAACTTGCCGACGTTGGCACCCGATTCAAGCGCAACGTGCCAAACCGTGCGGGGGCTGATCTCGCCCCAGCGCAGATAGGGAGAGAGGCCTGATCCGGCATCGATTGAGGGGGTGTCTCGCTTGGCCTCGTAGGTGGCGGCCCGGTCGCGCAGAAAGCTGCGCAGCTGCGCAACCGCGGCCGCCTCCCCCACGTCCCAGCGCCCGGCAATCTCGCCGCACCAGCGGGCCGCCCCGCGCCGCAGCTCCCAGTCGGCAAGATCATCGCTCGCGGGTTGCGCGGCGGCGGCTTGCCCGTGGGCAGGTTCGGGCAGCGGCTTGGCGGGCGCCGGGGCCGCGAGGCAGGCGCGCCAAAACGGCGAATACACGCGGTAGAGATCGCCCGTGCGGGTGGTGATCTGACCTGGCTCGAAGAGCAGCCCACCCCGAAACGAGTGCGCCTCGACGCCGTCAGCGCGCAGCCGCTGCTTCAGCTCAGCATCGTGGTGGCGTTCAGCTCCGTAGCGCCTGTTCCACAGCACCCGCCCCGCGCCGCTCTCGGCCACGACCTGTGGCACCACCTGGGCAGCGGTACCCCGGCGCAGAATCAACGGAATGCCCCGCTCAGCGAGCACCGCGCTCAGCCGGGTGAGTGACTCGTGCAGCCACCAGCGCGCGGCGCCACCCAGGGGCCTGATCCCCTCAGATTCCTCATCAAGCAGGTACAGCGCCACGATGCCCTCGGGGTCCTCGCACCCCGCGGCGAGCGCGGGGTGGTCGGCAATTCTGAGGTCATCTCGAAACCACACGAGCGTTGTCATTCGAGTCCCCTCATCACACCGATAGCTTGCACAGCCGCCCCGGAGCGATCTCCCCTACGCTGAATCAACCGCGAGAATGGGGTCGGTCGTGGGCAGACCGTCGGGCGAACCGCCGCGATCCTCAATCGTCACGGCCACGACGTCGCCGGGCTCGAACCCTTCAACGATCGCTGCGGTATCCCTGGCGTGATCAGCCTTGACGACGCCGCGTGAGATCGGCTCACCGTCACGCACGATCCAGAGCTCGAAATCGTGGTCGGCAGACAGCTCGGGCAGCCCCTCAGCCAAGAACACGGTGCTCTGTTCGGCCTCAGACCAGTGCAGCGTCGCGCGCCCCTGCCCATCAAACGCCGCCGAAACGGTGCTGAGGTCTGGGGCTGCGGCAACCTGCTCGAGCGCGACGGCGACCGGATCAACAGGCGTCAGAGATGCACGTATCGCGGGCGTTAACGTCAGCGCCAGCAGCACCGCCGCCGAGGCGGCGAGCGCAAACCACCCGGCTCGTCGCTTCTTGTTGGAACCTTGAACCGCTGCGACGTCTGCGTCCTCGGAACCGCCCGCGTGCGCCGATTCAGCAGCGGGCGCGCCAGGCACGCCAGCCACATCAGGCGCAACAGGCACAGCAGGCGCTTTGGTTTCACCGGCGGGCAGGTCCTGCGAGGCACTCATGATCGCGTCGAGAATGGAAGCACGAAGTGGCGCGGGCGGTTCGACCTCTTCGGTCAGTTCGCCCAATGCCGCCGCGGTTTCGCGGTCAGCGTCAACGATGTGGGTCCACTCGGGGTGCGTCGCCCAGGCCGCAGAGAACTGCTGTTCTTCTTCGGGTGAGAGGGCGTGGAGCGCACGCGCCGCAGAGAGCTCACGGAACTCTGTTTCGTTCATCTCGTGGCCTCCAATACAGCTCGCAGTTTGGTGAGTCCGTCTCGAATACGGGCTTTTACGGTGCCCAGCGGCGCTCCCACGAGCACCGCCACTTCGCGTTGGCTGTAGCCGCCGAAGTATGCCAGTACGATCGCTTGGCGCTGGGGTTCAGGAAGCTCATTGAGCCCGTGAACGGCGGTTGAACCATCCACGATGAGTTCCACTTCTTCTTCGACTCCCGGTGGGGATGTGGCCAGTTCTTTGGCTCCTGCGACTACATCACGTCGCCGCTCTGCGTGCACCGCGCGCACCCGGTCGACTGCCCGGCGATGCGCAATTGTTAGCACCCATGATCGTGCGTGCCCGCGCTCGGGGTTGAAGTTTGCGGCCGACTGCCACGCCTCGAGAAACACCTCTTGCAGGACTTCTTCGCTCTGCGAGCGATCGACGAGCACACGAAGAATCAGGCCAAAGACGCGGGCAGAGAGCAGATCATAGAACCGCCCGAATGCCTGCCTGTCTCCCTGCCCGGCACGCGCAAGGGCATCATCGGCAGGGTCAGCGAGTTCGCCGTCCTCCGGTATATCAATCCCATCGATTACCATCTCCACCATCATGGCTTACTCACCTCCCCCGTGTCCTGTGTGTTTGTGCGCGAGTGTTATCCGAATGTGAATGAGTAAAGGTTCAGCCCCTGCGGTACTCGCAGCTCAAGCACACCCTCGGTCGGGTCACCAGGACCGACGAGCTGGTACGACTGCGGGGCGCCGCTGACTTTCACCTTGTGCACCTCACCTCCCGGCAACACCGCTTCGAGCGCGCCTTCACCGGCGACCACTACGCGAGTCTCTTGCGCCCGATAGTTCAGGCGCACGGTGCCCCCGGACTCGGCAGTGGGGGTGGCGTACTGGGTGGCGATGTTCCACGCCCCCTCGAGCGCGAAGGTATCGACGGCTTGCTGTTCGGGAAGCACGAAGTCGTTGTCACCCGGGCGATAGTCACCGGGACCCGCATAGTTTCGATCCTTTGACGAGCCTAGAAACGTTTCCGCGGTCGTGCTGCCCAGCTCGGGCGTTGCATCAGCGATGTCAGTCTTCTGTGGCAGCTTGATGCCGGGGTTCGCATCGGTCAGCAGCTCCCTGATGAGCCGCTCCGTGGTGTCATATTCTCCCTCGCCAAAGTAGATGTGTCGCACGGTGCCCGTGGCATCAATGAGGTAGCGGGCGGGCCAGTATCGGTTGCGGTAGTTCGTCCAGGTCGCAAGATTGTTGTCGAGCGCGACGGGGTATTCGATGCCGAACTTCTTAGCACCGGCGCTGACGTTCGCGGTCTCTTTCTCAAACGCGTACTCGGGTGAGTGCACGCCGATCACAGTGAGCCCCGCATCTCGATACGTTTCGTCCCACGCGACCAGGTGCGGAATCGACCGTTGGCAGTTGATGCACGAGTAGGCCCAGAAATCAACCAGCACGACTTGACCCCGCAGTTCTTCCAGGTCAATGGCGGCCCCGTCAGGGGTGTTAATCCAGGTGTCGATGCCTTTCAGCGGCGGCGCAATACCGCACGAATGCAGCGTTTCTGGGTCTTCCATGCAGTTGTCGAGCTCGCGATTCTCATCGGTCACGAGGCCGCCGAGGCTGAGCGCCCGCTGCCCGGCATCACTGTCTGCGAGCTCCTTCTGGAGCCCCGCGGTGTAGTCGGGAATCAGGCGCTGCAGCGCCTGGGGAACATCGAAGGCGAGTCCGGTGGCGAGCGCGATGAGCGCGATGCCCCCCGTGATCCGGATCGCGCGTTCGCGCTTCCTGAAGCCGCGAATGCGCTGGGCCACGCTGCTGCCGGCGAGGGCAAACACGAGCAGTGGCACCGCGACGCCGATCGCGAAAGAGAGCGTGAGCAACACCGTTTCGGTGCCGATCGTGCCGGTGGCGCCGGCCACGATGATCGCGGCGAGCACGGGGCCGGCGCACGGCACGAAGACCGTGCCGAGGGCTAGACCCATTCCAAACCCGTTGCCGCCGTCACCCACTTTGCGGCGCGGGAGCCGTTGAAACGGCTTTTCGAGCAGCTGCTCGAAACCGGGGAACAGCATTCCGACGCCGATGAGCAGCAGCACGCCGACCCCAACCCAGCGAATCGTCGATTGCGGAATCGACAGCAGCCCCAGCAGCAGCGAGCCCAGCATCGTCACCACCGAGAAGCTGACGACTAGGCCGCCGATGATCCAGAATGGCCGGCTGCGCTTGGCGGGGATCACCTCGGGGGTCTTGCCCGGCACAGCAGGTTTTGCGCCCGCGGTCAAGAAGATGACCGGGAGCACCGGCAGAATGCAGGGCGAGATGCCGGTGATCAGGCCGCCCAGCAATCCAATAAGCACGATATCCATGAGTGCACCTTTCTCGTTACTGGGGTATTCGGAACCCGGGGGCATTTGGATTGCGGCGACGCCCGTTTCGGGCCCGAAAACTTTTTTAAAAACTTTCCAATCCACTTTTTCGAGGGCTCCGAAGTGCTCGATAAGCCGCGGGAATCCGTGGAAACGAAATTCTGAGGAGGAACTCATGTTCGCTAAGAAGGCTGTCGGCACCGCATTTGCATTGACGCTCATCGGGGCTGCAACGCTCACCGGCTGTTCAATGGACTCAACGGATGAGCCCAAGGTAGACACCATGCAGGAGCAGGAAGTTACTGAGGAGATGACCACTGAGATGGATCCCGCAGCGAACCTGGTGGGCCCGGGCTGCGCGGCATACGCAGAAGCGGTGCCCGATGGCGCCGGATCAATCATGGGAATGTCTCAGGACCCGGTAGCGGTTGCGGCATCAAACAATCCGCTCCTCACCACGCTCGTGTCAGCTGTCAGCGGTCAGTTGAACCCGGATGTTGATCTCGTGGAGACGCTCAACGGTGGCGAGTTCACCGTGTTCGCCCCGGTCGATGACGCGTTCGGCAAGATCGATGCCGGCACCATCGATACACTCAAGACCGACAGTGATCTACTCTCGTCGATTCTGACCTACCACGTAGTCCCCGGGCAGATCGAGCCCGCTGACATTGCCGGCATGCACGAGACCGTGAACGGCGCAGAGCTTGAGGTGACCGGTTCGGGTGATGATCTCAAGGTCAACGACGTCAGCGTGGTGTGCGGCGGCGTGCAGACGGCCAACGCTGTTGTCTACCTCGTAGACACCGTGCTGATGCCCCCCGCCACCGAGAACTAAACCCCAGCACACGTTTTTTGCATCGTAAGTTCGCGGACGCGTGAGAAGCACCGCGTGACCCTGTTTCGTTTGGGTCACGCGGTGCTTCTTGGTTTCAAACCACTGGCACAGAGCGTAGGGATCTCACCGGGAAACTGAGCAACGGGGTGATCACTGTTGCCAAGTTGTTTACATTTAGATACAGTATCCATATAGTTACGAATCCGGTGTGGTTCAGACGCCCTGAGCCGCACCGGTTCGCGAGACGAAGCACCGACGACTTTGCACATCTTCTTCATTACGATCGGAGCACTCCCGTGAACGAGCCCTTCCCTTCGCCCAACCATGCAGGGCCCAGCCTCAATGAACGGCACACGCCTGCGCAGGCGCCGACAGGCCCCCACGTCGCCTCCAAAAATTCTTCAACCCCCCAGCTGGTCGACATATCAGGCGTACAAAACGTCACCGATCTGCTGGTGAACCGGTTCAAGCAGGCACCGCAGCACATCGCTTTTGAAGCCCGCTCCCACGGCGCCAGCCTGAGCGCACCCTGGCGCCAGATCAGCACAAGCGAGTTCATGGACGAGGTCGCTGCAGCGGCTCGCGGCCTCATCGCCAGCGGCGTACAGGCTGGCGACCGAGTACTCATCATGGCGCAAACCCAGTACCTGTGGGCCGTCGCCGACCACGCCGCACTCTTTACCGGCGCGGTGGTCGTGCCGGTGTATGACACCGCCTCCGACGAACAATTGCGGGCAATCATTATCGACGCGCAGCCCGCGGCCGCCTTTGCCGGAGACGATGTCATTGCGCGACGTTTGGCGGCAGCCGCCACCTATGCCAACGGCTCGACAGTGGCCACGTGGGTGTTCGACTACGCACCGCACTCGGCAAGAACAGGCGATGTCGGCTCGATGACCGAACTGGCAGCCCTCGGCACCCTCGTCACACCAGACGAGCTCGAAACTCGTCGCGTGACCGCCGCGCTCGATGATATTGCGACGATCGTGTACACCTCGGGAACCACCGGCACCCCCAAGGGCGCACTCATCACCCACCGCAACCTCGTGGGACAGGTGCTCAACACCGCCGATGCCTACCGCGAGGTCGTCAAGGAGAGCGGCAATACGATTCTCTTCCTGCCACTCACGCACGTGCTCGGGCGCGCACTGCAGCTCATTTGCGTGGCAAACGGTATGCGGGTCGCGCACCTCTCCAACCCCAAGGACGTCGTGCAGGCGCTCGCCATTTTGCAGCCCACGTTCCTCGTGGTGGTACCGCGCGTGCTCGAAAAAATTCAGGCCGCTGCGGCAGCTTCGGCGCGACAGAAGAAGGTTGAACCGCTGTGGTCGGCCGCCGTCACCGTCGCGCAGAGCTGGGGCGTGCACCTCGAGAACCTCGACCAGCACCAGGCGACCCGAGCGCCGATTTGGCTGCGCGTGCAGCGCGCAGTCTTCGACCGCCTGTTCTACAAGCGCCTGCGCGCGGTCATGGGCAACCGGATCGAATATCTGCTGTCTGGCGCCGCAACCCTGCAACCCGAACTGGCGCGCTTCTTTCGGGGCATCGGCGTTCCCGTCATCGAGGGCTACGGCCTCACCGAGACCACCGCTCCCCTCACTGGCGGTCGCCCCGGCAGTCTCGTCGCCGGCAATGTCGGCAGGCCGCTCCCCGGTAACTCCGTCAGAATCTCAGAAAACGGCGAGGTGCTCGCCCAGGGCGTGGGCGTATTCGCGGGCTACCGCGACCAAGCTCAGAACGCGGCCGCCTTCGTTGACGGCTACTTTCGCACCGGTGACCTCGGAAAGCTGCACGCTGACGGTTCGCTCAGCCTGCACGGGCGCCTCAAGCACGTTATCGTCACCTCCACCGGCTACACCGTGTCGCCAGAGGCCTGGGAACAGGCGGTAGAGGCTCACCCCCTCGTGGCCCACGCCACCCTCGTAGGCACGGACCGCCCGTACCTCACCGCCCTCCTTGTGCTCGACCAAGAAGCCACCGCCGCCTGGTTCAAATCACTCGACATGCCTGTCCCAAGCGCAGTTACCACGGCAGACGTTGCCGTGTGTAACGACGTACAGCTCACCGCCGAACTCGCGCACGCTGTCGAAGCGGCCAACGCGTCTGTCTCACCGTCACAGCGTGTGCAGTACTGGCGCAACATCTCGATCGGCGAAGACGCCACTGACCGCTTCGTCACACCCACAATGAAGCTCAAGCGCCAGGCCCTCGTCGCCGAACTGACGTCCGTCGTTGACGAGCTATACCGCTAACCCCTAACTTACTTCCCTCTCTTTTAATCAGCCCCACTCAACAAGGAGCTCACGTGCCTAGACAACTTTCTACCTCTGTGGCAATCACCGTAGTTGCAGTACTGATCGGCGCAGCGCTGGCGTTCGCCGGTGCCCAAAATGGCTGGCTACTGGGGCCGCTACCAGGGTTCGTCCTCGCTGTCGGCATCGCCTACGCAGTGCAGTGGATCGTCTTTATCCCCGCCGCAATCACGCGCACGGACCGGTATTTTGATCTCACCGCCAGCCTCACCTACATCAGCGGCACGGTAGCTCTACTACTGATTGCCCCCGAACTTGACCTGCGCAGCATCATTATCGGTGCCCTGGTCATCATCTGGGCGGGGCGCCTTGGCACGTTCCTCTTTACCCGCAACATTCGCTCAGGCGGCGATGACCGGTTCGACGACATTAAGTCATCGCCCGCAAGGTTCCTGTCAGTCTGGACCCTTCAGGGCTTGTGGATCAGCCTGACTGCCGCAGCCGCCTGGATCACCATCACCTCAGATCACACGTCTCCGATGAACTGGATCAGCTGGGTGGGCGTGGCAGTCTGGGCGACCGGCTTCGGCATTGAGGTCATCGCTGACCAACAGAAGACCAAGTTCAAGGCAGACCCGAGCAATGCGGGCAAATTCATCAGAACTGGCCTGTGGTCAGTCGTGCGCCACCCCAACTACCTCGGCGAGATGATGCTCTGGACCGGCGTACTCATCGTTGCACTGCCCGCCCTGCAGGGGTGGCAGTGGGTCGCAATCTTGTCGCCCATCTTCGTGGTGCTACTCATCACCAAGGTCACCGGAATCCCCATGCTCGACGAAAAGGCCAAGCGCAAATGGGGCGATGACCCCGAGTACATCGCGTACCGCAAGCGCACCCCGGCACTGATTCCCGGCCTGCGCGGCTAGCCCCAGCCCGCAGCAACGCTTCGGCTCGCAGTTGCGGCGCCCGCCCCCTCACAGGTGAGGCGCCACAACTGCGAGTTAAGGGTTACTTGCGGTCGCGGTTCTCCTTAAGTGCGCGCTTGTCTTTGGGCAGACGCGTCGACCAGATCGCCGCCCACACCATCAGTGGCTGGAAGAACAGCCTCACGAATCGCTTCGTGTCGGTGTCGAGCCCGAACCCGTCTCGACCATTGATCCACTGCGACAGGTTGCCCGGAAACACTGCAATAAAGAAGAGTCCGGTGATGATGCCGACGAGCCCGCGGTGACGGCGAGAGGTGAGCATTGCCGCTCCCAGCCCGATTTCAACAGCACCCGAAGCCACCACGGTCGTATCAACATCAAGCGGCACAAAATCGGGCACCTGCGCGCTGAACTCCTTGCGGGCAAAGGTGAGGTGGGCGATACCGGCAAAGGCAAGAAAGCCGCCCAGAAAGACGCGAACAACAGAACGAGTAGTCATGCCGTGAAGACTATGACACGAGACAGGAAGATTCCTGTATCCCATAAGATACAATAACGCAATGGTCACTATAGCGGCCAATGGTAAACGATATTGAGACGACGAAAAGACGCGGCAAATGACTCCTACACCCCAGGAATCAACCTCAGCTCACATGTATGAAGTTGAGTCCAGTGATCCTCGCAGCCAGCTTGTGGACCGGTCAGAGCTTTCTCCCGAAGAGATCGCTCACATTAGCAAGCTCATGAAGACGCTGTCGGCGCTGCGCGAAACCGAGCAGGCGCTCTCAGACGCATCGCAAAAGTACATGAAGCTCGGCGCACAAGACATGCGAGCGCTGCACTATCTGATCGTTGCTAAAAACCGAGGCGAGCTAGTGCAGCCGGGGATGCTCTCGAGCTACCTCGATATTTCTAAGGCCTCGACGACGAAACTACTCAATCGCTTAGAAAGCGGCGGCCACATCGAACGCCAGATGCACCCGATGGATCGCCGAGCCATGGCAATCTCGGTGACCCCTTCCACCGAAGCCTCAGCGATGAATACCGTTGGTAAACAGCAGGCAAGCAGGTTTCACGCTGCTGCCAAGCTGAGCCGCGCAGAGCGCGACGTGGTAATTCGTTTCCTGGAAGAGATGCGCCAGGGACTGTCGGTCGAGAACGCCGACTGGGCTCGACCCTAGTGGGTGAGCCCGGCCGATTGGGCCGGGCTCACCCACTCGTCGTTACGCGATCGAGTCGATGATCTCGTTCAGCGTGGCCGACGGGCGCATGATCTGCGAAACGAGCGCTGCATCGGTGAGGTAGTAGCCGCCAATTTCAACGGGCTTACCCTGCACAGCGACGAGCTCTTCGACGATCTTTGCTTCCTGAGACGTCAGCTGCTCAGCGATCGGCGCGAACACCGCTGCGAGCTCTGCGTCTTCGGTCTGCTGTGCCAGTTCCTGCGCCCAGTACTGTGCGAGGTAGTAGTGGCTACCGCGGTTGTCGGTCGTGCCGATCTTGCGACCGGGCGAACGATCCAGCTCAAGGAAAGTGCCGGTGGCGCGGTCGAGCGCGGCGGCAAGCACGTTGGCCTTCTTGTTGCCGGTGAAGTCGCCGTAGTGCTCGAGCGATGCGGCGAGCGCGAAGAACTCGCCCAGCGAGTCCCAGCGCAGGTAGTCTTCTTCCACGAGCTGCTGCACGTGCTTGGGAGCCGATCCGCCAGCGCCGGTCTCGAAGAGGCCGCCGCCTGCGAGCAGGGGAACGATCGAAAGCATCTTTGCGCTCGTGCCGACCTCAAGAATCGGGAACAGGTCGGTCAGGTAGTCGCGCAGCACGTTACCGGTTACCGAGATGGTGTCTTCGCCGCGGCGCATGCGCGCGAGCGAGTAGATCGTTGCATCTGCGGGGTTCAGGATCTCAATTGTGAGGCCCTCGGTGTCGTGGTCTGCGAGGTAAGTGTTGACCTTCGCAATGAGGTTGGCATCGTGTGCGCGTGCCTCATTGAGCCAGAACACCGCGGGAGCACCGGTGGCGCGAGCGCGGGTCACAGCAAGCTTGACCCAGTCGCGAATCGGCAGATCCTTGGCCTGGGTGGCGCGCCAGATGTCGCCGGCCTCAACTTCGTGCGAGAGCAGAACTTCTCCCGCAGCGTTAATGACGTCAACGCGGCCTGCGCCTGCGATCTCGAAGGTCTTGTCGTGGCTGCCGTATTCCTCGGCTGCCTGTGCCATCAGGCCGACGTTCGATACGGTGCCGATGACAGCCGGATCGAGCGGACCGTTCGCGATAACGTCTTCGATGGTGGCCTGGTAAACACCCGCGTACGAAGAGTCGGGAATCACGGCGATGGTGTCATCTTCAGCGCCGTCAACACCCCAGAGCTTGCCACCGTTGCGCACGAGTGCGGGCATCGAGGCGTCAACGATTACATCGCTGGGCACGTGCAGGTTAGTGATGCCCTTGTCGCTGTTGACGTACGACAGACGCGGGCCTGTGGCGATACGCTCGGCGATCTCATCGGCGATAACCTGGCCACCGGGGATGGCGTCGAGGCCAGCGAGGATCGAGCCGAGGCCGTTGCGGGGAGTGAGGCCAGCCTGCTCGATAGCGGCGCCGTGCTTCTCGAAAACGTCAGCGAAGTAAGCGGTGACTGCGTGACCGAAGAGGATCGGGTCGCTGACCTTCATCATGGTGGCCTTGAGGTGCAGCGAGTACAGCACGTTTTCTGCTTGCGCCTGTTCGATGGTCTCGGCGAGGAACGCAGCGAGCGCCTTGGCCGACATGAAGGTTGCGTCAACAACCTCGCCCTTGAGCACGGCAGCGGAAAGACAATCGCCGCTGCGCAGATTGCTCGCGCATTTGCAGAACGCCGAACTACCACTCATAGTTCGACACGTCAGAATGCATTCGCAGTATGGGTGCGGCTAGACCCCGAGGACATCAGTTACGAGCATTTCTGGTTGCGGGTGTTCCAAACCGTCAACCAGTCGGGCGTTGTGTCCCGGGATTCAATTGCTGCACGCCTTGTCCAGGGCGGGCTCTCCACGGTATCAACGAGCATCATCACCTCTGCCTTCTCCGAGCTTCCCGGCAGATTTCTCATCGTGATCGACGACGCTCATCACACTGTTACCGACACGATGGAGAAGAGCCTGCTCGATGTGCTCGAACTGACGCCAACACTGACCGTCCTCCTCACCACCCGGCATTCCCTGCCACGTGTGACTTCTACGAGCGCGCGTATGCGTGTTCCAGTCCGGGAACTGGATGGAGGAGACCTCGCCCTCTCTTCAGAGGAAAATAACGAACTCTTACGGGTTCACTTCCCGAAGCTCGCTGCGGAACAAAGTGTTTCTCTGGCTGAATCCATTCTTCAACAGAGTCGGGGCTGGCCTCTTGCCGCGCACGCTCTGATCGTCGAGAGGGCATCGAATCGCAACGTCACCGGAAGAGTCAGTCATGGTTCATTCGTGCGCGAGTTTGTCAGCCATCTAATTGAATCGAACGATCCAGGCGTCCAAATTGCCCTGTGCGCATCAGCGATCTTCGAAGAGATCTCCGCCGAAGCACTAGGAACGATGCTCGAGCTTTCAACGGACGAAGCAGATACTCTCCTTGAGAGCGCGTTCGAGCATAGCTTCGGATTCTGGGTCGATGAGGGCGGTACAAGATGGTACCGACACCATGATCTGATCCGCGTAGAGCTTCAATCGCACGCCGATACAGTCATTGGTGCCGCCTCGCTCCGCAAAATATATATGGGGGCAGCGATTGCGCTGAAAAAAGTACGACCACGCTTCGCTAAAGAGGCCGCTATCCACGCGCAAGCATGGGAACTCCTGTCCGATCTCCTCATCAGTCAGATGCATCTTTCGCTTCGCCGAGAACGGCCTTCAGTCTGGATGAATAACATTCCCAGTGATGTCAGGGAGCAATATCCCGTGATCGCAGCGTTCGCTCTGATTGATGAGTATGCGTTTCCTTCGGGCAGATTCGGACAAGTGATTGCAGGCCTCAAACTACTCGCCGGACCAAGACTTGCGAAAGAGTCTGAGGAGTCTGGGCTTCCCGGGATGACCGCCGCTGTCTTGCGAATGGTGGGGTCCCGTCTCAGTGGAAATGAAAGCCTCGCAGTGCAGATGGCAGAACGAGTGCAAGGGACGCTGGATCAGATCCCCAATAATGATGCTGTGCTTCACAGCCACTCACTCGAGGTCGCTCTGACGCAAACTTCCATTACGCTGTTGCACGCAGGCCGATTCGATGAAGTTGACCGGTTACTCGAACCGTTCATCGCACGGGAAGACGAAATACTTCCGAGGAACCTTGCCCACGGCACCGCGTTAGCTGCGTGGTCCAGTACTTGGCAAGGAAATATGGGCCGTGGCCGGCAGCTTGTGCGAACGGGGTTCGGTCTAGGGCGTGTCTCGTAAAGATTTGGGGTGGAGTCTGGGATCGTTGATGCGTGTCAAGATTCCAGCTCCTCAACGATGACCAGTGGAACCTGATTTCGGGATCGCTTCCTGGCCCGACTGGTCGACAAGGGCGCCCCTATGCCGATGCCCGCACCATGGTCGAGGGCATCATTTATCGCTACCGGTGCGGCATTGCTTGGCGTGATCTTCCTGCCGCGTTCGGACCTTGGCAGACAGTGTGGCGGTGGCATCGCCGCATGGCCGCAGACGGCACCTGGGATGCCCTCCTTGGCCAATTGATGGCGGAGGCAGATGCTGCCGGAATGGTTGATTGGTCGATTTCGGTGGACTCCACGATCGCTCGCGCGCATCAGCACGCAACGAACGTGACGCGCCTAAAAAAGGGATACATCGAATTACAAGAATCTGCTGACCGAGCCGCTTGATCATGCGGTGGGTCGTTCTCGCGGCGGCCTCTCGACTAAAATTCATCAGCTCGTAGACGGCAACGGGTTGCCGCTGGTGACTGTCTGCACGGCCGGGCAAGACGGCGATTCGCCGATGTTATTGCCGCTGCTTGAGATTCTGCGTGTGGAACGAACCGGGCCTGGCAGGCCGCGCACTCGCCCGGACGCGGTCCGCGGCGACAAGGCATACTCGTCTCGCGCAATTCGCGCCCATCTACGCGAGCGCAGCATTGAGGCGGTCATCCCTGAACCGAGAGACCAGATCGGGCATCGCAAACGCCGCGGAAGTCAGGGCGGTCGCCCACCCAAACTCGACGCCGAGAACTATCGAGGACGTAACGTGATCGAGCGACGGTTCTGCCACGTGAAACAGTGGCGAGGCATCGCAACCCGGTACGACAAACTGTCGTTGACGTACCGGGCAGCAGTGTTACTTCACGCGGTCATCGCCTGGACACAACATTTACGAGACATGCCCTAGTCCTCACGAAACTGCACCCCGCTCTCACGCAGGATCCGGATCGCCTTCGGCCCGATCCCGTGCAGCGCGAGCAGTTCCTGCTCTGAGCGGTGTGTGGCCGGCCAGAGCAGGAACGTCACCTCACTTAGGAGGCAGTAACCGCGGCACCGTCGAGCTCGTGCAGGCGGCTGATCGGGGTGCTGACGACGTCGCGGGCGTTGCGCACCGCGGCCTCGGTGTCAGCATCGTAGAAGCACAGGCACTTCTGGGTGTCTTCGCGTACGTAGGTGCGGAGAAAGGCAACGTCGTCGAGGTCGTCGTACAGCGGCGTCTTCTTTTCCTTGGCCGAGAGGTACTTGTCCATCGTGATCTCCTCGGGGATATCCCACTCCACGAGGTAGCCGGCTGCCGTGCCGCGTGAGCGTACTTCTTCAACGGTCGCGCCGACGATGCGCACGGCCACGGCCTCGCTGATTTCGGTGACGCCGGGCAGGTCTGCTGCGTCGAGCACAACGCCAGCGCATGCGTCACCCTCCAGGATCACGAACGCGTGTGCGTGCGAGGCCGGCACCTGAGCTTCGACCAGGCTGCCGCCCGAGGCGGCGTAGGCGGCGGCGATTGCCTCAATCGCCGCGCTTGACCCAGCTCGGTCAGACGTGTTCAGTTCAGCTTCAACAAGAAACAGTGACATGGTGATTCCTTTCGGGTTGATCGAACAGACCTGTCTGATCGCTTGGGTTGAGCATAGTCGATGCATCTCGGGACGCACACCCAAATCCGCTCAAGCACCAACGAGCCAGCGAGAGCACTGTCTTTTTGCCAGTCACGGGCCGTAACATGAAGTTGTGACTTCGCAAACTCCAGCCGCCGATCGCCTCCTTCGCACCGCAAGTGCACTATTTGCCAAAGAGGGCATCAGGGCCGTCGGCATCGACCGCATCCTTGCCGAGGCCGGTACCGCGAAGGCAACCCTGTACCACGCGTTCGGCTCCAAAGAGGCCCTCGTTGTCGCCTACCTCGAGCAGCGTGACGTCGCCGACAGGCGCGCCTACCGCAAGCAGGCCGCCGTCACCGACGAGGGTATCGCCCAGGTCTTTGTGCCCTTTGACCTGGCAGAAAAGGCCGCAGCAGGCGAGAACTATGTGGGCTGCGTCTATGCGAACGCGCTCAACGAGTTCCCTGACCCCGCCCATCCCGTGGCATTGGCAGTTCGCAGGCATCGCGACTGGATTCGCGATCAGTGGATCGAAGCTCTCAGCCCGGCCCAAGATGCCGTGCGCATGGCAGAAGAAATTCAGGTCACCTACGACGGGGCGCTATTTGGCGCAAAGGCCGCCCAATCGCCACAGCCGATTCGGCGCGCACGCGAGCTGGTCAAGGCGGCAATTCTGCCCACCGCGCACACCTCCGACACATAAGCAGTTTGACTGGCACGCATTATGTAACGTAATGTTTCACGTGAGCGAACAGACAAGTCTGGTTGATTGCTAGGCTCGGCGACAATACCCGCCCCGCCCAGATCAACGGAGCTTCAACGTGACGCAGCGAAAACCAGATGCCCAGCCCATTGCTGCGCTTCGCGGGGTTAACCTCACCCTGGGACACAATGCAATCCTCAAGGACCTCACGCTCGACGTGCGTCGCGGCGAGCTCCTCACCATTGTTGGCCCTTCTGGCGCGGGCAAGTCGACACTGCTGAGCCTGCTCACCGGCCTATTGCAGCCGACCTCTGGCGAAGTAGACCGCCCAGAAGCACATGGTGGTTCAACCCGGCTCGTCTTCCAGCAGCCTCGCCTGTTGCCCTGGCGCACGGCCGCAGAGAACATTCGGTTGGGGCTCGAGTTCAAGGCCAACGGTGGGCGAGGCCTGGGCCACGCTCACGATGCAGACAATCGTGTAGAGACCCTGCTGACCGAACTCGGTATCGGCGAACTGGGCGATCGGATGCCCAAGGAGTTGTCGGGCGGGCAAGCACAGCGAGTCGCAATCGCCCGCGCCGTTGCGGCCGATCCCACGCTGTTGCTGCTCGATGAGCCGTTCTCGGCGCTCGACTCCCTCACACGCACGGATACCCAGCAGTGGCTGCGCGAGGTGCATCAGAAGCTGGGTCTCAGCACGGTGCTCGTCACCCACGATCTCGCCGAGGCAATTCGACTGGGCGATCGCGTAGTTGTGCTGAAGCCCGGGGGTGCCACCGAGGTCTTCGACGCGAGCAGCGGTGACCACGTCGCGCTGGAGCAGAAGCTGCTGCTGAGCTTCTCTGGCTTCGCGAGCGAAGAAAAAGAGAGCGCGCCCGCAGAGCGCACCGCGGCCCGCGTGCCCAAACAGCGAAGCCGGCGTGAAATTTTGACCGTCGCTGGCGCCGGGGCGCTCATTGCGCTCCCCGTGATCGCCAGCGCGTTCGCGAATCGTTCATCGGCCTCAGCATCCACCTCAGCTCAGGCCCAGGGCGCAGACCCGGGCGACGCGAGTGAGCCGGCGGAAAACACCGAGCTAAGGCTCGGCTACCTCCCCATCACCGACGCGGCGCCGCTGCTGATTGCACACGATTCGGGAGCGTTTGCAGAACGCGGTATCCAGACCCCCGAGCCCACGCTCTTCCGCAGCTGGGCGTCGCTCGTCGAAGCGCTTCAGGGTGGCAGCATCGACGTCGCTCACCTCCTCATGCCGCTCGCCATGCAGCTGCGCTATGAGGCCAAGGTGCCGGTGAAGGTGCTCGCGTGGAACCATGTCAACGGGTCAGCCCTCACCGTCAGGCATGAGGTTGACGACGTCGCGTCGCTTGCGGGCACCACCGTGGCGATTCCCGGTTGGTATTCCATCCACAACGTTGTGCTTCAGCAGCAGCTGCGGGCCGCGGGCCTGACCGCTGTCATTAACACTCCGCCGAGCCAAGAAGCGGGCACCGTCCAGCTCACCGTGCTCGCGCCCGCCGATATGCCCGTGGCCCTCAGCAACGGGTCGATCGCGGGCTACATCGTCGCTGAACCGTTCTGCGCCGTCGCCGAAGCACAAGAAAGTGGCAAGATTTTGCGCTTCACCGGCGACGTGTGGCGTGAGCACGCCTGCTGCGTCACGGTGGTGCGGGAAGACCTGATCGATGAGCGTCCCGAGCTGGCGCAGCGGGTGGCAGACGCGATCGTCGCCGCCCAGCGCACCATCCTCGATGACCGGGCAGGCGCGGCCGCGCGGCTGAGCGAGGGCGGCTACCTCCCTCAGCCTGCCCCGGTCATCGCGAAGGTGCTCATCGAGCACGACGACGATCATGCGGCCTACGCCGCGACGGGCGCGGTCGTGCACCCAGAGTGGGAGCAGCCGCGTATTGGCTTCCAGCCCTACGCATACCCGAGCTACACCGAACGCCTCGTTGAAGAACTGCGGCTCACCAAGATGGATGCCAGCACCGCCTGGCTTGACCGCGTCGATGCCGCCGCGGTGCACAACGATCTGGTGAGCACCGACATCAATCTGCGCGCCGTCGAATCAGCGGGCGGTCTCGCTTCCTTCGGGGCCACAGCATCGCGACAGGAGCTCTTGCAGCCGTGATTACTCGAATTGCTACACGCGCCGGCGTCATCGTTGCCGCGATTGTGCTCTGGTGGCTCGTCGCCGATGTTGTGTTCGCCGCCAACCCGGTCGTTTCGAAGATGGGGCCCGTCAGCACGTTCACGGGACTCGTGCGGCTTCTCGGCGAGGCAACGTTCCTCGATGCCATCGCAGTTTCGCTCTACCGGCTGCTTGCTGGCCTCGGCCTCGGGGTGCTGATTGGCATCCCGCTCGGCGCGCTCTTCGGGTCGCGCGGCATCGTCGAGCAGGCCACCGATCCCATCGTGCAGCTGCTGCGCATGACCTCACCGCTTGCGTGGGCGCCCCTCGCCCTCGTGCTGCTCGGCACCGGTTCGGCCTCTGTGATCGCGCTTATCTCCCTCGCCGCCGTGTGGCCGATCGTGCTTGGAGTATCGGCTGGCGTGCGCGCGCTCGATCCGGGTTTTGCGGCGGTCGCGCGCTCCCTCGGCGCGACCCGTTGGGAGACCGCCCGCTCCACCACCATCCCCGCGCTTGCCCCTCCGGTGACCGGCGCGATTCGTGTGGCCCTCGGCATCTCGTGGGTGGTGCTCGTGCCGGCAGAGATGCTCGGCGTCACCAACGGTCTCGGGTACGCCGTACTGAACAGCCGCGACAACGTTGATTACTCGGCCCTCGCCGCCACCATGCTGGCGATCGGCCTCCTCGGATTCCTCTTAGACCGCGTCTTCCGCGGCCTCCACAACCTCGTTCTTTCCCGCACCGGAAGGCAGCACTCATGAACACCCTCGCCCCAAGCACCGTAGCTCCTGTATCTGGTGAGCGCTATTCGCTCACGCCGGCCGAGGAGGAGCTCGTGCGGGCGGCCGCCGCGCTCGCTGCGCAGGCCGCGGCCGAAACTGACCGCGACGGCCTGCAGGGCGAGACCGCGCTCGAGCGCCTCGGTGCTCTCGGGGCGCTGCGCCTCGGTCTCGACCGCGACGCAGCTGCTGCTGCTGCTGCAGATGGCGGATCAGATCTCAGTGCCTACCTGCGCCTCCTCGAATCCGTCGCCGGCGAGTGCATGAGTTCTGCGTTCTCACTCTGGGCGCACCGCATGGTGATCGAGTACCTGCGGGCCGCAGGCGGCTTCGATGCGTTACTCGACGAACTGCTCGCGGGTCGCCGCGCCGGATCAATCGCCATGGCGACCGCCATGCAAGAGATTTCTGGCGTCGGCGCTGTGCCGACGCTCGCGGTGCGCGAAGGCGACGGCTACCGCGTCACCGGCCGCATTGCCTGGGCATCAAACATCGCCCCCGGATCAGTCGTCGTGTTCCCGGCTCGCGTTGCATCGTCGCTTGACGATGCCACTGACTCGGGCGAGCGGGTCATTCTCGTGACCACGATCGGATCAGAGGGCCTCAGCACGCGTGAGGTGCAGGATCTCCTCGCGCTCGGCGCGACGCGGTCGGCCATGCTGCAGTTCGAAGGGGTCTTTGTCGGCGCCGAAGCAGTTGTGGCGAACTCGTTCGACGCCTGCCGCGCACGCCGCAGCACCCACCTGCTGTTGCAGGCCGCATTCTGCGCGGGACTCGCGGGCCGTTCGCTCGAAGAGGCGGCGAAGCAGCTTCAGGGCCCCGGCGGTGTGCTCGCTGCACGCCACGCGCAGCTCGCCCAGGAGCTGCAGGAGCTCGATCAGACGCTGCACGCCTACATCGACGGGATCGACACCGTCGATCACCGCTCGGTCACGGTGCTGCGCTACCAAATCGCACGCCTCGCTGGCGTCACCACACGGCACGAGCTCACGCTCGTGGGTGGTCGCGGCTACGTCACCACGTCTGCCACGAACCGCAGGCTTCGTGAAGCCTCGTTCCTCTCAGTGCAGTCCCCCAGCGAGGTGCAGTTGCTTCAGGAGCTCGAGACGTACGGCGTGTACCCGACCGAAACTTACACGCTCTAACGTGTCGTAGGCGTTAGCTCGCGTTCAGTGATTCGAGCAGCGCCGACAGCGCCGGCCGGTACGCGGCGAGGTCGCCCTCTGTGTGGGCCGTCACGCGCACCTCACGGGCGCCCAGCGTGACGATCGCGCGCATCTCGTGCTCGCCATCGACGTGCTGCAGCTGCGCCCCTGAGGCGAGCGTTTCGGTGCGCACGGTGCCATCGCCCAGCCAGAGTGCGGCGCGCGGCCCCTCACCGTGATCAATCGACAGTTCAACCGTCAGCTCGTGATCGGGGCTGCGCAGCTGCACCCCGGTCTCTGCGCCCGTGAGCACCGCCCAGTCACGCAGCGGGGGCAGCGGGCTCCAGTTCAGCAGGTCTGTCACACGTGGCTGCGACACCCACCCCTCGCCGGGCGTCACTGTGACGCCGTCACCCACCACCGCCTGGGTTGATCCGGCGGCACGCTCAGCGTGGAACTGGGCGTAGTGATCGGGCGCGAACACGGCCAAGTAGGCTACCGCACCCACCACTACTAACGACACGGTCACCACCGTCACCGTGAGCCATCGGCGCGTGCGGGGTGCGCCGCGCAGCTCACCGGAGACGAGGTCGTCCTCGGTGAACGGCACCTGTGCCGCCTTGCGGCTCATCGGCTCGACACCCGCCCGCCCGGTACTTCGCCGTCGAAGAGCTGGGTGACGGTGACGAGGGTGAAGCCGCGGTTGCGCAGCCCCTCCACCACGGCATCCGCGGCATTCACGGTGTCGGCGTGGGTGTCGTGAAACAGGATGATGTCACCGGGAGTCGCGGCCTGCGCCGACCGCTTCACGAGCGCTTTCTGCCCGGGCTGCTGCCAGTCGAGGGTGTCGATGCTCCACAGGATCGCTGGCCACCCCACGGCCGAGATCACCGCCGCATCCACCGCCCCATAGGGCGGCCGGTACATCGTCACAGGTACCCCGGCAGCATCGGTAATCGCCGTGCCCGCCTGATGCACCTGCCTGCGTGCCTTCTTCGGCGAGATGGTGGTGAGATCGGGGTGGCTCATGGTGTGGCTGGCGAGCTCATGCCCGGCGCCAGCAGCGCGTGCGACCACCTCAGGGTTGCCCAGCACGGCGTTGCCCAGCATGAAGAACGTGGCCGCCGACTCGTGCGCGGCGAACGTATCGAGCAGCTCTGCGGTGAACCCCGAGGGTCCATCATCGTAGGTCACCGCCACGCAGGCATCGATCGCGCAGCTCACCGGGTGGGCGCCGTTCCAGGCGGGCACCCCCACAAACGGGGTGCCCCGCAGCGCGAGGATCGCGTCTCCCGCCGGTGTCAGCCAGCCGTCGAGCGAGTCAACCTCGACGGTGAGGGGCACGGTCGTAGCGCCCGCCCCCAACGCGGTCAGCTCGGCTGAGGTGATGCCTGCGGGCAGCGTCAACCGGGCGCCCGCGCCGGTAAACCCGGCGCCCGCGAGCGCGGCCTGTGCCAGCGCGAGCTGCTCGTCGCTGGGCGGCTGCGTGGGCGCTGCGCTTAATGCCCACGCGTCGCGTCGCAGCCCATCAACGGTGCCCTGCCACAGCTCCCCCGCGGCCTCCGCGGTCCACAATTCTGCGCCAGCGGTCACGCCGCCCGTTTCGAGGTTCGCAAACAGGGCGGTGGTGGTGTCGCGGGTGATATCGCCGTCGAGGCCGGCAACCATGCGAAACGAGACCCCCACAACGGGCCCAAATGCGGCGGTGACCTCGCACACCACTGCGGTGCCATCCCCGTCAACTGGCCCGTACGCGGGGTCTTTCAGCAGCTCGGCGGCCGGGATCGCCAGAGACCCGGCCACGCAGCCCCGCTCGGCGAGCCCCGCGCCCGTGTCAAATACTTCGGGGGTGAAACTTGAGATGCCGGTGCTGGCGATCGCGTCATCGATGATGGTGGCCACGCTCGCATTGAAGGAGTCGGCGCCCACGATCTCGACATAGCGAATCTGCACGCCCGCGCGATCGTTGCGAATGCGGCCGTCAATAAAACCAGCGAGATCTGCGTCGGCGGGCACAAGCGGTGCCGCGCTCGTCGCTTCAGCCGCGTCTGCCTTCGCTGCAGGTTTCGCGGGCTCGACTGTCTCTGACGCCTCCGCAGGCTCCCCTGCAGCCGTCACAACGGTCACCATGGTGGCTGGCGCGGGCCAGTCGGGTGGACTCCAATTGGTGTCAGCGGGCAGCTGTGCGCAGCCCAGCAGCAGTCCCATCGCTGTCACCGTTACCGCAGCGCTCATCCCTCGAGCCACCTGCGCTCGCTGCTTGCCGCTACCGTGCCGCATCATCACTCCCCGGGGTTGTCGCCTCTGACGCTATCGCGAAGTGCGTGGCCGGTCTACTTTCTTCGGTCACCGTCCACTTTTTTGGCCATTAGCCACGCCCTGGCGGTCACGGGGAAACAGCCAGGTGATCCGGGGCTCGATGAAGGGCCGCGTCACCCGGGCCACCAGATTCGTCGAGAGCAACACCGCGAGCGCGATGCTTAGCGTGAGCAGCAGCGCGACGCCGCCGAGGCCCAGCCCATAGATCGCGTCGATGGCACCGGTCTCGCGCAGCGTCCAAATAATGGGCGCGTGCAGCAGGTAGACGAACAGTGTGCGGGTGCCCCAGCGCGTGATGCGGCTGTGCCCGCGGGGCACGACGAGCAGCAGCGCGAGGGTCATCGCCGTTGCGATCACGAGCAGCAGCAGAGTGATGCCGAGGCCCGTGGCCATTCCGGCGGCTTCGCTCGGTGCATGCCACTCATCGATGGGGGCGTTGCGCAGCAGCCAGGCGTCGTCGTCGCGCCAGGTCAGCCAGGTGTCGACGCGCCAGACCTCGTAGAGATTGGGGATGAATGCCAGCAGGCAGCCGATGGCGACGAGTAGGCCCCAGCCCGCTGCCCGCACTCGCGCTGTGGGCTTGGTGAACCAGTCGTGCGTCAGCCAGCCGCGTGAGCTTGCCAGCCAGCCAGCCACGAAGAACGGCATGAACGAGAGGGTGCGCGCGGCAGAGAATTCGGTACCCATGGCGGGCACGAGCCCGCTAACGAGCGCGAGCACCACCGCGAGCAGCAGGGGCCGGCGCAGCATCGCCAGATAGGGCAACAGAATGCGCATGGTCGCGAGGCTGACCAAGAACCAGAGGGTCCAGGCTGGCGACACCAAGAAGCGATCGCCCGGGGCTTTGTCGTCGACGCCCAGATGAATCAGCGCCCAGATGCCCTCCCACATCAGCCACACCACGATGAGTTGCAGCGTCGATTTGATGGCCTTCGGGGAGACTTCGGGGCGCGAGAAGAACCCCGAGAGGAAGATCATCGCGGGCATGTGGAACAGGTAGATGTAGGTGTAGAGCCCAAACGTGAGCGTCGAGTCGGTGCGCACGGTCGAGATCGAGTGCCCGATCACCACGAGTACGATCAGCAGAAAACGCGCGTTGTCCCAGAGCGCGATGCGCGGGGGCCGGGCGGGCGCCTGGGGCGTAAGCTGCGGCGCGTCGCCCTGTGCGTTTGTGCTCACCGTAGACCTCCAGACTTTTGCGCGTGCGCTTAGACTAGCGCGCACCGCATAAGAAGCCCCTCACGGCCGCTGCCGCGTCAGTGTCGCGTCAGCGCCGCTGCGTCAATGCGGCTGCGGCGCTGCGTCAGTGCTGAACTTCGCGCACTCGGCGAACCACTCAATTGATGCAAAAATTGACGCACCAACGAAAAAAGTTCCCCCTGCCGTGAGGCGGAGGGAACTTTTTCTCGATTATTTATCTCAGAGCCGCCTGCCAGAATCGAACTGGCGACCTATTCATTACAAGGTAATCGGATGCCCCGATACCGTCGACGAGCTAGTCGCACTTTGGACGGTGAGCGTCTGATGGGCGCGCGCGTTTGCAAGTCGCCCGCCGCGTTCATTGACGAGTGGGGGCAGTTCCGCGTGAAGTGCTATCGCGAGGCCGGGCACGACGGCGAGCACCGGGGCGATCGCACTGTCGCGCCTCGCCCGACGTGGGTTTACGATCACGAGGTCGTCGACCTGCGCGAGCGTGAGAATTAGTCATGACGACTACACCGACCCTTTGGGACGACACCGACGCGCTGCTCGATGATTGGCAGGCGTGGCAGGAAGCGCAAGACCTCTCGGCCCGAACGATCGGCGAGCGCGAGGGCACGATGCGCCACCTCTTCGCGACGACGGGCGCGACACCGCGCACCCTCGCCCCGCGCGACATCGTTGCCTACTGCGGGCGGCGCGGTCTGTCATCGTCGAGCAAAGCGAGTTACCACGCGACCGTGCGCGCGTTCTGCGTGTGGATGATCCGGGCGAAAGTACGCGGCGACGATCCGACCCTCGATACACCGCGCCCGAAGCGGGCCAGGACACGGCCCCGGCCGCTTTCGATCGCTGCGGTGCGGTCGGTGTACGCGGCCGCGAACCGTGCGCGCACGCGGGCCTATGTTCTGCTCGCGGTACTCGCGGGTATGCGGGTGCACGAGATCGCGAAGATTCGCGGTGAGGACATCGACCTCGACCGGGATACCCTCTTGATCGTTGGTAAGGGTGGCGCGGTCGAGATCGTGCCACTGCACCCCGATCTTCGCGCGCTTGCAGAGACGATGCCGCGCACGGGTTTCTGGTTTCCGGCGTACACCGTCGAGGGGTGCGTCGGCAGGCAGGCCGTGGGGCAGGCAATCAAGCGTGCAATGGTGCGCGCCGGGTACGATCAGGCCACGCCCCATATGCTGCGCCATTCATACGGCACCGAACTGGTGCAGGGCGGGGCCGACATGCGAGTTGTGCAGGAACTCATGAGGCACGTCGATATATCGACTACTCAGATTTACACCGACACTCAATGGAGTGCCAAAGTGACTGCAATCAATTCGCTATCGCTGAACCTGAGGCTTGCCGCATAGGATCAACTCATGGCTCGAAGAAAATCACTCGCCCGTAGGTGGCCCTGGGTTGTATACCGCGTCGAACAGGATGGAGACAAGGTGTTCATAAAAGCTTGGGAAGCGAACACATATGGGCGCATGATTAAATCTCGTCATTTGGCCACGGGGACGATCTCAGAGTGGGAACATGATCCGGTAAAACCTTGCTGGTTGACAAGCACCGACACGGATGCGATCCACAGGCTGCACGAAGAGATCCGCGATGGGCTCTGGGAACTCGATGACGCTATCCGTCAAGCGTACAAAGACAATCGTTACGATTGGGAGCCCACAGTAGACGACCGGTGATTACAGGACCACCAAAGACCGGCTACTTTCGAGTAGCCGGTCTTTGCTGTTCCTACGCCGCGTGATCGCCGCCGGTCGAGGTATTGCCGACGTTGAACACCGATAGCACGTTGGTCGCGATCCAGCCCAGCGCGACGGTCACGGTCGCGGTGTCGCCTCGGAGGTACGCGAGGATCGCGAGCACGGCAGCGGTCACGGCGGCTAGGCCGTAGATCGCGAGGCGGATGATTTCTTTGGCAGTCATGTGGTTTCCTTGTCGTCGGGGCTGGGTGGCGGGGGTAGGTCGGGGCTGCCCTCGCGCCGGTATCGGTAGTAGTGGTCTGCGATGATGCGTGCCCACCACCACAGACGCCGCTCTGATTTTTCGAGCGCGATGATCCGTCGCCACATGCGCAGGTAGGCGGCCGAGACGCCGCCCGCTGCGGTGGTGATGATCACGATGATGATGGGATCAGACACGCGGGTTACTTGCGGTCGAGGAGCGTCGCGAGGCGTGACCGGATCGTGCCGATGTGGCGGGGCATCGTCCCGAGAATGCCCGCGATGGTCATCTTCTGGCCCTTGGCGGCCGGGCTGATCGTGATCTTGGTTTCGAGCAGCCGGTCGACGGTCGCGCGTGCCGATGCCTCGGCGATCTTCTGGATTTCTTCCTGGGTCACGGGTTCCTCCATGGGGTCGGTGATGGGTCGCAGATAGCCTGCGACCTGGTAGATGGATAGGGTGGCGCGCACGGCGGGGCCGGGGTTCTGCGTGATGCACTCAAACGTGCCGTTCGGTGCGATGCCGGTGAGTGCGACCACGACGTGCGATGCCGGGTGGTTGGCTGATCCGACGGGCCAGAACACGACATCGCCGGGGCGGATACCACGCGACCCGTAATGCTTCGTGAACAGGGTCGCGAGGCGCGGCCGGTGGTGCGGGAACCGTGCCCACACCTCGACGGTGAAGCCCTCGTCGCCGGGCGCGTGCCCGTCGCCAGGCTGCCCGCCGATGACCTCGTAGAGGTAGTCGAGCCACACGTCGTGACACTGGTAGATGTACTGCGCGGGGGCAGCATCGCGGTCGACCAAACGCCCCGCGACACCGCCCGCCCACTGGTCGAGGGCGGTCATACGATGTTGCCCGCCCCGAGGTAGGTGTCGGAGAATTCGAGCGTGACGGCCGACGGCTGCGGCGAGTTCGAGAACTTTCGCAGATAGACCTCGCCGTTCGGTCGAATCTCGGCGGGCGCGAAGCCCGCCGATGCTGCCCGCGATGTCAGGTAGCGGGTCTGCGTCGGCCGGAACTGCGTCGGCATGATCTGACCGATCAGGAAATAGGCGCCGGAGTCGATCAGACCGGCGACGTTGAGCGTAACACCGAGCGTGAACGCGACCGTGTTCCCGCGACGTTCGACCCACGAATTGCCTGAGAAACTCACACGGGATTCGATCCTGTCGATGGTTGCGGTGCGCGTCACGTTGAGCATGTCGGCGTTCACGTTGAGGCCGAAAATGGCGGCGTTGGCGGCTTCGAGTTCGGCTTCGAGTTCGAGGGGTGCCCGGTTGAGGAGCGTGTGTACTGGGTCGGCGAGGTCGGTCGACTTGTAGCGGGTGAAGAGTGCCATGATGATGCCTTTCTAGGGTGCGGGGGTAGTGACGTCGATGACCTGTACGGTCATGCGGGCGTCGGGATATGTCCAGGTGATCGAGTCGATGCGGCCTGTCTCACCCGCCGGGAGGGTGACTTTCTGGCCTGGTCTGAGTTGATAGTCGGCGACTGATTCCCATGTCTGCGCGAGCGCACGGCGCACCGCTCGGGTGACGATGCGCTTCGCGCGGCCGGGCCGTGTGAGCTTGCCCGCGATGTGCTCGACATACGTCGCGACTTTGCCGACCTTGTAGGTGTCGAGGGCCTTTTTCGCGGTGCCGTTGCGGGTCTCCCACTCATAGATCAGGATCGCGCCGTCAAAGAATCTGCCGTCGGCACTCCATGAGTCCTCGCACTCGATCGCTTCGGGGCCGAGGTCGTGCGACCCGGCCGCGTTTGCGTCGTCGCCGACGAGCTGCCAGAGGTGGTTCTCGTCGCAATACAGCCGCAGCTCGGCGGCCTGCACGATGGGGTTGAGGTAGTCCCACACCGTGACGCCAGCCTCCCAGACTGGCCCCTCGCCGTCCTCGTCGACCTCCACGGTCGCGTTCGCGGTGCCGGGCTGTAGAGGCGTGTATCCGAACCTCGCGAGAACATCGTTCACGAGGCCGCGCACGGTTGCGTTCTGCGATGTCCACCGCATCGTCTCTGAGGCGCGGGTCTGTAGCGGGTACTCGCCGCCCTGAAAACTGATCTCCCATAGGTCAGGCTCGGAGAGTCGTCGGCGCGAGCCTGTCAGGAACGAGGACACGGCGAGGGGCTCGTCTGACCCCCAGCGGCCGCCGGGGTTCCATACCTCGCGGTATAGCGCTGATACCTGCCCTAACGTTTTCCCTGTCCATGCTGCCGACATCGCGGCGATGGTCTGCCCGGCAAACTGGGTTGACAGATAGCCGAGGGTGCGTGATGCGGAGTAGCGGCGGGTGAGCTGTAGGTGTACGCGGGGGCGCTGGCGCGGGTCGAGCAGGCCGCGAATCTGAGGGTCGCGGATTGTGAGCGTGCCCTGCACGTAGGGTGCCCAGCCACGGTCGAGGGTGAGCGATGCGTCGATTACCTCGACCTCGCGGCCTGCTATGCGCGCGATGATCTCGTGCGAGTCGATGAGTGTACTCACTGGGGTGCCTCTCGGTATGGGATTTCGATGATGGTGACGAGCGAGGTCTCAGGGTCGAGGAGTTGTTTTACCTCGTCGGTGGCGACGTAGCGCAGGGTGACGGGGAGTTCATCGGAGATTGTCGTGGTGACGGTAAAAACGGCCTGAGCGGCGTGCATCTCGAAACAGGCTTGCGCGGCGCTCGCGGTCGCAAACAGATAGCGGAGCGTGCCCTTGCGGGTGGTCGCGGGCCGGATAGACACGATGGGGTCAGCGTTGAACAGGCGCTCGTGCACGACGTTTCGTGCAGCGCGTGAGGTTTCCCAGCCCTCGACGAGGATGGGGGCGACCGGGGGTGTGTCGAACGCGGTCGACGAGACGATGACACTCACTAGGGCACGGCCTTTCCGTTGCGGGTTTGCACGTCGACGATCGCGGTGCGGGCACGGGTCACGAACGCGTTGAGGTCGCGCTCTGCCTGGTAGAGGTTCACGCCCACGCTGATCGTGAGCGCTTTAGTGAGGCCGTCTAGGCTCGCGCGGGCGGCCGTCGTGTCGGCTTTCGCGGCGATGATCGCGGTGCGCGTTTTCGAGCGGGTCGCTTCGAGCGACCGTTCTGCGGCGCTGGTGTCAGCACGTCCAGTGATCGTGGCCGTGCGCCGCTTGGCGCGGGTTGCTTCGAGTGACCGGTCGGCGTCGCGGGTGTCGGCGGTGCCTTTGACGGTCGCGGTGCGCTCGGTCGCGCGGGTCTTTTCGAGGCCGGCTTCTGCGTCCTCGGTGTTTGACTCGGCGGTGATCGTAGAGTTTAGTGGGGTGCCGTCGAGGATCGCTTGCCCGCCGCCGAGCATGGAGCGCACCTGCTCGGCGTAGGTCTCGCCCATGCCGCTATCCAGGATGGATTGCAGCATGGGCGCGAACTCGACGCCCTGGTCGAGGATCGTCTGCACCTCTTCCTGGGTCAGGCCGAACTCCGTGGCCATGTCTTGCACGTTGGTGTTGAAATTCGCGGTCGCGTCCATGCGCGCTTGCATACCCTCTAGGTATCCAGCGGGGTCGACCGCGCCTGTCTCGGCGTCGATGTAGTCGCCCCATGTGCCGATAGCCTCGTCGAGTTCCCCTTGGAGGGTGTCCATCGCTTCGGCGCGGGCCGCGATAGCTGCACCGCCTGATTCTTCCCATGCGGCGGCGTCTTCGCCCGCTTCCTTGTATTGGTCAGCGACGCCCTTGAGCTGGTCGCGCTGCTTTTCGAGTTCGAGGCCGAGAGCGGTGGTGCCCAGGGTGGCACCCTCGACGTACTTCGTCGATTCCTGGGCGGCCAGAATCTCGGCGTCGATACGTTTGTCAAGATTTTTAATATATTTTTGGAGGTCGCCGTCGCCGGATGCATAGGCCTGCGCGAGGTCAGCGAACGGAACTTTCATGTCCTCGGCCATGCCTCGGAGCTTGTCGAAGTCCATCGCGTTTTTATCGGTCTCGGTGGCGAGGCCGCGCATACGGTCGGCTATAGCGGCGATTGCGTCGGCACCGTCACCGCCCGTCTCGATGAGGGTGTCGGCCAGCTCGGCGACGTTCTCGCGAAATTCTTGTTCGGCCTCTTTGGCTTTCTCGATTTCGGCGATGATAAGGCCGATGCCGACTGCGCCCGCGACGCCTGCCGCCATGCCTACCGGGCCGAGGTTCGCGACCACGCCGCCGAGGGTGTCCTGCGCGATTTGTGCGATGTCCTCGGCTTCGCCGCGGAAGCTCGATACGGTCTCGGAGAGGTTCGATATTGCTTCGTCTTTGAACTCGCCGACGGCTTCGCTGGCACCGTCTGTGCCTCGTTTGACGTCTGTCTTGAGGTCGTTGCCCACTTTCGTGGTGGAGCGTTTGGATGCGTCGGCGAGTTCCTTGAAGCTTTTTTCGACGCGCTCGACGCTGGTGCCTGCGTCTTTCGCGCCGTCGCCGATCTCGTCGCCGAGTTCACGGCCTGCGCGCTCGGCGTCTTTCTCGACGTCTTTGAGCGACTTCGATATATCGTCGGTGGCGCGCTCTGTGGCGCGCTCGGCGTCTTTCGCGCCGTCGCCGATCTCGTCGCCGAGCTCACGGCCTGCGCGCTCGGCGTCGTCGCCCACCTCTTTGAGTGAGCGTGACATATCGCCGGTCGACTTTGCGGTTTGCTTTGCACCGTCTTGCGCACCGTCGCCGAGTCCGTCGCCCATTTCCTCGCCCGCGAGCTGGGCGTCGCGCGCGACGTCGTCGAGGGCGTCGGCGACATCTTCGAGAGCCGCTTCGACATCCTTGGTTCCGCGTTGGAAGTCGCGCGCGTTTGCGGCAATATCAATTTCAAAGCCTGCCACTGGGTTAGCCTTTCTTCTCGAATGCTTCGTAGAGGGTGCGCACTGCGGTCTGCGTCCAGAGTGCGGCGAGGCGGGGGATTATCTCGGCAGCGGTTGGATAGACCACATAGCCCTTTTTGTTGCGCGGGCGGAGCTGCCGGGCCGAATGGCGGGTGACGCTGTATCGTTTGCCGTTCTTGCTGATCTGCCCGTACTGGGTTTCTCGGTTTTGATCCGCTCCGAATTCAGCGGCGACGTAGAGTTCGCGCGCACGCCCACCGCCCGAAAGCTTCTTCGCGAGCCCGCCCGATTTCAGTTTCACGTTTTGATTCGAGACGGCGACGCGCGCCGTCTCGACGAGTACCTTGTGCTCGAACCGGGTGCTCGCGTGCTGCGCGAGTCCCTGCTGCCATGCCGACTGCACCATCGGTTTGGTGTGTTTGCGGATCTGGGCCTGTACTTCTTTCTCAGACCTGCGAATGCTCAGGATCAACGCCTGTAGCTCGCGTGAGCTGTTCACGTCGATCCTGAGCATGGCCGCTAGTCCTCTCGGTTACGGTGCGATGACGGTGTACTCGGGGCGACCGTTCAGCCCGAGCGACACGGTCGAAGTGCCGAACGTGTTGATCTCTGCTCCGATGGTTCCCGGAGCGATGGTGACCGACGCGGTGAACGCTTTGCCGCCGGTCACTGGCGCGAGGATGATGTCGACGACTTTGCCCTCGTGGTCGTGGAGGTACTGCGAGAGCGACTTCGCCGATTCCCAATCCTGCGCGTAGTTGAGCGTGAGCACCCATGTCGCGCGGCTCTGACGTGTGAACGTGGCGTTAGGCTTCGCGCCTGTCCACGTCACCGTCGACGAGGTGGGGACGAATGATGCGCCCGAGATATGGGCGGCGTAATCGTCGCCCTCGATGCTCAGGTCTGCACCGTCCATGTAGAGCGGGGCAATATCAATTACTGGCATGGTCTAGTTCCTTTTCGTGAGGATTTCGGTAGTGATGTCGAAGCCGAGGTATTTGTCTTTGTAAACGGTTTTCTCGGCGCGGGTGGGGTTCGCCCACCCGAACGTTTCGAGGGCTGCGAATACCTCGAATGCTGCTGCCTCGGCGTCGTCCTCGGCGGCGGCGGTGGTGCCGTCGAGGTGGGTAGCAACGTGAATGGTGAGTTCGACGGTGCGCACACCTTTGGCGTTGTTCGATGGGGAGAACGACGAGAGTTCGATCTGCACGAGTCGCTTCGCGAGTCGGTCGACGGTTCCCACGTTTGACACGATGTGGTACTTCCCCGAGGGGAGCACCTCGGTGAGAGCTGCGCCGAGCTGCGCGCGTACCTGGGAAGTGTTCATAGCGCCACCGGTACGCCGGTCTTGGGGCGAAGAATCTGCTTGATGATCCAGTCGAGGGGCATCGGGCGGATGGTGTATTCCCCATCGCCGAAGCCGCCGCTGCTGTCGACCTCGACCGCGTTCCATAGGTTGCGGGTTTGCATGAGGTGTGCCAGACGGTACGACGCCGGGCACTTCCCGAGGGGGTAGTCCTCGGGAAGCACTGGGGCGAACGCGATCACGCTGTCTCGGGCGACGTCGAGGAGATCGCCGAGGAGCGCGTCGGGGATATGGTCGGCGGCTTCCCATACTGCGGGCTGGTCGCCGACCGTATCGACGGGTGGCGTGCGTAGGCTCGCGACGTCGTGCCAGTCGCGGGGTGTCCCGTAGTCGGGCTGCGGCGCGGGCATGCTGTTAGCCTCCGACCGCTGCGCTCGTGACGAGCTGCACGGCGTCGGCGTACTCGCCGCGGAAGCGGCCGTAACCGAACAGGGCCTCGTCGATGCCGCCCTTGGCGATGTCGAGGGCGTTGACGCGGATCGGCGAGCCGCCGAGCTCGTCGAACCATGCGGCCTGCTTCGCTCCGACGAGTACCTCGCCCGCGGCGAGGCGCTTCTCGGGCACGAGTGCGAAGTTGTCGACCGTGCCCTCTGAGAGCCCGAGACTCATTTCGAGGTAGGCGAGTACGTCGTCTTTCTTCGTGAAGAGGAGCTGTTCGTATAGGTCGGGTGCGATGAGCGCGTAGGTCGGCAGCGCGTCGGCGGTGATGACGCGAAGCGCACCGCGCACGAGCTTGCCGACGACCTCGGGCACTTCGGCGGGCAGCGTGCCCACCTCGGCGACCGTGGCGAACTCCTTGAGCTTGGTGAGCGCCCACGTGTCGGTGTTCTTCTTGTAGTTCTCGGTGGCCTTGAGCAGGAACTGCTCGATAACCTCGGTCTCACCGAAGTCGATGTACTCGCGTGCAATGTCCCACGCGCCCGCGAATCGCTGGAAGTCGTAGGTAACTTCTTCGACCTCGACGGTGCCCGAGGGCACTGCCGTCTTGTTACCGGCCCATTCCGTCACGTCGGGCTCGGTGGTGAAGCGCCAGCCCTTGGCCTTGATACTGTTCAGTGTGCCGTTTGAGAGCAACGGGATAACGCGGCGCGGGTTCGGCGAGCCATTCCATAGCTGGCCGAGAAACTCGGGCACGCTCGTCTTTTCGCCGAGCGCCTTGCCCGTCGTGCCGGTGAACGGAATATCGGTGAGCGCGGCCATGAGGGTGCCGTGGTTCTGCGACGTGGCTGCGTCGGAGATGAGCGAGCAGAGCGCGGTCAGGCCGAGGCTATCGGGCTCGGTCGCGGGCTTGCGGTTGGGGCGGGTGGATCCGCGGCGTGCTGATGCGGTGAGGGTACTCACGATGTTGTCCTCCTGGGCGGGGTCGGGGGTCTCGGTGGGGGTCTCGGTAATTTCGGTTTCGGTCGTGATCGTGGTCGTGTTCCCGTCGACCACGGTCGTGGTCGTGCGGGTCTCGGTCACGGTGTTCCCGTCCTCGTCGACGTATTCGTCGACGTGGGTCTCGGTGGTCTCCTGGGGCTCGCCCTCGACTGGTTCGGCGTCGGTGTCCTCGGTGGTGATCTCGGTGAGGTCGTCGTCCTCGAACGCGGCCATGAGGGTGGCGCTCGGGAACGCGGGTTTCGCGACGAGTGCAGCGCCGAAGATCCGGCCTGCTACGGCCTGTCCTGCTTTAACTACGACGTTCGCGGCTTCGACTGACCAGTGAGTTCGCTTGCCGCTGCGGGCGTCGGCAAGGGCTTGGTCACCCTCGGGCGTCTCGGCGGCGCGGGCGGCGAACATGACGCCGCGGGGGCTGTCGGTGATCGTGACGCCGTGACCGAATGCGGCCTCGCGGGCGTGCTCGACGTTGACGCCCATCTGCGAGGGGTCGGTGGGGATCTCGAACGCGCCGCGCGGCACACTGAATGCACCGAGGTTGCTCTTGCCTTGTTCACCGTACGGGACGAGCACGCCGCTAATGATGCGGTCGTCCTCGTTTGCGGTGAGGGTGTTTGCCTCGAATGTGATTTGCATGGGGTTAGTCCTCCGTTGGGGTGCCGGTGAGGGCATTGTCTGCTGCGTGGAAGTTGAAGCGGATACGGTGGCCGCGTGGCACTACGTCGTCGAGTGAGAGCCGGTGTTCGATGGGCTCAGACCAGAACGCCATGCGGTCGGTGGCCTGTGCTTCGGCGGTCTCGGCGGTCTCGTAGGTGAGCGTGCTCTGAGCCTTTGACGCTTCGATTGACTGCGCGGTCAGATCAAAATAGGCGGCGACGTCGATGCGGATCGCGTTACGCGCTGATTCGAGGAAGCTCTCGCCGCTGTTGCCCTCGATGCGGGCGTTGATCTTGTAGGGGGTAAACATGACCGCGCCGTCGGGGTTACGTCGCGCGGCTGCTACGGCTTTGACGTATGGGGTAGCTTCTTCGACGGTCATGCCGTTGTCCTCGCGTTCTTCGAGGATGATGTTCGGGGCCGGGTTGCGGGCTCGCGAGCGCCATGCGCGTTCGAGGTCGAGGCCCGCGCGGATCGTGTCAGCTGCGCAGGTCAAGATTCCCTCGTGAGGGCCGGGGATAAGCACGACCTGATCTGCGGGTGCCTCTTCGCCGTCGAACAAAATCGTGCCGTCGGCCTCGGCGCTCCATCGCTCAAATGGGATGTGGAGTGCCTGGGTGACGTTGCCGTCGCTTGCGCGCTGCACTGCCCAGAGCGACCAGCCGTAGAACATGAGGTCGTCGAGGGTCGCGGCCATGCGGTGCCACGGCGACACTGCGAGGGTGTTGTCGGTGCGCTCGATCCACAACGGCTGCGAGGCTGTGCGACCGGTCGCCGTGTAGTCGACGAGGGGGCGGCCTGCGAGCTTCTCGATGACGCGGTTACGGGCGGCAGCGACTGAGGGCACGCGGAGCGCATCGGCGCGCGTGACGGGCCGATGTTCTTCGCCGAAGATGTCAGACCAGACGAGGCCCGAGAGCTGCGCGTCTGACCACGGCGACGCAATGCCAGACACGGCGACACCGACGCCCGGTGTGTTGAGTACCGGGGTGCCAGTGCCGCCGCGTCGCTTAAAGAGATCCCGAAGTGCCATAAGAACAACCAGACACCCGGCCCCTTGACATTAGGCCACTATGCGTCGTTTCTTGCGTTGGGCGCGTCGCGCTATGAGCCGGTCGCGAACGATGCGCGACTCCTTGTGGCAGCGCTCCTCGTGCGCGGCGGCGCGTGTCTCTGCGTCGTCCATGTCCCAGGCGAACGCCCGCCATGTGCCGTGGCAGTCGTGGCAGACGAGGAGCACGTTGTTGGTTGATTCGTCGAACTCGATACCGGTCATGCGCTGATGATTCCTGTCTGCTCTGCCGCCTCGGGGCGGGCGTAATGTTGGTCCCAGTTGCGCAGGGCGCGCACCGCGGCGAGGAGCGTCGTGACGTCCTGCTGCTGCTCGGCGGTGAAGATCCACACGCCGCGGTCGTTGCCGCGGATCTCGCGTTTCTTCGCGATCATGACGGCCCCGTTCAGCGCGCCTTGCGCGGCGTAGTGGCGTAGCGTTCCGGCTTCGAGCTCGCGCATAAACGTGACGCATCCTGCCGCGGTCTCGCTCCACGTCTGGATCTGGAGTTTGGCGCGCGGGTGCGCGTACCGGCTTGCGACGTAGGTCGCTTCGCCCTCGCTGATCTTGTCGAACGCGACCGAGCTGCCGCGGTATCGCTCACGGGTGAGGTACTGCATTCTGGGCACGAGCCATGCGGTGCCGGGCTGATGGTCGACGACCTCGATGTATGCGAGGCCGTCGCGGTCGCGCCATGCTGCGCAGATCGCGGCGACCGCGCCGCCGCCCGGTTTGATGTCCATGCCGAACGCGACACGCTTGGGGCGGTCTGGCCACTGTTCGAGCGCGGTGGCGTCCCAGTCGGCGGCGGTGATCACTGAGAGCTGGCCGACGTCTGGCCACATCGAGAGGTACTCGCGCGCCCACTGGGGCTTGCCCATCGTCGGGTCGCGGTAGTTGTCGCGCATGACGTCCATCGTGGTGAGGGTGTCCACGCCGGGGTGGTTGGCCTTGACGAGGGCCATCGCTTGGGCTTCGTCTTCGATCTCGTCCCAGTCGGTCGTGACGGGGGCGGCGAAGTCGACGCCGCCGAGTGCGGGGTCCCCCTTGCGGAGGCGTTCGAGGAACAGCCAGAAAGGGCCGGCCTTGGCTTCACCGGCGGTGCCGGACACGATGATCTGGGCGCCGGGGCGGGTGTCCTGGAGTGGGAGCACACCGGCGATAATCGAGTTCCCCTCGGAGGGGTCAATCTCTTGGGCTTCGTCGAGCCACGACACGTCGGCCGCTTTGCCTCGGTATGCGCCAGCCTCGGGCTTGAGGATACGAAACGTGCTGTGGTTGTCGAAGCGGATACCGGGGCGCGAGTTCCCCACGCGCGTCGTGAACGTGCGTCCCGAGCTGTTCAGGCTACGCGGCCCCTCGTCGAGGTCGACCGGGCCGAGTACTTCACCGAACAGGGCGATCTGCCGAGACTCGGCTTTGGTGTGCAGCGCGCGCGGGCCACGCATCCAGGGCGCGAGGTCAGCGTCGGCGGGCGGCTGCACGTAGTCGAGGCCGTCTTTCACCCACTCCTCGAACATCTCGGTGCCGGCGGTGCCGGTCTGCGCGGAGAACGTCACCCGGTAGCCGGGGCGTGATGCGCACCGGCCGAGGAGGAGCATGAACAGTGTCGTCGACTTCGACGAGCGGCGCGGCATCTCGATCGCGTTGCGCTTCGTGCCGGCATTGATCGCGTCAGCGACGAGGAGTTGCTGCGGCTGCAGCGGCATGCGCGGCGGATCCATGAGCGCGAGCTCGTCAATGTAGGCGGTGTCGCTGAGGTCGACGAGCTCGTACCCCATGAGTGATGCGCCGAGTAGGAACTCTGCCCTCAACTCGGGCGTATTGTCTAGCTTTCCGTGCCACCTCGGGGTGATTCCGCGCGCTCTGTTCTTCTCCCAAATTTTTAGGAGTGGGGGGAGAAAAGTCGTGCTGCCCCCAGGCGAAGGTTCCGGCCACATCTCAAAGAATGCGCGCGGAATTTGTGTTTGCGTTTCGGTTTCGGTCACCAATTGCGAATGCCTTTGCTTCGGTTGGTCGCCGCGCGACGACCTTGGTTTGTGATCTGTGCACCGCGCTTGCCGCCCGCGCTGCGGTTGCACTGAGGGTGAGCCGGGCCGACGTTGCCGAGCGCAGGCGCGCCGCCGTGCTCTGCGCCCTGGATGTGCGCGACATCGAACTTCGCGCCGGGCATGACCGGGCGACGGCACTCGACGCACGGCAGCGGTAGCTGCGGCTCGATCAGCTTGCGGAGCTTGGGCGAGTGCGTGCTCCACTTCTGCGCCCGGTGGTGTCGGCTCACTTGGTGTCGCCCTTGCCGATGAGCGCGAAGATGTAGCCGGTGATGATCGCGAGCACGATGCACGAGCCGAGCCCGGTCGATGCCATGAGTTCCATTAGTTGTCCTCTTCGAGTTCCTGCAGGTGCATCGCTGCATCGACGGCCATCTGCCGGGCGGCTTTGTGTGACATGAGGCGGATGTCGGGGAGCCTGCCTCGGATGCCGGCGGCGCGAGCGCGAGCGGCGGGATCGTCGTAGGTGTCTAGCCGTTTCGCGAGTTCGGTGAGGATGCGGGCTTGGGTGCCGTTGGCGGGGCGTCGCTTCATGCTGTGAACTCCTTGCGTCGTCGTGCGCGGCTCTCATTGACGGCGTCCATGAGTCGGGCGTTGAAGTCGGATATGAGCATGTGTGCTGCTTGCATGGCCTCGGGGTGAGATTTAGACCAGGCGTGTTGTGAGGGCACGAGGTTTTCACCTGTCACGTATGCCAGAGTGAGCCACCAGCCGTTTATCTTGGTGACGTTGGCGCGGATCTTGGTGGTCATGCGTGGGCCTCCTGGCTGTTGATGATGTCGTGAGCTGCGGCGTTGCAGCGTGCGCAGTGCGTACCGGTGGCCGGTGGGATTAGGTGCCGGTACTTGCCGCCCTGAGCCGGGCATCGGAGCTGCGCAGCTGCTCCGTTGGCGGCCTGCTGCTCGGGGCTGACGTGCTCGGGGGCTGGTGCGAGGCTGCGGGAGTCGAAGCGTGGCACATGCGGCGCGGGCGGCACGGTGAAGCCGGGGCGAGTGTGTGATGTCTTGGGCTTCGGGTCGCGGGCCTCGACCATGCGGCGTCGAGCTTTGGCGAGCTGATCTGCGGGCGACCATTCGCTGTAATTTTCACCACTCTGATTTGAATCAATTTCGAGTTCTGGCTGCGCCATAACCTCAGAGCTACTAGGTGTTTGTTTATTAGGGTGGTTAATGGATGGTTCGGCAGTTCCTGCGGCTGGGGGGCTCCCAGCCGACCGGCTGGGGGCAGTTCCTGCGGCTGGGGGGTCTGCTTTGACCTCTCTGAGGTCACGGTGACGGGCTGTTCGGTCGCACCATTCGGGGCATTTCAGGTTGACTTCGTAGCGGTTCGTGCGCATGTGTGCTGCCGTGCGTAAGCCGCCGCCGCCGTTCAGGTCGGTGGTGATCTCGCCGCGTAGTTCGAGGCGGCGAACGATCTTGCGGGCGGCGTCTCGGGTGACGCGGCCTCGGCGTGCGAGGGTCTCCATTGCGGGCCATGCGCCGCCGTCGCCCTCGTGGTCAGCGATTGCGAGGAGCACGAGGAGTTCGGAGCCGGTGGCCTCGGAGTGTGCCCACACGATTGCACTGGCGTCGATGCTCACTTGGTGACCTCGCCCTGATCCTCGGTGAACAGGTGCGCGCCGTTGTCGAGTGTCGTTACGGGGGTGAGTTTGCCTTCGCGCACGAGGCGGGCAATATGCTGACGAGTGCAGCCTCGGCGCTCGGCAAGCTGCCTCGTGGTGATTAGTGCGGGTGTGGTCATATGACCACATTGGCAAACGATTGCAATATATGCCGATTGACACGCCGCCCTGTGATCTTTTGCTCACGTTTGCTAGAATGTGTCACATGACACTACTAGCGCCTATGGCAACGATGATCCCCGAGTGGACGCTCGCGGATCGGCTTCGCAAAGCTCGCGAGACAACGGGCTTGGATCAGATCGAATTCGCCGAGCGGTCGGGAATCTCGCGTACTTCGATAACCAACTACGAGCAGGGCAAGCGCGCACCGCGCGGGTTGTACCTGCGTGCATGGTCGGAGGCTACCGGCGTGCCGGTCGAGTGGCTAGAAACAGGAACGGCCCCCACCGAGGAGGTGGGGGCCGAGTCGAGCCGCCTGCCAGAATCGAACTGGCGACCTATTCATTACGAGTGAATCGCTCTACCAACTGAGCTAAGGCGGCGTGGTCTGCAATCTCTCGCATACCAGGGAACACGATAGCACGCGATTGCACTCCCTCACGACTCACGCGCGACGCCCTCGCGTGTCACCCGGCGTTTACCTGCTGCAGGTGACCGGTTTGGCGGGGGCTTCGCCGGTGAGCAGATAGGCATTAATCACTTCATCAATGCAGTTACTTTCGCCGTAGGCGGTGTGTCCCTCACCCTCGTAAGTGAGCAGCACGCCGCTGTCGAGCTGCTCGGCGAGCGACTCCGCCCAGCGGTACGGGGTGGCGGGGTCACCGGTGGTGCCGACCACCAAAATGGGGGCCGCGCCGGTTGCGGTCACTGGCCCGCGGTCAGAACTCGAATCGACGGGCCACTCGGCGCACGACAGCGCCCCATAGCCCTGGAAACGACCGATGGTGGGCGCAATCTCGGTGAGCTGCGCGGCCTCGGCCCGCATCTGCTGCACATCGACTGCGCGCTCGGGGTAATCGAGGCAGTTGATGGCCGAGAACGCCTCGGTTGAGTTCGAGAGGTAGGCGCCGCCTTCGCGGTCGTAATACAGGTCGGCGAGCGCCAACCCCACCTCGGGGTTGCCCTGCAGCACCGCCGCAAACAGCTGGTCGAGCATGCCCCAGTTGCTCTCGGCGTACAGCGGCGTGATGATGGCGGTGAGCAGCGTGTTGGCGCTCAACCACCGGCCGTCTTTGCCCTGCAGCGGTTGGGTGTCTGCTTCGTCGAGCAGCACCGAGATTTGCTGCATCGCCTCATCAACCGTGCCGCTCAGCGGGCAGTCTGATTGGGTGAGGCAGTTCGTGACGTAGGCGCGCAGTGCGAGCTCGAACCCGCGGGTTTGTTCGCGCACCACGTCGCTCATGGTCGATGCCGGGTCCATGGCCCCGTCGAGCACGAGCCGGCCAACGTTTTGGGGGTAGGCGTCGGCGTACCGCGCCCCGATGTAGGTGCCGTATGAGAAGCCCAGGTAGTTGAGCTGCTCGTCGCCTACGATCGCACGCAGCATGTCGAGGTCTTGCACGGTGTCGTCGGTGGACACGTGGCCGAGCAGGTCACCCGTTGAGTTTTGGCAGTCGGCACCAAACTGGCGCGATTCTGCGCGCACCTCGGTGATCCAGTCTGCGCTGCCCGGCTCGAGATTCTCGCCATCGCCCAGCCCAAACAGGTACTCATCCATGCCCGCAGCATCGAGGCAGGTAATCGGAGAGGACGATCCCACCCCTCGCGGATCCCACCCAATCACGTCGTACTCGCGCTGCACCTCACTCGGAATCGCATAATCCAACGCGTTCGTCACGTAATCGACGCCTGAGGCGCCGGGGCCGCCCGGGTTTACAAAGAGCGTGCCGATCGGGTCACTTCCGGTGGCCTCGTGCTTCACGATGCGCAACGTGATGAGCTCGCCTGCTGGGTCGCCCCAGTTCAGCGGCGCGTACACGTCAGCGCACTGCAGCCCTTCAGCGCAGTCACGCCAGTTGGGGGATTGCTCGCCCATGCCGACGACCGACCCCGCGGGCTTTTCAGGGAGCTCTTGCGGGGCACCCCCGTTCGACTGCACCTCGGCCGAACCGTTGCCGGGCACGAGGGCACTCAATGCCGAGCAGCCGCTCAGTGCGAGGGCTGCGGCCGCCACGGCGGCAACCACGGCCCACCCGGCCTTGCGGCGCTGCGGGCGTACCTGCTCGCGCGTTTGATTCCGGATCTCGCCACGCATGTCACTCACCGCTCGCTCCCCGCGTTCACGACACCAGCGAACAGCGCCTCAAGCACCAGCCCCGGCGTGATTTGCCTGCGCAGCCGATCGCGCGCCGTTTCGACCGCGTCAACGGCGGCCAGTGCGCCCCCGCCGCGCCACAGCTCAGCAAGCTCGCCGATGCGGCGTGCGTGCTCGGCGTTCACGAGTTCGGCTTCGGGCATCAGCGCAACCATCGCAACGTCACGGTAGAGCGACAGCACATCGGTCAGAATACGGTCGACCCCGTCACGCACGCCACGCTTGGCACGCTGCTTCTGGTCGTCTTCGAGCGCGCGCATCTGCGAACGCATCTGCGGCGGAATCGCGGCGCCCGGGGCGAGCCCCAAACTGCGCATCGCTTCTTCGCGCTCGCGCACCTCGCGGCGCTCGGTGGCCGCGGCCGCATCGGCCTCGGCGACCTTCATGAGCCGCGCCGCGGTGGCCATCGCGTCGCCCAGCGTTTCGACGCTGAGCGCAGACCGGATCACGCGCTCACGGCGCTCCAACGCTTCGGGATCGCGCGCGAGGCTGCGCGCCATACCAATGTGGCTCTGCGCAAGGCGTGCCGCCCGCTCGGCCACGGCGAGGTCAATGCCCTCGCGCTCGTGCAGCAGCGCAGCGATCTCGGCCACGGCTGGCGTGACGAGCCGCAGCGATCTCGTGCGCGACCGAATTGTGGGCAGCAGATCGGCCTCACTCGGGGCACACAATACCCACACGGTGCGCTCGGGCGGCTCTTCGAGCGCCTTCAGCAGCACGTTCGAAGTGTGCTCGGTCATGCGGTCGGCGTCTTCGATCACAAACACCCGGTAGCGCCCCTCTGCTGGGGCGTAATAGGAGCTCGCGACCACCTCACGAGCCGCATCGATCTTGATGATCGCGGTCTGCGTGGTGAGCACCCCCAGATCGGGGTGCGTGCGCGCAACTACCTGGTCGTACACGCGCTCGCGGTCTGCCGGGGTGCGCGCGATGAGCGCTGCCGCAAACCGGTATGCGATGTTCGAACGACCCGAGCCGGGCGGGCCGGTGATCAGCCACGCGTGCGAGGGAGAACCCCCCGGCGCTGATGCCCGTTCAAGGGTCTGTGCGGCGACCTGCTGACCGACGATATCTGCCCAGAACTCCATGCCGAAAGGGTACCGTGCGCCGCTGACATCGCGCCCCACGAAGCACCGCCGAACTACGCGAGGTCGATGTATCGCGGCTCGCTCACCGCAAGCTCGGCGCTCCCCGCACTGAGTTCGGCCGCCAGCGCAGTCAGCGCCGCCTGCTCATCTGCCGACACCAGAAACTCTTGCGCTACCCGGTCGGAGTACGCGGCCTCCCCCACCGCAAAGCCCCGCCTGCGCGCTTCGGCTTCAATCTGCGCCGCCACATCGTACGCCGACGTCACCACGGTGGGGTATCGCAGCCCGCGTGGCACTCGCGTGGCGGCCAGCACGGCCTCGGCCACCGAGGCACGATACGCGCGGGTCAGCCCGCCCGCGCCCAGCAGCACGCCCCCGAAGTACCGCGTGACCACCGCGACCACGTCACTGAGCCCCGCCGATACAAGCGCGTCAAGCATCGGCGCCCCCGCGGTGCCGCTCGGCTCGCCATCGTCACTCGAGCGCTGCACCCGCCCATCGGGCCCGATCACGAAGGCGGTGCAGTGGTGCCGCGCACGCGGGTGTTCGGCACGCACCTCGGCGATCACCTCGCGCGCGGCGGTTTCGTCGCTGATGCGCTCGATCCGGGTCAAAAATCGCGAGCGCGAGATCTCAATCTCGGTTTCGGTGCGGCCCGAGATCGTTTCGTACTGCGTGCGATCGGTCATCTGCCCATTCTCGCAGTTCGCGCGCGCCCTCCCGCCACCGCCTGGCAGCATCTCGCGCTACGATCGGGGCATGAGCGTGCGCGTAGATAGTTGGGTATGGGGTGTGCGGCTGGCAAAAACCCGCAGCCAGGCGACTACCGCGTGCCGCGCGGGCCACGTGCGCGTCAACGGCAACACCGCGAAGGCCTCGCAGGCCGTCAAGCTCGGCGACGAGGTGCGCGTGCGCCAACACGGATTCGACCGTATCTATAAGGTCACCGGGCTGCCCACGCGCCGCGGCAGTGCGACCGAAGCTGCGAAGCACTTCGAGGATCACACTCCGCCCACCCCGCCGCGCGAAGAACGGCCCGCCGATATTATTCGCGATCGTGGCGCAGGGCGGCCCACGAAGCGCGAGCGTCGCGACATCGATCGGCTGCGCGGGCGCGATCAAGATGGCGGCATGGGCATGGAGCCCGAGGACGAACTGGGCTAAGCCCCTGGCGGGCTCAGATCGGTGGGCTGGGCCCGGATCGTAAACGCCTTGCGGCCCGCTCTGCGGCAACGCACACCGCGGGCGGGGGTACACTCTCGTGGTGCACGCAATTGATTCTTCAACCTGGCGCGAGGCCGCCGCGGCCCACGCACTGCGCAGCCACGCGCTCACCGATGCGCATCGCGCGCGCAAGCAGCGCGGCGAGACGCACCCCATCGAGGATTTCCTCTGGACCTACTATTCGGTGAAGCCGAACGAGCTGCACAAGTGGCATCCCGGGGCTGGTGTCGCACTCGAAGGCGCGGCCGAAGAGCGCGCGGCTTGGAAGTACTACGGCCAGGTCGCTTCGCCCAATGGCTCCCCCGCCGCGATCGTTGATATCGAGGCGTATTTTGCCCGCCGCGAGGCCACCGTGAATTTCATCGAGGAGCTGCTCACCGCGACGCTCGCGCACACCCCCAGGTACGGCTGCTTTGGGCTGCACGAGTGGGCCATGGTGTACCGCATGACCCCCGAGCAGCTGCGGCACACCTCACTGCCCCTGCGCATTGGGCAGGAGGCCACCAACGAGGTCGTCGAGACGCACACGATCGGGTGCACGCACTTCGACGCGTTTCGGTTCTTCACCCCCGATGCGGCGCCGCTGAACACGCTGCCGCTGAGCCGCGACACGCAGCAAGACACTGAGCAGGCTGGCTGCCTGCACGCCGGCATGGATCTCTATAAGTGGGCGGCGAAGCTGGGCCCGATCGTGCCGGGCGAGGTGCTGCTCGACGCGTTCGTGTTCGCCCGCGATATTCGCGAGGTCGACATGCGCGCGTCTCCCTATGACGTCACCGGATACGACGGCGCCGACGGCGCACCCCTCACCCCCATCACGATCGAAAATGCTGATGGGAAGCGGGAATACGCGCGCCTGCAGCGGGGCTTTGCCGAGCGCGGCAACGCGATTCGGGCTCGCCTCCTCGACGCCATCGCGGCCGCAAAGCACGCGCGCTAAGCGGGTTTTTGCGAGCTGGGATCCGGATCAAGATCGCAGCACCCCACTTACGACCGAGGGCCGCCACCCAGATGGGTGACGGCCCTCGGCCTGTGCAACAGCTGCGGTGAACGCTCGTTTAGCGCTCTGCCGCGATCTCGGTGTGGTGATGAATCACTTCAGCAACCACAAAGTTGAACCACTTTTCAGCGAATTCGGGGTCAAGATTCGCGTCCTCAGCGAGGCTGCGCAGCCTGGCGATCTGACGTGATTCGCGCGCCGGATCAGAGGCGGGCATCTCGTGCTCGGCCTTCAAGATTCCGACCTCTTGCGTGCAGCGAAACCGCTCAGCAAGCATGTGCACGAGCGCAGCATCGATGTTGTCGATGCTGGATCGCAGGCGACCGAGGCGCTGCTCGGGAGTCACGTCAGCCATGCGCGTTAGCCCAGCAGATCGTGCAGAACGACAACCTGCTCGCGCTCGGGGCCCACACCCACGGCAGAGATGCGCGAACCGCTCATCTTCTCGAGTGCCACGATGTAGTCCTGGGCGTTCTTCGGCAGATCCTCGAACTTGCGCGCACCCGAGATGTCTTCGCTCCAGCCGGGGAACTCTTCGTAAATCGGAGTCGCGTGGTGGTAATCGCTCTGGTTGACGGGCATTTCGTCGTGGCGCTCACCGTTGACGTCGTAGGCGACGCAGACGGGGATCGTCTCGAGGCCCGAGAGCACGTCGAGCTTCGTGAGCACGAAGTCAGTGACACCGTTGATGCGCGCGGCGAAGCGAGCCATCGGGGCGTCGTACCAGCCACAGCGGCGCGGGCGGCCCGTGGTGGTGCCGAATTCGAAGCCCTGCTTGCGCAGGTAGTCGCCCGACTCGTCAAAGAGCTCGGTGGGGAACGGGCCGGCGCCGACGCGAGTCGTGTAGGCCTTGATCACCGAGATCACGCGGGTGAGTGCGTGCGGGGGCAGACCTGATCCGGTGCTTGCGCCGCCAGCGGTCGCATTCGACGAGGTCACGAACGGGTACGTGCCGTGATCGATGTCGAGCATCGTGGCCTGACCGGCCTCGAAGAGAATGGTCTTGTCGTCTTCCATTGCGTTGTGCAGCAGCAGACCGGTGTCGCAGACCATGGGCTCGAGCATCTCGCGGTAGCTCAGCAGGTCTTCAACAACCTCGTCAGCCGAGATGGCGCGACGGTTGTAGATCTTAACGAGCACCTGGTTCTTGAACTCGAGTGCCGCTTCAACCTTCTGACGCAGGATTCCCTCGTCGAAGATGTCTTGAATGCGAATACCGACGCGGTTGATCTTGTCGGCGTATGCCGGGCCAATGCCGCGGCCGGTGGTACCGATCTGACGCTTGCCAAGGAAGCGTTCGTTGACCTTGTCAAGCGTGCGGTGGTACGCCGTGATGACGTGCGCATTGGCGCTGACCTTCAGGCGCGATACGTCGACGCCGCGGCCGCCGAGGGCTTCGAGCTCGCCCTTCAGCACCTCCAGGTCGACAACGACACCGTTCGAGATGACCGGGGTGACGCCGGGGGTCAGAATGCCGGAGGGGAGCAGATGCAGCGCATACTTCTCTTCGCCAACGACGACGGTGTGGCCGGCGTTGTTACCGCCGTTGAACTTCACGACATAATCAACTCGACTACCGAGCAGGTCAGTCGCGCGACCCTTGCCTTCGTCGCCCCACTGGGCACCGGTGATGAGAACTGCGGGCATTTCAGCCCCTTCCTTTGCGGACACGGCACTTACTCGTCCAGTCTACCGACGATCGACTGGGTGCGCTCCCGTTCTTCCCCGATGCGTCGGGCAAGAACGGCTGTTTCATCGCTTACGCAGCCTCGATCGCGGCAATCGCGGCCGGATCAGCGCCGTTCAAAAACTCGGTGAGGCGATCGATTTCACTCGTCTCGCCGATGGCGATGGCGCCCCGGCGCAGCGCGTAGAGCGCGTTCAGTACGCCGCGGTTGGGTTCGTGCGACCAGGGCACGGGGCCTGTTCCGCGCCAGCCTGCGCGCCGCAGCGCATCGAGCCCGCGGTGGTAGCCGACGCGGGCAAAGGCATACGCCTCAATCTCGCGGCCTTCGGCGCTGGCAGCGTCTGCGAGGGTCGCCCATGCGAGCGGTGACTCGGGGTGCGCGCGCACGATGGTCTCGGGGTCGCCGCCGGCGGCGAGCGCCGCGAACGCCGTGTCTTCGCCAAGCAGGGTGGGCTCTGGGGCCAGGAGGTTTTCGCCGATCATGGGGCCAGCCTACCCGCTGGTACTGACGGTGTAGCCGGGCCCCGTATGACACAAAACATGAGTGCTTTTCACGCGCAATGTCACGCCCATTGTCACATTCTGTATGTTTCGCTCCACGAGCCGCTATCTCGCGATAATCTAAGCCATTGGTGCATTCCATTTCGTCCGATGAAGGAGCTTGTCTATGCGTCACTCCACTACTGCCCGGCGCCCACGCCGCGCGATCTTGGCGGCCGTGGCCGCAGCTGCTGCTCTCGTGCTGAGCGCGTGCTCGGGCGGCGGCTCTGCAGCCCCCACCACAGAGCTCGTGGATAGCGGCCAGGAGGTCGACTCGATCACCGTCGCCTTCCCCGGCTCACTCGCCAACCTTTACATCGGCCAAGAGGCCGGTATCTTGAACTACTACCTCGCTGCCACCGTGCAGGAGGGTCTCGTCGGCATTGGCGCCGATGGCCAGTTCGGCCCCGCCATCGCTTCCGAGTGGGAGACTCCCGACGACACGACCTACGTCTTCACGCTGCGCGACGACGCCACCTTCCAGAACGGTGACCTGGTCACCCCCGAGGACGTGGTGTTCAGCCTCGAGCAGGCCGCCAACCCCGAGACCTCGCCCAACACGGCGTACTACCTGATGTCACTTGACTCGGTGAAGAAGACCGGCGACCATGAGGTCACCGTCACTACGACGGCACCCGATGCTTCGTTCCTCACTGCGCTCTCAAACGTGGGCGCGTTGACCGTCACCCAGCAGAAGTTCTGGGAAGACAACGACGGCAAGGTCGGCACCAGCCAGTCCCTGCTGATGGGCACCGGCCCCTACGAGGTCACCGAGTTCCAGCCGAACTCGCACGTCACCCTCGAGCGCGTCGACACCTGGTGGGGCGAACTGCCCAAGGTGAAGCAGATTCGCGTTGACTTCATTCCCGACGAGAACACCCGCCTGCTGGCCGCCCAGAAGGGTGACATCGACATTGCGTTCAACGTGCCCCTCAACCAGGCCGAGCAGTGGAAGAAGATTGGCGACGGTCGCGTCGAGGCCGTCAACGACCTGTCATACGTCGGCCTGATGTTCGATCAGAACGTTGCACCGTTTGATGACCCCGATGTGCGCGCCGCTATCGCCAGCGCGGTTGACCGCGACGCGATTGTCGACAAGCTGCTGCGCGGTTACGGCGAGAAGGCCACGACCATCATGACGCCCGAGTCGCTCAGCAAGGCGTACAGCGCCGAAGAGGCACGCAAGCTGCTCGCGGGCATTACGCAGCACGACTTCGATCTCGACCAGGCAAAGAAACTGCTCGAGAAGTCGGGCTCTGCAGACGGCTTCACCACCGAGCTCACGTTCCCCAACACGGGCCCGCAGCTCGGCACCGCGGCACAGTCACTCGCCGAGAACCTGAAGGAGATCGGCATCACGGTCAAGGTGCGCGAGGTACCTCTCGAGGAATGGCTCGCCACGATCGGTGACGGCGAACACGGCCTCGGTTTCATGTGGTACTTCTCCACCACCGGTGACCCCGCCGAGGTGAACAGCTACATGCTGGGGCTTGAGAACCCCAACCACTTCGAGAACCAAGAAGCGGTTGATCTCGTCGCCCAGTCGGGCGCGACCACCGACCCGGCCGAGCGCATCGATGTGCTGCTTGAGCTCGAGCAGCTGAACGCCGATCAGACCGTCAACGCGCCCCTGTGGTGGGGCCAGAGCCTCACCTACTTCGACAACGGCATCGGGGTGCACGACTTCACGCCGTACACGTTCCTCGGGTCGTGGGGCTCGCAGCTGTTCGCAACCAAGTAATCTCAATGACATGGTGACCCGGTGACCTCGATCGATCTCAATCCGGCCCCGCCCCTGAACTCCCCGCGGCAACGCGCGGGAGGCCAGGGGCGGGCGCTCGGTCGCGCCATTGCGGCGCGCATCATCGGGGTCATCGTGATCCTGATCGTCATCTCATTTCTCACGTTCTCGCTGATGTATCTCGCACCGGGCGACCTCGTGAAGAACCTGCTCGGCACTAGGCCGGCCTCACCCGACGCGATCGCGGCCATTCGGGCGCAATATCACCTCGATGACCCGTTCTTTGTGCGCTATCTCGACTGGCTCTGGAGCGCCCTGCGTGGCGATTTTGGGGTCTCGATTCGCATGCAACAGCCCGTCACCACGGTGATCGGGCAGCGCCTCGGCAGCACCGTCGCGCTGATCGTGCTCGCGTTTCTCGTGGCGGTCGTCACCGCGATTCCGCTGGGCATTCTGAGCGCGGCACGCGAGGGCAAGGCCACTGACCGTGTCGCAAGCGCGCTCGCGCTGCTCGGCCTCTCGGCGCCCTCATTTGCGCTCGCGATTTTGCTGCTCTACCTGTTCGCGATGCTAATTCCGCTGTTTCCTGCGTACGGCGGCGGCACCGGCGGCCTCGATACGCTCTGGCATCTCGTGCTCCCCGCGTGCGCGCTTGCCGCCGGCATCGGGGCGATCCTGATGCGCATGACCCGTGCCGCGGTGCTGCGCGAGCTGCAAAGCGACGCGGTCACGTTCGCAAGATCCCGCGGGCTGTCTGAGCGCGAGGTGCGCACCGTCGCCCTGCGCTCGGCCGCGATTCCCATCGTCACCGGAGCCGGCCTGATTCTCACCTTCATCGTGGGCGGCACCATCATCGTGGAAACGGTGTTCGCGCTGCCCGGCATCGGCTCGCTGCTGCAAGAATCGGTGCTGTTTAAAGACCTGCCCGTGGTGCAGGCGGTGACGCTGCTCGTCGCCGCGACCATCGCGGTCATCACGATCTTCGTCGATCTCAGCTACGTGCTGCTCGATCCCCGCGTGCGCGCGAAGGAGCTGAACCGATGACCACCGCACTCCCCCGCACCCCGCGCACCGGCGCGGGCACGTTCACCGCGCGCAAGCGACGCGACTGGACCGTTGTGACCTCGGCCGTGCTGCTGGTGGCCGTCACGATCACGGCCGCGATCTCCCCGCTGCTCGTGGGCCTCGCCACCAAGCAGAGCATTCTCGATTCGCTGCTGCCGCCGGGCAGCCCGGGGCACCTGCTCGGTACCGATGAGCTGGGCCGCGATATTTTGTTGCTCACGCTCGCTGGATCAGGATCAGCCATCGCCGGCCCCGCCGTCATCGCCGTGGGCTCGATGCTGCTTGCCATCGTGTTTGGCACCCTCGCGGGATACCTCGGCGGCATCACCGACACCGTGATTGGGCGCATCGTTGATGTGCTGCTGTCGCTGCCCGTGATGCTGCTCGCGATCGTGGTCGCCGGTATTTTCGGTGCGGGCTACTGGGTGACCGTGGCGCTGCTGGTGCTGCTGTTTTGCCCGTCAGACATTCGCATCGTGCGCGCCGGCGTCACCGAGCAGACGCCCCGCCCCTACGTCGAGGCGGCGCAGATGCTGTCACTGTCGCCCGCCCGCATCATGTACCGCCACATCGTGCCCAATGTCTGGCCGCTGATCCTCACGAACCTGCTGCTCAATCTGGGCATCGCAATCGTCACGCTCTCCTCCCTGTCGTTCCTCGGCATCGGCGTCGCCCCGGGCACCCCCGATTGGGGCCGCCAAATTTCTGACGGGCGCAGCCTCATGGGCGACAATCCCGCCATGCTGATCGTGCCGGCGCTGCTGATTGTGTTCGTCACCATGGCCATCAACTTGCTCGGCGATCACCTCGGTGAGCGCCTGCGCGAACGGGGGCTCCAGTGAGCGAAACCGCTACCGATCTTTCGCCCACAAGCCCCACGGTTTCAGGCCTCACGGTCACGGGACTGTCTGTCTCGGGCCCCGCGGGCACGATCGTCGAGCCGCTCGATTTCGATGTGCGCCCGGGCCACACGCTCGCGATCATTGGCGAATCCGGATCAGGCAAATCCATGACCGCCCGCGCCCTCACCGGCCTACTGCCCCGCGGCACCTCAGCCACGGGCATCGCCGTCATCGACGCGCACGCCACTGATTTGGCTGACACCCGCGATGACACCTGGGCGCAGGTGCGCGGTCGCCGCGCGGTGCTGCTGCTGCAGGATCCGTTCACGAGCCTCAGCCCCGTGATGCGTTGCGGTGCCCAGATCGCGGCCACGATTCGTGCGCGGGCACGCGCTGCCGGCCAGCCGGCACCGTCACGATCCGCGCTCTCGGCCGAAGTCACGAAGCGGCTCGCAGAGGTGCGGCTGCCCGCCACCATTGCACGCCGCTACCCGTCTGAGCTGTCGGGCGGTATGCGTCAGCGCGTCGCGATCGCGGCGGCCCTCGCTGCCGAGCCGCGCCTGCTGATCGCCGATGAGCCCACCACGGCGCTCGATGCGAGCACGCAGGGCGAGGTGCTTGATCTGCTCGCCGAACTGCAGCGCATGCACCACATGAGCCTCATTCTGATCAGTCACGACCTGGGCGTGGTTTCTGGCCGCGCAAACGAGCTGCTCGTGATGCGCTCGGGCGAAGTGGTCGAGCGCGGGGCGACTGAGCGGGTGCTCAGCGATCCGCAGCACCCGTATACGCGGGCGCTCATCGACGCGAACCCCAGCATTACTGATGGGCCCGGCGAGCAGGTGTTCGACTCTGCGGCAGCCGCTGATCCGGCATCGACACCTGGCACAGCGGCGGCAGCAGCAGGCGCCGCCCGCGGCACCGTCGTGCTTGAAGCGCAGGGCCTGTCCAAGCGGTTCGCCAGCGTGCAGGCGCTCAGTGATGCCTCGGTTACGGTGGCCGCGGGCGAAGTCGTCGCCGTCGTCGGCGAATCGGGCTCTGGCAAATCAACGCTCGCGCGCTGCATCGCGGGCCTCGATGTGCCCGACACCGGCACGGTCACGCTCGACGGGCTCTCGCTCCCCACCGGCCGCAAGGGCCGCACCCCGGGTGAGATGCAGATCGTCTTCCAAGACCCCTACTCCACGCTCAACCCGTCGTTCACGGTGCGCCAGGCGTTGCAGGAGGCGCTCAGCGCCGCCCAGCGGCCCGCGTCATCGGTCGACGAGCTGTTGCAGCTTGTCGAACTCGATGTGGCCCTGGCCGATCGTCGCCCCTCGCAGCTCTCGGGCGGGCAGCGCCAGCGCGTGGCCATTGCCCGTGCGCTGGCGCCCAACCCACGGCTGCTGATCTGTGACGAGAGTGTCTCGGCGCTCGATGTGTCGGTGCAGGCACAGATTCTGCGTTTGCTTGCCCGGCTGCGCGATGAGCTCGGTCTCGCCATGCTCTTCATCACGCACGATCTGGGGGTCGTCGCACAGATCGCAAGCCGTGCAATCGTGCTGCGCCAGGGCGAAATCGTTGAGGCCGGCGCCACCAGCGAGGTGCTGCGCAACCCGCAGCATCCGTACACGCAGGTGTTGGTCGCGGCGGCCACCGCTGACAGCATTCAGCGGGCTCCGGCGACTGACCCGAGCGACTCCGCTGCGGACAACGCCACTGCGAGCGCCGCGGCACCCAACGAGGCCCCGGCCGGTACCATCTCAGTCGCACCGGCCGCACCCACGACTACCCAGGTCACGCCCGATACGCTGGCGCCAGCCCCGCTGGCCCCCGGCACGCTGTCCCCTGAGGAGGATCCCCGATGACCACACACGAGATTCACGTCACCGATGGTGCACTCGCCCCCGAAGCCATCACAAGCGAAGCACGCGCCACCCTGTGGAGCACGCCGCGCGAACTTTGGGCACCGCGCACCGTGCGCGTGCACGAAGCAGGTGCCACGCAGGCCGAGCCCGGCCGCGTCGTCGCCTCGACCCTCACCGCTGGCCGCCCCCACACCTCGGCCCGCAAAATCGTCGACGTGTTCGCCGACACCGACGAGGCGTTTCGCGACGCCGTTGCGGCGGCCGTGGCCGATCGCGGCTTCGTGAGCGATACCCGCCCCGAGCCCATCGTCATCAAGTTTGAGGAGCACCCGGGCGCAGCCCCGCTCACTGAGGCTCACGCCGAGATCCTTGCCGATCTGGGGTTTGTGCGCGATGTTGATCCGGTGCCGTCGGTGGAGAGCACCCGGCCAGGGTCAGCAACGCACGCACGCGGCTGGTCGAAGTGGCTCGGTGCGGCCCCCACCCGGCGCGCGCCGTATTACGGGCAGACCACCGACGTCACCTGCGGGGCCGTCACGTCACTGATGATGTTCGAGGGCGCGGGGCTGACGAAGTTCGGGGCTGACGGTGACGCCAACCAGAGCCGTGAGCTGTCGTTCTGGCGCCGGGCCACCAACATGCCGGCGTGCGAACCGGTGGGCCTCGCGGTCGCCACCGCCGAAGAGATCACCGCGACCGGGGTTACGCGTGGGCTCCCCCGCGTGATCTTGAGCGCCGAAGATCTCGTGCTGCTTGAGTGGTACGCCGATCAGCCGCACGAGTACCGGCTGCGCGAGCAGCTGCAGCGTGACTCGCAGCGGGCGGCCAAAGAGCTCGGGGTAGAGATCGAGCGCCGCTGGGTGCCAGTCGAAGAGATCGCTGAGCTCGTGGCCGAGGGTTCAGACGTGTTCTTGCTCATTGACCTCGACCCGCTCATCGGCGACCCGACCCCGCACTGGGTGCTCGCGCACGATGTCATCGGTGACGCGTTGATCGTGTCTGACCCGTGGGTCGAGTCTGAGCAGGGTGAAACCTGGGTCGATACGAGCGAGATGCCCATGCCGTTTTCGGGTGTCGACCTTGTCACCCGCTGGGGCGACCCCGCTTACCGCGGCGTCATCGTGGTGCCGCGCGGCTAGTTTCGTAACCCTAAGCACAACGGCCCGTCACCTCCGAGAGGTGACGGGCCGTTGTTGGTTTACAGAGAACCGCGAGGTTACAGCGACTCGTGGACCTGCGCAGAGACAGCTTTTCCGCTGCGCACTGCGCCCTCCATCCAGCCGGTCCACTGCACCGAGTGGTCAGCGCCGGCGAAATACACCGAACCATGTGGAGCCGCAAATGCGTGGCAGTCGTTATTTACGATCCAACCCGGCTCCACGATCATCGAGGTGCCGTCTGCAAACCTATCTGCGCGCCAATCGTGGCTATCAATTTTGATGACTTCGATGCCTGGTTCAAAGCGTCGCAGCGCATTCTGCACACTTTCAATATCGGTGGCGTTTACCAAGTTATCTTCAACACCAAAACTGCAAACCAATGAGGTCTCGTCTTCAAGTCGGTAGACCTCTGCAGACCACTCGAACCCGGTCTTCCAACCGATCCCGAGGAAGCCCTTCGGAACGTTACGGCAGAGCGCCCAGGACTTGATCGACTGCGACGTAGTACCCTTCTTTGCCATACCACGGGCTGCCTCAGGAAGCTCGGGCGAGAACGTGACGCGGTGAAGCGAGTTAATGGGAACTGTGCAAATAACGCGCTTGGCTACGAAGGTGCCTGTCTCCGTAGTGATCACCACGCCGTCTGCGGTGTCTTCGATGCGGCTAACCGCCTCGTTGTAACGCACGTCAAGATTATTCGCGAGCGCGTTAATGAGCTCCTTGGTGCCGTGCGAATAGCGCTGCGACAAGCCGTAGTGGAGTGCACTCACGTTGTTCCCAAAGCCTGAGAGCATCATGCTGAAGTGCATGACCGAGACGTTCTCAGGACCACAACCGGCATACATCGCGGCCCAGGCGAAGACGAACTCCTTGGTCGCGGTCGGGAGCGCAACGAAGGGAGGCCACTCCGACACAGGAACGTCAAGATCCGAGTAGTCGTCCCCCTCTCGAAGCTCCCCATCTGGCGTACGAAGGAAGGCCTGGTGGAGCGCGATTAACGCCGGCTCCGCGGCTGCGAATTCCTCGGGTGGAATCGGGGCGTGCTTACGCACCTCCCCGCCAGTGGCCCACGAGAAGGAGTCCATGCCTTCTTGGTCAACGAGTTCAACCCCGTACCGGTTGACCTCTTCCATGAGGGCGGTCATCCACACGTTAGAGATCCAGGTACCGCCCATTTCAACGAGGTGGTCGGTGTCTGCAAAGTTGCGGTACCAGGTACGTCCGCCCGGTCGATCGCGGCCTTCCAAGACGAGGACTCGTCGGCCCTGCTCGCTCAAATCACGTGCCGCGGTCAGGCCGGAGAAACCAGCACCGATGACTACAACGTCCCAGCGTTCTTCTGACATCACGTATTCTTCCTCTAAATTAATTTTTCGTGGTTTAGTTAAATCGGATCAAAGGCTTAATGAGCCCTGGAGCACCATCACGCACGTCAGCGAACGCCTGCAGTGCAGCGTCGAACGAGTACTCGTGCGTGAACACTGGCGTGACATCCACTCGGTGTCGTTCGATGAGACGGAGCAATCGCCCTGTACGTTCTCCGCCAGAGCGCTGGAACCTGGAACGAATGGTCTTATCTCCAACGCCCCAGCCCCAGCTCGGAAGCGGAATGGTGAGGCTGTCGTCGCCACCGGCGTAGGTCGCGATCACGCTTATTTCTCCCCCGAGACGGGTAGCTTCGATTGCCTGCGCGAACGCTGCTTTTGAACCAGAAGCTTCAACCGCAAGATCAACGCCTACTCCGTCTGTGAGCCGGAGGATCTCTGCCATAACGTCATGTTCGGCGTGGTTGAGAGCCATATCTGCCCCCATGCGCTGTGCCACGTCTTCGCTGCCCGCGCGCGAACGCACTGCGATGACAAGCCCGGCACCCGCAACGCTGGCCGCGGCAATCGCACCCAGGCCGATATGCCCCTGACCGAAGACCACAACGGTACCGCCAAGCGGCAAACCGGTTTCTTCGATTGCGGTTGAGCCTGTCGAAAAGGAGTCAGAGATAAATACGGCGCCGGCGTCTGAGACCGCGTCAGGGACCTTAGCAAGGTTCACTTCGGCATCGGGCACGATGAAATATTCTGCGAGCGTGCCGTCCCTGGACACTCCGGGTGAATAGCCACCCCACATCTCTCCGCGGCAATGCCCGCCAAAGCCACGTTGACAGTTCGCGCACCGGCCACAGGGAGTCGTCGAGGCAGAAACGGCACGATCGCCCACCGCGAACCCCGTGACCATTGAGCCGATCTCTTGAACCACGCCTACCGCTTCATGGCCGATGATAATGCCAGGAAGCACAGATTCAGCGTCTCCTTCGGCGGCAACCACATCGAAGGAGCCTGAGGCTGCTGCCGGGTCTGCCGAGCACATCGAAGCCGCCGTGGTGCGCACCAAGATATCCCTTGGGCCCACGCTGGGCACGTCACGCTCTTCAAACGCCACCGCCCCGCCCCGAGCAACCAAGGCGCACATTGTCCTTGGTGTCGTTGTCTGCTGAGTCATTTGGTCACCGTCAGGCTTCTGTGGGAGTGGGCACGAAAATAGGACCACGTGCCTCTACGGGGGCAATCAGCTCTTCGCTGCACAGCTGGTCTGGAGTTGCGAGAGACACGGGTGCCCGTACTTGGCCCGGGTAGCTGAGCTTCTCGCGCACCTGGGTAGACATGTAATAAGCAGCATGGAGCGCGAACACCAAGCGTTCAGCGTCTTCCCCGAACCAGCTCTCAATAACATCAAAACTGAGCTCCACACCGGCCGCACGCTCACCCGCGAGCCGCACAAGGGGCTCGAGCGTGGGGTCGGCGCGCAGCACCATATCGAGCAGCTCGCCCTGGGCATCTACCGCGGACGCGCTCGGCAGCGTGTCAGTGCCGGGAAGCAGCACATCCATGATGCGTGTCACTTCAGCACGCGTAGCTTCATCCAGTCGGGTGGTGATGTCTAGATTCACAGTGGCACTTCCTGATCTGCCGCGGTTTCCATGAGGTGTTCTGCGGCGCGTGCCGCGAAAGCTGCAATGGTCGGGGTCGGGTTTACTGACGACGAGGTGGTGAACACGCTGCCGTCCATCACAAACAAGTTCGGCACGTCGTGCGAGCGACCGAATCCATCAACGACCGAACGTTCGGGATCGTTGCCGGCTCGGGCGGTGCCCAGGGTGTGCCAACCAACCGCGGGCATCCAGGGAACCGTCTTAGTCTCGATAGCGCCGGCCGCCATATGTGCCTCTTCCATGCGCTCCACGTTCCAGTCAAGGTTGCGCTTGCTGTCATCCGAGAGGCGGTAGGTGATCTTGGGGGCAGGAAGGCCCGAACCATCGGTGAGATCCTTGCTCAGCGATACGAAGTTGCTCTCACTCGGCATATCTTCGATGGAGGCCGTCCACTCAAAGGATTTTCCGAGCGCCCGTTCCACGATGCGCTGGCCGGCGGCCCCAGTTCGCTCTGCCAGCGGCAGATCTGAATAGCGTTCCAGTACATCCATCGGGCCAGGAATGCCCATGGCGGCCCACTTCGCGCCCCGCTGGAACCCGCGGCTCAGGTCTGTTTCCGCGAATTGAAGGGAGTACAGGTTGGCGCCCAGCGGCCCCATCCAGCTCTCAAGATTCTCCTCGTAGATTCCGAGCACCCCGACGAACGGATGCATCATGAGGTTCTTACCGACGAGCCCCGAGGAGTTCGCGAGACCGTCAGGGAACAGGCTCGAGGTCGACATCTGCAGCAGGCGCGGCGTCCCAATGCCATTGCCGCACACGATAACGGTTTTGGCGGAAGTGTGGTGTTCTTTGCCTTCTGCGTCGATCCAGGTCGCTCCGGTTGCCAGCCCTCGCTTATTGACCGTCACCTCGCGCACGCGTGCCTCGGTAATAATCTGTGCACCTGCCGCGATCGCGGCTGGCCACATAGCCACGTCAAACGCGCCCTTGGCGCCCTCAGGGCAGCCTGACATACACATGGCCCACCGGGCACATGCGCCACGGTCGCCTTGGTTCTTGGTCATGATGGCGTGCGTGCCAGGCCACCAGTGCCAACCCAATTTGTTCATGCCCGCGGCAGCTTTAACGCCAAGTCGCCCAATCGGAGCCTCACGCATCGGGGGCGTCACGCCACCTGGATACGCGGGATCTCCGGGCCGTCCTGAAGAACCGATCATCTCGTCCACGAGATCGTAGTACGGCTCAAGGTCTTCATAGCTCATAGGCCAGTCATCAGCGAAGCCATACAAACTCTTGATGCGAAAATCGGAGGGGATGAACCTAGGCCACTCGGCTCCGAAGAAGACCGTACTTCCGCCGACGCCATTGAAGTTAATCGGGTGGACTTCAGCGTCCGTAACGTCACACGGGTAGTCCCAAGCACCTTTGCGAACATTCGGGTTCGGGTTCCACTCGCGAGCGGTGAATACCTCACGCTCGGGCTTAGCGCTCGGTAAGTCGAGCCGGCTCACCCATCCGCCCTGCTCTAGGCAGGTGACAGAGAAGCCGCTCTCCGCAAGGATTCGGGCAGCGGTGGCACCCGAGGCACCTGCTCCGACGATCAAGACATCGGCCGGCTCATCATTGGCCCGTTGTATCTGAGGTGTCATGATTGGAACTCCTTTGGTCGTCACGGATGGCCTCTTCACAAGTCTCTCTCGTTCAAAGAGCCAGTGGGATTGTGCGCTTCACCAACGATGTCCTAGAGAGTTTGTGAAATCACCGAGGCGGGTGTGCGGAGCTGCCGCGGCGTCTCTGTTTGTGCAGCGCTAGCACACCGCACAGACAGAGACGCTTCCTTGTACCTAGTTGTCGCGGCGCCCGACGTTGCGATAAATCTCGGGCTTCTTCTTCTTCAGGTAATACCCAAGGCCGACACCGCTGAGGATGAATGCCCAGCACACCGAAAGCATTATCAATGCCGGGGTGCCAACAAGCCCACTCAACAGATCGAATCGAACCGTTGCGAACACTGTAGTAATCGCAAAGATTCCACCCCCGATGAACATCAAGGCCGCATGGAACAGGTTGCTTGTCTTGTGTTTGAGCATGTAAACGCCAATCGCGAATGACACCATCGTCACAAGGATCACCATGCCGTAAGTGAGGAACGAGGCAATTGTTGCGTAGAGGATGTCGTCTGGAACCCCAGAGATCGCAATTCCAGCAACGCCGACTGCACACACCACCGATACCGCAATCGATGCTTTGTACGGCGAAACATTCTTAGGATGAATCGCAGCAAGTGACTTCGGCAGAATACGATCCTTGCCAAAGTTATAGACGTAGCGCGTCAGAATGTTATGCGAGGCCAACTGCAAGGCGAAGGCACTAGTAAATAGCAAAATATTTGCGAAGAGGTAGGCCGCTTCTCCAACGTATTCGCGAACGCTCTGGCCCGCGGCACCTGCGATGTCCTGACCTAAGACTTCCAAAATAACTCCGGGACCGTACGCGTAGATAAATACCCACGAGAGCAGCGCGTAGCAAATCGCCAGAAGCGCAATAACGCCGTACGTAGCGCGCTTGATAGTGCGGTCCGGGTCGCGTACTTCTTCTCTGAAGATTACCGTTGCTTCAAACCCACCAAAAATAGTGATTGCAAAGAGCGCTCCGACAGCCAGCGCTCCAGAAAACATGTACTCCGGCTTAAACGAGTCAAGTCCAAAGCCGTTTGCGCCGCCCTGCGCAATCACGGCAATGATGTACGCAATGATGAGCAAAAACTCCAGTGTCAGGAAAACGTACAACACTTTGGCTGACAGCTGAATGTTGAAATACCCTAGAAAACCTACTGCTACCACGCAGACCAGACCTACCGTCCACCACGGAACCCGCTCAGCACCGAAGAAGTTCTCCAGAAGATCGGAGAATGCCGTGCCCGCAATAGCGTACACACTCAATACCGCGGCGAAGTACGTGAAAATAGCAGTAAACCCGGTTCCAAGACCAGCCATTCGGCCAAGTCCCGCAGAGACCAAAGCATAAAAACCACCGGGCCGCTTCAACGCTGACGAGACATTAATCAATCCGCTCGCAATCACCAGCAGCAGCGAGCCGGCAGCGAGGATCATTGCCGGCGCCCCTACCCCGTTACCCCACAGGATAAGCACGGGGAGGAATCCCATAAAAACGACGGCTGGGCCGTTATAGGCAATGACGGTAAACATGACGTCGATGACGCCTAGGTTTCCGTGTAATTGGCCTTCCTCACGAATGTCAGGCGGGATGATTGCGGCTAGGCCGGTCTCTGTACTCATGACTGATGCTCCTTTGCAACAAAGAATAGATTGAACTCTTAATCGAGCTCTGCTCTCCTATCAATCTAGAATTCTTTGCGCTATCGCCATTCGGTAATATTACAAATCGCCACGAGCTGTTTAGTACTTTGACAACACAAAAACGGGGCCGACTCATACGCCGCAGTCTGAACTGCGGGATATGAATCGTCCCCGTAATGCCGGCACCAAAACAGCTGCTTGGCGTTATGCGTCTTCGCTCACCACCAGCTGCTTCTGCAGCGACTCGCTGTCCCAGTAGAACCGCTCGTGCACCACAAGCCCGTCTCTAAAGGTGTCGACGATGACGTACTTGAAGTTCACTCGTCGGGGAGATTCGGGGGAGAAAGGCTCACTTACCCAGTCCGCGGTCACATCAAGTTCCCCAAAAACGGTGTCTTCGTTCTGGGCAACCTTAGTGATATTGACGTCTACATTCGCAAGGTCTGCGAAGTAGTCGACGAGGAAGCCACGAGCTGCAGCGTGCCCCTCGAAGGGGGCCGCGGGGTCGGCCATGTCCTGCAGAACACAGTCCTCACTAAATGTGGTCATCAGCTGCTCGACGTTACGTTCGCCGTATGCCGCCATCTGCTTATGAAACACATCAAGAATTGTTGGATTCGTTGTCATCACTGAACTTCCTTACCTGAGAGTTATTCTTAGTTGGACTGGACCATGACGTGCTTGTACCGGGAATACTCCTCGATCGCCATCATGGAAAGCTCTTTTCCGTATCCCGATTCGCCGAAGCCGCCGAAGGGTGCATCCGGAATAACCTGCATGTGGGTATTCACCCACACCGTGCCGAAGTCGAGTTCGCGGGTTGCCCTCTGGGAGACGTTCAGGTCGTTCGTCCAGACGCTCGCGGCGAGCCCGTAAGGCGTGCCATTCGCCCAGGTGAGCATTTCTTCTTCGTTTCGAGCGCGCTGAATCGATACCACGGGACCAAACACCTCTTGCTGGATGATCTCTGAGTCCTGTGCCGCATCAAGCACGACAGTTGGCTGAACAAAGTAGCCATCACCAACGAACCCTTCGCCGCCACGAGCGATCGTCGCGTAGGACTTCGCACGATCAACGTACCCCTGGACCGAGTCACGCTGCACGTCTGAAACTAGCGGCCCCATCGTGGATGCCTCGTCGAGCCCGGCGCCCATGCGAATCCGATCTACCTCTGCAAGGTAGTGGGGTACGAATTCATCGTATGCGGCTTCGTGGACGATTACCCGGCACGCTGCCGTGCAATCCTGTCCCGCCCCCACGTAACCGGTAGCCACGAGCTCCGCGGCCGCTTTCGCGAGGTCAATACCGGGGTGCACAAGAACAGGTGCTTTGCCGCCCAGTTCCAAGTGCATGCGCTTCAGCGATCCGGCGCCAGTCGCTGCAACTTGCTTGCCCGTATTCGTTGAACCGGTAAGCGATAGCAGCGAGACGCGGGGGTGTGCTGCAAGGGCCTTGCCGCCCAGTGAATCGCCGAGCACAAGGTTGACTACGCCGGGAGGGAAGATCTCGCTCGCGAGTTCAAACAGGCGCGTGGTGGTGAGCGGAGTTACCCGGCTCACCTTCATTACCAGCGTATTACCTGCGGCGAGGGCGGGCGCAATTTTCCATAGGGCTTCCAACAGCGGTGCGTTCCACGGAATGACGAGTCCAACGACTCCCAAAGGTTCACGTTCGACTCGAGAGTGGAGGCCCGGCGCGACCTCACCCAGGCTTGTCCCGTGAGCGACCCTAATGGCGCCCGCGAAGTACCGCAGTGTGTCCCAGTGATATGGCATGTCTGCGCGGGCAGCACTAATTGGTTTTCCAACGTCAAGCGACTCAAGACGCGCAAAGTTCTCTTGCTCAGCCGCGACAGCGTCTGCGAGCTTGTGGAGCAACTCGGAACGCTCGGCCGCGCTCGTGCGACGCCAGGTTTTGAAGGCGAGTGAGGCAGCGTTGACGGCCATGTCGACGTGCTGTTCGGTGGCGACTGCCTGCGCAGCGATTTCCTTGCCCGTGCTCGGGTCGAAGACCGGGAGCGTCGTGTTCCCAGCGACTCTCTCGCCACCGATGATGTGCTCCAGCAGAGGGAGAGTGGGTGTGTCGATTGTGCTCATTTGAAACGCACCTTTCCGGATATGTTCATGAATCAGTTCAAAGCTACTTAGAAAGCGAGCCGAACTTCTCTGCAATGGGCTGCATGAAGAGCGGCTTCGTCAGTACCCAGCCAGCGGCAATGACGATCAGCGAACCCACAAAGATCGCAAGACCCCAGCCGTCAACAACGTCTCGCGAGGTATACATGTGGTTCAGGTTCTTGAGCACGCCCGTGAACATCACGAGGAAGACGTGCACAGCGGTGAACGCTACGAAGTAGATCATCACCGGGAAGTGGATGGCGCGCGCCCACTCAACCGGATAGATCTTGGTCAAGCGCGAATTCTGATCTGGCCACCACGTCGAGAACCGGATGCCTGAGATCACGGCGAGGGGAGCTGCAATGAATACCGTGACGAAGTAAGCGATCATCTGCAGTGCGTTGTAGTGCAGCCAGCCATTTTCGTGCGGCCAGTTGAGCGATACATACTGCAACCCGGCTGACACCATGTTCGGGAAAACATCCCAGCTGGTTGGCACAATCTTCATCCACTGCCCGGTCACGAAGAGCAGCACGACAAAGATCAGTCCGTTAAGCATCCAGAAAACATCGAGTGCCTGATGAATCCACTGCGAAATGCTGACCTTCTTGGGTGTGCTCCCCTTCGGGGAGAAGAATGAGCGCGCCTTGGGAGTGAAGTATGCGGGCGCCTTCTTCTCGTTGCGCACCTGCAATCCAGTGCGCACGATCAACACCATGAAGAACATGTTGAAGAAGTGCTGCCAGCCCATCCATCCAGGAAGACCTGTTGGTGCGGAGTCAGGAAGCGTTGGACTTCCCGGATTCCTCAGTAGAAAATCCTGCACCTCAGGCAGAGTACGTAGCCATCGAGCAGCTAACACCGCCACCACAACGAGCACCACTACCCCACCAATAAGTGGCAGCACCTTTCGCCACGGCACCCGCGCCGACAAGCCAGACTTTGACGGCTTATCAGGAGCTTTGGCTACCACCGGTGTGGCTGCCGCAGGCTGTGTCGGTGGCGCAGCGGCTCGCATGCGGGATGGGGCCTGGCCTTCTGGCATGGGCTGCGCTCCCATGCGTGCTCGCGCGACCGGGGGCGCCCCTGTGGCGGATGCACCGGGGGGCGTCTGAGCCTCAGGAGAGGCCTTTGCGCCTCCCATGCGGGTACGAGCCACTGGAGGAGTAGCCGCTGCTGCTGGCGCCGCTTCGGCGGCCGGGGCACTTGACGCGGCGTGCACGCCGCCCATGCGGGTGCGCTGACGCGGTGCCGCAGCTACAGTCGGCGCCGCTGATTCTGCTGCCGCCTCTACTGGAGGCGTTTGCGGGCGCGGAGCCCCCATGCGCTGCTTACGCGGAGCCGAATTGCTGACTTCCTCTGACATGATGCTTCCTCAGTGGGTTGTGTGGTTACGCTGCGCGACGCTGGTTGATCGCTTCGATCAACTGCGGCACAACGGTGAATACATCGCCTACGATTCCAAAGTCTGCGACCTCGAAAATCGGTGCGTCTGCGTCCTTGTTAATTGCGACGATGAACTTCGAGGTTTGCATGCCGGCACGGTGCTGGATCGCACCCGAGATGCCAAGTGCAATGTAGAGCTGAGGTGTCACGGTGATACCCGTCTGACCGACCTGGTATGACTGGGGCACGTATCCAGCATCTACCGCAGCACGCGAGGCACCCACGCCGGCGCCAAGCGCGTCAGCAAGCTGTTCGACGAGTGCGAACTGCTCCTTACTTCCTAGACCGCGGCCGCCCGAGACGACGGTGCCTGCCTCACGCAGGGCCGGTCGGTCGGACTCCGCGACCAATGCTTCAACCGCAACGGTCTCAGCCGCTCTGCCCGCGCTCTGAGGCGCGTCAAGCACGACGCTCTCAGGATTCTCTATCGCCGGAGCCTGCCCTTCGACGGCGCCTGCCCGAACCGTTGCGACAAGAATCCCCCCGTCAACAGCGGACTCAGTGCGGTAGTCGCCACCGAATACTGAGTGCTCCACGATAACTTCGTCACCGTCGGCATCAAAACGAAGGCCAGTCGCATCTACAGCCAGTGCTCCGTTCAGCCGGATCGTGAGCCTGCCCGCGAGTGAGCGTGAATCATTAGTATTCGGAAGCAATACCGCGTGCGGTGCAGAAACGGCAACAGCCGCCGCAATAGCGTCCACCTGGCTCACGCCAAAGCCGCTTCCCGTCAGCGATCCGACATACACTGTCGTCGCGCCGAGCTTCCCGAGCTGCGCTACGACTGGGGTGCTGTCCACTCCAGAGGGAAGCAGTACTACTGCTTGCGGAGTACCCGCCTCAGCAGCCGCAGCGAGGAGGCCGGCAGCATTTGCCTTGAGCGCACCATCGCGTGAAGTTTCAACAAATGCAAGGATGTTTGCCATTTTTCGATTCCTAAGTTCAGTAATTGCGATGCGCTGGTAGCTAGATCAGGCGGTTCGAAGCCATGAAATCAACAAGTGCCGCCACTGCGGTGCCGTCGTCTTCGACCTTGGTGCCGGCAGTGCGTGCCGGGCGAAGCGCTGCCGAGACCATCACAGAGTTCGCGGCACGCTCTTCGCCAACAGCAACGTCAGCAAGGGTCCAGGTCTCAAGCGGCTTCTTCTTCGCCTGCATGATCCCCTTAAAGTTCGGGAAGCGGGCCTCTGCAGAGCGTTCGGTCACCGACGCCACTGCAGGAAGGGACGCAGAGAGTCGCAACGTCTCTGCCTCAACCGTGACAGAGCCAGCAACCGTGCCCTCAGTGATCTCGAGCTCGTTGAGTGAAGGCAGAACGGGCCAGCCCAAGTACTCGGCAACCATGGACGGAACAACGCCGCCACGGCCATCAGTTGACTCATTACCGGCAAGAACCAGATCAGGAGCGATCCGTTCAACGGCGGCAGCAATGATCTGAGACGTACGGGCCGCGTCTGCACCGGCGATGTTCGGGTCTGAGACGATCACTGCAGAGTCAGCGCCCATGGCGAGGAACTTGCGTACCGAAGTCACCGCGGTGTCAGGGACAACAGCGAGAACCACGATCTCTGCCTCAGCACCGCCGTCACGGTAACGCAAAGCATGCTCCAGCGTGCGCTCATTGATCTCGTCAGGGACTGGCTCCGATGCCACCCGATCAAGAATGCCGGTCTCAGAGTTCAGCATTCGCGTTGCTGCGGTGTCGGGTACTTCCTTGATGAGCACCAAGATCTTCATGATGTTTCCTTTACTTGTCTAAATCAGTGGAGTTAGGCGCCGAGGCGGTCGAACACAGCATCGGTGAAATCATCCGTGCTGAGCGAACCACCCAGATCGCGAGTGGAGTTGCCCGATGCGAGCACTCCTTCAAAAGCCGAGATTATTTCGGCTGCCGCCGCGGTCTCGCCGAGGTGGTCTAGCATCATCGCACCAGCCCACATCTGCCCAACCGGATTCGCGAGGCCCTTGCCCGCGATGTCGGGAGCCGAACCATGTACCGGTTCAAAGAGTGAGGGGAACTCACGCTCGGGGTTGAGGTTTGCAGATGGGGCAATCCCAATGGATCCGGCTACTGCTGAGAAAAGGTCCGAGAGAATATCGCCGAAGAGGTTCGAGGCAACAACCACGTCGAAAGACGATGGGTGAAGCACCCCTCGAGCAGCGAGAGCATCAATCAGAACCGATTCAAGCTCCACCTGCGGGTATTCTGCGCCAACGCCAGCCACCACTTCGTCCCAGAACGGCATGGAATGAATAATTCCGTTGGACTTTGTCGCTGAGACCAGACGCCCGGTTCGGCGCGCAGCGAGATCAAACGCAAAACGTGCGACTCGGTCGACACCCGTACGGGTAAAGATCGCTTCCTGGATCGCGATCTCTTCAGGCCGGCCTCGGTAAACACGGCCTCCCACCTCGGAGTATTCGCCCTCAACGTTCTCACGCACGACCATCAAATCGATGCTATCGACTCCCCTGACCCGTGCTTCAAGCCCGGGCAGCAACTTGGTCGGACGCAAATTGATGTACTGCATGAAGTCTCGTCGGATTGGGATCAAAAGCCCCCAGAGCGTAACGTCATCAGGAATTTCCGGGGTGCCCACTGCCCCCAGGAAAATCGCGTCCCCGTCAGACATCTGCTCGATGCCATTCTTGGGCATCATTGCACCGTCGCGCAGGTAACGCTCGGAGTTCCAGTCACGTTCGCGCCATTCGAGCTCGAACCCGTGCACTGCAGACAGCTTGTCGAGGCAGCGAATCGCGGCAGGCATAACCTCGCGACCGATGCCGTCTCCTGCGATTACATCAATAATGTGCCGATTAGCCATTAGAGCCAACTTCCTGCAGCGTCACTGAGCTGCGCATCTTCGCCGCCACCAACTCCGGTAGCGGCAGTGATTCTCCTAGTTGTGCTTCGACATTGACATACACGATCTGAAGCGTCGCGACCAGATTGAGCTGGTTCCTAATCTCGGTTCTGAGCGAGAAACTACTAGTACCGACGCGGGTACATTCGGTCGTGACGTCAAGCTCGTCATCAAATTGAGCGGGCGAAGCAAAGTCTGCTTCGATGTGGACTACCGACGGGTCAGCACCAAGCCGATTCAGTTCGTCGTAATTCCAGCCCAAGTCACGAAAGTATTCGGTCATCGCGACATCAGCGATCTCAAAATAACGACCGTTGAATAGGTATCCCTGCTTATCTACCTCGTGATAGCGCACGCGATGCAAGAAATGGGTCATTAGATATTCACCACTTCGCGCAACTTCGCGTAGAGCTCAGGGCGCTGGAGCTTAAGCCCTGGCGCTTCAGGGCGCTCGCGAGAAGCGATTAGAACTGCGTGATCAAGATCAGCAAAGATGATCTCTTCGCTGTCGTCGTGTGCTTGAGCAAGCACACCATCGTTCAGGCCAAATGTCTTATCAACCGGGGTCGTCACAATTGAGCGCCCCACAGCGTACATAGGAGCATCAGCCGGTAGCCCGCTCGAACCGACGAGCGGGCTCATGACCACGTAGCATTGGTTCTCAATGGCCCGGGCCGAGCAACCTGTCCGCACTCGGTAGACCCCTCGTCGGTTCCAAGTCAGCGACGGGCAGAGGATCAGATCCACTCCCCTGGCAACCAGGTGACGCGCGAGTTCAGGGAACTGCACATCTGCACAAATCAGCACGCCAACGGTGAACGCGCCGATCTTGGTCACGAGCATCTCGTCACCGCCAATTGCCCCCATAGCGTGTTCGGGCGGAGTGAGGTGTATTTTGTCCTGCAGCTCGACACGTCCGTCAGGGTGGGCCAGAATCGCAGTGTTACGGAGCGAGCCATCTGCGGCAATGCGATTATGGCTACCGCCCAAGACGGTGACTCGGTAGCGCTGCGCCAGCTGTCGCACCTGTTCCGAAATCTCAGGGAATAACGGTGCGAGAAACTCGCGATAGTCATCAGCGACCGTTTCGCCAATGACCTCATGGTCGTCAATGGCTCCAAGAAGGCCCATACTCGAGAATTCTGGGAAGACAACAACTTCAGCTCCACCTGCCACGGCCTGAGCAACAAGCCGATCCATCTCTGCGATGTGGGTGTCGAGTGAAGTCTCTCGCCGCAATGAGAACTGCACGCTTGCTACTCTGAGGTTTGTCATGCCGGGGCCCCTTCCAGGAGCATTGCTTTCACAGCTTTGCGGTTGACCTTGTGGGTGGTGGAGTTGTGCGGGAGTTGATCTATCTGCACGAAACGAGTCGGCACTTTAAATCCCGAAAGACGGGCTGCAGCGAACTCACGCAATGCATCTGCATCAACAACGGCACCGTCACGGAACTGCACGGCAGCTACGACTTCTTCGCCATACAACGCGTCGGGAAGGCCCACCACCGCGACATCCAAGACATCTGCGTGCTGGCGCAGCTCCGACTCGATCTCCCCCGGTGATACGTTACTTCCGCCACGAATGATCATGTCCGAAGTGCGCCCAACCACGTAGATGTAACCTTCGCTGTCGACTCTCAACAGATCTTTTGTGCGATACCAGCCCTCTGGGGTCAACGTTTCAGCAGTGAGTTCTGGATCGTTCCAGTACCCAAGCATGATTCCGGGTCCGCGAGAGATCGCTTCACCTGTTTCGCCTGGCTGAACGTCGTTACCATCAGCGTCCAGGAGGCGAAGCTCTGAACGCGGCACTAGACGGCCGGCCGATCCTTCGCGCGGCTCGGGATCAACTAACGGATCGTAGGTGACCAGCGGCTGCATCTCTGAGGCGCAATAGTTGTCATGCACCGAAATGTTCGTGTACCGCTTCAGCAGAGCGAAGGATTGCTCGTTACGCGGTTCTCCACCAGAAATAATGAAGCGCAGCGAAGATAAGTCCCAAACGCGCGCGTCTGCGTCAAGGTAGTTCGCAAATTTAGTGAGCACGGTAGTCACCGCCGGCAAGAACGTAACACCTTGCTGTTCAATCGCTGTCGCCAGTAGCTCAGGCTTCGAACGACGCCGACTGACCACAGTGCCGCCAACAAAAAGGGTAGAAAGTGACGCGGTAGTGAGCCCAAACAGCCAGGCCATAGGCAGGCACACAAGTGTCACATCGGCCACGGTCAAACGCCAAGTCTCGCTAAAAGTTTGTGCAGAGTTCAACAGCGCCTGGGCCGAGAGCATAATAGCCTTCGGCCGGGCAGTAGTGCCCGATGAATAACAGATTAGGGCGAGCTCGCCCTGCACCGCTTGCGGAGTCGAGATGGCTCCTTCGGCAACGCTTTCGAGCTGGAAAGGCTCATCGATTCGCGCAGTAGGAAGCCCCTCGCGCACAGCCGAGCAAACAAGTTCGTTCGTGTACTGGTCGCTCAGCACCAAAACTGGATCTGCGTCGAGCAAAGTTGAGCTGAGATCGGCAGCGGTAGTGGAGGGATAGATCGTCACAGGCACGCCATCCGCTTGCCAAACAGCGAGGACATTCACCACGTAGTGAGTCGAGTTCTCAGCTACGAAAGCCACCCTGTCGCCCGAGGAGACGCCGGCGCGCTGTAGTGCAACTGCCCGGATCGCTATTTGCTCCAGCAGGTCTTGGTAGCTCACCTCACCCAGTTCGTCAGTAAGCGCGAGAGCCTTACCTCGTTCTTGACCGACTTGCGTCAACGTGTGGAGGTAGTTACTCATCCGAGGACTGTGCGTCACCATTGATCCCTTCGATCCTGAATCACGCCCTATTTCCGATGTACGGCTTCGGGCCTGTGACCCCAGCCTAGAATGGGAGTTCCGGGCCGAAGTTAGTAAAGATTCAAGAGAAGTGACAGGGTCGTAGTAAAAGCTCCAATTTTCAGTCGGAAACGTTTACGCGCCCTCGATTAGCGGGCTGGCCGCACCCGATCTGCGAATGGATGTGATTCACCCGACAGGGCTGCGGCCATGACCTCGCTGCCGATCGGCCCGGTCGCGACTCCTTGTGAGTGTCCCGCATTCAGGTAGATGCCATCGGTACGCCCAATCAACGGCAGGTTATCCTGCGTCCAACTCGCGATGCCTGCCCACAGCCCGACAATGCCAAGTGAAGCATGTTCCGGATAACGGTCTAGTGCAGAACCCAGCAATGCCGTTGTCGCTTGTATGCCAATGTGCGGGTTCAGAGCCCCGGGCTCGTCAATACTGGAGCCAACGAAAAGTGCACCTTCGCTGTTCTGGGCAATAATGTCGTCATATTCGATCTTGGCGCTATTACCACCCGATTGTGGTGCGGCAAAGTCACTGGCGTTGTACCCGGGGAGGGCGGTGAGAGCCCCCGCCCATTTCACTCCACGAGGTCCATGCATGATGGGCGATTGCACTGGTGCAACCTTCTGCGTCAAGATCTGCCCCTGCCGCGCAGTACTAATGGGAATTTCAAGACCCTCGGTCGAAAGATTGACCGTCCACGCACCTGTAGCCCAGACCACGGCCGGCGCCACAACGTCACCTCGAATGGTTCGCACACCCAGAGTAGATTCACCCCGACGGATCGTTGAAATGACCGAAGTGTTCTCGTAGATCCTTACACCTTTGCGAGCGCAGGCCCCCGCAACAGCATTGACGAATCGGGTCGCGTCGACCTGGGCATCATCGGCGCAGAACACTGCACCGATTGCGGTCTCGGGGAGCAACGAGCTGTGCGAACGAGCTTCGTCAACGTTGAGGAAAGATACTTCGAGTCCCGCCCGAGCTCGATCCGCGACATAGCTCTCAAGGATGGCACCTTGAGCCTCAGTCTCAAAGAAAAAGAGGCCGCCATTCTGGCGGTAGTCGAAGACGTTTCCAAGATCCTCAATGTACTCCAGGTACTTATCCCGCCCTGCTCGGGCAAGATCTAGTTCGATGCCCGCACGACAAGTCTGCAGCCAAATTGCGCCGATCCCCCGCCCTGAAGCCCCATATCCAGGGAATCGTTGCTCTACCACTACAACGTCAAATCCCCTGTTACGAAGTTCCAATGCCGTGGTAATACCGGCGATGCCGGCCCCCACAACGACTACGTCAGCTGAATCAAGTACGGGGTTCACGTCTGTCCACATCCTCACAAGGCTCATTAATTCGGCGACTTTGCCGATCTTTAGCTCAAAGTACCAGGATCGGACCAGCCGCGTGCAGCAGCATCCTCGCGATAATCGCGCTGTTCACCCGAGTAATCCACGTCACCAGCTGGAATCTGGCGTACCAAATGGCCCGAGCGCAGTTCTTCCGTCACATGCGCCGCAATTCCCGGAAGCGTGCCAATGACCGCAAGCGCGGTTGACTCCTCTGGTGTGAACCCAAGCGCCGTAGAGATTGCCGCAATGACTCCGACATCATTAATCGGAAAGTGGGCGACCTTCGGGTTCTTCACAAACTCTTGGTGAATGGCCTCATACAACACTGCGGGACCGTTCCAAAGCCCTTCGCTCACGGCAATGTGTTTCAGCTTCTGGCCGCGTGGGTCCTCTCCCCGAAATACAGGATGACCAAACCCGGGGATGCGTAGGCGATCGGCTCTTGCTTGCGCCACAACCTGCGCGGCAAACTCCTCGAGTTCAAGTTCAGAAGCCTCGAACGCGGCATACTGCGTCGCGATGAATCGAGCCGCGTTCTCCGGGGCGAGGCTGTGCTCACCCGCAGCAAGAATCGCAGTGGCAAGACCTGCCTGCACGTTGGGATTGCTAGAGACTACAGCGCGAGCAGCAACGGTGCCGGCTTTCTCAAGGCCATAATCCAGCACGCCGGTAAGCAAGGCATCGACGACTTTAGCCTGCTGCGGCGTGGGAAGCTCGCCCTTGATAAGCAGGTAAGTTGCTGCCCCGAAGGGAATACCAATCAAATCTTCCAGATCGTAGCCTCGAACGTAAACATGCTCGGGCGTGATCTGGCTAACCGACGTTTGCCAGTACTTAGGGGTAGGTTCACTCATCACGATTTCTTTCTCTTGCACCGCATTTCGGGTAATAGTTCAAAGCTAGGTTCACGGAAGCATTCGATGATTCGTAATTTCTCCAAAGATCAGGCGTATTGCCTGTGATACTTTTACCGAGACACAGAGATGTGCACGTGCCATATCTCGTTCTTGCGTTTGAATGAAGGGTGACCCACCATGGAAGGTCCACAGCGGCTGGTCAGTCTCCCCGCGCTTGCCTTAGCGATTGGCAGCCCCGCACGCATGGTCGCCACGGAGGCCGACCTAGATGTGATTACCGTTCGCACCGCAGCTCTTTGGCACAAAGGCACTGTTTCATTGGGACGCGATACCCTCATTGTCGTGCCAGCGACCATCGATCGGGTCGCTGTCAGAGCGTTACGCACACAGCTCCACGCTTCTCCTACTCACGCCTGGGCTTTCTGCGGCTGGTCAGAAGAAGCCCTCGTGGAGCTTCAGCTAGAGTCTTCCTCTCATGCCGCTATGCAATTGGCACGCATCGAAGATGCTGCCGAAGTTTTCACCGCCCTTTCTCAGCTCTCGTTATCTCCCAGCGTTAATGAGCTTCGACGACTGACTGCTTTGCAGCGTAGCTTCAGCCAGGCGCTTGAACACGAGGACGCGATCGATGAATTGCTGCGTCGACTCCAGAAGGTATCGAACGCCGCCTGCCTTGTTGTCGACCACTTGGGTCGCGTTCGAGAGAGCGCTGGGAGCCTGCCCCTCAGCCTCTTTCTTGAACAAATACGCAAGACCGAAGCAGCCACTCAACATGTTTCGGTCGAGGGCTGGCAGGGGCAAGCGATTCGCCTCAAAAGTGCCGATGCCTCACAACAAGAGAAAACCGATTGGCTCATTGTTGCCGCACGTAGGCGCGAGTTTCCTACCAGCCAAGATAGTGCAGCGGCACACATTGTAGCTTCGTTGATCGAAGCCGCAAGGCGCATCCAGCTATCTACAAAGAAGCAAGAGAATGCGATCAGGGCCTCAATCTTTGACGAGGTGCTAGCACTGACGCCGAAACCAGATTCCCCTGAGTTAGCAAGCCGAATGAGTGCACTTGGAATCGACTTCAACGCACCACTTAGGCTCGTCGTCGCGTCCGTAGGACTCCAGCAGATAACGACCTCTCGGTCGTCCGCACAGCAGCTTTGGCAAGCCCTCAAGAACGCGCTGCTTGCCTCAGACACGCCATTTCTGAGCACTGAACGGGAGGCTACAGCGGTCTATCTCATTCAGGCCAGCGTCGACACAATTACGCGCATACAGCGCATCAACAAATCTGCCCTCGGGACGCTGCTCTTTGGCGTCGGACGAGAAATCAATACCATCGGTGATATTCCAAGCGCACATGCCGATGCTCTCATTGCGATCCGAACCATCCAATCTGGCCGCCACGATGACTCGAGTATGTCTTACGAGCAGTTTGATTTTGCCACTCGAGTATTTGCCTCAGTTGGCCTCGAACAGATGGCACACACTTCTCGCTCATTCCTAGAGCCGCTGCTCCAGCGGGAGCCGATGCTCCAGGCTCTCCGCCGCTATTTTGAACACGATCAGAACACTAATGCCACGGCCGACTCATTAGGCATTCACCACAATACGTTGCGCTACAGACTTGCCAAGGTCGAGGAACTGCTTGATTTGAAGCTCAACGATCCAGCCGCTATCGCCTCACTCTTCCTAGCAACCACGGCGCTTGACCTCGTAGATCTCCAAACAACCCCAGCACATGGTGAACATGACAACCGCGGCACCCTAGGCGCCGATGAGGGGGCTTCGAAAGTGGGGGTCCCATCCGCCTCAACACGGCACGCTTCCTCGAGGGTGACCTCTGTCACTCAACCTCCCAAGAGCATGCGGTACTAACCAACCGAAGATTGTTGGTAAGTGTACAGCGTCTCTGCGTTTCCTTCGGTCAAGTTCCAGCTACGTTTCACCCCCGTTCGAAGCAGAATTTAAGTAGGATCACTGCTTCGAAAGGAAATACGCACTCATGACAATAACTGACGCAACAACCACCCGAGCCACAGGGCTGTATCTCGAGGAGTTTGAGGTCGGACAGAATTGGGTAACCCCCAAGCGAACCATCACTGACGCCGAGGTCACAGCATTCGCCGGTATCTCAGGTGACTTCAACCCTCTGCACATTGATGAGGAGTATGCCAAGACGACTCAGTTCGGTGGACGGATCTTTCACGGCCCCGGCGTATTCGCTATTGCTACCGGGCTAGAGTCAACCTTGGGTATCAAATCAGAGACGGCCATCGCGTTTCTCGGCATGACTTGGAACATGCTCGCCCCCGTGAAAATCGGCGACACGATTCACGTTGTGGAGACGGTTACTGAGGTACGCCCCTCACGGTCAAAAACCGACCGCGGCATCGTTGCCTTCGACGTCAAGGTGCTCAACCAGCGCGGTGAGGTCTGCCAGGAGGGCATCTGGAACGTCATGTTCAAGCGCCAGTAATCTCCCCGATAACGCACAAGAGGCCAGCCCCCGAAGGTAGGGGTGCTGGCCTCTTGTGCGTTGATCCGGCACAAATTAAAAACACCCCTGACTATCGCAGCCGTCGTCTGGCCGCGATAGTCAGGGGTGGGTGTATCCGTTACAGACTCGGAAGTTCCTCAGCAAGCGTGCGCACAGATACCCTCGCGGTCTCGCGCAGCTTGGCCACGTGACCCGGCATATCTTCAATGCCATCGCCCAGGGTGTTGTACAGAAGCTCAAGCCGGCTGCTCTGAGCACCGCAGTAACCTGCAATACCGACGTTGAGGTGGTTGGCCATCATGTCAGCATAATTCCGTTTCGCAAAAGCAACGTCGGTGTCCCCCGCAAGCCCAAGCCACAGGATAGATTTCACCCCGATCCGCCGCCCACCGCCGTAGAAATAGCCGTGATTCCATACCCGGTCGATGTATCCCTTGAGTATTGCCGGGAATGAGTACCACCACACGGGAAAAACAAACACGACCGCGTCTGCCTCTCGTGTTTGAGCGATACTGGCCATAACAGTTTCGCTGTACTGGGCATCGAGATCATCCCACTGGGGCTCGTCTTGCTCGCGCAATACCGGGTCAAACGGAATGCGGTAGAGGTCGATCTCATCTACGGCCATGCCCGCTGCGTGCAGCTCCGCAATGACGTCCGCTGTGATCGTGGCCGTCAGCGATGCGGTTCTAGGGTGCGCCCAAACCACCTGTACGCGAGGTGTAGTCATTGAATTGATCTCCAATCAGTTGCGTGTAAGACGACTAAAGTCCGTTAGCGAGAATTTCTTTCGCGACAACTCCGCGCAGAATCTCGTTCGTTCCCTCTCCGATGGGCATAAGCGCCTGGTCTCGCAGAATTCGCTCAAGCGGGAACTCCTTGATGTAACCGTATCCACCCAGTACGCGCATCGCCTCATAGGCAACTTCTACGCCCATTTCTGTGGCGTAGATCTTTGCCATGCCCGACGCTGCGCTCGCGCGCCCTTCGGCCTCGGTCTTCAACGCAGCGTTGATATACAGCAAGCGTGCGGCCTCGACCTTGATGGCCATGTCTGCAAGCTTGTGCTGGATGGCTTGGTGTTCGCCGATGGGCTTGCCGAATGTCTCTCGCTGCTTTGCATAATCAAGTGCGACCTCGAGGCTGGCACGGGCCATGCCCGTCGATGCGCCAGCCATATAAATACGGCCGCGGTCAAGGGCGCCCATCATCTGGTAGAAGCCCTTGCCTTCGACACCGCCCAGCAGGTTGGACGCGGGAACGACAGCGTTCTCGAAAATCACTTCGCACAGTTCGAGGCCACGGTGGCCCATCTTCTTAAAATCGGCGCCGTAGCTGAGGCCCGGAGTATCGTGTTCGATCAGCAACAGACTGATTCCACCGCGGTGCGCCGGCTTAATCGAGGGGTCTGTGTTCACCAACGTCACAAGCGGGTTGGCGTGCTTCCCGTGAGTGATGAAGATCTTGGTGCCGTTGACGATGTAATTATCGCCTTCACGGCGAGCGGTCAGCTTAATCTCTTTGAGATCGCTGCCCGTCGACGGCTCGGTGAGCGCAATGCCGCTCATGCGCTTGCCCGCCACGATGTCGGGGAGCAAACGCGCCTTCTGCTCTTCAGTGCCGAAACTGCTGATGAGGTAACCGCCCGAGCTCGTCGTGTAGACGAGGCTAGCCAGCGCCATCCAGCCACGGGCGAGCTCTTCAAAGATCAGGCCGTAGCTGACGTAGTCCATGTCAGACCCGCCGTACTCTTCGGAGACAGTGATCCCGAACATTCCGAGCTCTGCAAGCTTCGGAATCAGATCATCGGGGTACTCATCTTTTTCTTCACGCTCGCTGGCGGTGGGCATCACCCACGCATCAACGAACTCACGAACCATGCCGCGCAACGCAACATGTTCCTCAGTCAGACCAGCCGTAATATGTCGTGATGCCATGATCGCCCTTTCGCGATGGAAGAATGAAAGTGTTTATGAAACCGGATCAACCCAGGCATCAGCTGCCTCGGAGATCGTCGGGAACCATACGCCGTCGTGCGACTGCACATATTCAATGAACTGCTCAAGCATGAGCAGATTGTGCGAGCGCCCGATCGTTTGCGGGTGAAGCGTCCACGTCATCATGCCGCCGGGGCAGCGTTCATAAGCAAAATCAAACGCGTCCTTCCACCGCTGCAGCACCACGGCGTTTGCCTGCTGCGTCGCATTGCCGTTGATCATCTCCAGCTCAGGGAAGTCATCGAGCCCCCACGACACTGGAAATTCGAGCAGCGGTGATGGCTCCCCAAACTGGTTACCCGCCTCACGGTCGATCACGGTGACCATGCGTGGATGGTAGGGCTCAAAGTCGCGGCCCATCAGCGATGAGTCCCATTCCAAACCAAACTCGTGCAGCACCGCGAGCGTGTTGTCGGTGACGTCAAGCGCCGGCGACCGGTACCCGCGAGGTCGCAGTCCTATGAGTTCTTCGTGGAGCTTCAGCTGCAACTCCATGAGTCGACGCTCTTCGTCAAGCTCTAGCTTGGGCACGTACTCGTGATAGACGCCGTGGGCAGCGATCTCGTGACCTCGATCAACCACCGAGGCAACGGCATCGGGGAACGTTTGCATAGTGTGCGTGGGAATGCACCAGGTCGTCGTGATGCCGTAGCGGTCAAACGTATCGAGCAGACGCGGTCCACCAACCTCAGCGCCGAACTCTCCTCGCGACAGCGCCGTTTGTGATGAGGTACGAAACGTTCCCATCCAAACGCTGTGGGCGTCGAAGTCAGGGCTCAACGAAATCGCTAAGCGTTTGCCTTCAGGAAGCTGTAGTGCCATGCGTTCAACCCTTCTTCAACGAGGCCTGCGTTAGGCCGCGATCCAACCGCCGTCGACGTGAATCACGTCGCCGCTGATGTAGGCAGCACCCTCGCTCGACAAGAAGTAGACCGTGGCGGCGACCTCGGAGGGGAGCCCGCCGCGCTGCATCGGAATGAGCATCTTCATGAGCTCGGGACTGGTGCCAACGCCGACGTTTGTGTCGGGAACGATGTCGCCAAGAATCTCTTCTGAGGTCGCACGAATACTGGTCTTTACAACGCCGGGGGCCACCAGGTTTGCGTTGATTCCGTACTGACCAAGATCAACCGCCAGACGACGAGTCATACCCTCGAGTGCCGCCTTCGAAGTGTCGTAAGCCAGCCCATCGGGAAGCGCGCGCGACGCAGCGATCGAGCCGATCAACACGATGCTGCCCGACTTCTGCTTGATCATTTCGGTCGCCACGGGCTTCACCACGTTGAAGGTGCCGGTGAGGTTGATGTCAATGATCCGGTCCCACAATTCGCGCGTCGTCTGCTCAATACCAGCAAGGCCATCAAACACACCAGCACAGCCGGCGAACACATCGATGGAGCCCTTACCGGCGATCTCGGCGACCACTGCGGCCACTCCGTCGTAGTCGGTGACGTCGACCGTGTAGGTGCTGACGAGATCGCTCGGCAGTTCTGCCGCCACAGCGGCAAGGCGCTCGGCCGAGATGTCGAGCAGGTGTACATGGTCGCCGTGTGCCGCAAACTCTGCAGCTACCCCTGCACCAATGCCGCTACCTGCGCCAGTGATCAAAACATTACGTGTCGCGTGTGCCATGTGAGCTCCAGACTGTTGTGAAAATTGTTGTGCTTAGTACAAGGGCAAGAGCGCCCGTGCACCCAGTTCAAAGTCAGCGTCGCTGCCGCCAATAATGCGGCGCTCGCGAATGAAGGGCAACGACTGCGCCGGGTTGGGACTATCGATCTCGCGCGCAAGCCGGTGCCCTGAGAAGATCGCATCAGCGATGAAATTGGGGCGCACGCAGTCGCCGATACGGTGCACCGCTGAAATCTCGTTCTCTTCCCAGTCGCCACGACGCTGCAGCAGGCCCTGGAAGATGGAGTTGTCAGAGCTGCGTGTGCCCACAAGAACAATGTTGTCGAATTCGAATTGTTCGGGCTCGCGGTAGGGCGAGGTCAGCAGCGCGGTGGACGGGCCGGCCGCTGTTACCGCGGTCTCCGTGCGAAGCTTCACGCCTAGACCAAGGAGATCGTTGATCGTGTGCGTGATCTCGCGGGTGTAGCGCTGGTACTCACCAATGTGCTCACCCTTGGTGGCGAGCACCACCTCGTGGCCGTTCTTAGCCAGGAGCTCTGCGATGCCGGGACCCATGAAGTAACCGTCAGAGTCAACCACGAGCACGCGGCGACCCACAGGAACTTCGTCTCGTACAACCTGCTCAGGGGTCAGGAGTTTGTCACCAAACGCCGGCTCTAGCCCGAAAGGCAAACGGTTCTGGGGGTCGATACCATTGCGCGTGTAGTGCGAGCCCGTGGCCACGATGACGATTCCAGCACCGTAATCGAGCGCTTCTTCAGCGGTGAACTCAGTGTCGAGAATGACCTCAACGTTGCTGAGTTTGCTCAGCTGGTGCTCTCGGTACTCGATCAGCCGGCGCCATTCGTGGCGCCCGGGCAGCTTCGATACCCAGTTGATGCTCCCGCCAATAGCCGATGCTGAATCAACGAGGTGCACGTTTCGCATGCCTCGCTTGCCGAGCACCATGGCGCATTCCATACCCGCTGCGCCTGCACCAATGACGAGAACGTCATTCTCGTGATTCTTAGCCTGCAGGTAGACCTCGGGCTTCCAGCCACGACGGAATTCCTCGCCCGTCGTCGCGTTCTGCGTACACGCGATCGGTGCCGTACCAATGTCACGCGATACACAGAAGTTGCAACCGATGCACTCCCGAATATCCTCAATGTTGCCCGTGCGAACCTTCTCGGGAAGGAACGGATCGGCGATGCCTGCGCGGGCCGCACCGATGAAGTCACACTGACCCGCCTGAATAATGTCGACCATCGTGTCAGGGCTGTTCAAACGCCCTACGTTGACGACCGGCTTCTTGGTGTATCGCTTGAGACCGTCGACATACGGCTTCTCAAAGTTTTCTCCGACCGTGCGTGACGACTGTGCGTCTTGCGCCCAATCGAATCCGCCGATGACGAAGTCCCAGTAGTCCACGAGGTCATCCATGTGTTCGATGAACAGCGGGGTGTCGCCGCCTGAGCGGATGCCGCGGTCTCCGAGCCCAAACGGCCCGTCAAGCGTGTCAACGCCGAGACGCAGGCCAATGGCAATATCGGGGCCTACGGCTTCACGCGCGGCTTGGAGCATCTCGCGTGCAAAGCGTGAGCGGTTCTCGAGAGACCCGCCGTATTCGTCGGTGCGAGTGTTGTAATAAGGAATAAGGAAGTGAGCGAGAATCGAAGCGGCGTGACCGCAGTGGAACGTGATGAGGTCGAAGCCCGCGTCCTTCGCACGAAGAGCAGCCGATACATAGATCTGCTTGATCTCTTCGATCCCATCGTGGTCGAGCTCGATCAGCCCACCGGCGTAAGGTACCGCGAGTGCCGACTCACCTGGCGTCGAAACCGGGCTGCGCGGGGTCAGCCCTCGGCCCTCACTCATCACACCAACGGCGGCGTTGTATTCGAGCTCGATGCCGGCGAGCGCACCGTGCTCTTGAATGGCCGACGCTACGTGTGCCAGGTTGCGCACGTCGCCTTCGTCCCAAAGACGAGACATTCGGTGTGGAGTCTTGTCCATCTCGGGGGCAATGGTGGTTGCCTCGGTGAAAACGACACCCCAGCCGCCCGCTGCACGCGTTCCGCGGTACCCAGCAGCTGACCCAGAGCTGTCACTGCCAAAGCCAATCGCATGGGGCGTCGCCCAGAAACGATTCTTTGCAGTCTTCGGGCCGAGTTGCACTGACTCGAAAAGAACTGAGTAACGCTCAGACAGGCTCATCTGCAAAATCCTCTTTGATTGGTAACTCGGAGTGGTATATCCCCAAAGTAAGCCATCGGGAGACCCCCCGGCACTCGTTTAAATTACAGTAAATCTGCGATCCGATAGGAAACCTCACTAACGCTTGGGTCTGATCACGCTGAAACCCTCGAAAGACAGATCCCCATTTAAGGAAGTTGGAGCCGCTCATGCCCAGAAAAGACGTCAATCTCACTCCGCCAACGGAGTCTCAGCTCTATTCCGATGCCGTTGTGGCCAACGGTATGGTCTTCACCACGGGCCAGATGCCCCTCGATTCGAACTGGGATCTCATTGCAACGGACTTTGATGCTCAGGCGCGTTTCGTCTTTGAACGCCTCGCAACACTGCTCACCGCCAGCGGTTCCTCGCCGAGTGATGTGATTCGCTTGACGATCTACCTCTCTGACATCGACAACACGGCAGCGCTCGTACCCCAACGCCGTGCATTCTTGGGCGCAGCGCGACCGGCAAGTGTGATTGTCCAAACCGGAAACTTTGGGACCCCTGGCATGTTCCTCGAAGTGGAAGCAATCGCTACGCTGACTGCGCAGCTATGACCGCGCGCGCTTAGCTCAGGGCGAGCCATCTCCACAGATCAGGCGGTCTCAGCAACGCCCCAAAGATCAGCAAGCGCTCGGCTCCCGTGATCCGGGGCATGCAGCCCCAAGCACAACGGCCCGCCACCTCCAAGAGGTGACGGGCCGTTGTGCGCTGCGAAACAGGGATCGCAATACTTACTGCGTGATGCCGCCTTAGCGGTAGTTCACAAACTGCAGGGCGACGTCGATGTCGGCGCCCTTCAGCAGTGCCATCGTGGCCTGCAGATCGTCGCGGCTCTTGGACGAGACACGCAGTTCGTCGCCCTGAATCTGGCTCTTCACCGTCTTGGGGCCCTCATCGCGAATCAGCTTGTTCAGCTTCTTCGCGGTCGCCTGGTCAATGCCCTCCTTCAGCTTCGACTCGATGCGAGTCTCCTTGCCGCTGGGGTAGGGCTCGCCCGTGTCGAGTACCTTGATCGACATGCCACGCTTGATGAACTTCGACTGCAGTACGTCGAGGATCGCCAGCGCGCGCTCTTCGGTGTTTGCCTTGATCATGATCGACTCACCCGAGAGTGAGACGTCTGCGCCCACACCCTTGAAGTCGTAGCGCTGCTCGACCTCCTTGCGGGCCTGGTTCACTGCATTCTCGACCTCCATAGAGTCGACTTTGCTTACAACGTCAAATGAGGAATCAGCCATGCCTCAAGGGTACTCGACCCCGCCTCAGAAACCACGTCGCCTGGCCGCGATCGCGCCGAAGCGCGGTGCAACCAGGCGATAATGAGGCCCGAGATGACGCGTGACTACCGCACCGACGCCCGGCGCATCGCGAACCAGGTGCCGCCGAGGGCCAGCACGAGCACTACCGCGGCAGCGATGGTCATCTTGGCGCTCGTGATCGCGGCGAACACCTCACCGATGCGCGGCGCGATGATGAGCACTGTCAGCGCCAGCAGCAATCCGAGCGCAAGACCTACGACCATGGGTCCCTTGGGGCCAAAGCGCACCCACACGGCCCCGAAGAAGCCGCCGAGGGTGAGGCAGACCAGCACCCCAATGAACGCGGTGATGAAGAGCGTGATCGGGTTGCCGTCGCCCATCAGGAAGGTGTCGAGCACGTACACCGACATGAACCAGTGGTTGGTGACGAGTTCGAGGCCCAGCATGGCCACGAGCAGAATGGCCACGAAGGCCGACTGGATCGCATTGGCGATGAACGTGCCCAGAATGAAGTTGCGCCGGGTCGTTCCGAGGCTGAGGGCGAGCGGGTAGCTCGTGGCCACGGCCTGCACGCCGTAGTAGATCAAGAAGCCGGGCATCGACCAGATGATGGCCATGTTCTGCTTGGCACCGGCGATGTAGTCGGGCGAGGAGGTATCGGCGCCCGTGCGCTGAATCGCGAGCGCCACGATGATCGACACCGCCAGCACGAGCAGCAGGATCGACAGCGGCACCACGAAGAACTCGAGGCGTTTGACAAGGTGAAAACGAGTCACCCGAGTGATGCGGTTCATGATGCGCTCCTTTCGAGCGAGACTGACGGGCCTGACTGATCTGATGAATCTGACGATGCCGGGGACGTTGCGGCGGCAGCAGACGAAGCGCCTGCGGCGCCACCCGCGGCACCGTCGGGCTCCCCCACCCCATACGCGGCGACGAGGTCTTGCAGCGAGACCGGAGTGATCTCGAGGCCGCCGGCCGCTGCGGCCGCGCGGTTCTCGGGTGACAGCACGCCCTCGATCACGGCGGTGCCGAGCCCGCCGATCGTGCGCTGCGACACCGTTTCAAGACCGAGCTCGGTAACGAACGAAGCAACCACGCTCGCGCGGCCCGAGAGCTGGAAGACTCCGCCGCGCATCTCTTCGACGTCAGAGTGGCGCACCACACGGCCACGATCGAGCACGATGACCCGCTCGAGCAGCTGGTCCATCTCGTCGATGAGGTGGGTGGAGACGATGATCGTGCGGGGGTGCTCACCGTAGTCGCGCATCAGTTCTTCGTAGAAGATGGAGCGCGCGGTGGCATCGAGGCCCAGGTAGGGCTCATCGAAGAAGGTGATGGGTGCGCGCGCGGCGAGCCCGAGCACAATGCCGAGCGCCGAGAGCTGGCCTCGCGAGAACTTCTTCACGATGGGCTTCGTCGGAATACGAAACAGCTTCACGAGCCGGTCGGCGGTCTCCTGTGACCAGTTCGGAAACCCGATGGCGGCGGCGCGAAGCGCGTGCTTCAGCTTGTAGTCGTCGGGGTAGCGCTGGTTGTCGCGAATGAAACACATGCGCTCGATGACCTCGGCGTGCTCAAAGGGGCTGACGCCGCCCACGTGCACGACACCTGAGGTGGCCTGATCCTGCGCGGTGATGAGTGACATGAGCGTCGTTTTGCCCGAGCCGTTGCGGCCGAGCAGCCCGGTGATGACGTTTTCGTGGATGTCGAGCGTGACGTCGTCGAGGGCGACGGTGCCGCGAAAGCTTCGGGTAAGCCCCCGCGTCTCGATGGCAATTGCGGTCATGATGCGATGTCCTTTACTGGCTGGGGCGAGCTCTCGCTGGTGGCGTTCTCAATGAGCTCGATGATGTCTGAGGGGCTGAGGCCGAGCGCCCGCGCTTCGGCCAGCAGCGGTACGAGATAACGGGCAGAAAATGCTTGCTGCCGTTCGGTCTCGATGATGGCTGGGGCGTTGGGGGCAACGAACATACCGATGCCCCGCTTCTTGTACAGCACCCCCCGCTCGACCAGCAGCGTGAGTGCCTTCCCCGCCGTCGCGGGGTTGATGCGCAGCTGCACGGCGAGCTCGTTCGTTGAGGGAACCTGTTCTTCTTCTCGGTAAACGCCGCGCAGAATCTCATCTGCGAGCCGATCCGCGAGCTGTTGGAAGATCGGGCGTGTGTCGTCAAACACCGGCGACCTCCGTTCTGTGGGACTGTGCTGGGCGAGCAAGCGGCTCCGGATCACCAGCCGCCCCACCCAACCTCGTTGGTTGGTTACTTCACTAATGAACCTACACACCTCGGGACTGTTACGTCAAGGTTTGGGTGCAGCAGCGCACCCAGATAGTGTCGAAGCAGCAATCACGAATCGGCGCCAAACTGCGGGTGCCGCGCTTGACGAGAGGGTCAGACATGGGAGTCAACCGGGTACGCACACACCTCACCGAGCGGGGGTGGGCGGGCGAGATTCTCGAGTTCGACGACTCCAGCGCGACCGTCGAGTTGGCCGCCCAAAAGGTGGGCGTCGACTCACAGCGCATCGCCAAAACACTGGGATTCTACGACCCCGAGGCACCCGAGGGCGCCGTGCTCATCGTCGCCGCGGGTGACGCGAAGGTCAACGGCGGCATGTTCAAACGTCAGTTTGGCGGCAAGCCGCGCATGCTCAGCCGCGACGACGTGCTCGCCTTTACCGGGCACCCCATCGGCGGCGTCTGCCCGTTTGCGAACCCCACCCAGACGCGCGTATTTCTCGATGAGTCGCTGCGCCGCTTCGATTCTGTGTTCCCCGCCGCGGGCAGCGCGACTTCTGCCGTCGAGCTGTCGATCGATGCGCTCGAAACGCTCAGTGGTTCAGTGCAGTGGGTCGATGTTACGACGCAGTGGCGCCAGGAAGAGCCGGCAACAGCTTAAGCTCCATGGCCCGCGTCACGGCGCGGGTGCGGTCTGACACCTCGAGCTTCTCGAACACGTGCAAGAGGTGCGTTTTCACCGTCGATTCACCGATGTGCAGGCGCACCGCGATGGCCGGGTTGCTGAGCCCCTCGGCCACGAGCCCCAGAATCTGGGTCTCGCGCGGAGTCAGTGCGACCGGAACCTTCTGCGCCCGCGCGACGATCTGCGCGGCAATGGTGGGGGCGAGCACCGTCTGCCCCGCGGCCACGGCGCGCACCCCGGCGGCGAGTTCGGTGGCGGGCCCGGCCTTCACGAGGTACCCGCTCGCGCCGGCCTCGATGGCCGCCAGAATTTCGTCGTCATCCTCGTAGGTCGTAAACACCAGCACGCGCGGCGGGGCACCCTCACCCTGCGCGGGATGCTGACCGCCCTGCTGTCCGTGCTGCCGTGTGAGCCGTCTGGTAGCTTCGACCCCGCCCATGCCGGGCATGCGCAGATCCATCAAGATCACATCGGGGGCCGTCGCTGCGGCGAGCGCGAGCGCTTCTTCGCCTGACGCGGCCTCGCCCACGACGTCGAAGTCGGGCTCGGTTTCGAGCAGCCCTGAGACGCCAGCGCGCACGATGGGGTGGTCGTCGACCACCAAGATCTTGATCACGCGGGTGCTCCTTGTTCTGGATGGGATGTCGGCCCCGAGTTAGTCATCGGGTGCGGAATGCGCACCTCAAGCAGCGCGCCACCCTCGGGGCCCGGGCCAAAGCTCACGGTACCGCCTGCGGCGCCCACCCGGTCGGCAAGGCCACTCAGCCCGAACCCGCTTACACTGTCGTGCGCGACACCCATGCCGTTATCAGCGACGCGCAGCAGCGCACCGTCAACATCTTCGGTCAGGGTGACCCCCGCCCACGTCGCGCGGGCGTGCTTACGTACGTTTGCCAGCCCCTCCTGCACCGCGCGCAGCAGCATCACTTGGTGTGCACGGCTCAGGGTCACCGGGGTCATCGCCCAATCGATGCTCAGCCCAGTATCGGCGCCCATGCGGGTCACCACGCGCTCGATGGCGGCCTGCAGGCCGCCATCGCCGAGCGGCTGCGAGGTGGCGACGAGCGCTCGCGCCTCGGCCACCGCCTCACGCGCTGCCGATTCGACGCGGCTGAGGCGGTCGTGGGCACGATCCGGATCCCCAGCATCGAGCGCCCGCGTCGCCTGCTCGCTCAGCATCACCAGCCCGGCCAGGGTTTGTGTGAGGGTATCGTGCAACTCGCGCGAGAGCCGCTCGCGCTCGCTCGCGGCCCCGGCCTCGCTAGACAGCGCGGCAACCTCGCGCTGGGACTGCCGCAGCTGCTCAGCGATGAGGCGGTGGCGTTCGCCCTGTTCGAACACCCGCGTGATCCAGGTGCCGAGCACCACCGAGAAACCGAAGGACAGTATGGCGACCGCGAGGGCGGTCCAGTAGGGATCCTCGATCGCGCGCACCAGATAGGCGTAAGCCGACCCCACACCCACCGCGGTCGCGAGCAGCCCGCTCCAGATCACCGCGTTGCGGTAGCGGGGCGTCATCACCCAGAACATGGGGTACGCCAGTGCTTGCAGGGTGGCGTAGCTCGGTTCGATCGCGACTGCAGCGCCGACGACTATTAGGAGCAGCGCCGAGAACGCGTAGCTCGCGGCGGTCGGTGGAATGTCTTGGATGCCGCGGCGCAGGGCCGCGCGGCCGAGGGCGAGGTACAGCAGCACGAATGCGGCGAGCGCCCCCAGGTGGAGGGCGAGCCGGCCACCCCAGCCCGCCGCGGTGTCAGACCAGTCGAGTGCGCCGGTACCGCCGGGTACGCACATCAGCAAGATGAGCGCCGTAACACCCACGTCCCACCACAGCAGTGGGCGTGAGCGCGGGGCGGGAATCGGCTGCGGGGCTGCCGCGGGGTGCCGCGACGCCCCAGCATTGCCAGCCGTCTGCGCGTTCATGGCTTCAGCTTCTCACGATCGGCGCACCCATTTGAAGGTGATGAGACTCAGCACGAGGCCCGCGATGAGCCACCCCGCGAGGTTGAGAGCCACCAGGCCCAGGTCCCACCCGCCGCCCTGTTCAGCGAGCGCGAAGTGCTCGGGCAAGAACACGCTGCGCATCCCCTGCGCGAGCCACTTCAGCGGGAACAGTGAGGCGAAGTCTTGCAACCAGCCCGGCAGCATTGTGAACTGCAGGTAGACACCTGAAATGAACTGCAGCAGCAACACGACGGGCAGCACGACGGCCGAGGCGCTGCGCGATGAGCGGGGCAGCGCCGACAGCGCGATACCGAGCAGCGTCATGGTCACAATGCCCAGCAGGTACAGCCAGCTGAAGCGTAGCCATAGCGCAGGCTCTGCGGGCAGGTCGACCCGCAGCGCAAACTTTGCGAAGGCGAGCAGCAGCGCAAGCTGCACGACAGAGGTCACGAGAATCATGCCCGCTTTGCCGATGAAGTATGACACCGGCGACATCGCGGTGCCTCCCAAGCGACGCAGCCACCCCTCGCTACGTTCGCGGGCGATATCGATGGCGAGGTTCTGCACCCCGGTGAGTAGCAGCCCGGCGGCCACCATGCCCGGCAGGTAGTACGCGGCCATCGTAATGCCGCCCGTGCCGTCGGGTGCAGCGCCGATCTCGCCGACCGATTCGAAGGCGACCCCAAAGATGCACAGCATCAAGATGGGAAACAGGAAGGTGAAGAAGACGGTGTCAGAGGTGCGAAAGTAGGCGCGCAGCTCAAGGGTGATGGCCGCGAGCCCTAGCCGTAGGATTCCGCCGGCGCGGGGTGTGCGGCGAGCATCGGCGAGTGGTTCGTGGAGACCACTGGCATGGGGGCGAGCAGGTGAACCGGTGCCGTGGCCCGCGTTCGTGGGTTGTGTGTTCATCGCTGGGCCTCCGCTGCTGCGCGTTCGGTTTCGTCTGCGGCGATGAGCCCCAGGTAAATGTCTTCCAGTGAGGGCCTGCGCACTTCGAGGCCCTCGGGCTCCCCGCCCGCGAGGCCCGCCGTTCGCGCCTCAGCGCAGAGTCGGCCCACCAGCTCCCCCGGCTGCTCGGTGCGTTCTTCACACCAGTCACCGTTCACGTCTCGCCACCGCACCACCGGCACCCGCGCTTCAGCGCCGCCGAGCAGCTCGGGGGTCGCTTCAGCAACGATGCGGCCACCCGACAGCACCCCGACGCGGTCGGCCAGCTGGGCCGCCTCGTCGAGATAGTGCGTGGTCAACAGAATTGATGTGCCCTCGGCCGACAGCCCCGCGATCATGTCCCAGAACTGGTGCCTGGCCTCGGGGTCGAAGCCCGTCGTGGGCTCATCAAGAAACAGCACCTCGGGTCGCCCGACGATGCCCAGCGCCACATCGAGTCGGCGCTGCTGGCCGCCCGAGAGTTTGGCTGCCCTCTTGCCGGCGTGCGCCGTCAGGCCCACGAGCTCGAGCACCTCGTCAACGCCGCGCGGTGCGGTGGCGAGCGAGCCGAAGTAGCCGATCAGTTCGCGCGGGGTAAAGGGCCCCAGGTCGCCCGTGCTCTGCGCCACGATGCCCACCCGCGACCGCCACTGCCGCGGCGCGGTGAGCGGGTCAACCCCGAGCACCCGCACCGAGCCTGTGTCACCCCGACGAATACCCTCGAACACCTCGATAGTCGTGCTCTTGCCCGCACCGTTGGGGCCGAGCAGCGCATAGGTCTCGCCGACAGCGATGTCGAGGTCGACGCCTCGCAGCACCTGTTGCGTGCCGTAGGTCTTGGTGAGGCCACTCACACGCACCGCGCTGGTGCCGTGCGCACCGCTGCTGTTATCCATGTCTCCATCTTGGCTCGCTTCCCCTGGCAGCGTCAGCCATGGGGAGGCTGATCTTTGGCATCCACCGGTCGGTGGATGCCAAAGATCGCACGCGAGAAAGTTATCCACAATTACGGCCGCAGCCTGTGGGGAAGTCTGTGTAAGATTTTCTTGTTTCGTCGCCCGGGCGCGGCGAACTTCGTTGAGATCACACCGAATTTTGGCCATTTTCCCTGTTCACAGGCGGTGAATTACACGGCTGTAACTATCCACAGGCACTTCACTTTGCACACCCCTGCGCGGTCCGATTGGGGAGCAAATATCGCGATTTGCGGGTGGCTTCGTCGCCAAGGCTCCCCCGAAGGCCGTTTTACCCGGGTGTCCATGTGCAAACGGGTTCATTTCGGGGCCGCCCCGCTCCCCGCTCCATGCACGAGTGCGCAAATTCCACACACTTATCGAACTACACGCATGTAATTACTCACAGCTGGGGATAAATGTGTGGGTAAGTTGTGAAAACCGCGTTTACGGGCCGGGCGCGCCTCTCGCGTCTGCCGCACCAGCACACCAAGTTCACGTTTCTCCACCGGTTGTGGAGGAATCCACAGGAGTTATGCACAGGTGGAAACTATTGTGGATAACTTCGGGGATAGATCGGTGGATAGCTCACCCAACCTGTGCACAGCGGTCGCCGCAGTCGCCTACGGCGGCGTGCGCACCCGGGCCGTAAACTGATCGTGTGACTCACTCGAACCCACACAGCGCACCCATTCCATCATTTGCCTCAGACAATTGGGCGGGGGTGCACCCCGAGGTGCTCGATGCGCTCGTCGCAGCCAACCAGGGCGCCGAACCTGCGTACGGTGGCGACTCCCACACCGCGCGATTCCACGCACTCGCCAAGACCCTGTTTGGCGCTCACGCCGAGGCCTTCCCCGTGCTCAATGGCACCGGCGCGAACGTGCTCGCGCTGCAGGCGATGCTGCCTCGCTGGGGCGCGGTGATCTGTGCCCGCACCGCTCACATTCACTGTGATGAGACGGGTGCCCCCGAGAAAACGGGCGGCCTGAAGTTGCTCACGGTTGAGACGCCCGATGGCAAGCTCACTCCCGAGCTCGTCGCGCAGGAGGCTTGGGGCTGGGGCAATGAGCACCGCGCTGAGCCGCTGGCGGTCTCGATCTCGCAGGTCACCGAGCTCGGCACGTGTTACACGGCGGCTGAGATCACCGCGCTCGCCGAGCAGGCTCACGCGCACGGCATGCTGCTGCACCTCGACGGCTCGCGTCTCGGCAACGCTGCCGCGCACCTGGGCACCAGCCTTGCTGAGCTCACCACCGACACCGGCATCGACGTGCTCAGCCTCGGTGGCACCAAGAACGGGCTGATGGGGGCCGAGGCCGTCATCGTGCTTCGGCCCGCGGCGGCGCCCGGCATGAAGTACCTGCGCAAGATCAACCTGCAGCTCGCCTCGAAGATGCGGTTCATCTCGGCGCAGCTGAACGCACTCTACGAGGGCGACCTGTGGCTGCGGTCGGCGCAGCACGCCAATGCGATGGCGGCGCGCTTGGGGGCCGGTATCGCGCGGCTCGAGACGCAGAATACTGGGATCCGGATCGCCCACCCCGTGCAGTCCAACGCCGTGTTCGCGGTACTCCCCGAGGCCACCGCGGCGCGCGCCCGCGAGCGGTTCCATTTTGGGCAGTGGCCCACAACTCCCGGGCTGTTTCGCCTGATGTGCGCCTTCGATACGAGCGAGGGGCAGGTCGACGCGCTGCTCGCCGAACTCGCCGGCGCATAAAAGCACGCGAGGCGGTGACGGGCCTCAGCCCATCACCGCCTCAGCGGGTGCTCTTACGTGCGCGACTACCGCTTAGGCGACAGCTTTGCGAGCGCCAGTGACAGCACCAGTGCGGCGAGAATGCCAATCACGGGCGGAATGCCGATCGCGAGTTCGCCGGCGCTCCACGCGAGCGCGCACGAGACGACATAAATGCCGAGCGTGACGAGGTTGAAGCGGGGCAGCTTCTCCCCCTCTGGCATCTGCGTGCGGCGCCAGCGTGCGAGATAGTCGCCGATGATCACGCCGCCGAGCGGCGGGATGAACGTACCCAGCAACCCGAGATACTGCGGCAGGTGCTCGTGCACGCCGATGAGGGCGAGCACGGTGCCGATGATCGAGCCGACCACGATGAAGCGGGTCTTGCTGGGCTTCTCGAAGGCTTCGGCGCCCGCGACGCCAAAGGAGTAGGCGGCGTCGGCGTTCGACTTCCACAGGTTACCGAACAACAAGAACAGGCCCCAGCCGACGAGCCCCATGCGGTAGAGAATGAGCACGAAGTCGCCCTCACCGAACGTGATCGCACCGATGGCGCCGAAGAAGATCATCAGCGCATTGCCGATGAGGAACCCGGTGAGGCAGGCGATCACGGCTTGCCGCCCTGAGCGGGCGAAGCGGGTCCAGTTGGGAGCCTGCGTGCCAGCTGACACAAAGGTGCCCACCACGGCGGTAATGGCGACCGCGATGCTCATCTGAGATTCAGGTTCGATGGCGGCGAGGCCGGCCCAGCCGCCCACTTCGGCGAGGGAGCGCGACATCACCCAAAACGCGAGCACCAAGATCAGCGGGGTCGAGATCAGCGACACCCAGTACATGCCGCGGTAGCCGTAGCAGGCGGTGATGCACATCAGCGCACTAACGGCGATCATGATGGCGGCCTTGGCCGCGAAGGTGTCCCAGCCGAGCGCTTGCGCGGTGAGGTCACCGATCATGCCGATACACACGCCGTACCAGCCGATTTGTGTGCCGCCGAGCAAAAGGGAGGCGAGCTTCGAGCCGCGGGTGCCCAGGGTGTAGCGGGCCATGACGACGGTGGTGAGCCCGGTGCGCGCGCCGATCCAGCCGAGCGCGGCGACGTAGGCGCCGAGCACGAGCGAACCGAGCGCGATCACGATGATGAGATCGTTGAGGTTGAAGCTCACGCCCAGTTGCGCGCCGGCCACCATGGTCGGCGTGAAGACGGTGAAGCCCAGCAGTACCACGGCGAGCGAGAAGAAGCCCTTGCGCGCGTGAGTGGGTACCGGGGTCACCGGGTAGTCTTTGTCGATCACAGTGGCCGTGGCGGCTTCGGCGCCCCCGGTCGTCTGGTGAGCTGCGAATTCCGAATCGCCACCGGCGTCGCCTACAGCGCGGTCGCCGCCCTGACCCGCGACGGGTCGCGAGGTGTCAGGTGTGCTCACGCGGTCGGCTCAGACGGGCGCAGGTCAGAGGTTTCCACGCCGATGTCTTCTGCCCAGATCTCGGGGCGTTCGGTCATCATGCGTTCCATCAGCGAGACGCAGGTGGCGTCTTCGGCGATGACGAGCTCGGTGCCCTTGCTCAGCAGCCATTCTTCTGAGGCTTCGAAGCTCTGGTTCTCGCCAATGACGATGCGGGGGATCTCGTACAGGATCGCGGTGCCGGCGCACATCGTGCAGGGCGACAGGGTCGTGTAGAGCGTGCACTCGCGGTAGACGCTGGTGGGAAGGCGGCCGGCGGTCTCGAGGCAGTCGGTTTCGCCGTGGCGAATAGCACTGCCCATCTGCACGCGACGGTTGCGGCCGACGGCGAGTACCTTGTCGCCGTCTTTGCCGTGGTGGACGAGTGCGGCGCCGATGGGCACGCCCCCCTCGCCCCATCCAATTTCGGCCTGCTCGATGGCGAGGCCCAGGTACTTCTGATCGGTATCACTGAGTTGCATACCCAAATCGTATCGCGGCGGTGGGCCGGGCTTTGACCTGGGGCTGAATGTTTTACACACCCGAAACGAGCTTGTACCGTCTATGGTGGTAGTGGGTAAAACAAAGGGGCCGTCAGGACACGCTCACTCAATCGTGAACATCCTAACGACCCCTTCATGAAAAGGTGTCCGGCGGTGACCTACTCTCCCACACCCTCCCGAGTGCAGTACCATCGGCGCAATCAGTCTTAGCTTCCGGGTTCGGAATGTGACCGGGCGTTTCCCTGATGCTATAACCACCGTAACTCTATCAACACACAAACCACACCCAAACCCTGACACCAAAAAGTGACTTGTTTGGGGGTGTGGCCGTCCGTTGGGAACCACAAAGTAGACGCGAACAATCGTTACACTAAAAATCTTATGCCCAACAAGTGGGAAGAAATCAAACCATCGGCTTATTAGTACCAGTCAGCTCCACCCGTTACCGGGCTTCCACATCTGGCCTATCAACCCAGTAATCTACTGGGAGCCTCACACACCAAATGGTGTACGGAAATCTCATCTCGAGGCCGGCTTCCCGCTTAGATGCTTTCAGCGGTTATCCATCCCAAACGTAGCCAACCAGCCATGCCCTTGGCAGAACAACTGGCACACCAGAGGTCTGTCCAACCCGGTCCTCTCGTACTAGGGTCAGATCCTCTCAAATTTCCAACGCGCGCAGAGGATAGGGACCGAACTGTCTCACGACGTTCTAAACCCAGCTCGCGTACCGCTTTAATGGGCGAACAGCCCAACCCTTGGGACCAACTCCAGCCCCAGGATGCGACGAGCCGACATCGAGGTGCCAAACCATGCCGTCGATATGGACTCTTGGGCAAGATCAGCCTGTTATCCCCGAGGTACCTTTTATCCGTTGAGCGACAGCGCTTCCACAAGCCACTGCCGGATCACTAGTCCCGACTTTCGTCCCTGCTCGACCTGTCAGTCTCACAGTCAAGCTCCCTTGTGCACTTACACTCGCCACCTGATTACCAACCAGGCTGAGGGAACCTTTGGGCGCCTCCGTTACTCTTTAGGAGGCAACCGCCCCAGTTAAACTACCCACCAGGCACTGTCCCAGAACCCGATCAGGGTCCATAGTTAGATATCCAATATGACCAGAGTGGTATTTCAACAACGACTCCACCATAACTAGCGTCACAGCTTCACAGTCTCCCACCTATCCTACACAGGCCACACCGAACACCAATACCAAGCTGTAGTAAAGGTCACGGGGTCTTTCCGTCCTTCTGCGCGTAACGAGCATCTTTACTCGTATTGCAATTTCGCCGAGTTCACGGTGGAGACAGCTGGGGAATCGTTACGCCATTCGTGCAGGTCGGAACTTACCCGACAAGGAATTTCGCTACCTTAGGATGGTTATAGTTACCACCGCCGTTTACTGGGGCTTAAATTCAAAGCTTCGAACCCAAAGGTCCTAACCTCTCCTCTTAACCTTCCAGCACCGGGCAGGCGTCAGTCCGTATACATCCACTTGCGTGTTAGCACGGACCTGTGTTTTTAGTAAACAGTCGTTCCCCACTGGTCTCTGCGGCCACCACACCCTTTCAACGTAAAGTCTAATAAGCGGATGGCCCCCCTTCTCCCGAAGTTACGGGGGCATTTTGCCGAGTTCCTTCACCATGATTATCTCGATCTCCTGAGTATTCTCTACCTGACCACCTGAGTCGGTTTGGGGTACGGGCAACAGCAAACCTCACGTCGATGCTTTTCTAGGCAGCATAGGATCACCTGCTTCCCCCAAAGGGTCCGCATCGTATCTCACCCTTCATGTCCCAAACTATTAATAAGGAACAGGCTACATACTTACACCGGGACAACCATCGCCCGGCACAGGCTACCTTCCTGCGTCACACCTCACGCTCACCACCCGAGCTTTGGGTTCGCAGCCACCACCCACACATCACCCGAAGGATCCATGCAAGCTTAGGTTTGCTTAGCACTACTCGTTAGGCCTTTGACGGTTTACCGCCGGTACGGGAATATCAACCCGTTGTCCATCGACTACGCCTGTCGGCCTCGCCTTAGGTCCCGACTTACCCAGGGAAGATTAGCTTGACCCTGGAACCCTTGGTCTTCCGGAGGACGGGTTTCTCACCCGTCTTTCGCTACTCATGCCTGCATTCTCACTCGTGTAGCCTCCACGGCTGGTTCACACCGCCGCTTCAATGGCCACACGACGCTCTCCTACCCATCCAACGGACTGAACCACAAAAGGCTTGTCTATACGTTAAATGCCACAACTTCGGTGGCGTGCTTGAGCCCCGTTACATTGTCGGCGCGGAATCACTTGACCAGTGAGCTATTACGCACTCTTTCAAGGGTGGCTGCTTCTAAGCCAACCTCCTGGTTGTCACAGCAACTCCACATCCTTTTCCACTTAGCACGCGCTTTGGGACCTTAGATGGTGATCTGGGTTGTTTCCCTCTCGACTATGAAGCTTATCCCCCACAGTCTCACTGCTGCGCTCTCACTTACCGGCATTCGGAGTTTAGCTGACGTCAGTAACCTTTTCGGGCCCATCGGCCATCCAGTAGCTCTACCTCCGGCAAGAAACACGCAACGCTGCACCTAAATGCATTTCGGAGAGAACCAGCTATCACGAAGTTTGATTGGCCTTTCACCCCTATCCACAGCTCATCCCCTCAGTTTTCAACCTAAGTGGGTTCGGTCCTCCACGCGCTCTTACACGCGCTTCAACCTGGCCATGGATAGATCACTTCGCTTCGGGTCTAGGACATGCGACTGAATCGCCCTATTCAGACTCGCTTTCGCTACGGCTACCCCACACGGGTTAACCTCGCCACATATCGCTAACTCGCAGGCTCATTCTTCAAAAGGCACGCCGTCACTAGAACAAGCTAGCTCCGACGGATTGTAAGCAAACGGTTTCAGGTACTATTTCACTCCCCTCCCGGGGTACTTTTCACCTTTCCCTCACGGTACTAGTCCGCTATCGGTCATCTGGAAGTATTTAGGCTTATCAGGTGGTCCTGACAGATTCACACGGGATTTCTCGGGCCCCGTGCTACTTGGGATACTCATCACGCGGTAAAACCATTTCGGATACGGGACTCTCACCCACTCCGGTCGACCATTCCAAGTCGTTCTCCTATAGCTTCACTCTCACGTTGACAGGCCGGCAGACCCATCCAACAAGTCCCACAACCCCGACCATGCAACCCCTGCCGGGTATCACACATGACCGGTTTAGCCTCATCCGGGTTCGCTCGCCACTACTACCGGAATCACTTTTGTTTTCTCTTCCTGGGGGTACTGAGATGTTTCACTTCCCCCCGTTCCCTCTACCCGCCCTATATATTCAGGCGGGAGTCACCAGGTACACAAGTGCCCTGGCGGGGTTTCCCCATTCGGAAATCCTCGAATCACAGCCCGTTTATCGGCTCCCCGAGGCTTATCGCAGATTACTACGTCCTTCTTCGGCTCCAGATGCCAAGGCATCCACCGTTTGCTCTTAAAGATTTGAAATCACATAAGTATCAAAAAAATCACATTATAAATAATGCGACCAATGAAAAAAATTTAGTATCAACAACAACCCGTAGGTTGTTGTTAGATGCTCGCGTCCACTGTGTAGTTCTCAACGTACGGTCGATCCCAACCACGCCACCAACAAGTGCGACGCAGAAGGGCCCGAAGAAACCAAACACCCACCCCCATACAGGAGCAGCTGGCTGGGCCTTCAGGACCCAATAGTATGCACTGTCTTGAAACTAGAACCCACTCACCCACGCTTTCCAACCCTGCCCCGTAAAGGACCTGGCGTACTTGCACAGACGAGCAAATCAAAGTTTACTTTGTCGAATGTTCCACCCATGAGCGTTCAGCATCACACGTACGGTGATGTCCTGAACATTCTGCAACAACAATGTTGTTGAGTGCTCCTTAGAAAGGAGGTGATCCAGCCGCACCTTCCGGTACGGCTACCTTGTTACGACTTAGTCCTAATCACCAGTCCCACCTTCGACAGCTCCCTCCCACAAGGGGTTAGGCCACCGGCTTCGGGTGTTACCGACTTTCATGACTTGACGGGCGGTGTGTACAAGGCCCGGGAACGTATTCACCGCAGCGTTGCTGATCTGCGATTACTAGCGACTCCGACTTCATGGGGTCGAGTTGCAGACCCCAATCCGAACTGAGACCGGCTTTTTGGGATTCGCTCCACCTCGCGGTATCGCAGCCCATTGTACCGGCCATTGTAGCATGCGTGAAGCCCAAGACATAAGGGGCATGATGATTTGACGTCATCCCCACCTTCCTCCGTGTTGACCACGGCAGTATCCCATGAGTTCCCACCATAACGTGCTGGCAACATAGGACGAGGGTTGCGCTCGTTGCCGGACTTAACCGAACATCTCACGACACGAGCTGACGACAACCATGCACCACCTGTATAGAAGTGTCCAAAGAGTTGACGATCTCTCGCCCGTTCTTCTACATGTCAAGCCTTGGTAAGGTTCTTCGCGTTGCATCGAATTAATCCGCATGCTCCGCCGCTTGTGCGGGCCCCCGTCAATTCCTTTGAGTTTTAGCCTTGCGGCCGTACTCCCCAGGCGGGGAACTTAATGCGTTAGCTACGACACAGAACCCGTGGAACAGGCCCTACATCTAGTTCCCAACGTTTACGGCATGGACTACCAGGGTATCTAATCCTGTTCGCTCCCCATGCTTTCGCTCCTCAGCGTCAGTAGCGGCCCAGAGATCTGCCTTCGCCATCGGTGTTCCTCCTGATATCTGCGCATTCCACCGCTACACCAGGAATTCCAATCTCCCCTACCGCACTCTAGCCTGCCCGTACCCACTGCAAGCCCGAGGTTGAGCCTCGGGTTTTCACAGCAGACGCGACAAGCCGCCTACGAGCTCTTTACGCCCAATAATTCCGGACAACGCTTGCACCCTACGTATTACCGCGGCTGCTGGCACGTAGTTAGCCGGTGCTTTTTCTGCAGGTACCGTCACTTTCGCTTCTTCCCTACTAAAAGAGGTTTACAACCCGAAGGCCTTCATCCCTCACGCGGCGTTGCTGCATCAGGCTTGCGCCCATTGTGCAATATTCCCCACTGCTGCCTCCCGTAGGAGTCTGGGCCGTGTCTCAGTCCCAGTGTGGCCGATCACCCTCTCAGGCCGGCTACCCGTCGTCGCCTTGGTGAGCCATTACCTCACCAACAAGCTGATAGGCCGCGAGTCCATCCATCACCGATAAATCTTTCCCACAACTGACCATGCGGCCGCTGTGCATATCCAGTATTAGACACCGTTTCCAGTGCTTATCCCAGAGTGATGGGCAGGTTACTCACGTGTTACTCACCCGTTCGCCACTCATCCACCCCAGCAAGCTAGGGCTTCAGCGTTCGACTTGCATGTGTTAAGCACGCCGCCAGCGTTCGTCCTGAGCCAGGATCAAACTCTCCGTAAAAAATTACATGCCCCACACAGAAACGGAAAAAGTCTCTGAACGGAGCGAGTTCAACCTGACAAAAACGAACATCATTACTGACGTTCATATAATTTGTCCAAAATCGAACCCAGCACCGAAGCACCAGGTTCTTAAATAAATTGGCATTTGACAATTTAAGTGCACACTATTGAGTTCTCAAGGACCAGACACCCCCCGTACCAGCCAAAGCCTTCCGAAGAGCAACCTGTCTAACCTACCACAACTACTGGCAAGTATTTGCGCAAGCTAATGAGCCGGACTGTTGTTCCGGCCCGGCAGCGTTGCAGCGACAAGAGATAACAATACGCAGATGCGGGGGCGAGGGCAACTCGCGCCACTATCGCGGGCGTGTTGCGAGTATTCATGCCAAATCCACCCAATATTCACGCTGCGGCGGCGCACTACCTATGTGCCGAACAGCGCGAGGAAACCGGCACCGTCACACCCCCATGCCACCAAAGGCGAGGCGGGCGGCGATCACCAGCATGACGAGGGCGACGAAGCCGTCAAGGATCTGCCATGACTTGGGGGTGGCAAAGAAGCGGGTCAGCATGCGGGCCCCATACCCCAGGGCAAAGAACCACATCACGCTTGCGAGCGCCCCACCCAACGCGAACCACCATTTCGCCGGGTCGCCCTGTGCATTACCGATCGAGCCCATCAGCACCATGGTGTCGAGATAGACGTGCGGATTGAGATAGGTGATGGCGAGGCAGGCGAGCACGGTGCGCTTCAATGACCCGGCGCTCTCGCCCTCCACGACGAGGGCTTGCGGTTTCATTGCTCGGCGCACGGCGGTCCACGCGTACCAAAGCAAGAACGCGACTCCGCCCCAGCGCACGATCTCGAGCACGGCGGGTGCCCGCTCGATCACAAAGCCGATGCCGGCGACGCCCAGCGTTTCGAGCAGGGCGTCGGTGAGCCCGCAGATCAGCACGACGGGCAGCACGTGTTCGCGGCGAATGCCCTGCCGCAGTACGAACGCGTTCTGCGCACCGATGGCCATGATGAGGGAGAGGCCGCTGCCGATACCAATGAGGATGGGGATGATCACCCTTCGACGGTACGGCCTCGCTGCCCCCGGCCGCTACATCAGCGTGCATCATCTTTCTTCAGTTGCATTAGTGGTGCTTAACTTAGGCACATGGAGCTTCCCGTCGAACACCTGCAGACCTTCGCCGTGATTATTGAGGAGGGCAGCTTCGAGGGCGCGGCCCGACGGCTACACATCACGCCCTCTGCCGTGAGCCAGCGGGTGCGCGCGATGGAGCAGCGCACCGGTTCGGTGCTGCTGCGTCGCACTCGCCCGGTCACCACGACCTCGGCCGGCGCGACGGTGCTGCGCGCGGCCCGCCAGATCGCGCAGATCGTAAGCGATGTGGCCACGGAGCTTGAGCCGGGGCCTGCGGGCGGCACCCTCATCCCTATTGTGGTGAACGCCGATTCACTCGCGACCTGGTTTGTGCCGGCGCTGGCACGCGCGGCGCGCGAGACCGGCGCCCGCTTCGAGGTGCTGCGTGCTGACGAAACCATGTCGACTGAGAAGCTGCGCAGCGGCGAGGTGATGGCGGCCCTCACCGCGACGGCCGAGGCAGTGCCCGGCTGTACCTCCACGAGCATTGGCGCCGATCATTATCGTGCCGTCGCGAGCCCCGCATTTGTGGCCGAGCACTTTGCCGCTGGTGTCACGGGAGAGTCGCTTGCCGCCGCCCCGATCGTCGAGTTCGACCGGCACGATGCCTTCCAGTCGCGCTTCATTCGCCAGCACACCTCGGCGGCGATCGCTCCCCCGCGCCACTTCGTGCCCTCATCCACTGAGTTCGCGCACGCCATTGAGCTGGGCATGGGCTGGGGCATGCTCCCCCAGCTCCAGTGCGCACCGGGCCTCGCCACCGGTGTCCTTGTCGCGCTCGGCCACGAGCCCGCAATCGCGCTGCCGCTCTACTGGCAGCGCTGGAACCTGCGCTCCCCCGTGCTCGATACGCTCTCGACGATCATCGCCGAAGAGGCCGCGGCCGCACTCGGCTGAGGCGCACGGGCGGGGCGCTGATTGCTGATCCGGATCCCAGATCTTGAACGGCCAAAACTCAGTCGGCACCCCGGGAATATTCTGCCCGCGATAGTGTTTCACTTTCACGGCACGAACCACTGACTCAGAGGAGCCCCCTTGAACCCGCGTATCGCCCAGACCAGCGCCCCCGTACTCCCCGCTCTCGCCGAGCGTTGGAGCCCCCGCGCATTCGACGACGCACACGCGTTCCCCGAGAACGCCCTGCGCGGCATGTTCGAGGCGGCTCGTTGGGCTCCCAGCGCGAGCAACACGCAGCCCTGGCGCTTCATTCTCGCCCGTCGCGGTTCTGAGAGCTTCGCGAAGATCGAGGCCACGCTCATGGGCTTCAACCAGATGTGGGCCGGCAGCGCAGCCGCGCTCATCGTGAACATCGCCGAGCTCAGCGACGCCGAGGGCAAGGCCCTGCCGTGGGCCGAGTACGACCTGGGCCAGGCCGTCGCGCACCTCTCGGTGCAGGCGCAGAGCGAGGGTTTCCACCTGCACCAGATGGGCGGCTTTGACCGCGCAGCCATCTCAGAGTCGTTTGAGCTCGAGGCCCGCTTCCAGCCGATCTCGATCACCGCGGTGGGCGCCATCGGCTCGGCAGATAACCTGCCCGAGGCGCTGCGCGAGCGCGAGCTGGCACCCCGCACCCGGTTCGAGCTCGATGAGATCGTGATCGTGCGCGACTAACACCAACAAAGCCGCGTGCCGCGTTTCCCTGCTGGGAGGCGTGGCACGCGGCTTTTGTGTATGTGCTCGAGCGTGTATCTGGCCCGGCGGCGTGACCGCCCGTGATCTGAGTTAGCCTGCGCTGTACCCGACCTCGGCATCAGCACCTGAGTCATCGAGGCGCAGCGCCCGCACGAGATCTGCGGCGTGCACCGTTGACAAGATGACGCGTGAGTAGCGGTCGAACTCGCCGACCCAGCCCTTTTCTTCGTCGGGGTGCTCGGGTCGTTCGAAGTCGATGACCACGGCGGTGCGCCCCGAACGCGCGAGCACAAAGTCTCGGCCCGTTAGGTTGCGCCAGGTGCCGGCGGCATATTTGCCTGGCACGTGGGTACCGGGTGACCGCACGCCGTGAATCCAGACCCACGGATCCTCGGTGATCACCGCTGAGGTGATCATTGAGCGATCAAGCGTGATGTCGTGACGACGCACGGCAGCAAGTTTCTCGGCCGCGGTGAGTTGAATCACGATGCGGTCGGCGTGCACTTCGACGCGAGCCATGGCGTTAGTCCAGTGTGTCGCTCTGGTCGATCACTGACTCGACGGCGTCGAGCAGAGCCCGCTTCGTTGCGTACAGCGGGTGCTCGGGGTCGTCTGCCTCAACCGGCAGACCCAGCGCAGCGACCGTTTCGACCGTGTTGGCGCCGACGCACGCCAGCAGCGTGTCCTCGTGCAACTCGGGGAACTGGGTGGCCACCTCTTGCGCGATCTTGGCCGATGCGACCACGATCGCGTTAATGCGACCCGATTCGACGTCTTCACGAATGTGCACCGAAGCGGGCACACCGACCGTGCGGAAAGCGAGCACCTGAGTGACATCGTGGCCGCGACCGATCAGGCCCTGAGTGACCACGGGAATAGCAACGTCAGAGCGCAGTGTCAGCACACGCAACACCTCGCCGGTGTCGATCTCAGGCCACTCACGCAGCAGTGCGTGGGTGCTGTTCTCTTCACTGGGGGTGCGAGTGATCTGGTAGCCAGCGTCGTGGAAGGCCACGGCGGTGGCCTCGCCGACGAGGGCGACCCGTGTATCTGGGTGGATCACTGCATTATGGTGCTGCATGACATCGGCGACCGTCGAGCTGGTCGCAGTCATCCAATCAAACTTGCCAGCCTCGAGATCCTTCAGAGCGGCGACAAGCTTGTCTTCTTCGCTCGTGTGAGCAAAGTCAACGAGCGGCGCAATGACAGTGTGTGCGCCTCGCTCACGAAGTGCTTTCGAGACAAGATCACCCCAAGTGCCTCCGCGCGGGACCAGCACTCGCAGGCCACTGAGCGGTTTCGCCTCAGCCGACATAGACCCCAACTCACTCGCATTAAACATTGAAGCCTGCAGTCAATACCTGAAAGCATTGACCCGGCTGACGACGGAAATCCGTTGTCCCTATTCTTACTCTGTGTCCCTCTTGACGCAAAACGAGGGCACGCCGATCGGCAAATGTAGCCGAACCGTAACCTCGGCTCATCTGAACTATACGCGCTTCGAGACCGCTCGCACGACACCCCACACGCCAAGGCCCACCACAGCGGCGGCGCAGGCAACGCCCGCAACAAAGGCGACGGGGCGGGTTCGCTTCATCTCGCCAACCCGAATTTTTGCCTCGTCGATCGCCTCGTCAATACGGCGCGCGTAGTTCAGCTGATGAGTCAGCTGCCCCAGCGTGCCGTACAGCTCGTCGCGGGCACGGGCGGCATCAGCGATTCCCCGCTGCTTCTGCTCGGCGTTCATCGCCAATTTCCTTCCTGGTTTGCCTGCGGCATGTCTCCGCGCGATTTGGCGGTGTCTGCGTCAGAGTTCACGCGCACCTCGGCGAGCACGGCGGCATCGCTTTCAAGGCGGCCGAGGGTCTCGGTGGGCACCGGGTTGCCCCGCTTGATGAGCATCACGCCACCCAGCACCGCGGCGGCGGCGAGCACGAGCAGTGCGGCCGCGACCGTCAGCGCGGCGAGCCACCAGGGCCACACGAGCGCAAGCGCCGCAATCGCAGCGATCACGAGCGCTTCGAGCATGAAGAACAGGAAGAACAGCGCGACCACAATCGCGCCGAGTCCGATGCCGGCGTTCTTCGCCTTCGAGACGACCTCGCGCTTGGCGTTGTCGTATTCAATCTTCGCGAGGTTGACGATCTGCTGTGGCAACCGCGCCAGCAGTTCGATCGTGCGCGGTTCGTTGCCCCGGCGACTCACTGTGCACCCGCTTCGGGCGGCACGGTGCCGCGAGGCTGCGTGTCTGACTGCACAAACGCGGCGAACGCGCTCTTTCCTGCACGTGTTGCCGCGGCTTTCGCGTTGTCAACGCGCTGCTGCACGGCCCCGCGTACGCAGGCGACACCGCGCTGCACGGGTGCGGTTTCCCACACGGTCTGTGCACCGCGTTTAATCTGTGCGTACCGCTCGCGACCGGCTCGCGTGCCCAACACATACCCGACTGTTGCGCCGAGTACGAATGCGACTTTGCCCTTCATGATGCCTCCCGCTCAATGGCGTTTCGTGAGATGCAGCCAGCCTACCCGCCCAAGCCCGGGGCGCGCATACCGGTTGCGGAATATGTAGTTAGTCGCTGATGCCCACAAGCCTGCGCCTGAGGTGCACGGCGGCCTGTCGAGCATCGGCGATGCTGTCTGCAAGGTTGCCTGCGTGCAGCTCGCGGCCCGCGTGCAGCAGCCATTCACGGTCGCTGCGCTCGGCCGCAAGCGCCGCCTCCGCCGCGTCGCGCTCGGTGACGGTCGCCCAGGGCGCGAGCACCCAGGCGGCGCGGGCACCCGCGAGCGCGGGCACCTCGGCGTGCACCTGGGCGAGCGCGTCGGCGCTCAGCGCGCGGGGCGTATCGGCAGTGTTCAGGGCGTCAGCGGCAATCTGCGCGGGCCCCGCGGCGGTCACGCGCCAGTGGCCCGCGCCCGCTTCTTCGTACCGCACCGACCAGCCCGCGCCCACGGCCAGTGGCTCGATCGCTGCGGTGCCGATGCTTACGGTGTGGGGTGTTGATCCACGTCCGTGTCCCTCACCCGCCGCCGCCTCGAGCGCAGCCACCGCGGTGAGCACGTGCTCGGGCACGCTCGCCTCGGGCACCACGGCCGTCAGCTGAGGGCGCCAGATGACCGCCCCCGGCACAGCGTGCAGCCCGAGTTCGATGGACTGCAGCGCGGCCGGTGTTTCGCGCGAGCCGTCGCGGCCGGCCGCGAGTGCGACCACGTCGAAGACCTCTCCGGTGTCCTCGCGCACCTGCCAGTGCGGGGTCATGTGCTGGTTGGGGGCCTCTGCATCAACCGCGAGTTCGGTGACCGTGGTCGCCGCGGCGCCAAACTGCACGTTGTACAGCGCGAGGCGCTCGAGCAGCGCGGCACGCAGCCCCGCCCAGCCCACAGCGGGGCGTACAAGCGTTTCACGTGCAACGTAGCTCTCGGCTTCGGTGAGCACTGCGCCAGAGAGCGATCCGGCGCTGGTGAGCGCGCCATTCAGGCCCGGCGCCGCGATCGCGACGTCGACATTGTCGGCCGGCACACCATAGCGGGCACCCACGAGCGTGTTGACCACGCGGTCGAGCACCTGCTGGCCCATGCGGCTGCGCACGAGCGCACCCAGGCCCACCGTTTTACCGATCGTCAGCACCGGGCGCACCCGATCGACCGAGGCGCGCAATGCACCCCTGCCGCCCAGCAATGCCGCGGCTTCGCCCGACATCGGCACCGCGGGGATACCCCACACATTTACCTCGGGCAGCGGCGCCCACTGCCCGTTCGCGCCACGCAGCAGCGTGCGCCCGGGCGGGCAGGTAATGGCCGCAAGCCCCGCCGCGGTATGCACAGCGGTGTTCGCTGCGCGCTCCTCCCCTGGCTTGGTGCCAATTGGGGCGGCCAGGTGGGCCAGCAGGGCACGAATCGCGCCGTCATCGTCTGGCTCACCGCGATCGGGGGCCTCGGGGCTCGGACCGGCAGCGCTGGCTTCGGCAGCAGCGGGTGCGCTGGCCTGCGCGGGGGCGGCGATGCGCACGCGCAACCCCACCTCGGCCAGCTCAAGGGCGGCGGCGAGCTCGGTAATGCCGTGGCCGACAACGTAGGCGTCAAGCATGTGAAGATCCGTTCTCGGGGGTGGTTTCGGTGCCGACTTCGGGCGTTGGTGTGGCAACGGGCGCAACAGGTGCAGCCGGCGCGGCAATCGGCGCAGCAGGCGCAGCCATCGGCGCAGCCCCGGCGGGCGCAGCAGGCATCTCAATGTTTACGAGGTCGATGCGCTGTCGGCCGTATCCGCCGCGTCGAAACACGATCAGCGTGAGCCAGATAAAGGTGCCCAGACCTGCGATTTCACCGATCAGCGTGCCTGCGCCGCCGCTCGACTCGGTCTGCGCGGTCGAACCGGCAAGCCCCGCGGCCATGAACCCAAACGCGATGAGGTTGTTGACGATGTGAATGGCGATGGCGGCTTCGAGGCCACCGGTGCGCCAGCTCAGCCAGGCGGCGACGCCACCCATCAGGCCGACGGCGGCGAGCCCCCACATGTCATAGATGTGGGCAGCGGCAAAGCCCAGCGTGGGCAGCAAGATCGCGAGCCACGGGTTCTTCACCCATGAGCCCAGAACCTGCATGAACAGGCCGCGAAACACAACTTCTTCGGCTGCGGCCTGAAACGGCACCAGCAAGAGCACGAGCAGCATCGAGATACCGGCGAGCTGCCAGCTGAAGCTGTCGTCTTGCGACGCCAGCGGGGCGCTCGCTGTGGCGGGGTCAAGCACGAGACCCGCGACAATGCCCACGAGGTTCATGACGACCACCGAGGCGACCGCCACCCCCATCAGCTTGCCAAACAGGCCCCAGCGCATGCGGCCAGCCACCGACCAGATACGACCCACGGGGCGCATCCCCATGCTCAGCATGGCGAGCATCACGGCCGGAATCATGACGATGATCGAGACGAGGCTCACGAACACCGACACGGGGCGCTGGGTATCGAGAATCTCGCCGGTGCCCGCTGCGATGTCGTTGAGGTACGACGGATCAAGCCACATCATCAGCGGGATCGAAGCGAAGCCCACGACGACCGTAAAGACGCCGAAGTAGACGCCCGACAGCAGCAGCAATAGCAGCGGCTTCCACCACCGATACCCGGCGGTGCCGCGCAGCAGGCGGTGGTATTCGAGCGGTTCGGTCTCGACGGTGCGCCAGACGCGCCGCTGGGCCGCCCACTGCGGCATCGCAGGCTGGGCGGGCTGCGGCGTCGCCCCCGGCTGCGGCGGGGCGGGCGAATCCTGTGGCGCCGAGTTCAAATCGCTCGGTGTGCTGCTCGTCATACAAACAATCCTCTCACCCGCGTCTGGTGACGTGGGTGAGAGGATTCGTTTTCACGCGCGTGTTGCGTGGTTATGCACCGCGCAAACGCTCGGCGAGGTAGCCGTACAACTTGTCGAGCGGCACGCGCTCCTGCTGCATGGTGTCGCGCTCGCGCACGGTCACGGCCTTGTCATCGAGCGAATCGAAGTCGATCGTGACGCAGAACGGCGTGCCGATCTCGTCCTGACGACGGTAGCGGCGGCCAATGGCGCCCGAGTCGTCGAAGTCGATGTTCCAGTCTTCGCGCAGTTCTGCAGCGAGCTCGCGCGCCATGGGTGACAGCTTCTCATTGCGGCTCAGCGGCAGCACGGCAACCTTGATCGGCGCGAGGCGCGGGTCGAGACCCAGCACGGTGCGCTTGTCGGTGCCGCCCTTCGAGTTGGGCACTTCTTCTTCGCGGTAGGCGTCGACCAAGAAGGCCATCAGCGAGCGGGTGAGGCCTGCCGCGGGCTCAATAACGTAGGGCGTGTAGCGCGCGTCATTGGTCTGGTCGAAGAAGTTGAGATCCTTGCCCGAGTGCTCAGAGTGCGTCTTCAGGTCGAAGTCGGTGCGGTTGGCGATGCCCTCGAGCTCGCCCCACTCGCCGCCGGTGAAGCCGAAGCGGTACTCGATGTCGGTGGTGCGCTTCGAGTAGTGCGACAGCTTTTCCTTCGGGTGGTCGAAGAAACGCAGGTTGTCTGCCTTGATGCCGAGGCCGGTGTACCAAGCCATGCGCTCGGCCATCCAGTATTCCTGCCACTCTTCATCGGTGCCGGGCTCGACGAAGAATTCCATCTCCATCTGCTCGAACTCGCGGGTGCGGAAGATGAAGTTACCGGGCGTGATCTCGTTGCGGAAGCTCTTGCCGATCTGGCCGATGCCGAACGGGGGCTTCATGCGAGCGGCCTGCAGCACGTTCGCGAAGTTCACGAAGATGCCCTGAGCGGTTTCGGGGCGCAGGTAGTGCATGCCGGCTTCGTCATCAACGGGGCCGAGGAAGGTCTTGAGCAGGCCCGAGAAGGCGCGCGGCTCGGTCCATTCACCGCGGGTGCCGCAGTTGGTGCAGACGATTTCTGCCATGCCGTCCTTGGGCGCGCGGCCCTTCTTGTCCTCGAAGGCCTCGATCAGGTGGTCTTCGCGGTAGCGCTTGTGGCAGCTGAGGCACTCGATGAGCGGGTCGCTGAATACCTCAACGTGGCCTGAGGCCTCCCACACCTTCTTGGGCAGGATGACGCTCGAGTCGATACCGACGACGTCTTCGCGCTTCTGCACCATGGTCTTCCACCACTGGCGCTTGATGTTCTCTTTCAACGCGGTGCCGAGCGGGCCGTAATCCCATGCCGAGCGAGATCCGCCGTAGATCTCACCCGCCTGAAATACGAAGCCGCGGTGGCGGGCAAGGGCGATGACCTTATCAAGGCGGGACTGTTCAGCCATGTTCTTTTCACTCCAAGGTGCAAGCGGGGATCTTGGGAACGCACGCCGGAATTCCGGCGCACTCCCCACCAAGTCTACTCTCGCAAGCTCCCGGTGCCCCAGGTGCCCGCTTGCTCGCGCGCCCAGGACGGGGTCGCGGCGGCGCGGCATGATCCGGATCCGCTCATTCCGACCGCAGCGCGGCTCGCTGCGCACGCCATCGCGGCCGCATCAGGACCCGGATCGAGGGCAGCACAACGCCCCCGCGGAAATTCCCGCGGGGGCGTTAGTGCAGCGCGCTACTTCGCGACGAAGTAGAGGCGCTTGTTGGCGAATTCGCCGATGCCGAGCGGGCCCATCTCGCGGCCGAAGCCCGAGCGCTTCACACCGCCGAAGGGCAGCTCTGCGGCCTCAGCCGCGATCGTGTTGACGTGCGCCATGCCGACCTCGAGCTTCGAGGCGACGCGTGCAGCGCGGGCCTCGTCGGTTGAGAACACCGAGCCGCCCAGGCCCAGTGCGCAGTCGTTCGCGAGTTCGAGCGCCTCAGCGTCGCTCGAGACGCGGTAGACCGTGGCGACCGGGCCAAACAGCTCTTCGCCGTACGACTCAGAGTCGCGGGGCACGTCGACGAGCACGGCCGGCGAGTAGTGCGCCGAGGGGCCATCAGACAGCACGCCGCCCGCGAGCAGCCGGGCGCCCGAGGCAACAGCCTTCTGCACCTGCGCGTTGACCGTTTCGGCCGCGGCACGGGTCGACATCGGCACGAATTCGCCCTCGCCCAGGTTCAGCTGGTCGCCGGGGGTGAGGCCCTCAGCGAGGCGCACGAGCTCGGCAACGAACTCGTCGTAGATGTCATCCATCACGATGAGGCGCTTGTTCGAGTTGCACACCTGGCCGACGTTGTAGGTGCGAAACTCCCACGCCTGGCGGGCCACATCTGCCACGTTGTCAGAGTCGAGCACGACCATCGGGTCGATGCCGCCGAGCTCGAGCACGCACTTCTTCAGGTGCGCGCCAGCCTGGGCGCCGATGATGGCGCCGGCACGCTCTGATCCGGTGAGCGAGACGCCCTGCACGCGGGGGTCAGCGATCATCGTGGCGATCTGGTCGTGCGAGGCAAACACGTTCTGGTAGCCGCCGACGGGCACGCCGGCCTCTTCCATGATGGCCTGAATGGTGAGCGACGAACGCGCGCACACATCGGCGTGCTTCAGCAGGATCGTGTTGCCCAGCAGCAGGTTGGGTGCCGCGAAGCGAGCCGCCTGGTAGTACGGGAAGTTCCAGGGCATGATGCCCAGAAGCGCACCCACGGGCAGCTGCTCGATGGTGGCCTTGCCGGGAACGGTGCTGGGGATCTCAACATCGGTGATGAGGTTGGGCCCGTGCACCGCGTAGTACTCGATGATCTCGATCGCGAACTCGACCTCGTCGATTGACTCGGCGAGTGACTTGCCCATCTCGAGTGCGATGATGCCGGCGAGCTCTTCTTTGCGCTCCGCAAACAGCTCGGCCACGCGCTTGACGACCTGCGCGCGCTCTTGCACGCTGCGCTCACGCCACTCGCGGTATACAGCGTCTGCGCTTGCGAGCGACTGCTCGATCTGCGCATCGGTTGCAGATTCGAAGGTCTCGACAATCTCGCCCGTCGCGGGGTTTTGAACTCGATACTTCGCCATTGTTATCGTTTCCTGTCTCAGTGAACAGCGCACGAATGCCGTGCCTGTGCTTTTCATGGTGGCATTGAGGCCACCATGCGCGCGGCAATTCCCGAGAGATTCTCAGGTCACTGCCGCGCGTGAATCGTGGGTCGTGGCTAACCGACCTGCACGAGGTTTTCGGGGGACTCGCCGGCCAGCAGGTGCGTGATCTGGCGGGTGATGAGCGCCGACATGCGGGGCAGCATCGCGCTCGAGTCGCCGCCAGCGTGGGGCGTGACGATGAGGTTGGGGCAGTCCCACAGCGGGTGGTCGGCGGGCAACGGCTCGGGGTCGGTGACGTCGAGCGCCGCGCGCAACCGGCCGGCGTTGAGCTCAGCCATGAGCGCGTCAGTGTTGACCACGGGGCCGCGCGCGACGTTGACGATCAGTGCGCCATCGGGCAGCGCGGCGAGTTCGTCGGCGCCCAGCAGGCTCGTCGTCTCAGCCGTCAGCGGCACCGCCAAAATCACAATCTCGGCATTGGCCAGGCACGCCTTCAGCTCGTCCATGCCGTGCACGGGCACCGATGCGCCCGTGAGTGAGGTGTCTTGGCGCGCGGTGCGCGCGATCCGGGTCACATCAACCTCGAAGCCGGCGAGCCGGGCCTCGATGGCCTTGCTGACGCCGCCGTAGCCGACGATCAGCACGCGCCGATCGGCGAGGCTCGGGTACGAGCGCAGATCCCAAGTGTGAGTCGTGGCCTGGCGCACAAACGCGTCGATGCCGCGCTGCGAGGCGAGGGTGAGGCCGAGCGCTAGCTCAGCGGTCGAGGCTTCGTGCACGCTGCTCGCGTTTGCGAACGGCAGGCCCTCGGGCAGGTGATCCCCTACACCGTTGTAACCGATCGACTGCCACTGCACGAGCTGCGGGTTCACCGCGGCGAGATTCGCAAGCCTGCGCGCTCCGCCCCAATAGGGAGGAACAACAATGTTTATTGAGTCAGCGGGTGCTGGGGTAATTAAGTCCCACTCAACAAATCGCACGTTGGGGGTCTCCCCCAGCGTGTGTTGTACGGCCTCAAGAAGACCAGGATCGCTCGGCAGTGACACGACGAATTCGCTCATAAGCGCGAGTCTACCGAGCGTTCGCCCTCGCGCGGGTGCACCAACCGGCGAGAGTCACGCAATTTCGCTCACCCATTGCATCGCAATATTCATCGCACAGAGGTTGTTTGTGCACCGAGAACACAGCACGACATTTGGTGCTTAACAACTTGGTGCAGCATCTGGGGGCCAGTTCGGGGTATTCTGACCACATGGACACTTCCAGCTTTCAACGTCTGCCTGACAGCGTGCAGCGCCTCGTCACCGACGGGCTCGACCAAGAAGTAGAAAACGGCCTTGAGCGCCTCGACGCCGCTAAGAAGCGTGGCAGCCTCTCAGACGAGCAGTTGGCTTCCCTCGAGGGAGACATTCGCCACGCAGCCGAGCTGCGCGGCCGTTTCGCATAATTTTTGAGTCGCCCTGGTGTACCAGCTGAGCTGTCACACCAGGCGATTTTTGCATGCCTGACCCCTTTTCATCGGGGGATTCTCACGGGTTTCTGCCGCTGAAGAGCGATCTGGGCATGCCGCTTCACACCACGCGTCGGCACCGCTGAACGCACGCAGCGAGGGCCGCTGCCCACCGGATCACTCCGGTCGGCAGCGGCCCTCGCTGCGTTTGTGCTGCCGCAAAGCGGCTCGGTTGCAGCCTGGTGGCTACCGCACTGAGATCTGCCCGGTGCGGCGACGAATCTCGTCTGCGACGACCTTCGCGTCGCCCTGCGGCGCATCTGACTTCACGTCGGGGCGGGCGATAAACAGGTATGCGAACCCGGTCACGAGCACCACGCCCAGGCCGATCAACACGATGTGATCGGCAAAGAAATCGCCCGAGCTGCCAGGTGTCGCCAGCAGCACCATGGCGAAGATGCCGTAGGCCAGCGCGAGCACGTTAATCACGAAGCCGGCGGTGCGCAGGTTGAAGGGGCCTGCGGGCTTCCACCCCTGCAGCCGCTGCTTCAGGCTGGCGAGCACGACCATCTGGAACGACAGGTAGATGCCGAGGATCGCAAACGACGTGACGGCCACGAGAATGCCGTCGTTGACGAAGATCAGCACGCAGATCAGCGCGGGCACCGTGCACGCCACGATCAACGCGTTGTTGGGCACCTTGGTGCGGGGCGACACCTGCGACAGCCACTTGTAGCCGGGCAGCATGCCGTCGCGCGCGAAGGAGTAGAGCAGGCGGCTGGCGGCGGCCTGCAGGCTCAGCACGCACGAGATGAACGCGAGCACGGCGATCACCAAGAATGCCTTGGCGCCCACCGTGCCGAGGGTTGCCTCGAGGATCGCGGGGATCGGGTCGGCGACCTTGCCCGCCACGATGTCTTCCAGGTTGGGGGCGGCCAGCACGTAGCCGCCGAAGGAGAACAGCGCAGATACGGCGCCCACGAGAATAGTCATGATCATGGCGCGGGGAATGCGTCGCGCCGGATCAGCCACCTCTTCTGCGACATCGCCGCACGCTTCGAAGCCGTAGAACAAGAACAGGCCGGCGAGCGCCGAGGCCATGAACACGGGCAGGTATGAGCCGTCGCCCGCGGTGCCCATGGTGTCGAAGAACACCGAGAAGTCATGCACGCGCTGAAAGAGCAGCAGGTAGAGCCCGAGCCCGATGACACCGATGAGTTCGGCGAAGAGGCCCAGGCGGGCGATACGCGCAAGCGATTTGGTGCCGGTGAAGTTGATGGCGAGGGCCAAAAGCAGCAGCCCGAGGGCGGTGATCAGCGTTGACAGCGGGGTGAGTTCGATGCCCAGCAGGCTCGTGACGAAGCCCGCGCCAAACTCGGCCACCGAGGTGATCGTGACGATCATCGCCCAGATGTAGACCCACGCGGCCATCCAGGCGTAGCGGCGGCCCCACAGCCTGCGCGCCCAGGGGTAGATGCCGCCGTGAATGGGAAACTGCGAGACGATCTCGCCGAACACGAGCGAAACGAGCAGTTGCCCGCAGGCGACGATCACGATCCACCAGATCGAGGGCGGGCCACCGGTCGACAGGGCGATCGCGAGCAGCGAATAAACGCCCACGAGCGGCGAGAGGTAGGTGAACCCGAGGGCGAAGTTCGCCCACAGGCTCATGGAGCGGTCAAACTTGCCTTCGTAGCCGAGAACGGCGAGATGCTCCTCATCGGCGAGGTGCGCAGGTTTGGGTGTGTCATTCATGATGTTTCCTTCCGGATCTCCGGTGATCCAGGCGGGCGCCACAGTGCGCCTGCCTACCTCATGAACCTTAGCCCCGCGTCAACACCCCGGCGCGCGTACTTTTGCACGGCTGCGCCCGCCCACAGGGGGCGAAGCTGCCAGCCCGGCAGCGGCCCGCGCGCTGCCGGGGAGTCAGGCCGTTAGTGAGACTGCAACACGGCCCACGCGATCAGGCTGTCGATGCGTCGCACATCGGCGCCCTTACCGAGCTTCACCTTGATGTGCCCCGCACGCGTCCAGAGTTCAATCTCGCCGTCGCGGTCCAAAATTCCGCCAGCGTTCTCTGACGACCACATGTTGATTGAGCTGTAGGGCAGCGAGTACACCTCAACCTTTTTGCCGGTCATGCCCTGGGCATCACGCACGATGAGTCGTTTCGTCGTAAAGGTCGCAGAGTCTCGAAAAGTTTGGAACGAGGCCACCGCCTGCTCGCCCTCCAGCAGCAGCGAGATGACATCTTGCGGAATGGCAATTTCGTTGCGCAACGTCCAAGCAAGAATCGGGGCGGTTTCCATGGGGGCTCCTTCGCATCGAGGTGACGACCGTGTCAGGCGTCGTCGTCATCGTATCTCGCGGTAGGCGCCCCGCCTGACCAGATGAGAGCGGGTACCAAAAAACCCGACCAGATGAGATCTGATCGGGTTTTACTTGGTGGCGGATGCGAGATTCGAACTCACGTAGCTTGCGCGGCTGATTTACAGTCAGCTCCCTTTGGCCGCTCGGGCAATCCGCCAAAATGATCGTGCATGCACAACCAGAATTAAAGATACCGGCTCGAGCCCCTGAATGGAAATCGAGTGCACATGGGCGTGGCACACTTGCTTCATGAGCATCACACCCGACCAGATCGAGCTGCCCGACGGCCTCACGCTGCGCATCACTGAGAGCCTCGATGAGCTGCCCGCGCGCACCTTTTACGCGATCGCGAAGCTGCGCCAAGAGATCTTCGTGGTTGAGCAGAACTGCGTGTATCTCGATCTTGATGGCCGCGATCTCGAGCCCGGATGCTTACAGATGTGGGCCGAGGGGCCAGCAGGCGAGATCGCCACCTCGGTGCGCATTCTCGACGAAACCGCAGATGAGGCGGGGCTCATGAGCATTGGCCGCGTCGTTACCGCCCCCGCCTGGCGCGGTCGCGGCGCCGCGGGAGCACTGCTGCGGGCAGCGATTGCGCACTGCGGCACGGCCGCCATCAGAATTCATGCGCAGGCGCACCTCGCTGATTGGTACGCCCGGTTTGGGTTTCGCGTCACCGGTGACGTGTTTCTCGAAGACGATATTCCGCACGTCGAGATGCGTATTCGCTAGCGCGCGTCGAGCCCCGGCACGGGCACCGCGAGCCCGTGCCGATGTGCACGAGCCGACACAGCTTGTTCGCGCACGAGCGACAAAATTTCGACCGGCCCAGCCATCGTGACCGGCTCGGCCCACAGCGCGACGAGGTCGCGCCCGCCAAACTCGGCCGCGTGGTGCTCGGCATCCCCTCCGATGAGGCGCACGCGTCGCTCGAACGCTTCGTGCGGCACATCCTTGGTGGCCAGCGCCGCCTCGACCCATTCGTCGTCACCCTCTTGTGACACTTCGATGCCGTTTTTGTAGAGGTGAATGGCGAGCGATGCGGGTAATTCCTCCCCCGTCGACACCGTGATGGGGGCATCCACGAGCAGCGCCACCGCGATCACGCGCACGAGCTCCACCACGCGGGCGCCCTCAGAAAGCCTGATCAGCGAGGGCACGGGGTGGTAGCGCAGCATGTTGCGTTCGGTGCCGAGGCCCGCGGTGTCGCGGTCGGGGGCGAAGCTGGTGCGCCACGCGAGCGAGTCTGCGAGCGCCGCACGTCGCAGCTCATCGAAGTCGTCGTATGAGAGCTCGGGCTGCATCGTTTCGATGAGCTGGGTGACCTGCGGGGCCAGACCGCGCAGGTGCAGCGTGCTGCTGGGGGTGCCCGGCCGCAACCGCCACGACCCGAGGGTGACGAGCCGATTGGGGCCGGCCGAGAGCGGCGCGAGCCCCATGCCGGCGTCGTTCCAACCGCCAACGGGCTGCCGTTCGACGCGCACATCGCTCGTGGCTCGGTTGAGCGAGAGCGTGGCCGCTTCGGCGTTCTCGAGCCACACCCCGACCTCAGAGGGCGAGGTCGATTGCAGGCCTGCGACCGCACCGCTGCCGGCCGAATTTTGGATCCGGATCCCCTCAGCCAGCGTGTGCGCATGCACCACACCGATGACGGGTAGCCCCGCCGCGGCAGCCCAGAAGGGTGAGTGTGCGGCAACGCCCGCGCGCACGCCGGGGCGCCGCAGTCTCCCGCTGGCCGCGTGAGCTTCGCCCGGGTCACGGTGGCCATCGCTGTCGGGGCCGCGGTCACGGTCACGGCTGCGATCACGATCGGCGTCGCTCCCGGTATCGCCCGCGAGCGGCTCCGGCTGCTGGGCCCAGCGTTCGCCACGCTCGAGGGTCGTGAGCGCGCGCAGCTGTGCGGCGGTGGGCGGCACGGGCAGCGGGCCAACCCAGGCCGCGAGCGGATCGTGCTCGCCACCCTCACCGGTACTGTCGCCCGCAAGCGAGCGCGAAGAGTCCCCCACGCGCAGGCTGCGCACCGCATCGGCGAGCGCCTGCGTGAAGCGGCGCACGCGCCCCACACTGCCCACCACAATCACCTGGTTGGCGCGGGCGAGCAGCGAGCCGGTGAACGCCGAGGCAATCACGTCATCGACCGCGTGCGAGAGCTCGGCCGAGGGCATCACGATGATGCTGCCGCGGGCGAGAAAGCGGCCCTCGACGGTGAGCTCGGGGCGGCGATGTGCGAGCGCGGTCGCCGCGGAGCGATCACCGAGCACGATGGCACGATCGACCCCGCCCACCTCGTCAAGTTCGGCGAGCTGCTCAGGGTGCGTGAGCACTTCGAGGGTGACGCTACCGGCGGGCAGCCCCGCGGCGGCCCACTCTTCGAGCAGCGCACGGGCCGATTGCGCAAGGCTTGCCGGGGCCACCCACAGCACCCCGCTGCCGGCCCCCAGCGCCGCGAGCACGGCTTCGGCGTGGGCAGCGATACCGGCCCAGGCGTCGCCCGTCACGAGCGCGAGCTCGTCGGGGGTGAAGGTCGCGCCGCGCACGGCGGCGAGGCCCTCGGCGAGCTGCCCGGTGTAGCGCGCGGCGTCGACAATGCGGCCGATTTCTGCGTCAATATCGCGCACGGGCGCCCCGGTCTCAGCGATAAGCGTGCGCAGCAGGCGGTCGCGCGCCGCCACGGCGCCGAGCGCGAGCCGGCGCAGGTGAATCGCGCGCTGACCGTGCCCAAGCCGGCGCCAGCGGGCCGCGGCGGTGAGGGCGTCAACGGTGTCGATGGCGTGACTGGCCGCGGGATCCGGATCATTCGCCGCGCCCCCAGCACCGGGTACGCGAGCTTCGTCAACCACATCAGCACCAGCAGCAGCAGCGACGTCGGCGCGGGCGAGCGTCACGATGCGGCGTGCCCAGTCGCGGTTCTCGGCGCGCGAGGCATCGGTGTCGGGTTCGTTGGCGAACCCGGTCGCCGAGACCACGGGGATCGCGCGGGCCTCGGTCACCTCGGTGAGCACGATCTCGCCGGTTTCGCCGCGGGTGAGGCCCAGCACCGCGGCGGTGAGGCCGCCGGTGTCAAAGCGCGCTGCCTCATCGGGGGCGCGATAAAACAGTGCGCTGTCGCGCTCGGTGGGATCCCACTCGCGGCTGCGCGACTGGGTGCGGTGCGAGGTGCGCGCATCGCGGCAGGCGAGCACCGCGGCATCACGAAAGACCGTTTCGCGCGCTTCCTCGCGTTCGGGGGCGCGCGCGGCGCCCTCGAAGGCGAGCGGCACCAGCAGATCGATCGCGCCGTTGTACTCGCGCGGATCAGTCACCGGCAGGCACACGCGCACCTCAGGAATCTCGGGTGTCCCGGCCACGCGGCGTTCGGCCGCGAGCCGTTCGGCGAAGCCAGGGGCCACCCCCGCGCGCATGCGCACCGAGAACAGGTCGTGTGAGCCGAGCTTCGCGGCGGCCTCAATGGCGGCGGCGATGATCAGCGGGTCTTCGGTCGCGATGATGGGGCGCAGCGCGGCCGCGCGGCCCGCGTGCAGGGCGAGTTCGATCAGCGCCAGCTGCTGGGCGGCGATGGCCACATCGTCTTCCACCACGGGCACGGGCAGCCCCGAGCGCACCGCGCTCACCCGCTCGTGCGCGGCGACCCCGCCCACGCTAATGCTGGCTTCAACGGGGGCGCCGCCGTCGGCGACGCGGCGCAGCGCCCACCGACTGACCTGGCTGTAGAGCTCTCTTGATTCGGGCAGCTCGGCGAAGATGCCCACGCCCACCCGCAACCGGTCGAACACTGAGTCGACGAGCGCGAGTTCAAGAATGGTGGGGATGAGGCGCGCCCAGCGCACACTCGTGGGTTCGATCAGCACCGCGGTGTGGTGCTCGAGCGCGGCCAACAAAATAGGGCGCAGCGCGCACGCGGTCGCCGCGGCATCAGCGTCGGCCGACCAGTCACTGCCACCGGGCACGAGCCGCGCGGGGTCGACAACGAGGTGCGTCACCGCCGGCATCGAGGCGAGTGCGATGAGGCGGGCCGTCTCGCGGGCCACCCCGGCCGGGCCGATCACCCGGTCACCGAGCGGGCGCACGACGGGCATCACGCGGGCGTCGGTGTGCCGGCGCAGCGCCTCGGCGATTGCGCCCGGTGACCTCGTGGCCAACACCAGGTGGGTGAGCCGGTCACGCAGCCAACGGCGCACCACCGGCATCACCGCCCACGGCAGCCCGAGCGACACCGCCCCGCCCGCCCGCAGCAGCAGGCGGTCGGGGGCGGGCATCGACGCTGGCGCCTCGGGGGCGAGCCGCTTCAGCTCGAGCGCCGACGTGACGGCGTCATCATCGCCGAGCAACAGTTCAAACAGTCGCCTGGTGAACTCGACGCCCTCGGGGTCGCCCGTCACCCCCGCAAACAGGTCACGAGAGGTGGCGTTCCAGGCCGTCGCACGCGCGAGTGCGCGGTCAACAAGCTCGTCCCAGAACGGTTCAGCGGTGATGACGACGGCGGGCATACGCCCACTGTATGTCGCGTGCGCTGCGAGCGCGGTGAGGCGCGCTACGCGAGCAGCGCGCGATCGTCGAGCTGTGCGCCCTTGATCTTCGCGAACTCGGCCAGCAGCAGCGGCACCGTGAGGGCTTTCTTCTGCTCGGCCGAAGCCTCGAAGACGATGCGCCCCTCGTGCATCATGATGAGGCGGTTGCCCAGCTGAATCGCCTGCTCCATGTTGTGCGTCACCATCAATGTGGTGAGGCCGCCCTGCGACACGATGCGATCGGTGAGCTCGGTCACGAGCGCGGCGCGCTGCGGATCAAGCGCCGCCGTGTGCTCATCGAGCAGCAGAATGCGCGGGTGCGTGAACCCAGCCATCAACAGCGACAGCGCCTGGCGTTGCCCGCCAGACAGCAGCCCCACCTTGGCGGTGAGCCGGTTCTCGAGCCCCAGCTCGAGCGACTGCAGTTCAGTGCGAAAGCGTTCGCGCAGCGGGCGGGTGAGCGCGGGGCCTAAGCCACGCACCTTGCCGCGGCGCACCGCGAGCGCCAGGTTCTGCTCGATGGTGAGCTCGGGGGCCGTGCCCGCCATCGGGTCTTGAAACACCCGGCCGATGAACTTCGCGCGCTGGTGCTCGCTGAGCTTGTTAACCCGGGTGCCATCGATCTCGATACTGCCCGAATCAACGGTGTAGCGACCTGAAATCGCGTTCAGCAGCGTCGACTTGCCCGCACCGTTTGACCCGATGACAGTGACAAAATCACCCTCGGCGAGCTGCAGGTTCAGGCCGGCGAGCGCGCGCCGTTCGTTGATCGTGCCCGCAAAGAACGTCTTCTCAATGGTGTCGATGTTGAGCATGCGCTTACCTCTCGCTCGTTCGTGCGGGTGCCTCGCTGGCATCGGCGCCCGGGGCGGCCGCGGCCGCGGGGCCATGATCCGGATCAGCGTGTTTGGGCGCCGCAGGAACCGTCTCGAACACGACGCTGCCGCCGCGCTTGCCCAGCTTGGGGATCTTGCGCAGCAAGCCCCAGCGGGGCAGCAGCAGCGCGGCCACCACGAGCAGCGCGGTGACGAGCTTCATGTCGTTGGGGTCGAGGCCGACGCGCAGTGCATAGAAGATGATGAGGCGGTAGAGCACCGCGCCGAAGATCACGGCGAGGGTCGCGACCCAGATGAAGCGCTGGCCGAAGATCGCCTGGCCGAGAATCACCGAGGCGAGGCCGACGAGAATCAGGCCGACGCCCATGCTGATGTCTGAGAACCCCTGGTACTGGGCGACGAGCGCGCCGCACAGGCCCACGAAGCCGTTCGAAATTGCGAGCGTGAGGATCTTGGTGCCGTCGGTGCTGACGCCGAAGCTGCGGATCATCGGGCCGTTATCGCCCGTGGCCTGAATCGCGAGACCCAGGTTGGTGGTCAAGAACCAGTCGACCAAGAACTTCAGCACGAGCACGCCCACCGCGATGATCGCGATGCCTGCCCAGCTGCCGAGCAGGTTCGCGTCGCGCAGCGGGGTGAACAGGGTCTCGGCGCGCAGCAGCGGCAGGTTGGCCGCGACCGCCGAGTTCTCTTTCACCGTGCCCATGATGCGCAGGTTGATCGACCACAGGGCGATCATGGTCAAGATACCGGCGAGCAGCCCGTCGATCTTGCCCTTCGTGTGCAGCAGGCCCGTGATGGCGCCCGCGATCACGCCGACGATGGCGCCCGCGGCAGTGGCGAGCACGGGGTTGTGGCCCGCGGTGATCAGCGCGGCCGCGGTGGCCGCTCCGGTGGTGAAACTTCCGTCGACCGTGAGGTCAGGGAAGTTCAGCACCCGAAATGTCAGATAGACGCCAAGCGCCATCACCCCGTAGATGAGGCCAAGTTCGATCGCACCGATCATGCGTTATCCGTTCCTTCATGCGTTCATTCGCCTCGAAGATAAGGCGAGTGCCAGGCGCGATGCGCGCCTGGCACTGTGGCCCCCGCGCTGCCCGATTGATGGGCGGCGGGGGCCGGTGAGGGTATGCGTGATACGTTACCGCGCCCCTACGAGCTTGCTGGCCCGCGAGTCGAGAAACCGTTGGTTACTCGACGACCGTTGCCTGGTCGAGAATCCCCTTGGGGATCTCCACGCCCATGCGCTTCGCAGCCGCGGTGTTCACAACGTAGCTGAGCTCGCTCGGCTCTTCAACGGGGGTGGTGGCAGGGTCTGCGCCCTCGAGGATGCGGATAGCCATCTCGCCGGTCTGCTTACCGAGCTTGGTGTAATCGATGCCGTAGGTGGCAACGGCGCCGCCCTCGACGGTGCCGGGCTCGGCGCCGATCACGGGGATCTGCTTGGTCTCTGCCACCTGCACGAGCGAGGCGATGCCGTTGACAACCATGTTGTCGGTGGGTACGTAGATCGCGTCAACGTCGCCGAGCGCCTCGGTGGCCTGCGCGATGTCGTTGGCCGTGGTGACGGTCTTCGTGACGATCTCGAGGTCGAGATCCTTGGCGACGGACTCAGCGTTCTTGACCTGCACCTCAGAGTTCACCTCGCCCGATGCGTACACGATGCCGACCTTCTTGGCGTCGGGGTCAATCTCCTTGATGAGCTCGAACTGGGTCACGAGGGCATCCTCGGGAACCGCGTCGACCGTGCCGGTGACGTTAGCGCCGGGCTTTTCGTCTGAATCGACGAGCTCTGCGGCGAGCGCGTCGGTGACGGCGGTGAAGAGCACGGGCTTGTCGGTGATCGCCTGCGCTGCGGCCTGCGCTGCGGGGGTGGCGACGGCGAGCACGAGGTCGAGGTCTGAGGAGGCGAAGCTCTGCGCGATCGTGACGGCAGTCGACTGCTCACCGTTGGCGTTCTGCACGTCGAACTCGACGGTTTTGTCATCTTCGTAGCCGGCGTCGAAGAAGGCCTGCTTGAAGCCCTCGGTGGCAGCGTCGAGCGCGGGGTGCGGTGCGAGCTGGCTGATGCCGATCGTGATCTTCTCTGCGGCGTCTGCGCCCGAGCTCTCGGCGGGAGCCGATGAGCAGGAAGAAAGGGTGAGGGTTGCGGCCGCGGCAATGCCTACGAGTGTGAGCGCGCGGCGGCGAAATGAGATCTGGCTCATGTGCTATCGAATCCTTACGATGCTGGCCGCGGCAGCGGTGCCGAGGCGAGTGGGTGAACGGCGCAGCAATACGCCGTTTCCAGCATCGTAACCGCCCCACCGCGCATTCACCCAAACGGGTGTGGCTTTGTAACCAAGCCGTTGCTCGCGTGGGCGGGTGTTTATGGGTGGTTGGTGACAGTGCCGCCGCCCCGTGGGGTCGATCTGGTGACGGGGCGGCGGGGTGTGGGGTGGGGTGTGCCGGTTAGGCCGCTCCCCCGAATTCGCCGGTGGCGACAATGATCGCGCGGGCGAGCACGGCTTCGCGCATCATGAATCCGAGCACGGCCGGGGTGGACTGCGGGTCGATGTCGATGTGGTCGACGTCGAGGGCGTGCACGACGAACCAGTAGTGGTGCACGCCGGTGTGCTCGGGCGGGCCGGCTCCCGTGAATGAGGGTTCACGCTTCTCGTTGGGCATCGTGATGGCGCCCTCGGGCAGCAGGTGCGTGGCCCCCTCGGCGCCAGCACCGGCTGACAGCTCGGTGACTGCGGCGGGAATGTTGGCGACGGCCCAGTGCCAGAAGCCCGAGCCGGTGGGGGCATCGGGGTCGAAGCAGGTGACGACGAAGCTCTTCGTTTCGGCGGGGAAACCTGACCAGCTGAGCTGAGGTGAACTATTGGCGCCGCCTGCGTACTCTGCGTACACCTCGGCGGGCAGGGGTTCGCCGTCGCGAATGTCATCGCTCAGCAGGGTGAATGATGCGACCTGTCGCATACCGGCGTAGGGATTGAAGATGCCCCGCCCTTGGATCTCATGTGCCACGTTTCGAGCCCTTTCTCGTAATGGTGATCTGCCCGCGTATGCCGCGGCTGGAGCGCAGATCGTTCTCCTCCCCGCAGTGTATCGGCGCTTTCTGCCCCCGTTCATAGCGTTCACTTCTGTGCCCCTTATAGTTGGCTGGGTAGCTTCGGTTGAAGCGCACGTTTTCCTTGGGGGCGAACAGCAGGTCAATGGTCGACACTCGCAGCACTCACTTCTTTCCCGTGCACCGGTACGCCGTTTTGGCGCGCCCAGATCTCGTGAACCGCGCGCTTCACGGCGACCCAGCACTGATTGTGCTGCGGGGTGGCGGGGGCAGCGGTAAATCGGTGATCGCCGCGCAGATCGCAGCAGCGTTCGTGGCTCGAGACCCGCATCACACTGACGCGGTATGGGTGCCCTTCGAAGAAAACGATGCCGGATCAGACGGCGTCTGGCAGCGAATCTTTGACACGATTCACGAGGCGAGGCTCTTCACACCCGACAGCCTGGCCGAGCGCATCGTGACCGGTGGCGTCTCACATGTTGACCCGCACACGGCGGCGCGGGCATTAACTGAGCATGCACGCAAGCTGTTTCTGGTGCTCGACGACATCCACACGGTGCTTGATGGCCCCGGCGCACTCGACATCATTCGTGCGCTTGAATCGACGTCGGCGTTAACCATTCTCGTCACCACCCGGCAGACGCACCCCGAGTTACTTTCACCGGCAGCCCGGTTATCCATTCCCATTGCTGAGCTCACTGGCGTCGACCTTGCGCTCACCCGACCCGAGGTTGATGAGCTCGTGCGGCTTCGAGCGCCGCAGCTGCCAGCGAGCGAACGGGCGGGCATCGCCGAGCAAGTGTATCGCTCGTCAAAAGGGTGGCCGCTCGCAGCTCAAGCCCTCATTGTGGAACGCAATGATCAGGGCCAGGCGGGTGTCGGTTCACCGCAGGGCCCGTCACGGCCGAGTGCCTTCATTCGCAATCTGGTGACGCGGCTGCTCGACTCCAGTGCGCCCGAGGTGCAGCAGGTGGTGTGCGTCTCGGCGCTCTTCGACGAGGTTTCTGCCCCGGCCCTTGCAGCGATACTGCAGATGCCCCCAGAGTTCGTAGCAGACACCCTTGAGGCTGGCCTCGAGGCAAGTTTCGCGCACTGGGTCGATGACCACGGCACGAGGTGGTATCGGCACCACGACCTGCTGCGCGTCGAGTTGGCCGCTCGGGCTGCGGCGTTACTCACCCCGCAGCAGTTGCAGGCCGTGCACGCGCGCGCCGCACACGCGTTTCGTGATGTGCGAGTGCAGTTCGCGGTGGTGAGCGCCGTGAAGTCAGAGCAGTGGGACCTCGTTTCCGAGCTGCTGGTGCGTCGGGTCACTTCGGCCGCCATTGTGCGCAGAAGACCGCAGCTTTGGTTATCTGATATTCCGGCGTCGGTTCGGGAGCGCTACCCCGTGATTGAGACGTTTGCGCTGCTCGAAGAGTATGCGTATCCATCCAATCGCGCCGGCCGAGCCATCAATGGGCTCAAAATATTGGCCGGCCGCCCGCTCGCGGTGGAATCTGAAAGCGTAGGCATTACCGGTGCGGTGGCGGCTGGCCTGCGCATGGTGGCCGGCAGGCTCGTGGGCAACGAATCACTCGCGCTGCGTATGGTCGAGCGCGTGCGGATCACCCTCGGCACCCTCACCGATGATGACATCAAAACGTACGGCGGGCCGCTGCAGCTGGCGCTCACCCACTCGGCAATTACGCTGCTGCACGCGGGCCAATTTGCCGAGGCCGAGCGCATGGTGCAGCCCCTGCGCACTGACTCCACACTCATGTTGCACGCGGCACGCGCACACGCGCTGGCGCTCATCACGTGGTCTGCCGCGTGGCGTGGCGATATGCCCGCCGCGCACACGCTCATCAGCGAGGCCCAAGACACCCAGGTGCCCGTCGGCTGGGACAGCGCCTATATCGGCACCGGGTACCGCATCGCGGCTGCGCTCAGCGCGCTCGAGACGGGTGACGCCGATACCGCGGCCCAGCATCTCGAAGCACTTGCCCCTCACTTCGAAACCATCGAACACTGGCCATACCTGGTGGTGCTCGATGCGCTCATCACTGAAACTCGCCTCGGCCCGAATGAGGCCCTGCACCGGCTCACCACAAACATCACCCGCAGGCGCAATGCCACGACCCTCTTTGGCGCCACCCACCAGGTGTTGCAAGAGCTGAAAGCCCGGCTGCAGTGGCAGTCAGGCCAACCCCTCTCGCCCCGCAAACGCCTCCTCGGCGACGGCATTGAGTCGGTCTTTACCGAGCTGCGACGCGGGGAGCCGCTCATCGCCGGGGCCATCGCAGCGGGGCTTGAACGCCAAGAGATCGTCGCGAACCAGCCCCGCAGGCGCGCCGAGTATCTACTGCTGCAGGCAGAGTGCGCTCGACGCGTCGACGACCTCGACGGCGCACGCACTGCAGCCCAGCGCGCGGCAAACCTGATGCAGGAGTATGCGCTCACGCTCCCGATGCGGGTGATCCCCCGCGATGCAGCTGAAGCCCTGGCACGTCTCGTGCCCGAACTCCCCGCCGAATTCAGCCTGCAGAGTTCTGTACGCGAGATTGTGCCGCTGACGCCCGCCGAGCATCGCACCTTCATTGCCGTGGTCGAGCACGGCAGCACCGCTGCAGCTGCAGCTGCGCTCTTCGTGAGCCCCGCAACCACTAAGTCCCAGCTCAAGCAGGTGTACCGCAAACTGGGCGCACGATCCCGGGCCGAGGCCATCAGAAATGCTGGTGAGGCCGGGCTCTTGAACGTTGACCCCGAGTCAGATGCATCAGCTCAGTGATCAGGCGGCATCGCGAAACATCGCGGTGTTCGTCAACCTCGCTAAGTTTGTTCAGCTCGCCGCGCTGACCCCGCCCATCGTCACCGGCATCGCACAGCGTGCCACGCAATTCGGCGGCGCCGAACAGCACGCCCTAGAAACCGCAGCGCTCGTGACCACGACCGCCACGATCGGATCCATCTGCGCGATCATTGGGGCGCTCAGCTTCGGTGCGCTTTCCGATATGCGTCTCACGCGCGCCCATCAACGCTGGTATTGGGTGGCGCTGGGGTCGGCCATCGGTGCTGCCGGGCTGGTGACGCTGAGTTTTGCGGCTTCCGTGCCGCAATTGATCGCCGGCTGGAGCATCGCCCAGCTCGGGTTTTCGGGCTCCATGGCCGTCTTACGCACCATCTTGGGCAGTGCGCTCACGTCGCAACGCCGGCGGGGCGCCGTGTTCCTCGTGCTTGGTGGGTACGGTGGCATGTCGCTCGCGCTGGTCGCCCTGATGCTGATGCCCAGCCGTATCTGGGAGACAACACTCGGGTTTGCGGCCCTGAGCCTCGCCATTCCGTTCATTTTCTTGGCTTCGGTGCGGCGTATTGTTCCGCCCCAAGAAGCGCCCGCGGCCGCCCCGTCAGCGCCCAGCATTGCCGGCCCCGCGCAACTTTCGCGGGGGTTCGTGCTGCTGGTGCAGGGCATGGCTGGCGCCGTACTCGCCGCGTTTGTGACCTATCACCCGCTCGACGTTGTGGAACGAGTCGGCGCGACGGGAGATGCCGCGACGCGTCTCACCGTCGGAGTGCTGATCGCGGCGGCCATCGGGCTCATCGCGGCAAGCATCGTGCTCTTGGTGCGCCCGACACTGCTCGCAAACGCACGCCGCGTGCTCATATTCACGGGCGTATCGCTCGCAGCTTCACTTGCACTGCGCGCCGTTGACCTACCCATCTGGGCAATGCTGCTGACGGCTGCCCTGAGCGGTTTTGCCGTCGGGGTCAATAGCTCCGCACTGTTGGCCACCGCCCTCGAACACGCGCCAGCACAGCGTAGCGGGCGGTACATTGGCACGTTTAGTGCGGTGGGGGTGCTCGGTCAGCTCGCGGGCCCGATCCTCGGGCTCAGTGCGCTCGCGGTGATGGAGTGGAGCGTCGGCCCGAGCGGGAGCGCGCCCGTACGCATGGTGTTTGCGTGGCTTGCCGTGTTGCCTCTGGTGTGGGCCATCATCGCTGCGGCGCATCGCTCGAAGCGTGTGCGCGCGACCGTGCAAGCATGACCATTTAAGAAGGAATCGGAGGTAGCGCGGCGGGGGGACGTCGCGCTACCTCCTTGGATTCCAGACATGTCATTTGGGGGGACAAGTCTCACCGTGCCAAGGAGCGGGGGGATGCTTACTTGGCACAGGTGTGAGGCAACCGCACCGGTATTGCCTCTGTTTTCAGCGTACGAGCTGGCCACCCCTGAAAGCTAGATCTCACGGTTATCACCCCCGTTTTTCACCCCGTTTCGCACTCACCTGACAGCCACACGATTACCGCTGCGTGATCACCGCCCTCCCACCACGCGCTGCGAGGCTCTTTGGCGCCGCGACAGTTATCTCCCGGTTGCCACTGAGAGTCGCCGGTATACTCGGGGAACTAGGCTTCGGTGCATTTCGGCGCCAGACAAGGGGCAACATGGCTGGAACTACGGGATCTGAGCGCGCTCGCGCGACTCTCGCTTACCTTCGCCGCAAGATCACCACTGGCGAGTGGGAGGTGGGAAGTCGCATTCCCATCGAACCCGAACTCGCAGAGCAGACCGGTGTCGGCCGGTCGACCGTGCGCGAGGCCGTGCGGTCACTCGCATCAGTGGGCATGATTGAAACGTTGCCTGGGCGCGGCACATTTGTGCGCTCGGCGGCCCCCACAAGCGCGCTGTTGAACCAGTTTCTGGCCGACTTCACGCTCGAAGAAATTCTGAGCTACCGTCGTGCGCTCGAGATTGAGGCTGCACAGCACGCCTCCATTCACCGCACCGAAGAAGACCTCGTGGCGCTCGAACGCGCCGCCGCAGAAGAGCGCGGCTGCACCCGCTGCCCCGTGATGGGTTTCGCGAGCGACGATGACAACGCGTTCGACAGCAAGTTCCACCGCCTCGTGTTTGACTCGGCAAAGAACCGCCTGCTCGCCTCGCTGTATGCCGGTGTCAACGACCAGCTGCGCCTCCCCGAGCACCGCGGCCGTCTCGCAAACGTGGCCACGGGTGCTGAAATGGAACGCGACCACGCCCGAGTGCTCGACGCAATTCGCCGCCGTGACTTCATCGACGCGGTGCACGCCATGGTTGATCACGTTGATCACGACGTCGTGATCGTAAACGACCAGCACGAGGTCGTTCCAGCGCTGTCACGCACCCCCGAGCAGCAGCAGCGCATCGAGAACGCCATCGAGGTGCAAGACGACAAGCTGCAGGAGCAGGTCTAGCCGCCGCTCTTCCCCCGCTGCTGGGCGTCTCGATAGCATGCAAGCATGCTCCCCTCCGTTCAGCGTGATGCCGAAGCCCCGGTAGCCGACACCCCATCGGGCCGCATGATCGGCACGTGGGCACAGTCGACCCCGCCCATCGCGGCGTTCCGCGGTATCCCCTACGCACAGGCTCCGGTGGGGCCGTTGCGCTTCGCGGCTCCGGTGCCGCGTGAACCCTGGGCCGGCATCCTTGATGCCACCCAGTTTGGCCCGACGCCGCAGCGCGGCGATACCGGCATCACCCTCATCCCCGAGACGAGCGTGCCCGGCGACGACACCCTCAACGTCAATGTGTGGACGCCCACGCTCGACCCCGCGGCCCAGCTGCCCGTGGTCGTGTGGATTCACGGCGGCGGGTTCACCTCGGGCTCCCCCGCCAGCACCTGGTACGACGGCAGCGCCTTCGCCCGTGACGGCGTGGTGCTCGTCACGCTGTCGTACCGGATCGGGTTTACCGGGTTCGGGTGGATCGACGGCGCCGTGCCCAACCGCGGGGTGCTCGACTGGATTTGCGCACTCGAGTGGGTGCAACTCAACATCGCTTCGTTTGGCGGCGACCCCCAGCGCGTCACGATCGCTGGTCAGTCTGCTGGCGGCGGTGCGGTGCTCACGTTGCTGGGCGCCCCGGCCGCACGCGGGCTCTTCAGCGGCGGCTACGCGCTCAGCGCCGCCATCGCCGACCCCTCGGTGGATGCGGCCCGCGACCGCTCCCACCGGCTTGCCAAGCTGGCCCGTGTGACGCCCGATCTGCATGGATTCTCTGAGCTGACCGAAGCGCGCATTCTCGAGCTGCAGCCCAAAATCGCGTCGCCCTCGGCGCCCCGTCTCTTGCGCGACCTGCACGGAATGTTGCGCGACGGGCTACTCATCGGCCCCGTCGCTGACGGCAGCATCGTGCCTGGCCCCGTTGAGCACGGGGTGGCTCACGGGCCGAGCGCTGCGGTGCCACTCGTGCTCGGCACCGCAGACGATGAGCTGCTCGGCATGTTTAAGCCGGGCACCGTGTTCGACCATATGCCCAGGCGGGCCGCCGTGCGCGCGCTGGGGGCGAGCGCTGCGGCCGCCGACCGCTGGCTGGCGAGCGATCAGGCGCAGGCGACCGACAGCAGCGCCGTGCTGCTCGGGCGCTATGTCACCGATGCCGTGTTTCGCTCGTGGGTGCCACGCATCGCGGCCGCCCGCACGACGGGCCAGGCCGGCCCCACCTGGAGCTACCGCTTCGCCTGGCACGCCGACGAGCCTCCCCGGGCCGGGCACTGCATCGATGTACCGTTCGTGTTCGATCAGCTGGCAGCCCCCGGGGTACACCGGGTGGCCGGTGAGCATCCGCCGCAAGAGCTCGCAGACGCTGTGCACGGGGCCCTCGTGCGCTTCGCCCAGCACGGTGACCCCGGGTGGGAGCCCGACCGGGGTGGCCTGGGCCCGAGCCGCGTCTTCGACCTGCCCGTACGCGACGAGACCGACGCCTATGCGGGGGCGCGGGCGCTACTGTAGCCGTGCCGGTGAGGGTCGTGCTGACTCTACGATGGGATCCGGAGCAGCGGTCAGGTGCGTCTTTGGAGCCCGAGCCCGTACGATGGATGGGTGAGCCACCCGAAGATTTTGCTGTACTACGTATTCGCGCCCGTTGCCGACCCCGAGGCGGTCAAGCTGTGGCAGCGTGAGCTGTGTGAATCGCTTGGCCTGCGCGGGCGCATCATCATCTCGAAGCACGGCATTAATGGCACCGTCGGCGGCGAGATCGATGCCTGCAAGCAGTACCTGCGCAGCACCCGCGAGTACACGCCTTTCGCAGGCCTCGAGGTGAAGTGGAGCGAGGGCACCGGGTTCGCCGAGACCAAGCCGGTGCGATTGCACGGCGTTGATCGCACGGTGCCGTGGCAGCGCCTCACCGACTTTCCCAAGCTCAGCGTGAAGGTGCGTGACGAACTCGTCGCGTTCGGCATCCCCGACGAGACCGAGGTCTCCCCCGCCGGTGTGGTCGGCGGCGGTAAGCACCTCTCGCCCCAGGCCGTCAATGACCTCGTGGAGGAGCGCGGCGATGACGTCGTCTTCTTCGACGGGCGCAACGCATGGGAAGCCGAGATCGGCAAGTTTAAAGACGCCATCGTGCCCGATGTGCGCACCACCCACGATTTCATTTCGCAGATCGAGTCGGGCGCCTACGACAGCCTCAAGGGCCGCCCCGTCGTGACCTACTGCACGGGCGGCATTCGCTGCGAGATTCTCTCGGCAGCCATGGTGAAGCGCGGCTTCGACGAGGTGTACCAGGTCGACGGTGGCATCGTGCGCTACGGCGAAACGTTTGGCAACGACGGGCTGTGGGAGGGTTCCCTCGCGGTGTTTGACGGCCGCGAGGCGCTCGATTTCGCCCCCGGTGCTGCCGTGCTCGGCCGCTGCCTCGTGTGCGACGAGCCCTCGAACCAGCTCGCCGACTGCTCGGCAGCGCGCGACTGCCGCAATCGCTTCGTGGCGTGCGCAACGCACGAGCAAGTCGTGTGCGCAGAGCACGCGGCCACAGCGAAGCAGACCGCGCAGTAACCCACCGCAGCAGCCCACGCGGCGGCTCGCGAATCCCACGCACGCCCCTGGCGAACGCGGGATCAAACACTCAGTTTGCGCGTTTACGCTGCAGGGGTGCACGACTCAGATAACGCTTTCGACCCAGAGCTCGAGCGGCGGGCCGCACGGCCCGCCCAGCTCGCTCCGAACGCTGCCTACGCTCCACCCCCGGTCTACGCCCCATACCCTGTCTACGCTCCGTACGAGGAGCTCCCCCAGCCCGCCGGCCGGGCACCGTTTCTTGACCGCACGGCAGACAAGGTGTTCTCGGTGCAGCGGCCGCTCGTGCTGGCCCACCTGCGGCAGCTGCGGGCGCGCAACCCGCAGGCCACCCCGGCCCAGCTGGTGCGCAAGCTCGAGAACCGGTACCTGGCTGCGGTCACCGCCGGAGGTGCCGCCGTCGGCGCAACCGCCGCGGTACCCGGGGTGGGCACGGTAACGGCCCTCGCGCTGTCGAGCGCCGAAACCATCGGCTTTCTCGAGGCCACGGCCCTCTACGCCCAGTCGCTCGCCGAGCTGCACGGGCTCACGCTCACCGACCCCGATCGCGCCCGCATCCTCGTGCTCACGCTGCTCGTGGGCGATGAGGGCCTGATGTTGCTGCGCCAGGTCACCGGCCAGGCAACGGGCGGCGACTCCCGCAAATCGTTCTGGGGCAATCTCGTCGGATCCTCGCTGCCCCGCCAGCTCGTGGGCCCGGTCGCTGACCAGCTCAAGGGCCTGTTCATGCGCAAGGCCGCCAAGGCCGGCAGCGCCTCGGTCATCGGCAAGGCGCTGCCCTACGGCGTCGGCGCCGTCGTGGGCGCGACGGGCAACCACGTGCTCGCGCGCCGCGTACTCGCCCGCTCGCGCACCGCGTTCGGGGCGGCCCCCTTCACCCTGCCGCCCGGCCTCGCCGAGATCGAACCCCGCCCGCCAAAAGCAATCCGCGCACCCAAACCCCCGCGCGCACCCCGCGAACCGGGCACCAAGCGGCTCCGGATCGCGGGCCGCCGCAGGCCCACCGCCCCAGACGGCGCCGCCGAGTAGGTCGAGGTTCGCCGGCTGAGGTCTGGTTACGCCGGCAGCCGCGGAATCGCCGAGATGAGGCGCTGCGTGTAGGCCTCGCGCGGTGACACCAGAATCTCGCTTGTGGGGCCGACCTCGACGAGGCGGCCGCGCTCGAGCACCGCGGTGCGATCACAGGTGGCCGCGACGGTGCCGAGGTCGTGCGACACCATCACGAGCGCGAGCCCGTGGCTGGCGCGCAGCTCGTTGACGAGCTCAATGACCTGGGTGCGAGTGCTGACGTCGAGCGCGCTGACCGGTTCATCGGCGATGAGCACGCGTGGCGCCACCACCGTGGCGCGAGCGATGGCGATGCGCTGGCGCTGGCCGCCCGAGAATTCGTGCGGGTATCGGGTCGCAGCATCGCTGGGGAGCCCCACCGATTCGAGCGCCGCGAGCACCCGGGTGCGCGCCTCAGCGCCGCGCGCGAGCCCCAACGATTCCAGGGGCTCGGCGACGATGCGGTCGATGCGCTGGCGCGGGTCGAGCGACGAGTAGGGGTCTTGGAAGACCGCCTGCACCGAGCCACGAAACTTGCGCATGAGGGCGCGGTTGCGCAGCTGCAGAGGGGCACCCTCGAACAAGATCTCGCCGCGACTCGGGGCGGCAAGCCCCAAGAGCAGCGATAGCAGGGTCGATTTACCTGCCCCCGACTCCCCCACAATGCCCACCGAGTCGCCGGCGGCAACCGCGAGGTTGATGCCCTCGAGGGTGAGCCGCTTGCCGTATGAAAAGTCGACGTCGCGGGCTTCCAGAAGCGTCACTGTGCACCGCCTTCTGCGCGAGGGGCTCCCGCACTGCGTGAATCGGCCTCAGCGCCAAGCCCGGCATTGCCAGCATCAGCGCCAGCACCAGCACCGTCGAGCGCTGTGTCGAGCGCGCGGGCGTGTGCCACGAGCTGCGCCGTGTAGGGGTGCTGCGGGGCGCGCAGCAGATCGAGCACGGCGCCCTCCTCAACGGTGCGCCCGTGCTGCAGCACCAGCACGCGGTCGGTCATGCGCGAGACGACGGCGAGGTCGTGGCTCACAAATAGCAGCCCCATGCCGCGCTCCACCACGAGCCGGCCGAGCAGTGCGAGCACCTCGGCCTGCACGGTGACGTCGAGCGCGGTCGTCGGTTCATCGGCGACGAGTAGCTGCGGCTGCGCCGCGAGGGCGATCGCGATGGCGACGCGCTGCCGCTGCCCGCCCGAGAGCTCGTGGGGAAACGCGCGTGCGAGCCGCGACTCCGACAGGCTGACCTCGGCGAGCGCCGCCGTGACGGCGGCCTCGAGGGCAGCGCCGCGCAGCCCGAGGTGACGGCGCATGGGTTCGGCGATCTGCTTGCCCACCCGCATCAGCGGGTCGAGCGCGGTGAGCGGCTCCTGAAACACCATGGCGGCGACCGCGCCGCGCAGCGGCTTCAGCGCGGCCTCGCTCGCGCCCACGGTCTCCACCCCGGTCAACCGCACCGATCCCGCGGCCGTGAGGCCGGCCGGAAGCAGGGCGGTGAGGGCGAGGGAGGTGAGGGATTTCCCTGATCCGGATTCGCCAATCAGCCCCACCCGCTCACCGGGCGCGACCGAGAACGACATGCTGGCCACGAGGGGGGTGTCGCCCGCGTGCACCGTGAGGTCGCTCACGCGCAGCAGTTCGGATGCCTGGGCGCTCATACCTTGCTCTTCTTTCGTCTCGTGGGATCGGCGACGTCACGCAGGCCATCGGCGACAAAATTCACGCCGAGCACCAGCACGACGAGAGCGAGGCCGGGCGCGATGGCTCCAGCGGGCGCGGTGAGCACGGTGCCCTGGGCCTCCTGCAACAACCGGCCCCACGACGCGTTTGGCGGCGGGGCGCCGAGCCCCAGATACGACAGGCTCGCCTCGGCGAGCACGGCCGCGCCAAACTGCAGCGCAAACGTGACGTACAGCGTGGGCGCCATGTTCGGCAGCAGGTGCCGGCGCACGATGCCCCAGGTGCCCGTGCCGCTCGTGCGGGCCGCGGTGACGAACTGCGCCGACGCGGTCGTTTTCGCGAGAATGCGGGCGATGCGGGCGACCACGGCCGACATCGCGAGTCCGATCGCGACGATCGCAGACCCCAGCGACGGCGGCTGCAGCGCCACGATCAGCATCGCGGTGAGCAACACCGGGAACGCGATGGCGACGTCGATGAACGCCGAGATCGCGTCGTCGACCCACGAGGTGGCGAGCGCGGCAATGATGCCCACGGTGACACCGATGACGGCCGCGATCACGACTGACCCGGCGCCCACCATCAGCGCGATGCGCGCGCCCACCATCAGCTGGCTGACGAGGTCGCGGCCGAGCTTGTCGGTGCCGAGCAGGTGCTGCGCGTTCGGGCCCTCGAGCCGGCCACCGGTGGTGTCATCGAGCGGGTACGGCAGCCACACGAGCGACACGAGCGCGATCACAACGATCAGCGCGACCATCGCGGCGCCGACCCACAGGGTGGCGCTCAAGCGCGGGCGGCGCTGGGGTGCGTTCGTGGTTGCGGGCTGAGTTGCGTTCTTTGATCCGGATCCCCCGGCTCCCCCAGCTCCACCGGGCAGCTCGGTGGCGCCGGTGATCGGGGCGGTCATGCGCTGGCCTTCGTCTGGGCCCGCAGCCGCGGGTCGACGATGCGCTGCGCAATATCGGCGGCAAAGCCGACGAGCAGCACCATCAGTGTGGTGACCACAAGCACTCCCTGGATAGCGGCGAAGTCGTGCTTCGCGATGCCGTCGACGAGGTAGCTGCCGAGGCCGGGCAGCGCAAACACGCTCTCCACCACCACGGCGCCCAGCAGCGTCGACGCAAGTTCAATGCCAAGCACCGAGATCACGGGCACCGCACCGTTGCGCAGCCCATGACGCCACAGCGCCTCGCCAAAGCCCGAGCCGTGGGCGCGGGCGGTGCGCAGGTAGTCGCTGCCGAGCACATCGAGCGTGGCCGAGCGCACATACCGCGTGAGGGAGGCCCCCATCACGATCGCAATAGCGATCGCGGGCAGCGCGAGCGACGAGATCGCGTCGCTCGGGTACGCCCAGTCGTCGGTCGGAAACCCGCCGGTGGGAAACCAGCCCAGCAGCAACCCAAATACCCACACGAGGATCATGCCGATCCAAAACACGGGCACCGCGATGCCCAGCTGCGCGACCCCCGAGAGGGCGACGCCGTACCATTTGTCGGCGCGCACGGCGCTCGTCACACCGGCCACGAGGGCGACCACGACGGCGATCACAAACGCCATCAGGGTGAGCGGCAGCGTGACCTGCAGTCTCGCGGCCACATCGGGGCCGATTGCGGCGCCGGTGATCACCGATTCGCCCAGGTCGAACCGCAGAATCTGTGCGGCCCAGGCCCCAAACTGCATGATCAGTGGCTGGTCAGAGCCCACCTGCGCCTGCGCGGCCGCGATCTGTTCATCGGTCGCGCCCACCGACAGCAGCGCGTTCGCGGGGTCGCCGGGCAACAGCCGCAGCAGCACAAAGATCAGCACCATCGCAATTGCGAATGATCCGAGCAGGAGCGCGCCACGTCGCAGCACGTATCCGAGCATCGGGTGTCCTTCCTGGCAGCCAGATGCCGCGCACCCCGTTATCGGGGTGCGCGGCACAGGGCTGAATTCAATTAGTTCTTGACGATATCGTAAGCGAAGAACTGCGAGTTCAGGCCGTTGATCGGGTATCCCTCAACATCGGTCGAGGCGACCACAATCTGCGGGTACAGGTAGAGCCACACGCTTGCCGCATCGGTGGCGATCTGCTTGTTGGCCTTCTTCAACAGCTCGGTCTGCTCGGCCTCGGTGGGGGCCTGCTCGGCGCGCGAGACCCACTCGGTGACCTCGGCGTTGTCGTAGCCCCAGTAGAAGTCGGGGTTGCCGTACCAAACGACGTCGCGGTCGTTGACGTGCTCTTGCAGCGTCGCCTCGAAGTCGCGCTCCTTGAACACCTTGGTGTACCACTCGTCGGCGCTGATCGTGTTGATCTTGACCTCGATGCCCACCTTTTTGAGCTCTGACTGCAGCAGCTCGGCGACCGCCGGGTGCGGGTCGTAGCTCGGGGTGTCGAGCGTGAACGAGAAGCCGTCTTCAAGGCCGGCTTCAGCGAGCAGCTTCTTCGAGCGGTCAACGTCGTAGGGGTTGAGGTCGTTGAGATCCTCGTACCAGGGGTCGCTCGGCGGCACCATCGAACCGATCAGGGTGCCGTAGTCGCCCCAGATAGCGTTCAGCAGCTTCTCGCGATCAACCGCCGAGTACACGGCCTGGCGCACCTTGGCGTCGTCGAAGGGAGCGACGCGGTCATTGAACGCGAGCAGCTCCTTCGTGGTCGACTGCCCCTCGCTGATGGTGAACTTGTCGCCCGACTCAAACTGCGCGAGCGAATCGGGGTTCTGCACGCTCGTGATGAGGTCGACGCGGCCGCTGCTCAGCGCCGTGTCTTCGGCGGTAGCGTCGGTGAAGTAGTTGAACACGACCTGCTTGTTTGAGGCGGGCTCACCCCAGTAGTCATCCCAGCGCTCGAGCGTGAGCGTCGAGCCGCGCTTCCACTGACCGAGCGTGTAGGGGCCGGTGCCGTCGGCTTCCTTCTCGATGTCGGTGGCATCGGCGTTGACGATCCAGATGTACGACAGCAGGTAGTGCAGCGAGATCGACGGCTGGCTCAGCGTCAGCACGACCGTGTAGTCGTCGGGGGTTTCGATGCCGGTGATGACCTCGAGGCTGCCCTTGCGTGCCGACTGCGAATCGGGGGCGAGCACGGCCTCAATGCTGGCCTTCACGTCTGCAGAGGTGAGCTGCTTGCCCGACTGGAACGACACGTCTTCGCGCAGCTTGTACGTGTAGGTGAGGCCGTCTTCGCTCACCTCGTGATCGGTGGCGAGCATCGGCGAGATCGTGCCGTCGTCGTTCAGCTTTGACAGGCTCTCGTACACGTTGCCGGTGAGGGCCTCGGTGACACCCTGGCCGCCGCCCGCGGTGTTACTCAGGTTGACCGGCTCGTACAGTGAGCCGATGTTGATCGTGGCGTCGGCGCCGGTCGCGCCGCTGCCTCCGCTCGATCCTGCGCAACCGGTGAGCGCGATCGCCGAGACGGCGATGACGCCCGCTGCGGTGAAGAAGTGCTTCTTCAGGGAAGGCATGAGGGGTTCCTTTGTGTGGGAGAGAAGTTTGAGGGGGTTCGGGAGGGTTTGGTGGCCACAAATCGTTGTTATCGGGGCCGAAAACCACGATTTGTGGCCATCAAACACCTTGAAGCTGCGGTTACGCGTAGATGTCGAAGCCATCTGAGAAGCGGGGCAGCTTCTCGCCGGCGTGCACGGCCCACGGCAGCCGGTTCTGTGCGGGCGGCATCGGGCAGTTGTACTGCACCGAGAAGCCACACGGCGGCACGAAGGCGCGGTTGAAATCGAGGCGCACCGCACCGCCAGCAGCGTGGTTCGTCTCACCCTCAACGAACTCGACGAACAAGAACCGGCCCGCACCATAGGTCTGTGTGTCATCGGTGGCCCGGTTGGTGGGATCACCGAAGACGAGCAGCAGCGTGCCATCGTCGTCAAACGCGGCGAGCGTAAAGGTTTGGCCATCGCGCTCGAACGTGATGTCGCCGGGCACCACGAGGTTGCGGGTGCCGCCGGCGTCGCGAATGTGTTCGAAGGGCACGGTGCGGTCTGAGCTCACGGGGGTGAACTGCGCGTCAACGACCCAGTCGGGGTTGTAGTCGAAGGCGTCCACGCCCGTGAACGCCTGAATCGCAGCAGAGTTCGCGTCCCACACGCGCAGCCCAAACTCGGGCGCATCGGTGTTGATGTTGCGGCGCGACAGCTCGGTCACGGTGACACCGTCGGCGGCGTCTGCGCGCGCGGCCGACACCTCGGCCGCAGCTTCAGCCTCGGTGGTGCCGGTGGGGAACCACCGGGTGAGGGTCAGGCTGAGGTTGCCGGTGGGACCGGTCAGCGAGGTGTGCCGGTTCGTGCGCCAGTCATCGTGCGCGGAGATTGCAGTACTCAAGTCGGTGTCCTTCGTCGCGCTCATACTTCAATTATGTCAATGTGAGCCATTCGTTTTCTGAAAGCCCGAATCGCTCGCCCCACCGCACGCGCGGTTGTTATGAGGAGCAACGCGCAGGGGGCCTGAGATATTTCTGCGTATCGCAGGGCTCTCACTGTTTTTGTGTTGACGCCGACGGCAGCACTCGCGAGCATGGAGGCGTGACGACCCCCATTGAAGTTTCTCAGCAGCTCAATTCAGTAACCCGCAGCCTGCGTTTCACCGAGCTCGACGGCGCACCCCTCAACGTGCAAACGCTCACGCAGTCGCTGCCGACATCGCTCGATGAGGTGTGGGCTGCGGTGAGCCGCGCAGACCGCATCGCCGCCTGGTTTCTGCCGCTCACGGGTGACCTCTCGCTCGGTGGGCGCTACCAGTTCGCGGGCAACGCTGGCGGCGAGGTGCTCGAGTGCCACCCACCCGTGGCCGACTCTGGCGAGAGCGGTGAATCAGCTGACACGAGTGAGACCGAGACCTCAGCGCCCGCGGCCCGCACCGCCGGGTATCGCGTGACGTGGGAGATGGGTGGCGGCGCCACCTGGCTGACGGTGCGCCTTTCCTCTCAGGGCCCGGCTCAAACCCGTTTCGAGCTCGAGCACGCGGCCCTCGCCGCAGACGTTCCCGCAGATATGTGGGAGACGTTTGGCCCGGGCGCGACGGGGGTCGGCTGGGACGGCGGCCTGCTCGGGCTTTCCTTGCACCTGGGCGCCGTGGCGGGCAGCCTCTCCCCCGCAGAGGCCGAGGCGTGGGCCACGACCGCTGAGGGGCAGAGCTTCTACCGGGGCGCTGCCGATCACTGGGCCGTGGCCCACGTGGCCGCGGGTGCCTCGATCGAGCAGGCGCAGCGCTCGGCCGATGCGACCTTTGGGTTCTACACCGGCCAGGCGCCTAGCGCTTAAGGGCCGCTGCCGCAGGACCCGCCCAAATCCGGGGCACAAACACACCGCCGCCCCTGTCAGCTCCCCGTTAAATGGGGCGCTGACAGGGGCGGCGGTCATGAACCCAGCGCTACCAGATCGAGACGCGCTCGGCCTCGTCGAGCCACAGCGCATCGCCGGGCTTCGTCGCGAAGGCCTCGTGGAAGGCCGCGAGGTTCTTTACGATCTGGTTGCACCGAAACTCATTGGGCGAGTGCGGGTCGATCGCCAGCAGGCGCTTCGTCTCTTCGGGGCGCGACTTCTGCTGCCAGGCCTGTGACCAGGCAAGGAAGAAGCGCTCGGCACCGGTGAGCCCGTCGATCACGGGTGATTCGGCGCCGCCCAGCGAGCGCAGGTACGCCTTCCACGCGATCTCGAGACCCGAGAGGTCGCCGATGTTCTCACCGATGGTGAGCTCGCCGTTGACCAGCTGGCCGTCGGCCCCCTCGGGTGACAGTGCGTTGTACTGCTCGATGAGGGCACCGGTGAGCTTCTCGAACGCGGTGCGGTCGGCCTCAGTCCACCAGTCAACGAGCTTGCCGTCGCCGTCGTAGCGCGAGCCCTGGTCGTCGAAGCCGTGGCCGATCTCGTGGCCGATAACAGCGCCGATCGCGCCAAAGTTGGTCGCGGCATCCCACGTCACGTCGAAGAACGGGGGCTGCAGGATCGCAGCGGGGAACACGATCTCATTGAAGCCCGGGTTGTAGTACGCGTTGACCGTCTGCGGGGTCATGAACCACTCATCGCGGTCGATGGGCTTGCCGATCTTGGCCAGCTCACGGGCGAACTCGTACTCAGAGACGCGGCGTGAGTTGCCAAACAGGTCGCCCGAGTCGACGGCGAGCGCCGAGTAGTCGCGCCACTTCACGGGGTAGCCGATCTTGGGGGTGAACTTGTTGAGCTTCTCGAGGGCGCGTTCGCGGGTCTCGGGGCTCATCCAGGCGAGGCCGGTGATCGAGTCGCGGTAGGCCTCAATGAGGTGGCCGACGAGCTCGTCCATGGCGCCCTTGGCGTTCTCATCAAAGTGGCGTTCGACGTAGAGCTGGCCGACGGCCTCGCCCATCGAACCCTCGACGAATGAGACGCCGCGGCGCCAGCGGTCGCGCTGCTCAGGGGCACCGGTGAGGGCGGTGCCGTAGAACTCGAAGTTGGCGAGCGAGAGCTCCTGCGACAGCAGCGAAGCCGAGCCGCGCACAACGGCCCAGGTCAGCCAGGCCTTCCAGGCTTCAAGTTCGTCTTCGACGAGCAGGGCGGCGAGGCCCGAGATGGCGTCGGGCTGTGCGGCGACGACCTCGGCAAGCGCGCTCTCGGGGGCGCCCATCGCGGCGAGGTAGGCCGTCCAGTCGAGCTGCGGGGTGAGCTCGGCGAGCTCGGCGAAGCTGCGCAGGTTGTACATCTTCTGGATGTCGCGGCTGGCGACCTTGTCCCAGTGGGTGGCGGCGATGCGCTGCTCGAGGCCGTAGGCGAGGCCCGCGACGTGCTCTGACGGGGTTTCGCCGGGCGTCTCGCAGGCGTCGGTGGTGTCGGGCTCGGTGGCGCCGGCCAGTTCGAGCATGCGCGCGATGTGTGCCTGGTACTGCTCGCGAATCTCGGCGAACTGGTCTTCGCGGTAGTAGGACTCGTCGGGCAGGCCGAGGCCGCCCTGCATCACGAACACGATGTAGCGGGCGGGGTCGCCCGGATCGTTGTCGATGTACATGCCGTAGAAGCCGCCGAGGCCCTGGCGCTCGAGGTCACCGACCACGGTGATCAGCTCGGGGATCGAGGCGATCTTGCTGACGCGGTTGAGTACGCCGGCGATGGGCGCGGCTCCCAACGTGTCAGCCAGCTCGGTGTCCATAAAGCTGGCGTAGAGGGCCGCGACCTTATCGGCCTGGGTCTGTGCGCCCTCGCCCGCGGCGGGTGCCGGGGTGCCGGTGATGATGTCGCGCACCGCGGCCTCAGCGTTTTCGGCGAGCACGGCGAATGAGCCGTAGCGGGCCTTGTCTGATGGAATCTCGGTACGATCCATCCAACGCCCGTTGACGTGACGATAGAGATCGTCTTGCGGGCGGGTCTCGGGGTCGAGTTCTGCGAGGTCGATGCCTGAAGCGTGCGCTGCGTTGCTCATGCCCCCAGCCTATCGATCAGCCCTGGGTTGAGGTGTGAGGAGTTCGCCGCAGGCACAGCGGTTCTGGCACAGCGGTTCGAGCGCAGCGGATGGAGTACACGCGCCAATGTCTGCCCCACCACCTATTCTGTGAGTCATGAGCTCTTCTGCCACCGGGCACCGCCGCATCGACCGCGCGATCGGCGCACTCGCGTTCCCCGCGCTGGGTGCACTGATCGCCGAGCCCCTGTTTCTGATCGCCGACTCGGCAATGATCGGCCACCTAGGTGCTTCGCCGCTTGCGGGTCTTGCGGTCGCCGGCGCGATTTTGCAGACCGCGGTCGGGCTGATGGTGTTTCTGGCGTACTCGACGACCCCGCTGGTGGCGCGGCGACGCGGCGCGGGCGACCTCACGGGGGCGGTGCAGGCGGGCATCGACGGGCTGTGGCTCGCGCTCGGCATCGGCATCGTGGTGGGCGGGCTGCTGTGGGCGCTCACCGATCCCCTCGTCGCGGCGTTCGACCTCGATGCCGCGACCGCGGTGCACGCCCGCACCTACCTGGCGATTTCATGCCTTGGCGTGCCCGCGATGCTGCTGGTGTTTGCGGCGAGCGGGCTGCTGCGCGGCCTGATGGATACGCGCACCCCGCTCATCGTCGCGACGATCGCTTTTGCCGCAAATGTCGTGCTGAACTGGGTCTTTATCTATGTACTGGGGTGGGGCGTCGCCGGCAGCGCGTGGGGCACCGTGATCGCCCAGTGGGGCATGGTGGCCGTGTATCTCGCGGTGATTGCGCGGCATGCGAAGCGCGCGGGTGTTGGCCCGCTGCCCCATCGTGACGGGTTGGGGCATGCCGGTCGCAGCGGCGGCTGGCTGTTTATTCGCACGATCGGGTTGCGGGCCGCGCTGCTCGCCACCCTGTTCGCGGCGACGAGCCATGGCACCGCAGCGACCGCCGGGTACCAGGTGGTCTTCACAATTTTCTCGACCGCGGCCTTCGCCCTCGATGCGCTCGCGATTGCCGCGCAGGCGCTCGTGGGTGAGGCGCACGGCTCGCGCGACGAGGCCCGTGCGCGGGCCGTGGTCAAGCGCTGTATCTTTTGGGCGGTGGGCTGCGGGGTGGGCATCGGCGTCGTGCTGGCCGCGACGAGCCCGGTCATTGGGCGCGTGTTCACAAACGACGCCGCGGTGCTCGCGATGCTGCCCGCCGCGATCCTCACACTCGGCATTTCGCTGCCGCTCGGCGGTTTCGTATTCGTGCTCGACGGGGTGCTGATGGGCGCGGGCGACGCCCGCTACCTCGCTTGGACGAGCCTCGTGAACCTCGCCGTCTACCTCCCCGCACTGTGGGCGCTCACGACCGCGGCGCCCGCCGGCACTGCCGGGCTCGTTGCGCTCACCGCGGGCTTTACGATCGTGTTTATGCTGGCGCGCGCGGTCACCCTGGGGCTGCGCGCACGCGGCGATCGTTGGCTGGTGCTGGGCGCCTGATGAAGATCCGGGTCCCCGGTGAGCCGCCCATAATGCGCGCGTGATGCGCCGGTGAGCGCCCCGTTGGTACGCTGAAGCGTCGGCTCACCCGGGCCGCGCGACCGCAGGAGTATCGTGCACTCTCAGGCCTCCGAACACAGCCGATTTGCCACGCGCTGGACGTATGGCGTGCTCGCCATTTTCACCCTCATGGGGTTGGGATTTGGCAGCTGGCTCAGCCGCATTCCCGCGGTGCGCGACCATCTGGGGGCCAGCACCCTCGAGATGAGCGTGTTTGGCTTCGTGCTCGCGACCGGATCGGTGCTCGGCCTCGTGCTCGCCGGGCACACGGTGTCGTGGCTGGGCCCGCGCCGCACCCTCGCGATCGGCGTGGTCGTGCAGCTGTTCGCGATGCCCACCGCGACCGTGTTCTTTTGGATGGGCATGGTGCCCCCGGCGGTCGCGTGCCTCGCGATCTTTGGCTTCGTGTTTGGCACCTCTGACGTCGCCATGAATGTCAGCGGCGCGAGTGCTGAGCAGGCGCTCGGCAAGCCCCGCATGCCGCTGCTGCACGCCGGATTCAGCCTCGGCAGCGTCGCAGCCACGGGCATCGGCGCGCTCGCTGAGGCCGGGGGCATCGCGGTGCCGGTGCACCTGGGCATCATGTATGCGCTGATCACCATCGGGGTGTTCACCGCGCTGCGCTTCGTGCCGCACGGCCAGGCCACGCACGCGGGTGCCGGCGCCGATGCGGGCACGGCGGCAGGCGCTGATGCTGGGGCCGGATCCGGATCAACCCCCGCCGTGCCCACCCCGCCCGTCAAGACCCGCAGTCCCTGGCGCGACCCCCGCGTGCTCGCCGTCGGCGTCATCGTGATGAGCATGAGCCTCGCCGAGGGCACCGCGAGCGACTGGTTGCCGCTCGCCTTCGCCGATGGCCGCGGGGCGACGAACCAGTACGCCACGCTGATGCTCACCGTGTTCTTTGTTTCGATGACGGCGACTCGGTTCGCAGGCTCGTGGCTGCTGCATCGCTTCGGCCGCGTGCCCGTGCTGCGCGTCAGTGCGGTGCTCGTGCTCTGCGGTGTCGCCATCGTCATTCTCGTCGCGGCCCCGTGGGCGAGCGTGCTGGGTGTGGTGCTGTGGGGCATGGGCGCCTCGCTCGGGTTCCCTGTTGGCATCTCTGCCGCCGCCGATAACCCGGCGACGGCGACGCGCGATGTCGCGGCCGTCGCCGCGATCGCGTACACCGCGCTGCTGCTCGGCCCGATGCTCATCGGGTTTTTGGGCGAGTACTTCGGGCTGCTCAGCGCGTTCTGGCCACTCGTCGCGTTTGCCGCGCTCGCGTTTGTGCTCGCGCGCTCGGCGAAGGAGCCCGCGCCGCCGGCGCAACCCGCTGCGTGAGCTGACACAAACCCCCGATCACCACACGCATTCCACGCATCGCACCCGAAGGAGACCGCATGCCCACCCACTACTCCACCATTGTGATCGGCGCGGGAGCCATCGGCAGCGCGACGGCCTACTGGCTCGCCAAGGGCGGGCAGCGCGATGTGCTGGTGCTCGAGCAGTTTGAGCTCGGGCACGCGAACGGCTCGTCAAACGATCACCACCGCATCATTCGGCACAGCTACCACGACGATATTTACGGGCGGCTCACCCGCCCCATGTATGACAACTGGGCCGCGCTCGAGGCGGCCTCAGGGCAGCAGGTGTTCATCAAAACGGGCGGTCTCGACATCGCGATCGAGGGGACGCCTGGCACCGCGTCACTCGAGCGCTACCGCGCTGTGATGGCGGCGAACGGGGTGCCCTTCGAGACGCTCAACAAGGCGCAGCTTGCGAAGCGGTTTCCGCAGTGGCACATCGCCGAAGACGAGGTGCGGGCGACTTTTCAGGAGGAGTCGGGGTTCATCGATATTCGCCGCGCCACCGCCACCCACATCGCTATGGCGCAAAACCTCGGGGTCGAGGTGCGCGAGCACACGGCGGCCCGCGCGATTGAGAGCGTTGCGGGCTCAGCGGCTGGCGCCGGCACAGGCACCGGCACCCGCACCGTGCGCGTGATCACCGACGGCGAGGTGTTCACGGCAGACAAGGTGGTGGTGTGCGCCGCGTCATGGACCGATGCACTGCTGCAGCCGCTCGGCCAGACCTGGCAGACGACCGTCACCGAAGAACAGGTTGTGTATGTGCAGCCGAAGGACCTCAAGCCCTTCGCGGTCGAGAACTTTCCGATCTGGTGCTGGCACGGCGATGACTTCTACTACGGCTTTCCGATGTACGGCGAAATCGCGGTGAAGCTTGCCCGCGAGAACCTACGCCGCGTGGTCACCCAAGACACCCGCAGCGCCGCACCGCGCCCCGAAGAGACCGCGCTGCTGCATGACTTTTTGGCGGAGCGGTTGCCCGAGGCCGCGGGCCGCGTCGTACTCGCGAAAACCTGCCCCTACGATATGACGCCCGATCGCGACTTCATCCTCGATTTCATGCCGGGCCACCCCAACGTGATCGTCGGCTCGGGGGCCGCACACGCCGGCAAGTTTTGTGGTTTGCTCGGTGAGATTCTCGCCGAGCTCATCATCGAGGGCCGCTCGCAGCACCCCATCGAACCGTTTCGCGCTGACCGCCCGGCGCTCGTGAACGCCAGCATTGCCCCCGTGTTTGACCTCAAGGGCTAGAAAGACTTAGGTAGACTGACCCAGTGCGAATCGTTGTTGCTGACTGCTCCGTTAATTACGCGGGGCGCCTCTCTGCCCACCTTCCGAGGGCAAAGCGCGTGCTCATGCTCAAAAACGACGGAAGCATCTTGGTGCACTCCGATGGCGGGTCATATAAACCGCTGAACTGGATGAGCCCGCCGTGCTCTCACACCGACCTTGAGCTCACCGACGATCAGGTCGCCGCCGGCATCGTTGAGGCCTGGCAAGTGACGCAGAAAAAGACCGCCGACCAGCTCGTCGTGTCAATCTTTGAGGTGTTTCACGACTACGCACAAGACCTCGGCATCGACCCCGGCCTCGTGAAGGATGGCGTCGAGGCGCACCTGCAAGAGCTGCTCGCCGAGCAGATCGACCTCGTCGGTGACGGCCACACGCTCGTACGCCGTGAGTACATGACGGCGATCGGCCCCGTCGACATTCTTGCCCGCGATGCCTCGGGCACCGCGATCGCAATCGAAATTAAGCGCCGCGGCGAAATCGACGGCGTCGAACAGCTCACCCGCTACCTCGAACTCATGAACCGCGACCCGCTGCTGGCCCCCGTGACCGGAGTGTTTGCGGCGCAGGAGATCAAGCCGCAGGCACGCACGCTGGCCGAGGATCGAGGCATTCGCTGCCTCGTGCTCGACTACGACGCGATGCGCGGCATGGAAGACAAAAACACGCTGTTCTAGCGGGTCGCTCTCGTCAGATCCGGATCGCATGCAATCGCGACGTCCTAGGCTACGGCGAGGCCCGCGATAATGATGTCGAGACCGCGCACGTATGACCCGTCGAGGTCATCTGCCCCGCTCGTTTCACTCACCTGGTCGCCGCCGATGAGCGCACCGAACGCCGCCGCGTGGCGGTGCATTTGGGTGGCCTGCGCGTGCCCAAACGTGTAGAGCAGCAGCGTGCGCGCCCCGTCTCGGCCAACCAGTTCAGCGAGGTAATCCTCGGCCAGCGAAGAACCGAGCCTGAATGCCGATGCGGTCGACACCACGTCGGCGCCGTCGCGCACCGCCAGCATGGCCGCCCGAAGTTCGGCGCATACGCGGCGCGCAGCCGCGGGGCCATCCATACGTGACTCAGCCTGCCCCGCCGAGACTGCGCCGAGGTTGACCCCGGCCACGATCTCGTCGGCCATGAGTGCAAGCAGCGTCTGCTTGTCGGGCACGTGGTGGTACAGCGCACTCGGCTGCACCCCGAGCTCTGCGGCCACCCGACGCATCGAACAGTTTTCGAGCCCCTGTGCGCCAAGCACGCGCAGGGCCGCGGCAACGACGTCGGCCAAAGAGTTGCGCATGCGTTCACTCTACAGCTAACCTGAACACCGTTCACCAGAACACTATTCAGGTAGAGCGCCGAACGTTTCACCCCGAGGGAGATCATGACCGCCAACGCAGCTTCCCAGCCGCCCATCGACGCGGCGACTGTGCGCCCCGGCCCGCGGCCGCGCCGTCGCAGCACCGCCACCGATCTCGCGCTGATCGCCACGTTCGCGGCGCTCATCGCGGTGTGCTCGATTGTGCCGGGGTTCAGCCTGGGCCCGGCCCCGATCACGCTGCAGACCTTCGCCGTGATTCTGTGCGGTGCCGTACTCGGAGCTTCCCGCGGGTTTCTCGCTGTGCTGCTGTACCTTGCGGTCGGTGCCATCGGGCTCCCCGTGTTTACCGGCGGGGCGGCCGGGCTCGCCCCGTTCGCCGGCCCCACCGTGGGCTATCTCGTGGCATTTCCCCTCGTCGCCTGGATCACCGGGTTTCTCGTCGAGCGGCTGCCCCGTGGGAAGGCCGCGTCGAGCGTTCCGCTCATCTTTCTCGCGGGAGTCATCGCAAACGTGCTGAGCATCCACTTGCTCGGCCCGCTCGGCCTGGCCTGGCGCGCCGATATGCCGGTGGGCGCCGCCTTCATCTTCGACCTGGCCTTCTGGCCCGGCGACCTGCTGAAGACACTGCTCGTGGCGGTCGTGGCCACCGCCGTGCACCGCGCATTCCCTGCACTGCTGCCCTCGCGCCGCCGCCCGGCCGCTTCCCGTACAACCACCGCCCGCCCGGGCGCTGCCCCCACCGAGTAAGCTCTCCCAACGTGATCGAGTTCCACGAAGCAACGGTGGTCGCCCCCACCCAAACCGGCGACCTGACGATTCTGCACCCCGTGAGTCTCACGTTCACCGAACCCAAGATTTCGATCATCGGCGGCAACGGCTCGGGTAAATCCACCCTCGCCCGCCTCATCAACGGCCTCATTGAGCCCACCACTGGCCATGTATCGATCACGCCGCAGAACCCGGTCACTGAGAGCGCAGCTGGGGCGACCGGGGCAGTCGGTGCGGCCGGGGCCACGGCCACGCCCGCTTCCGCTCCCACTTCCTCAAGCCCCGCGCTCGACACCGCCCACGACGGTCACGCCGTGCGCCGCACGGTGGGCTTCGTGTTCACCGACCCCGCCGCGCAGATGATCATGCCCACCGTGATCGAAGACGTTGAGCTCTCGCTGCGCCGCACGCACCGCAAGAAGCCTGAGCGCCGCGCCGCCGCGCTGAGCGCCCTCGACCGTTTTGGGCTCGCCCACCTCGCCGATCACAGCGTGCACGCGCTCTCGGGTGGCCAGCGTCAGCTGCTCGCCATTGCCTCGGTGCTCGCCACCGAGCCGAGCATTCTGGTTGCCGATGAGCCCACCACGCTGCTCGACCTCAAAAATGCACGCCGCATCGGAGACCTTTTGATCGGCCTCCCCCAGCAAACGGTGATCGTGACGCACGATCTTGAGCTCGCGGCCCGCGCCGACCGCACCGTTGTGATCGCCGACGGCCGCGTCGCCTTTGACGGTGCCCCCGCTGCCGCCATCGCCTGGTATCGGGCTCACGCGTGAGCTCCCCCTCGCCCCTCGGCGCCTACCGCCCCGGTCGCGGGCCACTCCATCGGCTGCGCCCGGGCGCCAAGCTCTTGGGCATGTTCCTGTTTGCCATCGCAGTGATGACGACCTCGGGGCCCTGGTGGACCGCCGCGTGGCTGGCGCTGGGCATCGCATTCGCGCTTGCCTCGGGGCTGCGCGGGCGTGATTTATGGCGCGTGGCACGCGGTTTTCTGCTCATTGGAGTGCCGCTGTTTGCGTTTCAGGCGTGGCAGCACGGCCCACTGCAGGGCTTCTCGATCGTGGGCAATCTGCTCGCGCTGATTCTGGCCGCGAGCGCCGTCACGGCGTCGACCGCCGCGACCGACATGCTCGACACGGTGGCCTGGCTCATGCGCCCGCTTGCCCGCTTCGGCGTCGACCCCGATCGGGTCGCGCTCGCGTTCTCGATCACCATCTCGACCATCCCCAGCATCGTGACGATCGCCCGGCAGACGCAGCAGGCGGCGCGCGCACGCGGGCTCGACCGCAGCCTGCGGGCGCGGGTCGTGCCACTCGTGCTGCGCACGGTCGCCCACGCCCAGGCGATGGGCGAGGCACTGGCCGCTCGCGGCGTGGGTGATCATGATCCGGATCATCGGGCGCGACCGCGGGCGTAGGCTAGAGGCATGGCCGAAGAGACTCCCGAGCAGATTCCCGACGACGTTCACCCCGATTATGTGAACGAATCGGCGCAAGCCGCCTTGACCGCGTTTCAGGCGACGCCCGATTACGAGCACCTGGCGGCGTTCTTGAATGCGCTGCGCGAGGGCTACCTCGTCGTCGATGTGACGGGTGAGCCGTCGAAGAAGAAGCGGCACCGCATTCGCACGATCCGGTCGACCACCGGCAAACTCGTGCTGCCCCTGTTCACCTCGATGGATGAGCTGCGCGCGGTCGTGCCCGGTGACCGTCGTCACCTGATGCGCGGCGCCGTGATGCCGGCGCGCGATGCGCTGGGGTTGATTGCTGCCGATCGCTTCGTGGCGGCCGAGTTCGATAAGTCTTCGGCGTCGCTCGTACTGCTGCGCAAGTACATCACTCTCGCGAAGAGCGAGGATGACATCACCGCCGAATCGCTCGCCGCGCTGAAGTAGCCGACGGGCCTCTTCTCTTCCCCTCCATCTGGCCGGTACGCTGTGCTCAACAGCACCGATCAAGGAGGATCATGAGTACCGGAGCAAACGGCGTCGTACAGCTCGAGAACGAATTCTTTCGGGTGACCGAGTGGACCATTCAGCCTGGGGGCGTGATTCCCATGCACCGGCACGACTACGAGTATGTGGTGGTGCCGATGGTCACCGATCGCATGCACGTTGTGCTGGCCGATGGTGGTGTGATTCTCGCCGAGCTTGAGGCCGGGGTGAGCTACACGCGGCCCGCCGGGTCTGAGCACCAGGTCGAAAATCGCACCTCGGCCTCCCCCATCGTCTTCGTTGAGATCGAGCGTCTGTCGTGAGCGACGCACTCGTGGTGCGCCCAGTCGAGGCCGGCGACCGTGAGACGTGGGCTGAGCTTTACCGCGGCTACCGTGATTTCTATCACAAGCCGCACGACCCGGCCGTCTATGACACGGTGTGGTCGTGGCTGATGGACACGAGCCACGAGAGCCGTTGCTTACTCGCGCTGAAGAACGGCATCCCTGTAGCGCTCGGGCACTTTCGCAGTTTTGCGCGCCCCATCGACGGCGGGCGGGGCCTCTACCTCGATGACCTGTTCACCGCGCCCGCAGCACGTGGGTCGGGTGCCGCGGGGGCTATCATCACGCGCCTGGCCGAGATCGCCCGCGATGAGCGCGCAGCGCTTGTGCGTTGGATCACGGCCGAAGATAACGCGGCCGCCCGCAGCGTCTACGATCGCGTTGCGAAGCAGACGCCGTGGGTGACCTACGATCTATCGCCCGCGTAACCGCTCGGTGCCGCTGGTGGACTCGGTGATGCCGTGCGCCACCGGGGCACCCGCCTCATCGACCGAGACAAACACGATCTCGTCGAGGGTAAGCACCGCGGCCCCCGTGACCGCGTTTTCCACGTGGCACGACAGCGTCATCGAGGTGCGCCCGAACCGGGTGACCCGGTAATCGAGCTCGAGCAGGTCGCCCCGGTCGGCGCGTGACACGAAGTTCAGCTCCGACATGTGACGGGTCACCACGTCGATGCGGCCCAGCTGGGCGACCGCGATAATGGCGGCCTCTTCGTCGACCCACTGCAACAGCCGACCGCCAAAGAGCGCGCCGTGCTGATTGAGGTCTTCGGGCTTTACCCACTTGCGCACAATGTGGCGATACTCACTCATGCGCTCAGCCTACGCGCCCGCCCCTGCTGGGCTTCTCAGCTCACTCGCCCGCTGAGGCATCCTCATCAGTGTCGGTATCACCGTCGTCGTCTGCGGGTTCATCATCATCGTGGTCGACGTGCGCCGACCCGGTATGTGTCGCCGGCCCCAGGTGTGACGCGCCGCCCTCGCCTACCCAACCATCACCTGGAGTGTGCGCGGGGTCAGAATCGTGGTCACGGCTTCGAACCTCATCTGAAAAAAGCATCATGCCCTCCTTCAACTGGCGGGGCCGCAGCACTGCCGGCCCGTACCCACAGCCTACGCTCGCACGCCCAAACCCGAAAGGGCTGCGCCTCGCTGCCCGCAACCTCACAGCCTGGATACCGCATTGGCGCGGCAGTGACTCTACTATGGAGGGATGAAGCGTATTCTCACCTACGGCACCTTTGACCTTCTGCACTGGGGCCACATTCGGCTCTTGCGCCGTGCTCGCTCGCTCGGCGACTACCTCGTCGTCGCATCGTCGACCGAAGAGTTCAACGAGGGCAAGGGCAAGAAGACCTACCACGACTTCGAAACTCGCAAGAATATGCTCGAGGCCGTGCGCTACGTCGATCTCGTGATTCCCGAGACCGAGTGGGATCAGAAGATTCGCGACGTGCAGAAGTACGAGATTGACACCGTAGTCATGGGTGGCGACTGGGAGGGCGACCCCCGCTTCGAGATTCTGCGCGACTACTGCGAGGTCATCTACCTCGACCGCACCGAGGGTGTTTCGACGACCAAGATCAAGCGAGATCTCGGCGTCAACTCCTAGATACTGCCGCGCGCTGATGCCGCGCACCCGCGCGAGCGGAGTGGCCCCTGCCCAGGGGTCACTCCGCTCGATTGCGTTATGCGCCGATCACAACCAGTTCTTGCGCTTGAAGATCACGTACAGCGTCACCGCAAACCCGCCCATGGCAAGCATCGCAAGCGGGTACCCGATGCCCCAGTCAAGCTCGGGCATCGTGGCAAAGTTCATGCCGTAGATGCCGCTGATCAGCGTGGGCGCGAAAATAATGGCGGCCCAGCTCGAAATCTTCTTCATGGCCTCAGACTGCTCAATGCTCGTCTGCGTCATCTGGGCCATCTCTTCTTCACGCGCCTGCGTTGCCAAGCTCAAGTGCACCGTCAGTGCGTTCTGCAGCAGCTGGCGGTAATTGTCGATCCGGTCACAGATCGGAATCAGGTGATCGACGACGTCGCGCAGGTAGCGCCGCAGCTCGACCTGGGTGAGCCCCGCCGCCTCCACCTGGTGCGGGTCTTTGATCGCTTCCAGCAGCGGCCGGGCCGCCCGCTGAAACGTAATCACCTCGCGCGAGAGCAGGTAGATGCGCCGGGCAAGCTGACGCCTGCTCCCCGAGCCGTCAAAGAGTTCGTCTTCGATCTCATCGACGGCTTTCTCGATGCCGCGCACCACGGGTTCGTAGTCATCGACCACGCGGTCGAGCAGCGCGTGCAGCACCGCAGGAGGCCCGAGCCGCAACACCTCGGGTTGCTGCTCAAGATCCTGCCGCATGCCCGAAAGCTTCGGGTGCTCGGCCAGGCGAATCGAGACAATAAAGTTCGGGCCGATGAAGACGTGCAGCTCACCAAACTCGACGAGCTCGGTATCGGGCAGATACCGTGCGGGGCGCAGCACCAAGAACGTGGAGTCGTCATAGCGCTCAAGTTTTGGGCGCTGATGCCCCTGCGACACGTCCTCAAGCGCCAGCGGGTGCAGGCCAAAGACCTCGCCCAGCTGCTGCACCTCGGCATCGCTCGGGTTCAGCAGCCCCAGCCACACGAATCCGCCCAGCTCGCGCGCCTGTGCGGCGGCCTCAGGCAGCGTGCCTGCCCCGGGCACGCGCACGCCATCAAGATACACCGCGATATCGACCAGGCTCATCCGGGCTTCCCCTTACATTTCGCTGCACCCCGAACGTCGAGCGTATCGCGCCCGCGCGGCCACGTCACCTCGGTGCACGAACTGACACGGCGGGCGGTGCCGCAGAAAAATTCTGCGGCACCGCCCGATCCGGATCCTGCCTCAGCGCCTCAGCGCCTACAGCACCTTCGACAGGAAGGCCTTCGTGCGCTCGCGCTGGGGGTTCGACAGCACCTGGGCCGGGTCACCCTCTTCGACGACCACGCCGCCGTCCATAAACACGAGCTTGTCGGCCACCTCGCGCGCGAACCCCATCTCGTGCGTCACAACGATCATCGTCATGCCACTCTCGGCGAGGCCCTTCATGACATCGAGCACCTCGCCCACAAGCTCGGGGTCGAGCGCGCTGGTCGGCTCATCAAACAGCATCAGCTTGGGCTCCATGGCGAGCGCCCGCGCGATCGCCACGCGCTGCTGCTGCCCGCCCGACAGGTGTGCCGGGTAGTAATCATGGCGTTCGCCCAGACCCACCCGGGCCAACAGCTCGAGCGCGCGCGCCTTCAGCTGCGCCTTGCTGCCCTTTTTGAGCAGCATGGGGGCGGCCATCACATTCTCGAGCGCCGTCATGTGCGGGAAGAGGTTGAACCGCTGAAACACCATGCCGATGTCGCGGCGCTGTGCTGCAGCCTCGCGCGGGTGCATCTCGTAGAGCTTGTCGCCCTTCTGGCGATAGCCCACGAGCTCACCGTCGACCGAGAGCCGGCCGGCGTTGACCGTCTCGAGGTGATTGATGCAGCGCAGGAAGGTCGATTTGCCCGAGCCCGAGGGCCCCACGAGGCAGAGCACCTCGCCCCGCTGCACCTCGAGCGAGATCGACTTCAGTACAAGGTTCGAGCCGTAGGCCTTTGAAACGGCCTCGGCCTTCACCATGGGTGTGCTGGTCGCGTGCGTGCTCATGCTCCGCCCCCTCCTGGTCGTTCATGCGGCGGCACGATACTTCTGCCGCCTCCTGCACTGGGGTACGTGGGGGTTGTCTGGCCCCCGTGCTCACCGACCACCGAAATGCTTGAGGTTTCGATTGACGGCTTCATTACGTCGGGGCGCTTCGTGACGCCCTTGGCGAAGTGCTTCTCAAGGAAGTACTGGCCCACCATCAGAATCGAGGTCACCACGAGATACCAGACCGACGCCACGATCAGCATCGGCACCGGCTGGTAGGTCACGGCGGCGATGTCGCGCTGCCGCCCGTAGACGTCGAGTGTGAACGGCACCGCCGTCACCAGCGAGGTCGTTTTCAGCATCGAGATGAGCTCGTTGCCCGTCGGCGGAATGATCACGCGCATCGCCTGCGGCAAGATCACCCGGCTCATTGTGTGCCACCAGCCGAGGCCAAGCGCCTTCGACGCCTCGGCCTGACCCTCATCGACCGAGAGCAGGCCGGCGCGCACGATCTCGGCCATATAGGCGGCCTCGTTGAGCGCGAGGCCGATCACGGCGAGCGTGAAGTAGCTGAGCAGATCCTTCGTGTTGAGCGAGACCACGGCCTCGGTCCACGGGATACCCAGCTCGAGGGACTTGTAGATCGTGGGCACGAGGCCCCAGAACACGAGCTGCACGTACACGGGGGTGCCGCGGAACAGCCACAGGTACACCCAGGCCACCGAGCTCACCACGGGGTTGGGCGACTGGCGCATCACGGCCATCGTGATGCCCAGGGCGACCGCGATCACCATGGAGTAGATCGTGAGCTGCAGCGTGTACCCCACGCCCTGCATGATGCGCACGTCGAAGAGGTACTTGCCCACCTCGCCCCAGTTGTACACCGAGCGGTTGAACGCGGTGTCATAGATGAAGAGAACGGCGACCAGAATGATCACGGCTGCAAACACGTTGCGCCAGGGATGCCTGAGCTTGATCGCTTGTAACTGCTCGGGTTCGCGGTGCGTCACTGCCCCGCCCCCAGAGGGTTGTTGTTCAGTCATGATGAGTCCTTCTACTTCTCACCGGCGTTGATCGTGGCTTCGGTCAGCGCACCATCCTGCGCGCCCGCGCTGGTGAGGATCTCGAGGTAGGTGCCGTCGTCCATCAGCGACTGCATAGCCGCCTGCACGGCCTTCGTGAGCTCGCTGTCCTTGGGGGTTACGAGACCGTATGGTGCGGCGTCAAACACCTCGCCGACGAGCTCAATCTGATCTGACAGCTGCACGGCGGCATCACCCGAGACGGGTGAGTCTGCCGAGAATGCCACGGCGCGACCGTCGATGACGGCCTGCGTTACCTCGGGCTGCTGGTCGAGAATCAGAATCTCGATCGGCTCTTTGCCGGCAGCGACGCACTTTTCGCTGCGCGCGGGCAGCTCAGTCTGCTCTTGGATGGTGGTGGCCTTGACCGCGACGGTCAGCCCGCACGCGTTCTCGGGGTCAACGTCTTCGCCCACCTTCGCGGCCCACTGCGAGCCAGCGTTGAGGTAGTTCACGAAGTCGACTGACTTCTGACGCTCCACCGTGTCGGTGAACGACGACGAGCTCATGTCGAGCCCGCCCTCTTGCACGCGCGGAATGATGCTGTCGAAGTTCATGTGCTCCCATTTGGGAGTGAGCCCGAGCTTTGCAGCCACAGCATCGCCGAGGTCAATGCCCCAGCCGATGGCCACACCGTTCTCATCTTTGTACTCGATGGGGGCGTAGTTCGGGTTGACGCCGATGCGCAGCTCGCCCGATTCTGCAACGTCTGCGGGCAGCAGTTTAACAGCGGCTGGATCGGCTTTGATGCCCTCGATGACGTCGGTGCTCACCTGTTCGCGCTCAACGCCGTCAGCGTTGGTGCACCCGGTGAGGGCGAGAAGGGCTGCGGCGGCAATCGCCGGAATAGCGAGTTTGATCTTCATTGATTCTTACCTCGATCAGTGTGTGTCAGCTGGTTGTGCATGGTGGCTATAACCGCCATTCGCTCGACAGGCACCGGGATCATGTCCCTGCGCGTGCCGAGCGAATGAGGGGCACAGCATCTCGATCGGTGGGTTAGTTGGCGCCTGCGTTGATGGTCGCCTCGGTGAGCGCACCCGACTCGATACCGGCCGAGGTCAGAATCTCGAGGTAGGTACCGTCATCCATGAGTGACTGCAGTGCTGCCTGCACGGCCGCCGTCATGTCGCTGTCCTTCTGCGTAGCGAAACCGTAGGGGGCGGCGTCGAACAGGTCGCCGACCAGCTCGAGCTGGCCGTCGAGCTTCGTGACCGCGTCGCCGGTGACGGGCGAGTCGGCCGAGAATGCGGCGGCGCGGCCGTCGATCACGGCCTGCGTGACCTCGGGCTGGCCGTCAAAGCGCAACACCTCGATGGCCTTTTCGCCGGCGTCGGTGCACGCCTTCGACTTCGCGGGCAGCTCGTCGGTGTCTTGCACCGTCGTGGCCTGCACAGCAATCGTCAGCCCGCACGCGTTCTCGGGGTCGACGTCTGAGCCGGGAGCCGCAGCCCACTGGCTACCGGCGTTGAGGAAGTTGACGAAGTCGACTGACTTCTGACGCTCAACGGTGTCGGTGAACGAAGACGAGCCCATGTTTAGGCCGCCCTCTTGAATGCGCGGAATAATGCTGTCGAAGCCGAGGATCTCCCATGAGGGGGTCAGCCCGAGCTTTTCTGAAACGGCGGTCGCGAGCTCAACGCCCCAGCCGACGGGGTTGCCGTCACCGTCCTTGTATTCGTTGGGCGGGTACTCGGCGTCGGTGCCGATGAGTAGCTCGCCAGATTCCTTCACCTCGGCTGGCAGCAGCGCAACCGCTGCCTCGTCGACGGTGACCGAAGAACCGCCCGATTCGGCGGGGGCTTCGGTGTCGGTGCCTGAGTCGTTGTTGACGCAGCCGGTCAGGGTGAGAAGCGCGGCTGCAGCAAAGGCAGGAAGCGCGTAGCGAATCTTCATTGATCACTCCATGTTGGGAAGTTCGGGGTTGTCAAGTGCGAACGTAACAAGCCCGAGGGTACGTGTCATTTTGAGTGTACTGCCCCTTCTGCGGAGCCCCAGAAATTCTGTCTACCAGGCTCAATAGCAGGTATGGTGCGGCGCGTATTATTCGCATGAATTCGCCAATATTGTCGCCCGAACTGCTCTGTTACATTCTGATGACAACGCCGCGCCGCCCCCTCATTGCCTCGAAAATCCCTCATTGTGCCCCGTTTGCGACCCAGCATCGGTGACCGCAACAGCCCGGCGAAGTGTGTCTGCAACCCGAGACACTAACTGGGTGCTGCCCCAATTTTGGGGGCGGCGGGCGTTAAATCAGCCCGGCGTCACCGGCGACCCTGATCGCCCGCGACCGACTATCCACGCCGAGCTTGCCAAAAATATGCGACAGGTGACTTTTCACGGTGGCCTCAGACACGAACAGGTCGCGCGCGATCTCGCGATTCGCAGCCCCGGTGGCCGCGAGGGTGAGTACCTCAATCTCGCGCTGTGTCAGCTGGGGGCGCGGCCGGCGCATCACGTCGAGCACCCGCGCCGCGAGCTCGCCCGGCAGGTACAGCCCGCCCGCCGCCGCCTGTTCGATGCCCGCAATGATGGCCTCGGGCGCCACGTCCTTTAAAAGGTAGCCGGCGGCCCCCGCCTCCACCGCACCGATGAGCTCGGCATCGCGGTCGAAGGTGGTGAGAATCAACACGGCGGGCGGCTCAGGGAGGGCGCACAGCTGCCGGGTGGTCTCGATTCCATCGATTCCGGATCCCAGCCGCAGATCACACAGCACCACATCGGGCCGCACCGCCCGTGCGAGTTCAACGCCGGCCTCCCCGGTGCCGGCTTCGCCGACCACCGTGATGCCGCCGTGTTGTTCGAGCACCGCGCGCAGCCCGCTGCGCACGACGGGGTGGTCATCGATCAGCATCACGCTCGTGGTCATCGGGTGGCCTCCGTCTCATCTAACTGCTGCGAACTAGGTTGGGTCGGGGCCGCAGCTGGGGTTGGGGCCGGCGTCGGTAGTGGCGTTGAGGCGGCACCGATAGGCAGATAGGCGCTCACCGCGCAGCCCTCGCCTGGCGCGCTTTCAATATCGAGCCCGCCGCCAAGATCGCGCAGGCGATCACGCATCAGGCGCAGCCCAAAGCTGGTGCGCCCGGCATCGTTTGGCACACCGTTGCCCGCTTCCCACTCAGTCACGGTAAACCCGACGCCGTCGTCACGCACGTCAAGGCGCACCTGCCCACCCGCGGCCGACAGCGTCACCTCGGTGCGCGTCGCCCCCGCGTGCTGGCGCACATTCGCGAGCGCCGACTGGGCCACGCGCAGAAGCGCCACCTCGGTGGCCACCGACAACTGGGGCGTCGCGGGGTCGACGTGCAGCTGCGCGCGCATGGGGGTGGCCTGGGGCGGCAGCCCAGTATCGCTGTCCTGCACGAAGCGCGCCACGAGGCGCGCCAGCGCCCCCTCGAGCGCACCGTCTTCAAGCTCGGCGGGGGTGAGGGCTGCAATGATCCGGCGCACATCGGTGAGGCTCTCGCCCGCGATCATTTCGATGCGGTCGAGCGCCTCGGCGTGCGCGATGAGCCTGATCGAAGACAGGCCCTGGGCGACCGTGTCATGAATGTCGCGGGCGATGCGGGCGCGCTCGCCCATCGCTCCCGAGCGGCGCTGGGTGAGGGCGAGTTCGTCTTGCAGCAGCTCGGTTTCGTGTCGGGCGCGCGTCAATGAGTCGACGAGCCGTTCGCGTTCGACCGCATCGTGCAGCAGTTGCAGGTAGCCACGCGAGATTCCCAGCGCGAACACCCCGCCGATGAGGGGGCCGAAGAGGTTGGCGTAACTCGTAGCGCCGTGGTGAATGAGCGGCGCGGCCACGACCACGGCGTACACGAGCGCCGAGAACCCGAGGGCCCACCAGCCGGGCAGCAGGTGGCCGGCGAGCAGCCAGAGCAAGAATGCGAGCCACACAAACTCGGCCGAAACCGCGACGGCAACGCCCCACACCACGGCCAGCCCCACGAACCACCACACGATCGTGACGCGCCGGGATTTCGCGGGCAGCAGCGCGCCCGCGCCGTGCCACACCAGCACCGCGAGGCCCGCGGCAACCGCGGCCGGGGCAGCCGTGCCGTCGGTGATCGCGCGCACCACCCCGATCACCGTGAGCACCGCCGCGATGGCGTACTGCCCGAGGCGCATGGCCCGCGCGGTCGCTGCCGCAGGGCCGAGACGCCCCGCGGCAGTCGCGGCCTGGTCCAGGGGTGAGCTCACGATGTCCATGTCATTAGTGTGAGGCCGCGGCGTCGTTTGCGCGACGTGCCCCTCCGCCGGGCCACCAGATGCGGTCACCCAGCAACCCAAACAGGGCGGGAACGATCACCGTGCGCACGACGAGGGTGTCAACGATCACACCGACGCCCACGATGAGGCCCAGCTGCCCGAGCACGACGAGCGGCAGCACCCCGAGCGCCGCGAAGACGGCGGCCAGCACGATTCCTGCGCTCGTAATCACACCGCCGGTGTGGGTGACGGCGCGCACCATGCCGTCGCGGGTGCCGTGTGCGACGGCCTCGTCGCGGGCCCGATGCACCAGAAAGATCGAGTAGTCGATACCCAGCGCCACCAGAAACAGGAAGGCCAACAGTGGAACCTGTGCGTCGAGCGCGTGCTGGCCCATGAGCGTGCGGCTCAGCCACGCACCGGCCCCGATTGCGGCGGCGGCGCTGGCGACGTTGGTGATCAGCAGCAACACTGGGGCGACGAGTGACCGCAGCAGCACGAGCAGCACCACAAAGCTGACGAGCAAAATCAGCGGCGCAATGACGAGCAGGTCACGTTCGTTGCCCGCCCGGGCGTCAAGGTCGGTGGCCCCGCCGCCGCCCACGAGCGCTTCGGCTGCCGGGATCGCGTGCACGGCCGCGCGAATCTGCGTGACCTGGTCGAGCGCGGCCGGTGACCCGGGCGCGTATTCGCCCGTCACCATGATTTTGGTGAGCTCACCGTTCTTTGTTTCGCCCGCGGGGTGTGCGCGCACCACACCGTCGATGTCGCGCACGGCGGCCACCACGTCGCCCGCCTGCGCCGACTGCGTCACGATGAGTGTGGGCTGCGCTTCGCCGGCGGGGAAATGCTGTGACAGCGTTTCGAGCCCGGCCGCCGACTCTGCGGGCACCCGAAACTTGTCGAGCTGGGTGAGGCCGACGGTGGTGCCCGCAAGCCCGGTCATCATGACCGCGAGCAAGAGGCCCGCGGCGATGATCGAGCGGCCGGGTGTGCGCACCACGAAGGAGGCGGTGCGCTGCCACAGCCCGGCCCGCTTGGGCGCTTGGCCTGGGCGCGGCACGAACGGCCAGAACACGCGCCGGCCGCAGATCGCGAGCACGGGCGGCAGGGCAAACAGCACCATGCCGAGGGCGATGACGAGCCCCAACGCGGCAGACAGGCCGAGCCCGCGCGTGCCGGGGATCACCGCGAAGGCGAGGGTCGCAAGCGACAGCACGACGGTGACGTTCGAGGCCACGATGGCGGGGGCGCTCCCCCGCCAGGCCGCGGCGAGCGCCCGCCGATGGTCGTCGGTGAGCAGCAGTTCTTCGCGATACCTCGAGATCAGCAGCAGGGCGTAATTGGTGCCGGCGCCAAACACGAGCACGCTGATGATGCCGGCGTCGAACTGTAGCTCGAGGGCGCTGCCCAGCGCCGCGGTAGCGAGGCTGGCCAGCCAGTCTGACAGGGCCACCACGGTGAGCGGCACGAGCCACAGCACGGGTGAGCGGTAGGTGGCGATCAGCAGGATGGCGACGATCAGAATGGTCACGAAGAGCAGGGTGAAGTCGGCGCCATCAAAGGCGGCGGCGACATCGGCGCCGAAGGCAGGGCCGCCGGTCACCTGCATGGTGAGGCCGGGCACCTCGTGCTCCCCGAGGTCGGCCCGCAGCTGCGCCACCGCGTCGGCGGTGGTCGGGGCGTCACTCGCTGAGTCGGCGGTGGCTGAGTCAGTGTTGGTTGAGTGAGCGGGTGCGTTCACCGGCACGACGAGTACCCCCGCCTCACCGTCATCGCTGAGCATGGGCCCCGTGGCTTCGTTATCAGACAGCTGCGTGAGCTGCGGGGCGAGCGCCTGCAGGGCGGCCTGGTCAGCCTGCGTAAGCGGGCCGCCCGCGGTGCGCGTGGCCACCACCAACACGGGTTGCACATCGGCGCCCTCAAATATTGCCAGCAGCTCGCTGGCCCGCATCGATTCAGAGGTGGCCGGGGCCTGCGCGTTGCCGCCAGGGGCCTCGGCGCCCGAGAGCAGCCCAAAGAGTGCGAGTACCCCCACGAGCACCGCGATAAGTGAGATGCGGGCGCCCCGCCGCGAAGTGAGCCCACGCGAAAGCTTCCCCGCCAGCCCCCGCGAAGGGCCCGTAAACATGCCAGTTTGAGTCATGTTTCAAGCCAAGCCGGTCGCGCCCCCGGCGGCATCGCGCGCAGTGTTGGTTACAAAATCATCCTTTTGAATGACACGGTGCCGGGCCGCTGCGGCGCGGCGCTGAGCTGTGGCGTCAGCCCAGCAGCACCTCGCGGGCGTGGGCGTACTTGCGTGCGAGCCGCTCGCGTGTAGCCTCGTCAAGCTGTGCGGTGCGCACGGGGTCGGTGTTGTCATCAATATCGGCGAGCTTCACGCGCAGGGCGATGGGGTCGCGTCTGATCGCCCGGTAGTAGTCATCATCGGCGAGGCCCGGGCGTCGCGTCAGAAACAGCACGGCGTCAATCACCGGGTGGGGAATCTTCGCATCGCGCAGGTCTTCGGGCAGTACTTCGCAGTCTTCGATTGTGTCGTGCAGCCAGGCCGCTGCGTGTGCCAGCGGGTCGGTCTCGGGGTCGAATCGTGCCGCGACCCGGCGCGGGTGCTCAATGTAGTCGTCACCGTTTCTGTCGGCCTGCCCGCGGTGCAGAATCGTCGCGATGGCTTCGGCGCGAGCCGCGAGGGCAATCGCTTCGGTGGGGGTGAGCTGGGCCGCGTTCGTCATGGTGTCATCTTCGCACGGCGGCGAGCGCCTGGCCGTGCAGGGCCCGGTTACTGCACGATGCCGCTGCGCAGCGCCCACAGCGCCACCTGCAGTCGGTCTCTCGTGCCGGTTTTCGTGAGCAGGCTGGCCAGGTGGTATTTCACGGTGGTGGGCTCGATGAACAGCTGCGCCGCGATCTCTTTGTTTGAGTGCCCCTGGCTCAGCAGCACGAGAATCTCGATTTCGCGCGGGGTGAGGTGCTCGGCGATGTTCGTGCGTTGGGCTTCGGGGGCGGGTCGCCGCTGCGCGAACTCGGTGAGCACGCGCCGCGTGAGTCGCTGGTCGAGGGTGCCGTCGCCCGCGGCGACCGAGCGAATGGCCTGGGTGATGGTGGTCTCGTCTGACCCTTTCAGTAGGAACCCGGCAGCCCCCGCTTCGAGCGCACCAAAGACGTAGTCGTCAAGATCGAACGTGGTGACCACAAGCACCCCGATGTGGGGGTGCTCGGCAACGATGTCGCGGGTGGCTTGAATGCCGTCGCGCCCGGGCATGCGAATGTCCATGCACACGACATCGGGCTGCAGCTCGGCGGCAAGCCTGGCCGCTTCGTAGCCATCGGCGGCCTGGCCCACGACCGTGAGGTCTGTTTCGGCCTCGAGTACGACGGTGAGGCCCGCGCGCACGATGGCTTGGTCGTCGGCGATGAGTACGCGAATCATGGGCTGCTCTCTGCTGGGATCGTGAGTTCGACGGCCCACCCGCCATCAACGCGGGGGCCGGCCACGAGGGTGCCTCCGGTGAGCGCTGCACGCTCACGCATGCCGATTAGGCCGTTGCCGCCCGCGGGAATCAGCGACGTTTCGATCGCCGCGGCGCGGGTGGCCTGGGTGTTGGTGACGCTGATGCGCAAGCTGGGGAGCCCCGCAACGGTGTCACCGCCGCCCCACTCGACGGTGACGGCGCAGGCTGATCCGGGGGCGTGTTTGGCGGCGTTCGCAAGTGACTCCTGCACCGTGCGGTAGGCAGAGATCCCCGCGATCGGGCCGAGCGCCACACGCTCGCCGGTCTCGGCGAACTCGATCGCCAGGCCCCGCTCGCGATACTCGGCGATGAGCTGGGGCAGGTCGCTGAGCGCGGGCGCCGGGGCGAGATCGGTTTCGCCGTCGGTGCGCAGCAACCCGACCGTCTGCCGTACATTTTCGAGCGCGGTGCGGGCCTCGGTCTGAATGGTATCGAGGTAGCCACTGACCTGATCCGGATCACGCTTCAGCAGCGCCCGCGCCGCCTGATTCGTGAGGATGATGCCCGTCAGGTGGTGGGCTGCGATGTCGTGCAGCTCGCGCGCGATCAGGTTGCGTTCGAGCTGCACCGCCTCGCGGGCGTTGCGCTCGCGGTCGCGCTCGGCGAGCTCGGCACGCTCGCGCAGCACCGTGGCGAGGCGGGTCTGCACGAGCACGACCTCGGCGATCACCAGCGGCAGGGCGAAGGTGGCGACGGCCTGCCCAGCCGCGGCGGGCAAGCGCCACTCGGCCAGCAATTCATCGCTCGCCCCCAGCGTGATGTACATCACGGCGGCGGTCGCGAGGGCTCCGGCGGCGGCCCACAGGTAGGCCCGGGAGGCCGGGCTCGTGCGCCGCACGGTGTACATCGCCATCATCACCGCGGCAGAGCCCACCGTGACCTCGCCGTGCCAGATCATCAGCATCGGCCAATCGAGCACGATCACGCCCAGCAGCACGGCCAGCGGCCACCGATACCGCGCCGCGAGCAGGGCGGCCTGGCCGACGAGGGCTGTGACGATCACCCAGAACTCTGCCGCCGTCACCGCCCCCAAGATGCCCGCTGAGACGGTGAGCACGTACACGGTGGCGAGCGCCAGGATCACCACCACAGGCAGCGCCCGCCAGAGCCGCGAGAGGGCGGAGGGGCTGGCGGGCGCATGCATAGTGTTCATTATCCTGGGTGGGGTCGGCTGATGCGAGGATACTGGTCGCGGTGGCCCGGCTGGCGCACGCGGATTAGAGATCGCGGCGGCGCAGCACCGCACCCGCGATCACGAGCAGCACGAGGGTGCCCGCGGCGAGCATGCCCAGCGCGGTGAGCGGGTTCGGCCCGGGGGCCGCGGCGAAGTCGCCAGCGGCGGTCTGTGCGAGGGCGAGGGGCAGCCACTGCATCCAGCCCGCGGCCGACCCCGTCATCATGCCGATCCCCTGAATGATGGGCTCGATCGTCACCACCCCAATCACGACCAGAAACGCGGCGAGTGTGCTGCGCACCAGCAGGCCTACAGCGAGCGCGGCGAGTGAGAGCAGGGCGAGGGCGGCGATGCTGCGGGCCGCGGCCGACAGGATGTCGCCGCCCGAGATCACGAGCGCCTCCTGCGCGGTCTGCGTCGCGAGCCACAGCACGCCCACGCTCACGAGGGCGTAGACGACGCCGATGATCGCCACGATCAGGGCGGTGGCCGCGACCTTGCCCGCGAGAATGTTCACGCGGCGGGGCTGGGCGAGGGCAGCGGTGGCCATGCCGCCAAAGCGGTAGTCGGTGGTCGCCGCGAGCACCCCGATCGATACGATCGCGATGAGTGCGAGGCTGAGGGAGCCTGATCCGGATCCCCCGCTCACCAGGTTGAGTGCCGCGATTTGGAATGCGTGGCTACCCGTGTCGAACGCGGGCAGCCCGATGTCAGCTGGCACGTCAATGAGGCCCAAGGTGAGGGCTGGCACGAACCAGAACATCAGCCCCTGGGTGAGCGCGATGCCCACGATGCCAATGAAGGCGGCGATCTGGGTGGAGCGAATGGTTGAGAGCTTCAGCAGTTCTGCGCGAAACATGAGCGCACCTCCGTGGTGGTTGCGGTGAGGTCGAGGTAGAAGGATTCGAGATCGCCGCCGTGGTGGGCGGTGAGGGCCGTCAGCTCGCCCGCAGCGGCCACTCGGCCGTGTGCGATGACGACGACATCATCGGCGACGTGCTCGATTTCAGCGAGCAGGTGCGAAGACACCAGCACCGCTCCGCCCGCGGCGGCGAACGCGCGCAGGTTCTCGCGCAGCCACCGAATTCCCGCCGGATCGAGGCCATTCGCCGGTTCGTCGAGAATCAGCACCCGGGGGTCGCCGAGCAGGGCGGTGGCGAGTGCGAGCCGCTGCCGCATGCCGAGCGAGTACCCCTTAATGGGGCGGTCTGCGGCGGCCATCATGCCGGTCTCGTTCAGCACGTCGGTCACCCGGGCCGCATCGATGTGGGCCATGGCGGCGGCAATGCGCAGGTGCTGCCTCGCGGTGCGCGAGGGGTGCAGCCCGCCCGCGTCGAGCACCACCCCGATCTGTTGGGCAGGGCGGCTCAGTGCCGCGTAGGGGCGGCCCGCGATGTGTGAGACCCCCTGGGTGGGGGTGGCGAGGCCGACGAGCATGCGCATCGTGGTGGTCTTGCCCGCACCGTTGGGGCCGAGCAGCCCCACCACGCGGCCGTAGGGCACAAGAAAGCTGACGTCTTCGACCGCGGCGTAGTCGCCAAAGGATTTGTGGAGGCCGGCGGCGTGAATGGCCGGGATCGTGTTGTCGTTCATGCTTCTAGTTTTGGCGAATCGTGCGCGCCGCACCCCGGCTACGAGGCCAGCCTGTGCCCTAGCCAATTGGCCAGTGGCGAGGTCTGCTGCCGAGCCAGCAGCAGGCCCCGCAGCCGGCCCAACCGCTCCGCCCGGCACGCGCTCCCCCTCTACCGTGCATTCTTTGCAAGAATGGGCGCATGACTGAAACAGAAGCCGCACTGCCCGATGACGCCCTTGAGTTTGCGCACCGTCTCTTTGACGCGGCACGCAGCGGCGACGTCGCGTTTGTGGCGAGCGCGATCGATCAGGGGGTGCCCGTCAACCTCACCGACGAGAAGGGCAACACCCTGATCATGCTCGCGGCCTATCACGGCCACGCCGAGCTCGTTGCGGCGCTGGTTGAGCGAGATGCCGACATTGACCGCCAGAACGATCGCGGGCAGACCCCCATTGCGGGCGCCGTGTTTAAGCGTGCCACCGAGGTGATCTCGATTCTGATGAAGCACGGTGCCGACATCAACGCGGGCTCCCCCACGGCTCGGGCCACCGCGAACATGTTCGAGGTCGATCTGACGGCGTTCTAGGTGATGTGCGCCAAGCGCAGTCGAGCCGTGACTGCTTCCCGTGCACCCCGTGACCTGGGGGCACGATGAGCAGCGTGATTGCGTGGGGGCCAGGGCTGCTCACGCTGGTCGGATTCGGGCTTGCGATGGGCGTGAACCCCGCCCTCTACGGCGCCACCGCCGACATGTTGGCGCGCAACGTGCAGGCCACCGCCCGGCTGCGATGGATGGCCGCGGGCCTCGTCGTGGGCGCCACCCTGCTGCTGGCGTTGTTTCACAGCGTCAACCCGACGAGTATTGTGCAGGCCTCTCGCGGCAAGCTCGATGCCGTGCTCGTCAACCAGACCATTGACATCATCGCTGCTGCCCTGTTTCTGATCGCGGCGGGGGTTGTGCTGTGGTGGAAGCGGCGCACCCCGCAGCTTCCGAGGAAAGCGGCTAAGTCACCCAAACCCAGTGCGCGCCCCTACAGCTACTTCTTCTTGGGGCTGGGCGCCTGCGTCGGGTTCACCACGCTGCCCATCATGTATCTGACCGGCCGCCTCATCGCGGGGCTCACCCCCGATCTGCTGCTGCGCGTGATCGCCTACGTCGTGTTCTTGGCGGCGCTGGTGGCCCCGTTCTTCGCACTGGCCTGGGTGTGGGCGCGCATTCCGGGGCTCTCTGACCGCATCACCCGGTTCTATGCGGCCGCCCAAACTTGGGATTACCGCTTCTACCTCGCTGCGCTGCTGTGCGCCGCCGGCCTGTTGTTTGTGTGGCTCGCGTTCTTCGACCCCGCTATTCGTTAGGACCACTCATGAACGCATCATCGAAGCTGCTGCTCATCGCCACCGCCCGCACGACCGGGCTGCGCAAGGTGCACCGCCCGGCCACCGACAACTCCCCCGCTTTCGATCTTGCCTACGTGCGCACCGGCCCGCGCACGAGCACCCCCACGGTCATCATTCCTGGCGGGCCTGGGCTCGGTTCGGTGCTGCCCTATCGCCGGTTGCGGCGGCTTGCCGCTCGCGGCGGTCTCGATCTCATCATGGTGGAGCACCGCGGCGTGGGGCGCTCGCGCACCGATCTTGCCGGCCACGACCTTCCCGTCTCGGCGATGTGGGTGACTGAGGCGGTCGACGATATTGCTGCGGTGCTCGACCGCGAAGGCGTGCGCACGGCATTTATCGCCGGATCTTCGTACGGCAGCTACCTCGCGAGTTCGTTCGGCGCTCGGCACGGTGACCGGGTGGCCGGCATGCTGCTCGATTCGGCGCTACAGTCGGCGAGCGACCACGATCTTGAGCGCGAGGTGCTGCGCGACCTGCTCTGGGAGGGCAATGAGCCGCTGCCCACGCTGGTACACGAGCTCGCGGCGACCGGCATCGATGAGCGCGAACTGCTCGACGTAGTGCGGGCAGCATATGAGCTCTGCGGCGCCACGTTCCTCACCCGGCTGTTGCGCCGCCGGATCCGGCACCGCGGCAGTCTCACCTGGAAGCTCCTCGCGTCGTATGCCACCCGCGATGCCTCGATTGCCCAGCTGCCCGGCATCTACGAGTTTGATCTCGTGGGGGCGATCGGGTTTCGCGAGCTGGGCTACGGTGCACCGCGCGATGGTCGACCACTCGACCCTGCACTGACCTACGGCCTCATCGCCGATCAGTTTCCGCCCTTCGCCCACGAACCATTCGATCTGCAGGCGCAGGCGGCGAACTTCTCGTGGCCGCTCGTGCTGCTGACGGGTGCCCGCGATTTGCGCACCCCCACCGCGATCGCCCGACGCGTGGCGGCCGCAGCGCCCGACGCGGTGCTGGTGGAGATCGACAACGGGCACAGCGCACTCGATACGCACCCGGTGGCGCTGCTGAATGCGATTCGGCGGCTGGTCAACGGGCAGCAGGAGCAGCTCCCCGCCGACACGGTCGCCCTCAATCAGCTGCCCAAGCGGGGCATTTCTGCCCGGTTTCCCGCGCTGCTGCAGGCCGCACTCGCGGTCGAACGGTTCATGCAGGTATAAACATGCGGGGCCCTGGGGGCGGTGCACAGCACCGCCCCCAGGGCCTCGTGTTGGGCGTATCTACCCGCCCGGCAGCAGTTAGACCCGCTGGCCGTGCACGGCTTCGAGCGCTGCGGCGTCGCTCTCAGACATGCCGTCGATTTCTTCGCCGTTCCAGACGATGTCTTCGCCCAGTGCGCCGAGAATCTCTTGACGCTTACCGTGTGCCATCTTGGCGCCGTGAATCAGCGTGGCGGGGCTCCACATCATGGCGATGCTGTCGTGCCATCCGGCACCGATGTCGCGTACCTTGATCAGGTCGTGCAGCGAGGTGGGGAGGTGCTTGATCGGCTCGGTGAATGCGTCGGCGAGCACCGCGAGGCTGACCTGGCGCTCGACGCCGGGCTCTACGACCACGGTGGTCTCGTTCGTGCCCTCGAGCGCCGCAGCCAGTGCGTCGGCCTCGATCAGAATGACACCGTTGGTTGAGCGCGGGTTGCACTCGATGGCCTTGAGCCCGCCCTCGTGGTCAACGAAGTCGAAGGAAAGCTGACCGGTGAAGTTCGGGTCGAGTTCGCCCACCAGCTTCTCGGTGTACGCGAGGGTGTCGGTGCTGTCGATGGCCAAGAAGTCGATGCCCGTGCTGTGTGCCCACTGCTCGGGGGCGCGGTAGGTGCAGTGTGCAGTGACGCGACCCTTGACGATGGTGCTGTACGTGCACACCATCGGGCCATCAACGAAGGGCTGCACGAGCCACGGCTGATCAACCGTAGGGTGGCAGTCTTCGGGCTGCATCTTGCCGGCCAAGGGGCCGGTGTTGGTGAGCAGGCCGACGCCGCCGCGCGAGAACGCAGCGCGGGCGAAGTAGCGCGGGTACCGTGCGATGGCGGCGTTGAGCTCATCAGTGTTCGTGACCACCAGGGTTTCGGGAATCGGTACACCGGCTTGCTCGGCGAGACGCTGGAAGCTTGCCTTGTCGTGCAGGCGTGCCAGGCTCTCGAAGTCACCGGCAAACAGGGTAACCCCCGCGGGCAGGTCATGCACCCGAGCCGAGAGGTAAAACGCCTCTTCAAAGCTCGGAATAATGAGGTCGATGTTGTGCTTCGTCACAAGCTCGCTGATATCAGCGATGAACTGGTCAGTCTTGAAACGGGGAGAAGCGGTGACCGCGTGCGCCTCGAGGTACTTGGAGTGGCTGCCGATCGCGCCCGCGTAGGTGTCGCTCGCCACAACGGTGTGCCCGGTGCTGCCGAGCTTGCGAATGATGTCAAGCGCAAATGTGTTTCGAGAACTGGTAACTAGTACGCGCAAAATAATCCCTCTCCCCATGCACACCCTGCGTGTGCTGTCCCCACCATATCGAAGCGGGTGAGCCAACGTACAGCGCAAATCGCGCATCAATCATAGTGGCCGTAAAAACGCTGCTCATCTGCGCTTTATACTCCTAGATTGAGGGAATTATTTCACCCCACGAGTCACCCGTCGCATCACCCGATGCACCCCCACGCAGTCGACTCCATTCGCCAGCTCACACACCTCACATGTCTCAATTTTCGTCACCCACAGCATCGTGGCGATCACGCTTTGCGCCACAGACGGTTCCCAGAAACAGGCATATACTACTTGTGCATGATGCATACATGATCACGGTATGTGTCGCTCTTTGGAAGGACTCGCACCCATGGCCAAGGCCGCACCCCGCCCAGGATTAGTCATTGCCGCGCTCGCATCAGCCGGCATTTCCTCGGCATTCACGCAGACGATGGTCACCCCGCTCGTCGCGCTTTTGCCCGGCATCTTTGACACCACCGCCGAAAACACGGCCTGGATCTTCACGGCGACACTGCTCGCCGCTGCCATCGCGGTGCCCATCTCGGGGCGTCTCGGTGACCTGTTTGGCAAGCGCCGCATGATCTTTATTCTTGCGATCCCGCTGATTATCGGCGCCATCATGTGTGCACTGGCCCCGAACGTGCAGGTCATGATCGCCGGCCGCGCCATGCAGGGCCTTGGCTCAGGCATGGTGCCGCTCGGCATCGCGATTCTGCGCGACGTCGTACCGAAGGAGCGCCTCGCCTCGGGTATCGCCACCGTCAGTGCGACGCTGGGGGCCGGCGCCGCCATCGGGCTTCCTATCGCCGCCGCGGTCATCGAGTTCTCGTCGTGGCGCATCCTGTTCTGGGCGGCCGCCGTGGTCACCGGCCTCATCGTGCTCACCATCTGGCTGATCGTGCCGGCGGTGCCCGCGGGAGCCAAGGGTCAGCGCTTCGATGGCGTGGGAGCGGCCGGCCTCGCGGTGGGCCTCGTCGCGCTCATCCTCGGTGTCTCGAAGGGCTCCGTCTGGGGCTGGGGCTCACCCCTCACGCTGTCGCTGCTGATCGCGGCCGCCGTCGTGTTTGTGCTGTGGGGAGTGTGGGAGACGCGCACCACTGATCCACTGATTGATCTGCGCACGACGGTGAAGCCGCGCGTGCTGCTCACCAACGTCGCCTCAGTATTCGTCGGCTTTGGCATGTATGCCAGCTCGCTCGTGTTTCCCCAGGTGCTGCAGCTGTCGTCGGGCACCGGCTACGGCCTGGGCCAGTCCATCCTCGCGGCGGGCCTGTGGATGGCCCCGGCTGGCCTCATGATGCTCGTGCTCTCGCCCGTTGGCGGCCGCATGAGTAACACACGCGGCCCGAAGTTCACCTTCTTCGTCGGCGTCGTGATTCTCGCCGCGGGCTACGGCGTCGCACTGCTCGCCATGAGCCACGCGTGGGGCATTCTGCTCGCTGGCCTCGTCGTCAACAGTGGTGTCGCCTTCGCCTATGGCGCCATGCCCGCCATCATCATGAGTGCGGTGCCGCGCAGCGAAACCGGTGCCGCCAACGGCTTCAATACGCTGATGCGCTCGCTCGGCACAACGATTGGTTCGTCGATCGTGGGCATTGTGCTCGCGCAGATGACCATCCAGTATCGGGGTGCCACGGTACCCAGCGAAGCCGGGTTCCACACGGTGCTGATCATCGGCGCGGGCGTCGCCCTCATCGCGGCCGTGATTGTGGCATTCATTCCGGCAGCGAAAGCTGACGTCGAGCGGGTCGCAGCACCCGTGATCCCCGGCAGCAACGACAGCAACGACAGCAATGGCAGCAACGACAAAGGCTCCCCCGAGGATGCCTCAGGGGAGCCCGTACTCGCGCAGGCCAGTCGCTAGGCGACCGGGCCACAGTGCCGCAAGTAAGTTACTTCTTGGGGAACCGGGCGCGCAGCGCGTCGATCGACTGCTGCGCGCCGCGGCGCACCTCAATCTCGGTGTCTTTGGTGAGCGGACGAATGTCTTCGATATTGTCGAGCGTGCCGACCGCAGCGAGGGCTCGGGCCACCGCGATGCGCACGCGCGGGGTGTCATCACCGAGCAGCTCAATGAGCTCCATCGTGGCGGGCAGGCTGCGTTCAGCGATGACGCGGGCGGCCATCTCGCGTACGCGCCAGGCCGTGTTGTGCAGGGCGTTGACGACGGCGGGGGTCGCCGTGTCGTTCCAGACGTACAGCAGGGAGCGCATGCCCCACAGCTCGGGCCAGTAGAGCACGGGGGCGCCGTCGAGGATGCCCTGGGCGTGCTCGCCGCCCACAAACAGCAAGAAGTCTTCGCCCTCGTTGTTGCCGTCGATGAGTGAGAGGGCGCGCGTGACGACCTCAGCCTCGCCGTACAGCTTCACCGCAACCTCCATACGCATTTTCAGCGAGATGGTAACGGGAATCGGGGGGCGTGATGAGTCGGCAGCAGAGTTTTGAGGCATCTACCTAGCCTAGGCGCTTTATGGCACGGCCGCGTTCAGGAACGGGTAGGCGCGGCGGGGCGCTGCCGCATTGTGAGGATGCAGGCCGTTGCCGCGAGCACAATCACCACGGCGCCGTAGCCGTAGCTCACGGGGGTGAGCCCGAAGGTGGGCACGAGTGCGCCCGCGATCACAGTGGGGATGCCGAACGCGAGGTACGACACCAAGAAGATCACGGCGAAGACATCTGCGCGCTGGCTCGCCGGAATGTGCGGGGCGAGCGAACTGACGACGCCGAAGAATGCGGTGCCAAATCCCGAGCCGGTGACCGCGACGGCCACAAGATATGCGGGCAGCGAGCCCGCGGCGAGCGCCACGATCGACAGGGCGGTGCCGAGCGCGAGCGCGGCCGTGCCGTAGATCGAGATGGTGCGCGCCGAGCGGCGACGCAGTGCGAACGCGGCAATCGCGCCAGCGCCGGCGAGCACGCCGACGGCGAGGCCCTGCCAGATGTGGGCGACGCCGCCCAGCTCGGCGTGCACGATATTGGCGCCGAGTGAGAGGAAGAGCCCGCCGGTGGCCCAGCCGGCGAAGATCGCGGGGGCGCCGCGCAGGAAGTCTGCGCGCATCGCGGCGGGCACCGTCAGCCGAAACTGCAGCGAGGCCCAGGCACCGGGTTTGCGCGCCGAGGTTTCGGATACGAGCCAGCACAGCACCGCGAGTACGAGGTACAGCACCACGAGCGGGGCGAAGACGAGCGCCATCGCATTGTCTGCGTGATCGAGCACGATGCCCGCGACGAGGGATCCGATGCCGAGCCCGAGCATCGGGGCGACCGCGGTCCAGGCGGCGGCTGATCCGGGGCGTGATGGGGGTTCGCAATCAACAATCACAGCAGACACCGCAGAGAGCAGCAACCCGCTCGCGATGCCCTGCACCACCCGCGCGATGACGAGCAGGGCGACGGTGTCGGCCTGCCAGAACACGAGCACGCTCGCGGCGAGTAGCACCAGCCCGGTGCTCGCCACTGGGCGGCGCCCGATGTGGTCGGAGAGCGAGCCCGCGGTCAGCAAGGTGAGCAGCAGCGTGAGGGCGTACACCGCGAAGATCACGGTGATAGCCGAGGCGTTGAAGCCGATGGTCTCGGCGAGCACGGGGTAGAAGGGCGAGGGGGCACTCGCGCCCGCCATCATGGCCGTCAGACTGAAAATTGAGAGGGCAAACCCCGCGTTGGTGCCGCGAGACTGAGGCGACTGGCGCGCAGGTGAGGTGGTCGCTGGGTTCCTTCGTGCGGGTGAACGCGTGGTCGACGGCACGAGGGACGGGCCGGCGGAGATCTGGGTTAGTTTGGTGCCTGGGTGAGTGGGCGCACACTGCCCATGACGCGATCGAGCTCGCCCGCCATGTCGGTTACAGCCGGGGCATCGTCGCGGCGCGACACCACCGAACTCATGCAGGCAAAAGCCGAGCCCACGAGCGCCCGCGTGCCGCGCCAGTCGTCACCCTGGTGCTTGCGCAGCAGAATGCCGGTGAGTTCGCGCTGCACGCTTTCCATGCGCTCGAGGTGGGTGGCGAGCAGCGTGGGGCTCGATTCGACGATGTCTTGCGCCAACCAGCCATATTTGTGTAGTTCGGGGTCGTTGTTCACGACGACAATCTGGTCGAACATGCGGCGCAGCGAGGCCCAGGCGTCTTCGCCCTCGGGTCGCGCTGCGAGCCGCTCAACGAAGCTCTCGCTCAGCCTCGTGAAGTGGGCGAGCACCAGTTCTTCCTTCGAACCGATGTACCGAAAAAACGTGCGCGGGGAGATGCCCACCCGCTCAGCGATCTGATCGATCGTGGTGGCGTCGTAGCCCTGCTCGGCGAAAAGGACGTCTGCGGCCTGCACGATCTGAGCTCGCACAGCCCGGCGCGTGATGTCTCTAATCGTTGACTCTGCCATGTCCACAGCATAACCCTGCCTCGAATGTCACCTAATGTCAGATGGGGCACAGGCTACCTCCGTCGACCTGAGAAGGGTTCAACCCCAACCCAAAGGAGTGTCTGCGCCAGCTACACCGGCCGGTGTGACGCGGCATTTACAGCGGGCGCGCATGGGCGCCAGTACCACTCAGCACCACTCGACACCACCCAGGTTTCACTCAGCAGCATTTCGTGGCACCTTCTGACTCTTCCGTCATAGACTGCCCGCGTGACGCGATGATGCCTCACGACGCATAACAAAGGAGTTGTCATGTCAGCAGGTCGTCTTGCCGGAAAGATTGCAATCATCACCGGAGGTGGCTCGGGCCTCGGCCGCGCTTCAGCCCAACTCTTCCTCAATGAGGGGGCCACGGTTATTGTTGCTGACCTCGATTCACCCGAGGTGGCTGCCGACCTGAAGGCCCTCGGTGTGCAGTTTGTGCCCACCGACGTCAGCAAGTCGGCCGAGGTCGACGCCCTCGTCGCGGGTGTCGTCAAGGAGCACGGTCGCCTCGACGTCATGTTCAACAACGCCGGTATCTTCTTGGGCGGCCCCGTCTTGGAGACCACCGATGAGGGCTTCGCGCGCAACACCGCGGTCAATTTCGGCGGCGCCTTCTACGGTCTGCGCGCCGCAGGCAACGTGATGAAGGAGCAGGGCTTCGGCTCGATCATCAACACCGCCTCGAACGGTGCAGTGTCGCCCACCGCCGGCATGGCCGTGTACTGCGGCACGAAGGGCGCCATCGTCTCGATGAGCAAGGCGGCCGCGATCGAGCTGGCCCCCACGGGCGTGCGCGTGAACACGCTCTCCCCCGGCACGATGCTCACCGCGATGGCCGCATCGAACCCGAGCATGGCTGATCTGCTCGACGGCCTGCAGCCCGTCGGCTACGCCGCTCAGCCGCACCTGATGGGATACGGCGCAGTCTTCCTCGCCTCCGATGAGGCCCAGTACGTCACCGGCCACGACCTCGTCGTCGACGGCGGCGCCACCACGGGGCGCGGCTGGTAATTCTCGACCCGGATCGCACCATCTCATCCAGCGCCCCGTATGCGCGGTGAGATGGTGCTTTCTGCTTTCGCGAGGCCATGTCACCCGAAGCGCTACGCCGGGGTGCCCAACCGGTAGCCCACCCCGCGCACCGTTTCGATGAGGCTGCGCTCGGTTTTGCGGCGAATGTAGTGCACGTAGGTGTCGACCGTGCCCTCTTGCTCACCACGGTCAAACACCGCGGTGAGCAACTGCTGGCGGGTGAACGCGGTGTCGGGCTGTTTCACGAGCTCGCCCAGCAGCGCCGCCTCTTTCTCGGTGAGCACCACCCGCCCGGTATAGGGGGATTCGATCGTGCCGTTGTGCGCAAAGTAGGTCCAGCCGCCAATCTCAACGCCCTCGCCGCGGCGTGAATAGTCGCGGGTGAGGGCCCGCAGCCGCGCCCCAAGCTCTTGAAAATCGAAGGGCTTTACGAGGTAATCGTTGGCGCCTGCGTCAAGACCAGAGACCTTGTCGCCGATCTCGCCGAGCGCGGTGAGCATCAATATCGGCATCCCGCTGCCCCGCCCGCGCAGCCAGGTGATGAATTCGGTGCCGTCGCCGTCGGGGAGGCGCCGGTCGACGACCGCGACGTCAAAAATGTCAGCCTCGGCGCACGCACGCGCCGCCGCGAGATCGGTGGCGAGCGTCACCTCCCAATCCAGCGCCAAAATATCGCGCATGATGGGGCCGAGCTTGGGGTCGTCTTCGAGCAACAAGAGTTTGAGTGCGTCGTCGGTCATGTGTGGCCTCACTTCTTCTTCACAATGGGCACCTGCAGGCGCATCACGGTGCCGGTGGCGCCGGTGCGCTCGACCCCCACGGTGCCGCCGTGGCGGGTCGCCACGTCGTGCACGAGTGCGAGACCGATGCCGTGGGAGGCCCGCGCCTCACTGCCCGCGGGCTGCGCGCCCCGGGCGAACCGCTCAAAAACCTGATCCGGATCAATCCCCGTGATCCCGCGGCCTTCATCAATCACGCGCACGATGGCCCAGCGGCCCGAGACCGTGGCCTCGATCGTGACCGGGCGGCCCTCTTGCGTGTGCCCCAGAGCGTTATCGACCAGCGCCAAAATGCTGCGGCGCAGGGCGATCTCGGGCACGCCGACACAGAGCCCCGGGTCGGCCGCGGCCCGCCCCGTCACCCGCAATTCGATGCCTTGATGAGCTGCGATGACGCTCATCTCGGCGTACACCTCGTGCAGAATCGTGGCGAGCTGCGCCGGATCAAAATCAACCTCGGCGTCAGACACCGCCGCGAGTAGATCGTTGACGATATCGGCCATCACCCGTGAGTCAGTGCGCAGTTCGGCGAGCACAGGCTGCAGTGATGCATCGTTGCCGGCCATGATCTGCGCCTGCTGAATGCGCGCATCAAGCACCGCCAGCGGCGTGCGCAGCTCGTGGCTGGCATCCCCGATGAAATTGCGCTGCCGCCGCATCGACTCCTCGAGCGGCTGCACGGCCTGCCGCGCAAAGAGCATCGCGCCGCCGCCCGCCAACACGATCACGGCGATACCGACGAGCGGGGCGATCTGCACGAGGTCGTCGACGTCAAGCTTCACGTCGAGGCCGCGGCCCCGGTGCTCGCTCTGCGAAGACCCGGGTGGGCCGTGCGGCCTGCGCTGCTGGTCGTCAACCCACAGGTAGCTGAAGAGCAGCAGCACGCCGGCGATAACCATGACGGCGCTTAACAGCGCCACCCTGAATCCGATCTTGCGCGCCACCTGGCGCACTGCGGTGTGATCGGGGTCTGATCCCCTCCGATGATGCTGCATCACGTGCTCCTTCTAATGGCAGATCACCGGCGGCGAATCTTGGCCTGACTCAATACCTTCTCAGCATGCCCAGTCTGGACTAAGAATTCACACAGGAGAAGCATTGTGCTGGGAGATCGCTGGGCGGCATCAACTCTTGGAGAGATCTTAGAGCCCGCCCAGAAAGCTAGAGATATGACGAAGGACAACGACACCAACAGCAACCCGAACAACCAGCCCACCACCCCCATCAACCCCGAGGTCACCTCGGCGGGAGTGCCCGCAAGCGTCGAGCCCCTCGTGCTGCCGGCGCCCGGCGAGGCACACGCCGCAACCTATTCAGCGGGCGACCACGGCGCTCCTGCAACTAACTCCCCCGCAACCGGCGACGCAGCCGATGGCGCCGATCACCACAGCAACAGCGACGGCACCGACGGCGCAACTGCTCAGCCCGCCGCTGAGGCAGCGGACGCCCAGCCCACGCCCTTAATGAAGCGCAAGTGGGTGCTCATTACCGCCCCGATCGTGGCGGGCGTACTACTCTTGGGCATCGGAGCCGGCATCGGCAACGCCATCGGTGACGATGGCCACGGCGGGCGCGGCGGCCACCACGCCCAGATGGAACAGGGCGAGGGTGACTTTGGCGGCCACGGTCACGGCCGCGACGGCGAGCGCGGCGGCAAGGGCGACGGCGGCTCCCGTGGCGACCGTGACGGCGGGTTCGAGGGTGGCCGCGAGGGCGGCTCTGAAGGTCAGGGCAGCCAGCGCGGGCAAGACACCGAGGGCCGCGGCGGCGCCGAGGGCACTGACTCCACGAAGGATTCAAAGGACTCGAAGGACTCCGCCGACACCAAGGACTCGAAGGGATCAACCGACACGAAGGATTCAACCGATACCGATCGCTCCGCCGACACCCAGGGCTCTGCGGGCACTGGCTCATCGGCCGCTACCGCCACAGCCTAGCGGCCACGGCCCGCTGCGGCCGTGCGCTTCACCCAGGGTCTCCCGCGTTGCTCCAGCTCGCGGGAGGCCCTGCGTTGTGTCGCCAGTTTCACCCGGGTCGCCCTCACTGAGTAGGCGTGGCTCTCAGGTGGAGTCCCTGATCAAATAGCAGATCCGGATCAGCCTGTTCGGTAACCGCACGCAGCTTGCGGCCGGTCTCGCCCGGCCACGTCAGCTGCGCGGCCGACGGGCGCGTGTCAGAGGAGTACGCCCCGTACATGCCCGTGCCCAGCGCCTGGATCGGTGCGAATGATGCATCGATCGCGGCGATGTCGCGAGGATGCACCCAGGTCGCGGCGAGCACTTCTTGGTGCCGGCCCGCCCACGCGGTCGCGAGCGCATCTACGTCTGAGACGGCGCCGCCCAACGCCCGCAGCTCGGTGAGCAGCGTGGCGCTATGGGTGAGCGATGCGGCGAGCGCGGCACCCAGCTCGGCGTCGGCGCGATCGACGAGCACGTCGCGCATCTGTATGCGCTGCTGGCCCGTGTGCTGCTGCCGCGGGGTCGGAATAATGGCGGGGTACGAGCAGATTTGAGCCTGGTTTCCCAGTACCCGCCCGAGGCTTTCGGCCGCCTGCAGCGTGGGAATCGCAGCATCGGTGTCATCGTTGGCCCACACATTGCGGGCCTCGACCACGGCCCGGCCGTTGCCAGCTGGCTGAATCATCAAGAAGCTTTCGGCCTCTCGTGGTGCCGCGCGAATCCAGTCTCCCCACGCTTCGGTGAAGGCCGGTAGGTCACTCACCTGGTATTGAATGTGCTGATGAATGATCGCGGCATCGCCTGAGCTGCTGTGCAATCGGGGTGCGGTGATTTCAAACTCGAGCGCGATGCCCACCTGGGTGGCGCCACCGCGCACGGCCCAAAACAGGTCGGGCTCATGGTGCGCATCGACCCAGCGCACACGGCCGTCGGCGGTGGCAAGTTTCACCCGCTGCACATGATCAATGGTGAGCCCCTGCGAGCGGGCGAGATAGCCCACCCCGCCAGCGGTCGCGAGGCCACCCACCCCCGTGTCGCCGAAGTTGCCCGTGCTCAACGCGAGATCGTGCGGGGTGAGCACCGCTGCCACGTCGCCCCAGGTGGCGCCAGCACCCACCCGAAATGTGCCCGCCTGCACATCGAGCAGCTCGATATCTCGCAGGTGCGAGAGGTCGAGCACGATCCCATCGGTGTTGGTTGAGCTGCCCGAGATGCCGTGCCCACCCGATCGCACACTGAAGGGCACCGCTGTGCCCAGCTCGCCCCGCACCGTGCCGGCGTACCCAATCGCCAAGGCGACCTCGTCTTCGTGCCGCGGCCGCAGCACGACGCCGGGTGTACCCACGCGCATATAGCTTGAGCGCAGCCGCCAGTAGTCAGCGTGCTCTGGCAGCACCGCTTGCTCACTCAGCGCGGCGGGCAGGTCGGGCCACACCCCACTCTGCATGGTGCGGGCTGGGGAATTTGACGGTCGCGAAACCTGCGTTGCGTTGGCCTCGGTATTGGCGTCAGTATTGGCAGCCATGTCAGGATCCCTTCGGTAGTTCATTCACCGTCGTACAATTAACTGTAATTACAGGCGCATGTCGTGCATGCTGCGCTGACATCTCCACGGAGGCCACCATGACGAACGACAGCCGCGCCACGATATGGGGCAATCTTTTGTTCGGCCAGCGGTCGATTCTGCTGCGCCTCACCGCCGAACTCAAGCGTGACTTCGGCCTCACCATCGCGCAGTTCGAGGCCCTTCGCGCACTCACAGTCACCCACGGCGAGCCGGTGAACGCCAGCGAACTGGGGCGTGCCCTGCTTTACAGTTCGGGCTCCACGACCAATCTCTTAAAGCAGCTCGAGCGCATGTCACTCATCTCGCGCACAGCATGCCCCAGCGACGCCCGCATCGTGCTCATCGACCTCACCCCCGCCGGAGTCGATCTCATCTCTCGAGCCTCGGCGGCCCACCTCGCACGCGTCGAGGAGGAGTTCTTTGCACTCATTCCAGACGAGGATCTCGCGACCATCGCCGGTTTCGCGCAGCGGCTCACACAGCAGGAGGGCCTCGACGCTCTGCGCAGGCCACCCCACGCGGCAACTGCGGCGACCCCCGAGGTCTAGCTAGTCACTCAAGTGTGCTGCGCGCAGTAGCGATACGACCGATGTTCGGCATGGTGTGCCTTTCGCTTAGAGGATTTCACTCACTAATTAACTGTAACTACAGATAACTATTCATTATTCCCGGCCGCGCGCCACAATTTACGGCCGCAAGAAATGATCCAGGTTAGTCCAAATACCCTGCCAGATCAGGTAAATCCCGCTGGTCGGGAACGTACACCACTCGCCCTAGCCTCGCGAAACGAACATCGATAGTCTCCACAGCAACAGGATTTACCTGGACACCCACAGACAGGAATACACGTACATGAGCAACAGACTCGCGGGCAAAGTCGCCCTCGTAACCGGAGCAGCCAGCGGCATGGGCGCATCGCACGCTCGGGCATTTGTGTCACACGGCGCGAAGGTCGTTCTCGCAGACATCAGCGACGAAGCTGGTCAGGCGTTAGCGGCCGAGCTGGGCGATAACGCCCGCTACATTCACCTCAACGTCACCGACGCTGACGAATGGGCGGCCGCGGTCGCGTTCACCGTGGCCGAGTTCGGCGCGCTGAACGTGCTCGTCAATAACGCCGGCATTTTGGATAGCGGTGCACTGGGTGCCTTCACCATTGAGCAGTGGAATCGCACGCTCGCGATCAACCTCACCGGCCCTTTCTTGGGCACCACCGCCGCGCTCGAGGCACTGAAGGCTTCGGCTCCCAGCTCGATCGTCAACATCTCTTCGGCCGCTGGCCTCGAGGGCATCGCGGCCATGCACGCCTACACCGCCTCGAAGTTTGGGGTGCGCGGCCTCACGAAGTCGACCTCGCTCGAGCTCGCATCATCGCGAGTACGCGTGAACTCGGTGCACCCGGGCGCCGTGCAGACGCCCATGACGGCGTTTGGCAAGGAGCAGCCCGCCATCGACTTCACTGAAAGCACGATGACCCGCGATGCGGCCCCGGCCGAGATCTCAGCCCTGGTGGTGTACCTCGCGAGCGACGAGTCATCATTCTCAACGGGCGCCGAGTTCGTGGTCGACGGCGGCATCACCGCGGGCAAGGATTACGGCTTCTAAACCACCACTTCGTGTGCGTACCCGCCCTGGCCGGTACGCACACTTGTTGGTTCAGGCGCGTACCCGCCGGATCCGGCGCCGCTGCCGATGCCGGTGACGGTGACGCCGGAACGCACCTCGTGTTTGACTTGCGGTCACCTATCTGCAGCGGTCAGGGCCACAGCAAAGGCCAGCCCCAGCATCTCGCTACTATGACGGTATGACCGCAAAGTACCGAGATATCGCGTCTCGCATCGGTACACGAATCCACCAGGGCGAATTTTCGATCGGCTCCTCGCTGCCGGCTGAAATGGCCCTGGCCTCAGAATTTGCGGTCTCGCGAAGCACCATTCGCAGCGCGCTCGCCCTCCTCGAACGAAAGGGCGTGGTCGCGCCGGTCAGGGGCACCGGCTGGGTCATTCGTTCAACGTCACAGACGCAGGGATTTGCGCACCTCATGGGGTTTGCGCAATGGGCGCAGAGCCGCGGCATGCAGGGCGGTGGCGAGATTCTTGAACGAGTACGGGCGCACCCCAGCGCTGCCGAGGCACGTGACCTCCGCATCAGCACCCGAGACCACGGGTACCGCGTGCTGAGAGTCAGAACACTAGACGCCCGCATCGTCATGCTTGAGCGCACCTATTTTCCAGAATGGCTGGCGGGCCACGTGTTCGATCTACCGGTCGCGACGCCGTCGATCGTGCAGTCATTTGGGGCGAGTGGGGTTTCAGTGGCACTCGGCCGGCATCTCATTGACTCGGTCGCAGCAAACTCAGTCGATGCGACAACACTCGGCGTGCGGCGGTCAAGCCCGCTGACCCGCGTGCGGCATGTCGCAGTAACCCAAGATGGACGCCCCCTCTGGTCAAATGACGACCGCTATGTGCCCGGCACGATCGTTTTTGAAGTGCTCGCGGCGTCGCAGCTTTCGCCCGGCGAAGCACAACAGTAACGCCCGCCTCGGGGTGGGAATACCCACTGTGCACACAGGTCTGAGGATTCTCGGGTAATCCGACATGCACGCCCACCAGTGGCAACCTTACGTTCACCCGATGGTGACCCAGACCCGGTTAGTTGGAGGTGCTCTTGAAGATTCCCTTCCCGAAAGGTCACCATGCGCCAACACAGACCGAGCAGCCGTAGCTCGTCTCGATTGCTTGCCGGGCTACTCATTCTCCCGATCGCAGCGGGTGCGTTCGTCGCACTCCCCACTACAGCGGCTTCTGCAGAAACTCCCCCGGCTCCCGCCGTGAGCTACAACTTTGATGGTGACCTTGCTGACGCAACGGGTCAAGGCCGCGGTGCTGAACCGCGCCTCGGGCATGATCCGGCATTCGGCGCGGGCGTCAACGGCCAGGCGCTCACTGTCACCCAGGGAAAGAACTACGTTTCGCTCCCCAGCGACATCCAGCCCGGCAGCGCGGGCATGACCGCGTCATTCTGGTACCAGCAGTCTGAACACTCCTCAGACGGCGCCGTTTTCAGTAACCAGAACTGGAGCACGGGGTCAAACCCCGGGCTCACCCTTGCAAACCGCAACACCGAGTCAGCCGCCGCGTACGTTGCGCTCAACGGCAACCGCACGGGCGATCTCTTCAACCTCGAATCTGGCACAATCGATTCGTTGCCCAAGTGGAACCACATCACCATCGTGGTGGACAGCGCCGGTCAGACACAGTCGACCTATCGCAACGGTGCCCTCGTCAACACCGCCAATATCGGCGAACGCACCCTCACTTCGGGGCTGCCTTTCCGCCTCGGCACCGACGGCACGGGCGCCATCATGGACGCGTATCCCACCACGTGGGTGAGCGGCTCATTTGATGATTTTGCGTTCTACGATGTGCCACTGAACGCGCAGCAGGTGTCTACCGCGTTCCGTGCGGTCGCGCCCGAAGGCTCGGTTCCCGAAGAGGGCAGCATCACCATCCTGCCGTCAGACAACGGGTCAGCGACCGCGAGCGTCGAAAGTGCGGCCGGCGGCGAGGTCGTCACGTTGACCGCGACGCCCGCCGAGGGCTACCACCTGGGCGAGTGGGTCGTGGTGAACCCCTCGAATCTCATCATTTCTGCGAACCAGTTCACGATGCCCGAGAGCGGGTACGTGCAGGTGCAGCCACGCTTTGATCCGGATCTCGCCGTTCCCGTCGTACCCGAGGGCACCAGCAAGAAAAAGGTGCTCATGGTGGGCGTCGACGGGCTCGCATGGGAGCACATCCCCAAGTTCAACATGCCAAACCTCAATAAGATCCAGGCAAGCGGTCTTGCGGGATCGTCGTACCTCTACGCGCCCACGTTTGCAGACACCTCAAGCGGGCCTGGCTACGCGACCCAGCTCACGGGAGTCTGGCCCGATAAGTCGGGTATCGTCAACAACTCCTTCTCGGGGAGCAACTTCACCGAGTACCCCGACATGCTCACGCGCATGGAGCAGCTGAACCCTGAGCTCTCGACTATCTCGACCGCCAGCTGGCTCGCGCTCTACGACGCTGGCGTATTTGGAGCTGGCATCGATGTCTCGATGCCGGTCAGCCCGAGCGCCTACCCCGGGTACCCCGCGGCCGATGAAGCGGCCACGGTCGCGATGCAAGAGATCCTTGCGACTCAGAACCCCGATGTCGCGTACGTGTACTACGGTTCTCCTGATGATCAGGGCCACGCACACGGTCGCGACACCGATAAGTACCGGATCGCGGCAGAAAACACCGACGACCGGATCGGCCGCCTGCTTGAGGCCGTTCAGTCTCGCGCGAGCTACGCAGACGAGGAATGGGTCGTCATGGTGGCGCCCGATCACGGTTTCATTGGCACAGGGCACGGCGGGCCGTCGCTCGACGAGCGTCGCGTGTTTGTCTACGCCGCGGGTGCCGGGATCCCGAACCAGGTGAACGCTGAGCGTGACCCCGAGATCGTCGATGTCGCGGCGACCGCGCTGACGCACATGGGCTTCGAGCTTGATCCGTCACTCGATGGCATCCCGCTCGGCACGGCGTCTGAGGATCCCTTCGACACCATGAAGCCGAAGCTGCAGGCCGCAGTGGACGCCACGGGCCCCGGCGCCGCCTATTCAGGGTGGACGCACGAGATGCCCGAGGGCTGGTCGGTCAACAATGACGCCATGGGCACCGGCGGCATCACCGAGTGGGGTGGCTGGAGCCTCACCACCGATGTGTTCTGGAGTGGCACGAACCAGTTCGAAGAACGTGAGCACTTCGTGCGCGGGCGCGATACCTGGGCTGTGGCAGACCCCGATGCGTGGGGTGCAGCTGAGCACACCGGCGGCTTCGATTCCACGATCACTTCTGAGCCGTACAACGTGACCGGGTTGGACTTTACGACGGTGTCATTCATGACGCAGTACCGCCCCGCAGACGGCCAAACCGCCACGGTGTCGGTCACGTTCGATGACGGCGAGCCCACCGAGATTGCGCAGCTCACCGATGCCATCACCGCTGATCTGGTCACCACTGAGGTGCCGGTTCCCAATGGGGCGAAGCAGATGACCGTGTCTTGGCAACTGGTGGCGCCAGCTGGTGGTTGGTTCTGGGCGATCGATAACCCCCAGGTGGAGACGGCTGAGGCCGTGACTCCGGTACCGCCCGTCGATCCCCCGGTTGATCCCCCGGTTGATCCCCCGGTTGTACCGCCGACGGATGACCCCACGGTTCCTCCGACGGAAGAACCCACGGTTCCGCCCACGGAAGAGCCCACAGTTCCGCCCACGGAAGAGCCCACGGCTCCCCCCGCCGAGGTTCCCGGTGAATCACCGGCAGAATCACCCGCTGATTCACCGGCAGATTCACCGGCCCAGACGCCGACTGACACGCCGACCGACCCATCCACTGAGTCACCCAAGGCAGGCGGCTTGGCAGCCACCGGTAGCGACCTGGGCATGTTGATCGCGGCAGGGGTGAGCGTGCTGGGCATCGGCACCGTCTTCACGGTTGCAGGATTGCGCCGCCGCAGAAACGTATAACCGCATCACCGCATAACGAAGAAACGTTGGTGGCCGTAGCTCCCTGGCACTCTGGTGCCTCAGAGCTGCGGCCATCACTTCTTTCTCATGCCCCTCGGGCTCACCGCGACGCTGCTTGCATGGCCGGCTTGGCGCCCCGCCCTGCCGTCTGCGCCGGCACGCCGGTACAATCGCTGACATGCGCGACGTTGAATCATCCATCCCCAATTCTGCTTCAGAGGCCATCGAGGTCGAACTCGGTGGCACCGAGCTACTGCCCTCAGTGCGCCCCCTTTGGGAGTCGCTGTTTGAGCACCACGTTGCCGGCGGCGCCGCGGGCCTGGCCGTGCAGCCTCAGGGCGATAACTGGCCGCTGCGCATCGCCCGCTACCACCGCATTTTCGAGCAGCAGCCGGCGTTTGTACTCGTGGCCCGCCAGGGCAAACTGGTCGTCGGCTACGCCCTCGCCTACGCCGATGAGCCAATTGAAGAGATCAGCGAAGGCCCGGTCGTCACTATTGAGAGCCTCGTCGTGCTACCTGAGATGCGCGGCCAGGGCCTCGGCGGCTGGCTACTGGAAGAAGCAGAAGCTGAAGCCATTGAGCAGTGGGGTGCAGAGGTCACCGCGCTCGAGGTGATGACCGGCAACGAATCAGCCCTGAAGTTCTATGAGCGCGCGGGCTTTGTTGAGCAGGGTGAGACTTGGCTGCGCCCCGATCCGACCACGGGTGGGGCACCGCAGGGCGCACGCGACATCGATGATGATCGCCTCGAGGTGCTCCTCGAGGAGGGCTCCGAGATCCTCGCGATCGGGCTTGAAGAGGGGCCCGATGACACCTGGGTCACCTCAGACGTGTTGGTCGGTTGCCAGCCCGAGCCCGGGTACGCGGCCGACGGCGCTGCTCTCGAAGCCGCGCTCGCTCCCTTTGCAGCAGCAGGGGCATCTTCGGTGTTCGTGGCGCTCGACCGCGCAGCTGACCCGGCGTGGGGTGAAACACTCTCGAGCCACGGGTTCAAGAAGGCCCTGCGCTTGTTCACGCGTTTGATCGCGATTGACTAGGCTCCCACTGCCTTCAAGCCGCACAGCACAGCCAGGTGAAAACACCCATGCGGTGACACCTGGCACATTCGCGGTACGCCTCGGCCGCCTGTATTTCACGCTGCAGGCCGCCGCGGGCGCGCTGTGGTGGGTCGGCGTTTTCACGCTGCCGTGGGTACGCCACACCACCCTGGGTGAGCTGAACCCCGTGGTGGTCGGCGCCCTCGACATCCCATTATTTGTGCTGGCGTCGGCGGCAGTTGCGCTGGGACTGCGATCCTTCGTCTGGGTGGTGGTGCCATGGACGGTGATCGTCACGATGGGCCTGGCGGTGTATGCCACCGTTACCGGGCTCGCCGGCTGGGGCGTACTGATCATGGTGGCGGCGAGCGGTGGCGGTTTGGCCGCGGGCCTGCTGGTATGGCTTAAGCGCATTCCCACCGAATGGATCGTGTTTGGTCCGTTTCGCTTTCGCGCCGCCCCCGCGGGCCGCGCTGGGTATCTCGGCCAAACATTCGGCCAGATCGTGGTGTTTTGGGGCGCGTGCCTCGTGCTTATTCCGGGCATCATCGCGGTCGTCGAGTCACGTTGGGGGCTCAGTATTCAGCTGCCCCTCTGGGCGCGCATTGCGGGCGGGGTGCTGCTGCTCGTCGCGAGCGCGCTTGGTATTTGGTCGGCGGTGACGATGTCGACCCTGGGGTCGGGCACCCCGCTTCCTTCAGCAATGCCACGCCTGCTCGTAATTGCGGGCCCGTACCGTTTCGTGCGCAATCCGATGGCTGTCGCGGGTATCACCCAGGGCATTGCGGTCGGGCTCATCGCCTCGTCGTGGCTTGTCGTGGTCTATGCCCTGTGCGGTTCGCTGATCTGGAATTGGGTCGTGCGGCCGCACGAGGAAGCCGACCTCGAGGCAAAATTCGGGCCAGACTTCGCGGCGTACCGTGAGCGGGTGTCGTGCTGGGTGCCGCGCAGGCCCCGCGCCGGGGCACCCCGCCGGTAACCGGCGCCGCGAGTTTCTGGGCGTTATGCCACGGTGTCGAGCGCGGGTGTGCCCTCACCCGGCAGCGGCACGCCGACCGCGGTGTCGCCCGGGAGCGCATCAGCAAATGTTGCCTCGCGGGTCACCCCGGTGAGCGGCCAAACCAGCCGGTTTTCCCCTGTCTGCACGACGAATCCTTGCGGCTGAGGCAAATACAATGCGGCCCCATCAGGGCGGCCCGCGCCCCAATTATTGGTGTCGATCTCTCCGGTTTCGCCGGCAACACCCTCAGATGATTGCTCGGCATAGACGACAACGTCGACGCCTGCCGGCAGCCCGCGGTTCCAGTCAGCAATTGAGTTACCGGCCGGGGAGAGCATCGACACATAGAGGGTGTCGCCCGCAAGTGTGCCCTGCACGATGTTCTCTGATTGCACTTCGATCACGACGGAGGAAAGATCAGTCAGGTCATCACCCAAACGCCCGTACTGGGGGCCCTCGCGCACCGTCACGATTTTGCCCTGCACGATGACATCAGAAATCTCGGCGACCTCTCGGTTTGACTGCAGCGGTTCATAGTCAGTTTCGAGAAAGGCGATCGCCGAATCGATCGTGTGCGCGTCTGCGTAGACCGGCGTCACGAAGGCGGCGTTGCTCTCGCCCTGTGGGGCAGACGTTGCACACCCCGCTAGAACCAAGACCGTTCCTACGGCCAGCGCTGACGCAGTGAGTGTTTTCAACTTTTCGGTCCTCCGCACTAGACCAGGCAGCGTTGGCGTAAGCCGCATGATGCCTTGAACAGGTGTTGTTCGCGTGGAGCTCCGACATTACATTCCCTCCCTAAAATGCACCATGTGTAAGTCCGTAAAATAACAAATTCCCCTTCCTCTGACGCGTACGTCTGAGGAAGGGGAATGGTTACCGGGTGCTCATGCAGAGCACCCGGTCAGCAGCTGAGCTGCTTAGGCGGCAGCCTGTGCGCCGCTGCGCACCTGCTGCATTGCCTGCGTCCACGCGGTGAGCTGATCGAACATCGGCTCGACCGAGGCTGCCTGCAGTTCGGTGGGCTTGAACGTCGAGAAGTTCTCGAAGTCGGTGAAGAGCGAGAACATGCCTTGCTTCTGCACGTGAGCGATCTGCAGCTCTGAGAGGATGCCCCGCAGGTGCTCGGCAGCACGCACGCCCATTGCTGAGCCGTAGCTCACGATGCCTGCAGCCTTGTTGGCCCATTCACCGTTCAAGTAGCTGATCGCGTTTGCGAGGGCCGGCGGCACCGAGTGGTTGTACTCACCGGTGATGAAGATGAAGCCGTCGAACTCGGCGATCTTGGCGGCCCAGGTCTTGGTGTGCTCCTGTGCATACTGTGCGTACGCAGCGGGCATGCCCTCGTCGAGCATCGGCAGGTTGTAATCCGCGATATCAACGAGCTCGTACTCGGCATCGCCACGCTCGACTGCGCGGTCAAATACCCACTCAGCCAGACCGTAGTTGATGCGGCCGGGGCGGGTGGAACCGGTGATGATGGCGATCTTAGTCACGATACTCCTGTGGGTGCTCGGCCGTCAGGCCGCGATAATGAACCGCGCTTCTTTCATGCAAGCGCATGCATAAAGGATTACACAGAAGTAGCTTTCGCGCAAGCTATTTGCGAGAGTACTATTAACGAACACACCCACAGCCCCCAGTGGCCCCTCGAGGAGCACCCCATGAACAGCCAGCAATCACCTCCCATCGATGACGCGACGGCGGTTGAGCTGTGGGGGCGGGTGATCCACGGGTTTCAGGTCACCAATCGTGGCCTGCACGCCAAACTGAAGGCGCAATTCAACCTCAATGAAGCTGAGGTCGAGACCCTGCTAAGCCTCTTCCGTTGCCCAGAGAATCGATCGCGACACAACTTTCTCGCCAAGTCGGCAGGCTTCTCAACGGGCGGCTTCACTAAAATCGCCGACAAGCTCACCACTCGCGGCCTCACCCAGCGCATCGTCTGCACCGATGACCGCCGCGCAGTGTTTCTCGAGCTCACCCCCGAGGGGCTGACGCTCTCAACCGAGCTTGCGAGCACCGTGGCGGCCCACAATCGAGCAGGCTTCATCGATGTGCTCGGCGCCGAGCGCGCACACCTCGTGGCAGAGGCCATGACCGATCTCTACCGGGCGAACAGCGACGCGACCCCTGCATAACTGCTGCACCCTCAATAAGTGGTACCCCGGTAAGGGTAGGTCGGTACCACCGCATGATGCGCGACCGAAGAACTTGTTCTTAGGTTCTATATATGGACGTCATCAACGAATTCATTCTCCAAGCGGCAGCCTCACCGTGGTTATTGCTCGTTATGTTCGCGGTGGCCATGATTGACGGGTTCTTCCCACCCGTGCCGTCTGAAACGGTGCTCGTTGCCACGGTCGCCGTGGCGGCAGCGACGGGCACGTTCTCGACGATCGCGCTGCTGTGCCTGGTCGCCGCGGTGGGCGCGCTGCTGGGAGACAACATCGCCTACGGCATCGGCCGCAAGGTCGGCGCCACACGGTTTCGTTGGATGCGTCACCCACGAGTAGCGGCGGCGTTCACCCGCGCAGGCAACACCCTGAGCACCCGCGGCACCCCATTGATCCTCGGTGCCCGCTACATTCCGATCGGCCGCGTGGCCGTCAACATGTCGGCGGGGGCACTGCGCTACCCGTGGCGGCGATTTCTGCCTCTCAGTGGTGTCGCCGCGGTGACCTGGGCGGCCTACAGCGCGCTGATTGGGTTTGTCGCCGGCCACTGGCTCACTGATCAACCATTGCTCAGCGCTGTCTTTGGCGTGCTGTTCGCGCTTATCACTGGCGTGCTCATCGATCGCATCTCGGCAGCTCGACGGCAACGACGGAAGGCGCAGAATCCCCCGCCCGCCGCAAACGACGCTGCCCCCGCACTCCGAGACGACCCCGACAATTCTTGTGATTCGCCCCACACGAACCCGTCATTTCGGGCGTGTTGAGCCACTCAAGGGGCGCATTTTGCCCCCGATCCGGGCCACGGCGCCCCCGGTCCCCGCAGCTTCGGGCGCCGAAAAGCGCGCAAAATGACCCCAAATTGGTCCATGTGCACCTCGAAAGCGCGCAGGCCGGGCGTGGCGCGAAACCGCCGTGGGGAACGCAAAAGGCCCAGATCAGAAACCTGATCTGGGCCTTTCGTGTATATCTTGTGCGCGAAGGGGGACTTGAACCCCCACGCCCTTTCGGACACTGGCACCTGAAGCCAGCGCGTCTGCCATTCCGCCACTCGCGCGAGTGTCGATCTGAAGCGTTTCCGCTTCAAGCAACTCCCATAGCTTAGCAGATCATGACGCTTCACACCAAAGCGGGCTAAACTGCCAAGTGACATGCGGGATAGTTATATTCGGAGCGAGGAGGGCACGTGGGCATTCTAGATAGCGTGGAGCGTGGGCTTGAGCGCGCCGTAAACGGCGCATTCGCCAGGACCTTCCGCTCGGGCGTGCAGCCCGTAGAGATTGCTTCTGCGATTAAGCGCGAGCTTGATATCGGTGCAGTCGTGGTTGATCGCGACCGCGTGCTCGCCCCCAATCACTTCGTGGTGCGCGTGGCTGAGAAGGATGCGGCTCGACTGCAGGCCCTCGGCGCGACCCTCGAACAAGAACTCCGCAGCGTAGTAATGAAGCACGCGAAGCGTGGAAACTACCAGCTGCTCGGTGAGGCCGATGTTGAGGTGCGGGCTGACCGCGAGCTCACCGCCGGAGTCTTTGAAGTGGATGCCACCCGCGTCGAGGGTGCGGTCGATTGGATCGCGGCGATCGACGTTGACGGTGTGCGGCACGAACTGAAGCGCGGTACCACCACGGTGGGGCGCGGCACCGACTGCGGCATTCGCATCGGCGACACCGCGGCATCACGCCAGCACCTGAACCTGCTGTGGGACGGCACCGCGGGCCTCGCCCGCGACCTGGGCTCCACCAACGGCTCAAAGATTAACGGGGAGCGTTTCCGCGAAGCGGCGCTCGCCCCCGGTATTGTCATCACGATCGGGCAGACCGCGCTCCAGTTCCAACTGGTGCCGGGCCACTCAAGTGGCAGCGCGGCTGCGGCTCGCCCCGCGACCCCGCCGCCCACCAGCGCTCTCCCCAACAGGCAGGCACCTACGCCTCCCCCTGTGAGCGCACCCGCCCCCGAACCTCGAAGCGCAAGGCCCGAAACTGGGGCCGCTGGCAAGACGCCAGGCATCGACCAAGACTTTTGGAGTGGCCTATGAGCGATATGAGCGAACTTACCCTGATGATTCTGCGCGTCGGCTTCTTGCTGGTGCTGTGGGCCTTCATTTTCGCCATTGTGTACGCGCTGCGCAGCGATCTCTTCGGCGCCCCCGTGCGCAAGCTCAAGGGCGACTCAGCTGGGCCGCACGTGCAGTCCCTCGTTCCTGTGGGCCAGGCCCCCGTCGTGGCCGCCCCGGTCGCGCAAGCACCGCAGGGATCACCCGATGCCCTCACCGGCGTCGCACTCACCGGTGCCTTGGGCTCAGCCGCCCCGGTCATCACGCCCAGCGGCGGTGCGCTGCCCACTGCGGGCGGATCCGGAGCTGCAAAGAACCTCGTCATCACGACGGGCGTGGCAGCCGGCACCTCGATCCCCCTCGATGACGGCATTTTCACCATTGGCCGCTCGAGCGAATCGACCCTCGTCATCGTTGACGAATACACGTCGACCTACCACGCACGCCTGTCGCTCAGCGGCAACCAGTGGATCCTCACCGACCTTGACTCGACGAACGGCACCCGGCTCGATGGCGCGCGCGTCACGCACCCCGTGCCCGTGCCTCCGTACACACCGGTCACCATCGGCACGACGACGTTCGAGCTGAGGCCATAGGCGTGACCGTCAGTTATGACAGCGCCATCGGCTCCCACGTGGGCATGGTGCGCTCCAACAACCAAGACTCCGGCTTTGCGGGCGGGCAGCTCTTCCTCGTCGCTGACGGCATGGGCGGCCACGCCGGCGGCGATGTCGCCTCGGCCATCACCACCAAGGCCATGGCCGCGCTCGACACCGAGCCAGCGGGCATTCCCGCGGCCGCGGCATCCAGGCTGCGCCACGCACTGCTCGAAACGAACGCGAAGCTGCGCGCCACCGTGCGCGACCGGCCCGAGCTCGCCGGCATGGGCACCACGTTCTCTGGGTTTCTCACGATTGGCGACAAGCTCGCCCTCGCTCACATCGGTGACTCACGCCTGTACCTGCTGCGCGACAACAACCTGAGCCAGGTCACGAAGGATCACACCTTCGTGCAGCGCCTCGTTGACAGCGGCAAGATCACCGAAGAGGAAGCCAAAACGCACCCGCGCCGGTCGGTGCTGATGCGCGTGCTGGGCGATGTTGATTCATCGCCCCAGATCGACACCGAGGTGCTCGATACGCGCCCCGGTGACGTCTGGTTGCTGTGCTCTGATGGCCTCTGCGGCTACGTCGAAGACGTCGATATCGAGAAGATTCTGCGCCGCCGCACATCGCTGCAGAACGCGGTCGACGGCCTCATCGACAAGAGCCTCGCGCACGGCGCCCCCGATAACGTCACCTGTGTCGTCGTCGAGACCGTCGCGGCCCCCGATTTTGATCCCAACACGACGACCGAGCTGCGCCCGTCAGAGCAGCGCTTCGCTGGCTCGGCTGCGAGCTCGCCAGAGCCCCGCGATGGCTCGGTCTCGACCGCGCGCACCCGCATCATGGGTCGCCGCGCGGTGCGCCGCGCCCCGGTCGTTGAAGAGAGCCACTTCGAGCCTCGCGTTGACGAGTATCTCGCCGAGCTGATATCTGAAACGCGTCGCCGCAACCGCAACCGCCGCCTCCTGTGGGCGCTCGGTGGGCTGTGCGTGCTGCTCGCCATCGGCGGCACCTTGGTCGTTGGCTACCAGTGGACCCAGTCGCGCTACTTCGTCGGCACCAACGGAGATACCGTCATCATTTACCAGGGCGTGCAGCAGGATCTCGGCTCGATATCGCTGCACTCCGAAGCCGAAGACACGGGCATCCCCCTCGACCAGCTCGACGGGCTGGCCAAACGCCAGGTGGAGCGCACGCTCAGCGCGAGCTCCATCGATGAAGCGCGCGAAATTGTATTGAGATTGGGGCCGACCAGTGAGTAACGAAGCACAGCAGCCTCGCTCTTTCGAGAAGACGCGCACGAGCGAAACCGTGCTGCACCGGATCACGGCGCTGCGCGCGCCCAAGTTGTTGCTCGGGCTTGAGCTGTCGCTGCTCATTTTTGCCATTGCGATCGGCGTCGCCGCGGTGCTCATCATCGACCTCACCGTGAACGGTGAGGTTTCGACGACGCTGCTGCCGACCGGTGCACTGTTTGTGGTGTCCTTGCTGGCTCTGCACCTCACGATCAGGCGCATTGCGCCCGATGCCGACCCGCTGATCATGCCCATCGCCACGTTCTTGAACGTAATCGGCGTGGCCATGATTTACCGCATTGACCTCGCCACCGGGCTCACCGGCTGGGATTCCACTTCGGTGCGCCAGCTCGTATGGTCATCGGTCGCGGTGCTGGGCGCAATCGCGGTGCTGGCCGTGGTGCGCAACCACCTCGTGCTGCTGCGATACACCTACCTCTCGGGGCTGGGCGCCTTCGTCTTCTTGCTGCTGCCGATGCTGCCCTTCGTGGGGCAAGAAATCAACGGCGCACGCGTGTGGATTCACATCGGCGGGTTCTCATTCCAGCCCGGTGAGATCGCCAAGATCTTGCTCGCGATCTTCTTCGCTGGCTACCTGGTGCAGAGCCGCGACTCGCTCGCCATGGTGGGCAAGAAGATTCTGGGCATTCGATTCCCGCGTGCCCGCGACCTCGGGCCGCTGCTCGTATTCTGGCTCGCCGCGATGGTCGTGCTCGTGTTTCAGCGCGACCTCGGCACCTCGCTGCTCTACTTCGGTCTGTTCCTGTCGATGCTCTACATCGCCACCGGCCGCGTCGGCTGGGTCGTGCTGGGCGTCGGCCTGTTTCTTGCGGGCGGCATCATTGCCAGCCAAACCCTCGCCTACGTGAAGGTGCGCTTCAACAACTGGCTCGATCCCTTCGCAGACCCCTACGGAGCCGGTCACCAGATGGTGACGGGGCTCTTTGGCATGGCCAACGGCGGCATGACCGGCACCGGGCTCGGCCAGGGATACCCCGAGATGACCACGTTCTCGCAGAGCGACTACATCATCGCCAGCCTCGGCGAAGAGCTCGGCCTGATCGGCCTGTTTGTGATTCTCGCTGCGTACCTGCTGCTCGTGGGCCGTGGGCTGCGCATCGGTTTCGCCGGCCAAGACGACTTCGGCAAGCTGCTCGCGGCTGGCCTCTCGTTCTCGCTCGCGTTTCAGGTGTTCATCGTCGTCGGTGGCATCACCCGCGTGATTCCCCTCACCGGCCTCACCGCCCCGTTCCTTGCCGCGGGTGGTTCATCCCTGGTCTCGAACTGGATCATAATCGCGATCTTGATCTTGCTGTCAGGCTCCATTCGTAACCGACCGAAGCTGGTGATCCGCGCATGAACAAGCAGCTGAAAGCACTCACGCGAACGATCTTCGCGCTGTTTATCGTGCTCTTTTTCGCGGTCACCATGGTGCAAGTGGTGCAGGCTGATGATCTGCGTGCGAACGAACTCAACGGGCGCACCATCAAGAACGGCTACGAGGTTGAGCGCGGCTCGATTCTCGTCGACGGCGACCCCGTCGCGTACTCGACGCCCACCGGCGACTCTTACAAGTATGTGCGCCAGTACTCGGCCGGTTCGCTGTACGCCCCGATCACGGGCTACTTCTCGCACAGCCAGGGCATGAGCGGCCTCGAGTTGGCCATGAACCAAGACCTCTCGGGCATCGGCAACGCGCAGTTCTTCACCCGCATTCAGAACACCCTCAACGGGGTATCGCCGCAGGGCAGCTCGGTGCAGACCACCATCCAGGCGAAGGTGCAGCGCGCCGCAAGCGAGGCCATGAGCGAGCTGGGTGTCGATGGCGCAGTCGTCGCGCTCGATCCCAAGACCGGCCGCGTGCTCGCCATGACCTCGACCCCCAGTTTTGATCCGAATCTGCTGTCGGGCAACGACGATGCCGAGATCATTGCGAACTACGGTCAGCTCGCTGACGAACCCTCGCAGCCGCTCAAGAACCGCGCGATCGCCGGCGACCTGTACCACCCAGGGTCGGTGTACAAGCTCATCGTCGCGGCCGCCGCGATTGAGGCCGGCGACGCGAAGCCCTCGTCGTCGTTCGAGAACCCCGACAAGCTGAAGCTGCCGCAGTCGACGCACGAGATGCAGAATGCTTCGCGCACGACCTGCGGCACCGGATCAAAGGCGACGCTCGAGCAGGCCATCGTGATGTCGTGCAACATTCCCATCGCCGAGCTGGCGATGAGCATGGACAAGAACGCGGTGCCCAACATGGCGCACGCGTTCGGGTTCGAGCAAGAAATCACGATCCCGTTGAAGGTCACCCCGAGTGCGTCACCCGAACCAAATGATCAGTCTCAGGTCGCGCTGTCGTCGATCGGTCAGCTCGATGTGCGTTCAACGCCCATGCAGATCGCTATGGTCTCTGCGGGTATCGCGAACGGCGGCACCGTCATGAAGCCGCAGCTCATCGACAAGATCATCACCCCCGATCTGCGCGTCGAGAAAGAGTACACGCCCGAGCAGTTCTCGAAGCCGATCTCAGAAAAAACGGCTGAGGCCGTCACTGGGATGATGGAGAAGGGCGTTTCGACCCCCGAGGGCCTCGCGCAGAAAGCCGCCATTGACGGTGTGCGCGTAGCAGGAAAGACCGGTACCGCTGAGAATGGCGTTGCCGAAGACGGTACTGATGTGCCGTTCACCCTGTGGTTCACCGGCTTCGCGCCGGTGGAAGACCCACAGGTTGCAGTCGCAGTCGTCATCGAAAATGGCGGCGGTGCCAACTATGGTTTTGAGGGTGGGTCATTCGATCTCCCCACAGCTGTCGGAAAACGAGTTATGGAAGCGGTGTTGAGCGAATGAGGCCAGCGGCAGGGATCACATTCGGCGGGCGCTACGAGCTGAGCTCACGAGTCGCCGTCGGCGGCATGGGCGAGGTTTGGAAAGCAAGCGACAGCATCATCGGTCGCACCGTAGCGATTAAGATCTTGAAAGACGAGTACATGGGGGACCCCGGGTTCCTCGAGCGTTTTCGGGCTGAAGCCCGCCACGCAGCGCTCGTCAATCACGAGGGCATCGCGAATGTCTTCGACTACGGTGAGGAACAGGGCAGCGCCTACATCGTGATGGAGCTGGTTCCTGGCGAACCGCTCTCGGCGATCATTGAACGCGAGGGCCGCATTCCGGCCAACCGCGTGCTGGGCATTGTGGCGCAGACCGCGACCTCGTTGCAGGCCGCGCACGACGCCGGCCTCGTGCACCGTGATATCAAGCCGGGCAACCTGCTGATCACGCCCGAGGGCCGCGTCAAGATCACCGACTTCGGTATCGCGCGCATCGCCGACCAGGTGCCGCTCACCGCGACCGGCCAGGTGATGGGCACGGTGCAGTACCTCGCGCCCGAGCAGGCAAGTGGCCACACCGCCACCCCCGCCACCGACATCTATTCGCTCGGTATCGTGGCGTACGAATGCCTCGCAGGCAAGCGCCCGTTCACCGGTGAATCGCAGGTCGCGATCGCCATGGCGCAGATCAACGACACCCCGCCCGCGCTGCCCGCTGACGTACCCGAGCACGTGCGCAACCTCGTATACGCGTGCCTCGCAAAGGACTCGGCTGGGCGACCGCTGACCTCGGCAAAGCTGGCACAGGCCGCCACCGCGCTGCACCGTGGCAACGTGGCCCTCGCCGCAAGCTACGTGCCGCAGGTCATGGGCCAGCAGGATCCGGCAACCACCGTGCTTCCGAGCACGACCGCTGGTGACGCCGCCACGACCGCGCTGCCGCAGACCAGCCCGCTGACGAACCCCGGTGCCCCCGGAGCCGCAGCGGCAGCTGGCCTGGCTGGTGAAGAGGAAGCGCCCAAGAAGAAAAAGAAGAGCGCCTGGACCTGGCCGCTGATCACGTTGATCGCGCTGCTCTTGATTGTGGGCGGCGGCACCGCTGTAGCCCTGATCAATGGCGCGAACAACACGGCTGAGACGCCCACCGTCGAGCCGAAGCCCAAGCCCACGCCGCCGAAGGAAGATGTCGTTCCGACCACCGGTGAGATTGACGGCTCACAGCTCATCGGCTTGCACTTCGACGACGCTGTTCAGCGGCTCATCAATCTCGGTTTCACCGATGTGCGCACGCTCGAGGGCGAGTCGGTTCCGGCCGACCAGGCCGGGCTGGTGACCAGTGTGAACCCCACGGGCGCAAAGGTGCCGCTGTCTGAGACCATCTTGGTCACGCATACCATCCCGTACGGCGAGATCGAAACCCCTGGCACGCCCACGGGGCCGTCCACCGTGCAGGTTGGCGATACCTTCGTCGTGCAGAACATCTCGGGTAGCTGCCCGACCCCGCTGTTGCCGCAAGATTTTGATATCACCTACACCGAAGACACTGGCCTCCTCATGAGCCAGCTGGCCAATAGCTCAGTGCAGGTAAAGGCGATCGCCCCCGGCACCCTCAACATTTATTACAAGTTTGGCTGTTCAGACGGCTCGTCATCGATGGCTTCCCCCACCTCTGACAAGCTCGAGATCACGGTTGAGGCCGCCCCTGAGCCCGATCCGGAGCCTGAAGCTGACTCAGATTCTGATTCAGACTCAGATTCAAGAGCAGATTCTAAATCAGGTTCAGAGGCCGATTCAGACGCCGATGCGGGCAAGGCTTCAAGCTCGACTTCAAGCCAGGGCACGACGGCCGCCACCGGCACAAACACCGCTGACGCTGCGTCTTCTGGATCAAACTAATTAAAGATGGCGTATTGCGGCTCCCTCTATCGCAGCAACGCTACACTTTGAGAACACTCATATGAGCACGGAAGAGGTTGATATGCCCGAGACGGCCGACGTCGGTGCCCAGCGCATTCTCGCTGGACGCTATGCCATCGGCGAGTTCATCGGTCAGGGTGGTATGGCTACGGTCTACCGCGGCACCGATACAAAACTCGGTCGCCAGGTTGCCATCAAGGTGATGAAGGCAGATCTGGCAAACGATGAGCAGTTTCGCTCACGTTTTCGCCAGGAAGCCCGCTCTGCCTCACGCATGGCGCACCCCACTGTGGTGCGCGTGTTCGATGCTGGCGATGACCTGATCCAAACGGTTGACGGCCCGAAACGGCTGCCGTTCATCGTGATGGAGTACGTCGAGGGCACCAACCTGCGCCAGCTCACTGCAGAGAACAAGCTGTCGCACGCTGAGGTCTGCCGCATCGTGGATTCGGTGCTCACGGCACTGGAATACTCACACCGCGCCGGTATCGTGCACCGCGACATCAAACCCGCGAACATCATGATCACCACGACCGGCCAGGTCAAGGTGATGGACTTTGGTATTGCCCGTGCCGTGTCAGACACGTCTTCGACGCTGCAGCAGACCACGGCAATTCTCGGCACCGCGGCCTACTTCTCACCCGAGCAGGCCAAGGGCGAGTCGATCGATGCGCGCACCGACCTGTACTCGACCGCCGTGCTGCTGTACGAACTGATCGCCGGCGACGTACCGTTCCGCGGCGACACCGCCGTAGCGGTCGCCTACCAGCACGTCAGCGAGCGCCCCAAGGCGCCCAGCGTCGTGAACCCGCAGGTCACCCCTGAACTTGATCGTGTGGTGCTGTACGGCCTCGCGAAAGATCGCGCGAAGCGATTCCAAACCGCCGCAGAGTTTCGCGATGCCCTGCGCACCGCGGCCCGCGGTGAAATGCCCGACCTGGCGACGCACGCCCCTGAGGCCGTGCTGTTCTCGGGCGGCGACGAGGTGTCAGAGTCTGACCTCGCACTGCGTCAGCTGTCTGAGGGCGGCGGCGCACGCACACAGAGCCGCCCGCCGGTGATGTGGACCTGGGCTGCGATTTTGACCATTGGCGCCGTCATCATCGCCGTGGTGTTCTGGCTCGTGACATTGGCGCCCAAGCAGTTCATTCCCGATACCTCTCGCGAGATTCCTGCGCTGATTGATGTCGATCGCACGGCGGCGATGGATACGCTGCTGAAGCAAGAGCTGAAGCCCAAGCAGGTTGAGCAGACCGACGAAGAAATTGCCGCTGGAAACGTGATCTCGACCGACCCCGAAGCGGGCACTGTGCTTTCGGTGGGCGACGAGATCACGCTCTACATTTCGAGTGGCCCGAAGTCGGCTGCTGTGCCGGCCCCTGACCGCATGTCGCTTGCCGAGTACACCAAGGCTCTGGAAGACCTCGGTCTCTCGGTGGGCCTGGTGTCGACGGTTGATGATCCGATCCAGAAGAAGGATCGAGTACTGGGTGTCATTCCCGAGCCCGGTACCTCGCTCGAGTCTGGCTCAAGCGTTGAGATTCAGGTCTCGAGCGGGCAGGTACAGGTTCCTGACGTACAGGGCCAGCCGCTCGATGTCGCGATCAAGATGTTTGATGGTTCGGGGCTCAACGTCACCTCGACTCAAGATTCAGCATGCCAGACTCAGCCGGGCTACCCCGTGATCTGGCAGTCAGCCGTGGGGGCACAGCCTCAGGGTTCTGATCTGCAGCTGTCCTACTGCTGGGGCTAAGCCCCGCAGCACTGCGTTCCATACGCAAAAGGCGCGTCCCCAAGCGGGGACGCGCCTTTTGTGTTTCAGTGGCTAGTGCGTGATGATCAGCGGCGACAGTGACTTCGCCCGCTCAGCCGCTCCCTTGGCGCCGACGAGCTCGAGCCAGTTGCCGAACTGCTGGTAGCCGCCCTCGGTGAGCACTGACTCGGGGTGGTACTGCACCCCAAAAATGGGGCGTTCGCGGTGCCGCAGCGCCATCACGACGCCGCCCTCGGTTTCGGCAGTGATCTCGAGCACCTCAGGAATCGTGTCGCGCACGACCGCGAGCGAGTGATACCTGGTCGCGTCGAACTCGGTGGGCACGTCAGCGTAGAACTGGTCGCCCGTGTGGCGCACGCGCGACACCTTGCCGTGCATCAGCTCCTCAGCGTGCGTGACCGTCGCTCCCAGGGCCTCTGCGATGGCCTGGTGGCCCAGGCAGACGCCCAGCACGGGGATACCGGTGCGCAGGGCGATATTGATCATGGGGATCGAGATCCCGGCATCTGCGGGGGTGCCGGGCCCGGGCGACACGAGCACGCCGTCGTAATCGGCGAGGGCGCTCTCGAGCTCACCGATGCTCAGGTCATCATTGCGAATGACCTTCACGGTGGCGCCCAGCTGCTGCAGATAGCCGGCAATCGTGTAGACGAAACTGTCGTAGTTATCGATCACTAAAATATGGGTCATGTTCCGACCGTTACCTCTTCTTCGGGGAGTTGAGATGCAACCCACGGGTAGACATACGTAATGAGCGCGTACACGATCGCGGCCAGCACGATCAGCAGCACGATGACGCGCAGCCAGGCGGGCCCGGGGAAGAATCTCCACAGCAGCGAAAACATTATTCCGCGTCTCCTCTCGGTGCCTGCGTGGCACCCTGGCTTGGGTTGAGCTCGATCAGCTCGGCGGGAACGCCCGCGCTGTGCGGCTGAAACCCTTCAAGCACCGAGTACGCGATTGCGCGCTCATCGCTGCCCGACATTTTGGGGTGGCAGGTCGTGAGGGTCAGAATCTGGTCTTCGCCCGGAGTGCCCTCGATGCGGGGAAACGGGTTAAGCACGTCGACCGCGTCGGGCAGCACATATTCGATCGAGCGGAACCGATACGTGTACCACCCCTCCTTCGTTTCCACGAAGAGCGGGTCGCCAACGCGCAGGTTCATCACCTCACGAAATGAGTTAATGAGGGGCCCGGATCGATGCCCGGCAAGCGCAAAGTTACCCGGCTCCCCCGGCATTTGGGTGGTTTCGTAGTGGCCGATACCCTTGTCATCAAGATTCAGCACCGTCCACCAGTCGGTGGTCTCGGCCACGCGGTTAGCAAACGTCGTACCGAAAGAGGGCACGTGCAGCACAGCGAAGTTCTCGGCGGGGCCCGGGCGCTCGGCGACGGGAATCACGCCATCCCATTCAACAGCGGGCGCGGCATCAGCCCATTCGGCCGAGTCTTGGGCCGCGAGTTCGGTCTGCTTCGCGGTGACGGCGACGCCCGTGTGCCACGGTTGCCACACGATATATCCGAAGACACCCAGCCCGGCCACCAGCAAAAGTTCGCCGATTACCGTCAGCGGGCTCAGACTCGCACGACGTACGCGACCGGAACGCTTCTCTTTCACTCTCACATTCTAAGCCGCGAACACTGAGGTCGGGCTGCGTTCCGGGTAGACTCTCACACATGGCAGCAGCAGGAAAGAACGTAGACAAGCAGAAGTCGGGCGACCTCGCAAAAGCTCAGGCACGCGCAGAGCGTCAGGAGGCCCACAAGGACGCCCCCAACCCCGTGTGGTTTAAGCCGGTAATGTTCGGCTTCATGCTGCTCGGGCTGATCTGGATCGTGCTCTATTACGTCACGAGCTCGATGATCACACCGCTTCCGCTTCCCATGCTGGGTCAGGCCAACATCTTTGTCGGATTCGGCCTCGTGCTCGTCGGATTCTTGATGACGCCCTGGTGGAAGTAACTTTTCCCCGCACACACCACTTCTAAATCACACCGATGTAATTCCTCCCCAGGCTGGGGACAAAGCTGTGGATAACAGCGAAAGGCCCGGGGTCTCCCCCGGGCCTTTCGTTGTCTGAGCTGGTTTACACCGGCAGTGCGAAGAAGAACGCAAAGCTGGCGAGCACCAGCACGCCCGCGATCCCGCTCAGCGCGAGAGTGCGCTTTGCTGGCGAGCTGCGTCGCAGCTGCAGCAGCGCCCACATCGTGCCAGCGCCCACGATCAGCCCACCCAGGTGAGCCTGCCACGACACGTTGGCGCCGGGGATGAGCCCGATACCGAAGTTAATCGCGACGAGCACCAGCAGCGAGGTGACGTTCACGCGTGCCGCTCGAGCGGCGACGAGCGTCGCTCCCAGCACGCCGAAGATCGCGCCAGAGGCGCCCACTGTCGGCGTCATGAGCGCGTTGGGGTCTGCGTACGACCACAGCATCACCACGAGGGATCCGCCAAGGCCTGAGAGCAGGTAGAGCGCCGCGAAGCGCCACTTCCCCAGCATTCCCTCGAGATTGCGCCCAAACAGCCACAGCGCGTACATGTTGAACAAGATGTGAAACACGAACCCGGTCGAGTGCGTGAACATCGAGGTCACCATGCGCCAGGGCTCAAAGTCCAACCCCGCCGGCAACATAGATGGCGGCACCGAATACAGCGGTGCGTACCACAGCGCTCGCGTCACTTCATCGTTACCGAAGTAGTGGGTGGCGAGCTGCGCGAGGTACACGACCACGCACAGCGCCATGATCGCGTACGTTACCGGGGTATCGAGCGCCGCGATGCGCCGCCCGAGTACCTTGGTGCTGCGCTTTGCGCGCGTGCTGCCCGAGGGCTGCATCTGGCGTACGCAGTCGGGGCACAGCACCCCCACGGCCGACACCACCTGGCATTCGCCACAGATGGTGCGGCCGCAGCGCTGACACAGCGCAAAGCTGTGCACGCTGGGGTGCCGATAGCAGACGTCGTTGGGCCCGTAAGCCGCCCGTTCGCCGAAGCTTGGTGCGCCTGCCAAAGTGAGTCCTACGCCTCGACGACGTCGACGCTGGTGATGACTACGTCGTCTGCCGGGCGATCCATGGCACCGGTCTTGACCGACTGGATGGCGTCAACGACGGCCTTCGAAGCGTCGTCTGCAACCTCACCGAAGATGGTGTGCTTGCCTGTGAGCCACTCGGGAGCGGTCGTGGTGATGAAGAACTGTGAACCGTTGGTGCCCGAGAGGCGGCCCGTCATGTCGGGGCGCTTGCCGGCGTTCGCCATGGCGAGCTGGTACTTGCGGTCAAACGAGAGCTCGGGGTGGATCTCATCGTCGAAGTTGTAGCCGGGGCCGCCGGTGCCGGTGCCCGTGGGGTCGCCACCCTGGATCATGAAGTCCTTGATGATGCGGTGGAAGATCACGCCGTTGTAGAAATCCTTCTCTACGAGGTCGGTGAAGTTCTTCACCGTCTTGGGCGCGTGATCGCCGAAGAGGTTGATGACGATATCGCCGTGGTTGGTGTGAATGGTTGCAACGGAAGTGTGAATGGTCATAGCACTAGTGTATGCGGCGGCTCCTTCGGTGTAGCGTGGAGTCTACGAAGCGATCACGCAACGGGTAATTGCCCGGCCAATCGAGGAGGACAGGTATGACACTCTCACGGAAGCGTCGCCGCGAGCTGCGCCAGCTCAAGGGAACGGCCCAGGAGCTACTTGATCAGCAGCGGGTCGTGCTCGGGCACGCCGGCGTTGTGCTGCAGGAGGCTGGCCGTCAGGCGAAGCAGCTGAGCGACGAGCATCTTGCCCCGCGCGTCGACGACACGCTCGAAGCGGTTCGTCCCGCGGTTGATCGCAGCGTTGCGTCGGCACGACGCGCCGCTGACAGCGTGCGCCGGGTCTCGGCGCCGTTCGTGGCGAACGCGCTGGCCCGCACGATTCGCACGCTCGACGAGCTCGATAACCCCGTTGCGGCCAAGCAGGTGCGCGGCTTCGGTGAGCGCAGCGGCTACTTGAAGCCCGCCAAGAAGAACCGCACCGGCGGCATCATCGCGATCGGCCTCGGCGTCGCGGCGGCGGCTGGCGTCGGCTACGCCCTGTGGCAGGCCTTCCGCACCGACGATGAGCTGTGGATCGCCCCCGAGAGCTAACCCTCGCGAGAGCCCAAGCAAGGGGGCGCAGACGTTCTCAGGAGCGCCTGCGCCCCCTTGTGCGTTCCCCAGCGGCTACGGTGCACGAAACCTCGGGTGCGCGGCTACTGGCGATCTTTGATCCGGATCAATCGCCGCGGCCCGTCAGTTATTCGGCAGTGGGAGTGTGCGCAGAGGTCTGCGCGGCAGCGTTTTGCGCGCCGCCGGTGTTGTCGGCGCGACGCCGCGCCCGCCCGTGCCGCTGGCCCGAGCGCTGCGCGGGCTTCTGCTCTTGTTTGGGTTGGCCCTGCTTGGCCGGCCCTTGCTTCGGCTGGTTCTGCTTGGGCTGGCCCTGTTTGGGCTGGTTTTGCTTGGGCTGATTCTGCCGGGGCTGCCCTTGTTTGGGCTGCTTGGCCGGGTTCTTTGCGCCCTGCTTCGGCTGCCCCGCCTTGCTGCTTTTCACGGGAGACTTGCGCAGGGTAATGCCGGCCATGCGCAGGCCGGTCTGCACGAGCGACAGGGTGCGCAGCGTCTTGATCTCACGCAGCGGAACCCAGCGGGCCTCGTCAGACGAGCCGCCGATCTCGTTACGCAGCGGGCCGTCTTTCACGGTCGCGCGGTAGACAATTCTGATCGTGTGCAGCTCGGGCTCGACACCCTCGGGCACATCTTCGCGCACCATTACGCGCGAATCGATGCCGAGCAGCTTGCCAACCTTGGCTTCAAGGCCGGTTTCTTCGAGCACTTCGCGCACGACAGCATCGCGGGGATCCTCCCCCGCATCGAGCCCGCCGCCCGGCAGCGTCCACCCGTGCAGGTGGCCTCGGCGCCAGTGAGTGAGCAGGATCTTGCCGCGCCGCTCTACCACCGCGTAGGCGGCTACTCGAAGATCCATGTTGTGAAGCTTATCCTGTCGCGCGCAAGCTGAGCCGTGGCCGCGCGGGGGTGCGGGTGATCACTGGGTGATCGGGCGCAGATCGTCGATTATCGCCCGTATGCGGCGTTCCAGCCGGTCACCCAGCGGTCGAGGGCGGTGTATGCCGCGGCGCGGGGCTCAGCGGCCGACAGGAACACGTCGTGCAGCCCACCGTCGATGCGCATCATGGTGACCGTGGGCCCGAGCTTCAGGGCGGCCCGCGCAATCTCGTCAACCTCGAGCACGGTGTCGGCGCGGGCGCACTCTTCGTTCCAACGCAGGGTGAATGCTGACCGGGCCGAGAGCAGCACGCCGACCGGTGTTTCGATGCTCAGCCCATGGCTCACCCGTGCATGCCCGTCAAGCACGGCCCGCAGCCAGCCCGTCAGCACCGGGTGGCTGCGCTCGGGGCGCCACACGAGATTGACGTCGTCGAGCTCATTCTTCGTCGCAGCCAGCCGCTGGGCGCGCGTATAGAAGCCGTAATCGAGTTGCGGCACCATCTCGCGTGCGTTGACGCGCGCCCCCAGGTTGACGAGCGGTTTCAGCAGGTTGCGGCCAGGCCCGGCGAGCTGAAACTCGAGCCAGGGGCTGTTCAAGATCAGGGCGTCACACTGGCCCGGGTTGCGGTCTGCCCACAGACTGAGCACCAGTCCCCCGGTCGAGTGCCCCATCAAGATGAGGCGGCCGCGACGCTGGGCAGGCTCCGCATCAGGCTCCGCAACAGTGGCCGGTTCGCCGGCGTCCTCACGCATAATCGCGAGGGCGAGCTCGATTTCTTCGTGATATTCCTCGAGGTCATCACAGTACCCCGCGGTTTGGCCCTCACGCAGGCTGCGGCCGTACTTGCGCAGGTCGAGCGCGTAAAACGTCGCACCCTGGGCGGTCCAGTAGGCGGCGAGGTCGCGCTGAAAGAAGTAGTCAGACCAGCCGTGCACGTACAGCACGCGGGTGTCTGCGAGGCGACGTTTCCCGTGAAACATCCTCGTGAGCCACGGCCGGCGTGTGGGCTTCGCGCGCACGAGCGTCGCCACGGCCGGCCCCTCATCATCGACCCCAAGCTCGAGATCGGTGCATTCAAAGCCGTCGCCGAGAATATCTTCGCGCCACACTGCCATGCCAACAGCTTAGGGGCTTCGGGGAACACCCCGAAGCCCCGTGTCATCAGGATCTATTTGATGGTGACGTCGGCGGCCCGGGCCTCAACATCGACGCGGCGCTCCGATTTTTCACTCGTCGCGAGCCGGTTATCAATCTCGCCCACCACTCCGCGCGTATCCACGAGATACTTCGTGCGCGGCAGCTGCACCGTCAGGCTGCCCATCTGGGCGCTGAGCTCAACGTTGCTGGGTGCCTCGCCGGTGAGCGTCACTCGGCCGTTGCCCGTGGTCACCTCGACGCTCGCCTCAGTGACGTCGGCCACCTCCACGGTGGCCTCCCCCACCTTCACGCCCACGTTCAGCTCAGCCGCATCGCCCGTGAACTTTAGCTCGCCCACTGCGACGCTGAGGCTGAGCTCATCGAAGGATCCGGATCCCTCGAACGCGCCCGTTGCGAGCTGCACATCGAGGCTTGCGGCGCGCTGCTCACCGAGCTCGCGGGGCAGCGTCAGCGTGACTTTTTGCGCCTGGGTGGAGAGCTGCCCCTCGCGCTCAACGACCAGGGTGCTGTCGTTGCGCTCGAGGATCCAGCCGTCTGAACCGTCGTTGCCGCCCTCCCAGGTGCCGCGAATCTTCAGCTGCGCTTCAGGCACGTCGCCGTACACCAGCTTGAAGTTGGCCGCCGAGGCCGCAATCTCGATCTCTGTGGCGCCCGCGACGTCGGCATAGAGCGTGGTTTCGGCGGGCTCTGAGGAGTACTGCTCCTCGAGCGGCGGCGCCAGCTCGAAGGCCTGTTCCGCACGAATGCCGGCGATTGCCGAGCCCATCGATCCCAGCAGCGCGAGGCCGCCCACCACCGAGGTGGCGATCAGAATCACGGTGCGGGTCGTCGTGGAGCGTTGCGCGCCCTGGGGCGGGTTGGGGTAGGTCATGATGCTGTTCCGCTCTGAGTCGTCGAATTATGGTCGTTGAGCATGGAGGCCGCCACCGGGCCACCCACGTTCTCGAGGTGCGCAATGGCCGCGAGCACGCGACGATTGCCGCCCTCGTCGGCCCCGAGGCCCAGCTTTTGGAAGATCGCGGTGATGTGCTTCTCCACGCTCGCCTCCGACAGAAACAGCAGCGCGGCGATCGACTGGTTCGAGCGCCCCTCGGCGAGCGCAGACAGCACGGTGCGCTCGCGATCGGTGAGCTGCTGCATGCGGTCATCGCGGCTGCGGCGGGTGAGCAGCTGGGCAACGACCTCGGGGTCGAGCACCGTCGCGCCCTGCGCGATGCGCTCGACCGATTCGATGAACTCGCCCACATCGGCCACGCGATCCTTCAGCAGGTACCCAAAGGCCCCGCCCTGCGCCGCAATCATCTCGCTCGCGTACCGCTCCTCGACATACTGCGACAGCACGAGCACCGGCAGCTGCGGGCGCGTGCGCCGCAGCTCATGCGCCGCCCGAATCCCCTCATCGGTGTAACTCGGTGGCAGGCGAACGTCGAGAATGCAGAGATCCGGATCAGCGGTCGACACCTCCCCCATCAGCTCTCGCGCGTCTGGCAGCGCAGCAACCACCTCGTGGCCGCCGTGCTCAAGCAGTCGCACGAGCCCCTCGCGCAGCAGCACGGAATCTTCACAAATCAGAATGCGCATGGCACGCTCACCTCCAGTGTGGTCGGGCCGCCCTGCGGGCTGTCGAGTCGGGTCGTGCCGCCGGCGGCGAGCACGCGGTTCATGATGCCGTCGAGGCCACCGCCCGCCACCACGCGGGCGTTGCCGATGCCGTTGTCTTCGACCCGGGCCCACAGCATGCCGTCGCTGCGCTCGCGCACCATCACCCTGCACTCGCTTGCGCGGGAGTGCTTGGCAGCGTTGGTGAGCGATTCTGCGATCGCAAAATAGATCGCGGCCTCGGCCGTGCGCTCGTAGCGGTCAGCGAGCCGCACATCGAGCTGCACCGGAATGTGTGAGCGCGCCGCGAGCGCTGAGAGCGCGGCGTCGAGCCCGCGATCGTCGAGCACCGAAGCGTAGATGCCGCGGGCCAACTGCCGCAGCTCGGTGATGGCGGCCTTCGTCGAGGTGTGTGCCTCAGCGACGAGTTCTTTCGCGCCGGCGGGGTCGGTCTCAATCTTCTGCTGGGCGAGGCCCAGCGTCATCGCGACCGACACGAGCCGGGGCTGCACGCCGTCATGCAGGTCACGCTCGATGCGGGTGCGCTCGACGTCTGCGGCGCGCACCGCTCCCTCGCGTTGCTGCGAGGTGACGCGCACCTGAGTTTCGAGCTGCTCCTCTGCGACGGCTGATCCGAGGATCGCGACCGACACGATGCGGTGCAGCAGGGCGAGGCCCACGATCGCGCCACCGCACAGCAGCATGCCGACGATGCCGGGCTGCAGCACACTGCTCGTGGTGTTGAACATCGAGATTAGGCCGTGCACGAATCCCTGGGCGAGCCACAGCACGCCCATGCCCATGAGGCTCGCGATCACGAAGTTTGCGACCGAGCGCCACATGCGGCCGTTGATGGCCTGCTGGCACAGCGCTTTGAACCAGGCTTTGAAGCCGGGCTCAGTTTGCGGCTGCCAGACGATGGTCGGCACCGCGATGCCATACAGCCCGCTGATGCGCTGGCTTTCGAACCAGGCCACGCCAAACACCGCGTAGACAAGAGCCACGAGCAGCAGCAGACCCACGCCCAGCAACAAGCTCAGCCCGATGCCGAGCCCGAATGAGCCAAAGAGCGTCGTGACGAGCATCGATCCGACGGGACCGATCGCGGCCAGCTGCAAAATCGTGAGCGCAATGCGAAACGGCGGCCCCTGGCGGGCCTCTCGCGGCTGTTTGGCCGCCTGGGGCACCGTCGGGTGCTGTGCGGGCCGCTGAGGCGCCTGAGGGCCGTGCTGGGCTGCCTGAGGCACCTGCGGGGGCTGCTGCTGCGCGTAAGGCACCGCTGTGGGCGCTGGCCGCCCCGCAGGAGCCGACATCTGGGCCGGCGCGAATACGGGCTGGCCCGCGGGGGCCGGCATCGAGGCCGTAGCCGGTGCCGTCGTGGGATCCGGTGCCGCCATGGGAGCCAATGTCGTCGTGGGGGCCGATCCCGGCAGCGGCGCAGTAACCTGCTCAGTGCTCAGCACCGAGGTGTGTGCGTGCGGCTGCGTGATCTCAGGCAGCACCGCTGTCGGCTGCGCAGGTGTCGCGCCGGGAAGGCCCGCGAGCGCGCCGGCCGCAAACGGCAAGGTCGGCTGTTGGTCGGGTGTCTCTGTCATAGCTTCTACGCTATGCCGAGCCCGCAGCTTTCAACACCGAGGCAGCCAGATCATTAGATTCGGGTTTCCCCTACTTCCGGTGAGATTTGCGTTCTTCCCGAACTGACTTTCGCGCTTCGGCGTGTCGCGCTCGGCTCCGTTTCCCGGCAGAAAAAGCAAAACCCCCTCGCCGATCTGATGATCAGCGAGGGGGTAAATTACTGTGGATCCTGGGAGAATCGAACTCCCGACATCCTGCTTGCAAAGCAGGCACTCTACCAACTGAGTTAAGGACCCTTATTCTATTTCTTTTGCTTGAGACTCAACCATACTACACTATCTGAGTCTCGGTGGGGCTACCAGGATTTGAACCTGGGACCTCTTCATTATCAGTGAAGCGCTCTAACCACCTGAGCTATAGCCCCTGACCTGAGAAAACATTACCCGATGCGATTGTTAATGGAAAATCAACCGCGTATTCCGGGAGTGTTCCCTCCGGTGTTACCGCCGTTTGGCGGCCTTAGTTGCTCGTGAAACCGAGCTGGAAACCACCCAGCACGCGCACCAGCAGGTTGTAAATCAGCGAAGCAATCGCGCCCAGCGCGGTGCCCACAATCGTGTTCAGAATGCCCACAACGACCGCGAATCCGACGATCTGTGAGAAGCCGATGATCTTCATCAGGCTGTTATCTTCGCCCACGATATCCATGAACAACGAGTCGACCTGATCGAGTACACCGGTCTGCACGAGCACCGTGTAAATCAAGATAATGGCGACCACGCTCACGATGGCGAGGCAAATCGATACCAAGAAGGAGAACTTCACGGCCGACCAGAAGTCGAGGTAAACGAGCTTCAATCGCACCTGTTTTGCAGGCGCTTTTTTGCGCGTTTTTTTAGCCAGCTTGTCGGCGACAGTGTTACTCATTCAGGTTATCCTCGTTCTCAGCGGTCTCGACGGCTGGGCCCTCGGGCTCTTCCTCTTCAAGCCCACGCTCCGAATTTCGCGCGATGCCAATAATACGGTCACGCTCTGGGAATCGCGCGAATACGACTCCCATAGTGTTACGACCCTTTGCTGGCACCTCTGCGACGTGCGATCGAACTACCTTACCGCTCGCGAGCACCACCAACACCTCGTCACCCTCATCGACGATCAGTGCGCCGACCAGGTCGCCGCGGTTCTCGTCGAGCTTCGCAACCTTGATGCCGTAGCCGCCACGGTTCTGTACGCGGTACTCCCCCACTGAGGTGCGCTTGGCGTAGCCACCCTCGGTGACCACGAACACGAAGCCCTGATCATCGTTCACGCGAGAGGCCGACAGCAGTGTGTCACCCTCACGGAAGTTCATACCACGCACACCACTCGTCGAGCGACCCATGGGGCGCAATGCCTGATCAGAGGCGGTAAAGCGAACCGACATGCCCTGTTTGGAGACCACCAGAATGTCGTCGTCTGACTCTGCGATCAGCGCAGACACAAGTTCGTCGCCCTCGCGCAGCTTGATGGCAATGATGCCACCGGTGCGGTTGGTGTCGTACTCAGAGAGCGCGGTCTTCTTCACCAGGCCATCACGGGTCGCAAGCAGCAGGAAGCCGGCCTCGTAGTCAGGAATATCGAGAATCTGCGTGACTGACTCGTCAGGAGCCAGTGCGAGCAGGTTTGCGAGGTGCTGACCCTTTGCGTCACGACCTCCCTCGGGAATCTCGTAGGTCTTCGCGCGGTACACACGGCCCGTGTTCGTGAAGAACATCAGCCAGTGGTGCGTGGTGGTCACAAAGAAGTGCTCGACGATGTCATCGGCGCGCAGCTGCGCTCCCTTGACACCCTTACCACCGCGGTGCTGCGAGCGGTAGTTGTCGATGCGCGTGCGCTTGACGTAGCCGCCACGGGTGACCGTTACGACCATCTCTTCCTCGGGGATGAGGTCTTCCATCGACATGTCACCGTCGTAGCCGTGCAGAATCGTGCTGCGGCGTTCGTCGGCGTACTTATGCACGACCTCGCCAAGCTCGGCCACAACGATGGCGCGCTGCTGTGACGGCGAAGCGATAATCGCCTCGTACTCAGCGATCTGCTGCTCGAGCTTGGCCGCGAGGTCAAGAATCTTCTGGCGTTCAAGAGCGGCAAGACGGCGAAGCTGCAGACCCAAAATGGCGTCAGCCTGCAGCTGGTCAACAACGAGCAACGACATCAGGCCCTCACGGGCTTCGTCAACGGTCGGTGAGCGACGGATCAGCGCAATGACCTCATCGAGTGCGTCAAGCGCCTTCAGGTAACCGCGCTGAATGTGCGCCTCGGCCTCGGCCTTACGCAACCTAAATTCGGTGCGACGCACGATAACTTCGATCTGGTGCTTCGCCCAGGCGGTAATGAAGCCGTCGAGGGGCAGCGTGCGGGGCACACCATCCACGATCGCCAGCATATTTGCGCCGAAGTTGTCCTGAAGCTGTGTGTGCTTATAGAGGTTATTAAGCACTACCTTTGCGATCGCATCGCGCTTCAGTACGATAACGAGACGCTGGCCCGTGCGGCCACTCGTCTCATCGCGAATGTCAGCAATGCCCTGAACGCGGCCTTCCTTGACCAGGTCAGCAATCTTCACCGCGAGGTTATCGGGATTCACCTGGTACGGCAGCTCAGTGATGACGAGGCAGGTACGTCCCTGCAACTCCTCGATGCTCACCACAGCACGCATCGTGATCGAGCCACGGCCCGTGCGGTAGGCGTCGCGAATGCCCTTGGTGCCCAGAATCTGTGCGCCGGTGGGGAAATCAGGGCCCTTGACGCGCTCCATGAGGGCATCAAGCAGCTCGTCACGCGTCGCGTCCGGGTTCTCCAGGTGCCAGATGGCGGCCTCGGAGACCTCCCGCAGGTTGTGGGGCGGGATATTGGTCGCCATACCGACGGCAATACCCACTGAACCATTAACTAGCAGGTTGGGGAACCGGCTCGTCAGAACGGTCGGTTCTTGGGTGCGACCATCGTAGTTATCTTGGAAGTCGACGGTGTCTTCGTCAATGTCGCGCACCATCTCCATGGCGAGGGGCGACATTTTGGTCTCGGTGTAACGGTGGGCAGCAGCGCCATCGTTACCGGGAGAGCCGAAGTTACCCTGACCCAGCGCCAACGGGTAGCGCAGCGACCAGGGCTGCACCAAACGCACGAGCGAGTCGTACACGGCGGTGTCACCGTGCGGGTGGAACTGACCCATGACGTCACCGATGACACGGGTGCACTTCGAGAAGGCCTTATCGGGGCGGTATCCCCCGTCGTACATCGTGTAGATCACGCGACGGTGCACTGGCTTCAAGCCATCGCGCACGTCAGGAAGCGCGCGGCCCACGATCACGCTCATGGCGTAGTCGAGGTACGAGCGCTGCATCTCGACCTTTAGTTCGACCTGATCGATGCGGCCGTGGTTGGGGTGCTCATTTGCCGGGTCCTCGAAGGGAACCGCGTCGTCGGAGCTTTCAGGAGTATTCGTGGTTACGTCGTCGCTCATCAAGATTCTGCTTTCAAGTCTGCTGCCGATTCGGTATCTGCCGGCGAGCGGCTAGATATCCAGGAATCGCACATCCTTTGCGTTTTGCTGGATGAAGGTACGACGTGCTTCCACGTCCTCCCCCATGAGTGTTGAGAAGATTTCATCGGCGATCACGGCGTCTTCCATGGTGACCTGCAACAGGGTGCGGGTTTCAGGGTTCATAGTGGTGTCCCACAGCTCTTCATGGTTCATCTCGCCGAGGCCCTTGTAGCGCTGCACGCCGCTCTCCTTGAGCAGGCGGCGACCGTTCGCGGCGCCGGCTGCGAGGCGCACATCGCGTTCCTCATCGCTGAACACGTACTCGTGCTCGGCGTTGGTCCACTTGATGCGGTACAGCGGCGGCTGGGCGAGGTACACGTAGCCCTGATCAATCAGGGGACGCATGTACCTGAACAGCAGCGTCAAGAGCAGCGTCGTGATGTGCTGGCCATCCACATCAGCATCGGCCATCAGCACGATCTTGTGGTAGCGCGCCTTGTCAGGGTTGAAGTCCTCACCAATACCCGCGCCAAACGCGGTGATCATGGCCTGCACTTCAGCGTTGTTCAGCGCGCGATCAAGCCGGGCCTTCTCAACGTTCAGAATCTTGCCGCGCAGCGGCAGGATGGCCTGTGTGTAGGGGTTTCGGCCGGTTTTGGCTGAGCCGCCTGCCGAATCGCCCTCCACGATGAAGATTTCAGAGACCGTCGGGTCCTTGCTCGTGCAGTCCGAAAGCTTGCCGGGCATGCCGCCCGACTCGAGGAGCCCCTTACGGCGGGCAGTTTCACGTGCCTTGCGTGCAGCCAAGCGTGCGGTCGCCGCCTGGATCGCCTTACGAATGACATCCTTGGCGTTACCGGGGTTACGCTCAAGCCAGTCCCCCAGCTGATCCGTGACGACCTTCTGCACGAACGACTTCACTTCGGTGTTACCGAGCTTTGTCTTCGTCTGACCCTCAAACTGGGGTTCAGCGAGCTTCACCGAGATTACCGCGGTCAGTCCCTCACGAACGTCGTCGCCCGAGAGATTCTCGTCCTTTTCGCGAATAATGTTCTTTTCACGTGCGTACCGGTTGATCAACGTCGTCAGAGCGGCGCGGAAGCCCTCTTCGTGGGTGCCACCCTCGTGAGTGTTGATCGTGTTGGCGTAGGTGTGCACGCTCTCGGAATACGAGGTGGTCCACTGCATCGCAACCTCAAGCGCAATCTTGCGCTCGGTGTCTTCGAATTCGAACGAGATGATGTCTTCGTTCACCACTTCAGCGCGCTTGGCTGAGTTGATGTGGCGTACGTAGTCCTCGATGCCCTTTTCGTAGCAGAACGAGTGGTGCTGAGGCTCGGGCTGAACCAGCTCGCCAGCTTCGTTCTCAACGGCCTCGCGCGGGCGCAGGTCAGTGAGCTCAATCGTGAGGCCCTTGTTCAAGAAGGCCATCTGCTGGAATCGCGTACGCAGCGTCTCGTAATCGAACTCTACAGTTTCGAAAATTTCGGCGCTGGGCCAGAAGTTAATCGTGGTGCCAGTGTCTTCACTGGCCTCCCCCTTCGCAAGCGGGGCATCGGGAACGCTATCGGTAAATGACATGTTCCACGTGAAACCTTGACGCTTCACGGCGACTGTGAACTTGCTCGAGAGCGCGTTCACGACCGAGGAGCCCACACCGTGCAGGCCGCCCGAAACGGCATAACCGCCGCCACCGAACTTGCCACCAGCGTGCAGCACCGTCAAAACAACTTCAACCGTCGAACGCCCCTCCGTTGGGTGCATATCGACGGGAATACCACGCCCGTTATCGATGACGCGAACGCCACCATCTTCAAGGATCGTCACCAAGATCTTGTCGCAGTGGCCGGCAAGCGCCTCGTCCACTGAGTTATCAACGATCTCGTACACGAGGTGGTGCAAACCACGAGGACCGGTTGATCCAATGTACATACCCGGACGCTTGCGAACCGCCTCGAGGCCTTCCAGCACCTGGATCGCTCCAGCGCCATAACTTTCCGCGGCAGCGGCCTGTTCTGAGTTCATACGTTGAATAATCCTTTTCTGGCCGTTTCAGGGCGTTTTCCCACCCGGAACACTTCCCCACTCCAGCCTATCAAAATTACCCCGCGAAACCCCGGTTAGCGGGCGTTAGCGGGGTAATCTTTTCCCTGGTCTCGGGCATTCATGAGGGCCACTGCACAGGAACCCTCGTTCTGCGCAAATTTGGCCGTTATCCGTAGGTGTCTCGGGGCCCACGCCCCTGTACCGTGCGTGGACCATGACGCCAGGTGGGTGCGCCCGGCGATAGGAACCGAATGTCCTTCACGTCGATCTCGGGATACTCCTTCAGCATGCGCGAGTAAATCTCACCGCGCAGCCGGCGCAGCTCAGTCGCCCAGGTCGTGGAGTCACATTGCACGTGCAACACATCGTTCGTGATGCCAATGATTGTGGTGTGCTCGGCGGTGCTTTCCCCAGCAAATACGGGCCACTCCTCGATCAGGCGAGCGCGCTCAAGATCGGCACTCCAACCCATGTCGTTAGAGATCACCAGCAGCACGTCGCTCAAAGCTTTAGGATCGCGGCCCTTGCTGAACGCACTCCCCCCGGGCTCCTGCCCCAGTCGCTTCCGGCGAATGTGTGCAGGGACGCCGCGCCACACCGATTTCGCCCGCAGATAGGCTTCGGTAGGAAATGACGGTCCCTGTTTTGCGGATTTCATAGGCTGAGATCCTCAGTCGAGAGTGTGCCGGCGCTGACGTGTACCTTGTGCCATTCCACGTCGCTGGGCACGTCGCTTTCGACGGCCGCGGTGACAATTACCTGCTCAAAAGCGCTCACTGAGCGCATGAGTCTCGACCGCCGTTCGCTATCAAGCTCAGCAAATACGTCATCAAGAATCATCACCGGATCGCCCGCCGATGACTGCTCCTTCAGTACTTGAGCGAGCGCGAGCTTCAACCCCAGCGCAAATGACCATGATTCTCCATGGCTCGCAAACCCCTTCACGGGGAGCCCGTTGAGAGACATCTCGAGATCATCGCGGTGCGGGCCGGCGAGCGTCATACCGCGATCGACCTCTTTGCCGCGCACAAGTGCGAGGGTTTCGCGAAACTTCGACTCGAGAGTTTCACGTGAAACATCAACGGAATCGGCCACGGGCAGTGTTCCACGTGAAACATTGCCCAGCGCAGACTCGACCATGCCGCAGCGAGGGTGGTGGTCCTCCCCCACGAGAGCGGCATACGATTCGACGAGGTGCGGTGCCGAATCCGCGACATACTCTCGTCGCGCCAACATGATCTGAGTGCCGAGCGACACGAGCTGCTCGTCCCAAACGCTCAGCGTGGATTCAATCTGCGCCAAGCGGCCGCGTGCAGATTTCAGTAGCGCGGTGCGCTGTCGCAGCACTCGATCGTAGTCCTGCAGCACGCCCGCAGCCGCCGGATGGCGAGAAGTGAGTGCGTCGTCGAGGAACCGCCGACGAACGGAGGGCTCTCCACGAACGATACTGAGGTCTTCTGGCACAAAAGCTACCGCTGCGAACCATCGCATGAGCTCGCGTGGTGGCACCGAGTTGCCATTCACCTGCGCGCGATTGGCGCCGTCGCGATTAATCTGCAGGTCAAGCAACACCGTGCGCTGATTGGCTTCGACGCGCAGCCGCAAAAATGCGGCCTGCTCTCCAAATCTCACGAGCGGCCCGTCATTGGATACGCGGTGAGAGCGAAGGCTTGAAAAATAGCCGATCGCTTCGGCCAGGTTTGTTTTACCCTGGCCGTTGCGACCGACTAAGAGGTTTGCTCCCGCTTCGAGGGGAAGCTCCGCGGTGACGTAGTTTCGAAAATCTCGAAGCGAAAGATGCGCGACGCGCATAAGGATCTACCGCAGCAGCAAGTTGGGCTGCAGCAAGTAACGGAAGCTCGTGTCGTCAGAGTCTTCCTTGCTGCGCTGGCTCGTGATGAGCACAGGACCCGGCTTTGCAGGGTTATCGGTGCGAGTAAACGAAATGCGCGCAAACTCAGAGTGCGTTGAGCGCAAACCGTCGAGCAGGTACTGAGGCTTCAATGAAACCGTCATCTCCTCCCCCATCAGGTGCACATCAACGGTTTCCACAGCCTTCGCAGATTCGTTGCCGGCTGCTTCGAGCGTGACGTTACCATCAGCGAATGAGAACCGCAGCGCAGCCTCACGCTCGAGCACAATGCCCACGCGTCCGACAGCGTCAACCAGTTCACTCGTGCTCATCACAGCGTAGTTATCAACGTTGCTGGGAAACAGGCGGCCAACCGGCGGGTAGTTGCCCTTGATCAACAGCGACGTCACGGTCTTGTTGCCACCGGTGAACGCGATAACCTCACGATCGTCGTCCTTCACAATGGCAATCTTCACAATGCCATCGTTACCGAAGGTTTTACCGACCTCGGTCACAATCTTCGCAGGAACCAGTGCGCTCAGGGCGCCCTGATCCGACTGGTTCTCCCAGTCAATGCTGCGGGTCGCTACGCGGTAACGGTCAGTTGCCGTCAGCGTGAGCGAGTTTTCCTGGATTTCGAGCTGCACACCAGTGATCACGGGCGTGACGTCATCCTTTGACGCCGCGAGTGAAACCTGTGCAATAGCTTCTGAGAAAGCATCAGCCGGCACTGAGCCAGACACGGCTGTGATGTTCGGCAGCTGTGGGTATTCTTCCACGGGCATTGCGGGAAGGCTGAATGACACCGAACCACATCGAACTTCAACGCGATTTTCAATCAGCGTCACTTCTACGTCTGAGTGCGGCAAGCGCTGCGCAATCTCACTCAGCATCTTGCCTGAGACCAGTGCGCGACCGGCTTCGACGATCTCTGCCGTAATGACAGTTCGTGATGACACTTCATAGTCGAACGTCGAGACAGTGAGCTCGCCGTTCTGAGCCTCGATAAGTGCACCACTCAACAAAGGTTGGGTGGGTCGCTGAGGTAGCAACTTGACCGCGAACGAGACGGCCTCGCTGAACACGTCACGATTAACGGTGAATCGCATCTCGCTCCCTTCGGTGAACTACAGCCCGCGTGTAGTTCTAGCGTCACAATCTTTGCACACTCTCCCCGTGAAGCGCTGTTCCACAGGCTCAAGAGCTGTTAACACGATTTTTCGGATCTTGTGATCGAGTGCCCGTGTATAAAGATTGATGTGTTAACAGTGTTAACGCTTGTGGAGTCTGTGGATAACTCCCGAGGGGCCATATGACGCAAGGGATCCGGGGGTATCTCGGGTGTGCACTGAAATTGAAAAATGTGGAAACTCGGTTGGGGACCAGTTCGAGGGGCTCGAGCCCTCCCTCACAGGGTCAGCAAAGTTGTCCACAGCGACACGCGAGCTATCCACAGTTATCCACAGGGGGGTATAAACCTGGGGGTAACTTGTGCTCTGGCGTGCCATGGGCATTTACTTCGACGCCTGCTTGATGCGGGTCGTGAGCTCTGTGACCTGGTTGTAGATCGAGCGACGCTCAGCGATCAGCTGCGAGATCTTCTTGTGGGCGTACATCACGGTCGTGTGATCGCGGCCACCAAAGAGCTGTCCGATCTTGGGCAGCGACAGCGGAGTCAGTTCGCGGCACAGGTACATCGCAATCTGACGGGCCGTCGCGATCTGCTGTGCACGGGTGGGCCCGTACAGATCATCGACCGACAGCTCAAAGTATTCAGCTGTGCGGGTGATGATGTCTGCCGGCTGCACTTCGTTGTCGGCGTCAAGGGTGATGAGATCCTTGAGCACCGTGTGCACGAGAGGCATATCGATGCGCTGCTGGTTCAAGCTCGCATAGGCGGTGACGCGAATGAGGGTGCCCTCGAGCTCACGAATATTCGAGGTGAGCTTGCTAGCGATGAATTCGAGAATGTTGTGATCGATCTCGAGGTTCTCGCGCTGTGCCTTCTTGCGCAGGATCGCAATACGCGTTTCGAGGTCAGGCACCTGAATATCAGTGAGCAGGCCCCACTCGAAGCGCGACAGCATGCGCTCTTCAAAGCCACGCAGCTGCTTGGGCTGCACATCACTCGTGATGACAACCTGCTTGTTGTGGTCGTGCAGGGTGTTGAACGTGTGAAAGAAAGCTTCCTGCGTCTCAACCTTGTCGGCCAAGAACTGAATATCATCCACGAGCAAAATATCGACACTGCGGTACCGGGCGTGAAAAGCTGCGCCCTGGTTATTGGCAATGGAGTTAATGAAGTCGTTGGTGAAATCTTCAGAGCTGACGTAGCGCACGCGCACGTCAGGGAAGAGCTCACGGGCGTAGTGACCGATGGCGTGCAACAGGTGGGTTTTGCCCAGGCCCGAATCACCATAGATGAAGAGCGGGTTGTACGCTCGGGCCGGCGCCTCGGCGACGGCGACGGCAGCCGCGTGGGCAAACCGGTTCGACTGCCCGATGACGAAACTCTCGAACAGGTACTTGGCGTTGAGACGACCCTCGCCAGGCTCACCCGCGCCGTGGCGCGTGCGGGGCTCAGACACAGGGCGCGCTGCCGGCTCACCGCGAAATTCGGCCGGGGCCGATGCCGCATGGTTGAGGGGCGCGGGGGGAGCGATCGTTTCGACCGGCTCCGGATCAAGCGAGGGGTGAGCGTCTTCGTCAACGATCACAATGTAGTTATCGATCCCTGATGCTTCGGGGATGCTCGCGAGGGCGGCCATGATCGCCGGGCGCAGTCGGTTCTCGAGCAGCTTGAGGGTGAAGTCAAGCTGCACAGCGAGGTACAGCGTTCCCGCAGCGACACCTCGAGGAAGTGCAAGTGCGAGCTGGGCGCCGACGGGGGCACCCACACTGGGGTCGCCCATCACCGCTTGGGTGACCCGTTCCCAGATCTGCTGAATTTCGTCGTCTGTCACGCGTTTTCTCGACTCTAATTGTGGGGTGAGATGATTCAATGTTATACCCAGAGTTATCCACAAGCCAGAGGGGCTTGTGGCGCATAAACCCGTGAGTTACTCGCGCCGATAAAACACCTGCGCCAACGTTAGTCACAGATTTGTCCACAGGCAAGTTTCGGCTTTTCATTCGAGGGTTGATGCCTATTTCAGGCGCCAGGTTTGTTCTCATGTATATGCACGCTAGAATCGAGACAAAACCACTTGCATTGACGCTGCGCGTAAAAGCGCGTAGAGTGTCAATCTTGTATGGGCGACAGCTTTCCGCTGTCCTGCCCAAAATCGACTTCCTCAGCATCAAATGAGTGCTTGGGGATCTGTTCCAAAAGTCACGGAGTCTGTACAACTATGAGCAAGCGCACTTTCCAGCCCAACAACCGTCGCCGCGCAAAGGTCCACGGTTTCCGTACCCGCATGCGTACCCGCGCCGGCCGTGCCATCCTCGCTGCGCGTCGCGGCAAGGGCCGCACGAAGCTCAGCGCGTAACTAGCAGCCTCCCCTTTACGATCATGCCCGCGAGGCAGCATCGAATTATTCGGGGAGAGGATTACCGGCGCACTGTGCGTTCCGGCCGCCGCGTGGGTGGTGCTTATTGCATCACCCACGCGGTTTTCTCTGCCCCCACGTCTCCCGCTCGCTTCGGATTCATCATCACGAAGGCAGTGGGCAATGCCGTGACCCGCAATCTGATTCGGCGCAGACTGAAGACGATTGTCGAGCGCCGCATCGCTGAGGGCACCGCGGGCGTCGACATTGTCTTTCGCGCGTTCCCCTCGATTACCGAAGCCAGCTTCGAAGAACTCGAGACTGAAGTCAATCGCGCGCTCACGCGCGCCTTGCGCGCACGGCCCGCGGAAGCGTAACCGCCGTGCGAGCCCTGATTGAGTGCTACTTGCTGCCGCGAAACCTGATGATCGGATTCATGATTTGCTATCGCAAACTCATCTCCCCGCTCTACGGTGAGGTGTGCAGGTATTACCCATCGTGCTCCCGATATTCTCTTGAGGCATACCAGCAGCGAGGTTTCATCATTGGCGTCGCTCTGACTGCGTGGCGACTTGTGCGCTGCAACCCCTTTAGTGGTGGCGGTATCGATGACGTACCGGTAGTCGCGCACCCACGCTTTACGCTTTCACCACGCGGCTTCGTCCGCTCCCCTCATCGAAAGGCCTAATCCGGTGGAATTCATCGAAACCATATTGTGGCCGCTGCGCTGGCTCGTTGAGCTCGTGCTTGCGGTCTGGCATCAGCTGCTGACGTGGGTGGGGATGGACCCGGCTGCGGGCGCCACCTGGGTGCTCGCAATTATCGGCCTGGTGGTTGTGGTGCGCTCGGCGCTGATCCCTGTGACGGTGCGACAGATCAAATCTCAGCGACGCATGATGGATCTTGCGCCCGAGATGAAGAAGATCCAGGACAAGTACAAGGGCAAGAAGGACCAGTTCTCTCGCGAAGCCATGAGCCGCGAGACGATGGGCCTGTACAAGAAGCACGGTACGAACCCGTTCGCTTCGTGCCTGCCCATCTTGATCCAGATGCCGATCTTCTTCTCACTGTTCTACGTGCTGCGCCAGGCTTCGGGCGCTGCGGGCAGCGGCGGCGACGGCACCGGCCAGGCCGGCATCGGCATGATGACGCAGGAGCTCACCGAGAGCTTCAACGCGGCCACCATCTTCGGTGCGCCCATCAAGATGACCTTCACCCAGGGCTGGGAGCAGGGCAACTGGATGGTTGTCGTCATGCTCGGCGCCATCATGCTGCTGATGATCGCCTCGCAGTTCTTCACTCAGCTGCAGATCATGTCGAAGAACGTTTCTGATGAAACGAAGAACTCCTCGATGTACCGCCAGCAGAAGATCATGCTGTACATCATCCCCTTCGCGTTCCTGTTCTCGGGCGTTACGTTCCCGCTCGCACTGAACATTTACTGGTTCTCATCGAACCTGTGGACCATGGGTCAGCAGTTCATTGTTATTCGCAGCATGCCCACTCCCGGCAGCGAAGCCTGGCGCGCACGCCAGGCCAGGCTCAAGGCAAAGGGTAAGCTCAAGGAAGATGATGCGGCTCCCGCATCTGAGCAGCTTGACGCGGGCCAGCGCCAGCAGCCCGTCAGCGCCAAGCGCGCTAAGAAGAAGAAAAACAAGTGAGGCACCCGTGACAACTGGTTCACCACAGGACCGACCCGCTGAAGACCTGACGCTCGAAGAGCTTGAGGCCGATGGCGATCGCGCCGCAGACTACATCGAGGGCTTGCTCGATATCGCTGATCTTGATGGCGATATCGACATTGACGTGGCCAACGGCCGCGTCTACGTCTCGGTGACCGGCGGCGACGCAGAGCTTGAGCGCATCGCCACGCCCGACGTGGTGCAGGCGCTGCAAGATCTTACGCGTCTCACGGTGCAGACCCACACGGGCCGGTTTTCACGCCTCATTGTTGATGTTGGTGGCTCACGAGACGCGCGCACGATTCAGCTGCGCGGGCTCGTAGACGCGGCGATCGCACAGATCGCCGCGGGCCGCGAACAGGTAGCGCTCGAGCCGATGTCGTCATACGAGCGCAAGCTCGTGCACGACGAGGTCGCCTCGCGCGGGTACCGCTCAGAATCTCAAGGCGAAGGCCGCGACCGCCGCCTCGTCATCACTGCGTCTTAGTAGAGGGTGTCGTGACCGTTTCACGTGAAACCGATCCGGCCGCCATTGAGCCAGAGCCCGCAGCGGCTGCTGTGCTCGCTGGCGACCGGATCGATGTACTGCGCGCCTTCACCCAGGATCTGGGTGAGCGCGGAGAAGAGCTGGGCCTGATTGGTCCGCTCGAGGCCCCACGACTGTGGAGCCGGCACATTGTTAATAGCGCGCTGCTCGCTCCCCTGGTGCAGTCAGGCGCGACGGTTGCCGACATCGGCACCGGCGGCGGTATGCCCGGGCTGATCCTGGCGATTGTGCGCCCCGATGCACATTTCCTCTTCATCGAGCCGATGGAGCGCCGCTGCGCTTGGCTGACCGAGCAGATCGAGCGCTTGGGTCTTACCAACGCCGAGGTGCGCCGCGGTCGCGTCGAAGAGTTCCACGACGCCTTCGAGGTCGACCAGGTGACCGCACGCGCGGTCACCGCGCTGAAGAAGCTCGTCCCCCTGACCGCGCCGCTGCTGCGCGACGGCGGCGAGATGCTCTTCTTGAAGGGCGCCTCGATTCAGACTGAGATCGAGGCGGCCGAGAAGGCGCTGCGCAAGCACCGCGTGCGTGAAATCGCCGTGGAAGAGCTTGGCGCGGGCCTAGACGTAGAGACCACCCGAGTATTTCGAGCTAAAATCGTGAGACATGGCTGAAGCTGAGAAGTCCATCGTTGGCGACCACCTCGTTGACAAGATTCGGCGACGCCGAAAGCTTGCCGAGACAGTTTCGCCGCTGCCCGAGCACACCCGCATCATCACGGTGTCTAACCAGAAGGGCGGCGTGGGTAAAACCACGACGACCGTCAACCTGGCCTCGGCGCTCGCTCGTCGTGGCGCCAACGTCTTAGTGATCGATCTCGACCCCCAGGGCAACTCCTCGACCGCGCTCGGTGTCCCCCACCGCCCCGAAGTGACGAGCGTCTACGACGTGTTACTGGGCGATGCTGAGATCGCCGACGCCGAGGCACCCACCACGGATCACGAGAACCTGACGTGCGTGCCCTCGACCATCCACCTGGCCGGCGCCGAGATCGAGCTCGTGTCACTCGTGGCACGTGAGCAGCGACTGCGCACCGCACTGCAGACCTTCTTGGATGCCTCTGAGCGCACCTACCACTACGTCTTCATCGACTGCCCGCCCTCGCTGGGCCTGCTCACGGTGAACGCGTTTGTGGCCGCTGACGAGGTACTGATTCCGATTCAGTGTGAGTACTACGCACTCGAGGGGCTGAGTCAGCTACTCAGCAACATCAAGCTCATTCAGAAGCACCTGAACCCCGACCTGCACGTGTCGACGATCATGCTGACCATGTATGACGCTCGCACCAACCTTGCACACGAGGTCGCCAGCGAGGTTCGCGCACACTTCCCCGCTGAGGTCATCGGCGCGGTTATTCCGCGTTCGGTTCGTATCTCTGAGGCACCAAGCTACGGTCAAACCGTGCACGCGTATGATCCGGCATCGATTGGCGCCCTGGCGTATCTCGAAGCCGCAGCTGAGGTGGCCGAGCGCGGCGCACCCGCGCAGACTCAAGTGATGGAAGGGGCTTAACCGATGACGGCTAAGAAACGAAGCGGGCTGGGGCGCGGTATTGGCGCCCTGATTCCGCAGTCGTCGACGAGTGGCGAACGCCCGGTCGATGTGTTCTTCCCTGCGAGCGGATCCTCGAGCGCGACGCCCGAGCCCGTTGAAGCTCCCGAGGTCACCGCGACCGACGATCTGCAAGACGTACCCGGTGCGCGGCTTACTCGCCTGCCGGTTGCCGACATTGTTCCGAACCGGCTGCAGCCGCGTCGCGAGTTCGATGAGGATGCGCTCGACGAGCTCACGCACAGCGTGCGCGAGTTCGGTGTGTTCCAGCCCATCGTGGTGCGCGAGATCGACCCCGCGCCAGCTGAGGGCCCGCGGTTTGAACTCATCATGGGTGAGCGTCGTCTGCGTGCATCGCGTCGTGCCGGGCTGGATACGATTCCCGCGATCGTGCGCAGCACCGCCGACGAGCACATGCTGCGTGATGCGCTGCTCGAGAACCTCCACCGCGCACAGCTGAACCCGCTCGAAGAAGCTTCGGCGTACCAGCAGCTGCTCGGTGACTTTGGTATTACTCAAGAGCAGCTCGCGACCCGCATCGGTCGCTCGCGCCCGCAGATCTCGAACACGATCCGCCTGCTGCGCCTGCCCGAATCGGTGCAGGCCAAGGTCGCCGCTGGTGTCCTCTCGGCAGGCCATGCGCGCGCGATCCTGTCGCTCGATGGTGACTACGAAGCGATGCTGCACCTCGCAGACAAGATCGTGAACGAGGGCCTGTCGGTGCGTGCCGCCGAAGCCCTTGCCGCCGAACAACCCAAGCCGAAGGTGCCCAAGGCGCGTGCCGGCGGCGTGCAGGCGCAGCTCGGCGAGATTGCTGACCGCCTGGGTGACCGCTTCGACACACGCGTGGCGGTGAAGCTGGGCGCGAAGAAGGGGCAGATTATTATCGACTTCGCGACGATCGCTGATCTCAAGCGCGTGCTGAGCAACCTGGGTGACCCCGGGTTTGGGTAGCGAAAACCTTTAGCACTGCTAAAACTGGCCCTGCTTCGCCGACTTCATTGTCGGTGCAGCAGGGCCATTTTGCGTGTTCGTGCCAAATTGCGGTTCTGCGCAAGGAACGAGGCACAAGATCCACGCCCTGCTCCCCTCACGCGGTGCTCACCGTTGTGATTGACTTCAATCATGAATGACAAGCCAACGCTTATCTCAGCAGGAAGGCGCAGTAATGAGCGGATTCTTGATACCTGAGACCCATGACTGTGCGTTAGGTGACCACGTTGCACGCTGGCGCCTCCTGGAGAAAGCATCGCCGCTCACTTGGGACGCGCAGATCGGTGGTTCGTGGCATCGTCCACCGGTACTGCCGCAGTATGCGCCACTGATCGAAGCGCTCACCGCAGCTGGGATCGACCCGCATGTAGTCGAATGGCCCACACACGGCGACTCGATTCAGCAGCTCCGAGTCGCAGCGGCAGACTGGGCGGTCCCCGATGCGGCCGCTGCTTTTGTCGCTGGCCTATGGTCCGCTCCGGCTGCGTGGCGCGCGGTACTGCTGGGCGTACTGATCGAACGGCAGCTTCCAGAACACCCGTTTACCCCGTGGAGCAACTCCGTTACAGATCTGTGCCAAGTGTGCGGGTATCGTGACCGACCCCAGCAGCTGGTAGCGGCCTGGTCGTCCTATCTCACCGAGGGTACGCCGCTCGACGGTGAACCTTCCGGCTACGCTCAGGCGCTCGCCTGGCTGGCGGCAGAACGACCCGAGCCAACTGAATATGACCGCTGGGCGCTGGGCGCGATCATATCCGTGATTCGTTCTTTGCCAGCCGGATCTCGCTACACCGCGGCTGCCAAAGCGATCACCGCGGCCAAAATTCTCCCCGACAAACGCGCGGTCAACGCGGTGCTCGAAGACCTCGCCCTCATCGGAGTGCTGGCGCCCACAGACCGCCCCGGCATGTGGGAGAAATTTACCACCTATCGGGAGCGCGATCAGCGCCCCAATATCAAAGTCGAAGTGCAAGCACCGTTGGCATGGTGGGACACGACAGCTGGTGACGCAGGTATTCGCACTGAAGTAGTAGATGCTATTTTCGGCCCACTCAATATTCCACCCGTCCACCTTGATGCTCCTCGACCCGCTCCGCACCCTGCCCTCAAAGACCTGCTCAGTGGCGGGCTCAGCGCACGCATGCGCAGACTCGTTCCCAAAGCCGACAAGCCCGCAGCGTCCACAGGCAGCGGCCCGGCCGCAGCGGGCGACGTGTGGGCCATCCGTATCCAGCCGGGAAAATGGGTGACCGTCTACCTCCACGAAGTCCAAGAAAGTGGTCGGCCTTACGCCTACGCAGAGTTTCTGGCCGGAACGTTCCCCGAGATGCCCACCGCAAAGGACATCGTCACGGCGGTGCAGCCGCGCCGCACCGGCCGCAGTGCGACATGGGTCCACTCCATCGAAAAGAGACCTTGGATGCGCCGGATCGCGCAGGCACACCCTGCGCCAACATCGCAGGCGGCCTACCCAGAAGGCGGCAGCTGGGGCGCCGCCAAAGAGCTTCGGCACCTTGCTGACTGGCACTACGCCCGATAACAGGCGACGAGATCGCAGCCGTTAATATTCAGCGCCCCCAATTAAACAAAAATCCCCTTCGCTCAGCACGCAGCTGAGCGAAGGGGATCCGGATCAATCCACAGGGATTAAATGATTCCCTTGAGGTGCTCCTCGATCATCTGCTTGGGCATGGCGCCGATGATCTCGCGCACCTCTTCGCCGCCCTGGAAGACCTTCATCGCGGGGATCGAAGTGATGCGGAACTTTGCCGCAATGTTGGGGTTCTCATCAATGTTGAGCTTCGCAATGATGATCTTGCCCTCTTGCTCAGCCGCGATCTTGTCGAGGATGGGCGAGACTGCGCGGCACGGCCCGCACCAAGCGGCCCAGAAATCCACCAGCACGGGAACTTCGCTCTGCATAACAAGCTTGTCGAAGGACTGCTCGTCGACGATAATCGGTTCGTTCATGGTGACCTCCTGGTCGGTGAGAAAGTGTCAGAGAATTACTTGGCAGCCGCGAGTGCGGCCTGGTCGAGCGCTGCGAGGTAGTGCTCGGCGTCAAGGGCGGCCGCGGTGCCCGATCCGGCGGCCGTGATGGCCTGGCGGTACGAAGCATCGATGACATCGCCCGCGGCGAAAACGCCCGCGGCCGATGTGCGTGAGCTGCGGCCGTCAACGGCGATCGTGCCCTCAGACGTGAGATCCAGCTTGCCGTGCACCAGGTGGGTGCGCGGGTCGTTGCCGACCGCGACGAACAGGCCCTCGATGGCGAGATCGCTCTCGGTGCCATCGACCGTGTTGCGCAGCTTCACGCCGGTCACCTCGGTGTCGCCCACAACCTCTGCGACCTCAGAGTTCCACACGAACTCGATCTTCTCGTTGTCGAAGGCACGCTGCTGCATGATCTTCGACGCCTTGAGCTCGTCGCGACGGTGAATCACGTACACCTTGTCGGCGAAGCGGGTGAGGAACGTGGCCTCTTCCATCGCCGAGTCGCCGCCGCCAACCACGGCGATCGTCTTCTGGCGGAAGAAGAAACCGTCGCAGGTTGCGCACCATGAGACGCCGTGGCCAGAAAGCTTCTCTTCGCCCTCGACGCCGAGCTTGCGGTACGCCGAACCGGTGGCATAGATCACTGCGCTGGCCTCGTGAACGACGCCGTCACCCGAGGTGACGCGCTTCACGTCGCCCGAGAAATCAACGTCGGTGATGTCGTCGTAGACGACCTCGGTGCCAAACTTCTCGGCCTGCTCTTGCATCCGCTGCATGAGCTCGGGGCCCTGAATGCCCTCGGGGAACCCGGGGAAGTTCTCGACGTCGGTGGTGTTCATGAGCTCGCCACCGATACCGACCGAGCTCGCGAACATCAGCGGCTCGAGACCCGCACGCGCCGCGTAAATGGCGGCAGTAAAACCGGCGGGACCGGATCCGATGATGATGATCTGGCGCATGAGGCTCCTCGCTTGTGTGACGGATCTAAGCGACGCACGATGCCCGTCGCCTCCGATATAACCCATCCTAGGTGCGGACTATTCCGCGGGGGTTTCCGTTTCGCTGGTGGCGATGCTCGGCTGAGCGGCAGCTGAGGCCTTACGGCGTTTGCGCACGCTGCGATAGACGCCGAAGATCAGCAGCAGCGAGGCGCTCACACCGAGCACCCACAGGGCGACGGCTTCGACGCTGCTGCTGATGCTCAGGTCGAGCGTGCCGGTGTAGACGGTCGGTTCGCCGCCGTGTGCGCTGACGGTGACGACGAGCCCCGACTCCCCCGATGACACGCGGCTGCGCACGGGCACGAGCACGCGTTCGTTGGCTTCAGCACCCACGATGACCCCGCTGAACACGCGCTCTTCGAGCTCGATCGCGGCAGAGACGGGCACGACGCCGACGGTGACATTGGCGTCAAAGGGCAGCGAGTTGTGCAGCTGCACGGGCACGCTCGTTGACACGCCCACGAGTTGGGTGTGCTCGGTGCTGATGGCCTGCACGCCCTCGAGCAGCTTCGAATCTCGGGTGCGAAACTTCGTCGAGACCTCATCGAAGTTGCTTTCGGCGGGCGCGTATCGCGTGCTGAACAGCGACATCAGGCGCACGCGCTGGTAGCCGCTGAGGTACTGCGGGTGCACGAGCACCGCGCCCACCTCGTTCACCGACGCCTCACGGTTGGCGGCCGAACGCAGCAGCGCGAGCCGGGGCTCAAGCGGCCCCGCGGCCCGCAGCGTGCCGGTGCCCTCGGGCTGATCGGCCACGCTGGTGGCGCGCACGAACGAGAGCTCGGCAATGGCGGTAAGCAGCGACGCCGGATCCTGCGTATCGGCGACACTGCCCCGATTCAGCCCGAGCACTACCCCGGTGCTTTCGGCCTGGGCGCGCACGAACAGTTCGCCCGCGAGCGCCGAGAGGCCGGCCGCGCGTTCAATCTCGGTGTCGCCCGCGAGCGCGGCGGTCGCCGAATCAGCGAGGGAGGCCTCGGTGATGATGGCTTCGCCGTCGTTGAGCGCGATGCGGGGGCCGCCCGAGTGCCGCACGTTGCTCGAGTCGAGCACCACCGAGGTGATATTCGACTCTGCGAGCAGACCGAGGGTGCCCCGGTCAACATCGCCCTCGGCGGGCCACGCTGCGGTAGCGACCTCGCCGGTCACGGTGCCCGCGGCGGTGCCGCTGCCGCTGTCTGTGCTGCCGCTGCTTGTGCCTGCGTTGTTACTGTTATTGCTGCCGGGTTCGCCGCTCGCGGTCTTCCACTGGAGCAGCTCAGCGAGGGTGGGCGGGGCAACCTCGGTCACCTCACCGTCGGTTTCGGCGCCGGTATTTGCGTCGGGGGTGGTATCGCTGTCGGTTTCTGCGTTGGTTTCAGGCTTGGCGTCAGCGTCAACCTCAGCGCCGTTGCTGGTGCTGGGCTCGCCGTTGGCGTCGGTGTCAGCGTTGGCCTCAGCACCGGTTTCGGTCGCGCTGCCGGCTTCAACCCCGGCAGGAGCTTCTGCTTCCACGGGTGCCTCGGCGGCACCCTCCGCATTGGCGGCTTCGGTGTTCGCTACGTCAGTGTCTACGTCAGCGGCTTCGGTGCCCGTGGTGTCTGCGTCAGTGGTTTCCCCACTAGCATCTTCCCCGCCCGTATCTTTCCCATCAGCGTCAGCTGCAGGAACCGGCGCCTCGAACTTGCCAAAGCGCGTCACGAAATCAAGGTTCGTGGGTTCGACGAGCGAGGTGAATCCTATGGCGGCCTGCGCGGCGACATCGGCATCAGCGAACTGCAGCAGAAAGCTCGGGTTGGGGCTCGCCTCGAGGCGAGCCAAGAATTCGCGCGCCGGCCCCGAAGCCTCGACGCCGTAGCTGCGAATGCCGGCGACGATGCGGGGGTCGATCGCGAGGGTTGCCTTCGCCTGTTCGGCTGCGGTGAGCAGCGCATCCCACTCGCGCACCAGGTCAGAGAGCTGCTCACGCGAGGGCATCGCTTGAATCTTGGCTGGCAGTACGAACGGCACGATCATGCTCAGATCGATTTTGGTTTTGCCGGTGCCGCGCCACACCACAGGGGTCGTCGCGGCGGAGTGTGGGGTGGACGCGCCCTCGAGCGTGAGGCTGGCGCGCACGAGATAGGTTCCCGGGGGCGTCAGATCGGTGAACGGCAGCTCTTCGGGCGTGACATTGACGGTGGTGCGCTGTTCACTCTCAGGCCCGGTCGCCCCCAAGTGAGCGGTCTTCAGCGTGGTGAACGCGGTGCCGGGCGCGCCGGAGTCGGCAGCAGCGGCGTCGGTAGCGGCGCTGTCGCCAGGGATCGCGGTGTTCACGGCGTCGGTGAGCGCGGCGACGCTCTTGACGGGCTCCTCACTCACCTCGATCAGCAGTTCGCCGGCTGCAACCTCGGTCTCAGTGGGGTTTGTCAGCTGCGCACTGAGCTCGAGATTGGTTTTTGCGTCGGCCAGAATCGGCTGCGACGGGGCCACCATCAGCGAGGGTGCGGGCGCAACCGCGTCATCTTCAGCTGTAGCCTCGGCTTTTGCCGCCGCACGATCGGCCTTGGCCCCCGACCCCTCGGAATCAGTCTCGATCTCGGCATCGGTAGCCTCGGCCGGCGAGACACGTGCTTCGGTGCGGGCGCTATTCGCGGGGCGATCCGGGGCCATAGGAAGAACCGCGTGCGCCGAAAGCGTGCCGCCAAGAACGAGCGCGACCGACAGAGCGGCCGTGAAGAGGGAGCGAATGCGCATGCACCCAGTGTAAGGAGCGTGCCGAGCCATCACCCCCAGGTACGATAACTAGATGCCCTCTGTTGCCGATTCCATGGTCGCGCTGCGAGAGATCGCCGCGGCCGCTCCCGTTGTTGCACTCGCCAACGCCTTCGCCCGCCACGAGCACGAGTTTGCGCTCGTGGGCGGCCCCGTGCGCGATGCGATGCTCGGGCGCCCCGTCACCGACCTCGATTTCACGACCTCGGCCCAACCCGAGGAAACCAGCGCCATTCTCACCGAGATGGGCGCAAAGATTTGGGATGTGGGCCGCGACTTCGGCACCATCGCCGCGCGTGTGCTGGGTGAGACCGTCGAGATCACGACCTACCGCGCCGAGATCTACCGCGACGACTCGCGCAAACCCGAGGTCACGTTTGGCGACACCATCGAGGGTGACCTCGTGCGACGCGACTTCACGATCAACTCGATGGCGCTGATGCTGCCCGAGATGCGGCTCGTTGACGTGTCGGGCGGTGTCGAAGATCTGCTCGCGCGCAAGATTCGTACCCCGGGCTCAGCAGAATCATCGTTCTCTGATGATCCGCTGCGCATGCTGCGCGCGGCCCGGTTCGCGGCCCAGCTCGGCTTCGAGGTCGTGCCCGATACGCAAGAGGCGATGGTGCGTCTCGCCGACCGTCTCGACATCATCTCGGCCGAACGCATCAGAGACGAGCTCGTGAAGCTGCTGTGCGCGCACGACCCGATCCCCGGCATCAGGCTGCTCGTGGACACGACGCTCGCCGAGCGTTTTCTGCCCGAACTCACCGCGCTCGTCGCCACCCAAGACGATCACGGCCGCCATAAAGACGTGTACGAGCACAGCCTCACCGTGCTCACGCAGACCATCGAGATGGAGATCGCGCGCCGCGAAGACCCCGAGGCCGGCCCCGATATCGTGCTGCGCCTCGCTGCGCTGCTGCACGACATCGGCAAGCCCGCGACGCGTCGCTTCGAACCCAGCGGCGTCACTTTTCACCACCACGACATGGTGGGCGCGAAACTCGCGAAGAAGCGGCTGCGCGAGTTGCGCTTCGATAACGACACGGTGAAGCGTGTGGCCCGGCTGATTGAGCTGCACCTGCGCTTCTTCGGCTACAGTGACCAGCCCTGGACCGACTCGGCCGTGCGCCGCTACGTGCGCGACGCCGGCACCGAGCTCGGCCAGCTGCACATTCTTACCCGCGCTGACGTCACCACGCGCAACCGGCGCAAGGCCGAGCGGCTCGACCACGCATACGACGATATCGAGCGCCGGATCGATGAGCTCGCCGAGGCTGAGGAGCTTGCGGCGGTGCGCCCCGAGCTCGATGGCGAACAGATTATGGCGCTGCTCGGCGTCAAGCCCGGGCCGGTTATCGGCCAGGCATACAAATTTTTGCTCGAGCTGCGACTCGATGAGGGCCCCGTGGGCGAAGAGGTTGCCACTGAGCGCCTCTTGGCCTGGTGGGCGACGATTGAAAAGGATGCGCAGTAATGACGAATGCACAAGACTGGTTTGACGGCCGCGCACGCGTAATGTTTGTGCACGCGCACCCCGATGACGAGACCATCACCACGGGCGGCACGCTCGCCGCCCTCGCCGAGGCCGGCCGCGAGCCGTTGCTCGTCACGCTGACGCGCGGCGAACGCGGCGAGGTTGTGCCAGGCCCCTTCTCGTCTCTCGAGGGCACCGATGGGCTTGCCCCGCACCGCCAGGCCGAGCTGACTGCGGCGCTTGTGATGCTGGGCCTCGAACGACACGTCTTCTTGGGTGTTGATCCGGCGCGTGCCGAGGGCCGCGCCCCCTACATCTATGAGGATTCGGGCATGGAGTGGGCAGAGATCGACCCGGCTCACCCCGAAACTCCCCCGCGCGCGATTCCCGCCAGCAACGTCGGCCCCGATGCGCTCACCAGCGTGCCGGTCGTTGAGCCGCTCACCGATTTGCTCACCGCCGCGCAGCTCGCAGGCGCGCAGGCCATTGTGAGCTACGACGACGGTGGCGGGTATGGCCACCCCGATCACGTGCTCGCACACCGGCTGTCGCGCGCGATCGCCGATGCGCTTGGCCTGCCGTTCTGGGAGATCGTGTCAGAAGACTCCCCCGCGGCCCCGGTCGATGACACCGCACGCGTCGAAATCCACGACGTGACGCCGTGGATGGGGCGCAAGATTTCGGCGATGCACGCGTACGGTACGCAGCTCACCGTTGACGGTGACTCGATCGTGCACGTCGGCGGTCAGCGTGAGCGCATCGAACATCTGGAATCATTTCGCCTGGTCACCGGGCGAGACAGCCAGGCCGAATAACCTTCTGCATAATTAGATCCTCTCCCGACCTGAAAAGCGGGGCAAGAGGTGATAGTATGGACAGGTTGTCTGCGTGTGACGGTCCTTGTCGCACGTTGGCACGATGCACAAACACCCTCCTGCCACAGAAATCCTGTGGCCGTGAAGTCCGAAGGAGGTGGGTAGTACATGCATCCGTACGAACTCATGGTGATCCTCGATCCGGGTATCGACGAGCGTACCGTAGCTCCCAGCATGGAGAAGTTCCTGAGCGTTATCCGCAATGCGGAAGGCGTTATCGAGAACATCGACATCTGGGGCAAGCGTCGCCTCGCATACGAGATCAAGAAGCAGACCGAGGGCATCTACGTTGTTGTGAACTTCACGGCAACCTACGAAGCCACTGCTGAGCTCGATCGTCAGCTGGGCCTTTCAGAGGCCGTTCTGCGCACGAAGGTGCTCCGCTCTGACGAGCTCATCGCTCAGCGCGCTGCACAGACGAAGCGCGACCAGGCTAAGGCAGCTCGCGCCGCCGCTAAGGCTGGCGCGTAGCCCATGGCCGGAGAGCCGCTGATCACAGTTGTCGGGAACCTAGTTGCCGACCCCGAGCCTCGCGTAAGCCAGGCCGGCAAGTCGTGGGTGACCTTCCGGATCGCCTCGACGCCGCGCGTGCGTGACCGCCAGTCGGGTGACTGGTCGGACGGCGAACCGCTGTGGCTCGGATGCCGCGCGTACGGCGAATACGCCGACAACATCGCGGCATCGCTCACGAAGGGCATGCGCGTAATTGTGCAGGGTCGTTTGACTCAGCGCAGCTACACGGATAACCAAGGGCAGCAGCGCACCTCTCTCGACCTTGAGGTCGAAGAGGTGGGCCCGTCGCTCCGCTTTGCAACTACACAGGTGTCACGCGGTCAAGCGCGTGGCCAGGTGGGTGGCTTTGGCGGCGGCGCGCAGCCCGCTGGTCAGCCGAGCTGGGGACAGCCGGCAGCCGCACCGCAGGCTCAGCCTGCACCCGCAGCTCCCGTAGATAACCCCTGGACCAACTCTGGTCAGGGCGCAGCTACTGGTGGCTTCGGCGGCGGTTTTGACGACGAGCAGCCCTTCTAGGGCACGAGCTTCGATTTACTTCTTGTTCCCTTAACCGGAACGCATCACGAAAAGAGACCAAAATGGCAGGCAAGTCTAGCGGCGCAAGCCGCAAGCCGACTCGCGGCAAGAACGCGAAGACCATCGCACCCGCTAAAAAGCAGACCGTCGGCGTCATCGATTACAAAGATGTCGCAACGCTGCGCAAGTTCATCTCTGAGCGTGGAAAGATCCGCGCCCGCCGTATCACCGGTGTGTCCGTCCAGGAGCAGCGACTGATCGCGAAGGCCGTGAAGAACGCCCGCGAGATGGCACTCCTCCCCTACGCCGGCTCTGGCCGCTAAGGAGAAGCGCAATCATGGCGAAGGTAATTCTTACTCACGAGGTCCAGGGCCTCGGATCCGCCGGTGACGTTGTTGACGTCAAGACCGGTTACGCACGTAACTACCTGGTTCCTCAGGGCTTCGCGGCCCACTGGACCCGCGGTGGCGAAGCTCAGGTTGCGCTGTTGCGCGCAGCTCGCGACGCACGTGCGCTCGCTTCGGCCGAGGACGCTCAGGCGCTCAAGGCGAAGCTCCAGGACGGCAAGATCCGTCTGTTCGCTAAGGCTGGCGTTGGTGGACGCCTGTTCGGTTCGGTAAAGCCCGCTTCGGTGGCTGCAGCCGTATCGGAAGCCGGCATCGGCGAGATCGACAAGCGTAAGGTCGTGCTTCCCGCGATCAAGACGACTGGCGAGTACAAGGCTGTCGTGCACCTGCACGAGGGCGTTGACGCGCGGATCACGCTGCAGGTTATTGCTCAGCGCTAATCCCGCTCAGTAGCAGCCTCTCGGGGCGATGGTTCTGTATGGAACTGTCGCCCCGTTTGCGTTTTCTCCCCTCAATATTAAGAGAACAGCGCATGAAGTAGTACCGGTGAAGCTCGGTGCTGTCGCGTGTGGATGATCCGAATATGTGTACGAGTTCTCCACAATGATGCACAGCACACAACATTTCACCTCACGCCTGAAGGTTGAATAACTTTCTCCCCTGTGGATAGTGTAAATACCTGATCAAGAGCAAGTTTTAGCGAGTCGCATAAAACTCCTCCACAGGTTATCCCCAAGCATGTGGACAGAATCCCGCGAAATCTCGGGAGTTGTGCACAAAGTTATCCACAGGCTAAATTGGTGGGTGTTGCCCTCTTTGTTGTTGACGCCTAGCGTGAACCAGAGGGGTCCAGTAGTCACGGGGCGCGCACCGCCCCATCTGCAGTGTAAGGAGCAGTCGCGTGTCGAACGCACACCTCGGGATCCCCGACGAATTTGAGCAGGAAGAATCACGCGGCTTCGAACGCACGCCGCCCTACGACCTCCTCGCCGAGCAGAGTGCGCTCGGCGGCATGCTGCTCTCAAAGGACGCGGTCGCCGACGTCACCGGCATCCTGAAGGGCAACGACTTCTACGTGCCCAAGCACGAGGTCATTTATGAAGCCGTGCTGTCGCTCTACTCACGCGGCGAACCCACCGACGTTATTACTGTCACCGATGCGCTCACCAAAGCCGGTGAACTGCAGCGCGCGGGCGGTATGGATTACCTGCACACGGTCACGAGTATCGTGCCGACCGCGGCAAACGCGAGCTTCTACGCCGAGATCGTCGCCGAGAAGGCGCTGCTGCGTCGCCTCGTTGAGGCGGGCACCCGCATCGTGCAGATGGGCTATGCGGGCGAGGGCGAAGCCATTGACCTGGTGAACGTTGCCCAGTCTGAGATCTACGGTGTCACGGGCGAAGCCCAGGGCGAGGACTATGTCCCCCTGTCGCTCGCGGTCGACGCGGCGCTTGAAGAAATTAACAAGGCCAACAGCGCCACGGGCGGCATGATGGGTGTGCCCACTGGCTTCAGTGAGCTCGACGCCATGACGAACGGTTTTGCTGGCGGCCAGATGATCATCATCGCGGCGCGACCCGCAATGGGTAAGTCGACGCTTGCTCTCGATGTCGCCCGCAACGCTTCGGTGCACGCCGACGCCCCCACCGTTTTCTTCTCGCTCGAGATGGGCCGTGCCGAGATCGCGATGCGTCTGCTCGCGGCCGAAGCCACGATCCCCATGCAGACCCTGCGTAAGGGCACGCTCGATAACCGTGACTTTCAAAAGCTCGCCGCCACCCAGGCGCGCATTGCCGAGAAGCCGCTGTTCATCGACGACAGCCCCAACCTCACCCTCGTTGAGATTCGCGCGAAGTGCCGCCGTCTGAAGCAGCAGCACGGTCTACGCATGGTCGTCATTGACTACCTGCAGCTGCTGTCGAGCGGTAAAAAGGTCGAGAGCCGCCAGCAAGAGGTCAGTGAGTTCTCTCGTGCACTGAAACTGCTCTCCAAAGAGCTCGACGTGCCCGTGATTGCGCTGTCACAGCTGAACCGTGCCTCAGAGCAGCGCGCCGACAAGATGCCCGCCATTAGCGACCTGCGTGAATCGGGCTCGCTCGAGCAAGACGCCGATATGGTGATCCTGCTGCACCGCGAGGCCGTGGGCGACCGCGATAGCCCCCGCGCCGGTGAGGCCGACTTCATTCTTGCGAAGCAGCGTAACGGCCCCACGGGCACCGTGACCGTCGCATTCCAGGGTCACTACTCGAGATTCCAAGACATGCCCAGCGGCATCTAAACGTGCCTCACACGTCACCCAGGTGACAGGTGCGGGCAAGCGATACAATAAATGTGTTGAAAGGGGCCTCATGACCACGGCTGTATCTCAGAGTGTGACATCGGTGACCCCTGATTCTGCGACTCCGCGCGCTATCCGTCTCACTCGTGTGGCGATGTTGCTCGCGGTCGGCATGGCCATCACCTTCACAGCGACCCAGCACGAACGCCTCGCGTTCGATGTGGCGGTCACCGTGTGCGGGCTGGCTGGTATCGCACTTGCTCACCTGGCGCACGCGATGGTCTGCCGCGGTCGCGTGGGCAGCGGAGTGGCGCTTTCGCTCGGCATCGTTAGCCTAGCCGCAGCCATCGCCGTACCGTTCACGGTGTCGGTGGTGGGTTATGCACTGGTGATCGCCGCGTGGGCACTGATTTCTTCGCTGCTCGAGTTTTTGAGCGCCGTAGTAAACCCGGGCGTACGCCAAGACACAACGATCGTCGGCGGCGCCGGCATACTGCTCGCCCTGTTTACGCTGCTCGCACGAGAAGACCCCGTAGCCGTGGTCGGATTCTTTGGCGCATACGCGATTATCACCGGCGTATTCCTCGGTATTTCAGCTTTTGATGGTCGCGGTGCTGCGGCCAAATCCTCCGCTCTTCTCGACACCAACTCCCCTAGCTGATAGCCAAGAAAGCACACGATGCCTCGCACACCTGAGCCCGCCGCAACTCCCGAGCCCGTGACCCCGTCACGCAAGGACCGGCTGCGACCGCTTGAGCTGGTCGGCTTCTCGACAGTCCTCGCCGTTTTTGCCGGCGTAGTTGTTCTCCTCACCACGCGCGATATCGTGCTCGGCGGAATCTTCGCGGCGGTCGCCTTCATCGTGACCGTCATGATGGTCGCCCTCATCGGCCTGGGCGGTAAGCCCAGCGCAGAAGACGAAGCGGCCCGCAAAGATCTGCAGCGCCCCGACGACGTTTGGCACTAAGCCTTACGACGCGGTAACTGACGCGCGCGCTTGCGACCCCTGGTCCAAGCGCGCGTGTCTCTGCTTGACAACGCCAAAAGCAGCAGAATATCGAGCGTGAGCGTCAACAGCGTGGTGCGCATCGTGATTTCTTGGCCGGCCGTGAAATAGTCGAACGCGGCCACCGAAATACCGATCGTCGAACCCACCATGACGAGCATGCGCGCGACCGTAGAACCACGCAGCACGAGCCACGCCAGCAGTACGAGCACCACGAGCCAGATCGCCTCAGTAACGCACACGATCGTGAACAGCACCGCACCGAGCTCATTGTCGAGGTCGTACGTCTTGGCTACGTGATGCCAATTCAGGATGAAGCTGACTGTCCAAATGACTCCGCCCGCGGCGCGCAAAAACACGAGCAGTGCACCGAGCGTGAGCACCGTGGGGCGCTTAGAACCAGGGGTCGCCGCGTCATCCCGCTGCGAAGCCGCGTCTGGCGCAGCGCTTCGTTTCTGCTGCAACTCAGCCATGGTGCGTCGCCCCTTCGATCGCTTCGGTTGCTGCCGCAGCGACTTCAATGATGGGCAGATCTCCATCCGTGTGCACACTATCGCCGCCACCGTTGCGCGAGTGATAGCCCGTGGAGAAATCGCGCAGGTGCTCGACGCTGACGTGGGGGCCTGCGGCGGTAAGGCTCTGCACCACAAAATCGCGTTCGACGTCAATGTTGGCGTCGATCCGGTGCGTGATTTGCAGCGTAAACAGCGAGAAGCCGACGGCCCGGTCAAAGGTACCCGCGGCCAGCCAGTCGACCAGGGCGCCGCCGGGCAGTAGCCAGCCATCGGGAGTGCGCCAGAACCGCACATGGTGACGCTTGGCCGGGTTGCCAGCCACCTCTTGCTGGTACGCAAAGGACTGCATGCGGCCGAAGAGAAACAGAGGGCTGACCGGGGCTTCGGGGTAGCTCGAGCGCGACACCGTCGAGGTGACGATGCGCAGGCTCGAACGCAGCGTGACGTCGTCGGCGCGGGTCCAGCCGGCACGCGCGAGGGTCGCATGCAGATCGGCTTCAGTGCCGCGCAGCGCGAGGTTGACGGGGTCGCCGAGCAGCCCGTCACTCGTGCGGGTGCGGCCGATGAAGTAGTCGGGCACGTAGATGTTCGTGAGGATGCGGTGCAGGCGCGGCAGGGTGAGGTAGGCGAGCACCACCCAGAACACGAAGAAATAGAGGATGCCGAACCAGCCAAATCTGAGGCTGTCGCTCAGCAGCAGCCAACCGAGCCACACCGCCGCGACCCCCGCGACGATGAAGAAAAATTCGTCGAGAAAGGTGGTGACCGAGAAGCGTCGTCGCTTCTGGCTTGGGAAGCTCTCCATGGGATCCATCGTAGCCGTGCACAAAAATTCGCCCCCTGCGGGGGCTCCCAAGACGGGTGCCGCGAAGGGGGCGAACTGCGGCCCAATCAAACACGAGGCCAGGCCGGATGCGAGAGCTAGTGTGCGACCCCAGGGGCACCCCAGGACCGCACACCAGCGAACCGCGAGAGGTTAGCGCTGCAGGAAATCAACCAGACGCACAGCGTCACCGATGTAGGTGGCGGGCGTCAGTTCGAGCAGGCGCTGCTTCGCTTCGGCACCAATTTCGAGCGCCGAGACGAACTCGACGAGCTCGGCTTGGCCGATGCGGCGACCGCGCGTGAGCTCCTTGAGTGCCGCGTACGGGTCAGAGATCGTTGACCGGCCGGCGGCCACCTCAGCGCGAATCACCGTCTGGATCGCCTCGCCGAGCACCTCCCAGTTTGAGTCGAGATCAGCGGCGAGCACCTCGGGCGCTGCCGAGATCTGGCCGAGGCCCTTGAGGATGTTGTCGAGGGCGAGCACCGAGTGACCGAAGCCGACACCGATGTTGCGCTGTGCCGACGAGTCGGTGAGGTCGCGCTGCCAGCGGCTCGTGACGAGCGTTTCAGACAGCGAATCAAGAATCGCGTTCGAGAGCTCGAGGTTGGCCTCGGCGTTCTCGAAGCGAATCGGGTTCACCTTGTGGGGCATGGTCGAAGAACCGGTGGCGCCCGCAACGGGAATCTGGCGGAAGTAGCCGATGGAGATGTAGCTCCAGATATCGGTGGCCAGGTTGTGCAGAATGCGGTTGGCGTGCGCGATGCGACCGTAGAGCTCGGCCTGCCAGTCGTGCGACTCGATTTGCGTGGTCAGCGGGTTCCAGTCAAGGCCGAGGCCCTCAACGAACTCCTGCGAGACCTGCGCCCAATCGGTGTCGGGGTCTGCGGCGAGGTGCGCGGCAAACGTGCCGGTCGCGCCCGAAAACTTACCGAGGTACTCGTTGTCGTCGATCTGGTTGAGCTGGCGCTCGAGACGGTAGACGAACACCGCGAGCTCCTTGCCCAGGGTGGTCGGCGTCGCCGGCTGACCGTGCGTGCGGCTCATCATGGGCAGCTCGCGGTACTCTTCGGCCTGGCGCGCGATCTCTGCGATGACGCGCTCGAAGCGGGGGCGCCACACATCGGCGACGGCCTGCTTCACGGTGAGCGCGTATGACAGGTTGTTGATATCTTCGCTGGTGCAGCACACGTGGGTGAGCTCGGCGAGGTGACCCAGGCCCTGCTTCGCGAGGCGTGCGCGCACGAGGTACTCCACGGCCTTGACGTCGTGCTGCGTGGTCTTCTCGGTCTCGGCTAGCTCGTCAATTTCTGACTGGCCGAAGTTTGCGGCCCACTCGCGCAGGCTCGCGAGCTGCTCGGCGGGCATCGGAGCCCCACCCAGCAGCGAGTGCTCGGTGAGGTAGGCCAGCCACTCCACCTCGACGTGCACGCGTGCCTTGTTCAGGCCCGCTTCTGAAAGCGTGTTGCCAAGCTCGGTGACCGCGGCGCGATACCGGCCGTCGAGGGGGCTGATGGGCTGAGGGGGCAAAGGCGTCATGATGTCTCCGTGCAAATCGGCGAATATCGGGCAAAGCTCCCCCTATTGTCCCACTCTCTGCGGCCGCCTGCGCCCGGGGCGGCTCATGGGCTCGCTCCGGATCCCCCCACATGCCCATTTCGTGCCCGTGCGGGGTGTGCACACTGAATCGGTGGGCGGTGCGTGCCCGTTGCTAAGCTCGGCGTATGACGCAGCCCCCGCCGACTGAACCCAAGCCCTGGCTTCCCCCGCAGCCGCTCCCGGTGCCCGCGCAGTCTGAAGGGCCGACGGTTTCGCCGACGGGGCCGCCCCCACCTCCGGCGCCGCCCGCACCCCAGATTGCGCCGCCGACCACGGGGGCCTGGGAGCCGCCCACGATGCCGCCGCCCGTGGGCCAACCGATGGCTGCACCGGCCGCTGCCCCGCCCACCGCGCCGTTGAGCACTCCGCCCGCGCAGCTGGCCCCGCCCGTGGTGGGCTTGATGGCGCCGCCGCAGGGGCCACCGGCCGGGCCGCTGCCGATGCCGCAGGCACGCCCCGCACCCACCCCCGAGTCGCGCAGGGCACGGCGCCGCCTCATCACCTGGGTGAGTGTGGGCGTGGGGGTTGCGCTGCTTGCGGGCGGTGCGGCTATTGCGGTGAAATCGATGAACGATTCCCGCGATCCGGCGGCGCAGGTTGAGGAGTATCTTGACCTGCTCGCGAGCGGCAAGGCACAGGCCGCCTCGAAGCTGGTGAGCCCGGGCGTCGACAACGATGCGTTGCTCACCGACGAGGTGCTCGGTGCGGCCGAGGAGCGCCTGCTGGTGCGTTCGGTCGAGACCGTTGAACGCGATGCCGAGGGTGCCCGTGTGATCGCGCAGCTCTCGCTCGCGGGCGAAGAATTCGAGCGCGAATTTACGGTCGACCACGGCGACAACGAGATGCTGGTGCTCGAGACGTGGGAGCTCAACGATCCGCTCGTCGTCGAAGCCACCGTCGCGCTCACCGGGCCCGTGAGCGCGGGCAACGTGCCGGCCGCGGTTGATTTCGCGGGCACCGAGGTGTTGCTCGCAGAAACGATGACGGGCGCAGATTCCACCACTGTGTGGGTGTACCCCGGTGTGTACCCGGTGGCCGCGGGCGATCTGGGCACCTACCTCGAGGGCACCAGCCAGTCGCTGACCACGAGGCTCGATGGTTCGCTCGCCACGGTCGAGCTGAGCGCGTTCCTCAACGAGGCATTCGAGGCCGAGATCCTGTCGCAGGCCACGAGCTACGCTGACGGCTGCGTCTCGATCGGCGGCAATTCGGTCGTCACGAGCAACATGGATGCGGCCTGCCCGAGCATCACCCGCAACACGCGCCTATCTGAGCTGCGGGTGCTGAAGTACCCGAGCAGTTTCTCGGGGATCGACGCAAAGTACTTCACCACTGACAGCTACGAGTTCGAGGTGCGCAGCAGCTCGGCGAGTGCGCGGCTCGACACCGCCCACTCATCGCTCTCGGGCTCCATCAGCTGGCGTGATGGCAAGCCCAGCATTGTGGACGCCTCGTTCAGCGGTTGGTAACGAGCTGACCGGCCCCAGGCGAGCCGCTGCTGCCGGTAACGACCGGCAGCAGCCCACCGTGAGGGCCGGGTGAAACGGAGCGCCGTGGCCGCGATTTATGCGCCGCGGCGCTTCTTCTTGTTGGTGCCGAGCAGTGCGTTCATGATGCCCGACAGAATCGACATCACGAGTGCCGCCACGACTCCCCACCAGAAGGTCTCGATGCGCAGGCCAAAACCGACCTGGTCTGAGATCCAGGCGACGAGCGCGAGCATCGCGCCGTTGATAATCAGGCCGAACAGCCCCAGCGTGATGATGTACAGCGGAATCGAGACGAACCGCACGATGCGGCCGAGCGTGCTGTTGACGAGACCAAAGACGAGCGCCACCAACAGCAGCGTGAGCACCTGTGGAAAGTGGTCAGACGGGATCGGCACGATCCAGACGCGCTGATCACCCTCGCCGCCCATGAAGAGGATGGTCAGCCACAGCGCGAACGCGCCTACGAGCACTCGAATAATGGTACGCATGGGGTTATTCTTCCACTGCCCCACGAACCCGGCTCTCAGGTACGCGACCGCCACCGCCCCGTGCACAAAACAGCGGCCCGCCATCACTACACTGGTGCTCATGAGCGAACAGGCGACTCCCCCCGTCAAACTCCGCGAGAGCGTACTCGCGGTGCCCGCATACCGACAGGGGGCGGCGCCCACGAAGCCCGGCTTCAAACTCTCGAGTAACGAGAACCCGTTTGACACCCTCCCCGAGGTCGTTGCCGCGATCGCGGCCCGCGCCGAAGACAGCAACCGGTACGCGGCGGCCGCAATGACCGAGCTGCGGGGCCTACTCGCCGCCGAATGGTCAGTCTCCCCCGACCACGTGCACTTCGGCGCCGGGTCAGTCACCATCCTCTTCCAGCTCGTGCAGGCGGCCGCGGGCCCCGGCGACGAGTACCTGCACGCCTGGCCGAGCTTCGAGGCGTACCCCTCGCTGGGCCTCGCCTCGGGCGCCACCGCCATCGGGGTGCCGCTCACTGAGCGCAGCGAGCACGACCTCGACGCCATGGCCGACGCGATCACCGACCGCACCCGCGCGATCTTGCTGTGCACCCCCAACAACCCCACGGGCCCGATCATTCGCCGCGGCGACTTCGACCGGTTCATGGCGCGGGTGCCCGCCGACGTGCTCGTCATTCTCGACGAGGCCTACGCCGAATTCGTCACCGACCCCGAGGCAGTGCGCGGCGCCGATGTCATCGGAGCGCACAAGAACCTCGTCGTGCTGCGCACCTTCTCAAAGGCGTACGGCCTCGCCGGCCTGCGCATCGGCTACGGCATCGGCGAGCCCTCGATCATCGCCGCCGCGGCCAGCGTCGGCATTCCGCTCTCGGTCACCGGCATCGCCGAATCGGCCGCGATTGCCTCCCTCGCCCCCGCCGCCCGCGCCACCAACGACGACCGCATCGCCGCCCTCGCCGCACGCCGCGACGAACTCGCGACCGCGCTGCGCGACCTTGGCCTGCAGATTCCCGCCGCACAGGGCAACTTCGTGTGGATCCCCGAATCTGGCGCCGGCGTGCCCAGTGCCCAGGCGCTCGCCGCAGACTTCTCTGAGGCGGGAACGCTCGTGCGCCCCTTCCCCGGCCACGGCGTGCGCATCTCGATCGGCGAGCCCGAAAGCCTGCCCGAGGTGCTGCGCATCATACGCGCGCATCTCGCGACGATCGCGCGCTAGCGCGATGATCCGGATCCCGGCACTCACCGGGAATTTACCCCGGATCGCCGAGCATATCCGGCCGCGCGCATAGGGCCCGATTACACTGGCCTAGATGACTGAGCAGACTACTTCGAGCGCCCAGCGCCCCCCAACGGGACCCCTGCACACAGGCATAGACCCCGAGCCGATTCGTTTTCTCGACGAGTCAGGCACGTATGCGCCCACCGGTTCGGCAGCAGAATTTGCGGCCGAACTTGAGGGCGTCGGTGTCGACGACTTCAAGCAGTGGTACCGCGATATGGCGTGGACTCGCGCCTTCGACACCGAGTGCACGCACCTGCAACGCCAGGGCCAGCTCGCACTCTGGGTGCCGAGCGTCGGCCAAGAAGGCTGCCAGGTTGGCATCGCACACGCGAGCGAACCCCAAGACCACATCTTCCCCGCATACCGCGAGCACACCGTCGGTCACGTGCGCGGTGTGCCGTTTGAGCGCATTGCCGCGCTGTTTCGCGGGGTCACGCACGGCGGCTGGGATCCCACGGATCCCGCCAACGGCAACTTCCACCTGTACACGCTGGTGCTCGCTGCGCAGACGCAGCACGCCACCGGGTACGCGCTGGGGCAGCTGCTTGATGCGAAGCAGCGGCTTGCCGCCGCTGGCGACCCGGTCGGCACGCAGCTCGACGCTGGCGAGGCCGCGACTTCAACGGGCGAAGCCACCATCGTGTTCTACGGCGATGGTACCTCAAGCCAGGGCGACTCGAACGAGTCGATGATCTTCGCGGCGAGCTACCAGACGCCCGAGGTGTTCGTAGTGCAGAACAACGGCTGGGCGATCTCGGTGCCCGTCGCGCGTCAGTCGCGCACGCCGCTGTACCGTCGCGCGCTCGGCTTCGGCCTGCGTGCCGTGCAGATCGACGGCAACGACCCGCTCGCCGCATTCGCGGTCGGGCGCAAGTACCTGCGTGAGGCACGCAACGGCGGCGGCCCCGGCTACATCGAGGCCCTCACCTACCGCATCGGTGCGCACACCACGAGTGATGACCCCACCCGCTACCGTGAGGCGTCAGAGCTCGAGGAGTGGAAGCTCAAAGATCCGCTTATGCGCTTTGAGGCATACCTTCGCTCACTGGGGGTCACCGAGGAGTTCTTCACCGAGACCCACGAAGCCGCAGACCACGAGGCCAAGCGCGTGCGCGAGGCCATCTTGACCCTGCCCACCCCTGACGCTGACTCGATGTTCGCAAACGTATACTCCGAGGCGCATCCTCGCATTGAAGAGCAGCGTGAATGGCTCGCCCACTACGAAGCATCGTTTGAAGATCAGGAGGCGGGAGCATGAGCGACCCCACGATTACGGCACCCCAGGTGCGCGAGCTTCCCATCGCCAAGGCCATCAATGAGGGCCTGCGCGCGGCGATGACCGCCAACGACAAGGTCATCTTGATGGGCGAAGACATCGGCCCCCTCGGCGGCGTCTTTCGCGTCACCGACAAGCTGCAGGAAGAGTTCGGTTCGGCTCGCGTGCTCGACACCCCCCTCGCCGAAGCCGGCATTGTGGGCAGCGCGATTGGGCTGGCAATGCGCGGCTACCGCCCCGTCATCGAGATTCAGTTCGACGGCTTCATCTTCCCCGCCTTCAACCAGATCGTCACGCAGCTCGCCAAGATCACGAGCCGCCACGATGGCGCCTACCAAATGCCGATTGTGATTCGGGTGCCCTACGGCGGGCACATCGGCGCGATCGAGCACCACCAAGAAAGCCCCGAGGCGTACTTTGCGCACACCCCGGGCCTGCGCGTGGTTGCCCCGTCGACCGCGAACGACGCCTATTGGATGATGCAGCAGGCGATCGAGTCACCTGATCCGGTGCTGTTTTTTGAGCCCAAGGCGAAGTATTGGCAGAAGGGCGATGTGAACTTTGCAGAGCCCATCGCTGAGCTGCACGCGGCCCGCGTAGCCCGCACCGGCACCGACTGCACCGTCGTCGGCTACGGCGCAATGGTCACCACGCTGATGCAGGCCGCAGAGGTGGCCGGCGCCGAGGGCACGAGCCTCGAGGTCGTCGATCTGCGCAGCATCTCGCCCATCGATTACGAGCCGCTGCTCGCCTCGGTGCGCAAGACCGGCCGCCTGGTCGTTGCGCAGGAGGCCTCGGGTAATTCGAGCGTCGGCAGCGAGATCGCCGCATACGTTGCCGAGCATGCGTTCTACTCGCTCGAAGCGCCCGTGCTGCGGGTATCGAGCTACGACGTACCCTTCCCGCCCGCACACCTTGAGGGTGTGTTCTTGCCCGATGCCGACCGCATCCTCGAAGCGGTCGACCGCACCATGCACTACTAGGCGGACGCCCCGGCGTACCGCCCACTTTTCTACCCACCCACAGTACCCCTGCCGCAGCGTTTGCCTGCAGCACCGCACGAAGGAGCCGACATGAGCGAGATGACCTTCCCCCTCCCTGACGTAGGCGAGGGCCTCACCGAGGCCGAGATCGTCAGCTGGTTCGTCGCCCCCGGCGACACGGTCACCCTCAACCAGGTGATCTGTGAGATCGAGACCGCCAAGTCGCTCGTCGAGCTGCCGTCGCCCTTCGCGGGCGTGGTCACCGAGCTGCTGGTCGAGATCGGACAGACCGTGCCGGTGGGCGAGGGCATCTTGCGCGTCACCGTGGCAGGGGAGTCGGCCGCTGAGCCGGCCGCTGCCGCACCGGCGGCCCCCGCGCAGGCCGCCGCTCCTGCTGCTGACGCTGCCGCTCCGGCTGCTGAGGCACCCGCGGGTAACGCGGTGCTCGTCGGCTACGGCACGGGCGGTGCAGTGAAGTCGCGCCGCCGCAGCGGCGGAGAACCGCTGCTCGCGGCCTCGAAGCCCAGCGTGATTCCCGTGGCAGATGCCGCGCCGGTGATCGCAAAGCCCCCGATTCGCAAGCTTGCGAAGGATCTCGGCGTTGACCTCGCCGGCATCGAGGGCACGGGCATCGCGGGCGAGATTCTGCGCGATGACGTGGTGCGCAACGCATCGCAGGTGCGGGTGTTTCGCAACATCGAGACGCCCGAGCCGGCCGCCGAGCGCGAGGTGCGCATTCCCCTCAAGGGCATTCGCAAGATCACCGCGCAGGCGATGGTGACGAGCGCGTTCGAGGCTCCCCATGTCAGCGTATTTACCGACGTCGACGCGACCCGCACCATGGAGTTCGTGAAGCGCCTCAAGTCGTCCACCGATTTTGCTGGCGTGAAGGTGTCGCCATTGCTGATCTTCGCAAAGGCGATGCTGTGGGCGGTACGCCGCAACCCCGAGATCAACTCGTCGTTCACCGAAACCGAGATCATTCGGCACAACTTCGTGAACCTCGGCATCGCGGCCGCAACGCCGCGCGGCCTCATCGTGCCCAACATTAAGGACGCGCAGGATCTCAGCCTGCTCGACCTGGCGCGCGCGATCGAGCAGCTCACGCTGACGGCCCGTGACGGCCGCACACCGCCCGCCGACATGCAGAAGGGCACCATCACCATCTCGAACATTGGCGTGTTCGGCATGGACTTCGGTACCCCCATTCTGAACCCCGGCGAGGTGGGCATCATGGCGATGGGCACCATCAAGCTGAAGCCGTGGGTCGTTGACGGCGAGGTGCGCCCGCGCATGGTCACCACGGTCGGCGGATCGTTCGATCACCGCGTGGTGGACGGCGACGTGATCTCGCGTTTCGTGGCCGACGTGGCCTCGGTGCTCGAGGAGCCGGCGCTGCTGCTCGACTAAAGTTCTCGCGGTACACACAATAAGACGCGCGATGCGGGGGAAACCTGCATCGCGCGTTTTTTGCTGCCCGCACCGGGCATTTTTCGGCGCGCCCCGATACAATAGGAACTGTCGAACTCGCAGTGCACTCGTGCAAAGCCCATGCTTTGTGAGAGTGTTCCGTGCCCGCTGGCGCTAGCCACGCCGCAGTTGCCGACTCCGCCTGCTGACCCGCAGGCGAGAGATGACGAGACGGATATTTACGCCTAACGTACGAGGTGAAGAGTGCCCTTCAGCGAAGGTCAGACCATCGTCCACCCTTTCCACGGCCCGGTGCTGGTGGAGGGGGTCATCGACCGCAAGGTGAACGGTCAAACGATCCCATTTCTGCAGCTCAGAGTGCTCACCATCGACCTGGATATCGCGGTGCCGGTGCACCGGGCAGACGAGATCGGGTTGCGCCCCGTCTCCTCGCCCGAGCAGGTGTCTGAGTATCTCGGCCTGCTCGCCGCAACGCCCAGCGGCAAGCCCCTGCAGTGGACCCGCCGAATCAAGGATTTTAACGAACGACTGAGCGGCGGCGACATTAAAGAAACCTGCCGTGTGATTCGCGAAATCACCCTCGCCGGGCCGAAGCCTCCCGCATCGGCTGAGGGCCAGATGCTGCGCCAGGCCCGTGCGCGCGTCGCCGTCGAGCTGAGCTTGGCGCTGCAGGTGACCGAGGATGAGGCGGCGCGCATGATCGACGAGGCCGCGGCAACGGGAATGGTCGCCCAGGCGGCATAAGCGGTATAGACGCTCACGGGTAGCGATCTTTGGAGGGTGGCGGCTCACTCTGAGGGAGCTCCTCTCCCGTCCACCCTCCATGCGCTGTTCACCGTGTGGCAACCCCGTTGTTGCTCACCGGTTAGGTTGCCCTCTCACACTGAAATAGTCATCAGTTTTCTGAGAGAAAGAACCCACATTGCGTCAGACGAAGACCTCCAGCGCTCGCATGTTCATTGCGGCCGCAATTGCCGCTGGACTCATCGGCCTCACGGCATGCAGCAGTGCTGCAGGAGCAGAAACTGCAGCCTCGGCTGAGCTCGGCTCATCGCTCGAAGAGATCACCACGTTCGCCAAAGACGAGGGCTCGGTGCACCTCATCGCCTACCCCAAGACGTGGGCGAACTACGGCGAATCTTTCGAGGGCTTCACCGAGAAGTTCGGCATTGAGGTTGAGGTCTCAAACCCCGACGGCTCGAGCGCAGAAGAGCTCGAAGCCGTGCGCACGCTCAAGGGTCAGGCCACGCAGCCCGACGTGCTTGACATCGGCGCGACGTTCACGAAGCAGGCCATCGACGAAGATCTCATCGAACCGTACAAGCCGTCAACGTTCGACGAGATCCCCGAGAATTTGAAGGACGCCGACGGCAACTGGACCGCCGCATACTACGGTGTCATGAGCATCGGCGTCAACGCGAACGAGGTCGACGTGCCTCAGACATGGGAAGACCTGAAGGATCCCCAGTACAAGGGCAAGATCTACATCGGCGACCCGCGCGAGGGTGCCTCGCAGCTCGCCGCGGTGTTCGCCGCGGGCCTCGCAAACGGTGGCTCGCTCGACGACATCAGCAAGGGCATCGAATTCTTCGCGGGCCTCGCTGACGACGGCTACCTTGTCTCGGCAGAGTCGGGCGCGCAGGCACTGTCGACCGGTGAAGCCGCGGTCATGCTCGACTGGAACTTCAACTTCCCCGGCATTGTCGAGGAGATGGCCAAGTCGGGCGTTGACCTGCAGGTTGCGACCCCGTCAGACGGCGTCTTCGGCACCTACTACGCGCAGCCGCTCACGATCGATAGCCCGCAGCCGAACGCAGGCGCCCTCTGGATCGAGTGGCTCTTGAGCGATGAGGGAGCGGTGTCGTACGCGAAGTCGGGCGCGATTCCCGCTCGCTACCAGACCCTCGTCGAGAACGACGCGATTCCGGCCGACGTGCTGAAGCAGCTGCCGCCCGCCGAAATCGTTGAGCAGATCGTGTTCCCCTCGCCGAGCGAGAACGACGCCGCCACCGAAGCCATCATGGCCGGCTGGGGCGAAAAGGTCGCCTCGAAGACGGGCTTCTAGCACGCTCATGCCCGACACCCTCACCGCTGAACGCGAGGGGCAGCCCCACCGGGCTGCCCCCGCCGCGCAGCCCGCAGCCGCTGGCGCGGCACCAGCTGCACCGCGCTGGCGGCTGCGGGCCGCAGTGAACGCCCTCGGCACGCTGCCCTACTTCCTCTTCATCGGTGTGTTTCTGGTCGTGCCCGTGATCGTGACCACGGCCAAGGCGTTTATCGGCGCCGAGGGCGAATTCACGCTCGCGAACTTCGCCGCCCTGGGTGAAGCGCAGTACCGCAACGCCTTCATGAACTCGATCAACCTCTCGCTCGTCACCTCGGTGATCGGCGCGATTGTGGGCCTCGTGCTCGGCTGGGCACTCATCAATCTGCGTGGGCCCGCCTGGCTCGACCGCTGCGTCACCTCGCTCGCGGCCGTCGCCTCACAAATGGGTGGCCCGCCGCTCGCGTACGCGTTCATCGCCTTCATCGGTGCGCAGGGCATCCTCACGGTCTGGTTGCGCGAACTGTTTGGCTTCGAACTCAACCAGGTGATTCCCGTCAGCTCGTTCTGGGGCATTGTGCTCGCCTACCTATATTTTCAAATCCCGCTGATGACGATTCTGTCTATTCCCGCGCTGCAGGGCGTGCGGCGCGAATGGCTCGACGGCGGCATGAGCCTCGGAGCGGGCCGCGCACGCATCCTGTTCACGGTGACGCTGCCGATCCTCGCACCCTCGCTCGTGGGCGGCTTCTTGCTGCTGTTCGCCAACGCGTTCAGCGGGTACGCCGCGGCCTACGCCATGGCGGGCAGCGGCGCGAACCTCGTACCGATTCTCATCGGCTTCTTCCTATCGGGCAACGTGCTCGTCAACCAGGGCCTCGCCTCCGCGCTGATCACGGGCATGGTCGCGATCATGCTGGTCGCGATGGGCTTGCGAAGCCTGCTGCTCAAGCGTGCAACCCGATGGAGCGCCGGATCATGACCCAGCCCACTTACACCCCATCTCCCGCTGCGGGCGCGCTTGTTGATCCGGATCTGCTTGCGCCGTTCGCCCAGCAAGACCTGTCAGCAGAGCCTCGGCCGTTCACCCCGCCGGCGCCGTCAGCGCCCCTGGCACCGCTCGCCGCCAAGCGCAGTTTCACGAAGCATGCGCTGCCGCGCATCATCTTGATCACGTTTCTCGTCGTGGCAATTCTGCCGCTCGCGTCGGTGGGCGTCTTCGGGTTCACCAACGTCGTCGACGGATTCACGATCGCTCCGGTGCTCGAACTCTTTGGCGAGGCCAAAGCGGTGAAGGCCGTCACTAACACGGTGGTGCTGACACTGCTCACGGTCGTGATCGGGTACGCGCTCGTGATTCCCACGCTCGTGTGGATGCACCTGCGCGCCCCCAAGCTGCTGCCCGCCGCCGAAACGGCCTCGCTGCTGCCCTACGTGATCCCCGCGATTGCGCTCGTGGGCGGCGTGAATCTCGTGCTGCGGCCGCTCGCCCCCGGGTTCTTCGTGAGCCTGTACAGCCTGCTGCCGTTTTACGTGCTGATGACGCTGCCCTTCATGTTTCGCACGATTGATTCGGGGCTGCGCGCGCTCGATCTGCCTACCCTGATGCGGGCGAGCGAAAGCCTCGGCTGCGGCATCTTCACCACGTTCTTTCGGGTCGTGCTGCCGAACTTGTGGCCCGCAATCGTGTCGGGCTCGCTGCTCGTCGTGATGATGTCATCGGGTGAGCTCGTGATGGCCTCGCTGCTGCTGCACACCACCTTCCCCACCCTGCTCGTTGAGCTGGGGCAATCGCAGGTGCGGCTCGCGGCCGCCCTCAGTTTCATCACGATCGTTGGATCGTGGCTGCTTATGGCCGCCATGGTGTTTGCGGGCAGCCGCCGCGGCACCGCGCACCGGGCCACCCAGTTCTCCATTTGAAAGGCTTCCCGTGAACTCGCACTACCCCGTACAAGGCCCCACCCCCGAGGGCCTGTCGCTGACCGGCGTCTCAAAGACGTACGGCGATAAGACCGTGCTGCGCGCGATCGATCTCGATGTGCGCCCGGGCGAACTGGTGTCGCTGCTGGGCCCCTCGGGCTGCGGTAAGTCGACGGCGCTGAAGATCATCGGTGGGTTCGAGCGGGCAGACGCCGGCCGGGTCACCATCGGCAACACCGATGTCACGCAGCTGCCCGCACGCTCGCGCGGCACCGGCATCGTGTTTCAGCAGTACTCGCTGTTTCCCCACATCACGGCGGCACAAAACATCGAGTTTGGGTTGAAGGTGCAGCGCATGGCCCGGCCCGAGCGCCGCTCACGCGTTGAAGAGCTGCTGGCCCTCGTGGGGCTTGAAGAACACGGCGCGAAGTACCCGCACCAGCTCTCGGGCGGGCAGCAGCAGCGCATCGCCCTGGCGCGCGCCCTCGCGGTGGCACCCCGGGTGCTGCTGCTTGATGAGCCGCTGTCGGCGCTCGACGCGCTCGTGCGCGAGCGCCTGCGCGAAGAGATCGTGCGCATCCACCGCGAGCGCGGCACGACCACCATCATGGTCACCCACGACCAAGAAGAAGCCCTCGCCATGGCCGACCGCGTCGCCGTGATGAACGAGGGGCGCATCGCCCAGTTCGACACTCCGCAGGCGATCTACCGCTCACCCGAGCCCGGCTTTGTGGCGGGCTTCATCGGTGTCATGAACCGGGTGACGCCGCGCTTCATCACCTCGACCGAGGTGCGGCTGTTTGGTTCGACGGTGCCGCGAGCCTCGGTGACGGTCACCGCTGACGGCGCCGTGCTGATGCGCCCCGAAGACCTCGAACTCACCTCGCAGATCGACGGCGGCGGGCTCGTCACCGACATCACCCTGCGCGGCGGGCTGACGAGCGCGACCGTGATGCTGGCCGACCTCGAGCACAGCGTGCGCGTCGACCTGCCCACGAGCCGCGCAACCGCGCTGCGCACGGGCGACCGGGTGCGGGTGACGCTGGCGCGGCCGATGGAATCGAGCACGCGTGTGCTCGCCACCGAGGGCGGGGTGCACGCATGAGCGCCGTGACCGACGTCAGCCAGGCTGCACCCGTTGGCGCCGTCAAGCTGCTGCTGATCGGCATCGATGGGCTGCGCATCGACCGCGCTTTCGGCACGGGTCTCGCGCCCACCCTCGACGCGCTGCGTGAGGCGGGTCACTTCGTGCGCTCGGAGGTGGAGGGGCCGACGATCTCGGGCCCGAGCTGGGCCACCATCCTCACCGGCGCGACACATGCCGAACATGGCATATCCGACAATATGATGCGCGAGCACCGGCTCGCCGACCACCCCGACTTTCTCACGCGTGAGTGGCAGCGCAACCCGGCGACCACCACATATGCCGCTGCGGGATGGCCGAACATCACCGACCCTGCCGGGCTTGGCCCGATCATTCGGCTGCGCCCCGAGCAGATTGGCACGGGGCAGCACCACGTCATCAGCCTGAACGGTGAGCTCTACGGCTACCGCGTTATCGACCCCGAGATTTCGGCGCGTGCACAGCTCGCGGTGCGGCACGGCGGCCCCGATCTGTCATTCGTGTACTTCTGCGAGACCGACGATGCCGGCCACTACTACGGCACATTCACGCCGCAGTATGAGGAGGCCATCGCCTCGACCGATGCGCGGGTGGCGGGCCTGCTCGCGGCGGTTGATGCGCGCGTGAAAGAGCACGGCGAGACCTGGATCGTGGCGATCACCACCGATCACGGGCACGTTGATGCCGGCGGGCACGGCGGCGACAGCCCCGAAGAGACGCAGACGTTCTTGCTGACCGTGGTGCGCGGTGCTTCGCTGCCTGGCGCGCTGGCTGGTGAGCTGCCGACGCAGCTCGCACCCCGCGAGTTTGTGCGCTGGCTGCTGGAGGTGCGTGAGGAATTGGGCGGTGACGCGAGCCCCGTTGGACAGGCCGGTGAGGTGCCTGGCGCTGCCCAGCCCAAGCCCGCCGTGGCGGCGCGATCGTGAGCGTGCCAAAGCAGTGTGTTCGTGGCCGCCAGGGCCGCTTGTGTTCGCCTTTTGCGCGCCAGAGAGCCCATGGAATGCGAAACACGGTGCAAAAGTTAATTTGAATTACTCAAAATAACGGATAGACTGGAAACTATGGAACACACCTTGACCCCAGCAACGGACGCAGAACTGCGCGACCGTTTGCGGGCGACCGGGCTGCGTTCCACGACACCACGAGCGGCCGTGCTGCGGCTGCTCAATGGGGGCAGCCACTGGAGCGCCACCGACGTGTTCGAAGCGGTGCGCGTTGAGCTGCCGGGCACCTCGGTGCAGGCGATCTACGGCATCTTGAACGCCCTCACCGAGGTGCGGCTGGTGCGCAAGATCGAGACATCGGGCGGCGCCGCGCTGTTCGAGATGCACGAGGGTGACAACCACCACCACATCGTGTGCGTGGAGTGCGGCGAGCTGCGCGATGTGCCCTGCGCCATTGGCGAGGCACCCTGCCTCACCGCAAGCGACGACCACGGCTACGAGATTGTTGCCGCAGACGTCACCTACCGGGGCATCTGTCCCAGCTGTCGCGCGAACGCCGCGGCCTAGCGCCCACCCGGTGCGGCACCGCGGCCCCACAAGTTTTCATTCACCATTGTTCACCTAATCAGGAGAGGTCTCATGACAGATCAGAAGCTGACCACCACGCAGACTGGCACGCCCATCGCCAACGACGAGCACTCGCTCACCGTCGGCGCCAATGGCCCCACCGTGCTGCACGACCGCTACCTCGTTGAGAAGCTGGCCGCGTTCAACCGCGAGCGCACCCCCGAGCGCAACCCGCACGCCAAGGGCGGCGGAGCCTTCGGTGAGTTCGTAGTCACCGAAGATGTTTCGAAGTACACCCGCGCGGCTGTGTTCCAGCCCGGCGCTAAGTCAGAGACGCTGATCCGTTTCTCGACCGTTGCCGGCGAGCAGGGTTCACCCGACACCTGGCGCGACGTGCGCGGCTTCTCGCTGCGTTTCTACACGACCGAGGGCAACCTCGACATTGTGGGCAACAACACCCCCACGTTCTTCATCCGTGACGGCATCAAGTTCCCCGACTTCATCCACTCGCAGAAGCGTCTGGCTGACTCGGGTCTGCGCGACGCCGACATGCAGTGGGATTTCTGGACCCTCTCACCCGAGTCGGCTCACCAGGTGACCTACCTCATGGGCGACCGTGGTCTGCCCGCCAGCTGGCGCGAGGTCAACGGCTACGGCTCACACACCTACCAGTGGATCAACGCTGAGGGTGAGAAGTTCTGGGTCAAGTACCACTTCATGTCGCAGCAGGGTGTCAAGAACATCTCGGGCGAAGAGGCAGACGCGCTTGCGGGCACCGATGCTGACTTCCACCGTCGCGACCTGTTCAACGCCATCGCCGAGGGCAACTTCCCGTCGTGGGATGTCTACGTGCAGATCATGTCGAACGAAGATGCAAAGACGTACCGCATCAACCCCTTCGACCTCACGAAGACCTGGCCCAAGGCTGACTACCCCCGCATCAAGGTGGGCACGTTCACGCTGAACCGCAACCCCGAGAACTTCTTCGCTGAGATCGAGCAGGCAGCGTTCTCACCCGGAAACCAGGTTCCCGGCACCGGCATCTCGCCCGACAAGATGCTCATGGCTCGCGTATTCTCGTACCCCGATGCACAGCGTTACCGCATCGGCACGAACTACAACCAGCTGCCCGTGAACCAGCCTCACGCAACCGAGGCGAACAACTACATGCACCAGGGCAACATGCAGTACCACTTCCCCAGTGCAGCTCAGCGCGTCTACCACCCCAACTCGTTTGGTGCAGCCGGTGGACCCGCAGCTGACGCACAGGCTGGCGTCGAGGGCAACTTCGAGTCAGACGGCGAGCTCATGCGCACCGCCTACACGCTGCGCGAAGATGACGGCGACTTCGGTCAGGCCGGCATCCTCTACCGCGACGTGTACTCGGCAGACGAGAAGGCTCGCTTCCACGCGACCCTCGGCGGCCAGGCTCAGTCGATCACGATCGACGAGATTCGCGAGCGCTTCTTCCAGTACTGGACGAACGTTGACGCGAACCTGGGTCAGATCCTGCGCGACCAGTACGCAGCTAACTAAGTTCTAGTTGCAGTACCGCAGCGGGGCCGGAGGAATCATTTCCTCCGGCCCCGCTGTCTTGGTTCTGGGGTGCTGTGCTGGTTCGCTGAGCCTGCTGCTCCGGATCGCCCACCCCGCTGGGCCGGCCCGCTGTGCCCGCGATCCAACCAGCTAGGCGTGCGGGTTCTTCGTCGCGATGTGGTGACTCGCGGGCTCGAGCTGGATGGTTGAGTGATCCACGTCGAAGTGGGTCATAAGGCAGGCTTTCAACTCGTCGAGAATGGCGTGGTAACCGCGCTCATCCCACGCATCATCGGTGACGGTGACGTGCGCCGAGAACGCCGGCACCCCCGAGGTGATCGTCCACGCGTGCAGGTCGTGCACCTCGGCGACGCCGGGCACCGCGAGCATGTGCTTTCGCGCCACCTCGACGTCGAGGTTCTTGGGCGAAGCTTCGAGCAGCACGTTGACCACCTCGCGCAGCAGGCTCACGGCGCGGGGGAAGATGAGCAGCGCGATCAGGATCGAAGCGATCTGATCGACCATATTCCATCCCGTGTACATGATGATGAGGCCGGCCACGATGACGGCGATCGAGCCGAGTAGGTCACCCAGCACCTCGAGGTAGGCGCCCCGCACGTTCAGGCTTTCCTTCTGCGCAGACTGCAGTACGAGCAGTGAGATCAGGTTGGCGACGGCGCCAATAATGGCCGCGATGAGCATGGGGGTCGAGTGCACCTCGACCTCGCTGCCGAAGCGCGAAATCGCTTGCACGAGAATCACGACCGCGATGACGCCCAACACGATGCCGTTGGCGAGGGCCGCGAGTACTTCGACGCGCAGGTACCCAAAGGTGCGCTTCGATGTCGCGGGCAGCGCCGCAATCAGGCTCGCGATCAGCGCGATCGCGACGCCGGTTGCATCGGTGAGCATGTGCCCGGCGTCGGCGAGCAGCGACAGAGAGTTCGAGATGAACGCGCCGATGAGCTGCACGACGAACACCCCGAGGGTGATCGACAGCACCCAGATGAGCCGCTTGCGGTGCTTGCCGGTCGCGGTGGCCGCGCCCTGCAGGTCTGCCCCGGCCGCCGGAGCGAGATCTGCATCAGGCCCGTGGGTATGTGAGTGGGAATGGCTGTGTGAGTGCCCGCTCGCTGCGGCCGCGGCCGCTGGCCGGGCGGGGTGCCCGGCACTGAAATCAGGGTCGCAGTCGCCCCCGGGTGCGGGGCTCTGCGAGTCGTGATTGGTTGGTGGGGTCATACAGATGCCTTTTGCGTCACACTCTTAAACCCGCGCAGCCGCAGGCTGTTGCCCACCACGAACACGCTCGAAAACGCCATCGCCGCCCCCGCGATCATCGGGTTCAACAGGCCCATGGCCGCGAGCGGAATCGCTGCAACGTTGTACGCGAACGCCCAAAACAGGTTGCCCTTGATCGTGCCGAGCGTGCGGCGCGAGAGCCTGATCGCGTCGGCGGCACTGCGCAGATCGCCGCGCACCAGGGTAATGTCGGCGGCCTCGATGGCGGCGTCGGTGCCGGTGCCCATGGCGAGCCCGAGGTCGGCCTGCGCGAGCGCCGCGGCGTCATTGACGCCGTCACCGACCATGGCCACGACACGACCCTCGGCCTGCAACTGCTTGATGACGTCGACCTTCTCGCCCGGCAGCACCTGGGCGTGCACGCGCTCGATACCCACCTCGGCAGCGACCTGCTCGGCGACAGCCCGGTTGTCGCCGGTGAGCAGAATCGGGGTGAGGCCAAGCTTGATGAGCTGGCCGATGGCCTCTGCGCTCGTCGGCTTCACGGTGTCGGCCACCGCGACGAGCCCACGCACCGCACCATCCCACGCCACGAGGGCCACGGTGCGGCCCGTGAGCTCGAGACGGTCGCGCTCGGCGAGCAGCGAGGGATCCGGATCAATGGCCCACTCAGCCAGCAGCGTCTCGCGCCCCACCAGCACCGTGCGGTCGTCGACCATGCCGGTGACGCCCTTGCCCGCGATATTGGCGAAGTTGGCGACAGCGGGGAGGGCAGCGCCCAATTCAGTGGCGGCCCCGCGCGCAATCGCCTGGGCGATGGGGTGCTCGGAGGCGGCCTCGAGGGCTCCGGCGAGACGCAGCAGCTCATCGCGGTTCTGGCCCGCGGCGGGCACGGCATCGGTGAGGGTCATCTTGCCGGTCGTGACGGTGCCGGTCTTGTCGAGCACGATCGTGTCGACGCGGCGCGTGGACTCGAGCACCTCAGGCCCCTTGATGAGCGTGCCGAGCTGGGCACCGCGGCCCGTGCCCACGAGCAGCGCCGTGGGGGTGGCGAGGCCGAGCGCGCAGGGGCAGGCGATGATCAGCACGGCAACGGCCGCGGTGAAGGCCGCAGCCACCGAGAAGCCGAGGGCGAGCCAGGTGATGAGTGTGCCGAGTGCGATCACGATCACGATGGGCACAAAGACGCCCGAGACGCGGTCGGCGAGGCGCTGCACATCGGCCTTGCCCGACTGCGCATCCTCCACCAGTTGGGCCATGTGGGCGAGCTGCGTGTCAGCGCCGACGGCGGTCGCGCGCACCTCGATGCGGCCGCTCGTGGAGACGGTGCCGCCAGTGACGGGGTCACCCGCGGTCGCCTCGACGGGCACCGATTCGCCGGTGAGCATCGACGCATCGATCGCGGTCGCGCCGCTCATGATCACGCCGTCGGTGGCGATCTTTTCGCCCGGGCGCACCACAAAGTGGTCGCCGACCTGCAGCTCTGACACGGGGATGCGGGTCTCGACACCGTTTTTGATGGCGGCGACGTCTTTCGCGCCCACCTCGAGGAGCGCGCGGAGGGCCGCGCCAGCCTGGCGCTTGGCTCGCTTTTCGAAGTAGCGGCCCGCAAGCAAGAACATGGTGACGCCCGCGGCAACCTCGAGATACATGTTGCCGGCGCCGTCGTGCGGGTGGATGGTGAGTTCAAAGGCGTGGGTCATGCCCTTTTCGCCGGCCGTGCCCAAGAAGAGGGCGTACAGCGACCACAGGTAGGCGGCGCCCGTGCCCACCGACACCAAGGTGTCCATCGTGGCGGCGCCGTGTCGGGCGTTGATCCAGGCGGCGCGGTGGAACGGCCAGGCCGCCCACACGATCACGGGTGAGGTGAGGGCGAGCATCGCCCACTGCCAGTACGTGAACTGCAGCGCCGGCACCATCGAGATGACGATCACGGGCACCGACAGCCACACCGAGCCGATGAGGCGCTGGCGCAGCGAGACGAGCTCGGGGTCTACTGGGGGAGTTGTCGCGTTTGCGCCAGAATCGCCCGCTTGTGCGCTTGCGGGCGGCGGGGGCAGCTCGGCCGTGTACCCCGTCTTCTCGATCTCGGCGATGAGCAGCTGCGGGTCGTACCCCTCGGGGGTATGCACGCGCGCCTTCTCGGTCGCGTAGTTCACGGAGGCTTCAACGCCCTCGAGCTTGTTCAGCTTTTTCTCGATGCGGTTCGCGCAGGAGGCACACGTCATTCCGCCGATTTCGAGGTCGAAGGAGTTGGCGAGTGACATGGTGTGATCCTTACGTGGAGAGAAACGCGGGGGAGTCGAGGTGGATGGGGCCGAGAGACGCTCGTGCGGTGGTGCCGCCGTGGGTGCTGATGTAGCGGTGCGGCAGTACTACGGTGCACGTGGTGCTGCCGTGCGCGTTGTGCTGCGGGCGCAGGAAGCACACCGGGTCAGCGAGCCAGCGTGTTAGCTACGCACCGCCACGTAGCCGGCTTCATCGACGGCCGCGATGACGGCGTCGTCAGCGATCGGGGCGTCGTGCGTGATGGTGAGCTTGCCGGTTTCGGCGCTGACCGCGATCTCGGTGATGCCTTCAACGGCGCCAAGCTCTTCGCGTACGGCCTGCTCGCAGTGGCCGCAGGTCATGCCGGTGACCTGAAATTCGGTGGTGGTGCTCATGATGCTCCCTGTATTTCTCAAGATTTGGGTTGCGTTCAAGCTCCTGTGGAGAACACGAGGGGCCCGACGCTCCCAACAATACCCCCGGGGGGTATCTAAGTAAAGCGGAAATGACAAGAATCTGGCTGAAACGCTGAAGTTTTGCTCGCGACTCAGCCGGCGTGCGCTGCTGTGGCGCCCGGCCAGCTAGCGCTCCGATGATTCGCAACCCGGACGGCTCGTGACCCGGCTACGCGAGTAGGTCGCGAATGTCGTCGGCGGTAAGCCCGCTGGGGGCGCCCGTGCCACCGTCGAGCACGCGGTTAAAGAGATCAGCCTTCGCCTCACGCAGGGCGATCACCTTGCGCTCAATCGTGTTGGCGGCCACGAGGCGGTACACGAACACGGGCCGCTCTTGCCCGATGCGGTGGGTGCGATCGATCGCCTGCGCCTCGACCGCGGGGTTCCACCACGGATCGAGCAACACCACATAGTCGGCCTCAACCAGGTTGAGGCCGAAGCCACCGGCCTTGAGCGATACGAAAAAGACGGGAGCATCGCCGGTGCGAAACTCGGCGATCACATCGCCCCGATTGGTGGTTGAGCCGTCGAGATAACACGAGGCGAGGCCAGCCGCTTCGGTGCGATCGCGGGCCGACCCCAAGAACCGCGTGAACTGGCTCAGCACGAGCACACGGTGCCCCTCGTCGGCGGCCTCGGTGAGCAGATCAACGAGGGCATCAAGCTTCGCCGACGGGGCACTGCCCGCACCGACGAGCTCGGGGTCGAGAGCGAGCTGCCGCAGCGTGGTGAGCGCCGAGAAGATCTGAAACCGATTCGACTCCATATCGCCCACGAGCCCCAAAATTTTCTGCCGCTCGCGCTGAAACCGCAGGTCATACTGCTTGCGATGCTTGGGGTGCAGCTCGATCTCAAGCACCTGCTCCTGCTTGGGCGGTAGATCAGCGGCGACCAGATCTTTAGTTCTGCGCAGCAGGAACGGGGCGAGGCGACGCTGCAGCAGCGCAAGCCGGCCCGCATCGCGGTCTTTCTCAATGGGGTTGCGATAAAACTCGGTGAACTTCGTGCGATTACCGAGCAGCCCAGGCGCCGCGAGTGACGCCAGCGACCACAGTTCAAGCAGGTTATTCTCGAGCGGAGTTCCAGTCACCACGAGCGTGAACGGAGCGCCCAGAGTGCGGGCTGCGCGGTGCCCATGTGAGGCATGGTTCTTAATCTGCTGGGCCTCATCAAGGATGAGCCCCGACCATTCGAGCTCGCGATAAGCCTCAGCCTCACCGCGAAACAGGGCATAGCTCGTGAGCACGACGTGGGCGTCACCCACGGCCTCGGCTAGCGGCTTCCCGCGCTTGCTTTCCATCCCCGCAATCACGGCCACGCGCAGCTCGGGCGCAAATTTCTCGCACTCGCTCGCCCAATTACTGACGACGCTCGTGGGGGCAACGACGAGAAACGGGGCGCGATCCGGATCCTCTTCGCGCGCAATTTCCATCATCGCAATGGTCTGCAGCGTCTTGCCCAGCCCCATATCGTCGGCGAGGATGCCGCCGAGGCCGTGGGTGCGCAGAAAATGGAGCCAGGCGAGGCCCTGCTCTTGGTAGTCGCGCAGGGTCGCGTGGATTCCGTGGGGAGTGGCGACGGGGGCGATCGCGGTGCCGGGCGCGAGCGACTTCATTGCCCGCCACCAGTCGGCCTCTTGCGCGGCCACAATGCCGAGTTCGCTCAGCTCGGCCCACAGATCGACATTGTGGCGGTTGACGCGCACCCCATGGGCGAAGGCCGCGGTGCTGCCATCGGTGAGCGCGCGGGCCTCGTCGAGGATCTCTCGCAACTTGTCGAACTCGGGTGCCATCAGGGAGAAATAAGTGCCGCTGGGCAACACAAACAGTGGCTCGTTGAGCGCGAGGGCCGTGAAGAGCTCAGCAAACTCGACCGTTTCGCCCGCAATATCGATCGTCACGTGCAGATCGAACCAATCGCCGGTGGCCTCGGGACGAATGGTGACAAACGGTGCGATTTCGGCGGCGCGATACTCGGGCGGAGCCGCCTCTTCGAGGATCTCGACGCCGTCAAGATCGCGCAGCTGAGGCAGCAGATCGGTGACGAAGTGGACACTGTGCGCCCGCCCCAACTTGCAGGCCGGCGGTGGCCCGCTCAGATCCTGCCCGGGCCAAATTTCGGGCAGCAGATCACCCGCAGCGGTCACGACGGCCTGCAGCACCTCGCGCTCCGCGGCAGCATTGCGGGCGAGGCCCGCGGGGTGATGCCACGCCCACGAAAGATGCGTATGCCACTCGTCATAGCGGGCAGTGAGGCGCAGCCGCGACCGGGGTGCCTCAGGCATCTCGAAACTGCCGTCGGGGGAGATCGAAGGCAGCGCCACCAAGAACCGGGGAAGATACTGGTCCTCGAACGCCTCAAGGTCAGCATCGGGAATGATGAGCGGGGCGGCCGAATCGAGCAGCTTCGCGGCGATCCCAGAGACAGGTCGATCGAGACCGACCAGCGTGATGTGCTCGGTGGGCCCCGCAGCGTCGGCAACGAGGGCAAACGCGGTGCTGGGCGCACCCACCCACCAAAAGGTGTCATCGGTGCGCTCGTCGATCTGATCATCACCAAGCTGCAGCGTCGCCGTGATCTCGAGACCGTGCTCCCTGCGCACGATGGACCCCGAAATCTGGGCCATCTCGGGGACAAACTCGACCTGATGCTGCGCCTTCCCCGCCGAGACGATGGGGATTCCCGCGGCATGAAGATCTTGCAGCGCGGGCCACAGATCGGCGCCAGCAACCTCGAGCACATCAATCCAGTCGTGCTCACTCCAGTAATAGAGGCCAGATAGCTCAAGCGCTCGCCGCAACCGCAAGAACGCTCGGGTTGTTTCACGTGAAGCACCCAAGTGCTCGAGGCTGCTCCAGCGGGCATTCCCTCGAATCCATTTGTTGCGGCTGCCACGCACTCCGGGGCGCAGAGAAAGGCCGGGGGCAGCGAAGCGGCGATGCTCTGACCGGTCGGCGGGCAAAACGGTGAGGAACAGGCAGAGTTCGGTCTGCGCGGCGCGCTGTGCCCCCGGCAGAATGCGATCGAGCTCGCGCTGCCAAGCGGGCAGTGGTGGGGGCGGGGGTGGCAGGTGTGGCTGGGTGCGCTGGAGGCGCGATAGCCCGGAGCCTGGCCCTGCAAGTGACCGTGATCGTGAGCGGTCTACGTCTGGCATGCTGGGTACTGCCTCGGCGGTCGATGCCGGGGTGCGAGGTGAGCTCGCGGTGCCGTGCTCGGCAATGAGCACCAGTAGGCCGGCTGCGGTGTGCGCGCAGAGGTGCTGAACCTGGCAGGAGCAGGTGTAATCGATGCTGTTATCGGCGAAGATGCTGATCTCGACGGATTCCTCGCCGCTGAGCGCCGAGATAAGTACGTGCGCGGAGAGCTGTTTGCCCGACCGAACCACGCGGGTGAGCTCGACCTGCTGCCGAGCCACATACCTCATCGCCTCCTCGACCGCGAGGCGGGGAGTGACCTGCTTGACGATCTCAAGCGCATACGACGAGATGTTCACGGTTTCAGTCTGGCGCATGCCACAGACATTCGCTGCGATGAGACGTAAAATCGCTCAAATGTGAAACTGCAATTGAAACTGTGAAACCGCAATTTAAAGTTTGAATTTGAACTTTAAAACGAGGCTCTAGTTCTCGGGATAATTCGCCAGCGCGGGGAAGCAAGCTTGCGAGAACTGCACGAAGAGTTGAGATTCTCGCCGGGACAGCTCCGATTGTGCGTTAAAGCGAGCGCTTTCAGGTGGCGAAGTGGAAATGACCAGTGGTCAGGGGCGCTGAAATACCGTATGCCGGGTGGTTGACCCGACCGAAACAGAAAACTGTAATTTGAACTTCGAAACTGTAATTTAAAGTTTCAAACTGAGATTTGAAGTTTGAATTTCAGTTTGTCAGTTGTTGGTGCCGGGCGTTGGTTACTGAGGTCCTTGACCGCCCGTATTCCGCGGATTCTCGCGGCAGAACGCCCCATCGAAGTTGAATGTCGGGGGTCCCTGAGACAATGTTTACATGAAGTTCTCACTGCTGGAACCACCGACGGAGTTGCTCGCTGCACTCGATAACGTCGTGTCAGGAATCCAGGCAGTGCGTGCGCAAATCAGTTCCCTGCAAGCAGCCGAAGCACTTCTCCTTCAGGCAGGGTCGACGATTGCTGAGGGGATCGCGCAGTGCATTCCCCACGGGGTGCAGTCGGGTCGTTCGCTCGCGAAGAGCCAAGCGATGGCTTACCGCATGGTCCACACAGATATCGGGGCCGCGGTACATGAATCAGATCGCACAGTGGCCGCGAAAATGGAGCGCGCGACCGACCTCATCACCGACTACCCCGGCACATACCGGGCATTGGCCGCGGGCCGGGTATCTGAAGGGCACGTGCGCGCGATCGTGGATGCGGGCGTCATTATTACCGACGCGAAGCGGCGCGAGAAGTATGAGCGGGAAGCATTGCAGTTGGCGGAGGCGGAAACGGTGGGGCGGGTGCGCCCGATCGTGAAGGAACTGGCCGAGCGATGTGCCGAAGTGACCATCGATGAACGTCACGAGCGGGCGTGTGCGGGCCGCAACGTGATGGTGATTGACCGGGAAGACGGGATGGCTGATCTGATCGCCCATCTCCCCGCAGCCCTCGCGCATGGCATCAAGGACAAGGTTGATCAGCTTTCCCACCACATCATCGCGAACCGTAATACCGAAACCTTCGGCGACACCGCCGGTAAGGGCGGTGCTGGGGGAGAAGCCGCGGCACCCGAGGACGGTGTGAGCGAATCCGGGGAGACAAGATCTCCCGAGATTGTGGATACCCGCACCACGGATCAGGTGCGTGCCGATCTGTTGTGTGACATGTTGTTGGTGAGTGATCCCTTGAAGACGATGACGACGGGCACCCCGATGGGTGGTATCACGGCGCGGGTGCAGGTGATCGTGCCGATCACCCGGCTCACGGGAACCGCCACTGGGACGGCGACCGAAGAGGCGACCGGGGCCACCACGGGAACTGCGACCGAAGACACGGCGGGAAGTGACAGGGGTCACCCGGCTTCGCTTGCGGGGTACGGTCCCATCGATACTGATACCGCGAAAGACCTGGCTTGCGCGACCAGTAGCTGGGAACAGGTGAAGGTGGATGCGGAGACGGGCACCATCATCACCGTGGACACGTATCGGCCCTCGGCAGAGTTGCGAAGGTTCTTGGGGGCGAGGGATCAGCATTGCCGGTTCTTTGGGTGTCGCATGCCGTTACGAAAATGCGACATTGATCACACCATTGATGCGGCTCTGGGTGGGGCGACGAGCAGTGACAATTTGGGCCACATCTGTCGCCGACACCATACCCTTAAACACGCCACTCCCTGGGAAGTGATCCAAGACCAGAATGGCGTGTATACGTGGACGAGTCCTACGGGACGGAAATATGAGGATATACCCGAGAGTGCGGTGAGATTCAGGCCAGATCCCCCGGGTGAGGGGACAGGTGGGCCTGAAACCCCCGATGGGCCATCCCCTGATCGACCACCTGGGGCAGGGCAATCACCCTCGACTGAAGCAACTGAAGCAACTGAAGCAACTGAAATAACTGAAGTGGCGGAACGGCCTCCGGTGGAGCGGGTCTCGGCGGAATCAGTGTGGGGGCCCGGCTGGGACAAGCCTTTCGTGCCGCGTATCGGGGCAAAGTGCATGGCGAATGACTCCACCGAGCGTGACTCCACCGAGAATTACTCCACCCAGAGCGACTCCATCAAGAGTCATCCCAGTGAGAACGACCCCGCCGATTCCCCACCAGATTGGTGCGACGACGAACCCTTCTAGGGTGCAGGGCGTAGGGTTCCGGATGCCAGGTGCCAAGCACAGGGAGCTTTGCTGTTTCGGAGCAGTACAAGCTCATTCGGTGAAGCTTGCGAGACAACGTTGGATCAACATTGGCGTACCCGAGCCGACCTTATCTATGGATAGGCTGCGGCTCGGGGTCGACCTGTTACATCGGTTATGCGACTGTCGCCTCCGATATGGCGAGTGCTCGCCGCGCGCGCATGTGCGGGCCGGGCGCATTGATCGTTTCGACTGCGACCACTTCTCCGTCTCGGATGCGCTCGACCACTAGTTTGCCGCCCTCCTCGGCGAGTGTAACCCTGGCCTCATCGCTGGGGTGGGCGATGCCCGCGATCTGCAGCCGTCGTTCCCCCTGGGTGCTCCAGAACCACGGCACGTCATCGTAACGGTCTGATGCGGTGCCGGTGAGTTGCGCGGCGACGAAGCGAGCTTGATCCGTCGCATTCTGTACCGATTCGACACGCATCTTCGCCCCGGCATGCACACTAGGGAAACGGGCGCAGTCCCCAATTGCGAAGATCCGTTCATCGCTCGTACGCAGAGACGAATTAACTACGATCCCGCCAGAGACTTCGATGCCCGTTGACTGGGCAAGCTCATCACGTGGTTCGGCACCGATAGCCACAACTACGCGTTCAGCCTGGATTACGCTGCCGTCTGACAGCTGCACCCCGGTGACTCTGCGGGGCGCTGAATCTGCTCCCTCGTGTGAGTCCGTGAGGCCGACGATCTCAGCGCCACAGCTAATCCGAATCCCGAGCCCTTCGTGGTATTCGGCGAGAACATTTGCCGCTTCTCGACTCAACACCCGACCAAGGATCTGGGGGGCCATCTCGAGAACAGTGACGGCCCCGTACCGTTTGGCTTCTATGGCAACCTCGAGGTTGAGGAAACCACCGCCGATAAACACCGTGTCGCCGCCGTTGGCGAGATCAGCGCGGAGCTCATCGCAGTCGGCAATCGTGCGCACTGAGTGGATTCCAGCCAGCTCGCTTCCTGGCAGGGTGAGCTGCCTGGGCTGAGACCCCGTTGCAAGGATCAATGCCTCGTACTTCAGCGCTACACCGGAATCAAGAGTCACGACACAGGCTTTACGATCAATGCTGATTGCCTGGCTCCCGCGATGGAACAGAATCCCGTCTCGGGCGAGCGCGTCAGGGGAGCGCAGGAGGAGGTCGCTACGGCTCTCACTCCCATGCAGATAGCCCTTCGAAAGCGGAGGCCGCTGGTACGGATCTTCTGCCTCTTCCCCGATGAGATGAATCTCGCCAGACCAGCCACGCTCTCGCAGCGTTACAGCCGCGGTCAGTCCTGCTTGGCCCGCACCGATCACAACTACGTTGCCGCGCATGTCACACCTGCGTTTCGGGGAGTCGCACAATGATGTCGTTGAAATCGGTACCAGCCTTGAGCTGACACCCTAATCGGCTGATGGGCTGACGCGGATCGGCTGTGCAGTCAAGCATCTCGTCCTCATCGTCGCTGATCTCGGGTAGGACCCCGGGGTCGGGAGCGCCTCCATTAACCTGCTCGACGAAAACGTGACAGGTGGCGCACATTGCCTGGCCACCACATTCGCCTACAATCCCGTCAACGCCGTTGAGGATCGCCGTGCGCATCACGCTCTGCCCGGGTTCGGCGGTGATCTCGACGGGGGTCCCGTCCTTTGCCACATAGGTAATTTTTGGCATCGTTGGCTCCTTGCACTGCTCTGTGCTGCGGTGAGTTCTCCGCGCTGCTCCTATCCTCATGCACTTGCCTACCTCTATGGAAGCGGGAATACCCGCTGTACTTTCCCGAAGAATCCGGGATACTGATTCATATGAGCGACATCGATGCCACTCCACTGAGTTCTGCCGCGAAAACCCCACCCCTGCCATACACACTGCGGCAGCTCGAATGCTTCCTCGCTGTAGCTGCATCCGGATCAATTGCGCGCGCCGCAGTTGCGCTCAATGCCTCAGACTCCGCTGTGTCCGATTCCATTACCGCGCTCGAACGGGCGCTGGATGCGGAGCTATTCCGACGGAAGCGTTCCCGTGGGGCCACTCTCACATCTGACGGGATCACGATCGTTCCGATCGCGCGCCGGATACTCACCGAGGGTGCCGAGCTCAGTGCGTCTGTAGGGCACGAGCTGAGCGCGGTCGTGGGGCCCGTGCGGATCGGCGTGATCGGAACGCTTGCTAGCGTGATCCTGCCTCGCCTCATTGTCGCCACGCAACGCACCTATCCAGGGATCCACATTGAGTACCGAACGGGTGACCTCGAGAGCTTGCTGACGGCTACAAACAGCGGCGAACTCGACCTCGTCGTGACGTTTGATATCGGAGTGCCGCCAGAATACCCCCGGATCCCGATCACGACCACTCAGGCCATGCTTGTGGTCGCTGCAGGGCATCCGTTGGCTACCCGTGGAACCGTCTCTCTCGCCGAGGTTGCTCATGAACCTATGGTGTTGCTCGACATCGTGGCGAGTCGCACGCACACACTTGAGCTGATGTCCACGCAGGGCATCACACCCCGAATTCAACACCGCACGACTGACTATGAGCTCTGCCGGGCACTCGTCGGACGCGGCCTTGGCTACACGCTGCTGATGCGCCGCGACCTGACGACTGAGGCCTGGGATGGCAGCCGGCTCGCCTACTTGAATATCGATCCGCCGCCCCGCGCCACACAGATCCTTATGGTGTGGCCGCACAATCCAATTCCGCCTCGCGTTACGGCGGTGCTTGCATGCGTCCAGCAGCTGCGCCCCGAGTTTGAAGCCGCCTTCGGGTGACTCCTATCTAAGACAGCGCACCGGCAAGGGTTCCCCGGTTTGCTCCGGGAATGATCCCGGAAATGACCGTTTGAGCCGTGGATGGTTTCTGGCCATGATGGTCATGAACTCGGGTCTTCCCGTCGACGACATGGCAAAGGAGCCGCACGATGACGAACACGCCCACCACGCTCGAGGTTCCCGTTGCGGAGTGGTTTGATCCCCAATCTGCAATGAGGGACCCTTATCCACAGTTTGAGCGCCTCCGGGCACTCGGTCCGGTCGTGAACGCTCCCGTTGTGAACCGAGTGTTCTTGACTACGCACGCTGCGGTCGCCGAGGCTGAGCACAGGCCTGAGATCTTTAGCTCGTATTCCGAGACCAATCTCACCATGGTTCGATCACTCGGCGGGCGGCCGATGCTCCGTAAAGATGACCCAAGCCACGCAGCCGAACGCTCTGCAATTAACCCGACGCTGCGACCCCGGGCCGTAACCCAGGTTTGGTCGCCGCGCTTTGAAGCGAACGTGGAACGTTGGATTGGGCACCTGCTTGAGGTTGGACCTGCAGATGCCGATCTCAACCGCGACTTCGCGGCCCCCTTGGCCAGTCAGAATCTGATTGATCTACTGGGGTTCCCCGCGGACGTCGCCGTTGAGGATATGCGCCGGTGGTCGACCTCTTACATTGCGGGGATCGGAAATCTCCTCGATGACCCCGAGATCTGGCGTCGTGCAGATCAAAGCCAAGCCGAGGTCAACGCAGTTCTCGACGAGCTCCTCCCTCGGCTTCGCACCGAACCCAACGAGTCGATTACGTCTCACTTGTTACAGGTGGGCCTCTCGGAAGAAATAGTGCGGGCCAACGTTCAGCTCACTATCTCCGGTGGCATGAACGAGCCACAGCATATGATCACCAACCTTGTGTGGGCCCTGTCGATGCACCCAGATCAGCGTGCCACGGTGCTCGCTGGCGAGGTCAACTGGGGTGATGTGTTCGAAGAAACTGCACGTTGGCAGTCACCGATCGGCATGGTGCCGCGGGAAGTTGCGATCGACACCGAGATTCAAGGGACCTTCCTCCCGGCCGGCACGAACGTAGGACTGCTGCTTGCGAGCGCCAATCGTGACACCTCGATATTCTCCGACGCAGACCGATTCGACGTGCACCGAACCGCACGTGGACACCTCGCGTTCGGTAGCGGGGTTCATATGTGTGCCGGGCGCTGGGCCGCGAAAGACGCTATCGCTGAACACGCACTGCCCCGTCTCTACGAACGGATTCCCGGCATCGATCTGGCACCGGATCGTTCGCCGAGCTGGGACGGTTGGGTATTTCGCGGGATCACCGAGCTTCCCATCACCTGGTAACGCCTTTCGGGGCTGTTTCATAACCCCACGCCTATTTCACCTTTCCATCCGTTCGGGCCGTCAGGCCAGGGCATCCATCACCCGCCATGCAGATTCGACAAGGACGTCACTCATGACTCTCACCCAACCCCGGCCGCAGCCTACCAGTGCTCGCGAGCGCCGTAAGGTTGTCGCGGCCTCTATTATTGGCACCACGATTGAGTGGTACGACTTCTTTATTTATGCGTTCGCCGCGAACTTAGTGCTCGCCCAACTCTTCTTCCAGCCCGCGGGGCCTGAAATGATGCAGATCCTGTCTCTTGTGACGATTGGGCTCTCCTTCCTCTTCCGCCCGCTCGGTGCGTTCCTCGCGGGCCACTTTGGGGACAAACTTGGCCGTCGGCCTATGCTCGTCATCACGTTGCTGCTTATGGGGGTGGCCACAACCGGAATAGGGCTGCTGCCCACCTACGACACGATCGGTATGGCGGCTCCTATAATCCTGATGTTCCTCAGGATCTTGCAGGGCCTTTCTGCCGGTGGTGAATGGGGTGGCGCCGTGCTCATGTCGGTTGAACACGCGCCAGTTCGTAAACGCGGCCTGTACGGTATCTTTCCCCAGCTCGGAGTGCCGTTCGGTATGCTGCTCGCTTCCGCGATGCTCGCGATTATGCAGTTCGTCGCACCTGGCGACGCGTTCATTGCTTGGGGATGGCGCGTACCCTTCTTGTTCTCTCTTGTGCTGATCATCGTTGGATTTGTGATTCGTAGCTCTGTCGAGGAGTCCCCTGTATTTGAGGAAATTGCACAGACCAAACAACAAGAATCCGCCCCCGTCGCACGGGTGTTCAAGCGCCACACGCCTCTTATCATCATCTGTGCGCTCTTCTTCGCCGGTAACAACTCCGTTGGTTACATGCTGACCGGCGGCTACGTGCAAGGTCTCGCCTCTCGGCCCGAGGACCAGGGAGGGCTGGGCTACAACCCGGTTCACGTGCAACTTGCGGTACTCACTGCGGCTGTGGTCTGGGCAGCGTCGACCGTGCTCTCTGGTATTTTGACAGATCGTTTTGGCCGTAAACCAGTCGTGACTGTTGGCTGGTTTGTGCAGGCGGCAGGCGTCATCCCCCTCTTCCAGTTCGTCACTGGCGGTGGCGTGCTCGGAGTACTCACTGGTACTTGCTTGCTCGCCCTAGGTCTCGGTCTCACGTATGGCCCCCAGGCCGTTTGGTATGCGGAGTCATTCCCAGCATCCGTCCGATACTCGGGCATCTCTATCAGCTATGCACTCGGTGGAGTTCTCGGTGGCGCTTTCGCGCCAACCATTGCACAGCTCCTCCTGCAGTCCTTCGGTAGCACCTGGGCGATCGTCGCATATCTGCTCTTCATGACAGCGCTTGGGCTCGTAGGGACGTCTCTCCTGAAGGATCGTACGGGGGTGCCTCTCGACCATGAGTTTGAGCGGTCAGGTGCCTGGGACCGGTGGCGACCTGGTGTGGGCGTGAAGCTGTAAACACTGCGAAATCTACGCAGCCATCCCACATTGTGCGGGCGATATTTGGCGCTCTTGGCGCGGACCTTGAGTCCGCGCCAAGAGCGTTCCGCTGGCGGTCGCCATGGCCATTCCATGTCACAAAGCACACATGACAAAGCCTGCAGGACAACTGCGGGTGCAGGTAAATGAAAATTGAGGCCATGTACCGAGTCAAAGCCGCGCCGAGCGGCCTGAGTCCAGCGGGCGTGTAGTTCGCACCGGGTACGCTAAAGCCATGAACTCTGCAGCGTTGACGATCGGGTTTGTGATGCTGCACACATCACCGCTCGACATTCCGGGGACCAAAGACGCCGGGGGCATGAACGTCGTCGTTCAAGCCCAGGCCGAGGCGCTTGCCCGCGCCGGCCACGACGTGCGCATCTACACCCGCCGCAGCGACGCTGCGGTACCCAAGCGGGTCGAAGTGCAGCCCGGACTCGCGGTGATTCACCTCGACGCTGGCCCCGCCCGCCTGCTGGCCAAGGGCGAACACGAAGCAGTGATGGACGAGTTCGGCCACCTGCTTGACGCCGAACTCGAGCTTGACCCCGTCGACCTGCTCCACGCCGAGCACTGGTTCTCAGGCATCGCTGCGCTGTCGGTGGCGCGCGGCCGCAAGATTCCGCTCGTGCAGAGCTACCACTCCATCGCGGCCGAGCCCGATTCGCCGCTGACCGACGGCGAACGCCCCGAGTCCCCGGGGCGCCTCGCGGGCGAGAAACTTCTTGCCAGCGAAGCCGACCTCATCATCGCGGTGAGCGAAGCCGAACGGCAGACCGTGATCGACCGCCTGGGTGGCGATCCGGATCAAATTCGAGTTGTGCCCCTGGGCGTCGATACCGAGCTGTTCTACCCGTGCGTCACCACCGTCTGCGCCGAACAGCGCGACTGGCTGAAGCGCGGCGGCCGCCCCGAAGTGATCGTCGTGGGCCGGCTGCACCCCCTCAAGGGATTCGACCTGATCATCGAGGCCATTGCGCTCATGCCCGCCGAAACCCGCCCGGTGCTGCGCCTCGTGGGTGCACCGCCGCCCGATGGCGACGAGTACGCGCAGGGTCTGCACGAGGCCGTCGCGCGCCACGGCATGCTCAGCACCACCGCCTTTGATGGTGCGCTGCGCCGTTCAGAGCTCGCCGAGCGCATTCGCGCGGCGACGATCATGGTCGTGCCCTCGCACTCCGAAACCTTTGGCCTCGTCGCCCTCGAGGCCGCGGCCTCAGGCGTTCCCGTGATCGCCCGCGCCACCGGTGGCCTGCGCGAAGCCGTCATCGACGGCACGACTGGTGTACTGGTGACCGGAGATGACCCGCAGGTATGGGCGACCGAGGTCGCCAACCTGCTGGGCGACGCCGAACGCCTCGAGCGTATGGGCGCCGCGGCACGCGAGCACGCCGTGAACAGCAGCTGGATCGCATCGGGTGAGCGCCTCGTCGAGGCCTACTCGCTGGCCTGCGCCGGCCGTACCGCGTAACGGCCTTGACTCTGCCGCAACGTCAACCGGCAGAGTGATGGGCATGAACAAAAAGACGAACCAACAACACCGTGCCGGCGGGGCTGAATGGCCCATTAAAGACGTGGCGCGGGCGACCGGGCCGACGAGCCGTGCGCTGCGCCACTACGAAAAGATTGGCCTGCTGCTGCCCTCTCGGGTGGCGAGCAACGGGTACCGATTTTATGGTGAGCCCGAGCTCTCTCGGCTCTACCGCATCCTGTCGCTGCGGGCGCTCGACTTGCCGCTCGCCTCAATTCAGGTCGCCCTTGCCGATGAATCGACCCTTGAACGGGCCATCGCTGACCATCTCGCACTGCTCGAAGCGCGGCAAGTAGCCACCGCGCAACAAATTGCCGCTGTGCAGCTCACCCTCGACACCTTGCAGAAGGGCCGCACCATGAGCATTGAAGAGATCTTCGCCGGGTTTGACCATGGCCAGTACGAGGGCGAGGTGCGCGAGCGCTGGGGCGACAGTGCCTGGGAAGCAAGCGCCAAGCGCCGCGACAATATGGGCGCCGAGCAGCAGCGCGACGACGACCAACGCAGCCTCGACGTGAACGCCGCCCTGCGCAGCGCAGCCGAATCAGGCGATGACCCCGCGGGTGCACCGTTTCAGGCCCTGGTTGCACATCATCACCGGTGGGTCACCGAATATTGGGGCGGTCGTGCACCCAACCTCGAGGAGTACACGGGGCTGGCCGAGCTGTATGTCGCCGACGCGCGGTTTGCTGCGACCTACGGTGGGCAGCCCAACGCCGAGGTCATCAACGGCGCCATGAAAATCTGGGCCGCCACCAACCTGAGCTAATGAAGCCCGGAGTGAAAGAACCCCGAGCCGAGGAAGTTCAGGCCGGGTAGCCTAAACGAAACAGCCCTACCGCGCAACCAGCGTCGTCGAGAACGAGTAGAGGTCGGGGCGGTAGCAGTGCTGCCCCGCCTCGATCACTCGGCCACCCTGGTCAAACGCCACGCGCTCCATGGTGAGCAACGGGCTGCCCTTGGGCAGATCGAGCAGTTCGTGCTCATCGCCGTGGGTGCGGCGCGCGCCGATCGTCTGGTTCGCGATCTTGATGGTGATGCCGCGTGCGCGCAGAATCTCGTAGAGTCCCTTGGCTTCAAGGTGCTCAATAGTGATGTCGGCGAACTCGGGCGGCAGCATGTTCTCAAGCACGGCCATGGGGGTGCCATCGGCGCTGCGCAGCCGGCGAATGCGCGTAATTTCGGTGCCCACGGCGACGTTCAGCAGCTGTGCGGTGGCCGCGTCTGCGGGCATCCGCTCGAGCGATAGTACCCGCGTGGTGGGGCTGATGCCGCTGCGGTTGAGATCCTCATGCAAACTCGTCAGCTCGACGGGGCGGCTGACGCGCGCCTGCACGACCTGGGTGCCGATGCCACGGCGGCGCACCAAGAGCCCCTTGTCGACGAGCTCTTGAATGGCGCGGCGCACGGTGGGGCGCGACAGGCCCAGCTGCTCTCCGATCGAGATCTCGTTCTCGAGGCGGGCCCCCGCGGGGATCGTGCCCACGCGAATCGCGCGTTCGAGGCGACTCGAGATTTGGTAGTAGAGGGGGATCGGGCCGGTGCGGTCAAGATCGGTGAATAGCTCTGCGGGCCAGACTGGCTCGGTGCTCATAAGGTGCTCCTTGGGTGGACAACACAACATCGTGCGGTCCTATTGATGCATTGTGCTGACAACATTACCGCCAAATCCGAAACAACTATGTCGTTGAACGCTCTTCGTGCTATTGTTAGGACAAATGCAGCGACGCGGTAGGCGTCGCATTGCGCTATGAAAGGCGGCGGCTGAATGTCGGAACAACGACGTCCTGATGACGTGCTGGTTATGGGACGCCTCGGAGTAGATGTCTACCCTCTGCAAGGTGGCGTCGGTCTCGAGGACGTAACGAGCTTTGGGAAGTACCTCGGGGGCAGCGCGGCAAACGTGTCTGTTGCCGCGGCACGCTACGGCCACAACAGCGCGCTGATTTCGCGCGTGGGCAACGACCCCTTCGGTAAGTACCTGCTGCGTGAGCTCGATCGCCTCGGCGTCGATCCCCGCGAGGTCAAGACCGACCCGCAGTACAGCACCCCGGTCACGTTCTGCGAGATTTTCCCGCCCGATGACTTCCCGCTGTACTTCTACCGCGAGCCCAAGGCGCCCGATCTCGAGATCGCGCCCGCAGATCTCGACGCCGCGGCGATCGAGAACGCGAAGATCCTGTGGCTCACGGTCACCGGCCTGAGCCAGGAGCCCAGCCGCGCCGCACACCACGCGGCACTCGCTATCCGCGGCCGCCGCGCGCACACGATCCTTGATCTCGACTACCGCCCCATGTTCTGGGCCGATCCCGCCGAGGCTTCGGCGCAGGTCGCACAGGCGCTCGAGGGCGTCACGGTCGCGGTGGGCAATAAGGAAGAGTGCGAGGTGGCTGTCGGCGAGACTGATCCGGATCGCGCCGCAGATGCCCTGCTTGAGCGTGGCATCGAACTTGCCATCGTGAAGCAGGGCCCCAAGGGTGTTATGGCGAAGACGCGCAACGAGCGCGTTGAGGTGCCGCCCCACTTCGTTGATGTCGTCAACGGGCTCGGCTCGGGTGACGCTTTCGGCGGCGCCCTCTGCCACGGCCTGCTGCAGGGCTGGGATCTTGAGCGCATTCTGAAGTTCGCGAACGTGGCTGGCGCCATCGTCGCTACTCGCCTCGAGTGCTCCACGGCGATGCCCAACGCTGAAGAGATCGAAGCCGTATTGAACGGGGCTGCACTGTGAGCCTCGACTTCGCCGCGCTGCGCGAACTGCGCGCCGCTGCCCCCGACACCATCGCCGAGCGATTCGCGACGCGCAAGCGCCGCAGCGTCGTGCAGGGCGACGGTCGCCTCTTCATCGTTGCGGCCGATCACCCGGCCCGCGGTGCGATTGCGGTCGGCTCGAACCCGACGGCCATGGCCAACCGCTACGACCTGCTCGAGCGCATGGCGATCGCACTGTCACGCCCCGGCGTTGACGGAGTGCTCGGCACCCCCGACATCATCGATGACCTCGCGGCTCTCGGCCTGCTCGACGACAAGATCGTCGTCGGCTCGATGAACCGCGGCGGCCTGCGCGGCGCCTCGTTCGAACTCGACGACCGCTACACCGCCTACGACGTTGACTCGATGGTGCGCGACGGCCTCGACTTCGCGAAGACGCTGATTCGCGTTGACCTGAACGACGCCGGCACCGCAGCAACGCTCGAGGCCACCGCCCGCGCCGTTGATGCTGCTGCGGCCGCCAAGCTGCCGATCATGCTCGAGCCGTTCTTGAGCAGCCGCGTCAACGGCAAGGTCGGCAACGACCTCACCGCCGACGCCGTGATCCTGTCGACCGCGATCGCCTCAGGCCTTGGCAACTCGAGCGCCTACACGTGGATGAAGCTGCCCGTCGTGCCCGAAATGGAGCGCGTCATGGAAGCAACGACCATGCCGACGCTGCTGCTTGGCGGCGACAACGGCGGCGATCCCGAAGACACGTTCGCTGAGTGGGAACGCGCCCTCGCGCTTCCCGGTGTGCGGGGCCTGACCGTTGGCCGCACGCTGCTCTACCCCGCGAGCGGCAGCGTCGAAGACGCCGTCGACACCGCTGCACGCCTCGTGCACTCGGGCCTCGTTTAATCAGACCACCGGGCTTTATTGGGTGCGCAAGCATCGATCCGGATCAATACCCTTTCCAAGTAAGGAAGCACACATTATGAGCAATGCAACCACCCCCGTGATTCCCCACTGGATCGACGGCGCGCGCAGCGAGTCGACGAGTGGCCGCACCGCACCCGTGCACAACCCCGCCACGGGCGAGGTCATCGCACAGGTCGCCCTCGCGAACGAAGCAGAGATCGCAGCAGCGGTCGCTTCGGCGCAGAAGGGTTTTGAGATCTGGAGCGAGATGTCGATGGCTCGCCGCCAGGCGATCATCTTCAAGTTCCGCGAGCTGCTGAACAACAAGAAGACCGAGCTTGCCGCGATCGTCACCGAAGAGCACGGCAAGGTGCTTTCTGACGCAATGGGCGAAATCGCTCGTGGCCAGGAAGTTGTGGAGCTCGCAACGGGCTTCCCCCACCTCATCAAGGGTGCGTTCTCAGAGAACGTATCGACTGGCATCGACGTGTACTCGCTGAAGCAGCCCCTCGGCGTTGTGGGCATTATCTCGCCCTTCAACTTCCCTGTGATGGTGCCGATGTGGTTCTTCCCCATCGCCATCGCGGCCGGTAACTCGGTCATCGTGAAGCCCTCTGAGAAGGATCCCTCAGCTGCCCTGTGGATGGCTGAGCTGTGGAAGGAAGCCGGTCTGCCCGACGGTGTCTTCAACGTTCTCAACGGCGACAAGGAGGCCGTTGACGGCCTGCTGAACGCCCCCGAGGTGCAGTCGATCTCGTTCGTTGGCTCGACGCCCATCGCTCAGTACATCTACGAGACCGCTGCCAAGAACGGCAAGCGCGTTCAGGCTCTTGGCGGCGCCAAGAACCATATGCTCGTACTCCCTGACGCTGATCTCAACCTCGTCGCTGACCAGGCCGTAAACGCCGGTTACGGTGCCGCAGGCGAGCGCTGCATGGCCCTCTCGGTCGTGCTGGCTGTTGAGCCCGTCGCAGACGAGCTGATCGAGAAGATCAAGGAGCGCATCGCAACGCTGCGCGTCGGCAACGGTGCAGGTAACGAGGCGGGTGAGCCCGATCTCGGCCCGCTGATCACCGCTGAGCACCGCGCCAAGGTTAAGAACTACGTAGACATTGCTGAGGCCGATGGCGGCCGCATCGTTGTTGACGGCCGCGACCTCAAGGTCGAGGGCCACGAGGACGGCTTCTTCTTCGGCCCCACCCTCATCGACAACCTGTCGACCGAGTCACGTGCCTACACCGAAGAGATCTTCGGGCCGGTGCTGCAGATTGTGCGCATCGAGTCCTTCGAAGAGGGCGTCAAGCTCATCAACTCGGGCGCGTACGGCAACGGCACCGCGATCTTCACGAACGACGGTGGCGCAGCTCGCCGCTTCCAGCACGAGATCCACGTCGGTATGATCGGCATCAACGTGCCGATCCCCGTGCCCGTTGCGTACCACTCGTTCGGCGGCTGGAAGGCTTCGCTGTTCGGTGACGCAAAGGCGTACGGCGTACAGGGCTTCGACTTCTTCACCCGCGAGAAGGCCATCACGAGCCGCTGGCTTGATCCCGCAAAGCACGGCGGCATCAACCTCGGTTTCCCGCAGAACGACTAAGTAGTACACCGTACGAGGGGTAGAGCACATGACTGAGCAGGTCGAACGCTGGTTTCACCGCCGCGGCGAACTCGCCGAGGGCGGTTGGGAAACCGTTGTAGACGAGCGCGTTCCCGGGTGGGAACACACCGGATTGCGTGTGGCACGGCTCGCCGAGGGCGAATCGATCGCGCTCGAGGGCACCGGAGTTGAACGACTGATCGTTCCGCTATCGGGATCCTTCGAGATCGCACACGACGACGAGGTGACCGTGCTCAACGGCCGCAACTCGGTCTTCGACGGCCCCACCGATGTGCTCTACCTCTCGTCTGCCAGCACCGCGACCGTGACGGCTCGCACCGCTGGTGAAACGCGCTTCCTCGTCGCGACCTCACCGACCGACATCGTGCGCCCCTCGGCGTACATGCCGGTTGACGAGGTGCCCGTCGAGCTGCGCGGCGCCGGCGCTTCAAGCCGTCAGGTGCACAACTTCGGTCGCAAGGAGTCACTCGACGCGGCCCGCTTCATCGTCGTCGAGGTGATTACGCCGTCTGAAAACTGGTCGTCGTACCCGCCTCACAAGCACGACATCCACGAGCCTGACCACGAGTCAGAGCTCGAAGAGATCTACTACTTCGAGGTCGCACCCACCAAGGGTGCCCCCGCGGACGTCAGTGAAGAGCACGCCTTTGGCATGTTCAGCACCTATTCGTCACCCGCAGGCGACATCGACATTGACGCACGCGTCTTCACCGGCGACGTCGCCCTCGTGCCCTACGGCTACCACGGCCCCGCCGTCGCAGCCCCCGGCTACGACATGTACTACCTGAACGTTATGGCGGGCCCCGACCCCGAGCGCAGCTGGCTGATCAGCGATGACCCGGCCCACGGCTGGGTGCGCGACACCTGGGAGGGTCAAGAGTTCGACTCTCGCCTGCCGTACAAGACCGCTGCCGCTGCAGACGCGGCATCAAACACCGTATCGACCACCACCGAGGAGACCCGATGAACACCCGCCGTATGACGGTCAGCCAGGCGCTGGTCGAGTTTCTTGCCAACCAGTGGACGGTCGATCGCGATGCCGAAGGCAACGAGATTCGCGAGCGCACCATCCCTGGTATGTTCGGCATCTTCGGTCACGGCAACGTGGCAGGCATCGGCCAGGCGCTGAAGCAGGCCAACGTGCACACCCCTGACCTGATGCCGTACTACCAGGCCCGCAACGAGCAGGCCATGGTGCACCAGTCGGTCGGCTACGCCCGCATGCACCGCCGCCGCGGCACCTACGCGTCGGCCGCATCGGTGGGCCCCGGCGCCGCCAACATGCTGACGGGCGCGGCGCTTGCCACGACCAACCGCCTGCCCGCGCTGTTGCTCCCCAGCGACACCTTTGCGACCCGTGTCGCTGATCCGGTGCTGCAGCAGCTTGAGCAGCCCCACGACATCGGCCTCACGGTCAACGATGCGTTCCGCCCGATCTCGAAGTTCTTCGATCGCGTGCAGCGCCCCGAGCAGCTGTTCTCGATCGCGCTCGCCGCGATGCGCGTGCTCACCGACCCGGCCGAGACCGGCGCCGTGACCATCTCGCTGCCCGAGGACGTACAGGCCGAGGCCATGGACGTGCCCGAGGAGTTCTTGCAGCCGCGTGAGTGGCGCATTCGCCGCCCGCGCCCCGAGCGCGACGCGTTTGCACTGGCGCTCGAGGCTATTCGCGGCGCAAAGCGCCCCATGATCATCGCCGGCGGCGGCGTGCTGTACTCCGACGCCGAAGAGCAGCTGCGCGCCTTCGTTGAGGCCACCGGTATTCCCGTTGGCACCTCGCAGGCCGGCGGCGGCGTGCTCGCCTGGGATCACCCGCAGAACCTTGGCGGCGTGGGCGCGACCGGCACCCTCGCGGCGAACAAGGTTGCGGCCGAAGCCGACGTCATCATCGGCATCGGTACGCGCTACAGCGACTTCACCACCGCCTCGCGCACCGCGTTCCAGCACCCCGGCGTGAAGTTCGTCAACATTAACGTTGCGTCATTCGACGCCTACAAGCACGGCACGCAGATCGCCGTTGTCGCTGACGCCCGCGAGATGCTCCTTGAGCTGATCGACGCCCACGGGTCAGGCGCCGCCGACGAGCTGCGTGTCGAACCTGCCTACGCCGAGCGCATCGCTGCGCTGAAGGCTGAGTGGGATGCGCTGGTCGATGAGGCTTTCGAGCCCTCGGGCCTCGAGCTCCCTGGGCAGTCAGAAATCATTGGCGCGGTGCAGCGCTCGTCTGACCCGAAGGACGTCATCGTGCAGGCGGCCGGATCGCTGCCCGGTGATCTCCACAAGCTGTGGCGCGTGCGTGACGCTCTCGGCTACCACGTCGAATACGCGTTCTCGTGCATGGGTTACGAGATCGCGGGCGGCATGGGCGCCAAGCGCGGCCTCGTCGAGGCCGGCGACGACCGCGATGTCATCGTGATGGTGGGCGACGGTTCGTACCTGATGCTCAGCACCGAGCTTGTCACCGCCGTTGCCGAGGGCATCAAGATCATTGTGGTGCTCATTCAGAACCACGGCTACGCGTCGATCGGTCACCTGTCTGAGACCGTCGGGTCAGAGCGCTTCGGCACCTGGTACCGCGAATACGACGAGGAAGCGAAGAACTTCCAGGGCGAGCAGATTCTGCCCGTCGACCTCGCGATGAACGCCCGCAGCTACGGCATGGACGTCATCGAGGTAGATCCGGGTGCCTCGGCGATCCAGGATCTTGAGGCCGCAATGGCCCAGGCGAAGGCTTCGGATCGCGCCACGTTCATCCACATCAACAGCGACCCGCTGCTCTACGCACCCGATGGCGCTGGCTGGTGGGACGTGCCCGTGCCCCAGGTGTCAGATCTCGAGTCGACGCAGCGCGCCCGTGCCGAGTACCTCGAGCAGCAGGCCGCGCAGAAGCCGCTGTTAGGCTAACAAGCGCCGCTGGCTAAGCCGGGCTGTGCGCTGAGCCTGGCCACGCGCCACAGTCAAGTCCCCCGCAGGTATTCCCAGTTCACTCTTGGGGTATCGGTGGGGGATTCTTGCGTTTTGTGGGCCTATCGCGCTCATGGGTATCTAATTTCTCTGGGTATCTTAAATACCTGCCCAGTGCTCCCGTGGCACCAAACCTGCGGTTCACCTGAGCTCTCTCAAATTTGTTGCCGCGACGTGCGCGCGCAACTGGAAAACACCCTCATTTTGGCCTATTGTCATATCAAAGGCGTGACCGTAGGGGTTTCGCCAGCACGAGCGCGCGACGATGGAGTTTGAACCGTGAATGAACAGTTGGCCCAGAACCCGGGCCTGCGCATTGGCACCGCCCCCGATTCCTGGGGCGTGTGGTTTCCGAATGACCCGAACCAGGTGCCCTGGGAACGGTTTCTTGATGAGGTAGTCGCCTCAGGCTACGAGTGGATCGAGCTGGGCCCCTACGGGTACCTGCCCACCGAACCTCACCAGCTAGAGGACGAACTTGGTAAGCGCGGCCTGAAGCTCTCGGCCGGCACCGTTTTCACCGGGTTCCACAAGGGTGAAGACGAGTGGAAGCGTGCCTGGGACCAGGCGCTCAATGTCGCGGGCCTCGCCTCAAAGCTTGGCGCAGAACACCTCGTGGTGATCCCTGATTTGTGGCGCAGCGACGCCACGAGCGAGGTGCTCGAGGCACGCACGCTCGATGATGCGCAGTGGAAGAAGCTGGGCGCCGGTCACGACCGCCTCGGCAAGGCCCTGCTCGAAGAATTCGGCATGAAGCAGCAGTTCCACTCGCACGCCGACAGCCACATCGGCACCACACGCGAGGTCGTACGCTTCCTCGACGAAACCGACGAGCGCTACACGAACCTCTGCCTCGATACAGGCCACTTCGCATACTACGGCGGCGACAACGTCAAGCTCATCGAGGAGCGACCCGAACGCATCGGATACTTGCACCTGAAGCAGGTCGATCCGACGCTGCTGTTCGACGTGCTGAAGAACGATACGCCGTTTGCCGATGCGGTCACGCAGGGCATCATGATCGAACCGCCGCAGGGCATCCCCGATCTCGCGCCGGTGATCGAAGCGGTCGCCAATATCGATTCTGAGATCTTCGCGATCGTCGAGCAAGACATGTACGGCTGCGGCGTCGATACACCCTTCCCCATCGCCAAGCGCACCCGCGAACATATCTTCGGATGCACCCACCTGGCCCGAATTTCCTGAGAGGAAACACCATGACAAACGAACTTCGTATCGCCGTCGTCGGCGCCGGCATGATGGGCGCCGACCACATTAAGCGCATTACGCACCGGATCGCGGGGGCCCGGGTTTCGGCGGTCGTCGAGCCCGATGCCGACCGCGCCGCTGCGGCTGCGGCAAACGCGCCCGGAGCGCTTGTGTTCGCGAGCGTCGAGGACGCAATCGCGGCCGACGCCCTCGACGCCGTGCTCATCGCGGTGCCGGGCCAGTTCCACGCACCCGTGTTGCGCCCCGCGCTCGATGCGGGCCTGCCCATTCTGTGCGAGAAGCCGCTGACGCAGGATTCGGCGAGCTCGTGGGAGGTACTCGAGCTCGAGCAGAAACTCGACAAGCCCCACATTCAGGTGGGCTTCATGCGCCGGTTCGACGCCGAATACCAGGAGCTGCGTCAGCTCGTGGAATCGGGCGCGAGCGGCGACCTGATGATGGTGCGCGCCGTGCACCGCAACCCGTCGGTGCCCGACAGCTACACAAACGACATGCTCATCACCGACTCGGTGGTACACGAGTTCGATGTCGTGCCGTGGCTTGCTGGCTCACCCGTCGCGAGCGTTGAGGTGAAGTTCCCCCGCCGCAACTCACACGCCCCCGAGCGTCTGCGCGAGCCGATTCTCGTGATCATGGAGCTCGAGAACGGCGTACTCGTCGACGTCGAAATGAACGTCAGCGTTGGGTTTGGTTACCAGGTCGCCACCGAGGCCGTGTTCGAGCAGGGCGTTGCCCGCATCGGCCAGCCCTCGGGCATGCAGCGCTGGGAGCGCGGCAACCACATCGTGAAGGAGCACGAGACGTTCGTGACTCGTTTTGCTTCGGCCTACGACGCGCAGATTCAGCGCTGGGTTGATGCGGTGCGCCGCGGCGACCTCGTCGACGGCCCCAATGCGTGGGACGGCTACCTTGTGGCCCTGTCGTGCGAGGCCGGCGTGAAGGCCATGCACGGGGGCGGCATCGTGCCCGTCACCGCCCCCGAACGCCCCGCGTTCTACGCATAGCTTGCACTAGGTTTTCAAGGAGACATCATGGTTCGCATTGCGCTTGATCCGACGCCGTACAACGACACGGTGCACCTGCTCGACTTCCCCGACCTCGTCGCGGGGCTCGGGTACGAGTATCTGCAGCTCACGCCCAACCCCGATTTTGGGCGGCACTTTCACTACCCGAAGGTCGACACCTCAATGGTGCAGGCACTGAAGAAGCGTGCGAGCGACGCCGGGGTAACGATCACGTCGGTGCTGCCGGTGCAGCGCTTCTCGTGGCCCGAAGAGCCGCAGCGTGAGGCTGCCGTGCGCAACATGAAGCGCTACATCGAGATCGCTGCAGAGCTCGGTGTGCCCATGGTCAACACCGAGTTCTCGGGTCGCCCCGAGCGCGAGGAAGACTCTGAGGCCGGGTTCTACCGCTCCATGGAAGAGCTGATTCCCGTGCTCGAGCGCGAGGGCATCCAGCTGAACATCGACCCGCACCCCGATGACTTCGTCGAGGACGGGCTTGAGGCTTGGCGCATCATTCGCGGCCTGAACTCAACGCAGGTGGGCTTCGTGTACGTCGCCTCACACTCGTTCCACATGGGCGATCAGGCCACCACACTGATCCCCGAGCTGGGCGACCGCCTCGGCGCCGTGTACGCGGCCGACACGTTCGACCACAACCGCTCGAACGGGCTGCGCTACATCACGAACCCTCCGGGGAACGCGGTGCGCGTGCACCAGCACCTGTCGATCGGTGACGGCGACGTTGACTGGGCCGAACTGTTCGGCACGCTTAAGGCGACGGGCTACCTCGATCGCGAAGACGCACTCATCGTGTCGAACGTCTTCGCCGAGAACGAGCACGCCGATGACTGCTCACGTGAGCAGCTGGCGATGCTCAAGGAACTGATCGCGAACGCGTAACCGCTGGGGGTGTTCCCTGCCGGGGTGCTCTGCCGAGAGGTGCGAGTACCCCGGGGTACGATGGGGCCGTTGTGGCGCGTGACTCGCGCGTGCGCGACGTACCTGCGTGAGACGTACCTGTGTGAGGAGCCCGCCATGAGCCGCATCGATCATCGAGCCGGCGGCGCGCTCCCTGTATCTGTCAGGCTGCGCGAGCTCGCCGGGCGACGCGGGCCCGCCCGCGTGGTGGCCAGCATCGCCCTCGTCGCGGCCGGCTCGGTCGCCCTCGTTGGCTGCGCGGCCTCGGCGCCCGCCCCCGATAATTCGGGCAGCATCGAGGTCATCGAGCAGTTTTTCGATCACCTCGAAGCGGGCGAGGCGACGGCCGCCGCCGCGCTCACCGACGTAGATTTCGACGCGGCGCTCATCGACGATGACCTGTACGCGGCCTCGGCAGCCATCCCATCTGATGCGCGCATTGTGAGCACCGTGGGTGACGGCTGGACCGGGGTAACCGCGCAGGTCGAGTACGTGCTCGATGACCAGGCTCACCCCGAAACACTCGAGCTGCGGGCGCGCACTCAAGACGGGGTGCCGAAGATCACCGGGCTGGGGTCGCATCTGTCGGTGCACATCTCGCTTCTGCCGTATGCGGGCACGCTCACCATCAACGACGCATTCACATTCACGCCGAGTGAGGTTGAGAGTGGCAGTATCACCCTGCTGCCCGCACGCTACGACTTCACCTACGCCGACCCGACCGGGTTGCTCGAGATGACCGATGCTGAGGACTCCGCCTTCACGGTGCAGACCCCCACCGACGATCTCCACGCCATCAGGCCCACGTTTAGGCCCGACGTTGAACCTGCGGTCGCCGCCGAAATTCAGCGGTTGCAGGGCGCCTGCGAAGACGAGGGACTGACCGGCCCCTCGTGCCCGAGCGAGCTCGTCGAGGCCCTACGCGACGTCGCTGACCCCGCAGCGATATCGGTGTCGTGGTTTCGCCAAACCGGGCCCGACCTTGTGCTGACGGGCCAAGAGTATGAGCTCGCGGCAACCTACCTCGCGAGGCTGGAAGAGCCGCGGGTCACAGTCACCGTCTCGTACGCAGGCCGAGTGACGCGCGATGAAGCTGGCACGGTAGTGCTCGAGCGCTGAGCAGCCTGGTCTCGGCCGACTCTGAGTTAACGGGCCTCGCTTTATGCGTTGCTTGCCTGGCTTGGTGAACCTTCGTGGTCTCAAGACGCTATCGACTGCGGCGTTTCAAGAGGGCCTGATCGCGGCCCCACTCCTGCACGCCTCAAAGCAATAGTCAATGACTGTTTTCACTGATGCGCTGAAGCAACTTGAGATTGCCCGAATGTGCCACTATCGCAATCATAAAGTATTGCTATACTATACTCGAGAGCAGCACTGCTGATCTTCTTTCTTTAATCTTTTGGAAGAGAGTCGCTCATCGACGAGCGAGAGATTGGTCCGTTATTGCGCTTTGGCGAGGCCTGGCGTCCCTCGGGGTGGCCAGTGTAATGCGGAAATCTCACCATGCACATTGCCGCCATTTGGCAAACCCGCGAGAGGCAAAGTAGCCGCTCGGTGGTTGAAAGTAAACCCAGTAGGAGTCCTTTAATGTCTATTCGTAAAAGAACTGTATTGTCTTCCATCGCGGCAACTTCCGCGGCTGCTGTTTTGCTGATGGGCTGCTCGAGTGCTCCGGAAGCTGAGGAAGGGCCCGTCCTTGAAGCGGATCCGGAGTTGCATGCTTTGCTTCCTGACCGTATCCAAGAGGCCGGCGAAATTAAAGTGGGCACGGAAGCTTTCTATCCGCCCCACGAGTATTTCGATGAGGACCAGGAAACCATCATTGGTGTGGATCCTGACATCGTTTATGCGTTGGGAGAGGTCCTCGGGGTCAAGATCAAGTTGGAGAACATGGCATGGGATGGCCTCCTCCCAGCTCTTGACGCCGGGCGAATTGACATGATCAGCGCCGCGATTGGCATCAACGAGACGCGCGTTGAGAAGTACGATTTTATTTCATATTTCAGTACGCCACAGGGCGTGACTGTTCTCGCAGGTAACCCTCTGGGCATTGAAGAAACAAGCGATCTGTGTGGCCTCAACGTGTCGGTTCTCGACGCGTCGCATCAGCTTGATGTCCTCCAAGGCTTAAACGAGGACCTGTGTAAAAACGATCCGATGGAGATCCTGGCATTCCCCGCAGACAGTGACGCCCTACAGCAACTGCAGAGTGGCCGAGCTGATACTCACCTCGCTCAGTTCCCAGCAGCACAGTACAACGCGGAGACCTTTGGGGAAGGTGAAACCTTCGAGGCGATTTTGCTTCCTGAGCTCGAGCCGCAGACCCTCGGCAAGGCGTTCCGTAAGGATGATCCAGAGCTGAGAGACGCAGTACTCGCTGCGATGAATGAACTTATCGCCTCGGGGCGATACCTCGAAATTTTGACGGAGAATAACTTGGAATCGGGCGCAATCGAACAGTCTGAGGTGAACCCGCTGTGACCACGAGTGCGCTGAACGATCATCAGATCGAAAAGCTCGAACAAGAAGCGCAGGGAACGGGGGCAATTCACTCGGTCTCTGTGAAGCATCCATGGCAGGCCGTAGCTGGCGTTCTCGTTATCCTTCTGTTGGCTGCATTGGCCTGGCGGATGGCCACCAACGAGAACATCAAATGGTCAATTGTGTTTGACAATCTTGCGGCCCCTGGAATTCTCCGTGGCCTCGGTACCACCCTGCTCCTCACTGCACTGGCGATGGCAATTGGCCTGACGTTGGGCACCGTCCTAGCGGTCGCTCGGTTGTCCTCGAACAGGGTTCTCCAATCAGTTTCAAACGGCTATATCTGGCTGTTCCGCGGCACACCATTGCTGGTGCAGCTATTGCTCTGGTTCAACCTGGCTCTCTTCTTCCCTCGGCTGGGATTTGGTGAGATTTCGGTCGACACCAATATTTTCATGACACCATTCATGGCCGCACTGCTTGGGCTTGGGCTCAACGAAGGTGCGTACATGGCGGAAATCGTGCGAGGCGGTATTCAGTCAGTTGACCGAGGCCAAGTGGAAGCCGCATCTGCCTTGGGGTTGCGTAGTAGGCGAATCATGTCGCGCATCATCTTGCCGCAAGCCATGCGCGTCATCATCCCACCGGTGGGTAACAACCTGATCACCATGTTGAAAATGACATCTTTGGTGTCCGTCATCGCGGTCCCTGATCTGCTTAATCGGGCTCAAATAGTTTCGGCGAGAAACTTCTATGTGTTTGAGCTGCTGATTGTTGCTACCGTCTGGTACCTCGTTTTCACTACGATCTTCACGCTTCTGCAGATGCAGATTGAGAAGCGTTTCGCTCGCGGCTTTAGCCAGACCCATCCGCGGATAGGGAAGAGGGTAGCTAAGGGGCTTATCCCAGGGCGGTTGTCAAACACTCAAATCTTGGAAGTAGTTCAGGAGAAGCGGGAGGGACGTCGATCATGAGTCAGGTCACTGCTGTCCAACCGTCTTCGTTGCTGCCCATGGTTGCGGCTCGAAACGTTCAAAAATCATTCGGAGACAACCATGTGCTCAAAGGAATTGACCTCGATATCCAGCGAGGCGGAGTGGTTTCTTTGCTCGGTGCGAGCGGAAGCGGTAAATCGACATTCCTGCGCTGCATCAACAGCCTTGAAAAGATTGATGGGGGCCGTATTTGGGTCGACGGCGAGCTCGTAGGCTACCGTGCCCAAAACGGGAAGCTCTATGACCTCGATGAAGCCGCGCTGACGAAGAGCCGCTTGCGTACGGGCATGGTGTTCCAAAAATTCAATCTGTTTGCGCACATGACAGTGCTCGAGAATTTGATCGAAGCGCCAATGAGCGTTCTGAAACTTTCGCGTCGAGATGCGATTGAGCGTGCTCAAAGGCTGCTCGAACGGGTGGGGCTCACATCGCACCACGCACACTATCCAAACCAGCTCTCGGGTGGACAGCAGCAGCGAGTCGCGATCGCGCGTGCGCTTGCAATGGAGCCAGAGGTCATGCTTTTTGACGAGCCGACGAGCGCTCTTGATCCTGAGCTTGTGGGAGAAGTGCTCGATGTTATGCGTGGGCTCGCCGACGGTGGCATGACAATGATCATCGTCACTCACGAGATCGGTTTTGCGAGAGAGGTCTGTGATCAGGTTGCTTTCTTGCACGACGGGCAAGTTGTCGAAAGCGGCAACCCCGCTGATGTGATTGGCAATCCACAGCACGAACGAACGCGCAATTTCCTTTCTAAGGTTCTTTAGTTTCTTGCTTGCCAACGGGGTCGCGAAGCCGCCGCTTAACCAAAGGAGACCGCAGTGAGTCAGCCACTTGTGCTTTTTGCCGAATATTCAGATCTTGACCCGGAACCCGCTCGGGCGCTCCTCTCCGCACAGGGGCTGCGTACAGAACTTTTAAGCATGGATCGTAACGGAGTGATTGCTGCCTCTCAACGTGACGCAATCGCGATTATCGCTGGTTATTCGCAGATCACCGCGGGCATTATCGATCAGCTACCTAGGCTCGGGATCATTGCTGCTTCTAGTAATGGTACGAACATGATTGATTTGGAAGCTGCAGTCGCGCGGGGAATCTGGGTCACTAATCTGGGCACGGCTGCGACTCAGGAAGTCGCGACTCACGCGCTCACACTTGCGCTCGCGACCATTCGTGAGCTTCCCGAGATGACACGAGTAGTGAGCTCGGGGGGCTGGGTTGACGAGCTCACGCGGGTTCCCCGGCGCACGAGCGAGCTCACGTTAGGGCTGATCGGCTATGGGCGTATCGGGGCCGAACTCGCCCGCATCGCGTCGCCGCTCTTCAAACAGGTTCTAGCGCATGATCCGTTTAGCCCTCCGTCGGACGGGGTCGCGAAAGCGGCAGCGTTTGACGAGGTCCTAGCATCTGCAGACATTGTGTCCCTGCACCTACCGTTGACTGAGGACACGCGTGAGGTAGTCAACGCCGACGTGATCGACAAGATGCGTGATCATGCCGTACTTATCAATGTCTCACGGGGCGAGCTCGTGGATTTGCAGGCCTGTGTGGATGCACTCGACTCAGGCAAGCTCTCGGGCGTCGGGTTCGATGTGCTGGTGGGTGAACCGCCAGTGGCCGACCATCCATTGAGAGTCCACCCGCGATCAATCCTCACGCCTCACGCGGCATATCTATCTGACGCAGCTCTGCGTCACTACGAGACCGATCCGGCGCGTTACATTGCTGAATGGCATGAAACGGGTTCCCCATCGGCGAGTGTTGTGAGCCGGCCAAAGTGATGAACCGGAATCTGAATCGAAGAGGACCACAGTGGTAAAAACGGAGGAGATCGCAATGATGCGATTCGGTGAAGCAATCTGTGCGGTGCTGTCGTCCAAGGGCGTTGACACGGTGTTTGGAATTCCTGGGGTGCACACGCTGGAGCTTTTTCGCGGGCTCAAACGTAATGGAATCACCGCAGTGGTGCCGAGACACGAGCAAGGTGCCGGTTTCATGGCTGATGGGTTTGCCCGAACCAGTGGCCGGGCGGGTGTGTGCTTCCTGGTGACTGGGCCTGGTGTCTTGAACGCGTTGACCGCAATTGCCCAGGCGTGGCACGACTCCATTCCTATGTTGATCGTGGCGTCTACGGTGGAGTCCTCGCAGGTAGGCAAGCACCGGGGGACACTGCATGACACCCCAGACATTGCAGACACCTTGCGCCCGTATACGCTCTTCAGCAAAAATATTTCTTCGATCGCAGAATTTAGCGATTCAGTGGACGAAATGTACGACCGATGGCGCACAGAGCGCCCGCGCCCGGTCTACATCGGTGTTCCGCTTGACGTGTTGGCAGAGCTTGTGGAACTTCCTTCGAGGGCAGACACCACTCCAGAAGCCTTGCCCGAAGTAGACACGCAAGAAATGGAGCGCGTCGCAGCGCTGCTAGCCACAGCTGACGCTCCCGTGATCGTCGCCGGCGGAGGGTGCCGTAACGCAGGTGCCTTGCTGGCTGACGTTGCTGAACGGTTAGACGCTCCAGTGGTGCTGACCACGAACTCTAAAGGGCTGTTATCTGATCACAACCCGCTAAATGTTAATGTCTCAACACCGTTTGAGGGGACACAACAACTTCTGCAAGACGCCGATCTCGTTCTCGCCATCGGAACAGAGCTGTCAGATTTCGAATACATTGCGACCGGATCAACGCCCGTTCGTCTCAACAACATCATCAGAGTGGATATTGACCCTTCAGCTTCGCATCAAGACCAAGAAACCCCCACCATTTGCGCGGATGCCGCAGAGTTCCTTCAGCGGTTGAGGGCACTCCTTACGGCGACCCCCAGGTCGTTGAGGGCTGCCCGCGGTGTTGACCGGGCCGCTGCAGCTCGACGTTCGTGGACTAGCGCTTACACGAGTGATCCTTACTACGAATGGGTGGAAGCATTTCGCAAGGGGCTGCCCGATGATGCGATCATCGCGGTGGACTCGGCGCAGTTGGCATACCAAGCTCATCAGTTCATGGAGCTTCCGAGTGGGGCAACATGGTTGTCGCCTTACGGATATGGCACGCTTGGGCCCGCTCTCCCCATGGCAGTCGGTGCTGCGATTGCGCAGCCTGAACGGCCGGTAATCGCCGTTGCTGGGGATGGAAGCTCACTGTTCACGATCGCTGAGCTCGCGACCGCAGTCGACCTCAATAGGCAGCTCACCGTAGTGATATGGATCAACGGTGGTTATCGCGAAATTGAAGCTTCATTCGATCGAGTAGAAATCGAACCGGTAGGTGTCGCTACCAGCGCCCCAGATTTTACTGCGCTGACGGCTGGCCTAGGGGCGACTCCTGTGCAGGTACAGTCACCGGGGCAGCTCACAGAGGCGCTCCGAGAAGCTGCGGCTTCGCCCCGTCTCACCGTCATCCTTGTGGAAGCACCCGAGGGGCTCCGCATCACTTCAGAATCCTAAGTACAGAAACGGAGCAAACATTATGAGTCCGCTACCTGAGCACAGCTCGCTGCAGACACCGGCGGGGGAGCAAATCCTCACGCAGATTGACTTCGCGGCAACCCCAAGGTATGCGTCTGCACCTACATTTGCCGGGCTTCCGAGGCTTGACCAGGTCAGTGAATATCAGGTCGGTGTCATCGGAATTCCTTTCGACTCAGCGGTGACTTTTCGCCCTGGTGCAAGGTTTGGCCCGGAGGCGATCCGTGGTGCGAGCCGCCTGCTACGTCCTTACCACGTAGAAATGGATGCATACCCGTTTGCGGGCCACCAAGTTGCTGACCTGGGGAATATCCCGGTGACGCCATTCAGCATCGAGTCTGCTGTAGCTTCTATGGTTCGAGGGCTCGATGAGGCTTCAGAACGAAGCCAGCGTCTGGTACTACTGGGCGGCGACCACACAATTGCTTACCCATCGCTGAAGTCCCTACATCGTCTGCACGGGCCGATCGCAGTCGTACATTTTGATGCTCACCTCGACACTTGGGGCCCCTATTTTGGGGCAAACTTGCACCATGGTGCGCCGTTCAGGCGTGCATTTGAAGATGGGCTCCTCGACCCTGAGGGGTGCATGCATGTGGGGGTGAGGGGCTCTGTCTATGGTCCCGAAGACAACCTCGAAGACGATGCGACAGGGTTTCAGCGCATTAGGGCGAGTGAATTCATCGGAACTGGAATCGACGGAATCGTTGAGCAGATCCGAGCTCGTGTAGGTGATCGACCGTTGTACATCTCTGTTGACATTGATGTCTTGGACCCTGCATTTGCGCCCGGAACGGGCACACCGGAACCCGGGGGGCTCTCAAGCCGAGAACTGCTGCACATGTTGAGAGGGCTCAAGGGCCTGAACTTAGTGGGGGCGGACGTTGTCGAGGTGGCGCCCGCTTACGACCACGCCGATGTTACCGCGCTCGCCGCAGCTCATGTTGCCTATGAGTACATGTGCCTTTGGGCTCAATAGAGCTACATCTAGGTTTATGGAGCGAGTTGGGTGAGCACCCACATGACCCGCGTCTCTTGCTCTTCTGAGGGGTTCCACCAGGTGTGAGGCAGTGACGCTCGAAAGGTCAAAGAGTCGCCAGTTAATAGTTCAATCTGGCTGCCCTCGATAGTCATGTGGAGAACGCCTTCCAAGACGGTCACAAACTCTTGATCGAAGGGCAGCCGGTAAGGCTTAGGGTCGCTGCCTCCACCGGGCTGGATGATCGTCTCAATGATTTGCATCCCTCCCAGCCCGGGGGGAGTCAACACGGTGTCTGAGACATCTCTGCCGGGGAACTTAGTTGACTCGCGTGCATCTGAAGCGACTTTGTATACGGCGGGCGGTTCAAAGAGCGATGCCATGGGCAAGTTGAGGGCATCACAGATTGAAGCTAGAGAAGCAATTGAGGCCGAGGTTCGACCTAGCTCTACTTGAGAAATGAAGCCCTTGGTGAGGCCTGTGTAGGCGGCCGTTTCGGGGATCGTAAGACCTCGGTCTTCGCGCGCCCTCCGCAAGCGCCCACCTATGAGTTTGACTTGCTCGCTCGGCGTAGCGTTGCTGGTAGGCCGCGAATCAATGGTTCCCATCTAGCTAACTGTAGTGATGAAATGACGTCGACCGTCAAAACCCACTCACCCCAGATATGACCCCGAGCTACCCCAGCGTGCCCGTCAGTCTGCCGTGAAACTGATCTGAGCGCTCGTCGAGCCCCGTGAAGCGCACCTTGATGTGTTGCTCGGCGTACTTCGCCTGCACTGAATCAAGGGCGGCAACCGTCGAGGCGTCCCAGATCTGCGCCTGCGAGAAATCTATCGTCACCGATGTGGGGTCGTCGGCGTACGAGAACTGCTCGACGAGGTCGTTGCTGCTGCCAAAGAACAGCGGCCCGCGCACCGTGTACACGACCGCATCGGGAACATGCAGGCCCGACACCTGCACCGCTCGCTTCACAGTCACCACGTGGGCGACGCGACGGGCAAACAAAACCATGGCGAGCACTACTCCCAGCCCCACGCCGATGGCGAGGTTACCGGTCGACACCGTGACCACCACGGTGAACACCATTACCGCGGTCTCTGAGATGGGCATGCGCTTTAGCGTCGCCGGGCGCACGCTGTGGAAGTCGACGGTTGACACCGCCACGACCATCATCACCGCGGCGAGGGCGATCATTGGAATCTGCTCCATCACGTCGCTGAATATTGTGACGAGGGCGAGCAGCGCGACGCCCGCAATAAACGTTGAGATGCGGGTGCGCGCCTGCCCCAGCTTCACGTTCACCATGGTCTGCCCGATCATGGCGCAGCCCGCGATACCGCCCCAAAACCCGGCGAGAATGTTTGCGACGCCCAGCGCCCATGACTCGCGGCCCTTGTTCGACTTCGATGCGGTGAGATCATCAACGAGCTTCGCCGTGAGCAGGGTTTCAAGCAGCCCCACAAACGCGACACTGAGGGCGGTCGGCCCGATGATCGTGAGGGTCTCGAGGTTGAGTGGTACGAGCAGCTGCGTAATGCCAGGCAACCCGCCCGCCACCGCACCCTGATCGCCCACGGTCGGCACCGTGAAGTGCGCGATCATCACGATCGCGGTGACGACCACGATCGCGACGAGTGGCGCCGGCACCGCCTTCGTGAGTCGGGGCAGCCCGATCACGATCACCAGGGTGAGGGCAAACAGCGGGTACACGAGCCAGGGCACCCCGAGCAGGTGCGGCACCTGCGCGGCGAAGATCAGAATGCCGAGGGCATTCACAAACCCCACCATCACCGAACGCGGAATAAACCGCATCAGGCGGGCCAGCCCCGTCACGCCAAACAGAATCTGTACGAGCCCCGCGAGCACCACGGTGGGCAGCAGATACTCGGCACCGTGTTCGTGCACCATGGGGGCGACGACGAGCGCCACCGCGCCCGCGGCCGCCGTAATCATGGCGGGCCGGCCGCCCAAAATCGACATCGAGATCGCAAGCACAACCGAGGCAATGAGGCTCACCTTGGGGTCGACCCCGGCGATCACCGAGAACGAAATCACCTCGGGAATCAGCGCCAGCGTGGTCACGATGCCCGCGAGCACCTCGGTCGTAAACCGGCGCGGATGTCGAAGGGCCTGCAGCGTCGTGGAGTTAGAGGTCACCGCACAACCATACGTCGAACGGCGCAAACTAGCCCACGAGCAGGTACACCGCGCCCAGCACCGTGCCCACCGTGACGGCCCATTCGAACGTCGTCTGCTTCATACGAGAGGCGATCCGGCGCCCAATGAGCGCGCCAATCACGACGCCCGGGGCGAGCAGCGCGTCGAGCGCGAGCGCCCCCGGCGTGATCAGGCCGAGGCCGACCGACACCGGCACCTTCGCGAGGTTGATGACCGCGAAGAACCAGGCCGCCGTGCCCAAAAACGCCTTCACCTCGAACTTGGCGGCGAGAAAATACATCGACATCACGGGGCCGCCGGCGTTCGCCACCATGGTCGTGAACCCGCCCAGCGCTCCGTATCCCGAGCGCATCAGGGCGCCGGAGCCCGCGGCTTTGGGGGCGGGCTGGGGGGTCGAATTTGATCCGGATCCCGACTCGCCCAGCTGCCCCGCTTGCCCCGCACTCGCCGCAGCGCTGGGTCTGGTCGCGCCGCTGCCCGCGCTGGCGATGCGGGCGGTGCGCCAGCGCTGCCACAGCGTGAAGCCGATGACGAGCAACAGAATGGCGCCGATGACGCGGCGCACCGAGCTGTCGTTGGCGTACGCCAGAAACAGCGCCCCGGCCGCAACGCCGACCACAACCGCCGGGATGAGACGCACGAGGGTGCCCCAGTTAGCATGCCGGCGATAGGTGATGAGGGCAAAGATATCGCCGATGATCAGCAGCAATAGCAGGGCGCCCGTGGAGGCGCGCGCCGGTAGAATTGCGGCAAAGATCGCGATGGAGATGGTGTTGATGCCGGGCACCGCGGTTTTGGAGAAGCCGACGAGCATCGCGGCGCACGCGAGCAACGCCCAAGCAAACGGGGGCAGGGTCGGCAGCAGCGTCATCACCAGTACAGACTATGGGGTCAACGCACCCGACACGTTTGTGCTGACAAATTTGTGACGCGCGATGAAATTCGAGCGGTATGGGTAAAACATGTTGCTATCAGGCAATAATTGACTGAGAGGTGGAACTATTGCGCGATCAGGGGTTCGCACTCTGGGAGCCAGGTGTGAGGGCGTTTTGTCCTTTTGATATGACATTGTTAGGCTTTCATGATCACGCATACGAACATTCCCGTTGCGTGCTCATGACGAAGGAGTCTTAATATGTCCGTCCATTCAGCGCAAGCAACTGCAAAGTTGCCACCCCTCACGGACGGGCCGCATCGCAAAAGGCTCGGAACGGTTGCTCTTGTAGCAACCTTCGGTGGACTGCTGTTTGGTTACGACACCGGCGTAGCCAATGGTGCTGAGCGGCCACTGCAAGCCGAAATGGGCTTCAACTCGCTGCAGATCGGCATCGTGATCAGCGCGCTCGTTTTCGCAGCCGCTGTGGGTGCCATGGTGTGTGGCCGCCTCGCCGACAAGATCGGCCGCCGCCCCACGATCATCGTGCTCTCGACGCTATTCTTCCTCGGCACGATCCTCGTTATCACCTCACCGGGCGGCCCCGAGCACGGCACCCACACCACCATCGGTTACTCGATGCTGATCCTTGGGCGCATCACGCTCGGTCTCGCGGTCGGCGGCGCCTCGGCGGTCGTGCCCGTCTACCTGTCAGAGATGGCACCCTACGAAATTCGCGGCTCGCTCTCGGGCCGCAACGAGCTGATGATCGTCATCGGCCAGCTCGCAGCCTTCGTGGTCAACGCGATTATCGCGGCACTCTGGGGCCACGAAGATGGCGTGTGGCGCATCATGTTCGCCGTGTGTGCCGTGCCCGCTATCTTCCTATTCTTCGGCATGCTGCGCATGCCCGAGTCACCCCGCTGGCTGATCGAAAAGGGACGCGATGCAGAGGCCCTCGCCGTACTCAATACCGTGCGTTCGAAGGATCGCGCTGAAGCCGAGTTCGCCGACATTCAGGCCGGTACCGCTCAGGATCGAGTAGCCGCTCGTGGCCAGCTCGGCCTCAAGGCCGTGCTGAAGAACCGCAACCTGCTCATGATTTTGCTCGTCGCCTGCGGCCTGGGCGTCGCCCAGCAGTTCACCGGCGTCAACGCCATCATGTACTACGGCCAGCGCATGCTCGCCGAGGCCGGCTTCAGCGAGGACATGATCGGCTGGGTCAACATCGCCCCCGGCATCATCGCCGTCATTGGCGGCATCATCGCCGTGATCTACATGGACCGCATCAACCGCCGCACCAACTTCCTCTGGGGCTACGGTATGACCGCGCTGTCGCACGTGCTGATCGCCGTCGCGATGATGGCCCTGTTCCCCGTGGGCAACCCCGCCCGACCCTGGGTGTTCCTGGTGCTGATCGTCGTAATGATCGGCTCGATCCAGCTGTTCCTCAACATCGCGACCTGGGTGTATCTGTCTGAGGTATTCCCGCAGCACATGCGCGGCGTGGGCATGGGCCTGTCGGTGTGCGTGCTCTGGGTCACCAACGGTATCGTCGCCACCTTCGTGCCGACCATTGTTGGCGCGGTGGGTATGGGCCTCTTCGTGATCTTCGCCATCGTCAACGTGATCTCGTTCTTCTTCATCTTGAAGTTCGTGCCCGAGACGCGCGGTCGCACCCTCGAAGAGCTCGACTCAGACATCACAACGGGCGCGATCTACGTGCCCCGCAAGGGCTAGTAGTTAGCACTCACCAGCCAGGCTGAAACCGAAAGGCACCTTCCCCGCTGGGGAAGGTGCCTTTTGCGTGAGTTGCTGCCCGACTACTCAGCGGGCTCTGTGGCCCGGCTCACGCGCGGGTCGGGCATGATGTTGTCGATGCGCGGCTTACTGTGCGACTGGGCCCGGGCCCACACCACAAAGCCGATGGCGGTAAAGATGCCGTAGAAGACGTACATAAACCCGGTCGCGTAGTAGCCGGTGCTAAACAACAGCGGCACCCCGACTACGTCGACGGCGATCCAGATCAGCCAGAACTCGGTCCAGCCCTTCGCCATGCCGTAGGTGGCCAGCAGCGACCCGACAAATGTCCACGCATCGGCCCACACAGGATCCCACGAACCCAGCGCGCGAAACAGCGGCGTGAGTGCGACCGTGCCGAGCACGAGCGTCAGCACGAGGCCAATGCGGGTGGGATTTGAGGCCCAGCGGGGCGTCACCTGCCCGCCGTTGCTGCTGGCCTGGCGCCACCGCACCCAACCAAACACGGCAACAGCGATAAACATGACCTGTCGGCCAGCCTGGCCGAGAAGGTTCGGCAGTTCGTGATCCGGGCTAATGATCGACCCCAGAAACACGGTGAGCAGCAGCAGATTGCCCACGATGCCGACGGGCCACGCCCAGATCTTGCGCCGCATGCCGCCGAATGCGCTCGCGAGCCCAAACACGTTGCCGACGACTTCGCGCACGAGCAGTGTTTGGCCGCCGGGTAGCACCCACTGAGAATTAAAAGCTTCGATCAAGCAGTGCATGATGGGCAGGCGTTCCTCTCGGGTTCATGTCGCCGAGGGTACGCGGGTACACGAAATGGTGTCGCCCACGCATGTGCTTCTCTCATCCAGACTTTACTGTCGGTATCGGAATTTCACCGATTCAACCTCAGCCCTAGGGGCCTCGGGTCGCGGACTATCACCGCCGGTTCGGAATTTCACCGACCCCGGAGCACGTATGTTTACTTGAAATGCTAGCGCACCCGCGCGGTTGCGGGGCGAAGGTGCGCTTATGTGACGGTTGGCTTAGGCTTCGGGAGCTTCGGCTGATTCACCTTCTGCGCTCTCGTCGGCGTCGATGACGCCGGTGAAGCGGCTGCCCACACCGTACACAAAGGTGCGCGTGGTTGCGGCACTAAACGGCTTGGGCAGTTCGTGCGCCTCGTGGTCGTAGCACGCGAGCAGCGTGAACTCGGGCCACCACTTCTTGGGGCGCGCCTGCTCTGAGTAACTGCAGATCGCGCACTGCAGCGTCGCCCACACCTTCTTCTTGCCGGTGCGGTTGGCGCGCGACTGGGCGAGCCAGGCCGGCGGGTTTTGGTCGATCTCATTGAGATCGGCCTGCGAGATGTTCGAGGGGATGCCGTGACGTCGCGCCATTTCCAGCGGAATATCAAGTTGCAAAGCGGCATCGTATTGAGAAGGCATACCCCCAGGGTACGCGGGTGCTGGCGCGCGCGGTGACGCGGGGCACGGCGGGCTAAAGCGCGATCCGAGGCAAAGACCTGCTGAGCCCCGGATCGCGCCCTGTCTTACAGCGCCGCGTTGGCCGCCCGCAGCACCTGCGCGGCGACCTCGAGGCCCTCGATGCGGCCGAGCGAAACGTCTTCGTGCTCGATGTTGACCCACATTTCGGGGTCGACCTCGTGCAGTGCCCGCAAGAACTCGGTCCAGAATGCGGTGTCGTGGCCGCGGCCCAGCGCCACGAAATCCCACGCCGAATTCTTGGGCCACTCGTTGGCCCACTCGTCGCCGCCCAGGTTGGTGCGCGGCTCTTCGGGGGCGAGGCGACGGAATGAGTTGTCGAGCACGCCGTTAATGCTGGCCCACTCGGGGTTCACCCGCACATCCTTGGCGGCCGCGTGGAACACGAGCTCGCCCAGGTGGCGCACCACGGCCACAGGATCCATCTGCTGCCAGAACAGGTGCGACGCGTCGAGCTCAACGCCCACGTGCGTGGCGCCCGTGAGCTCAATGAGCTTGTGCACGTCAGCCGAATTGAACACCAGGTTCTGCGGGTGCAGCTCGAGCGCCACCTTCACGCCGTGCTCGGCCGCGAAGCCATCCATCTCGCGCCAAAACTTGGTCGCGACATCCCACTGGTAGTCGAGCACGTCAAGCGCCGCCGAGTTCCAGGCGTTGACCACCCAGTTGGTGACGCTGGCGCTGGCCTCGCCGCCGGGCAGCCCCGACATCGTGACCACGCGATCTTGCCCGAGCCGGTTGGCGAGCTGAATCGAACGGCGCACGTCAGCAGCGTGCGCATCGCCGATCGCACGGTTGGGGTGCAGCGGGTTGCCGTTCGCGTTGAGGCCGGCAATGCTGACGCCCGTGCCCTCGAAGAGTTCGAGAAAGTCGTCGCGGGCAGTATCTGAGACGAGAATGTCGTCAAAGGTGGGGATGTGGTGGGCGGGCAGAAAGCCGCCCGAGTTGAGCTCGATGCCCGAAAGGCCCAGGTTCTTGATGACCTCGATCGCCTCGGGCAGGCTGCGGTCGTGCAGAATCGCGTTGTAGACACCGAGTTTCATCGTGCGACCTCCTGGGTGTTGGTGCCGACGGTGTTGGTGGTGCCGGCGGCGTTGGCGGGAACCTGAACTGTGGCCCCGCCCTGCGCGGCCGACTCGGCAACTGCGGCGAGAAACTCCATGTTGTGCACGCCGTCGTCGAAGCTCTTGCAGCGCGGCAGTGATTCGGCCTCGGGCAGGCCCGCGACCTCCTCGAGGAACGCGCGCGCCTGGTGCACGAACAGATCGTTCTGGCCGATGCCGACGCCCGGGGCATCCATCGCCCAGCCGCCCGCGTAGTGCGGGTGCGCGGGGCCGAGGGGCACGGTGCGGTAGCCGGCGAGGTCGCCGAGCTCGTCATGCAGCATGACCTCCACCTGTGATGGGTTGGTCTGACTCCAGCGTGCGGCGCCCTTCGATCCGAACACCTCAATGGAGAGGCTGTTGGGGTGGCCTGCGGCGACGCGGGATACCTCGATGGAGCCGACGCAGCGTTCAAATTTGGCATTGAACGTGGCGTAGTCGTCGTTCGTGACGGGTGACATTTCGGTGCTGACGTTGCCGCGGCTGTGGCCCACGACCTGACCGATGGGCTTGGGGCGCTCGGTGATCGAGGTGTGGAACCGGCCGCCCGAGACCTCTTGCACGCCGCCGCACAGATGCTCGGCGATGTAGCTCAGGTGGCTGCCAACGTCGCCGAGCGCTCCTGATCCAGCGGGGCCCTGGTAGCGCCAGCTGATGGGCACATCGGGGCGGCAGCCGTAGTCGGTCCAGTAGTGGGCCGAGAAGTGGAACACGTCGCCGATGCGGCCGTCGTCGATGAGCTGACGCATGAACGCGATGCCGGGGGCACGCAGGTAGCTGAAGCCGATGCGGGCGACGGTGCCGCGGGCCTCTGCCTCTCGGGCGGCGTCGGCCATGGCGCGGGCGTCTTCGATCGTGTCACTGAGCGGCTTCTCGCAGAGCACGTGCTTGCCGGCGGCGAGCAGGCCCTCGACGATCTCGCGGTGCAGCGAGTTCGCCACGACCACGCTCACGACGTCAATGTCGTCGGCGGCCGCGATGGCCTTCCAGTCTGATTCGTGACGCTCAAACCCAAACCGCTTCGCGGCCTCCTGGCCGAGCGGGGCGTACACATCACCGATGGCCACGAGGCGAATCTCGGGTAGTACGGGAGAGTAGACGGTAGAGGCTGCACGGAAGGCGGCCGCGTGGGCCTTGCCTGCCATGCCTGCGCCGATGACGGCGACGCCGATTGATGAGGTCACGGTGGTTCCTTTCACAGGGCTTGAGGGCCGCGGGTGTTGCAGGGGGGCTGGTGAAGCAGTGTGGGGCGCTCGCGGTTGTTCTGTAGTCTTTAGCTAGTATTGGAGCGCTCCAATGATGAGTACGCTATCCCGTGGAGCTTTGTTCTGTCAATGTTGAAAGCTGCGTGTCGCTGGGAACCCCGCGCTTGCGTAAACGCAGTATCGTCGAGGGGAACAGAAAGAGATGACCGTGAAGAAACGACCGACCATCTACGACGTAGCCGAACGCGCAGGCGTCTCGAAGTCACTCGTGTCGCTCGTGTTGCGCGATTCACCCCGGGTGAGCGACGCGAAGCGCGAAGCCGTACTCGAGGCCGTGACCGCGCTGAACTACACCCCGAGCCGGCTCGCCGCAGGCCTCGCGGGCACCCGTACGCGCAGCGTCGGCGTCATCATCGACGACTTCTCCAACCTCTGGTTCGTTGAGGCGCTTGCTGGGCTGCGCACCGCGCTCGCCGAAGGCGGCTACGCCTTAAGCGTCGCCGACGCGAGCCTCAACGCCCACCTGGGCATCGACCCCATCGAGGCATTTCGGGCACTGCGCGTCGACGGCATTGTGTTGGCTGGCGAAGCCTCGGCCCCGGCGGTCGCGCGCAGCGGGGTGCCCGCCGTCGTGCTCGGCGTGCGCGATCTCGGCGCCGAACTGGCCGAGTTGCCCGTCATTGCTAGCGATGAAGCGGCGGGCGGCCGCCTTGCGACGATGCACCTGGCCGTGCAGGGCCACCGCGACATCGCGTGTGTCTCGGCCCCCGGCGCGAGCGCGGCACGGCGTGAGCGCGGCTACTGCGACGCCATCGCCGAATTGGGTCTCACGCCCACGGTCGTGCGGGCGCCCGACACGGGCGAAGCCGCGGCCCGCGAGGTGGCTGCGGAGCTGCTGGCCCGCGCTGAGTCAGCGCAGGCGCCGCGCCCCACCGCGGTCTTTGCGGTGAACGACCCGATGGCGGTCGGCGTCATCGGCGCCGCTCGCGAGCTGGGGATTGCGGTACCGGGCGACCTGTCGGTGGTCGGCTACGACGATTCGCCGATCGCGGCGTACGGGCTCGTGTCGCTCACCAGTGTGAGCGGTGACCCCCGCGAGCTGGGGGAGGCCGCAGGACAGGTGCTCATCGCGAAGCTTGAGGGCGGTGCCACGCAGATTGCATCGCGCAGCTTCACGCCCCGCCTGGTTGCGCGCGGATCGGTTGCGGCGTACTAGACCTCGCCGTGAGCTATTCGATGTCGAACCGGCGGCATTCATTGGGATCGCACGGAATCAGTGGGTCGCGCGCGGTGGTGCCGGCCGGTACACGCAATACCTCGGCCGCGCGGTCGGGCTTCATGATCTGCGGCCCCCGGGTGGTCATTACCCTGCGTGACGCATCGCACTCGGGCGAGTACGGGGGCTGCTCGTAATCAAACGCGCGCAGTGTCTCGGGCGAGAACTGATCCTCGAGTCTTTTGATGCTCTCGCGAAATTCGGCGTCCTCAGGGTCTTCGGCAGGGGGCTCTGCGGGGCCGGCCGAATTGCTCTCATTGCTGCGCTGAAGCTCTTCAAGCGCATCGGCGGCAGCGCGCAGTTTCGCCCCTCTGTCTGGGGGCGCAGGCTGATTTTCTGAGACCGTCGCCGAGGCTAGTGTGCGCGAGAGCACGAGGGGGATGTGGGCGCCGCGCACCACGAAGTCGTAGTCAGTGCCGGCGACCAGCTGCACTCGCAAGCTCGGGTCGGCGGTGCAGACGGCGGTCTTCTTCGATCTGAAGCTGCCGCAGTCGCTCAAGACGCGTGCTCGGGGCCGTCGCGAAGCCGAGGATTGCTGCACCGTGCAGTTGGTCATTACTTCTTCGGGAAACAGGGGCGCCGAGAGCGGGCCGCCCACCCACACGATCAGGCTCGCAGCGAAGAGCGCGACCCCAATCCAGACGCCGCGTTTTGTGGCGCTGCGCGATGGCGGCCTGGTGTAACGCGCAGCTGTGTCCTCGCCCATGGTGTTTATTCTCGCATTCCGAGGGCGGCAGCATACACAGCGGCGCAGGTCAGTCATTGTGCTTGGAAAGGCGGCACTGTACCCCGTAGAATAATCTTATTGTCTTATCAATTTAGATCGTGCTAAGTGAGCGCGATCCAGACCCCAAGGGGATCGCAATGACGCAGCAACCCGTTCGTTTTGGACTCATCGGCACCGGCCGCATCGGCCAGGTACACGCCGCCACAATCGCCGCACTCCCCGGTGCGACACTGAGCTGGATCGCAGACCCGTTCATCGAGGGCGCGAAGGGCGTCGCCGCACGCTTCGGCGGCACAGTCACCGATAACCCCGAAGAGCTCATCGCCTCGGGCGAAATCGATGCCGTGCTGATCGCGTCGCCCACTCCCACCCACGTTGACCTGATCGCCGCCGCGGTGCGCGCGGGCATCCCCGTGCTGTGCGAGAAGCCCATCGACCTCGATATCGAGCGCGTCAACGCGCTGCGCCCGCTGGTCGCCGAATCAGGCGTACCGGTAGCGCTCGGCTTCAACCGCCGCTTCGATCCGGCGTTTGCAAGCGCCCGTGCCCGCGTCGCCGCCGGAGAAATTGGCGAGCTCGAGCAGCTCACCATCATCAGCCGCGACCCCGCAGCGCCGCCCGCCGACTACGTCAAGATCTCAGGTGGCATCTTCCGCGACATGACGATCCACGACTTCGACATGGCCCGCTTCTTCCTCGACGACATAATTTCGGTGAGCGCTACTGGCACGCAGACCTTCGACGACGGAGCCCGCGAGCACGGCGACTTCGATACCGCGGTGACCACGCTGCGCGCAGCCTCGGGGGCCATCGTCACCATCATCAACTCGCGCCACAGCGCGGTGGGCTACGACCAGCGCATCGAGGCCTTCGGCGCGAAGGGCTCGCTGCAGGTTGCCAACGCACCCACAAGCCTTGTGAGCCTGTCGACCGCCGACGCGGTCGAAGCGAAGCCACCGTACGAGACGTTCTTCCTTGAGCGCTACGCCGAGGCCTACGCCGAAGAACTGCGCGAGTTCGTCAAGCTCGTGCGCGGCGAAGCATCCACGAGCCCCACGTTCGAAGACGGCCGCGCGGCCCTCGTGCTCGCCGACGCTGCACAGCGTTCGGCCACCGAGGGTGTCGCCGTCTCGGTTGCGCTGTAACGGCCCGAGACACGGAGCCTGGTCATGACGACATATCGGTTGGCCGCCTGCGCAGAGATGCTATATCTCGACCTACCGTTCGTGGAGCGCGTCAAACGCATCCACGAGCGCGGGTTTCTTGTGGAGATCTGGGACTGGAGCAACAAAGACCTCGAAGCGCTCGCCGCAACGGGGGCCGAGTTCTCTTCGATGACCGGGTACTTGCGCGGTGACCTCACGACGAAGGCGGGCCGCGAAGCGCTGCTCGCGACGGCGCGCGAGTCACTCGCGGCCGCTGAGATCCTCGATTCACCCCGGCTGAACCTGCACGGCACCGGCCTCGGCGACGGCGGAATCCCGGTCGTGCCACACGAACACACCACCGGTGAGGACTGGGTGCACGCGGCCGAGACGCTGCGGCAAGTCGCCGAACTGGGCCAGGCTGCCGGGCGCATCTTCGTGCTCGAAAACCTGAACCTCGCGGTCGACCACCCCGGGGTGCCGTTTGCGCGGGCCGCCGACACCCTCGCACTCGTGCGCGGGGTCAACCACCCGCACCTGCGCCTCAACCTCGATCTCTACCACGCACAAATTGGCGAGGGAAACCTGGTGTCACTCGTCACCGAGGCGCTGCCCTGGGTCGGCGAAATTCAGGTCGCCGATGTGCCGGGCCGCTGCGAACCCGGCACCGGAGAGATTCGCTACGAGGCGGTCGCCAGTGCGCTGCGCTCGCTCGGCTACGAGGGCGTTATCGGCATGGAGGCCTGGGCGAGCGGCGACTCCGACGCCGCGCTCGATGCCTTTGCTGCCGCATTTGGCGACGGGCGCTAGCTACCTGCACGGATGCTGCTGCTCAGCGTTGGCACCGGAAAACACCGGCTCTGAACGCTGGAGTGGGGCGCCGAGAACGGGCCCGGATCACGCGCGAACCCGCCGCGACCCGGGCCCTGCCTCGGCAGCCCATAGGATTGACCCGTGCAAGGAGGTGCGATGACTGACCCAATAGGGGCCGCGACAAGCGCGCCCCACCGCCCGCCGACGATTCGAGATGTCGCGCGCGAGGCTGAAGTGTCGAAATCGCTCGTATCGCTCGTGTTTAACGGCGGCGAGAACGTCAGCGAGGAGCGTCGCCTGCGGGTGCTCCACGCCGCAGAGCGGCTGGGCTACCGCCCCAACCTCGTCGCGCAGTCACTGTCTGCTGGGCGCCGCGACATCGTCGCCATTTTGGTTTCGAACCTGCACAACCCCCTGTTTGCTGAGATCGTGGGGGCCGCGAAAGCACAGCTCGCCGAGGCGGGCCGGCGCACCATGATCGTGAGCGCCCAGGTCGACGACGGCGGCGGCTCGGCGATGCTCGACCAAGACAACATCGCCATGCTGCGCGACCTGCGCCCCTCGGGGCTCATCACGGTGGGTACGATCCCCGGTTTTGCCGAACTCACCGAGCTTGCGGCCACGATCCCCACCGTCGTCGCCAGCGCGATCGACGCGACCCCCGACGTTGTGGCGACGGTGCGCAGCGACGACAACGCCGGCGTCGACCTGGTCATCGCGCACCTGGTCGCACAGGGTGTCGCGCGCATCGCCCTCGTGGGCGGCGAGGGCGGAACGGTCTCCGCCTCGCGCGCCACTGCCTTCCGTGAATCCATCGCTCGCCGCGGCCTCGGGGCCGGATCGTGGGTTGAATCAGCCGATTTTACCGAGGCTGGTGCCCGCCGCGCCGTCGAGCGCATGCTCGCCGAGGAACGGTTGCCCGAGGCCATCATCGCGGTCAACGATCTCTCTGCCGTCGGGGTGATCTCAGCGCTCGAATCCGCGGGCATCGCAGTGCCCGCTGGCTGCCGCGTCGCCGGCTACGACGACACCTCGCTCGCGGCGATTCCGCGCATCTCACTCACGAGCGTCGATCCGGGCAACCGCCGCATCGGCCGCGATGCCGCGACCGCGCTGCTCACGGCGCTCGATGCTGACGCTCCGGATCGGGGCCTCGAGGTGCTCATCGAGCCGCGGCTTGTGGTGCGGGGCTCGTCGGTTACGGGCTGAGTCCGATTGCTGTCGGCTGACTTGGCTTCGTGGTCAGGAAAGCTCATGCGCTGAGGTTCTGACCGCTGCCTGTCGGTTCCGGGTTTCGTGGGTCTCTGCGGTCGGCGGCGTTCCCTTTTCGGTCCCCGTACCCGAGCCCAGTCTTGGGTGTTGTCCGATCTTAGAATCATTGCTAAAAGGTATTGACAAAGGTACCTTTGTCGAGCCATACTCTAAAGGTACCCAACGAGGTATGTTTAAACTTAGACAAGGGCGTCGATGTGACTACGACAATTCTCATTCCGGATCCGAGGAAGGATCGGGTCAAGAAACGGAAAGGCCGGGCCGCGCTAAAGCCCCCGCTCGGCTATCGAATCCGTCTGTATGCGCAGAACCCAGTTGTAACGATCGGTGTTCTCGCGCTGCTCCTGTTCAGCTACCTGATCATTGCGCCAATTATCTCCCTGTTGGTTGATGGGGTGGTCGTACACCGCCAGGACACGGCGATTACGCAACAGGGGGAGGGGGCGTTCACCTCCTACTACCTCTGGCGTGTGTTTGCTTCGCCTCAGGCCATGACGATTTTCTGGGAGCCGCTGACCAATACTCTCGTGATTGCGCTCTCAAGCATTGCCCTCGCGCTAATTGTGGGTGTGACCGTCGCCTGGCTCATGGTGCGCACGAACATGTGGGGCCGTAAGTGGTTTGCAACCGCGCTGATTGTTCCATATATGCTGCCTGCGTGGACGTTCGCGCTGTCGTGGGTGACGATGTTCAAAAACCGAACCACGGGTGGCCAAGCAGGTTGGCTTGAAAACCTGGGGGTTGCCGTCCCTGACTGGTTGTCATATGGCAAAGTACCTATCATCTTAATTTTTGCCGCGCACTTCTCGCCATTTGTGATCATGCTCGTAGGAAATGCGCTCAAACGTTTCGACTCCACCCTTGAGGAATCAGCAAGGCTATTGGGTGCATCGCGCGGAAAGGCTGCGCTTTCGATTGTGCTGCCGATATTGCGGCCTGCCCTGATCTCAGCGGTTACGTTGATTCTCGCAAAGGTGTTGGGTGAGTTCGGTGTGGCATACATTCTCGGCTTGCCGGTGAACATGAATGTGCTTGCCACAAGCCTTTACCGAAATATTTACAGCGACCAGAAGGGATCCGCCGCGGTCATGGTGGCGGTGATCGTGATGATCGGCGCGATCTCGCTCTGGGTCGACATGCACTTTCTGCGTGAGGCGAAACGATTTGTCACGATCTCAGGAAAGAGCGGTGCGGGCGGCTCGGTCACGAAGCTTGGGGTGAGCCGGATCTTTGCAACCCTTGGCTGCACTGGCCTATTCCTTATTAGCGTCGCGATCCCGCTCACGGTTCTCGCCCTTTCAACGGTAATGAAGCTACCGGGGGTATTCAGTGCCGAGAACTTCACCTTGCAGTACTGGGTAGGCCAGAACCTGTCGACTGTGGGTTTCCCTGATGGAGTGCTATTTAACACTGAGGTGTGGAGTGCTGCATGGAACAGCCTCTGGATTGTCGGGATGGCCTCGGTGATGGCGGGCGTCATGGGAATCATCGTTGGTTATGTCGTGGTACGTTCCCAGTCCCGATTCATTTCGGGAGCCCTCCGGCAGATCGTATTCTTCCCCTACTTGGTGCCGGGCATCGCGTTTGCGGTGGCGTACCTGTCACTTTTTGCGGTTCAGCGGGGGCCGATTCCTGCGCTTTACGGAACGGCCGCACTGCTCGTACTGATCTACTTCACCGAACAGATGCCATTCGCTTCGCGAGCCGGAATCTCCGCGATGATGCAGTTGGGGTCCGACCCAGAAGAAGCCGCCCAAATGGCCGGCGCCGGCTGGTGGCGTCGGTTCGTTACGATCGTCCTTCCCATCCAGAAGGGCGCACTCGCAACCGGAATGGTTATGGCATTTATTTCAGGGGTGAAGAGCCTGAGCCTGGTGGTAATTCTTGCGGTTCCGGGAATGGACGTACTTACAACATTGTCGATCAGGCTCCTCGACGTTGGGTACTCCCAAGCTGGCAACGCGGTGGTCCTACTGGTAGCGATTATCGCCTTTGCCGGAACATATAGCGTCCAGAAAATAATGAAAACAGATCTTGCTCAGGGAATGGGAGGTTGAGATGCCCACGATCTCACTCGAAGGCGTATTCAAGAACTACGGTTCAGATTCAAACGCGGTTGAAAAGCTTGACCTGACGATTAACGACGGTGACTTCATGTGCCTCCTCGGCCCGTCAGGGTGCGGGAAGACGACGACGGTGCGAATGATCGCGGGGCTTGAGAACATCACCGACGGACGTGTCACCATTGGAGACACGGTCGTTGATGAGCCGATGACTCAGCAATTCGTGGCTCCAGAGAAGCGGGACATCGGGCTCGTATTCCAGAGCTACGCGCTGTGGCCGCATCTGACTGTGGCTGAAAATGTGGAATACGGTCTGAAGTTGCGGAAGATGCCCAAGGCGGAGCGCACGTCCCAGGTTGAGAAGATGACCAAGACGCTTGGCATCGGACAGTATCGCGACCGCTATCCGTCACAGCTGTCTGGTGGGCAGCAGCAACGCGTGGCACTGGCTCGAATGCTCGCGGTGAGTCCCAAGCTCATGTTGTTGGACGAACCGCTGTCAAACCTGGACTCCCGGCTTAGGCTAGAAATGCGTGCGGAGCTCAAGCGAATTCACGAAGAATTCAAGGCCACCGTCGTCTTTGTCACCCATGATCAGTGGGAAGCCATGACATTGGCGACGCGTGTCGCAGTAATGAACGAGGGGGTTCTGCAGCAGGTCGGGAGCCCTATGGATATCTACGATCGTCCTGTCAATCGGTTCGTGGCCAGTTTCCTAGGGGTCCCACCGATGAACTTTATTGAGATGGATGAATCCACCCCGCAACGATCAGCGGCGGGCCGCTTCTTGGAGCGCCGAGTCGCGCAGCCGGCGCAGGTGGGATCAATGGGGATTCGGCCCGAGGCAATTGCGGTTGAAGCTCCCGATCTTGGGCGAGCAGCTGGCGATCTCGTTTTTCCTGGCCGGATCGTGTCGATAATGCCGACGGGTGGGAGCTGGACCGTCGAAGTGACGGTTGGGGGACAGCGCATGTATGCAACCACTCTTCAACGAGGACACTGGCAGACCGGTGATGAGGTCGAACTTGTCACGGCTGCTGATCACGTGCACGTATTTGATTTAGAGAACAACCGTATTGAGGTGGTAGAAGCATGACCGATATTCGTCAACTGACCGAATTCACTAAGAGAATTGCTCTCGAAGCAGGCGCGATCGCGATGGAAGGCTTTCGCAGTAGGGACTTGGGTATTGACCTCAAGGCCGATTTTCACGACATGGTCACGAAGTATGACCGTGCATGCGAAGTGCATATCCGTGACGCCATCCTCGCGGCCTACCCTGACTCCACCATCATCGGCGAGGAAGACGGGGCGAGCGAAGGAACAGGCCGCCTTGCTTGGCACATTGATCCCATCGATGGCACTGCAAACTTTGCCAGAGGCATGGCCCTTTGGGCGGTAAGTATTGGGATTGCGATCGATGGAGAGATTGCGGTGGGAGTTGTGTACGACCCTGCAAATGACCACCTTTTCTGGGCGGATGAACGCGGCGCCTTTCTTGGGGAAGAGCCCTTACGGAGCTGGGGTTTCGCAGAGCCTGCGCAGGCAACTGTCGCTTGCAACTTCCCGCTCCCTCGTGACCTTGTACACTTCCGCGACCTGGCCCTTGAGCAGTTTGCCGACGTCACTGAACAGTTTGCCCAAGTGAGGGCGCTCGGTAGCAGCTGTATCTCGCTGTGCTGGGTTGCCGCCGGGTGGATCGATGCCACGATTTCGTTTGGTGCGAACTCGTGGGATGTTGCTGCGTCAGCCTTCATCGTGCGCCAAGCCGGGGGTACCTACGTCGCATACCAATCGGGAGCTGCGCAGCCCCAGAGTCGTGACTATGCGCACCCGCACTACTTGGCCGCGATTCCTGACGCGAAGTTCGACGTACTGCACGAGATCATGCGAACCCAGAGCAACCGGCCACTGGTTACAACTTAGAAACTTCAACCAAGAATAGAGAAGAGCTCAATGGTGAGTAAGAGTATGAAGAACAAAGCCGTCGCCGCTGCCGCGTTAACTATGGTTTTCGGGTTCGGGCTTACTGCCTGCGCCCCTCCAGGGGCCACCGCGAGCGAAGACGTGCAAAAAGATGACAAGCGCACGGTGGAACTGCAGCCCGACGAAACTGCTGACGGGTTTGACCTCGACGCGCTTATTGACGCGGCAAAGGGTGAGGGCCCGATCACGATCTATGACGAGACGGGCAAGGTCACGCAAATCGCTGAGGCCTTTACCGCCAAGTACGGGATCGAGGCTGAGGGCATCAAGATCGAAGCCAATGCTGTCGACAAGATCAAGCGCGAGAGTGCTTCTAACAACATCATCGCTGACGTGCTAGCCATTTCGGACCCAGCGACCGTATATACCGAGCTGCTCGCAGATGAAATCGTCACGAACTGGGTTCCAGGAGACACCTACGACAAGCTGCCTGAGGAGGCGCGCTATCCCTACCTAACGAGCGGCAACTGGCTGTGGTGGACCTACAACACAGAGGTTTACGGAGATACTTGCCCAGTTTCAAATATCTGGGAACTGACTGACGAGGACTGGAAGGGCAAGATTTCCATGCCTGATCCGGAGGCTCGTGCCATGTACAGCAATATCTGGAACCAAGCAGCGCGGGATCAGGATGAAGCCTTCGCAGGAGCGTATGAGAAGCTCTATGGCAAGGCTCTCGAAACTGATGAAGCGAGTGCGTTTCAGGAGTGGCTGAAGCGGTTTGCTGGGAATTCCCCGGCGGTTTTTAAGAGCGATGAAGAAGTTTCGGAAGCCGTAGGTGCCCCAGGTCAGGCGAACCCTTCCATGGGGCAAATGTTTGCTGCCAAGTACAGGAATAATGACGAAAAGGGATTCTTCAATGCTCCCTGTGCAGGCCTGGAACCCTTCGTTGCAACCCCGACTCCGCAGACCATGCAGTACGTAACGAAGAGCAAGAGCCCCAACGCTGCGAAACTATACATCCACTTTGCCACCAGTCAGGAAGGCATGGAGTTCATCATGCCGGATGGAAAGCGGTCGTATAACCCCGAAGTTGTGGCGCCCGAGGACAGTCATGGTCTCGATCCTCTGATCGCAAACGAAGCACAGCCATTCAGTACGGAATACCTTGAGGACGACTATAAGAACACAGTCAAGTGGCAGGATTTCTGGCGCTCGAACCGCCAGTAACCTTCCATTGTGAAATGCAGAGCGGAGGGGTCAGATTCGCTATCTGGCCCCTCCGCGTTGCGGATTTACGTGCAGTGTTAGTGAGTGGAAGGCCTTAGCATGACTGAAGGTGGGCACGATTCAGCGCAATGGAAGGGGAGCTGTGATGCGAATCGAATTCGATACTGCGTTCGAACCAGTTGACCACGCAAGTTCAATACCGTTGTACCTGCAGATCGTTTTCCAGGTTGATGGTGCATTGCGCGGTGGACGGTTGACCCAAGACGCCCTACTCCCTTCGGAGTCAGAGCTATGTGCCGGGTTTAATGTTGCCCGCTCAACTCTTCGTAGGGCGATGTCGAGACTTGAGGACCGCGGCATCGTCTCCAGGGAACGGGGGAGGGGTAAAGGCACGCGGATCCTCCGTGCAGCACCAATTACCCGAACGCCGGGTAGTTTTGCAACTATTTTTGACGAGATTTCTGCTTCGGCTCGGCGCCCAGTCACGAAGTTGCTCGTCTTTGAAGAGCTCATCATCGATGATGAGCTCGCAGATCTCACAGAGCTGCCGATCGGAGCTCGCATTGCTCACACGTTGAGGCACCGCAGCGCGAATGATGAGCCCATCGCCGTTCTCGAGAACTGGGTCCTATCCGAATACATGGACTTTGCGCCGGAGCGCCTCGAAACAGAAAGTATGGAGATGTTGCTGCGGGAAAGCGGTGCGCGAACGCACCATGCTGAGTTCGAGTTTCAAGCGATGCTCTTGGGGGTCAATTCGGAGTTCTTCGGACTCGACGCGGGGACACCTGTGGTCAAAGAAGTGAGACGAGTTTTCAATAGCCGTCATCAGTATGAGTACTCCGAGCATATCTGCCACCCAGAAAATGAACGTTTGCGTGGAGTCGCTGCGCCCTAGGCCACCTAACTACGCGACCAGGCGCCGATCGGCCTCCGCGAAGCAGGCGAGCGTCGCCTCGCGAGCGGCGGCGAGCCCCTCGGCGAGGGGCAGCGTGCGGTGGTGATCCGAGAGGATCTCGACGCCCCAGGGGCCGTCGAAGCCCGTCGCGCGCACCGCGTTGATAAACGCGGGCACATCAAAGCTGCCATCGCCGGGCAGCAGCCGGCGGTGAATGGTGTCCTCGAAGAGGGTGCCGATCGTTTCGGGCGCCGCGTCGTTGAGCTCGACCGAGAACACGTACTCGCCGGGCAGTGATTCGGCGATCACCGCGTAGTCGGTGCCGGGCCGGGCGACGTGCCAGATGTCGATGCACAGCCCGCCCGTCGGGTTCGCGACCTGCGTCACCAGCTCGATGCCGGCCTCGAGCGAGGGGCCGTGGGTGGCGAATGGCAGAAACTCGTAGGCGATGCGGGTGCCGTGTGCGGCGGCCTCGGTCGCGAGGGCGTCGAACGCTTCGGCGAAGGTGGTCGGGTCGACGGGATGCCCGCCCGTTTCGGGGCCCACCTTGATGGTTTGGGCGCCGAGCACCTCCGCTGCCTCGAGGAGTTCGCGCCGCACTCGGTCGGACTTGGGCCGCCGCTCGTCACTAGCCCACCAGTGCTCGATAAGTTCGACCTCAACGTGAGTGATGCCGTTGTCGGCCAGCATGAGCCGCAAATCGGCCAGCGTGTGGTCGATAAGAAATGCCTCGAGGTCGGCGTGCACGAGCCCGAAGCCCTGCCAGCCGCCCGCGGCCGTGGCGGCGATGCGCTCGGCGACGGGAATGGGGCTAAGTGATTGGCCGGCAAGCGGCAGGGCGGTGCCCGCGGTGGTCCAACAGGTCGCCAGCAGGCTCGGTGCAGTGGTCACGGTGCTCCTTCGCGGGGTGAGCAAGCCAAATGTGGCAGTTGCATCACCCTAGCAAAGAACTACTAGCACGTGCTAATGGTTCGAATAGGGAAGCATCGCAGCACTGTTGCCGCCCCCGCTACCGCGGTGCTGCTGTGCTGTCGCGCACCCACAGCGTCGGAGTGACGCGCGACACCGAGAGCTCGCTCGCAGGCTGATCGAGGCGGGCACGAACGGCCTCGAGGGCGAGCTGTGCCATATGATCCGGATCGGGCCGCACGCTCGTGAGTCGCACGAACGGCAGCGCTGCCGCACTGCTGTCGTCGAATCCGATCACTGACACATCCTCGGGAACCCGCACCCCGGCGCGCACCAGGGTCTGCAGCGCGCCGATCGCGCAGTGGTCGTTCACGCACACGAGCGCGGTGGGTCCCTGTGGGCTGTCCAGTTCTTGCAAGATTTCGGTGGCGGCGCGGTGGCCGCCCGCTTCGGTGAAGTCGCTTTCGATCACGCGGGCAGGGAATGCGCGAGTGGCCATTGCCGCGAGATAGCCGTGTAGGCGGTCGGCCGCGTTGGGCCCTGACTGTGGCCCCAAGTAGGCGATGCGTTCGTGGCCCAGATTGGTCAGGTGTGAGACCGCTAGCTCCAGGCCGGCGCCGTTTTCAAGCGTGACCCGGTCATGGGGGGCGGCTGAGTTCGGGCCGCCCAGTAGGAGTGCGGGGACACCGGTGGGCAGTGGCACTTGCTCGTTGTCACTGTCGCCCGCATCCAGCACAATCAGCGCCTCGATGCGCTGGCGCATGAGCTCAGCAAGGGCTGTCTCCTGCGAGCGCGTGGAACCCATGGTGCTCAGCGCGAGGGAGAACCCGTAATCGCCCGCGCGGCGATACAGCGCCTCAACCAGATCGACCTCGAACGGCTGACGCATGGTGAAGAGCACGCCGATCTGGCCGCTGTGGCGCCTGCGCAGCATGCGTGCCGAGTCGTCGGGGTGGTAGCCCAACTCGCGTGCCGCCGCGAGGATGCGATCCTTCGACGCTTCGCTCGCGCCAGGAGCTCCACGCAGCACGATGGACACGAGTTGGCGCGACATTCCCACGCGATCGGCGACATCCTGCATGGTGGGCCGGGCAGGGAGCGCGGTGCTCGAGTCGCGTTCGAGGGCAGTCGCATCATCACGTGTGGTCACGCGTCTATCGTGCCATGCCGGGCTCGCCCCAAAGGCAGCGGCCCGCGCCCGGCGCAGGCGAGGTTGACGTGGCAGGCCACATGTGCTTACAATTTGGACCGGTCCAAATCATCGGTCCAGATCAACGTCGACGGGCAAGGCAAGGGCGCACGACATGAGTAATCACGGCACACACGAACACGGTAACTTCGGTCTCCTCATCGGAGGTGAGTGGCGCGAGGCAGCCACGGGCGCCCGCGGCGAGGTACGCTCACCGTTCGACGGTCGAGCCGTCGGAGAGGTCGCCCTTGCAAATGAGGCCGACGTCGAAGCCGCACTCAACGCAGCCGAACGCGGCGCCGCCGTCTGGCGCCGTACCCCGGCCCACGAGCGCGCCGCGATCCTGCAGCGCGCCGCCAACCTCGCCGACGAGCGGGCCGACAGCATCGGCGCCATCATCTCGGCCGAGAACGGCAAACCGCTCGGCGAGGCGCTGGGTGAAGCCCGCCGCTCGGGCGCGATCATCAGGCTCGCCGCGCACGAGGGCACCCAGCTCTACGGCGACTCCCTGCCCCTCGACGCCAACCCCGGCACGGGCCAGAACAAGGTCGGTTTTACGCTGCGCCAGCCCGTGGGCATCGTCGTCGCAATCACCCCCTTCAACTACCCGGCGCTGCTCGTGCTGCACAAGCTCGCTCCCGCGCTCGCCGCGGGCAACGCGGTCATTCTGAAGCCCGCGGGCGCTACGCCGCTCACCGCGCTCGCCCTCGCGCAGCTGTTTGTCGAGGCCGGCCTCCCCGAGGGCGTGCTGTCGGTCGTCACCGGATCGGGCGGCACCATCGGCGACGCACTCGTGAGCGACGCCCGAGTGCGCAAGATTTCATTCACCGGATCAACGGGGGTGGGCGAACGCATTTCTCGCCTCGCCGGCATCAAGAAGCTCTCCCTTGAGCTCGGTGCCTCATCGCCGACGCTGATTCTGCCGGGCGCCGACCTCGAAAAGGCCGCGACCGCGGTGGCCGCTGGCGGCTACGTCAACGGCGGTCAGGTCTGCATCTCGGTGCAGCGCGTCATCGTGCACAGCGATATCGAGCGAGACTTTCTTGACGCCCTCGTACCCAAGGTCGAGGCGATTCGCATGGGCGATCCCTTCGCGACCGGTACGACGCTCGGCCCGCTCATCACCGAGCGCGAGGCAGAGCGTGTCGAACGTAGCCTGGCGCAGGCCGTGAGCGAGGGCGCACAGTTGTTGACGGGTGGCGTCCGAGACGGCGGATTCGTCTCGCCTGCAATCGTGGCCGGGGTGCACACGCGCCAGGCGATTGCCCAGGAGGAGCTGTTCGGCCCTGCTGTCGCCGTCACTGCGGTCGACTCGTTTGACGCCGCCATCGAGGCTGCAAACGGCACCCCGTACGGCCTCGCCGCCGGTGTCTTCGGGGGCACCCTCGCCGAGGGGATCCGGGCCATGCGCGAGATCGATGCCGGCAGTGTGCACCTGGGATGGACGCCGCTGTGGCGCGCTGACCTGATGCCGTATGGCGGGTTCAAGGCCAGTGGCTACGGCAAGGAGGGCGTGCGCTCCACGGTCGAAGAGATGACCGAGGTCAAGACCGTCATCATGCACAGCTAACGCGCCGCCACCACTTTTCACACTTTTAATCGCTCAGCAAGGAGCACAGCAATGGTGCAAGGACTCTCGGGTAACACCGTCAGGCTTACAGTTTCTCAAGCAATCGTTCGGTACACGGCAGCCCAGTACACGGTCGCCGATGGCGTACGGCGGCGTTTCGTGCCCGCCGCACTGGGCATTTTCGGCCACGGTAACGTCGCCGGGCTCGGCCAGGCGTTTGCGCAGTACGCAGACGTGCTGCCCTTCGTGCAGGGCCGCAACGAGCAGGCAATTGCGCACCTCGCCACGGGGTTCGCAAAGGCGGCCAAGCGCCGCCAAACCCTCGCCGTCACGGCCTCGGTGGGCCCGGGCGCCACGAACCTCTTGACCGCGGCGGCACTCGCCACCGTCAACCGGATCCCACTACTGCTGTTGCCCGGCGACACCTACGCCACCCGCCGCCAGGGCCCCGTGCTGCAGCAGATCGATCTGCCGGGCACCCCCGATGTCACCGTGAACGACGCGTTCCGCCCAATCTCGCGCTTCTTTGATCGCATCAATCGCCCCGAGCAGCTGCTCACGGCGCTGCCGCAGGCGTTTCGGGTGCTGGCGAACCCCGAAGAAACGGGCGCCGTCGTGCTCTCGTTGCCGCAAGACGTGCAGTCGCACGCCTATGACTTCCCCGTCGAGTTCTTTGAGGATCGCGACTGGGTGATCCGGCGCCGCGTGCCCGATGCCGCCGAGATCGCCGAGATCGCGAGCAAGCTCAGGCGTGCGCGCCGGCCCCTGATTATTGCGGGCGGCGGCGTGATCTACTCTGATGCGCAAGAGCAGCTCACCGAGCTGGGGCGCCGCACCGGCCTGCCCATCAGCGAGACCTTCGCGGGCAAGGGCGCGGTGTCTGAAGATGGTCCGTTCCGCGTCGATGGGATCGGCCTCGAGGGGTCGCCCGAGACGAACCGGCTGGTTGAGCGCGCCGATTTCGTGCTGCACATTGGCACGCGCCTGACCGATTTTGCGACGGCCTCGCAGTCGATTTTCCAGCACCCCGAGGTGCAGTTTGCCTCGATCAACGTGGTCGAACACGACGCGGTGAAACAGGGCGCGTTTGCCGCGGTCGCCGACGCCCGGCTCGCGCTCGAGCTGCTCACCGGGGTGCTGCAGAGCTACCAGGTTGATGCCGAATGGGCCGCTGATATTGCGGCAGCGCGCGCGAAGTGGGCTCCGGTGCGCGCGGCGGCGCTTGATCCGGATCAGGTGTTTGATAAGGCCACCCGCCCAGAGGTGCCCGATACTGATGCCATCCTGACGCAGGGCCAGCTCATTGGCCTGCTGCAGGAGCACGCGCAGCCGGGCGACACGATCGTGGCGGCGGCCGGTGGCCCTCCCGGCGACCTGCAGAAGGTGTGGGATGCCACCAACGGGCGTCACGCGCACCTCGAGTTTGGGTTCTCGTGCATGGGCTACGAGCTGCCCGCCGCGATGGGTGTGCGGCTTGCTGACCCCGACCACAGCCACCGCGTCACCGCGTTCATCGGCGACGGCACGTTTGTGATGGCGCCCACCGAGATCGTGACGGCGGCGCAAGAACGCATTCCCTTCACCCTCGTGGTTTCTGAAAACCACGGCTACCAGGTGATTCGTCGGCTGCAGATGTGGCGCACCGGCGAGCACTTCGCCAACGAGTTTCGGTACCGAGAAGAGGGCGGCTCGCTCGCAGGCTCTGACGCTGGCCGGCTCGAGGGCGACTACTTGAACATCGATCTCGTGCAGATCGCGGCAGGCCTGGGTGCCGTGGTGCGCAAGCCGTACACCGCCGATGAAGTGCGTCAGGCACTCGCCGAGACCCGCGATGTGCAGGGCCCGGTCGTGATTGTCGTGCCGACCATTCCGCACGTGGATCTGCCCGGCTCTGAGGTGTGGTGGGATGTTTCGCCGGCTGAAGAGTCAGCGGGGCCCGACACGAGCGCTGAACTCGCGAGCTACCTTGAGGGCCGCGCGAATCAGCGGTGGCACGGATGAGCGCCGCACAGGCAGGCTCTGCTCAGGCAAACGCCGTTCAGGTGAGCACCAGCCCGCTCGCCGCGGGCCGCGCCCTGCGCGCACGCTTTCTCGCGCGGGAGCCCACCGTGGGCACCTTCCTCGGGCTCGGGTCAGTGACCTCGGCCGAGGTGTGTGCCTCGGCCGGACTCGACTGGGTGCTCGTTGATCTTGAACATGGCGGCGGTGACGAGGCCGAGGTCGGTGCCGTCGTTGCCGCGGCCGGGGCTTACGGCGTGGCCACGCTCGTGCGCGTGGAAACTCCCGATCGCATTCGTGTTGGGCGCGTGCTCGACGCTGGGGCGGCTGGGGTCATGCTGCCCCGCATCTCGAGTGCAGCAGAGGCAGCTGACGCATTGCGCCACCGGCTCTATCCGCCCGAGGGCGATCGCGGGGTGGCGACCTACAATCGTGCGGCCCGCTGGGGCGGCGAGGTCGCTGCTCTCGACGCCGCGAATGACCGCGCGGTGGGAATCGTGCAGATCGAAACCGCGGGGGCGATGGACGAACTCGACGCGATCGCGGCGACGCCAGGGGCCGACGTATTGTTCGTTGGCCCGCAAGACCTCAGTTATGCGCTGGGGGTGCCCAGGCGCTTCGATGAACCGGTGTTTCAGGCCGCCCTCGACCGCGTGGTTGCGTCGTGCGCGGCACACGGAAAAGTGGCGGGTATTTTGACGAACGATCGAGCGGGCGCCGAGGCGTATCTCGCACGCGGCTTCACTTTTATCGCCATCGGATCAGACGCGACGCTGCTGGCCGCGACGGTGCGCGGTGCGCTGCCCAACCTAGGGCGTGCATCATGACCGCCGGTGTGGGCAGTCCCGGAGATCAGGCGTCCGCTCTTCAGCCGCCCGCCGTACTGGGCCCGATCGTCGTGGGTCTCGGGCCCGTCGATCCGGCGCTCGTGACGCCATTTCTGGGCGAGGACGTGCAGTTCGTGAGCAATCCCTCGCCGGGCGACTTCGCGGTGGCGCAGGGCGCCATCGTGCGCGCGGCCTACGATGTTGACGGCCCGCTGCTTGATCGCATGCCCGCTCTGCGAGTGGTGGCGCGCACCGGCGTGGGGGTCGAGCGGGTCGACGTCGCCGAGGCTGAAGCCCGGGGCATCGTGGTCGCCACCACGCCGGGAAGTAACGCCAGGGCGGTTGCCGAGGGCGCGTTTGCGATGCTGCTGTCGCTGGTGAAGCGCGTACCCGAATCGCACCGCTACGTCGCTGCTGATGAGTGGGGATCGGGCCCGGTGCCGGTGCCCGGCGACGCGCACGGTTTGACGCTGGCGATCTTGGGCTATGGCCGTATCGGCCGCATCGTGGCCGGGTTCGCGACCGCCTTTGGCATGCGTGTGCTGATTCACGATCCCTTCGTACAGGCCGACGACTTCGAGAATGTGTCGCTGGCTGAGGCCGTCGCTCGCGCAGATGCACTCACACTGCATTTGCCCGGGGGAGACGGCGAGCTCGTGCCGCGCGAGCTGCTGGCCACGGCGAAGCCCGGCCTGGTAGTGGTGAACTGTGCCCGGGCTGAGCTGATTTCGACCGCCACGATCGTGTGGGGGTTGGAGTCTGGCCAACTGGGAGGGGTGGGTCTTGACGTGTTCGAGAGCGAGCCCACGCACGCACACCCGCTTGCGCACGACCCGCGTGTGCTCTTGAGCCCGCACACCACCGGGCTGTCAAAAGCCGCGATGGCAGCGACATTTCAAATGGCAGCCGAGGCTGTTTCGAAAGCTTTGCCCAGAAGTTAGCGGGTTGTTACCCAACCTTTACCCGAAAAGTCGCCAGAGCGCGGATCTTGGGGTACTGTACAAGTCAGAGCTAATCTTTGTAACGACATTAGTTCAATCAACACGATGGAGTGAAGACAATGAAGTCAAATATGAAGCGTTGGAGCCGTGCCGGTTTTGCCGGCGTCGCAGCAACCGGAGCCCTGCTCCTTGCCGCCTGTGGAAGCCCCGCTGGTGCGGGCGGAGGAGCCGCTGGTGGTGACGACGCAGCACCCAAGACGGAAGAGCTGAAGGTTGCGCTGATCACGCACGCAGCCCCCGGAGACACCTTCTGGGACACCATTCGCGCGGGCGCCGAGAACGCAGCGGATCTCAACAACATCAACCTGCTCTACACCTCTGACCCCGATGGTGCCCGCCAGGCACAGCTCGTGCAGCAGGCTGTCGACCAGGACGTCGACGGCATCGTCGTCACCCTCGCCAAGGCCGACGCCATGTCGGGCGAGGTCGAGAAGGCGATCGCCGCTGGCATCCCCGTCTTCAGCATCAATGCGGGCGAAGAGGAATATAAGGATCTGGGCATTCTGGCGCACTTCGGCCAGAACGAGTTCATCGCTGGCCAGGCTGCAGCTGAACAGCTCAACGATGCGGGTCTGAAGAAGGCCATCTGCGTGATCCAGGAGCAGGGCCACGTCGGCCTTGAGGCGCGTTGCGAGGGTCTTGCCGATAAGTTCGAGGGCACCTCTGAGGTCCTGTACGTACAGGGCACTGATATGACGAACGTCTCCTCGACGATCACCTCGAAACTGCAGACCAACAAGGACATCGACGCCGTGCTGACGCTCGGCGCTCCGTTCGCCATGACAGCGGTTGACGCGATCTCAGATGCGGGGAGCTCGGCAAAACTAGCCACCACCGACCTGAACCCCGACGTTTACGCAGCCATTAAGGATGGCACGATGCTCTTCGGTATCGACCAGCAGCCGTTCATGCAGGGCTACGAGTCAGTTGAGGCTGTGCGCCTGTTCACCGATGGCGGTTACGTCCTCGGTGGTGGCCAGGCCGTGCTCACCGGTCCCGCAGTCGTGAACGCAGACAACGCCGAGAGCGTTGCCGCGCAGTTCAAGTAATGCCGCGAGAGAGTTGAATTCTATGTCTACAGCTACTGCGCCAAAGTTTGACGAACGAGTGGCCTCGGGCAACCTGTTCACGCGCTTCTTTACGAAGCCTGAATCGGGTGCTGCGACCGCCGCCATCGTCTTGGCGATCATGTTTGCGGTGGTGTCACCGCAGTTCACCCAGCCTGAATCCATTGCCACGATCCTCTACGGTGCCTCTACCGTGGGCATCATGGCCGTGGGTGTCTCGCTGCTGATGATTGGCGGCGAGGTCGATCTGTCGGCCGGCGTCGGCGTCATCTCATCTGCCCTGTCTGCCTCGCTATTCATGTACTGGTTCGGCGGCAACGTGTGGGTCGGCGCGATCATCGGTCTCGTCTTCTCGCTGCTGGTGGGGTTGATTAACGGTTGGCTGTTGACCAAGACGAAGCTCTCGAGTTTCATCATCACCCTGGCCACGTTCTTCATGTTGACGGGCTTGAACCTGGGTGTCACGCGTCTGATCACGGGCGGGGTTGCGGCCCCTTCGATCGCAAACTGGCCCGGCTTCGAGTCGGCAGCCGCAGTGTTTGCGTCGGATATTCCGGTATTCGGGGTCAAGGTGAAGATCACGGTCTTCTACTGGATCCTGCTCGTGATCATCGCTACCTGGATCCTGAAGCGCACCCGCGCCGGTAACTGGATCTTCGCCTCGGGCGGCGCTCCCGATGCGGCTCGCGCCGTGGGCGTGCCCGTGGTGCGCACCAAGATTCTGCTGTACATGGGCGTGGGTTTCTGCGCCTGGCTGCTCGGCATGCACCAGCTGTTCGCATTCAAGACGGTGCAGTCGGGTGAGGGCATTGGTAACGAGTTCCTCTACATCATCGCCGCGGTGGTCGGTGGTTGCCTCATGACCGGCGGTTACGGTTCGGCCATCGGCGGCGCCATCGGCGCCCTGATCTACGGCATGGCCCTCAAGGGTGTCGTGTACGCAGAGTGGAACCCTGACTGGCTCAAGTTCTTCTTGGGCGCCATGCTTCTGGGAGCGACCGTGCTCAACTTCACGCTGCAGCGACGCGCAGCCCGGGGAGGTAAAAAGTGAACGCTACAATTACTGCCAACGCACCGCTCGTAGAGCTACGCGAGGCCGAGAAGCGCTACGGCAACATCATCGCCCTGCGCGATGTCAGCCTGAAGGTGAGCGCAGGCGAGGTGATGTGCGTGCTGGGCGACAACGGCGCGGGCAAATCCACGCTCATCAAGATCATTGCAGGTCTGCACCAGCACACCGGCGGCGAATTCTTGATCGAGGGCGAAGCCGTCAAGCTGGGGTCACCCCGTGAGGCGCTCAACCGCGGTATCGCAACGGTGTACCAGGATCTCGCGGTGGCCCCGCTGATGCCGGTGTGGCGCAACTTCTTCCTCGGCTCTGAAAAGTCCAAGGGCAAGGGGCCGTTCAAGCGCCTCGACGTCGAGTTCATGCGTGCGACCGCCAAGCGTGAGCTGCTCGACATGGGCATCGACTTGCGCGATGTCGACCAGCCAATCGGCACCCTCTCGGGTGGCGAGCGGCAGTGTGTGGCGATTGCGCGCGCGGTGTACTTTGGCGCAAAGGTACTCATCCTCGACGAGCCCACTGCCGCCCTCGGCGTGAAGCAGTCGGGTGTCGTGCTGCGCTACATCATCCAGGCCCGCGACCGTGGCCTGGGCGTGGTATTCATCACGCACAACCCGCACCACGCCTACCCGGTGGGCGACCGATTCTTGCTGCTGAAGCGCGGCCAGAGCATCGGTTACCACGAGAAGGAGAATATCTCGCTCGAGGAGCTCACGGGGCTGATGGCAGGCGGTGCCGAGCTCGAACAGCTCGTGCACGAGTTGCGCCAGGTGGGTACGAGCACCGATACCGTGCGCACCATTCGCGACGAAATTGAGGAAGACGGGGCTGCGGGCGTGGGTCGCATCAGCGTCACCGAAGTCGTCAAGGTGATTCCGATGGAAGAGGACGACGGCCGCTAACTGTAGTTCGATGCCGGATCGCGAAGAGGGGTGCCCAAATGGGCGCCCCTCTTTGCCTTGATTTAGCTCCGCTCAGAGATTTCAGCTCGAGCAGAGCGAATTTCGAGATTCTCTCTGGGTCAAGTGGAATCTCTGGTTCTGGCGGCACGCTAGCCAAGGAGGCGGCGCGCGGCGACAATCCAGGTGTTGGCTTGACACTTGGCGTAGTATGTACTTACAATTTGGACCGGTCCATTGATCCGGATCACGCCATGCAACGGTGCAGCCGCTGCTCCTAGCCAGTTCGATAGAAAGAACCAACATGCAGAAGAATGACGACGGCAGCATCACAATCGGCGTTGGCCTGATTAGCGTTGGCTGGATGGGCCAGCTGCACAGCCGGGCTTACTCAAACCTGCGCTACGTGTACCCCGATCTGGGGATCCACACGCGCCTCGTGCACGCCGCAGACACGGCGCCCGCGCGCATCACCGAAGCCGTTGAAGTGCTCGGCTACGAGCGCGCCTCGGCCGATTACCATGAGGTCTTGAACGACCCCGAGGTCGACGTCGTATCGATCTGCGCCCCCAACTTTTTGCACGCCGAGATCGCGATCGCAGCGGCCAAAGCCGGCAAGCACTTCTGGGTTGAGAAGCCCGTAGGCCGCGGCGAAGAAGAGACGCTCGCCGTCTCTGAGGCCGCAGCCGAGGCTGGCGTCGTCAGCACCATCGGCTTTAACTACCGTCACGCCCCCGCGATCGAGCACCTGAAGAAGCTCATCGCTGACGGCGAGCTCGGGCGCATCACCAACGTGCGCGGCCACATGTTCGCCGACTACTCGGCCGACCCCAAGGGTGCACTGTCGTGGCGCTTCGTGCGCAACCTCGCGGGCTCGGGCGTACTCGGTGACCTGATGGGTCACCTCGTCGACCTCGTGCAGTACTCGCTCGGCCCCATTGCCGAGGTCAGCGCGCTCACCTCTACCGTGTACACCGAGCGCCCCGAGCTGCCCATGGGCACCGGCACGCACTTCGCGGTGATCGAAGACGGCGTCATGAAGCCCGTTGAGAATGAAGACTACGCCGCCATGCTCGTGCGCCTCTCGGGTGACGCAGTGGCTGCTGGTGCCGTCGGCACGCTCGAGGCATCGCGCGTCGCCGTGGGCCCCCGCGCCAGCTACGGCATCGAGATCTACGGTACGAACGGCTCAGCTCACTGGGACTTCGAGCGCATGAACGAGCTGCACATCGCGAGCGGCCTGGGCGCCGATCGCCAGGGCTACACCCGCATCATGGCGGGCCCCGAGATGGGCGACTTCAGCCGCTTCCAGCCTGGCGCAGGCACCTCGATGGGCTACGACGACCTCAAGGTCATTGAGGCCAAGAAGTTCCTCGAGGCCGTTGTTGGCCGCACCGCCATCAACTCGAACATTCAGGATGCGCTGTCGGCCGCTCAGGTGTGCTCGGCCGCTGAGCGTTCGGCTGCAGACCGCAGCTGGGCACAGAGCGCACCCGTCGCGGGCACCACTGCCGCAATCGCGTAACTACGCGCGAAACCGCATTACCGGGGCGATCGACTCACACAGGCGATCGCCCCGGCGCGGCCCGCTCAACAGCGCCGCTCGCACAATTGGCACTGCCGTTCGCGGTAAGACCTCGATATCGTAAGTCATGACAAAGGAGTTTCATCAATGAACGCACGCATCGCATCGGCGCCCATCAGCTGGGGAGTCATCGAGGTACCCGACTGGGGTGTACAGCTTGACCGCGACCGCGTGCTGTCAGAGATGGTATCGCTCGGCATCACCGCAACCGAGTTCGGCCCCGAGGGCTTTCTGCCCGACGCTCCCGCCGATCGCGCCAGCGTGCTCGCCGATGCCGGCCTGAGCGCCGTCGGCGGCTTTGTGCCCGCCGTGCTGCACCGTGCCGACCAAGATCCGCTCCCCGCGATCGAGCGCGAGCTCGAGGCGTATGTTGCTGCGGGCGCGAGCACGCTCGTGCTCTCGGCCGTGACCGGCGAGGCCGGCTACGACGGCGCCGCAGAGCTCAGCGACGCCGAGTGGGCGACCCTGTTCGCAAACCTCGACCGCGCCCAGGCCGCGGCCGCCGCAGTGGGCGTTGTTGCCACGCTGCACCCCCACCTCGGCACCGTCGTTGAGAGCCCCGACGCGGTCGCACGCGTCGTCGCCGGCTCCACGATCGGCCTGTGCCTCGACACGGGTCACTACACGCTTGGCGGCGGCGACCCCATCGACCTGGTCACCAAGCACGCTGATCGCATCGTGCACGCACACCTCAAAGACGTCAGCGTCGCGGTGTCCGACCGCGTGAAGGCCGGTGAGATCGACTACCGCGAGGGCGTACGCCAAGGCATGTACCAGGCACTCGGCAAGGGCGACGCCCGCGTCGGTGAAATCGTCGAGGCACTCATCGCCGCCGGCTACAACGGGTGGTACGTGCTCGAGCAAGACACGGTCGTCGAGAACGAAGCCGATGCCGCTCGCGCACTCGAGAACGCTCGCCTGAGCGTCGAGTTCATCCGTCAGGCGGTCGCAAGTTGACCGCCGCGCCGGATCGCACGCCGATGCCAGCCCCAGATCAGCAGCCTGTTGTGGACGCCCGGTCGACGAGTGATCCGGCGCACAATGCTGCGCACGCAGCTGCCCTGCAGGCCGCGGCCCAGTCGGCTGAGCCGCAGCGCGCTGGGAGCCAGCAGCTCGAGGCCATGCGCCTCGGGCTGCTGGGCGCCTCGCGCATTGCCCAGTCGGCCGTCATCGATGCGAGCCAGCACACGGGCGACGAGCTCACTGCCGTCGCCGCGCGCGACCCCAAGCGGGCGCGCGCCTATGCTGCCGAGCACGGTTTTGCCGGTATTCGCGACAGCTACACCGAGCTCGTCGAAGACGACTCCCTCGACCTGATCTACATCGGTCTGCCCAACGGGTTTCATGCCGAATGGTCGGCAAAGGCCCTCGAGGCCGGGCGCTCGGTGCTCGTCGAGAAGCCGTTCGCGGCCAACCTCGCAGAGTTCGACCGGGTGACCGCGCGCCTCGAAGCGGGTGAAGGATGGATCTGGGAAGCCTTCCACTACGACGACCACCCGCTCATGCAACGGGTACTCGAGATTCTCGCGTCTGGCGAGATCGGCGAGCTTCGCGAGATCAAGCTGAGCATGCGCATGGAAGAGCCCGACGCATCAGACCCACGGTGGGAGTTCGCGCTTGCCGGCGGCGCCATGATGGACGTGGGTTGCTACGCCGTGCACGCGCTGTTGCTGCTGGCCGAAACGACCGGATCGAACATCGCCGTCGATTCGGTCGTCGCCGAACTTTGGCCCGCCGACCCCCTCGTTGATTCGCTCGTCGACGCGCAACTGACGCTCACGCGTGCTGGTGCTGGTGCTGCGGACGGCGGTGTTGAAAACGGCACCGTACCCGTCACCCTGCGCGCGAGCATGGTGCACGACACCGTTGATTTCAGCCTCGAACTCATCGGCACGACGGGCACGGTCTTCGCGCCGAGCTACGTGAAGCCGCAAGACGACGACCGCATCATCGTGCGCACGGTCACCGACGCGGGCGAAGTGGTCCGCGAGGAGCGTGCGGGCACTGCCGCTACCTACGTCTTCCAGCTCGAGCGCATTCGCGCCGAGCTGCGCGGCGGCGTCAAAGACCCCGCACGGTTGGCTCGATCGCGCGCCACTATGGCGCTCATCGACGACATCTACCTCGCGGCAGGGCTGCCGGTGCGCCCGGGCCGATTGACCGACTAACTGGCCCGTACGAAAAGGTTATTTACTCACACAAACCCAAAGGTGGGATGGATCATGCAGGCACTCATGCAGGGCAAAATTGTATTGGTCACGGGTGGCACGCAAGGCCTTGGCCTTGCGGTCGCCGAGGCAGCGGCGCGCGAGGGCGCGGCCGGCGTTGTCATCGTGGGGCGCAGCGCAGCGAAGGCCGAGATCGCGCTGGCCGCGATTGCGGCCGCGGGATCCGGTGCAGCGGGTAACGGTGCCGAAGCAGCGGGCGCCGAAGGAACCGGCGCCGCAGCATCGGGCGTCGCCACCCACGCCGTGCTCGCCGATCTGAGCGTCGAGGGCGAAGCCGAGCGCGCGGTCGCCGAGACCATCGCACACTTTGGGCGCATCGACTCGCTGGTGAACGCGGCGGGCGCCACCAGCCGGGGCACGCTGCTCGACACCTCTCGCGAGCTGTTGAACGATCACCTCACGCTGAACCTCGTCGTGCCGTTCATGACGATGCAGGGAGCCGTCGCCGACATGCAGTCGCGCGGCGCACCCGGCACCATCGTCAACGTCATCACGATGTCAATGCACGGCGGCCAGCCCTACCTCGCACCCTACGTGGCGTCGAAGGCAGGGCTCGCGGGCCTCACCAAGAACGCCGCCTTCGCGCACCGTTTCGACCGCATTCGCATCAACGGGCTCAACATTGGGTGGACGGCTACTCCGGGTGAAGCGGTCACACAGCACACATTTCACGGGGCGGCCGAAAACTGGCTCGACGAGGCCTCGGCCGCGCAGCCGATGGGCAAGCTTGGGCAGCCCGAAGAGATCGCCGATGCGATCGTTTTCTTGCTCAGCGAACGCAGCGGCGTTGTGACGGGCTCGATCATCGACTGGGATCAGAACGTTCCCGGCGCGTACGAGTAGGGCGGGGTGGTTGCGGCCCGGGCGCTAGATGGCCCGGGCGCCCGGCTGGCTGGGCTGCGTAGCCGGCCCTAGCCCATCAGCTGGGCGGCGAGCTGCAGCAGCCGAGGTTCGCGACCCGGCCCGCCAATCAGTTGCACGCCCACCGAAAGCCCCGATGGCAGCGTCTGTACGGGCACCGCGATCGCAGGCAGCCCGGCCACGTTTACCATCGACGTGAATGGCGTCCACTCGCACTGCATCTGGTAATCGCCATCGGCATCGAGGGCCATGAAATCGCCAATGCGGGGCGGCGCAAACGCGAGCCCGGGGGTGAGAATTACGTCGTACGCACCCCACGCCTCGCGCATGCCACGCCCGATCTTAGAGAGCTCGGCCCCGGCCGCCTCATGCTCGGCCGTCGTGCGTGCGAGCGCGCGGTCGCGAAAGGTGCGGGTGAGCGTGGTGAGGCGCGATTCGGCTTCGGCGTTCAGCTTCAGCAGCGACAATCCCGCGGTCCAGGCGCGCCCAAACACCTCGGGATACCGCGGATCGTACGCCAGATCGGCATCCTCAACGGTGTGCCCGCGGGCCTCAAGAATGGCCGCGGCGGTTTCGACCGCGGCGCGCTCCTCGGGCGAGATGGGTGTCGGGTGGGCCGCTGCGAACGGGCTCGCGAAGCTCACACCCACGCGCAGCCCCAGCAGTCCGTCTGCACCGCGCACCGCGGCAACCGAGGGCTCGGCACGCTTCACCCGCATCGCGTCGTAGAGCATCGCGGCATCGAGCGCGTCGCGCGCGATCGGCCCTGAAACGGTGAGCTTCGGTGCCCCAAATTCATCGGTGACCCCGTCGATTACATCGCTGGGAATCGAGCCGAGCCCGGGCTTCAGGCCGACGAGCCCGCAGGCCAGGGCTGGGATCCGGATCGACCCGCCCCCGTCAGTGCCCGGCGCCATCGGCACGAGACCCGCGGCCACCGCGGCCGCGATGCCGCCCGATGATCCACCCGGGGTGCGGGAGGGATCGAGGGGGTTGCGGGCCGGAGGCGCGATGAGGTTCTCGGAGTACGAATTGAGGCCGAACTCGGGCACCTGCGTCTTGCCGAGCGAGATGGCGCCCGCGGTGCGCAGCACGGCAACGCCCGCATCGTCACGCTTCGCGATGGGGTGGGGCAGGGCGGCTGATCCGCGGGTGGTGGGGGTGCCGGCGACGTCGAGCAGATCCTTGTACGCGAGGGGGAGGCCGCGCAGGGGCGCGAACTCGAGGGTGCCCGTGGCGGGGTTCGGGTTGCTCGGGTCGGCCACGATACGGTCGGCGGCAAGTATGCGGTCAGCGGCGTCTGCCTCGGCGAGCGCGCTTTCGGCGGTGACCGTGGTGAACGCGCCCAGCGCAGGCCACGCCTCGATGCGAGCGAGGGAGCGCTCAACAATCTCTCGCGAAGTTACCTCGCCGTGGCGAAGTGCTTCTCGCAGAACATATGCAGACTCGGGGAGTTGCTTGGCAGTTCGTGGCGACAGCGTCTCACTCATGACCCCTAGCCTACTGCTGCGCCTGCGTGAGGGTGGGCGAGTGTCGTGCAGCGGCGTGGGGTACGGGGTGGGTCGCGGCGTGGCTGATGGTGTGGCTGGCGGCGTGTTTACGGCTGATGTTGCGGTGTGAGTCGGGGCAATGCGACACGTTGTTGCGAATGGTTCTCACAAGCAGGTAGACTGAGACTCATTCTCATTTAGAAAGTTCGTTATGACTCATAATGCTTCGGCCACCGGTTCGAAAATCACCCGTTCGCTCGCGCTCGTCGCAGGCCTTTCAGGCCTCCTGGTGCTGAGTGCCTGCGCGGCACCCGGCAGCGGCGCAGCGGCCTCTCAACCGGGAGATCAGCTGCGCGTCGTCACCACGACCACGCAGCTCGAAGACTTCGTGAGCGAGGTGGGCGGCGATGACATCGAGATGCATGGCCTGATGCAGCCCGGCGCCTCAGCCCACCACTTTGATCCGAGCCCCTCTGATCTGCTCGCGCTGGCCGAGGCTGATGTACTCGTCGTTAATGGCCTGGGGCTCGAGCCCTTCATCGACAGCGCCATCGAATCCTCTGGGTTCAAGGGCGAGATCGTGACGGCGAGCGACGGGATCGACCTCGAAGCGGCCGAAACCGTGAGTGCCGAAATGGCGGGCGGCGCCGAAAGCGCAGCTGAGCATGCCGAGCACTCCGGCGAAGCTGAAGCTGGGGCTGAAACTGAAGGCGAGCATGCGGGCGAAACGGCTGAAGAGCATGCGGGCGAGACGGCTGAGGGGCACGCCGAACACGCTGCTGAAGCTGAGGACGAGCACGCTGGCGAGACTGCTGAAGAGCACGCCGAGCATGCTGCTGAAGCTGAGGACGAGCACGCTGGCGAGACTGCCGAAGAGCACGCCGCGCACACCGACGAGGCCGAGGCCGGCACCGCGACCGAGTCGCACGAGGGCCACGACCACGGCGCGATCAACCCGCACATTTGGACCTCCCCGCGCCAGGCGCAGAGCATGGTCGATGAGGTCGCCCGGGGGCTGGCTGAGGCCGATCCGGATCATGCAACTGCCTACGAAGCCCGCGCCACCGCCTATAACGAACGCCTCGCCGCGCTCGATGAGTGGACGACCGCGCAGTTCGCGCAGGTGCCCGCGAAGGAGCGGGTGCTCGTCACCGGCCACGACTCCCTGAGCTACTACCTGCACGACTACGACATCACCTTCGCCGGCGCGATTCTGCCGAGCTTCGAGGACAACGCCGAGCCCAGCGCGAAAGACATCGATGCGCTCGTCGCCGAGGTGCAGAGCCTTGGCGTGAAGGCCATCTTCGTGGAGTCCTCGATGAGCCCGAAGCTCGCGCGCACCATCGCCCGTGAATCGGGGACAACGGTGGTCGACGCCGACGCGCTCTACGCCGATGCGCTGGGTGCCGCCGACTCGGGCGCCGAAACCTACATCGACGCCACAGCTCACAACGCCCGCGTGATCCTCGAAGCCTGGGGCTTCACGGTCGACCCGCTGCCTGCGGCCGCAGCAAGCTCCGGATCGCCCGAGGCCGCCGACTTGAGCGAGTCAGCCGAGGTCACTGGGTGACCCGCAGCACAGACTGCGCTGTCAGCGGGGTGCTGGAGACCACATCGGTCTCTGGTGACCCCGCTATTCGGCTTGAACAGGCCGCCTTCGGCTACGACGGCGTCGCCCGGGTCGAACGGCTGAACCTCGACATTCCGACCGGAGCTGCAGTCGCCCTCATCGGGCCCAACGGCTCAGGCAAATCAACGCTGCTGCGCGGCATCCTGGGGCTGGCCGAGAACACCTCGGGCCGCGTGCGCGTGCTCGGGGAGACCCCTGAGCGGGCACGCAGTCGGGTGGGCACCCTGCCCCAGGCCGACACCCGCGACACCACCCTGCCGGTCTCGCTGCGCCAGGTCGTCACGATGGGGCTCTACCGCAGCCGCGGGGCACTGCGCCCCATCGGGCGAGCGGGTCGTGCCGCTGTGAACGACACCCTCGAACGGGTGGGACTCGCGGCCTTCGCCAACCGCCGGTTTGGTGAGCTCTCTGGCGGCCAACAGCAGCGCGGCATTCTGGCTCGCGCGCTCGTCGCCAACCCCCAGCTGCTGCTGCTCGACGAACCCTTTAACGGCCTCGACCGTGAGAACCGCGACACCCTGCTTGAGCTCGTGCGCGAGCTCAGTAGCGAGGGCCGCACCCTCATCGTGTCGACCCACGACCTCGAAATCGCGCAGCAGGCGTGCACCCACGCACTGCTGCTGTCGAGCGGGCACGAGCCCCACCAACCCGGGCACCCCGCAGCCTTCGGGCTGGTCGACGAAGCGCTCACCCTCGGCGCCGTGCAACACGCGTTCCAAGACGTCACCGTCGAACTCGACCAGCACACCGTCACCACCACCCGCGAGACTGAGGGGTGACGGCGCTGGTGCAACTGATCCAGCTCGCAGATCTCGGCCCGTTCAGCTTCTTCGCGCTCCCATTCATGTGGCGCGCGCTCGTCACCATCGCACTGCTCGCGGTCGCCTCGGGCGTCGTCGGGCTCTTCGTCAGCTTTCGCGACCTCGAATTCGTGAGCGACGGCCTCGTGCACGCCGTACTGCCCGGCCTCGTCATCGGCGCGGCCTTCGGCGGCACCGACGCCGTGCTGCCCGGAGCGCTCGCCGCAGCCCTAATCGCGGCCGTGCTCTTTACCCTGCTTGAACGCCGCGGCATCGACGCCGACTCAGCCATCGCCGTGGTACTGACGGGCCTGTTCAGCCTCGGCGTGGTGCTCGTCTCGCGCCAAGACGGCTACGTTTCGCAGTTGCAAGAATTGCTCTTTGGGCGGTTGCTCACGGTGACGAGCACGCAGCTGTGGCAGATCGCCATCGTGGCGGTGCTGGCGGTCGCCGTGATCGTGGTCACCGGCCGCGCCCAGCTCTTTCGCGCGTTCGACCGGGTGGGCTCAGAGGCCGCCGGGTTCAGCGTGCTGCGCACCGACCTCGCACTGTCAGTCGCGGTCGCGCTGCTCGTGGTGGCCGGCGTGCAGGCCCTCGGCGTGCTCATGGTGATCGCCCTCACCGTGGTGCCGATGGCGGTCGCCAGGCTTGTGACCCGCCGCTTCGCGTGGCTCGTGCCGATCGCGATCCTCACCCCGCTCATCGCCGGCATCACCGGGCTCACGCTCGCCTTTGACTGGTCGGTGCGCCTCGGCGCCACCGTGTCACCCGGCGCCGTGGTCGTGCTCATTCTCGTGGCGCTCTATGCGGTTGCGGTCGCGGCACGGTTGCTGACGGGCGCTGCAGTGCGGAAGGCTACGCCTCTGAAAGCTCGGCCAGGGAACGCTCAGCCTGGGAAAGTTCAGCCGGGGAGCGCGCAGCCTGGGCGTTCGCACTCTGCGCGAGATCAGTCGGGGGAGCGCGCATGAGCTATTTCGCACTCGCGGCCATCGAACTCACCCTGCTCGGCCTGCTCTCGGGCATCGCCGGCACACTGATCGTGCTGCGCCGCCGCTCCTTCTTCGCCGTCGCGCTCAGCCACGCCACTTTTCCTGGCGGCGTGGTATTCGCAATCGCCGGCTGGAATCTGCTGCTCGGCCAAGCCCTGTTCGCGGTTGTGCTGGTGCTCGTAATGACGGCCCTCGCACGCGTACCCGGGCAGGGCCGCCAGGTCGCCAGTGGCATCGTGCTCGCCTTTGGGTTCGCGCTCGGCACCCTGCTCACCAGCCTCAACCCGGGGCTCGGCGTGCCCGTCGATGCGCTGCTCGTGGGATCGCCGCTCGCGGTCACCCCCACCGACATCGGCATCACGGCCATCGTGCTGCTCGTCACACTGGTGGTCGCGGCAACGTATGGCCGCCGCATGCTGTTTCACACTTTTGACCCCACCGGATTTCGTGCGGCGGGCTACCGCCAGTGGCCCGTCGAACTCGTGGTCACCGCCATCATCACGGCCGCCGTGGTCGTAGCGATGCCCGCGGTGGGCGCCATCTTGGGCGTCGCCGTGCTCATCGGCCCGGCCGCGGCCGCGCGCGTGCTCGCCCCCCGCGTCGAATGGGTGCCCCCCATTGCCGCCGCCCTCGGTGTTGCCGGCGGGCTCGTGGGGCTGTGGATCTCACGCGAGTTCTCGGTCGCAGCGGGCGGTGCGATCGGCCTCACCATGGCCGGATTGTTCCTCGTCGCCCTGATCATCAGCTCCGGTCTGCGCGGCGCAAACAGGCTTCGTGCGCGTGAGACCAGAAAAGTTCGGTACCGTGAAGGGGACCAGATCGACGTAGGAGGTAGCGCGTGAAGCCGAAACGGAACACGTGGCAGCGTGAAGCGGTGCGCGCCGCACTCGTTGGCGCGCACGGATTCGTGAGCGCCCAGCAGTTGCACCAGACGCTGCGCGACGGTGGCTCGACCATCGGGCTTGCGACCGTCTACCGCGCCCTCGCCAGCCTCACCGAAGACGGCGAGGCCGACACGATCCAGGCGCCCGAGGGCGAGAACCTGTTTCTCTCGTGCGGCTCGAAGAGTCACCACCACCATCTCATCTGCCGTAGCTGCGGGGCAGCCCGCGAGCTCGAAGCAACCGTCGTTGAGGAGTGGGCGCGCGCCGTTGGTGCCGAACACGGCTTCTCTGACATCGAGCACGTCATCGACCTGTTCGGCATCTGCGCGGCCTGCCGTACCCAGCAGCAGGCTTAAGACACAGGCTTCAGCAGCAGGCTGAGGCCGCACCCACAGGCATGGGTTTGGTAGGTCGAGCCTCAGCTGAGACCCTCACCGCGAGCGACGAAGCATTAGGTGGCCACGTATCGGGGTACCGAGCCAGGAAGTACCCCGATACGTGGCCACCTAACTCTTGTGGCGGGGCAAGGTGGGCTGGGCAATGCGGGGTGAAACGAGCGAGGGCTCAGGCTCGGGCTTATCGCGCCGAGCCTGAGCCCTCGTTAGTTTCTTGAGTTTAGTTCCCCGCGCCCTTGCTCTGCGATCCGGGCTCGCCCAGGTCGCTCAGCTCACTGAGCTCGCTCAACTCGCCAAGCTCACTCAGCGAGCCTGTTCCGGCCGCCGCCTGCGCGTCACGCCCAGCCAGCCGCCGCACTGCGCGGGCCCGGCGCTTGATGAGTTTGCGGTCGCGACTGCGCTCCACCATCGTGTAGAGCACGGGCACCAGCACGAGGGTGAGTAGCGTCGATGAGATCAGGCCGCCGATCACCACGATCGCGAGCGGCTTCGAGATAAACACTCCGCCGCCCGTGAGCCCCAGCGACATCGGAATCAGCGCGAAGATCGTCGCCGCGGCCGTCATCAAGATGGGGCGCAGCCGCAGGCGCGTGCCGTGCTCCACGGCCTCATTCAGGGTCGCACCGCCCGCCCGTAGACGGTTGATGAGATCCATCAGCACGATTGCGTTCGTCACCACGATACCGATCAACATCAGCAGCCCGATCAGCGCAGGCAGCCCAAGCGGCGTATCCGTGAGCAGCAGCCCCAAGATCGCGCCCGTCGCCGCGAACGGAATCGACACCAGCAGTACGAACGGCCCGCGGAAGTTGCGGAACGTCGCCACCATCACCAGCAGCACCAGCATGATCGCCGCGAGCATCGCCACGCCCAGCTGCGCGAACGCATCGTCTTGCTCAGCGCCGACACCGCTCAGCTGGAACGACACCCCGGCGGGCAGATCGGCCGTCGCAATGGCGTCGTCGATGGCCGCGCTCGCCGCATCCATCTGACCCTTCTCGGGGGTCACCATCAGCGTCACCTGGCGCTCGCCGTTGGCCCGCATAATGGTGGGTGAGGTGAGCTCCTCCTCGACCGTCGCGATGGCCGACAGCGGCAGCGGCTTGCCCGTCACCTCGGCGGCGGCCTTCTGCTCGGCCTCAGCGGCCTGCTGCTCAGCGAGCTGGTTCGCGGCCTCGGTCTGGGCCGTCTGCAGCGCCGCGATCTGCTCATCGAGACCCTCGATGCCACCCTGGGCGCCCGCGATCGCACCCTGAAGCGCCGCGATTTGTTCGGCGCGCTCGGTGCTTGCGCGCACCTGCGAATCCTCTTCGGGGGTGCGGGGCGGCTCGGGCGCGACGGGCGCGGCCAGCAGCGCCTCGAGCTGCGCGTTGAGCGCGGGCAGCTGCGCGGCCGCCTCGGCCCGCGCATTCGCGGCCTCGATGATCTGATTGCTCAGCTCGGTGTTCGCCTGCATGCGGGCGGCTTCGGCCTCAGCCTTCGCCTCCTCTTGCAGGCGATCGCCCTCGACCTTCTGGGCGTTGGCGGTCTGCTGCGGGGTGACCGGCAGCAGCAGCTCACCGAGCTTCTTCGCGCTGCGCTCAGTGCCCGGGGTGCGCACGATGATCGCGCGCTCCTGGCCCTCAAACATCAGCTGGCCCACGTTCGAACCCTCGAGCGCGTCACGAATCGCGGTCGCCACCATGGCCCGGTCGAAGCCCAGGCTCATCGCCTTCGCCTCATCGAGCTTCACGCGCAGCACCGGCTGCTCGCCCGAAAGCTCGCTCTTCACCGCCTTCACGCCCTGCACCGCCGTGAGCTGCTGCTCGAGAAGGTCACTTGCGGCACGCAACGCGGCCGGATCATTGCCCTGAATCTGCAGCGCAATATCGTCGCCGCCAGCGCCCGCGGTGTACGAATCTTCGGTGAGCAACATCAGCTCGCCCGCGTTCTCGAGCTTGTCGAGCGTGCGCTGCACAGCCGGCTCAACAACGTCGACCTGGGCATCGTCGGCGAGCTGCACACTGTACGAAATGGTGGTGGGCCCGGCACCCGATTCGCCCGCGCCCACGGGAATCGTCGTCATCACATCTCGCACACCCGGCACCTTGCTGAGCGCCGCCTCGACCGGTTCGGCCGCCGCGATGAGCTTCTTGCTGCCCGTGGTGCCCTTGGGAGGGGTTTGGGTGAGCTGCAGGCTCTCATTGCCCGATGACCCCAAGAAATCGGTCGTAATGAACGGCATCAGCGCAAGCGAACCGACCAGCATCAGGCTCGACACGATGAGCGTGATCGCGGGGCGGCGCCGCGTAGCACTGAGCGCCGGCATGATCGCCCGCTGCAGCCGGTCGGGCGGTGTGTGAATCTCATCGAGGTCTGAAGCGGGATGGCTGGCTGAGGCGCCGCCCGTGCGCTGGGACTTGCCACCGCGCATGAACCAGAACGCGAGCACCGGCACGATCGTGAGTGCGACAAAGAGTGATGCGAGCAGCGCGATGCTCACCGTGACGGCGAACGGGCGAAACAGCTGACCGGCGACGCCCGACACGAGGGCGATCGGCAAGAACACGGCGACCGTGGTGAGCGTTGACGCCGTGATTGCCCCGGCGACCTGGCGCACCGACGCCACGACCCCGGCGGGGGTGAGTTCGCCCGTGCCGCGGCGACGACTGATGTTCTCGATCACGACGATCGAGTCATCGACCACGCGGCCGATCGCGATGGTGAGCGCACCCAGGGTGAGCATATTGAGGGTGTTCTCGGTCCACTGCAACCCGATGAGCGTGATCAGCAGCGACAGCGGAATCGACACTGCCGCAATCACCGTCGACCGCCAGGAACCCAAGAACGCGAGAATGACGAGCACGGCGAACAGCAGCCCGAGGCCGCCCTCGACCGACAGGTCGTGAATCGACTGTTCAATGTAGGGGGCCTGATCAAACAGGGCCACAAACTCGGCCTTGAGTGAGGGTGCGAGCTCGTCGAGCTGTGCGTTCACCTCGTGCGAAATGTCGACGACGTTGGCGCCCTGCGCCGGGGTGATCTGCAGCGTGAGGGCGGGCTTCCCGTTGACCCGCGAGATCGACTCGGCGGGCACGGTTTCAAAGGCGACGTCGGCGAAGTCAGAGACGCGCACCACGCCATCCTTGCCCTGAATTGGCAGCGCACCGATGGCCTCGATCGCCTCATCGGTGGTGGTGGCGCCGAGGGCGGTGCCGACGGTGACTGACATTGATCCGGATTTGCTGCGTGCTTCGCCCGCGGGCAACGCGACGCCGTTCGCCTGCAGCACCGCGGCAATCTGGGTGGGTTCCACCCCGAGCCGGTTGGCGTCTTCCTCACGCAGCGAGATGACCACGCGCTCGTCTAGGCGCCCGCCCAAATCGACCTTTTGCACCCCGGCGATGCTCTGCAGCGCAGGCACGACGGTCTGCTGCAGGGCGTCACCGAAGGCGGCCTCATCGCCCGTGGTGCCCGCGCTGAGCATCATCGCGGGCATGCCGTCGGTGCCGCCCGAGTACACCTCGACCTCGGTGCCCGTGGGCAGGCCAGCGCGCACCGCATCGGTCGCGGCGCGCAGGGCCTGCATGGTCTCGTCGTCACCCTCGGTGAACTTCCACGAGGCGTTGATGCTGGCGTATCCGCTCGAGGTGTACGAGGTGACGTCGGTCACTCCGGGTACGGCGGCGATCGCCTGCTCGAGGGGTTCGCTGACCACGCGAGACATTTCCTCGGGGGCGAGGCCCTGGGATTGCACCGAGACGTAGGCCATGGGGGCCTGCATGGTGGGCATGAGCTCTTGTTTGAGCGCTCCCATGGAGAACACGCCGATCACGGCGACCGCGATGGTCGCGAGGCCGACGATCAGCCGGTTCTTGAGGCTGACGAGGGTGAGGAAATGCATGAGGCCTTTCACGGAACGGACGAGCGACCCACCGCATGCCAACGGGCATAGGGGTCTACCATTCCATCCTGGCCAGGGGCCGCGCGAGGCGCGTCCACCCGAGGTACCAACCACCTCATACCCAGGGATGAGATGCGGGCGCGAGCGTTACCCGCGAGTTTGCGAGTTCGCGCGCCAGCTAGTGCGCAAGGATTACGCGCCCGTGCGCGGTGCGATCTCGACCCATGAAGCGTACTTCGCGCTGCGACCGTCGCCACTCGAGCGGCCGGTGAGCCGGCGCCCGATCCACGGCAGTACGTGCTGGCGGGTGTACTTCAGCTGATCGCGCACCGTGGGTGCGGGCCGCGGTGCGGCATCGAGCACCCAGTCGGCCGGGGTCGCGTAGCCGAGCGCGGTAAGCACGTTCGCGGCAACCCGGTGGTGACCCACCGGGGCAAGATGCAGGCGGTCAGTCGACCAGTATTCGCGGCGCGCGAGCACCTCATCGCTCCAGTTGTTGCAGTACTGCACATCGAGTTTCGTGGCGAGCCCGGTCGCGGCCTGCGTCAGCTGATCGCCCTTCGCGCGCACGCTGTCGCCGTTCGGAATGCCCACCGTTGGGTTCGCCCCCGTGATCAACAGGGGGGCCGCACCAGCCTCGGCGATGCGGGTGAGGGCGCGCTCAGATTCTGCGATGATCCACGGCATATCGGTGCCGGGGCGCAGCATGTCGTTGCCGCCGCCGTTGAAGCTGATGAGCGTAGGACCGAGGGAGAGCGCGGGCTCAAGCTGTTCGGCGATGATGGCCGCGAGCAGACGGCCTCTGATGGCGAGGTTGGCGTACGCGATCGGTTCGCCCACTGCGTCGGCGATGCCCTGTGCGACGAGGTCGGCCCAGCCGCGCACCGATCTATCGGGCTGCTCGTCACCGACGCCCTCGGTGAAGCTGTCACCAATGGCGACATAGCGAATACGTGCGTGCCCGGGTTCTTTGCTCACCCACTCAGCTTATGCCTGCGGGCTGGGCGCGTGCGGCTGCGGGACTGCCACATGGCAGGGGATCTCGCGGCATCGCTTACTATCTATGAAGGCTCTCCACAATGGAGTGCGTCTGCGCGTGGCACGGCCCGCGACGACGCGAGTCGAAAACTCAAGGAACCTCATGAAACTTTTGCGCGCGATGCCGCTGCTTGCTTGGATTGTCCTCGCGATCATCCTCGGAATTCTCACCGGCCCGATCATGCCGATCTGGCTCGGAAACGTGTTCCTCACCTACAACTCGATCTTCTCGGGCTTCCTCGGGTTCACCGTCCCCCTGATCATTTTGGGCCTCGTTACCCCCGCCATCGCAGAGCTGGGCAAGGGCGCCGGCAAGTGGCTCGGCCTCACCGCCGGCCTCGCGTACGGCTCGACGATTCTCGCCGGCCTGCTCGCGTACGTCGTCAGCCGTTGGCTGTTCACCGCGTCGCTCGGCGGCGGCGGGCTCGAATCGCTCGCTGATGGCGCGGGATCGGGCTTCGCCCCCTACATCACCCTTGGCGCCAGCGCGACCGGCTCAGCGACCGAGATCGTGCTCTCCCCAGTGATCGACGTGATGAGCGCGCTCGTGCTCGCGTTCGTGGTGGGTATTGGCATCACTGGGTTCAAGAGCCGGGTGCTGTTCCGCGGCGCCGTCGAGTTCCGCACAGTGATCGAGGCGGTCATTCGCCGCATCATCGTGCCCGCCCTGCCGCTGTTCATCTTCGGTATCTTCCTCGACCTGTCGGCGAGCGGTTCGGCCGTGACGGTCGTCACCAAGTTCTTGCTCGTGGTCATTGTGTCGTTCGCGCTCACGCTCGTGGTGCTGCTGGTGCAGTTCACCATTGGTGGGTTGATGAACGGCCTGAACCCGCTGAAGGCGCTGTGGAACATGCGCGACGCATACTTCACCGCGCTCGGCACCTCGTCATCGGCCGCCACCATTCCGGTGACGCTCGCCTCGACGAAGAAAAACGGGGTCACCGATGCGGTGGCTGGGTTCGTGGTGCCGCTGTGCGCGACGATCCACCTGTCGGGTTCGATGGTGAAGATCACCTGCTTCTCGGTCGCCGTGCTGCTGCTCACCGGCGGCGACGTGTCGTTCGGCGCCTACTTCCCGTTCCTGCTGATGCTCGGCGTGATGATGATCGCGGCCCCCGGCGTTCCCGGCGGCGCAATCGCTGCGGCCGCGGGCCTGCTCTCGCAGATGCTCGGCTTCGGCGAGATGGAAATCGGCCTGATGTTCGCAGCGTACATCGCGCTCGACAGCTTCGGCACCGCCACCAACGTGACGGGCGACGGCGCACTCGCGCTGATCCTCAACAAACTCACCAAGGGCAACTTGGGAGCGCAGGCACAGAGCGAAGCCGACGAAACGGTAGACGCCGTTGACGGCGGCGACGCTGAGGTGAAGCACTCGCTCGCGTGACCTCGCGCTGCAGCGCGTATTGCAGCACACGTATTGCTGAGCGCATGGGCCCTGCCCACACCCTGCCAAGCGGCCCGGATCTTGACTGATCCGGGCCGCTTTTGCGCACTGCCAGCCCGCCACTGCCCGGTGCCCACCGCCACTGCACCACGCGCAGCCACCCTGTCGCCCGCAGCAGTCCCACCACTTTCACCAGGTTCAGAGATTTCACTAATTCCAGAGATTTTCGAGCCTTTCGCTCTGAAGTTAGTGAAATCTCAGTGTGTGGTGAACCGCTGCCGGCTGCGCGCCAGGTCTTGCCGCACTGGCTGCTGCTGCGATTCGTCCCCAACGGCGCATTTTCAGGGCCCGGATCAAGTTCTTCACAGAACCCCGTCCGTCCGCTCGCGGAAAGGCCGCTGCGGGCTACCGTCGGGACATGAATGAGCGTGGCATGGATCAGAAGGGCATGGATCAGCGGGGCATAGGCCAGCGGTGCGTGACCGCGCAGGTGAGCCGCGGCGGAGCCGCCAGGAGCACCGAGGCTGCAGCCAGCAGCGGGAGTACCGCGTGAAGTTTCGGGTCGCGCTGCAGCTGCCCGACGGCGGCACTCACGATGTCACGCTTGCGTGCGATGTCACCGCGACGGTCGCCGATCTGGCCCGCACCCTTATTCGGGCGGGGCTCGCAGCCGACCCGCTGCTCGGCCGCATCGCCGCCGAGCGGCTGCGCCCCGTGACTATCCGTGGGAGCAGCACCGCTACTGCGCCGCCCGTGCTGCTCGACCCGGGCAGCCCGGTTGCGGGCTCAGGGCTGCAGTCGGGGTGGACGATCGAACCGGTGGCCGAGTTCGGGGGTGCGCCGGCCGAGCGGCTCGTCACCCCGGCGGGGTACCTCGAAGTGCTGACCGGATCACAGGCGGGAGCGCTCTTCAGCCTGGTGCCGGGGATGAACCTGGTGGGGCGAGACCCCGGCTCACGAGCGCACCTGAAGGATCCCAGCGTCTCGCGCAGGCACGCCGCCATCGAGTGCGGCACCGACGGCGAGACCAGACTGCACGACCTGGGAAGCGCGAACGGCACCCGAGTCGCCCTGCCAGAGAACGCTGGTGCTGGTGCTGGTGCCGGTGGCGGTGTCGGTGATCACGGGGCCGACGAGAAAAACCGCGAGGGCGGCCACGCGAGGAACAGCGACAACTCAGCGGGTGTGCGGCTGCGGGGCCCTACTGAATTACAAGTGGGCGACGTGGTGCTGAAATTCACCCCGGGCCCGCCACCCCAGATTCTGCCGACCCACACAATGTCTGCTCGAGTGCTGCCGCACCGGGCGCTCCACACCCGATCGCCGCGCATCGACCCGGTATTTCCACAGACGAACAGGCAGCTCCCCGCGCCGCCGCCCGCCACACAAACCACCCGCATCCCCACACTGGCCCTCATTGCACCGGTCATCATGGGCGGCGTACTGTTTCTCGTCACCGGGCAGGCGTTGATGCTCATGATGATGGCGTTCACGCCCGTCATGATGCTGGGCAGCTGGGTCGACGGCGCGGTGACCAAGCGCCGCAAGCAGCGCCGCGCAGGTCAGCGCTTTCGTGCGGCGCTCGCCGCAGAACGCACCGAGCTTGAAGCCCTGCTTGAACAAGAAATAGCGGTGCGCGGCACCGAAACTCCCACTGTTCCCGAGATCGCCGACGCCATGAGCGCACGCTCAGGCCTGCTGTGGGCGAGGCGCCCCGAACACGGTGCGTTCCTAGAGGCACGGCTGGGGGAAGGCGAACTGCCCAGCCGCACCACCCTCACCGCGCCTGCACGGGGCGACGGCCCCCACGAAGACTGGGCGGAGGTGCGTGCGCTCGAGACCGAATTTGCCACCGCGCACCCGGTGCCGGTGCTTGAACGCTTCGACCGGTGCGGATCGATCGGAGTGGCCGGTGACCCCGTGTACGCCTCGGGGCTGGCCAGGTCCCTCGTGCTGCAACTGGCCGGGCTCCATTCGCCAGAAGAACTCGTGCTGGCGTGCTTCGCGGGCGGTGGTCGTGCGGGCGGTGGAACAATCACCGGGGCGCCCTGGGAATGGTTGAAATGGTTGCCCCATTCCTCCCCGGTGACGAGCCCGATTGGCGCCTGGCAGCTCGCCGATGACGAGGCCTCCACCACACGGTTACTGATCGCGATCGAGGCGCTTATTGAGGGGAGATCCGGGGCAGTACCTGGCAGCGGAGTGCGCTCGCACTTGGCCGCCGACACCCGCAATGATGAGGGGCGAGGTGAGGCGGTGAAGAGTCTGCGGCCGTTGCCCGCGGTGGTCGCGCTCGTGCTCGCCGACGGCGCAGCACCCGACGCGGCGACGCTCTCGCGCCTGATTGGGGTGGCCGAGGCAGGGCCCGACGTGGGGGTGCACCTGATCTGGGTGGCCCGATCGCGTGCCGAGCTGCCCGCCGCGTGCCGCACCTTTGTCGACCTCGATCGGGCCGGAAGCACGGTGGGGTTCGTGCGCACGGGCACCCGCGTGGCCCTCAGCCGGGCCGAATTCGTCGACCTGCCGGTGGCGGTGCAGCTCGCACGCACCCTCGCGCCCGTCGAAGATGCCGCCGCCCGCGCGCTCGACGAAAGCGACCTCCCCAAACAGGTCGCGCTGCGCGAACTCCACCCGATCGATCTCGCCACGGGGCCCGCGCCGATTCTGCGGGCCTGGCAGGGCACGCTTGCCTCGAACTGGGTGCGCGGCAGCGAACGCGACGAGGTCTCGCTCGCGGCCCCCGTGGGGCAGGGGCCCGCTGGCCCCGCCATGATCGATCTGCGCCGCCACGGCCCGCACGCCCTCGTGGGCGGCACGACCGGATCCGGCAAATCAGAGTTTCTGCAGACCTGGATCATGAGCCTCGCAGCCCTCATCAGCCCCGACCGGCTCACGTATCTGCTGGTCGACTATAAAGGCGGCGCCGCGTTCGCCGAGTGCGTCGACCTGCCACACACGGTGGGCCTTGTGACCGACCTCAGCCCACACCTGGTGCGGCGGGCCCTGACTTCGCTGCGCGCCGAGCTGCGGTACCGCGAAGAACTGCTCGCTGAGCACGGCGCCAAAGATCTCGCCACGATGGAGCGCCGTAGCGACCCAGCAGCCCCGCCCGCGCTCGTCATCGTGATCGACGAGTTTGCTGCGCTCGCGAGCGACGTCCCCGAATTCGTCGAGGGCGTCGTCGACGTGGCCCAGCGGGGGCGCTCGCTCGGGCTCCACCTGATTCTTGCCACGCAGCGCCCCGCGGGCGTCATCAAAGACAACCTGCGGGCCAACACGAACCTGCGGGTGGCGCTGCGCATGGCCGACGAAGCCGACAGCAGCGACGTCATCGGCGTGAAAGACGCCGCATTCTTCGCCGCCGAAACCCCGGGGCGGGGCGCGATCAAAGTGGGCCCGGGCCGCATCGCGCACTTCCAAACGGGGTACTTGGGTGGGCGGGCCACCGAACGGGCGCCCGTGCCGACCCTCGAAATCCGCTCCCTCGGATTCGCCGAGGGCGAGCCGTGGGCGGTGCCGCCCGAACCTGGGGGCCGCCGGCTGGCTGAGGCGCTGAATGCTGCCCCGGATCATGCCGTGCGTGCCAAGCCGCCGCGCGACATCGAACGCCTGCGCGACAACCTCGTGGCTGCCGCCCACGAAGCGGGTGTGGCGGCGCCCCGCAAACCCTGGCTCGATGAGCTGCCGAGGGTGCTCGGGCTCGCGGGGCTCGCGGAACTGCGGCCCGCGGGCACGGCTGATGCAGCAGGCTCCGCTGGTTCCTTAAGCTCCGCCGAACGCAGCGACGCGGTGGCCATCGGGCTCAGCGATCTCCCCGAACTACAGGCCCAGCAACCCGTCATGATCGACCTCGAACACACCGGCAACGTCGCCATCATCGGTGCGAGCGGCACCGGCAAAACGAGTGCACTGATCACACTGGCCCAGGCACTCTCGGCGCAGGCCATGGACCACCCGGTCGAGCTGTACGGCATCGATGCGGGAGGCGGGGCGCTCGACGCGATCCGCTCCCTGCCTACCGTGGGAGCCGTAGTGCCCCTCGCCGACACCGAACTCACCGGCCGGGTACTGCGCCGGGTACTCGACGCCCTCACCGAACGCGCGAGCCGATTCGCGGCCGCCCGCTGCAACGGCCTCGCGGCCTACCGCCGCACGGCCACCGCATCCCGCATCGTGCTGCTCATCGACGGATTCGCCGCGCTGCGCCAAGCCGCAGAAGCCCCCGCAGGCCCCCACACCCAGCTCCAACAACTCACCGACATCATGGCCACCGGGCGGGCCGCCGGCGTGCACGTCATCATGACCTGCGACCGACCCGGGGCGATCCCCACCGCGCTCGCCGCAAGCGTGCAAGAACAATACGTGCTGCGCCTCGCCAACCCGGCCGACTACGGCTACTTCGCCGGAGCCGCCGAAATGCTCGACGGCGCGGGCCCCGGCCGAGCCGTACTCGTGGGCGGAGCGCAGCACACCGCCGGAGCCGCAGGATCCAGCGGCGCCCCGGGCGTCCCTGGAACATCAGGCCGCCGCCGCGGGCCGCAGCTCACCGAGCTGCAGTTCGCGCTCGCGGGTGGGGAGCCCGAACTGCGCGCCCAAACCCGAGCCGTCGAAACCCTCGCCGAGCAGCTGCGTCACGCCCAACTGCCCCCGGTCGCCGAGGTGCGCAAGGCGCCCACGTTCATCGCACTGAACGACCTCGCCGCGAGCATCGGCGACCGCCCCACCTACGGCATCGACACGAGCGATCTCGCGCCGATCACCCTGCCCACCCGCGGGCTCGGCGTGATCGCGGGGCCCTCGGGCGCCGGGCTATCCACGGCGGCCGCGACCTGCGCCATCGCGGCGGCGCGCGGGGCACGGGCGCGCGGCGAAACGACAGAACTCATCCTGCTCACCCTCACCGACGACGGATTGCGGCGGCGCGGCATCTGGGACCGGATCGCGCACGAAGAGGACGCGGTGCGCGATCTCGCCCGCGAGCTCACGATCAGGCTAGGCGGTAAGCCGCCGCGCGGCCCGCAACTCTTGCCCGGGCTCATCGGCGGCCCGGTCGATGCGGTGCACGGCGCGGAGGCGCCGGGAGCAGTACCTGATCTGGTCCCGGATCCCGCGTCGCCCACCCCCGCACCCGTTTCGCGGCCCGTGATCGTGATCGAGCGGGCCTCAACCGCTGAGGGAACGGAGGCGCTCGCAGAACTCGTGGCGCTCGTGAAAACGGCGCGGCGGGCCGATGCCCTGGTGCTCGTCGAGTTCGAGCAGGGCACCGGCGGCGCGATTTGGGATCTGTTCGCGGCGCTGAAACAGCCCACGTGGGGGCTCGCGTTGCAACCCGACGAGGGTGAAAGCCAGAGCCCGTTTCGAGAACACCTGGGCCGCGTCAAGCGGGCCGACTTTCCTCCGGGCCGCGGGTTCGCGATCGAGGGTGGCCGTGCGACCCCCGTGCACGTCGCTATATGCGCGGGGGCCACTGAGGAGAACCTGATCGAGCTATGAGCCCTCGCTAAGTTATCCCTGGGCTACAGCTTCGGTTTCTTCGAACGGGAGATGATCGAGTTCAAACAGGAACTCAGCATGTGGTTCCGTGGGTAGGCCCAAAGCCCAGCGGGCACCAATTTCGCCGAGTGCAGGTGAGTTCTTGAAGCCCTTACCGGAGAACCCCGCCATGACCAGAACGTTGCTCATCTCGGGGTGCGGCTGAACCCATTCAATTCGCGATTTGGTGTAACTCTCGTGGCACACCGTAAATCGGGAAGGGTAATCTCCGAGCGATGGGAATAGATCGCGGACAAGATTTCGCAGAGGTAGAAGATCCGCATCACTGAGCGTGTACTCAGATGAATCTGGTGAAGCGATCGCAAGGTGATTCTTGAAACCGAGGCCGACCTTCAGAGCGGTCCCGTCTGGGGACGGAAGGCCGTATGAGTAATTCGGCTCTGTCCTGACGTAAGCGGGTAGCCCTTCCATGGTTTCCCGGAACTTCGGCCGGAACCAAGTTGAGATGAGCCGGCGCATGGCGAAGTACTTGTCCATGGACGGCAGCAGTTGACCGGTCCAAGCGCCAGCAGCGACCACTACCCTGTCGAAAGTCTCAACTTCTTGGTCTGTGTTCGTGACATATACTTTTCCGTCACGCTGTTCGATGCTCGCTACGCGGGCCTCAGTGTGCAAGATCGCCCCGTTTTCTACGGCTAACGCGGATGCAGCCTGAATGGTCCGATCAGGGAAGATGATTCCACCTTCCTTGTCGAAGATGGCGATCTCATTGTCATGAATATTGAACTTCGGATACTTGGCACGGGTCTCGGCGTTGCTGAGTACCTGAAAACGGTCGGGATATTTTCGCGCAGTTTCTAGCGCAATCTGGGTAGGCTCAGCGCTTTCTTCGCCGATCGCCAGAACACCTTGAAGGTCTCGTAATTCGACTCCGGAGTCTTCTTCGAGTCGCCGATAGAGCTGATCTGCTCGATCAGTCATGGGAAGCACCCGTAAGTCTTCAAGCTCGATGAAATTGAACACTCGGTTCTCGCCAGCAGCAGCGCCACGAGCGTGACCGGGTTGGTAAAGCTCGTAGCCGACCACGTCACAATCCTGTTGTGAGAGCTGCCATAGAGCTTGGGACCCCATCGTTCCGGTACCAATAACCGCGATGCGCAATCGAGACACTTTTCCTTGCTTTCTGTTGGATGATGCCCAGGGTGGGCGGTTAGACGGTGGGTACGAGGACTCGCGAAACGGGGCGGGCGATGATGATTTGAACCGCCCCAGCGATCAGTCCGAGGGCGCCCATAGTGATCCAGTAAGGGACCTGGTTCATGGGGTCGTAGAACTGGCCAAGGACTCCTGAGAGAGCGCTACCCAAAGCGATGGAGAGGTAGTACACGCCGACGGTCTGTGCCTTGAAAGCTGCTGGTGCAACGGTTGTGGCCAGTGATACACCCACGGGGCCGACCAGGAGCTCACCGATGCCGATCAAGAACAAGATCAGCGCGACCCAGAGTACGGGCGTCGAGTTTGGTTCGGTTGCATTTGCGAACGGGATGAACATCAAGAATGCAACGCCAGTGATCGGAAGGCCAAGGCCCAGTTTCATCGAAGAGGAAGGCTGTTTGTTGCGAAGTCGTGTCCACAGGCGGCTCAGGAACGGGGCGGCAACTGTGATGAGCACTGCGTACATAGTGACCAGCCACGCAACGGGCATTTCCCAGTCGCCGATCTTTCGATTCATGCTCGTGTCAGCGTAGGTGGTGAGCAACCCAAACACTTGGAAGTGGAGCGCAAAATAGACAACTGTGCTGACCAGTGCCGGAATGAAAGCAATCGTTCGCTTCCGTTCAGCGCGATTCACCTTCTTCGAGGTGACGAAGACGTAGTAAAACATGATGAGCATTGCCAGGGAGATGCCGGACACCCACTGGCTCACGTTCCCCATATTGAGAAGCCCTGTGGAAACGATGATCGTAAACGCGCCCACCACTGCAGCTGCGGCTACGAGGATCATCCACCGTTGATTTACGGGGAGCGGATTGGGCACCAACTTCGCGCTGTCGGGGAGGTGCTTTTTGGTGAGCGAATAAATGACGAGGCCGATAGTCATGCCGATTGCGGCTAGACCGAATCCGTAGTGGAAGCCGAGTTCTGACTGAGCCAGCCCGGTGAGGAGCGGACCGAACAACGCGCCGATAGTGATTGACATGTAGTAGAGAACAAAGCCGCCGTCTTTTCGCTGGCTGCCAGGACTATACAACTGCCCAACCATTGCCGCTGCGTTTGCTTTCACGCCGCCAGCTCCGACTGCGGTCAGTACCAGTGCGACCAGTAGCCCAGCTAAACCGGGAACCAGAGCGAGGGTGACGTGACCGATGACCACAATGACCGCTGAGTAGAAAATGGTGCGTTCGGCACCAAAGAGGCGATCAGAGACCCACGCTCCGAGGAGGGTCGAGAGGTAGACGGTTCCGCCGTAGGCGGCAATAATGCCGACTGCTGTGCCTGTGCCCAGCCCGAGTCCGCCGTCTGCGACCGAGAAGTAGATGTAGATGGCGAGAATGGCCTGCAAGCCATAGAACGAGAACCGCTCCCAGAACTCGAGACTGAAGATGTACAGGAGCGGCATGGGCTGACCCAGTAGCCGTGTGTCTTCCATGATCATTCGATCCTTGGAAGAGATGCTGAGGTCTACTACTCTCGTGCGAGCCTCATCAACACCCATCGCTGGGGAATCCTTGGCATCTAACGCAACTGATGCTGGTTCAGTCATTTTGCATTACCTCTCCGTGGCTTCGAACTCCGGTGTTCGGCCTGGTTCCTAACTACATTGTTTGGTGTGCGGAGCTACTGCGCATCCGAATGCGAGCTCACGACGTTTCGACAGTATCACTTAATTTTTTGTAAGTGAAACTACGAAAAGGTTTAGTGGGGTATGTTCGAATTAATCATCTAATGTGAGCGAGGGGCAACATGCAGGCCGAGCACAACGAGAACGAGCTTGGCGCAAGGGTGCGCCAACTTCGCAAACTGCGGCATATGAATCAGCAACAGCTTGCTGAACGTGCAGGAGTTACTCCAGGGTTTTTAAGTCAGCTTGAGCGAGGCAAGACGGGGGCGACCGTGGCCACGGCCAGGCGCCTCGCGAGTGCTTTGGGTATTCGATTCACTCAGCTTTTCGATACTGATCACAGCGACACCGTACTTTTGCGGGCTCGTGATCTGCCAGAGCTGGGGCTCACCGAGGGATACTCGAAGCGGCTTCTTTCACCGCCGGCTCATCCAAATGTGGAGATCTACTCGATAACTCTGCAGCCTGGCCAGTCATCGGGTGAAGCGAATTACGTCTACGGGGACGCTGATGAGTTTCTTATGTGTACACATGGCCGGCTGAGCGTGACGATTGGTTCGGATGAGCACCAGATCTCGGAGGGTGATGTGCTTCAGTTTCGATCGTCCTCGCCGCACCGTATGAATAATCGGACCGACGAGAGCGCTTCAGCAATGATCGTGGTAACGCCACCGCTCTCCGTATAGTCGCAGCTGGTTACCTGCGACCAGCGCGTGGGTCGAGGGTGGTCGGGCACCGCGTGATCCGGAGCAGCAGTGCGCCCAGCCAGCCAGCGCCGCAGCAGATTGGCGCGCGCGTATTTACTCGGGAGCGGCCGCCTCGATAGCCTGAAGTCGAGCCGCGGAAGCTCCGCGGCGGTCGTTCGAGGGAGAACAATATGGCCGAGATGCGCGCATTTCAGATTCCAGGGTGGCAGAGCGCCCCAGTATTTAACCAGGTGCCGGTGCCCACGCCCGGGCCCGGTCAGGTGCTGCTGAAGGTATCTGCGGTGGGGCTGTGCCACACCGATATTGCGCTGCCGAGCTACCCGGCCGACTTCGCATCGCAGCTGAACTGGAAGGTGCCCTTCACTCTCGGCCACGAAATCTCGGGCACCGTGGCCGCCCTCGGCGCCGGCGCCACTGGCGTCGAAATCGGCGACGCAGTCGTGGCCTCAGCCGCAAACCCGTGCGGAAGCTGCTGGTACTGCCTGCGCGGCAAAGACCAGAACTGCGTCGTCACGAGCGGTCGCGGCTACGGCGACGACGGCGGGCTTGCCGAGTACGTCATCGTGACCTCGCCGCGCCAGCTGGTGTCGATCGGCGACCTCGACCCCGTGATCGCGGCGCCGCTCGCCGACGCGGGCGCCACCGCCTACCACGGCGTCAATCGCGTGCTGCACAAGCTCACCCCCGATACCACCGCCGTCGTGATCGGCACGGGCGGCCTCGGCGGATACGCCGTGCAGTTCTTGCACCTGCTCAGCGGCGCCCACGTAATCGCGGTCGAGCCCAACGAGCAGCGCCGCGAACTCGCCCTGAAGCTCGGCGCCGACGAAGCCATTGACGGGGTCGATGAGGGCACCGTGGCGGCGATCAAGGAGCGCACCGGCGGCCGCGGCGCCGACGTCGTGCTCGACTTTGTGGGAGTCGACGCCACCATCTCGGCCGGTGTGCAAGCGACAGCCCGCGGTGGTTCGTACGGTGTAGTTGGGGCCGCGGGCGGATCACTGCCCTCCCAGCAGGGCTGGTTTCACGACCTGCCCCGCGACGGCGAAGTGTTCACCTACCAAGGCTCCTCGGTTAATGAGCTGCGCGGCGTGATCTCGCTGGCTCAGCGCGGCCTGTTGCAGAGCCCCATTGTTGAGTTTCCGTTTGATCAGCTCGAAGACGCGTACGCGCAGTTCGGCGCGGGAACGCTCACCGGGCGCGCGGTCATCAGAATGCCCGCGGGGGAGTAGCTCGCGAGCCGCAGCCCAGCCGTGAAAAGTGGGCGCAAGAAAAACTTGCGCCCACTGCGATCCTCACCTAAGCTTAACCCTTGGCTGTGCGCCGTCCCAGTGCGCAGACCGCAGGAGCGATCAAACGCAGGCCGAAATTGTTTTGGTCTGTACGCTCTGGCAGACAAGAAATCTTGGGTGAGGCCGTCCGGTCTCACGGTATGAGAGGAAATATCATGGCAGCAGTGTGCCAGGTGACAGGCGCCGTTCCCGGCTTCGGTCACAGCATTTCGCACTCGCACCGTCGCACGAAGCGTCGGTTCGATCCGAATATCCAGAAGAAGACTTACTTCGTGCCCTCACTCGGCCGCAAGGTGACTCTCACCCTGTCGGTTAAGGGCATCAAGATGATCGATGCTCGTGGCATCGAGTCGGTTATGGCTGACCTTCAGAAGCGTGGGGTGAAGTTCTAATGGCTAAAGATAAGGACGTCCGTCCGATTATCAAGCTCCGTTCGACGGCCGGTACCGGGTTCACTTACGTGACCCGCAAGAACCGTCGCAACACCCCCGACCGCCTCGTGCTCAAGAAGTACGATCCGGTTGTCCGCAAGCACGTAGATTTCCGAGAGGAGCGCTAAACATGGCTAAGAAGAGCATGATTGCTAAGAACAAGCAGCGCCAGGTCATCGTGGAGCGTTACGCCGCGAAGCGCCTTGAGCTGAAGAAGGCACTCATCGATCCCAACGGGACCGACGAGAGCCGCGAAGCCGCACGCGTGGGTCTGCAGAAGCTGCCCCGCAACGCGTCACCGGTACGCGTGCGTAGCCGCGACGTAATCGACGGCCGCCCCCGTGGCGTGCTGACGAAGTTCGGCATCTCACGTGTTCGCTTCCGCGACATGGCACACCGTGGCGAACTGCCCGGTATCACCAAGTCGAGCTGGTAAGCACGAGCTTTTAAATGGGCGCAGATCCTTTGGGATCTGCGCCCATTTTTTGATTCACGGGCCTATCTGTTCTCGTGTGGCGTATTTTCAGGATGTTCCCCGCGAATCTTCGTGAAAATCCGCATCATTACGCCAGATTAGGGTAGATTCGTAGCGATCAACCGATCGGACCCGCCACGGTGGTGGGATACCTGAACCAGATCAGGGGCCACGCAATATTTGCGGTAGCGCCCTGGAAGGACACAACATGGCACTCAACAAGACCGAGCTCGTTGCCAAGATCGCCGCTGAGACTGGCCAGAGCCAGGCCGCGGTTTCCAGCGTGATCGACGGTTTCTTCACCGCCGTTTCTGAGACCGTTGCCGCTGGCGAGAAGGTTTCGATCCCCGGCTGGCTTTCGTTCGAGACGGCAACCACTGCTGCTCGCACCGGCCGCAACCCCCGCACCGGTGAGACCATCGAGATCGCTGCTGGCAAGCGCGTAAAGGTTTCGGTTGGTTCGAAGCTCAAGGCTGCTGTGAAGTAACTTCACGTTGAACGAAACCCCTGGCTCGTAGAGCCGGGGGTTTTGTGCTGTCTGGGGGAGATCTCCAACGGGTGTGCGTCGTGTTGGTTGCGCTCGATACACTCGACGCACTACCCGGGGTTGGCACACGCGGTCTGGCTGCGCTGCTGGCTGGCTGATGAACCTCGCGCGATCCGGCGCAGGATCGCCGCCCCGATCAATCGACACGCAACGGAGATATCGAGAGATGAGTACGCAGGCACACGCGCTGTACGAACCCAAGATCGAGGGCCCCGCCCCGCTCGTGGGGAAGGGCAACCGGTTGAACCCGGCCGCGATCGGGTGGGCAACACAGCCCATTATTGACACGGCGTCGCTGGGCGGCGGCCGCGGGCGCAATAAGCGCTGGGAATACTGGAACGTGATGACGCCCACCCACATCATCGCGCTCACGGTGTCATCGATTGACTACGCGTGCGTGCACGAGGTGTGGGTGCTCGACCGGTCGACCGGCCGCGAATGGCACAAGGGCTCCACGCTGATTCCGGCGCGGGGCGCCACCCTGGCCCCCAGGCTCGAGCAGGGCTCCTCATCGGCGCGCGATCGCGGCCTCGCGATCGACATTGATGAGGTGCCCGGCGGCACTCGGCTGCGCGCCGAGATCGGGGGCGCCTCATTTGACATCGTCGCCGAGCTGCCCGCGGGCCACGAGCGGTTGGCGCTCGTGGTGCCGTGGTCGCAGAACCGATTCCAGTACACAGTGAAGGACGTGGCGCGGCCCGCATCGGGCACCCTGCGGCTCGACGGCGTCGAGATCGCGGTGCCGGCTGGCGAATCATGGGCGGTGCTCGATCACGGGCGCGGCCGCTGGCCCTACGACATCCAGTGGAACTGGGGCGCCGGATCGGGCCGTTCGCACGGCCGCGTCATCGGTGTGCAGGTGGGAGCCGAATGGACGGCGAGCACCTCGGTGTCAGAAAACGCGTTCTTTGTGGACGGCATCATGCACAAGATCCACGGCGAAACCAGCTGGCAGTACGACATCGAGAACTGGCGTACGCCCTGGCGCATTACGGGCGGCGGCCTCGACGCCACCTTCACCCCGAACTACAACAAACGCTCGCGCACCAACTTCGTGGTGCTCTCGGGCCGCACCGATCAGTGCTTCGGCGAATGGTCGGGCACCTTCACCACGGCAGCTGGCGAACGCATCGAGTTCGCGGGCATCGAGGGCTGGGCAGAAGAGGTGCACAACCGCTGGTGACGGGTGCGCGGTACCGCACCCCGTTTCGGCTCAGCCGCACCGCGTAGGCTTGCGGGGTGCCCCGTTACCTGCGCGTATTAGCTCCCGCCATTTTGCTCGCCGCGACTCTCGCATTTTTGCTGTTGGGTCTGCATATTGGCGAAGCAGCCGCACCCCGCGCCCTCGCTGATCCGGGCGCCGTGGTGCGCTACGGCCTGCCGATTTCGCGCACCCTCGTGAACGTGTCGATCGCCGTGCTGATCGGCTCGGTGCTGATGTCGGTGTGGGCGCTCGCCAGCGAGAAAGCCGAGACCCGGGCCGCGATGGATCTCGCCGCAGCCGCGGCCGCCGTGCTCACGGTGGCGGTGGGGGCGACGATCATCTTCACCTACGTTGACGTATCGGGGCTGCCGTTCTCGGGCGACCCCATGTTTGGGGCCGGTCTCGCCCAGTTCGTCACCGAGATTGAGCTGGGGCAGCTGTGGATGTACGAGCTGCTGCTCGCCGCGGTGACGACGGTGCTGGCCTTCGCTATTAGGGGCCGCAGAGCCACCCTGATCGTGCTGGTCGCGGCGCTGCTCACCACCCTGCCGCTCGCGCAGCAGGGCCACGCAGCCGGGGCCTCAGGCCACAGCCAGGCCGTGAACTCACTGCTCGTGCACCTCGTGGGTGCCGCTGTGTGGCTGGGCGGCCTGATCACGCTCGCGTTCATCGCGCGCACGGTCGACCGCCCGCGGCTCGCCGTGATCACCGCGCGCTACTCGTCGCTCGCGCTGCTCGCCTTCATCGGTGTGGCCGCCTCGGGCATCGTGAGCGCGTGGCTGCGCATCGGCACGTGGGACGCGCTTGTGAACACCGGGTACGGGCAGCTGGTGCTGTGGAAGACCGGCGCGCTCGTCGTGCTCGGCCTCTTCGGTGCGCTGCAGCGCACACGCGTCATCGCCCGCATCGGCGCCGAGGCGAAGGGCGGCCGCATGTTCACGTGGTTCGTGCTCGCCGAGCTCGCCGTGATGGGCGTCGCGAGCGGCATCGCCGGCGCCCTCGGCCGCACCGCGACCCCCGTCGCGCTCGAGCCCGCCCGTGACCAGGGCGATGGCATCAGCCCAGCCGAATGGCTCACCGGTGACCCGCTGCCGCCCGAGCTCACCCCGCTGAGCTACCTCACCGAGTGGAAGTTCGACCTCGCGTGGGCGCTCGTGTGCGCGTTCGCACTCGGCCTGTATCTCGCGGCCGCGATCAGGCTCGCGCGCCGCGGCGACAAGTGGCCCGTGGGCCGATTGATCGCCTGGGTGATCGGTATCGCGCTGCTGTTCTACACCACGAACGGCCCGTTCAACGCGTACGAACAGTACCTGTTTAGCGTGCACATGCTCGGCCACATGATGCTGACGATGCTGATTCCGTTGGTGCTCGTGTTGGGCGCGCCCGTCACGCTCGCGCTGCGTGCCACGCACAAACGCGACGACGGGTCGTGGGGCGGCCGCGAATGGATCATGTGGGCGGTACACTCGCCCTACTCGAAGGTCGTCACGCACCCCGCGGTCGCGGCGGTCGTGTTCGCCGGCTCGCTGTGGGTGTTCTACTTCACCCCCATCTTCAGGTGGGCGATGTCAGAGCACCTGGGTCACCAGTGGATGATCATCCACTTCTTGATCTCAGGCTACCTGTTCGCGCTGTCGATGATCGGTATCGATCCGGTGCCGTACCGGTTCCCGTTCGCGCTGCGCATCGTGACCCTGTTCGCCACGATGGCCTCGCACGCGTTCTTCGGCGTCACGATCATGACGGGCAACGGGCTGATGCTCGCCGACTGGTTCGGCGCGATGGGCCGCACCTGGGGGGCGACCCCGCTCGACGACCAAGAGGCGGGCGGCGGCATCGCCTGGGGCATCGGCGAATTGCCGACCCTCGCGCTCGCCCTCATCGTCGCGGTGCAGTGGGCGCGCAGCGACAAGAAGGAGCAGAAGCGCAGTGATCGTGCGGCCGACCGCTCGGGCGACGCCGAGCTGAATGCCTACAACGAGATGCTCGCGAAGCAGGCCTCGCGCGACTCAAAGGTCACGCGGTAAGCGGGCAAAAATGAAGCTCCGGATCGGGTTGAATGCCTGATCCGGAGCTTATTTTATTGCCGCGATGCCGCGCAGCATGAGCGGCGTGCGCGGGCAGCGGGTTACGCCTCGGGGGCGCCAGCGTCGCTCGCGGTGACGTCAGCGCGGTGGAAGTTGAGGTGCGAGCGCGAGGCCGTGGGGCCGCGCTGGCCGAGGTAGCGCGAGAAGGTCGCGCCCGAGCCGTATGGGCGTTCAGAGGGCGACGACAGCTGGAAGAAGCACAGCTGGCCGATTTTCATGCCGGGCCACAGGCGAATCGGCAGGGTCGCCACGTTCGACAGTTCGAGCGTGACGTGACCGGTGAACCCGGGATCAATGAAGCCCGCGGTGGAGTGGGTCAGTAGGCCCAGTCGGCCGAGCGAGCTCTTGCCCTCGAGGCGCGCCGCGATGTCGTCGGGCAGGCTCACCTGCTCGTACGTCGAACCGAGCACGAACTCGCCGGGGTGCAAAATGAACCCCTCTTCGGGATCGACCTCGATGTGACGGGTCAGCTCGGGCTGATCAACCGACGGGTCGATGACCGCGTACTTGTGGTTATCGAAGAGTCGAAAGAAGCGGTCGAGGCGCACATCGACGCTCGAGGGCTGAACCATCTCGGGTTCGCTCGGGGTGAGTCCGATTCGCCCTGAAGCGAGTTCGGCCTGAATATCGCGGTCTGAAAGCAGCACAACCACTATTCTAGGCGTGCCGGGTGAGATCGTCCTCTCGATTCAACTTCTCGTGTTGGCGCCCGGCATCGAGTAAAGGAGCTCATTCATGCCCGTACTGTTGCAGATCGATTCGGCGCTCGCAGATGCCGAGTCGCGCACCCGCCAGCTCACAGCTGACCTGGCGCGCTCGTGGGCGGCCCGCGGTGACTCGTTTGACGTCGTGACGCGCGACCTGCACGCCGATCAGCCGCCGCACCTTTCGCAGCGGGCGCAGCACTGGCCGCCTCACCTGCGGGGCGCGGCCGCCGAAGCTGGCGGCACGTTAGCCGACGGGGGTGCCGAGCTCGACGCGGCGACTGCTGGGCTGCAAGACGCGTTGATCGCCGAGCTGATCACGGCCGACGTCGTGGTGATCGGCGCACCGATGTACAACTACAACATGGCGTCGACGCTGAAGGCATGGGTAGACCTGGTGCACGTGCCGGGCGTGACGGCGCCGTTTGGTGGACCCGATGCTCCCGCCGCTCCGCTGCGCGGAAAGCCCGTCGTGATCATCACGGCGCAGGGCGGTCCGCTCGAACCCGGCATTGAAGACTTCGTGACGGCGCCGCTGAGTCACCTGCTCGGCACGGTGTTTGGGATGGATGTGCACGTGGTGGGCACGAGCCGCACGCTTGCCGGGATGATCCCTGAACTGGGTGCCGAGGAAGCCGCGGCGGCATTTGCGGCCGCATCGACTGAAGCGGCGCGACTGGGGTCGACGCTGCTGAGTTGAGCGGAGTTGAGTTGAGCTGGGCTGATCCGCGGCGACCGTCAGCCGCGGGTGGGCTCCGTGATGGCGAACAGCAGCTCGCTGATGAGCGCGGGAACGTGTTTGAGGCCGCCCGAGGCGCCGTCGCCCTCGAGCACCGTGATGCGCAGCGCGCGCTCGTACTCTCCCGCCAAGATCGCGATGGCGTGTTCGGCGGGCAGCGTGAAGCGGCGCCCGGCCGCCGAAATCGCAGCGACCACGAGGCCCGCCATGCTCGCGTGTGAGCGGGCGATGAGCGCGGAGTATCCGGGGGAGTTGGCGGGGTCGCGCATCGCGAGCAGCGCGAACTCGGTCTCTAAGACGTACCAGGTGGCGGCGTCGCCATCGGGCGCCAGATACGCGGTGATGTATTCGGCGGCCTGCGCCGGATCAATGATGCCCTCGTGGCCCCGAAGCGCGGGGGAGAGGGCTGCCGTTTTAGCCTCGAGGTTCGCGGCGCGGCGCGCAAACTCGCGCTCGAGCAGTGCCAGGAAGAGCTCTTCCTTGCTCGAAAAATTGGAGTAGAAGGCGCCGCGGGTAAACCCGGCGCGCTGGCAGATGGCCTCGACGGCGGCGCCCTGAAACCCGTCTTCGACAAATACCTCAGAGGCGGCCTCAAGCAGGCGCTCGCGGGTGGCCTGGCGGCGGGCGCTGGGCGCTGTCGATGCGGGTACATCGGTCATCGAGAAAGCCCACCTTTCGGGTAAGAATGCGGCGGCAGTTCCCGCCGACGGCCGCTCATTGCGGCGAACGCTGTCACCTGAATGATACCTGGATACATGAGTGTATCGAATCGGATACACTCGTGTATCGAACCCTCGCGAAGGCGCCTGGCGCTCGCGTTCGACCCCGCTGGTTCGATCTTGCAAGCGCCCGAGCCCGTCGTGAACAGACCTTTCAACGAAAGGCGTGCGCCGCATGTCGACTCTGCTCCACGCGATCGGACTCTGGGCTACCAAGGCGAAATGGCTGGTGCTCATCGTCTGGATCGCGATCCTCGCGGTCTTGGGGATTGGCGCGGGCCTCTTCTCCCAGGGCGCGAATGCCCCGATCACCATCCCCGGCACTGAGTCGCAGGCGGCGATCGATGCCCTCGGCCGCACCTTTCCCGAGGTGAGTGGCACAAGCGCCACGATCATCGTGGTGGCGCCCGACGGCAAGGAAGCCGGCACCGCCGAGTACGAGCGAGCGATCGTCGACGCGACGACCGAGCTCGAGGCGCTGCCCTTCGTGAACGCCGTGGTGTCACCGTTTGCCGAGCTCGCGCCGAGCGAGATCAGCGACGACGGGCGTGCAGCGCTCATTCGCGTGCAGATCGATGCCACTCAAAGCGACGTGCCGGTGGCCACCAGCGACGGCATCATCGACATCACCGCCGAACTTCAAGACGCGCTTCCCACAGGTGCTACCGCCTCCTATGGCGGCGATGTGTTCTCGACTTCGATCCCCGGCTTCACCGCGACTGAAGCGGTGGGTGTAGTGATCGCGTTCTTCGTGCTGCTGTTCACCCTCGGCTCGCTCGTGGCCGCAGGGATGCCGTTGCTCATCGCGCTGCTGGGCGTCGGCGTCACGATCGCGGGCCTGTTCCTCACGACCGCGTTCGCCGACATGACCTCGACGACCCCCATGCTGGCGCTGATGCTGGGGCTTGCGGTCGGCATCGACTACACACTCTTCATCGTGAGTCGACACCAAGAACAACTGCGCTCGGGCCTCGGCGTCACCGAATCGATCGCGCGGGCCACGGCCACGAGCGGCTCGGCGGTCGTCTTCGCAGGACTCACCGTCATCATCGCGCTGCTCGGGCTGTCGGTCGCCGGCATCCCGTTCCTCACCGCGCTCGGCGTCGCTGCGGCCGCGGGCGTCGCGGTCGCGGTGCTGATCGGGGTGACGCTCACACCGGCGGTGCTGGCGATGGCTGGGATCCGGATCCTCCCCAAGAAGCAGCGCGCGTTGCTCGCCGCGAACACCGCGGCAGCCGAGGCGGGCGCAGGCAGCGCAGGCAGCGGAGACACTGCTGGCGCAGGCGTCGCGGCCCGCAAGGTCAGCCGGGCCGACCGATTCTTCGGTGGTTGGGTGCGCGCGGTCACCGCAAAACCACTGATCACGATCTTGATCGTGGTGATCGGCCTCGGTGCGGCCTCGGTGCCGGCCCTGGATCTCAGGCTCGCGTTGCCGGGTGCCGAAACGCTGGAAGAAACCGATCCGGCGCGCGTCACATACGAGCTGACAGGCGAGCACTTCGGTGAGGGCGCGAACGGCCCGCTGATTCTTACGGGATCGATCATTGCGAGCGAAGATCCGCTCGGGCTGATGGCAGACCTCGCCGACGAGGTGCGCGCGATTCCTGGCGTTGCCGAGGTGCCGATGGCGACGCCCAACCAGAACGCCGACACCGGCATTATCCAGGTGCAGCCCGAGGAGGGGCCGCAGGCAGCGAGTACCGAGGAGCTCGTCTCTGAGCTGCGCGCGCACCACGATGAATGGCTCGAGACCTACGGGGTGAGCCTCGCCGTCACCGGGTTTACCGCGGTGGGCATTGACGTGTCGCACCTGCTCGGTGAATCGCTGTTGCCCTTTGGGCTGCTCGTCGTTGGCCTGTCGCTGATTCTGCTCGCGATGGTGTTCCGCTCGGTGTGGGTGCCGATCAAGGCGACCCTCGGTTACCTACTTTCGGTGGGCGCCGCGTTCGGCGCGGTGGTCGCCGTATTCCAGTGGGGTTGGCTGGGCGACCTGCTCAACGTGCACTCGGCGGGCCCCGTGCTCAGCTTCATGCCGATCATCTTGATGGGCGTGCTGTTTGGGCTCGCGATGGACTACGAAGTGTTTCTTGTTTCGCGTATTCGCGAGGAATACGTGCACGGCGCGAACGCGAGCGACGCGATCAGCCGCGGCTTCGTGGGCAGCGCGAAGGTGGTGACCGCGGCGGCACTCATCATGATCGCCGTGTTTGCGGCCTTCGTGCCCGATGGCGACCCCAGCATTAAGGTGATCGCGCTTGGCCTCGCCGTCGGTGTGTTCGTCGACGCCTTCATCGTGCGCATGACCCTCGTGCCCGCGGTGCTCGCCCTCTTGGGCGACCGGGCCTGGCAGATGCCGCGCTGGCTCAGCCGGGTGCTGCCCTCGTTCGACGTCGAGGGCGAAGGGCTCGCACGCGAGCTCGCGCACGCCGAATGGCCGGCCGATATGCCCCACGCGGTAATCGCGACCGAAGACCTGCTGCTGCCCGGCGGCCTGCAGATCAAGGATCTGCGGGTCGCCCCGGGCGAGGTGCTGCTGCTCGATCCGCGAGAAGCTACCTCGCGCCTCCTCGCCGAAATCATTGCGGGCCGCGGCACCATCGTGGCCGGCACCGCAAAGGTGGGCGGGCTGCTGCTGCCCGAGCGCGCGGGTTCCCTGCGCGCGCGGGTGGCGTGGGCAGACCCGGCCTCGCTGCACGCCAGCGTGAGCGACCGACCGCAGCTCATCGTGCTCGACCTGCAGGAGGCCGCGCAGCAGCCCCTGCCGCTGAGCGCCGTCGATGACATGCGCTCGGCACTCGCGGCGGCCGCGGCGGCAGCGCGCCAAGCGGGCCGCCCCACCCCCACCATCGTGGTGCTGGGGGAGCGCGAGCTCGCCACCCGCATTCTGCCCGAGGGCACCGCACTGGTCGCCGACCAGGCAACCGACACACTCGTTATGCAACACGAAGGAGGCGCCCGATGAGCTCCACATTCTCGCGACTCAAGGGAACGAAGCCGGTGCGGTGGACCACCATTCTCGGCCTGCTGCTCGTGCCGCTCACGGTGGCAGGCGTGCTGCTGTGGGGGCTGTGGAACCCCACCGACCGGCTCGAAAACGTGACCGCTGCGGTCGTCAATAACGACGAAGCGGTCGAGGTCGACGGGCAACTCGTGCCGCTCGGGCGGGTGCTCGCGGGCGAACTCATCGACGGCGACGCAGACTCAAACTTCACCTGGCTGCTCACCGACGCCGAAGACGCGAAGGCTGGCCTCGACGACGGGCGATACACGACCGTCGTCACCATTCCGAAGAACTTCTCGGCCGCCGCGACCTCGCTCTCGGGCGAACCTGACGACGCCGAACAGGCCCGCATCAAGATCGAAGAGAGCGACCGCGGCCGCCTCATCGACACCGCACTGTCGGGCATCGTCACGCAGACGGCAACCTCGGTGCTTAACCAGCAGCTCGGCGAACAGTTCGTGGGCAGCGTGTTTGTCGGCATGAACGAGATTGGCGACGGCATCGGCGAGGCCGCTGACGGCGCCACGAAGCTCGCTGACGGTGGCAGCCAGCTGGCCGATGGCGCGGGGCAGCTCGCCGACGGCACCACCCTGCTGGTCGACGGCACACAGCAGCTCGCGAACGGGGCGGGCGAACTTTCCAGCGGCGCCGGATCCCTCTCCTCGGGCGCCGCCGAGCTTGCGACCGGGGCGGGCGCACTCTCAGCAGGGGTGACCCAGTACGTGGATGGCGCAGCGACCCTGTCGGAGTCGTACCAGGGCCTCGCGGCCGGTGGCACGGCCGCGGTCACGCAGCTGAAGACGATCATCGGCGCACTCACCCAGATGCAGGCGGACGCCGCTGCTCACTCCGCGGCGCTCACTGACGGGCTGGCCGGGGCGGGCACCGAGGCCGCCACCTTCGGCGCTTCGATTGAACCGCTCACCTTGGAGTGCTACGCCTCGGGCGCCACCCCTGAGTTCTGCGGAAAGATGGCGGGTGCGATGGGGGCTTCGGTAAAGGCCATCGGCGATGAGCTTGCCAACGCTGGCACCGGCGCGGCCGACCTGGGCACCGCAATGTCGGGTGTGCAAGAGACGCTCGGCGGGCAGGCAACCCCCGGGGTTGATCCGGTTGCGCAGCTCGATCAGCTCACCACGGGCTTGTCCGAATTCGGCACCGGGCTGTCTGATTTCGCCACCCAGGGCGCCGAGCTATCGACGGGCGCGGCCGCGCTCGCCACGGGCAGCACGGGGCTCTCAGACGGGGCCGCGCAGCTGGCGACCGGCACCTCGCAGCTGGCGACCGGCACCTCTGAGCTCGCGGCCGGCGTACCCGACCTCGCCGACGGGGCGACCAAGCTTGCCGAGGGCGCAGGCCAATCGGCCACCGGAGCGAAGACCCTCGCCGAGGGGCTCGGCGAGGCCGCAAGCGGCATTCCGAGTTACACCGAAAGCCAGCGCGACAAGCTGGCGCAAACCGCCGTCACCCCGGTGAAGGCCGAGGGCGCGAGCGACGAGCTGTTCAACGCATCGGGAGTGCCGCTGTTTGCGGGCATCGCCCTGTGGGCCGGCGCGTTGGCCGCGTTCCTGCTGCTCGCGCCGCTGTGGAGCCGCACCCGCGACGCCGCCCGCGGCGTGGGCTGGATCACGCTGCGCAGCGCGCTGCCGGCCATCGTGCTAGGCGCGGTACAGGGCGGGATCGCCGGGATCGTGCTGCCGATCGCGCTGGGATACGACCTCGCGCAGGGGGCCGCGTTCTTCGGACTCGCACTGCTCACGGGCGTCGCTTTCACCCTGCTGCTGCAGGGCCTCACCGCACTGCTGGGCGGGCTTGGGCGCTTCATCGCGTTCGCGCTGCTCGTTGTCGCGTTTGCCGTCGGCATCGTTTCGACGGTGCCCGGCCCGCTCGCCGCGATTGGCGACGCGAGCCCGATCGGGGCCGCGATGGGTGGCTTCCAGGCGATCGCCATGAGTGCCACGGGCGCAGGCGCCGCGGTCACCGCACTCGTACTGTGGGCCGCGGGTGGGCTCGTGCTCACGGCCTTCGCGGTCGCTCGCGCACGCAAGTGAGGTAGCTCACGCGGTATGACGGGGGAGGGTGTGCTTCGGCGGGCCCTCCCCTTCGTCGTTGGGGTGGAAGGTGCTCGCTGACGTAGGCAGGCGGCAGAACAGGCAGACATCTGGAACAGACAGCCCCGTCGAAGCACATTACGTCATACGGCGCGACGTACTCGATGAACGGCCGCCCAAAGCGTAGGCTCAGAGCATGACGCGCGCAATTGTTGCCCCGCACTCTGGCGGACCCGAAGTACTCGAACTTGCCGACATTGCCGAGGTGTCCCCGGGGCCCGGCGAACTGCTCGTGGAGACCGCCGCGGTCGGCGTGAACTTCATCGAAACGTACCAGCGCTCGGGCCTGTACACGGTAAACTACCCGTTCACCCCGGGCGCCGAGGCCTCGGGCACCGTGATCGCGGTGGGCGACGGGGTCACCGGGTTTGCCGTGGGCGACCTGATCGCCACGGCCGAAGCGCGGGCCACCTATGCCGACCGATTTCTCGTGGCCGCGGTGGGCGCGGTGCGCGTGCCGGGCACGATTGACGCTGAGACGGCCGCCGCGCTGCCGCTGCAGGGCCTCACCGCGCACTACCTCGCGACCTCGGCCGCACGCCCGCAGCCCGGCGACACCGTGCTCGTGCACGCCGGAGCCGGCGGTGTGGGTTTGCTGCTCACCCAGCTGCTCGTCGCCCGCGGGGTGCGCGTCATCACCACGGTGTCAACGCCCGCCAAGCGCGAGCTGAGCCTGGCCGCCGGCGCCTCAGACGTGCTGCGCTACGGCAACTTCGCTGAGAAGGCGCGCGAACTGACGGCGGGTGCTGGCGTCGCGGTCGTGTACGACGGGGTCGGTAAAGACACCTTCGATGACTCGCTGCGGGCCCTGCGCATTCGCGGCGAAATGGTGCTGTTTGGGGCGGCGAGCGGGCCCGTGCCGCCGTTCGACCTGCAGCGGCTGAACGGCGGCGGATCACTCTCGATCACGCGCCCCTCGCTCACTTTCTTCCTGCGCACCCCCGAAGAGCGGGCCTGGCGATACGGTGAACTCTTCGACGCGATCGCCGCAGGCACCCTCGACGTGCGCATCGGCGCCCGCTTTCCGCTCGCCGAGGCGGCCGCGGCGCACACCGCGCTCGAGAGCCGCGCCACCACCGGCAAGGTGATTCTGACCCGCTAGGCGGGCGGCAGCGCGTCGCGCTCAGCGATGATCATGGCGCGGCGTGCGGCCGTCAAAAACTCGGGGTCGCCGATGTTCAGATCTTGCGCCCGATACGGTTCGTGCGCACCCATTGCCCGCAGAATTGTGATGCCGCGCTGCTGCGGCGATGAGGTGAGCCCGAAGGCCGTCACGAGGGCCTTGACGCTGCGCTCGGGGCGATCATACGCAGAGAACCAGCGGTTATTGCGGCCCGCGATCCAGCACACGGCGGCCGCGGTGATTTCGTCTTTGGCGCGGCGGCGATACACCGCCGGATCCCACGTCGCCGACGCCACGAGCACCCGCACGGCCACCGACACGAGCTCGGTATCGTGAAAGAACTTACCGCCCACCTTGGTGACGATCGCCGCAATTTTGCGCAGCTTCGGGTGCAGATCTTCGGGCACCTCATAGCTGTCGAGCACCTCGTCGAAGGTGTCGATGCGCAGCGGGGTGGTGTCGAGCTCGGCGAGCTCTTCGGGGCCGCCCGCTTCGTCTTCTAACTGAAAACGCACGAACTGCACGAGCGCCCGATCGGCCGAAAACGACGGGTCAGCGAAGAAATCGGGGTCAAGGAAATCGGCGCTCTGCACATCAGCGCGCTGCAGCTCGGCGGCTGACGGATCGGCGTCTGCAAGATCGGCGATAGAGAGGTGACGGCCTGCACGGTGATCACCCGCGTGGCTGTCACCCGCGCGATGATCGCTCGGGAACAGGTCGCCGGGAATGCTGCCGTCAGGGAATCCGGGCACCGACGTGGGCATGCCCGCCCACATTTGCGTCAACGGATTGATATGTCGCTCGCGCACCAGATTGCGATACTCGGGCGACAGCTTCTTGATCAGCCGCAGCACCATATTGGTGCGCGAGGGCGCCACTCCGGAGGTCGTGTTCGCCCATGTGACGATCGCGGAGAGCAACCGGGGAAGGCGCAAAAGTACCTGATCCGGGGCTAAGATCTTGCGCGGATACAGATCGAGCATCAGTGCCTCGACGAACTGCGGGCCCCAGCGCATCAGATCGCCGGTGCCGTGGGTCGACTGGAACAAGAACACGAAATAGGCGTCGTTGCGCATTTCAGGGGGGAGCCTGCGGCCCTCGAGCGACTGGGCGAACGCGTCGGCGACGCGCGCCACCTCGGGGTCGCGGTGACCGCCTTCGGCGTGGCCCAAGTCACCCAGCCAGGGGTCCTCGACGGCCTGCAGGTGCGTGGGCGGGGCCGGCATGAGGCGCAGAAACCACTCGAACGCGGGGCGCGTGATGGGCCAGCTGTCAGACTCAAACGGCGGAAACGTCTGGTCAGAAACCTCGAGCGCCTCGGCCAGCAGCTGCTGCGCCTCGGGGAGGGGCCGCTCGCGCCGCACGACGGTCTCGGCAACCTCAGGCGGAATGTCTTCGAAGGCGCCCGCGATCGAGGTCGACAGCAGATAGGCATCCTCGAGGCAGGATCCGCCCAGGTGACGCACCGCGCACGCCAGCGTGAAGCTCAGGGCGCCGATCTGTACCTCGAGCATCAGGGTTTCTTCCTCGCCAAACGGATCGCCAAAGCTAATGGCGCGCGTGACGCGGGTGTGCGGGAGGTTATCGAGCCAAGCCGGGTGATCGCGCTTGCTCACCGAGTGGAAGACGCGGCGGCGCAGCATGTCATCACCGAGCATCTCGGCCCACACCCGCAGCACCGCGTTCGTCTCAGGGTCAGCGGCCGACACCAGCGTGGGCGCCAACTGCGTGATCACCGTCATGAGATCCTGCAGCTCATGCGTGTGGGAGCCATCAGGGCCGGGCTCGGCGGGCTGGAGCGCCGCAAGCGCGCTCGCGGCCTCGATCAACAGCGCGGGCGAGGGGCTCGCCAGTACGCGGCGAAGATCCTGCAGGAGAGCGTCGTTGTGCTGCATGCTGTTGAGCCTACTGAAACTTATTGAGCTTACGGGACGCGCTTAATCCACTCGAGGGTTTCAAACTTCTGCTCAACGAGCAGCTCGGCCGCGGCCCACTCGCCGTCAGTCACCTCGCCCATCTGGGCGCCGTGACGCTGCGTGAACACCTCGATGAGTTTCGCGATGATGTCTTCACGCGACAGCCCGGTCTGGCTGCGCAACGGATCGACGCGCTTCTGCGCGCTCGCGGTGCCCTTGTCAGAGAGCTTCTCTCGGCCGATGCGCAGCACCTGGGTCATCGCCTCGGCATCCATGTCGTAGGCCATCGTGACGTGGTGCAGCACGGCGCCCGATCCGAGGCGCTTTTGGGCCGCGCCACCGATTTTGCCCTGGGGGCTCGCTATGTCGTTGAGGGGTTTGTAGGTGGCGTTGATGCCGAGCGCCTGCAGCGCCTCGAGCACCCACTCGTCGAGGTACGCGTAGGAATCAGCAAAGCCCATGCCGCGCACGAGTTCACCCGGCACGTAGAGGGCGTAGGTGATGCTGGCGTTGGGCTCCATATACATGGCGCCGCCACCCGAGATGCGGCGCACGATCTTCGCGCCGCGGGCGGCGGCCTCGGCCTCATCTACTTCGTTCTTGACGGACTGGAAGCTGCCGATGATGACGGCGGGCTCGTTCCACTCCCAAATGCGCAGGGTGGGGCCGCGCAGACCCTCACCGACGGCGGTGGTGAGTACCTCGTCGAGGGCGGCGTTCAGCACCGGGGAGATGGGCGGCTCGTGGATGATCTGCCAGTCGTAGTCGCGCCAGTGGGCGGCGCCGGTGAGCGCACGGCGAATGGCGACCCCCACAGACCCCGGGGTGAACCCGAGCAGATGGACCTCGCTGGGGAGCGCCTTTTGGATCGCGACCGCGAAGTCTTCGATGGTGCCCGCGGGGTCCATACCCTCAACGGCCCCATTGATGCAGTCGAGGGCATCGTCGGGTTCGAGGAAGAAATCACCCGATAACCGGAAGTCTTTGATGCGGCCGTGGGCCACGTCGAAATCGACGACAACCAGCTTGCCGCCGGGAACCTTGAACTCGCCGTGTGTGCTCATAGCTTTAGCGTACGCCTCGGGCCGCTTTGGCGCCATGGACGGGGGTCAGCGGGGTGCCGTGGGGCGCGTCGCGCGGTGTGAACTGTGGAGCACAGCCGGGGCGCATTGCGGGCACGGGCGGAGGGCATGTGGTGCTCAGCGACTGGTTCAGCGGATAACGGACTTAGGCCCCTTGGTTCGAAAGTCACCCTCGCTGAAGAAACGCGACAACCGCTGATGGTGCGGGCGGTACGAGCCATGTTTTAAGCACTCGAAGTGCCTTCAGCCCCGAGGTGGGAACGGGTCGTTTCCATAGGAGTTGGAGGCACCAATGCGGCCGTTGCGATTATGAATCACGTGCTCAGCCTCTTGGCGCATCGCGGTAGCCCGCCCCGCGGCTTGAGCTTCGGCCTTGGTTGAATAAATCTTAGGCACACGAGTACTCCCAGAACTCAGGTTGCCCCACCCGTCGCCTCTTGGAACTGTATGCACAGACTTCCTCTTGCTCATGTGCTTCTCCAATGCCTCTATAGAATACATGTTCGGAACCTATGTTCTATAGTGTACATATTGTTTCGTGTTGGAGGCAAGGGGTTGTTCGGCGCGGATGGGGTCTGCTGTCGGTACGAGCTATAGCTGAATTTCGTTTCTTTGCAGCCATCTGGGCAATGCCAGAATGAGCAAGTGCGATGTCTCACGGTGCCATCAAGGGGAACCTCGGGTACAAGGCCGGTCCTGGGGACTCGGAATCTAGTTCGGCGAAACCTGCTCGAGCATCCAGGTCGAGAGATCCACGAACACCTGGTCGCGATTGGTTTCATTGAGTGTCTCGTGCCGCGCGCCCGGGTAGGTTTTGAGGGCGACGTCTTGGACTCCGCGCTTGCGAAAGGCCTCAGCGAGCAGCGGCAAGCTGTCGCCGCGGGCGATCGGATCTTCGGCACCCGAAATGATCAAGATCGGCATCTCGGGGGCGAGGCCAGCGACCGGGCGGCCGAAGAGTCGCAGCCCGTCGGCAACACCGAAGAGCCGCAGAATATCGGCCTCGAAACACAGCGGGTCGGCGATGTACTTCGCGACCTCGGCCTCGTCGCGGCTGAGCCACTCAAACCCGTTGGCGTCGGGGCCGGCCCACTTCGCGTTGAGATTGCCGCTCTCCATGTGGCGGAACGTGCGCAGGGCAGACCCCGAGAGCACGAGCGCATCCCACGCACGCGGGTGCGAATTAAGAATACGCTGGGCCATGAGCGACCCCCACGAGTGGGCAAACATGACGACGGAGAGGCCGGGGTTACGCTCACGAATGATCGCGGTGAGCTGCAAAATAGCGTTCTCGGTGGCGGCGAGGCCACCCTCGCCGAGGCGCCCCAGCTTCGTGAGATCGCCGTCGTGCTGGGCAAGGCCGGTGGCGCCGTGGCCGCGGTGATCGTCGGCATAAACGGTGAACCCGTTCTTCGTGAGGAACTGCGCAAAGGCGTCGTAACGCTTCGCGTGCTCGCCGATGCCGTGCGAGATCTGCACAATCGCAACAGGATCTTCGGCCCGCCACTCGTAGGCGGTGATCTCGACGTCCAATGCATCGGTGTACGTGAACTCGGTGTAGGCGGGTGTCATGGGCCTATTGTGGCGGGTCGAGGTGTGCGGCGCCAGTGTTTAGAGGATGCGGCGCTAATGCGGAATAGCTGAATCCCCTCGAGCGTGACAGTATGGGGCCATGGCCGTGACAATTACCGATTGGTTTGGGTACAGCGCTGCAGACACTAGCGTGGAAGCTACGTCTGCCGCATCGAATCAACGATGCCCTTTCATAGATGATTCGTGCGAGAAAGTGTTTCAGGATGGTTTGGTCGCAGGCGTATGCGCGCTGAAGCAAACCACGCGAGCTCCGGTGGTTTGCTGCCCCAATCGGTTGTATGGCGACGACTGGAAAATTCTTCGAGATATCGCTGCGATCGCTTTCGGCGATAAGTGGGAGTTTGGATTTACCGATGGGTGGGTGCTGACCCCGGGGCGAACCGCGCTGTCAGAGGCGATCCGGAGGGGGAGCCCCGTAATTGGGGTATTCGGAAAAAAATGGGGTGGTGAGCTGCGCTTACCTCAGAGAGGCGGCTCGGGTTCCTACTTTGTGGACTGGATTTTGGCGGTAGTTACTCCGACGGGCCTTGCCGAGTTTGTGGCTGTTGAAGTGCAAACGATTGATACGACAGGGAACTATCGGGCCTCAATCGATGGGCTGCAGAACGGTCGAGAAATAAAGAAAAGTGATGCGGCCTTTAACTGGGAGAATGTGAATAAGCGCATCTTGCCGCAGGTGATTTACAAAGGTAATCTGTTGCAGCGGGAGAAGTTATGTAAAGGTGGCCTCTTCTTTGTGACTCCTAAGCCGGTTTTTGAGCGAATCGCGAAGCGCCTTCTTGGCGAAGGAAACGAACTTCCTGAATACCCATTGGCTCCTGGCGCAGTTACGTTCTTGTCTTACGACCCCGATTGGGAAAACGTGATTCCCGGTCAACCTGCGAGCTTGCTGCAGACCGGGCGTCTTACAACGAGTGTGGTTCAGGTAGCTCAAGCCTTTGTCGGAGTAACGAATTTGCCTCCGATGGGGGCGTATGAGGACGCCATTAATGCGGCGCTAAGCTAACACTGTCTGCTGTCGCAGGTAGTCTTGTGGGATGCGATACGTTTCTCTTTTTAGTGGTGGCGGCGGCTTGGACCTAGGGTTTGAGCTCGCCGGATGGGAACCCGCTGTATGCCTAGACCACGATCCCATCGCTTGCGAAACCCTCTCATTTAATCGTCCTAAATGGAATGTGGTTTGCGGTGATATTCGGGATTTTGATGCGTCTCCCTATGCAGGTGTGGATGCTGTCGTAGGCGGCCCACCTTGCCAAGGATTTAGCTCCGCAGGCAGAGGAAACCCTGACGATCCGCGTAACTTTTTATGGGTTGAATATATGCGAATTGTCAGAGAGGTTAAGCCTCGAGCGATTGTGCTCGAGAACGTTAGCGCGCTGACTCATCGTAAAAATGATGATCACCTGAGCGGAATTATGTCCGCACTGAGTGAAATGGGATACGAATTCTCGATGGGTGTTCTTAACGCAGCTGAGTTCGATGTTCCGCAGGCCCGGAAACGGTTAATCGTAGTGGGGCTAATGGGGGGAGGGGCATCATTGCCCAGCCCAATTGTGGGCTTACCGCCGAAAACTGTCTGGGACGCCATCGGAGATTTAGAGAGTTGGGATGACAAGCCAGAACTGAACCATGTCGCGAACAAGCATGCTAAACACGTGGTTGAACGCTGGAAGAAGCTGGGAGCAGGGGAGGAGGACCCGAATTATCGGCGGTCGAGGCTAAATCCCAATAAGCCATCGGTTACGATTCGAGCAGGTGGTGGGTACGGGCCGAATGGCAATCACTTAGCTGGATTTCATCCACCAATTCATCCAACGCTTCCTAGGCAGCTGACGGTCAGAGAAGCTGCACGAATCCAGACTTTTCCAGACTCCTGGATATTACAAGGGCCCAAGACCATTCAAGGTCGGCAGATTGGAAACGCTGTTCCCGTCAAACTGGCCTATGCAGTAGGTAATCATGTCAAGAACCTCTTAGAGAAGAGCGCACATTAACTGTCGTGATTACTGAAGCGTGCCAGTAGAGGTTAACTTTTCATTCGGTTTATAAACGGATGTCTAACATTCTCGACAATCTCATGTCTCATGGTCATATTGTTCCGCCTGCCGTAGCGATGGATGCTCCTAACCCCATGAATGAACTGCGTTTGAGCTCCTGTCAGCATGAACCCAATTATGACTCGCAACTTGTGTACTTCGCCAGGGGTACGACCAACCGCGCATAGAATCAGCGTGTGAGCATACGACGATGGCCCCTGATCGGTGTAATTGTGGGGTGCGTGGCGCTCGCCGCCTGCCTCGTGGCAGTGCTGTGGCGCGGTGACGCCCGCGGCACGGCGGCCGCCCAGCCGACAACGAGCCTGAGCGGTGCGACTGGTGCGACAGGAGTTCACGACGCTACTGGCTCCGATGCCTCGGCGGTCACCGTGACGAATCTCGTGGTGCCTGGCCCTGCGAACCAGGTTTCGTCGTCGAAGCCGAGCAACCAAGATGCTGGTGCCGCGGCTGCGAGCGGCATCAACCGGGTGGGTTCCGCCGAGGTTCCGGTGCGCCGCTACGACCCGGCACCGGCGACAGCCGCCACCACCGAACCCTGGGCCGTGCTCGTGTGGGCTCACGGCGGATCCTTCATTCACGGCGGGCTCGACATGGCCGAGGCCGACTGGGCCGCCCGCCAGTTCGCCGCCGCCGGCGTGCGCGTCTACTCGGTCGACTACGTCCTAGCGAGCGACACCGTGAAGGCCCCCGCCCCCGCAAACGACGTCGCCGCGGTCGCCTCGTGGGTAGCGCGCACCGAATCGGCCCCGCTGCTCATCGGCGGAGCCAGCGCCGGGGCCCATCTCGCCACCCTCGCCGCCCTCGACCGTGCCGATGCCGCCCTCGCGGGCGACGGCACCGCGGCCGCGGCCCTGATGCTCGAATACCCCACGCTGCACCGCACCCAGCGGCCCGATGCCGCGATTGCGCGCGCGACGGCGACGCTGCGGGAGGGGCTGCGCTTTGATCCGGATCGAATCTCGACCATGTACGCCACCCACATTGGTGAGGTGAGCGACGCAGAAGCCGCCGAAAGCGAGCTCGTCGCGGGCGAGATTGCGGCGCCCCGTCTCGCACTTTTGCCGCCCACGGTGATCGTGAACGCCGATATTGACGACCTGCGGGCGTCGGGGGAGCAGTTTGCCGAGCAGCTCGCGGTGGCCGGGGTGCGGGTGCTGGAGTACACGCAGGCGGGCACCACGCACGGGTATTTGAACCGCCCCGAGGAGTCGGCCGTGGCGCTCGCGAGTGCGCAGCAGACCATCGACCGGTTGGTGGCGGGCGCACGCGACGAAGTGCAGTAGCTGACCCCTCGACCTGCGCGCTGCTTCGTGACACCATTGACGTACCAATTGCGGGCACGTCACTGAGGTCGGGCCCGGGAAACGGAGCGGGCCATGCGATACCTACTGATGGTGCACGGAGCAGCGCATACGGGGGAAGCATCCGCGAGATTGGTGCACGCCGGGCGCAGCGCCGCCCAGATCGAGGCGGCCGTCACCTTTGCGGCCGCGCTTGAAGATGAGCTCGCCGCGTCGTCTGAGCTCGAGTGGAGCGAGGTGCTCGACGAACCCGGTCGTGCGCAGCAGTTCGGCGCAGACGGCCTGCCCGCTGCGGGCGGAGGTTCGTCGCTGACGCGCGTGTGGGCGGTGCGGGTGACTGACCCGGCACGCGCCTACGCGCTCGGCGAGCGGATCGCGCGCGGGCTCACCGCCCGCGTCGAGGTGCGCGAGTGCTTCGCGGGGTCGCAGCGGCCGTAGCCGCCACGACCCCGCGTCGCTACGCCATGCCTACGCGTTGGGGCGCTTCTCGCCGGCCTCGACGGGCACCGGCAGCCGGTTCTCGGCGGGCGGGAACGGGCAGGTCGCGTGCTCGGTGTACGCAAACGGTGGGTTCACGGCCCGGTTGAAATCGATCACGAGACCGCCCTCGCGCGCAGTCACCCCCACGAAGCGGGTCGCGTCGAACGTCTCGGGTGACGCGTCAGAGAAGATGGCGCGCAGGTCACCGCCCGCCGCCGACCCAAACAGGGTGAGGGCCACGCGCTCGCCGCCGACCGTGAAAACCGCCCGCCCGGGGGAGTCATAGTGCTGCAACCGGCCGGCCGCCGCCGAATCAATCTCAACGCTCGCGCGCGGGTCAGATTCGAACTCGGCCGACACCACCCAGTCACGGTTCGGGGCAAACACGGGGGTGCCCGTGTACTCCACGCGCGCCGCAGCCTGCGGGTCACGGGGTCGCACCGCAATCGCGCCCGAGCGGGCTGCGATCTCAATCAAAATGTCACCCCAGGTGAGGGTGGCCGAGGCGAGCCCGGTCAGCGGGCCCACCCGCACCTCGCCCGCTACGGGCTGCCCCGCCTGCGAAATTCCGTCGGCCTCGGTGACCACGACGGTCACGAGCCCATCGGGGTACGCACGCCACTCACCGGGTAGCCCGGGCAGCTCGCGGGCCTCGCCCGCATCTCCCTCGAGCCAGTGCATGGCGGTCGCGGTGAGCGCACCATAGGGGGCGGTGCGGGCCGCCTCGACTTCGGCGTGCCAGACGGCGTGGGCGTCGCTGAACGCGGTGGCGACGGGAGCTGCGGCAGCCGTGGTGGCGGGCTCGGCGGGCTGTAGGTCAGACATGGTGGCCTCCTTCGCAATGTGCGAATCGTGTCGTCGGTGACTGGTCTCGGTCGCGGCAACGTAGCGCGGCAAGCGGCTCGCGCCCCCAAGGCGAATAGCCCCCAGGAGCGAGCTCTCTCCAGACTAGTTCTTGGGCCCCCGCATCAGCCCAGTCACGCCTGAGACATGACTGAACATTACGGCGCCGAAGCATGGGCGAAGCGCGCCGGGGCGTGAGCCCGCGGCGAGGGGCGCGATCCGGATCAAATCACGCCCGCTCATTCGTGTGGCTCGATGCCGTGGGTGTGCGCCCACACGACCGCCTGGATGCGGTCGCGCGCCCCCAATTTCTGCAGCAGGTTGGAGACGTGGGTTTTCACGGTGGCCTCGCCCACGAACAATGCGGCCGCGATCTCGGCGTTCGACGCCCCGGTCGCGAGCCACCGCAGCACCTCGCGTTCGCGCTCGGTGAGGCCTGCGGCGTCGAGGGGGCATGACGCTGCTCCGGATCCTGCCGTGCCTCCCGCCGCCGTGCCTCCCGCCGCCGTGCCGCCCGCTGCTGCCGCGTCACGCTGAGCCGCGCGTTCCATCACCGCGCGGGTGACATCGGGGCCGAGCAGGGCGCCGCCGGCCGCGAGCTCGTGCACGGCATCGATGAGTTGCTCGGCCCGGGCCGTTTTCACCAGGAACCCGCTGACGCCGGCGGCGAGGGCGTCGAAGAGATACTGCTCGTGCCCAAACGTGGTGAGGATCAAGATGGCGGGCGGGGCAGACTTGCCGGAGTTGCCGGAGTTGCCGGAGTTGCCGGAGCGCGCGGAGCCGAGAATGCGTTTGGATGCCTCGATACCGTCGAGGCCCGGCATTTCAACGTCCATGCAGATGACGTCGGGGGTGAGCGCCGCCGCGAGCTGCACCGCTTCGGCGCCGTCGGCCGCTTCGCCCACCACCTCGATGTCGGGCTCGGTTTCGAGGATGATGCGAAACCCCGATCGCACGAGCGCCTGGTCATCAACCACCAGTACACGAATCATGCGAGATCCTCCGCGGGAATGGTGACGGATGCTGATGCAGGTATAGGAGTAGGGGCCGGAGCAAGCACAGTCGTGGATGCAGGCCCGGCAGCGGAGCCCGGTGCCGGGCTGGGCTCGCGCAGCGGCACCCGCACGCGCACCAAGAACCCACCGGTTTCGCGCCGGCCCACCTCAACGGTGCCGCCCACGGCGCCCGCGCGCTCACGCATGCCGCGCAGGCCGAGGCCTGATCCGGAGCTTGCGGCAGACCCACCAGCACCCGCGGCAGCTCCCGCCGCGAGCCGTTGCGCGATGCCGGTGTCGCTGACCTCGAGCTCGACCGCGCCCGTCTCAAACCTGAGTCGCACGGTCGCCTCGGCGCCGCGACCCGCGTGCTTGCGCACGTTCGTGAGGGCCTCTTGCGCGACGCGGTAGAGCGCGACGTCGATGAGCATGGGCAGCGGGTGCGGCGTGCCCGCGATGATGAGCGTGGCGGGCACTCCGGCCCCTTGCGACGCCGCGACGAGCGCGGGTAGTTGCGCGATGCCGATGGTGGAGGCGGTGGCGCTGGGCTCTGGCGCCCGCAGCGTGCCCACGAGGCCGCGCAGCTCAGCGATGGCAGTTTCTGCGCTCGTTTCAACAACCAAGAGTGCCTGCTGGGCCCGTTCGCGCCCCGATTCGGCGTCCTTTTCCAGCAGCCGCCTGGCCGCCGCCGCTTGAATGCCCATCACTGAGACATGGTGCGCGACGACATCGTGCAGTTCACGCGCAATTTCGATGCGGTCGAGGGCTACCGCCTGCTCGGCGCTCGTGCGTCGTTCGAGCGCGAGCTCGTGCCCCTGCGCCTCGAGCTGCGCCTGCGCGCGGGCTGCCTGCCACGATCGGTTGCCGAACATGAACGCGCCGCTGAAGTAGATCAGGTTCGTGATGATCTGAATGACGGCGTAGGTGGCGAAGGCCGAGAAGATGCCGCTGCGCGACACCTCGGGCATCGCCTCGGTGTTCGACGAGGCGATGATCAGCGAGACCAGCAGCCACACCACCATCGCCAGGCTGATGGCGATGCGGCTCCAGATTGCGAGCGCACGCCGGGGCTCCCACGCGCCGACCGCGTAGAGGCCGATAAAGAGGCTGATGTTGACAATCAGTAGCTCGGGCACAGCGAATTGCCCGCAGACAAAGAACCCGATCGACACGAGAATCGCGACGGGCACGGGCCAGATGCGCCGAGCGGCGAGCGGCAGGGTCGACAGCCCGAGGCCCACAATCCACACCCATATGGGAGCGGTTTCGGCGTAGATGCCGACCCGGTCGTACAGCAGCGCGGTGGTCGTGGCCGCGAGGGCCAGGGCAACGGCAAGGATGACATCGAAGCGCAGCCCCTCGCGCGTGGGCCGGGGGCGAGTCCAGGTGCCGTGGCTGGGCTCTCGCGTGGTGACCGTCATGATTCCAGGGTAGTGAACTGGCGCGGTGAGCCGCTTCCCCCGTGCGAGGGAGATGCGCGGGGAGATGTGCGGGGAGATGCGGCGGGAACACGCCTTGCTCGGTGCGAATCTCCTCTGACACCCGCGCAAGTTCCGCCTTGCGGGGGAGGCGCCGCACCGCGGTGGCAGGCCAAGCTGGAACACATAACGAGAGGAACGTTGATGATTGAGATTCAAGGAGTCAGCCGCACGTTCGGTTCCCGCCGCGTGCTCGACGGCGTGAGCTTTAGTGTCGCCGCGGGCCGCATGACCGGTTTCGTGGGGGCCAACGGCGCGGGCAAAACCACCACCATGCGCATTCTGCTCGGAGTGCTCGCGGCAGACACCGGAACGATCACCATCGACGGTGCCCCCATCACCGCCGCCGACCGCGCGGGCTTCGGCTATATGCCAGAGGAACGCGGGCTGTACCCCAAGATGAAGGTGCTCGAGCAGCTCGTGTACCTCGGCCGCCTGCACGGCATGACGGCGACGGGGGCGAAGGCCTCGGCCGAGCGCTTGGTGGAACGCCTGGGGCTCGCCGATCGCGCGGGCGACACCCTCGAAAGCCTGTCGCTGGGCAACCAGCAGCGCGCCCAGATCGCGGCCGCCCTCGTACACGAACCGCGCGTACTCGTGCTCGATGAACCGTTCTCGGGCCTCGATCCGATGGCCGTGGAGGTCGTGGTGGGGGTGTTGCGCGACTACGCCGCACAGGGGGTTCCCGTGCTGTTCTCCTCACACCAGCTCGACATTGTTGAGCGGCTCTGCGACGACCTCGTCATCGTTGGCGGCGGCAAGATCCTCGCCCAGGGCTCACGCGAAGCGCTGCGCGCCGAACACTCGGGCCGCGTCTTCGAAATCGAGATCGCGGGCAGCGCGGGCGACGCCGGCTGGATCAGGGAACACCCCGGCGTCACCGTCACCCACCTCGACGGCGGCCTGGCCCGCTTCGAAGCCGACACCGTCGCCGCAGCGCAGTCGGTATTGACGCGTGCCGTCACCGAGGGCGACCCTGCGGTCAGCCACGTGCGCCGGTTCGGCCCGGTCACCCCCTCGCTCGCTCAGATCTTTCAGGAGGTAGTGCGATGAGCACATCAACACCCACGCACCGGCGGCTCACCCCGGCGGCCGCGACCTGGTTAGTCGCCGAGCGCGAAATCACCACCCGCCTGCGCAGCAAGGCGTTTCTAATCTCGGCCGGCCTGCTGCTGTTCTTCGTGCTCGCGGGCGTGATTGCGAGCGGCGTGATCGCCAACTCTGGCGGGTTCGGTGACCCGGCAAAGGTCGCCGTTGTGGCCGGCACCGGCGCCGCAAGCACCAGCGATCCGGCGGCGCAGCTTGAAGCCGCTGGCCTCGAGGTTACGAGCGCGCCAGATCGCGCCGCGGCCGAGCGCCTCGTGCTTGACGGCGACGTCGAAGCCGCAGTGATCCCGGGCGGAGACACCCCGGTCGGCCTCACCGTGCTCACCAACGACAGCGCACCCGGCGAGGTGATGCAGGCCCTGTCTGCCGCCCCCACACTCGAGATCCTCGCACCCACCTCAGACAACCCGATGGTCGCGTACCTCATCTCGATCGCCTTCGGCATGGTGTTCATGATGAGCGCGATCACCTTCGGCACCACCATCGCCCAAAGCGTGGTCGAAGAGAAGCAGACCCGCATCGTCGAGATTCTGCTCTCCACCGTCAGCGCCCGCACCATGCTCGCGGGCAAGATCCTCGGCAACAGCCTGCTCGCCCTCGCGCAGGTCGTCGCCATCGCGGCCCTCGCCTCGGTGGGCATGCTCGCGACCGGGCAAGACCTGCTGCTGGGCGAACTCGGCATCGCACTGATCTGGTTCGGCATTCTGTTTGCGTTCGGCTTCGTGCTGCTCGCCGCCCTCTACGCTGCCCTCGCCTCGCTCGTGTCGCGACAAGAAGACATCGGCTCGGTGTCGAGCCCCGTGATGATGCTCGTGATGCTGCCCTACATCGGCGTGATCGTGTTCAACGACAACCCGACCGCGCTCGCGATCATGAGCTACATCCCCTTCTCGGCCCCCGTCGGCATGCCGATGCGGCTCTACCTGGGCACCGCGGCATGGTGGGAGCCGATCCTGTCAGTGCTGATTCTGCTGGTATCGATCGCGATTGTGTGGGCGCTGGGTGCCCGCATCTATGAAGGATCGATTCTGCGCACCGGCACGCGGGTCAAGATTGCCGACGCGCTGAAGCGCTAACGGGCTAAGGATCCGGATCAGGCCCTAGACACTAGGCCTTGATCCGGATCTTGATCGTGATCTTGATCCTAAGCCCGGGCGCGTAAGCTGGCGCAGTGAGTAACGACAGTAAGGCCCCTGCCGCCCCGCCCATCAGACAGTGGGCGGCCCTGTGGTCCCTGGTGCTCGGCTTCTTCATGATCTTGGTGGATACGACGATCGTGTCGGTCGCGAACCCCTCAATCATGCAGGGGCTCGACACGACGATGACGGCGACGCTGTGGGCGACGAGCGCGTATCTGCTCGCGTACGCGGTGCCGCTGCTCATCACCGGGCGCCTCGGTGACCGGTTCGGCCCGCGCCGCCTCTACCTGCTGGGCCTCGCGGTCTTCACCGTGGCATCGCTCGCGTGCGGCATCGCCCCCAATATCGAAACGTTGATCATCGCGCGTGTGTTCCAGGGCCTCGGCGCCTCGCTGATGACACCGCAGACGATGGCGGTCATCACGCGCATCTTCGCGCCGCGTGAGCGCGGGTCGGCGATGGCGATCTGGGGTGTCACGGCGGGCGTCGCGACCCTCGTCGGCCCGATTCTTGGCGGCTTCTTGATCGATGCCGGCGGCTGGGAATGGATCTTCTTCATCAACCTGCCCGTGGGCGTGATCGCGTTCGCGCTCGCCCTGAAGTTCGTGCCGAAGCTGCCCACCACCGCGCACCGTTTCGACTGGCTCGGCGTGATACTCAGCGGCGTCGGCATGTTTCTGCTCGTGTTTGGCATTCAAGAGGGCGAGAGCTACGACTGGGGCTCCATCCTCGGCCCGATCACCGTACCCATGCTGATCATCGCGGGCATTGTGCTGCTCGTGCTGTTCGTCGTGTGGCAGCGGGTGCAGAAGGGTGAACCACTGATTCCGCTGCGCGTGTTTAGTGACCGCAACTTCTCGGTCGGCACCGCCGCGATCGTCACCATCGGCTTCGCGATCACCGCGCAGAGCCTTCCGCTGATGTTCTACTTCCAGCTCGTGCTGGGCCTCACGCCCACCGAATCTGCGCTGATGCTGTCGCCGATGGCCGTCATTGCGATCGCCCTCGCCCGCCCCGTCGGCCTCATGATCGACCACCGCGAACCCCGCCGCGCAGCGACCCTCGGGCTCGTGTTCGTGGCCGCGGGCCTCATCATGTACTTCTTCATGATGCGCCCCGACACCTCGATCTGGTGGCTGCTCGCCGCGAGCGCGGTGCTCGGCCTCGGCAACGCGTTCATGTGGGGCCCGCTGGCTTCGATCACGACGTTTGGGCTGGCCCCTGAACTCGCAGGCGCCGGATCAGGCGTCTACAACACCGGCCGCCAGGTGGGCGCCGTGCTCGGTGCGGCGGCGATCACCGTGCTGATGGCGTCGCAGCTGTCGGCGCAGTTCGGTGCGGCCGCGGCTGGCGCCGGCGGTCAGGGTGCGGGCGGAGGAGCTTTGCCTGAGCCGCTGCGCGAGGGCTACTCGATCGCGATGGCGCAGTCCCTGCTGCTGCCGATCGCGGTCATCGCCGTCGGTATCGTCGTCACCCTGTTCTTCGGCAAGCGCCCGGTGCGCCCCGTCACGGGCCCCGTGCCGGTGATGCAGTAACCCGTATCTCGTCATCCGTAGACTGGCGTGGTGCCCAAGGCGTAGCGTCTGAGGCACCACGCTTTTGCGTTTTCTGCCCTGTGCTTCTCACCCTGTGTGGGCGCCGCCGCCCGCACAGTTCTCGAAAGGACCTCCCATGATTCTTGCGTTCTCAGTCGCCCCGAGCGGCGAAGCCCCCGGCCGTGCAGAGCGTGCCGACGGGTCGGTGTCTGACGCCGTCGCCGAGGCCGTCAAGGTCGTGCGCGCATCGGGGCTGCCCTACCGTACCTCATCAATGTTCACCGAGATCGAGGGCGAATGGGACGAGGTGTTCGACGTGGTCAAGCGCGCTACCGAGGCCGTGCTGCCGTTTGGCTCACGCGTCTCGCTGATCATGAAGGCCGACATTCGCCCCGGGTTCGAGGGCGAAATAGACGGCAAGCTCGAGCGACTCGAACAGGCCATCGACGCGTCGTAGACGGTGGGGTGGCGGGGTTTCGTCTTGGGGCGACGCCGAGGCTCGGCCACCGCCCTAAACTTTGTGCATGGTCTTCTTCGCGATTCTTGCCGCCGCACTCCCCGCGGCAGCCCTGCTCACGATCGCGTTGATCTCGCGGCACAAGTCGCGTCAGCCCGTCGGCACCGTAATCGCCGAGTACGCGCCGCTGCCCGGGTCCTCGCTGCTGTTTGACGCGGTGCTGGCCAATGCCGAAGCGCGCGCCCTGCCCGCAGCGCTGGTGGAGCTTGCGATCCGGAAGAAAATTCGCCTGCTCACCCCGCAGCCCGAACCGGGCGCAGCCCCCACGAAAAAGGGGCGCGAGCAGCTCGCAATCGAGATCGCACCCGGTGCGCAGTTCACCGCGCAAGAGCAGCGCGTGCTCGCGGTGTATCTGGGGGAGGCGGCACAAGAGAAGGCCGTGCGCAAGCTCTAGACTAAGGGCGGCGCGGCAGGCAAACGGGCCGCCGCGCTGCTCGCCGACACGATCAGCGAGCTCGCTCATCGAGGGCTGATCGGTGCTCGGCCAGTGCGCTGGGCGCGCACCGTGTGCCTGGTGTTCGGCTGGATCGGTGTGTTTGCCACCGCGTTTGTATTGATTGTGTGCGCGACGATGCTGGGCGAAGATGACACCGCGCTCGCCGGGGTGATCGTCGCGGGTGCCGCGTTTTGCGCGACCATCGCCGCGATGATTGTCTGCCCTAGGCCGTGGCGGCGGTTTCTGCCGCCGAGTTTGCAAGCGCGCCGGCACCTCGCCGGCATGCGCGAGTACATTCGCCTGGCCGAGGCCGACCGGCTGCGCGTGCTGCAGTCGCCGCAGGGCGCGGTACGTGTGCCCGCCGCCGAGGGGTTCGAACGGTTGCACGTGTATGAGCAACTGCTGCCGTATGCGATGCTGTTCAACCTCGAAACCGAGTGGGCCGAGGTGTTGCGTATTGAAGCAGCGCGCATCGACACCGATGCATTCGGGGCCGACGACGCGTTCGTGGCCCTCGAGCTGATCTCGGCGACGCTGCAGATCGCGGCCGCCGCGGGCCATCTCGTTGAAGCGCTCGGCAGCGCGGGCCAGCTCGTGGATGCCGGGGGATCGGTGCTCGAGGGCATCGGCGATCTACTGAGTATTTAGCGCCGGCGCGCTAGGCTCTGCACATGAGACCAGGTGGGCGCGGAGTCGCTGGCGGAGACGCCGCAAAGCAGAAGGAACTCAACGCTGAGGCGCCCGAGATTCCCAACCTTGGCAAACACATCACCGACCTGTTTCGCCCCTACAAGACGCAGCTCACCGTCATCATCGGGCTCGTAATCGTGTCGGCCGCGCTGGGTATTGCCCCGCCGCTGCTCACCCAGCGCGTGTTCGACGACGGGCTGTTTCCGCCCGACGGCATTCCGAATCTCCCCTTGCTGGCTTGGCTGGTGGGGGCGATGATCGCGGCGTTCGTGCTCTCGAGCGCCATCAGCGTGGTGCAGACCCACTTCACCGCGCGCGTGGGCAACCGCGTCATGGGCGACCTGCGCGTGCGCCTGTTTGGGCACCTGCAGGCGATGGAGCTTGGGTTCTTTACCCGCACCAAAACCGGCGTCATCCAATCGCGCCTGCAAAACGACGTGGGCGGCGTCGCCAACGTGCTCACCAACACCGTCTCGAGCATCATCGGCAACATCGTCACCGTCATCGCCGCCGCGGTTGCCATGCTGCTGCTGAGCTGGCAGCTCACCCTGATCGCCCTCGTACTGATGCCCATCATCGTGTTTGCGCAGCGCCGCGTGGGCCAGGTGCGGGCGCGCATCGCGGGCAAAACACAAGAATCACTGTCTGAAATGACCGCGATCACCCAAGAGGCGCTGTCGGTGTCGGGCGTACTGCTCGCCAAGACCTACTCGCGGCAGGGCGCCGAGACGGGCCGGTACGCGGCGGAGAACGCACGCCAGATCGACCTGCAGGTGCGCCAGACCATGAGCGGCCAGTACTTCTTCGCCATGGTGCAGGTGTTTATGTCGGCGGTGCCGGCCATCGTGTACCTCGTGTCGGGCTGGATCATTGCCAACGCGCAGGGCGAGGGATTCGACCCGGGCATCACCTCGGGCACGATCGTGGCGTTCACAACGGTGCAATCGCGGCTGCTCTTCCCGCTCATGGCACTCATGCGTATCGCCCTCGACCTGCAGACCTCGCGCGCCCTGTTCGCGCGCATCTTTGAGTACCTCAACCTGAATCCCGCGATCACCGACCGGCCCGACGCGCTCGAACCCAGCGAGCGACCTGGCGAGGCCGGCCGCATCACTTTCGACGATGTCACCTTTCGGTACTCCGACGCCGAGGCGAGCGAGCGCGCCACCCTCGACCATGTGTCGTTCGAGGTCGCCCCCGGCGAATTCGTGGCGTTCGTTGGCGCATCGGGGTCGGGCAAGACCACCATCGGATCACTGATCCCCAGGCTCTACGAGGCGAGCGAGGGTTCGGTGCGCTACGGCGGCGTTGACGTGCGCGACCTGCAGCAGGAAGCCCTGATGGATCGCATCGGCGTCGTCACCCAAGACCCCTACCTGTTCCACGCGACCATCGCCGAAAACCTGCGCTACGGCAAACCCGACGCCACCCAGGCCGAGCTTGAAGCCGCGGCCAAACTCGCCAATATTCACGATGCGATTTCAACCTTCGCCAACGGCTACGACACCGTCGTGGGCGAGCGCGGCTACCGACTCTCGGGCGGCGAGAAACAGCGCATCGCCATCGCGCGCGTGCTGCTGAAGAACCCGCGCGTGCTGGTGCTCGATGAGGCCACGAGCGCGCTCGACACGGTCAACGAGCGGGCGGTGCAGCGGGCGCTAGACGGGGCCCGCGGCGGCCGCACCACGATCGCGATCGCGCACAGGTTGTCGACCATCGAGGGGGCAGATCGCATCTACGTCGTGGGATCCGGGCACATTCTCGAATCGGGCACGCACACCGAATTGATCACACAAGGTGGGGCATACGCCGAGTTGTACGCGCAACAGCAGTGACACAGGACTACACTTTCACCGTGCGGCAGAAGCGACAGATCACCCAGTCCAAGAAACTGCAAGGGGTGCGCTACGACGTACGCGGCCCGATTTTGCAGGAGGCCGAGCGCCTTGAGCGCGAGGGCCACCAGATCCTCAAACTCAACATCGGCAACCCGGCCCCGTTCGGGTTCGAGGCCCCTCCCGAAATCGTCGAGGCGCTGCGGCAGGCGCTGCCGCTCGCGCAGGGCTACAGCGATTCGCGCGGCATTTTGCCAGCGCGTGAGGCCGTGGCGCACTACTACGAGGCCGCCGGAATCACCGGGGTCACCCCCGATGACGTGATCATCGGCAACGGCGTGAGCGAGCTCATCTCGCTCGTACTGCAGGCGCTCGTGAGCGACGGCGACGAAATTCTCGTGCCCGCGCCCGATTACCCGCTGTGGACCGCGCAGGTCACGCTCTCGGGCGGCCGCGCCGTGCACTACCCGTGCGACGAGCTGAACGGCTGGATGCCCGATCTTGCGGCCATCGAGCGACTCATCACGCCCGCCACTAAGGGCATTGTGCTGATCAACCCCAACAACCCCACCGGAGCCGTGTACAGCGCCGAGCTGGTGCGTGGGTTCGCCGAGCTCGCCGAACGCCACGGCCTCGTGTTGATGGCCGACGAAATCTACGAGAAGATTCTGTACGACGGCGCCCGCCACGAGCACGCTGCCCTGCACGCGCACGACACCATCTGTCTCACGTTCAGCGGACTGTCGAAGGCCCAGCGCATTGCCGGGTACCGCGCCGGCTGGCTCACGATCACGGGCGACCGCTCGAACGCCCGCGATTTTCTCGAGGGCCTCACCCTGCTCGCGAACATGCGCATGTGTTCGAACGTGCCGGCGCAGCACGCGATTCCGGCCGCGCTCGCCGACCCCCGCTGGTCGGGCATCGGCGAGCTGTGCGCCCCGGGCGGGCGGCTGCGCGAGCAGCGCGACGCCGCACTCACCCTGCTCACCGAGATCCCCGGAGTCACCTGCGTGCGCCCCGGCGGCGCGATGTACCTCTTCCCCCGCCTCGACCCCGAGGTCTACGCGATCGAAGACGATCAGGCATTTGTGATCGATCTGCTGCGGGCCACGCAGGTGCTGGTGACCAACGGCCGTGGCTTCAACCTCGCGACTCCGGATCACCTCCGCTTCGTCACCCTGCCGGCCGTGCCGGTGCTTACGGAAGCGATCGGGCGCATCGCCGAGTACCTCGAGAGTGTGCGCGCCTCATGAGCGTGAAGGTGCTGGCCGTTGGCAAGAAGCACGAGAAGTGGGTGCTCGACGGGATCGACCGCTACGAGAAGCGGCTGCGCAAACCGTTCGATGTGAGCTGGCAGCTGCTGCCGCACTCCGCGCGTGAAAACGATGCGGCGCGCGGCGAAGAATCGGAGCGCATTCTCGCGAAGCTCGACCGTGACGCCTTCGTCGTGCTGCTCGACGAGCGCGGCAAAAACGTCGACTCCCCAGAGCTGGCCCGCACGCTGCAGGGCGCGTTTAACGCGGGGCGCAATGTCAGCATCGTGATCGGCGGGGCCTACGGCGTCAGCGACGCCGTGCGGGCGCGCGCTGACTTCGTGTGGAGCCTGTCTAAGCTCGTCTTCCCCCACCAGCTGGTGCGGTTGATTCTCGCCGAACAGCTCTACCGGGCACAGGAGATTGCGGGCGGGCGCCCCTACCATCACGTGTAGAACACGGTGGGGGCGGCATCTGCCCCTGCAATGTCTGACGTGCGGCGTATCCTGCCGCCATGAACCCCTTCAGATTGAGTGTCAGGGTGCGGCCCCGGGCGCGAAGAGCTCGCCTGGGGCTGTGGGCGCAGACGCCGCAGCAGGCCCCGAGCCCCGGGGCTACCTCTAGCGCCTCGACGGCCCGGCATGCGGGGCCCGCGCCACCCGACGCTGCCCCGATCGAAACACCGTGGCGCGTGAGCCTGCGGTCGGCCACCGGGGCGATTGAGGTGGAGCACTGCGGGGAGCGCCCCGCGCACTCAGTGAGGTTCGCGTTAGCGGGGGCCGGGGTGTTAGGTTTGTCGCTTCCGGCCACGGTATTGCCCGGCGAACGGGCGCGAGTGATCGTGCGTGGCGGGGCCGCGGGAGACTGCGCGGCAGCCCCCAACGCGATGCTGATGCTGCGCTGGTTTGAACCCGATGGGCGTGAATTCTTGTGGCCGGTGGCCCTCGAATGACCCCCTACTGGCGACACGCCGAGATAGGGGTGGGGAGGAAATTTCTCTGCCCCGAGTGGGGTTGTGGATAACTGTGCGGAAAGCGCAGAACCATGCGAAAAGTTCTCCCCAAGTCACACCGGTTTCGGTGGAGAGTGAAAAGAAAACTACATTGGTGTAACTACATCATGTTGTGGTCAAGGTTGGTATGGTTCACTATATGTAGTGCCTCGAACGAGGCGAGTAAGCTTTTAAGAAGGGCGTGAAATGGCCATCACGGTATACACCAAGCCGTCGTGCGTGCAGTGCACAGCGACGTACCGAGCGCTCGACAGCAAGGGAATTGAGTACAACGTACTCGACCTTTCGCAGGACGAATCGGCGCTCGAAACGGTGAAGGAACTGGGCTACCTCCAGGCTCCCGTCGTGGTCACCGATGACGAGCACTGGTCGGGCTTTCGCCCCGACAAGATCTCGGCACTCGCGAGCCGTCTGGCGTAACACACCTGCGCAATTCGCCCCGGAGTCTTTGGACCTCGGGGTACTGCGGTATCGAGGTAAGCGATCATGACTGACCTGGTGTACTTTTCAAGCATCTCAGGGAACACCAAGCGCTTCGTCGAAAAACTGGGACGCCCCGCGGCCCGGATCCCGCTGTACGCGCATGAAGAACCGCTCGTGGTGACAGAGCCCTATGTGCTCCTCGTCCCCACGTACGGAGGCGGCCCTGAAACCCGGGCCGTGCCCAAACAAGTCATCAAGTTCCTCAACGATGAGAGAAACCGCACGCTTTTACGCGGGGTGATGGCGGCAGGAAATACGAACTTCGGCGAAGGATATGCGATCGCCGGAGAGATTATTTCGAGGAAGTGCCAAGTGCCCTTTCTCTACCGATTTGAACTCTTTGGAACCCCGGACGACGTGAACGCCGTTCGGAAAGGAATGGATACGTTTTGGAAGCAGCAGTGATGGCCTCGGGACTTGACTCGTCAAAGATCAGCGACATGGATTACCACTCGCTGAACGCGATGCTCAACCTGTACGACGCGGACGGCAAGATTCAGTTCGACCGTGATCGTGAAGCTGCGCGCCAGTACTTCCTGCAGCACGTCAACCAGAACATGGTGTTCTTCCACAACTTCGAAGAGCGCATGCGCTACCTCATCGACAACGAGTACTACGAGAAGGAACTTCTCGACCAGTACACGATCGATTTTGTTGAAGAGCTCACCAACGAAGCCTTTGCGATGAAGTTCCGCTTCCCGGCATTCCTGGGTGCGTTCAAGTTCTTCACCTCGTACGCGCTGAAGACGTTCGACGGCAAGCGCTACCTCGAGCGCTTCGAACACCGCGTCGTCATGGTCGCACTCGGCCTGGCACGTGGCGACAAGGAGCTCGCTCGCGGCTTCGTGCGCGAAATGATCTCGGGCCGCTTCCAGCCGGCCACCCCCACCTTCCTGAACCTCGGCAAGGCACAGCGCGGCGAGCTCGTCTCCTGCTTCCTGCTGCGCGTCGAGGACAACATGGAGTCGATCTCACGCGGCATCAACTCCTCGCTGCAGCTGTCCAAGCGCGGCGGCGGCGTGGCACTGTCACTGTCGAACATTCGCGAGACCGGCGCCCCGATCAAGAAGATCGAGAACCAGTCCTCGGGCATCATTCCCGTGATGAAGCTCCTCGAAGACAGCTTCAGCTACGCCAACCAGCTCGGCGCACGCCAGGGTGCCGGCGCGGTGTACCTCTCGGCACACCACCCCGACATCATGAAGTTCCTCGACACCAAGCGCGAGAACGCTGACGAGAAGATTCGTATCAAGACGCTCTCGCTGGGCGTCGTCGTACCCGACATCACGTTCGAACTCGCGAAGAAGAACGAAGAGATGTACCTCTTCTCGCCGTACGACGTTGAAAAGGTCTACGGTGTACCGTTCGGCGACATCTCGGTCACTGAGAAGTACTACGAGATGGTCAACGATGCACGCATCAAGAAGACCAAGATCAGCGCACGCGTCTTCTTCCAGACGGTCGCCGAGCTGCAGTTCGAGTCGGGCTACCCCTACATCGTGTTCGAAGACACTGTGAACGATGCGAACCCCATCAAGGGCCGCATCAACATGTCGAACCTGTGCTCTGAGATCCTGCAGGTCAACACCCCCACGACCTACAACGAAGACCTCAGCTACGACAACATCGGCAAGGATATTTCTTGCAACCTCGGCTCGATGAACATCGCTATGGCCATGGACGGCGGCGACCTCGCCTCGACCGTTGACCTCGCGATCCGGTCACTCACCGCGGTGAGCGACATGAGCTCGATCAACTCGGTTCGTTCGATCGAAGACGGCAACGCCCAGTCGCACGCCATCGGCCTCGGCCAGATGAACCTGCACGGCTACCTGGCTCGTGAGCACGTGCACTACGGCTCAGCCGAGGGCATCGACTTCACGAACATCTACTTCTACACGGTGCTGTTCCACGCCCTGCAGGCGTCGAACAAGATCGCGATCGAGCGCAAGCAGGTCTTCGGCGGCTTCGCTGACTCGAAGTACGCGTCGGGTGAATTCTTCGACAAGTACACCGATGGTGAATGGCTTCCCGAGACGCCCCGCGTCGCCGAGATGTTCACCACCGCCGGCATCGCACTGCCCACGCAGCAGGATTGGCGTGAGCTGAAGGCCAGCGTCATGGAGCACGGTATCTACAACCAGAACCTGCAGGCTGTGCCGCCCACCGGTTCCATCTCGTACATCAACAACTCGACGAGCTCGATCCACCCGATCGCCTCAAAGGTTGAGATTCGCAAGGAAGGCAAGCTGGGTCGCGTGTACTACCCGGCTCCGTTCATGACGAACGAGAACTTGGCTTACTACGAGGACGCCTACGAGATCGGCCCCGAGAAGATCATCGACACGTACGCCGCAGCAACGCAGCACGTCGATCAGGGCCTCTCGCTCACGCTGTTCTTCAAGGACACGGCGACGACCCGTGACATCAACAAGGCGCAGATCTACGCATGGCGCAAGGGCATCAAGACGATCTACTACATCCGCATCCGCCAGCTCGCGCTGGAGGGCACGGATATGGCTGAGTGCGTGAGCTGCATGCTCTAAACCTGCCGAGCCGCTGGCCACTCCCGAAGCAACCCACCTGGGTCTTGCGGGAGTGGCCTTTGGTCGCAGTGGGGGCGTAGCCTTGATCCATCACTCTGAACACAAAGAACAAGCCGAGAAGGAAACGATGAACCCGAAGCCGTTTAAGCTGGGCCACGCGGTGCAGGCGATTAACTGGAATCGCATCGAAGACGACACCGACAAGATCATTTGGGATCGCCTGACGTCGAACTTCTGGTTGCCCGAGAAGGTGCCGTTGTCGAACGACGTGCAGTCGTGGGCGACGTTCACCGACGCTGAGAAGCGTCTCACCGAGCGCGTCTTCACCGGCCTCACCCTGCTTGACACGATCCAGGGCACCGTTGGCGCCGTTTCGCTGATTCCCGATGCGATCACCCCGCACGAGGAAGCCGTCTACACGAACATTGCGTTCATGGAGTCGGTGCACGCCAAGAGCTACTCGTCGATCTTCTCGACACTGTGCTCGACGCAGGAGATTGACGACGCGTTCCGCTGGTCAGTCGATAACCAGTATCTGCAGAAGAAAGCGCAGATCATTATCGATTACTACGAGGGCGACGACCCCTTGAAGCGCAAGGTTGCTTCGACGCTGCTCGAGTCGTTCCTGTTCTACTCGGGCTTCTACCTGCCGATCTACTGGTCGTCGAAGGCAAAGCTCACGAACACGGCAGACCTGATCCGCCTCATCATTCGTGACGAAGCCGTGCACGGCTACTACATCGGTTACAAGTACCAGCAGGGCGTCGCGAAAGAGACTCCTGAGCGTCAGGAAGAGCTGAAGGCGTACACGTTCGAGCTGATGTACGAGCTCTACGAGAACGAAATCCTGTACACGCAGGATCTCTACGATCCGGTGGGCCTCACGGAAGACGTGAAGAAGTTCTTGCACTACAACGCGAACAAGGCGCTCATGAACCTCGGCTACGAGCCGATGTTCCCCAAGGAGATGACCGACGTCAACCCGGCGATCATGTCCTCGCTGTCGCCCAATGCTGACGAGAACCACGACTTCTTTTCGGGCTCAGGCTCGAGCTACGTCATCGGCAAGGCTGAGGCCACCGAAGACGAGGACTGGGACTTCTAAGACTTCTCCCTAGAGGCCCCACCTAAATACCTGTTCACGCCCCTGATTCGCGAGTTTTCGCAGATCAGGGGCGTTTTCGTGTCTCCAGTCGAAAGACAGAGGAGAACAGAAATGAACAGGAATACCCACCCGAAGTGGCACGGGGATGGCACGTGCGCACCTTCCACGTGGAAGGGAGGCGAGGCAGGGACCAGAATTTGCAGTTGCTGCACCGCCCAAGCCGTGCCACTTCGTGTCACAAACGATCGAATCAACCCCCGGAGATCCGCGGAATCATGCGGATCTAGGAGGGGTGTGAGGTCGAGTGGCACGAAGTGGCACGACGGTCCACCAGCGTCCGTTCGAGTCCATGGGAGGTCATCATGAGTAACAGCAAACGCGAGAATTGGGGGAGCCTGCGCAAGCTCCCTTCTGGCCGCTGGCAAGCTCGCTACCCAGGACCCGACGGAACGACCTACACAGCCAGAACCGATCAAGACAGGCTGCTCACCTTCCTCACCAAAACGGATGCCAGAACCTGGCTTGCCGGGGTGCAGTCGAACATGGCGCGGGGCCTGTGGGAGCCGCCGGAGGAGATCGCGGCCAGGCTTGAAGCCGAGCTGGCAACCGAACAAGCACAGTCCTTGGGATTCGAGGAGTACTCCAAGCGTTGGCTTGAAATGATCCGTACCGAACCTAACCGCAGCGGTAAGAAGCGGGCTGTTGGTACGGTGCGCTCTTACCAAGGAAAGGTCACCGGCTATCTCGTTCCAGAGTTCAGAAGCACTCCGGTGCGCGAGATCGACGCCGCCCGCATCAAGGTGATGACGGACCGGCTTGACCAGATCCCCGCGCCTCTGAACCCAAACTCGAAGTTCAACGGCATCACGAGACCGGTGCTCATCGTGCTCATGATGATCCTCCGGCAGGCCGCACGAGACGGCATCATCCCAGCCGCACCGAATGTATCGGTACCGCGGCAAGAGTCGGTAAGGCACGACGTAGACCACGACGCGGGTGAAGACGTTGCGACTCCCATGCAGGTAGAGGCGTTGTACGAGGCGGTTCCAGATCAGTACGCGATCGCAGTACTGCTCGCGGCATGGTGTCAGCTGCGCCGAGGGGAGTGCCTTGGGCTGCAACGTCGTGATATCGAGTGGCATGACGATGGAAGTGCCACGCTGCACGTTCGGCGTCAACTCAACGCCAATACGGGCGGCTACACCGATCTGAAGAGTGAGGCTGGCAGGCGATCCCTCAGTATCCCGAAGCTCATGATCGGTCGACTGCAGCAGCACTTGCACGACTACGTTTCCTCCGACGCGAAGGCGCCGGTGCTCCCCGCCGACCGCCGGGGGAGCATCCCGCTGTCGAACACCCGGTGGGGGTACATCTGGGCTGACGTGCGAGATGGAGTCGCGGGGCTGCCCCACCGCTTCAGGTTCCACGACCTGCGCCACACGGGGCTCACGATCTTCGCGCAAGAGGGGGCGACGCTCGCGGAGCTGATGAGACGCGGCGGTCACGCTGACATTCACATCGTGTTGCGTTACCAGCACGCCACCATGAACCGAGATCGAGAACTGGCTGACCGGATGAGCGATCGTGTCAGCGCGAGCATTGCCCGAGCGCAGAAAGAAGGTGACGGCGGCGAGGAGACCTAACCGGACAGCGGCGGACACCTGTGGAGTGACACTCATTCGCTTACAGGGAGGTAACACCATGACTGCTCGAACTCGATCTGAGGCATCTGAATCTGCGCTGGTTCCATTGGTGGTCGCGGCCGAGAACCTGGGGGTTTCGGTCAAGACCATCAGGCGTCGAATCGCTGACGGCACCGTTCGTGGGTATCGGGTCGGCCGACTCATCCGGGTCGATCTCGACGAGCTTCGCCGGAGTCTGGTGGTCGAGATTCCGACGGCAAGATAGGACTTACAGCACTCGACTTTTGGGTGAGGCAACATGCGGCGCCCCTGAGCGGATCACACTCCGCTCAGGGGCGTTCGTCTCGCCCTCAACCATGCGCATGATGTCCGATCCATTGGTAATTACACTGGCTTGACCACTTTGCAGCATCAGGTTGGTGCCCGTGCTGGCGGCACTCGTTACCGGCCCAGGGACTGCACCGACGAGGCGTCCCAGCTGCGCAGCCTCGGTGGCCGTGTGCAACGAACCTGACCGGGATCCTGCTTCAACGATGATCGTCGCGCTCGACAAAGCGGCGAGGATGCGCGATCGGTCGATAAACCGCTGGCGAGTCGGCGCGACCGACGGTGGTACCTCGGACAGCAGCAGCCCTTCGCGCGCAATGCGGTCGATGAGATCAGCGTGGCCCGCGGGGTATGGGCGATCAACCCCAGAAGCGAGCACTGCGATCGTGTTCATATCGCGGAGGAGGGCGGCGCGGTGCGCGGACGCCTCGATCCCGTATGCGGCCCCTGCGATCAGTGTTCTGCCACTCTGAGCAAGGTCGCCGCAGAGTTCGTCGGTGACATGCGCGCCGTATGAGGTGGCGGCGCGGGCGCCCGTGACGGTGATGCGCTGCGGGAGCGGCTCAGCGAGCAATTCTGTGCGCCCCTTCGCCCAGAGCGCGTACGGGGCACGGTGACCGAGATCGTTAAGCGTCGTTGGCCAGTCGGGGTCACTGGGAATGATCACACGGAACTTGCTGGCCTCAACTATTCGCTCGGCAAGGCGATCCGGGGTGGCAGCTGAATGGAGCCGATCGCGCCACACCGCAGCCTCAACTCGATCCATGCCCGGGACTGTGCCGTCCCCTTCGGCGATCGAGATCAGCTCTGCTGCGCCTACCTCGGTGAGTAGTTTTCCCGTGGCAACGTCAGCGGGGGTGCCGATAATCGATAGCAATAAGCGGGCGGAGCGATCGTCCCTGGCAAGAGCAGTGAGCGCGGGCATGGTGGCCTCCTTCGAGAATGACTTCTTCTAGAAGGTGCGCCTCATCTGACCCTTTCGCATCTGCAAAAGCGGGCGTACATTGGAGGGTGAGGCACGTCCACAAGTAATAGGCCCTTCGGGGTGGCCCTCACGGGAACTCGATCATATGTCGCCTCCTCTTCGGAGAAGTATGTATATCGGGAGGCCCCGCCATGATTCGCTCAATCTGGATCTTGAGTATCTACGTTCGCTCGTTCATGCAGCACTGCATGCCGACCAACATCCTCATCGCTGTCATTCGGCGGCGTCGTGGGTTGAAGTGGGGTGTGCCAGCGACGTTGCTTGCCGTGCCCTACATGCTGGCCGCCGTGTGGTGTTCAGATCTTATCGATCACGGCGGGCCGGGATGGTTGCACTTCGTGATCTTGATCTGCATCTGGAACGCGATGAAGTTCATCGTTATGGGCCCGGTCAGCGTGATGCTTTTGTTGCGATCGAGGCACTATGAGGCAATCGCTCGTAAAGAACTGCTCGCACAAGAGTCACCGAGTGAGCCCAGCACAGTGCTCGGCCGGTGACGCTGTCCAATTGTTGATTCGGTTGGACCTGGACTTGCCAATACGAATTATTGACCTCGATCCGCGCATGTCCCGATCTGAATGATGCCCAGATCGAAGGTGAGTTCAACCGGTCGATGCAACACCGGGTCGTTGAACCAACTGTAGCTGCTCCGTGAATACCTCTGCCGGGGTCTTCCAACCCAACACCTTTCTGGGCCGGTTATTCAACGTGTACGCCACCGCCTCAAGCTCCTCCACACTCCACCTTGAAAGATCAGTACCCTTCGGAAAATACTGTCGCAGGAGCCCGTTCGTGTTCTCGTTCGTAGGCCGCTGCCACGGCGAATGCGGATCCGCGAAGAACACCTTCGTGCCAGTCTCGAATGCGAACTTCGCATGAGCGGAGAGCTCTTTCCCGCGATCCCACGTCAACGTCTTCCTGAGCTGCTGCGGTAGCTGAGACATCGCCACAGTCAGCGCATCGGCCATCGCCACAGCCCCATACCCACCAAGCGCGGGCCCGTTCTTCACCACCGGTTGCTCCCCATACCCCTCCAGTCGAGGCAGATGCACCAACAACGTGGAACGGCTCTTCCGCTCAACGAGGGTGCCTATCGCCGACCGGTTCGTCCCGATGATGAGGTCCCCTTCCCAATGCCCCGGAACTGCACGATCAGCAGCCTCCGCTGGCCTCTCAGAAATCACCACATCAGCGGTGACATGCCCCCTGCGGTGTGTTGCGCGACCTCGCCCGCGGTTTCCGGAGCGCACGCCCAGTCCGAAGCGCCGCGACGAGTTCACGCTTCAGCGCGCCACGACCCTCGATATAGAGAGACTGGTAGATCGCTTCGTGACTGATACGCATACTCTCATCATCGGGGAAATCGACCTTCAACCGTTCGGAGATCTGTTCCGGGCTCCACCCCAGGAACCACTTCCGGTCCTGCCGATGCGGCTTATTTAGTCCCTTCCATACCGGGGCTTTGGGTCCCGTAACGATGGTGCCATCGGGCAGCCGAACCTCACCAGAAAGACGCTCCTGCACGTACTCCCGCAAGTGATCGTGCTGCACAAGCTTCGCTACTTTGGGACGTTTCGCGGCCTGTTGCGCTTTCCATTGCGCGACCAACGGCCGGTATTCTGGCTTCCCGCTCCGGGTGGCTGCGTTCCGTCGTAACTCACGTGAAATCGTTCCAGGGTCACGCCGCAACTGGCGGGCAATCTCACGCACCCCAATGTTCCGGGCGCGAAGGAGGCCGATCTCTTCACGTTCCTCAAATGAGAGATACCGCCCAGTGGGCTCGCACAAACTCAGTGGTGTCATACCCCCAGCATGCCGAAACCACCTCGTACCTACTGGCACTGACACGCCCACCTGTAGCGCAGCTTCAGCCGAGGTGATCCCAGTGGCGATCAGACGCCAAAACTCGCGCTGAACTGACCGGGAAGGCTCCGGTCTACCAGGAGATCGCATCGGGGGCCGTAACGCCCTATCCGCACGCCACTGCCGACGCACCACCTCGGGCGCATCACCGGTTTTCGCGGCCCAATCTTTCGTCGCCATTCTTGAACACCTCCATCATCAGGGTGTTGCGACAACCAATTGAATCCGCCTTGAGAACCACGATCGGAATGCACCACCACACCCTCAGGGGCGCCGCGCTGGAGCACCGCGTTCTCGAGCGCCCTCACCGCCAACGATGCTTTCATACGGTCATCAATCGCGTAGCCCACGATCTTGTTGGACCACACATCTTTGATGGCACAAAGGTACAGTTTTCCCTCTTTCGTCCAATGCTCTGTGATGTCCGTCGGCCAGCACTGGTTCGGCCCCGTCGCAGTGAAATCGCGCTGCACCAGATCGTCATGCACTGGCGGCAGGGCCTTCTTGTACCGGGGTTTCCGCTTCGTGATCACTGAAGCGATGCCCGCAAGGTTACACAGCCGCCACACACGACGTTCTGACGTCTGATAGCCGAGGGCATGGAGCTCATCGGCCAGGAAACGATACCCGAACTCGGGGTCATCCTCGTGGAGCTCTTGGAGCACCCCGATCAGATGGTTATCGGCGATCTCGCGTGCCGAGCGCGGCTGTTTCAGCCACTGATAGTAGGCCTGCTCAGAAAACCCCAGCACCCGGCACGTCACCGCGACGGGCACCCGAACACGGGCACCCGTCGCGGCCATTTCTTGGACGAGCGGGTAAATCTGTAATGGGTCTATGCCCACCCGTGGTGGGCTGAGAGGCTGGACTTCGACTCGCACATGTGACTCACGGTATATCCGACTCACCTCACGGTGGTGTCTTCAAAATGACGTGTCCATGTTCAAGTCGAAGCCCGGTCTCTGCGCACGGATGCCTTAATTAGAAGCTTGTCCACCCCTCGCGGATGTGACTCATTACAGATGTGGCTCCAAGCGACCCCAAAGTGGACCGGTCATCATATTTCATTAATGGAGGTCACCATGGTTCTCGTCACAGATCAGTTCGAGTATGTCGTCGGCATCGACACACATGCTCGTACCCACACCTATTGCCTTATCCGGGCGCAAGATGGTGCGGTCATTTCCACCGCAACATTTCCCACGTCTTCGGCCGGCAACGCCCGCGCCGTCAACTGGATTGGGCGGCGCAGTCAGCACACTGCAGTGCTTGCGGCTGCTGAGGGCACGTCTTCCTACGGTAGTAGTATCACCGCAGCCTTAGGCGCGGCCGGAATCACCGTTGCCGAGGTTCGGCCGGCAGCTCGATCGACTCACGCCCATTCTGGGAAGTCTGACGTTCTCGATGCCGAAGCGGCAGCCCGTTCAGTCCTCGGCCGCGATACCGCCGTTCTCTGCCAGCCTCGGCAGGCGGGGAGTCGTACCGCACTCCGGGTGCTACTTGCAGCCCGTGCACAGCTCGATCACCATCGCACAGCGAACAGAAACGCGCTTAATGCTTTGGCACGCAGCGTTGACCTCGGCATCGATGCCCGCAAGCCACTGAACGACGCGCAGATCAAAACTATCTCTGCCTGGCGCACGTCCGGGGACAATGGGCCAGCGCGCATATTCCGAACTGAGGCGAAGCGCTTGGCCAGGGCAATCCTCGAACACATCGAGCAGCTCAAGGTCAACCACCTCCTGCTTGCTGAACTCACTGAGGAACTCGCCCCTGGGTTGCAGCAGATATCGGGGGTCGGCCCAGTAACTGGAGCGATTCTTGTCACTGCCTATTCACACCGTGGCAGGGTGCGGTCAGAAGCTGCTTTCGCAGCCCTCGGGGGAATCGCCCCGCTACCAGCGTCCTCAGGGAACACGACTCGGCACCGGCTTTCCCGCTCCGGAGACCGGCAACTCAACCGGGCAGTTGACACCATTGTTCGTACCCGTATGAGCTACGACGAAGCCACTCGTGAGTACGTGTCCCGCCGCCGAGCTGAGGGCCGCACTCCACGCGAGGTTCGTCGCTGCCTGCGGCGTTACGTATGCCGAGCCATGTTTCGAGAACTCCAGACCCGCATGGCTTGACAAAAAGCATAGAAGCGTCATTTTGGGGGCGTGATGTGAATCTGTGAAAGATACGCTGCGGCACGGCGCAGCACCTCGTTTTCCATTTCGAGTTCACGGATTCGCTTCAACGCTTGCCGCATCTCGCGCTGCTCGTCAGGATCTTTCGACGGGGTGATGCCATACGTCTTGAACCTGGCATCTTGCACCCACGCCGCTAACGCTGACTTCGAGATGCCCATGTCTTGGCACACCTGTTTCTGGGTCATCCCGGACTCGGTAAGCGCGACAGCGTCTTTCTTGAATTCCTCGCTGTATTTCGTTGGCATGATCAACATCCTTCCAGTTCCGCCCTCGCGAACGAAACATACTCAGACTCAACCAAACCCTCAGCAGACCCTCAACCGTCTCGACTTCAAAAAGCAGCGCATGATGATCGATTACAACGCCGTGCAAGTGAAAGGCGAGTTCGAGTTTGGTACACCAAAAACGGGCGAGAGCCGGTCAGTCCCGATGCTCGACTTCATCGCATTCTCGCTCAGGCGCATCACGAAGGGCCGACCCCAGAGCGCGTTCGTGTTCGGCAAGGTCGATAGCGTGCCGCCCATCCGCCCTCACGCAGAGTATTCGTGGTTCGCGAGCGCAGTGAAGGCCGCGATGAAGGAAGATGAGACGTTCCCACGCGTCACTCCACACGATCTCCGTCACACTGCCGCGTCCCTAGCGGTGAGCGCAGGGGCGAACCCGAAAGCGGTCCAGAGGATGCTTGGGCACGCGAGCGCAGCGATGACGATGGACGTGTACGCGGATCTCTTTGAGCAGGACATAGATGATGTGGCGGCGAACATGAGCGGGGCACGGGCAAAGGCTCTCTCGAACAAAGCTTCGAAGGCAAGCTGAGGCAAATGCAGTTAGAGTGGAGTAACGTCCCGCCGGTATCGACCCGGCGTCTAAAAACAAAAATACCCCCACCCGAATGAGTGAAGGTATTCTTGCTTGATCAAGAAGCTAGGCTACCAACCGAACATCTTCTTGAATCAATTCGCGATATGCAGTTTCGCCCTTGCGGTCGATGCATGGCGGGAACGTTCCGTGGGCAGTATGGTGCGTGACTACACCGTACTGATCCACCCATTGTCCCGAGACGGGCACGCGCTGCCCCGTCTTCCATTCCCCATTGGGGCCCTTTGGAGTATGCACGAGCAGACTCCTCTCTCCCACCTGAGTATTTCTCGGTGGTGGGTCGTTACAACGGGAAAGGGCTCCCGCGCGGACGCGAGAACCCTTCCTGTTGCATGCCAGGCGTGCCGAACGGACATTATGTCGATGTCGGCACTCTGGAAAATGTGTGCTCAAAATGTGATCACTGGGCACATTCTCGTCGTTGCGACAAGTTGCGTTCATGATCCCCCTTCTTTGCACTAATTCTTTGAAACATGGTCTGACCAGGTACTTTAGAAGTCCCAGTACTCGTCACCACCCGCGTAATTCCGCGGATTGTCGGCAGTTGTGGAGTTCTCGTGCCCCCAGCGTGCCACTGTGAAATGGTCTTCGTGTCCAGTGCCGTCCTGCTGCGGATGGGACACTTTCAAGGGTACTTCCGTGTGCTAAATACGGCAATGGACAAAGAGAGGGGACATGCCTTGCACAGTGCGCAGCAACAACCTGAGACATAAGGGTGCACAGAACTGCATGAGGTCAGCAATTTTCAAAGCCACGGGGACACATAGTGGCACGTAAATACATGCTCATTCATGGCCGGTGCCCCATGGTTTGCCCCATGGGGCAAAGTGTTTCATCAGAAAACTTCTGCGTTTAATGATCTGCGCATTCAAACTCTGCTCGTAGGACAACGCACGCGGGGAGTTTGTGCGCCATTCAAGTGAGACTAGAAGTTGGGGTGCTGTTGCAAGCTGAGGCACGCGAGATCACTATTACGCCATGCATGGACTCCTTGACGAGCTTTCTTCAAGTGCTGAACGAAGGCAAGTTTTGGAGTGTTCGAACGAACTCGTTAGCTAATTGGTTCTGAATCCTCATGTTTCTTTGCTCTGACGACCTGGTGCACGACAGTGGTAGGGGCGTGCGGACTTAAACTTTTCTGAGCAGAACGAATCGCGTGAGCCTATTCCGCTGCAGCCCGTGCGGGTCGCAATGCTAAGAGCGATCACCCTGCAGACTGCGGGGGCCAGTCTCATAGTCCTTGATTTCCTGGTCCATCTGCGCCTGCATCTCGCGTGCCATCGGCCTGATAACCGCGGTAAGCCCAGCGTACACTTGCTCAGGTTGCCGCCCCGACTCCAACAATCGCGTGGAGGCGTGCACCACCGAGTTGATGAGCTCCCCGAGCCCCTCAGGGTCTCGAACCCCGAGTTCGGCAAGGGTCTCTATCAATGGCTCTTGTATCGCGCGATGCATCTGTGTGGCTTGCTCATTGAGGGCTTCGCCGGGTGACAGTGCTGCGAGAGCGGCGCCGACCGCGTGTGCCCCTTCCTGAACAAGCTGTACGTTCGTCACCGCGTAGGCAATGATTCGCTCGCTGAGTTCGGGCTCGGCGGCCATCGCGTTTGTGACACGCTCGGTCCACTTCGGGAACACATCTTGTACGAGCGCGTTGAGGAGTGCCTCGCGGGAATCGAAGTAGTGGTAGACACTAGATCTCGCAAGGCCTGCACGCTCAGCAACTTCCCGCATGCTTGTGACATCGCCAGTTTCTTCGAGAATCGCGTGGGCTGCATCAAGAATGAGGCGCTCTTGTTGAGCGCGGTGTTCCACGACCGTGGCTGCACTAATTTTCGGCATTGCGACCGCCTCCTTTCCACACGTGGTGTCCGTCTTTGAACATACACCTCGGTTTCTGGAGAGAGGGTTAGTGGGCTCCCATGGCCTCACTCGTTTCATATGCGCTCAGGCGTCCGTCGACCATCTCGACCACGCGGTCGCAGTGACCAATCACGTCGTGATCATGCGTCACCATGATGGTTGCTACACCACGTTCGTGGCTCTGCTCAGCGAGGAGCGCCACAATCTGCTGACTGCGTGCACGATCAAGTGCAGACGTCGGCTCATCAACGAGCAGCAAACCCGGACTTGTGACAAATGCGCGTGCGATTCCCACACGCTGGCGTTCTCCGCCGGATAGCTGCCCGGGAAGGTTCTTCGCTTTGTGTGCCATGCCGACTGCGTCGAGGAGTGGTAGCGGGTCGAACGAAGTGGGACCTCCAGAAAGTTTGTTCACCAGGCGCAACTGATCCGCAGAATTCAGTGCCGGGATGAGGTTTCCTGATTGGAAGACGAAGCCGATATTGCGGAGCCGGAACTTTGCGAGTTTCCCCTGAGAGCGACCGATCTTCGACAGATCCTGCCCCAACACTTCGACATTGCCCGAGTCTGCCTGCAGGAGTGCTCCGGCGACTGCGAGCAAAGAGGATTTCCCAGCGCCTGATGGGCCGACGACACCAACGAACTCCCCGCGGGCGACTTCGAGGTCGACGTGGTCGAGGGGGCGCACCTTGCTGTCGCCGTCTCCCAGTTCGACCGTGACGCTGCACAGTGAAAGTGCTGGCTCGATTGCGTGCTCTGTCGCCATTATCGCTGACCTCCCAGGGCAGTATTTGGATCGATGCGGGTGATGCGAAGCACCGCGACAGCGGCACCTACAAGACCCAGAACAATAGTGATGATTGAAGAGGTGAGAATCGGCTCTGCTTCAAGCGCGAATGGCATCCCATCAGGCATCGCTGAACCGAGACCCACGCCGGCCGCCACGCCGAGCGCTGTAAAGCTGAGAAGTAGGATTGCCGCCTGCGTCAACGAGTCACGGAGCAGGTATCGGCCCGAGGCACCGACAGCGCGGAGCACTGCCAGCTCGTGCTGACGCTGAATGGTCCAGACGGTGAAGAATGCGCCTACGACCAGTGCACAGATCCCGTAGAGAAATACCTGGATCATGCTGAGAGTGAGGGTTTCTGCTTCGTACCCCGGCGACGAGTTAAAGGACTCCTTTAGATCAACCGTTGTTGTGCCAGCCGCTAAATCTCCAGCGAGCATGTCGATTTCCTCGCCATCTTCGGCCTGCAGTGCCACCACGCTCGCGACCTCGAAGTCGAGCGCGTCGACTTGCGCCTGAGTAGGGGTACCAGGTTGCGCCGCACCCGATGCAATCAATTTCCACGTGTCGAGGTGGAGGTACGCCATGTCGACGTGCCCGAACGTCGCCTGGCCCTCGGTGAAGCCAATGACCTCGAGTTCGGTGTCGAGGCGATCGAGGGTGATGATTGTGCCGAGTTCGAGTCCGTCACTCTTCGCGGTTTCGGATACGACGATTCCAGCGAGGCCGGAGAGGTGCTCGCCCTCAGAGACTGCTGGGGTTAGGAAGGAGTCGGGTTCAATGCCGAAGAGCGACAGGTCAATCTGCGTGCCGTCGTCGGTGGTGGCGTTTGTCATTCCAGCACCCACGGGGTCAGCATGCTTGACGCCTGGTTGTGACTTCCACGCGTCAACCTGCTCAGCGTCTACCACCGAGCGAGAGAACGCATTGTCGGTCTTCGTGCCTTCATCGAAGGCAAACGCAGTGACTGGCAGCGACTTCAGGCCTGAGACACCATCGTTGACCAGGCCCGAGGACAGACCGGACAGCAGTACCATCAGGATGGCGATGAGTGATACAACAGCACCCATCAGCCCAAACCGTCCTCGCGCAAACTTCAGTTCGCGGATTGCAAGAAACATGACTTCCTTCCGGATTGTTTCATTTTGTCGACACAGGGTCGAAAACATGTCAACACTATGTCGAGAAACCTGAAAGGTCGCCGAGAACCCCCGCCCGTAATGTGGCGGACCACGGCAAAGCCAGATCGACCACCATAAGCTAATCGGTATGGATCTTCTACACGCCACCCTGGTCTTTTTTCACATCCTCGGAGCGGCCGCGCTCGTCGGAGGGTGGCTCGCAACGTTCAAGAAACCATCCGTGGGTCTCTTTCAGTTCATCGGTGCATGGGTGCAGCTCATTACTGGTGTGTTACTTGTGGGCCTGGCAGAAATGGGCGATGCCGACGTCAATCACATCAAGATTGCGGTGAAGTTGTCCCTCCTTATCGTAATTCTCGTCACTGCCTGGATTGGGCGCCGAAAGGTGAAGCGGGGCCAAACCGTTCCCACCGGGATCGCGCACGCGGTGGGCGGCCTTGCCCTGATCAACGTCGGGCTTGCAGTTTTCTGGTAAGAACCACCGGTAGCCGCTGTTAGTGCTTTCCCTCGCTGAACCGCAGCATTGGTCAGGCTTCTGTGACAGTCACACGACTCGCACCTCGGCAATAGGCAGCTCTTAGCGCAACAGGCGCCGAATTCAAATGGTTCACGCTAAGACCGTCCTCCAGGGCAAGGTCGAAATCGTGCAGGCCATGCGGCCTTGGCCCGTGCTCATGGTTGGTGATGGGATCAATGACGCCCCTCTGCCAGCTGTGTCTGATGTGGGTATCGCGATGGCGGCGCGCTGCGCCACGGTCGCGAGCGAGTCCGCGGCCGCGGTAATCGCCTCGAATGACATTGCACGCGTGGCAGATGTTGCCTATGTTTCGCGACGCACCGTGCAGATCGCGTTGCAATCGATCTGGCTGGGCATCATCATTTCGATGGGTTTGATGCTCGTAGCCGCGTTTGGGTACCTGCCGGCAGTGGCGGGCGCACTCCTCCAAGAGATCGTGGATCTTGTCGCTATCGTGTCGGCACTCCGAGCGCTCCGAGCGTATAAGGGAGCGCAGCAAGACCATGTCAGACACAGCGAAACAAGAGCGTCTGTGGACTCGGCGATACGAAACGCCTGAAGAATGGACGTTCCAGTACCCCGCTCCGATCCCTTCTGAGAGCTGTCGGTGAACGAATTCTCAGCCCGCGGCCCCAGTAAAGACAGCGACCGAGTGGCAGGCCGCCGACGCCATCACCCGCGGCTTCGGTGCATCGTACAACGCGCCGCTCCTCACTGTCATTCATGCACGCGAAGGCGAACACTTAGATGCTGCCGAACTTCTGGTCATTGCCGAGCCGCTTGAACACGCTGCATCTATCAAGATGGTCAACCCATGGGGATGCCTCCCGATACCGGCTATCCGCGCTGTTGCTCGTTTGGTATCTGGTAATCAGGATGCGCGTGGAGGCCGTATTTCTGGGTGAGCGGGTCGATGAAGGCGTCTGGCTCATTGGGTGGACGAAGAGTGAAACGAAGAGACGCGATCAGCAGCCCAACAAGAAAGAAACCCGCCAAAACAACAGTGACCCATGAAGCGTCGAGCTGTTCCAAAACCAGCACGAACAAAGTCTGTGCGACGGCGATGATCACGAAAAAAGAAGCGATGTCTAACCAAAGAATGTTGCGCTTAGTGATGCTCTTATAGAGGAACACGATGCCGAGCATGCTGACCGGTAAGGAATAGAGCGCGATCGTTGCCGCAGGGATAAACGACAGATATTGGTAACCCCCTGCGGCGAACAGAACGATTTGCAGCAGCACGGTAGGCCAAATAGCAATCTTGATATGTTCCCAGTAACTTTCGTTCACTGCGCTGAAGATCGCCGCAATTCGATTGTGGCGTGTCCAGTCGAAGACGAAATGAAGCAAGCTGCCGATAATGCTCAGCGGCAAGATCATCCACCAACTGATCGAAACGATGGTCTCAATAGCCATGCACACAACTTAACAGTCCGCCGAGTATCCTGGCCCGGCAGCATTAACTCTGGATTCTTCCTCCGGTCATTCGTCAGTTCACGATTGGCAGTTTGGTTGCCACGGAAGCCTGCTCGAGTGATCCGAGGTTGGTGAGATTGGTGAAGCCTGCCTGTTCCATTAATGCGATGGCTTGGCTGGATCGGTTGCCCGAACGGCAGTAGACAAGGTACTCAGCATCGGAGTCGAGGCTTGGGATTTCGGCAGCGAGGTCGCCACGGTTAAAGTCGAGCAGGTGGGCGCTATCGAGATGCCCTGCCGCGTACTCTTCGGCGGTGCGAACGTCTAGCAGCATCGTGTCGCCGCCGATTTCAACAGTGCCGGCACCGCCGGCCGAGGTCGGCAATGCCGAGCAGCCAGCTAAGGCGAACAGCACAGCGACAGTAGAGAGTGAAATAACAATAGAACGACGCACGGTGTGTGCCTTTCGGTTCGGATGACGCGGGGAAATCGATGAGTGGGTCATGGAGCATTCACGCGAGTTGCAGGGCTCGCCTCGCAGGTGTTGGCCGGGCAATACCTGGGCGGCTGCTTGCCGAAACGCGCCTGCAGTGCGCAACCGATGCAGATGCCGAAGGCCGTTTCTAGAAAGAGCAGGGTTAAGCAGATGCCGCAGAGCGCAAGGGTTGCCCAAAGCGGGGTCGCGAATAGGCCCATGCTCATGCAGGAGACGAGAGCGAGGCCGAAGCCCAGCCACCAGGCGAATTCCTTCTGTGGTGCACCGACCCACTCCTGGCGCTGGCCCGACACGGCGAGGCGCCCAAACATCAGTGTCGGCGACCACCGGTCGCCGACGGCCACGCGCAGCAGCATATCGACCATGAAAAACATTCCGAAGGGCTGCAGTGGCTGCATCGAGCCGGTGAAGAACGCGGTCGCGAACTCGGCGCCGCCCAACAAAAACAGGATCCCTGGCCCCGCACGCACAGCACGCTCGTCGATGACGGGGATCGTATAACCGTGAACGATTCGGCCGATGCGTGGGCCTCTGGATTCAGTACTCGGGGCGTTTTTGATCACAAGGGTCTTCCGATTCAAGCAGTGGCGAACAATGAGAGAAGAACAGGAGCTTCTTGGATAAGCACGAAGACACCCATCACAAGCACGAAGATGCCGAATGCATTGCGAAGAGCGCGTTCTGGAATACGCCCGGTCAATGCGACGCCGACGAACGAACCGGCGACCGCGGTGGCGGTGAAGGCGAAAACGATCAGCCAGTTCAGTTGCACGGAGAAAAGGTATCCGCCGAGCCCAGCAAACGATTTCATCGTGATCACGAGCAGTGAAGTTCCGATTGCGACGGCCATCGGCAGCCCGCCGAGCAGGTTTAACGCGGGAACGATGAGAAACCCGCCGCCCGCACCGACGAGGCCCGTGGCAACGCCGACGAGGAGCCCATCGATGAGGATGCGCACGGTCGGTCGCGCATGATCGTCATCGCGATCGCGGTGACCATCATCATGATGGCAAACAGGATCATGAGAATGACCCCGGGGGTAACCCCGCCGAGCAGCCCGCCCGCGAATGCGCCTACCATGCCAGCAGCACCGATTAAGGCGCCGCTCTTCCAGCGCACGCGGCCCGATTTTGCGTGGCTGAACATGCTGACTGCGCTGGTCGCACCTGGATGAACAGGGAAGCCGCGATTGCTTCACGCGGCCCCATGCCCAGTACGTAGGTGAGAATCGGTACGGTGAGGATCGATCCACCACCTCCGAGCAGCCCGAGAGACACTCCAACCATTAACGCCAGCGCGAGAGCAATGATGATCAGGTGGAGTTCCATCGGACTCCAGGGTGTGCTCGATCAGGCGGCGACAGGAATGTTGCCGGGAAGCGCCGCCCACGCGGCATAGCTGCCGTCGAGTTCGGCAACGTCGTAGCCCGCGCGACGCAGAGCGCTTGCAGCGACACTGTTTCGCACACCACTCTGGCAGTATGTGACGATGGTGCCGGCCTCGGGAGCGGGAAGCAGATCGAGGTTCCAGAGCACACACCCACCCGAGAGTTGCTTCGCGCCCGGCAGATGACCCGCGTCATGCTCCGTGCGATTGCGCACGTCGAGCAATATGACCCGCTCGAAGCTGTCGAGAACCTCCGGCTGCACGAGCTTCGGCATGACAAGGTCGAGACCGTCGAGCGAAGTAATGTAGCCGCGCACCGAGTCGATGCCGATCCGCACCAAATGATCGCGCAACTCATGTGCCTCTTGGAGAGAGGGTGCGAGGAGGATGAGTGGCCGCTGCTCGACCGCCGGATCGTACACCCACGCACCATAGCTCGCAGCTTTCTCGACGCCCGGGATATTGAGTGAGCGTTTCACGGTGCCCGTATGCACTTCGCTATTGTGGCGGGTGTCTACGAAGATCACACCGTCGTCAGCGAGCGCGGCCAGCAGCTCATCTGCCGAGTACTCGACGAGTTCTGGTGCCGCCCCTATCACCGTGGGACCGGCCCTATTTTCCAGCTTCATGCGCCCGAAATATGCGTGTGCGTCTGGCTGGCCGTTCAGCAGTTCATCAATGAAGCCCTGCTCGTCGCCGTTCCCGAGATATTTGCCCCACCACGAGAAGTTGCGCTCATACCCGACCGTGGACGCGGCGATTGCGCCGAGTGCTTTGCCGCACGCTGATCCTGAGCCGTGAGCTGGGAGCACTTGCACGTAGTCGGGCAGCGTGAGGAAGCGGTCGCGGAGGCTCGCAAAGAGATCTCTCGCCCCTTGGAAACGGGTGTCAACAAACCCCGCTGCCTCATCGAGGAGGTCGGGACGGCCGAGATCGCCAACGAACACAAAGTCGCCGGTGAGCATGAAACCCGGCTCGCTCGCCTGCGCCCCGTCGGTGATGAGGAACGACAGGTGCTCAGGCGTGTGCCCGGGCGTGTGCGAGGCCTCGACGGTGATGTTGCCGAGTCGGATGCGGTGGCCGTGCTTCATGCGCACGGCTCCGTCAAAATCGGGCCCATAGGTCCAGTCGGGTCCGCCTTCGTCGGAGACATACATCTGCGCGCTCACCCTTGCGGCAAGCTCGCGGGTGCCCGACAGGTAGTCGGCGTGGATGTGCGTCTCGGTGACGGCGACGATTCGCATGCCGTTCTTCTCGGCCAGGTCGAGGTAGACATCGATATCACGGCGGGGATCGACGACAATCGCCTCGCCCTTCGCCTGACAGCCGATGAAATAGCTCGCCTGTGCGAGATCCTCGTCATAGATGCGTTCGAGCAGCATAATCAGTTCTTTCTCGAGTGACGGAATGGTTCATGAATCAGTTGCATGTACAGCGGTCTGCCTCGGGTACGCCGTAGAGGGCATCCTCGATGTGCTCGCCGCAGCCGGTCCAGGTGGGCTTGCCGCAGGCAGAGCAGGTGATTCGTGCGCACATAATGAGGGTCCTTTCTGACGATGTGCTGGATGGATGAGTGGATCTCAGCCGGTTTCAGGAGGCGGGCTGCGTGCCGCGCTCGGCGATCTGCCGACGCACGTCGTCCATATCGAGGTCACGGGCGCCCTGGATGAGCTGGTCGAGCTGCGCAGGAGGGAGAACCCCAGGCTGGGCGTAGACCGGGATCCCGTCGCGGAACACCATGAGAGTCGGGATCGAGCTGATGCGGAAGCTCGCTGCGAGCTGCTGCTCGGCCTCGGTGTCAACCTTGCCGAACACAATGTCTGGATGCTGCTCGGAGGCGCGCTCGAAGGTGGGGGCAAATGCCCGGCACGGCCCGCACCACGCCGCCCAGAAATCGACGAACACGATGCCATCACCGTTCACGGCACCCTCGAAGGTGTCCAGCGTCAGATTCCTCGTAGCCATTGCCTGTTCCGTTCCTTCTCTGCGGTTTAGCGGCCGAACAGGCGGGAGAAGAACCCGCCCCGGTTTGCCTTCGCGGCATCGATTTGCGCCTGAGTGTGCTTGCCGTTGCACCAGTCCGATGCGGGCACGCCCGCCTTCACCATCGCGACATGCTGCCCACATCCCGCCCAGGTCGTCTTCCTGCATGTACGACAGGTCACCGCTCGACACATCACGCTCTCCTTGGTTCTATATACCCCAGGGGGTATCCTGCGGAATAGGATAACTATACCCAGGGGGGTATCATGTTTGTCAAGTCAGGTCGTTTCAACACAGTGAAGGAGGCAGAGGTCATGGGGCATGAGACAACAGCAGACCCTATTCCTGCTCAGCATGATGCGGAGGCGAAGCGCAAGGTGGTGAACCGCTTGCGTCGCGCACACGGGCAGCTCGCCGCGGTCATCGCCGCGGTGGAGCAGGACGCGCACTGCCGCGATGTCGTGCAGCAGCTCTCCGCCGTCTCCAAGGCGCTCGACCGGGCGGGGTTCCTTGTGATCTCCAGCGCATTGAAAGAATGCTTGAACCACCCAGGCAAGGAGGGCGCCCCCGATCAAGACGAACTCGAGAAACTCTTTCTCACGCTCGCCTAGCCGTCGGCCTCAATCGAACCCGCGGGGATTTCCATCACATCCGCACTCGCGAAGGCTCGTTAGCGTGACGACCCACGCAAGACGCAGGAGGAAGTGCCGGTCGAGCACATACAGGTCGTCGGCATCACCCACCGCACGTCGCGCGCAGGCGATCCTCGCTCTTAACGAGCATGATCGTGCTGCCGTGATCAATCGCAGCCTGCGAAGCCTCGACATCGAAGATGCCAATGCGGATTAGGCCGAGGTCGATGCGACTTGGCGGATAAAGCTTCGCCGTCGCATTGACAACACTGAGAGCGGCAAAGTCGAGTTGCTGGACGTGGGCAAGTCGCACGCCCAGTTAGCAGAAGCGCTTGCCCCATAACCCACTCCATGAAACGAAAATAGCCCCTGACCAAAGTGTTAAAACACGTGGTCAGGGGATATTTTGTTCTCGTGCGCGAAGGGGGACTTGAACTGTTCCGTTCCCCCTCGCACATGAAATCGTGAATCGGCGTTCTGCCGCATGATTCCGACGTTTCTGCGGAGCCTGCCTGTGGATAACTGCACCGCGGTTCACGATCTAGCAGCATCGGTAGCACATGAGTTAGCACATGAAACAGGTGTGTCCGAGCGATTGCAAGCGCAGGAGTGAACGAGCATTTGCCCTCTCTGGAACTATTTACACTCCCCGAGGAATCCGAGGTAGCAGACCGCATCGTGCGTCACCGCAGGGCGATAGTCGTTGTTGGAGACCTGACGTGTCGATGTTTCCGGTAAACGCGACAAGTGACCCCAGCTTCCAAGCGTAACCACCGTGTACCCCCAGCCTCCTTCGCCCTTCATTCGGTCGATCTCAGCGAGGTAGCCGTCGCACAGGTTGTACCCGCTCGTCGTAAGGCTCACGCCTACGCACGCGGAGTTGTAAATGCCAACCATGACGTTGATACAGGCGGTCCAGTCCTGGCCGACGTAGCAGGGGCTAACCCGGTCATTCGAGATGTTGTAGCTGCCGGTCTGGTAGGCCTCAGTACGGAAGGTTTCCTTATGCTCGGCAACGTCCACCTTGGTCCAGTGACGCGCAGACGCGAGTGCGCCGACAACCACCAGGATCACGATGCCTGCAAGCACTCCGAATGCTGTCCAACCTTTGTGGCTCGACGACGCATCTGATGTTGATGAAAACGGCGCAGTTGAACGCGATGGTGCAGAAGCTGACTCAGCATCGCTGAAGTACGCGGGCGGTTCCAGCGGCGGCGCAGGACGAACCGGACTTTCGTCATCGGTTATACTTTGAACCTCAAAGTCCGGTTCAGGTGCCCAGTCTCGGTTTGACATAATTAGTATCCAGCGTAGTAGCAAGGAGAGCGAACCGATGTCGGAGGGAACCGTGCGCCTACACCCTGTACCCGCTGAGATAGCGCTCCTCGGAACCCCAGCACCTGGTCCTCTTGTCGGAGGTCTGTTCAGAGCACGCCGGTCCCTGTTCAAGACGGAACCGTTTGCTGTCATCGATCAGTCCGCTCATAACGTTACCGGCATATGGGCAATTAGTGGCGAGACAGACACTCTGCCTGCAACCAAGGTCAAGGCCCCTCTGCCCTCCGCGGACGGTTCGATTCTTTCTCACGCAGGTCGACTCTGGGCAATGCTCTTTTCGCCAGGGATGCGCACCAGACTGTCGGATGAGCTCGAACGAACGCTCACCGCGAGTTACCAAGGTCTGATATCGGAACCGGGACACGCCCTTGGTCTGGTCTTGGATCGCAAACAGCTCGGCCTCCCGGTCGACTACGCGCTCAAGCTCCCCATCGAAGACTGGCGCATCCACTACGAGTATCTTTCCGACTTCCCGGCAGGCTCGCCGGAACGCCGCGCTCACGCGGAGAAAATTGCAGCGGATACAACCGCCCCGAGTGGGATCCGACTTCGAGTTGCAGCAGCAGAGGGTCTGGATGGCAGCGGTGGTATCGAAGAGGCCCGACTGCTGTTTGCTGCGACTCCTGCTCGCCTCGATTTGGTGCAGAATGCCGCGCGGATTGTCGCATCCTACCTGGCCGAGTCAGGTGTACATGGTGCGATCGAATTGCGTGAATCCATCGACATCGCACCATCAGTGCAGGCCCGATCTGCTGCGGCCCTTGCATTAGCCGTGACCGGCGGTGCAGCTTTTGATCGCGAAACGGCAGTCGAAGTCGCTGGCCTTCCCATTGAGGTTGTAGATGACCTCATCGATCGTGGGGTGCGCAATTTTGGATTCAGCGGAGTGTCCGCCGATGCAGCGGTCGACGCAATGCCCGACGTTCCACTCAGGACATATGTTCGCGCTCGAATCGCGCCGGCGGATCTGAGTTCTTCCGAGGTCGTTCAGCTCGGGTTTACCTCGGAGGGCATTCGGCGGTATCTGAATGGCGACCAAACCGTCGCCGAGGCCATACCCTCAGCGAGACTCATAGATGTTGCGGCAGCGCGGGCGTTGCGGCGCGGAGAGGCCATCCCCGGTGAGCCGAAGGACCCATCCCTTCGCGAGCTTGCAGAGACCGTCAACGGATCGGAGAACGCCGCGACTCAAGTGCTGCTGAGCGACAAGTCAGTTTGGGCGACGCTCATCCACGCCGGTATCACAGGTGTCGGACCGGATGAGTTGCGCAACCTCGCCGCTCTTCACGTATCTCGGTCGAAGCTCTTCGAGTGGGATTGGATTGGGGCCGCCGGGGCCGCTCGGGATGGACTTCGCACCGCCAAGCGTGAAGCCGTGCGTGACGAACTGCTCAATGTCCTTGCTTGCTCACTCTGGATGCAGGGTCGTCCTGAGCAAGCGCTCTCTGCTCTCGACTCCGCCCTGGAAGGAGAGTACTCAGACGCGCTCCTGACTAATGCGGCGGTCGTGGCAACTGAGCTGGAGCACTCCGAGGCTGTCGATAGGTTTGTCCGCCTCGCTGAAGAAGCGGTCGGTCCCCAGCAGCGGGCGCTCGCGGCGGAGAAGGCGCTGATTCTATGGAAGCGGGATGACGCACGTCTCTGGGAAGAGGACTCCGATGACATCCCCGAGGAAATCATCGAAGTACTCCGGCTTCTCATCGCTGAACCTATCGATGATGAGCGATACGAGCGAGTCCTTCGTGTCTTGGCAGAGAACGATGAAGAATGGCTCGCCGCGCAACCGATCGCTGCTTTCGGCGCACACTCCGGCAAGCCTATGGTCCGTGTGCTGAAAGCGCGTGCAGAGGGGATCGATAAGTTCATCACGGCGCTCGGCAATGAGCTCCGGGACGCTAAGGGGGGCGCTGAACCTTGGGTTGAGGGTGAGCGTGACTCACTCGTTGAAGCCGCTATCGGAGTTCTCATCGAGAACATCACCGAGGTTGGTGCCGCGGTATTCGGTATGACTATTGTCGAAGCTAAGCTTCCGATGAAGCCGGTTCAACGTGTGCCTCTCGTCTGTCTCACGGTCACTGCAATCTCCATGAGCATGGACGGAAGCGAAGGCGAACCGAAGGACATCTTCATCGACTGGGTACTCAACGCAAGGTCCGAGCTGAGCAGCCTCGACACTGATGATCGGGAGCGTATGTCGTCGATGGTGACACTGGCAGGTGAGTCTCTGGCGCGATCATATGCCGGGGCCAGATCTCAGCAACTCGATCAGGCTGTCGACTTTTTCAATGGAATTCTCGACAAGCTTCGTGTTATCCCCGCATATCAAGTCAATCATCAAGCGGTGCAGGAGCTAATGTCACCGATCTCCGCGCTGTGCCGGGAGAGCTGGGACATTCTCAACAAGGTTCGGCCGCTGGTCAGTGATCCAGACCTGCTTCGCTGGGTGGATAGCGTTATGGCACACGTAAGTGAACTCGGGAACAAGGCGGTGACGATTCGATGAGCGAGAGACGTAGCCCTTATCTACTTCTAGGGGTTCCCTTCGGGGCATCGAAGGAAGTGGCGTCGAGAGCCTTTGCCAAAGCAACACGACGGTTGAAGCGCGCGATTGACGCTCCATATGATCTCGAAGACCTAAACTGGGCGCTCCACGCGATCGAGCAGCGCATCGAAGACCCTGGATCGAGTATCGATGACTACCGCATTCCGGCTAACCCCAGTGTCTATGAGATTCCCAGCGGCGAAGGCATTCTCAATCCACCGGTCCAGCCGTACGAGCGGCGAACCCAGCCCACCGACCCTGCAACTATAGAGGCCCTCCGCGTGCAGATCATCCGTGAGGTAGCGGCATCGGTTATCGCCGAATGGCTGGGGAGCCCGCTACCTCAAATCCATAGCTTCCCAGAGTCATCTGAGTCATCTGAGTCATAGAGAAAGGCCCCATATGTTCGGCAGCAAGGCCCGCGAGAACAAAGAGCTCCTAACCCAGATGGAGCGGCAGCTTGATCGTATCCACACGGCCCTCTTGGTTCGGGACCCCGGGACATCGCTCTCATCAGACGCCTACGAAGGGTTAAGGAAACAGGTCGTCGCGTCTGCGCGTGCTCGTACACAGCATGTCGCCCAGCTTGCGGAAATCGATGTCGCACTTCGGCGCGGGGCCAGTATCACCGACCTCCAGAACCTTGTCGATGGCTGGCTGAGGCAGGCTGGAATTGAGCGCATTGAAGACCCGAGGGTGCCGGATGTGTGGGATTCAGTTCCGAATTCGCGTGAGGTCGAAGTTGAGATTCCGGCCTATGTCGATACCGAAGTTCGGCGACTTGTGCACCAGGGTCGTCTTCGTGAGCGCAACGTCGAGCCAGAGCCGAACCAGAATATCGCAGTGGCAGAGGGGCAGCCTGACCTGGCATCAGTACCTGCCGTAGGTGGCGAACTGGAGGTGGAGCCTAGGAGCAATGAAATCTCGTTCCCAGATGATGCCGCTGAGGACAGCGCAGAGTCTGAGAGTATCCTGGATGGTGCGCCGGTTGAGGGTACCGACGCCGAGACTGACGCTGACGCCCCGAAGGAGTCCTAATGGCCAGCATCGGTATCGACTTTGGCACTACCAACTCTGTAGTGGCTCAGTTCGCCGCGAACGCTCTTTCGGTGCTGTCAATCGATGAGCCGCCCGCACAGTGGGCTGGTCTTGGGTTCGACCGAGTCCTTCCCACGGTTTTCGGTCGTGGCGATGATGACCGACCGATCTTCGGCTGGGCTGCTAAGCAGCGACCGGGTAGCCTCGCCGCAGTGAAGCGTCTACTTCGCGCTGAAGAGCGTGCGGATGTGGATGGTGTGGAGTTTGTTGTTGAGGAGATTGCTACGTTGATCTTTGGGCACCTGAAGCGCGCGAGCGCGCACCAAGGTGTTGCATTCGATCAGGCGGTCGTTACTATCCCAGCGAACAGTCGCGGACTAGCGCGCTACCGCACGAAGCTGGCTGCAGGGATGGCTGGCATTCAGGTCCAAGCGCTTATCAACGAGCCGACTGCCGCGGCAATGGCATACAGCATGCGTTCGGCACACGAGGAAACCCTCATGGTTGTCGATTGGGGTGGTGGCACCCTTGATGTGACCATCCTGAAGAATATCGACGGTGTCTTCATGGAACAGTCCTCGAAAGGCATTCAACAGCTAGGCGGTCTCGACTTCGACACTGCCCTCTCACGCATCGTCATGGATACGGTCAGTGACCCATCGAAGTGGAACGGCAGTGACCGTACGGGCTTCCGTCTCGACATCGAGAAGGCGAAGATTCAGCTCTCGACAGCGGAACAGGTAAGCGTGCCACTGCCCGGTGGAGAGTACCGGCAGGTCACGCGAGCGATGTTCGAAGATGCGGTTCGCCCCCAAATTGAGCGGGTTCGTGAACCCATCCTCCAGTGCCTTCAGGACATTGGCGCGCAGGCTAGCGACATCGACGCGGTGGTTCTTGTAGGTGGGACTTGCCAAGTTCCTGCGATCCGGCAGTTCGTATCCGAGTTGTTGGGACGCGGCCCTGCTACTGGTATCGATCCGATGACCGCGGTCGCCGAAGGAGCAGCCGTCGCATCAGCCATCCTGTCAGGAGAACTGGACGACCGAGACTTCTTCGTGTCGACTGAACATGCGCTCGGGACAATCATCCTTGACCCCACCAGCGGACTCGCATTCTCTGAGCTCATCCCGCGCAATCACAAGCTGCCGGCTCGGGTTACTGACACCTTCATACCCGCATCCGACTTTCAAGAACAGGTCAATGTTCAGGTGATCGAGGGGGACCCAAGCAAGTCGCTCGATGACGACGATAACGTGATTCTCAAATCCTGGACGCTTGATTTTCCTGACCCACAGCCACTCGGCGAGATCACCCTTGACCTTACCTATAGTTATGACATCGACGGTATCCTCCACGTCACCGCAGAGGACAGCCTGGGTAACGTTCTGCTGTCCGACGATGTCTCCTACGGTCAGGGGGTAGAGAAGCGGGACCTTCCGAAGATTGCGAACCGCGTTGCAAGAACGCTTGATTCGGATCGAATAGAGACGAGCGTTGATCGGGCGGCATCCGCTCTAAGTGCCGCGGAGCAGCGCATAGTCACAGAGGTAAAGACGAAGGTGATCCCGTTCATCGAAGACGCCGAAGCTGCGGAGTTGCGTTCACTTATTTCCTCGGCTGAGGCCGGAGACGAGTCGGCGATCCCCTCCTTGCAATCTGCGGTACGAAAATACAGCTACCTGCTCTAGCGTGTTGAGGCGTAAACGCGTGCAGAACGTCGGGGCAAGTTTACCGTTGCGATCTTTGCTGTACTCATCATGACTGACCTTGGGTGTGGAGGTTTCTCAACTCTTCGTGGCTGACGACAGCTGGTCGGACGCTGGGAACCGGCAAGGTGGGGAGCGAGATTGACCGTATCTCCGAATGCTCGATCCTTGAGCGCGGTATTCCGCATGTCAGATGACGTTGCCGATCCGTGACGCACGCACCTTTCAGTACCGCGTCCGGACCCATCCTCGATGTGCTGATATAGGACTGTTCACTCTGTCCTGAGACATCACTCTGTTTCAGAGAATGAACGTATGCTACCATGATAGATAGAAGCCGTTTCTAGTTTGGAAACATTGGCGGTGATCGCGATGCAGGGCGGTGTGATCTTGTTCCGGGGCACCGGGGCTGACGCGCTGCGCTATGTCGAGGCCGACCGCTCACGGGCTGACGACTACTACCTGTCCGACAGCACCGGGGTTCAGTACACGGTGCTTGATGCCTCGGGCGAAGCCGTGAGTAATCGCGTGCTGACCGCTGACGAGTACGCGGGCTGGGTGGACTGGATCAACCCTGATACCGGCGAGCAGATGGGAAAGCCTCGCATGGCGGGGTCGGATCGGCAGGGGTCGCCCCGGTTCGCGGAAATGGTCATCAACGCGCCCAAAAGCCTGTCGATTGCGGCGGCGCTGCACCCAGAGGCGTCCGAATCGCTGAACAAAGCTCAGTAGGACGCGCTCTCGGAGATTCAGCGGTGGCTCGCGCAGCACTCCGTGACTCGTGTCGGCCCGCGCGGAAAGCAGGAGGTCGTGCCGGTCGAGCACATGCAGGTCGTCGGCATCACCCATCGAACCTCACGAGCAGGCGATCCACACCGGCACATCCATATGCAGGTCAGCACAAGAGTTTGGGCGGCGGGCAAATGGCGGGCGCTCGATACGGCGGCCACGTTCCGGCAGCAAGGCGCGATCCGTGCCCTCGGTACCGCCGTGATCGCCGCCAGCCCGCAACTCGCCGCGGTGCTTGATCGGCACGGCCTCACCCTCGACCCTGTATCGGGAGAAGTGGTCGAGCTTGAACCGCTCAACACGGTTATGTCGAAGCGGGGCGAGCAGGTGCGGAAGAACCTGGAACGGCTCGAAGCCGAATGGGAGGCGGCGCATCCTGGCGAGACGATGGGGCCGGTTGTCTCGTCGCGGCTGACCGCGCAGGCGTGGGCGTATGAGCGCCCCGCGAAGAAGCCCACGACCTTGCGGGAAGAGGAAGCCTGGCTGACCGAGCTACGCGAAGCCGGCTACGACCCTGAGTACCTGGTCCGTAGGCCGGCGCGTGTACCGGTATCGACGGATGACCTCTCGGTGCAGCGGATCGCCTCGCGTGCTTTGGATCGGTGCGCCGCAGCAGAGTCGACGTGGACTCGCCACAGCGTGCAGGAGCACGCCACCCGGATCATCACTGAAGCAGGCGTGCGTGCAACCCCTAATGAACTCCGCGAGTTGATCGGGGTTGCGACGATGCTCGCGCTCGAGGATTGCTTCTCGATCCTCCCGGCTGACGCCGTGACGCCGTGACGCCGGAGCATGTCGCGCACTTGACGAGCCTGCGGGTGGTGCAGGTCGAGACGGAATTGCGCGACCTCATCACCGCCCGAACCCCCGAGCAGGAGCCGGAGCATACTGACGTGCGCGAGCACGCGGTCGCGCTCGGTCAGCGCCTCGATTCCGGCCAGCTTGAAGCGGCCGCAGCGGTCGCCTCGCAGGATCCGCTGGTGATCGTGGAGGGCGCCGCGGGCGCGGGCAAGACCACGATGCTCGCCACGGCGATCCGCGCCACCGAACAACGCGGCGGAAGGGTGCGGGTGGTTGCGCCGACCAAGCGTGCCGCTGAGGTCGCGCACCAGGAACTCGGCGTGCCCGCCGAATCGGTCGCCGCACTCGTTTACGCGCGCGGGTGGCGGCGGAACTCTGACGGCGTATGGACGCGCCTCGCCATAGGCGACAGCGACCCGATGACTGGCGCAACCTATACCGGCCCGCCACAAGCAGCGCGGTTGCGTCGTGGTGAGCGGATCGTTGTGGACGAGGCGGGGATGCTCGATCAAGACACCGCCCTCGCCCTGTTCACCGTCGCCGCCGAGACGGGCGCAACGCTCGCGCTTGTCGGTGATCGTGCGCAACTGCCCGCAGTCGGTAGAGGTGGCGTGCTCGATATGGCGGCGCAGCTTCGGGGGCGCGCGTTCGATATGGCCGAGGTGCACCGCTTCGCCGATCCCGAATATGCCGAGGTCACGGTGCAGATGCGCGACCGTCGCAACCCCGGCGAAGTGTTCGACCAGTTGCGAGTGCTGGGCCTGATCCAGCTACACACCGACGCCGACGAGCTGCGCGAACATCTCGCCATGAGCAGACGAGACGGCGAAGCGGTCACCGTGGCATCCAACGACGAAGCTGCGCGGCTGAATGACCGCATCCGAGACGAACGAGTCGCGCACGGCAGCGTCGACGACACCACGACGACCACGGGCAGCGACAGCCTCAGCATCGGGCGGGGTGACCTGATCCAGACCCGCAAGAACAGCGCCGACCTGGGTGTGGCGAACCGGCAACAGTGGATCGTGCAACACGTCGAGGCGGATGGGTCGCTCTGGGTACGCGATGCGCACAGCGACCGCAAACGCGAGCACACGATCCACCTGCCTGCGGAGTATGTGCGCGAGCACGCCCATCTCTCCTATGCCGCGACCGCCTACGGGGTGCAGGGGGTGACCGCGCCCGCCTCGCACACGATCCTCACCGACAGCTTGGGTGGTGCGGCGGTCTATGTCGGTATGACCCGCGGCCGAAACGAGAACACCCTGCACGTTGTCGCGGAGAGCATGGCCGATGCACGAGCACAGTTCATTGAGGCGATGGAACGCGACCGGGCAGACCGTGGCCTCGCAGACGCCACCGGACGCGCAGCAGAAGCCGTGCGCGGCCTCGTGAGCGACGGCCCCGTGAGCATCGTGAACGCCGACATAGCCCGGCTCGTGCGCGAGGCCGAACGTGCCGAGCGAAAGGCCGAGAAATGGGAGCGAGTCGCGGAACGCCTCGACCAGCAACGCGCCACCTATAGGGCGGAGGACGAGCAGAGCACCGAGGCGATCCGCGCCGCCGAGACCAGCGCAGCCCAGGCCCGCGCCGAGGCCGTGGCGGAGTTGATGCCGCAGGCGGTCGAGGACGGCGAAATGTACCTCACAGCCGTCATCGCCGAGAGCGCCGCATCGGAACGGCTCGCCGCGTCGGGCAGGTTCGGGCGACGCAGAGCACGACAGGAACACCAGACCGCGACCGAGCGCACCCACACGGCACGCGAGCGGGCGCGCGAGACCTGGGGTGTACTACCGCGCCACAGCGACAGCCTCACCGAGTGGGCCACCACCACTGCCCAGCGGCGTGCCGAGAACGACCCGCGCGTGCTCGACGCCGCCCGCACTCTCGCTGCTGCGCGGGCGGAGCACGCGGCGCTCATAGACCGGCACGACCGGGAACGTCTCACGCTACTCGCGCAAGAGTTGGGAGCCGAGCGGGTGCGTCGTGACCCGATACGAGCACGGTTTATCCGCCCCAACCGCGAAGCCCACGACACGCATGTTCAGGCGACGGTGGCGCGGCGCGAAGCCGAGGAACTGCGCGCCCTACCACCCGAACAAGCCGCCGCACTGATCGAAGCGAAGCGGGCAGCGGCAGAACAAGCGCGACAGCACGCCGCTGACCGAGCCCGGCGACTGCGCGGCACGGTCGAGCAGAACCACCCGAGCACAGAGCCACGGCGTGACGGCCCCGGTCTGGGCTTATAGACCGAGCGAGGGGCCGCATCCCGCGTATCGCGCGACGAGCACCGGGCGAGGCATCCTTCTCCGCATACTCGTTGGTGAAGCGCTCGCAACGCTCCTCAGCGATGACGACCTGGTCACGGCTATCGCGATGTCGGTCCCCACCCACGGGAGCAACCAGTGAGTCGGGACGGCGGACACATCGAGTTGGACCGTGCCGTCGAATCAATCCGCGTTGGGCGGCGTCACCGCACTGGACTCGGCGACCTCGACTCGCTCGCAGCCTCGATTGAGCGTGATGGTTTACTCCAACCGATCACGGTCACACCCGACGGGATCTTGGTATGCGGTGCGCGACGATTGGCTGCGATTAAGCAACTCGGCTGGCAGCACGTCAAGGTTTGGGTGCGTTCAGGTATCTCGGGGGATCTCGCACACCTGCTTGCTGAACAAGATGACAACATGCTGCACAAGCCGCTCACCCAGCTGGAGGGTGCAGCGCTCTATCGGGAGATCAAGGCGCACATGGCTGAGGATGCTGCTCGTCGGCAAGAAGCGTCGCGTTTCAGCAGCGAAAATCAGCCGGGAAGTGACGGTGCAGCAAATTTTGCGCCACCGTCAGAATCACCGGGACAAACTCGCGCCCAGGCCGCTGCGATGATCCCCGATGGTGCTTCACACACCACTCTCGAGAAGATCAACTACCTGCAGCAGATCGCTGAGGACCAAGATCAATCAGAGACAGTTCGTGTGGGAGTTGCCGCCGAGCTCGAACTCATCGGTTCAGGCGGACCGGTACACCCGAGCTATCTGCGGGCCCGCCAGCTTGTCGCGGAGGCAGACTCCGATGCACCTGAGGAAGATGTCGCGAAGCTGGCGGAAGAAGCTCTGGCGCGTCTCAAGAGCACGCCGCGCACTAAGCGCTGCTCTTCGCCGAGTCCGCAGACGAATCGTGCGGACGACGACGAGCCGTGGCCAGTTCGCGCGTTCGTTGTTACCTGGACTGAGCTCGATGGGTGGTGGCGTCACTTTGATGTCGACGACCTCGCTCTCAAACTGAGTGCTGCTGAAGTCGAGTTGTTCTTGCGGGCAGTGGATGCAACCTCAGACTTCGCGGAGCGACTCCGAACAGCGCTCGATACCAACGTTGATACCGCTGAGCAGCCAATGGAGATAAGGAACCTCCGAGCGATCTGATGCGCGGCCGACGCTGCGCACCTTCCAGGCATGAAGCTTCTGACCGCTCCTCGTTCCCGCCGCACCGTTGTCGCCCTCATCGCCACCGCAGTCGTGGTGCTCCTCATCACCGGTGTTGGCGTCTACGGACTCATCGCCGGATCCCGTGGGCACGGTGAGTCAACCGGCCCGGTCTCACCAACTACTGAACGTGGTCCTGGCTCCTCGAATGCCCCTGATGGACCGACACCTCGGATTCCGGCAATCCCCCACAGCACCGATGCCGAGACCTTTGCACGCAGCGTCGCGACGGCGCTGTTTACCTGGGACACCGGCAGTGGATTCCTTCCGCTGGACTACACCGAGGTCATCCTCGACGTTGCGGACCCGAGTGGCACCGAGCAGCCCGGCCTTGCAGCCGATCTTGCAATCTATTTACCCTCGTACGATGCGTGGACGCAACTGCGTCAGTACGCAACGAAGCAATACTTGGAGATCACTTCCGCGTACGTGCCGGGTGCCTGGGCTGACGCGCTCGCGCAGGCTCGACGAGGCCAGCTCCCCGCAGGTGCCACCGCGTTCACGATCGAGGGAATCCGCCATCGCTCCGGCGACTGGAATGGTGACCAGGTCAGTGCCGACCAACAGGTTGCTTTCACGGTTTTCGTTGCCTGCCCGCCCAAAGACACCTGCTATGTGCTGCGGCTGTCACAGCTGAATAATCCGCTGCGTTAGGAGGCCCGGCTCATGATGAAGAAGCTCGTGATCGCAGTCGTCGGTCTCCTGTTCCTCGCACCGACGTTGGGGCTCGTCACCGTCGGTCTCGTAATGAATTCGGCGGTGATTGCGTGCCTTTCCTCTCCAGGGCTCACCGTCGGGAATGTGCCGGATTCTCTCGTAGTGACAACAGTGAATGGTGAGAGGTTCACGCTCAACAAGAAGCAGCTGACGCATGCGGCGACGATCATCACCATGGGTTCACGGATCGAGGGCGTCACCCGCGATGGCGTACAGATCGCGATCATGGCCGCTCTCACCGAGTCGACGCTGCGACAGCTCGCGAACACGGGAACCTACCCAGAATCCGTGAGCTACCCGAACGACGGAAATGGATCCGATCACGACTCGCTCGGCCTCTTTCAGATGCGGCCGCAATCGGGTTGGGGATCTGTGGCTGAGCTGATGGACCCCGAATATCAGGCTGCTGCGTTCTTCGGTGGATCGTCCGGGCCCAACTATCCATCGCCTCGCGGCCTGCTCGATATCCCCGGCTGGCAGAGCATGGGCAAGGGCGAAGCCGCACAAGCTGTCGAGGTGTCTGCGTACCCGGATCGGTACAACAACTACGAACCCGTTGCCGAGAAGATTCTCGCAACGCTCACGAGCAGTGCCTCGACGTCGTCGACGACTGCTGCGTCAACCACGACTCCGTCAATGACATCGCCACCACCAACCGACGCAGTGACGAAATCCTCCCGAGTCGTATTTCCATTGCCGGAAGGGTCTTGGGTTCACACTGGCGACTTCGGGCCACGCATTGACCCCATCACAGGCGAGAGCGCCTTCCATACCGGCACCGATCTTGCCGCGGCCGACGGGACACCCATTCTCGCCGCAGCGGATGGAGTGGTAACTGTCGCAGAGTTCTCCGGCGGTTGGGGAGGGCTGATCGTCATCGAACACCACATCGACAGCACTACCGTCGCCACCGCGTACGCGCATATGTGGCAGAACGGCATCCACGTCAGGGTCGGAGACCGTGTCATCGCCGGTCAACACATCGGTGATGTTGGTTCATCGGGGCGTTCAACCGGACCGCATTTGCATTTTGAGGTCCGCCCCGGCGGCACATATGCGGAGGCGATCGATGCGGCGAAATGGCTCAACGATCACGACGCCGCTGATCTCCCAGAGGCGACTGCTGGTGCTGGATGTTCTGCGACGACAGGAGGCACGTCATGAATGTGTTTCCAGACTTCGGCAGCTTGAGTGGCATCGGTGATCTCAAAGTTGTCATCGGAGCGATGCTCACGATCATCCTCATAGTCGCCGTCCTCATGATCATCGTCAGCGCAATCATCTGGGCAATCTCGACTTCCAGCGGCAACCCCGCGGTCGCGGCTAAGGCACGCGCGGGGGTCTTCGTAGCTCTGGGAGCCGCGATCCTCGCAGGTGGCGGTGTGACCTGGCTGAACTGGCTCATTCATCTGGGCGAGCAATTGTAGCTCTCTGCCGCATCGTGACGAACGGGAACGGGCTGCACACCTGGCTCTCGACCATGTTTCGTCTGCCGCCGTCGGCGGTGTTCACGCCAAGGAGCCACCGTGTTTGAACTCATCACGACCATCGCCGCAGTCTTGCCGATGGACATCGACATCACACCGAATGACTCCGGTCTGCCGGGGATCGCGCAATTGCGCACCATTGTCGGTGCCGTCATGACTGTCGGGCTCATCCTTTCCGTACTCGCGCTGATTATCTCCGCGATCGTGTGGGGGTTCGGATCGAACTCGTCCAATCCACATCTCGCAGGTCGCGGCAAGCTCGGCGTACTCATCTCGTGTGGTGCGGCAGTCATCTGCGGCGCATCCGTGACCTTGATCAATTTCTTCTGGAACGTCGGACAGCAGGTCTGAGGCCCACCACCCACTAGTTCAGGGAGGCCTGCGATGAGTGTCTGCGATATCCCCGTCATATCCAACGTCTGCGATGCCGTCGGCGAAGGCGCCGCAACCTTGGTGTCGGCCCCTTTTGACTGGCTCGCCTCCACGATGGGTCAAGCCGCGGGCTGGCTAATCGAAGCCATGTGGACAGTCTTTGACAGCACGACCCTCGTGGACGTCCAATCCGAGGGCTACCTCGACGTCTACAACCTGCTCTTTGGCATCGGTGTCTTCATCGTCTTGCTGTTTTTCTGCTTCCAGCTCGTCCTCGGCCTCATCAGACGGGAGCCCGCCGCGCTCTCACGCGCAGCACTCGGCGCAGCCAAAGCCGTTCTCGGCTCCTTCGTCGTCATCACGTTGACGGCAACTGCTCTGGAGATTGTGGATCAGTTGTGCATCGGTGTCGTCCAGGCGGCAGGAGAAACCACCGAAACTATGGGCGATAAGATCGCGCTCCTCACCGCCGGGCTCACCACAATCAACATCGCGGCTCCAGGCGTCGGCGCGATCGTTACGATCTTCCTCGCCGGGATGATGATCTGTGCGGTCGCGATTGTCTGGTTCTCGCTCCTGATCCGTAAAGCGTTGTTGCTCGTTGCGATCGTGCTCGCACCCATCGCATTCGCTGGAGCGGCCTGGGATGTCACCCGCGGATGGATCGGTAAATGGGCCGCGTTCGTTGTCGCGCTCATCATCTCCAAACTCGTCCTCGTCGTCGTGTTCCTCATCGCGATCACGCAGGTCTCAACGCCGATTGAGGCCGATTTGTCTTCCGTGACTGAACCGATCTCAGGCATCGTGCTGCTGTTCATTGCAGCCTTCGCGCCATACATGGTCTACCGGTTCATCTCGTTCCTCGGCTTCGATCTTTACCACGCGATGGGAAGCGAGCAAGAAGCAAAGAGCGCCGTGAACCGGCCCGTGCCCGTGCCGTCGAAACCGCAGAGCGACGGAGTCAAGAAGGTGCTCGATGGTGGCTCCGGCGGCGGTGCGACACCGAACGCCACTTCCGCAGCAACCGGTGCGCCCAGCACCTCTGCTTCGGCCGCCGGTTCGGGTGCAGGATCCGGCGCGGGGGCCAGTGGTGCTGCCGTGGCTGCCGGACCCGCGGCAGCGGTCGTTATCGGCGCGGAGGTCATCAAAGGTGCCGCGACTGCCGGACCTCAGCTCGGGGGTGCTGTTGCTGGGACGGCCGAATCAGCTACCGCTGGTGCGGATGGCTCGGGCGCGACTTCTGCCGCACCTCATTCAACGCCTCAGCCTCCCGCGCCTCGAACCGATCCTGCACCGCCCAGCAGCCAGCCTCCACAGCCGCGCACGGTAGGAAAGGAATAGCCCACCATGTCGAAGGACTACGACGATCAACGAGCCGGTGATCTCGTCCCGGTGAAGTTCTCCCGGCTGACGCGACGAGGCGTCCTGCTTGGCCTGTCACTCTCGCAGCTGATCGCACTCGGAGTTGGCGTCGGCTCACTGGTGTGGGCGTTCTACGCCGGAGGCGGCATGCTCATCGCGTTCTCGGCACCCGTGTGGCTCTCCGCCGCGGCGACGGTGTGGATCCGGATCTCTGGACGGGCGATCGTCGAATGGATCCCGGTCGTTTTCTGGTGGCTCTGGAAGGCCACCGGCGGCCAGTTGCTCTATCGGCGGCGCGTTGTGAGGCCACGGCCTGCGGGTTCGCTCGCGCTACCCGGCGACGTGGCGCGGCTGCGTGAGTATGAGGATCCGATCACGGGCGCCGGGATGGTTCATGACCCGACCGCGAGCACTCTCACAGCCATCGTTGCCGTCGCGCACCCAGCATTCGTGCTCCTCGATCCCGGCGAGCAGGATCGGCGCGTCAGCTCTTGGGGTCGTGTGCTCGCAACCGTGTGTAGGTCTGGTCGACTCTCGATGCTGCAAGTACTTGAGCGCACGCTGCCAGATTCTGGCACGGGGCTCGCTGAATGGTGGGCGTCACATGGCAACGCCAATGGTTCATGGGCGTCAACGACGTACGCCGAACTGATTGAGCGCGCCGGGCCCGCGGGTGAGCGCCACGCTACGACGCTCTCACTTTCGCTCGATATGCACGCAGCGGCTCGGCAAATCCGCACTGCCGGTGGCAGCATTCGCGGTGCTGCAGCCGTGCTTCGCCAAGAAATGTCCACGCTGATCGCTGCACTGCGATCAGCCGACCTGGCTCCGTCGGATTGGTTGTCGTGCGGCGAGATCGCTGTGATCCTGCGTTCCGCGTATGACCCCGCAATCGCAGCGACGCTCGAACGCCACGGTGAACTCGGCCAGTCACTTGCCACCGCGGGGCCAGTCGCCGTGAACGAGTCATGGTCTAGGCTGCGCACAGACTCCGCATTCCATGCGGTGCTGTGGATCTCGGAGTGGCCCCGCTCGATGGTCTACCCGGGGTTCTTGGCGCCGTTGCTCCTTTCATCTGGGATCCAGCGATCCTTCTCGCTGATGTGCACCCCGATGCGCTCTGACCAGGCTGCGCGCGACATCCGAAAGAAGAAGACGGAGTATATCTCAGACGCAGCTCAGCGCCAACGCATCGGCCAGATCGAAGATGCTTCGCAGACCGCCGAGTTTCAGGATGTTCTCCAGCAGGAAGCCGACCTCACCGCTGGACACGGCATCTTGCGCTACACCGGCCTCATCTCGGTCTCAGCACGAACGGCCGACGAACTCGACGCCGCAGTCGCCGCGATCGAGCAAGCCGCGATCCAGGCTTCGTGTGAGACCCGTCTCCTCGTCGGTCAGCAAGCTCAGGCCTTCACCGCCGCGGCGCTGCCGCTGTGTCGAGTGGTGTGAGCAGTACAGAACATTTGAATCATGCTGGTTCTCTGCCCTCGCAGAGCCCTCGCAGATCGGCCGGACCGCATAAAGGCGTGGGTGTGCCATGAAAGTTGGCTATGAGCCACGCGACATGCTCATCGAGGTGTCAGTAGCGACGAGCGAAATGTTTGAACGCCAAGGTGCTGTGTAGCCCATTTGCTGCGCCCTGAGCTCATCGGCGACGCATCTGACGCTGGCCGCAAGACCGCCTTGTCGGAGGTGACCGATACGCTCCTTTCAAGAGCAGTAGAAGTCTTTAGGGAGAATGCACATGGTTGAACCGCGGGCCATCGACAAAGCCATGAATAGTTTCGGCAAGGCTGCCGACGGCATCGGGAAGTTCGCCCGAGAAAAGTCTGTCCAGGCTGCTGAACAGGCGGAGGAAATCGCGGACTCCACCAAAGAATTTGTCAGCGGCACCGTCGAGAAGCTCACGGCAAAGAAGCCAGACCCTTATGAAGAGGCCATTGCAGAGTACAACGGGGCTTTCACTGCGATGAACGATAACGGTCTCACTTTGTTTCGTCAGCGGGAACGCTCTAGCGACCTGATCGAGTTCGTCGAGCTGGTGGTGAACAGTATTGCCAACACGCCGAAGTCCTTTGAGACTGCGTTCCAGGAAATCCAGTTGAACAAGGCTCAGTTCCTTGAGGCCGAGGAGTTCGCTCGTAAGGATCTTGAAGCCGCCCGCAACTCCGCGACTGGTGTAGGAGTTGGATTCAGTGCTGGCGCTGCTGTCGCAAGCATGGCTCCATCGGCTGCACTCTGGGTCGCAACGACCTTCGGTACTGCGTCTACGGGCACTGCGATATCCACGCTCTCCGGAGCTGTTGCGACTAAGGCCGCACTCGCATGGCTCGGAGGTGGAGCTCTCGCGGCGGGGGGCGGCGGCACAGCCGCAGGAAGCGCATTGCTTGCTTTGGCTGGACCTGTGGGATGGACGATTGCCGGCGCAACTCTCCTCGCTTCGATTGCACTATTCGCAAAAAAGAAGTTCGAGAACCGTGAAGCTAAGCAGGAGGCACTCACTGCTGTGAAGTTAAACACGGCCCTCGTGACGGAGATGGGTGCACAAATCGGGAGCCTCCTCCAGCGCACTTCTTCTCTGCGGATAGAGCTCACGAGAAGCTACAGCGCAGCGCTACCGTTCTTTGGCACGGATTTCTTGGTCCTCGCCAAACCGCAGCAGACACAGCTTGCTGCCCTGGTAAACAACACGAAGGCATGCGCTGCTCAACTCGGCCAGCACATCGAGCAGGCGGGCGACCATGAGTAGCTCCGTGAAGTCCACGTCAGGCAGCGCTGCGAAGATCACGAAGAGCGGGCAGGAGCAGGCCGTCGCAGCCTGGGCAAACTATCTGAACCAGCTCCGATTAGACCGGCTAATTGACAACCTCCGCCAACAGGATATGCATCTACGCGATGCATTGCGAAGCGCGGACGAAGCAATCAGCGGGATCCGGCAGGTGGTAATAAGCAACCGCGGCGGGCTCAAAGGCATGCATGGCTTCATTGCTGAGGTCGCCGAGACCGGGATCGGAAACGCGCGAAGCCAAGTTACCGGTGGCGGCAAGATCTATCAGTGGGTTGACGACAACGGACCATTCGACCTCATGAGAGATGGAGTCGCCATCCAGCAGAAGTTCTACGCGGCGGGAGGAAGTTTCGGTCTGGGGGCAATCGCCGAGCATCTTGAGAGGTACCCAGACTTCATCGAGAGTGGCCATAGGTATCAGATCCCCAACGATCACTATGAGATTGTGCGCAAGCTCTACGCCATGCCCCATGAGGAAGCAGGCAAGATTCTCACGCGTGCAGGCGACGGCCCATCGTTTAGGGACTGGCAGCGCGTTCAAACTTTCTTCAATGATGGCTCGGTGCCCTTCGATTCTCTTGAACCGTCAAACCTCGACTACCACGAAGTTCAGCAAGGCACATATAACGCGACTTTCGAGGCAGAAAAGGAATCTCTGCGCGAAACTGACCAAGATCAGCGAAACTCCGCGTATCAGGAGAGCAAGCCCACCTTCAAGCAAGGTGCGCAAGTAACCATGGCGGCAGCCATGATTGAAGGAACCACCACTTTCGTCATGGCCGTGGTCGCCAAGCGGCGCACAGGTAAGAAGTTAGGCGACTTCGACGCGGACGACTGGGCAGAAGTTGCGAGCGAAACCGGCTTCGGATTCGCCAAGGGCGGTGTACGTGGGTTCAGCATCTATACGCTTACCAATTTCACAGCGACGTCGGCCGCTGCAGCCAGTGCCATCGTCACCGCCGCCTTCGGCATTGCGGAGCAGGCAAACAAGCTCCGCCGCGGGGAGATCAACGAGCAGGAGTTCATCGAGAACGCCGAGTTCGTCTCCCTCGAGGCCGCGGTCAGTGCATTGTCATCATTCCTCGGTCAGGCAATCATCCCTGTGCCTGTTCTCGGCGCTGTGATTGGGAACACCGTCGGCATACTGATGTACAAGTCAGTGTCAAACTCACTATCGAAGCACGAGGAGGAACTGGTCGAGGGCTACCTGAGATCGCAACAGGAACTCGACGAACGACTTGCAGCTGACTATCAGGACCTGATCGACCAACTGGATGCAACATTGTCCACCTATCTCGATTTACTTGGACGAGCGTTCTCTCCCGACTTGGAAATAGCCCTTGACGGATCAGTTGCCCTCGCACGGAAGCTTGGCGTCGAATATGAAGATGTCCTGGACAGCGATGAGAAGGCCACCGCCTATTTCGTTGACTAATCTGCGCAAGTAGCCATGGGCTACGCGGTGTCATGACCGTTCCGCGTGACGCGCGTTCCGATCAGGCCGCGTTCGCCCTAGACGCAATCCTCGCCTCAGCCACCGCCGTCCTGCGGTCAGTGGATGACAGCCAACGGGGTCATTCCCGGCCCGCGGCTGAGAACCTCCGAGCGCACCTTCCCAACGTTCAAGTTCTCACTTCGACTGTTGGAAGGTCACCATGCCCACGTTCTACGATCCTGGCGCTGATGCCGGTGAAGCTTCCGAGGCGTTGCGCGGACTCGCGCACGCCACACGCTCGTTCGAGAATCCGCAGGATCTGTACGGTGTGCTCGGCGATCTGCTGTCAGGTGTGCGATCACTCAAGCAGGTGCTCGATCAGCTCGCTGCAGCCCATGTCGAGAATCGTCCTCGCGCATTTGACGACCATGGTGACCATGACATCGGGTCACAGGATGCTCTTGCGTCCGCCGACGAAATCCACCAGGCCGCGACCCTGATCGATCAGGCCGAAGAGCGACTCGACGCAGCGGCAGCGGCTACGAGCCGTGTTGCTTGGCGCGACGATCCAGCCGCAAACGTACCCCAGGCTGCTCGATGGATCAGTGTCGTCTTCCTGCAAGGCCCAGAGGCAGATGAAGTTCTCGACATGATCGACAGAGACGGCGCTGTTGCCGGGCTCGACCATCTGAAATCCTGGGACTTCGGTGACGAAACCACAAGCGCAGCAATGGAGAACGGATACGTTTACGACGTTCCACCGAGCGGCCCACTTGAGCGTGAGGTACGAGATGGCGACTACCATCTCGCTTACAGCCACAGCTTCGAGCACGTCGCCCTGTACCGACTCCATGGTGTTGCACCTGCTGACCGGCTACCCGATGACAAACGGACCCTTGGTGCCCCGTCGGCATCGAGACCGACGCGTGAGCAACAGCAAACGTCATGGTTCGAGCCCGCCAGCATCACGGCGATCAAGCAGCAAAGGGGCCTCGGACTATGAGCCACGATGATGCCGAACGCCTGCACACGTCGGTCCTCGTCGCTCCAGCATCTGAAAAGCGACGCGTGCGTAAGCAGCGCAGTCAGGCTGCCGCGATTTTGCGCGCTGAGCAGAAGAAGACGGAGCATCAGGCGGCTCGCACAAAGTACGCCGCCGAATTGGCAGAGCGCCGGGCGACCACGTACCTCCCGGCAGCTGGAGAGCCAGGACCTGCCCAGCTGCGTTCGCCCGGAAAACTTCGCCTGCCGCGGCATCAAGACACTTCGGCGACCCTCGCTGGTGCCTATCCATTCCTGGCCGAAGGCGGCCTCGGGCCTGACGGTGTTTTCGTTGGTCAGGATCTGTACTCCGGCGGATCCTTCGTCTACGACCCCTGGGTGCTCTACGCGCGAGGACTCATCACAGCCCCGAATCTCGTGCTTGCAGGCATCGTCGGATCCGGCAAGTCCAGCTTGGCAAAAAGCCTCTATACCCGATCCCTCCCATTCGGCCGTCGGGTCTACGTTCCTGGCGACCCAAAGGGTGAGCACACCGCAGTAGCCGAAGCCGTCGGCGGCAAAGCAATCGTGCTCGGTCATGGGCTCGCTGCCCGGCTAAATCCTCTCGACGAGGGCTATCGACCTGCAGGAATGAGTGAGGAGAGCTGGGCATCCACAGTCTCAGCACGGCGACGCGATCTCATCGGCGCACTCGCGGAGACGGTTCTGACGCGACCGCTCACTCCGCTGGAACACACGTCGATCGATACGGCACTGAGCGAGGTCGTGCGCAGCAACGACGTACCGATCCTTCCGATGGTCGTCGATCACATCCTTGCGCCGACGGCGGAAGCGGATCTCGATGGGCGTCTCGCCGAGGACGGACGTCTCGTAGGACATGCGCTGCGGCGGTTGGTCTCGGGTGACCTTGCCGGGCTCTTCGATGGTCCGTCAACAGTAGCGTTCGATCCGACACTGCCGATGATTTCGCTTGACCTGTCACGGGTGACGGAGAACTCGACGCTGATGTCGGTGCTCATGACCTGCTCGTCGGCCTGGATGGAGTCCGCGCTCCTCGATCCGAATGGTGGCCAACGCTGGTGTATCTACGATGAGGCGTGGCGCCTCATGTCACATCCGGCATTGCTGCGACGTATGGATGCGCACTGGCGACTGGCGCGGCACTACGGCATTGCGAACATGCTCATCTTCCACAAGCTGACCGACCTGGAGAACGTCGGAGATCAGGGCTCCGCGATGCGAGCCCTGGCCAATAGCTTGCTCGCGAACGCCGAAACGCGGATCATCTACCGGCAGGAGTCTGATCAGCTTGGAGCAACAGCGAAAGCGCTTGGACTCACTGGCACCGAGCAGAAGCTCTTGCCTGGGCTCGGTGTGGGTCAGGGACTCTGGCGAATCAAGGACCGTTCCTTCGTCTGCCAGCATCAGCTGCATCCCGGAGAGCTGGAACTCTTCGACACGAGGGGGCGAATGGTTCCGATCTCTTGATGCCGGGCTCAGGCAGTGTCAGCGATACCTGGGGCCCACCTCGCCCTTCAGTTCTGTCCCCACCAATAGGCGACCAGAATGAAGTCGTCAGTTCATCGGGACCATCGAGCATCTGAAAACCCAGCAGAGCGACCCGCTATACATCGACAAAGGTCGAGATCAGTTGAACGAGCCGATCCAAGTATCCAGTAGCTCCTCAGGAACCTGCTAGATTCAAAGAATGGCTGCGGACTCAATATGGCGCAAAGGGTGGACCTACGTAATTATTGCAGGCCTAGTTATTGCCGGAATTTGGTGGGCAACAACACAGACGTCGGCTCTCCCCCTGAAAGATGGGCACTACAGCTGCCAGGCCGTATTTGTGAACGCGGACAACAAGTACGAGATCCTCGTGGACTCGGCTGGCAACCAGTACCGCGGTGAGGCGACTGTGCAAGGAGGCAAGCTAGTGTCGCTCACAGGCGACACTGCCATGAGCGCCTCTGACGTTGAGCGTCTCACCGTGCGATCCAAGGGCGACGCCCACTTTCACGCGACGGATGATCCTGCCATGCATTCTTATAACGCGATTGCCTGTGACTACTGAGACTGCTCATTGCGATGAATAACCCGTTCCCGGGATCGGCTAGGTCTCGAGGTATTGCTGTAAGCCTTCTTGCTACTGCTCTAATCCTCGCGGCGACTGGATGTACTCGATCCGAGAGCAGCATCAATAGCTCGAGCTCGCAGCTTGTGTCCTGCGATGAGGTGGCCGCATCTGTAATCCAACGTGAGCGAGTCGGCGATACAGCCGGGGTTATTAATTCAGAGATTCAATGGCTCAGTGAAAACTGTGGCGACGAATACGACATAGCCATCGATTATCTTTCGACTGCAAGTATGGCAAAGGGGCAATTTGGACCTGAGACCTGCGATTTCTTGCTTGAGCGCAACATCCACCCCGAATCTGTGCGGCTTCTTCGAGCCGAGGAGCTCTGCACAGACTCCAGCTCAGATAACCCATGGACCGATACTTCTCCTCAGACTCAGTGGCCCAACGATGGACTCTCGTGGGACCAGGCGGTGAACCACGTCGGCACGACTCAGCGGGTCTGTGGGCCCCTTATGAGTATGCGCACGTCAAACGATGATGTCTTCCTGAACATCGGGCTGGACTACCCAGACCCTCAACGGTTCGCCATCGTGGTATGGGATATTGGTGGCGTTGAACCTGAATCTCCTGGGCTCACAATCTGCGCGAATGGCCCCATCACCTCCTACAATGGGGTCGCTCAGATAGAGCTCCGTGACCTCGGCCTTGTAGAGGTTTGGGACTAATCGAAGGGTTCAGCTCCCAATCGACATGTGGCCCGCTACAAGACCCAATCTCCTCAGTAGATAAGAGCTAGCATCTGCGATCGATCTGGTGGGATACCTGTCGACAAACTAGGGCGCAAATTGTCGCCGCGCACCTGTGCAGTATGAGCAATCGCAAATCCGCCAGAGTCCCTTCCAAGACACCAGTCAATCTCCCACTGGCCGACATTCACGTCGATGAGCGCGGTGCGATGCGCGCGACTCTCGATGGCCGAGTATTTCAAGCTCCTGGCGCGGAGGCGGAATGGAGTAGGGCTCGGTTCGGTGAGCTGCTCGACGCAATTTCCGAGCATCGCACGCGCACCGTCCGGGTCGAAATACATGAGTTCGATGGCTCGGTGTTCACCGAGATTGTCAATGCGTTGCGAAATGAGCGTGCTACAGCAGAGGCTGCTCCACCCAGTGCGATGCGGCGAGCGCGGCACCGTCCGATGCATCAGCTGTTCGAGATTACCGCGTCTGGATTCATCCCCGGCGAAGACATCACCGTCGCGTTGTCGGTTTCAAACGCCGAAGGATCTGCTGATGGGAGTGCTCGTGGGCTCGTCGACTTGAGCCAGTTGGTGGACCACCGTTCAGAGATCATGCTGATCGGACGCGTTTCGGGCGTGATCGTCTCGGAACGCTTACCGTCATGAGTGCTCCACAAGCGCAGGGGCGTGGTCTCGGCGATGAGTTGACCAACGCCTTGATGATTGCACTTGTCGCTGTTTTTAGTGTTGCCGTAGTCCTGCGAGCAGCAGGTTCGATTGCTGCCTTCCTCACTGGGGCAACGCAACCAGATGTCGGAATTGCCGGTGGTGTCAACGTTCTCTTTGATCCGTTGGACCCGGCAGCAGCCCTCAAAGCGCCCGCGCTCAACGCGATCATCTACTGGGCGGTGGCGATGACGTTGCTGCTCGGACTCGGCGGGCTGATCGGCTGGGGCTGGATGAAGTGGCGCCGCCATTCCCGCGCCGCCGATGCCGATCCGCGCAAGCTCGCGGGCACTGCCACGAGCCACGAGGTCGCAGCCAATGCGTCCGCGAAGTCGCTCTTGCACCGGGCTGCCACGCTTCGTCCTTCGCTGGAAAAGCCAATGCCTGAGGACGTGGGTTACTTGCTGGGCCGGTCACGTGGCAAGCAGGTTTGGGCCAGCGTCGAAGACTCGATCCTGCTGATCGGTCCCCCGCGCTCAGGCAAAGGTCTGCACATCGTCATCCCCGCGATCCTTGATGCACCGGGCGCGGTCGTCACGACGTCGACGAGGCCCGACAACCTCACTGTCACACTCAGAGCACGCGAGCAGTTCGGGCCAGTCGCGGTTTTCGATCCGCAACGCCTCGCTGAGGGCGTCCCTGCCGGGCTGCGGTGGTCGCCTATACGCGGGTGCGAGGATCCGCTGACCGCGATGATCCGAGCAACCGGGCTTGCCGCGGCCACCGAGCTATCTTCGGGTGGCGTCGAAGGCGGCGGGTTCTGGGAAGGAAAGACGCGCATTGCGTTGCAGGCACTCCTGCATGCGGCGGCCCTCGACCACCGCAGCCCAACAGAACTCTTCCGTTGGACGCTCGACCCTGCGGCGGCGGCAGAAGCGGTCGCCATCTTGATCGGGTCGCCACTCGCCGCAACGGGTTGGGCCGAGTCACTGGAAGCGATGCTCGATGCTGATCCGCGCACACGCGACAGCATCTGGCAAGGTGTTTCACTCGCGCTCTCGGCACTGGCCGATCCGAGGGTGCTCGATGCTGTCAGCCCAGCTGAAGGCGAACACTTCGATCCAGAGACGTTCATCCGCAATCGCGGCACGCTTTTTCTACTTGCAACCGGTGCGGGTGCCGGGAACAGCTCGGCTCTCGTCGCGGCCTTCGTTGAAGACCTCGTCGAGACGGCCCGCCGCATGGCAGCACGATCACCGGGCGCCCGGCTTGATCCGCCGCTACTACTCGCCCTCGATGAGATTGGAAATCTTGCGCCGCTTCCCTCGCTCCCGACGCTCATGGCAGAGGGCGGCGGCACAGGGATCACCACCATGCCCGTGCTCCAGTCACTCGCCCAAGCGCGAGACAAATGGTCCGAGAATCAAGCGGCCGCCATCTGGGATGCCAGCATCGCGAAGATCGTTCTCGGCGGCGCATCCAACTCCCGCGACCTCCAAGACCTCTCCACGCTGATCGGAGAGCGAGACGAGTTCACTGATTCGATCACGTTGGGTGACTACGGTTCGCGCTCGAACCAGCGCTCCATTCGCCGCGTCCCAATCTTGCCACCCGACCGTATCCGAACCCTGCCATTTGGCACCGGGGTCATCCTGCTGCGATCGGCACCCCCAATTATCACCGACCTGCACCCCTGGCCAAAGCGCCCAGACAGCCCGCAGCTTAAGGCCGACCGCTCGGCAATTGAGGCATCGCTGGAACGCCCCGCAACGTAACAGCGCGCGGGAATCCAGGCGCACCTTCCTGTTGCAGTGACCGAACAAAGGGGTCTGCTGAAGCTTTGATTGACTCTGGTTTCTTTACGCCGCGAGTGCGACGCTGCCTACATTAACAACTTCAAACTCGACCGGGGTCAACTTCCCAAGCCCACGCTGGCGACGCTTGCGATGATACTTCCCCTCAATCCATGCCACGATCGCGAGCCGCAACTCCAGCCGTGTCTCCCATACTTTCCGGTCGAGCACATTTTTCTGCAGGAGCGAGAAGAAACTTTCCATCGCCGCGTTGTCGCCCGCCGCCCCTACACGCCCCATCGACCCCTGCAACTGGTGCCTGGTGAGCGCGTGTTGGAAGCTCTGCGATCGAAATTGACCGCCTCTGTCTGAATGCACAATCGTGCCTACCGGATTCCCGCGCTGCTCCACCGCGTTCGTGAGCGCGGCCACGGCAAGGGCCGCTTGCATGCGGTCACCGATCGAGTAGCCCACGATCCGGTTCGACCACACGTCTTTCACCGCGCAGAGATAGAGTCTGCCTTCTTTCGTCCATTGCTCCGTAATATCCGTAAGCCACAACAAATTTGGCCCAGACGCTGTAAATTCCCGCTCGACCAGATCATCGCCCACCGGCGCGCCAGCACGGGCGTTACGTGGCTTACGTTTCGTGATTACCGAACGGATGCCGGCGACATGACACAGCCGCCACACACGCCGTTCTGACACTTCGTAGCCCAGGCCTTGGAGCTCGTCGGCGAGGAACCGGTACCCGAACTCGGGGTCTTCCGCATGAATCTCGCGTAGTACCTCGATCAGATGTGCTTCTTCGATTTCACGGTTCGACCGGGGCTGTTTCACCCACTGGTAGTACGCCTGCTTCGTAAATCCCAGCACCCTGCACGCCACCGCGACAGGTACCCTCACTGGGGCGCCTACTGCGGCCATCTCTTGGACGAGCGGGAACACTATTTTGGGGGTGTGATGTGGATCTGTGACAGATACGCGGCCGCGCGACGCAGGACCTCGTTCTCTTGTTCGAGGAGCCGGTTACGTTTGATCAGTTCACGAATCTGAGCATCTTCCTCGCGCGATACTTCGGCCGCAAGAGGTAAGCCGCGGTCGGTCCGGTCGGCATCGGTCACCCATTTTGAGAGCGCTGATTTCGAGATCCCCAGATCCTTGCAGATCTGTGACTGGGTCGCGCCTTGTCTGACGAGCGCGACGGCGTCTTTTCTGAACTCTTCCGAGTATTTAGCCATGATCCATATCCTCCCAGCCAGTCCTACAGAACTGGCGGACAAGAGTCAACCAAAGCTTCAGCAGACCCCCTGCCCAGTATCAAAACGTGGACGGGCTCTGGTCACGGGAATGGTTTCTACAACGGGCCCGCGCATTCGGCCCAGCAACGGTCGAAGTGATCGGGCAGGTCATTGACCGACGTGCTCTCGAGGCTCAGGGATTCCTTGACTGCCGAAACATTCTCGACAGCCTCGGAAAGAACAACAAGCTGCGTCTTGAAGCCGCCTGCCAGCAGATTCTGTCAACAGGTGGGCACCCGACATACACAACGATCAAACGAATCATGGCTGCAATCGATTCCGATGCAAAGAAGCCGGCCCGAGTACGGCCGGCCGCGTCGACCAGGAAACGTCCGGCATTTGAGGCTGCAGCGGGCGAAGCCGCCACCCCGGATGAGTCTCCTTCCGGAGCGTATATACGTGGCGCGGACTATTACCGTCAGCTGGGCGAGCGGAGGACGTTCTAATGTTCACCGATGACGACTACGAAATGTTCCGTGATTTACGTGTCGCTCATATCGCGACCCGCTTCGAGGAACTCATCACGGATGAAGCGAACGACCATTTCACGCCGGAGCAACTGTTCTTGACTGCTGCGACTGACGCACTCGAACTGCGCCACGCGAACCGGGTCAGCGGGGCGATCAAGAAAGCCGCGTTCCCGCTCCCCGGAGCCTCGATCGCTGAACTCGACTACCAAGAGGGCCGCGGCATCACCAAAGTACGGATGCAACGCTACGCCGGCCAGGACTGGAAGGCCGAGACGTTGAATTTGCTCATCACTTCACCCTCGGGCGGCGGGAAAACGTATCTCGTCTGCGCGCTCGGAGTAGCGGCCTGCCAGAACGGTCACTCCGTCGCCTACGTGCGTATGGACGACCTTGCCCGCAAACTCGTGATCGCCCGGCATGACAGCATTAAACATCAGGCCATGCTGAACGAGTATTCCAGGGTGGATCTCCTCATCATCGATGACTTCCTCACTGTGGGTATCGACCCTGATGCTGCAGCCGACTTATTTACGATCCTCGCGAATCGTGAACATCGTGCCCCGACGATGATTGCGTCGCAGTCGGGCCCGGACTATTGGGTGGACGTGCTGCCCGACAAAGTAGCTGCAGACTCGATCGTGAACCGTCTGGTGAACCACTCGAAGAAGATCAACCTCGGCGAGATCGATATGCGCCGACACCGCGATGAGCTTGCCCGGCAGGCCCCGGGCTACTGGGAGTAACCGCGCCATGCTGGGTATCGGGAAGCAGCTACAAGAGGGCTGCTTCCCGATACCCAGAATCTTGCTTTCCGATACATGGACTAGCGCTTCCCGAAAGGACTATGCGCCACTCTGCCACCTATCCCGCGGGTGAAGTAGTGCCCCGTAGAGTGGTGTAACGAACCCCGAGTAACAACGGCCCCACTGAAAGAACAGCGTGGCCACCGGGGACACCTTCGAGAAGCCTTCTAACTCTCACTCGAAAGGGCATCACACCGATGACCACTCCTTCTATTGTCGACCCTGCTGCTGTTCTCACCCAAGCCCTGGGCGACGCTTCGCCAGATCTGATGCGCACCCTGCTGCACACCATGATCAACACGCTCCTCTCCGCCGAGGCCGACGCGGTCTGCGGCGCCGAGTACGGCACCCCTTCACCAGACCGCACGAACTCCCGCAACGGGTACCGGGCCCGCGAGCTCGATACCCGCGTCGGCACGATCGATGTGCAGATCCCGAAACTACGGCAGGGCAGCTACTTCCCTGACTGGCTCCTCGAACGACGCAAACGGTCCGAGTCAGCGATGATCACCGTCGTCGCTGACGCCTACCTCGCGGGCGTCTCCACGAGACGCATGGACAAACTCGTGAAAACGCTCGGCATTCACTCACTGTCGAAATCGCAGGTCTCTCGCATGGCCACTGATCTCGACGAACACGTCACCGAGTTCCGCACCCGACCGCTCAGTGATGCCGGCCCGTTCACGTTCGTCGCGTGTGACGCCCTCACCATGAAAGTACGTGAGGGCGGGCGAGTGATCAACACGGTCGTGCTCGTCGCGACCGGCGTCAACGCCGATGGGCATCGTGAAGTGCTCGGCATGCAGGTCGCGACGAGCGAGACCGGGGCGGCGTGGAACATGTTCTTCGCGGACCTCGTCGCGAGAGGACTGACCGGAGTGCAGCTCATCACGTCAGACGCACACGCTGGCCTGGTCGAGGCCATGCGGGCCAACTTTCCCGGCACCAGTTGGCAGCGTTGCCGCACCCACTACGCCGCGAACCTCATGTCGGCCTGCCCGAAGCAGATGTGGCCTGCCGTGAAAGCAATGCTGCATTCCGTCTATGACCAGCCCGACGTTGCAGCTGTCGAGGCACAGTTCGACCGGCTCCTGGACTACGTCGGCGAGAAACTGCCTGGCGTGCACGATCATCTCGATGCTGCCCGCGCCGATATCCTCGCATTCACGGCGTTCCCGAAAGATGTGTGGCAGCAGATCTGGTCGAACAACCCCAACGAACGTCTCAACAAAGAAATCAGACGTCGCACTGACGTTGTCGGTATTTTCCCGAATCGAGACGCGATCACCCGGCTCGTTGGAGCGGTCCTGGCAGAGCAATCTGACGAGTGGGCGGAGGGCCGCCGATACCTCGGACTCGAGGTGTTGGCTCGTTGCAGGGTTCGCCTCATCACGGACAACGTTGCTGAGGAGGTGGCTGTGGAACTACCCCTCACGTTGACTGCGTAGCCAAGCTCATTCTCGAAGAATGATCGTTACACCACTCCACGGGACTTGACCGCGGGTGAAGCCACCCCCAATGTTGGGCTTTACAAATACTTCGAGATCGGTTGGGAAATCTCTGAGGTCATTTGGCTCGCCGCAGAGCTACTCAAGGAGCGCTGGCTTGCCGGCACTTTTTCGAGTATCGAGGAAGCGACATAGCACGCGATGAAGAATCAGGGTCTCGAGATCGTCGAAGTGCACAGCAGCACACACGAACCGCAAATTCTCGAGGCCCCGGTTATGCGCTGGGCTGACGGCGCCGCCTTCACGCTGGCTTAGAAGGTCTCGCACAGTTTTACACAGCTAACGCCCAGTTGGGCAGTCACTGTTAAATAGCTGAGGTCATTCCGCCATCGAGGAGTATGTCCTGGCCTGTGAGGTACGAGGCCTTATCGGAGGCGGCGAACATTACAGTGTCGATAACTTCTTCCATGCTCACTCTTCTCCCGAGTGGAAGCTGAGAAAGCAAGTGAGCGTTCATTGCCTTCACTTGTGGATCAGTAGATCGACTCGACCGCGAGTTAGGGTTTTCTACCCACCCTGGGCTAATACTGACCGCCCTAATCCCATGTTTCGCCCCTGCCGCGGCGATCGTACGAGTCAACGCAACAATTCCGGCATTCGCCGCGGAGTGAGCAGTCGCGGGAAAGGCAAGGCCTTCGCGATGTGCCGCTATTGAAGCAATATTTATGATTACGCCGCTGGACTGGCTCACCATCGTCGGCCAGACAGCCTTTGAAGTAACAAAATCAATGGTCAGCTCATTACGTATGGTGTACTCCCAGTCGTCTAGTGAGTACTCATCGAACGAACCGAATCGAACCGATCCTGCGTTGTTGTAAAGAACATCAATACGACCAAAACGTTCAAGTGCGCTATTCACCCAGCGCTCAACGTCGTTCGGATCTGCAAGGTCAACTGGTCCGACGGTTTCGATCTCGCCGCCTTGCGCAGCGACCAACGCCTGGGTTTCAAGAGCGTTGTCTAGATTGATGTCGGCACCGACAACGTGTGCGCCTTTGGCGGCAAAGGCCAAGGCGGCAGCTCTTCCCATGCCGCTACCAGTCCCACTTATCAGGACAACTTTTCCGTCAAAACTTCCCACTTCGCTGTGTTCCTCTCGTCGTCCCCTGCAGGTGCCGCAGGGTTGCTGAAATCGATGTTGCACCGGAGATCAAACGTGCGACAAGCTTCGCAAAACACAGCTCACACGAAAATCTATCAGCACTACTGGATGACCTCGGCACAGCCGGGATTCGCGATATCGACGGTCTGCTGAAGGTGTTGTTGATCGTGTGCAGGCTGCCTTCCCCGGAAAGCTGCAGCATTGAACCGCGATCAGAAAAGTCGCCCCACCCTGGGGCCTTATACCAGGGTGGGGCGACCTTATGAGTCTTATAAGTCGTTCCCTTGTATGGCCAGGCAATTAACAACAAGATGGATACCTCATTCTTGGAATTTGCCCCAGCCCCTCGGCTTTTACCTGTTCGGCTGGCTTTCTAGGTGACGCTTTTCGCGCCTGCGAGTCAAAGTTGCTTAGTGATCGCGCAGTCGCTCGAGGATCCTAGCTCGCGCTACAGAGAAGCGTGGGTCAGCCTTCGTAGCTACCTGGTCCCTGACGTCGCCAAATCCTGTTTCGATAACGTCCACCACGGTGGCGGGCTTCTCAGCGATGACTACCACTCTGTCCGACAGATAAAGTGCCTCGTCAATATCGTGGGTTACGAGAAGGATCGTCACCCCGAGGTTTGCGTGAAGATCGATGACTAGATCCTCGAGATCAAATCGAGTCTGCGCGTCGACCGATGCGAACGGCTCATCCATGAGCAGTACAGGAGCATGGTAGGCGAGTGCACGTGCGATTGCCACGCGCTGCTGCATGCCGCCCGACATCTCCCAGGGGTACTTATCACCCTGACCGGCAAGCCCGACTGCCTCGAGATTTCGGTCAGCAGTGTGCAGACGTTCCTGGCGTGCGACGCCCTTACCTTCAAGCGGGAAAGCAACGTTTTCGCGCGTTGTCATCCACGGCATGAGGGACCGGCTGTAGTCCTGGAAAACAACAGCGATGTCAGGGTGTGGGCCTTGAATCAATTCGCCGCTGACAGAGATCTCACCTGCAGTGGGAGTGATCAGCCCAGACAGGCAGCGAAGGAGGGTAGTCTTGCCGACGCCGGAGGGGCCAACGATAGAGACAAACTCACCAGCCTTCACTTCGAGATTGAGTCCTCGAAGAATCGGGTTGAGTTTCTCCCCTGAGCCGTAGCTCATTGTCAGGTTGTCAACAGTAAGAATCGTTTCGTCACCAGTGGGGAACGTCGCGATCGAGGTTGTGTTATAGATGTTGCTCAATGGATTTGCTTCCTGGAGATGGCGTAAGAACTAGGGAGTCGCAGGGGCGTAATTACTTCGCTGCTGACAAGAAGTACCAGCGGAGAATGCGTCGTTCCAGCACGATGAAGAGTGTCGAGAGAATATAGCCCAGGAGACCAACAAGCAGTGCTCCGCCCCAGGTCTCTGGAATCTTGAACCGTGATGAGCTGTTCAGAATGTAGAACCCAATGCCGTTTTCGGCGGCAAACAGCTCGCTGACGACCATCATCACGATTGCGATCGGAAGGGCCACACGAATGCCCGCAACGATCTGGGGCAAAGCTGCCGGCAAGAGAATGCGCCGGAAGTACAGTGCCTTCGGGATGCGGTACACCTGAGCTGCATCTCGAACGGTTGGCTCAATTCCACGTACTCCGTCAATAGCGTTGAGCAAAATTGGCCAGACGCAGGCGAACGCAATCGCCATGATCTTTGGCGCCCCGCCGATGCCGAAGGCTCCGATGATGAGCGGTACGAGCGCGGTCTGGGGAATTGAACGAATGAAGTTGATGAGCGGTGAGAGCGCTTCGAACAAGACTTTCGTTTCACCGAGGATGAGGGCTAGTACGATCCCGACAACGACAGCGATTACGAACCCGTACAGCAGGTTCTGCAAACTGAAAAGCAATGCGCTGACTAGTGCGCCGTTTGCAAAGTCTCGCGCAATAACGTCGACGATAGATTCCAGCGAAGGTACGTAGACATTTGTGCTGTTGGCGCTAATAAACCACCAGAGCACAATCACTAGCACTGGAAGCCACACACGTTCGAGCGTTCGAATTACAAGAGTCATCAGGGGGCCTATCGGTTTTCCGGAATCACGGCATGGAGTGAGCGTGGCAGCTTATGAGGCATTGCTTCTCCGATTCCAAGCCAGCAAACGATTTTCTAGCTTTCCAAGCCCTGCAGCCAGCCCCCAGCCCAGTAGGCCTGTAAAGAAGAGGTAGGCAAATGCGACATCCCAGTTCTGCGTCTCTTGCGCGAGGGTGATCTGACGCCCAAGACCAGGGTTTTGGCTCAGCACCTCCGTACTCACTGCAACGAGAACCGCGATGGAGGCCGAAATGCGTAAGCCGGTAGCGATGAAGGGGGAAGCAGAAGGCAGCATTACCTTGCGGAAGCGCAGGAGGAGCGGAATACGGAACATCCGGATCGTGTCGTTCAGTGCCGATTCGATGCGCCTTGCACCGTAAATGGTCTGCACAAGGACAGGCCACAAACAGGAGATCGCCACCATGAAGATTTCCATGCGAATGTTGGCTCCTAAGAAGAGGATGACAACAGGCAGGAGGGCGATCATGGGAAACGAGCGACCGATGTCGATGAGTGCAGAGGTCGCTCGTTCAACTGGTGCCAACGATCCGATTATGAGACCGAGTAAGACACCGAGGACTGCAGCGATTGCCCACCCCGCGAGCGATGCTGAGACAGTTTGAAGTAGGGCCGCCCAGAAGTGCGCCGAGAAAAGTGTGGTGCCTATCGATACCAGGACTTCCCACGGAGCAGGTGTCATGGACGGCATCGCGTGGATGGTCACAAGCACCTGCCAGATTACGAGCAGGAGGATTATGACCCCAAAACGCATGCTGAGCATTGCGTTTCGCGGTGACATAGTTTTGGTATTCATGAACCCCGGCGTTCTCACTCGAGAGGAATTTTCTTCTGGGCGGCCTAGCTAACTAATTACTCGTTGAGCGGAGTGCCGCTCCAGAACATGTCCTGTGCCTTCAGCTCGCGCATGTAACCGAAATCGTGCATCGCGTCCAGCTGTGCCTGCAGTTCAGGGACGTTGATAGCCAAGCTCATCGGTGAGAGGACCTGTGAAACCTTATCGATAGGAACCTGGAGCTCATCGGCACGGAACTGCAGTACGGCGTCCTTGTTCTCTTCCTTCTCGTAGTAGTCGAATGCCTGCTGCATTGCTGACTGGAAAGCCTCGGCGGTGTCAGGGTTCTCTTCGACCCACTTCGTGGCTGAGGCCCACACTGTGATGGGTGAGTTGCCCTGGTACTCGCGCACAGGAGCAGCGACTTGCTTTGCTCCTGCGTCAAGCATCTGGAAGTAGAAGGGGTCTGCGGGGAATACGGAGTCAACGGTGCCTGATTCAATAGCAGCCTGCATGCCGCTGTAGGGAATCGCAACCTGCGTGATCTCATTTACGGGATCAGCGATGCCCTCATCAATGGCCTGCAGCAAAAGCGGAATTTCAGTGCCATTGCCAATGCCGACCACTCCCACGGTCTTGCCCCGCAGGTCAGCCACTGTCTCAATGGGGCTGTCAGCTGCCACGAGCACACCGGAAGTGTCGATCTCGGTGCTTACAACACCGTTACCAGCGATGCCGACGACGGGCATGCCTTCAGCTACAGAAGCAGAGAGACCGCCCCAGGATGTGGCCCCGATTTCTACTTCACCGCTGAGCACCTGTGACACGATAGCGGCGGGATCTGCGCCAGCCTTGAGAGTTACGTCGAGCCCAGCATCTTCGAAGTAGCCCTCGGTCTGTGCGATCATTGCGGTTTCATAATGTACCGGAGCGTACAAGACAGTAATGGGGGTGAGCTCGTCGCCCGATCCGCCGGAAGCGTCAGTTCCGCCGCCTGAACTGCATGCGGTGAACGCGATTGCCGTGATCGCAGCGACGCCAACCGTTCCCAGTAGCTTCTTCTTGTTCATTATTTTCCTCCTCATTGAGGTGACTTTAGTGATGCGTCCCAATTACGTGTTTAAATCTGACGTGGACTTGTCTGCTGGGTGCAGTTTGGGGGTCCTAAGATAACTATACAGACTTGTTTGAATAATGCATTAAATTCCCAACAATGTTTGATCTTGGTCTAGTGCGGCGCAGCTCGCTTTGGCGTTTCGATTAGCCCCGCCCATGTCTGGCTTGAGACGTCTACTGAAATAGACGGCGGCAGGGGAGGCTTGCACTTTCATTTGCAAGCCTCCCCCGCCGCCGGAGTGGAACGTGAGAACTAGCGCAGGAACTCGTAGTCCTCGGGGTTCACCTGTTCTGTAATTGTCCAATAGTCGGTGATGGGGAACGGCCACACCTGAGATACGCGGCCCTTGGCGTTCTTGTACCAAGTCTTGACGTATGGTTGCCCCCATGCCATTCGGTTGTTCTCTGCATCAATATCTGCAATGAACTGATCAAGGGCTTGTGGGGTGACGTCGATTGCTTGAGTCTGAGTTTCAAACATGAGCTTGAACGACTTCAAAGCATATTCAACCGCGCGCTCGACCATAAAGTAGAGTCCGCCGGCCACGACACCGCCGGTGTTCGGGCCCATGAGCATGTACAAGTTCGGGAATCCTGGGACCGTGATGCCGGCGAAGGCGCGAGCGTCACCGTCCCAGTAGTCGTGGATCTCAACCCCACCGCGGCCGGTGATCTGAATCGGGTCAAGGTAGTCGGAAGGCCGGAACCCCGTCGCATAAATAATGACGTCGAGTTCAACTTCTTCACCATCAAGCGTGACAATGCCAGACGGAGTGAAATGCGAAATGCCAGTCGACACAAGTGAGGTCTGCGGTGCGGTGATAGTTTTGCTCCACACGCCGTTGTCGCGCAACATACGCTTTGCCCCTGGTGGGTAGCTCGGTGTCATGCGCTCGAGTAGTTCTTCGTCGCCGTTGAGCTGGTCGCGCAGCATGCCAATAATTTCTTGGCGCACCTTCTCGTTGGTAGGCGATACAGAAAGTGGCGCGCCTTCCCAATCAGGCTCCGCAGTGACGGTGTGGATGCGGCCTTCGATGCCGAGCAGCGTCATCCATAGGCGGAACCACTGGCCGTAGTACGGCACCTTGCGGCAGAGCCAGCGGAATGCTTCAGAAGTTTCGTTGTGGTAGGTCGGGGCTGGCAGCATCCACGGGGCACTGCGCTGAAACACGGCGAGCTTTTCGACATCGTCCACGATTGCTGGCGCGATTTGGTAGGCACTTGCGCCGGTGCCAATTACGGCTACCTTCTTGCCGGCGAGTGACACATCGTGCTGCCACTCTTGCGAGTGCATCTGCACTCCGGCAAAAGTGTCTTGTCCCGGGTATTCAGGAATGAACGGGTGGTCAAGTTGGCCGACGCCGGTAATGATCGCGTTGAAGTCGCGAACCTGTTCCGACCCGTCGGCGTCTCGTGTAGTGGCGTGCCACAGGTTGAGCTTCTCGTCCCAAATGGCGCTGACCAGGGCCGTATTGAACTCAATCGAATCGGTCATATTTCCACGTTCCGCTACAGACTCGAGGTACTCGCGTACCTCGTGCCCTTCTGCGAACTGGTGTGGCCAGTCGGTGCGCTGCGCAAATGAAAAACTGTAACCAAAGGTGGGGGTATCCAGGCGCACGCCGGGGTAGTGGTTTTTCCACCATGTGCCACCGAGCGTATGGCTTGTTTCAATCTGGGTAAAGCTGATTTCGGCTTGATTGAGTCGATAGGCGGCGGCAATGCCAGACAGGCCAGCTCCGACTACGAGCACCTCGAAGCCTTCTCTACCTTCAAAGTCAGATATCTGCCAGTCGGGAGCAGCATTTTTGGCCGGAGCTAGGTCGAGCTCGTGGGTGAGCAGCCCGTACCAAGAGTCTGAGGTGTCGCCGTTGGCTAGGTACGAGAGAATTTCTCGGGTCTCATGTTCGCTCAGGCGAGACGCGGAAGTGAGCTGTTCGTCCCTGACGCGACGAAGCGCCGTCAGAGCAATTTCGCGCGCTTCAGACTGCTGCTCCTGGCTCATTCCCCCGTGGGGTTTTCCGATGGTATCGACGGGCGTGAGCGGCGGGCGCAGGTGCTTTGCGAGGATCGAGGTGTCGGATGTGACAGCAGCCAACGCGGCGAGCAACGTGGGCAAGTCGGACTGGGCGACGATGGTCTCTAGCTCGGCGTCCGTCTCGGAGATCGGTTCGTAGGAATCTCGCCAGTAGAGGTCGTCGAAAGCGTCCGTGAGGGGGAGCGGTTGCGCGGGGGCGGGTGAAGACATCGGATACTCCTGGAATGTGGCGTGCGTAGGCGCAGATGCGCTAGTGGCTGGAAATCGCTTCAGAAGCGGGGAATACACCGTGCGAACGAAACTCAGTGAAATCGTATGTAGCCCAGCGGGTAGACCAATGACGGTCGTCGGCGTCCCAAACGATGGGGGGCCTGTTGTCGTCATAGATCATCTCGAGGTCGGTATAGAGCTCAACGACTGCACCATTGGGTTCTACGTAGTAGGCGGCTATATTGTGGCCGGCGCCGTGACGCACGGGCCCCATGAGTAGTTCACTGCCGTTTTCGAAGAGGCGATCGCCAGCTTTGCCGAGTTCTGCGATGCTTTGCACCTGCCATGCGTGGTGGTGCATCCAGCCCCGGCCCTTAACGAGGGCAATGCCGTGATGTTCGGGGTTGCAGCGCAAGAAGTATGCAAAATCATCACCGATGATGTCGGAGATGCGAAAGTCAAGAATGTCAACGAAGAAGTCGACCATTGCTTTTAGGTGCTGTGGGTGCAGGTTCACGTGGCCGAAGCGGTCGGGCCCAAAACTCTGCGGCACGAGAGAGACTGACGCCATTTGGGTGTAAATCTCGAAGACGAAGTTCTCAGGCCCAACGAACGAGAATCCGTCGGCAACACCAGGGTGCAGTGGCGTGTCACTGATCATCGCGAAGCCAGCATCGATGATGCGACGGCGTACGGTGTGGAGCGCCGCGCTCGTCGGGGCAACGAGGCCAATGTGCCCGAGTGAGTCTTCTGGGGAGTCAAGGTACACGAGCTCGTGGTGGGCACGGGCACGGCTTCCCAGAAAAACAGCGTTTCCGGATCGGCCGGTCTCTACGAGACCCAGGATGTCCCGCGAGTGCTGAATAGATTTCTCGATATCAGTAGTCTGGAGTGCGACATACCCAATCTCACTGATTACATGGCTGGTCATCTATGTCTCCCTCGACGTTGAAGCAGGCGGGGTGCGGTTGCACGGCCATATTTAGAATAGTGCATAATCTGTAAATCATGCACTATTTACTGAAATTTGCCCATCGGGCCCTCACCCCAGGACTAGTCCTGGAGTGCTGGGACGCTTGTGACCAGACCTGATTCGACAATGACCTCGGTTGTTCTGGTGTAGTGCTGGCGCAGAAGCTCAGCGGCGAGTTCTGCGTCACGCGCGGTTACGGCGTTGAGTATCTCGCGGTGCTCAGTCTCTACGTCTCGCGGGGTCGTGGCGGGAGCGACTCCACCCCATCTGCGGTAGAGCGATGTCGAGTCTGCGAGCCTGGATGAGAGATCGATGAGGACTTGAACCTGGCACGCCTCGAGAAGCTTCCTGTGGAATGCAGCGTGTGCAAGTACCCAGGCGTCGTCAAGCTTGGTGGGCTCGTCTGTGCGGTAGTGCTGGGTTCGCTCGAGTAAGTGGTGCGCAGCTATGAGTTCAGACTCCCAGGTGAGATCACCCCGCTCGACTGCGAGACGAATGCCTAAACCTTCGGTGACGCATCGGAGCTCGTTGAAGTCCCGCAGCTCGCTTAGTGAGAGCTGTGGGACAAAGAACCCGCGATTCGGTTTGAGCTGCACGAGGTCGTCGCCTGAAAGCCGAGTCAGGGCTTCGCGAACCACGGTGCTGCTGGTTATGTAGCGTTTTGAGAGTTCAGATAGAAGGAGTTTCTCGCCGGGCAGCCATGTGCCAGCGAGGATGTCCTTGCGGAGTTGATTTCGCACTTGGGTGCTAATTGTGTCGGAGTTTCCACGTCTTGCCATGGTCCCACCCTAGGATATTTTAAAGATATGTGATTATTTTGTATTTTTTGATAGAGTATGCACAATGCAAGCGGGGTAGCTGATTTACGCGCCCAGGCATATACAAACGATGACGTTGTACTAATGAGGAGACGAACTCACATGCGATTTGCTAGCTATCAGGGCGTAGACGGGCTTACCTGGGGGGCGGAACACGCGGGCCTGCTGTACGACCTGGGTCCAAGTGGGGCAGGTGTAGCGACATCACTGAAGGAAGCTATCGTCGGCAAAGTCTTGCCTGAACGAGCAGAGCAGGTCCTCGAGAACCCAAAACAGGCCGTTGAAGATACGACGTTCCACACGCTCATCGACAACCCTGGCAAGATTGTGTGCGCGGGCGTGAACTACCGCTCCCATCAGGACGAGACGGGGCGCGCCGATGTTCCGCACCCCACGATCTTTATTCGTTGGGCTGACACCCTTGCTCCGCACGGCGTCGACCTTACGCTGCCGCCCTCAGACATGTACGACTACGAGGGCGAGATCGCGATTGTGCTCGCTGAAGATGCTTACCGTGTGCCTCGTGAGGAAGCATGGAAGTACGTTGCGGGCTATGCGTTGTTCAACGACCTTTCGGCACGTGACTGGCAGCGCCACACGGGGCAGTGGTCCCCTGGCAAGAACTTTCCTGAGAGTGGTGCTTTTGGGCCCTACTACGTTCCGGCAGATAAGGTCGAGTCAATCGATGACGTCGTGCTGGAAACTCGTGTCAACGGTGAAATTCGACAGCAGGCTCGCGTCGAGAAGCTACTCTTCGACATTCCTGAGCTGATTGAGTACATCACTTCGTTCACTGCGCTGAGTGCTGGTGACGTGATAGCGACCGGAACTCCCGGTGGCGTGGGGCTCTTTATGACTCCCCCGACCTTCTTGAAGGATGGGGACGTTGTAGAAGTTGAGGCCACCGGTATGGGTGTGCTGAGCAACCGGATCGTTGCGTAGTTAGCCCTGACTGTCCGTGAACTGAGACTGGGACTGAGAACATGAATGCAGCAACTAATGACGTAATTGTTGTCGGCGCAGGCCCGATAGGCCTGACGCACGCTCTGATATTGGCAGACGCGGGATTCTCGGTCTTAGTCTTGGAACGCGCGACGCAGCCCGGGGATCTTCCCCGGGCGATCAGCCTCGTCGACGAGTCGCTCCGGGTGATGGCTGACCTTGGAATTGCGGAACCGCTGAAGAGCGAAAGTCTTCTCGACACGGGGAGTCGTTACTTTGGGCTGAATGGCCGTCTTCTGGCATCTGCAAAGCCAATGCCATCTCGGATCGGGCAGCCAGCGAAGTCTCAATTTGATCAGCCGGTCATGGAGCAACTTCTCTTTGATCGTGCACTTGAACACTCAAATATTGATTTCAAGCTCGGCCACGAGGTCACCGGCCTGTCTCAGAGCGTACGGGGGGTCACTGTTGAAGCTACGGATTCTCACGGTGCCAACGTCAGTTTTGCAGCGGAGTGGCTCGTTGGTGCAGACGGCGGCAAGAGTACGGTTCGGAAACTCGCGAACATTCCGCTAGTAGGGAGCACCCAGCCGCAGCGTTGGATCGTCATCGACCTGCTGGGGGAGACTGCGAAGCGAGATCCCTTTGCTGAGTTCCACTGTGATGGTAAGCGCCCGTATGTGCTGGTCCCTGGCGTGAAGGGCCGCCTTCGCATTGAGTTCATGCTGTTTGATCGTGAAGACGCTGATGAGATGACGCGTCCCGAAATGATCCGGAATCTAGTTAAGCCCTTCCGGCCCCAGCTCGACGATGCTGACGTGCGCCGCGCCGCGGTCTATGTTGCTCACCAGCGAATTGCAAAGCATTACAGGGTAAATCGACTGTTCTTGATCGGAGATGCGGCGCACTTGATGCCTCCGTTCGCCGGGCAGGGGCTGAACGCCGGTATCCGCGATGCGCAGAACCTGGCGTGGAAGCTGATTGAGGCACTACGCGGCCGAGCAACCGAGCAGCTGCTCGACTCATATGAGGTTGAACGGCATACACACGGCGCGAAGATGGTCAAAGTCTCGCGACGTGTGGGCCGTGTTGTTATGGCTACGGGAACTGTGGTGCCGCGGCTGAGGGACACCGTAGTGCGAGGCCTTTGCTTGATTCCGAAGGTACGAGACTTCCTCTCAGGAATGAAATTTATTACTCCTCCGGTCTACACGGAGGCGGGGGCAGCAACGGCTACGTCGGCCCTCCCAGCTCTTGCTGAAGTGATTGGCCGCTCACTGAGCCAACCGCGTGTTCAGACAACCGACGGTGAAGAAATGCCTCTCGACACCGTGCTCGGTACAGGTTGGTCTTTGATCGAGATCGCGGGCAGATCTGCCAGAACGGCGCCCTTGAACGCGGGCTGGGAAGCGTTTGGCGTGCGGCACGTTGTGATCGCTGCTGGCCGTCGGCCTGCCGCAAACGGTTCTGGCAGCATCGATCTAGTCGATTTGGATGGCTCTTTGTCAAAGCTGTCGGGTGAACGATCGCGCTTCCTGCTGATTCGCCCCGATAAGTATGTATACGGAGCGTTTGAACAGACTGATGAAGTGGCCATCTTGGCGAAGCTTCGGGAGCTTGTCAGCTTCTGATCTATCTATCGGGACGCACTGCGCATACGAGCACGATGAGAAATTGAGAGACTGTTTTGACCAGCACACTGGAATTCTTTGGCGGAGAAATCACCGCGCCCGCAACCGACGGTATCTTCGATGCGCGGGGCGTCCAGTATGCGCAATTAAGTGAAGCGAATAGGCCGTTTAGTTTGGCCGAACTGTCAACACCGCGGCAGACGTCTCCGGCTTGCTTCCCCCAGAATCCGGGGGGCCTTGATTTCTTGCTTGGCTCGGCGCTGTCTGATCTCGAGCAAACTGTTGATGCGTTTCACCTCCGTATCCAAGGGCCAGTCCGCTCGCACGATGCTCCAGTCATCGTCTTTGTTCCGGGCGGCGGCTTCTTATCAGGAAGTGGTAGCTCGCAGTGGTACGCCGGTGGGCAACTCTCTCGTGGCACAGAAGCAATCGTTGTGACTGTGAATTATCGAATTGGGGCCTGGGGCTTTTTGGGAGATGGGCCTGGAGCTGAACTTCGTAACCAAGGCCTGCACGATGTAATGCTGGCGCTTCGTTGGGTGCAGCGGTACATCACTGCATTCGGTGGAGACCCCGAGAACGTCACGCTCGCTGGTGATTCTGCTGGCGGTTGGATCGCGCAGGCGCTCGCAACTGCGACTGAAGCTAAGGGACTTTTTCGACGAGTGCTCTTAGTGAGCCCGCCGGGTGACGCGCCGTTCGATGAGGCAGCCTACCGGGAGCGCAGCAGCGCATTCGTGGCAGCGTTGGAAGTGTCACCTCAAGAGGCCACAACCTCCGATGTGCTTTCGGCTCAGCAGCAGCTGGTGGCAGAGTACAGAGGTCGGGGGATGCCAGTATTCCCTGTCATAGATGACGGACTGGTGTCGACCGAGACCGGCGACGCGTGCGCGTTTGGCAAGAACGCGCACGTCTCGGACGTGCTCGTAGTGACGACTTCTGACGAGGGTCAGGCATTTGTGGCGGCTGCACCTGATGCAGCGTTCACTGAAGTGCGTGTGGAAGAGGCGATAGCGGCGACGTTTAATGAGCCCGAACGCGTTGCAGTCATGCTCCAAAATAGCCGTAAAGTCGCATCAGCGAAGCAGCGAATGGGCGATGTAATCACACTCGAAAAGTTCAGATTGCCTGCGATGCAGTTGGCGGAATCTGCGGCTGCCGCGGGCATTCCAGCGTCGCTTGTGCGTGTGCATGACCCAGTGGGGCTTGCGTTAGGGGCTCCGCATTGCTTTGCGGTCCCGCTGTTGTTTGGAAATCGTGAGCAATGGCAAGGCGCACCCATGCTTGAGGGAATGCCCCGAGAGGTGTTTGAGCAGATGTCGGATGAACTAATATCCATGGTTCGAATTTTTGTAAGCGGCGGACAAGACGTTGAGCCCAATCTGCGGCGGGAGACTCGGGAACTTGGAGTTTCACCAACGACAAGGATTGAGCCCGATAGCTGGATTAAGGCAAAATCAACTAGCAGTGCCGCTAGCTGAGCAATGTAAGGAATGATTAAATGAGCACTGAAAATTCAGTAAAGATTGCAGTTGTTGGAGCTGGCGCAGCGGGGTGCTATCTTGCGCAGGCGCTGCAACGGAGTCTGTCAGCGGCGGAGATTGTCATCTTCGACAGGTATGCATCTCCGTTCGGGCTCATTCGCTACGGTGTTGCAGCTGATCATCAGCACACAAAAGCGATTACGCGGCAGTTCGAAAGAATGTTTCGCTCCCCAGATATTAGGTTTGCCGGTGGCGTTCATATCGGCGAAGGCGCAGAAGCGCAGCTGTCGGTCAATGACCTCGCGGCTCAATTCGATGCCGTTGTCTTAGCGACGGGTCGTTACGAAGACCGGCCGTTAGGGGTCTTGGGAGAAGAACTTCAGGGCGTCTTTGGTGCGGGTGCGATCACTCGGAGGTTGAACTCTGCACCTAATGCAACTCAAGCGTTGGATGAGCTTGGCGATGAAATTGTTATCGTTGGTGCGGGCAACGTTGCGATGGACGTGTTGCGATTTCTGGCAAAGCCAGCATCACTCTACGCGGGGAGCGACATAGATGATGAAGCGCTTGAAGAGTATGCGAGGGGGCCTGCGAAGCGCGTCACTGTGCTCAGCAGATCATCGGCCGCTAAAAGTGCTTTCGACCCTCAGATGCTCAAGGAAATTATCGACTTAGATAGTGTTCACCTCACTGCATATGGCGTTGAATCACCTGACGGTGACATTGATGCCCGGGGTTCAGCCCGGCTGGAGCTAGTCGGCAGCGGAAACGGTTCCTCGGGGGGCTCCCATGACGTTCAGGTCGATCTTCATTTTGGAGCCGAACCGGTCGAGCTGCTTGGCGACGCTCGTGTTACAGGCGTCGCCCTGGTGCGGCAGAGTGAACGGGTCATCATTGATGCGACTAGCGTGATCACAGCAATTGGGTTTGAATTAGGTGACACACGCCTGGTTTCAGCTGCTTGGTCGTCTGAAGAGTCGACGGATGCGTCTGTCTTTGAGCCAAGCGACTCAGGCAAGGTGGCTCCTGGTGTTTACCGGACTGGGTGGCTTAAGCGTGGAGCCACGGGGGGCGTTCCCGAGAACCGTGCTTGCGCCAAGTCTGTAGCTGCTGAGATTGAGGCTGACTTGCAGTCTGGTGAACTCGCTCCTCGTTCTGATAAAGCGGGGTGGGTGGGGCTCCCAGCGGATGTGAGAGAGTTAGCTGTTTCGTATTCAGATTGGCTTCGGCTCGATGAGCACGAGCGTGCTGGCGCAGGCGCCGAACGTGTGCGGCGAAAAGTGAAAACTGCGCAAGACATGATTCGTGTAGCGCGCGGGGCATCCTCATAAATTTGGTTATAGAAAGCTTTTAAGAAGGGAATCGCTATGAAGGTACACGTACTGTATGGCACAGAATCTGGCAATTGTGAGCTCATCGCTGAGGACCTCATTGAACAGCTTAAGGAGTCTGGTTGCGAGACTGAGCTGAATGAAATACACGAGATTGAGCCGGGGGCGCTGACGACTGACCGGCTATATGTGGTTGTGTGCTCGACTCATGGCGACGGTGAAGTCCCCAATGTGGTGAAACCATTCATCGATGATTTTGATTCGGTCCTGCCAGATCTCAGCGGTGTTGTGTACGCAATGTTTGGGCTCGGAGATCGATTCTACGAAGCAACTTATAGCCAGGGCAGCGAACACATCGACCGCCGCTTTGCGGGGCAGGGTGCGAAGCGAATCGGCGAGTATGGCCGGCACGATGCATCAAGTTGGGATGACGCAAGCGAAGTGGCGCTTGAATGGATTGAAGGGGTGCTTCAGGAAGCCGCGTCGCTGACAAAATAACACCTGAACGCTCAACCGTGCGCGGCCACCCAGCGCGCATACTGTATTAAATACTAGATTTTATGAAATCCAGCACATTTCATATAGTTAACGGATAGTCTTGCCGTATGCCGCTGCACCGCTCGGTCAGGGTGGTCAACCTCAAAGAAGAGAGTAGAAAATGCAAAGCTCGTCGCTTCCGGTTATTCACGAGGATCCTTACGGGGAAGACGTCTGGCTCAACCCGTACCCCTTCTATACTCGCTTGCGAGATGCCGGCCCCGTGGTCTACCTCGAAAAGTACGATGCCTACGCAACCGGGCGATACGATCTGGCGCGAGAGGCCCTACTCGACTGGCGCCGCTTCACTTCCGCGCGCGGTGTGGGGCTAGCTGACCTGGCCGATTCAGAGCGGTGGCCTGGCCTCAAGCCGAGTGGCCTGGTTGAGCAGGACCCGCCGAACCATGACGTAGCTCGACAGGCGATCATCAAGCTGTTTACCGCGAAGGAAATGCGGGGACTGCAGGCGAGGCTGACGGCTCGGGCCGAGGAACTCGTTGATGAACTCCTCGCTAAGGGCACTATTGATGCCTACGAAGATTTTGCCTACCAATTCCCCTTCTCGATTGTGCCTGACCTGATCGGTGTGCCTGAAGACGGTCGGGACAGCATGCTGCCGTTCAGCAGCCTCTCCATCCAAGCTTCGACGTCGCCGCACAACGAAAGGATTCGTGAAATCATGAGCGAAGCTGGTCCGCTTCGGGAATGGGTTGCTAACGCCAGCAAGCGCGAAAACCTCACCCCAGACGGCTGGGGTGCACGTATCTGGGCCATGGTTGACGAGGGTGACATTGATGATGAGCTGGCGGTAAAGCTGATCCGGGCACTTATTACGGCCGGCATGGACACCACGATCTTTGGGCTCGTGAACACGATTCACTCACTTATTGATTTCCCGGAACAGTGGGAAAAGCTCTCCGCTGAACCCGATCTCGCAAAGTTTGCACTTGATGAAACGCTTCGCTTCGAGTCGCCTACTCAGACGATCACTCGCACAGTGTCGGAGGACACCGAGCTCGGCGGAATCAAGCTCACCGGTGGCAAGAAGATCATCTTCTTCACCGGCGCGACTGGGCGTGATGATCGCAAGTGGGGCGAGCGTGCAGAACAGTATGACCTGACGCAGGCGAGTCGCGATCACTTGGGGCTTGGCTTTGGAATTCACCAGTGCGCAGGCCAGCCGCTAGCCCGCATGGAGGTGCAGATTCTGCTGACCACGTTCGCGAAGAAGGTTACCAACCTCAAGCTTGCTGGCGAGGCCGTGTCGCTTAACACCGCACCACTCAGGAGCTGGACTCAGCTCCCGATTGAAATTTCATAGTGGGTACCGCCCCTGTGGGTGGCTCGGCGGAACTTGCCGGCAAGTCGGTTCTCGTTACGGGGGCTGCGGCTGGAATTGGTGAAGCTGCAGCCAAGTTGTTCGCTCGCGAAGGTGCGTCTCTTGTCGTCGTGGACCGCGACGAGGGGGCGCTAGCGCAGTTGGTTGCTCTGCTGGAGGCAGATGGCTTTTCTGCGATAGGCCTGTCTGGCGATGTGACTGATCATGCGTTCATGACTGATGCTGCGCAAACTGCTGTGGGTAGCTATGGCAGCCTGGATGGAGCATTCAATAATGCTGGAATTCCGGGACCTTCGGGTGGCTTGCTGGATGTTGAGTTTGCTGATTGGCAGCGAACGCTAGACGTGAATCTCAACGGTGTCTGGCAGTCAATGCGTGCTGAGCTTGCGGCAATGACTGCTGGTGCGGCGATTGTGAACACCTCGTCACTGGCGGGTCTCATCGGAGCTGCGCAAGCCGCAGCCTATTCGGCCAGCAAGCATGCAATCCTCGGGGTGACAAAGTCTGCGGCCCTTGAGTATGGTTTGCGCGGAGTTCGTGTGAACGCCATCGCCCCCGGGCCCACGAGAACCCCGCTGCTTGAACGGCTATTTGAGACTGTTGCAGGCAGCGAGGATCGAATGGTCTCCAGGACGGCGCTGAAGCGCACGGCTGAACCGCTCGAGATTGCGCAGGCGGCGCTTTGGTTGCTGTCTGACCGCGCCAGCTACGTCACGGGCCAAGTGATAGCTGTCGACGGTGGGCAGACTGCCTCGTAAGGCTTCTGTCGAAAAGGTCTCTCGCGGGGATCACTGGATTCCCGCGAGAGACCTTTCGTGTTTTGCTGGGCCCTCGGGCGGTGCAAAATTACGGGAACACAGCACACTTACCTGTAGTTACAGATAAGTGTGCGGCGGTGATTTCCGTCAGCGAGCAACCGAGGGAGGCAGCCATGACCGTGGCTGAAGTGCAGAACGAAGAGCAGGGGCGAGACCTGTCTGGTCGTCGCGTCGTGATCATCGGCGGCACCGGATCAGTGGGGAGGGCGTCGTGCGCGCCTGGCTGATGACTCGGGACGAGATCATTTTTCCTTCGCGTTCCGAGGCTCGCGTCGCCGAGTTCCGTGAGGTGCTGGGCGCACTCGCCGAGCATCCCAACCTGCACTTCGTCATTCATGACTACGTGACGTTCGACGGCGCCGAGTCACTGGCCGCGGCCGTAGAGACCCAGTTCGGCCCGGTGACCGACGTCGTCGCATCGATTGGTGGCTGGTGGCAGGGGCGGCCGCTCTGGCAGGTGACACGCGATGAGTGGAACCGTTACTTCGTAGAACTCACCACCGCCCACTTCGCGACCGCGCGGGCGTGGATTCCGCGACTGCCGAAGCATGGCAGCTACCAGCTGATCCTGGGCGGCAGCGCGACCACCCCCGTGCCCGGGGCCTCCATCATCAACATGGAGCAGGCCGCCCTCAAGATGATGCACGAGGTTCTCTCGCAAGAGGTTGGTGCCGAGCGACGTGTTTTCGCGCAGATACTCGGCCCGGTCGAAACTCGTCAGCGTCAGTGGGTCGACCCGACCTGGGTGTCGGATGCCGAGGTGGGGCGCGTGAGTGTCGCGGCGGCCGCGAACTCGGCCGCATCCTCGGCACAGTTCACGCTGCGTAACAAGGAACATGTGAGTCGGGTGCTGCAGCAGCTCGCCGAGGGGCGGCAGGAAGCAACGAACGAAGCAGCGACTGGTGAAGAAAATGAGTGAGCTGGGCCAGCAGGGTCAGCAGATCTGGCCGGATCTGCCCGAAACTCTGCAGCGGGTGGCGGTGCGGGCGGACGACACCGACTACTGGCGGTTGCGCTCCAGCTACATGGGCGCTGGGAGCCCCGAACTGGTGCTGCGGCCGACACACGACGACGAAGCCGCCGCCGTGGTGGAGTACGCGACAAGCGTGCGCCGCGAAGTCGGCACGACGGGCAATACCGGCACGACCGGCAACACTAGCGATCCCGTGCCGTTCAGCGTGCGCTCGGGCGGTCATGGCATCTCGGGCAGCTCGACCAACACGGGCGGCATCATCCTCGACCTGTCGAGCATGCGCGACATCGAATTGCTCGACCCGCAGGTCGGCATGTTCGACGTGGGGGCGGGTGCCGCTTGGGGTGACGTCGCGCCAGTGCTCACCCCGCACGATTTGGCCCTGACCAGCGGCAACTTCGGCGATACTGGGGTAGGTGGCCTCGCGACAGCTGGCGGGGTGTCAAGTGTCGTGTTTGGTAGAGGGTTCTTTTAGCGGGTTTGGGTCTGCTGTAGGAGTTGGTGACAGTTAATACGTCAGGCCGCGAGAGCGACCGACGTGTTTATGATGGCCTCGAACTCGACCGGGGTCAACCGGCCTAGGCGAGGCTGCCGACGTCGGCGGTGGTAGGTGCGCTCGATCCAAGTCACAATCGCGATCCGTAGCTCTTCACGGGTAGCCCAGGAGCGACGGTTGAGCACGTTTTTCTGCAAGAGACTGAAGAAACTCTCTATCGCCGCGTTGTCGCCGGCAGCACCAACTCGCCCCATCGATCCCACTAGGCCGTGACGTGAGAGCGCACGCCGGAATTTCCGGCTTCGAAACTGGGTGAGTTCAACCGGTCGATGCAACACCGGGTCGTTGAACCAACTGTAGCTGCTCCGTGAATACCTCTGCCGGGGTCTTCCAACCCAACACCTTTCTGGGCCGGTTATTCAACGTGTACGCCACCGCCTCAAGCTCCTCCACACTCCACCTTGAAAGATCAGTACCCTTCGGAAAATACTGTCGCAGGAGCCCGTTCGTGTTCTCGTTCGTAGGCCGCTGCCACGGCGAATGCGGATCCGCGAAGAACACCTTCGTGCCAGTCTCGAATGCGAACTTCGCATGAGCGGAGAGCTCTTTCCCGCGATCCCACGTCAACGTCTTCCTGAGCTGCTGCGGTAGCTGAGACATCGCCACAGTCAGCGCATCGGCCATCGCCACAGCCCCATACCCACCAAGCGCGGGCCCGTTCTTCACCACCGGTTGCTCCCCATACCCCTCCAGTCGAGGCAGATGCACCAACAACGTGGAACGGCTCTTCCGCTCAACGAGGGTGCCTATCGCCGACCGGTTCGTCCCGATGATGAGGTCCCCTTCCCAATGCCCCGGAACTGCACGATCAGCAGCCTCCGCTGGCCTCTCAGAAATCACCACATCAGCGGTGACATGCCCCCTGCGGTGTGTTGCGCGACCTCGCCCGCGGTTTCCGGAGCGCACGCCCAGTCCGAAGCGCCGCGACGAGTTCACGCTTCAGCGCGCCACGACCCTCGATATAGAGAGACTGGTAGATCGCTTCGTGACTGATACGCATACTCTCATCATCGGGGAAATCGACCTTCAACCGTTCGGAGATCTGTTCCGGGCTCCACCCCAGGAACCACTTCCGGTCCTGCCGATGCGGCTTATTTAGTCCCTTCCATACCGGGGCTTTGGGTCCCGTAACGATGGTGCCATCGGGCAGCCGAACCTCACCAGAAAGACGCTCCTGCACGTACTCCCGCAAGTGATCGTGCTGCACAAGCTTCGCTACTTTGGGACGTTTCGCGGCCTGTTGCGCTTTCCATTGCGCGACCAACGGCCGGTATTCTGGCTTCCCGCTCCGGGTGGCTGCGTTCCGTCGTAACTCACGTGAAATCGTTCCAGGGTCACGCCGCAACTGGCGGGCAATCTCACGCACCCCAATGTTCCGGGCGCGAAGGAGGCCGATCTCTTCACGTTCCTCAAATGAGAGATACCGCCCAGTGGGCTCGCACAAACTCAGTGGTGTCATACCCCCAGCATGCCGAAACCACCTCGTACCTACTGGCACTGACACGCCCACCTGTAGCGCAGCTTCAGCCGAGGTGATCCCAGTGGCGATCAGACGCCAAAACTCGCGCTGAACTGACCGGGAAGGCTCCGGTCTACCAGGAGATCGCATCGGGGGCCGTAACGCCCTATCCGCACGCCACTGCCGACGCACCACCTCGGGCGCATCACCGGTTTTCGCGGCCCAATCTTTCGTCGCCATTCTTGAACACCTCCATCATCAGGGTGTTGCGACAACCAATTGAATCCGCCAGCCGCTCCTGGACGTGGTTGAAACAACGGTAAGGGAAAATAAAACTCTCGCAGAAACAAGAGACACGTTGCTTCCCAAGCTGATGTCGGGTCAGCTGCGCGTGCGTGACGCGGAGCGCATAGCCAGCGAGGCAGGAGCCTAGATTGAAGCCGCGGTGTCGCAGCGAAAAGAAAAGTGTTAAGTTATGAATGAACACTTAACTCGGTTCTGGCCAGGCTGCGACACCGTGTTTGCGATGAACCGTAGGTCGGGGAGGAGCGATGCGATTGACTTCATTCAAGGTCTTCAAATTCGTTATCGTGCAAGATACGCGAAGTACCTCGAGTATCTGCGTGACGGCACCCCGATCAAGACGCCTGAGAACTTTCGCCGGCTGAGTTCTGCCGGCGACGAAGCGATCGTCTACGAAATCAAAGTAGACAAGTACCGCCTGTACCTTATTCGCTACCAACTCTGTTGGTACGCAACCCACGGGCGAGAGAAGCCCAAAGACAGTCAAGTGCCACGAGAAATCCGCAAAGCACAAGACATCTTCTGGGAATGGAACGGAGACAAACCATGAGCAACGACATCTTCTCCCTCGGAGACCCCACCTATGATGCCGTTTACGCTGAAGAAGCCGCGAAGATCGATGCGGCCGAGCGTATCGCAGGGGCACTTGAACGTAGCGGGATGAGCCGAGCCGAGCTTGCCCGCGCGCTCGGTGTGAGCCGTGCAGAAATTACCCGTCGGCTCAAGGGTGAACACAACATCGGCGTGGCAACGCTTGCGGCTACCCTCCACGTGCTGGGTGAAAGCCTCGAACTCAACCCCGCTGCGGGTTCTAACGTCACACGACCACGTGAAACGGATTGGCGCCTACCGCGAACCAGCCGCCACAGGGCTGCAGCTCGCAGCTCAGTCTGGGCGCGAGAATCAGAGGCACAGAATGTCTGACCCATCGATAATGACAGTTGACTCTCCACTCATCATGTCGCTCCAGGTAGAGATAGCGGCGCCGGCCGAGCCACACGTTGACTGGAGCATCGGGTATGCACCAGAACCCGATGAATCTGGCAACCGGTTCTTGCTGGCCCATTTGCATGTCGCGACAGGTGACGGCACCGCAGATATCGATGTCTCGGGTGTACTTCAGGGGGACAACGCGGGAGCGCTTCTCGAGGAATCCGAGATTGTTACCTTCGAAAGGCAGCTTGACTCCGTTGCCAGCCTCAACCTTCTGTACTTCACTGCGAGAACTGCTGCGCTTGGGGCGCTCGGTCTGATCGAATCTCGACCCGAGATTCCGACCTCCGCGCCTAAAGCGCGACTGGCACGTCTCGTTCGAGCTGACGGGGTCGAAGCATCTCACCAAACATCAGAACCTGCCGAGGCATAGCTCTGCACTGAAACCCGGCAGCATCGTTCTGATTTTACGCATTCCCCTACACGCCACGAAAATCACATGAGAGAAGGAGCCGCGATGATGCGCGCGAGCGAGGCTGACTGGGAAGACAGGGTGCTCGACCTACTAGCCGAGCCACTCGGGTGGCGGGCCGTAGCCGGCAGCGAGATCGCGCCCGGCACGGGGGAACGCGAAAAGTGGGACGACCTACTCATCCAGCCGCGCCTCATCGCAGCACTACGCCGCCTGAACCCGGGTATCCCCGCTGAGTACCTGCAGCAGGCAGCTATCGAGATTGCGACGCCGTCGTCGCAAGACGCTATCACCGAGAACGAACGTGTGCACCGCATGCTCGTCGACGGTTACCGTATGAGTTACGTCGACGTTGACGGCACCCCGCAGCATCCCACGCTGCAGTTACTGAGCCCGGTTCCCGAGCGCAACGACTGGCTCGCCGTGAACCAGGTCACACTGCGTCAGAACGTTCCGGGGCGGGGAGACATTCATCGCCGCTTCGACGTGGTGCTCTATGTCAATGGCCTGCCGCTCAGCGTCATCGAACTGAAGCGGGCCGGTGCCAATGCGGGGGTGGCCGCAGCGCACGCCCAACTGCACACCTATCTAGAAGAGTTCCCCCTCGCGTTTCGATTCTGCGTCTTCAACCTCGCCAGTGACGGACTCGATGCCCGCTATGGCACTCCGTTCACGCCGCTCAACCACTTTTCGCCGTGGAACGTCGACGACCACGGCAAGAAGCTCGCCCAGCCTCGCCTCGAGCACGTGCTCGACGACCCCAACCCGGTCGATGTGCAACCCATTGACGACGCAGTATTGGGGCTCTACGAGCAGACCCGCTTCCTGACGCTCACGCGACACTTCACTGCGTTCGACCAAGGCGAAGACGGCCTGGCGAAACGCATCGCTAAACCGCACCAGTACTTCGCCGTCACCAAGGCCGTCGCTGCAACGGCGCACGCCGTGGACTCCGACGGTAAGGCTGCTGTCGTTTGGCACACGCAGGGCTCGGGTAAATCTATGGAGATGGAGCTCTACGCTGGTCTCGTTGCCCGCCACGAGAAACTGCGCAACCCGACACTGGTGGTCGTCACCGACCGCACCGAACTCGACGGCCAGCTTTACGAAACCTTCAATCGCAGCCAGTTGCTTACGGAGTCCCCGCGCCAGCTGGGCAGCCGTGAAGATCTGCGCGATGAACTCGCGGCACGCGTTACCGGCGGTATTTTCTTTACGACGCTACAGAAGTTCGGCCTGAACAAGGCCGAGAAGGACTCGGGACTGAAACACCCTCACCTGAGTGACCGCCGCAATATCATCGTGGTCGTTGATGAGGCACACCGTAGTCACTACGACTCACTCGACGGGTACGCCCACCATCTCAAGCGGGCGCTACCCAACGCAACCCTCATCGCGTTCACGGGCACCCCTATCTCGTTCGCCGAGCGTAATACGCGTGACGTGTTCGGTGACTACATTGACATCTACGACCTCAGCCGTGCCGTGGAAGACGGTGCCACCGTACCTGTCTCGTTCGAACCACGCCTCATCCAAGTGGACTTCGCCCAGGAGGTCTCCGTCGACGAGATCGACGCCGCGGCCGATGAAGCCACGCTGGGGCTCGACGACACCGAGCGCGCTAAAATCGAAGCATCGGTGGCCGTGATGAACGCGGTCTACGGCGCCCCCGAGCGCATCGAGGCGCTCGCCAAAGACATCCTCACCCACTGGGATCGTCGGAGTGCGGCAATGACCCCCCTCATCGAGGGGCCAGGTAAAGCGCTCGTCGTTGGCGGCACTCGCGAGATCTGTGCCAAACTCTACGATGCCATCGTGACGCTGCGCCCCGAGTGGCACTCCGATGATCCGATGTCAGGCCGCATCAAGGTCGTCTACTCGGGTACGCCCTCAGACCCCGACCTCATCAGAACCCACGTGCGCCGCGATTCCGAGAACGCGCGCATCAAGGCGCGGCTGAAAGACCCTAACGACGAGCTCGAGCTCGTGATCGTCAAGGACATGATGCTCACCGGCTTCGACGCGCCCCCACTGCACACCCTGTACCTTGACCGTCCGCTCAAGGGTGCGCTGCTGATGCAGACATTGGCCCGTGTCAACCGCACCTTCCGCGGTAAGGCAGACGGGCTGCTTGTGGCTTACGCTCCGCTCGTCGATAACCTCACTGCGGCGCTCGCTGAGTACACCGATACCGATCGGGCTAATAAACCTGTGGGTCGCAACACCGAAGAAGCGATGCAGCTCACCGAACAGTTGGTCGACGATATTCGAGCGCTGCTGGTCGGTTGCGACTGGCAACGAATCGTGCGATCCGGCCACCCCCGCGCTAAAAGCACCGCAGCCACCGTGGCCACCGAGCACCTGCGCGATCCTGCGCGCATGGCGAGTGATGGCACCACGAGCGCGGCAACGCGCTTCCGTGAGCTGAGCGGCAAGCTAGCGCGAGCCTGGGCGCTTGCCACGGGGGCCGAGAACCTGAACGAGCTGCGTGACGAGATCTCCTTCTACGAGGAGGTGCGGGTGTGGATGGCAAAGTACGATGCTCTGGCGCGGCAGACTGATGATGAGCCAGTACCTGAGGAGGTGCAGCGGTTGCTGCGCAGCCTCGTGGCCGAGTCCACGGCATCGGGTGACGTGATCGACATCTACGAAGCGGCCGGGATTCCTAAGCTCTCGCTCGATGACCTGAGCGCAGAATCTCTCTCGCGCACGCAGCAGGCGCGCAACCCCCAGCTCGCCATTGAGGCGCTGCGGGCTCAGCTCACGGCAGAGAGCCGCCAGATTTCCCGCGGCAACCTTGTGTGGCAGCAGGCCTTCTCCTCTCGCATTGCCGACGTGATGCGCCGGTACACCAACCAGCAGCTCACCGCTGCGCAGGTGATTGCCGAGATGTACGAGCTCGCTCGAGAAGTGGTGGCCGAGGCAGCTCGCGGGGAGAGCTTTGACCCGCCGCTCTCGCGTGACGAGCTCGCCTTCTTCGACGCGATCGCCAGCAACGATTCAGCCCGTGAAACCCAAGGCGACCAGGTGCTCGCCACAATCGCGCGCGAACTCGTGGCGGTCGTGCGGCGAGACGTGCGCACCGACTGGACCGTGCGCACCGAGGTGCGGGCGAAGCTGCGAGCCGCCATTAAACGGCTGCTCGTGAAGTACCGGTATCCACCCGATAAGCAGGTGGGAGCGATCGAGCTCGTGATGGACCAGATGGAAGAAATCGCCCCGCGTTACGCCGATGAGCGTGGCGCGTAGCGGTGCAGCAGACAACAGCCCGTATACATTGACCGAGTGAAGGAAGCGCGCCCATGAACGAGATCAAGTGCCCGCACTGCGGCAAAACGTTCACCGTCGACGAGGCCGGTTACGCAGACATCGTGAAGCAGGTGCGTGACAGTGAATTCGAGAGCCAGCTGCACGAGCGGCTCGAGCTCGCCGCCCAAGAAAAGAAGAACGCCCTGGAGCTTGCAACGGCGAAAGCGCAGAGTGAATTACAAGAGGCCGTAGCTGTGAAGGCGGCGGAGGTAGCCGCGCTGCAGGCCACGATCGACGCCGGAGCGACCAACCAGAAGCTTGCCGTGGCCGAGGCGCTCGGAGCGATCGAGAAAGAGCGCGATACGCTGCGCAACGATCTTGAGAAAGCACAGCAAGAGAAGCGATCCGCTGTTGAGCTGGCAGAGGCAAAGCTCGCGGCCGAACTGCAGAAAACGACTGCCGAAGCCACCGCCGAGGTGCGCGAACTGAAGGCTCAGATCGCTTCGGCCGAGATGGCCAAGAAGCTTGAGCTCACCGAAGCCGTGGGCATCGTTGAAAAGCAGCGCGATGAGCTGCAGAGCAGCCTCGAACGTGCGGGGCTTGAGAAAGATCTCGCTGAGAAGTCCATGAAAGACAAGTACGAGACGCAGTTGAAAGACCGCGACGACGCTATCGAGCGTCTGAAAGACATGAAGGCGAAGCTCTCCACGAAAATGGTGGGCGAGACGCTCGAGCAGCACTGCGAAATCGAGTTCAACCGGCTGCGCTCCACCGCCTTCCCTAACGCCTACTTCGAGAAAGACAACGACGCCCGCACCGGCAGCAAGGGCGACTACATCTTCAAAGACCTCGACCCGGCCGGCACCGAGTTCGTGTCGATCATGTTCGAGATGAAGAACGAGAACGATACGACGGCCACCAAGAAGAAGAACGAAGACTTTTTCAAGGAGCTCGATAAAGACCGCACTGAGAAGGGCTGCGAGTACGCCATTTTGGTGTCGCTGCTCGAGCCCGAGAACGAGCTGTACAACACGGGCATCGTTGACGTCTCGTACCGATACCCCAAGATGTACGTCATTCGGCCGCAGTTCTTCGTGCAGATGATCTCGCTGCTGCGGGATGCCGCCATGAACTCGCTGAAGTACAAGACTGAGCTGGCGCAGGTGCGCGCGCAGAACGTCGACATCACCAACTTCGAAGAGAACCTCGAAGCATTCAAGAGCGCATTTGGCCGCAACTGGCGCCTCGCGTCCGAAGGCTTCGACGAGGCTGTCAAGCGCATCGACGAGTCGATCAAGGATCTCGAGAAGGTGAAGCAGGCGCTGCACAAGTCGGCGAACAACCTGCGGCTCGCAAACGACAAGGCAGACGACCTTACGATCAAGAAGCTCACGCGCGGCAACCCCACGATGGCGGCGAAGTTCGCCGAGCTCGAATCGGGCGCCGAGCTTGAGACCGGCCCCGCGGCGGGCTGAGCGGCTGAGCTGCTGAGCGGCAGAGCGGCTGACCAGCCGGGCGGCAAGCGAGTACCTGTGAGGCCACCACGCCTACGATGAGAGCTGCTCGCTGGGCTCTCGCGACCGAAACACGTCGGCCACGAGATCCCACAGCGGCCCGGTGATGAGCCAGATCACCAGCACCAACCCGATGCGGGGATACCAGTTGGCAAGCTCGGCCGTGCGGGCAGGGTCACCGACCAGCAAGATGATGGCGCCCAGCACCAGGCTTGCGATCGCGCCCGCGAGCAGCGCTCGCAGCCACTGCTGCCACTCATATCGCACGTGTGCGGGCCCGGTCTTGGGTCGTTTGGTCGGTGCGGGGCCGCCACCGAAGCGGTGCGCAAAGTGGGCGTCGACGGTCGAGATGAGCTGATGACCAAACGCCACCGTAAACCCGAGATACACGGCGCCGAGGCCGTGCGCAAAGTCTGCGACCGCCCGGTTGGCCAGCAGATCCCACGCGATCAGCGTTAGGAGTAGCACGTCGATCACGGGCACCGACAGCAGCAGCGCGGTCGATAGTCGTTGCAAACGTAGCAGGTACCGGGCCGCCAGCCCCAGCAACATAACCACCCAAAACCCGACCTCGCAAGCGATGATGCCCCACACAATAATGCTCATGGATATCAGCGTGCTCGTGTTTGTGTGGCCGCGGATCCTGCCGCGGGCCGCCCCATCTCCTCCCGGGGGATGAGCCGATACGGGCAAAGACTCTGCAAGTATGGGGGCATGATCGCGCGCAGCTGGGAGCAACTCAACGCTCACCCTCGCACGCGCGACGGGGTCGTCGCCGTGCTGTGGCTGATGCTCGGCCTCGCCATTTTACAGCTGGGCATGTTGCAGGTCTGGGCTGAGTTCGCGGTATTTCGTACGCGCGGCACTGTTTTCTTGGTGGCCTTGCTCGCCATGGCCGCGATCGCGACGATGCGTTCGACGCGACCGTTCCTTGCCCTCGGGCTGGGGGCTGCCGTCGCCGCGGTCGACCTGTCGTTTGGTGGCAGTCTCGGCGTCGTATTGATTTTGAGTGACCTGATCTACGCCGCGGTGAAGTACGGCAGCGACCGCGGGCTGCGCATTGCACTGTGGGCGACGCTCGCGTTCGGGGTGCTGCTCATTGTCTGTCTACTGGTCGTGTCGCCCGCGGGCCAGACTGTGCCCACGGTCGTCGTACAGTTGGGGTTGCTGGTGGTGATCTCTGCGGCGTGGGGCTGGGCCGTGCGCAGCGAGCGGGCCCGCACGCGCACGGCCCTCGTGCGCACCCACGCCCGTCAGACCACTGAGATGCGCGAGCGCATCGCCCACGATCTACACGACCTCGTCGCCAATCAGATCGCGGTCGCCGGCCTCAACATCGAAGCCGCGAAGCTGCAGCTCGCCACGGCCACCGCGCCTGCAGCCGCTGCAGGATCTGTGCTGCCCGCCAATGCTCTCGCCGCAAGCCTCGAGCGCGCGAAGCACGGCACCGATGCCGCGCACCGCGAGCTCCGCAGCCTCATCACCGTGCTCACAGCGTCGCTCGAGCTCGATGCTCCAGAGCAGCACCCCAATGATCCGGATCAGCTGACAAACGAACTCAATTCGCTCGCAGATGTACTGCCCGCGCACCGAGATCTGCGGTGGCCTGAGGGTGATTTTGACCGCACGCATGCGCTCCTCGCGGCCGAGCCAGCTGCGCGCCGAGGCGTGATGCTGCGCGTGCTACGAGAGCTCCTCGCCAACGCGGCCAAACACGGCGCGGGCGACGTCACCGTGGAATTGGCGGCCGAACACACACGGATCTCCCTCACCAATGAGATCGCGCGGGGCTCGCGCACCGCCCCAGGTAACGGCCACGGGCTGCGGGCCTCGGCCGCGCTGCTCGAGATGGTCGGCGGCCGCCTCGAGAGCCGACGAGAAACAGACAGTGCCACCTGGATCGCGACCGTAGCGCTGCCGGGAACGGAGCCCACAGTGGCAGAAGAAGGAGTCCGATGACCGAGATCATTCGCGTGGTGGTCGCCGACGACCACGAAGCCGTGCGCAGCGGGGTCACCGCGATCCTCAGCGCCGATGCCGGCATCGAGGTTGTGGCCGAGGCCACCAACGGATTCGACGCGGTGGCCCAGTGCCACAAACACGCCCCCGATATTGCGCTCGTCGACATGCGCATGCCTGGCACAGACGGCATCTGGGCCACCGAACGCATTACGGCCGAGACCCAGACCCGCGTGATCGTGCTCACGACCTTTGACGCCGATGACCTCATCATGCGAGCGTTGGCCGCCGGCGCGAGCGGATACCTACTCAAGAGCGTCAGCGGGGTTGAGATGCTGCAAAGCATCAGGCACGTGATGGCCGATCGCCGCGTGATTGACCCGGCAATTGCCGAGGGGCTGATCTCACGCGCGCTTGCCAGCGATGCCGCGCAGCCCCAGACCTCGCCGCCCGGCACTTCACCTCTTGCACTCGAATCGCTCACTGCACGCGAACGAGAGGTGCTTGGCCTCGTCGCGCAGGGGCTCAGCAACCCGGCGATCGCGCGGGCCCTAGGGGTAGGCGTCACAACGATCAAAACCCACGTAGGTGCGCTCTACGCCAAAAGCGGGGTCGCCTCACGCGTGCAGCTCGCGAATGCGGCCCGGGCTGCGGGCGCATAAATCTGCTCCGGATCCCTTCCCGTGCGCCCCGCCCCCGCGTAGGCTCAACACCATGAGCCAACACCGCCGTGTCTTTGACTACATCGAGTTGGGTGCGCCCGACATTGCGGCGGCCAAGCGCTTCTATGCAGAAGCGTTCGGTTGGGCCTTCACCGATTACGGGCCGGGGTATGCAGGTATCCAAGACCCCGCGGGCGGGGGAGAGGTCGGCGGGCTCGACGCAGGCACCACTCCTACCGCGGGTGGGCCACTCGTGCTGCTCTACGCCGAAGACCTCGACAGTACAGTCGCTGCCGTGGTGGCAGCCGGCGGCACCATTACGAATGGCACCTATGCATTCCCCGGCGGCCGCCGTGCACACTTTCGCGATGTAGCGGGCAATGAACTGGGGGTCTGGTCGGTCGCTTAATTCTTTGCGACGACCCAGATTTGGCTGCCTGTATAGGTTTACCGGTTCGACACGCCACGGTGGAGGCCTGAAGTTGCCCTGACCTTGGCATCTGCGTATTGTTATCTCTTGTCACTGCAACGCTGCCGGGCCGGAACAACAGTCCGGCTCATTAGCTTGCGCAAATACTTACTTGAAGTTGTGGTAAGTTAGACAGGTTGCTCTTCGGAAGGCCTTTGGCTGGTACGGGGAGTGTCTGGTCCTTGAGAACTCAATAGTGTGCACTTAAATTGTCAAATGCCAATTTATTTAAACCCTTCCCGATCTTCGGATTGGTGGGGTTGTTTTGGACAAATTATATGAACGTCAGTAATGATGTTCGTTTTTGTCAGGTTGAACTCGTTCTGCTGGGAAGCTTTTTCCGTTTTCTGGTGGGGCATGTAATTTTTTACGGAGAGTTTGATCCTGGCTCAGGACGAACGCTGGCGGCGTGCTTAACACATGCAAGTCGAACGCTGAAGCCCTAGCTTGCTGGGGTGGATGAGTGGCGAACGGGTGAGTAACACGTGAGTAACCTGCCCATCACTCTGGGATAAGCACTGGAAACGGTGTCTAATACTGGATATGCACAGCGGCCGCATGGTCAGTTGTGGGAAAGATTTATCGGTGATGGATGGACTCGCGGCCTATCAGCTTGTTGGTGAGGTAATGGCTCACCAAGGCGACGACGGGTAGCCGGCCTGAGAGGGTGATCGGCCACACTGGGACTGAGACACGGCCCAGACTCCTACGGGAGGCAGCAGTGGGGAATATTGCACAATGGGCGCAAGCCTGATGCAGCAACGCCGCGTGAGGGATGAAGGCCTTCGGGTTGTAAACCTCTTTTAGTAGGGAAGAAGCGAAAGTGACGGTACCTGCAGAAAAAGCACCGGCTAACTACGTGCCAGCAGCCGCGGTAATACGTAGGGTGCAAGCGTTGTCCGGAATTATTGGGCGTAAAGAGCTCGTAGGCGGCTTGTCGCGTCTGCTGTGAAAACCCGAGGCTCAACCTCGGGCTTGCAGTGGGTACGGGCAGGCTAGAGTGCGGTAGGGGAGATTGGAATTCCTGGTGTAGCGGTGGAATGCGCAGATATCAGGAGGAACACCGATGGCGAAGGCAGATCTCTGGGCCGCTACTGACGCTGAGGAGCGAAAGCATGGGGAGCGAACAGGATTAGATACCCTGGTAGTCCATGCCGTAAACGTTGGGAACTAGATGTAGGGCCTGTTCCACGGGTTCTGTGTCGTAGCTAACGCATTAAGTTCCCCGCCTGGGGAGTACGGCCGCAAGGCTAAAACTCAAAGGAATTGACGGGGGCCCGCACAAGCGGCGGAGCATGCGGATTAATTCGATGCAACGCGAAGAACCTTACCAAGGCTTGACATGTAGAAGAACGGGCGAGAGATCGTCAACTCTTTGGACACTTCTATACAGGTGGTGCATGGTTGTCGTCAGCTCGTGTCGTGAGATGTTCGGTTAAGTCCGGCAACGAGCGCAACCCTCGTCCTATGTTGCCAGCACGTAATGGTGGGAACTCATGGGATACTGCCGTGGTCAACACGGAGGAAGGTGGGGATGACGTCAAATCATCATGCCCCTTATGTCTTGGGCTTCACGCATGCTACAATGGCCGGTACAATGGGCTGCGATACCGCGAGGTGGAGCGAATCCCAAAAAGCCGGTCTCAGTTCGGATTGGGGTCTGCAACTCGACCCCATGAAGTCGGAGTCGCTAGTAATCGCAGATCAGCAACGCTGCGGTGAATACGTTCCCGGGCCTTGTACACACCGCCCGTCAAGTCATGAAAGTCGGTAACACCCGAAGCCGGTGGCCTAACCCCTTGTGGGAGGGAGCTGTCGAAGGTGGGACTGGTGATTAGGACTAAGTCGTAACAAGGTAGCCGTACCGGAAGGTGCGGCTGGATCACCTCCTTTCTAAGGAGCACTCAACAACATTGTTGTTGCAGAATGTTCAGGACATCACCGTACGTGTGATGCTGAACGCTCATGGGTGGAACATTCGACAAAGTAAACTTTGATTTGCTCGTCTGTGCAAGTACGCCAGGTCCTTTACGGGGCAGGGTTGGAAAGCGTGGGTGAGTGGGTTCTAGTTTCAAGACAGTGCATACTATTGGGTCCTGAAGGCCCAGCCAGCTGCTCCTGTATGGGGGTGGGTGTTTGGTTTCTTCGGGCCCTTCTGCGTCGCACTTGTTGGTGGCGTGGTTGGGATCGACCGTACGTTGAGAACTACACAGTGGACGCGAGCATCTAACAACAACCTACGGGTTGTTGTTGATACTAAATTTTTTTCATTGGTCGCATTATTTATAATGTGATTTTTTTGATACTTATGTGATTTCAAATCTTTAAGAGCAAACGGTGGATGCCTTGGCATCTGGAGCCGAAGAAGGACGTAGTAATCTGCGATAAGCCTCGGGGAGCCGATAAACGGGCTGCGATTCGAGGATTTCCGAATGGGGAAACCCCGCCAGGGCACTTGTGTACCTGGTGACTCCCGCCTGAATATATAGGGCGGGTAGAGGGAACGGGGGGAAGTGAAACATCTCAGTACCCCCAGGAAGAGAAAACAAAAGTGATTCCGGTAGTAGTGGCGAGCGAACCCGGATGAGGCTAAACCGGTCATGTGTGATACCCGGCAGGGGTTGCATGGTCGGGGTTGTGGGACTTGTTGGATGGGTCTGCCGGCCTGTCAACGTGAGAGTGAAGCTATAGGAGAACGACTTGGAATGGTCGACCGGAGTGGGTGAGAGTCCCGTATCCGAAATGGTTTTACCGCGTGATGAGTATCCCAAGTAGCACGGGGCCCGAGAAATCCCGTGTGAATCTGTCAGGACCACCTGATAAGCCTAAATACTTCCAGATGACCGATAGCGGACTAGTACCGTGAGGGAAAGGTGAAAAGTACCCCGGGAGGGGAGTGAAATAGTACCTGAAACCGTTTGCTTACAATCCGTCGGAGCTAGCTTGTTCTAGTGACGGCGTGCCTTTTGAAGAATGAGCCTGCGAGTTAGCGATATGTGGCGAGGTTAACCCGTGTGGGGTAGCCGTAGCGAAAGCGAGTCTGAATAGGGCGATTCAGTCGCATGTCCTAGACCCGAAGCGAAGTGATCTATCCATGGCCAGGTTGAAGCGCGTGTAAGAGCGCGTGGAGGACCGAACCCACTTAGGTTGAAAACTGAGGGGATGAGCTGTGGATAGGGGTGAAAGGCCAATCAAACTTCGTGATAGCTGGTTCTCTCCGAAATGCATTTAGGTGCAGCGTTGCGTGTTTCTTGCCGGAGGTAGAGCTACTGGATGGCCGATGGGCCCGAAAAGGTTACTGACGTCAGCTAAACTCCGAATGCCGGTAAGTGAGAGCGCAGCAGTGAGACTGTGGGGGATAAGCTTCATAGTCGAGAGGGAAACAACCCAGATCACCATCTAAGGTCCCAAAGCGCGTGCTAAGTGGAAAAGGATGTGGAGTTGCTGTGACAACCAGGAGGTTGGCTTAGAAGCAGCCACCCTTGAAAGAGTGCGTAATAGCTCACTGGTCAAGTGATTCCGCGCCGACAATGTAACGGGGCTCAAGCACGCCACCGAAGTTGTGGCATTTAACGTATAGACAAGCCTTTTGTGGTTCAGTCCGTTGGATGGGTAGGAGAGCGTCGTGTGGCCATTGAAGCGGCGGTGTGAACCAGCCGTGGAGGCTACACGAGTGAGAATGCAGGCATGAGTAGCGAAAGACGGGTGAGAAACCCGTCCTCCGGAAGACCAAGGGTTCCAGGGTCAAGCTAATCTTCCCTGGGTAAGTCGGGACCTAAGGCGAGGCCGACAGGCGTAGTCGATGGACAACGGGTTGATATTCCCGTACCGGCGGTAAACCGTCAAAGGCCTAACGAGTAGTGCTAAGCAAACCTAAGCTTGCATGGATCCTTCGGGTGATGTGTGGGTGGTGGCTGCGAACCCAAAGCTCGGGTGGTGAGCGTGAGGTGTGACGCAGGAAGGTAGCCTGTGCCGGGCGATGGTTGTCCCGGTGTAAGTATGTAGCCTGTTCCTTATTAATAGTTTGGGACATGAAGGGTGAGATACGATGCGGACCCTTTGGGGGAAGCAGGTGATCCTATGCTGCCTAGAAAAGCATCGACGTGAGGTTTGCTGTTGCCCGTACCCCAAACCGACTCAGGTGGTCAGGTAGAGAATACTCAGGAGATCGAGATAATCATGGTGAAGGAACTCGGCAAAATGCCCCCGTAACTTCGGGAGAAGGGGGGCCATCCGCTTATTAGACTTTACGTTGAAAGGGTGTGGTGGCCGCAGAGACCAGTGGGGAACGACTGTTTACTAAAAACACAGGTCCGTGCTAACACGCAAGTGGATGTATACGGACTGACGCCTGCCCGGTGCTGGAAGGTTAAGAGGAGAGGTTAGGACCTTTGGGTTCGAAGCTTTGAATTTAAGCCCCAGTAAACGGCGGTGGTAACTATAACCATCCTAAGGTAGCGAAATTCCTTGTCGGGTAAGTTCCGACCTGCACGAATGGCGTAACGATTCCCCAGCTGTCTCCACCGTGAACTCGGCGAAATTGCAATACGAGTAAAGATGCTCGTTACGCGCAGAAGGACGGAAAGACCCCGTGACCTTTACTACAGCTTGGTATTGGTGTTCGGTGTGGCCTGTGTAGGATAGGTGGGAGACTGTGAAGCTGTGACGCTAGTTATGGTGGAGTCGTTGTTGAAATACCACTCTGGTCATATTGGATATCTAACTATGGACCCTGATCGGGTTCTGGGACAGTGCCTGGTGGGTAGTTTAACTGGGGCGGTTGCCTCCTAAAGAGTAACGGAGGCGCCCAAAGGTTCCCTCAGCCTGGTTGGTAATCAGGTGGCGAGTGTAAGTGCACAAGGGAGCTTGACTGTGAGACTGACAGGTCGAGCAGGGACGAAAGTCGGGACTAGTGATCCGGCAGTGGCTTGTGGAAGCGCTGTCGCTCAACGGATAAAAGGTACCTCGGGGATAACAGGCTGATCTTGCCCAAGAGTCCATATCGACGGCATGGTTTGGCACCTCGATGTCGGCTCGTCGCATCCTGGGGCTGGAGTTGGTCCCAAGGGTTGGGCTGTTCGCCCATTAAAGCGGTACGCGAGCTGGGTTTAGAACGTCGTGAGACAGTTCGGTCCCTATCCTCTGCGCGCGTTGGAAATTTGAGAGGATCTGACCCTAGTACGAGAGGACCGGGTTGGACAGACCTCTGGTGTGCCAGTTGTTCTGCCAAGGGCATGGCTGGTTGGCTACGTTTGGGATGGATAACCGCTGAAAGCATCTAAGCGGGAAGCCGGCCTCGAGATGAGATTTCCGTACACCATTTGGTGTGTGAGGCTCCCAGTAGATTACTGGGTTGATAGGCCAGATGTGGAAGCCCGGTAACGGGTGGAGCTGACTGGTACTAATAAGCCGATGGTTTGATTTCTTCCCACTTGTTGGGCATAAGATTTTTAGTGTAACGATTGTTCGCGTCTACTTTGTGGTTCCCAACGGACGGCCACACCCCCAAACAAGACACCACTGGTGGCTAGGGTTTGGGTGTGGTTTGTATGTTGATAGCGTTACGGTGGTTATAGCATCAGGGAAACGCCCGGTCACATTCCGAACCCGGAAGCTAAGACTGATTGCGCCGATGGTACTGCACTCGGGAGGGTGTGGGAGAGTAGGTCACCGCCGGACACCTTTTCAATGAAGGGGTCGTTAGGATGTTCACGATTGAGTGAGCGTGTCCTGACGGCCCCTTTGTTTTACCCACTACCACCATAGACGGTACAAAGACGCGGTGTGAAGAAGATCACACTAAAGGATGATGCTTCTGACCATGGGTTTTCAGGGCAACGCGGTAATCTTACAGTCATGACACCGCGCATTCTGTTTCGCACATTCGCCTTCGCCGAGGTCGTCACCTGGGCAGGCCTCATCACCGCGCTCATCCTGCGCGCAACCGACACCGCCGACCTGGTCTCCATCGCCGGCGGCCTCCACGGCTTCGTATTCCTGTGCTACGGTGTCACCACCGTATTCGTATGGGTCAACCAGAAGTGGGGCGTAGGTCGAGGTATACTCGGCCTCGTGAGCGCCGTCATTCCATTCGCGACGGTGCCCTTTGAAATCGCCACCGACCGCAAAGGCCTGCTCGCTGGCGGATGGCGCCTAGCTCCCGGTGGCGATGCTCCGCGGGGTTTTATTGAACACGTGCAGGCATGGGTGCTCAGTCACCTCGTGCTCGCCATCGTGCTGCTCATCGCCCTCATCGTGATTGCCTACGTTGTGTTGCTGCAGCTCGGCCCACCCGTACCTCGCGGCTAACCAAACCAGCCGCACGTCTGCACGACAACGTTGAACGCCGCCCCGCTCGCCAGAGCCGGGCGGCGTTTTGTGTCGCGGGGGTGACAGTGTCGTGGGGTCGGCGTAGCCTGAGGGCATGTGCGGTAGGGTGATCGTGGATTACGAAGAGATGTTGAGGGTGGCCGGTGACACCGCCCTCGCTGAGTGGCTCACTGCTGCCCCGCAAGGAGCCGCGTCGAGCTGGAACATCCCGCCCACTAGAGCGCTCGCAATTGCGCTCACTGATCCCGTTACTGGTAGCAAGCACTTCGAACTTGCTCACTGGTCACTCGCCCCGCCCTGGGCTAAACAGTTGAACTCAAAGTTTCCTACGTTTAACGCTCGCGCAGAAACTGCGGCAGAGAAGCCGACATTTCAAGCGGCGGTGCAGCATGCTCGCTGCGCCATCCCAGTATCGGGTTTCTACGAGTGGACGGGCTCCAAAGAAAGACGGGTACCGCACGCAATCTTTGGGCCGGCACCCGTGCTCATTCTCGCGGGGTTGTACTCGTGGTGGCGTGCGCCGGGCAGTGACGACCGGTGGACGCTCACCACCACGATCTTGACCCAGCCCTCGGCGGGCAAAATGACAGACTTGCACGACCGCATGCCCGTCTTCTTGGCTGATGAGCTGACGGCAGAGTGGCTCGATCCGGCAACGCTGGGAGATCAGCACCTCGTAAATGCGGTGACCGCAATGGCGATCTCAGTGTCATGCGAGCTGCGCACGCATGAGGTGCGGCCGCTGCGCGGCGACGGCGCACACCTGATGGATCCGATGCCAAGGGCGTCATCCCCGAGCCAGCAGGCGCCAGATCAGTTGGCGCTCTTTGGTGAGGAATTCTTGGATATCGCTCCCAACGAACGGCCACCGCGTTAGCGCGTGCCCCAGCCGAAGCGGTGCGTATGGATGGAGAAATATGGAAACGACTCGACGCGGATCACGCCAGAAATGCCAGAGACGTCACGATTGATGACTGCGAACAGATCGTCTTGGTCTTCGGCAATTACCTCAACCATGAGGTTGAACTGACCCGCAGTGAACACGACATAGATGACGCAGTCGAGCGCGCTCAGCGCATCTGCGACAACCTCGGCGTCTCCTCGTACTGAGACCCCGAGCATCGCCATGCTGCGATAGCCCATGCGCAGCGGGTCAGTCACGCCCACGACCTGTACGACGTCCTGTTCCTCCAATCGCATCACGCGTTTACGCACCCCTCCGGGGGTGAGCGCGACGAGCTTGGCTAGATCGGCGTAGCTCAGCCGACCGTCCTCTTGCAGCGCGCTAATCAACACACGGTCAATGGCATCGAGATCAACTTCGTCGGGTTGGCGCGCAGAGATGGCGCTTGTGTTCGCGGGCATGGTCTTAGGGTAACGAATCATTACTTCACAGATGCTCGATGTCAGGTACCGTTACGAGTGGACCAACCTGGAGGGCGATATGACTGCACCGAACAATCACTGGCTACTTGCGCGGCCGAGCATCGACGCCGTGACGGCGCAGCGCCTTGCGGCCGAGCTCTTCGGCATTGACGGGGCAGTCACCGAACTTGGCAGCCAGCAAGACCGCAATTTTCGTATCGCTGGCGAAGACGCGGCGATGCTGCTGAAATTTGACCACCCCGATGCGCCCGTAGAGCGCCGCCTGCTGCAGCGTCTGGTCATCGATGCGCTCACCGAGGCGGGGGTGCAGACTCCGCGGCTGCTGCAGGCGGTCGCAACTGGGCCGGAGATGGCAACTGCGCCGGTGCGGCTCGCTGCCGAATCGGCCGCGGTTGCCTCTGGGCATGCCGAGCACACCGATGACTCGACCGTCGCTGTCACCACGGCCGTCACCGCCGACGGGCTCACGGTCGCGGTGCGCGGGTTTGCCTGGATCGAAGGCGAAGCACTTGAATCAGAGCCCCGCACTAGCGGCGCACGTGCTGAGCAGTTGGGTCGGATTGCAGGCCGCACAGTGGCCGCGCTGGCGGGTAACGCGGAGTGCGAGGCCCCAGCTCGACCCGTATCGAGCGCGCTGAACGCGGCCGCCAACGCAGCGGCTACCGCAGCGGCCCCGAGCCAGTGGGAGCTCGGTAACGCGCTCACCGTCATCGAAGAACTCGCCCATTACTTGCCCGCTAACAAGCGCGAGATCTGTCTGGCTGCCGCACGTGTCGCTGCTGCCGAGGTTACTGCGGTCGAGGCCGAGCTACCGACTCAGGTGATCCATGGCGATATCACGACCGATAACGTGATGCGTGCCGCAGACGGCGGGCTGTGGGTCATCGATCTCGGCGACGCCGGGCTCTCGTGGCGAATCGCTGAGCTCGCGGTCACCGCGGCCGATGTGCTCGGCCGCACCGGCAGTCTCGCCCACGCCGGGCGCGCAGTGCGCGGGTTCGCCGACGAGATGCGCCGGGCGGGCACCCCACTCTCGGGCGCCGAGTGTCACGCACTGTGGCCCCTCATCGTGCTGCGCGGCGCCACCCTCGCGGTGAGCGGATGGAGTCAGCTCGATATTGATCCGGGGAACGATTACGCCCGCGAGCGTATGGACCATGAGTGGCGCGTGTTCGCCGAGGCGACCGCGATCGACCCCGCGGTGGCCGAGGCCCAGATGCGTCTCGCGGCGGGGCTCTCGCATCGCGCGGGCCTGAGCTATGCACCACTGGTCACGGGAGCAACGGTGGCCGAAGTGCTCGCTGCGCCTGCCGGGCTTGCTGTGCCTGGTGCACCTGCCGTGCTTGACCTCGGCATTGACAGCGAATGGCTCGATCGCGGGGCCTGGCTTGAATCTGGCATCGAAGCGCGGCTCGCAGCCACGCTGCTGGCGGGCGCTTCGTCAGTGGCACGCGGATCTGCGAAACTCGAAGCTGTTACTCCAGCCGCCGACGCGGCGGCTGTTGCGACCCTAGCGAACGGCGCGGCCCCCGCGAATAGCGCGACCCCGAAGGCTGTGGTCGCCCGGTTCGGCGAAGCGCGGCTATCGCGGGTGCCCGCACGTATTGGCGCCGCCGATGCCGAGCCCCGGGCGCGCTGTATTGAGCTGTGGGCGCACCCCGGCACAGAGATTCGGGCCCCGTTCGCGGGCGAACTTACGGTGTTGCCGGGCTCGGGGGCCCTCGACGATGCTGACCTTGAGCTTATCGACGCGGGTGTGGTGCTGCGCATGGCGGGCGTCGCACCCACCGCCGCTCCCGGCCGGGTACGGGCGGGCGACGTCGTGGGGCTGGTGGGGGAGTCTTCGATCCGGATCATGCGTCGCATCGAACGCTCCCCGGATGCCGCAGCGAGCGGCCCGGCGGCGCCCGAGGCGGCCCCGTTCGCTCCGTTTGATGCCGAGTACGAGAGCGATGACGCGCTCGACCCGTCGCCTATATGCGGGTGGGAGATCACATCGGTCGCTGACCCCGAGTTCGAGCGGCTTACCGAGCAGGATCGCCGCAATCACGCGCTGGGCGGGGCCGCAGAGCGGTTCTATACAGACCCGCCGCGTATTGAGCGCGGGTGGCGCAGTCTGCTCGTGGAAACCCGCGGCCGGGCCTACCTTGACATGGTGAACAACGTCACCGCGATCGGGCACTCACATCCTGTGCTTGCCGACCGGGTCGGGCGGCAGTTGCACTTGCTCAACACAAATTCACGCTTCTTGTACCGGGCGTACGCCGATTTCACTGAGAAGCTGCTGGCACACGTCGCGAACCCCGAGCTCGACGTTGTCATTCCCGTCAACAGCGGGTCGGAAGCGGTCGATCTTGCGATTCGCATGGCGCGGGTGGCAACGGGACGGGCGGGCATCGTAGCCGCACGCGAGGGCTACCACGGCTGGACGATGGCCTCAGATGCCGTCACCACCTCGGCATTTGATAACCCAGGCGCGGCGGGCTCGCGCCCCGACTGGGTTCACATCGTCGATGCTCCCAACTCGTACCGCGGCCCGCACCGTGGCACAGCGGCCGGCCCGGCCTACGTGGCCGACTTCGCAGCGAAGCTTGCTGAACTCGAGGCCGTGGGCACTCCCGCCGCGGGGTTCGTGTGCGAGCCCGTGATCGGTAACGCGGGCGGCATCATTCCTCCCGCGGGGTACCTGCCGGCCGTGTATGACGCGATTCGGGCGCACGGTGGTCTCGCGATCGCAGACGAAGTGCAGGTGGGTTATGGCCGTTTGGGCCACGCATATTTCGGCCACGAAATGCTGGGGGCCCGCGCTGACATTATTACCGTCGCGAAGGCGGCGGGCAACGCATATCCGGTGGGGGCGGTGATCACGAGCCGCGCGGTCGTCGACGCGCTCGCACGCGAAGGCATGTTCTTTTCCTCGGCGGGCGGGGCGCCCGCGAGCGCGATCGCGGCCACCGCTGTGATCGATGTGATTGACGCCGAAGATCTGCAGGGCAACGCGCTGCGTGTGGGCGCGCACCTGCGTGAGCGACTCATTGAGCTCGCCGCGCGCCACGACCTCATCGGCACCGTGCACGGCACCGGGTTGTACCAGGGCATCGAGCTGGTGCAAGATCGCGTGACTCTTGAGCCCGCGCGCGCAGCCGCTGAGTGGGTGTGCGAACGTATGCTGCACTACGGTGTCATCGTGCAGCCCGCGAGCGAGCGCCAGAACGTGCTGAAAGTGAAACCACCGATGACGCTGTCGATCGACGAGGCCGATGACTTCATCGCGGCGCTCGATACTGTGCTGACCGAGGTGGCAGAGGTGACTGAGGTGGCAGAGGTGACTGAGGTGGCAGAGGTGACTGAGGTGGCCGGGTAACCTCTCTACAGCGGCCCGCGGCCTTCCATGTGACACGTCATATGACACGTGCAATGACTGTGGGCCCTGAGCGGGCAGTACACTGGGCTCAGCTGCGTCGCGCTCACTTTTCGCGGCGCGAAATCAGGGGAAACGGGGCGGCATGGGAGACAGCAGCAAGCGAGTGCGTCTAGATCAACGGGTGATCGTGGATGGCGTGCTTGAGCTTTCGCGCACCGAACCCACGAGCCGCATCACCTTTAAACGACTGGGCGCGGCCCTCGGCGTCGACGCGACGGCTATGTACCGCCACTTTCGCAACAAAGACGAGCTCACCCGCGCCGCGCTCGATCGGTTGATCGGGGCCGCGGCCGAAGCAGGCCGCGAAGCCCCCGGAAACTGGCGTTCCCGCATCGAAACCTTCCTGTTCCGGCTGGCCGAGCTGAGCCTCGAACACCCATCGATCGCGAGCGAGGGCGCGGTGATTGACGCAGCAGGCATCGGCGATATCGCGGCCGACGAGCTGATCCTTGAACAGCTCACCGAAGCTGGCCTCGCAGGCGATGCCCTGATTCGTGCCTACGCCGCTATCTCGGGCTTCTCACTGTCGCAGGGCGCCGCCCTCGCGCAAGAAGCGATGACGGTCGAGGGCGCGGCACGCGACGGCTCGATCCCGTGGATCGGCAGCTACGGCGTCACGAACCTTGCCGAGTACCCGCACGTCTACGCGCATCGCGACGCCCTCTTTGCTATCAGCGGCATGGACGTGTACCGGGCCGGGGTCGCTGCAATTCTTGACGCGACTGAGCGCGCGGCTGACGGGTCATGATCCGGATCCCATGATCCCAGCTAGATACACCCGTGGCGGCCCCATCCTCAGAATCGGGGCCGTCACGGGTGTGTAACGGTGCGGCTACTCGAAGAGCTCGCCGAGGAAGTCGAACGGCTTCTTCTTTTTGCGACCGTTATAGCGAGGATCGTAGCTGCCATCGCGGCGGTCTGCGTAGCGGTCATCGCGGCGTGAATCATAGCGGTCATCGCGACGATCCTCGACGCGGGGCTGACCGAAGTACGGCTGCTGCGTCTGCCGGGGGGCCGGTGCCTGCTGCTGGAACTGTTGCGCCGGCGGGGCTTGTTGAGGGGCCGGGGTCGGGGCCGCGGAGGCCGCGAGGGCCTCAGCCTCGGCCTGTGCGCGCTCAAGAATTTTGTCGAGCTCGCCGCGATCGAGCCACACACCACGGCATTGCGGGCAATAGTCAATCTCAATGCCCTGGCGTTCGCTCATGAGCAGGGTCGTTCCGTCACTGGGACAATTCATGTTTCTCACACTATGGGGGCGACGCCGAGAGCCAGGTGTAAACCCGGCCCAAACGGGATGATCCGGGGTCGATTCTAAGGTGCGAGGCCGGCGCCAAGAACAGCGCATGAACAGTAGTTGAACGAAGAGTGACCGGCCCCCAGGTGGCCGAAGGGTCGAGGTATTCGCCGGGCCCCGTCGCAAACGGCTTGTGAGCGCGAAGCCGAGAGCGTATTCGGCATAGAGTGGGGGTAGCTGACTCAAGGGGGAGACCGGAGTGACGAGAACGATGGAAGCCGACGCGACCGATGCCGGCCTGAACGACACGGTGGCACTGCTGCAGGCCATGATTCGCGAGGCGTGCGTCAATGACGGCTCGGTGGAATCGGGGCAAGAGGTGCGCAACGTCAACGTGCTGCAGCGGTTTCTCGCCGGTGCGGTCGCGACGGGGCGGCTCGAGGTACACGTGTACGCATCGGCCCCAGGGCGCTCATCACTGATCGCTCGCGTGCGTGGCACCGACCCCGATGCGCCCGCGCTCGGGCTCGTCGGGCACCTCGACGTGGTACCCGTGAACCCCGACGGCTGGAGCCGCAACCCGTTTGGCGGCGAACTCATCGACGGCGAGATTTGGGGCCGCGGAGCTGTCGATATGCTCTACCTCACGGCCGCCTTCGCCACCGTGCTGCGCGATGCCGCGCTGTCAGACACCCCGTTGCGCGGCGACCTCGTGCTGCTCGCCGTTGCCGATGAAGAAGCCGGCAGCGAGCACGGCATCCACTGGCTGCTGCGCGAGCACGCCGCCGCCGTGCACGTCACCGAAGCGATCTCAGAATCAGGCGGCATGCGCATGGGCCGCCACGTCGCCATCGAGGTCGCCGAAAAGGGCTCGGCCGGCCGCCGCCTCGTGGTGCACGGCACCCCCGGCCACGCCTCCATTCCCTATGGTGCCGCTGGCGCCGTCACCCGCATGGGTGAGGTGCTGAACCGGCTCAGCTCGGTCACCCCGATCGCCCAGCTCGGCCCGCTCTGGGCGGCGTTCGTGAACGCCCGTATCGATGACCCCGAGCTCGCCGAGCGCATGCTCGACCCCGTGCGACTGGACGCGGTGCTGCCCAAGCTCGGCGGCATCGCGGGGTACGCGCACGCGATCTCGCGCATCACGATCTCACCGACCATTCTGCGCTCGGGGCATACCCACAACGTGATCCCGTCGCACGGTGAACTCGACCTTGATATTCGCACCCTCCCCGGCACCACCGACGCCGAGGTCGACGAACTGCTGCGCGCGATGCTCGGCGACCTCGCCGATGCGGTCGAGATCGAACACCTGCGCGGCTGGCCCGCCACCGCCTCACCCGCCACCACCCCGCTGTTCGCGGCGATCGAGCGCGCCGTCACCGAGGTGAGCGGTGAACCGGTAGTGCCCATCATGGCGGCCGGCGGTTCAGACAACCGAGTGCTGCGCGGCATCGGCATCCCCGCCTACGGCTTCGGGCTGCTGGGCCCCGAATGGAGCTATGAGAAATACCGCGAGGGTGTGCACGGCAACAACGAGCGCATCGACCTCGGCTCGATCGGCCTCACGCTCGCCGCGCTGCGCCGGATCGTGGCCGACCGGGTCGGTTAGGGGAGGTGAGGCGGCGTTCGCCGCCTCACCTCGCTACCGCCTCACCTCGCTACGGCAGCAACTCGAGGGGGTGCGTGAACCGCCACCAGAAGGTTGCCTCTTCGATCGCCGCGGCGGTGACCACCGCGATCTCCTCAGAACCGGTGGGGGAGTCGACCATAATCACGCCCGCGGCCTGCCCCGCAGCGCCTGGGGCGGGCTGTGACAGTTCAAGCGTGCGCGTGGCCGATTCACCGGGGGTGAGCACGGCGGTGGCTGATCCGGAGCTGATGACAGAAACCTCTTCGCCCGTGAACGTCGTCACCGAGCCCAGCACCTCGCCCTCTTCGACGAGCGTTACGAGCTGCGGCAGCGGCTCGAGCGCGGCGAGCATATCGCGGCCAGAAGACGCGCGCTCCTCGACCGATCCGCGGCCCATGGTGACCGAGATCTTCACGAGCTTGCGGCCCGCAGCATCGGTTTCTTGTGCAGCGATGAGGTTGAATCCGGCTGAGCTCGAGCGGCCCGTTTTCAGGCCGAGCATATTGGGCAGCTCGGCGAGCAACGGATTGGTGTTCTCGATCACGCCGATGCCCCAGGGCAGCTCGGCAGACTGCAGATTGGTGAACTGGGTGACGGTGGGGTTCGCGAGGGCGAGGCGGGCGATGCGCACCAGATCGGCGGCGTTGGCCTGGTTGCCCTCATCCATGCCGGTGGGCTCGACGAACGTGAGCGACTCGATGCCGTTGCGGGCCTGCCAATCGGCGACCGCGGCAAGAAAGTCCTCATTGGTGCCAAACACCTGCAGCGCATAGGCCGACGCGAAATCATTGGCCGAGGGCAGGAAGATGAGCGTGAGCATTTGGCGCAGCGTGATCTCGGTGCCCGCGGGGATCGGGTAGGCGACCCCATCGAGCGAGATGTAGTGATTTTGGAGGGCGACATCGGCGTCGGTCCAGGTGTAGGTGGGGCCGTCTTCGCCGGGGGCGAGGGGCTGGGCCTCGAGCGCCACCAGCACAGTGACGAGCTTCGAAATGCTCGCGAGCGGGTAGGCGGTGTCATCGTTCGTGAAGACCGCCTCGTCGTGCAGCCAGCCGACCGCGGTGGGAAGCGGCTGGGCGTCAACAACCGCCTGCGCGGCAGCCGTATCGGCCGTGATCGTAAGCTCGGTGTCGCCCGCAGCCGTCACATCGGCGGCGGCCACCTCGGTGGCGGCAACGGTCGCCGTGTACCCGCCGACGAGCAGCAGCGCGATGATGAGAGCTGCCGAGATGGCGGCAACGGGACGCGGCTTGGCACGAGAGGCGGCGCGAGAAACGTTCGAACTAGTCACCGCTCCAGCCTAGGCTGCTCACCGCGGGGTTCTGCTGATTGATCGAAGTGGCGCCTAGTTTGAGCCGCGGGGACGGGTGTAGGCTCCCACCGACGTCATTTATGACGACGGCAACGAAGCCGTCGGGGGCGTCGGGCGGTGTCGCTGAAGCGCCACTCAAGACGGGAGACCCGATGAAAGCAGGATTCCTAGAACGACGGCGCATTGAGGCGCGGCCAGGCTGGTCGAGGTGGCTGATTCCCCCAGCCGCGTTGTCGATCCACCTATCGATCGGCCAGGCGTACAGCTGGAGCGTGTTTAAGCCCGCGCTCGAGCACGGCCTCGGGGTCTCTGAGGTACAAAGCGCGCTGCCGTTCACCGTGGCCATCATCGTGCTGGGCCTATCGGCCGCGATATTTGGCACGCAGGTTGATTCGCGCGGGCCACGCTGGGCGATGTTTGTATCGTCGTGCTGTTTTCTCGTCGGGTTCTTGCTGACCGCGCTGGGATTCTTCACCAGCCAGTACTGGCTGGTGCTGCTGGGGTACGGCGGAGTCTTTGGCATCGCGCTCGGCATCGGCTACATCTCGCCAGTCTCGACGCTGATGAAGTGGTTCCCCGACCGCCCCGGGCTCGCGACGGGCATCGCGATCATGGGATTTGGTGGCGGCGCACTCATCGCGGCGCCCCTGGGTAACTCGCTGCTCAACAGGTTTGGCGGCAACTACACGCCAGCCGATACGGCCGCGGGCATCGCCGAGCACCTGCCAGACCCCGCAGGCATTGGCAAAGCGTTTCTCGTGTTGGCCGTGGGCTATTCGATCTTTATGGCGCTCGGCTGGTTGCTGATTCGTGTGCCGGCGCCGGGCTGGCAGCCGCAAGGCTGGGATCCGGGGCAGGTAAAAACCCACGGCCTCATCACCACCAATAACGTGTCGGCGAACAACGCGTTGAAGACGCCGCAATTTTGGCTGCTGTGGGTGGTGCTGTGCTTCAACACGACCGCGGGCATCGGCATTCTTGAGAAAGCCTCGCCCATGTTTCAGGAATACTTCCCTGGCGTCGCGGGTCTCGCCGCGGCCGCAGCTGGGTTTGTGGCGATCCTGTCGCTCGCGAACTCGATCGGTAGGTTCTGCTGGTCGACCCTCTCAGACACGTTTGGGCGCAAGAACATGTACCGCCTCTATCTGGGCGTCGGCGCGCTGCTGTACTTCGGCATGATTGTGATGGGGAACTCCAATAAGCCCCTCTTTCTCGTCAGCACGATCTTGATCATTTCGTTCTACGGGGCGGGGTTTGCGACCGTTCCCGCGTATCTGCGCGACCTCTTTGGCACCTACCAGGTCGGCGCGATTCACGGCCGGCTGCTGACCGCCTGGTCAACCGCCGGTGTGCTGGGGCCGGTGATCATCAACGCGATCTCAGAGCAGCAGCACGAGGCCGGGCTGACCGGGCCACCCGCGTTTCAGCCCGCGTTCATCATCATGGTCGTGCTGCTGGTGATTGGGTTCGTTTGCAACGAGCTGATTCGCCCGGTGCAGCCGAAGTATTTCGAGCCCGTGCGCACTGCGCAGGCAAACGAGAAGGGAGCGGCTCATGAGTGAGCGCACTGAAGATCGCCCGGTACCGCGCCCGCTCATTGTGCTGGCGTGGGCGTGGGTCGTCATTCCCTTTGGGTACGGGCTCTGGCAGCTTGTGCTGAAGATTCCGGGCCTGTTCGGCAGCTGAGCGCTGCGGGGCGGTGCTCGGGTCGCACACTCGCGAGCGGCCTGACTGTGCGAAGACGGCCGAGCCCGCCCCGCCAAACTCGGGCAAGATAGAGCCTAGGCAATGGGTGCTCATACCCCTCGTGCCGACGACGCTAGAGGAGACACACTGATGACTGCGCTGATTGCTGGCTACGCCCGCACTCCGTTCACCAAGTTCACTGGACAGTTCGCGGCCCAGCCCGGGACCGTGCTGGGGGCGCACGCGGTGACGGCAGCGCTATCGCGAGCGGGCATTGCCCCGGATCAGGTCGAGCAGGTCATCGCCGGTCAGGTGCTGCAGGCCGGCGCCGGCCAAAACCCCGCACGCCAGACCGCCGTGGGTGCGGGCATTCCCCTCACCGTGCCCGCGATCACCCTGAACGCCGTGTGCCTGTCGGGCGTGGAAGCCGTATCTCAGGCCGTACGCCTGATCAACGCGGGCGAAGCCGAGATCGTCGTGGCCGTTGGCCAAGAGTCGATGTCGCTCGCGCCCCACTACATGCAGCTGCGCGCCGGCACCAAGTACGGCGCGGCACCGCTCACTGACACGATCGATCACGACGCCCTGACCGACGCCTTCGAGCGCACCGGCATGGGTATCTTGACCGAGGCAGGTAACACCCCGCTGGGCATCTCACGCGAGCAGCAGGATGAGTTCTCGGCGGCATCGCACCAGCGCGCGGCCGCCTCGGCCGAGTTCTTCGCGGGTGAGATCGCACCGTTCACGGTGACCTCGCGCCGCGGCGACACCGTGGTGAGCGCCGACGACGGCATTCGTGCGCAGACCACGGCCGAGTCCCTCGCGGGTCTGCGCCCGGCATTCACGAAGGACGGCACGATCACCGCGGGTAACTCCTCGCAGATCACTGACGGTGCCGCGGCACTCGTCATCGTGAGTGAGGCCGCAGCTGAGCGCCTCGGCCTCACCGCGATCGCACGCGTCGAAGCGACCGCATTTGTGGCGGGCCCTGACGTGCAGCTGCACTCGCAGCCGGCCCGCGCGATCACCGCGGCCCTCGCGAAGGTGTCGGGTGGCGCTGTGGCCGCTGACCTGCAGGCCGTCGAAATCAACGAGGCGTTCGCTTCGGTGGGAGTGCAGTCGACGCAAGAACTCGGCATCGACCCCGCGATCGTAAACCCGCACGGCGGCGCGATCTCGCTCGGTCACCCGGTGGGCGCCTCGGGCGCTCGCATCATCGGCACGCTGGCGCGCCAGCTCGCCGAGATTGGATCGGGATCCCTCGGCGCCGTGGGCATCTGCGGTGGCGGCGGCCAGGGCAGCGCGGTCGTACTGCGCGCGCTGTAACCGCGATCGGTTCAGGGGGCTGCGCCCCCTGAACCGTCATGGAGGAGGGGCTGCGTTCGCCGCTGTAGAATAGAAACAATGAATCAGGCGAACGCAGCTAACCACAGTTGGCGCGACGCCGGAGGTGCGGCGCTGCGCAGCCTCTTCCGGCTGCCGCCCGGCCCCGGGGGTCGCGCGGCCACCGCTACCCGCACCGCGTTAGCGCTCGGTATTCCGTTGCTCATCGCGACCATTCTGGGGCACCAAGAAATCGGGTTGCAGGCCGCCGGTGGCGCCTTCACCGCGATCTACGCCTCGGGTATGAACACGCGAGAGCGAGCCAAGGTGCTGCCGATCGTGGCGCTGTTGCTGTTCGCTGCAGCCTGCGCCGGTGTGGCGCTCTCGCCCTGGCCCTGGGCCGTCGCGATCGGTCTTGTCGTCGTGACCATCGTGTTTTGCGCGATCGCGTTCGCGTTTCGCCTCGGCCCGCCCGGCCCCGTGTTTATCGTGCTGGTGTATGGACTGTCGGCTAACGTCACTGCGGTGCACGACGGTGTGCGGCGCAACGACCCCTGGATCTACCTGGCGCTTTTCTTGTGTGGCACCCTCACCGCGTACCTGGTATCCATCTCGCCCCTGGTGATGAAGCGCGTGCGTCAGGCCGCTGCGAGACCGCTCTCGGAGCTGCTGCCTGGGCCGTGGCTGGGATCTGGCGGGCGCATTCTCGTGCTGCGCGTAACAATTGTGGCGGTCGTGGGCCTGGCCGTAAGTTTGCTCTGGCTCGACCCAAGTCGCGCCTACTGGACTGTGGCCACCGGCGTGACCGTGGTGGGCCTCGTCGCCGTGCGCGAGCTCTCCCTCAGCCGTGGCCTGCACCGCGTCGTCGGCACGCTGATCGGTGCCGTGCTGTTCTTCGCCATCGCTCCGTTGGGGGCCTACCCATGGGTGATGCTGGTGATCTTGGTCGGCTGCCAGTTCAGCATCGAGTTCGTGGTGGCCCGCAACTATGCGCTGGCTCTCGTGCTCATCACTCCGCTGGTGCTGTTCATCAATGAGATCGCCGCGGGCATCTCTGACGTCTCAACCATCGCGGGCGAACGCGTGGTCGACACCATTGTGGGCGCGGCGATCGCGATGCTCACCATGGGGCTGCACGGACTACAGAAGCAGGATCCTTCAGACTCTGCGTAGGGTAGGGCGGCTTTTGACGTTCGTATGAACGCGGTCGAACGTGAATGTCTGAGGCCGAGGCTAGGCTCAGGGGCATCCTGACCGAGTGAATGGAGCCTCATGATCGTCTTGCCGCCACCGAATGATCCGCTGGTTCGAGCCGCCTGGGCGAAAGCCGACCGGAACGGCGATACCTGGTTTCCGCTGTACGCCCACCTTGCCGACACGGCTGCGGTGGCAAGTGAGTTGTTTGATAGCTGGCTCTCTGAATCTCAGCGACGGCTGCTGGCGCAGCACCTGGGGAACGAAATGCTCGCTCGCAAGCTCTCTATTTGGGTCGCTGCGGCCCATGACGTGGGTAAAGCCACCGCGGCATTTGCCGTCAAGGTGCCGTTTGCGCGTGAGCTGATGGCGAATACGGGGTTTAAGTTTCCCATCCCAGACCCTACCCCGCGCGAGCAAAGCGCATACCCGCACGGGCTCGCCGGGCAACTTGCGGTCGATACCTATCTCTATGCCAAAACCGAGCACCTGGCTGGTGACGGTCGGCTGGGAAGGAGGAACCGGCCGTGGACGCGTCTCGCAGAGGTGATCGGTGGCCATCACGGGGTCTTCCCTAATGCCGCTACTCAGGTGCCGCCGCAATTTTCGGCGCACGAGAGCCCTGAATGGCATCGCGTGCGCGTGGATCTGCTGCAGCGTGCAGACCAGATGGCCGATCTCAGCGATGAAGACTGGCGGGTGATTCTTGCGGCGCGCGTTCCCGAAAGTGTGCAGGCCCTTTTAACCGGTTTCTTGATCGTGTGCGACTGGATTGCTTCGAGTGAGTGGCACTTTCCATACGAGGCAGGGCTACCAGCTCATGAACGAACTCGCCCTGACGAGCGGGCTCGAAGCGCTCTCAAACAGCTACGTTTTGGGGAGCACTGGGCACCCCAAGAGATTAACGACGTGGAGAGCTACTTTCACCAGCGCTTCGGCATCGAAGTCGTGCGACCGGTGCAACGAGATGTGGTCGCGCTGGTCGCGGGAATCAAGGAGCCTTCATTCACGCTCATTGAAGCGCCCACCGGTGAGGGAAAAACGGAGGCTGGCTTTGCGGCCGCTGAAGCGCTCGCGGCGAAGTTTGGGCTGCACGGGGCTGCGATGCTGTTGCCCACGCGAGCTACGACGAACGCGATGTTTGGGCGCATGCTGTCATGGCTCGAAACCGGCGATGTGCCGGTGACGGTTTCTCTGGCTCACGCCAAAGCAGAATTCGATTCTCGCTTTGCTGGTCTCTTCAGCGATCAAGGAGAACGATCTCGACGCAGCTATGACGAAACCACCAACACGTTGGTTAACTATTGGATGCGTGGGCGCAAACGTAACACGTTCGCAGACTTCGTCGCCGCGACCATCGATCAGCAACTGTTTATGGCGCTTAAAGCTCGACACGGGGTGCTGAGGCACCTGTCTTTCTCGGGCAAAGTAGTGATCATTGATGAAGTGCACGCTGCAGATGAGTACATGCGCACCTACCTGCTTCGTGCCCTGCAATGGTTGGGCAGTTACGGAACTCCCGTCGTCGCGCTCTCGGCCACATTGCCGCCGGCTCAGCGGGAAGCCCTATTGCACGCCTACCAACAGGGTGCACGGTACGGGTTGCCGCTAGCTGATGGCGAGCGGCGCAGACCAATCGGTGAGAGTGATCCGGTGCCCGAAGAGATTCAAGCGCTCGCGGCGGCCACGGAGTACCCGCTGATTACGGCAGTGGGCGCGACGCAGACGCACCAGGTTGCCCCCGAGCCATCGCCGCGAAGCACGGAGTATATTTTTGAATCCATCGACGATGAAGACCGGGTGGACGCGGTGCTTGCAGTTGTCAGCAACGGCGGCTGCGTAGCGGTGGTGTGCAATACCGTTGACCGGGCTCAGCAGATGTACGCCGAATTAGAGAGCCGACTTGGCGGTGATGTAGCGCTCTTCCACTCTAGATTTACCGTGGAGTCGCGAGGAGTCCGAGAAAACGAGCTCATCGATCGACTCGGCCCAAGAGGCGACCGCCCCAAACGCATGATTGTGGTTGCAACCCAGGTGGTCGAGTCATCCCTTGACGTTGACTTCGATGCAATGTTCACCGATATTGCACCGATGGACCTGCTCATCCAGCGCATTGGTCGAGTGCACCGTCACGATCGTGACCCCGAGGAGCGGCCAGCGACGATGCGGGTCGCGCGGATCATTTTGACCGGCGGCACACCCATGCTCGCCCCTGGTCACCCTCCGGTCAAGTCCCGTGGAGTGGTGTAACGATCATTCTTCGAGAATGAGCTTGGCTACGCAGTCAACGTGAGGGGTAGTTCCACAGCCACCTCCTCAGCAACGTTGTCCGTGATGAGGCGAACCCTGCAACGAGCCAACACCTCGAGTCCGAGGTATCGGCGGCCCTCCGCCCACTCGTCAGATTGCTCTGCCAGGACCGCTCCAACGAGCCGGGTGATCGCGTCTCGATTCGGGAAAATACCGACAACGTCAGTGCGACGTCTGATTTCTTTGTTGAGACGTTCGTTGGGGTTGTTCGACCAGATCTGCTGCCACACATCTTTCGGGAACGCCGTGAATGCGAGGATATCGGCGCGGGCAGCATCGAGATGATCGTGCACGCCAGGCAGTTTCTCGCCGACGTAGTCCAGGAGCCGGTCGAACTGTGCCTCGACAGCTGCAACGTCGGGCTGGTCATAGACGGAATGCAGCATTGCTTTCACGGCAGGCCACATCTGCTTCGGGCAGGCCGACATGAGGTTCGCGGCGTAGTGGGTGCGGCAACGCTGCCAACTGGTGCCGGGAAAGTTGGCCCGCATGGCCTCGACCAGGCCAGCGTGTGCGTCTGACGTGATGAGCTGCACTCCGGTCAGTCCTCTCGCGACGAGGTCCGCGAAGAACATGTTCCACGCCGCCCCGGTCTCGCTCGTCGCGACCTGCATGCCGAGCACTTCACGATGCCCATCGGCGTTGACGCCGGTCGCGACGAGCACGACCGTGTTGATCACTCGCCCGCCCTCACGTACTTTCATGGTGAGGGCGTCACACGCGACGAACGTGAACGGGCCGGCATCACTGAGCGGTCGGGTGCGGAACTCGGTGACGTGTTCGTCGAGATCAGTGGCCATGCGAGAGACCTGCGATTTCGACAGTGAGTGAATGCCGAGCGTTTTCACGAGTTTGTCCATGCGTCTCGTGGAGACACCAGCGAGGTAGGCGTCAGCGACGACGGTGATCATCGCTGACTCGGACCGTTTGCGTCGTTCGAGGAGCCAGTCAGGGAAGTAGCTGCCCTGCCGTAGTTTCGGGATCTGCACATCGATCGTGCCGACGCGGGTATCGAGCTCGCGGGCCCGGTACCCGTTGCGGGAGTTCGTGCGGTCTGGTGAAGGGGTGCCGTACTCGGCGCCGCAGACCGCGTCGGCCTCGGCGGAGAGGAGCGTGTTGATCATGGTGTGCAGCAGGGTGCGCATCAGATCTGGCGAAGCGTCGCCCAGGGCTTGGGTGAGAACAGCAGCAGGGTCGACAATAGAAGGAGTGGTCATCGGTGTGATGCCCTTTCGAGTGAGAGTTAGAAGGCTTCTCGAAGGTGTCCCCGGTGGCCACGCTGTTCTTTCAGTGGGGCCGTTGTTACTCGGGGTTCGTTATACCACTCTACGGGGCACTACTGGGAGATTTTCCCGGTGCTAGAGCTGGAACGCTTAGAAATCAATATGCACAGCGTGCACTACATCGATTTGATCCGGTCTTTCTTGGGTAATCCTTCTGGGATTAGCGCAGTGACAGAGCGTCACCCCGAGAAAACACATGCGACCTCACGAACGGTGATCCTCTTTCGTTATGAAGGTCGAGACATTCGCGTGGTCATCGCGACCAACCACGACCACATCTATGGCGAAGAACGCGAAGAAAGCTATGTCAAGTGGGAGGGCACCAAAGGCGCAATCTTTGCGCAGATGGGGCTGCTCCTTGACTATCCCCGCGGGCGTGAAGACCTCTTGCGCATTCACCGCAATGGCGCCTCCAGTTGGGAGGACGTCGAATTCTCTGGGTCTTGGTTCCCTGACGCCTTCATCGGCTCGATGGCAGCGATCCAAAGGTACCTTGAAGGCTCGGTTGACACCCTCGCGACCAGCGTCGAAGACGTCATCAACACTATGGCGGTCGTTGAAGCCGCCTATGAATCTGCAGCGGGACCAGGCATCCGCCCTGAATATTTGAAAGAGAGTGAATAGCATGCGCTTTATCAAGGTAGGCGAGTTTGGGCAGGAGACCCCAGCGGTCGAGGTTGATGGACGGCGACTCAGCCTCTCCTCAATCACCGCAGACATTGACGGGGCCTTCCTCTCGAATAACCCGGTAGCGGTTGTTGAACAGGCTCTCGCGGCAGGCGAACTTGAGGAACTTGATGCGGAGGCCCGGTTGGGATCTCCAATCGCGACGCCCGGCAAGATCGTCTGTGTCGGTCTGAACTATCGTGATCATGCCGCAGAAACGAACGCTGAGGTTCCGAAGGAGCCGGTGGTGTTTATGAAGGATCCGAGCACCATCGTGGGGCCGTTCGATGACGTCTATATTCCACGAAATTCAGTGAAGACCGACTGGGAAGTGGAACTTGGCGTGGTAATTGGCGCAGAGGCCCGCTATCTAGAGTCTCCTGAAGCTGCACGGGCTTCGATCGCGGGCTACGTGCTTTCTCACGATGTGTCGGAGCGCGAGTTTCAGCTCGAACGCGGGGGACAGTGGGACAAGGGCAAGAGCTGCGAACGATTTAACCCTCTTGGGCCGGTTCTCGTGACACCAGAAGAAATTGCTGACCCCGGCAACTTGAACCTGCGGCTCTCGGTGAATGGCGTTTTGCACCAGAACGGCAACACTAAGAATCTTATTTTCGGCATCGAATACGTCATCTGGTACCTGAGCCAGTTCATGGTGCTCCGCCCGGGTGACCTCATTAACACGGGCACCCCTGCGGGCGTAGCCCTCGGCATCGAAGGAAACCCTTATCTTCGTCCCGGCGATGTGGTGGAGCTGTCCATCGAAGGCTTGGGTTCGAGCAAGCAGCTGTTTGTTGCAGCACCGTAACTACTGAGGAAGAGAACCATTCATGAGTGAATTTGCAGGGTTGACCGCAATCGTTACCGGTGGTGCATCTGGAATTGGCGCTGAAACAGCGGCGGTGCTTGCGGAGCGTGGCGCACAAGTCGCTGTGCTTGACCTCAACCCAGCTGGAGCAGATGAGGCGTATCTTCGTGTGGCGTGCGACGTGTCAGATTCTCAATCTGTGGCGAGCGCCGTGGCCCAGGTCGTCGAACGCTTCGGCGGCATCGACATCGTGGTCAACAACGCTGGCATTAGCGCAGTGGGCACAGTAGAAGATAACCCAGATGACGAGTGGACCAAGGTTCTCAACATCAACGTTATGGGTATCGTTCGCGTGACCCGCGAGGCCCTGCCTCACCTGCGAAACTCTGATGCAGCTTCTGTCGTGAATCTGTGCTCGATTGCTGCGTTGAACGGCTTGCCCCAGCGGGCGCTATACGGCGCGACTAAGGGCGCAGTGCTTTCGCTGACCTACGCGATGGCAACGGATCATATTGCGGAGGGAGTTCGCGTGAATTGTGTGAGCCCCGCCACGGTGCACACGCCGTTTGTCGATCGCATGCTGCAGGGGTTTGCTGATCCGGTTGCCGAGAAGGCCGCGCTTGATGCGCGGCAGGCAACGGGGCGCATGGTGCAGCCGCGCGAAGTGGCTGAGGCTATTGCCTATCTGGCGAGCCCGCGCTCGGGCTCAGTGGTGGGTACCGCACTTGATGTTGACGCGGGCATGACGCATCTGCGTCCACGGAAGGTCAACGCAATTCAGTAACTGAAGTGAATTGTGTGAGCCCTCTATAAGCGACGGGGAAACACGGGCGGCGCGGGCGCCTGGCAGATAATGCCGGGTGCCCGCGCCGTTCGCATGAGCGTGCGAGACCGCACTGGTCGTTGGCTCAGCCGCGATACGAAGCCGTGTCCACCGAGGTGCTCGACTACTTGCCGACGAACGCCAGCAGTGCCTCGTTGACCTCTGCGGCGTGGGTCCACAGGAGGCCGTGAGGCGCGCCCTCGATCTTGACGTACTCGGCCTCGGGCAGCGCCTGCGTGAAGCGGCGGGCGGTCGCGTCGATGGGCAGAATGTTGTCCTTTGTGCCGTGCAAAATCAGGGAGGGCTTGCCGCTCGCGCGCACGGCCTGCACATCCTTGCGGAAGTCCTCGATCCACGATGACACCACAGCGTATGAGGCCACCGGGGCACTCGCGATGGCGGTGTTCCAGCTCGCGGTGACGGCCTCCTGACTGATGCGCGAGCCTAAGTTCTCGTCGAGGTTGTAGAAGTTCGAGAAGAAGTCGGTGAACCAGGCGTAGCGATCGCCCTTGGCGGCAGCAACAATGCCGTCGAAGACCTCCTGGGGCACGCCCCAGGCGTTGTCATCGGTGGCAACGAGGAACGGCTCCAGCGAGGCGAGGAAGGCAAGCTTGGCTACTCGGGCGTGACCAAACTTGGCCACGTACCGAGCGAGCTCGCCGGTGCCCATGGAGAAGCCGACCAAGATCACGTTCTCGAGGTCGAGGGTTTCGAGCACCGTGTTGAGGTCGCCAGCGAAGGTGTCGTAGTCATAGCCTGCGCCCACCTTGCTCGACTGGCCAAAGCCGCGGCGGTCGTAGGTGATGACGCGGTAGCCCGCAGCAAGTAGTTCGCGGGTCTGGCGCTCCCAGCTGTGGCCGTCGAGCGGGTAGCCGTGAATGAGCACGACGGGCTGGCCGGCGCCCTGATCTTCGTAGTAGAGGTCGATGGAGGTGCTGTTTTCGGTTCCAACTGTGATGTAACCCATGAGAGTGCTCCTTAGATCGAGTAACTAAGACTGCGAGAACGATCGTTCTCGCTGCGTGATTGTAACTTTAGAGAACGATCGTTCTCGTGTCAAGTACAATGGAAACATGACCGATGAAGAGGCACGCGAACTGGTACTTAGAGCCGCCGAAAATCTGTACTACAGCAAGGGTTACGCTGCGGTAGGGATGGACGAACTGCGCGCGACCGCCGGTGTGTCACTGCGTCGCCTGTATGGTCAGTTCGCCACCAAGAACGACATCGTCGCTGCGGTACTGGCGCGCAAACATGATGAATGGGAAGCTGGCGTCGCCGGGCGCGTAACCGCCGCGGGCGAGAGCCCCAAAGCGCAGCTGCTTGCGATCTACGACTATCTCGACGACTGGTTCTGCACGGGCAGCTTTCGCGGCTGCGCGTTTATCAACGCGTTTGGTGAGCTCGGAGCCACGCACCCTGAGGTTGCCAGCGTGGTGCAGCAGCATAAGGCCTCATTCCAGCGATACGTTGCCGGGCTTGTGGAGCAGCTCGGCGGCCCCGAATCCCTCGGGCCGCAGCTCGCAATGCTCGCCGAAGGGGCACAGAGCACCGCTGCGATTTCGGGAAACAACGGCTCAGCCCAGGTCGCGCGGTCTGCTGCCGAGGTGCTGATCGATGCGGCGCTTGCGGGATCCGGATCACGCAACGCGGGCTAAGTAAGCAGCACAGCGAGCCACCTAGAAGACCCCGCTCGCCCGCGTCACGAATCGACATCTGGCGGGCGCGATCGGGCCTCGCACGGGTGGTGCTGTTAGCGTCGAAGTGCGGCCCTCGCGGCCGCGATCACTGTGACCCGCATCGCCTGAAGGAGTTTCACATATGCCCCACCCCGCTCGCGTGCGCATTGGCGCATCGGCCCTCGAAATTACCCCGCTTGCCCTCGGCGGCAACGTCTTCGGTTGGACCGCCGACCGCGAAACTTCCTTCGACGTGCTCGACGCGTTTCTGGCTGGCGGCGGCAACTTCATCGACACCGCCGACGGCTACTCGCACTGGGTGCCGGGCAATGGCGGCGGCGAATCCGAGTTGATCATCGGCGAGTGGCTGGCGGCGCGCGGCAACCGCGATGCCGTCGTGATCGCGACCAAGGTCTCAACTCACCCGCAGTTCTTGGGCCTCGTCGCCGATAATGTTCGCGCCGCGGTCGACGCCTCGCTGGCCCGGCTGCAAACCGACTACATCGACCTGTACTACGCGCACTTCGACGACCCCGAGACCCCGCTCGCCGAAACCGTCGCCGCTTTCTCGGCGCTCGTAGACAGCGGCAAGATTCGTGCGATTGGCGTCTCGAACTACACGGCCGAGCGGGTTGCCGAGTGGATCCGGATCGCGCGCGACGGTGGCTTCCACCTGCCGGTGGCGCTGCAGCCCCATTACAACCTGGTGGAGCGCAGGTTCGAAACGAACGGCCTGCGCGAGGTCGCCGAGGCCGAGAACCTGGCAGTATTTCCGTACTTCTCGCTCGCCAAGGGATTCCTCGCGGGCAAGTACCGTGACGTGAGCGATACCACGGCAGCGGGCGCGAGCCCACGTGCCGCCGGGGCAGCCGAGTATCTCGACGATCGCGGCCGGGCGACCCTCGCGGCGCTCGACGCGATTGCGGCGGCGCACAGCGTGCCGGTCGCCACGGTATCGCTCGCCTGGTTGCGTGCGCAGTCGGTGATCACCGCGCCGATCGCGAGCGCCCGCACCGTGGAGCAGCTGCCCGCACTGCTCGCATCGGCGACGCTTGAGCTGTCAGCGGCAGAGGTGGCTGACCTCGCCGCCGCCTCTGCAGGCTAGGGAATTAGCAAAGAAACCGCGAAAGGGCGGTGGTATCTCGCTGAGATACCACCGCCCTTTCTGCCACCCGAACGGCCCAGTCGCCAGCTACACCGCCGCGATCACGGCCGCGGCGACCGCGGGCGCAACCCGGGGGTCGAGCGGGCTCGGCACGATGAAGTCGGCGGCGAGGTCATCGCCCACGAGCTCGGCGATGGCATGCGCCGCAGCGAGCTTCATCTCGAGCGTGATGCGACGGGCGCTCGCGTCGAGCGCACCGCGGAAAATGCCGGGGAACGCGAGCACGTTGTTGATCTGGTTGGGGTAGTCACTGCGGCCCGTCGCGATCACCGAGGCAAATGATTCGGCGTCTTCTGGGGTGATCTCGGGGTCGGGGTTCGACAGCGCAAACACGATCGCGCCCTCGGCCATGCCCTCGGCGTGCTCCGTGGGCACCTTCGACGATGACACCCCGATGAACACGTCGGCGCCCGCGAGGGCCTCCTTCGTGCCGCCCGCAATCTGGCGCGGGTTTGACCGGCCGGCGATGTCGAGCTTCACACCGGTGAGGTCAGCGCGTGAGGAGCCCAGCGCCCCCTTTGAATCGATGAGAATCACGTCGCTGATGCCCGAGGCGAGCAGAATCTCGGCCACCGCGATGCCCGCGGCACCCGCGCCCGTCACAACCACGCGCAGGGAAGTGAGCTCCTTGCCCACCACCTTGATTGCGTTCGTGAGTGCCGCGAGCACGACCACGGCGGTGCCATGCTGATCGTCGTGCATCACGGGCATATCGAGCGCCTCGATGACGCGCTTCTCGATCTCGAAGCAGCGCGGCGCTGAAATATCCTCGAGGTTGACGGCCCCAAAGCTCGGCGCGATGCGCACGATCGTTTCAACGATCTCGTCGGGGTCGGTGGTGTTCAGCACGATGGGAATGGAATCGAGCCCGGCGAATGTTTTGAACAGCGCTGACTTGCCCTCCATCACGGGCAGCGAGGCCTTCGCCCCAATATCGCCGAGGCCGAGCACGGCGGTGCCGTCTGAAATGACGGCGACGAGGCGCGACGCCCAGGTGTACGACTTGGCCAGGTCTTGATCGGCGGCAATACCGCGGCTGACCTGCGCCACGCCTGGGGTGTACGCGATGGAGAGGTCGCGCTTGGAAGTGATCGGGCGGTCAACGGTGACCGAGAGCTTGCCGCCCTCGTGCGCGATAAAAACTTCTTCTTCGGTGATCGTTTGAACAGCTGTGGTCATCTCGATGGTCACTCTCGTTTGGGCTGCGCGACGAAACGCTGCAGCGCACGGGGTGCCCCGACCGCGATACTGAGGTCGGAAGCTGTGGCCGTGTGGCCCCTGTGCGGCGAACCATCCAAGAGTTCGAGGAGTGTTCGCCTGCCTTCGAGTGGATGCGGCCAGGGTGGTGCCGCATAGGGGTTGCGCCCGCGAAACGTGATGTTCCCGCGAAGTATCAATGCCCTCGAAACTTTGGCCATCATCTCTGGGAATCAGCCGCGCTGTCAAGGGTTTGCCCGCTAAGTTCCGGTGGCCGGGACTTCGCGCGCCGGTGTTTTGGGGCATGATCCGGATCGCGGCACCGGTCAGCAATCTCGCCGCCATGGCCGCAGGTTCGGCATCATGGCGTGCGTCGGTGCGTCGGTGCGTCGGTGCGTCGGTGCGTCGGTGCGTCGGTGCGCTGGTGCGCTGGTGCACCGCCGCGCACGTGACGCGGCTAGGCGAGCGCGTCCATGATTGCCGCGCGCAGGGCCGGGTCATTGGGCTCGGTCGCCGACCTAAAGCGCACGATCTGGGGGTCGCCGCCGCCTGCAGGGTCGCGGCTAATGACAAACTTTTCGAAGTTCCAGCGCACCTTGCCGGCCTTGCCCGTCGGGTCTTTTGCCACCCGCAGCGCTGCGAACAGCGGCTCTGCTTTGGCGCCGTTCACCCGACCCTTGGCGAGCAGTGGAAAATCGACGCCGTAGGTGAGCGAGCAGAACTCAGCGATCTCGCCGTCGGTGCCAGGCTCCTGAAACAGAAACTGGTTACAGGGCATGCCGATGACGGCCAGGCCGAGCGGCTCAAACTCCTGGCGAAGCTCCTCAAGCCCCGCGTATTGCGGGGTGAATCCGCACTTTGAGGCGACGTTGACGACGAGCGCCGCTCCTGGCGCGAGGTCGCCAAAGCGTGTGACGGTCTCGCCGGGCATCTGAACCTCAATATCGCGCAGCATGGTGCCTACGGTACTCCGGCTCGGCCGCAGAACCTAGGGCCAGGATGGCATGCTTCACCATCGCAGGGGTCGCTGCGGTGAATCACGGCAGCGACCCCTGCGACGGGGCCCAAGCGCGGCCCGGGTGGGACGCTAGACCAGGCGCTGCTTCGGCGACACCGTGTAGGTGTCTTCGGGGTCGCTGAACACAACATCGCCGAGGGCGGTGTCGATGGCGGCCTTCGTGTCGTCGTCGAGCACGACGCCCGAAGCCTTCACCGTGTCGGCCAGCTGCTCGGGGCGCGAAGCGCCCACGAGCGCCGCGGCAATGTTGGGGTTCTGCAACACCCACGCGATGGCGAGCTGCGGCATCGTGAGCCCGGCATCGGCCGCGATGGGCTTCAGTCGCTGCACGGCCTCGAGAATGTCGTCGCGCAAGAACTTCGAGATGAAGTTCGCGCCGCTCTTGTCGTCAGTGGCGCGCGAGCCAGCCGGCACGGGCTGGCCCGGCAGGTACTTGCCCGAGAGCACGCCCTGCGCCATGGGCGACCACACGATCTGAGAGATGCCGAGCTCTTCAGATGCGGGCACAACCTTGCCCTCGATGACGCGGTGCAGCATGGAGTACTGCGGCTGGTTCGAGATCAACTGGAAGCCGAGCTGCTTTGAGAGCGCGTGGCCCTCGCGCAGCTGCTCTGCCGTCCACTCCGAGACGCCAATGTACAGCGCCTTACCCTGGCGCACGACGTCGGCGAATGCCTGCATCGTCTCTTCGAGCGGGGTCTCATGGTCGTAGCGGTGAGCCTGGTAAAGGTCGACGTAATCGGTCTGCAGGCGCTGCAGCGATCCGTCGATGGACTCGAAAATGTGCTTGCGGCTGAGGCCGGTGTCGTTCGGGCCCATTGGGCCGGTGGGGAAGAACACCTTCGTGAAAATCTCGAGCCCGGCACGGCGCTGACCCTGCAGTGCGTCACCCAGCACGGTCTCTGCCGCGGTGTTGGCGTAGGTGTCTGCCGTGTCAAACGTCGTGATGCCGGCGTCGAGCGCCGCGTGCACGGTGCGCACCGCGGCATCGTCAGACACCTGTGACGCGTGGGTTACCCAGTTGCCGAGGGTAATTTCTGAGATCTTGAGGCCGCTGTTGCCGAGGAATCGATAGTTCACCATGCTCCCCACTGTAAGGTTCGCGGGCGGCGAGCGGTAGCCGCGTGACGAAGTGTGATGGCGAACTTGAAGATTGCTGAGATATTCACGGGCCGATCAGTTGGAGTTCATGGCTGGCCTCTAAACCTTCCATCCCTGTAAAGCTTTGGTCGACAGATGATGGTGTGCAGACTTTGAGCAGAACCGTCAAACAACTGTTAGTGATTCGCCTCCACAGATGACGCATTTAATGTTCGAACCCCTTAAAAATTGTCTCCGCGCGTACTGCTGTGACCCTCACACGCAAGGTAACGAGGAAGCGGCTGTGGGCAAGCCTCAAACGGCCTAGCGTTACTCGAAGAGTAGTGCCCCGTAGAGTGGTGTAACGAACCCCGAGTAACAACGGCCCCACTGAAAGAACAGCGTGGCCACCGGGGACACCTTCGAGAAGCCTTCTAACTCTCACTCGAAAGGGCATCACACCGATGACCACTCCTTCTATTGTCGACCCTGCTGCTGTTCTCACCCAAGCCCTGGGCGACGCTTCGCCAGATCTGATGCGCACCCTGCTGCACACCATGATCAACACGCTCCTCTCCGCCGAGGCCGACGCGGTCTGCGGCGCCGAGTACGGCACCCCTTCACCAGACCGCACGAACTCCCGCAACGGGTACCGGGCCCGCGAGCTCGATACCCGCGTCGGCACGATCGATGTGCAGATCCCGAAACTACGGCAGGGCAGCTACTTCCCTGACTGGCTCCTCGAACGACGCAAACGGTCCGAGTCAGCGATGATCACCGTCGTCGCTGACGCCTACCTCGCGGGCGTCTCCACGAGACGCATGGACAAACTCGTGAAAACGCTCGGCATTCACTCACTGTCGAAATCGCAGGTCTCTCGCATGGCCACTGATCTCGACGAACACGTCACCGAGTTCCGCACCCGACCGCTCAGTGATGCCGGCCCGTTCACGTTCGTCGCGTGTGACGCCCTCACCATGAAAGTACGTGAGGGCGGGCGAGTGATCAACACGGTCGTGCTCGTCGCGACCGGCGTCAACGCCGATGGGCATCGTGAAGTGCTCGGCATGCAGGTCGCGACGAGCGAGACCGGGGCGGCGTGGAACATGTTCTTCGCGGACCTCGTCGCGAGAGGACTGACCGGAGTGCAGCTCATCACGTCAGACGCACACGCTGGCCTGGTCGAGGCCATGCGGGCCAACTTTCCCGGCACCAGTTGGCAGCGTTGCCGCACCCACTACGCCGCGAACCTCATGTCGGCCTGCCCGAAGCAGATGTGGCCTGCCGTGAAAGCAATGCTGCATTCCGTCTATGACCAGCCCGACGTTGCAGCTGTCGAGGCACAGTTCGACCGGCTCCTGGACTACGTCGGCGAGAAACTGCCTGGCGTGCACGATCATCTCGATGCTGCCCGCGCCGATATCCTCGCATTCACGGCGTTCCCGAAAGATGTGTGGCAGCAGATCTGGTCGAACAACCCCAACGAACGTCTCAACAAAGAAATCAGACGTCGCACTGACGTTGTCGGTATTTTCCCGAATCGAGACGCGATCACCCGGCTCGTTGGAGCGGTCCTGGCAGAGCAATCTGACGAGTGGGCGGAGGGCCGCCGATACCTCGGACTCGAGGTGTTGGCTCGTTGCAGGGTTCGCCTCATCACGGACAACGTTGCTGAGGAGGTGGCTGTGGAACTACCCCTCACGTTGACTGCGTAGCCAAGCTCATTCTCGAAGAATGATCGTTACACCACTCCACGGGACTTGACCCCGCCTGGAATCGGAAGCTCCTCGATTGTCGCTTGAAGGCGTGCCGGTAACCGCGTTGACACACCTGGGCGGATTCGCGGAGCAGGTATTGCTGCATGAGAACAACATTGTTCGCGTTGACCAGCCGATCCCGCATGAAATAGCTTGTGTCTTGGGGTGTGGCGTGCTCGCCGGTGCTGGGGCCGTCTTAAATGCGGCTCAGGTACCCAACGGTGCGACAGTGGCTGTATACGGGTGCGGAGGCCTTGGCTTGATGGCGATTCAGGCTGCTGTGCTTGTTGGTGCTGCTCAGATCATCGCTGTTGATGTGGTTGATGACAAGCTTGAGCATGCGCGACGATTTGGTGCGACGGATGTCGTAAATTCGGCAGAGGTCGATCCAGCCTCGGCTATCCGGGAGCTTACTGGCGGCGGTGCTGACTTCGTCTTTGATTTTGTTGGTCGGCCAGAGGCTACCAAGTATGCGTACGAGTCCGTCGGACGTGCTGGTGAGCTAGGAGTTGTTGGCCTGAATAAACCAGGCACCAAACTCGAGATAGAAATTGGGCCCTCGTTCGTTTGGAACCAGGTGAGAATTCGACCTATCTTTAACGGCTCAACGAACTTCAAACGGGACATCCCTTATTTCGTAAAGCTCTATAACGAGGGCCAATTTAAGCTTGACGAACTTGTATCTCGTTCCATTTCGCTCGACGAAGTGAACGAGGCATACACCCAGATGCACCTCCATAACGGACGTACAGTGGTGACGTTCGCTTAATTTCACAATTCGTCTGAGGAGGCCCCTGCGAGATACTTCGCAGGGGCCTCCTTGTAGTTGGCGGTGTGCGAGCCAGGACTTTGGCAACCCGTAAATGTTCGTAGTGTGAAAGGTGTAAGCCAGAAAGTTTCTCGCGAGACGGGATTTTCCCACCACAAGAGACACCGCTTTCGTATCTTGAGGAGTACATCTTGATGCAATGAAGCACGGGAAAGCGAGAACATTATGACTCATTCCTCCACTCTCACAGAAACCATGAATTCGGGCGTTCGCACCATGCGGACACGAACATTGGAAGAGTTCAGTGACCTGGTAAAAAACTCTGTCATGCCGCTTGCTGTTCGCAGCGAACGCAGCTGACAAGTAGCCCTTGATGGTACGGGTAGTCCACATACCCGGTACTCCTATTCTGGCGAGGGGGTACTGGCACCCAGTCGAAGACGCTGGATGCCAGGCCGCTCGCTCCTGCTACTCCCAGTGGTCCTCTTTCTTGCGTGCGCGTTCGGCGTGCAGGCTCCGCATATCGATAGTGCCCAGATCGATGCGGCGGGAGCCAGAGACGAGCCTGTTCACGATCGAGTCGGCCGCGACTCGGTCCGGGAGCGCTTCGAGCCAATAGCCCGGCCCCGACTGTGACGCGATAATCGTGGGCAGCCTCGTGTCTCTGTTCGCGAGGATTGTGAAGAGGTCATTCGCGGCGTCAGCATCAATACCGATGGTGAGGAAATCATCCAAAATAAGCACTTCAACGTTTGAGAGGTCGTTCAAGAGCTGCTGATGCTGGATGCTGTCACCCCTCGCGACGAGGAGGCGGCGGGCAAGGTCATCCATGCGAACGTAAGTCACCGAGTGTTCGGTGTGGCAGGCCGCGATCCCGATCGCGCACGCTAGATACGTTTTCCCGCCGCCGGTAGGTGACATGATCAGCACGTTCCTCGGGTCTTGCCGCCATGCGGCTGCCGCGTAACGTTGCATCCTGACTTTAGTGAGGCCACGCCCTTCTCGATAGTCGATCTCTGCGACTGACGCGGTCGGATGAGGGAACCCGGCCTTCTTGATGAACCCGTTGACCCGGTTCTCGCGCCGGATCCCGAGCGCTAAATCGGCGGCGGTTTGAAAGAGTTGTTCGGGGGTGAGATGGTCATTCGCCTCATCAGCGATGAGCTGCTCGAACTGGAGCGCAACGTGCGTGATCCTGAGGGTGCGGAATTTCTCGTGGTCTTCGCTGCTGAACATTAGGCTGCGCCTCCCTGCTGCCCGTTGCCTGGGGCGTAGTGAGAAGCGTCGCGCACGTACACGTCAGCAAACTCTTCGAACTTAACGGGACTCACTCGCTTTGCTTGGCCTTTCTGCGTTGACCCTGCCGGCACTCGGGGTGCAGGTTTCTTGACGTCGCTATCGATGCCCGCCATCATGCGTTTCAACACGGTGTATGTGGGTGCCGTTCCGAGGTTCAACACCTGCTGGCAGGCAGCCTCGAGTCGCTGCTTGTTCCGCCTCCCCAACCCGGTGAGAATATTCTGGCAGTCGAGGAAGCCCTGCGCCTCGATCTGCTGACGGTCAAGAACCTGCTCGATCACGGTCACGGTCGCGGGGCCGAAGCTCCGCGCGAGATCGGTGAACCATCGCCTGGTCCACAGCCCATCAATGTTGCGGTGCTGTGGCGGCACATGCGCAGGCTGGGTCGCATACTGGCCTTTACGCCCGGTGAGGCGTCGGTGTTCACAGACAAGATCGTGCCCATCGAACACTGCCACTCTCGCCGAGGTGAGTCGGGCCCGAAGGAGGCGGCCAGCGTAAGCATGGGGAACGGAGTAGTGCATGTAATTGCAGGTGACGTGGTAGTTCCGCCCCACCTTCACGTCTTTCCACTCGACTTCTTCAAACGGGTCGGCAGGCATCGGCCCAAGTTCTGCCGCTTCCTCGGTCTCGAATCGTTCCCATCTGGTGGTGTCGTCGGCGCGTAACATCACGTGATTGATCTCGTGTACCCGCTCCTCGATCGCTTCGTTCAACTCCGCAAGACTCGACCATGTTTCCTCGGCAAGATATCCGATGACACGTTTATTGACTACGTTTACCGCGTTCTCGGCAGCCGCTTTGTCGCGTGGTTTCTTGACTCTGGCGGGCACGACCGCGACTCCGTAATGGTCAGCGAACTGCCGGTAGCGTGCGTTCACTACCCGCTCCGCATCACCCTGCCGCAGCCGATGTGTCGAGGTTGTCGGGTTATCGGGCACGATCAACTTCGTCGTGCCCCCAAAGAACGAGAACGCACGCGCATGCGCGTCAATCCACGACGGTGATTTCATGTCCGTATACGCGTGGCAGAACACCGCACCCGAAAACGGGAGCGCTGCAACAAACAAGATCGCCTTGGTGATTTCCCCGGTTGCCTGGTCGACGAGGTCGAGGGTGTCGCCAGCCCAATCGACAAGTATCGCCCGACCCGGCTCATGTTTGAGCGTCGCGACGAGATCGTTCTTCCTCAGGTAGTCGCTGAAGAGATGGCAGTACTGGGCGTACCCATATTTCCTCAGCCCTCCGCTATCTTGACCGACATAGCGTGACCAGGCTTGCTGCAGCGTGAAATGCCGATTCTTCCGCATCGATGCCACCACCCGTCGGTAGTCGGGCTGTTCATAATCATCGCTCACTCGAGCGCGCCCATCGGGGAACAAACCCCGCACCTCGGCATCGGTCATGGGCTGGAACAAAGCGCGAGTAATCCCGCGCGTCGCGATCACCTTCTTCGCTGCTGCAACCTCTCGGCGAGAACATCCCACAAGCTCCGTGATCGTCGCGTAGCTGCGCTGATCGAGGAGCAGATCCATGATTTTTCGGTAATCGGCCATCACCGGCCACCTCCTGAAACTGTGTCAGCAGCACCGTATTGTGCCGCTAGTTCCAGAAAAGCGCATAACGCGCGGCAGTACCACCTGCCCAGAATAGGAGTACCGGGTAGATGGACTACCCGTACCAACTGAGGCTATGCGCCACGCAGCCAATTTGCTGGAACAATGCGTTCTTGTAGCCGCGGACAAATGGTGTGCTTAGATATCGCAGCGTCGGCTCACACCGTCGAACGCACACCAGAACTCATCCGCGACGGGCGAGGAAACGGCTTCTATAAGCTCAGCCTGATGCTTGAAGGTGAAAGCATGGTCATGCAAGATTCTCGCGAAGCGGTGCTGCGGGAAGGTGATCTTGCACTCTACGACTCATCAAGGCCCTACTCTTTGCTCGTTCCGGAGGGTGCCCGCACCGCCATCATTATGTTTCCGAAAGAGCTCCTCGCGTTGCCTGCAGATGCAATCGCGGAGCTCACCGCGGTGAGGTTTGACGGGTCATCGGGGCTTGCTGCGGGGATCTCCCTTTTCATGACTCGGCTTATGGACCAGCTGGATCATTTCTCCCGGCCTTCCGGGTCTCGCCTACCTCAGAACATTGTGGATCTGGTGGGGACCATGCTCTCTGCGGAACTCGACCAGCAGCCGCAGGGAAGCTCTTCGAGCGTGCTCATGCGATCCATAATGAACTATGCCGAACAGCACTTGGGCGACCCAGATCTGGGGCCGGGCAAGATTGCGGCACAGCACTTTATTTCTCCTCGGTATCTGCAGATGCTGTTTCAGCGGAATGGGCTTACCGTGACCTCATGGGTGAGGGAACGCCGGTTAGAGCGTTGCCGGCGAGATCTCGAAGATCCTGCGTTGGCAGGAGAGACTGTAGCGACGCTCGCTGCGAAATGGGGTTTCTTTGAAGCAACCAATTTTAGCCGTGCATTCAAGCGGCAGTTCGGTTTGAGTCCGAGAGCTGTTCGGAGTCTGGACCCTGCCGCGATGACTACGCGTTGAGTCAACAGATCGAGTGAAATAAGCAGTGCTCTGAGTGCAAGCCCAGCATAAGGTCAAGGTTAGAAGCAACTGTGTCCGTGCAATAAATATGCACGCGGTGTTCGAGGAGGAATGACGTGCATAGCAGCGTGTTGGGTGAGCCTGAACTGTCTATGCCAGCCTTCGCTGCACCTGAACATTCAATTCATGGGAATGACGATCACTCGAGCCAAGGGGTGGCCCCCTTGCTATCTCGTGCAGTCAGTATTTTGCGCTGCTTTACTCAAGAACAAAATACGATGTCAGCGAAAGAGCTGGGACAGCGTTCGGGAATTCCGCGGTCGTCAACGCACCGACTTATAAATGATCTGGTGCAGCTAGGAATGCTGAGTAAAACCTCGAGCGGTAGATTCTGCGTGGGATCCCTGGTGTGGGAACTCGCACAGTACTCAGAGCTGCAATTCAAGCTTCGCCAGGCGGCGCAGGTGCATCTCACCCGGCTGTATGACGCCAGTGGCGAGAACGTGTTTTTAGGGGTACTCACGACCAATGCGCCGGATACCGCGGAAGCGATGTATGTGGGACATGTCAGGGGAACGAGGTCGGCTCCAACGCGCGCTCAAGAGGGGAAAGTCTTCCCAATTCTCGCTACTGCTATGGGGGCGGCACTTACTTTCACGCAAAGCCACGAATGGCGGGACGAACTTGTGCGGCATATATCGCCTCGACAGTCGGCCCTTGCTTCCGGAAGCGCCAACGAGATTCGGCGGGCATTGGCTGCGGGGAAACAGAAGGGTTACTACGTTCAACATAGAACAGGCAGCGTTGCTATCGCGGCCCCTATTCCGGGAGGTGACGGGTATCCGAATGCCGCAGTGGAGATTGTCATGTCGCCAGAGAGATGGGACGAAGCGTTCTTCGCCCGCAACATCCGTGCTGCGGCGCAGGCCATCGCGCGTGAGCTCCGTAGCGGCGATTAACCTTAATGACTGAGTGCTCTTCGGCGCGGCATCTAACTCCGTCACTAAAGGCGATGAAGGCCTGAGGCGGAGTCATCGATGACACGCAACAGCAGCCCCTGAGCCCTTCAAGCTTCTCCGGCCAGATCTTTGCTCCACAGATGAAAGGCACTCATCCCGGCTATCGCCTGTGACGCAATCAAGCCCGCAGAAAGCAAGGTGCTTGATGTTGCTGGACTTGCCGGGGGCGCAAGCGTCGGTGCTTCGCGGGCGGCGAGCGGTAGCCGCGTGACGAAGTGTGATGGCGAACTTGAAGATTGCTGAGATTTTCACGGGCCGATCAGCAGAAACGATAGCGCAGACCGGGGGATTCAGTTAGACTTGAGTCACTAACACTCAAGTTTACCGAGACCGCGCGATGGCTCATTACGAAGCACCGCGGCCCGGCAAGATCTCCACGAGAGGGGAACCCACAACATGCAAGCAAATTGGCAGCCCGCCCAGGGCGAAGGCGGCGAAAGCGCACTCGAGCAGTTTGGTATCAACCTCACCGAGGTGGCCCGCTCGGGCAAACTCGATCCGGTGATCGGGCGCGACGCCGAGATTCGGCGCGTCAGCCAGGTGCTCACGCGCCGCACGAAGAACAACCCCGTGCTCATCGGCGAACCCGGCGTCGGCAAGACCGCGGTGGTCGAGGGCCTCGCCCAGCGCATCGTCGCGGGCGACGTCGCCGAGTCACTCAAGGACAAAGAGCTCATCTCGCTCGATATTTCGGCGCTGATCGCGGGCGCAAAGTACCGCGGCGAGTTCGAAGAGCGCATGAAGGCCGTGCTGCAAGAGATCAAAGACTCCGACGGCAAATACATCACCTTCATCGATGAGCTGCACACGCTTATGGGCGCGGGTGGCGGCGAAAGCTCGGTGGCGGCATCCCAAATGCTCAAGCCGATGCTGGCCCGCGGTGAGCTGCGCCTCATCGGTGCGACCACGCTCGACGAATACCGCGAATACATCGAAAAGGATGCCGCGCTCGAGCGCCGCTTCCAGCAGGTATACGTGGGCGAACCGTCGGTCGAAGACACGATCGCGATCTTGCGTGGGTTGAAGGAGCGCTACGAGGCCCACCACAAGGTGACGATCGCCGACTCGGCCCTCGTCGCGGCCGCCGCGCTGTCAGACCGCTACATTCAGGCACGCCAGCTGCCCGATAAGGCCATCGACCTGATTGACGAGGCCGCAAGCCGGCTGCGCATGGAGATCGACTCGGCACCCGTCGAGATCGATGAGCTGCGTCGCGCCGTCGACCGGCTGAAGCTCGAAGAACTCGCGCTGAAGAAGGAGAAGGACGACGCATCGAAGGAGCGTCTCGCCAAGTTGCGCGAAGACCTCGCGGCGAAGCTCGACGTTCTCAGCGGGCTCGAGGTGCGCTGGGAGCGCGAGCGTGCCTCCCTCAACCGGGTGGGCGAGCTGCGCGAAAAACTTGACCAGCTGCGCATGGAAGCCGACATGGCACAGCGCGAGGGCAAGCTCGAAAAGGCGTCCAAGCTGCTGTACGGCGAGATCCCTGTCATTCAGAAGCAGCTCGCTGACGCCGAGAGTGAAGAGGCCGCGGGATCCGGGGCAGACGGCCAAGCGCCCGAGGCGCGCATGGTCAGCGACCAGGTGACCGACGAAGAAATCGCGGGCGTCGTGGCGGCATGGACGGGCATTCCGGTCGGCCGCCTGATGCAGGGCGAAACCGAGAAGCTGCTGTCGCTCGAGCGCGAGCTGGGCAAGCGGCTCATCGGGCAGACCGACGCGGTGGGCGCGGTCGCCGATGCGGTGCGGCGCACGCGGGCCGGCATCGCCGATCCCAATAGGCCCACGGGTTCCTTCCTGTTCTTGGGGCCCACGGGCGTCGGCAAAACCGAGCTCGCCAAAGCGCTCGCCGAGTTTCTCTTCGACGACGAGCACGCCATGGTGCGCATCGACATGTCGGAGTACGGCGAAAAGCACTCGGTCGCCAGGCTCGTCGGCGCCCCTCCCGGGTACGTCGGGTACGAGCAGGGCGGCCAGCTCACCGAGGCTGTGCGGCGCAGGCCGTACTCGGTCGTGCTGCTCGACGAGGTCGAGAAGGCACACCCCGAGGTGTTCGACGTGCTGCTGCAGGTGCTCGACGACGGCCGGCTCACCGATGGCCAGGGCCGCACGGTCGATTTCAGAAACGTGATCTTGATCCTCACGTCGAACCTGGGCAGCCAGTACCTGGTCGACCCCGAGCTCACGTGGGCAGAGAAAGAGGGGGCCGTGCGCGAGACAGTGCGCCGCGGATTCAAGCCCGAGTTCATCAACCGCCTCGATGAAATGGTCATCTTCCACCCGCTGTCACACGCGGATCTTGCCCAGATCGTCGAGCTGTCGATCGATCGCATGCAGACCCGCCTCGCATCGAGGCGCCTCACGATCGCGGTGACCCCCGAAGCGCGGGCCTGGCTCGCGTCGCGCGGGTACGACCCGATCTACGGTGCCCGCCCGCTGCGCCGGCTGATGCAGAAGCAGATCGACGATCACCTTGCCCGGGCCATTCTTTCGGGCAATGTGCGCGACGGTGACACCGTGCGGGTCGAGGTCGCCACTGACGGCGAGGGCCTGATGCTCGCGTAACTTGATCCGGATCACACCACAGCGGGCTCGGCCCGGGCACTTCGCCCGGGCCGAGCCCGCACTGGCGTCTGCTGCCGTGCTCGCGAGCCAGCTGCTGCGTTAGCGGCTTCACTGCGGTGTTAGCCGCTTCGCTGTGGTGCCAGCTACTTCGCCGGCGGTGCCGTCGAGGCGCGCACCACGAGCGTCGGCTCAATGTGCGGCAGCTCGCCGACCGATGACCCCTCGAGCATGGCGATGAGGCGCAGGGCCGCCGCGCGGCCCACGTCTTCGAACGGCTGCCGCACCGTCGTGAGCGCGGGGGAGGCATAGGCCGAGAGCGGAATCCCGTCGACGCTCACCACCGAGACGTCTTCGGGCACGCGCTTGCCCGCCTCGTGCAAGGCGCGCAGCACGCCAAACGCCATCTCGTCGCTGCTCACAAACACCGCGGTGGCATCGGGGATTGCGGCGATGGTGCGGCCCGCGCGGTACCCCGACTCGGGGGTCCAGTTGCCGGGAATCACGGGCGGCGGCGTGATGCCGTGCTCGGTGAGTACCTGCTGCCACGCGGTGCGCCGCTCGTCGGTTTCCATCCAGTAGTCGTCGCCCGTGACGTGCCACACGGTGCGGTGACCGAGCTCGAGCAGGTGCTCAACCGCGAGCCGCCCGATGAGCGCCTGGTCGACGGCGAAGGGGGAGTGCGGGTCGAGCTCGCTGCGTTCGCTGCGCACCGTGGGGGTGCGCTCGGTGCGCACCCGCATGGCCGGGGTATCGAGATCGATGGGAATGCCGAGGATGATGCCCTCGGCGCCTTGGCGTTCGAGCCGATCGAACGCCTCGATGAAGGCGTCTGAAGAGGCGTGCTCGGCGACCGCCGCCGTGGTGACGGTGTAACCGTGTGCGGCCGCGGCCTGCTCGATACCGACGCCGTGCGCACCGATTGAATAACGGTCGTTTGACACGATAATGACGCCGAGCAGGCGGGTGCGGCCCGAGGCGAGCGAGGCGGCGGCCGCGTGAATGCGGTACCCGAGTTCGTCGACCGCGGCGAGCACACGGCGGGCGGTTTCGGGGCGCACGCTGCCCTGGTTGGACATCACGCGTGACACGGTCTGCGCAGAGACTCCTGCGAGCCGGGCGACGTCGACCTGGCTGGGGGCTTTGTCTTGTGATGAGCGACGGGGAGGCATGGAGCTAATGGTAGCGATCAATCGCCCTTGTGGCATAGCGAAATGTGGTTTTCATTGCGATAATGTGAACGCAAACATTCTTTCTAGGAGCCAAGTCCATGACTTCATCTCAGCGCGTCGATAGCGACGCCACCGACACCGAAATCGTGCCCGCACCCACGACCGGTGCGATCCTCACGTGGCGCGATGGCCAGCTGTACCGCAACGGCCAGCCGCACCGCATCCTCTCGGGGTCGATGCAGTACTTCAGGGTGCACCCCGACCAGTGGGAAGACCGGCTGCGCCGCCTGGTCGCCCTCGGCATGAACACGGTCGACACGTATGTCGCTTGGAACTTCCACGAGCGCCGCGAGGGCGAGGTCTCGTTCGACGGCTGGCGCGACATCGCCCGCTACATCGAGCTCGCTGGCGAGGTGGGCCTCGACGTGTTCTTGCGCCCGAGCCCCTACATCTGTGCCGAGTGGTCCAACGGTGGCCTGCCGCACTGGCTCACCGGTCGCGCCCGCGCCCTGCGCACCACCGACCCCGTCTACCTGAACGCGGTCGACACCTGGTGGGATCAGCTGATTCCCCGCATTGAACCGTTGCAGGCCAAGCACGGCGGCCCCATCGTCGCGATTCAGGTCGAGAACGAGTACGGCTCATTCGGCAGCGACGCCGGCTACATGCAGCACCTGCGCGATGGCCTGCGTTCGCGCGGCATCACCGAGCTGCTCACCACGGCCGACGGCACGATGAGCGACATGCAGCTCAACGGCGCAGTCGAGGGCGCCATGCCCACCTTCACCTTCGGATCGGGCGTCGACCGTGCGCTCGCGCTGAAGGCCCCCGAGGTGCCGTTTATGTGCAGCGAGATGTGGGGCGGCTGGTTCGACCACTGGGGTGAGAACCACCACGTGCGCAGCGCCGACAGCATGATGGGCACGATCAACGAGATTCTCGAGATCGGCGGCTCATTCAGCCTGTACATGGCGCACGGCGGCACGAACTTCGGGTATTGGAACGGCGCAAACCACGATCGCGTCATTCAGCCCACCGTCACGAGCTACGACTACCACGCCCCTATCGGCGAGGACGGCACGCTCAACGACCGCTTCGACGCGTTGCGCGCCCGGCTGCAGGAGCTGCATGCTGAGCCGCTGCCCGAGCCCCCGGCGAACCCGCGACTGCAGGCCGCGGCCGTGGCGAAGTTTGCGCCCGCCGCATCGCTGATGCAGGTGATCGAGGCCGCGCCGGCCGAGCACGCCTCGCAGCTGCCGTTGACGTTTGAAGAGATCGGTGCCGAAGACGGCTTTGTCGCCTACGAGGCGACGGTGGCGTATGCCGTCGATTCGGTGCTCTCGATCGATGGCCTGCATGACCGCGCGACCGTGCTGCTCGACGGCGCCCCGCTGGGCGTGCTCGAGCGCGACGGCGCTTTGTCGCTCGAGCTGCCCGAATCGGCAGACGCTGCCCGCCTCACGATTTTGGTCGAGAGCCTCGGCCGCATCAACTACGGCGCGCTCACGGGCGAGGGCAAGGGCATCATGCATGCGGTGCGCATCGGCCGCCGTATCGTGCACGGCTTCACCCACCGGGTGCTCGGCGACGAGGCCCCCGTGGCCATTGCAGCCGCTGAGGCCACGGCAAGCGGCGCGGCCACCGCCACGCTCACGGTCGCTGAACCGCTCGACGCGTGGCTCGCCTTCCCCGGCGGTGTCAAGGGCTCGGTGTGGCTCAACGGCTTCATGCTGGGCCGCTACTGGGAGATCGGCCCGTCGCACACGCTCTACGCGCCCGCCCCGCTGTGGCGCGCAGGCGACAACGAGATCGTGGTGTTCGACGCGAACGGCCTCCCTGCCACGGTTGAGATCCGCGAGACTCCCGACTTCGGTCCCACCGAGGAGTTCATCGGCTCCTAACCCGAGTTGATGCACCGCCAGCGAAGCTGGCACAACGGCCGCCCTACATTTGTGGGGCGGCCGTTGTGCGTTTCGGGGGAGACGCCAGGGCATGATCCGGATCGCGCGAATGCCGCACCCGCCCGCGCCGTGAGCGCCACGCAGCCGTGCTCACTCGCGCCCGCCCGCAACGCACAGAACGCACCCAAATCATCAGATTTGGATGCGTTCGTGAGGGGGAAGTCGCGGGGGATTAGCCCTTGACGGCGCCGGCCGACAGACCTGAGCGCCAGTAGCGCTGCAGCGTGAAGAACAGCGCGATCAGCGGCAGTACGCCCAGCAGCGCACCGAGCATCACGGCGCCCTTGTCGGGTGAGTAGTAGCTCATCATGCCGTAGAGGCCGAGGGTGACGGGCTTGAGCTCTTGGCTTGAGATCATCATCAGCGGCAGCAGGAAGTTGTTCCAGGTGGCGACGAAGATGAACAGGAAGATCGTCACCATCGCGGGGGCGAGCAGGCGCAGCACGATCGTGAAGAAGATGCGTGCCTCGCTAGCGCCGTCGATGCGGGCCGCTTCGATGAGCTCGTTGGGCACCGACGATTGGGCGTAGACCATGCCGAGGAACACACCAAACGGCGAGGCCGCCGAGGGGATGATGATGGCCCACAGGGTGTTCGTGAGGCCGAGGGCGTGAAACTCGATGTAGAGCGGCACGGTGAGCAGTGCGACGGGCAGCAGCAGACCGCCCATGATGATGCCGACCATGATCTTCTTGCCGGGGAAGGCGAACTTCGCGATCGCGTACCCGGCCATGACGGCGAGCAGCGTGCCGATGACGCCGGCGGTGGTGGAGTAGAGCACCGAGTTGCCCACCCAGCGCCAGAACAGGCCCTGGGTCCAGCTCATGAGGCTCGCGTAGTTCGTGTCGAGGTTCCAGTTTGCGAACCAGAACCCAAACGTCGAGGTCAGGTCTTGGTTGTTCTTCGTCGAAGCGACGACGAGCCAGAACACGGGCACGATGAAGTAGAGCGTTGCGATCGACAGCGCGATGATGCCGGCGATGCGCGCGAACGGGGTGGGCGCGAGCGCGCGAGGGGGAATCTCGGGGGCGTTCTCGGCCTTGCGTCGTGCGCGTGCGGCGGCGCGGTCTGAGCGGGCTGATCCGGATGCAGCTGATGCCGCCTGGTCAGTGATGGTGACGTTGATCTTCGTGGTGCTCATCAGTTGCCCTTTCCGCGCTGGAGGAACGAGTAGACGACCGCGAGGGCGCCTGCGATGAGTGCCATCAGCAGCGACAGCGCCGAGGCGGGGCCTGCGCCCGAGGGCGAAATTTCACCCATCATCGTGTTGTAAGTGAGCATCATCGGGGTGAAGTCTTTACCCATCCAGGAGTTCGCGCCGGCCATGATGACGGGCTCGTTGAAGAGTTGAATCGTGCCGATGATCGACAGCAGCACCGCGAGTAGTGCGGCGCCGCGCACGAGCGGCACCTTGATGCGCAGGGCGACCTGCAGGCCCGAGGCGCCGTCGATGCGGGCGGCCTCGTACAGCTCGCGCGGAATCGCCTGCAGCGCCGCCAAGAAGATGAGCATGTTGTAGCCCGTGTACGTCCACGTGGTCATGTTGGCCATCGAAGCCAGCACGGTCGACGGGCTCATGAAGTCGGTGCCCTCGGGCAAGAACGGCAGGAAGGGTGAGACCTCGGGGGTGTAGAGGTAGAGCCACATCATTGCCGCGATGACGCCGGGGATGGCGTAGGGCAAGAAGAATGAGAGGCGGAATCCGCCCGGGCGGCGCACGATGAACGAGTCGAGCAGCAGCGCGAGGGCGAGGGCGCCAATGATCATGACGGGAATCTGGAACGCGGCGTACAGCACCACGCGGCCCATGCCCAGCCAGAAGGCGCCGTTTTGAATTGCGGTGGCAAAGTTGGCGAAGCCGACGAACATTTCGACGGTTTCGCCGCCGCCGTAGAGCCCACCGCCCGTGGGCACCTGGCCGAAGAAGGCCTCGCGAATCGACACGATGATCGGCACGAGGAAGACCACGGCGAACAGCACGGCGAACGGTGCCATGAAGGCCCATCCGGTGAAGGCGTCGCGGCGGCGCTTGCTGGGTACGCGCTTACCGGGCCCGGTTGCTAGCGCGGCTGCGGCGGCACTGGGGGCATGATCCGGATCAGCGGATGCCGAGTGCTGGGCGATGGCGGCGCCCGGGCTGCGATCTTGTGGGTCGCCGCCGGGGGCCGTGGAGGGGGAATCTGTGGTGCTCATGTGCCTAGCCTTCGTCAGTGTGGCGACGATGTGGGTGATGCGGAAAAAGTGGTGCTTGATGCGGTGTTGCGGTGTTGCGGAGTTCGCTACTGCGGTGTTGCGATGGTGCGGCGTTGCGGGTGATTCGGTGTTGCTGGTGGTGCGGCATTGCGGCGTGGTGCGGGCCAGTGAGGCCCGAACCTGGTCCGAGGCGACCTCATCGCGCACCTTCCGATGGGGGAAAGTTGCGCTGCGAGGCCGCCTCGGCGGGTACTACTGGGTGAAACTACTTGGCAACCGGGAGGCCGAGATCTGTCAGCGCCGTGACCATCGTGGTCTCAGCGGTGGTGAAGATATCGATGACCTTGGCCTTGCCCGTGGCCGCTGCGGCCGCCGTCTCGTTCATCTTGCCGAGCGTGGCGAAGCCGGGTGCGTACACGAAGTCAGCGTTCAGGTTCTCGGTGGCGGTGGCGAGCTCGCCGAGCACATCCTGGCCGCCGAACTGGCGCAGCATCTTTTCGCTGGTCTTGGGGACACCGGTGGTCGCGGCGACCACGAGGCCCTGTGAACCCAGGTCATCGATCTGGGTGTTGAACCAGTCGTTGAACGCCATGGCCTGCTCTTGGTTCTCGCAACCCTTCAGCACGGCTACGCCCGAGCCGCCGTTGGGGCCGGTGAGCTCGCCTGCGCCGAAGTCGGGCAGCTGCGCGACGCGCCACTGACCCTCAGCGTCGGTGCCGTCGAGCGAGTCGAGCAGGAAGCCTGCCTCCCAGCCCGCGCCGATGTGACCGATCAGGGTGCCGTCGGTGATGGCCTTCGAGAAGCCCTCACCCCAGCGCTCAGCAACGAGGGTCTGCTTGTCGTCGAGCAGGCCCTGCCAGAGAGCGGCAACGCGCTCGCTGCCGGCACCGGTCGTGTCGACCTTCCACTCGTCGCCGACGGTCGAGAACCAGGTGTCGCCGGCCGCAGCGGTCTGCGAGGTGAGCCAGTTCTGGGCCTCATCAGCGCTGAACGCGGTGGTGAACTTGCCAGCCTCGGTCGCCTTCGCTGCGTCTGCGGTGAGATCAGCGATGGTGGCGGGAACCTTCAGGCCCAGCTTCTCGAACTCTGCTTCGTTGTAGAAGTAGACGAGGGGGCCGGTGTCCTGCGGCAGGCCGACAACGGCCTCGCCAACCTGCATGCCGGCGTAGGCGCCGCCCGAGTAGTTCGCCTTGTACTTGGCAGCCTCAGTGGCAACGTCTTCGAGCATGCCCTTAACGAAGAGCTGGGGAACCTCGCCGTAACCGACCTGTGCGAGGCACGGTGCGTTACCGGCCTTGATGTCGGTTTCGAGCTTCAGCACCATGTCTTGTGCGTGACCATCAAACTTGGTGGTCTTCACCTGAATGTTGGGGTTCTCTTCGTTCCAGCGCGCCACGGTGTCGGCGACGGCGGTCATGCCCTCGCCGTCGGGGAGGCGGTGCATGTACTCAACGGTGACGGCCTCGTCGCCCGCGGGCTTCGACGCGTCGCCAGTGGTGCCGCTGCTGCACGCAGCCAGGCCGAACGCTGACATTGCACCGACCGCGACGATGGCGGCGGTGCGGGTGAGTCGTGAGTGAATTGCCATCATGCTCTCTTCGTTGAGGGGGTTGTCTTCAAGATGTACTCCATTACGGAAATTGACCGGTGCCAAGTGATGCGAACCAGAAGCGGTTCGCATCACTGGTGGGTCGTACTGAACATTAAAGCGATAAATGTTTGCGTTCACAAGTCCGACATGTGGGGGAACTGTCGGGGGTGCATGCTTGCTGATTATTGAGCATCAGCGCGCAAGCGCTTGCTACTGCTCGCGCAGGGCACCGTCGGCGGGTACGACCGCAAACAAGTTCGGTTCGGCAAAGCCTGCCGCGCTGAACGCCGCGCGCACTGCCTGGGCCACCGTCTCGGCCTGAGCCGCATCAACGAGTGCGATGGCGGCGCCACCGAAACCGCCGCCGGTCATGCGGGCACCAAGTGCCCCGGCCGCCACCGCCGCGTCAACGGCGAGATCAAGCTCGGGCACCGACACCTCGAAGTCATCGCGCAGCGACACGTGTGAGGCGGTCATGAGCGCACCGATCGCGCGGGGGCCCTGCTCACCGAGCACCCTGACGGTTTCTTCAACGCGGTGGTTCTCGGTGACAACGTGGCGCACGCGGCGATAGGTCGTGTCGTCGAGCGCGGTCTCGGCCGCGGCCAGGCCGTCAACGGTGAGCTCGCGCAGGCTGGCGAGGGCGAGTGTTGCCGCCCCCAATTCGCACGATGCCCGGCGCTCGCCGTAGCCGCCGCTCGCGTGTGCGTGGCGCACGCGTGTATCGATGACGAGCAACTGCAGGTCTTCGTTGGCGAAGTTCAGTGGCACGAGCGTCGTTGACAGGTCGCGGCAGTCGATCAGCACGCCGTGATCGGCGGCGCCCAACAGCGTCGCGGTCTGGTCCATGATGCCGGTCGGGGCGCCCACGGCCTCGTTCTCGGCGCGCTGGCCTGCGCGGGCGAGCGTGCGGCGGTCAAGGCTCAGGCCCCACAGCTCGTCGAGCGCCACCGCGGTCGCGCTCTCAAGCGCTGCCGAAGACGACAGGCCAGCGCCGAGCGGCACTTCTGAGGTGAACAGCAGATCGTAGCCCGTGAACGCGGTGCCCGCGGGGGCAAGAGCCATCAGCGCCCAAGCGACGCCGAGTGGGTATGCCGCCCACTCGGGTACCTGCGCAGCCTCGCCCGGGCCGGTGGCCTGGGGAAACAGGGTGGCGAGTTCGTCAACCGACACCTCGACGGCGTCATCGAACGCGTCAGAAGCCACGCTCATGCGGCCGTCGGTGCGGGGGGCCGCGGCGACGTACGTGCGCTGACCGATCGCAAACGGCAGCGCGAAGCCTGCGTTGTAATCGGTGTGCTCACCGATCAGGTTCACGCGGCCCGGCGCCGACCAGACGCCCGCGGCTGCGCGGCCAAAGCGCGCCAAGAACTCGGCGGCGATCTGCTTGGTGGCGGGGGTAGCCGGGCGGGCGGCAGCTGCGGGGGTCATCGGGGATCCTCAGGGGTGGGGGTGCGGTCAAATGCTGCGCGAATCGTGGCGGCGGCGGCCTCGGGGGCCACATCGCCAATCCAGGCGCCCATGGCGGCCTCTGATCCGGCAAGGAATTTGAGTTTGTCGGCGGCGCGACGCGGCGACGTGAGCTCGAGGCGCATGCGCACCGAGTCGCGACCGATGTGCACGGGGGCCTGGTGCCACGCGGCGATGTAGGGCGTGGGGGTGTCGTAGATCGTGTCGACCGCGCGCAGCAGCCGCAGGTAGAGCGGGGCGAGTTCGTCGCGCTCGGCGGCGGTGGTCTCGGCGAGATCGGCCACGTGCCGGTTGGGCATCAGGTGGATCTCGAGGGGCCAGCGGGCCGCGAACGGCACAAATGCCGTCCAGTGCTCGCCCGCGAAGATGATGCGGTCTGAGGCGCGCTCGGCCGCAAGAATGCGCGCGAACAGGTCGCTGCCGTGCTCATCGATGCTGCGCAGCAGAGCGCGGGTGCGCGGCGTGACCACGGGGTAGCCGTAGATCTGGCCGTGCGGGTGCGGCAGCGTGACGCCGATCTCGCGGCCGCGGTTCTCAAACGGAAACACCTGCTCGATGCCGGGCAGCGCAGACAGTGCGGCGACGCGGTCAGCGAGCGCCTCGATGACGGTGCGCGCACGGGTGGGAGTGAGCGAGGCGAACGAGCCCTCGTGCTCGGGTGAGAAGCAGATTACTTCGCAGCGCCCAAACGAGGGGTGCGAGATGCCCGTCGTGGGATCGACCGGGGGCTCATCGGTCGCGGCAAGCGGCACGCCCAGCGGGGTGCGCAGCGCGGCGGCATCTGGCTTGGGCAGCGTCGGCCCAAACGAGGGCGACTTGTTTTCGAACACGGCGACGTCATACATTGACGGCACTTCAGAGGGGTTCGTGGGGCTCTGGGGTGAGAGCGGGTCGAGGTTCGCGGGCGGCAAGAACGCACGGTTCTGGCGGTTGGTGGCGACCGAGATCCAATCGCCGGTGAGTACGTCGTACCGCATCTGTGCGGTGTCGGGGCGTGGATCGAGCTGCCTCGTGTCGATGCTGCGTGCGGCTTCGAGTCGCGTATTAGGGTCATCGAAGTACAGCAGCTCGCGGCCGTCAGCGAGGCGAGTGGCCCGCTTCGTAACGCCCGCGCCCAGCAGCGTTGCCTGTGCGTCATTCGCGTCGTGCGCGTCAAAAATGTTCACGCAAACATCGTACTGGTTGCGGGTGCGTTTCGAGACAACTTTGGGGCTGAAATGCGCAGCTTCAAGTTGCGGTTGGGCTGCGGCCGAGTTGCGGCCGAGTTGCGGGGCGCGGTGGGTGGCCGCGGGGCTCGAGCGTGTGGCCCGGGCCCCGCGGTGGCGGCGTGGATTAGCGCGCCGTGCCTGCGCCCTCGAGGGCTGTGAGGCGCCAGAGCGTGGTGTGCGACTGGCCGGCATCGAGCGTCAGCAGCCCCGTATCGAAGGGGTACGCGCCATCGTTGAACGCATCGGGAGCGCAGGTCATCGGCTCGAGTGCCACCGCCGACCGGTGAGCGGGGTCGCTGGCACCCAGGTCGCACGTGAAGATCTGCACCCACGGGCACGAACGATCCCACTCCATCACCACGCCGGTGCCGCCCGGGGCCCGCAGGGTGGCGGTCGCGGCGGCAGCTTCTGAGGCAGTGTCGTCTGCGGTGCCTTCGTGCCACCCGATGCCGGTGAAGGCGTGGTCGAGGCTCGTACTGCCGAGCCGGCCCGTGAAACCAGCCGCGGGGGTGAGGTGCTGCGGGATCAGGCGATCCGGGGTCACTTCGAGCCGCTCGCTCACCGCGAGCTCAAGCTCCCAATCATCGATGGAGCCGGGGCCCGCGATGAGATAGGGGTGGGTCGAGGCGCCATAGGGCGCAGCATTCTGCGACAGGTTCTCGGCGGTGACGCCGTAGCGCAGGCCAGCCTCGTCGAGGGTGAAGTGCGCGGTGAAGCGCAACTGCCACGGGTACCCGGGGGTGGGATCGAGCATCGCGGTGAGCTCGAGCGTGGCCGCCTGGGGCGGGCCGGTCGGGGCGAACTCGAGGGCGTAGGCGAGCCCGTGGAGCGCGTGGTGGCGCTCGGCCTCGTTGATCGGCACCTCGAGCAGCTGCCCGTTGAAGGTGTAGCGGCCGTCGACGGTGCGGTTGGGCCAGGGGGCGAGCAGCGCGCCGGGAAACCCCGGGGCGTGCGGGGAGCCCGCGGGCAGAATCAGATCGCGGCCGGCGTAGGTGAGGCGTGAAAGCGTAGCGCCGGTGGCCAAGATCTCGGCGGCGTACGCCCCGAACGTGAGGCGAAAGCTGTGGGGCTGGTGAGTCACGAAGGTCTCCTCGAGGGGTCTGAGTGGGCGCGCAGGCTGCGTGCCACCGCGCTATTCACGGCCCGTACAGACCGCACAGTGTCGACTCTAGGGCCGCCCAGATGTCGAGCGCGAGGCCACGCAGTAAACATCACAAAATGGTAACGAATTGAGCTAGGCTGACTGGCATTGGGCGACGGAGCACGGTGCGGAGGGCAGATGCGTAGAGCTGATGTGCGGCAGGCAACGGGGCAGTTCGGGGTGCACTTAGGGGTGCGCTCGGGCGTCATTGCGGGGCTGATCGCGGCCGCGCTCGTCATCATGTTTGGCGCCAATCCTCACGCCGCAGCGGCGAGCACCATGCAGCAGCACGGGGCGCTGCTGCGTGAGGGCGCCGTGAGCATCGTCTCCCACCGCGGGGCCGCAGCGCTCGCCCCCGAGAACACGCTCGCGGCGGTGCGCATCGGCATCGCCCAGCAGGTCGATTTCGTCGAGGCCGACGTGCAGCTCACCCGCGATGGCGTGCCCGTGCTGATGCACGACCTCACCATCGACCGCACCACCAACGGCATTGGAGAGGTCGGCCGGTACACCCTCGCGCAGCTGCGCACCCTCGACGCCGGTAGCTGGTTCGACCCCGCCTATGCGGGCGAACAGATCCCCACGCTCGAAGAGTTTCTGAACGAGCTCGCGCCCGCCAACGTGCGCGCACTGGTCGAGCTGAAGGGGGAGTGGCTGCCCGAGCAGATCTCGGCCGTCACCGACCAGCTGCAGGCGCGGTATCTGGTGAACCGGGTCGCGCTACAGTCCTTCGAGGAGGACACCCTGCGGGGGCTGCAGCAAGTGGCCCCCACCTTTGCGCGGGTGATGCTGACCCGCGAGTGGGATGCGCGCATTGCCGCGATTGCCGTCGAGCTTGAAGTGTCGGCCGTGGGCGGGCGGCCCAAAGTGCTTGAGCAGCACCCCGACCTGCTCACCGAACTGCGGGCGGCAGGGATCGGCCTGCTCGTGTATACCCTCAACAAAGAGCCGCTGTGGGATCACGCGATGGAGCGCGGCATTGACCTCATCGTGACCGATGACCCCGTGCACCTCGAGGAGTGGCGGGGCGCCCGCGAAATCTCTCAGGCCGAGGCGGCGGCCGCGGGCGAGGGTGCGGGCGACGGCAGCGCCGGCGGCGAAGCGAAGCGGGCCGCGGCACGGCCGACGCTGGTGGCGCGCCCAGACGAGGTCTGAAGCGCGAGCACTCATCACCCGGCAGATTCACCCGCGCGCTGAGGCCCGCGTGGTCGTAGGGTGGAGACAACGGTCATCGACGCCCGTGAAAGGACCCCTGTGAAACCGCTTCTGTTGCCACCCAACCCGATCCAGCACTTCTACCGCGGAGGGGACCGCATCGCTGCGCTGCGTGGCATCAGCCAGCTCACCGAATTTCAGCCCGAAGAGTGGCTGGGCTCAACCGTGTCACGTTTCGGAGAACCCGAGGTAGGGCCCGCGATCACCGCGCACGGCCCGCTCGCCGACCTCGTCGCCGCCGACCCCGAATCCTGGGTGGGCGGCCGCGGCAGCGCCCCCGCCGACGTGGGCGTGCTCGTGAAACTGCTCGATGCCCGCCAACGCCTCCCCACCCACGTGCACCCGGGCCGGGCGTTCGCGGCGAGCCACCTCGACTGCCCCTACGGCAAAACCGAGGCATGGTTCGTGCTCGATGCCGAACCGGGCAGCGCGCTGTACGTGGGGTGGAAAGCTGATGTCGATCCGGATCAATTGGCCGCGCGCCGCGACGCCCAAGACAGCGATTGGTTGCTCTCCCAACTCAACGAAATTCCTGCGTATCCGGGGCTCAGCGTGCTCGTGCCCGCGGGCACCGCGCACGCGATTGGCACGGGCGTATTCGTGGCCGAGGTGCAAGAGCCCACTGACTTCTCGATTTTGCTGGAGTGGTCAGTGACGACCTCGACGCGCGAAGAATCGCACCTTGACCTGGGCTTTGACGCCGTGATGGGCGCGGTTTCGCACGCGGCGCTCGCGGGTGCCGAACTGGCTGCGCTGATTCACCACGCCGAGTCACAGCCGAGCCCGGGCCCAGAGACCATGCTGCCCGCGGCGGCCGACCCCTATTTCAGGGTGCTGCGCGGCCAGGGCCCCGGCGGCGCCTACCCGGCATCGTTCGCCGTCGTGATCGTCACCGCAGGGTCGGGCACGCTGCACTCGGTGGCCGGCGAGATCGCGGTGAAAAGCGGAGAGGCCTACGCCGTGCCCTACGCATTTGGTGCGTGGCGAGTGACGGGCGACGCGGCCGTGCTCGCCTGCCTGCCGGGAGCCGGATGGCCGGCCTCGCTCGGCAGCCCGGGGGAGCCTGAATAACCCCGCGCGTGCGGCGTGCAGCTCCCTGGGCGCCGCACGCCCGTGAGCCTGGGAGAATAGACGGGTGAACACCGTCGAACAGCCCGCAGATAATCCGCACCCCGAGCGCAGCACCTGGGGTGTGGGCCCCTGGCCGGGCGGCCCCGAAGCGTGGCCCACCGAGCCGCACTACGACCGCGAACTGCTCGAAACCGGTGACTCACGCAACGTCATTGACCGCTACCGGTACTGGACGATGGAGGCCATCGTGGCCGACCTCGACGAGCAGCGCCACGGCTTTCACGTGGCCATCGAAAACTGGCAGCACGACATGAACATCGGTTCGATCGTGCGCAGCGCGAACGCATTCGCCGCCGACACCGTGCACATCGTGGGCCGCCGCCGCTGGAACAAGCGCGGCGCCATGGTCACCGACCGCTACCAGCACGTCGAGCACCGCGAAGACATCGCCGCGCTCGTGGCGTGGGCTGCCACCGAGGGCATTCCGATCATCGCGATCGACAACGTGCCGGGCTGCGTACCCATGGAAACCTTCGACTGGCCTGAGCGCTGCGTCATGCTCTTCGGGCAAGAAGGCCCCGGCCTCACTGACGAAGCCGTGGCCGCCGCAGAAGCCGTGGTCGAGATCACCCAGTACGGCTCGACCCGCTCGCTCAACGCCTCGGCCGCAGCGGCCGTGTCGATGTTCAGCTGGGTACAGCAGCACTCCACCCTGCGCCCGCGCTAACTGCCGGCTGAAGGCCCGCACCCGCATCGGCGCTCGCCGCAGGAGCTGAACCCGCCCGGCCCGGGGCGGGTGAATTTGGCGCGCCCGAAAACAAATTGCCCGAAGGCGATGGCGCGAAAAATGGTGAAAAAATCCTCGCTGAAACGTGACAGATCACGTTGCACATTTCGACGCGCAACAGGTAAAGTGTGCAAGGTGCGCAATTGAGTTGCGCACCTTGCAACACGATGAAGTGATCTAAGACCTTGATTGGACACCTGACAATGAAGTCATTGAATACCCAGCTGCGCCGAGGCGTTGCCCTGATCGCGCTGACCGGTCTCGCCCTGGGCGCCACCGCGTGCGCCAACCGCGGCGGCGGGGAAAGCTCTGCTGCAGAGTTTCCGAGTAAAACCATCACGCTGTACACCCCCACCACCGCTGGCGGCGCAACCGACCTGGCTGCGCGCACCATTGGTGCCGAGATGGAGACCGAACTCGGTGTCTCGGTAGTGGTTGATAACCGCCCAGGTGGCGCAGGTTCGGTGGGCATGGAGCACGTCGCTGGCACGAAGGCCGACGGCTACTCCATCGCGGTGCTTCCCGTTGAGGTCAGCATGCTCGGCGAGCAGGGTTACAACATCGACCACGAGAACTACGACTTCTTGGGCCGCTTGAACTCACAGCCGGGCACCCTCGCGGTGCCGGCAGACAGTAAATTCAAGACCCTCGACGACCTCGTCGCGGCGGCCAAGGAGGCCCCCGGATCGGTCACAATCTCGAACGCTGGCGCCGGCTCCATCTGGGAGATCGGTGCGACCGCAGTGGGCGATGCCGCGGGCGTCAAGTTTCAGAGTGTCCCCTTTGACGGCGGTGCTCCCGCGGTAACGGCGGCCATGGGCGGCCAGGTTGACGCAGTCTTCGCGGGCATCGGTGAGACGGCGCCCGCTCACGACCAGGGCCAGCTGCGCGTGCTCGCGGTATTTACCGAAGAAGAAGCCCCCGCGCTCGAGGGCGTACCCACCGCGATCTCGCAGGGCTACGACGTGGTGATTGGCAGCTGGGCTACGGTGGCTGCGCCGGCAGGCCTCGACGACGCCGTGCGCGACACCCTTGAAGCCGCTGTGGCGACCGCCGCCGAGAGCGATAAGTTCGTGACCTTCACGACCGACAGCGGCAACATCCCGTTGTATCAGGACGCCGAGTCGACGACGGCATTCGCGGCATCTGAGAACAAGCGATTCGCTGAGATCCTCGCGAAATGACCGCACCCTCTGTCACTGTGACGGAGGCTGAAACGGCGGTGCACCCGGGTGAAGACTCGGGTGCATGCCCCAGCTCCGTCGCGCGCGAAGTCTGGACCGGATCGGTCACCGCTGCGCTCGGCCTCGCGATCGTGGGAGCGGCGCTGCTGCTTCCCAATAGCGCCCCGAACTTCATTAACAGCCCCGTATTCTGGCCCCTCACTCTGGGCGTGCTCACCACAGTGGGTGGCATCGCCATCGCAATCACCGGCGCACGCAAACCGGGCGTCATCGAAGAAGACCAGGTGTCACGCCACGGACTCGTGCAGCTGGCAATCTTCATCCCCGCCATCGTGCTCTACGGGCTGCTGTGGCAGGTGCTGCACTTTGTACCCATCACCCTCGTGCTGGTTGCCGGGCTGAGCCTGCTCATGGGCGGCCGCGGCTGGCGCGCCCTCATCCTTTTCCCCGTCGTAGTCACCGCTATCTTGTTCGGTGTCTTCGGCCTGCTCCTCAGGGTTCCACTATGAATGCTGTACTTGACGGGGTCACCGCCCTCCTCGACCCCACCATCGGTATTTGCCTCGTTATCGGCATCTTGGTGGGCACGCTGGTCGGTGCCGTACCCGGTATCACCGCGACCATGGCGGTCGCACTGGCGGCCGGCTTCACACTGACACTCGAACCGCTGCAGGGCCTCGCCGTGCTGCTCTCGATCTACATCGCCGCACAGTTTGGCGATCGCGTTCCAGCAATCCTGATTAATACACCTGGCACCCCGGCCTCGATCGCGACGACCTTTGATGGTTACCCCCTCGCCAAGCAGGGTCGCGCCGGCATCGCACTGACGAGTTCTGCGCTGGTCAGCGCCGTCGGTGCACTGTGCGGCATCGCGATCCTGCTATTTTTCGCGCAACCGCTCGCATCGTTCGCGCTGAAGTTTGGCCCGATCGAGATGTTTGCGCTCGTGGTCTTCGGTCTCACCATGATGATTGGTGTGTCTGGGGGCAAGGTACTGAAAGGTCTGACCGCCGGCGCCCTCGGCCTGCTTTTGGGCACGGTCGGGCGCGACCCGATCACCGGCGACCCGCGGTTCACCCTGGGGATCACCGAGTTGAACTCCGGCCTCCCCTTCATCGCGGTCATTATCGGCCTGTTCGGCATTGCAGACGTCTTCAACCAGATGATCACGGCGCGACGGGGCAAAGCCCCGCAGCCCATCACCCAGCTGGGTGAGTGGTGGCCGAATAAGTCAGAACGAAAGCTGCTGCGTAAACCCACGATCATCGGCACGATCGTTGGCGCCATCGTGGGCGTTGTTCCTGCGGCCGGCGGCGATATCGCTGGCGTGGTGGGCTGGGATCAGGCGCGTCGGGCGTCTAAGCAGTCCGACACCTTTGGCAAGGGTAACCTCGAAGGCGTCGCCGCTGCCGACAGCGCGAGCGCCGCCACGATGGGCGGTTCGGTCACCACCACACTGGCATTGGGCGTGCCCGGTGACTCGGTGATGGCCGTGATGCTCGGCTCCATGGTGATCTGGGGATTGCAGCCCGGGCCGGCACTGTTTGTCACCCAGCCCGATCTGGTCTTCAGCCTCGGCACGATCATGGTGATCGCGACCCTGGGCGCGCTCGCCCTGGCGCTCGTACGTATGAAGGGTGTCGTCAATCTGCTCGCGCTCCCGCCCAGGTACCTGGCGATCATCATCGTCACGTTCTGCATGGTGGGCACGTATGCCGTACAGAACAGCATCTTTGACGTCGTCTTGATGTTTGCTTTCGGGTTCATCGGGCTGCTCATGCGCCGCTTCGGGTTCCCACCCGGGCCCATGGTGCTCGGGTTGATTCTGGGCCCGCTCGCCGAGAGCAATCTGCGCCGCGCGCTGCTCATCGACGGCCCCGCCGCAGTCATTCACTCACCGATCGCATCCATCCTCATCGTGCTCAGCATTGTGGCTGTGTTCGCGCCCCGCATCGTGGCGCTCATCAAGAAAGGACGCTCACGTGATGTCGCAGAATCAGTCACGCAGTAACGCCCCCGAAGTGGTGTGCATCGGCGAGAGTATGGCGCTGGTCACCCCGTCGACACCGGCCCGGTTGCGGGTCGCCCCCAGCTTCGATATTCAGATTGGTGGCGCCGAATCTACTGTCGCGCTGTATTTGGCCGACTACGGTCATCACTCATCGTGGATCAGTCAGGTGGGCAACGATCCCCTGGGGGAACGGATGCTCGACGAGCTGCGCGGTCACGGCGTTGACGTAGCCGGGGTACGCGTCGTTGATGACGCACCCACGGGTGTCTATTTCAAAGACCCCGACGACGAGTCCACGTCGGTGTACTACTACCGTGCGGGGTCAGCCGCCTCGCAGATGACCCCTGGCATTGTCGACAGCATTGATTGGGCCGCCACCCGTGTGGTGCACATTAGCGGGATTACGGCGGGGCTCTCAGCAAGCTGCCGATCACTGCTCGATGCGGTGATCGAGCGGGCACACGCCACCGCCACGATGGTGTCATTCGACGTGAACTATCGCCCGAAGGTGTGGGACATTGCCACCGCAGCGCCGGTGCTCGCCGGCCTCGCGGCCCGTTCAGACATTGTGTTTGTGGGCCGAGACGAGGCCGAACTCTTGTGGGGAGCATCGTCTGCCGCCGAGCTGTTTCAGCGACTCGAAATGACGGGCACCCTGATCGTGAAAGACGGTGACATCGGGGCCACCGCGGTGTCTGTCGACGACGAAGTATTTGTGCCCGCCCTCACGGTTGACGTCGTTGAAACGGTGGGTGCCGGTGATGCATTCACCGCGGGCTACCTTTCGGCGCTGATTCGCGATATGAATACACGAGACCGACTCAGCAAGGGGCACGCAACCGCGGCCAGGGCGCTGAGCAGTACACGTGACTTCGTGTCGCAGCGAGAGGGGGATGCATGTCCCAGAGCATTCAACGAGCCGCAGAAATCCTTGAACTGATTGCGGTGCGCCCGCGCACCCAGTCAGAGATTGCGATCGCGCTGGGGGTGCACCGATCAACCGCGCTACGCACCATGCAGACGCTGACCGATTCGGGGCTCTCGCGGCGTCGCGCCGATGGCAGCTACGGGCTGGGATACCGGCTCGCCGGGCTCGCCACGGTCGCCGCTGAACAGTTCGATATGCGTAACGTCGCGCACCACTCACTCGACGAACTGGGGCGTGAATGCACCTTCACGATCCACCTCGCCGCGCTCGAAGGCGACACCATTGTGTACGCCGACAAGATTGAACAGCCCGGCATGATCAAGCTGTACTCACAGGTGGGTCAGCCGGTGCTGCTGCACACCGCAGGGGTGAGCAAAGCAATTCTGGCGTTCCAAGATGAGGCCACGATCGACCGCGTGCTGCGCGGCCACCAGTTCACGAAGTTCACCGAGAACACCATTACCTCAGAGGCAGAGTTTCACGCCGCGTTGGTCACCACGAGGGCAAGCGGGTGGGCTGCCGATGATGCCGAGTACGAAGACTATGTGAACTGCGTCGCGATGCCGATTCGTGACGCCTCTGGCCGGGTGATCGCTGCCGTGTCGATCACGGCGTTGAAGGCGAAAGCCGACCTCGAAACACTGACCGGGTGGCTGCCACGGCTGACAGAGACCACCGAAGCAATTTCGCGAGACCTTGGATGGAGACCATGAACGACTTCTTTACCGACATTTTCCGCGGTGCCCCCTTCCTCGCGATCCTGCGCGGATTCAGCGTGGAGCGCACACTCGAACTTGCGACGGCGGCGTGGGACGCGGGCATCTCGGCCGTCGAGATCCCCGCCCAGTCCCCAGAAGCCATCGAGACGCTGCGCATCGTTGCGGCAGCGGGCCAAGCCCGCGGCGCAATTGTCGGCGCAGGCACGATTATCAGTGTGGACCAAGTGGAGGCCGTTCGCGCGGCGGGCGCTCGTTTCACCGTCGCGCCCGGCTTTGACAGCGTCGTTGCTCAGGCGAGCGAGGACGCCGGTCTCGCGCACCTGCCGGGAGTCGGCACCGCCTCAGAAATTCAGGCCGTACTCACGACCGGGCGCACCTGGGTGAAGGCCTTCCCCGCCGACGCACTGGGTGAGCGCTGGTTCGCTGGCATGCGCGGCCCCTTCCCCCACCTCAACATCGTGGCAACGGGTGGCATGTCAGCCGATAATGCTGAGCAGTTTCTCGCGGCGGGCGCCAACGTGATTAGCCTGGGCAGCGCACTCGCTGATCCGGCACAGATTGCCAAGATTTCTCACCTCATTTAATTTTCTCTACCCACCGAAATAAGGAAGTTATGTCGATTCAACTCACCCCCGCATACGCCCCCGCCGCAGACCGCTACGAGCGCATGAAGTACCGCGCCGTGGGCCGTCACGGGTTGAAGCTCCCCGAAATTTCGCTGGGCACCTGGCACAACTTCGGTGACGACACCCCGATCGCACGCCAGCGCGAGCTGCTGCGTCACGCCTTCGACCTGGGCATCATCCACTTCGACCTCGCCAACGGGTACGGCCCGCCCGCAGGCTCAACCGAGAAGAACGTCGGCCGCATTCTGGAAGAGGACTTCGCGTCACTGCGCGAAGAGCTGATCATCTCGACCAAGGCGGGCTACCCCTTCGGCCCCGGCATCAACAGCACCGGCGGCAATAAGAAGTACCTGCAGTCGAGCCTCGACCACTCACTGACGAGCCTGCGCCTTGACTACGTCGACGTCTTCTACAGCCACCGCTTCGACCCAGAAACCCCGCTGGAAGAAACGGCTGACGCCCTCGCCGAGATCGTGAAGAGCGGCAAGGCTCGCTACATCGGTATCTCGTCATACTCGGCCGAACGCACCACCGAAATGACTGCACAGCTCGAACGCGCAGGCGTTCCCCTGTTCATTCACCAGCCCTCGTACTCGATGCTCAACCGCTGGGTAGAAGAGGGCGAGCCCAGCCTGCTCGACGTCACCGCCCAGGTGGGCTCGGGCGTTATCGCGTTCTCGCCGCTGGCACAGGGTCTGCTCACCAACAAGTACCTCAACGGGGTGCCCGAGGGCTCACGCGCGACGCAGGGCAAGACACTGCGCGACGGCATGCTGAGCGATGCGAACATCGAGCGCATTCGTTCACTGAACGCCATTGCCGAGCGCCGCAACCAGACGCTCGCGCAGATGGCGCTGGCATGGGTGCTGCGCGATGAGCGCATCACCTCAGTGCTCGTGGGCGCGAGCAAGACCTCGCAGCTGGATGACTCGGTACAGGCGCTCGCCGCAGAGCCGTTCACCGCCGCTGAGCTCGCCGAGATCGAAGAGTTCGCACAGGACGGCAACATCAACATCTGGACCGCTTCGTCCAATGGCTAAGCAGACGACTGAGTCGCGGCTTGCTGCCATCGAAGCCGAAGAGCGCGAACTCTGGTTCGCCTCGTTTACACGCGACGACGCCTGGCGGCTTGGCGTGCAGATGCGTGAAGCTGCCGTAGCGCAGCAGCTACCGCTCGTGATTGGCATCGCGATTGGCGCGCAGCGGGTATTCCACGCTGCGCTGCCGGGAGCCAGCCCCGATAACGATGCATGGCTTGAACGCAAGGCACGCTCGGTGGTGCACTTTGAGCGGTCGTCGCTGGGGGTGGGTGAGCTGTTTCGTTCACAGGGGCGGCTCTACGAGGCAGATGCTCGCCTTGATCCGACAGTGATCGCCGCCAACGGCGGGGTATTTCCCATTCAAATCGATGGGGTGGGCGTCGTCGGCACCGTCGGCGTCTCGGGGCTGCCGCAGGTTGATGATCACAACTTTGTGGTCGATCAGCTGCGCAAGTTTCGCGCCGCGAGTTAAGCCGTAACGAACTCGTCGCGCCCACCCCTGAGGGGGTGGGCGCGACGAGCTTTTGGGGTGTCGCGGGCTATTCGACATCGCCGCGCCAGCGCAGCGCCCAACCGGCCAGCGTAGCCACGGCGGCGTAGGCCGCGAGCACGGCGAAGCCAGCCCAGATGCCCAGGGAAGCCGAGCTAGCCCCAGCCGCCGATGGGTCAAGCGCCGACAGATTATTCATCAGGCTCGCGCCCACAAACGCATCGCTTGCGGCTCCGGGCAAGAACTTCGCGACCTGCGCGCTCCACTCCCAAAACTGGGCGCCCATGCGCGCGACCGGTTCAACGAACTGGGTGAACACGAGTGTGATGACGATCGCGAAGGCTTGGTTCTTGACCAGCACTCCGACGCCCATGCCCAGGATCGCCCAGAGCCCCATCGCCACGATGGTGCGGGCAAAGATCGCCCAGGTGTCGCCGGTGCCCAGCATCGGATCGCCGTCAGTGGTGACAAACACGGGCAGTGAAGCCGCGATTGCGCCGAGCAAACCGGCGATACCGAGCGCAAGCCCCACCACAAACACGGTGATGGTTTTGCTGGCGAGCACGATGCCGCGGCGGGGCTCATGGAGAAATGCGAGCGCGAGCGTGCGATGCCGCAGCTCGCCGGTCGCGACGAGCGCGCCAAAGAGTAATGGCACCACATAGCCAAATGACGCCACTGCCGAGTAGACGAGGTTGGCGATGATCTGGGACGAGAACGCAGGGGACTGGCCGCCCAGGTCGGCCATGTCGCCCATCTCACCAAAAATGAACACGAACACGGCCGCCATCATCGCTGAGTAGACGGCGATCACGAGCGCGAGGATCCACCACAGCTTGGTAGCCCGCACCTTGCGGGCCTCGGCTGACAGACTGCGGGTCAGACGGCTCATGAGCGGGCTCCTTCAGCGACCGTATCGGCCGCGTCGCCGGTGAGTTCGAGGAAGCTGAGCTCGAGCTCGGCTTCGGGGGCGCTGAGGTGTGACAACGCGACCCCCGCTGCGAACGCGATCAGCCCCACCTGGTCGGCGTCGAGGCCGGTGACCCCGATCGGGGCCGTCGAAATGACGGGCTCCGCTGCGTGACGGCGTTTGCCCCACTCGGTGCCGACGGTGCCGCCGGCTGCGGTGAGCGCGGCCACCAGCGCCGCGCGATGCTCGGCTGCGGTGTTCACAAACACCGTGCGGGCGCCGCTCTGCAGGTCATTTAAGGGCCCTGCGAACATCAGTTCGCCGCGGCGAATCACGACGAGGTCGTCGACGGTGTGCTGAGCCTCGCTGAGTAGATGCGATGACAACAACACAGTTTTGCCCTCGCTGGCGAGGTGGCGCAGAAACAGTCGAATCCAACGGATGCCCTCGGGGTCGAGCCCGTTGACCGGTTCATCGAGCACGAGCACATCGGGGTCGCCGAGCAGGGCCGTAGCGAGGGCGAGGCGCTGGCGCATGCCGAGCGAGTAGCCGCCCGCCTTGCGATTTGCCGAATCGCTGAGACCGACGAGCCCGAGTACCTCGGCGACGCGGGTCTCGGGGGCGCCGATGGCCCGGCGCGCAATGTCGAGGTGCGCACGGCCGGTGTGCGCGGCGTGAAAGTTGGCCGAGAGCGCGGCGCCCACGGTGAGGGCCGGGCGGTCGAGCTGTGCATACGGCATGCCGCCGATGGTGGCGGTGCCCGCATCGGGGTGGGCGAGGCCGAGCAGCATACTCAGCGTGGTGGTTTTACCCGAGCCGTTGGGGCCGAGAAACCCGGTGACCCTCCCTGGCTGCGCGGTGAAGTTGAGGTCGCGTACGGCGTGCACCTCCCCAAACGATTTGCTGAGGTGTGAGACCTCGATAGCGTGTGACACGGTGCCTCCCTCTCTGATAACTATTGGGCTGTAGTTAGGACCATAACAAACCGGCGGTCGCGCCCTGCGAGCCACGCACGCCATCGTTAGACTGCAGCTATGTTTGCGACCGCGCGCTCCTTAATTCCCGCTGCACTGATCGCGGCGACCGCGGGGCTCGTTGCCCTGACCGGATGCGCCGCAGCCGAACCCGCCCCCGTCGAGGTGATGGATCAAGCGACGGCTGCCGAGCGAGAGGAAGCGCTCACGGCCGTCGTCGACGCCGAGCTCGCCGCAAGCCAGACTGAGCCGCAGGGCAGCTTTTCGGGTGGCCCCGACGAAGACGCCGGAGGTGCTCCCGCTCGTAGTGAGTTTGGGCTGACGTCGCGCGATAGACCGCTGACGATCGTGGGGGCGTGCTCTGGCGCCGACGGGTTTGCGATCGTGCGGGTAATCGGGGGCGCGAAAGCGGCGCTCGAGTGCGCAGCCGAGGGCGAAGACTTCGTCGCGCAGCAGCTGTTTGAGCGCCAGATTCCGGTCGGCCCGGTGATCACCATCGAAGTGGTGGATGCGCCGCGCGGTGCCGTGTGGCACATCGGCCTCGGCGGCGTCACGAAGTAGCCGCCCCCAGATAGCTAGTGCCCGCCTCCGGTGTAGGGGCCGGTGACGGCCAGGCGCTCCATGTGCGCCGCCAGCGCGAAGCGCGGGTCAATGGTGGTGTCTTCGCCTGCGACGAGCTGCGCGGCCCACTCGCCCAGCTGCGGCACGAACTTGAAGCCGTGGCCAGACAACCCGGCGATGGTGATGACGCGGCCAGAATCGTTGCGATCCACGACCGGCAGGCGGTCGGGGGTGTACGCACAGTGGTGCACGCTCTCGCGCACCGGCTCGGGATTGATGCCGTCGAAGAGCTCAGCGGCGCGCTGCCCGATCTTGATGAGCTCCTCACGCGTGTGATGCTTGGGCACATCGGCGACGTCACGATAGACGGGCCACTCGGGGTTCGTGCACGCCTTGAACGCGTACCCATCGAAGCTGGGGGCGCCGAAGAAGTGCACCGATCCCACATCGCGCAAGAACGCGGGGAAACGCTCGGGCACGAAGAGTTCGGGGCGTTCGGGCATGAACCAGGTCAGCCCGAGCACTTGCAGCCGCAGCAGGTCGTCGAGCTCGGGTGACAGCCTCGAAGACCATGATCCCGATGCGACGACGACGCGCTGCGCGAGCCACGCACCCTGGGTGGTGCGCACCATGACGCCGTTGGGGCGTTCTTCGACATCGATCACCGAGGTATTGAAGAACAGCCGGGCGCCGTTCGCCTCGGCGATCTTCAGCGCGCTCATCACGGCGACCTCGGGGCGCAGCCCACCGCCGTGCGCATCGAGCAGGCCCACGTCACCGTCTTGGATGCGGTGCTGGGGGTATTCGCGGCGCAGCTCTTCGGTGTCGAGCGTGCGGTGCTTGAGATCGAAGTCGCGCACGGTGCCGAGCGCGGTCGTGAAATCAGCGAACCCCTCTGGGGCGATCGACAGGCAGCCCACCTCGGCGTAGATATTGCGGCCCGACTCGGCTTCGAGCTCACGCCAGAGCGTGCGGGCGCGCTGAATCATGGGCACATAGGTGCCGCCCTCGTGCACGGCGGTGCGAAACACGCGTGACTCACCCACGTACGAGCCGTGCGTGTGCACGCGGCCGTACTGCTCAATACCGACAACGTCGAGGCCCTCGCGCTTGCTCAGCTGCCACAGGGCCATCGAGCCGACGCTGCCGGCGCCGATAACGAGCACATCAGTGTTCTGAATATTCATGGGGTTCTCTCTGGCTGGGTGGTGCGGTGGTCAAAAATGGGGGATCAGGCGCGCACGCTAGGCGAGCGCTGGCGTCTCCCATAGGTTGAGCGAGGTGCCGATGCCGCGTTCGACCGCGTTGCGGTAGACGTGGGTGGCCCAGGCAACGTCTTCGACGGGCATGCCGCCCACCGAGTAGATGAACACCTCGTCGTCGTGGGTGCGCCCCGGGGCTTTCCCGCCGATGATCTCACCGAGGTCTTCAAGCTGCTCGGGGGCCATGCGGCCGTCAGCGATGCGGTCGACGATGGCCATGCCCCACAGACCCACGAGCTCGTGCACGGGCGACGGGAGCTCTTCGGCCCAGGCCTGGTAGATCTTGCGGGCGTCGGCGACGTGGCGTGCGCGCTGCACGAGTGATTCGCCGATCGAGAGGTGCGCAGAGCAGCAGATGAACGCGCCCGGTTTCACCCACTCGTTTTCGACGTGAGGGTAGTTCTGCGAGCCAACATCGCTCGGCACCGCGATGCTCACGATGTCTGAATCGCGCACCGCGGCCTCCATATCGGCGACCTGCTCGATGGTAACGATCTGGGGAAAGGCGTCACGTGCCCACGTGATGAAGGTGTCGATGCCGGTCTGGCTGCGCCCCGCCACCTTGACGTGGGTGATGCCGGGCCGCACAGCCATGAATGCCTCGAGCGAGGTGCGGTTCATGGGCCCGGGGCCCACGATGCCCACGACCTGCGCGTCTTCGCGCGCCAAGAACCGTGCGCCCACCCCGGGGATCGCGCCCGTGCGGTACGCGCTGAGCAGGTTCGCTGACATCAGGGCGAGCGGCGCCCCGGTGTCGGTGTCGTTGAGCGTGAACATCAGAATCGAGCGGGGCAGGCCGCGCTGTTTGTTGGCCGCGTTTGAGCCGTACCATTTGCAGCCGGTCATTTGGTAGTCACCGCCGAGGTAGGCGGGCATTGCCATGAAGCGGCGATCCGGGCCCGCGATGGGCATGCCGGGGAACGTCGCGGTATCGGGGAATGAGAGCTGGGCGCCGTGGGAGTTGTTGTCGGCGCCAGCCATGCGGTAGTCGCCGCGCGCGAAGAGCTCGAGCATGCTGGTCATCTCGTCGACGCAGGCGGGCATATCGGTGACCCCGGCCCGAATCATGTCGGGTTCGCTGAGGTAGAGAAAATCGATCTGGGTGTTTGGCACGGCTGCGTGTCCCTTCGGCAGGTCACCCGGCGACGCCGCTGGGTGTCGGGGCATCAGTGCCTCGAAGTAGCGCCAGCCTAAAACTATCCAAATGGATAGTCAAGCTGGATCGCGAAACTTATTTCGGCGACCGGGGCTCCGATTGCGGCGCAGGCGGGGTGGGGTGCCGCAGCTCCGGATCAGTCGCGAGCGCCCGCAGCCCGCTCGATGAGCGAGCGCACGAGGCGCAGGGCCGGGGCAGCTTCGCCCGGGGAGACGAGCTGCTTGAACACAATGCCGTCGAGGGTAAACCACACCAGATCAACGAGTTCTTCGTCGACGACGCCGAGGTTGCCCAGCTGAGAGATGATCGCGGCGCGGTAAGCACGGTAGTGCTGATCGGCGAGATGGTGCAGCTCGGGGCGGCGACGTGACTCGAGCAGCAGCTCGTACTGAAACGACTGGATCTCGCTTTCGCGCGCCGCAAGCGACTCGATGCCGGCGGCAAAATCGGCGACGCTGTCGATCGCGAGCACCATGTTCGAGCCCGCCAGGCTCTCGCCGATCGCAAACTCCATCGCGTCGGCGATCAGCTGATCGCGCGACCCGAAGTGGTGCCGCACGAGACCGTGCGACACCCCAGCCTCAGCGGCGACGGCCCGGTACGTGAGGGCCCGCAGGCCGCCCGCGGCCACCACCACGATGGTGGCGCGAAGAAGGGCGGTGCGGCCCGCTGCATCGTTCATGCCTCGAGCGTAGCGCCGCTAGCCAATTGCCGCGAAACGCTCCACATCTGAGGCTGTGCCGCTCACAATAATCAGGTCGTGCCGCGACACCACGGTGTCTTGGGTGGCGTGCGTGAAGGGCTCGCCGGGCGTCTTCACCCCCACCACGGTGACGCGGTACCGGGTGCGCACCCCGCTGTCAGCGAGCGAGCGGCCGCGAATGGAGCGCGGCGGGTACATCTTCGCGATGACGTAGTTATCGTCGAACTGAATGAAGTCGAGCATGCTGCCGCTGAGCAGGTGGGCGACGCGCTCGCCGGCCTCGCGCTCGGGGTAGATGACGTGGTTCACGCCGATGCGCTCGAGAATCTTGCCGTGCGACATTGAGATCGCCTTCGCCCAGATCTGGGGCACGCCCAGGTCAACGAGGTTGGCGGCGATCAGCACGCTGGCCTCAATCGAGGCGCCGGTGGCGACGACGGCGATCTGAAAATTATCGGCGCCGATCTGCTTTAGCGCCTCCATCGAGCGGGCGTCGGCCTGCACCGCGTGGGTCACGCGGTCGGCCCACTTCTGCACGAGGGCGGGGTCGGTGTCGACCACGAGTACCTCGCGGTCTTGGCGGTCGAGCTGGCCAGCCGTTGCGGCGCCAAAGCGCCCCAGGCCGATCACAATTACCGGTGCATCACTGCGAATATCAACCAACGATCGGCCTTTCCTCGGGGAGTCTGAAGAGTCGCGAGCGACTCGAAGCGGCTACGGCAGAAGCCAGGGTGACGGTGCCGACACGGCCAGCCCACATCGTGGCGGCGAGCACATACTTACCGGCGTCGGGCAGCTCGGCGGGCAATCCGGTCGACAACCCACAGGTGCCAAACGCCGAGATCACCTCAAAGAGCACAATGTCTAGGGGCTTGCCGGTCATGTGCAGCAGCACCACCGTCGACAGCAACACGATGGTGGCGCCCCAAATCAAAATGGAGACTGAGACGCGCAGCACTTCGTTAGGAATGCGGCGATCAAACGCCTGCATGTCGGTGTAGCCGCGCGCCTCGGCATAGGCCGCGAGAAACAGCACCGCGATGGTGGTGACCTTGATGCCGCCAGCCGTCGATGCCGAGCCGCCGCCCACGAACATCAGCATGTCCATGACGAGCATCGTCGAGCCGTTCATCTCGAGCGGATCAATGATGCCGAGCCCGCCCGACCTGGTCATCACCGACATGTACAGCGAACTAAACGCGGTTTGGCCGGCGCTCTCGCTGCCAAAGGTGGCGGGGTTATTCCATTCGAGGCCGGCGATCAGCAGCCAGCCGAAGATTACAAAGATGAGGGTGGTGGTGAGGGTGAGCTTGGCGTGCAGGCCGAGGCGCTTGTGCGCGCGCCAGCCGCCACCCGTGACGTAACGGTAGAGGGCGAAGATGACGGGAAACCCGATCGCCCCCAAAAACACGCCAATGCCCAACACTGAGAGCAGGTAGATGTCGGTCGCGAAGGGATCAAGCCCGCCCTGCAGCGGCACAAAACCGGTGTTCGTGAAGGCCGAGGCTGCGAGGTAGAACCCGTTCCACAGCGCACTCCAGAAGTCATACCCGGCAGCCATCAGCCGGGGGGTGATGAGCAGCGTGAGCGCCGCCTCAATCACTATGAGGCTCGTCGCGACGGCGGCGAGCAGCCCGCCGATCTCGCCCAGGCCCACGGCCTGGCTTTCAGAAACGCCGCGCCCCATGCGCATCGGGTTTGAGTCCCCCGCGGCAAGCAGTCGCTGCCTGAGCCCGAGCCGGTGGGTGACTGTGAGACCCAAAATGCTGGCGAGCGTGAGCACACCAATGCCGCCGATCTGCAGGCCAGCCAGAATCACCAGTTCGCCAAAGAGCGACCAGTGCGTGGCCATGTCGATCGTCGACAACCCGGTGACACAAATCGCCGACACCGCGGTGAACAGGGCATCGGCCAGCGGCGTGATCTCACCAGTACTAGACGCAAACGGCAGCGACAAGAGCGCCGTCCACACCAGAATCAGCGCGGTGAACACCGTCAGTGCGAAGCGCGCGGGTGACGATTCGATCATCACATTGATCCACGATTTGGGCGTGAGTGAGGCAGTACCGCGACGGCTCATTCTGAGTGCCCTCACTACGACTACTTTCTGTGATTTCTTGCGTGGTATTGGTGGGGTGAAGGCCTGCTTCAGCCCGATGTTTCATGCTACACATGGCGCGGTCAGCTGGGAAGCCAGGGTGGTTCGACTACGCTAAGGGTATGCCAGACATTTTCGGAGTCATCGCCGATCAAACGCGGCGCGACATCCTGCAGGCGCTGCTTGAGCGTCACCGCACGGACGCCGAGATGAGCGTGTCCGAAATCGTTGCGCAACTTGAGATCAGCCAACCTACTGTATCGAAGCACCTGAAGGTGCTGCGTGAGGCAGAGCTGGTCACTGTGCGCGAAGACGGGCAACATCGTCTCTACACGCTGAACGCCGAGCCACTCGAGATGATCGAGGACTTTGTGATCCCCTTTTTAACGGCCGGCTTCGATACCGAAGTCACCGTCGAGTACCTCTCTGAGTCGGGCGAACGCATGGACGGCCCAGAGACCAGCGACTCATTCGGTGAGCTCGGTGAAGACGGCGAGGTGCTGCCCGAAGAGGCGGCGGCCGCAGCCGAGCGCATTGGCCGGGCCGCCGCACGCGCCGAAAGTCGTGTGAAAGAGCTCGTCGCGCGCTTCAAGCTGCGCGGGTAGCGCCAAAAGCCGCGTTTTCGCTCAATTTTTGAAGTAATTTGCGGCGTGTTGGCCCCTCGATTCGCGTTGGGGCTACGCAACTAGTACGATAAGTGTTTTGTGGGCCCCGAATCCGACGGCCCGAGAGACGTTGTGAGGTGACCGTGGGTTCAGTAATTAAGAAGCGCCGTAAGCGCATGTCCAAGAAGAAGCACCGCAAACTGCTTCGTAAGACGCGTCACCAGCGTCGCAATAAGAAGTAGTCGAGGCGCCTAGGCGCGATCGATGTGTAGGCGTCGGGTCTTCGGATCCGGCGCCTTTTGCTTTCCCAGGGGCCTAGAATTGGGGCGTGAACGTCGTACCCATTACCCTCATCGGCAAGCCCGGTTGCCACCTCTGCGACGATGCTCGCGCCGTGATTGAACAGGTGCGCGAGGAGCTCGCGGCTGGCGGGCAAGAAACCACGCTCGTCGAGCGCAACATTCTCGAGGACGAGGCGCTCGCGCGCAAGCACTCCGAAGAGATCCCGGTGGTGCTGGTGGGCACGAAACGTCACGCTATGTGGCGGGTGGACGCTGCGAAGCTCTCCCGCGCGATCGAGCGGCAGGCGCTTGGCCCCCTGGCCAGGCTGCGCCGCGGCTAACCTGCACCACCCTTGAGAGGAACACTATGACCCTGCGCCATGTTGTGAGCTGGAAGCTGAGCGGCGAAACCCGCGAGGAGCGCGACGCCCAGGCGGCCGAGGCGATTGCGGCGCTGTCGCCGCTCGCTGCGACCGTTCCCACGCTGAATGCGATCTCTGTGCACCGCAATGAACTGTTTGACGGCGACAACTGGGATGTCACGCTCATCGCTGACTTCGATGACGAAGCGGGCCTCGCAGCCTACGTGGTGCACCCCGATCACGTCGCCGCTGGCAGCGTCATCAAGGGCTACGCGGTGGGTCGCGTCGCCACTGACTTCACGCTCTGAGAACGAGCAAGCTCCGGATCACAAACGCCGGCCTCCATGCGGAGGCCGGCGTTTGTGGTTGGAGCGTGAAGGGCAGAATCAGGCCTGTGCGAGAACCTTTGCGCGGTCTACCGAGCTGGGAAGCGGGGCTCCTTGCGGGCCCTCGCCCGCGGGGAAACCATCGCCCTCGTAGGCGAGATAACCGAGCTGAATGTCGATCTGGTCGGCCAGGTATTTTGCGTCGTGCCAGACACCCCAGATGAAGCTGGAGCCGCGGCGAGACTGCCACGGCAGCCCGAGGAAGTAGATGCCGGGCTCGGTGGAGACGCCGCGCTGCTGACGCGGCCGGCCGCGCTCATCGAATGCGTCGACCTGCAGCCAGCTGTAATCAACGTGGAAGCCGGTCGCCCACACGATCGAGGTCACCCCGGCCTCTGCCAGGTCGAGGCTCAGCACCGGGTTGGTGACGCAATCGGGGTCGGGGCCGAGCAGATACGCCTCGGGCTCTTCGGGGAGGTCGAGGCCGTTGCAGGCCACGAACTCGTCGGCCTCGCGCAAGATCGAGAGGTAATTCTCGTCGCCGCGATGAATGTTGGCGGCGAGGTCGGTGCCAAACTGCATCGTGCCGTTCGCATACGCGTTGGCGCGACCCACCAGGGTGATGCCGTTGGCGGCGAGGTTGCGAAAGTCGATGGTGCGGCCGCCATCAGCGCCGCTCACGGCAATCGTGACGTGCTCGGCGCCCTGCGGGGGAGCGCTGGCCTCCCACTTGCCGAGCACCCCGAGCCACCAAACGAACCCGCGGCCGCGGTACCGCTGCGGCGGGCGGTCGTGCGGGCCCACCGCAAGATAGACCTGCCGGCCCGCAGCGCGCAGCTCGTTGGCAATCTGTACCCCAGAGGATCCGGCGCCCACCACCAGCACGCCGCCCGCAGGCAGCTGGGCCGGATTGCGGTAGGCGCTCGAGTGAATCTGATGCAGCTTCTCGTCTGCGGGCACAATCGGCGGGATCGCCGGGTGCTGGAAGGCGCCGGTGGCGGCGACGACGTAGCGGGCCTGGATGGTGCCGGTCGAGGTGTGGGCGATGAAACCAGATCCGCCCTCGTTTTTACGCACCTCGGTGACCTCGACCCCGCAGCGAATGGGGGCGTTGAATTTGGTCGCGTACTCCTCAAAATAGGCCGCGACCTGCTCTTTGGTGGCAAACGCGTCGGGGTCGACGTCGGCGAATTCCATCCCAGGGAATCGGTCGTGCCAGGCTGGCCCGTTGGCCACGAGCGAATCCCAGCGCTCAGAGCGCCAGCGCTCGGCGATGCGGTCGCGCTCGATCACAATGTGTGAAACTCCGCGAGCAGTTAAGTGCTCGCTCATGGCGACTCCGGCTTGGCCAGCGCCGACGACGAGGACCTCGGTGACCTCAACTTCTTGGCTCGACATACTGCTTACTCCGCTCGACATAGCTCGTTCAGCCCGATGTGTGGGGCGGCGAGAACATCGCTGTTCGAACAGTGCCGACCCCGTGGCGGGTGAGCCTCGTGCGGTCACCCCGGGTGTTCACTAGCAAACAGGAGGGAATGCCGGGTTGGCCAATACATGTTCGCGGTGCACTGCATCGGATTACATGATGATTGATGTGAAGCGAATCGTAAAATCACATGACGGGTGGCTCGGCGAGCTCCTGAGGGGCAATGATCTCGCGCACCGCCTCGGCCACCGCGTGGGTGCGTGCCGAACGGTCGACCTGGGTGAGTGTTGACGCGGTGACGCCCAAGCTCGGCACGGGGTCGCTGATCTCGACGATCACGGTGCGATTGCCTGAGTAGGTCTCGGCGATCTGGGGCCGCTGATTCAGAATGGAGAACCCCAGCCCGGTTGCCACGAGTGAGCGCACGGTTTCGTAGCTGGAGGTGCGGTACTTGATGTTGGGGGTGAGACCCTGCTGGCGCAGCATGCCCAGAAAGTAGTCGTTGCTGTCGGGCAGATCGAGCAACACGAAGGGGTCATCGGCCAACTCGGTGAGCGAGATCTCGGTGCGCTGCGCGAGCGGGTGCTCGGCGTGAAGAATCACGTGGGGGCGCACCTTGCCGAGCACCTGGTGAGAGATGCCCTCGGCGCTGGTGAGGTTGTACATCACGGCCACTTCGGCGCGGCCCCCGCGCAGCGCCGCGAGGCACTCCTCGTAATCGCCCTCGATGATGTTGACCGTGAGCTCGGGGTGACGCTGCTGCATCAGCGCAAGTAGCTGCGGCTGCATAAACGGCGCCAGTGTGTTGAAGCACGCGATCGTGATCACGCCGCGCACCTGGTCGTGGTCGGCGCGAATGTCTTCGATCGCATCGGTGAGCATGCCAAAGATGCGCCCGGTATCGCGCAGCAGGCTCTCGCCGGCCTGCGTCAGAATGAGCCCCTTGGAGTGCTGGCGAATAAACAGGGCGGTGCCCAGCGCCCGCTCGAGGTGGGAGATCGCGGTCGATACGGCTGACTGGGCGACGCGCAGCTCGGCGCTGGCCGCGGTCATATTGAGTGTCTTCGCGCACTCAGTGAAATAGCTGAGTTGTGTGAGCGTGATGGAGAAGCGTTGCGCCATTGCGTGCATCCTTGCGGGGTTGAAGAGAGCGAGCGGCGGGGCCGCGGGCTGAGGCGGGCACCGTGTGGTCGACGGCAATCGGTCGATCTAATAAAGCGATGGCCTGTTTATGTTTTGACTATTTTACAGATATATCGATACCCCGAACAATAGTGCTGAAGCGTAATTTTTGCATCCACCACTCAATGAGGAGCCCCAGTGACCGAGCCCACGCACCAGCGGTTGAGGATGTTCAACACCAAAGAGACCTACCCCGAGCAGAACCTCGACAACGACCTGTGCCAGGCCGTTGTCGCCAACGGGGTGGTGTACCTGCGCGGCCAGATCGGGCAAGATCTCGAAACCCGCGAATCCGTCGGCATCGGTGACGTGGCCGCGCAGACCGAACAGGCCATGAGCAACATCAAGATGCTGCTCGACGAGGCCGGCAGTCAGCTCGCCGACATCGTCAAGGTCACCATCTACATCATCGATCCGCGCTACCGCGAAGACGTCTACCGCGTCGTCGGCAAATGGCTTAAGGGCGTCTACCCCGTCTCAACGGGCATTGTGGTGCAGGCGCTCGCCCGCCCCGAATGGCTCGTCGAGATCGACGCCACCGCCGTGATCAGCGATCAGGCCGCAGCATGACGTTCTCACTGATCCTGCGCGATCCGGTCACCGGCGAATTCGGCTCGGCCATCTCATCCTCCTCGCCCGCGGTGGCGGCCCGCTGCCTCAACCTCGCAGACGGCATCGGGGGAGCGAACTCACAAAACGTGACTGACCCCAGGCTGGGTCCGGCGCTCATCGAGCAGCTTCGATCCGGATCAAATTCCGCAGACGCGCTCGCCGCCGTGGTTAGTGCCGCTGACCCCGAGACCATCGATTATCGCCAGCTGTTGGTGCTCGACAACGAGGGGCGAGCCGCCGTGCACTCGGGTGGGAAGGCGCTGGGGATCTTTGGGTCTGCGGTGCGCGAGAACGCCGTGGCCGCGGGCAACATGCTCGCGAGTCTCGACGTGCTCGACGCGCTCGTCGACACCGCGCTGTCTGCGCCCGGGCGCATCGAAGAGCGACTGTACGCCGCTTTGCAGGCCGCTATTGCGGCCGGCGGCGAAGAGGGCCCCGTGCACTCGGCCGGTATTTCGGTCGTGAGCAATGCGGGCTGGCGCGTCACCGATCTGCGCGTGGATTGGGCCGAACAGCCCATCGACGAGCTGGGCCGGGTGCTTGCAGAGTGGCTGCCGCAGCGCGATGACTACACCAACCGCGGCATCAACCCGGTGGCCGCCCCCTCATATGGGGTGCCCGGCGATGAGTAGCGAGCTGAAGGAGCGCGTGCAGGCACGACGTGCCGCGATCGACACAGAGCTGATTGCGCTCTCGAACCAGCTGCACGCAGACCCCGAGGTGGGGTGGCAAGAACACCGGTCATCTGCGGCCGTGGCCGAGGTGCTCGCCGCACACGGGTTCGCGGTGGAGCAGCCCTACCTGGGGCTCGACACCGCGTTTCGTGCCAGCTACGGATCGGGCGCCTTCACCGTGGGGTTTCTCGCCGAGTACGATGCCCTGCCTGGGCTCGGGCACGCGTGCGGGCACAACCTGATTTCGGCAATGGCCGTGGGCGGTGCGATTGCGCTGTCTGAAGTGGCCGATGCCGCGGGGCTCACTGTCGAGGTCATCGGCACCCCCGCAGAGGAGGGCGGCGGCGGCAAGATCGAACTGCTCGAGCGCGGTGCATTTCGCGAGCTCGACTTCGCACTCATGGCGCACCCCGCCCCCGTCGACGTGGCAGAGGCCAGGCCATTCGCCGTCACCCACTGGCACGTGCAGTACGACGGCAAAGCGGCGCACGCGGCGGCCTACCCCGAGCGCGGGGTGAACGCGAACGATGCGTTCTTGATCGCGCAGCTGGGCATCTCGCTGCTGCGGCAGCAGCTGCCTGGCAGTGTGCGGGTGCACGGGGTGCAAACGCGTGGCGGGGAGGCTCCCAACGCGATCCCCGAGCGCACCGAGGGGCGCTGGTATGTGCGCGCAGAAACCATGGAGCAGCTGCTCGATCTTGAAACGCGCGTGCTCAACTGCTTCGAAGCGGGGGCACTCGCGACCGGCGCGAAGCTCACGGTCACCCCCGAAAGCGCGCGCTACGCCGAGATGCGCACCGACGAGGCCGCGCTCGACCACTACCGCGCGAACGCGATGGCGCTGGGCCGCAACTTCGACGTCGACCCGGTGGCCGCCACGATGAACCGCGCCTCGACCGACATGGGCAACGTCTCGCAGCTCATCAACGCGATCCACCCCTACATCGGTGTCGGCGGTGACGCGAGCAACCATCAACTGGAGTTCGCGGCCGCGTGTGTGGGGCCCGCGGCCGAACAAACACTGCGCGACGGAGCCACCGCTCTCGCGTGGACCGCGCTCGATGTCGCGCTTGAACGAGCCGTTTAAATAGTGCTCCGCGGGTCGAAACTGACTCGCAACGCTTTGGAAATACAACGTCAGTACCTTCGTAGTAGACACAACGTTTCGGTGCGGTGATGCACAGAAATCGAGTTTCGTGAAAGAGGAATCATGTCTCGCAGTTTGAACGACTGGCAGGCTGCAGCAGCAGCGCTGAAGTTTGACGGTCGCCCGGTAATCGGGGGTGTTCGGGTCGACGCCCGTTCGGGTGAAACGATCGAAAAGACCAACCCTGCCACTGGAAAAGTGATCTCGCAGATCCATGCGTGCGGCCAAGAAGATGTCGATCTTGCTGTCGCGGCCGCGAGCGCAGCGTACGCTTCGGGCGAGTGGTCTCGCGCGGGCGTTGGGTTTCGTCGAGAGCGGCTGCTCGAGCTCGCACGGCTCATCGAGGAGCGCGCAGATGAGTTCGCGCTCTACGACTCCATTGACATGGGCAAGCCGGTGCGTGAGTCGGCCGCCATCGACGCACCCGGTTCTGCTGCGCTGTACCGGTTCTACGGTGAGGCGATTGAGAAGCAGGAAGACCTGATTCCGGTCACAGCTCCCGGGTCAACTGCGCTTGTCACGCGGGAAGCTCTCGGTGTCATCGGTGTGATCGTGGCCTGGAATTACCCCCTTGAAATTGCCACCTGGAAGATCGCGCCGGCGATCGCGGCGGGCAATGCCGTTGTGGTGAAGCCGCCGGTGGAAGCCTCGCACTCGACGCTGTTGCTGGCCGAGCTCGCGGTGCAGGCGGGTATTCCGGCTGGCATCTTGAACGTCGTTACCGGTCGGGGTTCGTCGGTGGGCAAGGCGCTCGCACTGCACGAAGACGTTGACATGCTGGCGTTCACGGGCTCAACCGAGGTGGCCAAGCAACTGCAGCAGTACGCCGGCCAGTCGAACATGAAGCGGCTTGCGCTTGAAGCAGGCGGTAAGAGCTCGAACCTGATTTTCGCCGACTGCGACGACCTCAAACTTGCGGCAGAGAAGGCGGCGTTCGGCAGCTTCTACAACCAGGGTGAGGTGTGCTCGGCAAACTCCCGCATCTTCGTGGAGCGCGCGGTGTACGAAGAGTTCCTCGGCTATTACGCAGAAGCAGCGAAGTCATATGCGCCGGGGGATCCGCTTGATCCGGCATCGGGTATCGGTTCGCTCGTGTCTGAAGCCCACGCAGATACGGTGTGGGCCACGGTCGAGAACGCGCGCCGCGATGGCACCATCGTGGCCGGAGGCACGCGGCCTGAAATCAATGGCTCACGCGCCTTCATTGAACCGACCATCGTCACGAATGTTCCCGCCGACCACGAAGTGCACACGCGAGAGATTTTCGGGCCAGTGGCGGTCGTCACCCCGTTCGACAGTGAGGACGAGGCCATCACGCTCGCGAACGGCACGCCCTTTGGGTTGGCGGCATCGCTCTGGACAGGCAGCTTCGCGCGCGCCCACCGGGTATCGCAGCGCCTCGTAGCGGGCACGGTGTCGGTGAACACCGTTGATGCGCTCGGGTTCACCACCCCGTTTGGCGGCTTCAAGCAGTCGGGCTTCGGCCGCGACCTCTCGGTGTACGCCCTCGAGAACTACACGGATTACAAGACCACCTGGATGCAGTGGGGGTAAATGCGGCGTGCATCCCAGCTAACCTGCTGGGTTGAGCTTCATCAATTCATTTCGGCGATCGTTTCTGTCTACAGAGGGTCGCCAAGCAAACTTCCGAAGTACTAGTTGCATCTGATTAGCAGATGGCAATGACATAAATTACATATTTCCGTTATTAAGACTTTGACACGAAACTAGGTCCTAACCGGGGGTTAAGTCTCGTGGCATGCAACGAAGCAGAAAGGCACCGAAAATGAACGGTCTCGCCCAGAAAGTGGCATTTGTAACTGGCGGCGGCTCTGGCATTGGACGCCAGGTATCGCACCGACTCGCTAGCGAAGGATCAAAAGTAGGCGTAGTAGATCTGCGCGAGGACGCGGCGCAAACCGTGGTCGACGAGATCGTTGCCGCCGGCGGTGAAGCGATGGTGATCGTGGCTGACGTAACCTCAAGCGCTCAGGTTGAGCAAGGGGTGGCGAAGCTCGTGGAGAGTTATGGTTCCCTGCATTACGTTGTGAACTGCGCTGGCGTCGCATTCGGCGAAGGCGGCGTAGTCGAGTGCAGCGAAGCGGCATGGGACAAGACCATGGCGATCAACGTGAAGAGCATCTTCCTCACGGGAAAGTTCGCAATCCCCAAGATCATTGAAGCCGGCGGCGGTTCAATTGTGAACATCGCATCGGTGTTTGGTCTGGTCGCGAATCCCGATGAGTGCGGGTACGCCGCTTCCAAGGGGGCCGTCATCAACCTCACGCGTCAGATGGCCGTGCAGCACGCGCGAGATGGCGTGCGCGTCAACGCGGTGTTGCCCTCAGACTGCGACACTCCCTTGATTGCGGGCCTGCTGGGAGTGGAAGGCGATGAGCTGACTGCTGCCAAGGCCGAGCTGGCTGCACCGATTCCTATGGGTCGTTTGGCGCAGCCCGAGGAAATTGCAGCGGGTATCGCGTTCCTGCTCTCCGATGATGCGGGCTTTATTACGGGTGTTTCGTTGCCCATCGACGGAGGGTTCCTGACCAAGTAGGTCAGGAATCTTCCTTACTCCGCGAAGGTATCTCAACATGACTGCAACGAAGCAATCTCAAGTTCCCACCATTGAAGATAAAACGATTCAGCCTATCCCCGAGGATGAACGGCACGGAAAGGCCCGTGATCTCTTCACGATCTGGTTCGGGTCGAACATTATGGTGCTCACCATCGTCACGGGTGCGCTCGCGACGACGGTCTTTGGCCTCGATTTTTGGACCGCCGTAGCAGCGGTCGCGATCGGTAACGTCGTGGGCGCAATATTCATGGCGTTGCACTCCGCCCAGGGCCCCCAGCTCGGGGTCCCCCAGATGGTGCAGACCCGTGGGCAGTTCGGGTCCTACGGATCACTCCTCGTAGTGGTTGTCACCGTATTGATGTACGTCGGCTTCTTCGCTGCGAACCTCGTACTAGGCGGCCAGGCGCTGTCCACGATTATCCCCGGTCTTCCGGTGAACGCGGGCATTCTCATCATCGGTATCGTCAGCGTTGTGGCCACAATTTATGGCTACCGATTGATTCACGCCTACACAAAGATCTTGAGCGTGGTTTCGGGCCTCGGCCTGGTTGTAGCATTTATTTGGCTTGGGGCGACGACGGGCGATGCCAGCGCGGTAGCGACAGGCGCATTCAACTGGGGTGGCTTCATGGGCACCGTTTCAGTTGCAGCCCTGTGGCAGATCGCGTATGCGCCGTATGTGTCCGATTACTCTCGTTACATGCCGAAGGATACTGGCCCGAAAACTGCGTTCTGGGCCTCATACTGGGGCTCGGTACTTGGTGCAACCTTCCCCATGATTCTCGGCGCGCTGGTCGGCGCCAAGCTGCTCGCAAGCGGCATGGACGCAGACAACGTCGTAGGCGGGATGGGTGAGCTGCTCCAGCCGCTGACCGTGCTCATTGTGGGCGTATTCTCGCTGGGTGTTGCTGCGACCAACTCGATGAACCTGTACTGCGGTGTGCTGTCGACGCTCACCGTGGTGCAAACGTTCAAACCGAATTGGGTGCCGCGTGCGAAGACCCGTGCTACGACCGCAGTAGTGATCTTCCTGCTCGCGCTGAGCTTGGCGCTCGTGGGCGCCGACGATTTCTTGGTGTACTACTCCAACTTCCTTGCGCTGCTGTTGTATGTCTTGGTTCCCTGGACTGCAATCAACCTGGTGGATTACTACCTGCTGAAGCACGGTAAATACCAGGTGGACGACTTCTTCCGTCAAGACGGTGGCATCTACGGTCGATTCAACTGGGTCGCCATCGCCTGTTACGTACTAGGCGCGATCGTGCAGATCCCCTTCATGGTGACTGCCCTCTACACCGGTCCCATCGGCGCAGCCCTTGGAGGCGTTGATATCTCCTGGATCGTGGGACTTGTAGTGATTTGCCCGGTGTACTTCTTCTGGGAGCGGGCGTCAGAGCGGCGTGCGAAGCCGCTCGTGCTTTCAACGGTTTAACTGTTTGGTCAAGCTGCAATGGGGTGCGCATCATCGATGCGCACCCCATTGCTATAGGCGCAAGGGGAATGGCCTTGGGTGAAAATTCACATAGAACGCTACATGAGGCAGAACTGCGGCTGGCGAGTTGGAACGCTAGTGACGCCCTCAGCCAGGCCAAGCGAGACCGGTTCGGTAGTTTTGTGGCAGTCGTTGATGAGTTGCACCGTCCGTTAAATAAAGCCAGCAGGGGGCTGTTGGAAGGGCTGCCTTTCGCTGCGAAGGACAATCTAAATACGGCCCGCTTGCCCACAACTGCAAACACCCCCTCGCTGTTGGGGCACTACAGCAATGCAGATAATCCTGTAATTCAAAGGGTAAGCGAAGCCGGTGCAGTGCTCATCGCGAAAACGAATATGCATGAGTTAGCTCTGGGAATCACTTCGGGGGCTGCTGCATTTCCTGCAACGACTAACCCGAGTGACCCCTCGTTGGTAGCGGGTGGTTCATCGGGCGGCTCAGCCGCGGCTGTTGCTTCAGGAATTGTTCCGTTTGCGCTCGGCACTGACACCGGTGGCTCGATCTCGATTCCCGCAGCATGGTGTGGAGTCTATGGTTTGCGGCCAACGACAGGGCGTTGGCCAGGCGGTGGTTTAATTCCGCTCTCGCCCACGCGAGACACCGTTGGCGTCATTGCCGCAAGCTTGCATACCTTGGCAGCAGTTGACGCGGTAGTGACTCAAGAGCATGGTCATAGTTCGGCGGCGAACGTGCCTATGTCGCCCCTGCGGATCGGTGTCCCAAAGAGCACGTCGCCATATGTGTCGGATCTCTCTGAAAACGTGGCTGGTGCATGGGCAATGGCGGTTGAAGCGTTGTCGAGTTCAGCCCGAGTGGAACTGATCCCCGTTGACACACATGAGTTTCATGAGATCGAAGGGCAGTGCGGACAAGAGATTGAACTCTATGAAATCTCTCATGCGCTAACGAGATACCTCGAAAATGCGCCTACCTCGGTAACGTATGCGCGGCTATGCGACGAAGCAGCGCGGGAAGACGTCAAAACACTCCTGGCGGAGGCTTTTCAGTTTCGGAATCGACATGACGAATATCGGCGTGCGAGGAGGATTCGGGAGCAGCTGCAAGGCAGGTATGAGGCTTTGTTTCGTGAGCACAATATTTGCTCGATGTTATATCCAACGACACCGATTACGGCCCCCGCACTTGCGCAAGAAACGTTTACATACGAGCGCGGGGCTCGCGAAGCGGTATTTGAAGTGGGCACGAGCAATTTAAATCCTGGATCTGTTGCAGGGCAGCCCGTGGTCACTGTTCCTATCGCGAACCCTGTCTCGCCGAAACACGTTGGCCTGTCATTGGAAGGTCAGCGGAATGACGACCGGTGGCTACTGGCAGTTGCGGCAGCGGTAGTTGAGATTCTTGCTCTAGCCGTAAGTCCTCGTTGACTATAACCGCGCGATCTCGCGGCGCGGGCGCACCGCCACATCGGTGATCTGCACGTCGGCCGGTGCGTCAACGACGTAGCGCACAGCCTGCGCGACCGAGGTTGGCTGGATGTATAGGTCGGCGCGGTATGCGGCTTCGTCGATCATGTCGCGCAGCATGGCGGTGTCGGTCTGGCCGGGGGCGACCGTCACCACGCGCACGAAGTTCGGCTCTTCATCGATGCGCAGCACATCGGCAACCGCGCGCAGTGCGTGCTTGCTCGCGCAGTACGGAGCGCTGCCCGGCACGGGGCGGGTGCTGGCGCCCGACCCAAGAAACACGACGGTGCCCCGGGCCGCACGAATCAGCGACAGTGCGTGCTTGGTAAGCACGGCAGGCGCGGTGACATTGATCGCCAGGGTGCGCGTCCAGTCTTCGGCCTCAGCCTCGTGCACCGCATACACCTCGCCGATGGCGGCGGCGTGCACGAGCACATCGAGCCGGTCGAGCGTACCAATGTGCGCCGCGACCGCTGCCGAGTCGGTGAGGTCGAGCTGCACCCCTGTGGCATTTGCGCCTGACGCTGCGACGGCGGCTTCGAGGCGTGCGGCGTCGCGCCCCACCAAGATGACGCGGTGTGTGCGGGCCAGATCGCGGGCGATCTCGCGGCCCATTCCTCCCGAAGCTCCGGTGACGAGGGCGACGGGCAGGGCAGAAACTTCAGACACGAAGTGCTCCTTCAACGGGGGTGGTGTGGAAAAGCTCGAGGCTAGGGTGCTGGGCGAGTGCGATGCTGATCGCGCTGCGCGCTACCCGATCAGTTTCGCGCAACATCGGCGGATCGGTGCCCGGCATTGGGCTGATCACGGTGTCATGCAGGGTCTGATCTGCGGGGATGCCGGCAACGTGCACCGCCGGATCGAGCGTGCCATCAGCCTGCATGAGACGCCCCGAAGCAGGGTCGACATCGAAACCACCGGTCGAGACCCCAGCCGCAGAGCTCTCGATCGCGAAGGCCTCGGCGCCTGAATCGCCAGCGGCTTTTCCCGGGGATTGCCTGCGGGCCACCCTGAACGAACGGGCCCGGCCACTGTCGAGCAGCGTGCGCGCGAGAGGCGACGCGGTGGCATCGAGCGAGTGGAAATGCATCCAGGCATCGACGAGTGCGGGGGCCTCAACCCGTGAACCGGCGACGCTCGGTGACTCACTGGCGAACCCGTCGGGGGTGATGTCGAGTGATGCATTCGGGCCGATGAAGCGCACGAGCCCCGCCTCGCACAGCGCGAGCAGCTGCCGGTTGCGAAAAGCGGGCGGGCCCGAGCCCACCATCCCGCCCACGGTGAACAGCATCCGAAAACCCGAGGCCCGCGACTCGGCATCGAAGCCGCCCACTGTGCCGATGCGGCTCGACGCCGCACGGGCCGCGCTGAGTGACCACAGGCCAGCCTTTAGCGGACTATCGACGCCGAGTTCGGCCTCGCGCAGATCGGCCGCGACGCGTTGACGCACCCACGCATCAAATTCCTCGGGTGACGCGAATACCCCCGAAGCCAGCTCAATTTCGCCCGACAGATCGAAGCGATCTGCCGGGTCGACGATGAACGGGGCCACCGCGCCCGCGATACGGGCCACGGTGTCGTGCAGATCAGGGGCGGCAGCGTGCGCGAGGGAGTCCGAGCCAACGGGGGAGCCTGCGCTCGCGGGCTGATCAATCTCAGCAATAGCACGCTCAATGCTGCGCGTGATGGCGTCGAAGATTGCTGCTGGAGCGCTCGCCGAAGTACCGCTGGCTACGGGGCCGCCGCTGAGCGATGCCTCGTCGAGCGATGCCTCGTCGAGCGAAGCCGCGTCGACCGAAGCCACGTCGAGCGTGAGTGCGTCGGGGTGCAGCCGCCCCAGCGTGCGGGCGTGGTCGAGGAACGCGTCGCCAACGATGCGCGGCCACAGCCTGCGATCAAAGTTGATGGGGCGGGGTTCTGTAGCCCAATCCACGGCGCGCAAGAACCGCAGCTCGGCCCGGGGCGGTAGCCCGCCGTACAGTGACTTCGAACGAAACGGCACCCCGCGGCGCGAGGTTGCGAAGACGACGGGTTCCTCGCCGCTCGGCAGATACCGCAGGCCTCCGGGGGCAGCCGCATCGGTCACAAACTCGCCGCCGCGGCCCAGGGTGAGCAGCGACAGTGTGTCGAAGAAACTCATGCCGAGGCCCCGCATGATGACGGCCGACCCGGCCGCGATCTGGCTGAGGTCTTGCTCGATGGGGCTCTCGGGTGGCACCCACACCGAGGCCGTCTGGGGGCGGGCGGCGAGCTGCTGCTCGGCCGCGGTCGCCGCAGTGGGCATCCATCCGGTCGCCAGCACCACAGAGCCCGCGGTGACGGTCGTGCCATCGCTGAGGGCGATGCGTTCGCCGTCCCCTGTGCGGGTGAGGCCCTCGGCGCGCGCGACGTGCCTGATCACGCGCACGCCCTCGGGTAACAGTGCGAGTGCGCGCTCAAAACACCAGATCAGGTACTCGCCGTACAGGGCGCGGCTCGGGTGCGATTCGGGGCGCATCGCCGCGAGCTCCGAGCGATACTCGGCGGCGAGGCCCGCGCGCACGGGGTGCGCCGCGAACGTACGAGCGCGCGCGGCGGGAACGAAGGCTGCGGCTGCGGGGATGCCTGCTGAAGCTGATCCGGATCCCGCGAACGCCAGCACGCACCACTCGTACAGCGTGGGGCCCTCGACGATGGGGCCCGCGACCGTGCTGCCGGGTTCGGTGAACAGGGTGACCGCGTCGGCGAGCGTGTTCATGCACAGATCGCGGGGTTGGTCGGTGCGCCAGATACGGCCCGCGCCGGTTTGGGTGTCGTCGATGACGTGCACGTCGAGGCCGCGTGCACCGCCCGCGGCCTGCGCCGCGAGCTGGGCATAGTTGGCACCGATGCGCTCGAGCAACGAGGTGCCGCGGGGGCCTGCGCCAATGATCGCGAGTGACGGGCGGGGTGAGCTGTGCATGTCACCGTTATACGCGCTTGGCTGGGCCAAGTGCGAAGCCGATGACTGAATGTGACGGGGCACGCCGTTTGGTGTCTCAAACATGTGGAACTGTTACACCGCAATTTCTCTAAATGTTATGTCTCGTATAACAATAGCTTTATTGCGTGCGGCGTATCGAGCGGCACGGTCAGAGAAACGGAACACACATGAAGAAGCGTCACCTCTCGTGGATCGCGGCAGCCGCGGCTTGCGCCATTGCGCTGACCGGCTGCTCGGCCAGCACTGCGGGCGGGGATGCTTCGGGTTCGGCAGCCGAGGGCGCGACCCTCACCTACCTCGAGCCGCAGACCTGGAACACGCTGTACCCGCCGGCCGGTGGCTTCTACCCCAACGGCGGCGTGCTGAACCAGATCACCGATCGCCTGCTCTACCAGAACCCCGAGACCAAAGAGCTCGAGCCGTGGATCGCCGCAGAGCTGCCCGAGGTGAACGACGACGCCACCGAGTACACCTTCAAGATTCGCGAGGGCGTCACCTACTCAGACGGCACCCCGCTGAACGCCGAGAATGTGGTCAAGAACCTCGACCTGTTCGGCCTGGGCGATAAGGATGCGGCGCTGCCCGTGTCTGAAGCGATCAACAACTACGACCACGGCGAGGCCGTCGACGAGTACACGGCGAAGTTCTTCTTCACCGCTCCCTCACCCGGGTTTGGTCAGGCCGTCTCGACCATCAACTCGGGCCTGATCTCGAATGACACCCTCGACCGCACCAACGAGCAGTTCGGCCCGGGCAACGCCGCCGAGATCATCGGCAGCGGCCCGTTCGTCATCACCGATGAGAAGCTCGGCAGCGAGCTCACCTTCGAAACGCGTGAAGATTACAACTGGGCCCCGCCGTCAAACGAACACCAGGGCGCCGCGCAGATCGCCGGCATCGACCTCATCGTCGCATCTGAGGCCAGCGTGCGCGTGGGCACCGTCACCTCGGGGCAGGCAGACATCGCCCGCACCATTCCGGCCCCCGACGAAGCACAGTTCGCGGCACCCGGCTTGAGCCTCGTGGCCGCCCCCACCAACGGCGTCAACAACGGCCTCAACTTCCGTGCCGGCCACGAACTACTGAGCGACATCGATGTGCGCCGCGCCATCATCGCCGGCATCGACCGTGAGGCCATCGTCGAGACCCTGTTCAGCGACAGCTACCCGCTCGCGACCGGCGTGCTCGCCAAGGGCGCGCTCGGCTACACCGACACCTCTGAGTTCTACGTGCACGACCCGAAGCTCGCCGAGAAGCTGCTTGATGAGGCGGGCTGGAAGCCCGGATCAGACGGGGTGCGCGAGAAGGATGGCCAGCGTCTCAGCCTCACCTTCAACGAGGCGCTGCCGCAGCCGCGCTCACGCGACGTGGTGACGCTGGTGCAGGAGCAGCTCGCACCGCTCGGCATCGAGGTCTCACTGTTCTCGGGCGACCAGGCCGCGCAGGATCAGGCCGTGCAAGACGCGAACACGATTCAGGTCTACCACTCGATGGTGGGCCGCGCCGACTACGACGTGCTGAAGTCACAGCTGTTCTCGGCGAACCGCAACACCCTGCGCAACCTCGACACCGCCACGGGTAAGGTCTTCGACCAGAAGCTTGACGACCTGCTCGCCGAGATCGCCTCGGTGCCCACCGCTGACGAGCGCCAGGCGGCTTCTGCCGCAGCTCAGCAGTACCTCGCCGAAGAAGCGTACGTGCTGCCCTTCTTCGAAGAGTCGCAGGTGTACGGCCTCAGCGACAAGGTGCAGGGCTTTGAGACCGAGTCGATCGGTCGGCCCTCGTTCTACGATGTGACCATCGCAGAATGACCCTCGGCGCATTCGCCCGGCGTCTCGGGCAGGCGGTGCTCGTGCTCGCCCTCGCATACACGGCGGCGTTCGTGCTGCTGTCTGCCCTGCCGGGCGACGCCATCATGGCCCGCTACGGCAGCCCCGACCTCGGCCTGACTCCGCAGCAGCTTGACGAGATTCGCGTCTCGTACGGCGCAGATCAGCCGGTGTTCTTGCGGTACCTCGACTCGATCTGGGCGTTCTTGCACGGTGACTTCGGGTACTCGGTGCACAGCGGTGCCTCGGTGTCAGCGCTGCTGGCCGAGGCGCTGCCCTCCACACTCACGCTCGCCAGCATCGCCCTGGTCGGCGCGGTATTTTTGGCCGTGACGATCGCCTTCACCGCGAGCTTCGGCCGTGGTGCCTGGCTGCGCCGGGCCGTGCGCAACCTGCCGCCCCTGTTCGTGTCACTGCCCGTGTTTTGGATCGGCATCGTGCTGATTCAGGTGTTTTCGTTCAAGCTGGGCCTCATTCCCGTCATCGGGGCGAGCCCGGCGCAGGCGCTCATTCTGCCTTCGATCACCCTGATGATTCCGATCGCCGCCCCGCTCGCGCAGGTGTTTCTGCGCAGCATCGATGAGGTGCGCGAGCAGCCCTTCGTGAACGTGGTGCGGGCCCGCGGCGCGAGTACCTCGTGGCTGCTGTGGCGCAACGTCGCCCCCAACGCCCTGCTGCCCGCGCTCACCATGGCCGGGCTGCTGTTTGGCGAACTCGTTGGCGGCGCCATTGTCACCGAGGCCGTGTTTGGCCGGGTCGGCATCGGGGCGCTCACCGCCCAGGCCGTCGCCCAGCGTGACACCCCCGTGCTGCTCGCCGTCGTGGTTATCGCCGCGGCCGTGTTCGTCACCATCAACCTCATCGTTGACCTGCTCTACCCCGTGCTTGATGCGCGGCTGCGGCAGAAACACTCGATCGGAGTCGCGGCATGACCACCACCGCAGCGCAGGCCACCCCCACGAAACCGCGCAACACCCGCCGCGTGCGGGTGCGCGCGGGGCTCGTGATCCCCGCCGCTATCTTGCTGATCGCCCTCGCCTGGGCGATCGCGCCCGGGCTATTCACCTCAGTGAGCCCCACCGAACAGGTGGGCGCCGCACTGCAGGGGCCGGGCCCCGGCCACTGGTTCGGCACCGACGCGACCGGCCGCGACGTGTACGCCCGCGTCGTCTACGGCGCATCACAGTCAATCTCAGCGGCCCTCATCGCCGTGCTCGTCGGCCTGATCTTCGGGTCACTCATCGGCGTCACCGCGGGCGCCACCGGCGGGTTCGTTGAGGAAGCGCTGATGCGCGTCGTCGACGTGCTGCTCGCCATCCCCACCCTGCTGCTGTCGCTCAGCGTCGTGATTCTGCTCGGCTTCGGCACCACCAACGCGGCCATCGCCGTGGGCGTCACCTCGGTCGCCGTGTTTGCCCGGCTCGCCCGCGCCCAGGTCGTGAGCGTGCGCGCCAGCGAGTTCGTCGAGGCCGCCTACGGTTCGGGCGGCACCTTCTTTGGAGTGCTGTGGCGCCACGTGCTGCCGAACTCAATGACCGCGGTTATCGCGCTCGCCGCCCTGCAGCTGGGCTCGGCCATCCTGCAGATCTCGACCCTTGGCTTCCTCGGCTACGGGGCGCCGCCCCCCACACCCGAGTGGGGCCTGCTGATCGCAGAGGGCCGCAACTACGTCGCCACCGCCTGGTGGCTCACCGTGCTGCCCGGCCTCGTGGTCGTGCTCGTGGTCGTCGCCAGTAACCGGCTCAGCCGCGCCATCGAACGAGGAGAGCACTCATGAGCTTGACCGTCAGCCCTGAAACCAACGCGGCGGGCGCCCCGGCCACCGTGACCCAAACAACCACAGCCCAGACCACCTCTGCGTCGACGGTGCCCCTGCTGAGCATTCGCGACCTCGCCGTGCAGTACCGCACCAGCGGCGGCGACGTCGATGCCGTGCACGGCGTCAGCTTTGACGTGGCCGCGGGCCAGGTCACCGCCATTGTGGGCGAATCGGGCTCGGGCAAAACGAGCGTCGCGCAGTCGGTCATCGGTCTGCTGCCCAGCAACGGCCGAGTGGCCCGCGGCAGCATCGTGTTCAACGAACGCCGCGAGGGCGCCACCGAACTCACCAGGCTGAGCGAGCGCAGCTGGCACGGGCTGCGGGGGCGCTGCATCGCGCTGATCCCGCAGGATCCGGGTAACTCACTCAACCCGATCGCCACGATCGGCACGAGCGTCGCCGAGTCGCTGCGCATTCACGGCCTGCGCGATCGCACCAAGGTGCGCAACCGCGTCATCGAACTGCTCGAACAGGTGGGCATCGACGATGCCCCGCGCCGTGCGAAGCAGTACCCGCACGAGCTGTCGGGCGGCATGCGCCAGCGCGTGCTGATCGCCGCGGCGATCGCGTCGAAGCCCGAGCTGATCATCGCCGACGAACCCACGAGTGCCCTCGATGTCACGGTGCAGCGCACCGTGCTCGACCTGCTCGATGACCTGCGCCGCGAGCAGGGCACCGGCGTCTTGTTCATCACCCACGACCTCGCCGTCGCCGCTGATCGCGCTGACTCGGTCGTTGTGATGCGATCCGGCGCTGTCCAAGAAGCAGGCCCCGCCGCGCAGGTGCTCGCGCACCCCGAGTCGGCATACACGCAGCAGCTCATCGCCGATGCGCCCTCGTTTGGCCGGGTCGTCGAACGCGAACACATTCAGGTGACTGAGCGCGCCGACCAGCCGGGGGCCACGAACCTGCTCACGGTGTCGAACCTGCGGCAGGAGTTTGCGGGCGCCCGCGGCACGGCCCCGTTTGTGGCCGTCAACGACGTCAGCTTCGCGGTGCCCCGCGGCACCACCCACGCCATTGTGGGGGAGTCGGGGTCGGGTAAAACCACCACGGGCCGCGCCATCGCGGGCTTCGCGCGCCCCACCTCGGGCAGCGTCTCGGTCGCCGGCGAAGAGGTCGTTGGCCTCTCGAAGCAGGCACTGCGCGAGTTTCGCCGCACCACCCAGATGGTGTACCAAAACCCGTATGGTTCGCTCGATCCGCGGCGCAGCATTGGCCAGACGCTTGCCGAGCCGCTGCGCAACTTTGGCATCGGTGAGCGTCGCGAGACCGGCGACCGGGTCGCCCAGGCGCTCGAGCTTGTCGCGCTGCCGGCAGAGTTTGCGAAGCGGCGCCCGCGCGAGCTCTCGGGCGGGCAGCGTCAGCGCGTGGCCATTGCCCGCGCTCTCATCGTCGAACCCGATCTCGTGGTGCTCGACGAGGCGGTGTCGGCGCTCGACGTGACGGTGCAGGCGCAGATCCTCAGACTGCTGGCCGATCTGCAGCGTGAGCTCGGGCTCACCTACGTCTTCATCTCGCACGACCTCGCGGTGGTGCGCCAGATTTCTGACACGGTTTCGGTGCTGCAGCGCGGCCGCCAAGTGGAATACGGCGACGCCGAACAGGTGTTCTCGAACCCGCAAGATCCCTACACGCGTCAGCTGCTTGACGCGATCCCCGGCCAGGCCGGTGTGGTGCCCACGCGCCACTGGTAACCCGCACGCGGTTCACCCAGATCCCGCACATTTCCCTTTCAGTCATCCCAGAGGACGCCCTATGACCCCCACCGTTGCAGCCGAGCTGTCAGTTTCTGAGCGCGCAGCCTCGAGCTTCGTGCCCCGCACCGCCGACGTGATTGCCGCGCTCGCTGAGATCACCCCGGGTGACGCCCGCGATCTCGCCCGGGCCCGCAGGCCCGAAGCGAGCGCGCACGCGCAGGGCAGCTTCGAGGCACTGTTCGTGCCGAGCGACGCCTCGCAGGTGTCGCTCGTGGAGCGTGCCGCCGTGGCCCTGTTCGTAGCCCGACTGCACGAGCAGCCCGTTGCGGTCGAGTTCTACGGTGCGCTGCTGCGCGAGACTGGCGGCGGCCCGGGCGTCGAACCGCTGATCGTGGCTGAGGCCGAAGCCGCTGCGGGGCAGGGCCCGTACGGCAACTTCCATGCCGAGAATGCTGGCGAGAGCGTTGCCGGCCCCGTTTACACGGTGGAGTCAGTTGAGGCGGCGTATGCGCTGGGTGACCATCTCTCGGCCGCCCTCGAGTACGCGCACATGCTCGTGTTGCACCCGCGCGATGCCGGGCGCGAGCACCTGAAGCAGCTGCTTGAAGCGGGCTGGAGCACGACCGGCATCGTGACCCTGTCGCAGCTGATCGCGTTTCTGACGTTTCAATTTCGGGTGGTTGAGGGCCTGCGAGTCATCGCGGGGCAGCACCAGGCGTCGGGCCCCGCGGCGGCCAGCCCCGAGCTGTCGCAGCGTCTTTCGGCGCTGGCGGGCGAGGTAGCTGTGGCCGCCAGCGCGGCCGTAGCAGGTGAGGCCACCGGTGAGGTGACCGTGTTTGAGACGTTGCCGCAGGCTCCCAAGGTGGTCGAGCCGCCCCGTTTTACGAGCGATGCGCTGGGCTGGAAGCCGTGGCTTGAGCCGCTGCCCGCCGCTGAGTTCACGCCCCAGCACCACGAGGCGCTGGTTGAACCCGAGCGCATTCACATGCCGTACTTCAGACTGCTCGCCCGTGACCCCGATGCCCTGCGCGAGCGCACCCTCACCGACATCGATATCTTCTTCAACACCGACGCAGGACTGCCGCGCGCTGAGCGCGAGGTCGCGGCCGCCGCTTCTTCACGCTTTACCGGCTGCGTGTTCTGCGCATCGGTGCACGCACGCTTCGGCATTGAACAGGGCGCCGACGCGGGCATCGTGCAGCGACTGCTCGACGAGGGCGTCACCCGGTTCACCGCGGAAAACACTGCCGAGCAGCCGAGCTTTGGCCCGCGATGGGACGCCATCATTGGCGCCACCGTTGCCCTCACCGCGACCCCGCCCCGCCTGGGCGAGGCCGAGGTCGCGCAGCTGCGGGCCGCAGGGCTCGAGGAGCTTGAGCTGCTCGACGTCGTGCAGGCCGGCTCCTTCTTCAACTGGGCCAACCGGCTGATGCTGTCGCTGGGAGAGCCGACGGTCTAGCTCGGCGCCCATCGCTCTAGCTCAGAAGCCATCACACGGCGGGGAGCGCACGCTATTCCAGCGTGCGCTCCCCGCCGTGCATATGCAGCCGTTCGCCGACGGTGTTAAACAGGCTGATGATCTCGGCTGGCGCGCTGCCCTCGGCGTACATGAGGTGGGGGATCGTAGTGTCGAACTCGGCGGCCTCGCCGCGCTCGAGCACGTGCTCGCGATCGCCCAGCACGAGCCGCAGCTGGCCCGAGAGTACGTAGAGCCATTCGTGGCCTTCGTGGGTTTGCAATGGGCGATCCGGCACCACCGGTGGATAGATAATCTTGTACGCCCGCACATCGGATTCTTCGCGGGTGAGGGGCGCGATTGTGAGCCCATCACGCTTGACCGCCTGGCGGTGCACGCGCGGGTCGCGGTCGGGCGGATCGAGTAGATCGTCGATGCGGATGCCCAGCTGCCTGGTGAGCGGCAGCAGCAGCTCGAGGCTGGCCTGGCGCTTGCCTGATTCGAGCCGCGACAGGGTGCTCGGCGAGAGACTCGCGCGCCCGGCGAGCTCGTCGAGTGTCCAGCCTCGCTCTTGGCGTGCGGCCCGCAGCCGGGCCCCGAGGTGTGCGAGTTCGTCCATAACGAACCTCCTTGCTGGTTTCGCAAACTAGATTGCAAGTATCGCATGCCGGGCGCAAGATTGAGCCATGACTCAGAAAAAACAGTGGGATGCTATTATCATCGGCGGCGGTGCCGCAGGCCTCAGCGCAGCACAGGCACTCGGCCGCTCGCTCAGGCGCACGCTCGTGCTCGATGCGGGCAGCCCCCGCAACCGATTTGCCGCGAACGTGCACAACACCCTCGGGCACGACGGCAAGACTCCGGCCGAGCTTGTCGCAGTGGGCCGGGCAGAGGCCGAACAGTACGGCGTCGAGTTTCGTACGGGAACTGTGCAGACGGTGACCGACATCGAAGGCGGCTTGCGCGTCACATTTGCACCGAGCACAGGCGGCGCTGACTGTGACGAGGCCAGCGCCAACAACGCCGTCGAAACCTTCGAAACGCGAGCACTCATCGTCGCCACAGGCGTGCGAGACATCCTCCCCGACATCGCCGGCCTTGCCGACTACTGGGGCCGCTGCGTGCTGCACTGCCCCTACTGCCACGGCTGGGAGGTGCGCGGCCGCCGCCTCGGTGTGATCGCCGATTCACCCGCCTCGCTGGGCAAGGCCAAGATGCTGCGCCAGTGGAGCGACGATCTCACGATCTTTAGCGCGGGCATGGGTGACATCGACGAAGCTACCGCACGCGGGTTCGCCGCCCGCAACGTGCGGCTCGTGCCCTCACCGGTCGCCGAGGTGCAGGGTGACGGCACCCAGATGACCGCGATCGTGACCGCAGACGGTCAGAGCTACCCGATCGACGCGGTCTTCGCGATGGGGGCGATGCACCCGATCGACGAGTTCCTCAGCGAGTTGCAGCTCACCCGCGAAGCGGGCATGTGGGGCAGCTTCATCGCCACCGATGCCATGGGCCAAACGAGCCACCCGCGCATCTGGGCGGTCGGAAATGTCGTGGATCCGGTGGCCACCGTGCCTGTCGTGATGGGCAGCGGAGCCATGACCGGCGCCATCGCAAATATGGTGCTGATCAACGAAGACTACGAGCAGGCGGTGCAGCATGCAGGCGCATAACCACGGCGAGCACGCCGCCACAGAAACGACTGCCACCCCAGCCGAGTTCTGGGAACAGCGGTACGCAGAATCAGGGCAAATCTGGTCAGGGCGCGTCAATCACACGCTCGCCCAGGTCGCCTCTGCCTGGCAGCCGGGCCGCTCGCTCGACCTCGGCTGCGGCGAGGGCGGCGACGCCCTGTGGCTGGCCGAGCAGGGCTGGGCGGCCACCGGCATTGATCTGTCGCCCACCGCGGTGGCCCGCGCGCACGCCGAGGCTGCGGCCCGGGGCCTCGAGAACGCACGTTTCGTGGCGGCAGACCTGCAGGACTGGGTCGATTTCGGCCCCCGGATCGACGCAACCCCCGACGGCTTCGACCTCATCACCGCGAGCTTCATGCAGTCACCCGTCGAGCTGCCGCGCGAGCGCATTCTGCAGGCCGCAACCGCGCGGCTCACCCAGGGCGGCCGGCTCATGATCCTGTCACACGCGGCCGCGCCGCCGTGGGCGAAAAACCACCCGGGGGAGTTCCTCTCGCCCGTGGGTGAGCTCGCCCTCTTGGGGATCGACGACGCGGGCAGCGGCCCGACCGGTGACTGGACCATTGAGATTGCCGAGGTGCGTGAGCGCCAGGCGACCGGCCCCGACGGCCATCAGCATCGCCTCGATGACACCGTCGTGGTGGTGCGCCGCAACCGGTAGTGTGGGCGGCATGAGCGGGTATCTCGACATCAGTGCCCTCGGCGCCGTACTGCGGCTGCCGCTGAGCGAGCTGGTGACGGCGGCCGAACCACCTGCCGCACCAGATCTCGCTGAGCGGGTGCGCACGGCCTGGCACGATGCCGCCGCACCCGCCGGCAGCGAGGCAGACCGTGACGCGGGTGCTCCCGCAGGCATCGTATTTCCCGCCACAGCCCATGCCGACCGCTTTATGGAGTCGCTGTCGAGTGAGATCACCCAGGCCGCCCTGCTGCTGCGCGCCGGGCAACTCGCGATGCTGCACGCCGGCGGGATCGCGCTCGCAGACGGCCGCGTGATCTGCTTCGTGGCCGCCTCGGGCCACGGCAAAACGACGTTGACGCGCATGCTCAGCGAGCTGCACGGGTACGTGTCAGACGAGACCATCGCGTTCGACGAACAGCTGCGCGTGTACCCGTACCGCAAACCCCTCTCGGTCGTGACCCCTGGGCGCAGCAAACAGCAGCTCGCCCCCAGCGGCCTCGGGCTGCGCGAGCTTCCGCAAGCTCCGCTGCGGCTCGCAGCCCTCGTGCTGCTGGACCGGCAAGGCGCTGCGGCCGCGCCACGAGCCGAGGCAGCGGCGGGTCCATCAGCCCCCACGCTGCGGCCGGTGTCCCTGCGTGAGGCGCTCGGAGAACTACTCGCCCAAAGCAGTTACTCGGCGCAACTGCCCGGGCCGCTCCAGCGCTTCGCCCAGGCCATCAGCGAGGTGGGCGGAGTGTGGTCGCTGAGTTACCGCGAGGCCGCCGATGTGCGCGAAGCCTTCCCGCGTCTGGCAGCCGAACTCTTGGCGCCCGGCACCGCCGAAGCGTGGCACCCGGTACCCGATCACCTCGTGGAACGCTCGGGCGCGGGCGACGCGATCGTGCTCGCATCTGGGGAGGCGCTGGTGTTTGCCGCCCAGCACCTGCACGCCCTGAGCGATGTGGCCGCCGAGGTGTGGCAGGGCGCACTCGCTGGTGACGCGGCTGAGCAGCTCGCCGCGCGGGTAGTAGCTCGCTTCGGAACACCTCCGGCCGAGACGGGCATTGATCCGGCGCACTACGTTGCCACCACTATCGCTGAACTGCGCGAGGCCGGTGTGCTGCCCACCTCGCCCGCATGACGGTGTAGGCTCTCGGTCATTCGGCAGAAGAGGGGACGGCGATGGACGAGGCCTCTATTTCTGACATCCTTACTGAGCTTGAAGGCTCGGCAGAGGACGGGACGCCAGTGGGCGCAAGCGACGCTGAGGGCGATGCGCAACCGCGCACCCGGCGGTCTTCAAGCTCCTCAAAAACCGGTCACGGTCGCCGCAGGCGCCGGTCAAAACGCAGCAGCCGCCAGAGACTGCTGCGCAACTGGCTCATCGTGCTGGGTGTGCTCGTGTTGATGCTCGGCACCGCGTACGCCCTGCTCATGGTGGCGTTCAACGGTATCGACCGCATCAGCATCGAGCAAGATCCCACGCTCAAACGCCCCGCCGTCGTGAAGGTCGCCGCGGGCGAGCGCGAGCCGATCAACATTCTGTTGCTCGGTTCAGACTCCCGCGAACCCGCCGACACCGATGATGCGGGCGAGCAACAGCGCGGCTTCCGCACCGACGCCATCTTGGTCGCGCAGCTCTCGCCCGACCGCGAACACCTCACCATCATGTCGATCATGCGCGACAACTGGGTCGAGGTGCAGGGCGTGGGCGAAGCCAAGATCAACGCCGCGGCCGCGCACGGAGGGCTCGCCCTCACCGTCAACACTGTCGAAAACTTCATCGATGCGCGCATCGACCACGTCGCCCTGATTGGGTTCGACGCCTTCGAAGGGCTCACCAACGCGGTGGGCGGGGTGACCGTGCACAACGACATTGCGTACACGGCCCAAAACGGTGGCGGTGACTTCACCTTCAAGGAGGGCGAGATCACGCTGAACGGCGAACAGGCGCTGTCGTTTGTGCGCGAGCGGTACGCATTCAGCGACGGCGATTACCAGCGCGTGCGCAACCAGCAGAAGTACCTGAAAGCCCTGATGGGTGAACTCATGAGCGGGGAAACCCTCGGTAACGCGGGCAAGATCACCGGCACGTTCCAGGCGATCAGGCCCTACCTCACGCTCAGCGACAGCCTCAACCTACAAAGCGCGGTGTCGCTGGGCTTCGACAGCCGCGGGCTGCGCCAGGGCGGCATCAAGATGTTCACGAGCCCCACGCTCGGCACCGCCACCTCGGCAGATGGCCAGTCCATCGTGCAGCCCGACTGGAAAGAACTCGAGGGCGTGCGCGCAGCGTTTCGCGACGGCACAGTGCACGACTACGCCGCATCACTCGACTAGCGCGAGCCCCTGCTGCGCCAGCTCTGCCAAGAACGCCCGCACGTCTTCGGCGATGAGTGCGGAATCCACCCCATACAGCTGCGCGACATCGGCGACAATGTCGGCCTCGGCGCGGGGTTCTGTGCGGAGCACATGCCACACCGCTGCCGCCTGACGCTCAAGAACCAGGGGTGGGTGCGACAGGTCTCCGCTTAGCGGCATAACGGCCGCCCGCTCCAATGACTCCACCGAGGCAACCTCGGCCCTGCGCCACATCACGACGCGTGCAATTCTGTCGTGCGTTGCAGGGCTTTACGCGCGCTCGCCGCAGTACGCAGGCCGCGGCGGGTGCGTCGCCACCAGCCACGCGCGAGCTGCCAGGGGCCGGCCCCGATAAACGGGTCGGCGGCGCGCAGTGCCTGGGGTGAGGGGAATACGGCGTGAACAGCGACGAGGGGTTTGCGCCACAGCGGCGCCCGTGACAGCTCGTGCACCCATCCGGCCACGGCGTGATCTGACGCCTGATGCAGCAGCCACGCCTGCAGATGCTGGTCGTATTCGGCGTCAGCGGACGGCTGTTCAAAGTCGGTGAAACCCAGTGCGCGCAAAAACGGGTTCGCCGTCTGCTCGGCATTGAGCTCGCGGGCGTAGTCGCGCACCAGGGCGCGGGTGCTTGGATCGGCGTTCACTGCTTCGACCAGAAACTGGTATTCGGCGGCACGGCGCCGCACCTGTGTGAGATTGCGTGACTCCCGCAGTACGTGCAGCGCGAGAATGAGTGCTGCATCGGCCCGGCTCGGCACATCGATCGGTGCTCCCGCGAGTTGCACCCGGCGTCGCCTGTTCCAGAGTATTTCGAAGGCATCGGCCTCGAGCATCAGAAACCCGGGCCAGTTCCAGTGCAGGTCGATGTCGACCGACCAGCCTGGGTGAGACAGGCTGACCGAGTGCGGTGGCAACAGCATGGGGAAGCCCGGGGCGGGGCGTGTGGTCCAGCCAGCGCGGCCCAGCGCCTCAACAAATAGGTCGAGCTGGGATGGATCAACGAGCAGGTCGGCATCGTAGGAGGAGCGCGGGCCCCTGAGCCCATCTGCTGCGGCCTGCGGGCCTTTCAATACCAGCATGCGCACCCCGTGTCGGGCCGCCAGCTGGCCGGCGAACGCGGTGACAAGAGGAACGGCTTCTTCGAGTGAGAGGCTGGTGCCAAGGGCGCGTGGATCGTCGTAGGCCATCAGCTTCTCCCCTCTGACGAGTTCACGAAACCCCGATAACAAACTATTCATGGAGTTCGCGAGGGTAATTCATATAACCCACATTGATCATATTGAGTCTATCGGCTAGCGTGGTGTTTATATGCCCGAGCTATCGCTCTGGTTATTAGGGGCTACGGGGGGACCGTTGTGGAATCGAAAAATGAATTAGGCGCGCCAAAACCCTCTGCGGGCAGCGCGTTTCGACTACCTGAGGTAAATCGACGTAACGTGCTCATTGGAGCTGGCTGGGCCGCGCCCGCCATCATGATGAGCCAGGCAGTCCCCGCGTTCGCGGCGAGCTTTGACGCCTGTGCGCCGGCGGGCACCCTCTTCGACACCGAAGCACAGGGACGACTGCTTGGCGGTAACCTGCTCGGTATTGATCTCGATGCCATCGCTCAGGTCGTTCCCGCTAACGCTATCGAGCTTGCATCTTCGCCCGAGTCGTCTCAGACGAACGTCAGCCCGCTCTCGGTTCAGCTGCTCAGCAGTGTTCTGCTGAACCTCAATGGGCTCGGCAACGTGCTGTCAGACGTGCTCGCGTTTGCAGCCCCTGCAGACACCGGCGCCCTCGCACAGTATGCCTATGCACACGAAGAGCCGGGCCTCGTAGAAGCCGCAGCTCTCGTGGGTTACACCCACGGTGCATCTGGTGCAGTGAGCGACTCAAGCGGTGCGATCAACTTCGAAAGCCTCAAGGCCGAAGCCCCGCAGCTGGCAACCCTCAGCCTGAAGGCGATCCTTGAGAACCTCACGGGCCCGGGCGTCGCCGAGCTGCTCGCGCAGATCGCCGACCTCGACCTGATTATCGGTGCAGTGGGCGGTTACGCTCGCCTCGATTCGCTCTGCCAGACCCCCGACCTCATGACCGAGGTCGAGCGCGACTATGTGATCGCGTACCTGAAGCTGGTGGTGAAGGCCGAGCTCATCGTCGCTGGCCTGCTGCAAGGCGTAATTCAGGCGATTCAGACCATCACGATCGACACCCAGGCGCTCACTGCGCTCATTGGCCAGCTCCTCGGCCCTATTGGTCACTTGCTGGGGACGCTGCTGAACCAGACGCTGACCGTGAAGCTCACCGTCGATGCAGCCTCGCTCACCGCGGAGCCGATTCCCGCAACACAGCCGGCCGGGCTGCAGATCGACTTCAACACGGGCGAGTTGACCCTCGACCTCGAAACACTTTTGGGCGGTGCCTACGACGGCCAGCTCTCGACGCTGCTCAACAACCAGCCGCCCAATAGCCAGCTGTTCGTCGACATTCCGATCCCCGGTTCTGGCGTCACTGACATCGTGCGCGGCTGGGTAATTGACTCCCTGATCCCGCGGCTGCTCGACGCGGTATACCTCAAGGTCACGCTGGGTTCAGTGAGCGGGCTCCTGGCAACCGGATTGCTGCTCGAGGGAACCCTTCGGCAGTTCCTTGAAGGCACGGCTACTGCGACTTTAAGGGTTCTCGGGGCACCAATTCTAGGGTTCGACGCGCTCATTAATGGTTTGCTCGGTGGCGTGGGCCAGTTTGTACTTGACGCGATCACAAACCTGCTGGCCCCTGCGGGCGCGCTCAATGCCGTGTTTGATGTCTTGAATGCGCTGCTCGGCAATGTGTTCCAGGTGCTGACCAACGTCGTTGCGATTATTCTCAACGAGCAGTGGGAGACCCCGCAGTCCGCGGCCTACGATGCCAACAACCCTAAGGTTCAGACCCCGCGATACCACGAGGCCGCCCTGAATGTGCGTGCCCTCGGTGTGCTCAACGTGCTCGATCTGAAGCTGGGCACAGGGTACGCAGGGCATCACACTCAGCGATAGCCTCAACCTTATGCAACGCACGAGGGTGACTTCTTGACCGCTCAGCCCCTGTCGATCGCCGCGAATAACGGCAGCATTGGCGGGGGCGAAGTCATGCTGCTCAACATCGCCGAGGCGCTGCGAGAACTTGACCGCCCCGTAACGGTCGTCGCCCCCACCGGAAGTGGTGGCATGTCTGAACTCGCTGACGAAGCTCGCCGTCGCGGCTTCGCCGTCACCGGGCTACCAGCCAGCTCTCGCTCTGAGTGGATGCGGAAATTGCGTGCGTGGGATCGGCGCGAGCGTAGGGGTGTGCTGTGGTGTAACGGGCTCGTGGCTGCTGCCGCAACGGCCGGCCACCGCGACCGAATCGTGCACCTGCATCAGCGGCCTCAAAGCCGGGCGCAGCAGCTTCTATACTGGGCAGCCAAAATACGCGCATTACGTGTACTGGTGCCCTCCGCGGATATGCGTGCCATCATGCCGGGTACCTTCGCGCTCGGAAACTGGTGTGAGGCGAGCCCGCTCGGGCAGATCCAACGACCATCACCAAGCACGCCGGTGAAACTTGGTTTTCTTGGGCGCCTCTCGATGGACAAAGGCATCGGCACACTCACAGAAGCATTGAGCCTCCTTGACGAGCGCTCCCCCGGTGGCTACAGACTGGCGCTCGCGGGCAGCTCCAAATTTGTGGATGCCGAGTCGACGGATGCCGCCGAACATGCGCTGCGCGAAGTGGAGCACCTTGTGGATCGGCTCGGCTGGGTGAGCCGCGACGAGCTTCTCGCAGGCATCGACTTACTTGCGGTGCCTTCGCGGGCCCCCGAATCATTTGGACTCGTCGCCGCCGAGGCTATGGTCGCGCGTGTGCCCGTCATCGTGAGCGATGCCGGGGCACTGCCCGAGGTCGTGGGTCCTCGCGGTAAGGTTGTGCCTGCGAGCGACCCGGCCGCGCTCGCAACGGCGATCGAGCATGCCGCGGAGCACTGGGTCGACACCGTGGTGCGCACGCATGAGTTACGCGACCGGTGGGCAGCCGAGTATTCGCCGACAGCGGGCCGCGCTCGTGTGGCCGCGCTACTGGCTGACTTGGGGTGCTGATCCTCGCTGTCGGGCGAGCTCGAAATCACCGTGGATGCGGCGGTCGTGCTTGAACGGATCGTGTTCCACGATGAGCGCGAGCCCCACCCCGAGCAACACAAACCCGATCGGGGCGAAGAATACCTCCCCCAAACGGGTGGCCGCGAGCAGCGCAAAGAGGGTCGCGGCACCGGTCACGGCGCTCGCGTACGACCGGCGTCGCTGGTTGAGTAGCCCGAACCCCACGAGAACGTAGAGCGCGACGACTCCGATGAGCGCGGGGTAGCCGCCCTCGGCGATCAGCGCGTCGTACGAATTATGGAAGAACCAAAACAGGCCCTCGACTTCGGTGTTAGCTTCACCGAGGCCACCACCGTACCAGGGGGTTTCGGCTACTTTAATGTCGGTGGCGGCGTCGATGCGATCTCGCAATGCATCTGACCCTGCGCGAGTTACGGCATAGCTGCCGCTCTCAGCGAGGTTTTGATCGAGCCAGGCAAATGAAGCCGCCAGAGCCGCGCCCAGCAGCGCTTGAAATGCGAGGCCCAGGCGTGGAGCGAGGAACAGCCAAATTGCGGCCAGACCGTAGGCAGCCATCGAGGTGCGCGAATCGGTGAGCACAAGGGCTCCGGCCCCCGCCGCGAGGATGATGAGTCTCAGCCAAGCTCTGCGCGTGGTGAGGGAACACAACAGGGCACTGATGCCGTAGACGAGGCCGGCCGCATTCTTATCGGCGAGGTAGCCAGTAAGCACCCCGCCGTACGTGTTGGGAGCGATGCCCGCGTAAAACAGGGCAGCGTTGATGACGAGAGCCCCACCCAATCCCTTGAGCGCCGACACCACATCGATGCGGCCGCTCGCCAGAAAGCCGCTCACAGTGAGCAGCAGCGCGATGTTACCCAGCCGCCTTACGAAGTCGACGTCTTGTACGAGTGAAACGGTCATCAAATACGCCAGCAGTAGGAGCGCTACAATGGGAAACCATCTGACCCGCTCGAGTGAGCGTGTGGGTCGCCGAAATGATGCAGTGAAGAGCAACACGATCATGGCCACCTGTGCAAGCGGCACACTGACCGGCAAGAATGGGGCATCGATGCGCATGATGATGAATCCCATGAGCACCGCGTCAATAATGCGCGCGGAATGCTTAGCTGGGAACAGCTGATCGCCGATGAAAGACGTGCGCACCTGATATGCGGGCGTTGCCTGGTGAGTCACGATTCCATTGTCTCAGATTCAATGCAGAGAACCACACTGAGTTTTAAACCGGATATGATTCATATTTGAAGTGCATATGACAGATTATGTGTTTTGGTGCACTGAAATCTGAAAAATGAACAACCGAGCTGAGGGGAGCGAAGTTGACTGTTGCGGACTTTATTCTGATGTTGAGAAGAAGTTGGATTTTCTTCTTCTTCGCGGTGCTCATTGGGCTCGCCTCGGGGGCTGCCTACTCTGCAACTCAGACTCCGGTGTATACCGCGAGCTCGTCGGGCTTTATGCAGGGATCCGCAGAGAGCGGCGTCGTTGCACAAGAGAAAACAGACCGCATTCAGGCCTACCTCGCACTCATTACGAGTAACGCCGTGGTTGAGCGCATTGCAGAAAACCCCGACCTTGAAGTAGCCCCGGAGAAGGTGCGCGGTAGCCTGAGTGCTGATCTCGTTGCCCAGAGCGCCATGATCACGGTTACCGCTCGAGCAGAGTCATCTGAAGGCGCAGCCGCACTCGCGAACGGTGCCCTCGAAGCGCTCGCTGACGTGATTCGCGAGATCGAGCAGGAGGCCTCGGGCAATGAAGTGGCTCTCGTAACGGTCACTCCGTTCGAGAACGCCGTAGCACCCGCGTCGCCATCTTCTCCCAACTGGATGCGCAACATGCTCATGGGCGCGGCAGCCGGCTTCGCGCTCGGCCTCGCCTATCAGCTGCTGCGTCGCATCCTCGACATCAAGGTGCGCAGCGCCGATGACCTCACCGAATCTGCGGGTGGACTAGGCCTCCTCGCACTCATCCCCAGAATGGGGAAGCCTAAGAAAAACGAGCAAGGGTTGCCCGAGCTCGACCGGCTGGGAGCCGAAGCCTTTCGCCACTTGCGCACCAACCTACGTTTCTCGAGCGTGGACTCAGAGGTACGCAGCATCGTTGTCACCAGCGCCAACCAGGGCGAAGGCAAGACCACTGTGGTGGTAGCGCTCGCACGTATGCTCGCAGAGTCGGGGGTACGCACCCTCATCATCGATGCCGATCTGCGCCGCCCTGCCGTGGCGAACGCCCTCAACATTGACGGCTCGGTCGGTCTCAGTAGCCTGCTGAGCGGGCAGATCACGCTCAACGATGCGCTACGCGCCACGAACCAGAAGAACCTGTTTGTGCTGCCCTCGGGCGTCACCCCGCCAAACCCTTCCGAACTCGTGGGCTCGGCGCACATGAAGAGCACGGTCGAACGGCTCAGTAAAGAGCTGTTCGTCATCATCGATGCCCCGCCGGTACTACCTGTGACTGACGCGGCACTCGCGAGCACCATCGTCGACGGAGTGATCTTTGTCGCGCGCTCGGGCAAAACCACCAAGCCAGAGGTGCGCAGCGCGCACAAGCTGCTCGAGGGTGCTCGCGCCCGCATGCTTGGCGTGGTGCTGAACGGCGTCACCAAGAACGATGGCGGCGACGGGTATTACTACTACAGCAAAAAGAACCGCGGGTACTACCTGCAGGAGTCAGAAGCCGCCAACGCGGCGCCTGAGACCCCACTGGTATTCGAAGACGCCCCCCAGCAGGGCGCACCCCAGGCTGGCCCTACACCTGCAGACGACGCTGCGGCCGCTGAAGCTCAGTCGGGCCGCCGGGGCCGACGGAGCACCGAGTGACACGTCACCTCCTATTTGTCTGTCACGCCAACATCGTGCGGTCACGCGCAGCAGAACTGCTCGCGCGTGACTACGACGGGGTGAACGGAGACTGGGAGTTCGACAGTGCCGGGGTACACGCGCTCACCGGGCACCCGGTTGACACTGACATGGGGCAGGCGCTCGCCGCCTACGGTATCGATACAGCGGGAAGCCGGGGCGCTCGTCAGATCGACGGTGACCACATTGACGCCGCAGACCTGATCCTTACGTTCGAGCGTGCGCACCGTGACTTCGTTGTGCGCAATTTTCCGGTCGCCGCCAGGCGCACCCTGACACTGCGCCGTGCGGCCCAGCTGCTCGAGAACCCACCCAGGCGTGCCGAAGGCGTGAGCCTGTGCGTCAACGACGACCGGGCATACACAGAAGCCGATGACTTCGCTGACCCCGTGGGGCTGGGCCCTGCGGCTGCCGTAGCCGCGGCCGCCGAAATCCACCAGCTGCTCGCGGTCACGCTGCGGGGAATCGGAGCGATTCGATGACTGCCTGGGCTGAGTTGGCACCCGGCGACGTATCGGTCATCGTGCCGCACTACGGTGACCCCGCGCTTGCCGAAGTACTCGTGGACGAGTTGCGCGGGCAGCCGGGCGGTGCAGACCTCGAAATCATCGTGGTTGACGACTGCTCGCCCGAACCCTTTCCGCCTTCAACAGCGGCGCGGGTGTTCCGACGTGCACGCAACGGCGGTTTTGGCAGCGCAGTGAACAGCGGCGTAGCACTAGCAACCAAACGGCTCTTGCTCATTCTCAACAGCGACCTCGTGCTGCCGCCATCATTCGTGGAGAACCTGCTGCGAGCGGCCGCTCCCTGGCAGCCCGCCGTTGCGGGCCCCGCCCTTGTTGACCTACACGGGACGGCCCAAATGTCGGGCCGACACTTTCCCCGTACCAGCCACTATGCAGTTGAATGGCTCAGGCCGCTTGCCAGGTGGCGCAACCGCTCTGCCCTACATGAGGCAGTCGGTCACGATACCCGCTGCGTACCTGGAACTACGGCCGTCACCGACTGGCTGGTGGGAGCCGCGCTGCTCGTACCCACTGAGCTCTACCGTGAGGTGGGCGGTCTCGACGAGCGCTTCTTCATGTACTGCGAAGAAACTGATCTGCAGCGCAAACTACGTGACCACGGCATCCCCTCCGTGTATCTAGGTGACGTCACCGTGGCCCACGAGGGCGGGGCCTCATCAGACTCCGGCCGACGCTTGAGCTGGCTGCTCACCTCACGATTTCTGTACGCACGCACCTGGGGCACCGGCGCAGGCAGCATGCGTGTAGCACTCGTCGCTGCCTCATTGGTCAACTTCGCATTTGGTGGCCTGCGCCGACTACTCGGCAAACCCGAGCAACCCATGACCACCCTGCGCCGTGAACTCTCCACCGTGCACGACTCAGCACGCGAGGCCAAACGCCGATCAGCCCGCCCGCGCACAAACGTGACGAAGCAGGTACAGCCATGACCCCGCGGCGCATACTGCTTGTCAGCCCCGCCTTCCACGGTTACTGGGCAGCGCTCGCCGCCGCGCTCGAACACGATGGTCACGAGGTCACCGCCCACTGTTACGACCGCGGAGACACCCACCGAGACCGCTGGCGTAACGCCCTGGCGCACCGCAGCATTGGAGCATCGCAGCGCGAACGCAACCGTGCAGAAGTCACCCAGCGTGCAATCACGGTGTTGCGAGAGACGCGCCCCGACGTAGTGCTCGTCGTCAAAGGCGACGCCCTCAATGACGGCTGGTGGGAAGCCCTCGCCTCACAGGACGTACCCACCGTGCTATGGCTCTACGACGAACTCGAACGGCTGTCGTACACCCTCGACCAGCTGAAAACGATCGGCCCGGTGCTGAGTTACAGCCCCAACGACGTCGCGAGGCTGCGCGACGCAGGCATCGACGCAAGCCTGTTGCCCGACGGCTTTGACTCGCTCACCGCGTTCACCCCGCGCCAAAGCCCCGCCGTCAACCTCGTGGGTGCGCGCTACCGCGAGCGCGAACGCATCGTGCGCATGCTGGTCAGCCACGGTATCGAGCTCGAAGCTTACGGGCGCGAATGGTCGAATCACCCCTGGGATTTGCTGCGCACCGGCCGCAAACGTGACCCCGCATCGGTCGGCCTGCGAGAGGTGTCACGCACCGACTACTACGGGGTGATGGCCGGGTCCCTCGCGACCCTCAACATTCACGGCGACGGTCACGACGGGCTCTCGATGCGCACCTTCGAAGCACCGGGCGTGGGCGGATTACAGCTCATCGATCGCCCCTCAGTTGCAGACTTTTATGAACCCGGCGTGGAAACGTTGTTGTATGACACCGACGCCGAACTCGTTGACCTCATTCAACGTGCGGCCCGCGACACCGCCTGGAGTAACCGCATTCGTGCGGCAGGTAAGGCACGCACGCTCGCTGAGCACACACTCATTCATCGGATGCGGGAGGTGACACGAAAATGGGACTGAACTTTCCTGAAGACCTCGACGGCTGGGGTCGCTGGCAGCGAAGCCGCAACCGCCTGCGTACCATCAAGGCGGCCCTGCGCACCCCGGCCCCGGTTGATCTCGTGCTGCTGCACACGGGCCCTGCGCCACGAGTGCTCATCGCGCTCGACGCCACGACTCCCACGGCGCTCGCTGCGATTCTGCGCCCGGCAGCCTCGCTGCCCGCCGACCAAGTCGCAGTGTTGGCCCCTCGCGCGGTAGCTGAGCACCTGCTGCGGGAGCAGCTGTTTGTCGCGCCCGAGCTACGCTCGATCGATGGATCTGCTCCCTGCCCTGAGACGCTCTCCGAGGTACGCGCGGTGGTGTCTGCCGGGTACTTCTTGATCGCTGGCGCCACCGCGCACCGATGGGCGATTGAACTAGGGGCGACGTACTGCGTAGTGCAGCACGGGTTACTCACGCCCTTTGCGCCGCCCCTACCCGCAGGGGCCACCCTGTTTGCATTCAGCGAGGCCGACGGCGAATTCTGGCGCTCAGGGCGCAGCGACGTAACGGTCAAAGCTGTCGGTAGCCAGCTGTTGTGGAACGCCGCTGACTCTGCCCCCGCACAGACTTCTGATCCGCATGAACGCCCAGTGTTCTTAGGCCAGCTCCACGGCGCCGAGCTCCCCAGATCCCTCTCGGCCCGCACCGCGACCGCGTTCTGCGCACAAACGGGGGCGACATATCGGCCACACCCCGCAGAAACCGACCGTCTGTCGCGGTGGCAACACCGCAAATGGGAGCGGCAGGGCATCGAGCTCGACCGGGTGGGAGCTCCGCTCAGCGAGGGGCCACCCGTCGTTGCGATCTTCTCCACCGGGATACTCGAAGCTGCAGCAGCGGGTGTTCCCGCCTGGGTCACTGGCATAAATCCTCCCGAGTGGGTGCACGAGTTCTGGCATCGCTACGGGCTCGCACCGTGGGGCGGCGCCCCCACGCCCCCTCCCATTCAACCCGCCATTGAACCGGGCGAACACATTGCACGACAGATCGAGAAGCTGGTGAAACGATGACACAGAAGATACTTTGCGTGATCCCCGTGCGCGGCGGATCCAAGGGCGTGCCAGGTAAAAACGCTCGTCCATTGGCAGGTAAACCCCTGCTCACCTGGAGCATCGAGCAGGCCCTCGCGGCCACCGCGAACCTCGAAGTAATCGTCTCAACCGATGACGAAGCACTCGCTGAGATTGCGCGTCAAGCCGGCGCGAGCGTACCGTTTATGCGCCCGGCCGAGCTTGCACAGGATGCCACACAAACAGAGCCCGTGATCGAACACGCGATCGCGCACTGCACGGCTGAGGGCCGCCGGCCTGACGCCGTGATGCTGCTGCAAGCGACCTCGCCGGTGCGCCTGCCCGACACCCTCGATCGTGCGGTGCAGCAGTTCCTCGAGACCGGGGTCGACAGCCTCGTAGGCGTGGTCCCGCAGACGCCGTTTTTTTGGCACCCGGCAGCACCGGGGGAGACCTCGGCTACGGCCGAGTATGATCCGGCGCACCGACCGCTGCGCCAAGACCTGCGCGCAACGGACTATTTTTACCGTGAAACCGGCTCGCTGTACCTCACACGCACCGAAATATACGAGCGTGAACACAACCGCATCGGTGGCAAGGTCGGTCTCTTCGTTATGGATGAGGCCGAGGGAATTGATATTGACACGTTGGTAGATCTCAGGATCGCCGAGCAGGTTCTGGGTGACCTGCACGGCATAGCGAATGGAGAATTTGTATGATTATCGACCGTCAACTGACGCCGTACATCGTCTTTGCCGAGGATCCGATTCTCGCCGCACTGGGCAAGATCAACGCGAACCGACAGCGCATCGTCTTCTGTGTCGATACGCACGGCGTGCTGCGAGGCTCATTCTCAGACGGCGACTTTCGCCGCTGGATCGTAACGAACCCCACGGCCTCGCTCGACACTTCCGTCGGCGATGCCTGCAACACTCAGGTGCAGACGGTGTCGAGCACGGCGTTGCCCGCCGATATTCTGCCCCATTTTCGCGAGGGCATCAGTCACATTCCGCTCGTCGATGACCGCGGGCACCTGGTCGCCGTGGCCGTCGACCGCAGCGACACGATGCGTATCGGCGCCCACGAAATTGGTGACGGCCACCCGGCCTTCCTGATCGCGGAGGTCGGCAACAACCACAACGGTTCGATCGATCTCGCCAAGAAACTTGTTGACCTCGCGGCCGAGGCCGGGGCCGACGCCGTGAAATTTCAGCTGCGCGACATGGATGCGCTGTACCGTCAAAGCGGCGGCCAGACCGCGGGCGAAGACATGGGCGTGCAGTACACCCTCGACCTGCTGCGGCGCTTCTCAATGCCTGCTGAGTCGCTATTTAACGTCTTCGACCACGCTCGCGATGTGGGAATCGACGTCATGTGTACCCCGTGGGATGGCCCTAGCGTGCAGGCACTCGTTGACTACGGGATTCCAGGCCTCAAAATTGCCTCGGCTGACCTCACGAATCACGAGCTGCTCGAAGACGCCGCCTCGCGTGGGCTGCCGATGCTGCTGAGCACCGGCATGTCTCGCGAAGAAGAGATCATTGAGACCATCGGGCTGCTGCGCCGGCGCGGAGCGTCGTACGCACTGCTGCACTGCCAGTCGACCTACCCCGCGCCATACAAGGATCTGAACCTTGCCTACATGGATCGTCTTGCTGAACTGGGCGAATGCCTCGTCGGCTACTCGGGGCACGAGCGCGGCTGGCACGTGCCGGTTGCAGCGGTCGCCCGCGGCGCCCACATCATCGAGAAGCACTTCACCGTCGACCAGACGATGGAGGGCAACGACCACACCGTATCGCTGCTTCCCGACGAGTTCGCACGCATGGTGCGCGAGATCAGAGACATCGAAACCGCGATCGGTACGAACCAAGAACGCGTGGTCTCGACAGGCGAGGCGATGAACCGCATCAACCTCGCGAAGTCGCTGGTGGCCGCTCGCCCGATTCTCGAAGGCAGCACGCTGGTTGCCGAAGACGTGCAGGTGCGCAGCCCCGGCCGTGGTCTGCAGCCCAACACGCTTCCTGCGTTGCTCGGTCGCACGATTAGGCGCGACATGGCAGAGGGCGATTTCTTCTTCGCCGGTGACCTGCGCGATCACACCCCCACGGGCCGTGACTTCGACTTCAACCGGCCGTGGGGTCTGCCGGTGCGCTATCACGACCACGCCGAGCTATTGGCCCAGTCAAACCCCGACTTCCTCGAGTTTCACTTCTCGTACAAGGATCTCGAGGTAAACCTCGAAGATTACTTCACCGAGCCGTTAGATATTGGCTTCACCACGCACCTGCCCGACCTGTTCGCGGGCGACTTCTTGGTGGATCTTGCATCTGAGGATGATGAGATCTGGGAGCGATCGATTCGCGAGGTACAGCGCACCATCGAGGTCACGAGCAGCCTGACTCGCTGGTTCGCCAACGAAACAGACCCGATCATGGTGGTGACGATGGGCGGGTTCACCAAGGACCGGCACATTCCGGCCTCTGAGCGTCTGCGCAAGTACGATCGCATCGCGGCAGCTCTGGCCCGCCTCGATACCGGCCGCGTGCGTATCGCCGCACAGACCCTGCCCCCGTTCCCGTGGCTGATGGGCGGGCAGCAGTTTCACAACCTGTTCCTCGACCCGCGCGACACCGCAGAGTTTGCCGAGCGCACGGGCACTGCACTCTGCTTTGACGCCTCACACACCAAGCTTGCGGCGACGTTCCTCGGGGTGCCCTTCTCTGAAGCTGTCGAGTTGCTCGCCCCCCACACCATTCACTGGCACCTGGTCGACGCGACCGGTGTTGATGGCGAAGGCGTGCAGGTGGGCGAAGGGGATATCGACTGGCCTGAGTTCGCGACGGCGATGGAACGGCTGTCACCCGGCACCCCGTTCATTCCCGAGATCTGGCAGGGCCACATCAACCATGGTGAGGGTTTTTGGACCGCGCTCGAGCGTCTCGAGAAGTGGCTCTAACCATGAACACGCATGAGGAGCCGCGCCCCGCGCCACGGGTGAGCATTGTGGTGCCCAGTCGGGGCGGGGTCGAGCGACTCCCCAAGCTCTTCGAATGCCTGCGGGCGCAGACCGAGCCCTCGTGGGAGGTCGTGGTGGTGGTCGATGGCGACATCGATGACACCGCTGACCTGCTCGAGAGAGTTCGCCATGAGTTACCGGTTACGCCCATCGTGTTTCCTGAAAACAGGGGCCGCTCGGCGGCCCTCAACGCAGGCTTCGCGGCCGCACGTGGCGAAGTGCTCGTGAGGTGCGACGACGACCTGCGGCCAGACCCCGGGTACGTTGCTGCGCACCTCGCACAGCACACGGGTGAGCCCCGCGGGGCGATCGGACTGGTGCGCAACATCTACCCTGAGACGGCGTACGCGCGGGCCTACGGGCTTGAGCGTGACACCCGGTTTCGTGAGGAGGCGTATCACGCGACTCCCGAGCGACGTTGGCGTTACTGGGGCGGTAACGTCTCAGTGACCCGCGAAACCTATGACAGGGTGGGCCCGTACGACACGAACTTTCGTGCGTACGGTTGGGAAGACGTGGACTGGGGCTACCGGCTTTATGCGAGCGGCACCCCCGTCGACTTTGCTTTCGATGCCGAAACTGATCACTGGATCGCGGCCACCACCACCGAGTCGCGTGTGCGTCGTGCTTTCTACTCAGGTGCTGCACGGCTCACCTTCGACGCGAAGCACGGGGCTGGTGTCTCGGGTTCAACCGCGCGAGGTACCGGGCTGTGGGATCGTCTCGTGACGCACCAAGCGCAGCGCAGCCTCGCCGATCTCTCACGGTCGGCAGCCAAACTCGATACCGCGCTTGACCGGATGCCGAGATGGCTGGCTGAAAAGCGTGTTTCGCTGCTCGTGGAGGCGGCGGCCGTGTCAGGACTGTTGCACCCCGAACAGGTGGCCAACGATGTCTGAGCAGACCCAGATTCGCGAACAGCGGGCGCTCTGGGTGGTGCCCGTCGGCGAGCTCGGCGGCGTCGCTCGCCACGTGCTCGACGCCACACGGGTGGGAATTCCCGGCTGGCACGTCACAGTGCTGTGCCCCGAGGGGGCGCTCGCCGAACGGCTGCGCGCACAGGGCTCGGCGGTACTCACCGGACCGTTTGGGCCAGCCGCCGGCACCATCACATCCATGCGCACGCTTGCTCGAGCGGCGCGGCAGCTGAGACCGGCGATCGTGCACTCGCATCTCGCCTACGCTGACATCGTGACGGCGTGGACCAAGCTGCCCCGCGGCACTCGTCGATTTACCACCGAGCACGGTATCGCGGGCGAAGACAGCGTCTACCACCGCTCGAATCTGCAAGCCCGCGTGATGGCATCTGTACACCGGCTTCGTTTTTCACGCTTCGATGGCGTGATCGCGGTAGCACATGCCACGCGTGACACTATGGTCAGAAAGTGGCGGGTGGCACAGCCCATCACGGTCATTCACAACGGCGTTGACCTACCGGCAGGGGCTGCTTCCGAAGGCCCAGGTGCTGTGCCGGCGCAGCCTGACCTCGTGGCACCCAGGTACTTATCGCTATCACGGTTGAGCGCAGAGAAACGAATTGATGTGCTACTCGAAGCGTTCGTTGCGGTGCACAAAAAACTTCCTGAGGCGACGCTAGTAATCGCGGGGGAGGGTCCGCTGCTCAGCGAGCTCGAGGCCCGCGCAAATAAGCTCGGAGCTGCCTCGCGGATCACGTTTGCGGGGTACGTTGACGCGGAGGCAGCGATGGCCAATGCCGACGTGATCGTGCAGCTCTCGGTGTGGGAAAACCACTCGTACACGTTACTCGATGCTGTGTCGCGGGGTATGCGCGTGGTCGCGTCGAACGTGGGTGGCAACCCCGAGATCGTTGCGGCAGGATCGTTAGTGAGTGAGGTGGATCCGGCCACCGTGGCTCGCGCGATGCTTGCCAGAGCGGAATTTTCAGATCAGACAGCTCAACAGGCGCAACTCGCGGCCCAGGCTGGTCCCGGAGTGCAGCTGTATTCGACCCCAGAAATGTGCGTGCGTATCGCAGCCACATACGGGGTCTCAGAAAGGTATAACGCATGACGAGCACCCCAGCGAAGCGTTCCCTGATCGCCGACCTTAAGGAATATCTTGCGCTCGCCCGTATGACCTCACGAGCATGGCTCGTATTCGCGGTGCTCGGATCAGTGGGGCTGGCTGCCCTCGACACCCTGGGTGTCGCCGCGATGGCGTTGCTCATGCAAGTGTTTACCGACCCCGCATCACAGGGTGGTGTCGCGAACTTCATCTCGCAGCTCTTTGGCGGACCAAGTACATCGACCTTGATCATGATCATTGCGATAGCGATCGCTGGGTTCTTCGTTACTAAGAGCGTGGGCACAGTCTTCTTTCGTTGGTGGTTACTCGGACGCACGACCCGCATCGCGGCCGATGCCTCGACCGAGCTGATGCGCATGTTCAGCCTTGAACCCTTCGCACGGCACCGCGCCCGCGAGGCCGTGCGCATTCAGCGTGACGTTGGTAGCGCGAACGATCATGCCGCCAACGTATTACTGGGTGTCGTGGGTATGCTCGCTGACCTGCTGGTACTGGTGCTACTAAGCGTCGTGCTGTTTGTGATCTCACCGTTTGTTGCATTGTTCGCAGCGTTCCTTTTTGGGGTCGTGCTGATGGGCACGCAGCGATTGCTGCGCGCCCGCCAGACACGCATCGGCATCGAGAACGCTGAGGCCGAGCTGAACAGTCTTCAGTATCTAATTCCTGCTTTGCACGGTTTCAAAGATGTACGACTCTCAGGTAGCGCTGGCGCTTTCGCCGACGGCTACTGGAAAGCGCGTATGAAGCTTGCACACGCGACGCGTATGCTCTCGATCACTTCAGAACTGCCTAGGTATCTGATGGAGATAGTGTTGTTGCTCGCCATTGGCGGCATCGCGTTGATTTTGTTCGCGACGGGGACCCCAGACCACGCGATGAGCGTGCTCGCGGTGTTCGGTGCAGCGGCCCTGCGAGCGCTTCCTACGCTCAACAGGGTGGGCGCAAGCCTTGCGACGGTGCGTAGCAGCCGTGCGGGGCTAACGATCGTGCTGACCGAAGCGGAGGAACTGGAACGCGGGCCGCGACACAACGAGATTCCCTTGGGGGATCAAAACTATTCCGGTGACATTGTCGTTGATAACGTGACTCTGCAATACGAGGATGCCGAGCGCCCCGTGCTTGACGGTATTTCACTGGTGATTCCAGAAAACTCGACCGTAGCGATCACAGGTTCGAGCGGTGCGGGCAAGAGCACCCTCGTCGATCTCATCCTGGGAATGCTGCGCCCCACAAGCGGTGACATTACCTGCGGTGGGCGTTCGATCTCCGCAGACATTGCGGCCTGGTATCGCGAGCTTGGGGTGGTGGCGCAAGACGTCTATCTGCTGAACGATACGCTCGCCAGAAACGTGGCGTTCGGCCCACCCGGCACGGTCGCGAACCAGACGAGGCTTGACCGGGCACTCAAGCTCGCCCAGCTCGAAGACGTTGTCGCCGACCTGCCAGAAGGCACCGAAACAGTCATTGGTGAGCGGGGTATGCGGCTCTCCGGAGGACAGCGGCAACGGCTTGGCATCGCCAGAGCCCTATATAAGGAACCAAGGTTCTTAGTCTTGGACGAAGCGACCTCCTCACTTGATAACCTTACAGAGCATGCCATCTCGCAGCTGCTCAAAAGTCTCAAAGGCAGCATGACCGTCGTGATCGTCGCGCATCGACTTTCAACGGTGCGCGACGCCGACAAGATCGTCTTCTTGAGCGATGGACAGGTACAGACGGAGGGAACCTTCGCGCAGGTGAGCGAACGGAACGAGCAGTTTGCGCGACTGGTGGAACTTGGAAAGCTCTCATGATGCCCAACCTGTCGCTTTCCCAGGCCAAGGCCTCACTGCTCAGCGTTGTGCGCCGGGGCCCTCGGGAAGTGCTGTGGACACCGGCAAATGTAAACCTCGGTAATCTCCTCTACTACTGGCTGAATGCGCACCTGCATCAGGCGAAAGGGGAGCCCCGATTCGCACTCGAGACTGAAAAATCAAAGCTCTGGCAGGAAGCCTTCCCCAAGCTCTTTGAAGAGTTGGTGATCTCTCGCAGCGAGCTGAGACTGACTGATCGACGCATCGAACAGCACCCCCTGCAACACTTTGGACTGAATTACACCGGTGCAGAGCTCGACGCATTTATCGCGGAGATGCTGCTTGGCACACCTACGCAGTTTGCTAGTGAACTCGCCCGAATCAATCCGCCCGCAGACCTGACAATCAATATTCGCCGCGGCGACTACTACAGTGTGCCGCGCTGGCGCGGTGACTATTCGTTCGACGTCGTTGAGTACGTGCGTGTGGCGGTTGCCGCTGCGCAGGCAACCGGCGAGATCACTTCCATATTGCTGGTGAGTGATGACCTCGAATGGTGCCACACGAAACTCGGGTGGCTCACTGACATCGCGCCCGTGAGTGAACCACCCGCGGGAGCTACCGTGCTGCACCAGCTGGCATTACTGGCTGCATCGCCAAGACTCATCTTGACCAACTCAACTTTCGGGTACTGGGGCGGCTACATCGCTGACGTACTGCGCGCCTCAGCACAGCATAAAGCTCAAGGCACTTGGGCACCAGCATTTCACAGCCGGGCCTTCCCAGGGAACCTGGCTAATCAGCTCTCTGATCGATGGAACGTCATCGAGCAGATTCCCGGCGGCTGGGACGGATAAGCGCCACGGCACCAATGAGCGCACCTAGTGTGTTTGCCACAATATCTAGGAATGAGAACTCGCGGGGAAGCGCGACGAGCTGCACGATCTCGACGGCCAAGGACGCTCCCAGTGCCAAGAGCGGCCAGCCCCACCATTTGATGCGGGACCATAGCAAGGAAGCGAGCGCGGCGGGTGCCGCAAAGAGCAGCACATTCAACCCAAACTCATACATCGGAATCGTAACGAAGTCTGGAATGCCCAGGCTGCGTCCCAGATAGTACAGCCACACGACAAAACGGTTGATCTGCCACCCAATGGGTAACAGCACAGTGCCGAGCGCTCCCATCGCGCATAGTGCGAATAAGGCAGCCACCACGGGCCGACGGGCGGGCTCCGATGACTGCATCACGGGCTTACGTCGCAGCTTTCTGCTGCTCGCGGCCCTCGGCGAAACCAAGACCGAGCTGCGGTGCGGGCGTAGACCGGCGAAACTGCCACAGGCCGCTTGCCGCGCCCGCGGAAGCAGCCCACCGCTGCCTGGCCGCTGCACGCAGAGCGGCCCCCGCCGCACCTCGAAGAGAGCCCCGCGCAAATGCTACTGTGGCGCCAACAGCGTTGCGCACGATCCACGGTAGCCGGGTGTACTGCGTCTTGGCGTCGTAGCGGCGCGAAAGTCGCACCATGCCGATTGCAGCGGCGCGAGTTTTGCTGAGCAAAACGGGGAGACGGTCGTCGATGCGGTAAGCGATCTTGGTGCTTCTCGAGATGGGCAGGGGGTAGCCTGCCCGGCGCAGCCGCCAAGCCAGCTCGTTGTCTTCCCCTGCCGATCCAAACGACTGATCGAAGCCGCCGATTTCAAGGTACAGTTCGCGCGTGATGCCAAAACAGCCGCCGCACAAGATGGGCAGATCGTGATCGTTGCCTTCGAAGTCGAAGTTTTCGGGTTCCTCCACATCGCCAATACGCTCCCAAAGAGTGGGTAGACCACACACAAACTCGGAAGTACTGATGGGAACTGCTGAACCGGTCCAGCAGTCAGCTGTCGAGAAATCACGGTGGCCGTGCTGCACCCAATGCCGACCGACGACATCGTCGGCGTCGCAGAACATGAGGAACTGCCCGTTGCTGGCGGCTGCCCCCACATTACGGGCGTAGGAAGCACCCGCCAATTCAGACGCGTTCACGACCCGTAACACGGGGAGGGCCTCTACCCAGCGGCGAGCCACGAGGGCGGTGTCATCGGTGGAACGATTATCAACCACGATGATCTCAAACTCTGGGGGATTGATTTGAGCCGCGAGCGCCTCGAGCTGCAAGCCGAGGGTCGCGGCGGCGTTATAACAAGGGATGACGACGCTCACGGTCGGGCGTAATTCGGCGTTCATGGCAGTACGCTTCCCGTCGCCACATTGCCGTCGTGGGGTTCGGCACAGTCGATACCGGGCGAGACCCATGCCCGCACCCGTTCGTTGAACCGGGCGATGTCGACTCGAGTGCACGAGCCCGTACAGCTGAGCGGTCGGTACTGGTCGCGCGGTCAACCGCCGCGGCCCATGACTTAGGGTCTGCCGTATCAATCAGCGCGCCGGTCACCCCGTCGACGACCGATTCAGCGGCTCCGCCCAACCGGTTTGCGATCACTGGGCAGCCCGCGGCCATCGCTTCCACCGGCATAATTCCGAAGTCTTCTACCGGGGGGAACACGAACGCGAGGGCGCGCTGATAGAGGGCACGCAAGAGCTCATCAGAGACCTTGCCTAAGAAAAAGACGGGAGTGCTGGAACCACGGGCCTGTTCGCGCAGCCGCTCCTCTTCTGGGCCGCTGCCGGTGAGTACGACGGGAACACCAAGGGCTTCGCCCATGGCGACCACCTGCGCGTGCCCCTTATAGGGCACCATGCGTGAGCCCGCGAGTAGAAACTCGTTCTCGGGGAGCGACTCCAACAGGTCGGCTTCAGCGGCGGTGAGGCGATCGGCCCAGTGGGCCTCGCTGGCGATGGTGGAGACGTCGACGGGCGGGTAGATGACGGTGGCATCGCGCCCCCAAGCGCGCTGGATTCGCTCGCGAATGAATGCGCTGTTCGCGGCAATCTCGCCATTGTGCGAGGCGGCACGTTGATCGATGCCGCGCAGCACGGCCGAAGCTGGGCCGAGCAGCGGGTTGCTGCCGCGTCGGTCGTGTTCGGCGGCCCACAGGTAGCGGGCGGGGGAGTGCACATAGTTGAAACGGGGCACATCTGGAAACACGGTGCTTAAGTGGTGGGCAAAGACGTACGAACTCGTGACCACCCAGTCGGGCTGCACAGAACGCCATTGCCCGCGCCAGGTGGCACTCATGAGCGGCAGTGAAAACGCTTTGCGGCCGCGCATCGGGCTGCGCGCCAACCATGATTCGCGCACCCGCAGCTGCGCATCCCATCGGGGGTCATCGTTCCAGAGGCAGGCGAGATCAGCTTCGGGCAGCACCTCGATCAGCGCCGCGAGCACCTTTTCGGCGCCCCCGTACGGTTCGACCCAGTCCTGCGCAATCAGCCCAGCCATAACCATCCCCCGGTGTGTGAAACAGCTCTTTTAGTATGCGCCCTGCGGGGCAACCACGGTGCGCACGGTACGCATCAGAATCAAGAAGTCATCAACGAGTGACCAGTTCTCGACGTAATACATGTCAAGCCTGATGCTCTCATCCCACGACAGGTCGCTGCGACCGCTCACCTGCCACGGGCCGGTGATGCCCGGCTTCACGAGCAGCCGGCGGTGCACCCAAGCGTCATACTGCTGCACCTCAGAAGGCAGCGGCGGGCGAGGGCCCACCAGTGACATTTTGCCCAGCAGCACGTTCACGAACTGGGGCAGCTCATCAATGCTGTACTTGCGCAGCACCGCGCCCACCCGGGTGACCCGGGGGTCGTTCTTCATTTTGAAGAGGCCATCGGTGTGCTCTGCGTCTCGCATCACCTCGGCACGGCGAGCCTCAGCATCGACATACATTGACCGAAACTTAAACATCGTGAATGGCACCCCGCCGATGCCTACGCGCTCTTGTTTAAAGATCACGGGGCCGGGGCTGTCGAGGCGAATCATGAGGGCGGTAACCAGCATGATGGGGCTCGTCGCCACGAGCAAAATGAGTGAGCAGACGAGGTCGAAGAGACGCTTCGTGAAGTATTTCCGCCCGGTGAATTCAGGAAACTCGACGTGTACGAGCGGTAGACCCGAGACGGGGCGCGTGTGAATGCGGGGGCCGGCGATGCCGGTGAGCGCAACCGAGACGATGAGCGCGACGTCACGGTGTTCAAGCTGCCAACTCACCTCGCGCAGTCGCTGCGGGGTGAGCGCATCGGCGCTCGTCAAAATGATGACGTCGGCGCGATATCGGTCAACAGCCTCGACCAATTGGGTGTAATCGCCCACCACGGGTAGCCCCGGGAGCAGTTCGGTCTGCGAGCCTTCCTCGGTGATCGCTCCCACCATGCCAAACCCGGCGTAGCGGGTGCGTGAAATCTCACTCGCCACCAGCGCACTTTTGGCGCGGTCACCGATGATCAGGGTGCGATAGATATGTCTGTGATGATCGCGGCCGTGGTGCAGCTGTTTGCGCCATAACCACCGCGACAGCAGCAGCAGGGCCAGCCCGACGGGCAGCGCGATGAGCACGTAACCGCGACCGATTTGCGAGCGAAGCGCGAAGGCGACAATCGCGAGGACACCAAAAACCGCGAGGGTGGCAGTGATGACAGTTTTGTACTCGATTGAACCGATGCCCGTGATCTTTTTAGAGCGCGACCCCGACATCGTGAGGCCTAATAGCCAGCAGATGATCAGGGCGACCGTGATGAGTGTATAGCTCACCTGCAGCTGAGAACGGTCGGTCGGAAGTAGCTCAAGCTCGGCCGGGTTCACGCCATAACGCAGCAGCTGCGCGGCGACCACCGAGACAATGACGATTGCGGTGTCAGACATGAATAGGCGACGCGCGTACCGCTGTTCCCAGACCGCTGCAGGTTTGCCCATCGACTACTCCCAGGTGTTCAAGAAGTGCACCGGTGCTGGCGAGACAACCCCACGAACCCCCGTTGCGGTGAAGACGTGCGCCCGATGGCAGCGCAGAAGAAATTTGCATATTCTATCCCCGGGCTGAGTGCCCGGTTAGAAATACACCCCGTCTAAATTTTCCCCTGCAATCAGTATTGCATATTTTTTATGCCTCACGTGATGGTCGCGCTGCAGTGACGGTCCGATGAGGCTGCGATGAGCGCGAAGCCGTGGCTAAACGCCGCCCGAGAACGAAAAAAGGTGCTTCCCGCGTGAGCGGGAAGCACCTTGATCCTGGTCAGAATCCGTGCAAATTACGGCATCAGACGCGTGGGGCCGCGGAACAGGTAGGTCACCTCGCGGATCGACGACTGCTCGAGCATCAGCATCAGCACGCGGTTGAGGCCCATGCCGAAACCACCGTGTGAGGGTACGCCGTAACGGAAGAAGTCGAGGTAGAAGCCGAGCTCAGCCGGGTCCATGCCCTTGTCCTTGATCTGCTCCTCAAGCACCTCGATGCGGTGCTCGCGCTGAGCACCCGTCGAGATTTCGGTGCCGCGGTAGATCAGGTCGTAGCTGTTGGTCAGCGACGGGTCATCAGCGTGACGCATGTGGTAGAACGGGCGAATCGACGTGGCGTAGTCGGTGAGGAATACGAAATCGTGATCGTACTTTTCCTTGACGTACGCGAAGATCTGGCGCTCGCCCTCGGGATCCATGTCGGCGTCGGCGCGAGGCACCTCGTAGCCGCGCTCCTTGACGATCTCCTTCGCCTCGGCGAGGGGGATGCGGGGGAAGGGGCGTGAGGGAACCGTGAGGTTGATGCCGAAGAGCTTCTCGATCTCTTCGCCGTGCTTTTCCTTGACGGCCGACAAGCCTGCAACGATGAGCTCTTCGTGCAGCTCCATAACGTCTTCGTGCGAGTCGATCCAGCTCAGCTCGGTATCGATCGAGGTGAACTCGGTCGCGTGGCGCGAGGTGAACGAGTGATCGGCGCGGAAGGCGGGGCCGACCTCGAAGATGCCGCCGAAGCCAGCAGCCTGAGCCATCTGCTTGAAGAACTGGGGGCTCTGCGCGAGGAACGCCTTGCCTTCGAAGTACTCGACCTCGAAGAGCTCTGCACGAGACTCCGACGCCGAAGCCATGAGCTTGGGGGTCTGGATCTCGATGAAGCCACGCTCGACCCAGAGGGTACGCAGTGCGTGGAGGAAGGTCGTCTGGATGCGGAACACGAGGTTCTGCTCGGGGCGACGCAGATCGAGGAAGCGCCAGTCGAGGCGCACATCGATGTTCGAGTCGCCGGCCACGGGGTTGTCGGGCAGCGAGCGGGTCACTACGTCGATAGTCTCGATCTGAATCTCAACACCGCCGAGCTTGACGCGCTCGTTGTGCTGCAGTTCGCCCTCAACGGTGATGAAGGTGCCCTGCGTCAGTTCGGTAATCGTGGTCGTGCGGGGCACGAGAATGTCAGACCGCGGGTTCTCGGGGTCTGCCTCTCGCAGCACGCCGCCGTTCACGAGCTGGACAGCGCCAGACTCGTCACGCAGCACAACAAACTGCACGTACCGCTGGTCGCGCACTTTCTCGACCCAACCAGATACACGTACGATGCCGTCTTCGTGGGCGGCCAGGTCCTTTATTAATACACGCTCAGTCACCCAGACAGTCTAGCCGCGTGCGGGCCCGCATTGTTGCACGCAGCTGAGAAAGACATACAGAGTAGGAAAGATCGCGCGCGAGGCGTGGCGCTCCTAGAGTGAGATCGACCCGGTCCTTTTCTGAGCACCCATTGGAGCAGCCCATGACCAGCACCAACTCCGTGCCCGGGCCGCGCCCGCTGCGCAGCCTCGGTTTCATTCACCTCGTCCCCTTCCACAAGGATGCTCCCGCGCAGGGGTTTGCCGACGCCATCGAGCTGTTTCGGTACGCCGAAGAGCTCGGGCTCGACAGTGGCTGGGTGCGCACGCGCCACATGCAGCACGGCCTGCCCTCGCCCGCGGTGCTGTTCGGCGCGCTGTCACAGGCAACGTCGCGCATCGGGTTGGGCACCGCGGTGATTCCGGTGGGATTTGAGAACCCATTTCGGTTGGCTGAAGATCTAGCGACGGCTGACGTACTCTCGGGCGGCCGCGTGTTGCCGGGCTTGAGCGTGCACGGCCCCGGCTACGGCGATGACGGTGTCAACGACCGTGTGCATGACGCCGGTTGGCGCGAAGAGGACTACACCTACGGCCGCATCGAGCGCCTGCGTGAGTACCTCGCGGGCGACCCGCTGCGCGAGATCCCCGAGTATAAGGGCATTGGCGGTGACTTCGACTCGGCCCGGGTTGAACCCCACAGCGCGGGTCTTGTCGAGCGGCTCTGGTACGGCGGCGGCTCGCTGCGCTCTGCCGAATGGGCCGGATCAGCCGACCTCAACTGGCTCGTGAGCAACATCAGCTCGACCGAAAACGGCATCAGAGATTTTGCTGAGGCCCAGCGCGCCCAGATCGATGCGTTTCGTGCGGCAAGCCCGCGTGGCGATGCCGCCCGCGCGAGTGTCGCCCGGGTGATTGTGCCGACCGATGGCGCGACGCCCGAACAAGCCGCGAAGTATCGGGCGTACGCCGAGGCGCGCACCCCGCGCACCGAGAAAGTGCACGGCAAGAACACGATCATCGCGCTCGATGTGCTGGGATCGGCCGACGAAATAGTCGAGTTCATTCGCACCGACCTGGCGTTTCAGGCCGCCGATGACTACCTGTTCGAACTGCCCTTCGAATTCGAACTGGCCGACTGGAAGCAGATGCTGTTTCAGTTGGCGACCAAGATCGGCCCGAAACTAGGGTGGACACCCGCCGCATAACCGCGTCAGCGGTGTTAGGGGGCCGCATTCTGCGCACCGGCGACGAGTTCCCAGAGTCTAGGCCGGGCGCGAACGTAGAATGAGGGTGTGAGCGACAAACTCTTGCATCTGGTGCGCCACGGCGAGGTGCACAATCCAGACCGCGTCCTGTATGGACGCATTCCTGGGTTCGGCCTGTCCGAACGAGGGCACAGCATGGCTGAAGCCGCTGCCCTCGAGATTGCGGCGAGCGACCGCGCGGTGGTGAAACTGATTGCGTCACCGCTGCAGCGCGCGCAAGAATCTGCGCGCCCCATCGCGAGTGCGCTGAGCCTCGAGATCCACACCGATGAGCGCATCATTGAACCCACGAACTATTTCGAGGGCATGGTGAACTCGGGCGAAGAGTCGGCGTTCAAAAACCCCAAGCACTGGTACAAACTGTGGAATCCGATTCGTCCCAGCTGGGGCGAGCCCTACCGCCACATTGCCGCGCGCGTGCGCGAGGCGATGGATGCGGCGTGGGAGTCGACCCGTGGCGGTGACATTGTGATGGTGTCGCACCAGTCACCGATTTGGATGGCCCACCTCGACGTTGCAGGCAAAGCCCTGTTCCACAGCCCGACCTCGCGCCGCTGCGAGCTGTCGAGTATCACGAGTTTTGAAAAGCGCGGTGAGCGCTGGTTCGAGGTCGATTACCGCACGCCAGCCGAGGGACTGCTCGGCGATGCGGTAGATGTGGGAGCGGTGTAACGATGTTGAAGACCAAGCGTTCGCGCCGATTCGGTGCCGCGCTCGCGCTGTCACTTGTGGGCGCCATTGGCCTCGTGGGTTGCAGCTCAGGGGGCAGTGACCTCTCGAAGCAGTGGGCTGAGTCGAGTGATAAGGGCTATATCTCTGGCGATGGTTCGTCAGTGAGTATCTTGCCGTCGGAGCGCACCGCGCCGGTGGAGTTCTCTGGCGAAACCGAATCGGGCGAGCAGTACGGTTCGGCCGACACCCTCGGGTCTGTCACCGTGGTGAACTTTTGGTACGCGGGCTGCGCCCCGTGCCGCGCTGAGGCACCCGATCTCGTTGAGGCCTATGAGAACTTCTCACCCGAGGGCGTCAAGTTCTTGGGCGTCAACACCCGCGACCAGGTTGCTCAGGCCCAGCAGTTCTCTGAGGAATTTGGCGTCGAGTACCCCTCGATTATGGATAACCCAGGTGGCCGTGCCGTGCAGCAGGCGTTCGCCGGCCAGGTGCCGTTGAACGCCGTGCCCACGACTCTCGTGCTCGACACCGAGGGTCGCGTCGCGCACCGCGTGCTCGGCCTGCTTGCGGGCGAATCACAGCTGCGCACGCTGATCAACGAAACGCTTGAAGAGCAGGGCACCGCCGCATCGAACGCCTCTGAGCAGAGCTAACCGCGGTGGGTGTTCAAGATCTCGTCGCTGACGGGCAGCTGCTCGTTGCGTCGCTCATCGCGATCGCGGCGGGGCTGTTGTCGTTCCTGTCGCCGTGCGTGCTGCCCCTTGTGCCCGGCTACCTTGCGTACGTCGGTGCAAGTGCTGGCACCGAAATCGGTGGCAAGCCCGCGCGCGGGCGCCTCGTGTTGGGTGCGTGCCTCTTTATCTTGGGGTTCACCGTCGTACTCGTCACCTTCCTCGCGGCGGCGGGCACGGTGGGCGTGTGGCTCCTGAAATGGGAATCGACCGTCACCCGCATCATGGGGGTGTTCGTGGTCGTGATGGGGCTCGTCTTCATCGGGGCATTCAGCAAAATGCAGACCACGAAGAAGCTGAAACTGAAACCCAAGTTTGGGTTGGTGGGTGCGCCCCTGCTCGGCATGGTGTTCGCCATCGGATGGACTCCCTGTATGGGCCCCACTCTCACGGTGATCATGGGGCTGAGCCTGCAACAGGGCTCGGTGACCCGCTCAGTGGTATTAGCCCTCGCGTACTGCCTGGGCCTCGGCCTGCCGTTCGTGCTTGCCGCGTTTGGGTTCGGTTGGATGACCCAAACCATGACATTCTTTAAACGGCATATTCGTGCCGTGAATCTGATCGGCGGCGCGCTGCTGATCCTCATCGGTCTCTTGATGGTGACCGGCATTTGGAGCAACATCATGTTCGCACTGCAGGCGGTGATTGGTGGCTATGTCACGCCCCTCTGATTTTGAAGACGGCAGCGGTGCCCCCGTTCGCGTGGAATCCCCTGAGCTTGGCCTGAAGGGCTGGGCTCGGTGGTTCTGGCGTCAGCTGACGAGCATGAGGGTCGCCCTCATCTTGCTGCTGCTGCTCGCAGTCGCCGCGATCCCTGGGTCGTTGGTGCCGCAGCGCAGCGCTGACCCTAACGGCGTGATCCAGTACGAGAACGATCACCCCAAGCTGTTCCCTATTCTCGACGCCTTCCCTATTCAAGCGTTTGACGTCTACAGCTCGGCGTGGTTCTCGGCGATCTACCTGATGCTGTTCGTGTCGCTCATTGGCTGCGTGCTGCCCCGCATCGCGCACCACTGGAAGGCGTTGCGTGGCACCCCACCGAAGACGCCCGCACGCCTCAACCGCATGGCCGGGTTCTCAGAGGTGCGTGTCTCAAACCCCAACGCGACCGCCGAAGAGCGCGAAGAGTTTGCGACCCGTGCCATCGACGAAGCCCGGGCGCTGCTGGCGAAGGGCCGCTACCGCACCGAGGTGCAGCGGGTCACCCGTCGCGGGGTCACCGAGATTTCAGTATCAGCCGAGCGCGGGTACTTGCGTGAAACGGGCAACCTATTGTTTCACGTGGCACTCCTCGGGGTGCTCGTGTGCGTTGGCGTCGGCACCGTCTTCACCTTCAGCGGCCAGAAGGTACTCGTTGAAGGCGAAACGATGGTGAACCAGCTGATCGACTACGACACGGTGAACGCTGGCCCCTCATTTGACCGCTCAAGCCTTGACCCGTTTCGGTTGAAGCTCGAGTCGCTCGATGTTAGTTACATGACCGTCGACGACGGCAATGTCTCGGCCATCGGTCAAGTGAAGGACTACGTTGCGAGCATGACGCTCACTGATCTCGACGGCACCTCAAGCGAAGAGATCATTCGTGTGAACCACCCGCTGCGCGTGTACGGCTCACCGATCTACCTGATCGCCAACGGCTACGCTCCCACTCTCACGATTCGTGATGACAAGGGCAAGATCGTGTATAGCGAATCAATGCCGTTTATTCCGCAGGACACGAACCTGACATCGCTCGGTGTCGTGAAGGTGCCCTACGGAATTACGAACGCGAAGGGCGAACCGACCCAGCTCGGGCTGCGTGGATTCTTCTACCCGACAAAGTCTGACCTCGACAGCGGTGCGTTCACCTCGAGCTTCCCCGACCTAGAGAACCCGGTGCTCACGCTCGACGTGTTCGAGGGTGACTTGGGCATCGACAACGGCATGCCGCAGTCGGTATACGCGCTCAACACCGACGGCATGGAGCAGCTCACGGGCCGCGCGATCGACAAGAAGTCGCTCGAACTGAAGATCGGTGACGTGGTTGACCTGCCCGACGGCATGGGCACCCTCACCTTCGAGGCCGCTCCCCGATACGCCTCGTTCGACGTCATGCGCAACCCCGCGCAGGTGGGCATCTTGGTGTTCGCACTGCTCTCGCTCGGCGGCCTGATCTGGTCGCTGTTCGTGGCTCGCCGACGCATGTGGGTGAAAGCGCTGCAGACCGAAGACGGCGTGGTGCTGCAGTACGCGGCGCTCGCACGCGGCGATGATCCGGTGCTCGAGCGCGCGGTTGAAGAACTGCGCGACAGCCACGGCGAACGGCTGTAACCGCACACAGCAATACTCCAGCGGCGCAGAGCTGAATTGCTCCGCGGAGGTTAGCCAACTGATTGAAGCAGCACGCTGCGAGGGCATGAGTGCGGATAATTCATCCGGCTCATGCCTTCGCTCGTTAAGGGCATCTGCTCCGCGCGCTACCAAGCTTTTGCTTTTACGACCAAGCCGGAATTACTATCCAGTTCGCGGCAGAGGGACGTGCTCGACTGGTGACCCAAAGACACGCACCGGAGACGATAGGCTCGGCCGCATGAGCAATCTCCTGCAGCGCATGAAGACGGGTATGTTGGAAACGGTGCGTCGCCATGGGCGTGAGGTTGCTTGGACCGCCCCCTGGATGCGGCTCGGCAACTATCTGATGCTTGGGCTTTGGGCGAACGATGGGGTCGGCCGCAAAATTTTGAGGCACCCAGGGTCTCAGCTGATCGATCTGTTCCCAAACTTCACCAAAGAATTCATGCTGGACCCGGGTGAGGTCCGCTTCACAGATCAACGGCTCAAGCCCTGGTCTGGGCAGGCTGATGACCGTCTCGACTGGGAACAGGTGCACAAATTTGTGCAAAGTGTGCTGCTGCCGCAGTCGCCGCTTACGCACATGCACGTCGTGCCTGACGATGCACTCGTCGTGAACGTGCGACGTGGGGACTACTACTCGGTGCCCGAACACCGGGCCACCTTCGGCATAAACATCGAGGAATACGTACAGACAGCACTCGACCAAGCAGTACAGGATGATGGCCGTCCGCTTACGATCCTTGTCGTGTCAGATGACATTAAGTGGTGCCGCGAACATCTCGATGGCATGTTGGGAGCGGTCGCGCCGACCAGCTATCGCCCGCAGGGAGACCCTGCAGGCGACCTGGCTGCGCTCGTGCATGCGAAGCGACTGATTGTCCCTAACTCGACCTTCTCGATGTGGGGTGGATACATCGGAGATGTCGTCCACCCGGGGCGAAAAGTCTACGCGCCATGGCTATTCGCTCGTGGGCTAAACGGCGGTAAAGGCATGGCCTACCATCCAGATTGGACAATCATCGAAGATATTCCGGGTGGCTGGGATCAGATTTCCGAGTAAAGCGCTTGAGTAGGTGGGCCCGGGCTACACCGGCCAACACAAAACCCGGTGGTAAGGAAGAAATTCCTCACTACCGGGTTTCGTTTTGCTGGGCGGGTGTTGATCCGGAGCAGCGTTCTCTGCAGCCGCAGCCCGGTGCCTACTTCAGATCGTTCGCCGCCTGCGCCGAGACGCGCTGCGAGAAGTAAACCGGAATCAGCGACAGCAGAATGATCACGGTCGCGACCACGTTCACCTGGTTCGCCTCATTGGGGCGGCCCATCTGGTTCATGAACCACAGGGGCAAGGTCTCGACTCCCGGGGGTGCCGTGAAGATCGTGACGTATACCTCGTCGAACGAGAGCGCGAAGGCGAGCAGACCGCCCGCGATGAACGCGCTGCGAAACTGGGGAAAGGTGACCGAGCGGAACGTCTGCATCATGCCGGCGCCCAGATCCATCGAGGCTTCTTCGAGGTTGGGGTTCATACGGCGCAGGCGTGCGATTACGTTGTTGAACACCATCACCACACAGAACGTGGCGTGCGCGATGATCATGCCCATATACCCGACCTTGATGCCGATGGGGTCGAGCACCTGGTAAAACGTGTTCGACAGCGCGACACCGGTGACGACGCCGGGCAGCGTGATGGGCAAGATGATGATCAGGTTGACGGTTTCGCGGCCGTAGAACTTGAACCGCTGCAGGGCGAACGCCGACAAAGTGCCGAGCAACAGCGCGATCGCGGTGGCGCACGAGGCCACCACGATGGAGTTCAATAGGGCGGCGTGCATGGCCGGGTTCGTGAGTGCCTTCTCCCACCAGATGAGTGAGAAGTTGGCGATGGGCCAGCCAGCGACCTTGTTCGCGTTGAATGAGTTCATCACGATCACGAACAACGGAATATAGGTGCAGATCAGAATGAGGGCGGTGATCACTGCGAGGGTGATCTTGGTTCCGCGGCCTAGGCGCAACATCGCGGCCTCCTAGATGTTCTCGATGGCGCCGCTTTTGCGAACGACCAGCAGGTAAACAACCACAATCACGATGGGCACCACAGAGAACGCGGCGGCCACGGGCGGGTTGAGGTTAATGTTTGAGGCGATGATCGTGCCGATCATCTGGGTCGACCCGCCCACAAACTTCGCGGCGAGGTAGTCACCGAGGCTCAGGGAGAACGTGAAGATTGATCCGGCGATGAGGGCGGGTTTGAGTAGCGGAATCACGACCGTGAAGATCGTGCGCATGCCGCGAGCGCCCAGGTCTGCCGAGGCATCGAACAGGTTGTTCGAGACCTGACTGACCGCGGTATATACCGGAATCGCCATGTACGGGAACCAGAGGTAGACGAGCGCGATGATGGTGACGAAGACACCATAGCCCGGGCTGTGGATGCCCAGCGGCCCAAAGACTGAGTTGATGAAGCCGCCGTCAGAGAAGACGATGCGCACCGACAGAATCTTGACGAGGTACCCGGCCCACAGCGGCAGGGTGATCATCACGGCGAGGGCCGCACGCTGCCAGGGGCGGGCGATCTTGGCCATGTAAATGGCGAGCGGCACGGCGAGCACGGCGCAGATCGCGGTTACGGCGAGCGCGATGCCGAGCGTGCGTAACGCGGCAGACAGGTAGGCGGGCACCGTCACGATGCTCGTGAAATGCTTGAGGGTGAACCCCGGCTTCACCTTTGAAGTGAAGGGATCTGTCTCCCAAAACGCGGTGATCAGCATCAAAATGATGGCGAGAATGTAGACGCCCACGAGCCACACCATGGGAAGCGTCAGCAGCGCGGCGAGGCGGCCCTTGGGGTGCCGGTGCAGGGCTGAGGAGATCGGCTTGGGCCGGGTCTCGCGAAAAGATGGGGTCGACACGACGATTCCTTACGTGAGGGGATTGCGTGGGGTGTGAGCGGGTGGGTTTTGATCCGGATCAAAGCGCTTGAGCCAGCCCGGGCCGTACAGCCCGGTGGCGGGGGAGACCCGCCACCGGGCTAGCGAGGTCTGCGGGGTTAGCCCTTGACCGTCATCCAGGCGTCGGTCCACTGCTGGAAGTTCGTGCAGGTGACGTCGGTGCGACCGTCGATGCACTGCTCGATGGGGGTGGTCCAGAACCACACGTTCGAGAAGTACTCCTCGTCTGTGGCGTTGAAGTCCTCGCAGTGCTTGCGGGCCTCATCGTTGAGCTCACAGAACGCGGCGTTGGCGGGAGCCATGCCGAAGTTCATGGCGATCTGGCCGTTCACCTCGGGCGCTGAGGTGACGTTCATCCACTCGTATGCGCAGTTGGGGTGCTCAGACTCTGCGGCAAGCATCCACGCATCAGACCAGCCGGTCGAACCCTCTTCGGGCAGCACGCCCTCGAGCTTCGGGTTCTCTGACAGGCGCTTCAGTACCTCCCACGAGGTGCCGACGACCACGTCGCCGCCGTTGAACGAGGTGATCTGGGCGGTGGGGTCAGACCAGTATTCGCCGATGACTTCGTTCTGCTGCTTCAGCAGGTCGACGGCGGCAGCGAGCTGCGTCTCGTCGAGCGCGTAGGGGTTCGTGATGCCCAGGTCGGGGTTGTGCGCCATCAGGTAGACGGCAGCGTCAGCGATGTAGATCGGGGCATCGTAGCCAATGATCTTGCCGGCGTACGGGCTGTCTGACTCCCACGCCACATCCCAGCTGGTGGGGGCTTCCTTCACCACATCGGTGTTGTACTGCAGAATGTTGGCGCCGCGGCCGATGGGCACACCGTATGACTTGCCGTTGAGCGTGTCATAGACCTGGCCCTGCATGCCCTCAACGATGTCGTCGCCGAAGTTGGGGATGAGGTCGAGGTTGAGGGGCTGCACATCGCCGCCCACGATGAGGCGCAGGCTGGCGTCGCCCGAAGCTGAGACGAGGTCGTAGTTACCGGTGCGCATGAGCTGCACCATTTCGTCTGAGGTGCCCGCAATCTTGCGGTTCACCTTGCAGCCGGTCTCCTCTTCGAACGGCTTCACCCACTCGGGCTCAACGAAGCCCGACCACGAGACAATGTTGAGCTCCTTCTCGAAGTCGCCGATCTCGCTCACTGCTGCGATATCGGGGACGTCGATCTTGAGTTCGCCACTGCCGCCGGCGTCGCCGCCGGTGCTGCTAGAACAGCCGACGAGCGCGAGGCCCAAGGCCGCCGCCATGGCCAGCGGAACGGCCAGCATCTTCTTGTTCATCATGACTCCTTTGTGTGATGCCCCGTGAATGGGGAGGGGTAGTGCGGTGTTGAATCGTGCGGTGGTGCGGTGGTTACAACGTGTGCGGTGTCGCGTCAGTGCGTTAGTGCGCGGGCGGCCGTGTGGTTAGGCGGCGGTGCGCGCCGACGATGCCGTACTGGGCTCGGGGATGGGGGTGGCGTGTTCGGCGCGAAAGCTCACGCTGACGCGGTCGCCGCGCTGCACGAGCGCCTCAGTGGAAGGGGTGTGCGAGTTGTGCTTCTCAGCGATAATGCGCACACCGCGATCGGTGTCAATGAGGTACTTCGTGGTCGGGCCTGCGTAAACAGCCTCGGCAATGGTGCCGGCGATGGAGATCGTGCCGATCTCAATGGGGGCGGTGGGATCGGTGAGGTGTACGCGCTCGGGGCGCACACTGTGCACGCGCGCATCGCCGAACAGATCATTCGAGAGATCTACGGGCAGCAAGTTGGTGGTGCCCAAGAACTGGGCCACAAATTCGGTCTGAGGGAATTCGTAGACCTCGCGGGGAGTGCCCACCTGTTCGATCTTGCCGTTGTTGAACACGGCCACGCGGTCAGACAGCGTGAGGGCTTCTTCTTGATCGTGGGTGACAAAGATGAAGGTGATGCCCACCTCGCGCTGAATCTGCTTCAGCTCGACCTGCATCTGTTCGCGCAGCTGCTTATCAAGCGCACCCAGTGGCTCATCGAGCAGCAGCACGCGGGGCCGCAAAATCAGTGCGCGGGCGAGCGCGATGCGCTGCCGCTGACCGCCCGAGAGCTGCGAGGGGCGGCGATCGGCGACCTGCGTCAGTTGCACCTGCTCGAGGGCCTCGCGCACCAGCCGGTCACGTTCGGTCTTAGCAACCTTGCGTACCTTGAGGCCGTAGGCAACGTTTTCGGCAATGGTGAGGTGAGGAAACAGGGCGTAGTCCTGAAACACCGTGTTCACCTCGCGGTCGAACGGGGCATCATTGGTGACGTCGGTGCCGTGCAGCTCAATGGTGCCCGAGGTGACCGCTTCAAAGCCCGCGATCATGCGCAGCACCGTGGTCTTGCCCGACCCCGAGGGGCCCAGCATCGAGAAGAACTCGCCGTCTCGAATCTCAATGTCGAGATCTTTCACCGCGGTGAAATCACCGAACTGCTTCGTGACCTGCTTCACCGAGACTGCAGAGCCAGCGGTGGCGAGCAGGTGGGTGTGTTCCTCGTTCTTGCGGGGGCGAGCCTGGCTGCTGCCAAACCCGGCCGCAGAGCCTGGGGAAGAAGTGTGAGACATGTTCTCGCTCCTCAACATCATTGTCGAACTAATGTTGAAACAATAACATACGTTTTAATAGGTTTAGTTTCACGGTGATGATTTTCTCATTACGTTTAGATCACAGCGGGTACAGTAAATCTTCAACCGACAGCTGTCAGACTCGACGCGAACCCCGTACGTCAGATGAGGAGAACGCGCAGTGAGTACACCCTTTGCGCAGTCCCCGTCGCACAGCACCAGTCGGCTGCGCACCGCTGCGTTTGCACCCATCGGTGACGAGGGCCGCACCGAACTCGTTGAATCCAGGCTCGTGCAGGCGATCTCGGTCGGCGCGTTCACCGAGGGGGAGCGGCTGCCAAGCGAAACCGAGCTCTCGGCGCTCATGGGGGTCGCCGTGGTCACCGTGCGTGAAGCGCTCAGCGGCCTGCGGCACCGCGGCCTGATCGAGACGAAGCGTGGCCGTAACGGGGGCAGCTTTGTGCGCCCCAGCCGCGGCGCGGTCGAAGAAGTGAACGCTCGCGCGTTGATGGCAATGCCGCGTGTGGCCCTCGCCGACCTGGGCGTGCACTACGAAGTGGTGTCGGCCGCGTGCGCCGAGTACGCCTGCCAGCGCGCCACCGAAGAAGAACTCGATGTGGCGGCCGAGGTGTTGGCTTCGGCCCGCGACCTCGACGCCGCCCAGTGGCGCCGACGGGTGACCGAGGTGCAGCTCGAGCTCGCCGCCCTCAGCCAGTCGGTGCGCCTCACTAACGAGCACGTGCGGGTGCAGACCGAATTCACTCCGCTCCTAGCGCTGCAAGACCTCGATGAGCGAGCCCGTCTCGCCACGCACGACGCCCTCACCGCGCAGATCCTGGCCACGCGCGACAGCGATGTCGCGGCGGCCCGGGCCGCGGTGCGCGACAGCGTGCGCGGGTCGATGCGCTGGCTCGTGACATTTCGCACTGAGCTCCTCGCGGTGCCGCAAGACGCGTCACTTCATGCAACACTGGAAACACGCCGCCAGACGATCTGACTGGCATCAACCTCATAGGGGAGGGGACCGTGCAAGAAACGCGAGTGCACAACGACGATGTGCTCCACGACATTTTGGCGCGGGTTGACACGTTTTTTGACGGGCTGTTTGCGCCGCTAGCGCGCTGGCTACCCGAGCTTGAGCAGCAGCTTCGCGCGCACCTGCACGAGGGGCCGATCACCGGATCACAGCTGGTGGCGCTGATCGAACCCGGGGCGCATGCCATTCTCGACGGCACCGAGCGGCCACTGTACGGCGCAGGCTTTTGCGCCAGCGAGGCCGTGGTGACCACCGGCAACCCGCTTGCTTGGTGGCAGGGATCTGAGCGTAGCTTGCTCGCCTCATCGACCTTCGGCCCGGGCCAAGCATCGATCGACCTCGGCCGCCTCGAGTGGTATCGAGTGCCAGAGCGCACCGGCGAACGGCACGTGGCCGGCCCCTTCGTCGACTACCTGTGCTCAAACGAAATCACGATCACGTCGGCGCTGCCGCTGATCGTGGACGGCACGTTTTGGGGCGTCGTGTGCGCCGACGTGCTCGTGCACTCGCTCGAGAGCGAGATGAGCGCCGATCTGGCCAGTGCCGAGAACGTCACACTGGTGAACGCCAGCGGCCGGGTCGTGATTTCCACTGATCCCGACTATGAAACGGGTGACCGCTACGCGGGCGCCCGCGCTGAGGGCGGGGTCGCCTCGCTCGGCGAAGACGTGCGCATGGTGAGCTCGAAGCGGTACCCGTTCGCGCTCGTCGTACCGGCCTAAACGCAAAGTGATCGTGCGAGCTGCTCAACGCAGCTTGCACGATCACCGTGGTGACAGCGGCTGCTTAGAGCAGGTGGCCGCCGCCGGTGACCTTCATGCGGCCCACCAGGTTCTTCACGTCTTGTGCGCGCGACTTAGTGGTGACGAGCAGCACGTCAGCCGTATCCACCACCACGATGTCTTCGACGCCCACGAGAGCGACGAGGCGGTCACTCTCTGAGACGACGATGCCGCTTGAGCCGTCAGAGAGTACCTGGGCGCCGTCACCGAGCACCGCGAGATCTGAACCGCGGCCGCGGGTGAGCAGGTTGGCGACCGACGCGAAGTCTCCGACGTCATCCCAATCAAAGTGGGCGGCCACGCAGACCATCTTGCCGGCGTCTGCGGCCGGCTCGGCGACCGTGTAGTCGATCGCGATCTTGGGCAGCGTCGGCCAGAGGCGCTCGCGCACCGAAGCGCCGCGCTCGGTGCCCCAAGCGGCGGCCATCTCGCGCAGCGCGACCACCATTTCAGGTTCCTTCTCGGCCATCTGATCGAGCAGCACCGTGGCGCGGGCGATGAACATGCCGGCGTTCCACAGGTAGCCGCCGTGCTCAAGGTACTCGCGGGCAATTGCTTCGTCAGGCTTCTCGACGAACTGGGTGACGTCGTACACGTCGAACGGGGCGAGGTCGCCGCGTGCCTGGCCCGCGGCAATATAGCCAAAGCCGGTGGCAGCGTGAGAGGGGCGAATGCCGATGGTGGCGATGTACCCCTGATCGGCGGCACGCACGGCGGTTTCTACCGCGCGCTGAAACAATACCTCGTTGCGAATGACGTGATCGGCCGCGAACGAGCCGATGATGGCGTCGGGATCGCGAAGCTCAAGGATTGCGGCGGCGAGACCAATAGCCGCAGACGAATCCTTCGGCTCGCTCTCGGTCACGAGGTTTTCGGTCAGCAGCTCAGGCAACTGTTTGATAACGGAATCGCGGTGCGAGACCCCGGTCACCACGATCACGCGCTCGGGCGGCGTGATCGGAGCGAGCCGGGCCCAGGTGGCGCGCAGCAAAGAATCGCCTGATCCGGTGAGATCCAAGAGGAACTTCGGGGCGTTTGCGCGCGAAAGCGGCCACAAACGCGACCCGACACCTCCTGCGGGAATCACGCAGGTTAAGCGGTCGAGTGGGGCTGTGGATTTCGCGGCCTCGGTCATGTTCTCCAGCGTAGTCTGTGTGGCTGGACGCGGTACAAAACAAGCTCGTACTGAGGCAGTTTGCGACGCGTGGCGCGAAGTGTGCGAGGTGTGGCCGGAATGGTGCCATAATGGGGTCGCAGTGGATTCTCAGGGTTCGTTGTGTTTGGGAAGCCCCCACGACTGCCTGAGTACTGCCCTGTGAGCTGTCGAGTATGGCTCGATAAAGCAGAATCTAGGAGGAAGCTCGTGTCAGCCCAAACGGCAGAAGCCGCACCAGCGGCAAAGAAGAAGAGTCGCCCGGGCGGCACGCTCTATCGTGGAAACGAAGGAATGTGGTCGTGGGTGTTGCATCGCATCACCGGCGTTGCCATCTTCTTCTTCCTCCTCGTGCACGTGCTTGATACCGCACTGGTGCGGGTCAGCCCCGAGGCGTACAACGCTGTCATGTCCACCTACAAGACTCCGGTCATGGGTCTGGGCGAAGCGGCTCTCGTTGCAGCGATCGTGTTCCACGCGTACAACGGCATCCGCATTATTCTGGTCGATTACTGGAGCAAGGGCGCTCGTTACCACCGCGCCATGTTCTGGATCGTTATCGCCCTGTGGGCAGTAACGATGGCCGGCTTCCTGCCGCGCCACCTGATGAACGTATTCGGTCACTAGGGCGAGGGAGAAGCACCATGGCTATGACGATTGAATCGCCTCGCGCGAAAACCCCAGCAGCAAAACGCACCAACTGGGAAAAGTGGGGCTGGATCTACATGCGCGTCTCAGGCGTGCTGTTGCTCGTGCTCGTTTTCGGGCACCTGTTCTCTAACTTGATGATCGGTGACGGCGTACACGCCATCGACTTCGGCTTCGTTGGCGGCAAGCTGTCTCAGCCGTTCTGGATGGTATGGGACACGCTGCTGCTGTGGCTCGCCCTCATCCACGGCGCCAACGGCATGCGCACCATCGTGAACGACTACGTGACTCGCCCCGGCCTGGCCAAGGCCTTCCGCGTTGCACTGTTCCTTTCGGCAGCACTGCTTATTCTGCTCGGCACGATCGTGATTTACACGCTCGATCCCTGCCCCGCTGGCGCAGACCCGTCGCTCGTAGCGTCGTTCTGCAACGCGTAATAACGCTCCACACAGGTTTTTGAGAATCGAAGAATAGGACTCACGTGGCTACCAATACCCATGAGGGCGAAGAGGTCACCGTTAAAGACGGCGTTACCTATCACCAGTTCGACGTTGTAATCGTTGGCGCCGGCGGCGCTGGCATGCGCGCGGCGATCGAGGCTGGCCCCAAGGCCAACACCGCGGTCATCACGAAGCTGTACCCCACTCGTTCGCACACCGGTGCGGCGCAGGGCGGCATGGCCGCAGCGCTCGCCAACGTTGAGGATGACAACTGGGAGTGGCACACCTTTGACACGGTCAAGGGCGGCGACTACCTCGTTGACCAAGACGCGGCAGAGATCCTCGCGAAGGAAGCCATCGACGCGGTCATCGACCTCGAGAACATGGGCCTGCCCTTCAACCGCACGCCCGAGGGCAAGATCGATCAGCGTCGCTTCGGCGGTCACACCCGCGATCACGGCAAGGCAGCGGTTCGCCGTGCTTGCTACGCGGCCGACCGCACGGGCCACATGATCCTGCAGACGCTGTTCCAGAACTGCGTCAAGCTCGGTGTGAACTTCTTCAACGAGTACTACGTACTCGACCTCGTCATGTCGGGCGAGGGCAAGGACCGCAAGGTTGCTGGCGTCGTAGCTTACGAGCTCGCCACCGGCGGCATTCACGTCTTCCAGGGCAAGTCGGTCATCTTCGCGACCGGCGGTTTCGGCAAGATCTTCAAGACCACCTCTAACGCACACACCCTCACCGGTGACGGCGTTGGCATCGTGTGGCGCAAGGGCCTGCCCCTCGAGGACATGGAGTTCTACCAGTTCCACCCGACCGGCCTGGCCGGCCTGGGCATCCTCCTCACCGAGGGCGCCCGAGGCGAGGGCGCAATCTTGCGCAACGCCAGCGGTGAACGCTTCATGGAGCGCTACGCTCCGACCATTAAGGACCTCGCGCCCCGCGATATCGTGGCACGCTCGATGGTGCAGGAAGTGCTCGACGGCCGTGGCGCTGGTCCCAACAAGGACTACGTTTACCTTGACTGCACCCACCTGGGCGCCGAGGTACTCGAGACCAAGCTTCCCGACATCACCGAGTTCGCACGCACCTACCTCGGTGTTGATCCCGTGACCGATCCGGTACCCGTGTTCCCCACGGCTCACTACGCGATGGGTGGCATTCCCACCAACGTGCAGGCCGAGGTGCTCATGGACAACGACACCGTCGTGCCTGGCCTCTACGCCGCTGGCGAGTGCGCCTGTGTTTCGGTGCACGGCTCGAACCGTCTGGGCACCAACTCGCTGCTCGACATCAACGTGTTCGGCAAGCGCGCCGGTAACGCGGCAGCAGACTACGCGAAAACCGCTGAGTTCGTGCCGCTGCCCGACGACGCTGCGAAGGAGGTCATCGAACTGGTGGCCCGCTTCCGCGAGGGAACCGGCACCGAGCGTGTCTCTGACCTGCGTCGCGAGCTGCAGGAGCACATGGACCGTGGCGCTCAGGTGTTCCGCACCGAGCAGACCCTCACCGACGTGCTCGGCGTTATCCACGATCTGCGTCTGCGCTACAACAACGTTGGTGTGCAGGATCGTGGCATGCGCTACAACACCGACCTGCTTGAGGCGATCGAGCTGGGCTTCCTGCTCGACCTCGCTGAGGTGCTCGCGTACACCGCTCGTAACCGCAAGGAAAGCCGTGGCGGCCACATGCGCGACGACTACCCCAAGCGCGACGACGAGAACTACATGAAGCACACGATGGCTTACCTCACGGGCGACCCGCACTCGGCCGACCCCGAGGACCACATCCGCCTGGATTGGAAGCCCGTTGTTGTTACGAACTACCAGCCCATGGAGAGGAAGTACTAGGTCATGAGCGAGTCACACGCACCGGGAAACCCCTCGGAAGAGTCGGGCATCCAGGCCCGCACCGTCACGATTCTCGTGCGCCGTTACCTGCCCGAGTCGGGCCGCGAGGCGTACTGGGAAGACTTCGACGTTCAGATGTACCCCACCGATCGCGTGCTTGATGCACTGCACCAGATCAAGTGGGATCAGGATGGCACGCTGTCGTTCCGCCGCTCCTGCGCACACGGCATCTGTGGTTCAGACGCCATGCGCATCAACGGCAAGAACCGCCTCGCCTGCAAGACCCTGATCAAGGATCTTGACATCTCGAAGCCGATCTACGTTGAAGCCATCAAGGGCCTGCCCCTCGAGAAGGATCTCATCGTCGACATGGAGCCGTTCTTCGCGTCATTCCGCGAAGTACAGCCCTTCCTCGTTGCGGGCTCAGCGCCCGAGAACGGCAAGGAGCGCATCCAGTCGGTCGCCGATCGCGAGCGCTTTGACGACACCACCAAGTGCATTCTGTGCGCTGCGTGCACCACGTCATGCCCCGTGTTCTGGACCGATGGTCAGTACTTCGGCCCCGCCGCGATCGTCAACGCTCACCGCTTTATCTTCGACTCGCGCGACGATAACGCACAGGTGCGCCTCGACATCCTGAACGACAAAGAGGGCGTGTGGCGTTGCCGCACCACCTTCAACTGTTCAGACGCATGCCCCCGTGGCATCCAGGTCACCAAGGCAATCGCCGAGGTCAAGGCCGCAGTTCGTTCGGGCAAGATCAGCTAACAGCTCGTCTCCCCGTCAGCAGCAGCTGGCCTAGCGCACGCCCCGCATCAGCTCTCTAGAGCCGGTGCGGGGCGTTTGCTGTGTCCCCGGCCGCACCCGGGCAGGCGCGGCCGTTAGACTCGGCCTGTGCCCCCGCGTTCCCCGCTTCCCTCTCGTTTCGGCCTCGATGCCGCCTGGCTGCGCACGGCAGACGGCGCCTCGCGCGCCCCGGTCCCCGCGGCCCAGCTTCCAGCGGCGCATGCTGCCCCGGATCCGGATCAAGCCGCCCCAGCCAACCCAGCCGCCGCGACCAAGCCGGCCTGGGAGACCATGCGCGAGTGGCTCGTAGCGCGGGTGGGGATGCACCTCGACGTCGATGCGTTTATCGCCGACGGCCGGTTCGTGTACGAAACGGGAGCGCCGGTGCGGGCGGGGGACCGCTACACCCCCAACACCTTCGTGTGGTTTCACCGCGACCTCGCCGCCGAGGCCGAGGTGCCGGGCGAGCTCAGCATTGTGCACCGCGATGACCGGCTGATCGTGATCGATAAGCCGGCGTTTTTATCGACGATTCCGCGCGGTAAACACGTGCTGCAGAGCGTGGTGGTGCGGCTGCGTCACGAGCTCGGGCTGCCCGAGCTGACGCCCATGCACAGGCTCGACCGGGTGACCTCGGGGCTGTTGGTGCTCACCACCGAGCGGCGCTGGCGCGGCGCCTATCAGTCGATGTTTCAGCGCCGCGGTGAGGTGCGCAAGACCTATCACGCGGTCGCGCAGCTGAACCCCGCGCTCACGTTTCCGCTGACGGTCGAGAACCACCTGGCGAAGCAGCGCGGCACCCACCAGGCTGAGGTGGTGCCCGGGGCGCAGATCAATGCGCGCTCAACGATCGAGTTTGAGCGCGCGCTCACCGCGGCAGAGAGCGCGGGCATCGGCTACGAAGCGCAGGGTCTACCGGGCGAACTCGCAGCGCAGCCGCCCGTGCTGGGTCGCTACCGCCTCACCCCGCACACGGGCCGCACGCACCAGCTGCGCATGCACATGTGGGGCGCGGGTATTCCGATCACGGGCGACCCGCTGTACCCCACCGATTTGGGCATCGAGGTCGATGACTTCTCGACCCCGCTGCAGCTGCTCGCCAGTGAGATCGCGTTCACTGACCCGGTTTCAGGTGTGGAACGATCTTTCACGAGTGAGCTGAACCTGCCGCTGCGCCCATAGGATGGGGGCATGACGAAGACGCCAGAACTGAGCCGACTGGCAAGCGAAGCCGAGAACGTCGAACGCCGCAGCAAAACACTCATCGACCGCGGCATCGCGATCAAGAACTGGGTGATGCGGCAGCGCCCGGTGCGCGCCTTCTCGCACTTCACTGATGCCGGCGGCAGCGTGCTGTCGGGCGGCATGAGCTACCAGGCCCTGTTCGCGGTGTTCGCCGGCCTCTACGTTGGCTTCAGCGTCTTCGGTATTTCGCTGCGCAAACGCCCCGAACTGCTGAGCACCCTCGTCGACCAGATCAACCTGTTCGTGCCCGGGCTGCTCGGCACCAACGGGGTGGTGCAGGTGCACACGCTGCTCGAGGCCCGCGCGATCGACTGGACGAGCCTGGTTGCAGGCGTCTCACTGCTGTGGGTCGCACTGAACTGGTTCACTGGCACGCGACGTTCGATTCGCATCATCTTCAGCCTTGAAGTGAAGCAGTACCGCAACGCCATCTTGCTGAAACTGCGCGATTTTGCGCTGGCGTGCGCGTTCTTTGCGGCGATCATTATCTCGGCCGTGCTCACCGTGTTCAGCTCGACCCTCGCCAACTTGGTGCTCGAGTGGCTCGGCATGAGCACCGATTCGTGGCTGCTGGGCACGTTTGGCACGATCGCCCGATTCAGTGCCGTGTACCTGTTTGATGTGCTGCTGCTGATCGCCATGCACCGGTACCTCGCCGAGGTTGATGTGCCCAAGTGGCGCCTGCTGCGCGGGTGTGCGCTGGGGGCCGTGGCCCTGCTCGTGCTGAAGATTCTGGGCGGCGCGCTGCTGGGCGGAGCATCGAACAACCCGCTGCTCGCGTCGTTCGCGGTGCTCGTGGGTTTGCTGCTGTGGTTCAACTTTATTTGCCGAGCACTGATGCTCACGTCAGCGTGGATCGCCGTGGGCGAAGACCCCAAGCTGGGGCTGCCCGTGGCGCCCGGGCTGGTACTGCCGCGTCACGCCTCAGCGTCTGAGATCGACGAGGTCGCACTGACGACGCAGGCCGCGAAAGAGGCGCGCGCCGAGAAGCCCGCTCACGCCGCGACGACAGACGCCGAGAAGCCAGCTGACGCTAAGCAGTCAGCCGGCACCGAGAAGCCGGCTCACGCCGAGAGCTGAAGCCCGTCGAAGTAGCCGCGCACGGCGGCCTCGAGCTGGGCGAGCGTGGCCTCTGCCTGGCCGCGCCGCTCGGCGGCGGTGCCGTCGCCGGCGAAGGTATCGAGGTACACCTTGAGCTTGGGCTCGGTGCCGCTGGGGCGCACCATCACGCGGCTGCCGTCGGCGAGGTCGTAACGCAGCACATTCGCCGGCACGGTAGCCTCACCCGGGTTCATCAGGTCGCGGGCCCGCGTGATGCGGGTGTCACCAAACTGGGTGGGCGGCGTCGTGCGCACGCGCGCCGACAGCTCGGTCGCCACATCCATGGAGGGCAGTCGCAGGGTGACCTGGCTGCTCGCGAAGTGACCAAACAGTTCGCTCGCATCATCGAGCAGATCCCATACGGTGCGACCCTCGGCCTTGAGCTCGCGCACCATGGCGATGGCGTCGGCCGCGGCCGAGATACCATCTTTGTCGCGAACGTGGCCGGGGTGCGTGAGATACCCGATCGCCTCTTCGAAACCGAAGATCAGGCGTGGCACCCGCGACACCCACTTGAAGCCCGAAAGCGTTTCGGTGTAGTCAAGGTTGTACGCCTCGGCGACCGCGCGCAGCGCGGGCGACGACACATTGGTCGAGGCGAGCGTGCCGCGCGGCTCGGTGCCGGCGATCTTGGCGCGGGCATGCTCGCGCTCGGCCGCACGCCACCCCAACAGCAGCCCGAGCTCGTTGCCGGTGAGCCGACGAAACTGCTGCGACGCGACGCGGGGGCGCTGCCGATACCCGCGCGGGGCCCGTGCGGGTTGCCTGGCCGGCGCCTTCACCGCGATCGCGACGCGGTCGGCATCGGGGTCGTTGGCGACGACAAGATCGGCATCAAGGTCGCCCGCGATACGAAACGCGAGATCGAGCGAGCCGGGCTCTTCGGGGTTGGGAAACTCGAGCGACGGAAACTTGGGGTCGGGCCGGTCTTGTTCGGCGACGACGATGACGCTGGGCAGAGCCGCCGAGCGAAACACGCGCCTGGCAATCTCAGAACCGACGCCGTGCATGGCGGTGTAGACGACCTTCAGGTCGGTCTCATCGCCGAGTGCCCGGCCCGGGCGCTTGGGGTCAGCCGGCAGCCCGCGCAGCACCGCAGACGCGGTTTCGGCCACGTAGGCGTTGGCGACGCCCTCGCCGAGGGTGACGTAGTCGTGGGCGCGCGCAATGGTGGTGGGGGCGACCTGCGAGGCGCGGTCGATGTGCTGGGCGATCGCATCATCGGTGGGCGGGATGATCTGGGCGCCCTCATCGGGGCCACCCAAAAACACCTTGTACCCGTTATCTGCCGGGGGATTGTGGCTGGCCGTGATCATCACGCCCGCCGACACCTGCAGGTGCCGCACCGCAAACGCGGTCAACGGGGTGGGGCCTGCCTCGGGCAGCAGGAAGACGCGCACCCCGGCGCCGGCCATGACCTCGGCGGCGTCGCGGGCGAAGACCGCTGATCCGGTGCGGCCATCGTACCCAATGACCACCGAGGGCGGATCGAGCTGCAGCGAGCCCGATCGCTGTTCGCGCTCGATCAGAAACTGGGCGAAGCCAGCGCTCGTTTGCGAGATCACGACGCGGTTCATGCGGCGGGGGCCGGGGCCCACCTTGCCGCGCAGCCCGGCGGTGCCAAACGTGAGGCGCCCCGAGAACGCGTCGATGATTTCGGTGATGGCGCTGTGCTGGCCCTCGCGGGCGCGCGCGATGAGTGAACGGGTGGCGTGGCGAGACGCGGGGTCGATGTCGGCCACAGCCCACGCCTCAGCTGCAGCTATGCGCTGGTCCAGTTCTGCAGAAGTCATCGATCCCTCATCTCTGCCCGCGCCCCGCGGGATTCTTTCACGGTACCAGCCGTATCCAGGCTGAAACTGCGCAAGCCGGTTAGTCTTGAGATGTTTTGTGAGAAAGGAACGAACATGTGCTCTCCCGTGCGCTGCGATGTGTGCAACAAAGTGACCTGGGCAGGCTGCGGCCTGCACATTGAGGAAGCCCTCGAGGGCGTTCAAGCCTCAGATCGCTGTGTCTGCCCCCGCGACTAACCCAGCAGTATCGTCGACGGCCTCACCCTGAGCCGAGCTGGGGGTGAGGTCGCCGCACCCAATGGCGGCCTGAACGGCCAGCCAGCACTCGGCCGCATCCTCCATCGAAGAGAGATCGCGGTCGATAATTTTTTCAATGCGTGACACCCGCGCGATCAGCGTCTGTCGGTGCACGTAGAGCCGCTCTGACGCGCGCACCCAGCTGCGGTTTTCCTCCAAAAACACCTGCAGCGTGTGGGTGAGTGAGGTGCCCCGCTGTTGATCGTAGGTGGTGAGCGGGCCGAGCACCTGCCGCGCAATGTTGCGCAGCTGGTCGGTGCCCTGCGGCAAGAACAGTGACGTGGTCGCGTGCTCTTCGAACCTGAGCACATACCCCGACTGGTGGTTGCGAATCACGGCGCTGCAGGCCTGCCCCAGCGCGGCCGATACCCCGTCGAAGTCGCTGAAGGTGGCGCTGACGCCGATGCGGGTGGTCTCGCCCGCGAGCGCGTCGAACGCGCGATCGCACTCGCTGCCCTCGCGCGCGAGCAGCAGCACCTGCCCGTCTTTCACGGTGGCGAGCACCGGCACGCTGAGCTCAGCGAACCCGGCGTGCACCTCGTCGAGCAGGCTGCGGGGGTCATCGCCGGGCGCCACCGCCAACACATATGGCGGCTCGATGCCATACGCGGCCACGAGGTGCGCGGCGGGCGCCGACGGCACGGTCGCATCGCAAAGATCTGCGAGCAGCAGCGACCCGTGCATCCACTCGGCGCGGTGCGAGGCGAGCTTCACTGCGAGGGCGCTGCCGACGATGCCCGCGGCGTGCTGCAGCAGCTCGCGCGGGGCGACGCCCGGGCCCGTCCACACCAGGCTGGGGGAGTGCCGCCCCGCCGCCCCGGCGTGCACGGCCCCGGCGAGCGGCAGCGCGAGGCGGCCGGGGGCGGGCGGCGCGGCGGGATCCGGATCAAAATCGCTCACTGCCTGCGCACGCTCCAGCTGCAGTGAGCCGCCGAGCACCTGCGCGAGTTCGAGCAGCAGGGCGTCGATGGGGGCGTTGACCGGGTGCTGATCGAGCGCCGCGTAGAGCCGTTCGGTGGCGTGCGCCCGCAGCTCAGCCTGCTGTTTGACGCCGTTCGCGACCGCCGTTTCGACCGCGATGAACGGCACATCGCTCGCCGTTTCGAGCACGGCAAAGCCGAGCTGCGCGGCGAACGCGAGAGTGGGGCGGGTGAGGGGCGCCTGCAGCTGGCCCGCGTGCACCACGAGCGCCGCGATGCCCGCATCGTGCAGCCCAGCAATGTATTCGCACTGCGCATCGGTGGTCGTGGGCACGCCGCCGCCGGTGGTGAGCACGAGGGCTCCGGGCCCCAGCCACTTCCATGGCTCGGCCAGCTCGCACACGTGGGTCCAGGTGATTTCGCGCGCTTCGCCAGCCGCGGGCGTGAGTGAGATCGTGCGCACCGCAGCCAGATCGAGCAGCGACCGCACGGTGAAGGTCATGATGCCAGCAGCGGCGCGAGTGCGGTAGCCGCGCGGTAGCCCGAGGCGACGGCACCCGAGAGTGACTGCTCGAGCCCCGTGTGTTCGCCCGCGATGGCGACGCGGCCCGCGGGCACCGTGAACGCGGTGGCGTCGGCGGCCGCCCAGTCGAGGCCGGGCGCCGAGTATGAGCCGCGCGCCCACGGGTCATCGGCCCAGGTGGTGAGCAGCGGTTCGCCAGCGATTTCAAGCTCGGGGCGCATCGTGCGCAGCGCTTCGACCCAGGTGGCCGAGCCCTGCGTGACATCGAGGGCATCGAGGGCGAAGGGGCCGCCCGCGAAGCACGATAGGGCGTTGATGCGGTGCTCGCCGTCGATCGACATGGAGCGCCACGACCACCACGTGTGATCGGGGTTTTGTAGCGCGATATCGCCGTCAACCTTCGCGAGCGGCACCCCGAGCTTCGCGGCGACGCCCATGAACCGGTGGTCGAGGGCGAGCTGCTGTGCGGGGGTGAGTGAGAATCCGAGCTCGAGGCGGCGCAGCAGCGGCAGTGGCACCGCGATCACCGCGGCGTCGGCTTCGAGGGTCGAGCCGTCGGTGAGACGCACCTGCACGCCCACCGCCGACTGGTCAACGCCCGAGATCGGGTGCTCGAGGCGTACCCGGTCGCCGAGCCTGCGCGCCAGCTCGATCGACAATGACTGGTTGCCGCCTACAAACCGGCCGCCGTCTTCGACGTAGCCGCCCGCGGTGGCCGACTCATGCAGCAGCACGGCCTCGGCGCTGATCAGCGTGGGGTCGGCCGCGGCCGACGTGGTGGTGCGGCGATATACGGGATCGAGCCGGTACCCCTCACCGAGCGCCTCGGCGAAGGCGCGCTCGAGCGATACCTGCTGTTCGCCGTCTTGCAGCATCGTCGCGAGCGTGCGTTCGACGTGCGCGCTCGTTTCGCCCAGCTCGTCAAACGAGATGATGCGGCCGTTGACGGTGCGCCGACCGTACCGCACACCGTGCGTGAGGATGGGCACCCCGACCTCGGCCGCGAGCTGCCGAATCGCAAACTCGGTGGGAAACACATACTCGCCGCCGCGTTCGGTCCACTCCCCGCCGGGCAGCTGTGTCGACCAGGTGCGGCCGCCCACGCGGTCACGCGCCTCGAGCACGGTGCAGTCGTGCCCGGCCTTGCTGAGCTGCCATGCCGCGGTGAGCCCGGCCAGGCCCGCGCCAACAACAATTACCCTCATGTGTTCCTCCTTGAACAAGCGGTGCGCCCCGTGCAAGACCGCGGGCGCCCCAGGCGACCGGTGTGCGCAGTCGCCAGCGGTTAGTCCTATCGTAGGAGCAGAACGGCGAGAACACGGGAGTACCGTACGTTCGTGCACCGAAACCTTATGTTTGTACTATGGGCCAGGGCGTGAACGTACGATGCTATGAAAGTCGCCCAATTCGGTAACAAAGCAGTCACGACGAGGGGTGCGCACCCCCTGCGCGCTGGTAGCTTCAAGACCACCCACCGCGTTCTTCAAGAGGCGGTCACGCCACCGGTTACCCCGGCATGGCCCGCAGGATTCAATCTCTCGCCGCAACCACGAAGCGAAGATGAATGCCGCAGGGTGGGGATCTCGATCACGATGAAGTGAGGCAACAGATGTTCAAACTGAAACCACGCAGTGCCAGGCGCGGCACCGCAATCGTCGCCGGCGCGGCAGCTCTCGCGCTGACGCTGATCGGCTGCAGCGGCGGCGGATCCACCGAACCCATTCCCGAGCGCGACCTGGGCACCCCGGTCGCCGGTGAAGTGAAGGCCGGCGCATTCGACGGCACCACGCTCACCTTCGCCGGCTCAGGCGGCATTTTCCAGGACGGCCAGACCGAGGCGCTGTGGAACCCCTTCGCCGAGGCCTCGGGCGCCACCTTCAACCAAGACGCGTTTGACGCGGGCAAGCTCAAGGCCATGGTCGACGCCGGTAACGTGAGCTGGGACATCGTGAACACGACCCAGTTCGACACGGCGCGCGGCTGCGGCACCCTCTTCGAAGAGTACGACTACTCGCAGATCGATGTCTCGAAGATTCCCGAGGGCACGATCACCGATAAGTGCATGGTGCCCCAGATCATGTACGGCCTCGTCGTGGCCTACAACACCGACGAATTTGGCGACAACCCACCCACGAGCGCCGCCGACTTCTTCGACACGAAGAAGTTCCCCGGCAAGCGCACGGTCAGCCAGTCGACCTACGTCGACCCGCAGACCGTCGAGTTCGCGCTCGCCGCACAGGGCAAGGATGTTGCAAACCTCAGCCCCGACGACATTGAGGGTGCCTTCGACCTCTACAAGGGGCTCGGCGATGACGTGATCGGTTGGACCACCGGTGCACAGGCACAGCAGCAGCTCGAATCGGGCGAAGCCGTGATGGGCCTCGTGTGGTCGGGCCGTGGCTACGGCGCCGCCGCCGCTGGTGCCCCCGTCGCCCCCATGTGGGACGAGTGGATGATCATGGTCGACTCGAACGGCATCCCCAAGGGTGTCAAAGACAAGCAGGCCGCGTTCGCCGCGGTGAACTACTCCATCGGTGCCGAGCAGCAGGCCAAGATGACCGAGCTCACCTCATACGGTGGGGTAAACGTCGACTCGAAGCCCAAGCTCGATGAGACACTCTCGACGTGGATGACCACCGAGCACCTCGACACGGGCATCGCGCCCAACGTCGACTTCTGGGTCGAAAACTACGACGCACTCTCGGCGGCATGGGCCGGTTGGGCGACGGGCAGCTAACCCATGACTGACCAGACCGTCACCGGGGGCATTGCCGCAGGCAGTGCCCCCGGTGCGGGCGGCGGCACACCACGCAGGCGCATCCCAAGCAATTGGCGCACGCTTCTGCTCTTCGTGCCGGCGTTCGTCATTGTTACGCTGTTCTTCCTCGCCCCGCTGATCGACGTGTTCATCAGGTCGATCACTGACCCCAAGCTCGGCCTACAAAACTACGAGTGGCTGTTCACCACCGACGCAAACATCGCCGTGATCGTGCGCACCTTTGGCACCGCGTTCATCGTCACCTTCGTGTGCCTGCTGCTAGCCTACCCCTACGCGTACCTGATGACCATCGTCGGCGACCGCGCCCGCAACGCCCTGCAGCTGTTCATCATGATGCCGCTGTGGACCTCGATTCTGGTGCGCACCCTCGCCTGGATGGTGCTGCTGCAAGACACCGGCCCCATCAACGGGCTGCTCGCCGCATGGTTTGGGATCGGCCCCATCCCGCTGATTCGCACCACCTTCGGTGTGGCGCTGGGCATGAGCCAGGTGCTGCTGCCGTTTATGGTGTTGCCGCTCTACTCATCGATGTCGAAGATCGATAAGCGGCTGCTGCCGGCCGCCGCAAACCTCGGCGCCGGCCCCATCACCCGCTTCTTCACGGTGTACCTGCCGCTGTCGCGCCCCGGAATCTTCTCGGGCGGCGTGACCGTGTTCATTCTCGGTCTCGGTTTCTACATCATTCCCGCGCTGCTTGGCTCGTCGAAGGAGAGCATGATCTCGGCGCTCATTCAGCAGCAGATCAGCGTGTTCTTGATGTGGGGCCAGGGCACCGCCCTGGGGATCTTCCTGCTCGTGTGCACGATTCTGATTCTGGTGATCGTGTCGCGGTTCAATAAGAACGGCAGCCTATTTCCGGGGGTGGACAAGTGACCACCAAGCGTCTACTCACCGCCTTCGCGGTGCTCATCATCATGTGGCTGATCGTGCCGACCCTGGTGATCGTGCCGATGTCGTTCAACGAGGCCCCCTCGTTCAACTTTCCCCCCAAGGGCTTCTCGCTGCGCTGGTACGAGAACTTCTTTACCGACCCGAACTGGCTGAAGGCGCTGTTCTCGTCACTGCAGGTCGCGGTGCTCACCATGTTTGTGGCAACCGCCGTGGGCGTGCTCGCCTCGCTCGGCCTGTCAAAGGTGAAGTTTCGCGGCAAGGGGCTGCTCGAGGGCTACTTCCTGCTGCCGCTGATCGTGCCGGGCATTGTGCTCGCCGTCGGCCTCTACTCGCTCTTTTTGCGCATGGACCTGCTGGGCACCCTGCCCGGTTTCGTGCTCGCGCACACGATCGTGTCGATGCCGCTGGTGATCACCAACGTGATGGCCTCGCTGCAGGGGCTTGATCCGCGTCTCGAACAGGCCTCATCGAGCCTCGGGGCGGGTAAGGTACGTACGTTCTTCAGCATCACGCTGCCGCTCATCGCGCCGGGCGTGATGGCGGGCGCCCTGTTCGCGTTCGTGACCTCGTTCGATGAGGTCATCTTGTCGCTGTTCATTCAGAGCCCCACCCTGCAGACGCTGCCCGTGAAGATCTTCAACAGCGTCACCCAAACCAATGACCCGACGGTGGCGGCCGTGGCAGTCATCACGATGCTCACCTCGGTGATCGTGATGCTCGTCGCCCAGTTCGCCACACGCAAGAGAAAGCGACCGGTAGCAGCGTGAACGCAATGACTCACAACGAGATTCCGGTGCCCGAGGGGCACGAGCAAGAGCTGCGCGCGGAGGGCCTGAACACCACGGCCATCCACGCGATCGGCGAGGCCGGAATCAGCCTCAATCAGGTCACGAAGCGCTACGGCGATAAGGCCGTGGTCGACCAGATCGATCTGACGATCGAACCGGGTGAATTTATGACCTTCCTGGGTCCATCCGGATCGGGCAAGACCACCACCCTCAACATGATCGCCGGGTTCACCCAGGTCACCGAAGGCATGCTGCACATCTACGGCAAGCCCGTCGCGAAGCTGCCCCCGCACAAGCGCGACATCGGCATGGTGTTTCAGAACTATGCCCTGTTTCCCCACAAGACGGTGGCCGAAAACATCGCCTACCCGCTGCAGCGGCGCAAGCTGAGCAAGCAGGTGCAGGCCGAGAAGGTGGCCAAGGCGCTCGACATGGTGCGCATGGGCGAGTTCGGTGATCGGTTCCCATCAGAGCTGTCGGGCGGCCAGCAGCAGCGCGTCGCGCTTGCCCGCGCGCTCGTCTATGAGCCGCGCGTGCTGCTGATGGATGAGCCGCTGGGCGCGCTCGATAAGAAACTGCGCGACTGGTTGCAGAACGAGATCAAGCGCATTCACCGCGAGGTCGGGTCGACGTTCGTCTACGTCACCCACGACCAAGAAGAAGCGCTGTCGATGTCTGATCGCATCGCGGTGTTTAACAACGGCAAGATCGAACAGGTGGGCACCTCTGAAGATCTCTACGAGGCCCCGCAGACCCTATTCGTGGGTCGGTTCCTCGGCGAATCAACGGTGCTGCTGGGCAAGGGCACCGCGGTTGGTGAACGCCACACCGCGATCGATGTGGCCGGTCACCGGGTGCTCGCCGACGGCCAGAGCGCGCATGAGGATCTCGCGATTTTGATCCGGCCCGAGAATCTGCGCCTCGAGCTGGCAGGCACCGAGGCCACCGCCGAACAGAACGCGGTGCCCGTCACCATTCTCGACGTCACCTACCTGGGGGCGTCGCGGCGGTACACGGTGCGGCTGCCCGATGGATCTGAGGGCGCGGTGCGGCTTGGCCAAGACGCGCGCATTCACAACCGCGGCGACAATGTTGTGATGGTGTGGGAAGTGCCCTCGGGCGTCTTGCTCGTCGACACCGGGGAAGCCGGCGAATCGGCAACGTAACCCACGAAACCCACAAAACGAAGCCGCCCCGGTCGCAAGAAAACTTGCGACCGGGGCGGCTTCAGCGTGTATGGGGCGCTTACGCCTCCATATCGACGTCCTTCGTTTCGGGCGTCAAGATCAGCGAGATCAGCGTGAGTACCGCGGCACCCGTGAGGTAGTAGCCGACGTAGGCGGGGCTGCCATCGGCCATGGCCCACAGCCACACCGCGATGATCGGGGCGAGCGCGGCACCCAGAATCGACGACACGTTGTAGGCCACAGCAGAACCCGTGTACCGCACGTTCGTGGGGAACATCTCGGGCAAGAACGCGCCCATCGGGCCAAACGTGAGACCCATCAGCGTGAAGCCGAGCGCGAGGAAGAACAGCACGAGTGCGTGACCGCTCAGCAGCATCGGGGCAAACAAGAAGCCAAACAGGGCGATCGCGATCGTCACCCAGATGAGCGTCTTGCGGCGGCCAAAGCGGTCAGCCAGCGGGCCCGAGACGAGCGTGAAGATACCGAAGAACACGACACCGAACACGAGCATCAAAATGAAGTCGTTGTACGAGTAGCCGAGGCCAGGAACGTAGGCTGCGGCATCGAATGATCCGCCGGTGGCCTTCGCGAGCGTCTCAGCGGCCTCGAGGCCGGGGCGCGTACCGAAGGTCAGCGTGAACGACGTCATCAGGTAGAACAGCACGTAGGTGGCGAGCATTGCGAAGGTGCCACGAATCAGGGCGGGCCAGTGCAGCTTGAACGCCACAGCGATGGGCATCTTCGAGACCTTGCCGGCCTCCTTTGTGTTCTCAAACGCGCTCGACTCGACGAGCTTGAGGCGTACCCACAGGCCAACGATGACCATCACGGCAGAGAACAAGAACGGGATGCGCCAGCCCCACGACAGGAACGCGTCAGACGCGACACCGGGCTCGTCGGGGTGCGCGAGGCTGAGGTTGATCACGTAGAACAGCATGTTCGCGATGATGAATCCGATGGGGGCGCCGAGCTGCGGGAAGGTGCCATACCAGGCACGCTTGCCCTTGGGGGCGTTCTCGGTGGCCACGAGGGCCGCACCCGACCACTCGCCGCCGATGGCAAAGCCCTGCACGAGGCGCATCAGCAGCAGGAGTACCGCGGCCCAGGGGCCGATCTGCGCGTGCGTGGGCAGCAAGCCAATCAAGAAGGTCGCGATACCCATGGTGAGCAGCGAAGCAACGAGCGTGGTCTTGCGCCCGACACGGTCACCCAGGTGGCCAAAGAAGATGGCACCCACCGGGCGGGCCAGCATTGCCGCGCCAAACGTTGCGAACGAGGCAAGCAGCGCCGTGGTCTCGTTGCCGGTGGGGAAGAAGAGGTGGGGGAAGACAAGTACGGCCGCAGTTGCGTAGACGTAGAAGTCGTAGAACTCAATGGTCGTGCCAATGAGGCTCGCAAGCACAACGCGCGAGGGCTTATTGCGGGGCGCGTTTGCTGCGGGAGTGGGCGATGTATTAACAGAGGAAGACAACTGCAGACCTTCGATTGATTTCGGCGTGCACACCCGGCATCCTCGTGGTAGCGGTGGGTGGGCTACGTGAAACATTGGGGCTCGTTTGTGGGAGCCGACTGGTCAAGTGTACGCGCGGGCAATGCCGCCAGAACAATACAGCCGCCCGCGAACGCGAAGCCTGGCGCGGCGCGAGCGCGCCATTGGGCCCGGATCCGGCGCAAAAGAGGGCGACATCGGTATCGTGGAAGGTACACCCGAGGAAGCCTGAGGAATCAACGATGATGCACAGCCCCGACTCGCCCAGCACGGGCACACCCCTCACCCCGCGCACGGGCGGATCACTCGCCCTCACCGGGGCCCACCTGCGCAGCAACGCCCACCTGGGCCGCGCATGCGACGCCACCGCGCTGCTCGTCATCGACGGCCGCATCGCCCACATCGGGTCAGACGCCGACATCACCGCACGGGCCGTCGCGCTGGGGATCGCCGTGCGCGACGTCGCCTCGGCCACCATCACTCCGGGCCTGTTCGACTCACACACCCACCCCCACTGGGCCGCCGACCTCACCACCGGCATCGACCTTGGGGGCCTCGCCACCATCGCCGACCTCACCGAAGCGCTCGCCGCCGAACACGCACGCCTGCCCGAGGGGGCCTGGCTGCGCGGCTGGAACCTCGACTACGAGGCCTTCACCGGCACAGGCTCCGGCACCGGCCTGCACTACTCCCTCATCGAAGACGCCGCCCCCGGCCGCCCCATCGCCCTCATCTGTTACGACCTGCACACCGCCCTCGGCAGCGCGGCGGCGCTCGCCGCCGCGGGCATCACGGGCGCGCGTGAGTTCGCAGATGCGAGCGAGATTGTCGTCGATGACGCGGGGATCCCCACGGGTGAACTGCGCGAACCCACCGCCTACAACCTCTTGTTCGACGCGGCCCCGGCGAAATCGCACGACGCCGAACGCGACGCCCTGCGCGATATGCTGCGTGCGCTCGCGGCGACCGGGCTCACGGGCGGCGCCATCATGGACGGCAAACCGGCCACCTCCGAGCTGCTCGCTGAGCTTGAAGAGCGCGGCGAACTCGACCAGCGGCTCACCGTGCACCACTGGCACGCCGTGGGCGACGCCGACGACGACGTAGCGCGGGTGATCGCAGCGAAAGACGCGGGCGGCAGACTGTGGCAGGGCGGCGCCATCAAACTGTTTAGCGACGGCGTGATCGACACGGGCACGGCCTGGCTGCACGAACGCGACGCCCACGGCGATGGCCGGGCTGCGTTTTGGCCGTCGTGGGAGCGCTTCGCCGAGGTCGTGCGGGCCTACCACGATGCCGGCCTGCTGATCGCGACGCACGCGGTGGGCGACTACGCGGTCAGCCAGGTGCTCGACGTGTACGCCGAACTGCCGTGCCGCCCGGGGCTCCCCGCCCACTCTATCGAACACCTCGAGGTGCTCGCCGACGTCGATGTCGACCGGCTGCGTGCCTTCGGCGGGCCCTCTTCGAGCCGGGTGACCGCGTCCATGCAGCCCCTGCATATGCAGTGGCGCGAGGCCGACTGCAGCGATAACTGGGCGCAGCGGTTGGGGGAGCGGGCGGCCACGGGGTACCGGGTGCGCGACGTGATCGATGCGGGCATCACCGTCACCCTCGGCTCAGACTGGCCAGTGGCCCAGTACGACCCCCGCCTCGGCATGGCGTGGGCGCGCGGCCGCCACACTCCGGGTGACGCTTCGGCCCACGTGTTCGAACCCGACCAGCAGCTCACCGGCGAGGAGGCGCTGTTCGCGTACACGCTCTGGCCGGCGCTCGCACGCGGCCATGCCGACCGTGGCGTGCTCGAGGTCGGCGCGGTCGCCGACCTCACCGTGTGGGGCTCAGACCCGGTCGAAGCCACCGCCGACGAGCTGCCCGAGGTGCCGATCGTGCTGACGGTGGTCGACGGGCGCGTGGTGCACGAGGCGTAAAGTGCGGGGTGGCCGGGCGCGCTCGGGCCGTGCGCGCTCGTGCTTGGGCCGCCCTCACTCGCGCGCGAACGTGTTAGGTGGCCTCGTGTCGGGGTACTAAGGGTCTCGGTACCCCGACACGAGGCCACCTAATGACCCGTAGGTCGCTAAGCCCAGCGCTCCCGCTAGCGCAGCGCGTCGATGATGCGGCGCGCCTCGCGCAGACCACTCTCGATCGCGCCGTCAATGAACCCGCCCCACAGGTTGGCGTTATCGGTGGTGGCAAAGTGCACGTTGCCCGCGGGCTCGCGCAGCTTGGCGAGGTCGCGGGTGAGCTGGCCGGGCCGGTGCGTCATCCAGGTGTTGAGCGACAGCGGGTCGGTCATCCAGTCGTGCGCGGTGACCTCGGTGATGGTGATGCCGGGGCGGCACGCATCAACGGCGGCCTGCACCGCGGCGAGATCATCGAGATCGAGGAGCGTGTGATCGGGGCCAAAGCCCACCAAAATCGTGTAATCGCCCGCCTCGTCAGAGCAGTAGAACTCGGCCTTGAGCACCGAGATCGGGTCACTCTGGCTGGCGTACGCGAAGAACCTGGGTAGGTGGCCCGCCGCGCGCAGCCACACCTTGGTGCCCTGCGACGCCACCGTTTCGGCATTGAGGTGGCGCCACACTGCGGGCAGCTCGGGCTCAAACGTAATCCCCGCGATTGCGTTGGCGGGCAGCGTCGACACCACGCGTCGGGCGCGCACGAGATCGCCAGCGACGGTCTCGATGATCGCACTCGAACCGTGCTGCGTGACCGCCGAAACAACGGTGTTGAGCCGAATCTCGCCGCGCACGTCTCGGGCGATCGCATCGGTGAAACCGCGCATCCCATCGACCACTCGATAGGTGGCCGACGCCTCATGCATCAGCTGCCAGTGGCCGCCGGTCGCCGCAACCCAACGTAGCGCGCTCGACAGCCCGGTCTGCGCGAGGGGCGCGTTGACGTGCCCCACCCACACCGACTCGTTGGCGGCCTGAGCTTCGGGGGCGAGCTCGAGCTCGTCGATGCGGTCTTGAATGCTGAGCCGGTCGAGGTCTTGAATCTCACCGACGGTGGGCTCGACGCCGCGCGGAATAGCTGAGCGCACATCGTCGATGATGCGCTGCTGGCCGTCGCCAATGAGCTCCATGAACTCGGCAAGCGTACCCTTGCGCGGGGTGCCGTCGGAGCCCCGCCAGTACGCCTCATCGGCGCTGGGGCTGCGGGTGATCTCGCGGCCGTAGCGGGTGGCCTCGGCCCACACATGCGGCTGCACCCAGTGGATCCAGTTGGCGCCCATCTCAAGATCATGCCCGAGGCGATGGTCGGTCCAGGTGCGGCCGCCGATGCGGTCGCGCGCCTCGAGGGTGAGCACGGTGAGCCCGGCCTGCCCGAGCTCGCGGGCCGCGGTGAGCCCGGCAAAACCTGCGCCGATAACGACGACGTCAACTGACTCCATACTGACTCCTCAAGCGACGGTGCTGGGGTGGGGTAAGACTGCGTGCGATGCTGCGCGCGTCATCTGCGAGTCAGCCTATCGGCGCGGCAGCAGTTCGCGCTGCAGACAATTTCACGGTGTTGCCGCCCCGCGATTGTACGAAGGTACGGGCAAGGGTGGGGCAGACGGCGGCGGGGCCTGATCCGGATCAAACCAGACCAAGCCCCGCAGCACCCAAGCTTCGTAACACCCGGGCTCGCCGCACGATCGCTCAATACGACCCCGCAGCACCCGGGCGCGAAACGCCCTAGCTCTCGACCGCCGGGGTCTCCTCGAGCAGCACCCTGTAGCCGCGCACGGGGTCGTAGCCGTGAATCTCGCGGGTATCGAGCACCCGCATGAACGCGAGAATCTCGGGGGTGATGACCTGGCCGGGCACGAGCACGGGGAATCCGGGGGGATAGGGGGTGACGAAGCCGGCCGAGACCGGCTTTGCGCCCGCGGCGACCCGCGCCCACAGCACATCGGGCAGCACATGCTCGACGTACTTGCGGCGCTGGCCGCGGAAGAACGCGGCGCGCATATCGCCATCGGGCAGCACCCCATCGGTCGCGTACCCGTCAGAGAACGAGCTGAAGTCGGGCAGCGGGGGCATCGGCAGATCGATCGCCTCGGTGATCGCGCGGGTGTGATCGGGGTCGCGCTGCGTGTGCGTGTCCTCAAATTTCTCGGCGAGCTTCACGAGCACCTCGATGAGGTACGCGATGGCGCTGCGCGAGGTGCCGATGTTCGTCATGAACAGGGCCGTGTTGCGGCTCGTCTTGTTCACCTGAATGCCGTAGCGATCCATCAGGTGCTCATGCTTGAACGTGTCGCCGTCGACGCCCGTGCGGCTGATCTCGATGGTGATGCGACTCGGATCGATCACGAATTCGTCGGTGCGCCAGGCCTCCCACATCGTGGAGAGTCCGTCGCGCAGGGGCATCGGGCGGCCCACCTCGCGGTTCTCCTCGGGAATCAGGTCGTGCGCGGTGAGCACCCTGAAGGTGCGGCGCAGCAGCGGGTGGCGGCTGATCGCCTGCGCGAGGCTCGTCGCGAGGTCGAGCTGACGCTGCACCAGATCGAAGCCCTCGAGCTCGACCTGGCGGCGGCCAATGTCGAGGGACGCGAGAATCTGGTAGTTCGGCGAGGTGGAGGTGTGCGTCATGTACGCCTCGTGGAACGGCTCTTCGGCCTCGCGGCCCCAGTCTTGGTCGTAGACGTGAATCATCGAGCCCTGACGCAGCGCGGTGAGTGTCTTGTGTGTCGACTGGGTGGCGTAGACGCGCACCCGTGACGTGGGCGCGGGGATGAGGCGCTCGTGCAGCCACACGGCGTCAGAAGCTGGGTTGCCCTCTGCATCAAACAGGCGGGCCTGCTGCTCGCGGTATGCGATCGCGTGGGCGTCGGTGGTGAGCCGCTGCTCGAGCCGCTGCGCCGAAGCCATCGCGGTGCGGCGGCGGGTGACGGGGTGGAACGCGCCAAACGCAAACCACGCCTCATCCCACAAGAACACGAGGTCGGGCTTGATCGCGAGGCACTCGGCCATCACGCGCTCGGGGTCGTAGACGATGCCGTCAAACGTCGAGTTGGTGAGCGTCAGCATGCGTACCTCATCGAGGCGGCCGGCGGCACGGTAATCGAGCAGCATCTGCTTGATGCGTGAGATGGGCACTGCGCCGTAGAAGGCGAACTCGTTGAGCGGGTACGCCTCGAGGTAGGCGGGGCGTGCGCCCGTGAGCATCACGGCGTGATGGTGTGACTTGTGGCAGTTGCGGTCAACCATCACCACCTCGTTGGGTGAGACGAGGGCCTGGTGCACGATCTTGTTGGCGGTCGACGTGCCGTTGGTGACGAAGAACGTGTGCTTGGCGCCGTATGCACGGGCCGCGAGCTCTTGCGCCTTCTTCAGGGTGCGCACCGGGGCGAGCAGTGAGTCGAGGCCGCCCGAGGTGGCGCTTGTCTCAGCAAGCAGCAGGTTCAGACCGTAGAAATCGGCGAGGTCACGAATCCAGCGCGACGATACCACCGAGCCACCGCGCGCGATGGGCAGCGCGTGGAAGACACCCACGGGGCGGCGTGCGTGATCTTGAATCGCGGTGAAGAAGGGAGTGTCGAACAAGTGCGAGACGCGGCGCAGCAGCGTGAGGTGCAACTCGAGCTGATCTTCGCGGCGGAAGATGCGGCGGAAGCGCCGGGTGGTGGCCCCCGCGAGCTCTTCGATGTGCGCGCCAGCCATCAGGTACAGGTCGAGCTCGGGGCGCAGCGCGATGAGGGTGTCGGCGAGGCCGAGTACGCGCTGCACGCTCGCGAGCGAAGTACGCTCGGGGGCAGAGCCGGGGGCGACCTCTGAGCGGGCGATCTGCACCGACTCGGCGAGATCGCGGCTGAGGCGCTGGCGGGTGTGCTCGGTGAACCCGGGGCGCACCACACACGCCAAAATGTTGGGGTTGGTGAGAATGGCGGCGACGGCGTCATCGGCTGACGGCACGATCACGAACTCGTAGATGAAGGTGTCGGCGGCTGAGCGCAGGCGCAGGCCCTCGGCGCGGGTCGCGTCGCGCTCGGCCTCGGTGGTCTCGTCGACCACGAGCACCTCGAAGCGGGGGCGCGGGTCGGCGTCGCCCACGCGCTCGGCGCGCTCTTCGGCGTCCATGAATTCTTCGCGCGGCTCGTCGCTAATGTCGGCGCGCAGCCGGTTGACGACGCGACCGATGCGGTCGAGCGCGGTTTTGTAATCGCCGGCCTCGAGCAGCTCGCCGATCGCGGCAACGTAGCGCTGGCCAAAGCCCGCCCAATACATCTCGATGGTTTCGAGGGCGCGCAGTGACCGCGGCACCTCGCCGTCTTGTGCGAGCGCATCTTCGCCTTCGCCAGCGAGCGCGAGCCGCTTCACCGCGAAACGCAGGTACTCCCAGGCGTCACTGCGCAGCCGCCAGGTGCTGGCGGGCATGCCCGGGTCGCGCTCGAGGGTGGCCTCGGGCACCTGGTGCCCGCTGCCCGAAGCGGGGTGGGTAATCAGCGCTGCGCTATTCACATCGGCGTGAATGAGGCTGTTTCCGCCGAGCGCGTCTGGCCCCCCAAAAATGTTTGCGGTGGGGAGCGGAGCGTGGGAGGCGTTGATCCTCGTCATCTGTGCAGCAGTCCTTCCAACGTCATTGTCGCGCGGAATGCGCTCAGGCGGCAGTCGAAAGCGGCATCGCCCGTGCATTCGATCATATGCGCAAGCAGATACCCGGGCGGGCACGAACTGCAATCTGGCGACTTCCCGTGAATTCCTCCGATGTAGGTAAGGATGACCTAAGATGAGGGGGTGATGATGTTTGAGCCCGCAGATTCCCCACAGGGGGCGCCGGTTCTCGACCCCGAGGGGATCACGCCGGTCGTTGCGTTGGCGAACGCGCACGACCTGGCCGAACTCGATGCCTGGCTGCACGACCTCGACGGGGCCGCCTACGGGCGCGTGTTTATTGAGGGCGATCTCGCGATAGCGGGCGCCTCGGTGGCTGAGGCTGCTGCGGCGCTGCATGTTCCGGATCGCGTGGGCGTCACCTGGCTGCGCCCCAATGGCGAGCCCGGCGTCGCCCTCTCCACGGCCGTTGACGCGTGGCTCGCCGAGTGGTTGTGGGTGGATGCGGCCGAGGCCCGCAGCCTGCAAATGTTTACGGCGCAGCACGCCGCAGCAACGCTTGAGTCCTATCTGAACCGCTTTGACTGCCGGCTTGAGAAGCGGTGGCCCGGGTGCAGCAGCGAAAACTGCCCCAAACTGCGCTCGGCGCAGTAACCTCGCGCGACCCACGCCGGTAGACTGGCGGCATGGCGAAATCCTTTGAACGCAAGCACCGCATCGTTGTGCTTGGCGGCGGTCCCGGCGGTTACGAAGCAGCCCTCGCGGGCACACAACAGGGTGCAGAAGTTACCCTGATCGAACGCGCTGGCGTGGGCGGTGCCGCAGTGCTCACCGACGTGGTGCCCTCGAAGAGTCTGATTGCGACCGCGGGCGCCGTGCAGGCCGTGCGCGATGCCGGCCGCCTCGGCGTGCAGGCCTTCGTGCCCGGCGGCGACGGCAAGCCCGTGCGCCCCGAGATTGCGGTCAACCTGGCCGCGGTCAACAAGCGTCTGATCGCGATGGCGGGCGCGCAGTCGCACGACATGCTGCAGTCACTCGAAGCCGCAGGCGTGCGCGTCGTGCAGGGCGAGGGGCGCCTTGACGGCCCCGGCGCCGTGCTCGTGTCAACGAACGCCGGTGGCACCGACTTTGATCGCGTCGAAGCCGACACCATCGTGGTGGCCGTGGGCTCGCGCCCGCGCGAGCTCGACACCGCGAAGCCCGATGGCGAGCGCATCCTCACCTGGAAGCAGCTCTACAACCTGAAGGCCATCCCCGAGCACCTCGTGGTCGTGGGCTCGGGTGTGACCGGCGCAGAGTTCGCCAACGCGTACCGCACCCTCGGCTCAGAGGTCACCCTCGTGTCGAGCCGCGAACAGGTGCTGCCCGGCGAGGACTCTGACGCCGCACTCGTGATCGAGCGCGAGTTCACGCGCCTCGGCATGAACGTGATGTCGAAGGCGCGCGCACAGACCGTCACCCGCACCAAGGACGGCATCGTTGTTGAGCTGGAAGACGGCCGCACCGTTGAGGGCACGCACTGCCTCATGGCTGTGGGCTCCATTCCCAACACGCAGGGCCTCGGCCTCGAAGAGGCCGGCGTCACGCTCACCGACAGCGGCCACATTGAGGTCAACAAGGTCGCACGCACCGCCGTTCCGTCGGTGTACGCCGCCGGCGACTGCACCAACTTCTTCCCGCTCGCCTCGGTCGCCTCGATGCAGGGTCGCACCGCGATCATGCACGCCCTCGGTGACTTCGTGCGCCCGATCGATCTGCGCAACGTCGCGGCGAACGTGTTCACGTACCCCGAGATCGCCACGGTCGGCTGGAACGAGCACACCCTCGCCGATGCGAGCGCGATGGCGAAGGCCGTTACGCACACCGTGCCCCTCAGCGTGAACCCGCGCGCCAAGATGATCGGATTCACCGACGGCTTCGTGAAGCTGTTCGCGTGGGAGGCCTCGGGCACCGTCATCGGCGGCGTCATCGTCGCGCACCGCGCCAGCGAGCTGATCTTCCCGCTCGCCCTCGCGGTTGAGCACCGCCTCACCGTTGATCAGGTGGCCTCGGCGTTCACTGTGTACCCGTCGATGACGGGCGCGATCACCGACGCGGCACGCGCACTCCACAAGGCGTAACCGCCACCACGCAATTCGTAAGGGGATACACGTTCATGAAGCAGCAGGCCTGGTCACTTGGGGCTGTGCCCATTTCTCGTCGGCGCATGCTGCGCGGTGCGGCGGGCGTACTCGGAGTGGGCGCGGTGGCGCTGCTCACGGGCTGCGCTCGCCCGAGCAAGCCCGAGCTGGTGCCCTCAGACGATGAGGTGAAGGCCGCGGTCACGGTGTGGGTCGTCGATAACGCGTACGAGCCGGCCACGGTCGAGGTTGCCGCGGGCACCGCGGTGCGCTGGGTCTTCGACGGCACCATGGAGCACGACGTGGTGGCAGAAGACGGCAGCTTTGTGTCAGAACTCGTGACCGGGGGCAGCTATACGCACCTGTTCACTGAGGCTGGCGAGTTCCCGTACGATTGCTCGATCCACCCCGAGATGACGGGCATGGTCAAGGTCGTCGCACCGTAACCGCCGCTGCGTGCGCACCACGAATGCGTTGGTGCGAGCGCTGGTGGGCGTGCCGGTGAACACACTGGTGAGCGTTAGTGAGCGCTTTGGTGCGCGTGTTTGTGAATACGTTGGTGAACAAAGGAGTCTGGCGTGACGCGAGTCAAAACTTTTGAGATCGTTGCGCAAGACGCGGGGGCGGTGCGGTTGGCCGCCCAGCTCGGTGCCGCGCGCGTAGAGCTGTGCCAGGCGCTCGCGCTCGGCGGGCTGACGCCCAGCCTCGGGCTCATCGAGGCGGCCGTTGAAGCCGCGGCAGCCACCGACACCACGACCGAAGTGCATGTGCTGGTGCGGCCGCGATCGGGTGGCTTTGTGTACAGCGCTGATGAGCAGCTCGCCATGGAGCGTGACGTGCGTGCCGCCGTGCGCGCGGGCTCCCACGGGGTTGTGGTGGGAAGCCAGCTCGCCTCGGGCGAACTCGACCTCGACGCGGTGGCACGGTTGCGCGATGCGGCCGAGGGGCGTCAAGTCTCGCTGCACCGGGTCATTGACGTCACCCCCGATCCGGTCGAATCGCTCGAGCAGCTCATTCCGTTGGGCATCGCGCGCGTGCTCACCTCGGGCGGCGCGGCCAAGGCCATCGATGGTGCTGCCACGCTGCGCGAGATGGTGCGGGTGGCCGCGGGGCGCATCGAAGTGATGGCCGGCAGCGGGGTGAACGCGGCGAGCGTCGCGCAGCTGTGGGCGACCGGCGTTGACGCCGTACATTTCTCGGCCAAACGCGATGTGGTTGAGCGCCCCATCGTCAGCATGGGCTCGAGCGACGCCGACGGTGTGGGCGGGTTCGAGGTCACCTCGGCAGAGATTGCGCGCGAGATCATCGCGGCGCTGCAGGCCGCCTAAGTTTCTTCCTGAAACAACAAAGGAGCCTCACGCACGTGTGCGTGAGGCTCCTTTGTCATGCGGCGGGCTTATGCTCGCTGAAACACCGCGATTGACTCGAAGTGGTGCGTGTGCGGGAAGATGTCGAACGCACGCAGGCTGGTCAGTTCGTAACCGGCTTCGATCAGCGACTTCGTATCGCGTGCCAGGGCAACGGGGTCACAGGCCACGTACACGAGGTTCGCCGGGGCGAGCTTCACGAGCTGAGCAATGACGCCCCCGCCCGCACCCGAGCGGGGCGGGTCGAGCACAATCGTGCCGCGCTTGAGGCGCTCGCGCACCGAGGGCGCTGCTGCGAGCAGCTCGCTCAGGTAACGGTCAACGCGAGCGGTGACGGCGAGAGCACCAACGTACTCGGCGAGGTTCTCGGCGGCATCATCGGTTGCGCCCTCATCGAACTCAACCGTGGTGACCTTGAGGGTGCGGCCAGCGGCCTCGCCCATGGCGGCTGCGAGCAGACCCGAGCCACCGTAGAGGTCGAGGTTGGCGGCGCCGCTCGTGAACGAGCCGTCAACGATCAGCGTGCTGATGGCGTCGCGCACTGCGTTGAACAGCATTTCGGGGGCCTCGCGGTGTACCTGCCAGAAACCGCCGGCGCGCACGATGAACTCGCGGTCGCCCACGAGCTCGCGCACGATGTCCTTCTCGCCAGCGCGGGTCTTTTCGCCCTCCATGCGCAGCAGCATGCGGGGATCATCGGCCGAGGGCGCGACCACGTCAACCGTGTCGACGCCGTTCATGATTTCGCCCAGCGGGGCAACCTGGCCGACCTGGGTGTTGGCGAGGGGCAGGTTCTCGACGTCTACGACGCGGCGGCTGCGCACGGCGTAGGGGCCGACCTGGCCGGTGGTCTCATCAACGTGCAGGCGCACGCGGCTGCGGTAGCCGAGACCGTTGAGCTCGTCGTCACCGGGGGCCGCTTCGACGCCCGAGAACTTGGTGGCGAGAGCGTCTGCCTCGATGCCGCCGAAGCGCTGCATCGCGTCGACGAGTACGTCGCCCTTGAGTGAACGCTGGTGCGCGAGCGCGATGTGACCGAACTCGGCGCCGCCAACGCGGTCTTCGGGGGCGCGCTCGATCGAGGCCTCAGCCCAGATGTGGTCGCGGCGGTGCTCTGAAGCTTCGAGTACTTCGATGGTCGTTGCGCGTGCAAACGACTTCTTTTTTGCGTCGGTGACGAGCGCGCGTACGGTCTCGCCGGGAATCGCGTCAGCGACGAAAACAACGCGGCCTTCGTGTCGTGCCACGCTGACGCCGCCGTGAGCGATGCCAGTGATCTGAAGCTCGACGACGTCGCCGATGGTGAGTGCAGTGTTCTGCGGGGAAGTTGCCATGTCCACTATTCTCCCAGACACGGCCTGCGTATGCGCCCCAGTTTGCAACTGTTTATGAAGTGCGTTCGTTGCTGCGTGCACGCGGGGGCGCGTGCACGCGAATTTTTTCCCGGATCAGCGCGCCCTATGCATGCCAATGGAAATGGGCGTGGCCATGTGTGTGAATGTGCTCGTGACCGTATCGCCACTCACCCAGCGCCGGATCGGGCAGCCCGCGAAACGGATTGATCGTAGCGCTCTGGGCGACTCGGCCCTCGGTGGAGCCGTCGAGCACGGGGTGCTCGAGTTTGGTGCCGGTGGGCATTTTGAGGATGGTGCCCTGGCCGGTGCCGGCGTCGAAGCGGGAGGCCGCGTGCGGGGGCTCGTGGAACGGGGCGTAGGGGCTGACCGGGCGGTGAAGCTGTCGGGTGTGCAACTTAAACATGATGAACCTCCATGAGATATCACCAGGGTAGAAGCCGCCGAGGCGGGTACCCAGGGCATCGCTTTTGCGCGCTGACGCGCGTAAAATAGGGAGGTTGTGCCCGCACGCCGCTTCACGCGCAGGGTGCCGGTAGGGTGCTGCACCCCGCCGGGCTCGCTCAGTCGGCGATGACCGACGCGATGAAACTCGTTTTGCCTGCGTTATAGGCAGCACGGTCTTCACCCACCTGTTGTGAGAGCGCGAGCTTGAGCGCGGCGTACTGTGCGGCCAGTGCAGGGTCTGCGCGCAGGCGATCCCGAAAGCGCAGATAGTCGCGCTCGCGATTGGACCCGTGCTGGCACACATGCACGTGCACCGATCGCGGGGCGCCCGCGGGCGGGCGAAAGAACCGGTGGTCGGGTTCGCGCTGCCGCAGCATTAAACCGAGCGATTCGAGGCACGGTCGATACGCCGCCTCGTCAGCGATATCGGGCACCCCCACCACTAGGTCAAGCACCGGTTTGGCCGGCATGCCGGCCACCGAGGTGGAACCCACGTGCTCGACCGTGACCTGCGTGGGGGCCAGCGCATCGTGCATACGCGCCGCCCACTCAGCGGCCGTTACCGCCCAGGCCGCATCGGCGGCGCTGAGCTCGACTGGCTCGCCACCCGGCTCACCAAACCACTCGACGGTCACCGCGGCCTCACCACTCCCATGCCTAAGACTCCGTGCTCAGCGGGTGAGGTTGCGGGTTCTGCGAGACCCACTCGACGGCAAGCTCAGACAAGCGATACAGGTCGGGCTGTTCACCTCGACCGGTGCGCACGCGCTGAGCTGCGGCGCGGGCGTCGGCAAGGTGCGCGGGCGAAAGTTCGGCCCGGGTACCCACCAGTGCCACAAAGCTGTCGACCATGCCGCGGAAGCTGGCGTTCCAGTTTCCGCCACCGTTGCGGAACATCTCATCGGCCACCTTGCCGGTGAGCCGAATCACCTCGCCCTGCTCGGTGGCCGCGGGGCCTGCCCCCGGCACCAGCAGCTCCCACAGGGCTTCGTGCTGGTGCTGCCAGGTGCCGTCTGCAATAACAATGGGCGATGAACCGTCATGCATCACGCGGGTGCTGGCGGGTGCGACGTCGAAGATCGAGTACAGCTCATCGAGGGCGGCCTGGGTGGCGTCGAGCTGATCCGGAGCAAAGACCGAGCGATACCGCTCAAAGACCTGGCCGATCTGCGCGACGCTGGCGCGCATCTGCTCGGTGACCGGCGCCCCCAGCTCAATGAGCAGGCGAGAAATCTCGACGGCGGCTTCGATGCTGATGTTGTCGACCCGGCTGAGGGCGATGGTGAGCAGCTGCTCTGGGTCCCAGGTGTCGCCCGTGACCTGGGCTCCGTGCTGAGCGAGCACGCGTGCGGCCGCGGGCCGAAGATCGGTGGTGGCGTTCCAGAAGGGCGTGCGCCCTGAAGAATCGGGGGCCTCAATATCGGCCCCGAGTGAGATCAGCAGTGCGATCTGGTCGGCGTGCTTTTGGGAGGAGCTTTGCGCGCGATCAGCCAGCGCGGTGCAGCCACGCACATCGCGAGCCTCGAGATCGATGCCGTGCTCGACCAACCACACGATCAGGGCATCGGGGCAGTTTCGAAAGCCGAGGGCCGTGGACTTGGGGTACGTGCCGCGGGCGTTGATCTCGCACTGGTCGAACACCGCGATGAGTTCGTCGAGCGGTGCCGAGGTGAGCATCTCGCCGAACTCTTTGGGAAGTGTTTTGCGCTTTCGAGCCATAAGCCAGGGGCACCTTCCGATGGGGCGGTCTTGAGCGTTGTGTCTGAGCCCGCCGGGCACGCGATCTTGATGCGGCGCGATCCACGATCCAGACGTCACTAATGTAGCCCCTGAAGAATTCGCAGAACAACGTGAGATCTGGTGTGGTCGTTGATTCGGGGCCGTGATTGAGCATTGGCGTGAGTGTTATTGAGCGGACCAGGAATAACGCCTTGCCTGCTGACGCTGATGTGAGGGTCGGCAGAGATGGGGGAGCAACGATGCAAATTGGCGAGCTTGCGCGGCGCACCGGGGTGAGTGTGCGTTCGCTGCGTTACTACGAAGAACAGGCGCTGCTGAAACCTGACCGCCTCGCCAACGGCTATCGGCGCTATGCCGAGGGTGACGTGGTGGCTGTTCAACGGATCCAGACGCTGTTGGCGGCGGGGCTGAGTTCTCACAAGATTGAACGCATCTTGCCATGCCTGAGTCAGCACGACGGCGGCGTCGCGCTGACCTGTGCTGATCTCTTTGGTGTGCTCGTTGCTGAACGCGACGACATGCTCGGCCGTATTGATGCCTTGCGTGCCTCGGTCGCAGCCCTCGACACCGTGATTGCAGCAAGCCCTCGGTCGTAAGTAGGCCGGGTTGAACAAGAACCGCCGCTTGACCCTCACGCTAACGTCAGGCCTTACCGTCGTGTTCTATGAGCAAGAAAATTGAGTTTGTGGAGTACGGCGGGCCCGACGTATTGAGGTTGGTTGATGAGGCCAGAGGTGACGCGGGGCCTGGGCAGGTGCGTGTGCGCAATGAGCTCATCGGGGTGAACCCCATCGATTGGAAGATGACGGCGGGGCATTTTGGGGCTTCGCTCGCGCTCCCGGCCACCCCGGGATGAGCATCCACGGGCATCGTTGATGCGGTTGGCGCGGGTGTGGTGACCGTGGCGGTGGGCGATGCCGTGATCGTTGGTGCTCGGGGCGGCTCCTACCGCGAACAGCTCGTCGTCGATGCTGATCTGGTCGTGCGGCGACCGCGGGGCGTGAGCCCCGAACAAGCGGCGAGTTTGCCTTCATCAGCGGTCGCGGGGTACTCGCTCGTTCACCACCTGGGTATTACCGCAGCCGACACCCTACTGGTACACGGGGCGGCGGGAAGCGTCGGAGCGGCAGCCGTGCAGATTGCCGTAGCGCGAGGCGCCCGCGTGATCGGCACGGCATCGGTCGCCAACCAGGACTACTTACGCTCGATCGGTGCAATCCCCGTGGACTATGCCGGTGACCTGATTTCGGCAGTGCGCTCGATCGGAACGGTCACCGCGAGCGCAGATGCGGTGGGCGGGCGAAACTCGGTACACGCGACGACGCAACTGCTGTCGAACATGGCGCGCGCGGTCACTGTGTGGGGTGAAGAGCACTCGGTGTCGGCGGGTATTCCGTGGGTGGAGCATCCGATTGATGAGCTCGAGCGCACGGTCGAGCTGGCGGCAATCGGAAAGCTGGTTGTGCGCATCGCAGAGATTCTGCCGCTCGCGAAGGCGGCCACCGCTTTTGAACACAGCATGGGTGCGCACACTCCAGGCAAGATCTTGCTGCGGGTGTGAGCGGCTCATCTGCGCCCGGTCCTCGAAGGAATGATTTCACGCGATCAAAACACATGGAGCCCGGGAAAAGGAGAATCATTGCGGACGTTGGCGCGAGTGAATTGTTCAGTGCTGGACAGCTGCGTCTGGGACTGGTCTTCTTGAGTGCGCCGAGTGTTAGGGCGATAGGTTGAACCGGAACTCGGTTGAATTTAGGTTCAACGTCTAAGGGTCGCCTCTGACCAGGAATTTTATCTTCTCGGTCCCCGTTTGGGTCCGAGGGGTGAGTTCCGATCTACTATCAGTTGCTGAGCGTTAATGGCGCTGACCTTCGCTTTTAACCGACCCCTGCGGAGCCTCCGCAGGGGTCGACTGCCTCCCTAACGGAACCCAGGGCGCTTCACCAGCGCGTTGGTTCCCGCACCGAGGTCGTGGCCGGGGCAAGCAGTGCCCGGAGCTGCCGACGCTGAGCGACCGAGCAGTGTCGTAGTGCCTCATGTCAAGATGATCGCGTAACTCTACTTGTGCCTCACGTGCTTTGATCGCGTAGCCTCGGCTCAGGCGGAGCGAATCTTCACGCCGCCGGTCTGTCGTTTCCGCCGGTTCTTCTTCGCGTCTGCAACCTCGGCCGTGAGGACCTCGGTCTTCCATCGTGCTTTGGTGATGAGCATGCCCTGATACCGGACAATGTCACGGGTCAGCTCGACCGGGTTGAGTTTCGCATACTGTGCCCGCAGTGCACGTTCTTGAGCGTGGGAGAGTACCCCGGCATCGAGCAGCCGCTGATACGGAGTCCTCGGAGCGTCATACACGCGCCGCCTGCGCCCCTGCCCATCCACGCTCCACCCGACTGGCTTTCTCGTGGGGGTGAAGAAGTTCATCTTCCACATCACCACCTGCCAGAGTTTCGTGAGGACGTCTCGTTCGTCGGCGGTGTCGTAGCGGTAGTAGAAGCCATACTTGCGCCCGATGTGATTGTTCTTGGACTCGACGACCGCTTGATCATTTTTCTTGTAGGGCCGGGACCTCGTGAAGAACACCTTCCGTTCACCCGCCCACGCCACGACTTGGTCGTTGATGAACTCGGAGCCGTTATCGCAGTCGAGCCCGGCAACATCAAACGGCAACGCTTTCTCGAGACGATCGAGCGCGGCGATCATGTGTACACGCGCGTTATTGCGGAGGACTTCCAAGTGTGTCCACCCCGTGTATACGCAGGTCGCGGTGAGGGTTCTCGCGAACTCGCCCTTGAGTGTTGGGCCGCAATGCGCGACGGTGTCACACTCCATAAACCCGGGCTCGTGTTCGGCTTCATCCCCGGCTTTCCGGATCGTGATCGAGGTGCGCAGCAGCGCGCCCGACCGGGTGGCTGAGATGCCCTTCAGTTCCAACGCCCGACGGTGTTCGCGTAAGTATCGGTCGATTGTGGCGGCAGACATCTGCAACAGTTCGGCTCGCACCTCGGGGCTGTAGTCGTGACGCCCGTAAACGAGTTCATGATGCGCTTCAAGTCGGGGAATCCATTCGGGGAGCATCTGCTGCATGTATTTCCCGCAGGGGTACATCATGACTCGCCACAGCCACACCAGCACGCGTTGGGAAGCGGCCGAGTATTTGGTCGGTCGATGCCGTCGATGGTCGATCTGGGTGACGTTCTTGGTACCGAGGTGTGGGCTGGTCAGGTAGCGCCTGCCTGTCACGCGTGACATCCCGGTAGTCGCGCAGAACTGGTCCAGAATTTTGGACTTCTCAGCGCGAGAAGCAGTCTTGTAGGCCTGCTTCAATTGTTTGGTGACTTCGATACGTGTCGCCACTGACACCACGCCCTTGTTCATACTCGTTCAGCGTAGAAGTATGCGATCAAAGTATGTGAGGCACGACTTGGGCTACGCGATCAATATACGTAAGGTACGCCGGGGCCTTGATCCTGGGTTGACGTGACGTATAAGATCAGCATCGCGCGGGGAGCCGCGAAGACTTTTCGTGGGCTTCATCCGCAGGTCGCTGTTCGGTTGAAGGCTGCGATCCATGTGCTCGCTGAAGATTCACGACCGCCAGGAAGCCTGCAGATGGGCGGTGGTAACGGCGAGCTCCGTATTCGCGTTGGCGACTGCCGGATCATCTACGACGTTCGTGACGATGGGCTGATGATCCTCGTTTTGTGAGTCGGTCACCGCCGAGAGATTTATCACTGAGGGAGAGAGGATGCCCGAGAAGCGTTATCCACCAATCCACCCGGGCGAGGTTCTCATGGAGGACTTCATCAGTTGTTTTGGCATCACGCAGAACAAGCTTGCGGTTGCTATTGGGGACCCACCTCGCCGCATCAACGAGATCGTGCATGGCAAGCGCGGAGTCTCAGCTGACACCGCGTTGCGGTTGGCGAAGTATTTCGGCACGTCCGTGCAGTTCTGGATGAACCTGCAGGCGTATTACGAGTTGGATCTTGCTGAGGATCGTATCGCCGAGCAGATTACGGCGATCACGCCGCTGGAGGTTGCGTGATGACGAGCGGTCCTCGTTGGAAGAGGCGTGACGTCACGCTCGCGAGAGACGCGCATGTGATCGAGGACTCCGAATGGAACGGCGATGCTGTCGCGGTGGAGTTTCGAATTCGTGTCTAAGTTCTTCGAGAGAAGTGCATTGCCAATAGACCCTGCAGGGTCTATTATGGTGTTGTGTGGAACGTTGATGTCGGGCTCGTCGAAGACTGGCTCGATGCCCTAGATTCAAACTCTTGGGAGCAGGTGATGGCCGCTATCGAAGTCTTGAGGGAAATCGGGCCGCAGCTCGGACGCCCGCTCGTGGATACTATTGGTGGCTCCCGGCACAAGAACATGAAGGAGCTTCGCCCAGGCTCGTCGGGGAAGAGCGAACTGCGGGTTCTCTTCGCGTTCGATCCCGAGCGCAGAGCAATCATGCTGGTTGCCGGAGACAAAACGGGTAACTGGGTTCGCTGGTACAAGAAAAACATTCCCAGGGCCGACGACCTGTTCGGCGAACATCTGGACCGACTGAGAGGGGAGTGATCGAATTGGCTCTGAGCTATGAGGACTATGTCGTTACACGCCCTGTTGACGACGCTGCGCGGGCGCGTATTGAAGCACACAAGGCAAGGATGCTCGCGGAGGTGCGCGCCTACCGGCTACGTGAACTGCGTGAGCAGGCCGGGCTGACGCAAGCGCAACTGGCCGAGCGCATTGGTGTCGGCCAGCGACAGGTCTCCAAGATTGAGCGCGGCGACCTCGACAGTGCGAAGGTTGGCACGATCCGTAGCTACCTTGAAGCAGTCGGCGGCGGGCTGGCGATCGAGTATGTGATGGGTGATCAGCGCGTCCAGGTGGCCTGACGTGAGAGGCTGCCAACCGCGGCGACGTCTCTGACTGGCCCCGGTCGCCCTAGCCCCGCGGCGATACTGGTCAGAAGTAGATGGCGAAGCCATCGTTGCCAAAGAGTATGCCCTCTGCCTCGAGCCTCTTCCTTGCCTCCCGATAGACGACGCCAGAACGGGGATCCTCGACCAGACGAAGGAGCGTCTCGCGGGATACATTCTTGTGCAGCGCAACCTCGGCCCCGACGCCCCAGAATCGGTCGGAGGCAAACCGGTCGAGCACGTCGGCCGTTGCCTCCGGATTCCCCGCGGCCACCGCACGGATAGCTTGATTGGGGTCGGAGAAAAACGGCTCGAAATCCGCTTCTTCCTTTGCTGCTCGAGCAAGAGCGTACCGTCGCTGCTCATCTGCCTTCTCTTCGGCAGTCTTCTTGCGTGCCATGGCTGATGCCCCTTTTTCTCAACGGTAAGCGCATCGTGGTTGAAGAGAACCTCAAATGCTTACTGTCTAGCGTCTACCCATCGGGTTCGAACGCGTGGTTCAAAACAGGTTGAAGAAGCGCCCCAGTGCCTTCTCTGCAGCGAGCTCGACGGACGACTCGAAAATGTCTTTGGCTATGGGGTGCTTCTCCATGACCTCGACTTCATTGCGGAGATCGGCAATCGTCTTCCTGATGTCTCGCCCGCCCGGGCGCATAACCGCCTTGTCAGGCGCCGGTTGGATAGTCACCTTGGCATTAACATCCTTCTCGCGGTCATCGAAGTACACGATTTCGATGTTGACGGGTAAACCGCTAGCGGCCGTAAATTGACCGTTGACCCGGTCGCCGCCGAACACGAGATCGTGAACTGACATCGCTGGCGAGTGGGGGTCGCTGGAATAGGCGAGACCTCGCCAGCCGATGTTCTCGATATTCACCGCGGCGATCGGAATTTTCGTGCCGTCCTCTACCTCTACCCACCAGCGCAGTGCGTCGGTGATCACGGCCGAGGCGACATTCGAGTCTGGCTGGCCTAACGGCATAGTCAGCTCGGGGAGCTGCGTGATGAGGTCAGCTACGAGGACCTTGTCTTTGCGTAGGCCATTGGCTCGATACTTTTCCTCTGCCAGCTCGTGATCAACGACCTCCGGCGCAGACACCAGGTACTTGGCGAACTTCTGTGCCTCGGTAAAAACTGAGCGAAGAGGCATTGGAGTCTCCAATGGTCGTGGTTAGGGGGCTGAAATGCTTTCTAAACTACATTGATCTGCGGTCGAATAGGAGCATTTCTGTTAGCCAGATCCCGCGGTGAATTTCATGTTCAGACTAGTGCTCCTAGAATTTTAAGCATGACCACAACTCGCGCCGCCATGACCTATGCGACGGCCCTCAATCGCAATGAGCTCTATGAGAGCCCTGGGTTGCGACGCGATATCCCTAAGGTGCTTCATCCTGAGGAAGAGGTGCTGCTGGCGCTACCAGGTGTCGCCGGCGACTTCCCCTTCGTCATGATCGTCACCGACTCTCGATTTATCCTGGCGCGAGTGGCTGGCATCTTTAAGGGGTCAAAAATCAGCCGCCAGGTGCCCCTGGCTGAGGTCGTAGGGGTGCGGTATCGTCCGTGGTTATTTGCGATGATGAAGGTCGACACCGCCTCAAGGCGAGCGTTCAGAATGATGCCGCAGAACAACGCCGATGCCGAGCGATTCGCCCGCGATCTCGAACACCTCATCCAGTTCGGGTCGCTGCCGGCCTGAGCGCGGCACGACCGAGCAACGGGCCAGAAGGGGTGGCTCAGCTTCGTCGCTGCGGGAGCATCTTGGCGATCATGATCCGGATCGAGATGAGCCGGGCCATCATCGGCCGTGATCCGCTGAGCGTGCTCAAGATAGATGGCGATGCGGTTGGATCCATGGAGAGATGACTGATTGCTTGGAGGGCAAGAAGCTGCGCGGTGTCGAGGGCGCTATGCCCGTGGTCTTTGATTGGAACGAGGGTTGCGTGCGGCGCAGCCTGGACCACCTGTTCTGCAACCGATCGCGGCGTACGCAGATCGCGGTCTCCCGAGAGTACGAGCATGGGCCAATTGAAGTGCGGAAGCGCCCCGCGCACATCGACAGGCTCGCGCTCAAAGGGCGGCCACTCTTCGGAGAGTGCGGCGAAGGAAGCATCGCTACGCAGTGGGCCAAGCTCAGCATCGTGGGGGAGGCCGAAGCCGAGTTCGGTGAATGCGCAATGGGCGACGAGATCGAATTCCATCAGGAAAGGCCGGGGCTTCATGACGTCGGAGGTGCCGAGGCGGTTCAACCACGACCAGACGCGGGCGCCCTTGCCGCGTTCCAACAGGTTGAGCATCGACATCACCAGATGAGGGCCGCCAGCCTCATGCAAAAGTTGCACGGGGAATCCGGTATCTTCAACGGAGACCGTTCCGCGTTGAATCAGGGCACGAAGTCGAGAAGCGTGCTCCGAAGTCTCCGCGGTGCCATGCCAATACAAGTCGTTGAGTGATCGCGCGGTGTCGTGTCTGCCCTGCGCGTCGAGCATCGGTGAATCCAGAATCATCCCGCTCACCCGATCTGGGTAACGAGCCCCAAACGCCGCCGCCAGATAGCTGCCGTACGACGCCCCATACACCAAGATCTGCTCGATGTTCTCGGCATCGAGCACCGCAACGAGATCGGCCAGCACCTCTTCGACAGTGATGTCTGTGGGGCGCAGATCGTGACCGTCGCTTGCCTTGCGCGACAGGCCGACACCGCGGTGCTCAACCATGAGCACGTCGATCCCTTGCTTCGCCGCAACTGCGCGGAATCGCTGATAGGGCATCACTGACCCAAGACCTGGCCCGCCGGGAATCACCAGCACGGGAGGCCCTGATCGTGGCCCGCTGCGCACGTACGCAAGTGGCAGCGACCGGCCGCCCGAGAGATCGCGGGGCAGCGTGAGCGCTCCGGCGCTCTTCATGAGGCTGGCTCGCTGTCGTTCCCTACGATTCGGGCGCACCCTGCCGCGCTCGCTTGTGGTCTGTTCGTCGCCGCTCATGCGCGTACTGCTTTCGGTATCGCTCGCGCGGCGCGGCTCACGATGCTGCGCGCGTCGTCAACGGTCATCTCAGCGCCGGGGGTGACGAGCTCGAGGCACACCCCTGAGATCAGGGCACTCAACTCGAGCGCGTGCGTGCGCACAGCGGAGGACTCGAGGTGCCCTTCGGTTGACACGATCGACAGCCACTCCCTGATGCGTTCGCGAGATCGGGTGGTCGAGAGCTCCAAGAACTCGCGCGCGAAGGGCGAACCAGACGGGTCTAGGCCCACCCGATACATGCCAAACCACACGTCGAGCAAGTGTGTTGCTTCGTCGAGCGTCGGCACGAATTGCAACAGGCACCGCTCGAGGCGATCTGGTGCGGGCAGCGTCTGGTCGTGAATCTCGAAATCTTGGGTTTCCTCATCGACGAGCTTGAGGATCAATGCTTCATGCAGCAACTTCTGATTGGAGAAATAGTGCCGGAGCGTGCCCATGCCGATCCCCGCGGCCTGTGCCACGGCGCGCACCGAGAGCTGTTCCATCCCGGCCTCTGCGAGCAGCCCAGCCGCCGCCGACAGAATTTGCTCGCGGCGTTCGTCATGCTTTGCGTAACCCATGCCCACCAAAATAGCACACCGTGCTAATTTGGTGAGTAGCGCATCGATCCGGCGCTCACGCGAGGTTGTCTCGCAGCGAGAGGAGATGCGTGCGGCTGCAAAGAGCCGCAGCTGCTTCGTCGCGATTAGCGATCGCATCAGCAATCTCGCCGTGAACATCGTGGTCGGCGTCATCCCCGAAATCCTTGCGGATTCGGAGCATCTCGATCATCGCCTCGCGCAGGCGCGGGGTGAAGCTGTCGAACAACTCAAGCAAAATTGGATTGTGCGCGGCAATAATGATTGCGCGGTGGAATGCCGTATCGGAATCGACGAGGCGCTCGATTTCGACGCGGTTTTCGGACCGATCAGTGAGGGCGCGGCGGATCGCGCGTAGATCTGCCGGAGTCCGTCGCGCTGCCGCGAGTGAGGCCGCTTCTGCCTCAATGGCGATGCGCGCCTCGATCACCGAGAGGATGTTCGTTCTGCGCAACACAGCATCCCAATCCTCGGGGACGTCGAGCGCGGTTACGAAGACTCCCGCGCCCTGCCGTGATGCCAACACCCCACGACCGGCTAGCTGGCGAATCGCTTCGCGCACCGTGGACCGCCCGACACCGAGTTGAGGTGCGAGCGTGGTTTCTCCCGGCAGTTTCTCGCCGAGGGTCCACTCGCCTGATCGAATGCGGGTGAGTAGGAGATCGGCCGCCTGGTCGGCTAGTGGCTTTCGTGATACCTGCGCCATGACATTACCTGTCTACTTGTCTGAGGAGTTGTGATACATTCTATCCATGATCTCAGCTGGATTCCTTCTTCTTCGTTGCCACGGCGGGGCTTAGCCAGACCGGCTCCCCGTCGTGGAGATGAGCGGCGTGCCGGTCGCAACTTCTAGACCGAAGGAACCGCAACATGATTCAGCCATCGTTTCCCCATATTTCGACACCGACGGGTGCCGTTCCCGCTGGCGCACCAGCTTGGAACCAGCAGCGTCATTCGCAAATGCCATCGCATCGCTACGCCGACGTGTACTCTCGCGTGGAAGTGCCGACGATCGAACGCGATTGGCCGACGAAGCGTCTCACTGCGGCCCCGCTGTGGGTGCCCGTTGACCTGCGCGACGGTAATCAAGCCCTGGCAGAGCCGATGGATCCGGCGCGCAAGCAGCGTTTCTTCGAGCTCATGGTCGCGATGGGGTACAAAGAGATTGAGGTGGGCTACCCGTCAGCATCTCAAACTGACTACGACTTCGTGCGGCTCATCGCTGACACGAACATCGCTCCGAACGATGTGACGATTGTCGTGTTTACGCCAGCTCGTCGGGAGCTTATCGAGCGCACCGTCGCCGCTATCCAGGGGATCTCCAACCCTGTGGTCATTCACCTGTACACGGCGACGGCCCCCACCTGGCGCAGTATGGTGCTCGGCTACGGGCAAGAAGATCTGAAGCAGCTCATCTTGTCGGGTGGACGAGACGTGCTCGAATTCGCCGGGGACATGAAAAATGTGCGCTTCGAATTCTCGCCAGAAGTCTTCAACCTCACTGAGCCCGATTACGTGCTCGATGTGTGCAACAGCATGACCGAGCTGTGGGACGCGAGGCCCGAGCGGCCGGTGATTCTCAACCTGCCCGCGACCGTCGAAATCGCGACGCCGAATGTGTATGCCGATCAGATCGAGTACATGCACAAGAACCTTGCACGCCGTGATTCGGTCATCCTGTCGGTGCACCCGCATAACGACCGCGGCACCGGCATTGCCTGCGCAGAGCTCGCGATCCTCGCGGGAGCTCAGCGAGTCGAGGGGTGCATCTTCGGCAACGGTGAGCGCACCGGAAACGTCGACATCGCGACCCTCGCCCTGAACCTCCACGCGCAGGGCGTTGACCCGATGATCGACTTCTCTGACATTGATGAGATTCGTCGCACCGTTGAATACTGCAACCGACTCGAAGTGCATCCGCGCCACCCCTACGTCGGCGACCTCGTACACACCGCGTTCAGTGGCACCCATCAAGACGCTATTAAGAAGGGGTTCATCGAGCATCGGGCACGCGCGCAAGCTGAGGGGCGGCCCGAGCGCGAAGTCGAATGGAAAGTGCCCTACTTGCCCATTGATCCGGCCGATATTGGGCGAAGCTACGATGCAGTGATCCGCGTGAATTCGCAGTCAGGGAAGGGCGGCATCGCGTATCTTCTCGAGTCTGAGTATGGGATTGAGTTGCCCAGGCGCCTGCAGATTGACTTCGCTCGTCACGTGCAGCGGCACACAGATGCTACCGGCAGTGAGGTCACCGCGACAGGGTTGTGGAGCGTCTTCCAGCAGGTGTATTTGCAGCGAGACACACAGGAATCACGCATTGCTTTGACGAGCTATCAGATCTCAGATCTGGAGGGAGAGGCCCGCGTGGAGCTCGTTCTCGATGTTGCTGGGCAGCAACACACCAGCAGCCATGATGGTGTCGGGCCGGTTGAGGCTTTGGCTTCAGTGCTCGCAGTTCACGGCATCCCTGTCGATATCGTCGCTTTACACCAGACCAGCGTGGGTGTGGGCAGCGATAGCGAGGCATTGACACTGCTTGAGGTTCGAACCGAAGAAGGTATCTTCTGGGTTGCTGGGCAGGGGCGCTCGGTGCTCGCGGCGAGTATGTCGGCCGTCATGTCAGCGGCGCTTAGGTGCAGCGTCTAAACATGTTACGAACACAGCGAGGCTCTCCCTTGCCGGAGAGCTTCGCTGATTCGCCGCAGGGAACGGTGAAAGCCGGCTGAAAATTTGATTATTCCGTGACACCGAAAGCCCACGGGATGTGTTGGCGAAGTAAATTATGTTTCATGGTTGAGATCAAAGATTTTGTGTCGCATGCGCCGGTTCCGGCAGAGATCATCGCGGAATACCGTGACCAGGTGCCGGCCGAACTCGTCGAGGTCTGGGAACAGTACGGCTACGGCACGTTTGGCAGGGGCTTCCTGCGGGTCATCGATCCGAAGCCGAACTCGGCGAGGTCGGCGATTGCATCGGTAAGACGCAGGGTGATGGGATCGCGATCCCGATCATGGTGACCGGGCTGGGTGATCTCATTACTTGGGAACCCAGCCTTGGCGTGGTGGCGATTATCTACCGCGAGAATAAGATTCGTGGCCTCGGCGACATGGATGTGTTCCTCAGCCTGGTGCGCAGAGGTGGAGCACGTCACCTGTCTCGCGAACTGAAATGGGACATCTTTCCGAAGGCCGTCAAGAAGCACGGCGAACTGCCCTACGACGAGTCCTTCGTGTATGTGCCCCTGCTTTCACTGGGCGGCAAGGAAAAGGTCGAGAATCTGAAGAAGCGTGAGACGATCACGTCGATTCAGGTCGTGACCGACATTCAAGGCCTCATGGGGCACTAATCCAGGGCGCTCAACCCTCGGGTACGGTGCCCACCTGTTTCGCTGGAACGCCAACGACCACGGTCCTCGCGGGCACGTCTTTGGTAACTACCGCGCCAGCACCCACGACGGCTCCATCACCGATCGTGATGCCCGGGAGTACGGTGACGTTCGCGCCGAACCAGACGCCCCGGCCAATGACAACGCGCGCCGGGTGCATGTCTGCGCGCCGGCTCGGGGCCATGTCATGGTTCAACGTCGTGATTACGGCATTGTGGCCGATGAGCGAGCCATCACCGATTTCGATTCCACCCTGGTCTTGAAAGCGGCACCCGCTGTTGACGAACACGTTCTCACCGAAACGAATGTTCTTACCAAAGTCGGCACTGAACGGTGGAAAAATCTGAAACGAGTCAGGGACCTCGCCTCCGATCAGCTCGCTCATGAGCGCCCGTACTTCGTCGGGGGAGTGGTAGCGCCCATTGAGCTCTGTAGTGATGCGCAGGGACTCCTGGCTCGCGGCATGCATCGCCGCGTGGTGCGGCGAACCCCCGGGGATGGTCTCGCCGGCATTTAGCGCCGCGAGCAGGGCGTCAAGTCCATGAATTTCAGCCATGCCCCCACGGTATCGCGTTGTCCCCAGCGCTGGAACAGGCAAAGCGGGTGACTCACCATCGGCGCTAGGGAAGTGTGGGTTCCGGCCGTGCACCTCGACCTGCGAAACTGGTTTCATGAACGACATTTCGGCTGAGGGGCGCCCCGCAGCGGGCAGCCTCTGGGTGACCTTTCGGCACGACGGGGCGCTGCTGCTTGAGCTGCTCGCAGACCGGTACACCGTGATTGGGGCAGCAGAGAGCCATGTTGACGACGCAGAGCGCACAGCCATAATCCTGAGATCGTGGGCGCTTGGGCAGGGGCTCGATGAGCGAGCGCAAGAGATTCGTGACACGGGTGCTCCAAGAGACGAGTTTGCGGCGCTGCGACACGAATATTCGCAAGGCCTCGCGCTGAGTTTCGTGGGTGCGCTGCGGCGTGATCGATCGGCGTTGGGTAACACGAGTCAGGATGACGAGCTCTTTCGCGAAATGTTCGGCAGCGAGGTCCCCGCAGATGTGCGCCGATTGGAATCATTCTCGGCCAGGCTTGCCAGCGAAATGCAGAGGTTCTTTCGTCGCGCGCGCGGCAAAGCCCAGCAGCGTCTCGCTGGAGGCGCCTATCTGCTTGTGTTGAACGACTACCTCGACCAGCTGCGTGCGATGCGGTCAGGACCAGCTGGCTATCGGACCATTGAACACACTTTGGTGGCGATCATTCACGAAGAACGGTACTTGCGCATCGCCGAAGACGACCGTGCCCGAGAGCTCATCATAAAGATCGAACACGAATTGAGCGACCTCTACGGGCGGGCTATGGACCTCGAACGAGGCGGACAACTTCGCTGAATTCTTACTCGAGTGCTTCCACGCCCAGGCTCACTGCGGGGAACTGATGACGTCAACGAGGCGAGGCTATAACAGTGCTCGGCTGTGCTGAATCTCCTATATCGAATGTGTGTCACGGCCGGTATCCTGGAGGTATGTTCAAGACCGCTATGACGCCCGAGACGCTTGCCCTTCGCAAGCTGATTGAGGCGCGTCGCGAAGAGTTCCAGGTGCTCCTTGAACGGTATGGAGCAACCAGCCCGAAACTGTTCGGCTCGGTCGCTCGTGGCACCGCTCACGCTGGCTCAGACATCGACATCCTCGTTGAAATGGATCCCGCTGACGGTAATTTGTTGATGCGCGCCTCAGGGCTGATGGAAGAATCGCGAGCGCTGTTCGGGCGCGAAGACATCGACGTGTTTCCTGCTCAGCTGCTTAAACGGCCTATCTCGAAATCTGCATTCGACGACGCGGTAGCTCTATGAGTCGTGAAGCCTCACAGCGCATCGCCGATGTTCTTGAAGCAATCGAACGTTGTCAGCGTTATGTCGTCACTCTTGACAGTGTTGACGCCGAAATGGCAGAGGACGCGATCGAGCGAAATCTCCAGATAATCGGAGAAACTGTGAAACATCTTCCCGCGGAAATTACTACTGCGTACCCAGAGATCGCCTGGCCCCAAATTCGAGGATTCCGAAATATTCTCGTCCACCAGTATTTCGGGGTCGATGTCAACGTCGTCCGCGAAGTCGTAGTTACCCACCTGCCGCCCTTGGCAAAAGTGCTGCGAAGCTACATCGCCTCGAACTAAGCCTCTAATCCCGCATACAGCAGTGTGAGGCTCTCGGGGTGTTCCATGACCGCGATGCGTTCCCCGGGCGGGGCACGGCGATGCGCGGCACAAGGGCCACGATCTCAGCGTGGTCACCCGTCACCTCGACCTCGAGCAGCAGGATGGGGTTCTCGTTGATGGTCTGCTGCGTATCTTGGATGCCGCGCAAGGTGGCAATCTGAACCGGCACCCCTGCTGCGAGAAGAGTTGCGACCTGTTGGTGCCCGCGCAGCGCAATTTTGGATTGCTGTTCGGCGGCGAAGTAGGCTCGCGCCGCATCGTTCTTCATGACCCGCGCGTGAAATGCGCGCGCGATCTTTGACCACAGCGGCCGATGGCGCTTGATCCGGTGCGTCTCCACTGCCCAGTTACGCGGCAGCTGTACCGGCGTCGCCCCCGCCCCCGACCGCCAGAAATACTGCTCACCACTCATGCGTCATGCTCCTCGCTCACGAAGCCCAGCCACTAGGCGCGGTGCGTGCTGTGGTATCGCTCAGCGTCTTTCTCGGTGATGATCTGCAGCCCGCGCGGAGTATTTGCGAGGTCAGTGAGCACCTCCACCCACACCTGGTTCAGCTCGATGGGCCGGCTGCCCGAGAACTTGAAGATCAGCGGAATCGACGGCGCACACCACAGCGAGATGCGCCCGCTGCCCTCTTCATGCGTGAGCGACCAGTTGATGAAGAAGCTTTCTTGCAGGCGCAGCTTCATGCCCACCGCCGCCTTGAGGTGAGCGAGCGCACGGTCCTCGATCGGATATTCCGTGGTCGCCGCATAGATCAGGTGCCCCATGCCCACGATCCTTACACGGGGGCCGCGCAATAGATAGTGCCGCCGCGCAAATCGCGGCCACGGCATAGAATCGGGCCTATGCGCTTGTACCTCGCCTCGACGTCCCCCGCCCGCCTCTCAGTGCTGCGCGCTGCCGGAATCGACCCGATCTGTTTCTCACCCGAGGTCGATGAAGACGCCGAGGTTGCGGCCCGCGAGGCCGAGCTCGGCCGGGCCCTCACCGCCCCCGAACTCACTGAGTACCTGGGCCGACTGAAGGCCGAAGACGTGGTGCGCAGGCACGGCCACGAGATCGACGGCCTCGTGCTCGGCGGCGACTCGATGTTTCTGCTCGACGGCGAGATTCTCGGCAAGCCGCACCTGCCCGAGGTCGCACTCGAGCGCTCACGCCAGCACCGCGGCCGCACCGGCGTGCTGCACTCGGGGCACTGGGTGATTGACCATTCGGGCGGCGAACATCGTGCCGCAGCCGGCGAGGTGGATACGGCGCTCGTGTCGCTCGCCGCCGACGTCACCGACGCCGAACTGGCCGCCTACGTGGCCACGGGCGAACCGCTCGAGCTCGCGGGCGGCTTCGCGATCGACGGCCTCGCCGGCGCCTTCATCGAAAGCATCGAGGGTGCCCCCAGCTGCGTGATGGGCCTCTCGCTGCCGGCGCTGCGCCGCCTCGTCACCGGCCTCGGCCACGACTACCCCGCGCTCTGGAACCTGGGCACTGCGCTGGCCTAATCGGCGCGATTTTGATCCGGATCCGCCCACATCACCGCCGCGCGTGCAGCGCGACCGCGAGCGTGGCGATCGTGCCGCCGTCTGCGAGATCGACCGCGAGCAGATCCTCGATCAGCGCGAGCCGCTGGTAGAACACCGAGCGCGAGAGCCTGGCCCGCTGCGCCGCGAGCGAGCGGTTCGTGGGGTGGGCGAGGTACGCCTCGAGTACGAACACGAGGTCGCCCGAGTGGCCCGGGCCCGCCGCCGCATCGTGTTCGAGCAGTGGGCCTAAGGCATCTGCGGCGAACTCCTGCACCTCGGGCAGCGCCGCGAGGCCGCGCATCAGGTAGGCGAGGGCCTGCCGCTCGGCCTGCTGCACCGTCACCCGCCCCGCCTGCGCGGTGGGCGCGAGGTGGCCCGAGGCGCGCACCCGCTCGAGTGAGGTGATGAGCGAGCGCAGCCCGTGCCCGGGCGCCCCCAGTCCCAGGTGCGCCCGCCACGGCGCGGGCGTTGTCGCGGGCAGCAGCATGCCGAGTTCGTGCGCGAGCCTGGTCGCGAGCGGGGGAGTGGCCGCCACCGCCACGCGCGCATCATCGGGGGCGAACGACAGCAGCGCGAGCAGCGCGGGGTTGGGCGAGGGGTCCTCGGGGTCGGCCACCACAATCACCCGCCCCTCGGGGGCTACCGCGCGGCGCAGCGCCGTCTCGAGCACCGCGCGCTCGAGCGAGGCGTGGGCGCCAAAATCTCCGGTGCCGCGCAGCGTCGCCCCCAGCAGGGTGCGGCCGTCGATGGGCAGCCCCGCCGCGGTGAGCTGCGCCGCCACCTCGGCATCGCGGCGAAACCTGCCGCCGAGCAGCGTGTCAAACAGCTGTTTTGAGCTGAGCTGCAGCCACTCGTCGCCCTCGGGGTCGGCGAGGCGGGCGAGCGCGAGTGCGAACGCCCCCAGCTCGAGCACGGTCTGCCGGCCCGCGGGGTGGGGCGGCCCGGGCAGCGCGGTGAGTCGGCCAAATCGTTTGCCCTGCGCCTCGACGGTCACGTGATCGGCGGGCTCCCACGCGGGGGCGTGCGGGGTGCCGGGCTGCGGGGCCGCAGTGGCCGGGGCACCGGCTCCGCCCGCTGCGGGCTCCGTTCCCCAGTCGCGCAGCACCGTCTCGGGGGCCTGCCCCTGGCCATCCCACGCGACCACGCGCCCCGCAGAATCCTCGAGCACCACCGGCGCCAGAATCGTCTCGGCCAACCGCTCAACGACGTAATCGATGGGGCTGCGGTTGAGCCCGAGCTCGGTGAGCATCGCGTGCACCTCGGCCCGCGCCTCGAGCGCCTCGGTCTGCGCGGCGAGCACGCGCTGGTGCACCCGCTGCGTGATCTGCATGAAGCGCACCTCGCCGTGCAGCACGATGAGCGGAATCTCGGCCCGCGCGCACGCCGCAATCAGCGCGGCGGGAGCAGCAGCATAATTGCCGCCCAGCTCCAAGATCACGCCCGCCGGATCAGCGGCCGTCAACTCTGCCGCGACTTCGACCAGCCCGTCACCGTCGTCGGGCCACCCGGCTCCGGTGGTGAGCACGAGTTCGCCGCCGTCGAGCAGCGCGATCGCCCCGCGGCCGGCGACCACGTGCGCCCAGCGCAGGGTGCGCCCGAGCGCCCCGCGGCCCGTCGCAATCTCGGGTTTGCCCGCCCGCACCTCGGCAAATTCGAGCACGTCAGCGATCGACAGGGCCTGCGCGGTCGTCGCGCTAAATTCACTCACATACACATTGTATGGAAACCGGCTGATGTTGCGATGGTCTGTCGCTCGATCTATCTGAAGGCCCCTGGCACACTGAGATCAAGCGAGCAATGAAGGCTCACACACAATGCCCGAAACTTAGGTATTGCCTCTCTACACAGCAAGGAAGCGCGAACGAATGGCACTCATTCCCCACGTTATCGGCGGCGAAAAGGTCGACGCAGCTGAGCGTCTGCAGACGGTCTTCAACCCGGCCACGGGCGAGAAGCACCACGAGGTGCCCATCGCATCGGTCGAAACCGTTGAGCAGGCCATCGCGGCAGCTCAGGCCGCGCTGCCCATGTGGCGCCGCACCAGTCTCACGAAGCGTGCCAACGTGTTCTTCAACCTGCGCCAGCTGCTCAAGCAGCGCACCCCCGAGCTCTCGGCGATTGTGACCGCCGAGCACGGCAAGGTACTTGAGGACGCCGCCGGTGAGGTGGCACGTGGGCTCGAGAACGTCGAGTTCGCATCGGGCCTGCTCAACCTGCTGAAGGGCGAGCGCGACGAGCAGGTATCGACCGGCGTTGACGTGCACTCGGTGAAGCAGCCCGTCGGTGTGGTCGCAGCGATCACCCCCTTCAACTTCCCCATCATGGTGCCCCTGTGGATGATCGCCAGCGCGATCGCCTGCGGCAACACCGTGGTGCTCAAGCCCTCAGAGCGCGACCCCTCAGCATCGGTGTTCATCGCCGACCTGTTCCGCGAGGCTGGCCTGCCCGACGGCGTGCTGAACGTCGTGCACGGCGACAAGGTTGCCGTTGACACGCTGCTCGACGCCCCCGATGTGAAGGCGATCTCGTTCGTCGGCTCGACCCCCATCGCGAAGTACATCTACGAGCGTGCGGCAGCCAACGGCAAGCGCGTGCAGGCACTCGGCGGCGCAAAGAACCACATGCTCGTGATGCCCGACGCCGACCTCAAGGTCACTGCAGACGCCGCGATCTCGGCAGCGTACGGCGCAGCCGGCGAGCGTTGCATGGCCGTTTCGGTGCTCGTCGCCGTGGGCGATGAGATGGCCGACCGCGTCATCCCCGAGATCGTCAGCCGCATTGCCGACCTCAAGATCGGTGACGGCGCAGTTGCTGGCACCGACATGGGCCCGCTGATCACCCCCGAGGCGAAAGCTCGCGTTGAGGGCTACGTTGCAGGCGCTGCAGCCGAGGGCGCCACCGTGGTGGTTGACGGCCGCGACTTCAAGTTCGAGGGCAACGGCTTCTTCACCGGCCCCACGCTGCTCGACCACGTCAAGACCGACAGCAAGGTGTACCGCGAAGAGATCTTCGGCCCGGTGCTCGCTGTGGTGCGCGTCGACACCTACGAAGAGGGCCTCGAGCTCATCAACTCGCACCAGTTCGGCAACGGCACCGCGATCTTCACCCGCGACGGTGGCGTGGCTCGCCAGTTCGAGTTCGACGTTGAAGCCGGTATGGTCGGCATCAACGTGCCGATCCCCGTGCCCGTTGGTTCGTTCTCGTTCGGTGGCTGGAAGGATTCGCTGTTCGGCGACACCCACATTTACGGCCCAGAGTCGGTCAACTTCTACACCCGCTCGAAGGTGGTCACCACTCGCTGGCCCAACCCCGATCAGTCGAAGGTCGACCTCGGCTTCCCCAGCAACAGCTAATTGCTTTGGGCCTGCCGTCCACTCATACTGAGTGGGCGGCAGGCCCGTACCCATCTCTCGTAACTTTCACTGAAGAAGGAATTACATGTCTGACTATGTTGACCTGTTTGGCGCCGAGCAGAGCTTTGGCGACACCGAGGCGCAGCGCCAGGTGCGCGAAAACGACCGCCAGTACGTCTTCCACTCGTGGTCGGCGCAGGGCGCGATCAACCCGCTGCCCATCGCCAAGGGCGAGGGCGTACGCTTCTGGGACTACGACGGCACCGAGTACCTCGACTTCTCGTCGCAGCTCGTCAACCTCAACCTGGGCCACCAGCACCCCGGCCTTGTGAAGGCCATTCAAGAGCAGGCCGGCCGCCTCGCGACTATCCAGCCCGCGCTGGCTAATGACGTGCGCGGCGAGCTCGCCAAGCGCATCGTTGAGCACTCCTTCGAGGGTGCACGCTCGGTGTTCTTCACCAACGGTGGCGCCGACGCCGTCGAGTATGCCGTGCGCATGGCGCGCCACCACACCGGCCGCCAGAAGGTGCTCGCACGCTACCGTTCGTACCACGGCTCGACGAGCACCGCGATCACCCTCACGGGTGAGCCGCGTCGCTGGGCCAACGGCACGCTCGACGCCGGCGTCGTGCACTTCACGGGCCCCTACCCGTACCGTTCGGCGTTCTACGCTGAGACGCCCGAGCAAGAGACCGAGCGGGCGCTGGCGCACCTGCGCTCCACGATCGAGCTTGAGGGCGCGAACACGATCGCCGCGATCATCCTCGAGTCGGTCACCGGCACCAACGGCATTCTGATCCCCACCCCCGGTTACCTCGAGGGTGTGCGCGCACTGTGCGACGAGTTCGGCATTCTCATGATCTGCGACGAGGTGATGGCCGGGTTCGGTCGCACCGGCGAGTGGTTCGCGTTCCAGGGCTTCGGCGTCAACCCCGACCTGGTGACCTTCGCGAAGGGCGTCAACTCGGGCTACGTGCCCCTGGGCGGCGTCATCATCTCTGAGGCGATCCACAACACGTTCGACCAGCGCTCGTTCCCCGGCGGCCTGACCTACTCGGGTCACCCCCTCGGTTGCGCGGCAGGCGTGGCCACGTTCGACATCTTCGAAGAAGAGCAGATCCTGGAGCGCGTGCGCGACCTGGGCGAGCGCGTCGTACGCCCCCGCCTCGAAGCCATGCTCGAGAAGCACCCCTCGGTGGGCGAAGTGCGCGGCAAGGGCCTGTTCTGGGCCATCGAGCTCGTGCTCGACCGCGAAACCCGCGAGCCGCTCGTACCGTTCAACGCCGCGGGCGAGGCCGCCGCACCATTCAACGCGGTCGTGGCAGCCTGCAAGCAGGCCGGTCTGTGGCCGTTCGCTGCGGGCAACCGCCTGCAGGTCGCACCCCCGCTGATCATCTCGGAAGAGGACCTGGTGAAGGGCCTCGACATCATCGACGAGGCGCTCAACATCGCCGACTCGTACGTCACCGCCTAACCAACGAATAACAAGTTTCTCCCTCTCGCAAACCTTGCGGGAGGGAGATTCGTGTTTCTGCGCCCACATGGCTGAGCGTGCTTGCGTAGCCGAGCGACTGGACTCAGCGAGTTACGCGCGCGGCCCGTGGGCGTTTGTAGCATGTGCCCCTGAACGCTGCGAGAGCAGGTGTGCCAGCACCGGGTCGAGCACCGACAACCCATCGCGCACTCCGCCGCGTGATCCGGGCAGATTCACGATGAAGCAGTGGCCCGCGAAGCCAGCGACCCCGCGCGTGAGGATCGCGAACGGGGTGTGTGCTTCGCCGCGGCGCCTGATTGCCTCGATGATGCCGGGCAACTTGGCCTCGATGAGCGGGGCCGTCTGCTCGGGGGTGAGGTCGCTGGGCGAGACTCCGGTGCCGCCGGTCGTGATGATCACGCGGGCGCCAGCCGCGAGCTCGGTACGCAGGGCATGGCCCACCGGATCCCCGTCGGCCACCACAATCGGGCCCGAGACGTCGTAGCCGCGATCACGCAGCCAGACCGCGATTTCTGGCCCCGTGAGATCGGGGTTCGTGCCGGCGGCCGCGCTCGTCGACGCGACGATCACGGCCGCGCGGCCTGAATCAGTTGGCATCGTCGATGACCCAGTCGCCGCTCTTGCCGCCCGACTTCGCGAGCACGCGCAGGCCGGTGATCGAGGCGTGCTTATCGACGGCCTTCGTCATGTCGTAGAGGGTGAGCGCTGCGACACTGGCCGCCGTGAGCGCCTCCATCTCAACACCGGTGACCCCCTTCGTGGTGACCGAAGCGGTGACGCGCACCCGATCACCCTCGGCCGCAAAGTCGACCGACACCTTTGAGATGGGCAGCGGGTGGCACAGGGGCACGAGCTCCCAGGTGCGCTTGGCCGCCATGATGCCGGCCACGCGGGCGGTGCCGAGGGCCTCACCCTTGGGCAGGTCACCGCTCATGATCTGCGCGATGACATCGGCGCGGGTCACGAAGAAGGCCTCGGCGGTGGCGGTGCGCTTGGTGACGGCCTTATCGCTGACGTCGACCATGTGTGCGCTGCCGTCCTGGCGCAGGTGGGTGAGGCGCTGCTCGGGCACCGCGGTCGAGTGAGTCGCGTGATCAGACATCAAAACTCCAGGTCTCTACGGGGGTGCCGGCCGCGATCTCGCTGACGCCTACGGGAATGTGTACGAGCACATCGGCGCTGGCGAGGTCGTGCACAAAGTGTGATCCCGGGGGAAGAATGCGCACGGTGCCCTCGGGCGTGATGAGGCCGCGACGCACCTGGTGCTTCGTGGCGGGCGACTCGACGTCGTGGGCCAGCGTGCGGGTGCGCGGTGCGGGCGGGCGCAGCCCCGCAAACTCACGCAGCACGGGCGCGAGAAACAGTTCGGCCGACAGAAAAGAGCTCACCGGGTTGCCGGGGAAGCACAGCACCGGGGTATCGGGCACGCCCTCGATGGTGATGCTCGCGAAGCCCTGCGGGCCGCCCGGCTGCATCGCCACGGGGTGAAACTCGCCGCCGAGTGGCTCGAGCGCATCGCGCACCACCTCGAACGCGCCCGCGCTGATGCCACCCATCGTGACGATGAGATCGGCGAGCCCGGCGTGCACGCGCAGCCGGTCGGCGAGCTGCCGGGGGCTATCGGGCACAATCGTGAGGTCGACCTCGGCGCCGTAGCGGCGCAGCAGCGCCGCGAGCATGGGACCGTTCGCGTCAGGAATATGGGCGGCGTTGTGGCTCTCGCCCGGGTGCGCGAGCTCGTCACCCGTTGAACACACGAGCACGCGCAGCCGGCGCCGTACGGGCACCTGCGTGATACCGCTGGCCGCCAGCGCCCCGATCATGGTGGGGGTGAGCGCGGCCCCAGCCGCCGCGACGACGGCCCCGGCAGCGAGGTCTTCACCGGCCTTGCGCACGAAGCGGCCCTCGGGGCTCGGCGCGTGGAAGGTCGCAGAGCCCGAGGGCAGCGCCTGGTACGTGGCCGTGTCGACGGGCTGCGACGTCGACTGAGTGAGCTCTGCGGGCGCGTCGATCGCGGCCTGCAGCGCAACCATCGAGATCGGCCCGGTCGCCGCCTCAACAAACGATTCGATTGATGCGTTCTCGCGGGGCGCCCGCATCAGCTTCGGAAACTGGCCGCCGACCGTCAGCTCGACCGGCACCACGGTGTCGGCACCACGTGGAATGGGGGCGCCCGTCATGACGGGGGTGGCTGACCCGGGGGCGTGCCACAGCTGCGGGTCACCCGCGGCGGCGGCGTAGCCGAGCGGCAGCGTGACCGGGTGGTCGGCTGACGCGTGCGCGAGATCAACCGCGCGCACCGCATAACCATCCATCTGCGAGTTTGTGAACGCTGGGATAGGCAGGTGCGCCGTGATCTCGCGGGCGGTCACCCGGGTGGCGAGCTCGGGGTCTGCGATGTGCAGACTTTCGGCGGCATTCGCGCGCACGTGAGCGAGCAGCGGAGCGAGCCTGGCGGCAACCTCAGCGCGATGGGAGTCGTAGGTGCAGGTCATAGTGGTTATCCTCCAGCGAAAGGGGGGAGCACATCAACGGTGAGACCCGAGCGGCCGATGGGCCCGTCATCCTTGCGCACGACGCCGTCGACCAAAAAACTGCCGGCCCGCAGCACCTGCGACATGGCGGCGCCGTACTTCTCGGTGAGCTCACCGCGCAGCTGCGCCAGGGTTTCGGCCTCCCACAACTCTTCTTCGAGCCCGGCAGCCTCGGCCGCGGCCGCAAAATAGCGAATGGTGATCTGCGACATGCTGCCATGCTATCTGGTGCCGCAGACGCCCCGCACGGTAATTGGGTGCGAGGCTGCCACCTGCAGCGTTCGCCGCCCGCCACTCACAACACAACCTGCCCCGCGAACCCGCGTAGGATCCCAGTATGACCGAACGCCAACACGCAGCGCCCGGCCCGGCGGTGCAGCCGGGGCCACCGTTGACGGCCGAACAGCGGGCCCGCGCCGAACGGCAGCTCAGTCTGCCCGGCTTCAGCGACGACGCCCAGCGCCGGCTCGCCAATGCACGCGTGCTGATCATCGGCGCGGGCGGGCTGGGCAGCGCGAGCGTGCCCTACCTCGTGGGATCTGGGGTGGGCTCGGGCGCGGGCTGCATCGGTATCCTCGACGACGATGTGGTCGAGCTCTCGAACCTGCACCGCCAGGTCACGCACCCCACCGCGAACCTTGGCAAGAGCAAAACCGATTCCCTCGCCGAGGCAGCAAAGAATCTCGACCCCGCTGTCAACGTCGTCACCCACACGCTACGCCTCACCGCAGACAACGCGCGTGAGATCTTCGCGGGCTACGACCTTGTCATCGACGGCAGCGACAACTTTCCGACGCGCTACCTCGCCAACGATGCGGCCCAGCTCGCGGGCATTCCGCTCGTGTGGGGCGCGCTCTTGCAGCATCACGGCCAGGTGGGCGTCGCCTGGCACGCGCACGGCCCCGGCTACCGCGACCTCTTTCCCACCCCGCCCGAGCCGGGCACGGTGCCCAGCTGCGCGGTCGGCGGCGTGCTGCCCGGGCTCTGCGGCACGGTCGGCTCGCTGCTCGCGACCGAGGCGCTCAAGGTGATCACCGGCATCGGTGCTCCGCTCATCGGGCGGGTGCTGGTCTACGACGCGCTCGCCGCCCGCACCCGCGAAATTGGGTACGCCCGCGACCCGCAGGCGGCCCCCGTGACGCAGCTCATCGACTACGAACTCTTCTGCGCGGGGCCTAACGCTGCGCAAGACGTCGAGCCCGAGCGCATCACCGCCACAGAACTCGCCGACCTCTTGCGGGCGGGCGAGGCCCCCGCGCTGCTCGATGTGCGCACCGCCGAAGAGCGGGCCGCATCACGCATCACGGGCGCGATCGGGGTGCCACTCGCTGACATTGAAGACGCCGTGGCCGCCGGATCCCCGCTGCCCGCGAGCCTTGCGGCCTTGGTCGCTCAGGCCGCGCAGCACGGCGACGCCCCGCTCATCGTGCACTGCGCCCGCGACCCGCGCTCGGTGCGGGCGGCCCAGCTGCTGGCCCGCGGCGGGGTGCGCACGCGCGTGGTGACGGGCGGTATTTTTGAGGTTGCCGAGGTGGCACCCGAACTGATTGAGAGGAACGCATGAGCGAGACGCTGGCCCTTGTCTCTACCGAGGTCATCGACGAGGCCGCCGTGCGCGCCGCGGTCGACGGCCCCGACGCGGGCGCGGTCGTGATGTTTCACGGCATCATTCGCAACCACGACGGCGGCGAATCGGTGACCGCCCTCGACTACTCAAGCCACCCCGACGCCGAGACGTTTCTCGCCCGCGTGGTCAATGAAGAGCGCGAGCGCACGGGCATCAGGCTCGCCGCGGTGCACCGGGTGGGCGCGCTCGGCATCGGTGATGCGGCCCTCGTCGCCGCGGCCGCTTCGGCGCACCGGCGCGAGGCATTCGACGCGATCGAACGCCTCGTGGAGCGCATCAAACACGAGGTGCCGATTTGGAAGCGTCAGCACTACACCGACCGCTCATCTGAGTGGGTCGGGCTGTAATCTTGGCCCGCTGACTGAGCAGGGGCCGTGAATCTGGGGCGATCCGGATCAGCGGGCAGCTCTCAGCCCGCGACCTGAATGCCGATCTGCGCCGCAAACAGCGGCGCGAGCTGCGTGATTTGGTAGTCGCTCATGGTGGCTCCGCGTAGCCCCTCGAGGCCCACGATTTTGCGCATCAGCAGGCCGCGCAGATCAGTGTGCTTGAGAGTGGCCCGCGTGACATCGAGGGTGCCCACCTCGGTGTCGACGAACGACACCCGATTGGTTTTGGCGCCGCCCAGATCGATTTCGTCGATCGTGCAGTTCGTGAAGAGCACGTCTTGCACGGAAGAAGCGCGCAGGTTCACGAACCCCAGCTTGCAGTTGATGAAGTGCATTGAGTGGAGGCTGGATTCGGCGAAGTCGGCGAATCCTAGGCGCGAGGACTCGATGGTGACGTCGCGCCACCGCGACCGCAGCGCCTGAAACGTGGGGGCGTTGAGGCGTTCGAAGCGGCTCTCGATGATGCCCGCGGCGCGCAGATCGAGCTTGTCGCCCGAGGTGAGCGAGAGGAACTCGCACTCGGTGAAGGTGACGCCCTGCAGGTCGCGGCCCTCGGCATTGGCCGCCTCGTAGCGTTGCCCCTCGTAGTACTCGTGGGCCTCAACCGCGTCAAAGTCGCCCGGCTCGAGGTGCGCCAAGCGCGGGGTATCGATTTTGGGGGCGTGGGTCTGGCTCTGCACTGGTGATTTTCCTCAAACTGGTGGTGGGGCGTGAGCGCAGTGTGCGCAACATCAGCCGCCGATGTATGACATTTCGATGCGCTTGCGTGACCCCGGGGTGAGGGCCGCGCGCTGCTCAGAGTAGTTGTCGTCGCGTGTGCGCCAGCGGCCCGAGAGCACCTCGACGAGTTCGGCGTCGCTCGCGCCGTCGCGCAGCACCGCGCGCAGATCGTACCCCGATGACGCGAACAGGCAGGTGTAGAGCTGCCCCTCTGCCGAGATGCGGGCGCGCGAGCAGTCCCCGCAGAAGGCTCCGGTGACGCTCGAAATGACCCCGATCTCACCGGCGCCGTCAGCGTACTGCCACCGCTTCGCGGTCTCGCCCGGGTGCGTGGGGGCCGCGGGCTCGAGGGGATAGCGCTCGCTGATGCGGCGCACGACCTCAGCCGAGGGCACCACATCATCGAGACGCCAACCGTTCGTCGCGCCCACATCCATGTACTCGATGAAGCGCAGCACGTGGCCGGTGCCACGAAACTTCTCGGCGAGCGAGAGAATCTCGTCATCGTTGACGCCGCGCTTGAGCACCGTATTGATTTTGACGGGGCCGAGGCCGGCCTCTGAGGCAGCATCGATTGCGGCGAGCACGCGAGAAACAGGAAACTTGACGTCGTTGATGGCCTGAAAGCGCTCCTCGATGAGCGAGTCGAGCGAGATCGTGACGCGCTTGAGGCCCGCGGCCTTCAGCGCCGCCGCCTTCACGGGCAGTGCCGAGCCGTTCGTGGTGAGCGCGAGATCGACGGGCTCACCCTCGGGCGTACGAATCTGGGCCAGCTTCTCGATGAGCTCCTCGATGCCGCGGCGCAGCAAAGGCTCACCGCCGGTGATGCGCAGCTTGCGCACCCCCAACTGCACCGAGGCGCGGGCGAGCCGCTCGATCTCTTCGAAGGTGAGCAGCTCGTCGCGCTCACGAAACTGAAAATCGCGGCCGAAGATTTCCTTCGGCATGCAGTACACGCAGCGAAAGTTGCAGCGGTCGGTGACCGAGATGCGCAAATCGCGCAGAGGGCGATCGCGGGCATCAACAAGGTTGACCCCGGGCGATGCGGCGGCGGCCGATGACCCCGGCACGCGACCGGTCGGGGGCAGCACCCGAATAGGGGGCAGTGCTTGACTCAAGGTCACCTCCGTGGTGATGTGCGCGGGCGCTTACGGTACTTAACGACGCTCGCGTGTGCGGTGCTTGCGCGTGAGCGGGTGCTCACGGTGTGCGTGCAGCTGCGAGCGTGTGCTCCCCAGCCTATGCCGCCGGGGTGTGAGCTGCGAGTTCGTGCGCGGTGCGTGGGGGATTCGGTAGCGTTACTCACGTCGACTGGGTGACTGCCCGGCTGCGGCACACCGGGGCGGCGAAGGAGAACACAACATGGGTGCACGCGCATCGAAGGCGCTGCTGGCGATCGTGGCGCTCGCCGCCGTGGGGCTGGGGGGCTGCTCGGCGCAGTCTGGTGCGGGCGCGCCCGTCACGATCACGGTGGCGGCAGCGGCGTCGCTGGAGAGCCCCTTTACCGAGATCGTGGCGCAGTTTGAACGCACGCACCCGGGCATCACGATCTCGTCGACGAGCTACGACGGCTCATCGACGCTCGCCACCCAAATCCTTGAGGGGGCACCCTTTGACGTGTTTGCCTCGGCCGACGACCGCAACATGCAAACGGTGATCGACGCGGGGATGGTACAAGAGGCCGACGTCTTCGCGACGAACACCCTCGAGATCGCGGTGCCCGCGGGCAACCCGGCCTCGATCACAGGGCTGCAAGACCTTGCGCGTGACGAGGTTTTGACGGTGCTGTGTGCGCCAGAGGTGCCATGCGGAGCCGCTTCTGAGCAGCTGCTCAAGCTGGCGGGCGTTGAGGTGAGGGCCGCGAGTCTCGAACAAAACGTCACGAGCGTGCTGCAGAAGGTCGCAGCGGGCGAGGCCGACGCCGGGCTCGTCTACCGCACCGACGTGCTGCGCGACGACGCGGTCACAGGTATCACCACCACTGGCGCCGAGAACGTGGTGAACAATTACCCGATCGCGGCGCTCGCCAGGTCCGATCACGCAGACGCGGCGCAGGCGTTTGTCGACTTCGTGCGCGGCGAAGACGGGCAGCGCCTGCTTGTAGATCACGGCTTCGGGCCGGGCGCCTGAGCTGGCGACCGCTCACCTGCGAGGGCGACGCAGGGAGCCAACGAAACGCATCATGTGCGCCGATGTCAGATATGTTGTGAAGCGTGATGAGTGAGACCAACCGCGGCACCGTGCGCGCCGCGCACAAGCCCGGGTCGAACGGTGCCCGCTCGCGCGCATCGCGCACGTCGCATCGCCCCGCCGACACCGGCGCCAACGCCCCGGCCCTCGCGCTCGCCCCCGCGGTGCTCGGCATCGCCCTGCTGATTCTGCCCCTCATCGCACTCATCAGCCGCGCCTCGTGGAGCACGCTGTGGCAAGACATTACGAGCGAAACCGCCCGGCAAGCGCTGGCCCTCTCACTCGGCACGGGCCTCACCGCGACCGCACTGTGCGTGCTGCTCGGGGTGCCCCTCGCCCTCGTCATCGCCCGCTCGGGCCCTCGCACCTCACAGCTGCTGCGGGCGCTCGTCGCGGTGCCACTCGTGCTGCCGCCCATGGTGGGCGGCGTGGCCCTGCTGTTTCTGTTTGGGCGCACGAGCCCCATCGGGCAGATCATCGATCAATTGTGGGGCGTCACTCTGCCGTTCTCCACGGCCGCCGTGGTGATCGCGCAGGCGTTTGTCGCGCTGCCATTCTTGGTGCTCTCGGTCGAAGGGTCGCTGCGCACCACGGGGGCCGCCTACGAGCGCACCGCCGCCACCCTCGGCGCGGGCCGCTGGATGGTGCTCACCCGCATCACCCTGCCGCTCGCCGCCCCGGGCCTGATCGCGGGCGTCATCTTGTGCTTCGCGCGCGCAATCGGCGAATTCGGGGCGACCGCGCTGTTCGCGGGCAACGCTCCGGGCGTCACCCAGACCATGCCGCTCGCGATCTATACGGCGTTCAACGGCGCCGGATCAGGCCGCGAACCCGCCGTCGCCCTCTCCCTGCTGCTGCTCGTCACCGCCGTGCTCGTGCTCGTGAGCGTGCGGGCCTGGCGACCGGGAGCCCTGAAATGAGCGGCAACACGGCTGGCGATACCGCCGGCAACAGCGCTGGCTTTGCGTTGACCGCGCAGCTGTGTGTGCCCCGGCCCGAGTTTGATGTCGTGGTCGACCTGCGGGTAGAGGCGGGCGAAACTCTCGCGGTGATGGGGCCGAGCGGGGCGGGCAAATCGAGCGTGCTGCACGCCATTGCCGGCATCGAACGCCTCACTGAGGGGCGCATCGTGCTCGGCGATCGTGCGACGCCGGCACCAAGCGGGGCAGCCGCCGCGACCCCAACGGTGTTCTCTTCTGCGTCGCCGACCGCGACCTCTGCCGCTTCAACATCCGTGCTCGCCGACGCCGCTGCCGGCATCCACCTGCCCCCGCACCGCCGCGCGATCGGTATGCTCGGGCAAGACCCCCGCCTGTTTCCCCACCTCACCGCGCACGGCAACATCGCCTTTGGGGCCCGCGCTGGAGGCCTCTCCAAACGCGCCGCCGCCGACACCGCAACCGAGTGGCTTGAACGGCTCAAACTCACCGAGGTGAGCGGGCAACGACCGACCGAGCTCTCGGGCGGGCAACGCCAGCGCATCGCCCTGGCCCGCGCGCTCGCCGCAAGCCCCCGCCTGCTGCTCATCGATGAGCCCTTCGCCTCGCTCGACGTCGAGGCCGCGGCAGACGTGCGCGAGCTGGTGCGCGAGGAGCTCGCCCGCACCCGCACCACGGCGATTGTGGTCTCGCACTCGGCGGTTGACGCGGTCGCCCTCGCGCACCGCCTCATCGTCATCGAGCAGGGCCGCATTGTGCAGCAGGGCGCGGTGCGCGAGGTGCTCGCGGCCCCGGCCACGAGGTTTGTCGCGGCGGTCGCGACCACGCTGCCCGCGTGAGACACTAAATCTCGGGCGCCCTGCACCACGCATCACCCACCAAAGCCCCGCAGCACCGCCGAGGAGTCCCATGTCTGACCTCATCACCGCGCTCTCTGCTGCGGTCACCGCCGACCCCGAGTCGCTGCCGCTGCGCCTCCACCTCGCCGAGCTGCTGCTTGCGCACGGCGACCAGGCGCGCGCCGTGGCCGAGCTGTCACAGGTGCTGATGCGTGACGGCGCGAACGCGCGGGCGCAAGAACTGATGCGCCAGGCACTGGCGATGCCGACGGCGGGCGAGGCAGGATCCGGATCAGCAGCCGCCGTCCCCGCCGTCCCCGCCGTCCCCGCCGTCCCCGCCGCGCCCGTCGCCCCGCCAGCGCCATCGGCGGGGGAGCCCGCGATAGATCCCGCCGCCGCTCAGCCCGAAGCGCCCGTTGATCCGGAGTCACCCGCTACGCCCGAGACGCCTGCTCCGGCAGCTGGCATCGATTGGGCGCGGCTCGAGAGCGAGCTCGACAGTGTGATCGAGCCGCCGTTTGTGGGCAGTGAGCCCGGTGATGCGCAGCGCATCGAGGTCGCGGGTGACGGCACCGACGATGGCACCGACGAGGCGCCCGAGGCTCCCGATGTGACGCTCGCCGATGTGGGCGGGCTGCAGCACGTGAAGGATCGGTTGCGGGTCGCGTTTCTTGACCCGATGCGCAACCCCGAGATCGCGAAGGCGTTTCAGAAGAATCTGCGCGGTGGGTTGCTGCTGTACGGGCCTCCGGGAACGGGCAAGACCTTTATTGCGAAGGCGATCGCGGGCGAGCTTGGCGCCAAGTTTTTGACGGTGACGGTTGCCGATGTGCTGAACTCGTTTATCGGCGAGAGCGAGAAGAATGTGCAGCGGCTGTTTGCGCGTGCTCGCAAGCATGCCCCGTGCGTCTTGTTTATTGATGAGCTCGATTCGATCGGCGGCAAACGGTCGATGTATGGATCGAATGCGACCTGGATGCTCGGCGTCGTCAACCAGCTGCTCACCGAGATGGACGGCGTGGGTAGCAAGAACGACGGGGTATTCGTGCTCGCCGCGACCAACCATCCGTGGGATGTCGATGATGCGCTGATGCGCCCGGGCCGCCTCGACCGCGTGGTGCTCATCACCCCGCCCGACGAACCGGCGCGCGTCGAGATTCTGCGCGGGGCCCTCACCGGGCGCCCGGTCGCGGGCATCGATCTGGCCCAGTTGGCGGCCCGCACCCACGGGTTCTCGGGCGCCGATCTTGACCACCTTGCGACGACCGCGGCCGAACGGGCGATGGCCGATTCGATCGCGTCGGGGCAGGTGCGCCCCGTCACGATGGCCGACTTTGATGCCGCGCTGCGCGAGGTGCAGCCGAGCACGGGCGGGTGGATGCAGAGCGCGGTCAACGTGGTCACCTTCAGTAACGCCGACGGCAGGTACGACGAGCTCGAGACCTACCTGACTCGGGAGAAGTTCATTCGGTGAGCGGGCAGCAGTGAGTGAGCAGCCGCGGCCCGCCAGCGAAGCATCCAACGAGCAGATTGTCGGCGTCAGCCTGAAGCACGCCCAAATGCTGGCGGCGCAGGGGCGGCATGACGAAGCGCTCGAGGCACTGAACCCGGGCCTCGCGGTGAACCCCTGGAGCGCCGAGCTGGGCGGCACCCGCGCCTGGCTACTGCTCACGCTGTGGCGCCTGGATGAGGCACAGCAGACCTTCGAACAGTTACTGGGGGCACACCCCGAACTGCACGACGCCCGGCGTATGCTCTCGATCACGCTGCAGCGGCAGGGTGATCTGGGCGCCGCCGAACGCACCATCCTGGGGTGTTTGGCCGCGGCCCCCCACGAGCCGCTGCACCGGCTGCAATACGCCCGGGTGTTGCTCGCCATCTCGGCCGAGCCGCGCGACAGCCGCGGAAACCACGTCAACCGGGGCAACCGCAGCACGCGCACGCTGCGCAACACCGCCCGGCAGCAGGTCGATCAGGCCCTCGCGCTCGCCGCGGGCGACGCGGCGGCATACGAAGAAGCCGCGCATGTGCTGTGGAGCCTGGGCAAGCCGCGCGAGGCACAAGACATCGCGGCGCGCGCACTGGCCGAGGCCCCCGAGCACGCGGGGCTGCTCACCCTGCACGCCGGGCTGGTCACCGCGAACGCGGCCCGCCCCGGCACCGTCAACGCGCACCAAGAAGCGGTGCACGCGACCGAAATGGGCAAGCTGCTCGCCACCGACCCCCAACACCGCGACGCCCGCACCGCACTGTTCGCGCAGCTCTGGCACCGATCGATGACCCGCATCGACGCCCCCGTCTACCTCATCGCGGTGGCCGCGATGGGCATCATGTTTGGATTCCCGGGCACCGCCGCCGCCCCCAGCGGCGTCGCGCTGTGGTGGGCGGTCGCTGGCGTATTCGGCGGCGTGCAATGGTTGCGATACCGGGCGGCGGGGCAGCACGTGGCCCGCGGTTTTCTGCGCAGCATCGCCGGATCCCGCCCCGTCGACCGCGCCCGCGTGTGGGGCGAACGAGCAACGTGGGTCGGGCTGTTGCTGTGCGGAGTGGTCGCGTTTGTGGTGCGCGACGCGGTCGCGGTGCGCTGGGTGATTGTCGCAATGTGTGCGCTGGTGCTGCTCGCATTCGCCTGCTCACTGCTGTGGCAGCTCGGCTATCACGCGCGTGCCCGCCAGTTTGAAGGGGCGTCGACAGACCGTGCCGCGGTGGTGCGGCTGAGCCGGCACCGCCGCGAGCTGGTCGCCGTGGTGGTGCTGCGGTGCCTGAGCGTGTTCGCCCTGTGGGCGCTGTTTGGGGTGGTGCGCGCCGCCTCGGGGCTCGACCACAGCCGCAGCGACGTGGGCGCGGTGGTCGGTTTGGCCGCCTCGGGCATGGTGCTCTCGCCGCTCATCGGGTGGGCGCTGACGTGGGCCACCGAGCGCCGCGCACGCCGCAGCCTCGACGCGGCCATTGAAGTGGGGGCCGAAGCCAAGCCACCAGCCAAGTGGTCGCCGGTGCTCGCCGCCCTCGTCGCCGTGGTGGCGGTGCTGGGGTTCGTGGGGGCAGCGGCATCTATCCCGGTGCTGCCCAATATGCATGACAGTGTGGGGCGGTACGCCGATCCGGAGCCGCCCGTGGGCGACGATGGCAGCGACGGCACAGAAGAAGAGCCCGCCGAGAAGGCGTGCTCGGGCCGCACCGCCTCTCGGGTGAGCTGCCAGCTCGACCGCATGCGAGAACGCGCGAACACCCCCATTGAGATTCCGCAGATCGAGATCCCCGAGATCCCCGAAGTGGTCATCTCTGAGCGCTAGGCCGTGGCACGTGAACCGGGCATACTTTCAAGTGTGGAAGAACAGGTGGCCCCAACGCCCGCAGCACCCGCAGCGCCAGACCCCGCGCAGGCCGTCGCGGTGACACCCGAAGCGCACCTCGCCTGGGTGCTTGCGCGCATGACCCAGATCGCTCCGCGGCTGCTGCCCCTCGAAGACGCGCTCGGCACGGTGCTCGCCGAAGACGTGCGGGCCGCGCACCCGCTGCCGCTGTGGGCCAACTCTGCGATGGACGGCTATGCGGTGCGCTCGGGCGACACGAGCGGGGCGACGCCCGAGCAGCCGGTCGCCCTCACCGTGCTGGGCGAGGTCGCGGCCGGGTCTGACTGGGATCCGCACCTCAACCCGGGGGAGTGCGTGCGCGTCATGACGGGTGCGCCGCTGCCCACCTCAGCCGACGCCGTGGTGCGGGTCGAACGCACCCGCGGGGACCGCGAGCGCGCGGCCTCGTCCACGCATTCGGCGTTGGCCCCCGCACACGCACGCTCCGAGCTCGCCTGGGCCGACCACACCGTGCAAATCACCGAAGCGGTCACCCCGGGCACCGATGTGCGCGCCCGCGGCGAAGACCGCGACGCCGGCGATCTCGTCGCCCGATCCGGCGACTCCCTCACCGCGGCACGGGCCTCAGCGCTCGCCGCAGCGGGCATCGCCGAGGTGCTCGTGCGCGAGGCCCCGAGCGTTGCGGTGCTGGTGACGGGCGCCGAACTGCAGCCCTTGGGGGCGCAGCTGTCGCGCGGCCAGATTCCCGAATCTAACTCGCTGCTGATGCGCGGGCTGCTCGCCGAGTGTGGCATCACCCGGGTGCACGTGGCCCGCTGCCCCGATGACGAGGCCACGGTGCGCGCGCAGCTCGCAAAGCTCGGTGCCACCCACGACCTCGTCGTCACCACGGGCGGGGTGGGGCCCGGAACCCGCGATGTCATGCGCATCGTGCTCGCCGACGAGCCCGAGGTGCGGGCTGTGCGGGTGGCGGTTCGACCGGGGCAACCCCAGTGCACGGGGCGGCTGACGGCGGGCGCCTGGATCTTCGCGCTGCCCGGCAACCCGGTGAGCGCGGCGGTGAGTTTCGAACTGTTCGTGCGGCCCGCGCTGCGCACCATGCAGGGCTGCGCTGACACCTCGCGGCCCCGCCTGCGCGCGACCGCGGCGGCAAGCTGGCGCGGCGCGACCGGGCGGCTGCAGGTGTTGCCGGTGATCTTTACGCAGGATCCGGAGCCTTCGATCGCCCCCGCAGCGAGCGAGCTGCGCTGCCTGCCCGCGGTGCACGCGGGGCGCGTCTCCCATTCGGTCGGTGGGCACGGAGCGGCCGAGGGTTATGCGCTCGTCGGCCCAGAAACGGGCGACGTGCACGAGGGTGATCAGGTCACCGTGATCAGGGTCGTTGCGTGACGCGGGCATCATCTGTGGCGTCAATGCGGGTATTGCGGGCGAATATCGGGCATAGTTGAGCTAGCGATGCTCATTGACAGTGACTGGAGACATCGATGCATGCAGCAGGCCCGGTACGCGCTCACGGTTCACGTGGCGACGCACCCTTCGATGTCATCGTGCTCGCCGGGGGCCGCGCATCACGGCTCGGCGGCGTCGATAAGGCCGCGCTGAAGCTCGCGGGTGAACGGCTCGTCGACCGTGTTGTGCGCGCCAGTCGTATTGCGGGCGCCAGCCGCATCATCGTGGTGGGCCCAGAATCTGCGGGCACGGGCGCCGATGTGGTGTTGCGCGAAGACCCCGAGTTTGCGGGGCCGCTCGCCGGTATCGCGGCCGGCATCGTGGAAGTCACCGCCGCACAGGTGTGGGTGCTCGCGTGCGATCTTGAGTACCCCGAGCGCGTGTGCACCGTGCTCGGCAAGGATCACGCCCGGGCGCAGGCCGAGGGGCGCAGCGCGGCCGAAGCCGACGGTACCCTGCTCGTCGACAGCGCAGGCCGTGCCCAGTGGCTGGCCGCCAGCTACCGGTCGGCCGCCGTGGCCGAAGCCTGCGCGGGGCTCGGCGATGGGGTCTTGAACGCTCCGGTGAAGCGGGCGCTCGCGGGGCTGAAGCTGCGCGAGCTGCATGTTCCGGCGGCGCTGGCAGCCGATATCGATACGCCCGAGTCACTGGCCGAGGCCAGGCGGCGGGCAGATCAGCCGGGCTAGCAGCCGCGCTGCTGCTCGACCGTTTTGCCGCTCAACCGAAGGGAATCACCATGGCCGTTCACCTGCCCCCAGAGGCACTCGACGAATGGCTGGTTGCGGCCGCTGAAGAGCTGGGTCTTGAACCCGAAGAGGTCTCGATCGCGACGGTGCTGAACGTGGCCAAACACGTGGCGCGCGGGGTGGCCCGGCCGGCGGCCCCGCTCAGCACATTTCTGATGGGGCTCGCGCTGGGTCGGGCCTCGGCCGGGCAAACAACAGCCGAACCGGGTGAGCTCGAACGGCTCGCCGCGCTACTCAACGAGCGCGCGGCCCGCTGGGACGCGGAGCACACGGACCCGGCTGAACCCGCCGATCAGGCTGACCCCGCGACCGCCTAAACCGCGAACGAAACCGCGAGCTCATGCGAGACCTAACTCGGAATAAGGGGCTCGTTATTCCGACTTAGCCGGATAAGTCGGAATAAGAGGTTCGTTATTCCGACTTAGCGGGATAACTCGGAATAAGACCACCCCTATTCCGAGTTATTTGCCGCCCGTGGCCAGGCGCATCAGGTCGGTATCGAACTCGATGCCGAGCTCGGTGCCGCCCGCGCTGCCGTAGGTGTGCTGGTAGCTGTTCCATGCGTTGCCGCGCACCGTCTCGCGGAACCCTGCCTGCGCAAGCGCGAAGAGCTCGGTTGCCTGGCGGGTGATGCGGCCGCCCAGCTCTGAGCTGGTCCAGTCATCGGGGGCCGCGAAGATCGACGTGGGCGTCGTGATGGTGCGCAGGTAGGCGAAGACGCCGCGCAGCTGGTCATCAACCACGAGTGCGTGGCGGGGGCTGCCCGCGGTCGCCGCGAGCGCCACCGGGGTGCCGATGAGCAGATCGTTGTCGAGCACCTGGAAGAACGAGGTGAACAGCCCGCTCGCGCCCGCCTTGTACACCGGGGTAGCGGCGACGATGGCGTCGGCGTCGCGCAGAATATCGCTGGCCGCCTGCAACTCTTCAGAGACGTGCTGCGACACGAGCGCGGTCGTGATATCGGCGGCGAGCAGCCGCAGGTTGATGACGCGAATCTGGGCTGCGCGCCCCTGGCCCGCGGCGAGGGTCGCGAACTTGTCGGCGACGCGCTGCGCAAGCATGGTCGAGGTCGAAGGGTCGCTCGTGCCCGCGGTCACCACAGCGAGGGTGAGGGGCTGCTGCGAGGCAGCGGGCGTCTGAGCGGGCTCAGAGTTTGCGGCGGGCAGGTGTCCGTCGAGTGGTGCGTTCATGCTGGTCTCCTTCAAAGTCTGTGCGCGGCGGGGCGATAGGCGCGGCCGGCTGGGACCCCGCAAGGCCGGATCCGGATCAAATTAAGCAATCATTTTGCGGCAGAGTCGCTCGAGCTCGAGCAGCTCGTCATCGGTCAGTGAGCCGCCGACCTCGCGGGTGACGCTCTTGGCGTGGGCGCGGCCCACCTCGCGCTGGATGGTCGTGCCGGCCTCGGTGAGCGAGATGCGCACGGCACGGCCATCGGTGGGATCTTCGGCGCGTGAGATGAGGCCGCGGGTGACCAATCGGTCGACCATGCGTGACAGGGCGGGCTGGCTGAGCAGCACCCCCGACTGCAGTTCGCTGAGGCGCAGCGGCTCATCGGCCTTCGCGAGCGTGTAGAGCACGTCGTACTCGCGCATGCTGACCTCGCTCCACATGCCCTCGCCGGCGAAGCGCTGCGTCATCGTGGCGTGGGTGGTCATGAGGGCTTCCCATGACTGGTTGGCGCGGCGCACATCTGCGCGAGAGGGGGTGCTCATTGGTGGCTCTTTCGGGTTGGGGTGGGCGGCGTGCCTGCCGGGCCGCGGGGCTACTTCAGCCCGAAGGCGGCTCCGCGCAGCGCGGGGGAATCCTGGTAGGGGGATCCTCCGGTGACGTTGTCGCCACGGTTCGCGTTGGGGCGGGGCTGGCGAGGTTCGGCGTCGCCGTACTTTGCACGTACTAGGTTCTCATGAGTTGGCGTCGAGGGCACCTCGGGCCCGCGCAGAGCGGCGAGCTCGCGGCGCAGCACCGGAATGACCTCGCTGCCGAGCAGGTCGAGCTGCTCAAGCACCATCTTCTCGGGCAGGCCCGCGTGATCGATCAAGAACATCTGGCGCTGGTAGTCACCGAAGATCTCACGGAACGAGAGCGTCTTGTCGATGATTTCTTGCGGGCTGCCCACCGACAGCGGGGTCTGGCGCATGAAATCTTCCATGCGGGGGCCGTGACCGTAGACGGGGGCCTCGTTGAAGTAAGGGCGGAACTGGTCGAGGGCATCTTGCGACTTCTTCGCAATGAAGGTCTGGCCGCCCAGCCCCACGATGGCCTGGCTCTTGGTGCCGTGGCCGTAGTGCTCGAAGCGCTCGCGGTAGAAGTTGATGAGGCGCAGCGAGTGCTCGCTCGGGGCGAAGATGTGGTTCGAGAAGAATCCGTCACCGTAGTACGCAGCCTGCTCGGCGATTTCGGGGGTGCGGATCGAGCCGTGCCACACGAAGGGGGCGACATCGTCGAGGGGGCGGGGCGTCGAGGTGAAGCCCTGCAGCGGGGTGCGGAAGTTGCCGTCGTAGTCGACGACGTCTTCGTTCCAGAGGCGGTGCAGCAGGTTGTAGTTATCGAGGGCGAGGGGCAGCGAGCTGCGAATGTCCTTGCCGAACCAGGGGTACACGGGGGCGGTGTTGCCGCGGCCGAGCATCAGGTCCATGCGGCCCTTCGCGAGGTGCTGCAGCATGGCGTACTCTTCGGCGATGCGCACGGGATCGTTGGTGGTGATCAGCGTGGTGCTCGTGGAGAGCTTGATCTTCTTGGTGAGGGCTGCCACGTATGCGAGGAACGTGGTGGGGCTCGAGGAGAAGAAGGGCGGGTTGTGGTGCTCACCGACGGCGAACACATCGAGGCCCACCTCTTCGGCGTGCACCGCGATGCGGCTCAGGCCGGTGATGCGCTCGGCCTCGCTGGGCGTGTAGCCCGATACGGGGTCGCGGGTGACGTCTGAGACCGAGAAGATTCCAAATTCCATGATGTGTACTCCGTATATTCCGAGGGCTTCGTGTGCGCCTGCGTGGTGATGGGCTGCGGTGGTGCGAGTTCCGCGCCTGCAGTTATATGCGCTTGCATGTAAATATAACACAGAAGTGCCTGGGGTATTCCCTGAATGTGGGAGGAGTTTTGGGTGCGCATCGGGTGCGTATCGGCGTGGGTGGGTGTTCAGGGTTGTGCAGGGTTGGGGGATGGATGACCTTGGGAGGCCAATGATTCAGCGGAAGTTGGTGGGCTGAACAGCTGGAGGCCTCGAGTTGGGCAACATTTGCCGCGAAACGTCTCGCCGCCGTGGGTAGTCTTTCGAGGCAAATGTTCAGTCGCCTTGAAGGGGGAGTCGTGGAGAAGCACATCGTAGGGCCCGGTTGGGCACGGAAGGTATCGGGCGGCCTGGCCGGCATGCTCGTTGCGGGGTTGGTGCTGGGTGGAATGACGCCCGCGCTGGCCAATGATGATCTCGCTGCGGTGACCACGGTCGAAGCGGTCGAGTACGCACCTACTGATACAGAATTCACGGAGGTGCTCGGCGGGGACGAAGGCGTCATCTCGCCCGAGGTTTCGATTGGTGCTGAGGTGCCCGAGGCGCTCGGGGCGCCCGTAGTGCCCGGGGACCCCGGGGAAGATGCCGCCGTTGGCGAAGATGGAGTGGCTGCCACCGAGGTCGATGACGCGTCAGGTGCTGAGGCAGCAGCGGTGCCCGCTGCTCCTGCTGCGCCGGCCCCCAGCCCCGCGGCACCGCGAGCGGAAAAGGTGGTCCCGAAAGCCGGGCTGCCGGGGGCGGTGACCGACGCTATTACGTCAAAGTGCACGGTGACGTTGACGATGCCCAAGACTATTAAAGTGGGGCAGAGTTTTCAGTCGTTCCACGTGAATACCAACGGAATACAGTGCTTGGACCGGTTGAAGATTGCGCTGCGTCGCACGAGTGACAACGTAGTTCTCAATACCTGGAGTATTTATGGCGAAGATAGTGAATATCAAAGCGGTCGAATCCCGTTGACACTGCCCATGCCCTACCACCTTGAGGGTGTTATAAAGGGCAACATTGCCGGAAAATACGCCGTTGAGATTTCAGATCGACACCTCGACGGTAATTGGGCCGATGCCAATAATCTCGACTGGCAAACCGACTTTCCCACGGTCAAGGTCGTGAATGGTGTGGTCGATGTGCGGGCCGCTGCCTCCGCGCCAATCAAGCTCCAGCGCGAGGTGGGCGGCGTTCGCATAACGAGCACGGTGCAGCGCTATGACGCGGGTAGCGACGTCAAGGTCGGGATGCCGAATACTCGGGTTGCGCTGCAGAAGAAGAACTCGGTGGGTAAATGGGTTACCAAGAAGACGGTGACCACGAACTCCAAGGGCAAGTACAGCACGCTGATTAAGGACTCGAAGAAGGGAACCTGGCGCGCGGTAGTCTCGGCAAATTTGTCGGCGTTTGCCGTTACCTCGGGCGCGAAGAGCGTGGCGAAGAAGAGCTCAGGTAAGGCAAAGACCAAGATCTCGCGGTCTTACGATTACATGACACTCACGGGCGCGGTGAAGATCAATGCTGGCGGCGGCTACTACAAGGCCCCGGCGGGCGTGAAGGTGCGCGTTCAAAAGAATAAGGGTGGTAAGTGGAGCACGTTCAAGACCGTTAAGACGAACTCTGCGGGCAAGGTGAAATACACGGCGAGCAAGAGCGGTAGCTACCGCTTCGTGGTGAAAGCATCGAGTACCTATAAGTCATCGACGTCCTCGGCGAAGAAGTTCTACTAAGCCTTTTTGTGGCTGCCAGGGTTTCCCTGCCGTACCGCTCAATGCGCGGTACGGCGGGGAAATATCGCTTTTGCGGGACAATCCGGCCAATGGATGCAGTTCTTGTGTCATATTGCGCAAGTGCGCCATGCGTTGCCTAGAAAGCTGAAAGACTAGGTACAGCTAAACCATGGTCTATGTGCTGTGGGGCTTGTGGGTTGAAGTATTGGGAAAAACTTACAAGAAATAAGCAAAGGGGCTCGGGGATGCAAGGTCGGGAACACGCGAGATCTGTGCGTCGTTCGAGACGACGCGAGCTCGTGCCATTTCAACGTATGGCGTTCAGGTTTCGCGGCGAGAGTGACGTGAGACAGAACGTCGTCTTTCAGTCGTACCTTGCCGCAGCCAATATTAGTTTTCGTGAGATTGATGCCTCTACCGGGCTCGCCGCACGCATCGTCCAGTTTCCACAGCTGACTGTTGCGCGGGCGCGCTTGCCGAAATCTACGATCGAGTGGCCGCGAGATGCGATGTCTCTCGATAGGGGCCTCATCCTCATCGCGCCCCACAACAAGTTTTCGATCGAGGGCGAGGGTCCAATCTGGCGGGCCGCCCCCGGGCTGTTCTTTGTGCCTCCGGGGGATAGCTTCATCACGTTTCGGGCCACGGAGCCGATCGAAGATCTCGTCTATATCAACGCGAGCACCTCGGTGATTCGGGGCCTTGTGCTCCCTAAGTGGCGTGGCGAGCAACACCCCGGCGATGTCAGCGGAGAGGCCCTGGCCCCGCTGCTCGCGTTTGTGAACTCGCTCTGCGAGACCACGCTCGAAGACATGGCGCAGGTGGTGCCACTGCAGCTCGTGGCCGGCGAAGTGTTTCGGGCACTTGTGCAGTTAGTGACCAAAGAAGCAGCAAGCTCAATGACCACCTTTGATTTTGCGATGCAGGTGATTAAGCGTGAGTATTCCAAGCCGCATTTGGTGGTCACTGACATTGCGGGGGCGGTCAATGTGTCTGAGCGCACCCTGCACTCGGCCTTTGCTGAGCGAGACACTACCGTGATGACTGAGCTGCGAGTCATGCGAGCCCGAGCGGCTGAAGAGATTAGAAAACGTAACCCCGGCATAACGCGAAATGACCTCGCGAAAGCGGCAGGATTCGGCTCTATTTCGTCGATGGTGCGGGCGATGAAGGAACCTTCGGCTTCAGAAGTGTGACCTCGGGACCCCAAACGGGTCGCGGCCTGCAGTATGTGAATCGGTTCCCGCAATTGGCGTCACACCGGGCAAATGCAGTGACATACTTTATGCATAGGGTCTGAATGGTTCGCGCGATAAAAGCGCAAAGCATTCTCGCTGAAATCGAGATGGAACGCAGGCAGCTGCGATTCCGGCAGATCCAAGACTTCCCGATGCTCAGTAGTTCCCCCTACTAGAATCGGGAATTCCCCAGTAGAGCCCCAAGCCTTGGCCTGGGGCTCTACGCTTTTCTAGCTGGTATGGCGAAATGCCATTTTCTTGAATGGTCATGGTGTTCCCTCTTGGGAAATGCTCGACGTTGTGGCGACAGCAGCGTGAGCCAGCCCTGGCGTAGCGGTAGCACTTCCCGCATCGGGGCGTTCAGTCTCCGCAAATAGGCCCGGCACCACGCGCAGCAGTGGCATCCTGAAGCTGTTACTCGGCGAAAGCGCAACGGCGCGCATTCGTTGAAATCGGTGAGGCGACAGGCGACTGAAACCTCAACCGATCTACAGCTTCCCGAAGTCTCAGCGGTCCCCCTGCTGATGGCCTTGGGGATCCCCCAGTAAAGCCCCAAGTTCACGCTTGGGGCTTTGCTCTTTGGCGTGAGCATCAGGCTCTAGCTGAGCGGTGTAGCGGAATTTGTGGCGCATTGCTTGGAGATTTTCTCCCCAATTACGACGAAGATCTCGTCCGTTTGGCCGATGCGCGACATGCGTGGCTTTTAATAATCTGGGTGATAGCCGCACTGGCCCAATGGGTGGGCCGGTCGGAATCATTGGGGGAAATTTATGGAGCAACAACGCATATCCAAATCGCGAGCAAAGGCGCTTTCGGGTGGACTCGCTGGATTGATGATCGCGGGGTTGATGCTCGGCAGTGTGACACCCGCGATGGCAGACGAAGATGTCAACGGCACTTCGGCGATCGAGCAGACAGAAGTTGTTTCCGTTGATGAAGTGATCTCGCCCGAGGTGGCGGTCGAAGCTGAAGAGGCTGAAGCTTCGGAAGAAATCGATTCGCCTGAAGTCGTTGTGACTGAAGACGATGCGACGGAGCTTCCCGTTGACGTGGATTCGAATGATCCGGCGCCAGAAGCAGAAGGGTCGACGGCCGCACCGGTCGTTCCTGCTGAAGAAGAACCTGTTGCTCCCGAGTTGCCTGTGGCGCCAAAGTCGGCTCAGCAGAAGAGCGCTGCGCCCAGCGTGAAGGTCGAGGCTCCGGGCCCTGTTGCTGATGCGATTACGAAGAAGTGCACAGTGACGCTGACGATGCCGAAGACTATCAAGGTCAGCCGCGAAAATCAGGCATTCCACATCGGTACCAAGGGCACGAGCTGCCTGGACCGTGTAGAGATTACACTGCGTCGCGCCAGCGATAATCTGGAACTCGATAGCTGGAATATCTATGGATCGGATAGCCAGTACCAGACCGGCCGCGTGACTAAAGAGCTCCCCAGCTCGTACTGGATCAATGGCAATATTGCCGGCAAATATGTTGCAGAAGTATCGTCGCGATCACTCAACTACTCGTGGGCGAACAGCAACAACCTCAGCGCGTGGAGTGACTACCCCACGATTAACATCGTGAACAAGACCGTCGACGTGCGCGCGGCTGCTTCCGCGCCGCTCAAGCTGCAGCGTGAAATCAGCGGAGTTCGTCTCACGAGCACCGTGACCCGCTTTGACGCGAGCAACAATAAGATGATTGCCCTCCCCAACCGCCAGGTTTCGCTGCAGAAGAAGAACTCTGCGGGCAATTGGGTAACCAAGAAGACGGTCACCATGAACTGGAAGGGCAAATACAGCACGCTGATTAAGGATTCTAAGAAGGGCACCTGGCGGGCTGTCTTGCCGGCGAACTCCTCGGCATTTGGCGCCACGTCAGCGGCAAAGTCTGTGGTCAAGAAGTCATCGGGTAAGGCGAAGACCAAGGTTTCTAACGAGTACGTCTATAACTGGAGCGGCCCAAGCTACTACCAGGGCACCGTGAAGATTAACGCGGGTGGCGGTTACTACAAGGCTCCCGCTGGCGTGAAGGTGCGCGTGCAGAAGAAGACGAATGGGGCCTGGAGCACCTTCAAGACGGTGAAGACGAACTCTGCGGGCAACGTGAAGTACGCGCCCACGAAGAGCGGAAGCTACCGCTTTGTTGTGAAGGCATCGAGCACGTACAAGTCCTCGAAGTCTTCCTCGAAGTCCTACTACTAGGCCTGCAGCAAAGCTCATGCTGCTCGGGTGACCCGCGGCGGGCATGAACTCATAAAAATGCTCCCTAGGTGATTGGTGCTGAAGATTTCAGCCCAACCGCCTAGGGAGCATTTTGTGTCGGCGTCGAGACGCCAGAACTACGCGCCGAGCAGCTTCTGAATGCGCTGGATGCCCTCTACGAGAGCCTCGTCGCCGAGGGCGTAGCTGAAGCGCAGGTAGCCCGAGGGGCCGAACGCCTCACCAGGAACCGCGGCAACCTCTGCCTTTTCGAGGATCAGGTCAGCGAGTTCGAGCGAGGTCGTGGGCGTTACTCCCGCGATCTCGGTGCCCAGCGCGCCAGTCACGTCGACGTACGCGTAGAACGCGCCCTCGGGCGTGGGGCAGTGGAAGCCTGGCACCTTGTTGAGCTCGGTAACGATGAGCTTGCGGCGGCGGTCAAATGCGAGGCGCATCTCTTCGATGGGCTCCTGCGGGCCATCTAGCGCAGCGGCAGCAGCAATCTGTGCAACATTGTTGATGTTCGACGTCATGTGTGACTGCAGGTTCGCAGCACCCTTGATGAGGTCTGCGGGGCCGGCGATCCAGCCGATACGCCAGCCGGTCATGGCAAAGGTCTTCGCGACACCGTTGACGAGCAGCGTGTTCTTCGCCAGCTCGGGCACGGCCTCGACGATGGAAACGGCGCGCACTCCGTCATAGGTGAGGTTCTGGTAGATCTCATCGCTGATGACGAACAGGTCGTGCTCGAGTGCCCACTCGCCGATCGCCTTCGTCTCCTCGGGCGTGTAGACCGCGCCGGTGGGGTTCGAGGGCGAGCAGAAGAGCAGTGCCTTGGTCTTGTTGGTGCGCGCGGCCTCAAGCTGTGCGACGGTGACCTTGTAGCCCTGATCTGAGCCAGCGAATACCTCGACGGGCACGCCGTCGGCGAGCTGAATCTCTTCGGGGTAGCTCGTCCAGTACGGCGCGGGCAGGATGACCTCGTCGCCAGGGTTCAGGATCGTCTGAAAAGCCGCGTAGACGGCGTGCTTGCCGCCGTTCGTGACGATGACCTGGCTGGGCAAGATGTCGAGACCCGAGTCGCGCTTCGTCTTGCGCACGATCGCTTCGCGCAGCACAGGCAAGCCAACGGCGGGGGTATAGCGGAAGTTCTTCGGGTTGTTGAGGGCCTCACGAGCCGCGTCCACAACGTGGGGAGGCGTGGGGAAATCGGGCTCGCCGGCAGCGTAGCTAATCACCGGGCGGCCTTCGGCCTGGAGCGCCTTTGCCTTGCCGTCAACCTTGAGGGTGGCGGACTCGGCGATGGCTGCAATCTTCTTTGAGAGACGAGTGTTTTGGGTCACGCCACGATCCTACTTGAGCACGCTGGGCGCGCTGCAGCTGAGGGCTGCGACACGCGCGGAAGTGGGCGTGGCAAGTCGGTCAGTTCGACATCGAGGGCCGTATCGCGTAAAGTGATTCGAGGTAGTTGACGTCTACCAAACTTTTTTGCGCCCAAGGGTGCAATAGAGTGTGACAGGACGTCAGTCTCCAGAGGGTGGTGGCTCAATTGGTAGAGCAGCGGTCTCCAAAACCGCAGGTTGCAGGTTCGAGTCCTGTCCGCCCTGCAGATCCCGCCGGGCGTCCGACGTGCCCGGTGGGGCAGATGAAAGGACACCCGAGTGAGCAGCACTGAAATCGAGGAAGGCAATGGCCCCGTCGAGCGCGCCAAGTCCGATCGTGCTGCAAAGCGCAATCTGTTTAGCCGCATCGCGTTGTTCATTCAGCAGATCATTGCCGAGCTCAAGAAGGTCGTAACTCCGACCCGCAAAGAGCTCATCAATTACACGCTCGTGGTGATCGCATTTGTGGTTATTATGATGGCTCTCGTGTGGGCCCTTGATCAGGTCTTCGGGTTTGTCACGCTATTTATCTTCGGAACGCCTCTTAGCTAGTTCAGCGCGTCCGTTTCATTCGAGCTAAGGAAAGCACTACAGATGACCAGCGAGAACAGCAACAACCCTGAGGCGAACCTCGACGCGGCTCTCGACGCGCTGGTTCAGTCTCCTGATCCCATCGCAGATGCAGCGGTCGAAGACGCCCTCGTGATTGACACCGAGGAAGAAGCGGTGGCCGCGGCCAACGCAATCGTTGATGAAGAGTCGGAAGAAGAAGCCGAATCTGAGATCGACCCCTACAAGGCTTTCAAGAAGGATCTGCGTCGTCGCCCCGGTAAGTGGTTCGTGATTCACACCTACGCCGGTTACGAGCGCAAGGTGAAGTCGAACCTCTGGAACCGCCGCGAGGTCATGGGCGCTGTAGATGACATCTACGAGATCCAGGTCCCCATGGAAGATGTCATGGAGGTCAAGAACGGCCAGCGCAAGATGGTCACCCGCGTGCGCATCCCCGGTTACGTACTCGTTCGTATGAACCTCAACGAGACCACTTGGTCTGTCGTTCGCCACACTCCCGGTGTGACCGGCTTCGTGGGCAACGCTCACAACCCGGTACCGCTGCGCATCAACGAGGCCTTCGAGATGCTGAAGAGCACCGTTGAACTTGAGGTTGTTCCCGGCACCGGCAAGAGCATGGCAGCTGCCAATGCTGCCGCTCAGGGCAACATCGAGATCGACTTCGAGGTCGGCGAGACGATCACGATCAAGTCGGGCTCCTTCGAGGGTCTCCCCGGCACGATCAGCGAGATCAACGCTGCTGCGGGCAAGCTCACCGTGCTGGTGTCGCTGTTCGAGCGCGAGACCCCGGTCGAGCTTGGTTTCGACCAGGTCACCAAGATGGTCTAAGTCTTCGACTGCTGACGAATGCCTCACTCTACGGAGTGGGGCATTTGTCGTTTCTGGGGCCCGGTTATAGTGCGTTTTAGGCGCCAAGTGAAGGCCTCGTGACACGACTGCGAGGATGAGGCTTTCGGCGCTATTCCAATCGTGAACCACCTGGGCGTATCCGAGGCGAATGACGTAGTAACCGCGCTTCAGAAGCTCCGCGTCGTGTATCCGATCTGACGTGCGCTGTACTCCCTCATGTTGTCGCCCGTCGATTTGTATGACGAGGCGATCGCCGATGAGGAAATCGACGCGGTGGCCGTGAACCCAAGATTGTGGCCGGATGGGAACTCTAAGCCAACGCAACCGGGTTCGAAATAATGATTCGAGGCCGGAGTCAGCTAAAGGCGTGCATTCCGCGAGCACACTGCGAGCGCGACCAGAGAACGGTAGCGAAGTCAGAGAAGAGTAATCGATCAGACCAGATTGCAGTGCTGAATCCCAGATCGCTAGGGCTTCTTCATGGGGTAGGCAGCCCGCAACGCAATCGAGTGTGTTCTCCAAATGGTCGGCGAGCAGATCGGGCGGGCGGGGCACGATGGGTTTACGCCAATGTATAACCCCAATTGAGTGGTCAACGTGTGTGCCCAGAGTGCGTGGCGTGACATGGAGGGCATCTGTTTTGAGTGTCCAGAGTTTTAGCCGCGCTGCCTGGGTTGCGCACGTGAGAATTACTCGATGTCGCACTGCGAATAACAGTTCGGGGTTCGCATTCGGCAGTGCAACCCATCCCCGAATCGGTCGTATGAGTGAGCCCTGCTCGATGGCTTGTTTCATTCGATAGTGCGAATGTCCTCGGCGCAAAAGTCTTTCGGAGCGAACGATGCCGCCGAACACACTCATATCGGACAGAAGAGACATGTTCCCATGGTGTCTCGGGCTTTGGTGGCATGGGGGAGTGCCGAGCAAAGTGTGGATAACTTGCTGTATTTCCTTGCATGGGACTTCGGGGAGCGCATCGGTGTGTACGTGCGTGCGGGGTGTGCCCGGGGAAGTGTTGGCAGAGGGCCTGTCATTTCTGCTTGGCTCAGAGATTTCGGCAGGAACAGAGCGAAAAGGCAGAAAGGCTCTGCTCGGGGTGAAATCTCTGGCCCCAGCTGAATCCAAAGGAGGAATCCGGCACAGGCAGGAGATCTCAAGGCGCCCACAAGATAAAGAGGTGCGGGAATCCGCATGATCGGGTATGCTTATTGAGTTTGCGCGTATGCCCCGGTGTACCGCAGCAACACCGCCACCCGGATCGGCCGGGTTAGCGGGAGAGCGTACGCGAACGCGTGTGCTCGACGAAAGGAAAGAAAATGGCAAAGGCAAAGAAGGTTACAGGTCTGATTAAGCTTCAGATCTCAGCCGGCGCAGCCAACCCGGCGCCCCCCGTTGGCCCCGCACTGGGTCAGCACGGCGTCAACATCATGGAATTCTGCAAGGCGTACAACGCTGCAACAGAATCACAGCGCGGCAACGTCGTGCCTGTTGAGATCACGGTGTACGAGGATCGCTCGTTCACGTTCGTGCTCAAGACTCCTCCGGCAGCAGAGCTCCTGAAGAAGGCCGCTGGCGTTCAGAAGGGTTCGGGTACCCCGCACACCGTTAAGGTTGCATCGGTTACCGCTGAGCAGGTGCGTCAGATCGCCGAGCAGAAGAAGGCTGATCTGAACGCAAACGATCTCGACGCAGCGTCGAAGATCATCGCGGGCACCGCCCGTTCCATGGGCATCACGGTCGAGTAAGGGTACGAACATGGCACAGAAGTCGAAGGCGTACCGCGCCGCTGCTGAGAAGATTCAGGCAGACAAGTTTTACACTCCCGCTGAGGCAGTAGCCCTGGCGAAGGAGACCGGTTCAGCTAAGACTGACTCGACCGTTGAGGTTGCAGTCAAGCTTGGTGTGGATCCCCGCAAGGCAGACCAGATGGTGCGCGGCACCGTCAACCTGCCCCACGGCACCGGCAAGACCGCACGCGTTATCGTGTTCGCGGTTGGCGCTGCAGCTGAAGCTGCAATCGCTGCTGGCGCTGACGAGGTTGGTGGCGACGAGCTGATCGAGAAGGTAGCTGCTGGCTACACGAACTTCGATTCAGCTGTATCGACCCCCGAGCTCATGGGCAAGGTTGGCCGTCTCGGTAAGGTACTGGGCCCCCGTGGTCTCATGCCGAACCCGAAGACCGGCACCGTTACCCCTGACACCGCTAAGGCTGTCAAGGACATCAAGGGCGGCAAGATCGAGTTCCGCGTCGACAAGCACGCTAACGTGCACTTCATTGTTGGCAAGGCATCGTTCTCGGCCGAGCAGCTTGACGAGAACATCTCGTCGGTTCTCGACGAGATCTCACGTCTGAAGCCCTCGTCTTCGAAGGGCAAGTACGTTCTGAAGGGCGCTGTTTCGACCACTTTCGGTCCCAGCATCCAGCTCGACGTTTCAGGCCTCTAAATAGCCTGATCGTGTAGCCCTCACCGGCAACACGAACTCCCACAAATGGCTCTTCCCCGGTTCGGGGGAGGGCCATTTGTCGTCTAGCATGGAGAGTATGTTGGCATATCCAGGTGCAGGAAAGGGGCAGTGTGGTGCATAGCTCCAAAGCACAGACCCCGCCCCATATTTCTGGGTTCAACTATGTTCGCCCACTGGGTTCGGGCGGGTTCGCCCGCGTGTACCAGTACGAACAAGATATGCCCCGGCGAGTGGTCGCCGTAAAGGTCTTGAAAGACGACGTCGCAGACGAGAACGGCCGCGCCGCGTTTGAGGCCGAGGCCGATGCTATGGCCAGGCTGTCGAGCCACCCCTCGATCGTCTCGATTTACACCGCGAGTGTGTCGAGTGACGGGCACCCGTTCATCGCCATGGAGTACTGCCCCGAATCCTTTCGCACGGGCAGCAAGGGGGCCGTGGTGCCGCTCGCTGACGTGCTCGACGCCGGTGTGAGGCTCGCGGGCGCCCTCGAGACCGCCCACCAATCGGGCGTGCTGCACCGCGATATCAAGCCCTCGAACGTGCTGCGGGCAACGACCGACCGACCGCTGCTCGCCGATTTTGGCATTGTGTCACTGCGCGGCCAGATGCGGGGCGAATACACCGACCGCGCGATGTCGCTGCCCTGGGCGGCTCCCGAGGTCGTGACCGGATCAACGAGCGGCACCGTCGCAAGCGAGGTGTGGGCGCTGGGCGCCACGCTCTACACTTTTGCCGCAGGCCAGCCCCCATTCGGTCGGGCCACCAAAAAGGGCACCGATCGTGAACTGATCGGGCGAATCGAACGCGCCAAGTATGTGCCCGTGCCCGGTGCACAGGGCTATGAGGCGTTCGATAGCGTGATGGCGCGGGCGCTGGCGAAAGATCCGGCACAGCGATTCACCTCGATGCACGAGCTCGGCATCACAATGCAGCAGCTGCAACGCCACTACGGCCTCGACGTCACGCCCCTCGACGTCGTGAAGTCGACGTGGGTGACCCCCGCGGTGACAATGCAGGGAGTGCGTGGGCCACAAGTTTCAACGGTCCAGCAGGGCGGGCGTGCGGCGAAGCGCGCAGCCCTCGCAAATGATGCTTCGCGGCGTACCCGCACGCGCGTTGGAACTACATCATCAGGCAACAGCGCGCTGAAACCAGCGTTGATCGGTGCGGGTGCAGCCGCCGTCGTGCTTGCCGCAGGCGCAGGCATTATGGCCATGATGGGAGCCCTGTAGATGGCGCAGCAATCGAAGCGGTCGCGCATTGTCACCTGGGTATCGGGGATCGCAGCTCTCGCGATGATCGGCACGATCGCAGTGGTTGCTGCGGGCTATGACGCCCGCGAAACTCCGCGCGAGGAGCCCTCGGTGTGGGCGATGCGCAGCTCGGGCCAGTACGCGCGCGTGAATACGCTCACCGCCGAGATCGACACGGTGCGCACGGTTGATGACCCCAGCGGGGTCGTGCAGGCCGGTGCCGCGGGCGTGGTGCTCACACACGGCAACGGCCGCGCGTGGGCCATCGATCCGATGCTGCCCCAAGATTTTGTGGAGAACGCTGCGAACGGCAAAGACGCTGAAGCAGACACCCAGAAGAAGTCGAAGAACAACAAGAAAGACGCGCAGCAGGCCGCCAATATTCAGGCGCAGGCCGACGATGCTGAGGCTGCAACGGCGAGCGAAGACGCGTCGAGCCAAGCGGCGCGCATGCCCGATGGCACCCGTGATGTGATTGCGGCGGCCGACCAGCTGCTGGTGCGCACCGAATCAGGCGAAGCGTATGTGGGCACGCTCACCGCTGGCGCCACAGACGAAGCCGTAGATTTCAGCCTCATCGACCCGTTCGCGGGCGAGCGGGCAGCAGCAGACGAAAGCGGTGCAGAGGGCGCAGACGCTGAGCCGCTGAAGTTCACCGCCGATGCCGCCGCGATCGATGCCGATGGCCGTGTCGCACTGCTGTCGGCCACCGAGCACGAGGTGCGCTGGTATTCGGTAGCGCGGGGCGAGTTCACCGACACCGAGCGCATTTCTGAAGACATTACGGCAGAGGATCTGCAGCTCGCCATCGTTGATGGTTCGTGGGTGGCTCTGAACGGCCAGAACCTGTGGCGGGCGGGCGCGAAAGAGCCTGTCACGCTGGCCCTCGACGCGACCCCCAAGCTGCAGGCCTCAAGCCTGAAGGGTGACGGCACCGGCGTGCTCGTCGCCGACGGCGAAGGGCTGTGGCGCGTCACCGATGACGAAGCCACGAACCTCGCCAAAGCGCAGGGTCTGCCCGCGCAACCGGTCACCGTCGCGGGCAAACAGTACGCCGCCTGGATCGGACAGGGCGGCGCGAGCCTGTGGCAGGGCGACGGCAACAGCGACGGCGAGGGGACCGGCAAGGTCACCGAGCTTGCGGTTGACGACAGCGTGAAGATGCCGGGTGACCCTGATCCGGTGTTTCGCACCAATGGCTCGGCGACCCTGTTGTCTGAGGTGAAGACCGGCATGCTGTGGACGGTGCCCGAGGGGCGCCTGATTCCCGTCGAGCAGTGGACGCTGGCTGACCCGCCCAAGGAGCGCGACGGCACGATCGTGGTCGCCGATGTCACCGAGCAAGAACCCCCGGTTGCCGTTGACGATGCGTTTGGAGTGCGCGCTACCGAGACCGCGGCCCTGCCCGTGCTGCTCAACGATTACGATCCGAACCGCAAAGACGTGCTCACGATCGTGCCCGAGGGGCTCGCGAAGGGGCTCGACAAAAAGTTTGGCGAGATCTCGCTGACCCCCGATGAGCAGAACCTGGTGTTTACGCCGGGTGCGGCCGCGCAGGGCAGCGCAAGTTTTAGCTACCGCATCACTGACGGCGTCAACACCTCAGAACCGGCAACGGTGACACTGCAGGTCGTCGCCGACAGTGTGAACACGGCACCCGAGTGGTGCCCCGTCGACGGCTGCCAGCGTGAATGGCCGAGCCCCGAGCTCGCCCCGGGCGGCACCCTCGTGCTGCCGATTCTCGAGAGCTGGGTCGACCCCGAGGGCGACCCCATCATGCTCGAGTCGGCGACGCCCGTGAATGACGAAGATCCGGTACGCGCGCTGGTCACGGCCGATGGCCGACTGGCAGTACGCCACCTCGACGCCAACGCAGACGGCGGCGAAGTAGCGGTGCGACTGCGGGTGGCAGATGCCCACGGCAAGGTCACCAAACGCGATCTCGTCGTGCAGGTGCGCTCGAACGCCAAGGTAGAGCTGAACCCCATCGCCACCACCGTTGAAATTGATCAACCGGTCACGGTGCAGCCGTTGACAAGGGTCACCGGCGGGTCAGGCTCATACACGCTCGTCGACGCGAACGTGCAAAGCGGCGCAGCGAAGGTGACGATCGGCGCCAGCGGCGGAATCCGCGTGAACGCTGACCAGGCCGGCCAAACTCTGGTCGCGCTCACCGTGCGCGACCTCGGCACCAAACAAGAAGCCACCGGGCTGCTGCGCATCACCTCGGTGCCCACCCACGCCAAACTGGGGTTGCCGCCGCTGCGCGCATTCGTGCGCCCGCTCGCCGACACCACGGTCGATGTGCTCACCGTCGTACCGGGCGGCAACAGCCGCGCGCTCGTGGTGCAAAGCGCACAGGTCACCGACGGTGAAATGCGCGCCGACGTTATTGAGTACGCCAACGTGCGTGTTTCAGGCAGCACCGCCGACGGTGCGCCGGGGCGCATCGGCTCGGCCGATATTACGGTCGCCGAGGGCGCCGATACAGCCGTGGGCCGGCTCACTGTTTTTCAGGTAGCCGAACAAAACGACACCGGAGCGATCGCGGTCGCTGACAACGCCACCGTGCGCGCGGGGGCCGTCGCCGACATCGCCGTGCTCGACAACGATGTCTCGGCCCCGGGCGAGCGGCTCGTGCTGCACCCCGAGATCACCGGGTCGGGTGCGAAGGGCGAGCTGGCCTTCGCGTCGGGCAACACCCTGCGATACCTGGCTCCCAAGGAGCCTGGCACCTACACGCTCAGCTACACGACCTATGGGGCAAGCTCGCCCCAGGCGAGCGACGTGGGGCAGGTGCAGATCACCGTGGTGGCGCGCGATGCCAACCGCGAGCCCACTCCTCCCGCCCTCACGGTGCGCCTCGCGCCCGGTGACAGCGGCGTGGTGCAGGTGCCGCTGTCGGGCGTCGACCCCGATGGTGACCGGGTACGCCTCGTCGGCGTTGACGCGCCCAAGGATGCGCAGCTCACCGCAACGATTTCGGCGCGCAGCTCGTCGGTTCGCGTGGAAGCATCGGTGAAGGCCGAGGCCGGCACGCAGGCCGTCAACTATGAAGTGCGCGATGAATTTGGTGGCGCGGCCACGGGCACGCTGCGCATCATCGTGACTGATGACGATTCGGGAGCAGGCGCTCCCATCGCCTACAGCGACTACGTGCGCCTCGTCAGCGGGGCTGGCGAACCGGCCGTGGTGCAGCCGCTCGAGAACGATATCGACCCAGCTGGCGGCAAACTCAGCCTCGTCGACGTCGTGCCCAATGTGGCCGGCGGCGAGAACAGCCCCGAATACCGCAAGCTTGCGGCGCGACTCGATACCTCAGAGCTGAAAAAGGGGCGCATCAAGGTGACGGGCAGCGCCGAGCCGGGCACCGTGTCCTTCCGCTACAAAGTACGTTCATCAGAATCGTTGAGCACCGCCGACGGGCTCATCGTCGTGCAGGTGTCGGCGCGCGTGGGGCAGCAAGCACCCACGGTGCGCGACACCGTGCTGTCGGCGCGCGACCGCGCCGAGCTCGAGGGCGGCGGCGTTGACGTGGTCACCGATCGCGTGATTTGGGCGACCGGTGACACCTCGACGCTGAAGCTTTCGGTGTGGGGCAGCGCCGCGAAGAAGTTCACGGCGAACGGCAACCACATCTCGGGTGCCTACAGCGCCAAGGGCGACCTCGTGCCGTTCAAGCTGACGGGCACCGATGTGACTGGCACAAAGGTCGAAACCTTTGGGTTCTTGGTGATCCCCCCGCTCGATGAACTGCGGTTGACGCTGGTGCCGGGCCTCGCCCCGATCAAGGTCGACGAAGATAATACGCGTGAGGTGGGGCTCGCCGAGCTCGTAGACCTGGGCGTCGGCGATACCGCCGAGTTCAACGTTGGCCGCTTCGCCACCCAGCGCGGGCAGGCGGCCTGCGAAGCGACCACCTCAACGACCCTGCGCTACACCGCGGGCAAGGGCGAACCGTGGATCGACAGCTGCCTCATCTCGGTGAAGCTCGCCGACCAAAACACGTGGACCCAGTTGTCGGTGCCCGTGCAGATCGCGCCGAAGGAGCCGATCGCTGAGCTCGAAGCGCTCACCCGCACCGTCGCCCCCGGAGCCACCGAAACCGTGAACCTGATGGACATGGTGAAGTGGCACGGCGAGCGCGAGGGCACCCCGGCAAACCTGCAGTTCGCGGTTTCTGGCGGCGGCCACAGCTTTGAGATCGTAACCTCGGGCCAGCAGGTGTCGGTGCAGGCGCGTGCAGACGCGGTGCCCGGTGCCGAAGACGCCACGACGGTCACGGTGACGGGCGCGGGCGACAGCCAGGCCCCGCTCGTGCTGCGCGTGGGCGAGGCGGCGAAAGATACGCCGCGCGGCGCGACCGTGCAACTCAGCTGCACCGTCGGCAGCAGCTGCCAGACGCAACTCATCGGGGCCCCCGGCGAGTACGATCCGTTCGCGGGCAAGAGCGGCGGCGGGCTGAAGCTCGATGCCCTCGATGGCGCGGCGTGCGCGGCGTTTGGCACCCTGCAGGTGGCGGGCGACGGCGCGAGCCTGGCCTGGGCAAACGACAAGGTGCCGGGCGGCACGTGCACGGCGACGTTCACGGTGCGAGACGCGCAAAACCGCATTGGATCCGGATCAATCGAACTCGACGTGCGCGGCATCCCCGCGGCTCCGTCGAACATTTCGTGGGTGGACTCAGACGAGAGCAGCGTGAAGTTCTCGGTCACGCTGGGCAGCGGCCAGTCTTACCCGGCAGTGACGGGCGTGGAATTGGTGACGGGCGGCGGCACCCCCGTGGGCAGCTGTTCACTCGGCAGCACGGTGGCGACCTGCACCGTCTCGAACCTCACCCCCGGCGAGAAGCGCACCTATCAGGCACGCGCCACGAACGATGTGGGAGTGTCTGAAGTATCGGCGAGCGGCGCCGAGGCGTGGGCGTATGTGCCACCCGCGGCCCCGAAGCTGACGGCATCGACGATGACGTGGGCCGACAACACCGACTCCACACGGGGCAAGGTGAAGCTGAACATCGGTGACGCACCGGGCGTATCGATCAGGCTGTTTTTTGACGATAACGAGACCCCGGTGGCCGGCAATGGCGAGTATGTGCTCTCGGCGGGCACCTCGCACAGCTTTAGGGTGATCGTGGCTGATGCGCTGATCCCCGATAACTACAGCGGGTCGAAGCGCGATAGCACGAGCACGGCATCGGTGACCCCCATCGGGGCGCCCGAAGCGGGTAGCGCGACGATCACGGCGAAGGGCGACCGGCTGACCGAGTGGGAGTTTGCGACCCCCGGTTGGAAGGCGAATGGCGGCGGCGAGCTGAAGATGACCTATGGCATGGATCTCGCGGGCGCCAGCCAGGAGTGCACCGGCAGTAAGGAATCGGGCCACGGGCTGAAAGCGAACGAAACCTACGCAGGCTTTGTCTGTGCCAGCACCGAGTACGGTCGCACCGGGGTCGTGTCGGCTGGTGAGATCTTCACCGGCGTGAAACTGGACCAGCTCAATGGCACGTACCAGGTCAGCGCGAAAGGCTCGCAGATAAGCGCGACCTCGTATGCGTGGGCGATGAAGGGCGACCCGAAGTGGAGCCCGAACGCTGACGGCGATGTAACTTACTCGCAGCCGACAGCTGGCTCTCCGACCGTTGGCGACGTTGTGCAGTGCCCGGCCGGTAAGCCGGGCAGCCCGAACTGTTCAAACCCGGGAACGCTATCGCCGGCAAGCTTGGCACCCTTCGAACTGAGTTTCACGGCATCTGTGCCTTTGGAGTGGGCAAACTATGACACTCCGCCAACAGGCCAAGAGATTCGCGCTGCCTTCTCGTGGGTTGGTGAACCAGGCGGGACCCTAGAATTCACGCGAGTGTCTGACACCTCAAATAGCGTTATCGTGAGCTGGCAGAACGGTGAACGTCAAAGCGTTGAATTTAGAAACGTGGTCAACGACCGCCCAGACAAGCCAGAGCCCACTACTGATCCGGAGGGCACCTCGGATTCCTCCGGCACTACGGGATCCTCAGGCACATCTGATTCCACGGGTACCGGTACCGATGCCGCGGATGGCACCGGCACTGACGCTGCGGACGGTACAGCTACCACCGCCGCGGATGGCACAGATGCCGATGCCGGATCCGGTGCAGCTTAAGAATCAGCACCGCGCACAAATTTGCAGCAGTACGCACCATTCATCACCAGTTAGGAACCCGAATGACAACAGAGCCGAACTTCACGGTTGATGCCGAGGGCCCCCTCACCGAGGATCGCGCACGGTGGGCAGCCGACGCGGTGCGCACCGCCGCCGATGCCATCGAGCACGCCATTCAGGGGAAACGACGCGTGATCGAGCTCGTGCTTGCGACCGCGATTGCGGGCGGGCATGTGCTGCTTGAGGATGTTCCGGGTACGGGGAAGACGGCGCTTGCGCGTGCGCTCGCGAAGTCGATGCACGGCACGTCGTCGCGCATTCAGTTCACTCCCGATCTGCTGCCGGGCGATGTCACGGGCATCACCGTGTACGACCAGAAGCAGGGCGTGTTTGAGTTTCACGCCGGCCCCATTTTTGCGAACGTGGTGCTCGCCGATGAGATTAACCGCGCGAGCCCCAAGACGCAGTCGGCGCTGCTCGAGGTGATGGAGGAGCAGCAGGTCACCGTTGACGGGCGCACCCACCCCGTCGGCAATCCGTTCTTGGTGATCGCGACGCAGAACCCCGTCGAGCAGGCCGGCACCTACCGCCTGCCCGAGGCACAGCTTGACCGGTTCATGATCAAAACGTCGATCGGCTACCCCGATGACGCGGCGATGATGCGCATTCTGCAGCAGGTGACGCGCACCCCCGAGGTGCCGACCGTGATGAACATTGGCACGCTCACGCAGCTGCAGCAGTTCTCGCGCGTCGTGTACATCAGCCCGCTGATCGCCGAATACATTTCGCGGCTCGTCGAGGCCAGCCGTCGCGCTTCAGAGGTGCGCCTTGGCGCGAGCGTGCGTGGCGCGCTCAGCCTCGCGCGCATGGCCGCCGCTTGGGCGCTCGTCGCGGGCCGCACCTACGTCACCCCTGACGACGTGCGCGAACTGGCGACGGGTGTGCTTGCGCACCGCATCATTCTTGAAGCTGAAGCAGAGTTCGACGGGGTGACGGCCGAGGCCGTGATCGGTCAGATTCTGCTCGACACCCCCGTTCCGCAGGAGAACGGCACCGCGTGAGCGAAGAGCACACCCGCAGCAGCCTGTTTAAATCAAGGGCGGGCGGCACACGAGGCGGCGACGGCACCAGAGGGAGCCGGGGCACGCGAGGCACCCACGGCACCCGGGGTACCCGCGGCACGACGACGCGCCTGGGAGAGACCCGCGGCACCACGCGCCACATGGGTCAGACCCAGCGCAGGCGTGTGTCTGCGTACCGTTGGTGGCGCCGCACGCGCCTGCAGCTGCGGCGAGCCGCGCGCGCGACCACGCAGTCGGTGACGACGCTCGGTTGGTTTGTGCTCGCGGTGACGGTGGTGTGCACTATTTTGGGGGCGACGTCGGCCTGGGTGGAAGCCTGGTTCGTGGCGATCGCTGGCTGGCTGGCGCTGCTGATTGCGCTGCCGTTTTTGCTGGGAAACCGTGCCTACCAGGTGGGCATCGAGATCGATCGCCAGCAGGTGGTCGCCGGCGGCGAGGTCAACGTGCGGCTGCTCATCAGCAACGCGGGCGCCCGCCCGGTAATGCCGGCCGTTGCCGAGCTGCCGGTCGGCCCGGCGCTGCGCGAAATCACGATCCCGTTTGTGGGGCCGGGCGTCGCGCTCGAGCTGCCGATCACGATTCCCACGCCCGTGCGCGGCGTGATTCGGGTGGGCCCGCTGACGATCGCGCGGCAGGATCCCATTGGGCTGGTGCGCCGAGAGGTGACCTGGCCCGAGAAGCATCAGGTGTACGTGCACCCCGCCACGACGCAGCTGCCGCCGCACTCGGCCGGGCTGGTGCGCGACCTCGAGGGTGCGTCGAGCCGCCGTCTCACCGACTCAGACCTGTCGTTCTATGCGGTGCGCGAGTACGCGCACGGCGACGCGATGCGGCACGTGCACTGGAAATCGACGGCCAAAACGGGCACGTTGATGGTGCGCCAGTATGAGGAGTCGCAGAGCGCTCGCGTCGCCGTATTGTTTGATGCGCGCCGCGAGGAATACCAAAATGACGAAGAGTTTGAGCTGGGTGTGAGCATCGCGGCATCGCTGTCGCTGCAGGCGGTGCGCGAGGGGCGCGAACGCTACGTGGCTTCGGCGTGGGCTCCGGGGCGATTGCGCCCCAGCATCGACGGCCTCGAAGAGCTGCCATCGCGCGACCCGCAGCAGCTACTGAACGCCTGGTCAGAGCTCGGACCGGCGCCCGAGGGGCTGCCGTTCGAGGCGCTCGCCTACGGGCTGGCGCACTCATCGCGCCCGCTGTCGATCGTGGCAATCGTGACCGGATCACTGCCCGATCAGCAGCGCCTGCGTCGCGCCTCAATTTCGTTTGGGCCCGGCGTGCAGATTTTGGCGGTGCGGTGTGAGCTGCACGCAGAACCGCGTGCGCAGCGCATCGACCCGCTCACCATGTTTACGGCGGGCGCCCTGGGCGACCTGCCGCAGTTGATGATTCGGAGCGGACTGTGAAGCCCCAGGCGAGCGCGCCGAAGCCCCGCGCACCGAAGGCCCGCGCGCTGAAATCACCAGCCGGCCTGTCTCAGGCCGCGCAGCACCGCCTTGCGGGTCTGAGCGCGGCCGCGGTCGCCCTGAGCCTCGGCGTGCTCGCCGCGCAACCGATCTACCGCACCCCGTGGCTGTGGCTTGTGGCGCTCGTCGCGCTCGTGCTCGGCTGCGGCATTGCGTGGGCGCGAGACCGGTGGCGGCTGAGCCCGCCAGTGGTGATCGCCGCGCTGCTGGCCGCATTCATTGTGACGGTGGTGCCGGTGGCGGTGCCGCAGTCACTCAACACCGGGTCGCTGTCGGGCATCATCACGGGACTCGGCGACGGCCTCGCCGCCACCGCCCTCGGCTGGAAGCAACTGCTCACCCTCACCCTGCCCGTGGGCACCTACCGCACGGCGCTCGTACCGTTCTATCTGGTGGCGCTCGCGAGCGCGTTTGTGATCATGCTGCTGGCGGGCCGGTCACGCCGCGTCGCCGTATTTGCGGCGGTGCCGATGGTCGCACCGGTGATCTTTGGCACCGTGTTTGGGGCGTCAGAGGTGAGCGCGCCGCTGAAGGCTGGCCCGCTGACCATCGTCGCCCCGATCGAATCACTGCTGTGGCTGGGCATCACGCTCGCCGCGGCGATCTGGATCGCCTGGACCTCGGGCAGCGAACGCCGGGCCGCCCTCAAACTGGGCCGCGCCGAGGGCGAGTACCCGGTGCGCCGGGGCAGCCTGGCGCGCGGCGGCGTGGGCGCCCTGATCGTGGTCGTCTGCCTCGCGGGCGGCGCGCTGCTCGCCCCCGTGCTCGACACGGGTGCACGGGCGGTGCCGCGCGACACGGTGGACCCCGAGCTCGTCGTGCGCGACCGGCCTAGCCCACTCGCGTCATACCGCAACGCGAAACGCGACGCCGATATCGACCGCGTGCTCTTTACTCTCTCGGGTAACAACGGGCTGCCTGAACGGCTGCGGCTCGCGGTGCTCGATGCCTACGACGGGGTCGATTTTCACGTCAGTGACGGCACCGCCGGCCTGTTCACCAGGTTCCCGAGCGGCGCCGCGCTGAACAGCGCGAGCGAGGTCACCGTGCAGATCGGTGAGGGCTACGCCGATGTGTGGGCGCCCACCGCGACCCTCGGCTCGCCCCCGGCGTTTGGCGGCCCGCGGGCCGAAGAGCTCGCCGACGGCTTCTACGTCAACCGTGAAACCGGGGGAGCGATTGCGTTCTCTGGCTCGAAATCGAGCGTGCAGGGCCTCACCGAGGGCGATAGCTACCGTGCCCAGATGGAGATCGCACCGCAGGGCACCACGCTCGGCGACCCCGTCTCAGACGCCCCGCTCATCGACCTTGAGACGGTGCCCGAGCTTGACCGGTGGGTGCAGGCCCAGGGAATTTCGGCGACCGAAGAGGGCGTCGCCACCCTGGTGAAGCTGCTGCGCGAGCGCGGCTACCTGAGCCACTCGCTGACCAATAGCGAGGGCGAACAGGCCTGGCTTGACCGGCTCGCCAAGGCGTACGGCACCAAGTTTGAATCGAGCGCGGGCGGCCACTCGCTCGCCCGCATCGAGACCCTGTTCACGCAGCTCAACGAGCAGCAGAGCGCGGCGGGCGAAAAGCCCCGCGCCGGCATGCTCGTGGCCGGTATCGGTGACGATGAACAGTTCGCCACCGCGGCCGCACTTGCCGCGCGCGCTCTCGGCTACGACTCACGCGTCGTCGTGGGCGTGCGCACGGGCGGCGACGAGGTGCCCGGCGTTGCCGTGTGCGAACAGGATTGCACGGGCGAGATGCTCGCGGCCTGGGTTGAGGTGCGGGGCGACCGCGGCGATTGGGTTGCGTTCGATGTCACGCCGCAGGCCGAGCAGCGGCCGCAGCGCATCGAAGAGGGCGAGCAGTTGCCCGAGCATCCCACGACCCCCGAGGAGCGTGACGCACAAGAGGTTGATCCGCCGATCGGCCTGGGCGAGCAAGGCGAAAGCTCGGCAAGCGATACCCCGCCCGAGCAGGCGCCCTGGTTGGGGCCGCTGCTGCGCGTGGTGGGGCTGTCGCTGGGCGCAGCGCTGCTGCTCGCGCTGCCACTACTGTTCTTGCCGGTCGCGAAGCGGCTGCGGGCGAGGTCGCGCAAGCGCGACGTGCAGCCCGAGTTGCGGGCCGTGGGCGCGTGGGCAGAAATGGTCGATCGTGCGCGCGATGCTGGCGTGAATGTTCCGGATCGCGGCACCCGCCGCGAGGTCGCAGCCGTGCTCGCGACCAGGCCAGCAATCTGGGCCGCCGCCGAGGTCGATCGGGCCGTGTTCGCGCGCGAGACCGTGACACCCGAGCAGGTGGCGACGCTGTGGGAAGCGGTGCAGGCCGACGGCGATGAACGTCGCCAGGGCATGACGCCGTGGCAGCGCCTGCGTGCGCTGTACTCGCTGCGCTCATATGGAATTGTGTTGGGGCGGCCGCAAACGCCGGCCCCGGAAGGCGAGGGTGCATGAACACGATAGGCGGGCTGCACGCCCACTACGAAACCTCTTCCACCCAGTCGGTGGTGCTCGAGGCGGCTGCGCGCACCCACGTTGGGGTGGTGCGCAAGGCGAACGAAGACAGCATGATCGCCGAGCGGCCGATCTTCTTGGTCGCTGACGGCATGGGCGGGCACGAGGCGGGCGACCTGGCGAGCGCCGCGGCCATCGACGCGTTTCGGGCGCTCGTGGGCACGACCCTGCAGCTGCGCCCGGCAGATGTTGACGCGGCCATTGAGGTGGCGCGGGCGGCGGTGCTCGAGATTGCGGGCCACACCGAGCGCGGGGCGGGGTGCACCCTCACCGGAGTGGTGCTCGTCGAACACCTCAACGAGCCGTGCTGGTATGTCGTGAATATCGGTGATTCGCGGGTTTACGAGCACACGGGTGCCTCGCTGATGCAGCTCACCAACGACCACTCGCTGCGGGCAGAACTGCAGGCGGCGGGCAGCGCGAATGCCGCGAAGGCACCGCGCAACGTGATTACGCGGGCGCTCGGTTCAGAAGACTCGCGGCACGATGCCTGGCTGATTCCGGTGACCACCGGGTCGCGGCTGCTGCTGTGCTCTGACGGCCTCACCACCGAGGTGAGTGACGAAGAGATTCGGGCCGTGCTGACGGTGGGCGGGCGGCCAGACGCCGTCGCCGATGAACTGGTGCGGCGGGCATGCGAGGCGGGCGGGCGTGACAACGTCACCGTCGTCATCGTCGATACGGTCGCCGGGGCGGCAGAACACGACGACGACCACGAAGACTTTGGGTCAACGATGGACGCGACCATCGAGATCACGCGGCCGGTGCGACGATGACCGCGAACGAGCACGACGATGACGCAACGGTGGTGCGCCCCCAACGCGCGGCTGTTGATCCCGACGCCACGGTCGTACTGACGACGCGTGCCTCGCGCAGTGATGCGGCTGCTGATGAAGTGAGTGCTGAGGTTGATCCGGAATCTGCCGTTGACCCCGAAGCGACGGTGGTGCGCCCGCAGCGGGTCATCGACGAGGATGCAACGGTGGTGCGCCCGCAGCGGTCCATTGATGAGGATGCGACGGTGGTGCGTGCTTCGGCAGCGCCGCTGACCGGGCCTGCGACGCGGCTCCCGCCTCCGCCGCCACCCGCGCAGCCACAGGATCCGGAGCCTGCGTCAGCACCGGCACCTGAGGTGGCACCCGTACCGACATCTGCGCAGGCACCTCTGCCGACGCCGGCGCCCGAGACCCTGCTTCAGGCGCTGAATGAGCCGCGGGCCGTTGATCATCGGGGCGATCCGGTGCCAGAGCCCGTGCTTGAAGCGCCGAGCATCGGAGCCAGCGGGGCACCCGGAGCCAGCGCAGCCAGCGTGGCAACCGGGGCACCCGGGCTGCCGACGCGGCCCGTGAGCGATTTGCCGCGCGTGTATGGCCCGCGCCCGATCGCGGTCGAGCAGCAGCCCGAGCTGGTGGACAACCCGAGCGGGGGCGTGGCCGCGGCGCATCCGCGGGCGCAACTGCCCTCAATCGCGCGCAGAAGCCAGCGTGCGCGGGTCATCACGCTCGCGGGATACGCCGCCGCGGTGTGCGTGTCGGTCGCAGGATTATGGGTCATTGCCACGCTCGCATTTGCGGCGTGAACATGCCCGTATGATCAGAAGCTGCGCTGGCCGCGTATTCATGGCAAAGTTTACGGGGAGGCACGTAACGTGCCGGGGACAAGGATGGACACATGCACCTACTCGAGGTTGTTAACCCGTTGACGCCAGATATGACACCGGTCTTTGTGATCGCTGGGATCTGGGGATTCGTCGGCATTGCCTTGTACGTCTGGTACCTGTGGTCGCTGTCGAAGCTGTTTCCGCTGCTGGGCGTCAAGGGTGCCTGGGGCTGGATTCCCGTATGGAACCAGTGGCAGCTGCTGCAGCGCGGTGGTCTGCCCGGTTGGCTGGTGCTGCTCGTGCTCGTGCCCGGCCTGGGCTCGTTTGCGGTGCTGGTCGTCACGATCATTGCGATCCACCGCCTGAACACTGAGTTTGGCAAGGGCGGCGGGTTCACCGTGCTCGGCGCGTTCATTCCGCCGCTGTGGGCGATGCTGCTGACCAACCACATCTCTGACGGTCGCTACGGTGCGGCCGCGGGCTGGGCTCCGGTGAATGATCAATCCGGATCATCGGCGAACGGTGCTGGCGTGCTGCGCGGTCTGCCGCGCGCAAATGTGCAGCCGATGCAGCAGGCTCAGGGTCAGGGCCTGTCGGCTCAGAGTCTGGGCCAGCCGGCTCATGCGCAGCAGGTGCAGCCTCAGCCCCAGCGTTCGGTGTTCGCACCGCCGTCGCAGGGCGCTCCGCAGGGTGCGGCACCGGCGGCCGCGCCAATCGCGGCTCCTGTTTCTGCGGCCGACGCCACTCGTGGCGCGGCGATCAACCAGGCTGCGAGTGCGCCCGGTGCCGCGGTACCCGCAGTACCCGCACCTCCCGGGACAACCCGCAGCGGCTGGGGTTTCAGCAACACGACCGAGGGTGCTTACGAGCGTCTCGCGTCTGAAGAACGTGGCGCGCACGGCGCAGCCCCGCTGGGCGCGCAGGTGCCGCAGCAGCCGTTCTCGTGGCCCGCACCGCAGACCGACGTCGCAGAATCACCCAGCATCTTTGATGCGCCTGGCCAGCAGGATCCGGCTCAGCCGATGCAGCAGGTGCCCGCAACGCAGGCGCCGTTCGCACCGCAGGCGCAGCAGCCCGCACCGGCTCAGGCCGCGCCCGCTTACCAGGATCAGGCCGAGCCCGCGCAGCAGCCTGCTCAGGCGCAGCCGGCCCCCGAGTCATCGATCTTTGGCCAGCCCATCGTCGAGATCCCGGCACAGGCAGCGCCCGTAGCCCCTGCAACGACCGTAGCGGCCGCGACCCCCGCAGCTGACCTCGCTGCAACGCCGACCGCTGAGGCGAGCAGCCCGCAGCAGCCCGCAGCTGAGTCCCCGGCAGCTGAAGAGTTCGCGGCCGAGACGCCGGCCATTGAAACACCCAGCAATGAGGCCACCATCGATGAGGCCCTCGTGGCAGCACCTGTTACCGCCGACGTGCTGAACGCAGATGCATCGGCAGATACCGCGGCTCCTGATCTGCTGTCCACTGACTTCCCGGCTCCGGCCGCTGAGTCAGTCGTCGCAGCTCCCGCTGCGGTGCCCGCTCCCGCCGCAGCCCCGCAGGGTCTCGCTGAGCAGCTGCTCGGCAGCCCGGCACGCGCTGAGTCACCCAGCCTCGAAGCACCGCAGCCCGTGGCTGCCCCGGCGGTCCTGCCCGTGATCGCCCCCGTGGCTCCGATCGCTCCGGTCGCCCCCGTGGCCCCGGCCGGCACGAGCGACGACGACTTCGGCGAGTATGACTCCGACGAAGACAGCACGATCGTGGTGCACCGGGCCAGCCGGTGGGCACTCGAACTGCCCGACGGTGAACTGATTGAGCTCCCGGGGTACGACGTGATCGTGGGCCGCAGGCCCGATGAGACGAGCACGGCGACGCCGGTGAAGATCAGCGACCCGACGCGCACGCTGTCGAAATCACACGTGCGCATGCGACGCACGGGCGAGATCTGGACGATCGAGGATCTCTTCTCAACGAACGGTGTCGCACTGATCGATGAGACCGGAGCCACCATTGCGCTCGAAGCCGGTCACGAGCGGGCCACCACCGAGCGCATGCTCATCGGAACCCTCGAAGTACGACTCGTACGTCTTTAATCTTTAATCGAAGATTCTGGGCAAGCCCATAGCGTCTGAGCATAGAGTGGGCTCTGCAGCGGTGAAATCCGTTGACAGGGCCCACCTCTGAGCCCGCTGGAAGGGGCAACCTATGAAGGTCATCAGCTACAACCTGCGCAAGAACCGTGCCGCGACCGAGCTCGAGGCACTGGTCGACGATCACGAAACCGACGTGTTGTGCTTGCAGGAAGCTGAGGCGATCACCCTTCCGAGTCATCTGGGGCGCATGTCACTCGTGCACGCCACCGAGCGCAACCGCTTGGGGCTCGCGGTGTATGTGAAGTCAGATCGCTACCACGCGCGGGCTGCCCGCACGTTTGAGCTGAAGAAGTCGCTGCACGATCGCATCCTGTCGCCCGCGCACGAGCGGCTGCTGGGGGTGCGCCTGCTTGATCGCGAGACGGAGCGTGACTTCGTGGTCGCATCGTTCCACGCGGCACCGCTGACGGCGCTGAACTCACTGCGGCGCCACCAGATTCACGCGGCGCTCGACGGCTTGAAGGCGCTCGGCCCAGGCCTGCCCGCGCTGATGGTGGGGGATTACAACTACCCCGTGTTCAAAGGCCGCCTCGATACCGAGATGCGCGACAACGGCTACGAGCTGAACCTCAGCGACAAGCGCACCTACACGCGGTACCGCATGTTCCGCGGGCACTTCGACTTTGCGACCTCGATGGGGATCGACGTCGGCAGCGTGCGCACCCTCGATCGCGGGCTCTCTGACCACCTGCCGATCTTGGTCGAGGCAGAGCTGCGGCAGCACGCCGAGTACCTGCAGGCCGCGGCCTAACCGGCAACTGGTAATTCGACCCCGGATCCCCCGGGAACCCCGCCCCAAACCTGGGGCGTGATCTGGCGAGCGAAAAACCAAGTGCCGCGAGGAAGCGGCCTGGTCTGAGCGCTGGGCGTGGTCTGAGGCGGGACTCCAAAAGAAGCGACTCTAGGCAGACTCGAGTTTAGTGAACCCGATAACACTTGTGTTTAATGGGATCGCGTGAAACACTTGTGACATGAAACTCGAAGAGTTTGCTTCCCGCGAAGGAATCAGCGTTCAGCGAGCTGCGCGCTTGGCGCGCGAACACCGAATTCCCAACGCTGTAAAGGTGGGAAACCAGTGGGAACTCCCCGCCGGGGCAGCGGTTGAACGCCGTGACGGGCGACCCATCTCACCCCAGTCTCGGGCAGACTTCCTCGGATTCTTGCACACCGGCACCCTGGATCACGTCACCGGCACCCGCAAGAAGCGGGCGGGTGAACGCATACGACAGTTCTGGGCGTCAGATGACCCAGCGAAGCTGCTGCGTGACTGGTGGGGCGGCACGCCATCTGAGGGGAGAGGGGGCGCTGCCCTGGTGCGTGCTGCTCAGAAGGGTTATGACTGGCAGGTACGAGATGTTCACCGCTCACGTAACACCTGGATTCTGGATTCACCTGACTTGATTAAGCGCAGAGTGGGGGACTACCGCGCCATCCGCGGGTTGACCATCGATGAAGTGGCAGACGCCGCGCATGTAGACCCTCAAGTGGTCAGCATGCTGGAACGTCAAGGTGTCACCCCTACGACAAACAGGGATGCCGCCCGAGTGATCAGGGCACTGGACATCAAGTTCATGAAAATTGTGGCAGAAAGGGCGAGCAATGACTGAAGTTCTGCACACCTGGATTGAGCGAGAATACATCGGTCGGTTCGAGAAGGATAGCCCTCTCCACAGGGCCAGGTTCGTCTACGACTCTGGGGCGCGGCACGACTTGTCACTGTCAGTTCGACGGGACGGTGAGCCTCGGTATATTGCTGCGCCACAGAACTTCTTGAACGGCCTCATCCCTGAGGATCCAGGAACCAGGGAGAACATGCGCAGCATCACAGGTGCGCGCAGCACCGGGGCATGGGATCTGCTCTATGCCGTGGAGGGCGACCTCCCCGGTGGCGTCCTACTGCACCCGAGCGAGAACGGCTTTGATGAAGGCGTTTCGTATACATTAAACGCTTCTCAGACAGACATCTCTGCACGTATTGCGAACATCACCGCAGGGGGAAGCGGGTTCGGTGACTATAACGCTCCTCCTCGTTTTTCGTTGGCAGGGGCGCAAGGTAAATTTGCGCTGGTCATAGAAGAGGAAGGTGTGTACTGGCCCGACAAGGGCACCCCATCGACTCATATCGTGAAACCAGCGCGGAAAGAACTTCTCGGGCTTGAAGAGCTGGAGGCAGCCTCGTTGCATCTGGCCAGTCAAATTCGAGGTGTGAAGGCGGCGCATGCAGAGCTACGCGAGTTCGGGGGAGTGACGGCCTTCACTGTTGAACGCTTTGACCGTGAACGGGATGAGGCCGGAAATGTTCGCCGCCTGCACATGGAGGACCTGACGCAAGCCTTGGGGAGGGAGCCGGCATTCAAGTACTCAGTATCGGCACCGCAAACCATACGGTTACTACGAACGTTCGGAATTGACGATGATGTGCAGTACGAATTTGTTCGTCAGCTCGCCTTCAACGTGGGAATCAGTAATGCCGATGCCCACGCAAAAAACTACTCCCTACTGCACACCGGTGATGGACGGGTCAAGATGACGCCCATGTATGACACCATCCCCATGCTGATGTTTCCAGAATATGAGCAGAGGCTCGGCATGAAAATTGGAAACCAGCGACACGCAAAGAACGTCTCCGTTGACGACTGGGTATATCTCAGCAAGCAAGCAGATTTAGACCCAGATCGTGTCGTCATGATTGCCCGAGAAGTGTCTGAAGGCATCCTCGCGAATATAGATGACGCCTACGGAGATACGGATCGAGCGAAGCAGTACCCTGACGCGATTCCTACCCTGAAGCGCCTTGCCGAACGGACGCTTCGCTAGCCACATTAGGCTGAAGCACCGCTGCTTTACCGATTCAGCAGTTTGCGTGTCATGAAGGAGGCGTAGTTTGACGAGTGTCCCGTAATTTTGCGAGGAATTTAGGGGACACTCGTGAAATGACGCCCCAGTGAAGCATCTTTGTGGAGGGAAGTCGGCGGCAACCCCAAGAACTACAAGAACAGCTACACGCCCACCGCGTGCCGGGCCAGCGGCATGCGCTGGTCAGTGTTGTTCTCGACCACGAAGCTGGTCATCTCGGGCAGGTAGCGGTCATCGGTTGTTTCGATGATCGACTGCGACGCCCCATACGTGAGCCGGCGCACCCGCAGCAGCGGTGTGCCCTGGTTGATGTGTAGCTGCTCGGCCTCGAGCGGGTGCGCTGGAATCGCGTCGATCACGTGCTTCGCTCGCACCGGAACCACGCCCACCCGCGCCAGCGTCTGGTAAATGCTGCCGCACTCGAGGGGGCTCTGCAGCAGGTGCTTGCCCACCTCAAACGGAAACAGTGACCGCTCGAGCATGGCCGGCTTGTCGCCCAGCAACCGCAACCGAATGATCTCGACGACGGGAGCATCGGGGGCAATCTGCAGCTCACGCGCCATCTCTTCGGTGGCGGGCCTGCGCACTCGCTCGATGACGCGTTGCCCGGGCACCAGCCCGAGCCCCCGCGCCCACTCCGTGAATGACATAAAAGTGTCGAACGACTGGTGGGGAGCGGAGCGGTGCACGCGGGGCGGGGCACCGCGGCCGCCCACGATCATACCCTCGGCTCGCAACGTTGCGAGCGCCTGGCGCACGGGGCCGCGAGAGGTGCCGAACTCGGCAATGAGCGACCTCTCGCTGGGTACTTTTTCACCGGCTGGCCAAGCGCCGGTTCGAATACGCAAAAGCATCTCTTCATACAGCTGGCTATGCAGCGGGGCGGCCATTGTCATGGTCATAAGGCCAGGTTACAAGGCCTATTGATATGTTTTGGGGGCCCGCAGGTGGCCGTTCGGTGAACGATCAATTACGGGAGCCCAACCAGCGTCTAACTAACTTCCGGCTAACTAACTCCCGACTAGCTAACTCACTGCTAACTAACTCCCGGCGCCGTCTCGCGCCCGCTGCGTGTAGGTGCCGGCAGTGACCGCGAAGTAGCTGGCCCGCACGATCTCTTCGAGCACCGTGAGATCAACGACCGCGAGGTCTTTTAGATACAGGCAGCCGACGCCGTGGGTGTGCGGGCCGAGGCGTGCCAGCAGCTCGGCGTGCGCGCCCACTCCGTCGGCGAGGTAGATGCTGGTGGCGGCCTTGCGGGGCGAGAAGCCCGCCGCCGGAGCATCGCCCTCGCGCCCGCTGTCATACCGGTAGTGGTAGCTGCCGTACCCGATGATGGTGGCCCACAGGTGCGGGCTGAGCCCGGTCACCCGCGCATATAGGTCGAGCAGTGTCTCGGCGTCGCGTTGCCTTTTCGCCGGCGTCACGCGCGACACGAACTCGCGTACCTCGGTACTCGCACTCATGGGAGCCACCCTACGTGCTCGCGCACGGAATACCTACGTCGTCGCGCCACGGATAGTTGCGAGGAAGCACCCGGATGCCCACGAGCAAAGCATAGGAATGCCTACGTCGTCGCGCCGCCGCCGTGTTCCTTCGCGCAGCGCACCGCCGGCCCCGAGGTGCGCTCGGGAGTGAACGCGTTGTAGCGGTGTAGCCCCGCGCGCAGCTGCTCGAGCGCTTCGTCGTCCCACTCAGCGAAGCGCCGGTGGTAGTCTTCGGCGGCGCGGGCGCGCAGCCCCTCTATCGTGGTGAGGGCCTGCTCGGTGGCGGTGAGCAGGGTGACGCGGCCGTCTTCGGGCGCCGATTCGGTGTTGATGAACCCCAGCGTGCGCAGCTTTGATACCTGGCGGCTGACCATCGCCTTATCCATGTCGAGCAGCTGGCTGAGCCCGGTGACGGTGACGGGGCCCTTGCGCACCACCACCTGCAGCACCATGATGCCGGCGCCGCGCAGATCGGGGTGGGTCTCCTCTGCCAGGCGCGCCCAGCGGGTGCGGGCGAGGGCGAACGCGTCAGAAAACTCCGAGATAATCTCGAGGACTTGCTCGGTGCGGGCTGCGGTGAAATCTGTGGGCTCAGGCATGAGGGGCTTTCGGGGTGGGATCCGGATCAAAATCAGCCGTCTCCGTGGTCGTCCCAGCAGCGTATGCCACTGCGGTATCGGGTGCGTGGGGTGCTGGCGCATCGCTCGCGCGCTGCTCAGCAAGTTTTTGCGCGTTGCTCTTGGTGCTCAGCGGAATGTTCGGCAGGAAGGCGATCGCGCAGATCGCCAGGATCGCGACGGGTGAGGCCGCTAAGAACACGTTACCAATGCCGTGGCCATATGCGCTCTCGACCACGGTACGAATGGGCTCGGTAAGCTCGCTCAGCTTAGGAATCGCGCTCGTGGCGAGGTCGCCCGCGCCCGCGAGTTGCTCGGGCGTGAGATCTTGCATGCCCTCCTTGATGTAGGCGACCACCGAGGTGGCGAGCATGGCGCCCATGGCAGACATTCCGGCGGTGCCGCCGATCGTGCGAAAGAACGTGACCGCCGAGGTCGATGCGCCCAGCTCGGCCGGGTCGACCGTGTTCTGCACCACCAGCACGAGGTTCTGCATGCACAGGCCGACGCCCACGCCCAGCACAAACATGGAGACGCCGACGTACCAAAAGGCGGTGTCGTAGCGCAGCTGACCCATCATCAGCATGCCCGCGAGCAGCAGCACCGAGCCGGTCACCATGTAGCGCTTCCACTTGCCGGTGCGGGTGATCAGCTGGCCGGCGATCGTCGAGGAAATCAGCACGCCCGCCATCATCGGGATCGTGAGCAGCCCCGACATCGTGGGTGTTTCGCCGCGCGCGAGCTGCATGTACTGGCCCAAGAACACCGAGGTGCCAAACATGGCGAGGCCGACCGCGAGCGAGGCGATCACCGAGAGCGTGAACGTGCGGTTTTTGAACAGGGTGAGGGGGATGAGCGGCTCGTCCACCTTGAGTTCGACAAGCACCGCGGCGATCAGGAACGCGAGGCCACCGCCGACCATCGCGGCGGTCTGCCACGACCACCAGGCAAAGTTCGTGCCGCCGAGCGTCACCCAGATCAGCAGGCTCGAGAACCCCGCAGTGATCAGCACCGCACCCCAGTAATCGATCGTGATCTTGCGCTGAATCGTGCGCAGGTGCAGCGTTTTTTGCAGCACGATGATTGCGGTGACGGCGATCGGCACCGAGACGTAGAAGTTCCAGCGCCACCCGATGGAGTCGGTGATCCATCCGCCCAGCAGCGGGCCGCCAACCGTCGACACCGCCATAATCGCGCCCATGATGCCCATGTACTTGCCGCGCTCGCGCGGGCTGATGATCTCGGCCAGCACGATCTGGCCAAGCGCGCCGAGACCGCCAGCGCCCAGGCCCTGAATCACCCGAAACGCGATCAGCCAGCCGGGGTCGCCCGCGGTGCCCGCGAGCACCGAGCCGAGCGTGAAGAGCACGAGCGAGGCCTGCAGCAGCACCTTCTTGCTCGTGAGATCGGCGAGTTTGCCCCAGATGGGGGTCGATACCGCGGCTGACAGCATCGTGGCGGTGACCACCCAGGTGAAGGCGGCCTGGTCGCCGCCCAGATCGGCGAGGATCACCGGCATCGAGGTGCCCACCACCGTCATCGACAGCATCGACACCGCCGACGCGAGGAAGATGCCCGTGAGCGCGAGGGTTTTGCCGCGCCCCGTCAGCACATCGGGGATCGCGGCGCGTGCCCGCTTGGAGGTGCGGGGCGCGGGAGTCGCCTGCGGGGTGTGCTGTGGCATGCGGGTGGGGATCCTTGGCTTGGGGCGGGGCAAATCTCACGAGCGTAAGTCGTTGACAATTATCAACTTTAAGTCGATGGTTGATGAATGTCAACAAACTCGGTGGGGGATGCGGCGGCTGTGAATGTCGCGCGAAAAGTAAAGCGCCTCGCGGGTGCACCTGAGAAGGCGGCGGGTACGGCAGAATAGAGAACATGAGTCTGAACAGTGGCAGCATTCGTGTCGGCGTGATCGGCGGCGGGCAGCTCGCACGCATGATGGTTCCGCCGGCGATTCACCTGGGGCTGCGCATTAGCGTGCTCGCCGAAACCGAAGGGTCGAGCGCCGAGCGCGCCGCTGACATGGTCGGTGACTACCGCGACCCCGAGACGGTCTACGCGTTCGCCGAAACAGTCGACGTCATCACCTTCGACCACGAGCACGTGCCGCAGGAGATTCTGTACGGACTCGAGGCCCGCGGCGTGCAGGTGCACCCGCGCCCCGACTCGCTACAGTACGCGCAAGACAAGATCGTGATGCGCAAGAAGCTTGCCGAGCTGGGCGTGCCGATTCCCGCTTGGGCGGCCGTGGCAGACGAGGCCGCACTGCAAGAATTTATCGATGCACACGGCGGCCGCGCCGTCGTGAAAACCGCTCGCGGTGGGTACGACGGGAAGGGCGTGCGCGTCGTCTCTGCTGCCGGCGAAGTCGCCGACTGGTTCACCGCGCTTGGCGAAGACGCACACGGCGGCAGCCTGCTCGTCGAAGAGCTCGTCGACTTCACCCGCGAACTATCACAGCTCGTCGCCCGTCGCCCGAGCGGCGAAACCCGCACCTGGCCCGTCGTCGAGACGATCCAGATCGACGGGGTGTGCGCTGAGGTACTCGCCCCGGCGCCCGTGCAGAACGCGGCAACGCTCGAAGAGGCCGCGCGCATCGGCGCAATCGTCGCCGCGGGCGTTGAAGTGACCGGTGTGCTCGCCGTCGAAATGTTTGAAACCCGCGACGGCCGCGTGCTCGTCAACGAGCTCGCGATGCGCCCGCACAACTCGGGCCACTTCTCGATCGAGGGCTCGGTCACGAGCCAGTTCGAACAGCACCTGCGCGCGGTCACCGACCTGCCCCTGGGCGAGACCGCGCTGACGGCCCCCGCCGTGGTGATGGTCAACGTCTTGGGCGGCCCGGCTGAGGGACCGATGCCGGTGCGGTACGCAGAGGTGCTCGCGGCGCACCCGCGCGCCAAGATCCACAGCTACGACAAGATGCCCCGCCCCGGCCGCAAGGTCGGCCACGTCACCGTCACGGGCGACAGCCTCGCAGAGGTGCTGGCCGAGGCTCGCGCCACCGCCGCCGCGTTCGCGTAAGCCCACCGTGTGTGCCGGGCTGAATGGTCAGCCCCGCACACACCGCTAGCGGTACTGCTCGTCGAACGTGTCGTCGAGCTCGCCACGCTCGTAGAGCTCAATGGCGTGCTCAGACACGATCGCGACGCTTTCGGCAGCGGTGGCTAGCGGGCTCACAAACCAGCCGCCGTTTTCTTGCACCGCGATCACCGCGAGCTGGTCGAAACCGAACTCTGCAGCGAGCGGAATATCGCTGAGGCATTCACGCCCCGAATCTTCGGCGACCTCCCACTCTTCGTAGAAGTAGTTGTCTGATACGTCGCGCAGCCACTGCGACGAATACTCGACGCACTGCCCAGACACCGTGACGCCGTTAAAGAGGCTGTACCCGTACTCTGACGTTTCGGCACCGATCGTCAATTCATCGATCGTGAGCCGGGCACGGCCGCCACTCTTCTCTGCGCTGTACCGCTGCTCAGACACCGTCAGGTGCGACGGCATGTTCTCGGCAAGATCTGCAGACACGCCCTGCCCATAAATCGAGACGAGCCGGCGCTCGGGCAGCGGCAGCAGCGCCGCAATATCGTTCAGCGGATCGCGTGAGGGCTCGAACACCGCGTCCACGAGCGCCTCGGCCGCAGCTTCAGGGCTCGGCGCAGGGGTGGGCTCAACGACCTCGTCACCGAGGCGATAGTCGCCGTACTGCGCGGCTGACCGATACGCCTGATCGGCGATGGTCATGAGTGGGCTGACATACCAGCCGCCCGCCTCTCGCACCGAAATGAAGACGGGCTCAGAGGGCAGCGCGAGCCCTGGGAACATGGCCGGGGATACAGACGCATCGTTGTAGCCAGCTTCGCTGTAGCTGGCTCCGTTGAAGAAGCCGCCGCCCTCACGTGCGTCACGGCGCAGCTGCGCGAAGTCGATGGTGAACGGCAGCTCAAGCGAATCAGCGATGTCATCTTCGATATCGCGCTTGTCGGCCGCCGAGAACTCGGGGCCGACCAGCGTGCTGAAGCCCGCAAGAACGCGTGCGATCTCGCGGCTGTCACCGTCGAACGTGATGGTGCCGTCGGTAAACGTGACGCGCTGCACGTCTTCGGCGATCTCGTCGGTGACGGTCTCGAGCCCCTTGGTCTGCACGCTCACCGCACCGCGCAGTTCAGCGAGTAGCTGATCGAGGCTCTGGTCTGAGTTCTTGGTGCTGGCCGCGCCGAGCTGCTTCAACGGTTCTTCAAACGGCTGAAACTCACTCGGGGCGAGCGAGCCGTACAGTGCCAACAGATCTTGATGCACGAGACCGGTGACGAGTTTCGTAGCTGCCGCCTCTGCCGTTTTGGAGCCACCAATTTTATTGGCAACGAACAACCAGACACCGCCGCCCAAAAGCAGCAGGAACACGAGCACGGCAGCGAGCACGATGAAGAGGGTCTTCTTGCGCTTCGTGCCCGGGGCGGCACCGGGAACCTGGCCCGGTGCCGCAAATTGCGTCGGGTCAGCGTAGGCGCCCGGGTAGCCACCGGCGGGGGCCTGAAATACCTGGGGCTGGGGCGCCTCATGCTGCGGGGCGCCGTATTGGCTCTGCGGGTATGGGTTGTGTTGCTGTGGATACGGCTGCGTCACCGCTTGCGCCTGCTGCGCCTGCTGCGCCTGCTGCGCCTGCTGAGCCTGCTGCGCGGTGGCGGCAGCCGCATACTGGGCGATCCACTCTTGGAGAGCCGGGTATGCATTTGGGTGCGCGGCAATCGCTGCACCCCACTCAGGGTGTTGCCCCGCGAGCTGAGCCAGCCGTTCGGGCGAGGTCGCCGGGTTGGCAATTTCAGGGCGCGGGTCAAACATGGTCACTCCGTAGAAACAGGGGTTGCGTGTGCGATGAAGATTAGAGCGATCCTGGGCCGTCAAACGTGATGGAGCGACCGCCCAAGCTGAGGCTCTGATCAACGGTCACCGCATAACGGCTCAGCGCTTCACACGGACGCATATCGTTTTCGTCCTCAAAAATCTCGGTGCCGTTCGTTGAATTGAGATCAGTGATCCACAGTTCGTCGTTCTCTACCTCGAGCAGCAAGTGGGTGCGGGAAAGTACACGCTCGGGGTCAGACAACGCAATGTACTGTGCGCCCTCGGGCCCCGAAGCTGGTTTACGGCCGAGCACGTTCGACGGTGCCAGGGGAAACCGTGTGCCATCGATATCAACCAGGTTCCACCGGGTGGTCGACCGGCCACGGGTCAGCACGACGGTGGCTTCAAACTCTTCGTCGACCTCGAAGGCGTTGGCGTCGTACACGTCCTCGACAGCGACCGGGGCCACAACTTCTGCGACAGTGTTCTCGACCAGCGCCGGGCCAGGCTCGACAGCGTGGGTTGCTGGCTCGGCTGCGGGCGGCGCATAGACCGGCTGCGGTGAGGGAGCCTCGTAAAGCGGTGTCGCAGGTGCCTCGACAACTGGCGCTTCGGCAACAGGTGCTTCGGCTGCTGCGGGAGCCTCAGCGAAGGGTGCCGCGGGAACCTCAGGCAGATACAGCGGCTGAAGCTCTTCGAAGGCCTGCGAAGGTGCTGGCGTGGCCGTGTAGTTGCCGGGATGAGGTGCGGGCGCCGATGTCGGCGTCACCTGGGGTGCCGGTGCCATGTAAGGAGCCTGTGGTGCTGCCGGTACGGCCGGAGCTGCCGGGGGAGCAGCTGCGGGCGGTGGCATCGGAACGGGCGTGGCCGTGGGCGCTGCCGGTGCGTACCCCTGAGGTGCCGGAAAATTGAGCGCCGGTGCGACCGTGGGCGCTGGATAATCATAGGCAGGTGCAGGTGCAGGTGCAGGTGCAGGTGCAGGTGCAGGTGCGCTGGAAGGCGGCGGGAATGCTTGCGTCAGGGGCGGTGCAGACGGTGCCGGTGCGGGCACTGGCGGCAGATACCCCGAACGCATCGCTTGGGGCGCTGGTGGTGCGGGCGGCGTCGACGGGGGCGCGGGTACGGAGTTGGCGCGTTCCGCAGAAACAGGCGGCGCGGGTGGAGCCGGTGGGTACCCGGCAGGGCCATCAGCTGGTGGCATGGGAGGGAGTGATCCGGGGGCTCCAGGGAGCTCGGGAGAGGGCTGCGACTGTGCCGGAAGATCCCACGGTGCGGGGTGCCGGGGAGGGAGATTCGCCATGTTCTGCTCCGCTTCATTTGCTGCTTGATGCCGTGCACCTGGGATGCGCTACGGCTTTCTTAACATTGAGCATAGGCGGGGGATTAGCTCAGCGGAAATTGTTGCTGCGCACGGCGCTACGATACTTATATGAGCGAGACAGCTGCGCCCCTTGTTGGCGTCATTATGGGATCTGATTCTGACTACTCCGTCATGGAAGCTGCTGTACTGATGCTGCGCGAATTTGGTGTGCCGCACGAGGTTGAGGTGGTGAGTGCACACCGCACTCCCGACAAGATGGTGGACTACGCTCGCGGCGCTGCAGCTCGCGGAATCAAAGTCATCATCGCGGGCGCAGGTGGGGCTGCACACCTGCCCGGCATGGTGGCCTCAATGACCACGCTGCCGGTCATTGGCGTACCCGTGCCGCTTGCCCTGCTTGATGGCATGGACTCATTGCTCTCGATCGTGCAGATGCCCGGGGGTATTCCGGTCGCCACGGTATCGATCGGTGGCGCGAAGAACGCTGGCATTCTCGCGACTCGTATTCTTGGTGCGAGCGATGCTGCAACCGCTCAGAAACTTGCCGTGTACGCGCAAGGCCTGACCGACATGGTCGCTGAGAAGAATGACGCGCTGAAAGCTCGGGTCGCAGCGCAGTAACTGCCTGCCCGCAGTAATACGAGAAACCCGCTGATCTGCGTCGCAATTGCGATTCAGATCAGCGGGTTTTTAGCGCCTGCTTCGTGAGCAATGGAAGCTTGCGCGAGCCTCGTTAGAGGTTGGCGTGTGCTTCCCACAGCTGCCAAGCCGTTGACGCCCAGGTGAAACCACGGCTGTGGTCAAGCGCATATACCGAGAGTCGGTGGAGCTCTTCGAGGTCGCGAAAGAGTCGACCGAACTCGGCACTGAAGGTGCCCGCGTCTGTCGCTTCGACACCGGCATCAAGCACGATCTCTGCGGCGACGTCGTGACCCGAGTGCAGCACGGGTACTCCCGTGGCGAGAGCCGCGAGCAGCGTATAACCGGTGCCCGTGTAAGCCTGCGGCTGCAGCAGAAGCGCGGCTCCGTCGAGAATCGCACCTACGTCGGCTAGCTCGCGAGCTCGTACAACGGTGACACGATGCTGCAAATCATCAGGGACGCGCACCGTGGGGATGTTGGCATCGCGCACGCCGGGGAGTGGATCGAGCCCGGCTACAACTACCAACGGGGGCAAAGTCGGGTTGAGGCGCAGCGCATCGAACAACCACTCGAGTCGCCCGAGCTCGCCAGGCATTGCCGTGGTAACCGAATACAGCTCAGGCAGCGACAGCTCGGCACGTCGTGCTGCGGCGTCATCGCCGGGCAAGAAATCAGTCGGCGGTGCGAGCTGCATGACCTGCACAGGGATGTGATCGCCGTACTTACTATGTACAGCACGAGCCGTGGCGTGGGTGGTCGTGATCAAGACATCAGCGTGCTTGATCGCGCGCCGCACGTAGCCGCGGTAGAGACGTGCTTGCGATGCACCCATGAGTTCTGGTGCTTCCCACGCAATTGAATGCGGGATGGTGACCGAAGTTTGAGAGCCGTCGTCTTCATCACGGGCACGAATCGGCAGCATCGGCGTAAGCGAATGCACAAACTCGCCGTCGAGTGGGCGGGAAGTTGTACCGCTCTGCCAGAGCAACGGCAGCAGACTGGCGCGCAGCGGCAGCTGCTCTGTCTGAATTTTTGCAGAGGCAAAGGGGATTTCGGGGGATCCCTTAGCGATCAAAAATCGGGCGCTGCAGCTGCGCGGAGCCATCGCTCCGAGAGCAACCACAAGGTCGCGTGCGGCAGCCTGTTGAACCTGGGCTTCCCAATCAGGAAAGGGTTCGGCGATGAGCGTGAGTGATGCCATCTCGTCTCCTCAAACTCAAAACCAGCGCACCCGTGTTATTGCGCGTCTATGAACAGTGTAGGGAAGTCTGTGCTGCGAACCGCATACATCGCCGTGTCGTATGACCGAGTGAGACGTAACCGATACATTCACAGGCATTCTCACGCAGAATCTCGCTGGGAATTCTACGCATTACTGAGTGTCCCACACCTAAAACGCCCAGTACCCTAGAGGCATGCGTGTTTTGCTCACCGGCGGTGCCGGTTATATCGGTACCCACACGGCCCTTGTGCTTTTGGAACGTGGCCACGAGGTACTGGTGCTCGACGACTTCTCGAACAGTAACGTCGAAGCGGTTTCTCGCGTAGAGGCTCTCACCGGTAAGACGATTCCGGTGTACACAGCTGATCTATCCGACCGAGCAGCTACCCGGGCCGCACTTGCAGATGTCGAGTTTGACTCGGTCGTTCACTTCGCAGGGTTGAAAGCCGTGGGTGAATCTGTAGCTCAGCCGACACGTTATTACCGAGTCAACCTCGATTCGACAGTGGTGTTGCTCGACCTGATGCAAGAACGCGGCGTCGATAAGCTTGTGTTCAGCTCATCAGCGACGGTGTACGGAGACCCAGCAACGGTGCCCGTTGACGAAGCTCAGCCGGCTGGCGTGGGAATTACTAACCCTTACGGCTGGACGAAGTTCATGAATGAGCAGATCATTCGAGATACCCAATCGGCATGGCCTGACTTAGGTGCAGTGCTGCTGCGGTACTTTAACCCGGTCGGTGCACACCAGTCGGGTCGGATTGGTGAAGACCCCTCGGGTATTCCCAATAACCTGATGCCGTTCGTTGCTCAGGTTGCAGTGGGCAAACGTGAAAAGCTGAGTGTATTCGGCGACGACTACCCAACACCAGATGGCACGGGGGTACGAGACTACATTCACGTGATGGACTTGGCTGAAGGGCACGTTGCCGCTCTGGAACGAATAGACGCTGGTGTAAAGACGTACAACTTGGGCTCTGGTGTGGGGTCGAGCGTGATGGATGTCATACGTGCTTTCGAAGCAGCAGCTGGTCGCCCTGTCCCTTACGAAGTGGTGCCAGCGCGTACGGGCGATGTCGCTGCACTCGTGGCAGACCCGAATCTCGCGAACCGCGAACTTGAATGGTCGACGACGCGCAGCCTCGCCGAGGCCTGCCGCGACTCTTGGACCTGGCAGTCGGCGAACCCTAACGGGTACGACGAATGACCCTGAACCTCGAGCAGCCGCTGCGGTATCCCGACACGGACTCTGCTTCGCTCATGACGAAGCGGTCTTTGTGGCTGGTCGTCATCGGATTTTTGCTACCAGGTAGTGCGCAGATCCTCACGGGCAATCGTAAGCTCGGCCGTATTGGCCTGATCGCCACCATCGTGCTGATCGTTGGAGCACTATTGACGGCGCTGGGGTTCGCTGCTGCGCGCAGTGCGACCCTCAACCTGTTCACGAACAGTGCTGCACTATTTGTGCTGCAATGGCTACTCGTGGCATACGCAATTCTCTGGCTCGTGCTGGGATTCGACACATTACGCCTCACTCAGCTCGTGCGGATCACCCCAAACTGGCGCATACCGGTGGCTGTGATCGCCGTGGTATTGACGGTGCTTCCGTCACTCGGAGTGGGGTGGGCCAGCAGCACGATCGGATCGACTCGGTCTTTGCTAAGTGGACTGTTCCAAGGATCACCAGCGGTAGACCCGGTGGACGGGCGTTACAACATTTTGTTGTTGGGCACTGATGCTGGCGCCGACCGAGACGGTATGCGCCCAGATAGCATTTCGCTCGTGAGCGTCGACGCGAAGACGGGTCAGTCAGTCATTATCGGCCTGCCGCGAGAACTCACCGAGATGCCGTTTCCTGAAGAGTCACCGATGTATAACGTGCATCCCAATGGTTTTTGTATCGGCCCCAACTCGTTCGGTGACGGCGGGGGATGCCTCACCGGCTACCTCAACGGCGTGTACGCGGAACTTGAACAGGCTGACGTCATTGTGGAATCCGAGGGCTTAGATCCTGCGTACGCGAGCCTCTATGAAGGCTTCTACGCTGATGCTGCCTCTCGAGGATCGTCACCGGGGCTGGAAGCCACGAAGGATGCTGTATCGGGTGCTACCGGACTTGACGTGCAGTTCTTCGTGCTTGTCAACATGGATGCATTCGAGAACCTCATCAACGCATTGGGTGGCGTGGATATCAACGTCCAAGAACGTCTGCCGATTGGCGGCGATCAGTTTGGAAACGGCGTCGAAGGTTACATCGAAATAGGCCAGCAACACATGGATGGGTTTACCGCCCAGTGGTATGCCCGCTCTCGTTACGGATCTGAGAACGGCGACTATGCGCGCATGGAACGACAACGCGAGCTACAAGGTGCCATCCTCGCGCAGATGAACCCGAAGAACGTGCTGACCCGGTTCCAAGACATTGCAGCGGCGGGCACCGAGCTGGTCGAAACCGACATCCCCGAGTCCATGCTCGGCAGGTTCCTTGACCTCGCGGCGAAAGCACGTGAACACTCGCCTGTAAACGTCGAATTGGTGCCGCCCGCAATTGACCCTGAACTACCCGATTACGCACGCGCGCACCAGCTGGTAGCCGATGGGGTAGCTGCGGCTTCACCCTCCGATCCCGAATCCGTGGAGTAAACCTCTGAGTCGAACCCCTAGTAACTCACGCATTGCCCGCTCTCAGGTACTCTTACTGACCGCGGGCAATGCTTGTTTGGTGGGTGCCATGAAGTTCCCTGGTTATGCATTGCATGCCATGCATTTTCCCATTAAGTTCTCGCAGCAAGGGCTTTCAAGTACACTTGTTGTGTGGATGTAATCTCCGTTTATATGGGCGGGGATCGCTGTAGGGGTAACGGCCCGAGGCAAATGAATGGCGAGGGAATCCAGGAATGACTGAAGTGTCATACAAAGCCTCAAGGAAAACAGCGAGTTCAACGGGTATTCCGGCTTATTTGAGCGGCGTGCAGGGTTTGCGCACAGCTGCAGCGCTCCTCGTGGCGGTTTATCACATCTGGTTTAACCGGGTATCGGGTGGCGTTGACGTATTTTTCGTGGTTGCGGGCTATTTCGCAACAAAGTCACTCATTAAAATGCAGTTGGTTGATACTTTCGGTGCTCGATTTAAATTTGTGGCTGGCTATTGGATGCGCACGCTGCGTCGGATTATGCCCTCTGCGGTTGTGGTTATCATCGGCACGGTCATCGCTTCGATTCTTTTTATGCCACAAAGCCTCTGGCAGTTCGCGATCCCGCATGGTTTTGCGGCGCTATTCCAATTTGAGAACTGGCAGCTCATTGCAACGGGCGCCGATTACCTGCAACAAGAGATGAACCCGTCTCCGTTCCAACAGTTCTGGGCGTTGTCCTTGCAGGCTCAGATCTACCTGACGTTGCCGCTCATTATGCTGGCCGCAGCCACAATCGCGTCGAGATTCCGGTTGGGGATGAAGCAGACCACGATGACGGTAATTCTTATCGTCCTTTTCGCATCGTTTGCCTTTTCGGTCTGGTACACGGTAATTGACCAGCCAGCCGCATATTTCAATACTTTCGCCCGTTATTGGGAGTTCGTGGGCGGCTCGGTGCTGTTCTTTGTCATGACTCGAGGGCTTAAGAACAGAGTTGTTGCGCAGACACTTGGTTGGCTCGGACTTGCCATGCTGATCGGCTTGGGGGCAACAGTTGACGTCTCAATGCAGTTCCCTGGTTGGGTAGCCCTGATCCCTATCAGCGCGGCTGTACTCATCATGATCAGTGCTGCTAGCGATGCGTCTCCTGTGATCTTGCGTAAGGGGCCGTTGCCCTGGTTCGGTGATGCATCCTTCGCGTTTTACCTGTGGCATTGGCCAATTCTTGTAATTTTCAAGATGGTCTTTAAACCTGAACAAGTCGGTGTCCTAGGGGGCCTGGGCGTTCTCTTGCTCTCTGCAGCCTTGGCGTATGTGACTACTCGATTCATTGAAGCACCTTTGCGGAATTGGAAACGTATTCAGAGCACGGTAATTGCGACGCTCGTTGCAATTGTCTTGATCATCGTGCCCGCCTATGCTGCTTTAGGGACATGGCAGGGGAAACTTACGAGTAACCAGCATGCTGCCCAGGAAGCACTCGAACACGCCATCGCGAATGAAGAACTCAACGACAATGACGCGCTGGTGCCCGACCCGTCGGTCGCGCGAGACGACATCGTCGACGTATACCCCAATGGCTGCCATCAGAATCAGAAGTCAGCTGAAGTAATCGTTTGCGAGAGTGGTGACCCAGATGGGTCTCTGACCATCGCAGTTGTGGGCGGATCGCATTCAGCGCAGTGGATTGACACCGTGCGTGCTGCCGCAGACGAAGTTGATGCGAAAGTGGAGACTCTTACCAAGAGCGCGTGTGTGTTTGGCAACCTTGATAAAACACCCGTCGATGCAAATGCCACTTGTAAAGACTGGAACATCGAGGCGTTGGGGTACTTGCTTGAGAATAAACCTGACCTCGTAGTCACGATGGCGACTCGACAGCTTGAAGCTCATGATGAAACATTCGAAGGCTACTGGGAATACTTCCAGGCACTCGATGCTGCAGGCATTCCGGTTCTGGGGATCAGAGACAACCCGCGATTTACTTACGACGTCGCGGAGTGTGTTGAATTGAAGGGTGCCGAAGCATGTGAACAACCGATCGAAGTGTTTTATGACACTGATCAGCAGTTTGATTTCTCTATGCTGAAGCTTTTCACGTTCGTAGATATTGTCCCGGTGATTTGCCCAGATGGTACCTGCCGCGTGGTGCAAGGCAACGTGCTGATGTATCGGGATGGACATCATTTCACTCGCACCTGGACTCTTCGCTATGGAGACATTGTAGAAGAAGCCATCACTGACATTTTTGATCAGGATTCTGACGAAGACTGACACCGATTCAATACGTGAGGATGGAATTCTCGGCAAGGGGCAGCTTGCACCCGGTACACTTGTCGAGGTTTTAAGAAGGAGTGTGTTCGCATGCGCGTAACCGCCGTACTGGTTGCCTATAACCGGCGGGAGCTACTACTCGAATCGCTCGCCGCCCTCGCCGCACAGACGAGGCCCGTCGATCGACTTGTCGTAGTGGACAATGCGTCAGACGACGGCTCTGCCGAAGCGGCGCTCGAAGCGACAGAGTCGTGGGGTGAGCGCGCTCGCGTCATTCAGCTCACTGACAACACCGGCGGCGCCGGCGGGTTTGCGGTTGGTATTGCTGCTGCGGTCGCCGAAGACGACACCGACTGGGTGTGGGTCATGGACGATGACACCGTGCCTGGACCCGAAGCGCTTGAGGGTGCGCTCGCCGCGCACGAACGTTACGTCGAGCTAGGCCCTGACGACCTTGCTGTGATGGGATCGCGTGTGGTCTGGACCGATGGTGAAGACCATCCCATGAACACGCCCAAGCCCAAGATCCGTGCCTCAGATGCTGAACGTGAACGTGCAGCAGCAGTTGGGGGACTGGAGATCCGATCGATTTCCTTCGTCTCGGCGTTCTTGAGGGCGGCTCGAGTGCGTGAGCTGGGGCTGCCCCTCGCAGCATACTTCCTGTGGAACGATGATTTTGAGTACTCGGCGCGCTTGCTGCGCGGTGCACGAGGACTTTATGTGCCGGGCTCGGTAGTGATGCACAAGACCGCTAAACGCGGTTCAAGCGACGCTGACCCCGGCCCGCGGTTCTTCTTTGAAGTGCGCAACAAGCTGTGGGTATTCCGTCGCTCGAACGCGCTGTACTGGTGGGAAAAGGTGCTGTACTCAGGTGCGAGTGTGCGCCGATGGGTACGAACGTTTAAAGCGTCTGATGACCGTGCACAGCTGCGTGACTGCCTGCGTCGAGGCTGGCGAGAAGGTTGGACGAAAAACCCGAAGGCCACTCACCGAGTGCTGCGAGATGCGGGTGTTCCGGTAGACATTATGGTTTCTGTAGAAAAGCTTTCGAAGCTTGATCGACGCGAGGCAAAACAGCGCGATTCGGCTGCGCGTAGTTCATCGCAAAAATAGCGATCGGCCAGCCTTGTAAGGGCAGGCCGCTAGGCTGGATCGTATGAACGAATCAGCCCACGTCGGTGATTTCTCCTTGCTGCTTCCGGTGTACGCAGGCGACGACGCAAGCTACTTGCGACTAGCTTTTGAAAGCTCTGTGACCGCACAAACTTTGCGTCCAGCCGAGGTCGTGATTGTGCAGGACGGTCCCGTCAACGACGCACTCGTTGCTGAGCTCGCTCGTATCGAGTCGGAGAGCTTGGTTCCGGTGCGCGTGGTGAGGCTTACTGAAAACGGAGGCCTCACACGAGCGCTCAACGCAGGGTTAGCGGAATGTGATTACCCTGTAGTCGCGAGAATGGACGCCGATGATGTGTCTGTGCCGCAGCGTTTTGCCCGGCAGTGGGCGCTGATCGAAGAGGGATTTGATCTCGTCGGGACAGGCATGGTTGAGTTTGATAATGACCCTGCGCAGCTGGGAGCGGTTCGAGTGCCGCCTGTCGGATCTGAGCGGATTCGCAACCATGCGCGTAGTCATAACCCGTTCAATCACCCGACGATAATGTATCGAGTTGAAGCGCTCGATCGAGTCGGCCGCTACGAACCCTTTGGCAAAATGGAAGACTACTGGCTTGGTATCCGGATGATTTCTTCTGGGGCCAGGGTCGAGAATATCTCTGAGCCGCTCGTGAAGTATCGTGTCGGATCTGGAGCTTTCGCCCGCAGGGGTGGCTGGACCGAAGCCCGCACAGAATGGAAATTGCAAGGGGCAATGCTCAAACTTGGCTTCATCACGCGAGCCCAATACCTGCGCAATGTAGTACTCAAAGGCGCCTATAGACTGATGCCTGCGTGGGCGAAGAAGATCGTCTTCCGTGAAGTCGTTGGTAAAGGGCTGCCAGGGGAGCGCAAGAGCGGCGTCTAAGCGGAGTCAGGCCCCGTCTCGAAGTGCCGTGACAGGTTCGATCTTGGAAGCCTTAAGTGCGGGGTATGTCCCAGCTGCGAATCCCACGAGAGCTCCGGTCGCGACTCCGAGCGCGGGTACCCACAGTGCAATTACTGGCGTCCACCCCTGAGTGAGAGAAACACCGGCAAGTACGAAAACACCGGCTGCCGCACCGATGAGCCCTCCGATAACACCCGTAGTTGCGGACTCGAGCATGAACTGAGCTGCGATATCGCGGGTGCGCGCGCCTAGGGCGCGTCGGAGCCCAATTTCTCCGACACGTTCCATCACCGACATGAGCGTAACGCTTGCAATACTGATGCCGCCAGCGAGTAAAGCAATGAGCCCGAGCGCAAGGAATACTACATTGATATCTGACTGAATGTCGGTCTGTAAGTCTCCTCGACCACCCGGTGCCTTGACTTCGAACGAGTCGGGGGTGTTCGGTGCGAGGGCGAGCCGTGCCTGGTCCTTAACGACTGACCCCGCACCAACCTGGATGCGAATATCAAGCGTTTGGGCCTGAGCGAGTCCGAGCTCGCTCCGTGCTGTACCGATCGGAATGATGACGGAGTTCAACAGGCTAGTACGCGCGCCCACCTCATCAACGATTCCTATTACGGTGTAAGGCTTGCCATCGATAAAAATTGATGGTTGACCGTTGACTCGGTTGATCCCGAGTTTTTCAGCAGCGTCCACGCCAAGCACGACCACATGGTCTCGCCGCTGGTCATGTCCTACGTCAAAGAACCTACCAGTTTGGATCTTGCCCTCGACGGTGTCGAGAAGGTCTGCGGACGCAGCGATGATATTGGGAGATACGAGTTTTACCGCCGTAGGGTCATGTATCTCGATTGTAGAGATCTCAGCTTGAGTCTCAACGGGTGCAAAAAGAGACGCATTCTCAATACCAGCCAGCCCGGTAACCCGATCGACTGAGTCCCAGGGGAGTGAAATCTGGACTCTCTTCTTGTCTTGAGTGCCCGAAGTCTTGGGCTCCACAGTAACCCTGGTTGCAGCTACCTGATCAAACTGCTTTGAAATCTGCCCGGCTGTTGTTTGCGCCATACCGATCGTGGCCACAAGGGATGCCACACCGAGCACCGTGCCAGTGAGCGTAATCAATAGCCTTGAAGGACGAGCACCGACACTGGTCAAAGCTTCATTGACCAAGTCGCTCTTGGAGAATCCAACTCCTCGTGCGTGCCGATTGGAATTGCGGGAACGACGTGAGAAAAGTCGAGTCGGTATGGCCCGAAGCTTGGCTAACAGAGACGGGCGAGCCGTGGCAGGTGGCTCCAGAGAATCGTTACTCACGTGAGTTCCTCGAGACTGCCGTCGTGAATACGAATGCGACGTTGCGCACGCCGAGCAACAGCGTCATCGTGCGTGATGATCATGATGGTGAGACCGTCGTTGTGTAGTTCTTCGAACAGCTCCATGACGCCATTGGAACTCTGGCGGTCAAGGTTGCCCGTGGGCTCATCCGCCAGTAGCAAGCTCGGCGAAGTGCACACTGAGCGTGCGACAGCGACTCGTTGACGTTCGCCGCCAGAGAGCGTGGTGGGCGTGAAATTTATGCGATGCCCGAGACCTACACGCTCGAGGGCTTCGCGAGCGCGGCCCTCTCGCTCGTCCTTGGGGATAGGGGCATATGTCGTGGCAAGCATCACATTCTCAAGAACTGTGCGCTGAGGGAGTAAGTGAAATGCTTGAAATACGAACCCGATGTGTTCGCCTCGGAGTGCTGCTCGATCGTCTTCGCTTAGATTCTCGGTGGGCAGACCACGGAACGTCAGTTTTCCGCTGGAGGGGCGGTCTAACAAACCGAACATGTTGAGAATTGTCGATTTTCCCGAACCTGAGGGGCCTACGATTGCGACATAATCGCCCTGGTCCACACGTAGATCAACACCACGAAGTGCATTAACGGCCGGAGGACCGGGAAAAATCTTCGTTAAATCGACAGCATTAATGACCGGAGAATCCGGGCTGATCATCAATGTCATCGGCCGACCACGACTTTGGCGCCTTCAGCGACCCGAGGATCGTCTGAGATCACCTCCACGAAACCCTGCGCAGAAAGCCCAGTCTCGACGTCGATGATTTCAGTGTCATCAGGATTAGCGTTTTGTGACTGCGCAATCTCGATCCGGCTGGAACCGTCCGGCCCCGCAGTGAGCGCGGCGATCGGAACAGCGAGAACTTCACCTCCGGTCGATTCGATCTCGAAACTAATCCGGACGTTTGCGTCGCGCAGCTCAGAGGTCTGCTTTTTGTTGAGCTTGTTCGGCTCCAGCGTTACTACATAAGGGCCGCTGGGGCCGTTGGAAGAGCGTTCTTCGTCTCCGCCCTCATCGCCACCTTCGTCAGAACTCTGGCGCGACGTGGCCTTTTCGACTTTGGTGACGGTTGCGGTGAAATCATCTCCGCCCGGCACAGAGAACACGGCTTCCATGCCTTCTTTGATGAGAGGAGCATCCTGCTTTGTGAGTGAGCCAGTCAACGTCAAAGTGTTTCCAGAAACGACAAGCGCGGTGCTATCAAGAGGCTTGCCTCGCTGAACATTGACCTGGTCAACACGGCGGGGCAGGTCAGATAGAAACAAGACCTCACTCGATGGGAGACCAGGCATCGCATTTTCTTGAGCAGTCGCGAGGTCTTCCTGGGCTAGTTCCAGGGCTGACTGTGCAGCGTTTACCTCTAACTGAAAAGAGTCCAAATCTTGAGGCGCCTGAGCTTCAGCAAGCTGAGCTTGCGCCAGTGAGAGGTCTCCCTCTAGCGTGAAAATGGTATCTGGGGATTCCTTGGCGTTTCTTGCTGCATCGAGGGCACGCTGTGCAGCGGCTACGGCATTCTGGGCCTCTACGACAGCGGCGCCGGACTGAGGAGACGCAGCGGCAGCATACGCTGAGTTAGCCGCAGCAAGAGAAGCGTTTGCTTCCTGTACTGCCCGCTCAGCATCACGAATCCCATTGCCGCTGCCGGTTCCTCCTTCCTCGCCCGAGTTGGAAGAACTCGGCGGAAGATACCCAATATCGTTGTAAAGCGCTTGGATCGCTGCTGAAGTTGCGGACGTGAACGTGTCGGAGTCTCCGGCAGCGTAGCCCAAGCTGGTGAGCGCAGTATGGAGCTGAGTTACGTCAGGGCCGCTAGAACCAATAGACAAATCTCGATATGCGGGAAGCGCGCCAGGCAATACAATGACAGGGCGGCCTACGACTTCAAGTGCAATATCTTTAGCATTGAGCACAGACCCGACTTTTGGAACCCGGCCCGTAACAATAGAAGTTTCGCCAGCGGAGTCAATTGTCACGTCCACGGCCCCCGCATAGCCAACATCGGCTCGTGTGACTACCGTGTTCTTGATGACGCGAACTTCGAGCGGCGCCGTAACAACTCCGGCCTCCGGCGGCTCAGTACGCGCGGCGAGCTCTGCGGGCGACACAATGAACTGCATGAGGCCAACGCCGGCCAAGAGAGACACTACGGCGACGCCTGCGACAAGGACCACAAGGCGCTTGCCTTGCCACGGCTTCTTTGCTTTTTTGGCCGCTGGAGCATTTACGGCAGCGTCATCTGCCGCGCTGTCCTCTTCGAGAAGCAGCTTGTTCAATTCGTCGGGCGACTGGCTATCCATATGCTCTATTTCGTCTGCTTGTTTGCGCCAGCTAGAAGCGCATCAAGCTGTGCCTTGTGCTGCGAAACAAACTCTTGTTCCAGCTCGTTGTAAGCCTCTTGCAGTCGCACGTCGTAATTGACCTTGACTGCGCACTCCGCGTCAGGGACTGCAACTTCGATCTCGCGCTTAGTGAATTCAGCGATGGCCTCCTCGTCGAGATCAATAATCTCGACCCCGTCAGGGCTTACGGTGAGGTTGTCGTATTCCTCGTAGAGCTGCGCTGCAACGTTCTCGCGACCGTCTGTAGCGACCTGAGCGAGCCCCTTCGAATCCATGCACTTCTGCCATTCGGCGTCGATGGTCTCTACAGCTTTAGGAGTCTCAAGATCTGCGTAGAAATCATCTAGGGAGTCCCAGAGGTCTTGATAAGCCGGATCATCATAGATTGCCGCGGCGGTGTCGCCTGTGCCGGTGACCTCTTCAGCGCCCTTTTGATAGCAACCAGGTACAGCGTTCGTGTTCTCTTCGACAAATCCCTCATCTGAGAGTTCGTCTGACTCGAACGTAAGATCGCCCGGGTCTTGGGCTACGGCGCCATCTACACCGTAGAGCGCCTCCAGATAGGCATCTTGCTCTGAGCTGGAGAGGGAATCGTAGTACGTCTGATTAGCGGACACTACCTCTTCGGACTCAACCTCTGCTGTCGTGTCCTCATCAGAAGCCTCGCTGCCAGGCCATGCTGCAATCCCGAAACCGTAGGTCTTGGCAAAATCTATAGAGCCCCATTCAGGGCCTTCGTCCACTTCATCGTCGGACTCAATATCGACCCATTTCTCTGGCTCGTACTCAAAACCTTCGGAGATCATGCATTCTGCGACCGCGAGCTCGATAGCTTCAAACTGTGTCGCGGTGTCTGTGTCTTCCTGTGAGGTTAGTTCATCAATTTGCTGAAAATACTCTTCGAGGGGACTGGTTGGAACTTTAGGCGTCGACGCTGTATCGGTAGAGGCACAACCTGCCAGAAGTACCAGAGCCGCGGCAGCGGCCCCCGTGGAGATGAATCGGATTGGGTTAGCCATACTTGTGCCAATGTCTCGGAGGGCGAATTAACGAACTGTAAGTGCGATCCTAGTGCAGGTCGGCTGACACAACAGTGCGCCCCCTCGGGCGACGAGGGGGCGCACTGTCAACGTAGAGACTAGCTAATCTTGCCAGACGCAGTCTTGTAAGCCGGAGCGTAAGACACGCCCTCAACCTTGACGTAGACGTATCCGCCAGCACGAAGCTTATGCATCGACTTGACTCGGATGGCTGCCTTTGAGGCGTAGCTAGTTGCTTCGAGCGTGCCGTTGGCAACCTTCTTGTACGTCGTCTTGCCCTTAGCCTTGTACCAGACTGAGACACGAGCGCCTGACTGGTAATCGGGGGCGTAAACGTTGACGTTGAAGCTGCCGTTACGGTTGCTGTAGCCGCTGATCCACGAGTCATTGCGTGAGTTCGCTGTGTGAGCGTACACCGAGAAGTTCTGCGATACGCTGCTGCGAGTTGTTTCGCCCTGGTAGTAGCCGGCAGAGCTGTACTTGCGCTCAGTTACGGGCACCTTGAGTGAGTAGCGGCCGGGGGTGGTGTAGCGTCCAACCGAAAGGCTGGCCTTGTTCCACTGGTTCGCGTAGACCTTCTTGGAGTCAACACGAGGCCGGATAACGTTTGCGGACTTAACGCCCGGGTTTCGCTTGAGGTTCGCCATCTTCACGTAGTTGTAGTTCGTGTAGTAGTAGTTGGTCTTGTTCGAACCGTAAACGTAGACCTTGCCTGCGACGGTGCGCGTACCGCTGGTGGGCTGCTTTGACGTCGACGGAAAACTATCAATCTTTGGATTACTGAACGGCGCAGCCTGGGCCGGTGATACTGGGCCAAGGCCCAAGCCCACTACAGCCAAAAGCGCGACTGCGCCAATGCCGAATTTCTTAATCTTCTTCATTTTGATTCCCATACTGTTGCTTAAGTCCTGTGTTTCGCGTTGTGCGATATTCACCGTCAACGCTCAGCGTCCCCGCAGGAAGTTTAGCTGAGAATTTCAGACTTTGAGGCGTCAGGGACGCATATCGGCCAATTATTCAATGAAGTGGCACCAAGTCGTGAGTTTTCATTGAGTTAGCTGTTTTAACGCCTAACTAAAGTTGAGTGCACGCTGAGGGTCTTATGGATTCCTTGTTTGGCGGAGATCCATCGGTTGGCCGTAGCAAAGAACTGGCGACTGAAATAGGAAACGCTTCTCCCGCATTGAAGCGGGAGAAGCGTTCGTAACTCTTTACCTCGGCACTTGGAAAGCGTTGCGGGGTGATTAGTACAGTATGCGCTGAGCTGTCGGGCTAGCTTGCAAAGCTGCCTCCAATGGCTGAACTAACGTCTTTGCAAACGTTTCAGTGAAGTGGTGCCGATCGCGCCACATCAGGACGTTTCCAACTACCGCCGGGCATAGCTCGGTGTCGGGGCAAGTCCAGTTGTTCATGTCGATCAGATCAACGTTCTTGAGAGTGTCGACCACAATTTGCTCGGGATTGCTGCGTTCATCTATAGCTTCAACTCGCGAAGTTGCGCACTTAGTGAGCTCATCGGGGTTGGCTGAAACACAGTCAGGGATGTCTTGATTCATCTTAGGGGTGTCCTCGAACAACAATGTGGGAACCCCCGCTTCTTCCAGACGGGTGACGTTGTCCACGATACCTTGCGCGAATGCGGCAACGGCAACATCATCTTTCAAGACCTCGCCGTTATCGTCCCGGATCCGGCTGCGGGCGTTGGAATTTGCCATGATGACGAGGTCGGGCTTTTCAGCGCGGAGATCCTCAACCATTTGCTTATTCCAGTCTGAGCATAGGGTGTAGTCACCCTTTTCCGTGAACTGGGTAGCCGCAGAAAATCCGCATGCAGCCTTGGTTGCACTCCGTAGTTTCCAGCCATTTTTCTCAGCAAGAGCAGCAAGCGGCACGAACCAGTTGGCAGCGTGAGAGTCGCCCACCAAAACGATCGAAGTATCGCTTTCGGGATCGCCAAAAATGCACTCGTCTACAAGGATTTCCGAGTCTTCTAGGCCGAGATGGCAGCCCAAGTCATAGACAACAGGGTTATCCTCGCGCGCATCGATAGCAGCGGGAGTGAACCCGCCTTCAATGACGTCTACCGGCTTGCCTGCGTCTGTGAAACTGGCGATATCGTCGTTAGAAAAGTCAGTTGTTAGGGCTTCGGCACCGATGCTCTGTCCGTCAATGGTTTCTGCTTGCGGTGCGAGTACCCGTGGGGCAACGATCACGGTGGCAGCAGCGATGACGGTCACAAGCATGAGGACCGCGCCCGCTTTCAGTGAAGCGCTGGCAGACTTCTTCAATCGGGGCCAGTCGCGGAACGGACCTTCGATAAAGCGGTAGCTAAGCCAGGAGGGGATGAACGCCAGGGCTACGATCAACAGCCCCCAACGGAATCTTAGATCGTCCCCCAACAGGTAGGTCCCGACTGCGATGAGAGGCCAATGCCAAAGGTACAGCGAGTATGAAATATCGCCCACCCAACGCATCGGCCGCAATTTGAGTAGGACGCCGACTCCGCGCTCGGCGCGGCCGTTCATGCCGCTGATAATGATCGCAGCTGCAGAGAGGGTGGGTAGCAACGCTGCGGAGCCCGGGAAAGCGGGTACAGCCGACGTATAGAACAGCGAAGCGAACAAAATACCTGCAAGCCCGAGCCAGCCCAAAGTGAGCGCGATCGCATCGGGGATGCGCACGGTGTAACGAGCAAATACTGCCAGCGCTGCACCGACCGCCATTTCCCACAGACGCGTCGTGGTTACGAAGTAGGCAGGGGCTGGATTCGTCGCCGTCAAATATATTGACCACGCGAGCGAGGGAATGAGAAGCAGAAGTACGCCATAGCTCGCATATCGCATAATGCGGGCTTGATCCGGGGCCACTGTTCCACGGGCCTCAGCTCGAACAGCCTTGCCGCGAATTGCGAAGAGCAGCGCGACCAGAATAAGGGGCCAGACGATATAAAACTGTTCCTCAACTGACAGCGTCCAGAAATGCTGGAGAGGGCTGGCCGCTACTTCCGCGTTGAGATAGTCGGTTCCCGCCGCAAATATCCAGTTCGCAACATAGAACACTGCGCCTACGGCCTCAGTGCCAATTTGCTGCCAGCGGAGCTGCGGTAGGAAAAGTACCGTCAAAGCGAGAGTAACCAGCAACACGATCGTTGCTGCTGGCAGGATCCGCCGTGCGCGCTTCCCATAGAACTCAGCGAGATTGATGCGCCCAGTGGTGAGAGCTTCGCGCAGCAAAAGGCCGGTGATGAGGTAACCCGAGATGACAAAGAAGATGTCGACTCCGACGAAACCGCCCGGCAAGAACGGTGCGTTTGCGTGGTACAGAAGCACCACGCCTACTGCGATTGCACGCATTCCTTGGATGTCCGGTCGGAAACCCGTAAAAGGATAAGACGCGACACGGGTCGCTGGAGCAGAGAGAGAAGTTACCACGGGTACCAAGCTTAGACTCCAGCGAGTGAGAATGCTGAACCAGCTCTCAAACAACGCTCTCAACGCGCCAAATGCAACTGCTCCCCCGAAGACTGAACCTGATTTCTCAGGCCAGCTTTCGGGGGAGCAGTTACTTAGGATTCGACCCGGAGGGCGATTTACAGGGTGGTGACGTTGTCGCCAACCAGCTTGTTGCGGGTGTCAAACACAGGTGTGTCAACGTTCTGCAGGAGGCTCACATCAATGTCTGAGTGATCAGTCACGAGAATTGCGAGGTCAGAGTCGGCTACCAGCTCGGCGCTGAGCGTCTCGCGGGTTGCGCCGGCGGGCCAGTGGCGTTCCTCAACATGGCTGTCGACACCTACTACCTCGGCGCCGAACTCGTTGAGCAGCTTAATGATGCCCACCGCGGGTGATTCGCGTGCGTCGCTTGAGTCGTTCTTGTAAGCAACGCCAACTACGAGCACCTTAGAGCCGCGGAGTGACTTGCTGCTTTCGTTCAATACGCGCATCGCACGCTGAACGACGTAGTCAGGCATGTGTTCGTTGACATCATTTGCAAGATCAACAAAACGGAAGTTCTTGCCGAGCTCGGTCTTGACCTTCCACGACAGGTAGCTCGGGTCGATCGGAAGGCAGTGCCCACCAACGCCGGGGCCGGGGGTGAACTTCATGAAGCCGAACGGCTTGGTTGCCGCAGCGTTGATGGTCTCCCAAACATTTACGCCGAGATCGTTCGCGTACATTGCAAGCTCGTTGACGAGCGCAACATTGACGTGGCGGAAAGTGTTCTCGAGAAGTTTTGCCATCTCTGCTTCGCGAGGGCTGCTGACCGGAACAGGGGTGTCTACGAGATCTGAGAACAGCTTGTTGACGCGCTCAAGTGAGGCTTCGTTAATGCCCGAGATAATCTTTGGCGTCGTCTTAAACGAGAACTTCTTGTTACCGGGGTCGATGCGCTCAGGGCTGTAACCAGCGAAGAAGTCTTCGCCGGCTTTGAGGCCGCTGAGTTCTTCCAGGATGGGAACCATGAGCTCTTGCGTGGTGCCCGGGTAAGTGGTCGACTCGAGGACAACAGTCGCGCCCTGGGTGACGAGCGGACCGAGTGACCGGCTGGCACTTTCAATGTAGCTGAGATCAGGGGTCGCGTTCCGCAGGGGAGTGGGGACCGTGATTACAGCAAAGTCGAAGTCGGCGGCCGGAGCGTACTCGGTGACGGCGCTGTACCGACCCGAGTCGATCGCTGCCTGGAGCATTTCGTTCGAGATGTCATCGACGTAGGATTCGCCCGAAGCGAGCATCCCAATTCGGTGAGCGTCGAAGTCAATTCCGACAACGTTATAGCCAGCGTCGACCGCTCGCATTGCGAGGGGTAGGCCAACGTAGCCCTGCCCGATTACAGCAAGTTTCAAGACCTTCGTGTTGTCATTCACCCGTTTAGTATAACGAGGAAGTCAAATTAAAATCCTGAGTGCCTGCGAAATGAAAACCGCTTCGTCCGTGGCTCGGTTGTTACATCGTCAAATGATTTCCCACCGAGCGCGTTTTGAAGCACCTTGTGAAGGTTTTCAGGTGACGTGATTTCTGCAGTGTGCTGGACAGCCGCCTCGTAGAGCGCAGCTTGAGCTTCTGAGTCTTCGAGCAGTTCGGCGACATCGTTTTCGAACGTTGCACGTGGAAAAGTGGTGACGGATTTTCCGTAGGTGCCTCGATGCGAACGCGGCGTAACTACGAGGCGCCGTTGAGCGAGCATTTCCCAGACCTGGGTTGGAGCCAGATCGCGAAGGTCGCGGCCGGCACGCAGTACTTCAACACTTTCGGGGCGGGTCAGGTCGAGACTTTCTGCTGACATAGGAGTGAAGGTTGATGCCCTAAGGATTCCTGGTTCTAGAACGGTTCCGCGTACATCGCCGATCACAGTGCTCAAATACTTCGTGGCGGGCAACCAATGTGGAAGCTTGCCAAAAGTGCGGAGGCAGTGTTCTTCGATCCATGCGGGATTGAGGATTCCATTATTCATGGATCCTCCGTGTGTCCTGCGGGAAGTCAGCCGATCAACAGCGATGACAACACGGTCGACTTGAAGTGAGACATCAGTGTCGATAGGCAGGAACAACAGAAACGACGGGTTAGGAACCACAAGTGTGTCGATCTTGAGGTTCTGTCCCCAGCTCAGCCAAGTGGCCCGTTCCTCCTCAACAAGACGCCAGACGCTAGACGAGGAGTTGTGACGTTGAGGGCTTGACAGGCGCAGGTTGAATCCGTTGAGCAACCCGATTTTGCCATCGGTAAAGTTCGAAAGTTGTTCGACTGTGGGAGCTAACAGCTCGCGTGCCTCATAACGTGCGCTCCAGTCTGAAAGATAGGCCACGTCTACATGTGAGGCCGACTTCTGCCCAAGAAATGCCTGAGGTGCGATGAACGAGCGGCCACCCGGAGCCGTTGGGGACCATGAAGCATCAGGCTGTGAAAGGACATACTCATGCCAGCCGAGATACTGGTTTCGGTAGGCCAACCTGAAAGCATGTCGCCACTGCCCACGGAAGTCATTTCGAGAGAGCGAGCCTACGGTCATCTGGATGAGTCCGAGCGGATCCATGATCGTGAGAATCGAGCCCTTGCCGAATTGGGCGATGACTCTTTCTTGGTACTCGGAATCTGCGGCTTTTCTGACTTCATCGTAGTATCCGACAGCTTCAGTGACCTTGGTACGACGGTACAAAAGCGACGAGGCGTTGTAGCGTTCGGTATGCGACCCGAGAGTCGTGAGATGCCCATCTACCCCTAGTCGCAGTGCACGAGTCCACGTGGCAACGAGGGTTTCATCGTTGATGAGGGGCTCTACCTGACGCTCAATACGTCGGGGGTGCGAGAGGTCATCTGCGTCCAACACCGTAAAGAATTCACCGGTGGCAGCGCGAATACCGGCATTCCTCGCAAGGTATGCGCCGCCGTTCGTCTGCATGCGGATGACCTGAATGCGTGAATCGGTTGCGGCAGCCTGCTCAATAAAGCCCTGGCCCGATGACGAACAATCGTCCATAATCAGGATCTCTAGTCGCTGCCATGACTGTCGCACGAGCGACTCAACCGACTGGAGGAACGTTGGTCCAGGGTTATAAGTCGGGACAATAACGGTGACTAATGGCTGCTCAGTAACCGGACGGGTGCACTTGGAGACTATCGGCGCATGTACCCATGTAAAGAAATCTTGATCAAGGTCCACCGGGATTTGAAGATCCCAAGGCTCGAGGTCATACGGAGTAAGAGTCTCGTTGAATTTCTGCCACCAGAGAGCGATTTCTTCTGGGGATGCAGTTGCCCAGTCGCTGGGGCGTTCGCCGTCTAGGAGCGAGTACTGGTCTGGCTCTTCGTCAACGAGGGTGCTAAGTCGTTGGCGGAGACTTTGATCCCCACCGAGTACCGAAATATGAAGCGCAGCCTGGAACGAGCTCCACGGTGTCGTTACGTCCTCTATCTGATCCTGCGCAAGAACGACTTTGATTACCTTGATTGCAATATCAAAGGCCTCTTGCACGGGAGTAATACTGCAGTTGAGGTAACAGGCCGCGAGTAGATCCTGTGTCTTCCAAGCAGAAGGCACCTCTATAAAGCTGTCAGAACGCAGCAGTGCTGAGAGCTCTACCCAACCGTATTTAGATCTAGTCGCTTGGCGAGCTAAGAATTCGAGGCCGTAAGGCGAATGAAACCGTTCCGAAAGTGTGCGGATTGCCTTTGAGCCTCGTTGGAACGAGAGCCGATAATTACGCTCACCGAAAAGGGTGAGCCCAGTCTCACTCTTGACCGAAGGAAATTGTCCGTCTGCAGTCTTTTTAGGTGCGGGAGAAAGTGGCTGCTCGAGTTGCTGGCTGATGGGGCCAGAGCGGTCCTCAGCGCGGGAACGGTTCCAAAGGGAAAGCATGATTGCAGTTTAGAGGTTCAGGAGGTCGGGTCTGCTGAGGATACGCGGATGAGTGGCGCCCCATCGTTCCTTGGATCTGGGCTAAATAGTTTCATGTGTGCGGCAGCAGGTAGAGTGCATGTTGTTTGTCTGTTCGTGAATGGTGGTTTTTCAAGATGATCCTGGTTGTAGTGCGCGGCGCTAACGATCCCAAGGAACTTTTCCGTACCTTGAACTCCTTCACCAAACTAAACGTCTACTCCGCGGACAGGTTTTCTTTTATGGGCGTCGATGGTGCGCCCGAGCCTAAGCTCCGTGACACAGACATTCGATACGAATCGGTGGCTGAGCCTGACCTACGCGCAACGCTTGACGCAAAAATGCGGGAAACAGACTTCATCGAGTTTGTTGACTGCGGGACCACTTTCTCGCCGAGCGCGTTTGACAGCTTTTTTGAGACGGCCGAGCAAAAGAATACGCAGCGCGAAGTTTTTGTGCACTTAGAAAGTAGCTATAGCTACCGTCTTAACCGGCGCATGCGTGCAGGTGAAGTGCGTGAGATTTCGCAAGATCTGACCGACAGTCTTTGGATTGGTTCGACTCCGACCCTGCTTTCGTTTCCAGTATTCAAGGAGATCACTGCGCAGTTCGGCTTACACGTTTCACCTCAACAGCTCTTTGCCGAAGCATTTATGCGCTGCGGGTCTTACGAGATTTTGAGTGGTCGTGTGTGTAGTACGCGTACACATGAAGACCGTCTATACGGTGAGAGCGTTCTCTTTTCTGTGGACTGGTACCTCGAATTTGTGCAGTACTGGCAGGATGCTTTTAATAACATTCGGCTGAACGGTACCGGCGCACTGCCTCCTGTGCTCCAGCAGATGTATCTCTATCAACTGAACGTTCGTCTGTCTCGTAACACCAAGCGAATGAACAAATTCGTGTTGTCTGGCGATAACCTACTTCGGTTTCAGCGGATCGTGTCTGAGACGCTCGAATTCATTGACCTGGATCTCATTCTCGCCGCGAGGCAGCGCCCGATTCGAGCTACCAAGAGCATGGTGCGGTACCTCCTCGGTATGAAACCAGGCAGCGAGTCTGGCGCTGAAGTCACCTCGACAGCAGGTGAACTGCAAGCACGGATTGGCACTTCAGTAGTTGAACGGCTCTCAGATGTCAGGCTGAAGTTAGATGTTCTGAAAGATGAAGACGGCTGCCTGGTTATCGCCGGGTGGGTCTCCTCCATCTATCTCAAGGACGAATTTTTTCTTACAGCCCAGGCAGGTAATAAGTCATGGGAACTTGAAGATACCGACATCTCTTCTGACTTCTCGGTGTTTGGAGCGGTATCCCACCGTTCGAGGACGTTTCGCGTTGAGATCCCACACGAGCTGCTCACTGAGACTGACAAGATTCAGTTCTTCGCGGTTTCCCGCGGTGACGTCAGGCAAGCACTAGAGCTTGATTTTGAGCGAACTACTTCAAAGCTGACTGCTGCCCCTAGTTCCTACTGGAAAATTGGGCCAGCGATTTTGAAGAATCGCGGCGATCACATTGAGGTCAAGCCCGCGTCCAAGATGAATCTTCTGCGCGCCGAACTTGGTCTCCTGCGTTCACTAACGTTCTCGAAAGACCGTGTGAAGCGAGCGGCAGCTGTTTTACGGGTACTTTATTTCATCAGCCGACCTGTAACGAAGCGCCAGCGTCACTGGGTTTACTATGACCGTGTCATAGTTGCCGGCGACAACGGAGAATATGCTTACCGCTTCGCCAAAGAACAGCATGACGGCGTTAAGAAGCACTACGTCTTAAAGGACGGAACTGCCGACGCAGCACGTTTTGCGCGTGAAGGAGTCGACTATCTTTCACACAAATCGTTGAAGCACCGACTCATTTTTTTGAACACAGAATTGGTTTTTGCGACGCACCTAAACCCGCCAATTCGCAATGCATTTTCTTGGAACGAGCAGTACTTCCGGGATCTCTTTAACTTCAAATTGGTGTACATCAATCACGGCCTGGTTGTCGACCGACTCGATTATGTCTTGAACCGAAACGTGGTTAATGCAGATCGCATGTGTGTCGTGTCATCTATGGAACGACAGAATCTGCTGGCTCCTGAGTACGGTTATGGGCCAGCGCAAGTCGTCGAGACAGGCTTCGCTCGTTATGACGGACTGAAAAGTGCACCACGTCGCCGACTCTTACTGGCCCCGACATGGCGCACGTATCTCAGCGTCTCTCAGCACGCGGATAACGGCAGTAAGCGGAACAAAGACTTCCTGGAGTCCAATTACTATCGCGTGTACAACGGGGTAATTAACAACCCGCGGCTTATCAACGCCCTTGAAAAGTACGATTTTGAACTCGTATACCTGCTGCACCCTGCTACTAACTCTCAGAAAAAAGACTTCGAAGTTCGTAGCGACCGGGTCAGCGTGCTGCAGTCTGGCGAAGAAGCAGGGTATGAAGACGAAATGAATGCCGCTGATCTGATGATTACGGACTATTCCGGCGTGCAGTTCGATTTTGCGCAGATGCTTAAGCCCGTGATCTACTATCACCACTCAAGCATCCCGCCGCATTATGAGCAGAGTTCGTTTGACTACAGTGTGCATGGGTTCGGTCCTATCGCTACCGATGAGGAGGCGCTCGTCGACGAGGTCCTCGTGCAACTCGAGCGCGGAATCGCCATGGAGCAGGAATACGAAGCGAAGGCTCATAACTTCTTCACGCACATCGACCAAGAGAATTCGCACCGGATCTACGCGGTGGGCAAGGAACTGATGTCGGCCGGGCCGCGAGCCAACAGCGAAGGAACCGAAGATGTCTAAGGTTCTGACTACATCGATCAACCGAACTGTCGATGATTGGGACGCACTGCAACCAGTATTCAGTGCGGTCTTCGCCTGCTACAAAGTTGCCGCATACCTACCTGAGATGCTTGCTTCGCTCGACGCGCAAACCATCGACCCGGATCTATGCGAGTTGATCTTTGTTATTGACGGCTGTCCTGAAGACTCTGAAGGAGTGGTCAGGCAGTGGATGGACGGTACCCGTTTTCCCGTGCGAGTGATCTCGAAAGAGAACGGTGGCGTCGCATCGGCGCGAAATGCTGGAGTATCTTACGCGCGCGGAGAATGGATTACGACGCCCGACCCTGACGACTGGTTGGCGCCTGACTATTTTGAGCAGATGCTCGTGGCAGCGCAAGAATTCGCTGACGAGACTATGTTTGTCGCGCGAATCCAAATGAAGTCTGCGGGCGGGCGCAACCTCGAGCACCCGCTGGACTACCGTAATATCTCGACAACCCCGCGGCTGGTTGATCTGCAGCTGACCCCGCGAGATATCCACACCTTGGGCGGTGTTGTCTTCGTTAACCGCGCTCTCCTCGTCAAAGCTGGCCTACGGTTTGATGAAAATATTGCGCAAGCTTCAGACACGCATTTTGTGGCACGCTTCCTTCTGCTGAATGGAGCAAAATACGTACTAGTGCCCGGCGCGGTGTACGAGTACAGGCAGCGGGCAGATAGTTCAGGTCTTGTTGCAAGCCAAATCAAGCAAATATCTCGCCACCTCAACACGTTCGGGTACACCCACTCCGACCTGATCTCGGCGGCAAAGGTCAATGGTGACGAGATTCCACAGTGGCTGGCAAATGTCATGCTCTACTTCACCTTCATGCTCTTTAGGCGAGATCTGCGTGGCGATACGATCACAAGGTCTTATGACCCCGAAGACCTGAAACAGGTCCGCGAACACATCAGAAGTAATCTCAAAACAATCGGCCCTTCCAACATTGCCGGGTTCAATGTCATTGATCTCGCGCCTGCGATTAGGGGAGCCTGGCTGGCTGCATGCGACGCGCTAGACGCCTCCCGCCCATATGTGTTGAACAAAGACCACGGCGCAAACCGTGTGCGGCTCGGCATCATTACTAGCTCTGGTGCTACACAAGTGTCGGTCGCCCCGATAAGTGCTGCTGCACCCATTTCCCAGAGTTTCCGTGAGATTCGCATTCTAGGTGAACTCTGGTGCTACGAACTTGTCCTGCTCATGCCAGGGACGACACAGGAGCTACCGAGCCTCATTGTTGGCCAGTCAACCGTACAAGCTTCGCAACGGCCCGAGGACGCGTTTGTCATGGCCCACGAAGAGGCTGACAAATCGTATGCCACAGAGCAGGCCGTCGCGCAGAAGGTCAGCGGCCTACGGGCCCTGTACCGGGCCGGACGACGGCTGTACTGGCAGCTTTCCGGGCGCAAGGCCTACTGGGTCGTGAATTACAACGCAGACCATCAAAAGAAGTTGGTGGCTCTGGTGCAAAGCCTCGCTACTGCATCAGGAAAGCGTAGTGTGCACGTAATCGCTTCAGCGAAACAGCTCGACAAGGCTAAGACGATCTTCGAGGGCATTCGAGTAGTGCCGAGAGACTCAGCTGAGCACCGCTTTAGCCTGGAACACGCCCGATTCAACGTAGTTGTCTCGGTGAACGCTCAGACGATACTGCCCTTCGGGTCAGAACCTCTGCCGAAATCAGGATCAATCGTTTACTTCGATGCAGGGGCGAAAATCGACCGCGCCGTACTTCCGAGCGTTGATTTGGTGATTACAGAATCACAAGAAGAGCGCGCACTGTTTACCGGGCCGCGCAGCGAGTACTCGTTCACCGAAGTTGAAGTGAAACTGATCTCCAACGTCGCAGACGTTCCTGGAACGGTTAAGGGCTAGCGGGTATTTCTACCAGCTAGCCCTTGAAGAGATAGCCGCTTCTGATCTAAGCGGTGCCCCACTCAGGGGTGACCCCAAAGGACCGCTGGCACTGAGCGCTCAGCCAAGTCTGATCGAAGGCGAGAGGTTCACCTGAATCAGAGTTTGCAGCGTTCGTAGATGGAACGTGAATCGTGATCTTCTGAATGCTGAGTTTGATTGCCTGAGGGTTCGGCAGAAATATTAGGCACTCGGGATCTGTGACTACTAAGTGCTCGACGGTCGCTTCTTGCTCCCATGCGACCCATTCGAGCTGCTGGTTTTCAACCAGGTCCCATACCCGGGTTGCAGCTGAGGTTTTGCCAGCGGCTGAACGCGTAAAGCGGGGGTTTACGGCGCGCAAGATGCCCATGCGATCAGTACTCTGAGGCTGAATACCGCGAACGCACTCTAATTGAGCGTCCATGCTCTCGCTGCGGGGGCTCCAATCGCCCAAGAATACGTGAGAGAGCGTTTCGCTGGGAGTTAAGCCCAGCAGCTTCGCAGGAGCGACGAACGGGCGCTCTGACGGCTCATCTGAGATCGGCAGCAGATCCGCGGCCGTTTCTGCAAGTGAGGCGTGCCAGCCGCGCAGCTGAGCTCGGTAGGCCAAGCGAGGGCCGCTAATCCAGTCCGCGCCTCCGCGCAGTTCAGCACGAGACAGCGAACCTGTGGTCAGCTGAATCATTGCGAGAGACTCGCGCATTGTAAGTACAGCATCTTCGCCAAAGACCGTGCGAATGCGTTCTACGAACTCACGATCGCCAGCTTTGCGCACGCGGTCATAAAATCCCACCTGAGTGAGCACAGCTTCTCTTCTGATGAGCATCGTCGAAAGGTTAGGAACGATGGCCGAGGAGCCGAAATCTGTGACGTAGCCCGCAGGCGAAATGCACAGCGAACGGGAGACCGTGCCAATAAGCTGCTCATTCTCTAAGAGAGGCTTGAGCTGTACTTCTAGTCGGCGAGGATGGTTGAGATCATCTGCATCGAGTACTGTCACAAAGTCGCCCTTAGCCGCGCGCATTCCAGCGTTACGTGCCAGGTAAGCCCCGCCATTTTTGGGTTGGCGGATGATACGCACTCGGTCATCCTGCTCAGCCGCTTGCGTGATGAACTCGAGCCCTGAAGTCGATGCATCGTCAACGATGATGACCTCGAGATTGCTCCATGTCTGGAGACAAGCCGAGCGGATCGTTTCGATCAGCGATGGTGCCGGGTTATAGCAAGGAACAACGATGGTGACCATTGGCGCATCAGCTGGCAGGTCTAGGGGCAGAACTTTGGGAGTACGAATGAGCTCAAACAAGCGACCGTATGGTTCTGCGTCGGGAAACTCCAGCTCCCAAGGCTCGACGTTCGAGTCCACATATGGCGTATTAATGCCCGCCCACCAGTTTTTCACGCTGGCTGATTCGCCTGAAGACTTCCAAGATGTGGGCCGGGCTAGATCCAGCCCAGCTGCCCAACCCACGTCTGTGCCCTCGGGCGGGCGTACTCGAACGAGAGCTCGATAGAGTGGGGCATCTTTCGCAATAGCAGCAGCCTGTAACGACATGCGCCACAGCGTCGGGTTAGCAGACACCTTGCCGATTTGCTGGTGCCGTGCGCTCTGATGCAGCGCAGCGACTGTGAGCTTGAGTGACTCTGGGGTGAATTCAATCAGATGGTTCAAGAAGACCGCAAAAAGCGTCGGCTGTAGGAACCAATCGGCAGGCAGAAGTCGCCGCCGATCTTGCTGGATGATCTCTTTGAGGCCCGCCCAGTCGTACCGACCCTTGGTGCCCTGGCGAGCCAGCATTTCAACGGCATCGGTCGACAGCAGTCCTGCGCCGAGCCGGTAAATCGCTCGATGTGACCTGCCGTGAAGCTGACGATACTGCCTGCTGCCAACCTCGGGCTGTCCCTGATCGTTGCGACGCGTCGGGGCCTCCCCAGATTTGGCCGGGAGTTCGGGCGCGAAGCGATGCCCGTGAAGAATCCGGTACACGCGGTTTGAGATCTTACGGGGCACTGTCGAAACGAATGATGCGGGACGCGCCTGAAGCGAGAGTGACATATCGAATGATCCTGTTTTGAGGCTTAAGCGTGGGCGTTGTCAGTCGGTGTGAACGAGATGATGCTGTCGCGGCGCCAAGATGCAGTGCCGTGCTGCATCTGGATTGAACGGAAACCGTCGCGTTCGTATGAGCCACGGGCCCGGCCCTCGGGGAAGCCCCAGCTCCCTGCAGGGCCGCCATTTTCAATGTAATCGCGCAGCAGTGCACCGTCACGAATCTCAAAGGCCTGGTCAGTGAGCGTGGAATGCACGATGACACCGTACTCGAACCGCTGAATGACCCCGCCACCATTTTCCTGGATGGGCTCGGGGTGCTCCGTCGGCTGTCCGAGGTTGCGGCGCGGATCCTCAAACGTGGCATACAGCTTGGGCGCCACAATGAAGCTCGTCGTGTTAGTGATGGCGGCCTTGTGCTTCTTTGTGTTGGGCTTGGGCGGCCGAACATATTCGATAGCGTCGTCGATCGGGCCGTCAAAGATCATTTCACCCTGGTGGAGCACGATTCCGCGCTGACAGAGCTTCCTGACGGTTCCCGTGCTGTGGCTCACGACGAACATCGTCTTGCCCTGCTCGCGCATCTCGAGAATCTTCTCGTTGCACTTGGCTTTAAACATGGCGTCGCCGACCGAAAGCACCTCGTCGACGAGCAGTACATCGACCTCGGTGTGCACCGCAACGGAGAACCCGAGGCGGGACTTCATGCCTGAGCTATAGCGCTTCACCTCGGACTCGAGAAAGTCCTTGCTGATGCCAGAGAAATTGACGATATCTTCGTAGCGCTCATCGGTCTCCTCTTTAGACATTCCGAGGATCGCGGCGTTGAGGTAGATATTGTCATTACCGGTGAGGTCAGGGTGAAAGCCCGCGCCCACTTCAAGGAGGCCACCGACTCGACCTCGGGTGCGTACCCAACCTTCATCGGGCTTCTGCACACCAGAGATAATCTTCAGCGCGGTCGACTTACCTGAGCCGTTTCGGCCCATCACCGCTACCGATTCTGCTTCGCCGACCTCAAAGCTAATACCGTTGAGGGCACGAAACTCAGTCGCGCGCTCTTGGCGCGAAAACAACGAAACAAACGACTCTTTGAACGAGTGCGTGTGATTCAGCGAGAACGACTTAACGACGTCCTGCAGAACGATCGTCGGCTTAGCCGCATACGTAGAATCATGAGGGTTAGAGATTCTGGGCAAACTTACCCTCCAACTTTCTGAAGACGAGTTGTCCGATGATCAACGCGAATATCGCAATGCCAAACGCAATTGCGGCGTAGATGAATATGCCCTCGGGGCGTTCTGCCCCGCTAGCGATGGGCGCCCAGAACACTCCGTGCGATAGCTCGACGGCCGCCGTCAGAGGGTTGGACATGTATATGTTGTAGATCCATTCAGGTGCGCGATCCTTTACCTTAATGAAGGGGTAGAGCACGGGTGACGTCCACGTGGCGAACATCAGAATCAGGTCTACAAAGTTCTTTGAGTCGCGGTATAGAACGTTGAGTGCCCCGAAGAAGAGGCCGAGCCCAAGCCCGAAGAGAACGACGATGAGCACTGCGCAAATGAACGCGACAGGCTGTATCCACTCGAAATGCCAGCCATTCAGAACGGAGATCAAGAAGAGCACTACTGCCTGGGGTGCGAAATGAATGATCGCCCCACCGACGTTAGCCAGCGGAAACAGCTCTCTCGGCAGATACACCTTCTGAATGAGTGCACGGTTGCCCACGATCGAGTCTGTCGCTGACCTGAAGGTCTCGCTAAACAGGTTGACCATGATGATGCCCGAGAACAGGTAAACCGGAAAATATTCAACGCCGCGGCTGACGCCCAGCAGAATACCGATAACCACGTAGTACATGAAGAACTGGGCCAGCGGTCGAATGTAAGACCAGGCCCAACCCAAAGCAGAACCGTAGTATCGAGTGATCACGCCCTTCTTGAGGAGGAGCGAGAGGAGATACCTGTGCTGAAATCCGCTGATGAGACCGCGGCTAGTGCCGGGGGTCGAATACTCAGGGTCGCTGAGTGCAGGGTGTTGAGTCACGAATAGATTCTATCTGTCTATGTATGTACGGCAGCTTGATGAGATCGTATGGGAGCGCGCAAGAAAGCACCAGGGAGCGAGTCTAACCGTGATGTAACTTACTTAGAGCGGCTCCGCCAAGCAATGATTCAGAGAACTGGAAGAATGGTTCTCAAGTCCTAAGACCTACCGAGAGCGGACCATGGCAATTATTTCTACGCATGTGAATAAAGACGATAGTACTTGGGCGGCACTCTCCCCGAATACCTCTTTACTCATCGCGTGCTACGGCGTAGCTGATTACCTGCCAGAGTTCATCGCCTCGCTTGAGGCCCAGACCGTCGACCACCTCGGTATCGAATTGATCTTCGTGATTGACGGTTCGACCGATCGGTCCGAAGAGATCGTTCGTTACTGGATGGCGCGCAGCGATTATCCGATCCGTCTCGTTGTGAAGACGAACGGGGGAGTCGCATCTGCGCGCAACGTCGCTCTCGATTATGCCCGGGGGCGATGGATTTCTGCCCCGGATCCGGATGACTTCTTGGCCCCTGACTATCTGGCGTTGGTGGCGGCCGCCCGTGCCGAGTTCCCCGCTGAACAGATGTTCGTGGCGAAGATTCAGGTGAAGGGGCCCGATGGGTCTGACCAGCCGCACGCGCTGGATTTCAAGTTTCCTGGTGGCCGTAACCGCGTCATCGACCTCGAGGTCGAGCCGCACGCCATTCAGACTCCCGGCGGCAACGTGTTCCTTGACACGCATGTGATTCGTAATGCTCAAATGCGTTACGACGAGAGGCTTCGCCAGGCGTCAGACTCAGTGTTTTTGGCCCGCTTTCTGCTGGCCGTAGGTGGTCGTCATGTCGTTGTACCCGAAGCTGAATACGAGTATCGCCGCAGGGCTGATGGCTCGTCGATTGTGTCGCAGCAACAGCGGCACATCACAGGTTTTGACGCGGTTTTTGCCGGGCCGCATCGAGAACTTATTGAGGAAGCTCAGAGCCTGTGCGACCAGATTCCGCAGTGGTTGGCGAACGTGCTGTTGCACCTGAGCTACATCGTGTTCCAGCGCAACGTCTCGGCAGACTCTCCCACGTATCGCATGAGCGCGAGCGAACTCCAGCGAGTAACTGACGCGCTCACCGAAAACTTGCGCCGGCTGGGTGCCGAGCGTATTGCTTCGTTCCAAGCTGGCTTCCCGCTTCCGGTCGAGGTACGCATGGCTTGGCTCGCTGCGGTTGGCGAGATCCAGGCATCGCCCGTGCTCTTGCGATCGAGCGACCCAGTTACCGGGCAGCAGCGGGTCTCGCTATATACATCGTCGCTCGCTCAACCAGCCGGGCTCCAGCTCATGAGCGCTGCAGCTCGTGAGGTCGGCAGCAAGGTTCGCCGTGTCGAGTTCCTGGGGCAGACCTGGGCCTATGAGCACATTTTTGTTGTCGTGGGCGAGAACATCAGCTTTCAATGCGATCCGGGGTTCCAGCTGCTGCTGGAGGGCGAGCCTCACACCGAGCATGACGCGAGAATCGCGCTGAACCAGATTGTCGATTTCTCGTCGGCGAAACCCCCGTTGTCTCGCCCGGAGCGTATTCGTAGGGTCTTGAGGATGTCGCCGGCCCAGATCGTGGGGGCAGGCCGACAGAAGCTACAGTCGCCCGCTGTCGCGCGGGTACGCAGGGGCGTCGTAAACGGGTTGGCCGCTGTGACCGGCTTCCAAAAGAAGTCAGCGGGGGCATGGGTCTTCTCGAGTCCAGCAGCTGGTGACACGAACATTCAGGCGCTGGTTAACCGCCTGAATCTTTCGAAGCCCGAGGTTAACGCCTGGGAGGTCGTGCACGACCGCAGCGCTGAAGTCTCTCAGAACACGGTCTTCAGCGGTTCGTGGCAGCACCGGCACCTGATGCGTCATGCACAAGTGTTTGTGAGCGCTGACCTGGCCGAGCTCGCAGAGGAGTCGGTGTGGGCCGCAAAGGCTCGCAGCTGGCGTCGGGTTTTCATGAACCCTGAAGTGTTTCACGGCTCGGCATACAGACGGGTAAACGCGGTAGACCTCGATCTCGTCACGACATCCCATGAGACAGAGGCCGACTTGCTCACGCAACCCGGGGGAGACTACTCCTGCCTTGAATCAGCCGTAGTCAGGTCAGGAATGCCGCGTCATGACGCGATGATTCAGTGCGCAGATACTACCGTCCAGGCGCAGAGCCTGATTATCTTGCCGATGTTGGTCGCCGGCGAAACACACACAGGTGCGTCGGCGCGCCGCTGGGCTGAGGTGCTTGCTTCCTCACGGTTCCGTGAACTCGTGGAGGCTCAGGGCATCAGTGTGTTCTGGGCGCCCGAGGCGCTACAAGGTGGCGCGACCGCGGAAGTGCCCTCCTGGGTAACTGTGTTGGCCCCCGGCGAAGCAACTGACCGATCGATCGCGAGCGCGCGCCTGGTGCTCACCGACTATTCGGCGCGTGTGAACGACGCGACCGTGTGCTCCGTGCAGGCCGTGATGTATCAGCCAGACCGAGAGGCTGTGCTGGGGGCCAGCGGCAGTACGGCAGCGCAAGGACTCGACCTTGTTACTGCAGAGTGTGGCCCTCAGGCCGAAACGCTCGATGAGCTTTTCAACGCGATCGAATCTGCTTTGGCCGTGGAATCGCGCGCCACACCAGCCGGGTATTTTGCGCGCACTCGATCGGCTTCTGACACTGTCATTGAAGCGATCGAGAAGCTCCTGGCGCGCTCGACCGGCTGACCGGCAACCGCCGCTAGCCCCTTAGCCCTCCAGCTCTGTGGGGCTAGCGGGCGGCTGCTCGGGTTCATCCGAAGGAGCGGGGTCTACAGGCTCGACCGAAGGCGCACCGCCATCGGCGGGAGGGGGAGTTTCTTCCGGATCAGCGCCGGGCTCCTCCGGATCTTCGGTCTCGGGCTGTGGCGGCAGGCCCGGTTCTGGCTCGGTTGGCAGTTCGGGCTCTGGCACCGGTTCAGGAGTGACCTCTGGCTCCGGGGCAGGTTCGGGGGCCTGATCCGCAGGGGGAGCTTCTTCTTCTACCTGCTCCGGGATTGGTTCTGCAGCCTCACGTGTAGACGCTGCCGGGAGCTTGCCTGCGGGTGTGAACGTAAACTTGCCGCCGGAAACACGAGCGGTGCCGTGCTCGAAGGTGACAGTGCGGCCGCTGGTGGAGACCTTGAGGGGCAGGCCCCAAGTGCTCTTGTGCCAGCCGCTCGCGATGTAAGCGTCCACAATAAGCTTCTCTGTGACCAGTGCAGCCTTCTTCGCATTCGTCGGGAAGGAAGTGAAGCCGTACTGGTACCGCTGAAGGGTGCCCGCTGAGAGCCGTTTTGTGCTCTGCATTGGGTAGCCGAGCGTCGTGTAGCGAGCGCTACCGAGCGCGTTCCAGGCAGAGTGGTGGCCGGGGGTCAAGAACGATGCACCGGTTTGTGGGCTGTGGATCATAGTGTTGCGTTGCAGGGACAGCTTGCAGCCGCCGCCAGACAGGCCACAGCTCAGAGGTGAACGGGGCCAGCCCTGGCTTTCCGGGCCGCCAGCTGCCACGTACGCAGAGAGCGCTTGGCCCTTACGGAGGAAGACGCTGGGCTGCCCGGTCAACGTGTAGAGAGTGCCCTTTTGGGTCTGCTGATAGGTACCGACGCCACGAACCACGCTTTGTCTGTCGACGAGTAGGCCGAGTGAAGGGCCGCCAGCCCGGCGCCAACGGAGCTCTTCCGGCCTTGACACCGAGATCTTCGCTTCAGGCGAATACATGATGCCGCCATTCTCGAAGCGCTGGTAGAGCGTGTCGCTCGCTATGGTTACGCCGTTCCCAGACGGGTACCCGAGTGAACCCCGAGATCCGCCTTGCTTCTCCCAAATGCGAAGGATCTTGTTGGGCATGAACTTCACACCCAACGTCGGGTGTGCGTTCGCAAGGCCTCGCTGGAACAACGTCGTGACAACACCAGCTGCATCAGCCTTTGCCGAGGTGCTTTGTGGCCAACCCCACTCTCCGGCGGGTCCGTTGAGCTTGAGATAGCGGGTCAGCGTTGAGCCCTTGGGGACGAAGACGGCCTGCTGGTACTTCTTGGAGTACGCGATCATTCCCTTGGTGAACATCTGCGAGACACCGCCACCGTTGCGGGTGTGGCTGGCCTTCTTCGTCGTGGAGACACCAAAAGCCTGGCTGCCGCCCGAACTCGTGTAGAACGCTTCGATCACACCCCGCACGGGATACGCGTGTGAAGGTGTGGGAGCGGGCACTTTGTGGGGTGAACCAAACCAGGTCGTGAAGAACTGGTAGAAATTACGGTTTCCGTACGTGGAACAAGAGTCCCCGGTGCCCCAGCCTGCTTTGAGTGCAGCATCGTTCGGGCGATAGGGAGTGTAGATGTACAGCGCCGCGGTGGCGTTGTTCTGAATAAAAACGCGAGAAGTGCCGCACGCGGGGTTCGGGTGCCACTGGATCGTGTTGGTGGCTTGTGCCCGGTAACGGTACATCCAGGGGTTCGCGAGATACACCTTGTACTGGCGAGCGCCGTAGTACACCTGCTGCTGAAACCCGTAGTAGGCGGTGTTGCAGTTGGCTGAGTTGTTAGGGCCGCTGTCGGGGCAGGCGTAACCCATGGCGCGATCGAATTGATGCTGAGCCGGAAAGGTGTCTGTAATAAGACTCTGCTCTTTTTCGAGCATGACGAGGAGTACCTTCGGGTTGATGCCGCAGGCGGCACCTACCTTCGCGATGATTGCTGCCGCAGACTCGTTCGATTTGCCGGTGTACTTCTTGCAGTAAGAATCAGCCGCGTAAGTTTTGGTGCTGAACTTGGAGTCTTTGAGGCAGTTCTTGCCGAGCTTTACCTTCGTACCGCTTGGAAACGTGTAAGTGCCGCCAGAGGGCTTGCCCGGATCGCCAATGGTGCATCGCGCAACACGATTGTTGAGGAACGTCTGCACCTGCGAGGCGCCCAGATCGGTGCCGTTATAGAAGACGGCATCAGCAATGATGTTGCCCGGCTCAAAACCCTTCACGGGCGCGGCCTCTGCGGCGGTGGCCGGGGCAAGCGCTACTCCGCTCAGTGCGATGGCGACGGCGCTCACAAGAATCACGCCGGCACGCAGCACTCGGCGCGCCCAGTCTCGGGGAGCTGGCTGAGATTGAAGCAAGGCTGGCGTAGACATCGTTACGGAGTCTACTGACTGAAGCACGCTTGTGGTTGAGCTATTTAGTTACCACATGTTTTCAGTGAACAAGTGGCCTTAGCTCATTCCTGTCTGCGTGGAACTCATCACTGCGTCCCGCGAAGCCGAGACCGCTCTGCCCCAGGCATCGTTGTGGCCGTTATCGAAGAACTATTCACCTGATCTCAAGATGTCTGAGCGCGATGGAGCACGGGTATCCAACGCCTGAGATGCGCGCTACATTTGTGGCAAATTTGTGAGGTTGCCCTACAGTGTGAGGTGGAAGATCTTCTATAGATTTTCACAAGGGGGACATGGGTTGGGCGTAAGTTCAATCCGCATACATCGTTGCATATCGGATGGAATACGTGAACAAACTACTCAGTCTTGTATCGGTTTCTGCGCTCTTGTTGGGGAGCTTGATCGGAGCCTTTGAACCCGAGACGCTGCAATCGTCCCCCAGCTCTGTAGAAGTTGAATCGAATGCTGACGGCGGTGCACAAGGATCGTCCGATGAGACCAACGATGTAGCTGATCCCATTCAGCCCAACGACGATACTGGTAACGAACTCAACCAGCCGACAGATACAGATCTTCCCCTTGAACCAGAGTTGCCTGGTTCCGAAGACGACCCTGCTCCTCCTCCCGAGACTCAAGACCCCGGCACAATCCAGCCAGAAGAGCCGACGTCAGGGAACGTCCTTCCTGAACAGAAACCTTCCACACCCGCAATTTCGCCTCCGGCGGCAGCTCCCCGGCCGAGATCAGAACCGAGTACTCCCGAGCTTCAGACACAAGCGGTCACGATCTCGGGGAGCGCGGTGGTCGGTTCGAAGCTGACCGCGGTGACTAATTCATGGGTGCCGGCGCCAACGTTCACTTATCAGTGGGGGCGAGAGGTGGGGTCTAAGCGCACCACAATTGCAGGCGCAACAGAGAGCTCGTATGTGCCCGTGGCCGCTGACCGTGGGGCTCGACTCTTCGTCGAGGTGACCGGAGCTAGCGCCGGCTATGCATCGGTGACGCGCACATCGCCGCGCACGAAGACAGTCCTCGGCAAGCTCACGAAAACTGCTCGTCCCAAAATTACCGGTGTGCTCGAAGCCGGCAAGAAACTCACGACTACCACCGGCACCTGGTCAAACAAAGGCGTGAAAGTGAGCGTCCGTTGGCAGCGCAACGGAGTCGATATTCCTGCAGCGACAAAGACAACGTACACACTCGTGGCCGCCGATCGTGGCAAAAAGATCACCGTTCGATCAACCGCGACGTTGACGGGCTACGCAAATTCCTACGCCACTTCTGCCGAACGAGCAGTACCGAGAGTACTGAAATCAGCAGGCCCCAAAATTACGGGATCCTCGAGCAAGTTGCATAACCGAGTGGCGGTTGACACCGGCACCTGGACAACGGGTACGAAGCTCACCTACCAGTGGTACCGCGACGGCAAAAAGATCTCTGGCGCAACGAGCTCGAAGTATAAGCTCAAAATGGCTGATCAATGCCGAGCAGTATCGGTCAAGGTCACCGGTAGAAAGTCGGGATACCTCACGAAGTCGCGTGTATCGAGTAAGCGAGATTACGTTGCGTGCGTGAACGCCACAGGCCCCAAGATTCGTGCCGGTCAAAAAATCGGGTCGGGCAAGCAGATTCGTTCGGCCAACCAGAAACACAGAATTCGCGTCGAGAGGTCTGGCGTTTTGCTCGTGGGTAACCACGGCCGTACCAGGTTCAGCGTGACGGGGGCAGCTTCAAGTCAGCTGGTTCTCTACCGCGATGGCAACCTGGTGCTGAAGCAGAACGGCAAGACCCAGTGGAGCAGCCGCACCTCGGGTAAGGGCGTTACCTACGGCAAGATGCACAATAACGGTGACTTCTCGCTCCACACCGCGAACGGCAACAAGGTGTGGTCGCTCTCGACAGCATCGGCTCACCGGCACAATAATCACGGTGTGGGGCTGCTCACGCAGACCGATCCACGCTGGGCACACCAGTGGATCGGTGGCCGCCCATTCGGGCCCGTGGGATGCGTGCCAACCGCATTCGCGATGGCCGCTCAAAGCTACGGGGTATGGGTTGATCCGCCCACCGTTGGCGTACAAATGCACCAGCATTCAGATTTCAACCGAGGCCACGATGGCGCAGGGAGCAAATCGATTGTGTCTGCTGCGAAGCAGAACAGTCTGATGGTAACCCCGCTGCATTCGCCTAATGCGATCTCAAAAGCGCTGAGAAACAACCAACCGGTGATTGGGCTGGTGCGCGGGCCTGGGCAAATCACACGCCCCGGATCAACGCACGCCATCGTGCTCACCGGTTATAGCGGTGGAAACACGACCCTACTCAACCCCTGGGGCGGAATTCCTAACCAGACCTGGTCGGTTACTACACTGTGGCACTGGCAGTCGCATGACCCGCTCGATTCCAACGCCGGGGCCCTCTTCTGGGCTATCGGCTAACTACCTAGGGTGATGCCGAGGGCGCCGTTTCGCAGCAATGCGGGCGGCGCTCTCGTGCGTCTGCGGCGCTTTTGGAACCCGCCGCGAAGCCACGAGATTCCGCATATTCGTTGTGGAGCGGGATAGTCTGTGGATCTGCGACGTGCATATTCAAAGGAGAACCTCGCGTGAAGATTTTGGTGGTCGAAGACGACGACCGAGTGGCCGATGCGCTCGTAGCGTTTCTTGGCCGATCAGGATACGCGACTGAGCGGGTGGGCAGCGGAATGGCGGCGATTGAAGCACTGGGCCCCGATACCGAAGCGGTGCTGCTCGATTTAGGTCTCCCCGATATGGACGGCATCGACGTGTGTCGGCGCATCCGGGGGTTCTCAGGGGTTCCCATCATCATTGCGACGGCGCGCAGCCAAGTCGAAGAACGCATCAAGGGGCTGCAAGCAGGTGCCGATGACTTCGTCGTGAAACCGTATGACGTGCGCGAGCTACTGGCCCGCATCGAAGCGGTGACGCGACGGTCACGGGCGGCGGCTGAACCGGGAGACGGCGACATCAGCTTGACTATCGATGGTGTGCACTTTGACTTTGTGAATCGGGTGTTGCTCGCAGACGGCGTTCCCGTCGATCTCACCCCAAAAGAGTTCGACGTGCTGGCGGTACTCGCACGCTACCCGGGAGTAGTGGTACCACGTGATCGCATCATCCGTGAAGTGTGGGGCACCGACTGGAGCGGCTTCAACCGGTCGATTGAAGTGCACGTGGCCTCTATCAGGCGCAAGATTGAACGCGAATGGCTGATCGTTACCGTGCGCGGAGTGGGCTACCGTCTGACCGGGGTGTGACATGCGTGCACGCCTGCTGACCATATTCTTGGCGCCGCTGATTGCCATTTTGGTGGTGTTGGGTGGGGCTTATGCCTGGACCTCTGCGCGCAGTATCGAGCAAGAGTTCATGAACCAGCAGCTTGATGACCTCAGCTATTTTCTGGTGAGCGCCCGGCAGGGGTTGGTCACCGGTAATACGATGATTCTCGAGGGCGAGATGACGCGCTATAGCGAGCTTTACGGTGGCCGTATTTCGGTGGTCGACCACTCGGGCGCATTAATCGCCGCAGACCCAGAAACCTGGGCCCACGGGCATGATGAGAGCAACACTGGCGCGGCCAACACAAGCGTTGCAGACCAGGTGGATTTGGCGTTGTCAGGTCGGCGTGCCGGGCTGACTCGGCCGGGTTTGCCCTGGGCCACGGGCCCCGCCACCGTCGTCGAACCGGTAATCGCAGACGGCAAGGTGCTGGGAGCAGTACTGATCTCATCGAGTCTCGAAATTCCGCGTGCTCAGATGACCGCGCAGTGGCTGCAGCTTCTCGCCGTATTCATCGTGATTATTGCGGCGTTGGTGTTTGTGATTCTTCGACTGGTGCGTTGGGTGCTGCGCCCCATGCTTCGTGTCGACCAGGCAATGGTCGCGATTGAACATGGCGAGATGGGATCGCGTATTGCTGACGATACCGGCCCGCCCGAAATGCAGCGCATGATTCGTATTTTCAACAGCATGGCTGAGGAAATTGAGCGCGTGATCGTGCGCCAACAGGAGTTCGCGATGAACGCCTCACATGAGCTCCGTAACCCACTGGGCGCTTTGTTGCTGCGCATGGAGTACTTGGCGACCGGCCTTGACGAGAGCTGGGATGATGACGTTGAGAAGGCCCGTGAAGAGGGGCAGCGCATGGCCCGTATCCTCGAAACGCTCCTCACCATGGCCCGTTCACAACGACGTGATTCACCGTTCGCGGTTGTCGATCTGGGGGAGGTGGGCCGCGATCGCGTTGACGCCTGGCAGCAGGTTGCCGACGACCGACGTGTGACGTTCTCGGTGCATTCGACGGGCGGCTGCCACACAGTCACCGACCGCACAGCCGTCGAGAGCGCGCTCGACGCCGTGATCGATAACGCACTCAAATTCGCACCGCCCGGGTCGACTATTGACGTATCGAGTAGTCGTAAGGCCGATGGGTTTGTGTTGACGGTACGCGACCGGGGCCCGGGGCTTGCTGACGATGAGATTGAGCACGTCACTGAACGCTTCTGGCGCAGCGCCCGCGACCAGAACATTGCCGGTTCAGGCCTGGGCCTCGCCATCGCCAACGATCTGCTGCACACGGTCTGCGGTAGCGTGCAGGTGACGTCTCCGGTCGGCGGTGGGCTGCAGGTTTCACTGTTGCTACCTGAGGAGGGAGCGTGATGCGGGGAGAACGGCTGCGTCGGCGAGTGGGTGCGCTGCTCGCCACGGTGCTGTGCGCGGCAGGGCTGGTGGGTTGCACGCCAACCGGTGGAAGCACGAACGACTCGTACACGATCGCTGGCGGCGGCAAATCGGGGGTGTACTACAACTACGGAGACCAACTTGCGATTCAAGCACAACGTGCACTCGGCCTCGATATTGAGGTGACTCAGACCGAAGGATCAGTGGACAACATTTTGCGGGTCAGCTCAGGGGAAGCCCTAGTTGGGTTCTCCCAGGGCGATACCGCGGCCGACGCGATTGCAGGCACCGGTGCGTTCTCTGCCCCGCAACCTATCGCGGCGGTGGCTCGCGTGTACGACGAGTATGTGCACGTGGTGGTGCCCGCTGACTCGCAGATCCACCAGATCTCTGACCTTGCGGGGCACACAGTATCGTTGGGCGCCGCGAACTCAGGGGTGCAAGTCATCGCGAATCGGGTGCTCGCCGCGGCCGGAGTGGAACCCAGTGAAGTACCCGGGCCTGCGCTGGGCCTCGATGCATCACTCGTGAGGTTGCGCACCGGGCAGATCGAAGCGTTCTTCTGGGTGGGCGGGCTACCGACGCCGGGCATCGAACGGCTCGCAGAAGAGATGCCCATTAGGTTGCTGCCACTCAAGCCAGACACCGTCGAACAGGTCAACGCCTCGCATGCCGGCGTGTACCGCACCGCTGATTTCCCGGCCGGCGCCTACGGGGTAGACATAGAGACCCCTACGATGACGGTGCCCAATTACCTCATCGCCTCGGCAGACGCACCACCACAGTTAATTCGAGAAGTACTCGGGGTGCTCTTTGAATCGCAAGCGACGATCTCGGACAAGGTGCGCGCTGCCGCGTTCCTCGACCGGCGACAAGCAATATTTACTGAACCTATGCCGCTGCATCCCGGGGCTGCCAAGTACTATATCGACGAGCGCCGCTAACTCCGCCGCGCTACCGCTGCCACATCTGAGACGCGCTCATCCTCAACCTCAAGGCAATCCTCAAGGAACGCTCAAGGCGCGTGACATGAGCTGCACGAACTGAATACGGTGAGTCCAACCGGTTCAAAGGTGAACAGCTCGAACGTGTACCTTGCGATGCCCAACGAAGGGCCGCATGTACACACGTTCACCTTGAATCACTGTAGACAGAAGGTGCATCTGACACATAACGTGACAGATCTTGATTCTTAAGGTGGAGATCAGATGAGTGCGAGCGAACCGCTTGTCGTCGTGGAAAACGTGCAGAAGCACTACGGCGAGTTTCAGGCATTGACTGACATCAACCTCACCATCGCTAAGGGCGAGGCCGTAGTGATTATCGGCCCATCAGGATCAGGTAAGTCGACACTGTGCCGTTCGATTAACCGGCTTGAGACCATTACCAGCGGCTCGATTCGAGTCGATGGCCGAGAGCTTCCCGCTGAGGGGAAAGCTCTGGCCAATCTGCGCGCCGAGGTCGGCATGGTGTTTCAATCATTCAACCTTTTTGCCCACCTCACCATTCTTGAGAATGTGACACTCGGTCCCATTAAGGTGCGTGGGCTCAGCAAAGCAGAGGCCGATCGTGAGGCCATGGCGCTGCTCACACGCGTGGGGGTTGAGAAGCAGGCTTCAAAGCTGCCAGCTCAGCTCTCAGGCGGCCAACAGCAACGCGTAGCGATCGCCCGATCGCTCGCCATGCACCCCAAGGTGATGCTGTTTGACGAGCCGACGAGTGCGCTAGACCCCGAGATGATCAACGAGGTACTCGACGTCATGATTGGCCTCGCGAAAGAGGGCATGACGATGATCGTGGTGACCCACGAGATGGGGTTCGCACGCAAGGCTGCCGACCGCGTCGTGTTTATGGCCGACGGGCAGATCGTGGAGCAGAACACTCCTGAAGAGTTCTTCACCAACCCCCAATCAACCCGCGCGAAAGATTTTCTCTCCAAGCTCATCAAGAACTAATTTCAGGCGTCTGACTACCATCTAGACCCTCCCCGTGAAAGGAATAGCAACCATGCGATTCAAGAAAACACTGGCCGCAGCAGGATTCCTCGCCGCAGCCGCACTCACCCTCACCGGCTGCAACAGCGGCACCCCCGCAGCCCCCGGCGATGAAGCCGCTGGCGGCTCGACCGAGATCATCGAGGTCGCTGAAGGCGTCAGCCTCGAAGGCAGCCCGACGTTCGACAAGATGGTCAAGGATGACAAGGTCGTCATCGGTGTGAAGGAAGATCAGCCCAACCTTGGCTATCTCGACAACGTCACCGGTGAACGCAGCGGGTTTGACGTAGATATCTCTCGCTGGATTGCCGCCTCACTCGGGTTCAGCGAGGACCAGATTGAGTTTAAGGCGATTGCGTCAGCCAACCGCGAGCAGGCCATCGTCAACGGCGACATCGACTACTACGTCGGCACGTACTCGATCAACGACAAGCGCAAGGAAGACATCGACTTCGCTGGCCCGTACTTCATCACCGGCCAGGGACTGCTCGTGAAAAAGGGCGCCACCGATTACCAGGCGCTCGAAGAGCTCGATGGCAAGACGGTGTGCTCGGCAACGGGCTCCACTCCTATCCAGAACATCAAGGAGAACTTCAAGAACATCAAGACGCAGGAGTTCGACCTGTACTCAGCCTGCGTGGAGAACCTCGTCAATGGGCAGGTTGATGCAGTGACAACTGACCAAGCCATCCTAATCGGTTACGCGGCGCAAGATCCCGAGAACCTCATGGTCACGAGCGGTCCGCTGCTCACCGAGGAGCTCTACGGTGTGGGACTTCCGAAGGGTGATGATGTGCTTCGCGCCTTCATCAATGACACCTTCACCGAGGGTGGCGACACCTGGCAGGCCATCTTCGACAAGAACCTGGGCGATTCAGGCATCAAGGTCACTCAGCCTCAGGTTGACGCCTACTAACAGCGCTGAGACGCGGGGCGGCTGAACTGGCCGCCCCGCACTCCATACTTAAAGGGGAGGAAGACGGATGGACGTCATCTTCGGAAACCTCGATCTCTGGGGCAGCGCGATCAAGAACACCTTGCTGGTGTTCCTCTTCGGCGGACTCATCGCGCTGGTGCTGGGAATCATCGTAGGCGCGATGCGCGTCTCACCGGTTCCCATCGCCCGGGGCGTCGGCACACTGTATGTCAACATCATTCGTAACACCCCGTTGACGCTGGTCTTCTTCTTCTTCGTGTTGGGATACCCCGCACTCGGGATGCCGAAGATGAGCCCGCTGGTACTGGGTGTGCTGGCGATCGGTATTTACACGGCCACCTACGTGGCTGAGGTGCTGCGTGCCGGTATCAATACGGTGCCGGTGGGGCAGGCTGAGGCTGCTCGCGCGCTCGGCCTCCCGTTCGGTCAGGTCATGGGACTGGTGGTGTTGCCGCAGGCGTTTCGGTCGGTGGTGCCGCCCATGATGAGCGTGTTTATTGCGCTCCTGAAAAACACTACGGTCGCGGCCGGGTTCTCGGTCGCTGAGCTCGGTGCACTGCGTGCCACGGTCAACGATGCGGCAGGCCGCCCTGGTAGCCCGATGGAAGTGCTGCTGTGGGTTGCCGCGGTGTTCGTCGTGTTGGTTCTGCTGCTGAGTTTGCTGCAGAACCGCATTGAGAAGAAGTGGAGGATCGTGCGATGACTTCGGTACTGTACGACGTTCCCGGCCCTAAGGCCATTGCGCGCAACCGCATTCTCGCGGTGGTGACGGTGGTAGTGGTGGCCGCTGTGGTTGCCTTCATTCTGTATCGCTTCGCGCTCTCTGGGCAGTTCTCCGCCCAGAAGTGGGGCATTTTCACCTACTCCACGATCTGGCAGCAGATCTTCGCGGCACTGGGTAAAACCCTCGCCGCGTTCGGGCTCGCCGCAGTGATGAGTGTCGTGCTCGGGTTTGTGCTCGCCATTGGCCGACTCTCGGACCACCGCTGGGTACGCATCCCCGTGACCACGATCAGCGAGCTGTTCCGCGCGGTGCCCGTACTCGTCATGATGATGCTGCTGTACTACGGTCTGCCGTCGATCGGTGTGCGCATGGAGCCCTACTGGGCTGTCGTGATCGCATTGGTCGCTTATAACGGATCGGTGCTCGCCGAAGCGTTGCGTGCCGGCATTGAATCGCTACCGCGAGGCCAGCGCGAAGCCGGGTACGCGATCGGGCTGCGCAAGACCGGCGTGATGATGTTCATCCTGCTGCCGCAGGCCGTACGGGCGATGTTGCCCGTCATCGTGTCTCAGCTCGTAGTGACCATGAAGGACACTGCGCTCGGGTTCATCATCACCTACCCCGAGCTGTTGTACTTGGCAAAGCAGCTCAGCAGCAACGTGCAGTTCGGCCGCCCGCTATTGCAGTCCGCCTTTGTGATCGGCGGCATTTACATCGTGATGTGTCTGATCCTTTCGGGCATTGCGAAGTGGCTAGAAAGCCGCATGAACAAAAAGCCCAAGGAGAACGGTGGCACGCACACCACCACTATCCCCGTGCAACCGGGCGACCCCCGGCTGCAGGAGGGCACCGTGACCGAAGTGATCGCAGTGCAGAACGAATAATAGTTGTGTGACCGCTGGGGTCTGTGAGTCGCAAGATGCGGCCCGCAGGCCCCAGCGGTGGTTATATGGGGATGCCCCTTTTGAAAGGTTCGACTGAATGCACCTGACTCTCGCGGCCCTGCAGTTCCTGCCAGAAGAAACCGACTGGATTACGATCGTCGCGTTGATCGCCGCGGGCTTTGCGGCCGGGTGGATCGATGCAGTCGTGGGCGGGGGAGGGCTGTTGCAGTTGCCGGCGCTGTTGCTCGCGCCGGGGGTCACGCCGGTTCAAGCGCTCGCCACCAACAAGCTTGCGTCGGTGTTCGGCACTGCGACAAGTAGTGCAACCTACTATCGGGCAGTGAGACCAGATCTTCGCACTACCTTGCCGATGGCAGCGATTGCGCTCGGGGGCGCATTTGCTGGCGCCTCGGTAGCTTCGTCGCTACCGGCCTCGGTGTTCAAGCCCATTATCGTTGTGGCCCTGGCAGTGGTGGCGCTCATTACACTGTTTAAACCTGCGCTCGGCGCGGTCACAAAGCTTAAACATCGAGCATCAAAGAGCACGGTTATCGCGATGACCTCGGGCGCCATGATCGGTTTTTATGATGGTGTGCTGGGGCCGGGCACCGGTGTTTTTCTGGTCATTACCCTGGTGGGGGCACTCGGCTATGACTTCTTGCAGGCAAGTGCACGCGCCAAGATGGTGAATTTCGCCACGAATCTTGGCGCACTCATCTTCTTCATTCCGCTGGGGGCGGTGCTGTGGCCGCTCGGGCTCGTCATGGGCCTCGCAAATATTGCAGGCAGTTTTTTCGGCTCAAAGATGGCGATCGCCAAGGGCGCGAAGTTCGTGCGGGTGCTGTTCTTGGTCGTGGTCGCGGTACTGATCTGCAAACTCGGCTTCGACATCTGGGCCGAGCGCGCGTAAACGAGCTGGCCTGCTATCGCCCCGGCAGAAACAACCAAGTCTGTCCCCGCAAAGCACAAGGGCCCGGGCGCTGCACAATGCAACACCCGAGCCCTGAAGCATGGGGCTTACGTCCCATGTAAATAATTAGCCGACGTAGGTCTCGACCGCGAGAATCTTGACCGCGATCTCCTTGCCGTTGGGAGCCTGGTAGCTGAGCTCATCGCCAATCTTGTGGCCGAGAATGGCCTTGCCCAGGGGGCTCTCGCCGCTGTACACGTTGAGGTCAGAGCCGTCGGCGAGCTCACGGCTGCCGAGCAAGAACCGCTCTTCGCTGCCGAAGATCGTGGCGGTGATGACCGTGCCGATCTCAACCACGCCCGAGGCCTGGGGAGCTTCGCCCACGACAGCGCGCTTCAGTAGGGCCTCAATGTCGCGAATGCGGGCTTCCATCTTGCCCTGCTCATCTTTCGCAGCGTGGTAGCCGCCGTTCTCCTTGAGGTCGCCCTCTTCACGTGCCGCTTCGATGCGGGCCGTGATCTCTTTGCGGCCGGCGCCTGCGAGCTGGTCAAGCTCTCCCTGAAGCCGGTCGTAGGCATCCTGAGTGAGCCAGGTCTGGGTGAGCTCGGCCATGGTCGATCCTCAATTCATTAGTGCGCACGCGGCGCGACGCTGAGCGCGCATACCGCGCGGTGGGTAAAAACGAAGCCCCGACGGTGCCGGGGCGCTCCCAAAAGTTTAGCAGGGAGACTTAAACTACCACCCAGCATTCGCGCGTGGTGACCGCGGTGGCGGGGGTAGTCGTCACCAGCTTGGTGCTGATGGTGTGGGTGAACTTGTCACTCGGGGGGATCTCAATGATCTTCCACCCGACGGTGGCTTTTGACGTGTTGAGTGCTTCAACCGCACAGGCGACCGCCGTGTTGGCCGGGCCGGTCACTTCGAACCTGGCCTCGAGCACCAGCTCAGACTTCTTGGTGTACCCGATGTCTTGCCAGTCGATCTGGCTGGTGGTTTGCCAACCGCTAAAGAAAAAGAAACCGATGCATGCGAGCACCAACGCGCCCGCGGTCCACAGCGCGAATCGGCGATCGAAACGGCGCCTGCGCGCCGAACCATAACGATTCTCGAGTGCTTGCGACGCCGTTGACGCGGCTAAAGCGGGAGCTTCAACGTCTGTTGAAGTGAGCGCCTGGTCGGCGTGTGCCGAGCCTGCGTGTGTGGGATCCACCGGTGACACGGGCGGCTCCGATCTGTCCTGGGTAAACTAAGGGCTTCGTCCAGAGTATCTGGATCCACCGGGAAGCAAATGTGAGAGGACCCGCATGGCGCTGAGGTTAATCGCGGTACACGCACACCCCGACGACGAATCAAGTAAGGGTGCGGCGACGTACGCTCACTATCTCGACGAGGGCGTCGAAGTACTCATCGTGAGCTGCACAGGGGGCGAGCGCGGCGACGTGCTCAACGAGCTCGTTGCACGCAACCCGAAGAGTCGACGTGACCTCGCAGGTCTTCGCCGCGACGAGATGGCACGTGCCCGCGACATCATCGGGTTCGAACACCAGTGGCTGGGGTACGAAGACTCGGGCCTTCCGCCCGAGGGTGACCCTGTGCCTGCCGGATCATTCGCTGACATTCCAGCCGAGGTCTCTGCCGAGGCACTGGTGCGCATCGTGCGAGATTTCAAACCCCACGTGATGATCACGTACAACGAGCAGGGCGGCTACCCCCACCCCGATCACATTCGGTGCCACGAGATCAGCAAGATCGCGTGGGACACCGCGGGTGACGCCTCGGCATACCCCGAAGCGGGCGAGCCGTGGAGCATTGACAAGCTGTACTACGAAGAGATTTTTAACGCGAAGCGCGTCAACACGGTGTACCAGTGGCTGCTCGACAACGATGCGGCCTCGCCGCTCGTTGAGCAGTTCGAGCAGCTGCGCGAGTGGATGGGCAAGCGCCCCTACCGCGGCACCGCTCAGGTCAACGTTGGTCGATTCTTCGAACAGCGCGACGAGGCTTTGCGCGCCCACGAGAGCCAGGTGCCGCCCGACAGCACCTTCTTCTTCTGGCCGCTTGAGCTGCAACGTGAAGCGTGGCCATTCGAGGATTATCGGCTTGCTGCGTCGCGGGTTGCGACGAGCGAGTTCGAAGCAGATTTGTTTCAAGGCATTGAGGAGGCCCGCGCGTGAACGTGTGGAGTAACACCGTAGGAACCATGCTGCAGCTGGCAGACGAAGTCGCAACCGACACCGCGTTTGACCCCAACAAGGTCACGCCTGGGTTTGAAGGATTCATCTTTACCGGCCTGCTCGCAGTCGCAGTGATTGCGCTCGGCTTCGTGCTTGTGCGTCGCATGCGCGCCAGCGCGTACCGCCACGAGGTGCGCGAAGAGATCGAAGCTGAGCTCGCTGAGAACGCTGAGAACGCTGAGCTCGCCGAGAACGCTGGGCTCGCCGAGAACGCCGAGCTGTCAACTGACGGCTCAGCCGACGCCGCGTCAACTCAGAAGTAACGCAGTGGCTGGCTCCTCCCGCGGTGCGCACGGGAATGATCCGTTCGTGGACGCGACGTATGGAGGCGCTGGCCGAGTGAACCCAGGGCCTGACCCCCAAGGCGACGACTCGTCTTTTGGTGACCCAGATTTCGGGGGAGGGGCATACGGCGGCGATGAGTTCGGCGACGCCGAGCGGTGGCCAGGGGAAGCGTGGGGGATGCCCGCACCCGGCAGCCTCGGCGGCAGCAGCGGTACCGGGGCGGCAGCACCTGCGCCCGCCCACGCACCAACGCCCGCACAGGCCGCACCCGCGCAGCCCGTACGCAGGCCCGTAGTGGCGCAGCCACCCGCCCACCCGATCGTGCAGCCCGCCCCCGCCGGCCTCAACGCCGGTGCCAAGCACGTGGGGCGCGACCCCCGCGAGGTGCTGGCCGAGGTCTTTGGCTACGACGCGTTTCGCGGTGACCAAGATGCGATCGTGCGCCACGTTGCCGCGGGCGGCGACGCCGTTGTGCTGATGCCTACCGGCGGCGGCAAATCGATGTGTTATCAGGTGCCGTCGCTCGTGCGCGAGGGCACCGGAGTGGTGCTCTCACCCCTCGTCGCGCTCATGCATGACCAGGTAGCGGCGCTGCGATTGGCCGGGGTGCGTGCTGCCTCGCTGAACTCGTCCATGAGCATGGATGAACGCCGCGAGGTTGAGCGTGCCTACGTGCAGGGCGAACTCGATCTGCTCTACCTCGCGCCCGAGCGATTGTCGTCGCCCGGCACCATCGACCTGCTCGCACGCGGGCACATCGCCCTGTTCGCGATCGATGAGGCGCACTGTGTGTCGCAGTGGGGCCACGACTTTCGGCCCGACTACCTGCGGCTGGGCGCGCTTGCCGAGCGCTGGCCCGACGTGCCCCGCATCGCACTTACCGCGACTGCGACGCCCGAGACGCACCGTGAAATCACCGAGCGGTTGCACCTGGGCGAAGCCAAACACTTTGTGTCGAACTTCGACCGGCCCAACATTCGGTACCGCATCGAATCAAAGCAGAACGCCCGCGCTCAGCTGACCCAGTTTGTGCGCGGTGAGCACGCCGGCGAGGCCGGCATTGTGTACGCGCTGAGCCGCAAACGGGTTGAGCAGACGGCAAAGGCCCTGCGCGACGCCGGAGTCGACGCTGTCGCCTACCACGCGGGTCTTCCGTCTCACGTGCGGCTCGACGCGCAGACCAGGTTTTTGCGCGAAGACGGCGTGGTCGTGGTCGCCACGATCGCGTTCGGAATGGGCATCGATAAGCCCGATGTGCGCTTCGTCGCCCACATCGACCTGCCCAAATCGATCGAGGGCTACTACCAAGAGACGGGCCGCGCGGGCCGCGACGGAGCCCCCTCAGAAGCCTGGCTGGCGTACGGCCTGCAAGACGTGGTGCAGCAGCGGCAGATGATCGAATCAGGCGACGGCGATCAGGTCACCCGCACGAACCAGACCAGGCACCTCAACCAGATGCTTGCGCTGTGCGAAACGGTCGAGTGCCGGCGTGCATTCTTGCTGCGTTACTTCGGGCAAGAGACTGAGCCGGGTACCGGGGCCGCGCCCACCGCGTGCGGCAACTGCGATGTCTGCCTCAACCCACCCAAACTGTGGGACGCAACGGTGCCCGCGCAGATGCTGTTGTCGACCATCCTGCGCACGCATCGCGAGCGCGGCCGCACCTACGCGGCGGGCCAGCACATCGATGTGCTGTGCGGCGTCGCCTCTGAGCGCGCGACCCAAATGAAGCTCGACGAGCTGACCACCTGGGGCATCGGCAAGGAATGGTCGGTGGCGCAGTGGCGCGGAGTCGTGCGGCACATGCTCGCCGTCGGGCTGATCGAGGCGCGCGGTGAGTGGGGTGTGCTCGAGCCCACCCAAGACGCGAAGCCTGTGCTGAGCGGTGAGATGCCGGTGCGCATGCGCGAGGAGGTACTCGCGCGCGCTGCCACGGGCGGTGCCGGGCGCCGGGTGCGTGGGGCTGCTGGGGCAGGCTCCTCGTCAAAGCGCTCTGCCGCCGCGGCCGACCTCTCGCCCGAGCAAGCCGAGATCTTTGAACGGCTGCGGGCTTGGCGTGCTGAGGAAGCGCGTCGCCAGGGGGTTCCCGGGTATGTGGTGTTTGGTGACGCGACGCTCGCAGCGCTCGCGGTGCACACCCCGACGAACGACGAACAGCTGCTCGCAGTGTCGGGCATCGGCCAGGTGAAACTCGAACGCTACGGAGCAGCCGTGCTCGAAGTGCTCGCAGCCTAAGAGCTTATAGAGGCTATCGCTGCTCTGATCGGTTACCGTCTGGTATTCGGTGCACCGATGTTTCATCGTGCCCAGAAGCCGCGACGGCCAGCCCGCGCCGCGAACTGATCTATGGCCGCGAAGCGACAACACCTGACCCGCGTTCACGAGTTTTGATAATCGAGAAGCCTTCTATTATCAAAACTCGCCTGTTTTGATAATGGCGTGCTCTCATCAGGGGGTTTAGCTCGGATATGGGCGAAGAAATTCCCCCAGGAGTACTTTTTGTTGTCATATATAGTCGCATAGGCGACTATACGTGTATGTACTTTTCATGTTCAGAGGCTGCTCAGCGGCTCGGGGTGACCGAGCGGCAAGTACAGCGTGCTGCGGCATCGGGGCGGCTGGAAGCGCAGCGCGTCGGCAAGAGGTTCATCCTTCACGAGCGAACACTGCACGTATTCCAGCACACGGTGAGGAGAGGACGCAGGTGGTCGAAGCAATCCATTGCAGACGCGCTCAATTTACTAACGGGCAAGGAAACGGTCACCACCGGATCTTCTCGCAGTAGGTTGAAAACCAAGATTCGGTCACTTGAAGTGGGAGATCTCGCGGGGATTCTGCTGCAGCGTAAAGAGGTATCGATTCATCGCGCGAACCCTGCTCAAGCTTCTGAGATCCCGTCGGCAGTTGAGTCTGAGGCCGGGTTGGGCGGGGGAGGGATTCGCGTGATTGCCGAGCATGACGCCCGCAAGGCTGCGCTCAAGCGGCGCCTACCCATCGATATCGAGGGCAACGTAATTGCCGTGACAAGCGAGCGAGAGCATGCTCAAGCTATTGAAGCTGCCGTGCTGGCTATTTATGGGTCAACGCGGGAACGGACTGCTGGAGAATCCGTGCTGACCAAACTACAAGAATCAGTTTGATGGAGCACTCGGGTCACCTCAGGCAGGCCGCGACCTACCGCAGATAGAACGGATCGAGCACGAGCAGCAGCGCCGCACTCCAGTGGCACGCGAACGCGAGCACTGTGAGCGTGTGAAAGATCTCGTGAAACCCAAAGACGCCGGGCACCGGGTTCGGGCGCTTCAAGGCGTAGGCCACCGCGCCGAGCGTGTAGAGCAGCCCGCCCACGGCCACGAGCACCATCGCCGCGAGGTTCGCGCGCGCAATGTCGCCCAAGAACATTACGGCCGCCCAACCCAGCAACACATACAGCAGCACATAGAGCCACCGGGGCGCCGCCAACCAGAACATGCGCACCGCGATACCCACGAGGGCGCCCGCCCACACCGCGCACAGCAGCACCACGCCCTGCTTGAGGGGGAGCGCGAGCAATGCGATCGGGGTGTAGGTGCCCGCGATCAGTAAGAAAATATTGGAGTGATCAAGGCGGCGGTACACCTGCCGGGTCGCCGGCGTCCAGTTGCCCCGGTGGTACAGCGCAGAGATACCAAACAGCAGCATGCTCGAGAGCATGTACACGAACGCAGCCCACTTCGCGATCGGGCCGTGCGCGAGTACCACCAGCACGATCCCCGCCGCGGTCGCCACCGGAAACGTGGCGGCGTGAATCCACCCGCGCCACAGCGGCTTCACCTCGGCCGCCTGCGCAGCAGCACCGGTCGCCGGGGCGGCGGTGCGCCCATCCTCGAGTGGGCGGTCGGGGGCAGGAACACCGGGGGAGGTCATGCCTTGAGTGTATGTTCCGCACAGTTTGAGGCGGGCATATGTGTGGGGATCCACAGCGCGCAGCCGCAGCCACGCGCCCCCACACCGCAGCGTTCCGCGACGCACCGCACCGCACGCCCAGCCGGGGTCACCGCCCGGCCGATAGAATCAGAGATGTGAATGCGCAGCAGTCGACACCACGAGCCGGTCTGCTCTACCGGCTTTACCAGCGACGCCTGCGACACGAGATTGACAAGTCGCTCGTGCCTGGCCACATCGCCGTCATCGTTGACGGCAACCGGCGCTGGGCCAAGCTCCGCCTGCAAGAGCGCGCCGCCTTCGGGCACCGCGCCGGCGCCAAGAAGGTGCCCGAGTTTCTGTCGTGGTGCGAAGAAGCCGGCGTCAACACCGTCACCCTCTACCTGCTTTCGGCCGACAACCTCGGCGCCCGCGACAGCCAAGAGCTTGAAGACCTCTTCGGCATCATCGGCGACCTCGCCACCGAGCTCGCCGCCCACGACGGCTGGTGCGTGAAACACGTCGGCTCATGCGACGGCCTCTCACCCGAGCTCACGGCCGCCCTCGCCGCCGCCGAGGCAGGCTGCTCAGAGGTAGGCGAGAGTGGGCAGCGCGGTGCCGCGGGTGCCCCCGTCACTAAGCTGCACATCAACCTTGCGGTGGGGTACGGCGGCCGCAGCGAGATTACGGCCGCGGTGCGCGACATCATCGCTGAGCACCAGGCCGAGGGCGGCACCATCGAGACGCTGCCCGAGCACCTCACCCCCGATTCGATCGGTGCACATTTGTGGACCCGCGGCCAGGCCGACCCCGATCTCATCATTCGCACCTCAGGCGAGCAGCGCCTGTCTGACTTCATGATCTGGCAGTCAGCGCACGCCGAGTTCTACTTCGTTGAGGCGCTCTACCCCGACCTGCGCGAGGTCGACTTCTTGCGCGCCTTGCGTGACTATTCGACCCGACACCGACGACTCGGAGGCTAACGTGCCCACCCACCGCGACCCCACTCTGCCATCGCTTCACGGCCAGCGCGTACTCATCACGGGCGCCTCGGGCGGCGTGGGCGGCGGCATCGCCGAAGCGTTCGCTGATGCCGGCGCCCACGTAGCCGTGCACTACCGCGGCTCGGCCGAGACCGCCTTCGAGCTAGTCGAGCGGCTGCGCGAGCGCGGCTGCGAAGCGGTGGCGGTGCGCGCCGACCTCGGGCAGCCAGGCGCCGCCGAAGCCCTCATCGCCGACACGGTGCGTGCGCTTGGCGGCATCGACGGGCTCGTCAACAACGCCGGAGTGCAGCCGGTGCAGACCCTCACCGACACGTCGCGCAGCGACTGGGACACCGTGCACGCGACCAACCTGGGCGCCGTGTTCGAACTGTCGCGCGCCGCGGCCGCCGCAATGAACGAAGACCCGGCGGCCTCGGGCGCGCGCTGGATCACGCACATCGCTTCGGTTGAGGCGCATCGCCCCTCGCCCGCGCACGCGCACTACGCCGCGGCGAAGGCCGGACTGATCATGCACGCCCGCGCGGCCGCGCTCGAGCTGGGCCCCGACGGCATTCGCGTGAACACCGTCTCTCCCGGCCTCGTCGACCGGCCGGGGCTGGCCGAGGGCTGGCCTGAGGGCGTCGCGAGCTGGACGAGCCACGCACCGCTCGGCCGCCTCGCGACCGCCCGCGACATCGGCAACGCCTGCGTGCTGCTCGCATCACCAGCGGCCAGCTTCATCACCGGGCAAGACCTCGCCGTCGACGGCGGCATGCTCGCCACCCCCGGATGGTAACGACGCCGCACCGCCGCCCACCCCAGCCCGCCCCGCACCGCTCGACCGATAGGGAACCCCGATGAGCCACCCCGAGACCATTCTGCTCGCCGACGCGATGCTCACCCCCGCAGGCCCGGTCGCCCCGGCCGAGCTGGCCTTCGACGCCGCGGGCCGCATCACCTACGCTGGCGCCCCGCGCGCCACCTCGCTGGCGGCGGCAGGATCCGGATCAGCACCCGCCGAAGCAACAGCACCCGAAGCGCCCGCATCACCCGAGACCCAGGCAGACGCCGAAGCCCAGGCAACCGCAGCCACCCCGGTCGTGCACCAGCTCGCCGGGCACGTGCTCATGCCGGGGCTCGTGAACGGGCACACGCACTCGGCGATGACGCTGCTGCGCGGGGTGTCTGACGACGAGGGATTCATGCCGTGGCTGGCGGCGGTGCAGGGGCTCGAGCAGCACCTCACCCACGACGATGTGGCGGTCGGGCTGCAGCTCGCGATGATCGAGATGATCGAGACCGGCACAGTCGCGTTCGCCGATATGTACCACTGGGATGAACGGCTGATCGAGCTCGTGCGCGGCGCCGGCATGCGCGCGATGGTCGCGCTCGCGTCGTTCACGCCCGAGGCCGTGGGCTTCCCTGGCGTCTCACCCTGGAACGGTGCCGACACCGTCACCCAGACCGAGCAGCTCGCCGAGCGTTACGCCGGCGACCCGCAGATTCGGGTCGCGTACGGCCCGCACGCGCCCTACACCTGCCCGCCCGAGTTTCTGCGCGACATCGGTGAGCGGGCCAAGCGCCTGGGTATTCCGGTGCACACCCACATCTCTGAATCGGCGGCCGAGGTCGCCCAGATCACCGAGCAGTACGGGGCCACGCCCGCCGCGCACCTCGCGTCGCTGGGACTCTTTGACGCCGAGGTGCTTGCCGCGCACTGCGTGCACATCACCGACGACGAGATCGCCGAGTTCGCGAGCCACGGTGTCGCCGTGAGCCACAACCCGGTCTCCAACCTCAAACTGGGCTGCGGCGTCGCCCGCCTGCCCGAGTGGCAACAGGCCGGCCTGCGCATCAGTCTCGGCACTGACTCGGTCGCCTCGAATAACTCGCTCGATCTGTTCGAAGAGATCAAGCTTGCCGCCACCCTGCACCGCGGAGTGCGCGGCGACGCCGCCATCGTGCGCGCCGCCGATGTGCTCGGGATCGCAACGAGCGGCGGGGCCGAGGCGCTGGGCTTCGCAGGCTCCGGATCCCTCGCCGTCGGTGCCCTCGCCGATGTTATCGCCCTCGACGTGTCGGGCTCGGCGGCTACCCCGCTTGATCTTGCGGGCGCCGATGCCGCAGCGCTCACCTCGCACCTGGGGTTCGCCGCGACGGGGCACGATGTGCGCCACGTATTTGTGGGCGGCCGTCACCTCTATGCGAACGGTGAGCACCTCACGCTTGACGCGCTCGCCATTCGGGTGCGTGCCCGCGCGGCCAGGGCTCGGCTGCGCGAAGCGGCTGCTGCGGCTGATCCCGCCGCTGCCGATCCGGCCGCCGAATAATCTTCTTCACTCCTCTCTTTAGAACGAAAGGCCCACATCATGGCACCCGTACGACTTCCCGCTGACGCCGAACTGCCGCTGCTGCGCGCTCGCGTTTCTGACCTTGCCGATCGCGCACTCGTGGTGGGGGATCCGGGCCGTGCGGCCCGCGTGGCCGAGCTGCTCGACAACCCGGTGCAGCTCACCGCCAACCGTGAATACCACGTCTACTCGGGCAGCTACAAGGGCGTGCCCGTCACCGTTGCCTCGCACGGCGTGGGCGCGGCCGGTGCCGCGGTCTGCTTTGAGGAGCTCGCACGCGGCGGGGTCACCCGCATCATTCGCTCGGGCACCGCGGGCGGCATCCAGCCCGAGGTCGTCGACGGTGCGATCGTCGTCGCGACCGGTGCCGTGCGCGCCGACGGTGTGAGCCACCAGCTCGTGCCCACCGAGTTCCCTGCCATCGCGACCCCCGAGCTGACGATCGCGTTGCGCGTGGCCGCCGAAGCCACCGGGCTCAACGTGCACACGGGCATCGTGCTCACGGGTGACATGTTCTACCCGAGCGATGTCATCGTGGGCGTCGACCACCGCATGTGGCAGCGCGCGGGCATCGTCGCCGTTGAGATGGAGGCCGCGGCCCTGTTCGTGATCGCTTCACTGCACGGCATTGAGGCTGGCGGCGTCTTCGCCATCGACGGTAACCCGCTCGCCGATGCCGATGAAGCCATGGACGGCTACGACCCCTACCGCGACATCGTCACCCAGGCCGTCGACGGGGCGCTCACCGCCGCCCTCGACGTGCTGGTTTCATAGTGCGGCCCGCATTCGCCGCGGTGCTGTTTGACTGTGACGGCGTGCTCGTTGACTCAGAGATCATCACCATGGGTGTGCTGCGTGAGATGCTGCACGAGCTGGGTTGGCCGATCTCTGAAACCGAATGTGTGTCGCTGTTCGTGGGCCGCGCGCTGAAGGATCAGGGCCCGTTGATCTTTGACCACACCGGGGTGCACACCGACGAGGCGTGGATCGCGCAGTTCCGCGAGCGCCGCGATGTCGCCCTCAGCGCGCAGGTCGAGGCGATCCCCGGCATCGAGGCCGCACTTGGCATCATCAGTGACGTGTACGGCAAGAAGATTGCCGTGGCGAGCGGCGCCGATCGCAAGAAGATCGAGCTGCAGCTGGCCCGCACCGGCCTCGACCGATTCTTCGACGGCCGCCTGTTCAGCGGCATGGAGGTGCCGAAGTCGAAGCCCGCGCCCGACGTCTACCTCGCTGCGGCGCGTGCCCTCGGGGTGGCCCCCGAGCGTGCGGTGGTCGTTGAAGACACCGTCGCAGGGGTCATCGCGGGTGTCGCCGCCGGCGCCACCGTGCTCGGGTACTCGAACGGATCGCACGCGAGCACGGCGCCGCAGGCGCTGCGCAAGGCTGGTGCGGCAAGCGTGTTCTCGAACATGGCCGAGCTGGCTACGCTCGTGTGCTCTGAGCAGGACGCATAAGGTCTGAGTCTGCTGCTTTGTGCCTGGTCCTTGTGTCAGGCGCTCGGTGTCTGGTGTTCGGCACCTGAACCCGAGTGATGCACGCAAATAGGGGAGATGGCAGGTATCAAATCAGATACCAGCCATCTCCCCTCGCGGTTTTTCGGGGGCGCCCGTGCCCATTTGCTCCCCGATCAGAGATTCGGCCTCGACCAGAGATCTGTCGCCGATTTGATCTGCGCGACGGCGAATCTCTGATTAGGGCTCAACGCCGCGGCACCACGCGCCGGCCCGCGGCCGGTTCGAGATGCCCGCCGCGTTATGCCCAGACATGCACAACCCGACGCGTGGTGAGCACAAAGTTGTGGGAGCAGTGTTTGTGCGCGCGGAGTCGTGAGCACGGAGTCGTGCGCGCAGCGTTTGTACGGGCGAACTTTGCGAACGCCGCGCGTTAGGCGATGTTCGTGCGGTCGAACGCGTCGAGGCTGATGCCGCGCGCGAGGATGCGCTTCGACCATTCCTTGGCCGAGTGCAGGCTGTGGTCGCGGTAGTTGCCGCAGCTGATTTCTGCGGTGCCGGGCACATCGTCCCACGTCACGCGCTCGGCGATGTCCTCGAGGGAGCTCTTGATCGCGGCAGCGACCTCTGCGGGCTGCGGTTCACCCCACAAAATCATGTGGAAGCCGGTGCGGCAGCCAAACGGCGAGATGTCGATGAGTCCATCGATGCGGGTGCGCAGCAGCCCCGCGATGGTGTGCTCAATGGTGTGCAGGCCGCCGGTCGGAATCTCTTCTTCGTTGGGCTGCACCAAACGAATATCGTAGTTCGAGATCGCGTCGCCCTTGGGGCCGTGCTCCACCCCAATGCGGCGCACATACGGGGCCAACACCTTGGTGTGGTCCAGCGAGAAGCTCTCTACCTCGGCAATTTCAACATCACTCATGGCGCCAGTGTATGCGCGAGTGACGGGTGCGCGAGCGAGCATTACCAAATACGACAAACGCCCCACACCACGACAAATCGTGGGGTGAGGCGTCAGGCAGCGTGAAGCGGGTGGCCAGCGCGCAGCGGTCAGCTGCGCCTGCGGCCAGGTACGGCGTGCGAGTGGTTACGCAGCGCGTACGAGGTCGCGGCGAGTGAACGCGATGCGGGCGCCCGTTCCGGTGGGGGCCTTGTCGACCTGTACATCCCAGCCAGCGCGGTCGAGCAGCTTCAGGTCGGCGCGTGCGTCGGCCAGGTGCTCAGTGTCGACGACGTAGAGAGTGCGGCCCGAGCTGCGGTACACCGAGCGCTGCTCGGCCCAAGCGGGAACGCGCATCGCCTGGTCAGCGCCGAGCGAGTGGTACGGGGTGCGCAGGGGCGCGGCCTGTGCGGTGCGCGCGGTGCGGGTGAAGTTCTTGAAGTTAATGATGTTGGTCATGATGGTCCTTTCGTGCGCACCGTCATGGTGTGCGGGTGTGCGAGCGACGCTCGCGGGCTCGTACTGGAGCCGAATGTATGCCCGGCGTGTGCGCGTATTGTCGAAGGTGCGACGGGTTACCGTGCGACAAAATAACGTGCGACGCCTTGAGCGATGAATCGTGTAAGACAGCGGTTTCGCGATCTTACGAGTGGAGCGCTTGCGGCGAACTAGTCCGGGAGTTGTGGCGACCGCCCCGTGGGCGAATCGCGCGGGTGCTCACGCGCTCAACTCCAAAGTATAGAACAAGTTTTCGAGAAACGCCAGTTTTATTTTGAATTACACAAATTGGCCCCGAACGGGGTAACTATTTGGCGGTCTCGACGGTGGGCTGTTCGCCGGGCTGGCGGGGTGCGCGCGTGATGAACAGCGACACCACGAACGTTGCCGCAGCGACAATCGCGGCGGCCATAAACGCGGTGCTTGCGCCGTCGGCCAACGCGGTGGGTTCGGCGACGCGCTGCGCCATGGCGCGGCCGCTGGTGCCACTGTAGATCGTGATCAAGAGCGCCGTACCTGCGGCGCCGGCCAGCTGCTGCAGGGTATTGAGAATGGCCGATCCGTGCCCGTACTGGTGCGCGGGGAGCGAGCCCAGGGCAGTTGTCATGATCGGGGTGAAGAGCAGAGCCAGGCCGATGCAGAACACCGCGTAGAAGGCGATGATCAGGCCGACGCTGGTGTGCTCGTCAACGAATGCCAGCGCAAACAGGGTGGCCGCAACGATGGCCATGCCGGGAATAATGAGGGGGCGCGGGCCCACACGGTCAAAGAGCCGACCAGCGATGGGTGCCAGTACAGCCTCGAGCGCGCCGCCGGGCAGCAACACCAAGCCACTCACCAGCGCGGTGACGAGCAGTGAACCCTGCAGGTACAGCGGCAGGGTACTGACAACACCCAGCAGTGCCGCCATGAGCCCCATCAGTACGATCAGCGACAGCGTAAAGTTGCGGGCCGCGAGTGGGCGCAAATCGAGCAGCGCCTGGTGCCGCTTGCCGCGGGCGAGCTGACGCCAGACGAAGAGCCCGAGCCCCACCACGCCGACGATCAAGACCGCGATGACAATGGTGGCGGCCTGCCCGCCGCCGATGATGACGCTGAACGAGCTGAGCCCGTACACCAGGCCACCAAACGCAAACACCGACAGGATCACCGAGAGTAGATCGAAGGGGGAGGCGCGACGCTCACCGACATTGGTGAGCTTAAATGCACCGATCAGGGTGGCGGCGGCCACCAGGGGTACCATCACCCAGAAGATGCCGTGCCAGCTGGTGAAGCTGAGTACCGCGCCCGCCACCGTGGGGCCGAGGGCAGGGCCCGCCGCCATTACCACAGCGATCAAGCCCATCACGGCGCCGCGTCGCTGCGCCGGTACGAGGGTCATGCTCACTGTCATTAAGAGGGGCATGATCATCGCGGTGCCGATGGCCTGCAGTACGCGGGCCGCCAGGATCACCGCAAACATGGGGGCAACCGCCGCGGCGACCGTGCCCAAGAGGAAGGTGACGGTGGCAAACAAAAACACCGAGCGGGTCGTGAAACGCTCAAGCATCCAGCCCGTGGTGGGCAGCACGACGGCCATGGTCAGCAAGAAGCCGGTGAGCAGCCACTGCGCAGTGGTGGCGGTGATCGCATAGTCAGCCATGATTGCGGGCATCGCCACGGCGACCGTTGTCTCGTTGAGCATCATCACAAAGGCAGTGATGACGAGCACCGCCAGAATCATTTTCACCGATCGGGGAATTCGGCCCTGGCCGATCTCGACGGTGTTGGTGTTGGTGTTGCTGTCAGCTGAGTGCATGGACATGCGCGCGGTGAGCCTTTGCGTTGAAGCGACCCCAAAGCTGGGGAGAGCGGAAGGCACGCATGGCGCCAACCAGAAAAGCATACAACAAAATGATGCAACTGTATTATTTGTGGCAGAATTTGAAGTATGAACATTGGAAGTGACCGAGCTGCGGTGAAAACGGGCGAAACGGGCACCCCCCACCCGCCCGAACAGGCGCGCTCGATCGAGCGCCGGGCGCAACTGCTCGCCGCCGCTCTCAGGTTGCTGCTGGCCAGCGGCAGCGCCGGGGTCACCCACCGCGGGGTCGCCGAAGAAAGCGACTCTTCACCGGGGGCCGTGCGGTACTACTTTCGCTCACGCGAAGACCTCTTAATCGCCTGCATCGAAGAGATCGAGCGCGCCCGCGACATCGAAGCCGCGCAGGTACTCGACCACCTCGCCGGCGCCGCCCCAAAACTCACCGGCCCAGAACCAACAGCCCCCAAGCCCACCACCCCAGCGCCCCTAGCTCCTGAGCCCGCCGCCCGCGCCGCCCTCAAGATCTACTACGGCGCCGACCTCGACGACGCAGCGGTCACCGGCACCCTGTGGGGCATCATGGACTGCGCCCGCGAAAGCCCCACGCTCGCCACCCTCACGAGAACGCATCGACACGCAGCCCAACAACAGCTGGCGCACCTGCTCACCCGCACCGGATACTCCCACGTCGCCGTCAGCCTGGTCACCGCGGTGCTCGACGGTAACCTGCTCACCACCACGATCGAGCGCCAAACAGCCGGCGCCGAGGCCGCCGTCGCCGAACTCACCATCCTGCTGCGCCAAATGAGCCGCGACTAGCGGGCACAGCAGCTAACAGGCACACCAGCTAACGGGCACCCCAGCGAACCGGCACACCAGACTGTATTACGCTTAACCAGGTCGCGCCGCACGCGCAGGCCACACTGCCGACCGCGCTCGCCGCAGGTCGCATCGGCTTGCGGGCTGCGTCACCGCACATACTTACTGCTTTATTGTTACTGCCCCAAGGAGCCCCATGACTCAGACGCTGCTCGTCTTTGCCCACCGCGACGAGGCTTCGGCCTTCGCCGACGTCCCCCACCTGGTGACGGGCGTGGGCAAGATCAACGCCGCGGTATCGCTCGCGCACGCCATCACGGCTGCGCGCGCCGAGGGCCCGGTTGAGCGCGTCATTGTGCTGGGCACCGCGGGCGTCGTGGGTGACGGTGAAGATCGCCTGAGCCTCGAAGACGTCTTCCAGGTGACCGGAGTGGTGCAGCACGACTTCTCGCTGCCCTCGCCCCAGCTCACCCCCGCGGGCGAGGTGCTGCTGCCCGAGCGCCAGGCCACGATCGCGACCGGCGACGTGTTCGTGAAGGATGACGCGCAGCGCACCCACATTTCGAGCCTCGGCGCGAACCTCTGCGACATGGAGGCGTACGCCTACGCCGAGGTGTGCGCCCGCTTCGAGGTGCCGCTGCAGCTGTTCAAGATTCCGTCAGACTTCGCTGACAGCTCGACCACCGATGAAGAGTGGGATCAGATCGTGTTCCGCAAGAGCGAGCAGCTGCGCGCGTTTTACGAGGCGAACCTGCGCTAACTCGCGAACCCGCGAACGAGCGGGCTTCACGCGCCGATCCGGAGCGAGACACCGCCTCAATCGGGGCACTGCCCTGATTGGGCACTGCCCTGATTGGGCACTGCCCTCATCGGGGCACTGCCCCATTGGGGCAGAGGTGCTTCGCTCCGGATCCCTGTATATAGAGGCCCGGGCTATGCGCCCGCTTGCGCGCCCGGTGTCGCGCCCCGCTCGTCGGAACGCGTGACGTGGCTGCGCGCGTGCGCGATCGCGTCGTCGAGCTCGCCGAAGAGGTGGTTGGGGTGCCTGAGTGACCCGATCGCGCCGATGGCTTCGAGCAGGCGCAGGTGTGGCTCGCGCACCCCCTTGATGAGCACGGTCACACCGCGCCGCTCGAGCGCGGTGACGAGCTCGGCGAGCGTGTGGGCCCCGGTCGCATCAAGCTGCCGCACCTGCGACAGCCGCAGCACCACGACCTCGACGCCGCGCTGGTCGTTGATCTCATCCAAGATGCGCTCGGCGGCCGCGAAGAACAGTGATCCGTCGATGCGAAACAGGGCGATGCGGTCGTCGCCCGGGGCGGGGGTGCCGGGCAGGGGTTCGCGCTGCACTCCGGCGTCGAGGCTCATGCGCCGCAGCGTGAAGAATGCGGCGGCCGCGATGCCGATGCCCACCGCCACGATGAGGTCGAAGCTGACGGTGATGACCGCGGTGACGATGAACACGATCGCGTCAGCGCGGGTCGAGCGCAGCACCCGGCGCACCACGCTGAGCGAGATCATGCGCGTCGCGGTCACCATCAGCACGCCCGCGAGGGCCGCGAGCGGAATCAGCGCGACGACGCCTGCGGCCGCGTAGACCACGATCAAGAGGGCGAGCGCGTGCACGATCGCTGAGGCGCGTGTCTTTGCCCCGGATCTTACGTTCACCGCGGTGCGCGCGATGGCTCCCGTGGCGGGCATGCCACCGAAAAATCCCGAGGCGAGTGAGGCGAGGCCCTGCCCCACGAGCTCACGATCGGAGTTCACGGGGCCGGTATCGGCCATGGAAGCTGCGACTCGGGCGGACAGCAGCGACTCGATGGCCGCGAGAGCTGCCACCGCGAGCGCCGGGCCCATGAGGCTCGTGATCACGGCAAGATCCATGGGCGGCATGCTGGGCGCCGGCAGCGAGGTGGGCAGCTCGCCGATGGCGTCGAGGGGCAGCCGCAGCGCGATGACGGCGAGCGTCACGACCACGATCGCGATGAACGAGGCGGGCAGCTTGCCGCTGATGCGACTCAGCGCAATCATGATGATGGCGACAACCAAGACGGCGGCAAGTGGCAAAAGCGCTGCTGGCCATGCGACCGCTGCGGCCGATTGCCAGGCCGCGACGATGGCGTTCGAGCTCAGCGTGGTGGCTCCCGAGGTTTCGGCGTTGAAGCCGACGGCCGAGGGCACCTGCTGCATGAAGATAATCACGCCGATGCCCACGGTGAAGCCCTCAATGACGGGCCACGGAATATAACTGACCGTGCGGCCCAGGCGCAGCGCACCCGCGATCACCACGATGATGCCGGCCATCACGCTCACGGTGGCGACCGCGGCGATGCCGTGGCTGGCGACGATGGGGGCGAGCACCACAACCATAGCTCCGGTGGGGCCAGAGACCTGCACGTTCGAGCCGCCGAACACGGCGGCGACGAGGCCCGCCACGATCGCCGTGATGAGGCCGGCCTCGGCCCCAGCACCCGAACTGACGCCGAAAGCGAGCGCGAGGGGGAGCGCGACGATGCCGACGGTGATGCCGGCCACGAGGTCGGCGCGCCAGGTTTTCTTCAGCCCCGAGTAGTCGGATCGGTTGGGCAGCAGCGACAAGATATTGCGTTTGACGCGCATCATCGTGCACCACCAGTTACGTTGGCGAGCTGATCAGGGTGGGCCGGTGAGGCGTTCCCGTGAGTTGTTGCCTGCGCGATGAGGGGAAGTTCGTCGAGGCTCGTGAGCTGTTGGTTGGAGCTGTTGAGCACTTCGCCTAGCAGCTGACGGGCCACGTGCAAGAGATCGGCGACCTGCGCGAACGCGAGCCGGTAATAAACGACGCTCGCGCGGCGGTCAGAGGTGACGAGCCCGTAACGGCGCAGCACGGCGAGGTGCTGCGAGAGGTGGGAAGCCTCGAGCCCGGTTTCGGCGATCATTTCTGACACCGAGGCCTCGGGCGCGCTCGCAAGAATTTCAAGAATGCGAATGCGATAGGGGTGCGCGAGACCTTTAAACAGGTTCGCCTTGATTTCGTAGAGCGGGCGCTGCTCTTGCTTCATGACCGATACCTGCCACTTTCTGACTTGATGAATTCATCATATCAGGGGGCGATTCGGGATGCCCTTGCGGGCGCCCGCGCTACGAGCAACCTACCGAGTCTCGAGGGCGGGCCGGCCGCTACCGGGTTTCTGCCGAAGTCGCTATGGGGGAGAGGCCTGTGGCCAAGGAAGCTGCAATCTCGAGGATGCGCAGCTCAGCATTTTTGAGCGTGCGCCGCTGCTCATCGTGCTCGGCATGGGACATTACGACCGCGACAGGTAGACCGTGGTTCGTCAGCGTGACTGGTCGCTTTTGCGCCTGAGACGTGAGGTAAGCGATTCCTTTTCGGGCAATGACCGTTGTAGGGATCTTGAGTGAGCTTTGCTCGGACATATGGCCAGGCTAATCGAGAAAACGTAAAAGTGCATATTATTCAGCGCTAGCTTGCGACGGTCACCTCACAGCGGAAAGACTGTTCCCCAACCATCCCAGCTGCCAAGATAGGGCTGAGAGCGAAGAGGCGGCATTTCACCGCCCGCGTGCAGCGAGGAGAAACATGCGCCCGTATATTGACAAGGTGATGCCCGATGCGTGGGGCGCCGCCCAAGCCTTTTCGAATGCGGTGCGCGAGGCCGCCCTCGCGAAGGGGCTCAGCGTTGAAGAAGCCGAGCTCATCAAGCTGCGTGCCTCGCAGCTGAACGGGTGCGCGTTCTGTCTCGATCTGCACGGCCGCCAGGCCAGGCAGGCGGGCCTCGCCCAGCAAAAGCTCGACCTGCTGCCGGCCTGGCGCGAAACCGATATCTTCTCCGAACGCGAGAAGGCCGTGCTCGCCGTCGCCGAGGCCGCCACCCAGCTGCCGCTGAGCGAAGACGCCAAGGCCGATCTTGCGGGCGCCCAGCTCGTGCTCGGTGAAGACGCCTTCGCCGCCGCCGAATGGGTGAGCGTCGCGATCAACACGTTTAACCGCATCTCGATTCTGAGCGAGCACCCGGTGCGGCCGCGCTCAGACGATGGCAAACTGCTGCGATAACCGGGGCCCGCGATGAGTAATCCTGACGCGCTGCCCGGCTTCACACAGCTGGGCGCGGGGGAGCCGTGCTCGGGGGTTGAGGTGCTTGACCCCAGGCTTGTGCCGCTCGGCGGTATTCGCGCGATGACCGTGTACCGCACGCTGCCGCAGCGCCAGCGGTCGCTCGTGGGCGCCTGGTGTTTTCTTGACCATTACGGCCCCGATGAGGTCGCCGAGAGCGGCGGAATGGAGGTGCCCAGGCATCCGCACACCGGGCTCGCCACCGTCTCGTGGCTGTTCACCGGCCGCATCGAGCACCTTGACTCGGGTGGCACCGCGGCCGGGGTGCTGCCCGGCGAACTGAACCTGATGATCGCGGGCCGCGGCATCACGCACCAAGAGATCAGCGGCCCCGAGGTGCGCACGCTGCACGGCGTGCAGCTCTGGTACGCGCTGCCCGAAGCGACGCGGCACAGCGAAAACCACTTCGAGCACTACGCGCCTGATCCGGTCACGATCGAGGGGGTTGCCGGGCCCGGAGCCACCGCCCGCGTCTTCATCGGCGAGCTCGCCGAGGCGGTCTCGCCCGTCGACACCCGCACCCCCGAGCTGCTGGGCGCCGAGCTGCTGCTCGATCCGGGCGCCACGATCTCGCTCACCACGCGCCGCGACTTCGAATACGCCGCGCTCGCCGAGAACGCCAGCATCGAGGTCAACGGCGTGCGGGCCGCGCATCGCGAGCTCGCCTACGTGCCCGCGGGCGCTGACACGCTCACGATCACGGCCGGCCCCGAGGGCGCCCGGGTGATCTTGCTCGGCGGGGTGCCGCTGGGCGAAGAGATCGTGATGTGGTGGAATTTTATCGGCCGCGACCACGATGAAATCGCTGAGTATCGCAGGCGCTACCAGGCTGAGATGGGGCTGGATGCTCCGGATCAGCGTGACGCCGGCAAGCGCCCCCTGTTCGGCGAGTTTCCGGCGGGGCAACTCCCGCCACTGCCGGCACCGCCACTGCCAATCGCGCGATTGCAGCCGCGCGCGTAGTCGGCTGAACTACAGGAACTACAAGAACTACAAGAATTCTGAGTTAACCCAGCTGCTCACTCACCGCAAGTACCCCCACCGCAAGCACCCCCACCGGTTGAACGGAGAAACCCCATGACCCACGAACGCTTTACAGTGGCTGACCGCCCCGCCGAGTCACGCTACGTGCTGCTCGACAACGGCGAAGAGCCTGGCGAGACAACCGCCCCCGCCGCGATCGTCGCTGGCGAAGAGTCCTACGTCGACGTGGTCGCAGATAACGCGACCCAGCGAGTGCTGTTTCACACCGGAGTCGACGACGCCTACGCCGGCCAGGGCCTCGCCTCGGTGCTCGTGCAGGCCGTCATCGATGACGTCATCGCGCGCGGATTCGCCATCGTGCCCGTCTGCCCCTACGTCGCCAAATGGCTCACCAAGCACCCCGAGTATGCGTCGCATGCCGTTGATCCGGGGCCGCAGCACCTGCGCGCGATTCGCGCCGGGCAGCAGTAGCGCGCACGCATTAGCCGTGCTGCGCCTGGTGCGCGCCCACGCGCATCGCGATCTGCGTGCGGTTGATCACCTGCAGCTTCGACGACAGGCTCGCGAGGTGCGTCTTCACCGTCGACACCGAGATGTAGAGCGCCGCCGCGATGTCTTTGTTCGAGACGCCCTGGGCGATGAACAGCGCCACCTCCCACTCCCTGGGCGTGATGCCGTCGGGAATCGGTGCGGGGGCGAGCGCGGCGGTGGCGGGGAATGATCCGGATCCCACAGGCGGCAGCGGCGCGCGTGGCACCTCTCCTGGCATCGTCGCCTGCATCGTCGCCTGCATCGTCGCCTGCGCGGGAGATTGCGGCTGTGCCTGCGCAGGATCGGGGCGCACGCTCGCGAGCTCCACGAGCCGCGCCATCACCGCGGGCGAGAGCCGCGAATCGCCAGCAGCTGCGTCGCGCACCGCCGAGAGCACGAGGGCGGGCGCCGAATCCTTCAAGAGGAATGACACCGCTCCGCCGCGCAGCGAATCGAGAATGAACTCGTCGGTGTCGAACGCGGTAAGCATGATGATGCGGGCGCGCGAATCTGCGGCCTGCAGGGCGCGGGTGGCGTCGATGCCGTTCATGCCGGGCATGCGAATATCCATCACGATCACATCGGGGTCTAGCGTGTGCGCTGCGGCGAGCGCCTCTGCCCCGTCTGCGGCCTCGCCCACGACCGAGATGCGGCGGGTGTCGCCTGGGCCCGTCGCGCCGTCGATCATGAGTTTGAGGCCCGCGCGCATGAGGGCTTCGTCGTCGACGATGAGTACCCGAATGGGGTCGGGTTCGTGGGCGGGGGCTGAGCTGGTGGTCGGGTCTGTGATTGTGCTGGGGTCGGCGCTTGTGGCGTCGGCCGGGGTGTGGGGGTTTGGGGTGGTGTGCATGGTGTGTTCCTTTACGCCCAGGGGATCCAGACATCGACTTGAAAGTGGGCGTCGGTGGTGGTGCCGTAGTGGGCTCCGCCGCCGATGAGGGCGGCGCGTTCGGTGAGGCCGATGAGCCCGAACCCTGTGCCGATCGCTGAGGGTGGTGTGTGCTGGGGGAGCGGGTTGCTGGCGAGCAGCCTGAGCTGGTGGGTCGCGGCCGGGGTTTGCTGTGCCTGCTGCACCGAGACATCGATTGCGAGCGGCTCATCGGGGGCGTACTTGATGGCGTTGATGAGGATCTCGTCGACGATGCTCGCCAGTACCCCGGCGCGCTCATGATCGCGGTCGAGGTCTTGCTGATTCAGGCCCCACCAGCGCAGCGTGACCGTGAGGCCGCGGGCCTGGGCCGTGGCGACGCGTGCGGCGAGCGACGACGCTGAGGGGGTGGGGTGACCTGATCCGGGAACCTCGGCGATGCCACGCAGCGCGGTGAGCGCCTCGCGCAGCATCACGCCCGTGCCCTCGGCGGCGTCGCGCACCGTGAGCGCTGCCGCCCGCAGCTGCTCGGGAGAGAGATCGTCGCGCGACGACATCGCGCCCGCGTGCAGTGCGACGATCGAGAGGCGGTGCGAGATGCCGTCGTGCATGTCGCGGGCGAGGGCGCTGCGCTCTTCGGCGAACTGGCTGCGCTCCTCGGCGAGGGCCCGGGCGACATCGGCGTCGCGGCCGAGGCGTTCGGCGGCGGCGGCCCGCTCGGCGGCGCGGGTCTGTTCGCGCATCGACGCGAGCAGGGCCCAGCGCGTGCCCCGCACCTGCCCCCACAGGATGCAGCAGACGCTGAGCAGCGCAGCAACCACGGCCGCCCAGCCGATGGCGAGCACGTTGCCCGGCAGCCCCACCACGGCGCACACGAGCGCGGTGACCGATGTGACCCCGGCCACGGTGGCGAGCGCTGCCGCGATGTTCGCGCGCAGCGACCGGGCCTCGCCGACCCTGACGAGGGCGATCGCGGTGGCGGGCAGCCCCACGAGGGTGAGAGCGCCCAGCACAATCGTCACCGCATCGATGCGCCGCGAATGCGTCACCCAGGCCACCAGATTGCAGGGCAGCACCGCGAGAAAGATCATCAGCGTACTCAGGGTGCTGCCCGCCCCGGCAAAGATGTCGTCTTGCACGCGGGCGAGCGGAAACAGCGTGATGCCCAGCATCACGAACCCGCCCGCGAGGCACGCGGTCGCGACGAGCAGCGCACGCAATGTGGGCCGGGCACGCCAAAATCCGCGCCCACCCTGGTGGGGCTGCGTTGTTGCTGCTCGATCGGCCATCCCTTCATCCTAGAAGCGTTGGGGCCCGCCCCGCCTCAGCCATTTGGCCGAGGCCCCGAGTCGAATGCCAGCCAGATGGCCGATGTGCGGGCGCGCGCACCCCGCGATGCTTGAACTATCCCCGCGAACGAACCGTTCACAGCACCGTTCCATCGAACCGCCTATTGCAGATTGCGCCGCCTCGGCCGCCAGATACAGAAACGAGCACCCACCCATGACCGCCTTCACCGCGCAGCAGCTCACCAACCCCGAGATCGCGCCCGCCACCCTTGCCGAGATCGTCAACACCCAGCCCGAAATGTGGGCCATCGTGCAGGCGCACCCCAACTGCTACCCGGCGCTCGCCGCACACATCGGGCAGCATCTTGCCACGCTCGGGGTTGCACAGGTGGCGCAGGTAGCGCCGGTGGCGCCGGTGGCGCCGGTGGCCCAGGCAGCTCCGACTACTCTGGCAGCCCCGGCGACTCCGGCAGATCCGGCAGCTCAGCCCCAGCCCGCGAGCGGGGCCGGAGAACAGGTAGCGGCCGGTGCGAAGCTCGTCGCGGCGGGTGCAAAGGACTACTTTCTGCACACCGTGACCCCCGCGGCGAAGCGGGCCAGCGCGTCGATTCAGCAGGCGGCGCACGAGCGCGGGGTGACGGTGCCTGAGACGAAGAGCCTGCACGCCTGGGCACCGATCGCGGTGCCCGCGTGTGCGTTCATCGCGATCTTGAGCCTGTTCTTGCCGATCGGATCGATATCGGCGTACGGCTACTCGGCGAGCGTGAACTTCTTCGCCGAGGAAGCCGGCGGCGAAGGCGTCATGCTGCTGATCAGCATGTTGGTGGTGATTGCGGGGTCGGGCGCCGCCCTCGTCGTGCACCGCAGGTGGGTGCGCATCACTGCGGGCGTGATCGGCATCTTGTTTGGGCTGATTGCGGCGATCGACGGCTTCGGCACGATGGCTAACATCAACGGCGCGAGCGGCGCCTCGGTAGGCGCCGGATCGGTGCTGCTCGCAGCCTCGGCGACCGGCCTGCTCGTCGCCGCGGTCGTCACATTGTTGCCAAAAAAGTAAGACGGACCGCGCGCCGCCACCCCCGCATCAGGCATGATGGAAACAGATATGGACGACAGCATGAACGACCAGACCCCGCCCTCGGGCTCAGCTCCCACACCCCGGCCGTTCCTGACGCCTCCGCCACCGCCGCCCGCGGCATCGGTGCCGCCGGCTCCTGCGCCCGCTGCTCCTGTGCCGCCAGCAGTTGATCCGGCATCCGCGTCACCTGTGCCGCCGGCGCCCGCAGCGTTTGATCCGGCGTCGTATGGGCCGCCGGTCGCTCAGCCCGGTGCCGCCGAAGAAACCCACGACGAGGGCGATTCGAAGAAGACGAAGGTCGTGGGGGCAGCGACGCTCGGCGCCGCAGCCCAGATCGGCGTCTTGCAGCTCGGCACTGACCACGCATCGGGCGGGCCGCAAACTGCGCAGGCCCAGGCTGGTCAGGCCCAGGCTGGTCAGGCACCGGCAGGTCAGGCTCCGCAGTTCGCCGGCGCCCCCGCTGACCTAGGCGTTGCCGGAGTGGCCACCGTCAAGCAGGGGCTGCTCGCGACCACCGCCGCGAAGGTCATCGCGGGCTGCGTGGCCGTCGCCCTCATCGGCGCAGGCGCGGTGACGTGGGGCGCGATCGCGAGCCTCGGATCACCAGCGGGTAACTCAGCCGAGGCCAGCAGCGCGAGCGACCCTGCTGAAGGGGAAGGCGCTGCCGCGGGAACCACTGAACGCCCCGAAAAGCTGGATCCGCAGGATGAGCCAAAGACGGAGCCCGAGCCCGAGCCAAAGGCCGCGCCCGCGCCCGCAGCAGAAGAAAGCGACGAGACGCCGCAGGCCGCCGCTGAAGCCGGGCCTCCGGTGCCCGAAGACATCAACGGTGTGTGGTGCCCGGCCCCAGACAGCGAGCTCGACCCCGGCTGCTACACGATCGATGTGCCAAACGTCACGTTCCCCAGCGGCTCGACCTACGAGTTTATGAGGATGGGGTGGGACGAACAGCGAGGCATGCTCTCGTTCTCAATGATCGATGCGCCCTTCGGTGACTATTACCCGACAGGTATGCCGCTGAGCATTCCCGATTATTACCCGGGCCAAGATCATCCCGATCGCGACCGCCTCTGGAGCGGCCAGGCCGGCATGTTGCTGCTGCGGGAGTAACCGGCGAAGCTGGCTGGTTACTACCGGGGCCGGTGCTGGCGCCGGGCGCGCAAGGACCCGCGCGGCTGAGGCTGCGCGGGTCCATGATCCGGATCAAAATGACCCGCGAGCAGTTGCGAGCTAAGCCGTCGCTGCGGGCGCGGGAACTGCGGCCCGGGCCGCGTTGCCGCGGCGTGCAGCCTGGGTCGCGGCCAGCATGACCACCAGGGCGACGGTGGTGAGGGCGGCGCCGATCCAGATGGGAGAGGTGTAGCCGAGGCCTGCCGCGATGCCGATGCCTCCGGCCCACGCACCCAGCGCGTTGCCGAGGTTAAACGCGCCGATGTTGGCGCCCGAGGCGAGCGTGGGGGCCTGACCCGCGTACTGCATGATGCGGCTCTGCAGGCCGGGCACCGTGCCGAAGCCGAAGCCGCCCATGAGAAACAGAATCACCATCGTGGCGGGTTGCGAGGTCGCGAACAGGGCGAATGCGACGAGCACGACCGCGAGCGCCGCGATAAACACGTTCAGGGTGCGGTCGATCGAGCGGTCGGCGAAGCGCCCGCCAGCCCAGTTACCCACCACGAGGCCCCCGCCAAAGAGCACCAGCAGCCACGGCACCGCCGAGCTGGCGAAGCCGGTGACACCCGTGAGCGTGTAGGCGATGTAGGTGAAGGCACCGAACATTCCGCCGTATGCGAGCACGGTGACCGACAGCGATAGCCACACCTGGGTCGAGCGGAATGCGCTGAGTTCTTGGCGCAGGCTGACCCGGTTGTCGCCCTTCGCGGTGGGCATTGCGGGAACGAGTGTCGCGATGCCGATCAACGAAACGACGCCGATTGCCGAGATCACCCAGAAGGTAGAGCGCCAGCCAAATTCCTGGCCGATGAACGTGCCAAATGGCACGCCGAAGACGTTGGCGGCGGTGAGGCCGGTGAACATGATCGCGATCGCCTGGCTCTGCTTGCCGGGGGCGACGAGGTTCGCTGCGACGACCGAGCCGATGCCGAAGAACGCGCCGTGGCACAGGGCCGCGATGATGCGGCCGACCATGGCGGCGTCGTACCCCGTGGCAAGCGCGGTGATCAGGTTGCCCGCGATAAACAGCACAATGAGGCCGATGAGCACCGGCTTGCGGGGGAGCCTGGTGGTGGCGGCGGTGATGCCGAGCGCACCGACAACGACGCTGAGGGCGTAGCCCGAGATCAGCTAGCCGGCTGAGGCCTCGGTGACGCCGAGATCGGTTGCGACGTCGGGAAGAAGGCCCATGATGACGAATTCGGTGAGCCCGATTCCGAAGGCGCCAAGGGCGAGGGCGAGTAGGCCTAGTGGCATTGAGATGCTCCTGGTAAAGTAGGAAACTAGTTGCAGACGCTGGTTATTGCGTCGGTGTGGAATATCTTTGCACACGCACTAGTCGGCGCAAGCAACTACTTTTGGAGCAGCATGGGAATCGCAGATGACGCCGTAGAAATTCGTGCCCGCGGGTGGCGCACGCTCGCCGCGCTGCACGGGATTATCGAGGCTGAGCTCGAGCGCGTGCTGGGGTCTCAGGTGGGACTGTCGGTCGTGGAGTACACCGTGATCGATGCGCTGAACCGCCAAGATGGCTGGCATATGCGTATGCAGCAACTGGCCGGCGCGGCTGCTTTGAGCTCGAGCGCCACGACCAGGCTCGTGAATCGGCTGGAGGACCGCGGCCTGCTGACCCGGATCCTATGTGCCGATGATCGGCGCGGCATTTACACCGAGCTCACCGCGCAGGGGCATGAGTTATATGCGCGGGCGAAACCGCTGCATGACGAGGCGCTGGAGCGGGTGCTCGGGGACGCCTCGGAGCGACCCGAGCTGGCTCCGCTCGTGGATGCGGTGCACGGGCTCGCGGTGGCCACTTAGGGGGCGTGTTTTGGTGATTGTGGCCCTGTGTTTGTAGGGTCCAGACCAAAGAAGTCTTCGAATTTTTGTTCTAATAAAAACGTTGATTTGTAGCCATTTTTTGTGTTTCGTGAGACCATTGAAGTATGGAAATCATCACCTCACTCGAGCAGCAAGTGGCGGCCGCCCGCGACTTGCTCGAGGGGGTGCCAGAGGGCGAATCACTCCCCGGTTTCTTGCGAACACTCCCCGATGACGGGGTGCTCGCGGTGCTCGAAATTGGGGCGGCGCTGGTGCGGCTCGGCCAACGACTCGAGATCCCGGCATCGGGGGTGGTCGCACAGCGATCCTCCCGGGCCAGAGGCCAAACCGGCATCGCGCAATCCCAGGGCCACCGCGACGCAGCCTCCCTGCTCCAACAACTCACCGGGGTCAGTCGCACACAAGCAGCCCGCGACGTGAAAGTGGGGCAGTCCCTCATCGAAGCCGCAGAATTCTCACTCTTGGGCAGCGCGAGCAGCGGGGGACTCGACGGCGGTGAGGGCGGCGGCGATGAAGGCAGCGAAGACGGGGCCACGGGCCCCGAACCTATCGCGGCCTGGCACACCGCACTCGACCGGGCAGCAGACGCAGGCATCATCAGCCCCGACCAATACACGGCGGTCAGACAGGGGCTGGGCGATCCACCCACGCCCACCGAAGCAGACCTCGCCGCAGTGAACGTGGCAGGTGCTTCTGAACTCGAAGTGTTTGAGCTCGCGACCGCGGTCATTCACGAGACCTGGGCGCAGGCCACTGAACAACTCCTGGCCGAAGCCGAAGTGCGAAGCCTCGACGAACTACGCAAGGCCTGTCGCGCGGTACGTGACCAACTTGACCCGGTGGGCTCTGACCGTCGACACCTCGACCGATACGAGGCACGATCCTTCCGAATGTGGGTCGACGAGAAGGGCACCCACCGGGGATCATTTAGCTTCGACGACGAAACGGCTGCCTGGCTCAGAAGCATCATCGACAGCGCAATGCGGCCACGACGGGGCGGGCCACGCTTCCTAGATCCTGCGGAACGCGCGGAGGCAGACAAACTGCGCGACGACCCCCGCACCAACGACCAACTCATGCACGACCTCGTCACTGACGTCATGCGCGGCGGCACCCTCGCCCTGGCAGAAGAAGTGTTTGGCGTACGCCAGGCGGGCGTCAGAATCGTGCGGGTGGTCGACACCCCCTCGGGTGACGAAACCCGGGCACGTGAAGACCACGCATTCCTCGAACACGAAGGCACCCCGGTGCCGGTGAGCGTCGCCGACCGCACCATCTGCAACACCGGCGTAGTGCCGGTCACGGTCGACCGGCAGGGTAACCCCCTCAACGTGGGGCGCGAGCAGCGCCTCTTCACCAGCAAACAACGCATCGCACTCTCACTGAGAGACGGCGGCTGCCGCTGGACGAACTGCGACCGACCGGCCAGCTACTGCGAGGCACACCACATCGACGAATGGCAAGCAGACCAGGGCCACACCGACGTGGCGCGCGGCATCCTGCTGTGCCGATACCACCATCTCGAACTTCACAACAGCGGGTGGCGAATCACCCGCGACGGAGACGGACCCTTCTACCTCCACAGGCCGGGCACCGCGATCGCGAAACGAGAAACGGAGCCACCGGGAACCGGCGCCGGCAACGGCGCAGATACCAGAACCGGTGACGACCCAGAGACGCCGATCGAACTTCCGATCAGGGTGATCAGGGCCTACGCGTGGAAATCGGCACCGCAACCTTCGGTGAGATTCAGACCGGGGCGAAGCCGGCCACCCGAACAAGTTCCTCCAGAAGCTTGGGGTACCAGGCGACAACGTCGACCAGCGACACTGACGGCTGAACCCCCGGGCGTAAACGCTCACTGGGATCAATCCAAGCGGGGCGATGAGAAGCGGGTTACGGGCTCGGCCGCGACAACGACCGCGACAAAGAGCGAGTGCACGACAGATAGACCGGCTGCTCTCTTCTGAAGGAGAGCTCTGCCCAGCCGGCGAACTACCGGCCTATGAAGGAACCGCGGCCGCCGCGAGAACGACAAGAATTACATCTTTGAATGACAAGAATCACGACGCATGAATGACAATACGTTTGCCGCCCCAGCGACAAGATTCATGCCAGCTCACAGCAGTCGCCTGTACCGAATTAGCCCTTGCCGCTATATTCCGGCAGGGAGAGGCCGAAGCGCATCATCAAATTGGCGCATCGATTCGTATGCCTCGCGCCAAGACAATCCATGATCAACCCAGCCCTCCGCTCCGGCCTGCTGCATGACCTGCAGCGTGGACCACAGTGATATCCTCCCGGACGCGGGTACGCCACCGAGATACGCAATCTCACGAAGGGCGCGCTTGCGGCCATCTGCTTCGTCAATGAGCACATATTCGTTGCTTCCCTGCTGGGCAAGCGATGATGCGTGGGCAATCGCGAGGATTTCGCCCAGGGATTCTCGCCGTCCGATGCGCTCTCTCGCAGGCATTCCGCTCACCCGCGCGATGGCTTGTGCAAAGAAGGGTCCGTGCAACTCGTCGTTGAGGATATTCACGTGCTCTGATGCCTTCAAGCGGCGCCACAGGTTGAGGGCCCCCGTACGACTGAACTTGGGATCGAGGCATTTCCCCTCAATCTCGCGATCGACACGTTCAGGCGCTGCCAGCTGGATTAGTTGAGATCGCGCCGCCTGAATCAGTACGTTCTGTTGCTTGGCTGCCAGAAAAGTGAGCCCTGGGCCTGCGTCAAGGATGATGCTCACGAATTTGTCGCACCGCCGAACAGGGACACGCCGACACCGTAATTGTCTTCGGGATCAGCTGGTTCGTGCGCAGAGAGCTCGATTCCTAGTCCGACTCGGAGCTCAGCGGCGTCCAGCCCGTACCAATCTGCAGCCTCATCGACGTCTAACAACCCTTGCTGAACAGCGGTCGCAGCGCGCTCCATCAAGCGCTGCGGCGCACGCGGCAGAAGAGAGGACGCTGAAAGTGCGCGGTACTGGTTCAGCCAACCATGACGCGTGGCGAGCGACGGCGTCGATAGCGACTTCCATGTTGCGCAGGTAGTGGAGTCGATGAGGCCCGCTTCTCGAAGCTGGATAGCGACGATCGGAGGGGACGCGCCGAACTCTTGGACAAGCTTCGACACGAGGGCCTCGCTGATCTCCCCATCGCCTAAGCGTTTCACCGCGTCTAGCGGCAAAAGAAGATGTCGCGCGAAAGCATCTGCGCGTATTTCCTTATCGGTGCGTTCACCCGGCGTGAAAGAACTCTCAGTGTCAAGGTCGCCCGCCAGCAGATGGCCGAGTTCGTGCAAGACCGTTGACCTCTGGCGCATCGGGTGCGGTGTGGTGGCTACAGCGATGATGCAGCTGCCGGTGCGGGCATTCACTGTTGATAGCCCGTGCTCGTTCTCGGGGGCGCTCACGCTCAGCACGTCAGCGTTTGCGACAGCGGCTGCAAATTCGAAGGCATCTGGAATCGGGGCGCTGCCAATGCCGGCTTTTGTGCGGGTTCTCGCAGCTAGATCGCGCCCCTCGGATTCGTTGCTCACTTCGCGGGAATCCCTTGCTCCGCAAGGTAACTGTCGAGCTCCAAATACGCCAGTAGCTTGGATTTAAGGACGTCCATCGTGGCGGCCGATCCATTTGTACGTGCAGCGAACTTGGCGTGTTCGCCCGCCTCCACGTAACCCGTCAATGAGGCTACGCGGACACCGATGTGATCGGCGAGAATAACCAGTTCGTCACCCTTGAGCGGGCGGTCACCGCTCTCGATTCGTGAGTAAGTCGGCTGGGAGACACGGATCGCTGCACTAGCAGCCTCCTGCGTAACGTTTTTGCTCTCACGCACTTCCCGCAAACGAGCACCCAATGCGGCATGTGTAATCATTTGAATAACTCCATTTCTTTATTCATTATTTCACAAGCTGCGTGAGATGCACACAGTCGGGATGAGAGACCCAGGGTTTGTTCGGCATTGCGTAGGTTCTTTCGTGATCCCGGCTCATGTTCGCGCCCGCGCCCGCGCCCGCGCCCGCGCCCGCGCCCGCGCCCGCGCCCGCGCCCGCGCCCGCGCCCGCGCCCGCGCCGGGCAACGGGCGGGATCTGCCCATCTGCCTTCGCTGCCGGCCGGGGAGAATCTGACACCGAATGCGATGAACCCGTGCACAAACAACGCGGCGACCGCGGGCTGCTGCCCGCGGTCGCCGCAAGAATTCAAGAATTCGACCTCCCCTACCAGGGGCTCTTCTCGTAGTCCTTCAAGAAGCACGCAAACAGGTCTTCGCCTGCCTCGCCCCGCACGATCGGATCGTAAACGCGCGCCGCCCCATCGACCAGGTCGAGGGGAGCATGGAAGCCCTCCTGCGCCAGTCGCACCTTCGTGAAGTGGGGCCGCTCGTCGGTGATCCAACCGGTATCAACCGCGGTCATCAAAATATTGTCGGTCGTGAACATCTCACCCGCGCTGGTACGCGTCAACATGTTGAGCGCCGCCTTCGCCATGTTCGTGTGCGGGTGCCCCGGTCCCTTGTACCGCCGACCGAACTGGCCCTCCATGGCCGACACATTGACGATGTAGGTGCGCCGCGCCTTCGACGCCACCATAGACGCCCGCAACCGGCTGATCAAAATGAACGGCGCCGTCGTGTTACACAGCTGCACCTCGAGCATCTCGAGCGGATCCACCTCTTGCACGTGCTGCACCCAGCTATTCACGTCAGTCACGTCGGGTACCAGCCCGCCCGCGTCGATCGCGCTGCCATCGGCGTGCTTCTCGAGCGAGGAAGATCCGGGCGCCATCGCGAGCGAGCTCAGATCGCCCGCGGTGAGCGTCTGCGCCAGCCCCGCCGCCACCGTGCCCGCGAGCCCCGCGGTCGACAGTGCCGACGTCGATAGGTCGGTGGCCTCTTGGCCGGCTGCGGAGAGCGCGGCCGGATCCAACCCCACTGACGCCTGCAATGCCTGCGGGTGGAGCTGCGATGAACGGCCCATCATTGCGATCTCTGGCATGGGGCCATCGGGCAACGGCTGGTTCTCTGCGTCGGCGAGGAACGAGTACGATCCGGGGGAGCGCCGCACCGTCTGCGCCGCATTGTTAATGAGAATGTCGAGCGGTCCCTGTGCTGCTACCGAATCGGCGAGCGCGATTACCTGTGACGGGTCGCGCAGATCGATACCCACGATGCGCAGGCGACCAATCCAATCGGCCGAGTCGGGAAGCGATGCGAACCGGCGCGCGGCATCCTTCGGGAAGCGGGTCGTGATCGTGAGGTGTGCCCCGTCACGCAGTAGCCGCAACGCAATGTGCATGCCGATCTTGGCGCGGCCGCCCGTGAGCAGCGCACGCTTGCCCGTGAGATCGGTGCGGGCATCGCGCTTGCCGTGACTGAAGCGCGCGCACGTCGGGCACAGCTGGTGGTAGAACGCATCTACCCGGGTGTACGGCTGCTTGCAGATATAGCAATTGCGGGGCTTGATCAGCTCGCCGGCGCTCGGCGCCAGACCGTCGGCCAGGGCTTCAACATCGGATGCCGTGGATCCCGGTGCTGCAAGGCCTACCGCAGCACCCACCGAATCAGCACCCGGCACCGAATTACCAATCGCAGCAGCGTTCGCAGCAGCATTCACTGCTTCGTTGCTCGAAGAAAGCGCCACCCCGCGGGTTTCATCATCGATGCGGTCGGCAGCACCGGTCGCGGTCTTAGCGATGACGGCGCGATCGGCATTGGCAATCGCGTCGCGTACGCGGCGGGCGCGCTCGCGCTTCACCGCCTTGAACATGGCGGAGGTCGCCTGACGCACCGTGATGAAATCGGGGTGGTCATCGGGCAGCTTGTGTACGTTGCCGAGTACGCGCAAGAAGAGTTCGAGCTCGGCGGGATCGATGCGTTCAGTGGCCGGCGCCTGGCCCGACGAAGTTTGGGTCATTGAACCAATTTTACGCCAGATAATATGTGTGGCTGACCGCTGGTGCGCGGACCCCTCCTGAGGCTCCCGGTTCAATCCAAAGCTATTCCCGAAACAACGCCGAGTCACGCGAGCACGCCGTCGCAAATCAGGTTCCGCGTGATCGGCTTTGGCACCATTCCTGAGAGCAATGGGTTCGCTCTCGCGATTGCAGGGGGAGTCACCTGGCTCACCATCAGCGACCTCTGCTCTGCCCTGGAAACAGAGGTGTGGCAGTGTTCGCTGACTGTACGTAAAAACGCAACAATTCAAGCACCTACCAGCGATGACGGGTAGGCCCTTTGTTGAGTTAGCGTATGGAGCGAATGTGACTTTAAATGCAATGACAGTGTGTACAGACAGTTGTCATTGGAGGTTGCCATTGAAACCACACCAAACCCGATCTTGCCGAGTTATATAAGCGTATTATAGCTGTCTCTTCAATCGCGTTATCAAATTTTGAGAGCGTATTCGTCACTTGTTCTCATTGGAAAGAGGTACGTCATGGTTGAAAATTCTTCAACTGAGCCCACCGAACTAGACCTAGATGCCACTGATCGAACGTTGCTGGATGCGCTCCAGCAAGACGGACGTTTGGGGTATGCCGAATTGGGAAATCTGGTCGGACTGACAGGGGGTGGCGCACGCAAACGGGTAATGCGGCTGGAGGAGCACGGCATTGTGCAGATTGTGGGTGTTACTGACCCCTTGCGCTTGGGCTACCGAAGTATGGCGATGGTTGGAATCGTTGCTGATGGTGACGTTGAAGAGATCGCGCGGAAATTGAATGAGATTGAGAATGTGGTCTACGTGGTGATCTCTGCGGGTAGCTTTGATTTGCTTGTTGAGGTGATTGCAAAAGACCAGGATGCAATTTTCCAAGTCATTAATGGGCGGGTGCGACGAGTGCCCGGGGTCTCGCGAATGGAAACGTTTCCGTATTACTCCATTCAAACGCACAGATTCGGGTGGGGTACGCCTTAAGTGACGGAATAATCAACGAGGTGAGCGGCTCATTTTGATATTACTGTGGTCCATGCAGTTGCAAATGGTGACAATGATGTCATTGTTTATATCTGGTATTGCTTTCCTGGTTATGAATTATTAGGGTTTGAGCTAAGAAGTTACAATTTTTGATTTCTCAGTGACTGCTCACCGGGCTTGAATGAATCAATAAGGCCGTGAAGCATCGCTCAACGAACTGCGTAAATTGCCAATGGAGGTAGTTAGAACCTGCAAGCTTGAGACGACGTATCGAAAGAAACCGTCGGATGACAGTGTCATGAATGCTCACGAGAAGTGAACTGTCGTTTCACATGCCCCTCACGAAAGGTACAACGATGTACACCCTAAATCCTGAGGCGATTTACTCTGCCGCCGAGCGCGCCGGCCGTGCGCTGGCACCACTTACACGGGAACTCGATAAAGCCCTCCCCGCACTGACCTAAGTCAGCCAGAAGGCTACGCCAAAAACGTTCGGAATACTCCATCGAATGGCGTGCGCAATGCGGCTCGTGTTCCCTGGAATTGATGTCCGTCCTTCATTAGGTACGTCTGCTGACGCTACGGCGTAGCCGTACCGAACTCTGTTGTACCGCTCACCGTTGAAAGGTCCTCATGAAGAAAACGATTATCCCCGCCAGTGCCCTGCTCGCAGTGGGCGCGTTACTCGTTACCGGCTGCTCAGGTGGAAGCAGTCCGGCCGAACCTGCCCCGGAAATCACGGCCCCGGTTGCCGGAGAAGTTCCCGACGGGATATTGGACGGGTACAGCTTGACTTATGCCGGTGACGGCGGTCCCTCCCAGGAAGCACAGGATGCCGCATTCTTTACGCCGTTTGCGGAGGCCTCAGGTGTTACGTTCAGCCAAGACTCCCCGCAAACCCTCGCGAAGGTTGAATCCCAGGTGAAGTCGGGAAATATTCAGTGGGACATGGTCTCAACAACGGACAACGTCGTCGCGCTCAACTGCGGCACACTGTTTGAACCGCTCGACATGTCAAAACTCGATATCTCTCACATGCCTGAGAGCCTTCAAAGCGGAACCAAGTGCGGTATCCCATCGATCGTTTATGCAACTGTTCTCGCTTACAACACTGACACCTTCGTAGATGCTGCCCCTACTAACTGGGCAGACTTCTTTGACACGGACAAGTTCCCCGGCCAGCGTGCGCTATATAGCGGTGACGGATCAGTGGACAGCGGCACGGTGCAGGCCGGTGCGCTAGCCGCCGGGTGGGACCCCAAGACTGCATTCACGATGGACTGGGCACAAAAGGGCATTGACGTCATCGACAAAGCCAAGGAAGACATCGTCTTCTACTCGACAGGGGCGCAGGCTCAACAAATGATCGAGTCTGGTGAAGCAAAATTGGCGGGTGTGTGGAGCGGCCGGGCGCTGACTGCAGCCCAGAACGGCGCCTCAGTTGACGTGGCGTGGGACCAATGGATCTCTCTCGTGGATAACTTCGCAATTGTTAAGGGCACCAAGAATGCCGAGCAGGCCTACTACGCCATGAACTACGCGCTGGGCGCTGAGCAGCAAACGAAATGGATGGAAGAAAGCGGATACTCGCCGGTTAATACAGAGGCAACACCGGAAGTTGACGCATTGACGCAGAGCTTCATTCTTACAACTCCCGAACGTGAAGCTACAGGCGTCACCGTTGATCTCGATTTCTGGTCTGATCCCGCAACGGTTGAACAGCTCCAGGACCGTTGGTCAGCGCTCGTCGCAGGCGCATAACGCATTAACCGAGGGGTGCCCTCCGAAAATGGTGGGCACCCTGCCGCCTTCCGACCGAGAGAAAAGGAACGCGCATGCCACAGTCGCCACGCACGTCCGAAATATCTACACTGTCTACGCGGGCTATCCGCACCGCAGCGTTGCCGAAGCAGCGCCGACCACTATCCGAGTCGGGCCGAAAACGACCTGGCCTCCTCCTCGCGTTGCTTCCGGCATTCGTCGTGCTCGCGATTTTCTATTTCTACCCGATGTTCAGCGTCTTGTTGATGTCGTTCACGGACCCCGAACCTGGTCTGCAAAACTTTGAATGGTTCTTCTCGCAGCCGGTGAACTTGCAAGTGCTGTGGCGCACTTTGATCATCAGCTTTTGGGTCACCATTATTTGCGTCATTTTGGCTTTCCCGTTCGCGTTCTTCCTCACTATTGTGAAGCCGAGTACACGCGGTCTCCTAATGCTTGTGGTGCTCATTCCGTTCTGGACAAGCATGGTCGTGCGCACCTTCGCGTGGGTTATTCTGCTGCAAGACTCTGGGCCAATAGGACAGTTCATGAAGCTGTTTGGCGTGGACGAACTCGGCATCATGCGCACTCCCACTGCGGTGCTCATCGGCATGGCGCAGGTGCTCATGCCGTTCGTAGTACTTCCGATCTATACAACGATGTCGAAGATCGATATGCGGCTGTTGACGGCAGCTCGGAGTCTGGGCGCACGCCCTTCAAAAGCATTTGTGACCGTGTATCTTCCGCTCTCTTTACCAGGTATCGCCTCCGGGACGCTGCTGTGCTTTGTGATGGCGTTGGGTTTCTACATCACCCCAGCCATGCTCGGTAGCTCACGAGAGGCATTTCTCTCGACACTCATTCAGGGTCAGGTGCAGGGCCAATCGAATTGGGGATACGGGTCAGCTATCGGGCTGGTCCTCCTGGTGGTCACCCTCATCATTTTGGGAGTCACCTCGGCAATCGGACGAAAAACTGGGGGTTCGGTTCACGACATGGTCGGAGGGAGTAAAGCATGAATCAAGTTTCACGCACGACAAAAGTGCTACTGGGTGCTTTCACCACACTGATTGCGATCTGGCTGGTTGCCCCGATGCTGATCGTGTTCCCGATGTCGTTCACCGCAGACGCCAGCTTTCAATTCCCCCCTCGAGAATGGTCCGCGAGATGGTATGAATCTTTCTTTACGAGCCCGCAGTGGTTGGGAGCACTCGGTAATTCAGTGCTCATTGGAGTACTCACCGCAATTATTGCGACGGTTGCTGGCACGATTGCAGCTATTGCAATGCACCGTTCAAAGAGTCGTATGGCGCAGTCAGCGCAGATGCTTCTCCTCACTCCGATGATCGTCCCGCCCATCATTGCTGGAGCAGGAATCTACACGTTTTTTTTGAAGAGCAACCTTGTCGGAACTGTCTTTGGTTTCGTTATGGTGCATATTGCGCTAGCTCTTCCGCTCGTGGTCATCGCGGTAAATGCGAGTTTGTCGGGCTACGACCAAAGCCTTGAGCTTGCCGCGGCCAGCCTCGGCGCGGGGCGCCTCAAAGTATTTCTCACGGTTACTGTTCCGCTCATTGCTCCCGGAGTAGCTGCCGGCGCCGTATTTGCGTTTGTGACGAGCTTCGACGAAGTTATCGTCTCCCAATTCATGGTGAGCCCGACTCTTCAAACCTTGCCCATGATGATGTATTCAAGTGTCACGAGGACCACCGATCCAACGATTGCGGCCGCGGCATCACTCATTCTCGGGGCGATCATCTTCGCCTTTATTTTCTTCCAGTTTGTTGTCGCGCCGCTGGCCCGGCGTTCGAAGAAGCGGACTGGATCATGACACATGGAACAGACCAACTTCCCGGACTACGACAGGAGACATTCATGACTGACGACACAATTCTCGAGATCACCGGATTATCGAAGCACTATGGAGAGGCGGTAGCTCTCGAAGAGGTGACCCTCAGTATTCAGCGGGGAGAGTTTCTTACGTTCCTGGGTCCCTCCGGCTCAGGGAAGACAACGACTCTGAACCTCATCGCAGGCTTTATTGAGCCGAGTTCTGGCCGTATGCTCCTCAACGATAAGCCGATTGACAAGCTGAAGGCCCACGAGCGAAACTTGGGGGTCGTCTTCCAACACTATGCCCTTTTCCCGCATATGTCGGTTGCTGAGAACATCGCTTACCCTCTGAAACAACGCAAGATTGCTCGTGATGAACGAGACGAGATGGTAAGTAAAGCCCTCGAGATGGTGCGCCTGTCAGATTATGCAGAGCGGCAGCCCAAACAGCTCTCGGGGGGTCAGCAACAACGCGTCGCTCTCGCGCGAGCGGTGGTGTATCGCCCGCCGATCCTGCTCATGGATGAGCCGCTAGGTGCACTCGATAAAAAACTTCGTGAGTGGTTGCAGCTCGAACTTCGTCGTATCCACCGTGAGCTCGGCAGCACCTTTGTATATGTCACACACGACCAAGAAGAAGCACTCGTGCTCTCAGACCGCATCGCCGTCTTTAACGAGGGGAGAATCGAACAGGTGGGTACGGCGCACGAACTCTACAGTGAGCCGAAGACCCTATTCGTAGGTAAATTCATTGGAGAGTCGAGCGTATTTTCTGGGCGAAACTCGGGCGGAATTGTCACGGCCCAGGGTCTCGCGTTTGCAGGCAGGGGGAGCGCACCAGATGGGCCAGTTTGTGTGCTCGTTCGACCTGAGAAATTGGTCGTCGCTGATGCCGATGGGGTAGGTTTCGGGCCTGAGATCGCAAACCAGATTCCGGGTGTAGTAGAGGACGTGGTATATCTCGGCTCGGCCGTGAAATACAACGTTTCCACGCCGGTTGGCGAGGCCGTCGTGCGACTTGCGGAGGACGATCGAGTGGCCGCTGGGATCGGTGACAAGGTCACCGTTGGCTGGGCTACTCAAGACGGTATCGTGCTCGAAGATTCGGGCCGATGAGCACAGCTGCCATCGCCACGCATGGCCCCAATAACGTGGCCGCTACTTACCAGTAACAACGAAAACTTGAACGGGACTATACGATGACGAAGAAATCCTACGCACGGCAGGCGACCAGCCTGTGGCTTGATACGCTCCCCAGCCTCGACTACCGTGCGCCGTTAGACGGCAACGTCACTTGTGATGTCGCCATCATCGGTGCCGGCCTTACCGGGCTGTGGACCGCTTACTATCTGTCTGAGTTCGACCCCAGCCTCGACATTGCCGTAATCGAACGTGAGACTGCAGGCTTCGGGCCTTCAGGTCGAAACGGCGGCTGGTTGACTAGCGGTATGGCTGGAACACCCGGCGCGTTCGGCATTCGCCCGCACTCACCTGAACACCGTGCCGCTGAAGCGGCGACCCGTGAAGCTGTCGACGAGGTTGGTCGAGTCGTTGCCGCAGAAGGCATTGACTGCGACTATCTCAAAGCAGGCATGCTCGCGATCGCGAATACAGCCCCGCAAGAAAAACGACTGCGAGCAAACCTTGCAAATGATCGCAAGCTGGGGCTTGGTGATGATGATGTGCGTCAGCTCAGTGTCGATGAAGTCGCAACATATGCGCGCATTCCAGATATGCGGATAGGCTCGCTGAATCGTGCGGCAGCGCGGGTGAATCCCGCGAAGCTCACCCGTGGACTTGCCGATGTTTGTGAGCGACGAGGCGTCACTATTTACGAAGGCACTGAAGCGCTTGAATACGGTCCACGGAAGGTGCGTTGCGCGTCGGGAACGGTCACCGCGAAGCATGTGATTCGAGCAACAGAGTCCTACACCGTGCAGATGAAGAAGGAATCACGTCGATTCTTGCCACTGTATTCATTGATGATCGCTACCGAACCGCTTCCCCAGACGGTTTGGGATGAAATCGGATGGTCTGACGGTCTCCTGATCCAGGATACCCGTCACCTGTTCTTCTACGCACAGCGCACGGCAGATGGCCGCATCGCCATCGGAGGTCGTGGCGCCCCGTACGACTTTGGATCGCCAATTTCTCGGGCGTCAGAGGAAAACGAGCAGGTCAAGACACGGCTGATCGGTGCACTGAAGAAGCACTTCCCCGCAGTGGGTAACGCAGAAATCACGCATCATTGGGGCGGTTCGCTTGGCGTACCTCGCGACTGGACCATGAGCGTGACGTACGACTCCGCGACCGGCGTTGGCAGTTCCGGAGGGTATTCAGGGCACGGAGTCGCGGCTGCGAATATTGGAGGCAAAGCGCTGGCTCACTTGATCACAGAAAAAGACGATGCCGGATTATCTCAACCATGGATCGGTCATAAATCGCGTAACTGGGAACCAGAGCCGCTTCGATTCATCGCCTCCCGAGCCATTATTTCCATTCTCGAGAAGGCAGATAACAAGGAAGATGCGACGGGGAAAGTAGCTCATTCCGCACTCCTAGTGAGCCCGTTTATGCCTGGACACTAGCGTGCAATAGCAGTCTATAGATCTACCGAAAACACCGACCAATCGGCACGTTGGCGGCCCGTAGCCTCGCTACAGGCCGCCAAAGTGGTCTTCCCGGGAGGACATCAACATCGGAGTCGCGGTGGGCACATTCCCGTTCGAACCTATCCGTACAGGCATGTTTCGAGCTGCGACCCGTGGCAACCGCCCTTGTATGCCAGCCATAAGCACGGTAAAACTAGGCCTAATGGCCTGCGCGATCACGTGCATGGTTGGGAAGCGAGACCCGTGTTCAAAGCTGATGTGCAAGATGTCGCCCAGCGGGCGTTCACTGGAGGGCTCCCGTCAAAAACACGGGTCAACGAGGTGCTCGCCGAAGCCCACGCCCGGTACGCCCCACACAATGACGGTGTGGTCGCCGACTACATTCCGATTCTCGCCGAAGCCGACCCGTCGATGTTTGGGCTGTCCCTGGTGGGCGTCAACGGACACACCCATCAGGTGGGTGACGCCGAGATAGCCTTTTCGATCCAGTCGATTTCAAAAGCGTTTGTGTTCGCGCTCGTGTGCGAGGCGATTGGCCACAACGCGGTGCACGATCGCGTCGGCGTCAACAACACCGGGCTGCCATTTAACTCGGTGATGGCGCTCGAACTGCACGACGGCAGCCCGATGAACCCGATGGTGAACGCGGGCGCCATCGCCACGACCGCGATGATGCCGGCCACCTCCGGTGAAGAGCGTTGGCAGCTCATTCGAAACGGGCTCTCCCGCTTCGCCGGGCGCGAGCTGATGCTCGATGGCGAGGTATATCGCTCCGAGAGCCTCACCAACCAGCGCAACCACGCCATTGCCAAGCTCCTCGACAGCTACGACCGTCTCGACGCCAACGCTGAGGACACCGTCGACGTGTATACCCGGCAGTGCGCGCTCGCAGTGACAGCGCAGGACCTTGCAGTCATGGGTGCGACGCTCGCCGATGGCGGCGTCAACCCCATCACTGGTGAACAGGTCGTCTCCGCGGAGGTGAGCCGCGACACCTTGGCAGTGCTCGCCTCCTGTGGCATGTATGAACGGTCGGGGGAGTGGCTGTTTGAGATTGGGCTTCCCGCGAAATCTGGAGTAGCGGGTGGTATCGTCGCGATCTCACCGGGCAAGGGTGCCCTCGGTACCTACTCACCTCCGCTCGACGAAGCGGGCAATAGCGTACGCGGCCAGCGAGCCTGCGCCTACCTGAGTCGCGCACTTGGGCTGAACCTGTTCGCGTCGACTCCCACGCAGAACCTGTCGGTATCTAGAGAGGAGAGCCTCGCATGAGTACATCGCATACGCAGGCCGGAGTCATCGCAGCAGAAGAGAAACGCTCGTGGGCTCCCATGGTGGGGCTCTTCCTTGCGCAAGTACTCATGTCGTTCAACGTCGCCGCGCTGCCCATCTCCCTGGGCGGCATGGTGGAAGACTTTGGTGTGCCCCCGACCACGGCAAGCACGACGATCGTCGTCTACGGTATCGCCGTGGCCGCGCTCGTGATGACCGGCGCAAAGCTGGGGCAGCGGGTCGGGTGGGTGCTGATCTTCAGGGTCGTTATTGTCGTGTTCGCGGCTTCCTCCGCCATCATGATCTTCGCCCCCAGCATCGGCTGGGCGATCGGTGGGCAAGTTCTCGCGGGTGCCGCAGCAGCCATCATCGTGCCGTCACTCGTGGCGCTGATCGCCGAAAACTACCGCGGCGGCCAGCAGGCCACCGCAGTCGGATCCCTTGGCTCCGCCCGCGCCTTCTCGGGCATGAGCGCCCTCCTCATCGGCGGTACGCTCGGCACGCTGGTGGGGTGGCGACCGGTGTTTGGTATTACGCTCGCGCTCGCCGTCGTGGTGTTTGTGATGAGCTTCGGGCTGCGTTCTGACCGCGGCGACCGCAGCGTGAAGATCGATATTGTTGCCTCGGTTCTCATCGGTGCGGGCATCGTCATGCTCACCCTTGGGTTCAATAATCTCAACGGCTGGGGTGTCCTGCACACAAGCGAGGCCGCACCGTTCTCCATTCTGGGTCTCTCACCGGCACCGGTGCTGATGGTGCTCGGCGTCGTCTTCGGGCAGCTTTTCTTCATGCGCACGCGCAAGCGGATGCGGGAGGGCAAAGCGCCGCTTGTTGATCTCGGTGTGCTCACCCGGCCAGAGGAACGGGCCGCGATATACGCGATGTTCATTATTGTGGCGATGGAAGCCGCGATGAACTTCACCCTGCCGACCTACATTCAGGTGGTGCAGGGACGTACCCCGTTTGATACCTCACTTGCAATGATGCCGTTCAACCTCACCGTGTTTGTGACGGCGACGGTCATTGTGCGCTTCTATAAGCGGTTTGCTCCGCGCCCCATTGCGCTCTTCGCCTTCGTGCTGACGACCGTCGCGCTGCTCTGGCTCGCGTTCGTTGTCACGAACAACTGGGAGACGCTGCCGACCATTCTCGGATTGGTGGTGTTCGGCATTGGGCAGGGCGCCCTCGTGACGCTCGTGTTCAACGTACTGGTCACGGCTGCCCCGAAGGAGCTCGCGGGCGATGTTGGCTCGCTGCGTGGCACGGCTCAGAACCTCGCTTCCGCGGTGGGCACCGCGGTGATGGGGGCGGTGCTCGTCACCATGCTCACTTTCGGCGTCACGCAGGCCGCCGACGAGCACCCCGATCTGCCGGCCGAGTTGGTGGCCCAGGTTGATCTCGACAGCGTGAACTTTGTCAGCAACGAGGGGCTCCGCAGCGCCCTCGAGGGCACCACCGCAACGCCCGCGCAGGTCGAGTCGGCGGTCGTCGTGAATGAGGAGCAGCGCTTGCGCACCCTGAAATTGGGGTTCTTGATCCTTGCCGGGATCAGCTCGATCGCGGCGTTGCCTGCATCAAGGCTTCCGAAGTATCGCCCTGAGGAGATTCCGGATCCGTCAGAACCGCCCACGAAATAGCTGGCTCGACCACACTTTGAGTGGGACGAAAATACCGTGTGAAACAGGCAACGCTCTTGCATGAACGAGTGTGGAGGTGCACACTGGGCAGTCCAAGAACTTCACAATTTTCTGTCAGAGGTGGCCTTCACTTCCCACGGCAAATGCTTCTGACAGGAGACAGCGCATCGCCTTCGGGCGACTGCGACCTATTCGAAAGGAACAATTGACATGAGTGTTGACGACAAGTTCAAGCATGAAGCTCAAGACCTTTTGGGCAAAGCGAAAGAAGCTCAGGGCAAGCTCACCGGCGATGACAGCAAGGAAGCCGAAGGCAAGGTCGAGCAAGCCACCGCGAAGCTAAAGAAGGCTGGCGAGAACGTTAAGGACATCTTCAAATAAGAAGGTGCTGTTGCACGCCTCCGCGAAATCAATTGATAGATGCAGATATAGAAATGGAGAATGGTCATGGGATTCTTTGGCTTTCTACTACTAGGACTCATCGCAGGCGCCATCGCGAAGCTCATCTTGCCTGGTAAACAGAGCGGTGGGTGGTTTGTTACTCTCCTTTTGGGTGTCGTCGGCGCCATGCTGGGAGGCTGGCTGGGCAGCCTCATCTTTGGGGCTGGCCTCGAAGAGTTCTTCTCACTACAAACCTGGGCGCTCGCGATTGGTGGTTCAATCGTTGTGCTGCTGATTTGGGGCCTGATTGCTGGCCGTAAGCGCACGGACTAAGACACTCAGAACAAATCTAATATTTCAAAAGAACAGAAAGCTCGGGCCGCGAGTCAGTTAGGCAGCCCGAGCTTTCTCACGCCGGTAGGCTGAATCCATGGAGAGCGCAGAGCAGCGATACGTCTCAGGAGACGTGACCATTGTGTACACAGAGACGAGCCCAAAGCCCCATGCGGAGCCTTACCGAGTGAGAAGCGCGACTGAGCGAGTGTTCATCCTCGTTCACGGCATCGGCATGGGCCGTATCGTCTACCAGGATGTTGTGCCCATTTTGGCTGAGCATGGCCGGGTAGTTGCTCTCGATCTACCTGGGTTTGGTGACTCACCTGAGCCTGGCTCGAAGACCACGATTGAAGAGACGGCACAGAATGTCGCCCGGTTCATGCGCGACAAAGGTCTGAGCCCCGCGGTCCTGGTCGGCCACTCGATGGGCACGCAGGTCGTGGCGCAGCTCGCGGCGAGCGACCCTGATCTCGTATCTGGGCTGGTGCTCATCGCACCCACGATCAATCGTCATGAGCGCTCGGCGGTGAAGCAGGCCGAACGCATGATGCAGGACATGAGCGGTGAGGGGCTGAAGGTGCTCGCAACCGGCGTCGTCGAGTACTTCAAAACGAGCTCGCTGTGGTTCATCAGCAAGCTTAAGGTGATGCTTGCGCACCGCCTCGAGGAGGTGTGCCAGCGGGTTCAGGTACCTACCCTCGTACTCTGGGGCGAGACCGATAAGGTTTGCCCGCGCGAGTGGGTGGCCGAGGTCGCGGCGGCACTGCCCGATTCGACGATGCGCGCGATTCCAGATCGCGGCCACGAGGCCATTATCAAGAGCCCCGAGCCCGTGGCCACCATGATTTTGGAGTACGTGGATACGCTCTGATTGTGGGCGATACCCGCGCCGGATCTAAAAACACAGCACCCCCGGTGCTGGTTCGTAACGAACCAACACCGGGGGTGCTGTGTTGAGGGTGGCTAGCGCACGCCGCCCATGAGCTTGAGGATTGGCTTGCGCACGAGGAACAGTACGATCGCGACCACGATCGACACGAGGCCGATCACGAGGAAGTACGTCACCTCGAACTCAGCCGAATAGAGGCCAGCGAGCGAGCCCGAGGCTGCCGAACCCAGCGACACAGTGAGGAAGAACAGCGCCACCATCTGCGAGTGGAATGCGGTGGGGGCGAGCTTCGTCGCGAGCGACTGGCCCACAGGTGACAAGAACAGCTCCGCGATCGTGAACAGGAACAGGATGCCGGCGAATGCGATCAGCGGCACCGACTTGTCGGCCCAGCCTGCGAAGGGCAAGAAGCACAGGAATGCAACGCCCATGATGCCGGTACCCAGCGCGAACTTCACTGGGGCCGAAGGTTGGCGGTCGCCCAGCTTCGTCCACATCGCGGCAAAGATGCCGGCGAAGATGATGATGAAGATCGGGTTGATCGACTGCACCATGCTCGGCGGGATGCCGATGCCGAAGACGTTCAGATCGAGGCGGGTGTCTGCGTAGAACGCGAGCGCCGTGAACTGCTGCTGGAACAGCGACCAGAACACTGCCGAGGCGATGAACAGCGGAATGAATCCAAGGACACGCTTGCGCTCAACCGCGGTGACCTGCTTGCTGCGGAGCATCACTGTGAACAGCACAATGACGGTGATGATGACGAGCGCGACCATGACAGTGGACAGGTTCTGAGCCGTGATGAGACCGAACACAACCGCGAGCACCACGATAATGGCAGCAGCGGCGAAGATGATGGGCCAAACGCGCTTCTGCTGTGCAGAGAGCGGGTTTTGCGGCTTGCGGCTCGCGTCGGAGATGGTGTGACGGCGCATCAGCATGTACTGGACAAGTCCGAGGGCCATGCCGATCGCGGCGAGGGCAAAGCCCCAGTGGAAGCCCTTCCAACCCCACAGGGCGCTGGTCGCGAGGGGGCCGATGAGGCCACCAATGTTGACGCCCATGTAGTAGATGGAGAACGCGGCATCGCGGCGGCCATCTTCGCGGGTGTAGAGATCACCGAGCACCGTGGAGGTGGTGGTCTTGAGGGATCCGGCGCCAACAGCGACCAGGATCAGACCGATCCCGAGGCCAGCAACGCCGGGCACGAAGGCCAGCGCGAGGTGGCCGGCCATGATCATGCAGGCCGCGGTGAAGAGGGTGCGTTCGGCACCCAGCACGCGGTCGGCGACCCAACCGCCCAGCACTGCCGAGAGGTAGACGAGCCCACCGTAGGCGCCCACGATGGAGCCGGCGACGGCCTGGGGGAGGCCGAGCCCACCATCGGTGACCGAGTAGTAGATGTAGTAGGCCAGCAGGGCCTGCATGCCGTAGAAGCTGAAGCGCTCCCACATTTCAACGCCCGCGAGGTTGGCAAGACCCCAGGGGTGGCCGAAGAAACTGCGTTTCTTCGTAGCGGTGTCGTGTTCAGTGATTTGAGACACGTGTTCTCCTTGGTATCGGACGAGGCGCATGCGCGTCATCGCGAACCGGAAACGGAGAGTTCAGGGCAGCTGCGAACAACTGGACCGGAAACTTCATGCGCCGGAAAAAAGAAAACTCCCGCAATCCCAGCGGGTAACCAGGTAAAGCAGAGGTCCTAGAAGACGGTGGGCGTTAAACCCGGTTGTCATTTTCTAGAGTGGCGGGTGCCGCATTTTATGGCCGCACCTTTTACCTGCTGTCAAGTATTTTATCACGGTGAACAGTGGCAAGTTTCGTGCCAGAAGTTCGGGCGGGCCGCGCGGAACGTGGGCAAGCTACTAGGCATGAGAAAGAGAAAACCCCCGCGATTCCAGTGCTTGACTGGATTCTGCGGGGGTTTTCAGTGGCGGTGACGGCGGGATTTGAACCCGCGGTAGCTTTCACTACACAACATTTCGAGTGTTGCACCTTCGGCCGCTCGGACACGTCACCGAGAAAGAGAATACGTGATTCTGGGGTCGAGCGCGAATCGAGGCGCGCGTTACCCAGGTACTGGGCGTGTCGCGGTGGGTGCGGTGAACGGCCGGGCGGGGCCATGTGGGGGGGGGGGGGGGGGGGGGGGGGGGTGCCCCTATTACCTTTGTCAAGCCGCAAGCACATGATCTGCTCGGTAGAGGGACCCGTCTCGGAGCATCGCGAAGAGCACGTCACATCTTCGTCGGGCGAGCGCGATGAGGGCTTGGTTGTGTCGTTTGCCTTGTGCGATTTTCCGGTCGTAGTAGGCGCGAGAGACGGGGTCGCGGAGCGCTGCAAATGCCGAGAGGAACAGGGCTCGTTTCAGGACTCGGTTGCCTCGTCTGGACGAGTGTTCGCCTCGGATCGATGAGCCAGATCTCCGAGTTACCGGTGCAAGCCCCGCATATGAAGCGAGATGTCCCGCGGTCTCGAAATGCTTGCCCGAGACTTCGGTGAGGAGTCTCGCTGCTGTTCTGACGCCGACTCCGGGCATGCTCATCAGAACAGTTGAAAGAGGGTGCGCGTCAACGAGTTCCTCGACCATGACCGCTATCTCTGCTCGTTGCCGCCGCAACGCGGCGAGTTGTTCCGCGAGCCGTGGCAGCACGAGGGCTGCCGCGTTCGTGCCCACTACGACGACGGTCTGGGCGTCCAGTGCTTCAGTGATTTCGGCTGCGAGGCGTTGTCCCATCCGAGGTGCGAGCTTGATGAGTCGTGTGGCTAATCGTTTGGTGCCGGCTTTCTGCATTGCGGCGGGAGACGGGTAGCGCTGCAGCAAATCAAGCATCGCGGGATGATCCAGGTGTGGCCCGATCACCCGCTCCAGGGCAGGGTGGATCTGGGTGAGGAGCCCGCGTACCCGGTTACTGGTGGCCGTGATTTGGCCCAGGACATCATCGTCAAAACCACACAACATCGAGAGCTCTGCCACGGACTCGTCCGCGACCTGGATAGAGCGCAGGGCGTGGGGCAGAGTCCTGGCGGCTTGCGCGATGATCGCGGCGTCTCGTGCGTCGGTCTTTGCTTCACCCGCGTGGAGGTCAGCGATGCGGCGCATCGCGAGCCCCGGCAGGTATCCCACGAGCACGCCCTCGGCTTGGGCTACCGCGATCGGGAGGGCCCCGATCGTGGCCGGCTGGTCGACGATGACGAGCACGATGCCGTGTTGCTTGAGCTGCTGGAGCACAGCCCGCATCTTGGCTTCGTCGTTGGGCAAGGGTTTATCGAAGAGAATCTTGCCTGCCCGGTTGAGGGCAACTGCGTGGTGTTCGCCTTTGCCGACGTCGATGCCGACGAACACGTCGACGTTGTCGTAGTTCTCGATCATGACTGCTCCGTCCGTTGAATTCACGGCGGCCGTGTCCATGGCATCAAGTCTCGGCATCCACGTTACGGACGGCCCTGAAATACTCCTCCGACCGAGCCCCTATTAGCGATCACTTAATGCCGTACAGGCCCGGTGGCAACACCCCCCGGATCATGGATGACTGGGGGCAATAACCATGCCGGGCCTGACGGGCCACCACCCCTCCAGTTTCATACTGAATGGGCTCACGAACAAGGTAACGGGGGGGGGGCTCGTGAGCCTCACACCGTTGAGCGTTGTGTCGGTGGCCGAAGATAGGCTCGCCCCATGGCAAAAACGACGAACGCGTATGCGTGCTCCGAGTGTGGGTGGCAGGCCGCGAAGTGGGTGGGCCGCTGCGGTGAATGCCAAAAGTGGGGGACCGTGGAAGAGCGTGCCCGTCGCGGGGCGACCCTCGCCCGCACGGTGGCCGGCGCCGCACCCCGCGAGGAGAAGCGCGCCCGCCCCATCACCGAACTCTCGGGCAACGTCGCGCACCACCGCTCCACCGGAGTGCTCGAACTCGACCGCGTGCTCGGCGGCGGGATCGTACCCGGCGCTGCAATTTTGCTGTCGGGTGAACCCGGCGTGGGTAAATCAACCCTGCTGCTCAGCGTTGCCGCCCACGTGGCGGGGCAGGGCGCCCGCGTACTGTACGCGAGCGGTGAAGAGTCCACCGGGCAGATCAGGCTGCGGGCGGAGCGCACCGGAGCCCTGCACGATTCCCTCTTTCTTGCGAGCGAGACCGACCTTGCCACGGTGCTGGGCCACATCGATCAGGTGCAGCCCGACTTTATTGTGGTCGACTCGGTGCAGACCCTCGCGAGCGACCAGATCGACGGCTCGGCCGGTGGCCCCTCCCAGGTGCGCGAGGTGGCCGCCGCGCTGATTCGTGTGGCGAAAGAGCGCGGCATTCCCGTGGTGCTCGTGGGGCACGTGACGAAGGACGGCTCGATCGCGGGGCCGCGCCTGCTCGAGCACCTCGTCGACGTGGTGTGTCATTTTGAGGGCGACCGAAATACCGCGCTGAGGTTTTTGCGCAGCCTGAAGAACAGATACGGCCCGACCGACGAGGTGGGCTGCTTCGAAATGACGGGCGGCGGCATTTCTGAGGTGCCCGATCCGAGTGGCCTGTTCTTGAGTCGTGGGGCGGCTCCCGTGAGCGGCACCTGTGCCACCGTCATGATTGAGGGGCGACGTGCCCTGCCTGTTGAAGTGCAGGCGCTGGTGGCCAGAAGCGCGACGCCCAACCCGCGCCGCGTGACCAACGGGGTCGACCCGTCACGCGTGGCCATGATTCTCGCCGTGATCGAGCGGCGCCACGGCGTCACCCTGCACGATCAAGACGTGTACGTCTCTACTGTGGGCGGGGTGAAGCTCACCGAGCCCGCCGCTGACCTACCGATTGCCCTCGCGATCATGTCGGCGATTCAAGATCTCGCGCTGCCCCACACGGTGGCCGCATTTGGCGAGCTCAGTCTCGCGGGCGAGGTGCGCCCTGTGATCGGGGATCAGCAGCGCCACCGCGAAGCCGCGAGGCTGGGATACATTCACGTCATTGCCGGGGGCACCGAAACCCTGGGGCAGGCAAGCCAGGCAGCGGGCCTCGGTTCCTTCCTCGGCCGCGAGTAGTCGAGGGCCTGAACGGCCGGGGAGAGTCAAGTAAAGCTGGGTGGTGTCGGATCAGTTGGAGCCGGACCGGGCAGAACTGGGCTGAGCTGGGTCAACAGTGCAGAGCAAGCCCGACGCAAACTCGCGGCTTGCTCGCAGCCACCGTGGAACCACCGTACGGCCGACATTCTGCGGTGATTTTACGGCCATGAACCGGCCATTCACCGGGCGTAGGTCGCTCGATATCAAGAGAGCTGTCCAAACTCACACAAAACGCTAGTAGACTCAAAAATCGTGAGTAAGAACACGGTAGATGTCGTCCTAATTGGCGGTGGCATCATGAGCGCCACCCTCGGTACCCTCATTCAGCAGGTGCAGCCTGACTGGACGATCGAGCTCTTTGAGTCGCGCAGCGAAGTCGCGACCGAGAGCTCGAACGGCTGGAACAACGCGGGCACCGGCCACGCGGCCCTCTGCGAGCTGAACTACATGCCCGAGGCCAAAGACGGCACCATGTCGCCGTCCAAAGCGATCAACATTAACGAGCAGTTTCAGCTGTCTCGTCAGTGGTGGTCCACCCTCGTCGAGCGTGGTGTGCTGTCAGAACCCTCGTCATTCATCAACTCGACCCCGCACATGACCTTTGTGCGCGGCGCCGAGAACGTGGATTACCTGCGCCGCCGCTTCGAGATTCTGAAGCAGGAGCCCCTGTTCTCAGACATGGAGTTCAGCGACGACCCCGAGGTCATCGCCGAGTGGGCACCGCTGCTGATCGATCGCCGCGCGAAAGACGATGTCTTCGCCGCGACCCGTTCAACGAGCGGCACCGACGTTGACTTTGGTTCGCTGACGCACCAGCTCATCGACCACATGTCTGAGCAGGGCGCCAACGTGCACCTCGGCACCGAGGTGCGCAAGCTGCGCCGCCGGGCCGACGGCACCTGGGACGTCTTCACGCGCAACCTCGCCGGTTATGGCACCGAGGTCGTCAACGCGAAGTTCGTCTTCGTGGGCGGTGGCGGCGGGGCACTCTCGCTGCTGCAGAGCTCGGGCATCCCCGAGATCAAGGGCTTCGGGGGGTTCCCCATCAGTGGCAAGTTCTTGATGTGCGACGACCCCAAGATTGTGGCGCTGCACGACGCCAAGGTCTACGGCAAGGCCGCGGTGGGTGCACCCCCGATGTCGGTGCCGCACCTCGACACCCGCGTCATCGACGGCAAGAAGAGCATCCTCTTCGGCCCGTACGCCGGCTTCAGCCCCAACTTCTTGAAGAACGGTTCGTGGTGGGATCTGCCCGGATCGATCCGCGCCCACAACCTGGGCCCCATGATCAAGGTGGGCCTGACCGAGTTTGGGCTTGAGAAGTACCTCCTCGGCGAGCTCATGGCGAGCCGCGAGAAGCAGATGGAGACGCTGCGCCAGTACCTGCCGGCCGCTCAGACGAGTGACTGGAAGCTGATCACCGCCGGTCAGCGCGTGCAGGTTATGAAGAACGACCCCGAAAAGGGTGGCGTGCTGCAGTTCGGCACCGAGGTCATCGTCGGCGGCGAGGGCACCATCTCGGGTCTGCTCGGCGCATCGCCCGGCGCTTCGACCGCGGTGCACGCCATGCTCGGTGTGCTCGAGAAGTGCTTCCCTGAGCAGTTCGGCAAGAACTGGAAGAAGACGTTCAAGAGCCAGATCCCCGCATTCGGCGAGGGCCTGAATGGCGACCTGGCGAAGGCGAAGGCGTCGCTGACGCACACCGCTGGCGTGCTCGGCCTGCTCCCCGTGACGATCGGTGAGACGGCCGCCGTCGAGGCCACCGACTCTAAGTAAGTCACAAATTACACGAAACGGGCAGCTGCTGATGCAGCTGCCCGTTTCGTGGTTTTAGCGGGGAAGTTACGCCCGAGAAGTTATCGCGGCGAAACTACACCAGGGTGCGCGCAATCTCGCTCCCGATGCGCTCGAGGTAGACCCCAGCGTCACGCATGCTCGTGGCCGCGTCGGGCGCCAGCTCTGAGACAGCGTGACAGGCGCTGAACCCGGCATCGCGCCATACCTCGGCGCCGCCCAGGGCCCGCCCGCACACCAATACGGTGGGCACTCCGAGCTCGCGCGCGACGCCCAGCACCCCCATGGGGGTTTTGCCGCCGAGGCTTTGCGCATCGAACGAGCCCTCGCCGGTAATCACGAGATCGGCGCGGTGCGCGGCGCCCTGCACGAGACCCGCGAGGTCGATCACTTCGGCGACGATCTCGGCACCCGCACGCCTGCGCGCCCCAAGCATCGCCAGCGCCCCAAATCCCACGCCGCCGGCTGCCCCGGCGCCGGGGGAGATCGCATGATCCGGAACCCCAGGCAGCAGCCCCCGCACCACCTCAGCGAGGCGTTGCAGCCCCGCCTCGAGCAGTTCGACCTGCGATTCAGAGGCGCCCTTTTGCGGGGCGAACACGCGTGCGGCCCCGAAATCGCCTGTGAGGAGGTGGTCGACGTCGCTCGCGAGCACGATGTCGGTCTTGAAGATGCGGGGGTCGAAGCCCGCCAGATCGATGCGGTCGAGCGTGTGGAGCGCCCCGCCGCCGGGGGCGAGAACGCGACCCGCGGCGTCGAGAAACTTCGCGCCGAGCGCCTTGAGTATGCCCGTGCCGCCGTCGGTTGAAGCGCTGCCGCCCACCGCGAGCACGATGCGACGCGCCCCCTCGTCGAGGGCGGCCGCGATGAGTTCGCCGGTGCCGCGGGTATCGGCGGCGAGCGCGTCGCGATCGGGCTCATCGATCAGCAGCAGCCCCGAGGCCGCCGCGAGCTCGATGACGGCCTGGTCGTCGCGCAGCGCGAAGCTTGCGTGCACCGGGGCGCCGAGCGGCCCGGTGACTTGGCGGGTGCGGCGGGCGAAACCGGCGGCGATCGCGGCATCGACGGTGCCCTCGCCGCCGTCGGCCATGGGGGCCGTGCAGATCTCGGCCGCGGGCAGCACCGCACGGATGCCGGCGGCGAGATGCGCGCACACCTCGGCGGCGTCGAGGGAGCCCTTGAACTTATCGGGCGCGATGACGATACGCATCGGGTTAGGCGGCGAGCAACTGCTCGAGGTATGCGGCGGTGTCTTCCCAGCCTTCGACCGCGTGGCAGGTGACGCCGAGCGCCTTCACCGGGTAATCGTTGCCCTCGGGGTCGAGCCGGTCGCCGATGAACAGCATGTCGTCGAGCGAGATGCCGGTGTGTGCTTCGAGCTTGCGCATGCCGTAGGCCTTGTCGATGCCGCGGCGGGTGATGTCGACCGAGGTGGATCCGCCGCTGCGTACCTCAAGCTCGGGGAGCTTTGCCGCGACCGCTGCGCGCAGGGCGTTCTTCTTGGCTCCCGTGGGATCCCACGCCATTTTGGCGTCGACGGGGGCGCGCTGGCCGAGCGCCGAGAAGGTGACCTGTGAACCGCGATCCTCGAGCACATCGCCCCAGGTGTCGCGCTCCCACAGTTCCAGCCGTTCGGCTTCTTCGCGCAGCGCGACGAGGGCGCTATCGCGTTCTTCGGCGGTGAGGTCTTCCTTGTACACGGTCACCCAGCGGCCGGCTTCGCGGCGCTCGTACCGGGTGCCGCAGGTGGGCAGCAGGTGCAGGTTTTCGAGGTCGGCTTCGGTGAGACCGGCGTAGGAGTCGAGGCGCGAGACGAGCTGCGTCTCGAACTGCTCGAAGTTGCCGCCCGAGATGACCGCGACGGTGGTGCGCTTGAGCAGGCCTGCGAGGGCATCGAGGATGCGCTCGGGGGCGGGCGACTTTGAGGGTGCGAGGGTGTCGTCGAGGTCAAACGCGACGAGCGTGGGGAGGGTCACTGATGCAGAAGCTGCGGCGGTCTCGGTCGACGCTGCCGGCTGGGAGATCGTGGTCAAGTTAGTCCTTTGCGAGTTCGTTATCGAGGTCGGGCATGGTGGTGCTGTTCGCGTAGAACCGCACGTCGACGCGTTCGAGGCCGTCGCCTTCAAAGATGATCCGGTAGCTGCCGGTCATGGGGATCTCGACCTCTTGCAGCGCGAACACCATCGGAATGTAGCCGAACGCGTCAGCGCTCGATTCGAGGCTGAACTGGCCCTCGATGTTGAAGATCTCGGCGCCGCCGATTGAGGGTTCGCAGCGGGCACGGAAGGTGCGCTGCTGCTCACCGCGCCGGGCCTCGTTTTCGTCGTACTCGACCACCACAACGAGGGTGGCGCCGAGGGGCGCCGGGTACTCCTCTCGGTTGATCGTGTTGATGAACCCCGAGAGCACGCTTAAGGTGCCCTCTCGAACATTCGCCGCATCTGCAAGAAAAGCTGCCGCAACACGCATCGCTGCCTCCGTTTCGTCGTGGCACAACTCTATCGGGGCGCGCATTTGGGGGAGCGGGGTGCGGTGCGCATGGCGCCACTCAGTGAGTGTTCTAAATTGTACGAGTATCGCTCGTTTACAGAATATGTAATGTGTATTACGATTTGGAGGTCGGCTCCATGCGCGAGGCGACCCCGACGCGAGGCGTCAGGCGATGCACGCTAGGTTCTGCCTCCGAACTGAAATCGGCCAGAACCCACGACGAAGGAGTCTGTGAAGATGTCTGAAAGCGCTGTTCGTACCGGTGACGGGGTGGCCGAGGCCACCAGCGGTCGCAAACTACGGGTCTGGGAAGTCACCGCACTGTCGGTGGGATTCATGGGGCCCGTGATGGCCATGGCCCTGAACGGCATCGGCGTCGCGGGGCTCGTAGGTAAATCGGTGCCCTTCACCTTTCTGCTCGCCTTCATCGGCACATTGTTCGTGGGCTACGGCTTCATTCGGCTGACGAGCTACTTCAGCCATGCCGGATCGGTGTATGCCCTCGCCGGCGCCACCATCGGGCCGCGCGCCGGATTCTTTGGCGGGTTCGCCCTGCTCGGCACCTACCTGTTCTTCGCCGCCTGCATTCTGGGCGCCACCGGGGTGTTCTTCGCCGCGTGGGCTGAGGAGTTTGGTGGGTTCTGGACGAGCGTGCCCTGGCTGCTCGTCGCCCTCGTGGTCGCGGCCCTCGTCATTTTGCTCAACGTGCGTGAATCACGCATCGTGATGCGCATTCTGTTCGTCATCGGCGCGGTCGGTATCGCCGCGATGCTGGTGCTCGCCGTCGTGATCTTTGTGAAGGTGGGCTCGGGCACCGGCCCCGTGCCCGGCGCCACGATTGACCTCAGCACCTTCTTGCCCGGCGACGCCACCGGCGTGGGTGTGCTGACCGCCTCGGTGTTCGCGTTCCTGTCGTGGGCCGGGTTTGAATCGGGCAGCTCACTCGGCGAAGAAACCGAGAACCCCAAGCGCGCCATTCCCCGTGCACTGCTCGGAGCGATCATCGTCGCCGGTGTGCTCTACGCGATCATGATGTTCGCCCAGACGATTGGCTACGGCACCGATCCCGAGGGCATCGCCAACTTCGCGGGCGCCAACTCCACGCTCACCAGCCTCAGCACGATGTACATCAGCCGCGAATACGCGATGCTGATCGCCTTCATCGCATTCGTAGTGGCCTTCGCCTCGGTGCTCAGCTCCACCGCTGCCGCCGCGCGCCTCGTGTACGCGCTCGCCCGCGACGGCTTCGGCCCCAAGCGCCTCGGCGTCGCGAACCCGCGCACGAAGGTGCCCGTCGCCGCCGTCATCACCACCGTGGTGATTGCGTTCGCGCTCGCCGCAGGCCTGACCGTGTTTGGCGGCACCGCCTTTGACGTCTACTACTGGTACGCCACGATCGCCACGCTGTGCATGGTGGTGGCCTACGGCATGACCTCGGTCGGCGCCATCACCTACGTGTTGCGTGGCAACAGCAAGATCCCCAAATGGGAAATCATCTTGCCGATACTCGGCCTCATCTACCTGGCCTTTGTCTACGCGATTCAGGTGATTGGGCAAGAAGCCCCGTACACCTACTTCCCGTGGATCGCGGGCGCCTGGTGCCTCGTGGGGCTCGTCATTATCTTGGCCCGACCGGGGCTGGCCCAGCGCATCGGCAGCAGGCTCACGACCGAAGACCTCGACTAGCCTCGCAACTAGTTTCACCCCGCAACTCGCTTTACCTCGCAAGTCGTTTTACCCCGCTAGCCCATCCTGAGAAAGGAACACCGTGCACTCCGACGCACCCCTGCTCACTCCCTCGGCCTTCGAATCGGTGCAGCTGATCGACCATCACTGCCACGGCGTGGTGGAGCATCAGCTCGCCAGGCCCGAATTCGAAAGCATGATGACGGAATCGAACTGGGATGCGCCAGCGGGCACGACCGTGTTCGACTCCCAGCTGGGCACCGCGATCAGGCGATGGTGCGCCCCGCTGCTCGACCTTGATCCGCACGTGAGCGCCGAACGGTATCTTGAGCGCCGGGCCGAGCTCGCCCCCAGCGAAGTGAACGCGCGGTTGCTGCGCGGGGCGGGCATCGACCGCTACCTGATCGAGACCGGATACCGGGGCGATGACATCCTGTCGCCCCAGGGCATGGCCGATCGCGCCGGTGCCACGGCCGACGCGGTAGTGCGGCTGGAGCGCTTGGCCGAGCAGCTGGCCCCGCAGCTGCAGTCTGCCACCGACTACGCCGAGAGCTTCCGTGCGCAGCTGCGCACCGAACTCACGACCGCCGTGGGTGTGAAAACGATTGCTGCTTACCGGCTCGGGCTCGACTTTAATCCCGTGCGTCCCACCGATGCCGAGGTCGCCGCGGCCGCCGCTGGCTGGCTGCGCGAGATCGAAGGCGGGGCCGAACCGCGCCTCGACGACGCGGTGCTGATTCGCTTCGGTATCTGGTGCGCCGTCGACGAGCAGCAGGCGATTCAGTTTCACATCGGGTTTGGCGACCCCGATGTCGACCTGCACCGGTGCGACCCGCTGCTGCTCACCGAGTGGCTGAGGCTCACTCGTGAGTCGGGGGCCCGCGTGCTGCTGCTGCACTGCTACCCGTTCCACCGCAACGCGGGGTACCTGGCCCATGCGTTTCCGCATGTGTACTGTGACGTGGGGTTGGCCATCAACTACGTGGGAGCCCGCGCACCGCAGATCATCGCCGAATCCCTCGAACTCACCCCGTTCGATAAGGCGCTATTCTCTTCAGACGCGTTTGGGCTCGCTGAGCTCTACCTGCTCGGGGCACACCTCTTCAGGCGTGGGCTGCTGCGCGTGATCAACGAGTGGATCGGTGCAGGCGAGTGGGATGCGGCGACCGGCGAAGCGCTGATTCGCAAGATCTGCGCAGACAACGCGGTGCGTGCCTACCAGCTCGACGAACGGCCCCGATTTGTGATGGCGGGAGCGACCTCATGATGAACGATGACGCGACGCCCACCGAGCTGATCCCCACTGCGCCGACTGATGCTGAATCAAACGGTACTGAAGTGGCCAGCGCTGCAGCGACCGGCACCGCAGCGACCGGCACCGCAGAGACCGGCACCGCAGCGACCGGCACCGCAGCGACCGGTGCTGAGGTGAATGGCACCGAAGCAGCCCGTGCGCTGCTTGCCCGCACCCTGCTCAAGCGCACCACCGAGCACGCCGTGGCCGCAAGCCTGCTGCGCGAGGAGCTGCACCAGCACCCCCATATTTCGGGGGAAGAGGAGCCGACCGCGGCCTGGATCGCTGAGCGCATGCCCACCGAAATGCAGCGGGTGGCAGACGTGGGGCGCATCGGCCGCATCGGGCCAGACGCTGGCCCCGCGATCGCAGTGCGCTCAGAGCTCGACGCTCTGCCGATCATCGAGCGCACGGGCGCGACGTTTGGCTCCACCAACGGGGCCATGCACGCCTGCGGCCACGACGTGCACCAGGCCGCGCTCATCGCGCTGAGCCGAGCCGCTGCCGAGTGCGAGCTGCCCTACGCGCTGGTGCCGTTTCTGCAGCCGAGAGAAGAAGCGTACCCCTCGGGGGCGCTCGACATCGTCGGCGCGGGCGTGCTCGCCGAGCAGGGCGTCGCCGCGGTGCTGGCCGCCCACGTGCACCCCGGCATTGCCCGCGGCGCGGTCGCCACGGGCAAGGGCCCCACGAACGCCGCAGCCGATGAGGTGCACGTGACCGTGCACGGTCGCGGCGGGCACGGCGCCTACCCGCACGAGGCCGCAAACCCCATCGGTGTGCTCGCGCAGATCGTCGTCGGGCTCCCCGCCGTGGTCGCGCGCACCGTTTCCCCGATGCACCCGGCCGTGTTGACCGTCGGCCGCTTCACCGCGGGCGACGCCGCCAACGTGATCCCGGCCGAAGCGCACGCCGCCGCCACCCTGCGCACGATGGATCGCGGTGACCGGCCCAAGATCCACGAGGCACTGCGCACCTACGTCGAAGCACAGGCCGCATCATTCGGGGTGACCGCAGAGGTGACCATCACCACGGGCGAACCCGTGCTTGAGAATGATCCGGATCTCGTTGATCGCGTCGATGACCAGCTGCGGCACGCAGGGTTCATCGTGAGCGAGCCCATGCGCTCGTGCGGGGCCGACGATTTCTCGTTCTATTCAGAGCAGATCCCCGGGGTGATGGCGTTCGTCGGCGTCGAAACCGAGGGCGCCACACTGCAGCCGAGCCTGCACCACGCTCAATTTCTGCCCGATGCTGACGCGGTGCGGCGCGTGGCTCTCGCGCTCGCCGCCGCGTACCTGGGCGCGTGCGACGAGCTCGACCAGCGCGCATCGATCGCGGGCGCGCATGTCTAACTTCGGTGCGCTGCCCGAGCGCGATGCGCGGGTGATCGCGGGGAACCAGAAGCTGCGGTTTTTTCCGCTCGCGATCGTGGCGGGCGAGGGCAGCGAGATCATCGATCACGAGGGGCGCAGGCTGCTCGATCTGTCGGCGGCCTGGGGTGCGAATAGCCTCGGGCACGCTCATCCGCACGTGGTCGCTGCGATTCGAGAGGCTGCGGCACGCGGCTCCGGATCAAGCGTGCTGTCAGCCACCAACCCCGATGCGGTGCAGCTCGCTGAGACCCTGCTCGAGGTAACCCCCACGGGAAACCTCGGTGATGCGGGCGGCGGTGCTGGGGCTGGCGCTGGTGCGGGCGGCGGCGTTGGTGCGGGTGTGAGCGCTGGCGCTGGCGAGCGGCGTGTGTTGCTCGGCCACTCGGGCACCGACGCCAACAATTCGGCGATCGCGGCGGCCCGGGCAGCGACCGGGCGAGATCGCGTCGTCGCATTTCAGGGTGGCTACCATGGCGGGTTCGGCCCGGCACAGTTGGTGAGCGGGGTGTTCGTGGAGGCCGGGCTGGCCGGTGACCCGGCGAGTGCGCTGCTGCCATACCCCGCACATGCGGGCGCTGAGCTCGATGACGTGTGGCGGCTGCTCGACCGTGAACTCGAGCGCGGTGACGTCGCCGCGGTAATCGTGGAACCGATGCAGTCTGATGGCGGCATCGTTGTGCCGCCCGCGGGCTTTCTGCGCGGGCTCGCCGAGCGAACTCGGCGCGCAGGTGCCCTGCTGATCGTTGATGAAGTGAAGGTGGGGCTGGGCCGCACCGGCCTGCTGCACGCCTTCACACGCGACGACGCAACCCCCGATCTGGTGACCTTTGGGAAGGCCCTCGGTGGTGGCCTGCCGCTCTCGGCGGTCGTGGGGCCCGCGGCCGTGCTCGATGTGGCACCCGCAAGCTCGCTGCTCACCACCGCCGGTAACTCGGTGAGCGCAGCCGCTGGGCGCGCGGTGCTCGACACCGTCGTGTCTGAGCGACTGGCCCACGCCGCCCGCGAGCGGGGTGCGCAGCTGCGCGACCTGATCAGTGAGGCCGCGCTGCCCGAGATTCGTGAGGTGCGCGGCTTGGGGCTGAGCCTCGGCATCGAGCTCAATGCCGAGCCAGGCGTCGCGCATGATGACAACGATGGAGTGTTCACGCACCGGGTGATCTACCGCATGTGGCAGCTGGGCGTGGTGAACTATCTGGTGCGCGGCAACGTGATCGAGCTGACGCCGCCGCTGAACCTGAGCGCCGCTGACGCGCTGCGCGCCGTGGAAACACTGCACGCGGCGGTCACTGACGTGCGCCACGGCGCGGTTTCGGCCGCCGATATTGCTCCCTACCAAGGTTGGTGACTCATCTATATGACGCATGATCCCTTAAGGCCCGAGAACCGTACGCTCGCCGAGGCCCTCAACATGTCGTTTGACGTGATGAGCCCGGCCGAACGCAAAGTAGCTAGGGCCCTGATCGCCGAGTATCCCGTGGCGGGGCTCGAACCCGTAGCGAAGCTTGCCGAGCGCGCCAATGTGAGCGCCCCCACGGTGCTGCGCATGCTGGCCCGCGTGGGCATTCAGTCGTACCCGCACATGCAAGAGCTGCTGCGAGAGGAAATCTCAGAGCGCACCACCTCGCCCATCGACCAGTATGAGTCGCATGCTGGGGCGAGGGGATCGGCCGATCACCACCTCATCACCACCGCCAACGAGGTGTTCGTGCGGGGGCTCAACAGCAGCTCGGCCTCGGTGCCCGCGTCAGAGTTCGACCACATCATCGAGCTACTTGCCGACCCCAAGCGGCGCATCTGGGCCGTCGGCGGGAGGTACTCGGGGCTGCTCGCCGAATACCTCACGCTGCACCTGCGCCTGCTGCGCCCCGATGTGCGGTTCGTGGGGCGGGCCGAATCAGACAAGTCACTCGCGCTGCTCGACATGGGCGGCCGCGACGTGTTGATCGCGTTCGACTACCGCCGGTACCAAGACACCACCGTCGAATTTGTCGAACGCGCCAAACAACAGCGAGTGACGACGGTGCTCCTCACCGATCCGTGGCTGTCGCCCGCCGCAAAGCACGCCGACTACCTGATCTCGAGCGCGGTCGAAGCACCGAGCCCGTTTGACTCCCTCGTGCCCTCGCTCGCGCTCGTCGAAACACTCATTGCCGGTGTTGTCGCGCGCCTCGGAGCCGAGCCCGTCGGGCGCATCCAAGCGTTCGACGCCTGGGAATAACCACTTCATTATCGTGCACGACCGGCCCTTCAGGCCCGTCGTGATTTCATCCAAGAGAAAGATTCATCGTGCGAAAAGAACCGCTGGCCATCATCTTGACGTCAGACCTTGCAGCCAAGGCGCGAGGGCGCGCGTTTCGGCAGCAGGAGTTTCAGAAGTACCTCAACAGCGGCTGCGGTTGGGTGCCCGCAAACCTCGCGATCGACGCGTTCGGGTCGATCGTCACGCCCAACCCGTTTGGCGCGGTCGGCGACCTGCGCCTCATGCCCGACGTCAGCAGCATCGCCACCGTCGCACTCAACGAGACGGGGGAGCAGACCACCCTCGTGCTCGCCGACATTCATACCCCCGATGGCCAGCCGTGGGAGTGCGATCCCCGCAGCTTCTTGAAGCAGGCCATCGCCGATCTGCAAGCCGAAACCGGGCTGAGCATCGTCGCATCGTTCGAACACGAATTCATGCTGCTCGAAGACTCGGGGAGCCCGGTCAACACCCCGTTCTCGCTCGAGGCTTTCCTTGAAGAGGAAGAGCTGGGCGGCCGGCTCATGGCGGCGCTCGACGATGCCGGCCTCGAACCCGAAATGTGGCTGCCCGAGTTTGGCCGCAACCAGTTTGAAATCACGCTCAGCCCGGCCCGCGCGCTCGTGGCAGCTGACCGCGCCGTCTACCTGCGCGAGATCACCCGGCACGTGGCCAGCAGCCTGGGCAAGAGCATCACCTTCTCACCCATCATCGAGGAAAACGGCGGCGGCAACGGCGTGCACGTGCACGTCAGCCTGCGCGACAAAGAAGGCCGATTCGTCACCTATGACGAGTCACGGCCGAGCAAACTCTCTGACGTTGCCGGATCCTTCGCCGCAGGCATTCTTAAATATGCCGAGGCATTCCAGGCTGTGGCCGCATCGGCGCCGTTGTCATATGAGCGTTTGGCCCCGCACCGGTGGAGCGCGGGCGGCATCTTCTTGGGCGAGAACAACCGCGAAGCGATGCTGCGCATCTGCCCGCTGTTCAACACCCCGGGTGCCAACCACCAGAAGCAGTTCAACCTTGAGTACCGTGCCGCAGATGCGACCAGCAACCCGTGGCTGGTGCTGGGCTGCCTGATTCGTGCGGGCCTTGAGGGGCTGCGCCAGCAGCTGCCCACCCCCAACATTGTGAGCGGTGACTCTGACGCGCTCACCCCCACCGAGCGTGACGAGCTGGGGATCCGGCCCGTACCCGCCACTCTGACCGAGGCACTCGCCCATTTCGAATCCTCAATTGTGGCCACCGAATGGTTCGCACGCGACCTCGCCGACACGTTCCTCGCCGTCAAACGCGCAGAAATTTCGCGCTGCGAGGCACTCGAACCCGCCGACCGGTACGCCGCCTACGCCGCGACCTACTAAAACAGTGTGACCGCCCGCGTGTTCCAAGGAACCGCGGGCGGTAAGCTGGCCACGTGACTAGGCACTTTCTCCGTGATGACGACCTGAGCCCCTCCGAACAGCTGGAGGTGCTCGAGCTTGCCGCTGCACTCAAGCGAGACCGCTTCTCGCGACGACCGCTCGAGGGGCCGCAGTCTGCCGCGGTGTTCTTCGACAAAACCTCCACGCGCACCCGCTTCAGCTTTGCCACCGGCATCTCTGATCTGGGCGGCAACCCCATCATCGTGAACCCGGGCGAAGCCCAGCTGGGCGTGAAAGAGACCGTCGCCGACACCGCCAAGGTGCTCTCGCGCATGGTGTCGCTCATCGTGTGGCGCACCTTCGCGCACTCGGGGCTCGAGGAGATGGCCGCGAACGCCACCGTTCCCGTCATCAACTCACTCTCTGACGATTTCCACCCCTGCCAGATCCTCGCCGATCTGCAGACGGTGCGCGAGCAGAAGGGCGACCTGAAGGGCCTCACCGCCACCTACGTCGGTGACGCCGCCAACAACATGGGCCACTCCTACCTGCTCGGCTTCGCCACCGCGGGCATGCACATTCGCGTGGCCGGCCCCGAGGGCTACCACCCCCGCGCCGACATCGTCGCAGACGCCAAGCGCATCGCAGCCGAAACCGGCGGCAGCGTTGAGATCTTCACCGACCCCGTCGCCGCCGTAACGGGCGCCGACGCCGTCATCACCGACACCTGGGTGTCGATGGGACAGGAAGACGAGAAGGCCGACCGCATCGCCACGTTCGGCGCCTACCGGGTGACCCCCGAGCTGATGGCACACGCCAACGACGACGCCATCTTCTTGCACTGCCTGCCCGCATACCGCGAGTACGAGGTGGCCCCCGAGGTCATCGACGGTGCACAGAGCGTCGTCTGGGACGAAGCCGAGAACCGCGTGCACGCGCAGAAGGCCCTCATGGCCTGGCTACTCGAGCGCGCATAACCGCCCGCGCACCGCAACAAACACATCGCGCACCGCAGCACCCGCGCACAGCACGCCGCACCGCCACCCGGTGCCCACGACTGAACTGAATGAAGGACAACACCATGACTGATCAGGGTCACATGAACGAAGCTGGCAACCGCGCGGCCGAAGCTGGCGCACTCTGGGGCGGACGCTTCGCCAGCGGCCCCTCACCCGCCCTCGCCGCCATCTCGAAGTCCACCCACTTCGACTGGGTACTCGCCCCCTACGACATTCGCGGCTCGAAGGCACACGCCACCGCGCTCGCCGCAGCCGGCTATCTCACGGCTGATGACCTCACCGGCATGCACGCGGGCCTCGACGAGCTCGCCGCGCGCGTGGCTGACGGCCGCGCCTTCCCCGCCGAAGACGACGAAGACGTGCACTCGGCGCTTGAGCGCCTGCTCATCGACATTGTGGGCGTACAGCTGGGCGGCAAGCTTCGCGCCGGCCGCAGCCGCAACGACCAGATCGCCACGCTGGTGCGCATGTTCTTGCTCGACCACGCGGCCGTGATCCGGGGCATGCTGCTCGATTACCTCGATGCGCTCGAGGCCCAGGCCCGCGTGCACATCGGCGCGATTCTGCCGGGGCGCACGCACCTGCAGAGCGCGCAGCCCGTGCTGCTCGCGCACCAGCTGGCCGCGCACGCGTGGCCCATCGTGCGTGACCTGGAGCGTCTGCGTGACTGGTCGGTACGCGCGAGTGCTTCGCCCTACGGCGGCGGCGCGCTTGCCGGATCCTCGCTCGGTCTCGACCCGCGCATCGTCGCCAGTGAGCTCGGCCTGGGCGATCCGCTCGAGAACTCCATCGATGGCACCTCGGCCCGCGACGTCGTGGCCGAGTTCGCCTACATCTGCACACAGATTGGCATCGATCTGTCGCGCCTGTCAGAGGAGATCATCCTCTGGAACACGAAGGAATTTGGCTTCGTGACGCTGCACGACGGCTATTCGACGGGGTCGTCGATCATGCCGCAGAAGAAGAACCCCGACATCGCTGAGCTCGCGCGTGGCAAGTCGGGGCGCCTCATTGGCAACCTGACCGGCCTGCTCGCGACGCTCAAGGGTTTGCCTCTTGCGTACAACCGCGATCTGCAGGAGGACAAAGAGCCCGTCTTCGACTCCATCACTCAGCTCGAGGTGCTGCTGCCAGCGTTCACTGGCATGGTCGCGACCATGACGTTCCACACTGAGCGTATGGCTGAGCTTGCTCCCAAGGGCTTCTCGCTCGCGACCGATGTCGCCGAGTGGCTCGTGAAGCAGGGCGTCATCTTCCGCGACGCACACGAAATCTCGGGCGAGATGGTGCGGTACTGCGAGGAGCGCGGCATCGAACTACACGAGCCGAGCGACGCCGAGCTCACTGAGATCTCTGAGCACCTGACCCCCGCGGTGCGCGACGTGCTCACCATCGAGGGCTCAGTGAACTCGCGCGTGGGCGCCGGTGGCACCGCACGCGTGCGCGTCACTGAGCAGCTCGATCTGCTGCGGCGCCGGATCGTCGAGTTCGCAGCCTAACCGTTCTGCCTATGCGCGGCGCCCATTCCCCTCGGGGAGTGGGCGCCGCGTTGGTGCGTGCCAGGTCCATTGCGCGCGATGAAAAGCGCTGGGGCTAGGAAACCGGGGCGAGCATGTATCGGCCATCTTCGCCCGATTGAGAGACTGCCCAAGACTGATCTGCAGCGAAGGGTTCAGCAAGGTCTTGTGAGCAGAAATCAACCTGTGCCCGATCCAACTGGAGCGACTCGGTCTCGCTTCCATTGGTGAAAATGAGGGACTGTGAGGACTCTGGGATTGATTCCGACGGCCCAGCATGAGGCAGCCCGTCGGCAAAGGGGCTATCGATCTTCGACAGGTCTGCATAGGGGCACACCACAAGAACAGATGACCAAGCGTCTACCGGCCCGTGCTGAGGGAGTTTGATGTTACTCTCGCCCCGTTTCGCGCTCTGCAGCACTTCATTCTCAAATGAATTCAGAGGAGCGCACCCCGTCAGAAGTGCACAAGCGATGATGCCTGCAACTGCCATGCGGTGTGAAACGGTCACAATAAGAAATCCTAACTACAAAGTTACGTAGCTCCCCATGTTAGTGCGGTGCACGCTTGTACTTCGCGCCGCTTGGGTTGCCAGTGATGAGCGCTCTCGCCGCAGATGCGGTTCCGTTCAGTCGGACTCGCGTGCGCGCGGGTGGCAGTTTCCCTTAGGCTCTTGGCATGACTGCCTCCGTATTGCTCGGCATCGACGCCGGCATTGCCCGTATTACTCTGAACCGCCCCGCGAGCCTGAATGCGTTCGACGCAGATATGGCCCACGCCTGGGTCGCCGCGGTCACCGATGCTCTGGCGCATCCCGAGACGCGCGCGATCATCATCGCCGCCGAGGGGCGTGCTTTCTGTGCCGGCGGCGACGTGCGCGCCATGGCTGAGATGCCTGACCGCGAAGACGCGCTCACCTCGCTGGCCGAGGTGATCAACGTGGGCCTCGCGGCGCTCGTCGAATCATCGATCCCCGTGGTCGCGGCTGCCCACGGCACCACCGCTGGCGGCGGGCTCGGCGTGCTGCTTGCGAGCGACTACGCAGTGGTGGGGGAGTCCTCACGCGTCGGCGCACTGTATGCCGGCGTCGGGCTCACCCCCGACCTGTCGGTGACGGCGTTACTGGCCCGCGCGGTGGGTGAACGGCGCGCGCTGCAGCTCACGCTGCAGGACCGGTTGTTGCCTGCGAAAGAGGCGCAGGAGTGGGGGCTCGTTGCCGAGGTCGTCGCAGATGACGCGGTACTTGAGCGGGCCGAAACGATCGCCCGGCACTGGGTCGATGGCGCCGCCTACGCATATGGTCAGGCGAAGCGCCTGATTCGTTCGCAGCCGTCGCGCAGTTTTCGCGAGCAGCTCGCTGAAGAGGCCCGCACGATCGGGGCGACCTCGGTGACGGCCGAAGCAGAAAAGCGCATTCAAGCGTTCGCGGCGCGGTAACGGCGAGAAAGCTATCACCGAGGGCCGCTTTTGCGCCGTGAAGTCTCGCTCAGCGGGGCAAGTTTTCACCAAAACAAGAATAACCAAGCGCTTGCTTGTTATTTATTGTAGGCTGGGGTCACACGGTGAAGGAGATATCGATGAAGCTGATCGTCTTGGTCAAAGAAGTCCCAGACACGTACGGGGATCGTACACTCAACCTCGAAACCGGCCTCGCCGATCGCGGCGCGAGTGAGTCGGTGCTCGACGAGATTTCAGAGCGCGCGCTCGAGGTGGCCCTAAGCTACGCAGACGGGCACGAAGGCACCGAGATTACGGTGCTCACGCTGGCCCCCGAGGGCGCGGTCACCACGATTCGCAAGGCGCTCGCAATGGGTGCGCACGGCGCGATTCAGATCGTTGATGAGGCACTGCAGGGCGCCGATCTGACGCTCACGGCCGAGGCTCTCGCCGCCGCTATCAAGCGCGCCGGCTTCGACCTCGTGATCGCGGGCAACTCCTCGACCGACGGCTCGGGTGGCATGGTGCCCGCCGCGATCGCCGAGCACCTCAGCGTGCCCCTCGTCAGTCGCGTCAGCACCGTCGAGGTCGCTGACGGCGCGGTCTCGGGAGTACGCTCGGTCGACGGCGGCGTACAGCAGGTGCGCGCCGCACTGCCCGCGGTGGTCTCGATCACCGAGGCACTGCCCGACCCCCGCTTCCCCAACTTCAAGGGCATCATGGCCGCGAAGAAGAAGCCGCTCGAAACTCTCACCCTCGCAGACCTCGCGGTAGATGCCGAGGATGCAACGGTGGCACGCTCCATCATGCTGACCGTCGCCGAAAAGCCGGCGCGCGCGGCAGGCATCAAAATCTCTGATGAGGGTGACGCCGGCGACAAGCTCGCCGACTTCCTCGCCGAAAACCGACTGGTGTAAGGAGGCGAATCATGACTAACTTCGCTGCAGATTCAATTCTCGTTGTCGTCGAGACCACCCCTGCGGGTGGCCTCGCAGGTTCGGCCGCCGAGCTGCTCGGCGCGGCATCGCTGGTGGGCACCCCCGTCGCGCTGCTGCTGGGCCCGGGCGAACTCGCCCCCAAGCTCGCTGAGCTGGGTGCCGCGCAGGTGCTCGTCGCAGCTACCGCCGCCAGCACCGTTGGCGCAGGTCTCACGGTCACCGCGGTTGACGCGCTGACCGCAGCGGCCGCACAGGTCGCCCCCGACGCGGTGCTGCTGTCGCACTCGCCCGATGGCCGCGACATCGCGGCCCGGTTCGCGGTGCGCAGCAAGAGTGCCGTCGCCGTCGACGCGATCGGCATCGCCCGCGATGACCTCGGCGTCACCGCCCAGCACTCCATTTACGGCGGCGCCTACACAGCCGCCTCGACCTCGACCTTTGGCGCCCCGGTGATCACCCTGCGCCAGGGCTCGATCGATACCCGCGCCGCAGCGCAGCCTGAGCAGCAGCAAGAGCTCGCGTTCACCGACTCGGCGCAGCCCGCGGCTACGCTCGTGTCGTTCGACGCCGAGGTGGTCGAGTCATCACGGCCCGAGCTGCGCGGTGCTGAGCGTGTTGTCTCGGGTGGTCGTGGCCTCGGCTCGAAGGAGCAGTTCGTGCTCGTCGAAGAGCTCGCAGATGCCCTCGGCGCCGCGATTGGTGCCTCACGCGCCGCCGTCGACGCCGGATACATTCCGCAGTCACACCAGGTCGGCCAGACCGGTGTTTCGGTGTCACCGCAGCTCTACATCGCCCTCGGAATCTCGGGTGCCATTCAGCACCGCGCCGGCATGCAGACCGCCAAGACCATCGTCGCAATCAACAAAGACGGCGACGCCCCCATCTTTGAGGTCGCCGACTTTGGCATCGTCGGTGACGTGTTCACGGTGGTGCCGCAGCTGCTGCGCGCGCTCGAAACCCGAAAGGGATAACCGTGGCCACTAACCAGGGAGTACTGCGACGCGGGCTGCCACGGCAGGCACAGGGGGAGCCCTGGCCCGCCGCCGGGTCACTGCCCGGTGAGAGCGCCGGGGTGATCCCCGATGCCGAGTTCGTGGCCGAGGCCGTGCTGAGCCCCGATGCGGTGCTGGGCGCTGGCGCGGTGCTGGCTGCTGAAGCGGCGCCGGCTGCGAGCGATGCTTCGCAGACCGAAGCTGCTCCGGATCACGCCGTGCCCGCTGCCGCCGAGCCAACAGCACCGGCCTCGGGCGAGAGCCCGGCTGAACCTGCGGCACCCGCCGCCATCGTGCGCGCCGGGTTGCCCCGGGCCGCCGGCGGATCGCCCTGGCCACCCCACGGGGTGCTCGCGGGCGCTGCTGTCTCCGAGGGTGCAGCTGCTGTGACGGGCGCTGCTGCTGTTGCGGCCGCAGGCGAACCTGCCCCTGCGACGGGAGCTTCGGCCGCGACCAGCCCCGTCGGTAAGCATGCTGATGTGCCAACCTCGAACGACGCCGCGCAGCCGAATGCTGCGGGTGCCGTTGCCGATGCTGAGGCTGTTGGCGTCACTGATGGCGCAGGCGCCGAATCTTCACCCCTCGCGGGCGCTGCTGGTGCTGCTGCCGCGAGCATTGTCAACACCGGGCCGCCCCTGCGACAGGGATTGCCCCGCGTCGCAGGCGGAGACCCCTGGCCCGCCGCGGGGCGTGCCCCCGCACAGGCGGGAAGCGCTGCTTCTGCTGCGACGTCGGCTGCAGTATCGCCGGCACCAGCAGCGCCCGCGGCTGCAACCGCACCGGCTGTAGCTGCACCGGTGGCCGCCGCTCAGCCCGCGGCGCAGACACCGGTTGCAACTGCAGCTGCAACTACGACAGCACCGGCTCCAGCGCCGGCTCAGCCCAAGCCTGCCACCGCGACCCCGGCGAAACTCGCGGCCGCTCCGGCCACGCAGCCCCAAGCAGCTCAGGCCAAAACTGCGCAGCCCCAAACCGCGCAGGCCCCGGCCCAGCCCGCGTCGCCAGCCGCGAAGGCCGCCCCCAGGGTCGACCCCGCGGTGATCCGGATCATTCGTCGCGTTGCCCTCATCGTGATCGGGTCGATCGCGGCCGCCGGCATTCTCGTGCTCGCGGCCCGCGGTGTCACGACGCTGCCCGGGGTGCCCGAGTTTCTGACGCGGTACCCGGGTGAGTATCACCTGCCCGAGACGACGGAGCCCGGGTTTCCGGCGTGGGCGCGCTGGACCCACTTCTTGAACTTCTTCTTGATGGTGCTGATCATCAGAAGCGGGCTGCTCGTGCGGCACCAGGCGAAACCGCCGGCCTTCTGGACCCCCAAAAAGGGTGGCAAGAAGATCAGCATCAACCTGTGGCTGCACACCTCGCTCGATGTGCTGTGGATGCTGAACGGTCTCGTGTTTGTGGTGCTGCTGTTCGCCTCGGGGCACTGGGTGCGCATCGTTCCCACCTCGTGGGAGGTGTTCCCCAATGCGCTCTCGGCCGCGCTGCAGTATGCGACGCTGAACTGGCCCGTTGAGAACGGCTGGGTGAATTACAACAGTTTGCAGCAGATTATGTACTTCTTGGTGGTCTTCGTTGCGGCTCCGCTCGCGGTCATCACCGGGCTGCGCATGAGCGAGTGGTGGCCCGAAAAGGCCGAGCGCCTCAACAAGCTGTACCCGGCGCCCGTGGCCCGCGCGATCCACTTCCCGACGATGCTGTTCTTCGTGTTCTTCATCGTCGTGCACGTGATTCTGGTCTTCTCGACCGGTGCACTGCGCAACCTGAACCACATGTACGCCGGCACCGACGTCGTCAACTGGGCAGGGTTCTGGTACTTCGTGCTCGCGATCGCGGTCACCGCGGGTGGTTGGGTGGCCGCGCGGCCGCTCATCATCGCCCCGATTGCCAACCTGTTTGGCAAAGTGAGTAACCGCTAACCATCAGCCCCGTCTCGTAGAGACGGGGCTGATGCGTTTCGGGCTCTTGCTGCCCAGGCGTGCCACCCCGGCACCAAACGCTTGCTACTGTGGAGGAATGTTGGATCGTGAACACGCGTTCGTCGCGACAAGTGCACCGCAGCGACGCGCGTGGGGCAAGCAGCAGCTCGCCGCCGCAGAAGAGGTCGCGAGTGGCCTGTGGGCCGTCGCTATCCCGATGCCGGGCCCACGCATGCCCTACTCACTCGGGTACGTGTTCTTCGGCGATGATGGCACGCACATCATTGATCCGGGCTGGAGCGGCGAAACCACGCTGCAGGCGTGGGAGGCTTTCTTGGCTGACCATGGCCGCACGCTGCGCGACGTCACCACGATCCTGGTGACCCACAGCCACCCCGATCATCTGGGGGCCGCAGACCAGTTGCGCGCTGCCTCTGGCGCGCGGCTCATTCTGTCTGATGTTGAATCGCAAGTGGTGAACGGGGCGGGGCGGCAGCTGCTGGCGGCCGCCGATCGTCGACAGCGCATGCAGGAGTGGGGCGTGCCGCATGAGGTGCAGGAGGAGCTACTGGCTCCGGTGCTGCTGGATCGCCCGTCGCCCGCGGTCGCCGCCGACGCGCTGCTCGCCGACGGCGAGACGCTGCAGCTCGCGGGTCACACCCTGCGCGCGATCATCACGCCCGGGCACACCGCGGGGCACCTGTGCCTCGAGGCCCCAGATCTCGGGCTCATTTTCACGGGCGATCACGTGCTGCCGCAGATCAACCCGGGCCTGGGGCTCGGCAGCCTCCCCGGATCAGACCCGCTCATCGACTACCTGACCTCACTGCGCGCCATGCACGCGTTCGATGCGCACGAGGTGCTGCCCGGGCACGAGTACCGGTTCAGGGGGCTCGCGGTGCGCAGCGACCAGATCGTCGATCACCACCTGGGGCGCACGCGCGCCGTGGCGGCCCTGGCCCCCGAGCTCGGCGACAGCCCCGTGTGGGAGTACGCCAAGCGGTCACCGTGGAGCCGCGGCTGGGAGGGCATGCAGGGATTCTTGCTGTTCTCGGCGCTCGCGCAGACGAGCCTGCACCTTGACGCGGTGCGCAGCGGCCGGGCTGAGCCCTGGCTGCAGCTGACGCGCTAACCGGCGAACGCGCTTACGGCCCGCTGGTGTGTGGCCGGCGGGATCTGCGAGCGAGGGTAGTTCATCACGCCCCGGCCGTGGCCCAGCCTTCGGCGTGCGCACGCAGCGCCTGGGGCAGCCGCACCGTGGTCTGCTCGGGCGACACCGACACGAGCGTGATCGATGCGCGCGCCGCCAGCACCTCATCGGTTTCGCGCCACATTTCATACTCAAACGAGAACGAGCTCACACCGATCGTGCCCATACGCAGCTCGATCCGGATCGGATCATAGAGCCCCACCGCCGCGAGATATTCGCACTGTGTTGCGCGCGTGACCGTCCACCACCCAAATTCGGCCTTCCAGCGGTCTTGGCGCAGCCCCTGCGTGAACAGAAACTCCGACTGCAGCCGCTCCATCATGGGAAACCAGGCAGCGTAGTAGAGAATGCCGGCGGGGTCAGTGTCGGCATAGCCCAGCCTGACGCGGTGGGTGTGCAGCACCGGGGGTGTGGGCGCGGGGTGTGTCACGTCATCGTCTCCAATCGGGCCAAGCGGCCGGTGCGTTGCCTGCTCAGGGCGCGAGATCGTGGTGCACCAGGCGAGCGCTCGGGGCACTCGCGGTGGTGAGAAAAGACTACCCGGTTCACCAAGCAAGTGATAGTTTGTTTAGCATCGGCGATGCTGCCGAGGTTTATGACCCGATGTTTGCCACAGGGGAGTGACGCATGTCTGAAACGCTACAGCTGAACGCGCGCGCACGGGCGAGTGCCGCCGAAGAATCACGGTCATCGGTGATCGCCAGAACCGCGGTCATCATGGATGCCTTCTCCACCGGCCAGCCGCGCTGGCTGCTCAACGAGCTCACCGAGTACACGGGGCTGCCGCGCTCCACGGTGTTTCGGCTCATCACCCAGCTCGTCGAGGTGGGGTGGCTCACCCGCGACGAAGACCTGCAGGGGTATCGGCTCGGCGGCCGCATCGTCGCCCTCGAAGAACGCGGCACCACGAATGCTCAGCTGCGTGAAACCGCGAAACCGGTGCTGCGTGAACTGCGCGACGCGACGGGATTGTGCGTGCAGCTCGCGGTGCTCGAACCCAGTGGCATGACCTACTACCTCGACCGGGTGGGCGCGCTGCCGGGTGCACTCGCGCGCCCCAGCATTGGATTCAGGTTTCCCGTTGAGAACACCTCGGCCGGCAAAGCCATCCTGGCGATGATGCGGCCGGGGGCCGCGAGCGACGTGGTGGCCAAACGTGAACGCGACAGCCACGTTGATCTTGCATGGGTGCGAACCGAGCTCACCGCTATTCGCCGCAACTATGGCCTGGCGTCTCACGTGGGCGGGGCGGGGCACCGCGGCGTGAGCTCCATGGGTGCCGCAATCATCGGCCCCGACGGCCCCATCGGGGCGCTCGCGATCAGCGGAGTGGGGGCCCTTGCCCCCAGGTGTATGTCACTCGTATCGGGGGCCGCTCAGCGGGTGAGCGCAGAACTGCACCCTGAGTGGTTCGCCCAGCGACGCCGAAAATCCCAGGCTAACCGCCAAGCGGCATAGTGGGTGTGCGGCGCAATCCGGTTACACCGAATAGCCGCCGTCAACATCGAGCTTCTGGCCCGTAATGTAGGCGGCCCGTGGCGACGCGAGAAACGCAACAGCCTGGGCGATGTCGTGCCCGGTGCCAAACTTGCGCAGCGGAATATTGCGCATCGCCGCCGCGAGCGCCTGCTCGCTCATCTGCCCCGAATCAATGAGGCGCGCAGCCATGCCATCGCTGAGCATTCCGGGGCCCACGCAATTCACGCGCACCCCGTAGCGGCCCTCCTCATGCGCGAGCGCGCGGGCGAGCGCCTCGACCCCACCCTTGGGGGCCGACGACAACCCGTCGCGGGCGGGATAGCGAACCGTTGCCGCCGAGGTGACCGCGGTGAGGCTGCCCGCGCTTGTGCGCAGCGCCGGCAGCGCGGCCGAAGATACGTTGAAGAACCCCAGCAGCTCGGCATTGACCTGCAGCGCGAACTCTGCCGGAGTGACCTGTGACAGGTATTTCTGCTCAACGTGCGGGCCCGCGGCATGCACCACGGTGTGAATGGTGCCGTGGTGCGCCACAAGATCGGTCACGAGCGCCGCGCAGGCGTCGGCATCGGTGACGTCAAGGTGGTGGGCCTCAACGGCATCACCCAGCTCGGCCAGTAGTTCGGCGGGAGCAGCCGTGCGGTAGGTGAACGCGACGCGTGCGCCGCCCGAAACGAGGAGGCGCACGGTGGCTGATCCGACGCCGCCCGATCCGCCGATGACGAGCGCGATGCCATCGAGGGCAGTGAACTCGGTGGGCGCGAGTGGAAGCGATGCGGGCGCAGGCGCGGGTTCAGGCACAGGCGCCGGTGTCACTGTGTTCGAGGGGGTGGCATTACTCATGTTGGGCACGCTAGCAGCCCAAAGCCCCAGATGCCAAGCAACCGCTTGGTTTTTGGGTGCTCGAGGGGTTACCTGCGGGTGCAGCGGCGCGCGACCGCACCTCGCGATGCGGCCGGTCGCCAGGAATTCAATCGCAGAAACTGAAACAAACCTAGCGTTTGTTTGGTATGGTGTGGATACCCGAATCACTGAGGAGAAGGGGGCGAAATGACGCTGACCATCGATATGACTGGCCAAGTGGTGCTGATCACCGGCGGTACTCAAGGTGTTGGCGCGGCCACGGCCCGCAAATTTACCGAGGCGGGGGCACACGTTGAAGTGTGTGGCCGCACCACCCCCGAACCCGGTGCCGTGCCGTGGAGCTTCACCGCTCTCGACGTGCGCCGAGCCGACCAGGTGGAAGCCTGGGTGGCCGAGGTGCTCGAACGCCGCGGGCGCATCGACATCGTGGTGAACAACGCCGGCGGGTCACCGTTCGGCAGGTTCGAAGAGGGATCACCCCGCTACTACTCGGCCATCACCGAACTGAACTTTCTCTCGGCCACTTACCTGGCCCGCGCGGCATACCCCGCGCTGAAAGAAGCGCGCGGATCGGTGATCAACATCACCTCGATCAGTGCACGCAGGCCGAGCCCCGGCACCGCGATCTACGGCGCCGCCAAGGCAGCGCTCGAGAATCTCACCGGCTCACTCGGCGCCGAATGGGCCCCCGATGTGCGGGTGAACGCCATCAGCTGCGGCCTCATCGCGACCGACTCAGCACTGTCGCACTACGGTGACGAAGAGCAGATGCAGCGCGTGGCCGCCACGATTCCGCGCGGCCAGCTCGCTTCGCCCGAAGAAATCGCAAACGCGGTGCTGCTGCTCGCCTCTCCGCTCGCGGGGCACATTACCGGCGCAACGCTCGACGTTGACGGCGGCGGCGAATGGCCCTCATTTCTCGGGGCAAGCCCCAACGGCAACGTGTTTGTCACCGCCCCCGCTGCCGTCTAACTTACGCAACACAATTTGAAGGAGAACTTTCGTGGTTGAAGCCGTAATCGTTTCTGCCGCACGCTCACCGATCGGGCGCGCAGGCAAGGGATCACTGAAGGATATGCGGGCCGATGAACTCGCCACGCAGATGGTGCGCGCCGCACTCGACCAGGTGCCGGGGCTCGACCCCAGCGAGGTCGAAGACCTGATGATGGGCTGCGCACAGCCCGCGGGCGAGCAGGGATACAACATTGCCCGCACGACCGCCGTGCGGCTCGGGCTCGACTCGGTTTCCGGCACCACCGTGCACCGCTACTGCTCGTCGTCACTGCAGACCACGCGCATGGCTTTTCACGCTATCAAGGCGGGCGAGGGCGACGTCTTTATCTCGGCCGGCGTCGAGGCCGTATCGCGCTTCGGGCAGGGCAAGTCAGACGGCTCACCCGATACGAAGAACCCGTTCTTCGCCGAGGCCATGGCCCGATCAATCGCGCACGCAGGTGACGCATCGGCCAGCTGGGTCGACCCTCGCAGCCTGGGCCTCGTGCCCGATGTCTACCTCAACATGGGGGAGACGGCCGAGAACGTCGCGCAGCTTCGTGGCGTCTCACGTCGTTCACAAGACGAGTGGGCTGTGCGCAGTCAGAACCTTGCCGAGGCTGCGGCCGCACGCGGATTCTGGGCGAAAGACATCACCCCCGTCGTGCTGCCCGACGGCACCGTGGTGAGCACCGATGACGGCCCCCGCGCCGGCGTCGCGTACGAGAAGCTCGCGACGATGCAGCCCGTGTTTCGCGAGCACGGCACCGTCACCGCCGCGAACTGCTGCCCGCTGAACGACGGCGCAGCTGCCCTCGTCGTGATGAGTGATACGCGCGCCAAAGAGCTGGGCCTCACCCCGCTCGCGCGCATCGTGTCGACCGGTGTCTCGGCCGTCAGCCCCGAGATCATGGGCCTCGGCCCGGTCGGTGCCGTGCAGCAGGCCCTCGCCCGCGCACGCATGTCGATCGGCGACATCGACATCATGGAGCTCAACGAGGCGTTTGCTGCTCAGGTGCTGCCTTCGATTGATGACATTGGGATCGATCCGGATCGCGTCAACGTCAACGGCGGCGCCATCGCGCTCGGCCACCCCTTCGGCATGACGGGTGCCCGCATGGCAACGACCGCGATTCACGCACTGCAGGAGCGCGACGAGCAGTTTGCGATCGAGACCATGTGCGTCGCGGGCGGCCAGGGCATGGCCCTGCTGCTCGAACGCCTCAGCTAACTACGGGGGAACACAAAAGCAGCGGGGCGAAAGCCCCGCTGCTTTTGTATTGCCCGCGGCCTACACCGCTGCGCGCAGGTCTGACTTCAAGATCTTGCCGGTGGCGTTGCGCGGAAAATCGTCCACGAACACAATCTCCTTGGGCACCTTAAACCCGGCGAGACGGGTGCGGCAGAACGCCGTGATGTCTTCGGCCGTGGGCTTCGGATCAGCCTCGCGCAACAGTGCCACATAGGCACGCCCCACGCTGCCCATGCGGGCATCCTCAATGCCGATCACGGCCGACTCGTTGACGGCGGGGTGCCGGCGCAGCGTGTTCTCGACCTCGGCCGGGTAAACATTGAACCCGCCCACAATGAACATGTCTTTGATGCGGTCGGTGATCTTCAAACAGCCGTGCTCGTCGAGGCAACCAACATCGCCCGTGTGAAACCAGCCATCGGCGTCGAACGCCGCGCTCGTCGCCTCGGGGTCCTCGAAATACCCGAGCATCACATTGTCGCCGCGCAGCAAGATCTCGCCCTCACCGCCCACGGGCAGAATCTCACCCTCGGCTCCTGCGATCCGGATCTCAATATTTGCGACCGCGGGCCCCGTGGTCTGCGAGGCATGCGCGAGATCTTCGCCGGGGCGCGACATCGTGGCGACGACGCACTCGGTGAGGCCGTACGCCTGGGCGACCCGCGAGAATCCCAAGATATTGACCATGTCGTGGAAGAGCGAATCGGGGGCGGCCGTGGCGCCCGCAATGGCGAACCGCAGCGAGCTGAGATCGAAATCAGCGAGATTGGGGTGATCGATGAGGCTCGTGAAAATCGTGGGAACGCCCGGCAGCACCGTGATGCGTTCGCGCTCGATCAGCGTGAGCACATCATCGGTGTTGAAGACCGGGATCGGGTACATCGTTGCGCCCGCAATCAGCGAGGCGATGAGGCCCGCCTTGTAGCCGAAGCCGTGGAAGATGGGGTTGACGATGCAGTAGCGGTCGGTCGCGGCGAGATCTGCGCCCAGTGCCCAGGCGTGCGCGACGCCGATCGTTTGGCGCTGCGCACTCATGACGCCCTTGGGTTGACCGGTGGTGCCCGAAGTGAACAGAATGTCGACGATGTCATCGGGGGAGACCGCTGCGGCCGCAGCCGCGAGCACGTCGCCGGGCACATCGGCGCCGTCGGCGAGGAAGTCGGCCCAGGTGCGGCAGCCTTCGGCTGCCACGTCATCCATGGTGACGATGGTGGTGAGCGCCGTCAGCGCGGGGGCATCTGCCTGCTCGGTTGCCTCGCGCAGCTTGCGCGAGAGACCGAGCCCCAAGAACTCGTCGGTGAGTACCAGCACGCTCGCTCCCGAGCGGGCCAAGATCTCGGCCGCCTCGCGCCCGGTGTATCGGGTGTTGAGGGGCACCACGGCGGCCCCGAGGTACTGCGCGCCCAGAAAGGCGAGGATGCACTCGGTACGGTTGGGGGCCCACACCGCGACCCGGTCGCCACGGCGCACGCCGCCTGCCCAGTAGGACTTGGCGACCGCTTCAACCTGCTCGAAGAGCTCGCGGTAGCTGATGGTGTGACCCTGGTCGATGACGGCGGGGTGGTCGCCAAGCGTCGAGCGCTCGGCGAGGAGGGCCGGGATGGTCTGGGCGGTGGCAAGCTCGGACATCGTTGTCCTTTCTGAGGGGGAGTAGCAGGTTTGAGTGGTAATTCATAGGGGGCTACGTTATTGTAAACAGGAAACCGAGTAATCAAGCAAGCGCTTGATCGGTTAACTGTTTGGAGGAACTCAATTGGCGAAGAAGCAGACTCACGATCGCAATGATCCGGGATCGGACCGACGCCAGCAGATTCTCGCGATCGCAGCGAAGCTGTTTGCCTCTCAAGGATATTCCTCGACGACGGTGCGAGATATTGCCGACGAAGCGGGCATCCTGTCGGGTAGCCTGTACCACCACTTCGCCTCGAAAGAAGCGATCGCCCAAGAGATTCTGCGCAACTTCTTTGCGGGAATGACCGCCAAGTACGATGCCATCCTCGCAGCTCAAGATGATGCGAGCACCACGTTCGAGAACCTGGTCACCGCATCGTTTGAGATCATCGCAGATCAGCCAGACGCCGTCGGTCTCTACCAGAACGAGGCCCTGTTCTTGCAGACTCAGTCGGGTTTTGAGTTTCTGCGCGAGACCTCGCTGCGCGTTGAGGGCATGTGGATCGAGCAGTTGAAGCGCGGCCAGGAAGCTGGCGTGTTCCGTGAAACCTTCGACCCGGCCGCGCTGCACCGCTTCATTCGTGACGCACTGTGGTCGACCGTGCGCTGGTACCGCCCCGGAGGGAAGCACACCGTGGAGTCGTTGACCGCGACCTTCCTCGATCTCGTACGCCACGGCGTGCTCGTCGACTAGTTAGCGACCTCGCGGGCCCTGAGCCCGCGGGGGTCGATGACCTCGCGAATGAGCTGCAGCTCTTCGGCGCTGGGCGTGCGGGTCTCGGGCACGTTCGCAACATCGATCGCGAAGCCGGTCTGGTCGATGACCTCCTGCGGATCGACTCCCGGGTGAATCGACCGCACGCGAATGCGCCCGGTCTCATCGAAGTCGAACACGCACAGGTTCGTGACCACGGCACCGATGTGGTGGAAGCGCAGCGTGTCGCCAACGGCGGCGGCACGGTCGTACCCCACACCCGACACCATGTCGACGCGCTCGACAAAGATGCGGGCGCTGTGGCGTGAGATCCAGTAGTCCACGCGGTGGTTCGCGGTGTTACCGGGGGCGCCACGCACGCCGATGAGCTGGCGCTTGGGCTTCTTCCAGTCACCGATGAGTGAGATGTTCTGGTTGCCAAACGCGTCGATCTGGCTCGCGCCCATGATGCTCTGGCGGCGGCCCGTCGCGAGAATGTCAAAGATGCGGCGGAACGGGGTCCACCCCTCGATGGTGCCGCCCGCGCTGGCGGGCTTGCCCAGCGGCCCCGGCTCAGACATCAAGAATGCTTCACCGTCGGTGAGCACCAGATCGGGCGCCGTGGTGAGCTTCGCGAGACGCGCACCGATCGTCGGGATGAGGCCGACGGCGTGCGCGAGAACCTCGCCCGATTCAAGGTAGGTGTCGGCGCAAGCGGCGATGCAAACCTCTGCGTTCGTCGCGGTGCCTTGCGCGGTGGTGCTTGCTGCTGTGTCGGTGACTGCCGTGGTCATGATGCCCCCTGGGTCTCGTGGAAGTGGGCGACGGCCGCGTGATAGCCGGCTTCGTCGGTCTGCAGGAACGTTTTCTCGAATGCGGCCCACGCCTCGGGATCGCGTGCGGCCGTGGCGTAGTGCTTCTGGAAGGCCTCATCGCGGCCGTAGTCGGGCTCGCAGGTGGTGAAGTGTGCGCCGCGGGGCGCCTCGACAACGGCCGAGGTAAACATGCGGCTGAACAGCAGCGTGTGGAACGAGCCCTCGGTGAGCAGCTCATCGGTGGGCACGACGCGCTCGGCCGACACGATCGTGCGGTCTGCTGCCATGGCGAAGAGGTCATCGAAGTAGGGGTCGGGGCCGAGGAACTGTGCGTTGCCCTGCGCATCGGCGCGGTTGACGTGCACGAGGGCGACGTCGAGCTTCGACGCGGGCACCGCGACGTACTCCTCATCGGAATAAGGCGACTTCACCGTCTTGAGCTGCGGGTTCGCGGGCAACACGTCAGAGCCGAGGCCTGCGCGAATGGGCAGGAAGTCGAGCCGTGCGCCCGCGGCGCGCAGCCCCGCCACAAACATGCCCTCGTCGTACTCTTCGATTTCGATCTCGCCGCGCTCGCGCGCCTGCGTGAACAGCGGGTCGAGCGGCAGGCTATCGAGGCTCACGAAGCCGTAGATGAGCTTGCGAATCTTGCCGGCCTGGGCCAGCAGGCCCACCTCGGGGCCGCCGAATGAGACCACGGTGAGGTCGGTGACATCTGAGCGCAAGAGCTCGCGCACGAGTGCCATCGGCTTGCGTCTTGACCCCCAACCGCCAATTCCCACGGTCATGCCGCTCTTAATTGTGGCGACGGCCTCCGCCGCGCTCATGGACTTATCGGGCATCGTTGCTCCATCTCATATCCGAGCAAATTCGGGTGCGTGCATCGCACATAATAAACCTAGCGCTTGTTTGGTAGTTCCGCTAGTTTGAGGATGGAGTTCAGGGGGTGACCGCGCGCGTGCACCGCTGATCGCGCCACCTGCGGAGCCTCAAAACTACATCCCGAGAAAACGAGACCCGATCATGCCCTGCTACGAAATCGACGGCATCGTGCCCGTCGTTCACCCCACCTCATTCGTGCACGACAGCGCGAGCCTCATCGGCGACGTGATCATCGGCCCCAACTGTTACATCGGCCCGTTCGCGAGCCTGCGCGGCGACTTCGGCCGCATCATCGTGGGCGAGGGCAGCAACGTACAAGACGCCGTGGTGATCCACGCGTTTCCGGGCGCCGATGCCGTGCTCGCCCCCAACAGCCACATCGGGCACGCAGCCGTGCTGCACGGCTGCCACATCGGCTCGTACGCGCTCGTGGGCATCGGCGCCATCGTGCTCGATGGCGCAACGATCGGGGCCGGGGCCCTCGTGGGTGCCGGATCCCTCGTCACCGCGGGCACCGAGATCCCCGAGCGCGTGCTCGCGCTGGGCAGCCCGGCCCGCGTGATCCGGGTCCTCGACGACACCGCGCTCGCGTGGAAGGAACAGGGGGTGCACGTGTATCAAGAGCTCACCGCGAGATCGCGGGCGACGCTGCGCCAGGTCGATCCGCTGCCCGAGGCAGAAAAAGAACGTGGCCGCGTCTCGACAGACGCGACCACGTCGCAACCACTGCACACCCACGCCCGGCCCAACTGAGCCGGCCGATGTACAGGGGAAAGGCACGGGGTCGCTGATCCGGATCAGCCAGCCCCGTGCCCCCGCAGGTACCGAGCGGTAACTACGAAATATCGCCCCGATGCAGCGCCTCGGCGCGCAACTTCAGCGCGCGGCCCGTATCGTTGAACGCCCGCGTCACCCACTCGCCCGAGAAACGCATCACATGAATCGCGTTCTCGCCCAAGAAGGCATCGGTCGACTGGTACCGGGTGAGCTCGGGGCCCACCTCCTCGAGAATCTGGTCGCGCCTCGCCGCGTACGGCCACGCCTCGTGGAAGGGCAGCTCCCACGACAGCAGCCGGTGCGGCTCGACGGCGCAAATGTACTCGGTGCCGGCCTGCAGTGACCCGGGATTCGTGTAATTCACGAGCCGCATGTGCAGCGGTGCGCCGATCTCGAAGGTCGACTCGGCCCACACACAAAACGGATTCCACTCGCCGTAGCGCGCAAGATCCATCAGCACATCCCACACCACGCTCGCGGGCGCCGCGATCTCAAACACGTCTGAGACCACGAGGGTGCTCGGGTCGTACGTCGCCACGGGGGCTGACGACCCGAGCACCTGAGCAGCAGGCGCCATTAGCTGGCCTGCCCCGCGGTGGCGAGCAGACGATCTGGGTGACGCGCCTCGATCGTGCGGCGCACGCCCTCACGCCAATCGACCTCGCAAGGCCCGGTGATCGCGAGCCGGCGCGAGACATCAGCGACCGAGCCACGCAGCGTGTTCTCGATCGGCGACACCTCAACCTCGGCCGTCACGCCCATGAGTTCGGCAGCGTACGCCGCCCACTCCTGCACGCTCACAGCCTCATCGCCGCCAAAGTTCACGATCGTGGCGGGCACGGTCGCGGCCTGCAGCAGCGAGCTGACCTGCGCCGCAATATCTGTCTCATAGATCGGGCTGTACATGCACGGATCCCAGCGCGTGGTGATCTTCTGACCCGCGGCGATCGCATCGATGTGGTGCGTCGGCAGACCCCCATTGGGGCCGTACGACGCATTCATGCGCGCGATCGTCACCGGCAGATCAAAGGCGCGCGCGGCCAACCGCGCCGTCGCCTCCTGGCTGATCTTCGACACCGAATACGTCGGTGAGTGGGTGCTATTGCACTCACCCAGCGGCGACTGCTCGGTGAAGACGTACATCGGATCATCTTGCGAGCGATACACCGAGTGCGTCGACATCACGAGCGCCCCGCGGGCCGAACGACAGTGCTGCAGCAGCAGCCCGGTGCCCTCGGCATTGTCCCTGATAGACGCATCGTAATCCCAGCCGGGCGCCTGATTCGCGGCCAGGTGCACGACATACGTGAAGTCGGTGGGCACGTTCGAGAAATCACCCGAACCCAGATCGCACTCCACTGGCGTAATGCCGGCATCGATCATGCGCTGTCGATCACCGGGCTTGCTGAAGCGCGCGAGCCCCCACACCTCGTTGCTCTTCGCGAGCAACGAGGCGATGGGGAACGCGAGCTGACCGGCCGCACCGGTGACCAGAATCTTCTCGCCTTGCATGGCTATTCCTCTCGTTACCAGAGCTGATCGGTGTAAAGGTCGGTGCCGACCTCGGTGGGGATGAAGGGTGACGCGAACGTCACCACTCCTGCGCCTGAGGCCTCGATTGCGGCCGCGTAGTCGCGAATCTGCTGCCACCCAGCCTCGGGATCACCGGGCAGGAAGCAGAGCTGCATGATGCGCTCGATCGTGCCGCCATCGTTGCCCATCTTCATGGGCACATTGTGGTGCGCGGGCCACGGCTTCATGCGCCACGAGCTGATCAGATCAGCCACCCCCGACTGCAACAGTTCTTGCGCCGGGCCCTGCTCGATCTGCGCGAGCGCGTCCTCGCGCGTGACTCCCGCCGCGGGTTCGATCATCACGGTGACGAGGCCACGGTAGTTGTGGTCAAGGGCGAGCGTGAGCGGCACCCCATCCTCTGACGCCGAGATGCTCGAATCGGGCAGATACTGGGCCGTGTGCACGTGCTCGCGCTCGGGGAAGCCGCGGCCGGCGGCGTACAGCTTGCCGACCTGCGTCTCAGCCCAGGCCTGCGCCTCTTCCATCTCGGGCTCGTGCACCCAATAGGTGGCGAGGTACGAACCGTCATCGGTTGACGTCGCCACGGGGCCGGTGGCGGGGAAGCGCAGATCCTTCAGGCGCTTCGTCGCCACCCAGCGGCGGCCGGCGAACCAGCCGGGGCCCACCATGCAGCCCGAGTAGCGGTGGTCGCGCTCGTACCAGCGGTTGTACGCCACCTCGTGGCCACGGTGCGGATCCACCATGGTGAACAGCATCTGCCCGACCTTGACGGGGGCTTCTGTCATCACTTGCAACACGTAAACTCCTTGAACTTAAGCCGAGTAGGTGGGCGAGAGGCCCTCGAGCTGACCCGATGCACGCCAAGCCTTGAGCATGTCGAAGAACTCGAAACCGGGGCCGTAAACGCCACCCACGAGCGGGTTGCGCTTATCAAGAATGCGCCCCTCGTTGTTGTAGTGGCCGGGCGTACACGTGGTCAGCCAGTCCTTGCGCATCGTGGACTGCTCGAGCAGCGTCTGGTTCCAGCCCGCCTCTGCCTCGGGCGTCGGCTCGATCGCACGAATGCCATCCTTGAAGCACTTGTCAATGATGTAGACCATGTGGTTAGCCTGCTGATCGATGAGGTGTGCGATGTTCGACGCCTGACCGGTCTGGGTGTAGCCCAAGAAGAAGAGGTTGGGGAAGTCGACGCTGAGGAAGCCGTGGTAGGTGCTCAAACCTTCAGCGAACTTCTCAGACAGCTTGATGCCGTTGCGGCCCTCGACGTCGTACCCGGCCTTGTCGGTCCAGGTGCGGCCGTGCTGGAAACCGGTGGCGTAGATGATGAGGTCGACCTCATACTCATGGTCACCCACCACAACGCCCGTCTCAGTGATGCGGTCGATGGGGGTTTCGGCCGTGTCGACGATATCAACCGACTCATTGTTAAACGCGGGCAAGAACTCATCGCTGAAGCCGGGGCGCTTGCACATCGTGCGGTAGTACGACTTCAGCTTCTCAGCCTTCGCCGGGTCTTCGACGACAGAATCTACGCGGTCGCGCAGCATCTCGCTCCAGGAGTAGTCGGAGCGCTCGAGGGCATCCATGAACTGCTCGAGCGAGGGCGATTCGCCGCCCGCTTCGTAGATGGCGTTCAGCTGATACTTGGCGAACTTCACCCAGCCGTCATCAACGTCGCAGTCGATCGTGGCGCGGTCCATCGCACACTTATCGAACGAGGTGCGACGCTCTTGGTGCCAGCCCTTGGGCAGTGACTTGAACCACTCGACATCGGTCTCAGCGTTCTCGCGCGGGGCGATCTGCGAGGGGGTGCGCTGGAAGACGACGAGTGACTCGGCGTACTTCGCGAGCTGCGGAATCGCCTGCACGCCGGTTGCGCCGGTGCCAATGATGGCCACGCGCTTGTCGCGCAGGTTCTCGAGGCCACCCGTGGTGTCGCCGCCGGTGTACTCGAAATCCCAGCGGCTCGTGTGGAAGCTGTGGCCCTTGAACTTCTCGATGCCGGGGATGCCGGGGAGGTGGGGGCGGGTGAACAAGCCACTCTGGGTCGCGACAAAGCGTGCGCGAAACTCATCGCCGGCGTCGGTTGTGACGGTCCAGCGCGCGGTCTCTTCGTCCCAGGTCATGCCGGTGACGCGGGTCTGGAAGATGGCGTGCTCGTAGAGGTCATTCTGTGCGGCGAGCGACTTGCAGTACGCGAAGATTTCGCTGCCGCGCACGTAACGCTCAGTGGGAATGTAGCCGGTCTCTTCGAGATACGGCAGGTAGACGTAGGCTTCAACGTCGCAGCGCACACCCGGGTAGCGGTTCCAATACCAGGTGCCACCGAAGTCAGAGGCGACGTCAAGAATCTTGTAATTGTCGATGCCGAGCTTGTTGAGTTCGATGCCCGCGGTGAGGCCCATGAAGCCCGCACCGATCACGAGCACATCGAGTTCGGCGGTCTGCGGGGCAAGGGTGCGGGGGCCCTCGGCGTGCGGGTCGGCGTCGTACGATGCGAGTTCACCGGTGAAATCGATCGGGTTGTACGTGTCGGCGCCGGTGTTGGGGAGGCGCTTGTCGCGCTCCTCTAGGTACTTCTTGCGGAAGACCTCGAGGTCTTCGACGGTGCGCTGCGGTACCCAGAGGTGTGGGTCACGCGTGGTTAGTGTGGCGGTAGGAGTCATTGCAATCCTTCAGTGAAGTGTGTTGGTCAGTTGCGTGAACGGCGCCTTGCGGCTGAGCCGAATTACCAGGCGGTACCTGCCGGAATGTGCATGAGCTCGACCCGGTTGCCGTCGGGGTCAGCCAGGAAAATGTACTGCGCGAGGGTCGGGTCTTCGGCGCCAACGCGGGTGTTCTCGATGATGGTGCCGCCGAACTCGGTGAGCGCCTGTGCGGCCGCATCGATGTCGTCTGCGAAGAACGAGATGTGGGTGAGGCCTACCTGGTTGCGGCGGGTGGGGGGTGCGCCGATGACGCCGGGCTTGAGGTAATCAAGCAGCTCAAAGCGCATGCCGTCGCGCTCGATGAACGTGGCAGTGAGGCTGCAAGGAGCATCGACCTCGGGGATCTGCTCGTCGACCACGTACTCCGTGATCTTCTTGAAGCCGAGGCCATCAACGTAGAAACGCAGCGTGGCCGCAACGTCGCGGACGCACATTCCGACGTGTGATGAACGGTAGTTGAACTGGGTGTTTGACATGTTGATATCCTTCGTTGGTTCAGACATGGAGTTAGCCAATTGCGACCGGGGTTACCGGGCTTGCGGTGGCGCCGGTGATCATGAGGGCGCCGATTGAGAGGAAGAACTCGTAGCATTTGTCAGCTGCGAGTTCGCGCAGGTTCAAGTTTTCGATCAGGTGGATGCCGTTCTCGACGAGCAAGATGATGTGGCCACCCAGGTAGATGTTCTGGTCAAAGGGGATCGGTTCGATTGCCGAGTTATCGGAACCGACAATCGCGACATCCTTGTCTGCGAGGAACGCGGCGGCTTCGAGACCAATGCCGGGCTGCGGCAGAAGATCGCTCTGGTTATCGAGGAAGTCCTCGAGCCAGCCGGTGCGAATCAGTACGAGGTCGCCGGTCTCAAGCACGGTGCCCTGCGCATCGAGGGCGAGCTGCAGATCGGCCGCCGTGATGACATAGCCGGCGGGCAACATTGCCACGCCCTTGGCCGCCGCCACGTCGATGAGCACGCCGCGGCCAGCGATGCCGCCCACCTTGTCGATGCTGCACTTGTCGGCACCGTTGTACGGGGTCATGCCTTCGGCGGGGAAGCCGTTGTAAATCTTGTTGTCAGAGTAGACGTGGCACAGCGCATCCATGTGGGTCGACGTGTGCGATGGGATGATGAGCTGGTCTTCGTTCGCGCCGACGCCGGGGGCGCCGCCGTTGGCGCGTGCCATTGCTTCGTCTTCGTGGTTGGTCAGCGTGAGGCGCTGCGGGGCCCCGCGGTACTCCATGTTGGGCACCCCAGAACGCTGGATCGGAATACTCAGGCCGTACGTCTTGCCCGTCTTGGGGATCTTGAGCGCATTGATCACCCGCTCAGGTGTCAGGTGGTTCAGGGCGCCCCGTTCATCAGACTCGCCCCAGCGGCCCCAGTTCGATTTGCGCGTGCTCAAACGTTCCTCCTCATTGAAGACAGATGGGACCTCGAACGAATTGAGATCCCAAGTCAGGCGACTCGTGCGCCCGGTTGTGCGCATCATTTGAGCCGGGTGAGTGCGCGGCGTCTCTGCCGGGCACTCGGGCATCAAATTGATGAACTGCACCAACTGTAGCCAGTGGCTACGTCTGCGTCAATAGTTCTCTTTGGGGAGGCGCGCCGTAGATTTTCACTCTTGGGTTGACGCAAAAGTGGCCACTGGCTACAGTAGTGCTCGTAAGCCACCGCAGACGGCTTTCGGGCACACTGAGGTGTTTGGCCGAGCTACGGTGACGCAATCCCCAATGAAGAGGAGCCCCCATGCTGCTAACGTCCGAACCGATCGTCGGGGGATCCGTCGAGCTCAATGCACAGGCACCCGCCGAGCCGGTTGCGGTGGGACCCATCGAGCTGCACGTCATTGACGTCATCGAGGAAACCACCGAGGCGCACTCCATCGTATTCGAGATTCCCGCCGAACTCGCTGACCGCTGCCGCTACCGCTCAGGCCAGTTTCTGACGCTGCGCATTCCGAGCGATCTCACGGGATCGGTGGCCCGGTCATACTCGCTCTCAAGCTCTCCCGTGATCGATAACCACCTCAAGGTGACGGTGAAGCGCATTCCCGAGGGCTACGGCTCGAACTGGGTGTGCGACAACGTTCGCGCGGGCGACCGCGTCACGGTGCTGCCGCCGGCGGGCACCTTCGTGGTGCGCAACCCGAACGCCGACCTGCTGCTGTTCGCCGCGGGCAGCGGCATCACCCCGGTGATCTCGATTCTGAAGACTTCGCTGCAAGAGGGCACCGGCAAGATCGTGCTCTACTACGCCAACCGCGACGCCTCCTCGGTGATTTTTGACCAGGAGCTCAGCGAGCTGCAGGCGCGCCACCCCGAGCGGGTGGAGGTGCAACACTGGTACGACAGCGAGCACGGCTTCGCTGACGTGGAACGCATTGTGGGGGTCGCCGGCGCACACGCTGGCGCCGACGCTTACCTGTGTGGCCCACCGCCCTTCATGAACACGGTGGTCGAGGGTCTCAAAGCCGCAGGATTTACCTCGGCGCAGATTCACCGCGAGGTCTTTAGCTCACTCACCGGCAACCCCTTCGAAGTTGTCGAAGAGCCCGAAGTTGATGCCGATGCCGCGAGCGACCAGCCCGCCACGCAGGCCACCATCCACCTCGAGGGCGAAACCCACGAGGTCGAATGGCCCGCTGAGCGCACCCTGGTCGACGTGCTGTTGAGCAAGGGCATCAACGTGCCCTACTCGTGCAAGTCGGGTGAGTGCGGTTCGTGCGCCTGCCACGTCGTGAGCGGCGAGGTGAACATGGCGCCCTCAGAAGCCCTCGACCAAGAAGACATCGACGACGGCTACGTGCTCGGCTGCCAGTCGCGCCCCCGGTCAACCAAGGTCGAAATCTCGTTCGGTTAACCCGTGGAACTCGGCGAGCTGGCGGCCCCCGAGCACACGGCCGTGGTGATCATCGAGATGCAGCGCGGCGTCGTGGGCGACTGCGCGGGCCCCATGCTCGCACCGCTGACGACCGCGGTGGAATCTCACCAGATCGCATCGCGCTTGGCCGAGCTGGCCGATGCCGCGCGGCGATCGGGGATTCGCGTGGTGCACGCCGTTGCGCGCTTTCGCGCCGACTGGGCGACGACCCCGATCAATAACCCGACCTTCGCGGTGCACCGCAAAATCGATCCCAACCGCATCGTAGAGGGCACCCCGGGGGCCGAAGTGATCGCCCAGCTCACCCCGCAGCCAGCAGACATCGTCTCGGTGCGGCAGCACGGAATGTCGGCGTTTACTGGCACCGATCTTGACGCGGCGCTGCGTGCGCTCGGCGTGCGCACCGTCGTGATCGGCGGGGTGTCACTGAACCTCGGGGTGCCGGGCACCGCGAATGAAGCGATCAACCTGGGCTACAAGATCGCGGTCGTGCGCGACGGCGTCATCGGCGTGCCCACCGAGTACGGCGAACAGGTGCTGCAGCACACCCTGCGGCCGCTCGGCCCCACCCCCACGACCGCAGAGCTCGTGGCGGCGTGGGGCGGGGCCGAGTAGCCCGCGCGAATTACGCCGCGAGGAACGCGGCGATCGTGCCCAGGGTGGCCGCTGTTTCTGCGTTGCCCGGATCAGTGGTGGGCCAGGCGTGCGGCAGCCCCGGGCGCAGCTCCGCCTGCACCGGGCGCCCCGCGCGTGCCAGCGCCCGGGTCATGGCGAGGGTGTCGTCGAGCACGGCCTCGTCGGTGCTGCCAAACAGCAGCGTCGGCGGAAACTCGGTGAGATCGGCCAGCGCGGGCGACGCGAACGGGTCGGCGGCCGGCCACCCCTGCAGATACTGCGCCGCGGCCTCGCTCGCATCGGCGTACGAGAACAGCTGATCGGTGTCGGCGCGCGACTGGTAACTTTCTGCGGTGCAGCTCAGATCGACCCAGCCCGACAACAGCACGACCGCGCGCGGGGCGGGGAGCTGCTGCTGCGCGCAGGCGAGCGCGAGCGAGGCGGCGAGCCCGCCGCCGGCCGAATCGCCGATGAGCGCGGGCGCGCTGCCGGTGGCCTGCGCAATCTCACGGTAGACGTCGAGGGCATCGTGCAGCCCGGCCGGGAACGGATGCTCGGGGGCGAGGCGGTAATCAACGGCGATCACGCGCTGCCCGGTGGCGTGCGCCAGCCGTTCGGCGAACGGAGCAAACAACTCGGGCGACCCGAGCCGGTAGCCGCCGCCGTGCAGATAGATGATGGTGCCCGAGGCTTCGGGGGCGGCGAACGACAGGCAACGCACGCCGCCGAAGCGGTGCTCTTCGACGGTCGTGCGTGGATCCGGAACCAAAGCCGGGGCAAGCGCGACCCGGGCCCGCCGATCCAGCAGCGTTTGGGACGTCGCGAGCACGCTTGGGCGCAGCGCGGGCAGTGAGCTTTGCGGCGTGGTGGGGGGAGTGTTTGTCAAAAGAGCAACCTTTCAAAGGGGTCGGCGATCGAGACGCCGCCATCGACGGCGAGTGTTTGGCCGGTGATGAACGCGGAGAGATCGCTGGTGAGGAAGAGGAGGGCTGAGGCCACGTCTTGGGGGAGGCCGTTGCGGCGCAGCGGCGCGATGTTGGCGGCCTGCTCGCGAATTTCGGCGCTGCCCGCGGCGAGAATGCGCGGGGTGAGGATTGATCCGGGGGCGACCGCGTTCACCCTGATGCCGTCGTCACCCAGCTCGTTGGCGAGGGTTTTTACCCACGAAATCAGGCCGGCCTTCGCGGCGCCGTACGCACCGTGGCGCACTGAGGCCGTGAGGCCGTGCACCGAGGCGATGAACACCATGCTGCCGCCGGCGCCCGCATCGACGAGGTGGCGGCCGACGCGCGAGCCCAGCAGGTAGGCGTGCTTCAGGCAGATATCGAACTGCGCATCCCAGGTGTGCTCTTCAAGATCGATGGCCGGCGACCATGCCGCCATGCCGACAATATCGACTAGACCGTTCAGTGGCCCGCCGATCTGGGCGACCGTTTCGCTGATCAGGCGATCGACTTCGTCGGCCTGGGTGACGTCACCCACCCACGCGATGCCGCCCACCTCGTTCGCGACGGTGCGGGCGAGCTCATCGTTGATATCGACGCAGATGACGGTCGCGCCGCACTGCGCGAGGGCGTGGCTGGTTTGGCGCCCCATCCCTTGGCCGGCCCCGATCACCACAATGTTGCGCCCGTCGAGGCGGAGCAGCTGGGGGTACGCGGGTATCGCGTCTGGATTGATTTGGGTCATGGGTTCCATAGTGTAGTCACTGGCCACACCCGCGTCAATGGGAAATGAAATCAGGTAAATCCCTGATCAATTGTGTGATCTGAAAAGTTTTTCTGCGTCAACCTTGCGGGGTTGACGCAGATGTGGCCGCTGGCTACACTGGGCTTAGTTACGGTATATCGGGTACACCAACGGGGGTGTGCTCACGTATTCCGTCAGCGGCCGTGCGTGCGCGCCGGCCGCTCGATCTAAAGGAGGATCAAGTTGGCATCAATGGCGCTCTCAATGCAACCGACAGGCTGGTTCCAAATCGGCTGGTCAAGCGATCTGGAAAACGGTGCGGTGAAGCCGCTTAATGTGTTCAGTCGTGATCTCGTGCTGTTTCGCACCGAGAGCGGCAAACTTGTCGTCTTGAATGCGTACTGCGAACACCTCGGCGCCAACATGGCGTACGGCGGCAAGGTCTGCGGCGAAGACATCCAGTGCCCCTTCCACGCATGGAAGTGGAACGCGGCCGGCCGCAACACCGAGATCCCCTACCAGGCCACCGTGAACCGCGTGCGCCGCATCGGCACCTGGCACGTCGCCGAGCGCGACGGCCTGATGTACCTGTGGCACAACGTCGACGGCGGCAAGCCCCATTACGAGGTGCCCAGCGTCTTCGAACTGTTCAAAGACTCAGGCGGCCCCGAGCAGTACCACGACCCCGCGACCACGGGCGGCCGCTTCGAAGCCGAGCCCCTGCCGATCCACCCGCAGTACGCGGCTGAGAACGGCGTCGACTTCGCCCACTTCAAGTACGTGCACCGCGCAGACGAAATTCCGACTGTGCTCAGCCGCGAGTTTGGCGAGTACACGTTCCAGTCTGAGCTGGCGCTGGAGTTCAAGCGACGTAAGGCTGACGGCGAACTCGAATCGGTCGACGGCCGTACCAACGCCTACCTGCTCGGCCTGGGCCTCGGCTTCTCGTACGCCTACGGTGCCGGCGGCATCTGCAGCATCACCTCGGTCACTCCCATCGATGACGAGAACTCGATTCTGCGCTTCACCGCGTGGGCCTCTATCGAAGAAGGCGAAGACGACGTGCGCGTCGCCAAGCGCCAGCGCAGCGCGATCGGTCAGCTGCGCGCTGACCTCGATATCTGGAAGTACCAGCGCTACACGGAGCCTCCCGGGCTCGCGACCGCCGAGGCCGCAGGCTTCCGCGATATTCGTCAGTGGGCCCGCAGGTTCTACGCCGAGGGCCACCACGGCTCAGGCGCCGCAGAACAGACCGCAGGCACCGACGAGCTACTTGAGCAGGGGGCATAATGCGCACCGATCTGGGAACAGAAAACGAAGCCTGGCGTGCAGAGATCCGAGCGTTTCTTGACGCCGAGCTGCCCGCAGACCACGCATTCAACCCCGAGTTTGATGACGCCCCCGAGCAGTGGGCGATCGCCGTTGAATTCAGCAAGAAGGTCGCCGCGAAGGGCTGGATCGGCCTGACCTGGCCCAAGGAATATGGAGGCAAGGGGCTCACCCCCGTTGCGAATCAGATCTTCCTTGAAGAGATGTACGCCGCAGATGCGCCGATCATCAACTCGGTCGGCATCTTCCTCGCGGCCGGCACGATTTTGGTCGGTGGCTCTGAAGAGCAGAAGCAGCGCCTGCTGCCCGAGATCGCGAGCATGAACACGCTGTGGGCCGAGGGCCTCACTGAACCCGAAGCCGGATCAGACCTTGGTTCGCTCAAGACCAAGGCCGTGCAAGACGGTGACGACTGGATCATCACCGGCCAGAAGGCCTTCACCTCCTGGGGCCCGATGTCTGATGTGCTGTACGTCGCCGCCCGCACCGGCGCCGAAGACGGCCGCAACGATGCGATCAGCATCTTCCTCGTGGATCTCAAGAGCGAGGGCGTCACGCTGCACCCCATGCGCAACTACGGTGGCGGTGTGCAGTCAACGACGTACCTTGACCACGTCAGAGTGTCCAGCAGCTCGCTGATCGGCGAGGCCGGCATGGGCTGGAAGTACATCATGCGCGCTTTCTACGCATCGGGAACGGTCGAGCCGATCTACGCGATGCAAGAGTCACGCCTGCGTGAGCTCGTCGCATACTGCAAGCAGATTCCCGGCAAGCTCGAGGATCCGCGCGTGCAGGCCGACCTCGCTGAACTCGCGGGCATCGTGCAGTCGCAGCGACTGATGGCCTACGAAATCATTGGCGATAACGCCGCAGGCCGCCAGACCCCGTGGGGCGGCGGCGTGCAGCAGATTGCCGCGAAAGAATACGAGCCGCTGTTTGCGCAGATCTTTGATCGCGTGCTCGGCCCGACGAGCCAGTTGCGCTCGGACTCCAAGCTGGCCCCCATGGGCGGCAAGCCCGAGGCCTGGTACCGGCAGTCATTTGCCAACCACGCTGGCGGCACGTCACAGCTCAAACGAATGGTGCTCGCTACGCGAGGCCTCGGTCTGTCGAGATAAGGAATCATAATGATGGAATTGGCTTGGGGTGAAGATTTTGACGCCCTCGTAGACGTCAGCAAGTCGGCATTCGTGCGTTACTCACCGTTGGAAGAACGCACCAACAGCGTTCCGTTCGCAGACCAGATCGCACAGTTCGCTGAGCTGGGTTGGCTGCAGCTCAGTGACCCGAACGTGGCCGCCGATGAGGGCGTGCCGCTGACGACAATCGCTGCGGTATTCGTGGAGATGGGGCGCGCACTCGCTGACACCCCGCTGCTCGACCTGATCGTGGCGCGCGATGCTGCGCTTGCCGCGGGTTCTGAACATGCGGCGGCACTGGCCGAGCGCATCGGTGACGGCGAAGCGATCGTGCTGCCCGTCTTCCCTGATGCGGCGATTGCCGGATCAGAGTGGGGTGGCGGTCTCACGATCGAGAACGGGGTGCTGAACGGCACCGCCTTCGCCATCGGCTACGCCGACCAGGCAGAGGCCTTCCTCGTGCACGCGGTCGGTGCCGAGAACGTGCTGGCGGTTGTCGAGGCCGGGGCCGCGGTCACCGTGGAACCCATGTCGAACATGGGCGACCACGAGGTGTTCGCGCTGTCGTTCGCAAACGTTGCCGTGCCCGCCGAAAGCGTGCTCGCCCGCGGGGCGGACGCCGATCGCGCGGCCAAGCTGGCCTCGCAGCGCGGCTCGGTGCTGCGCGCAGCCCAGGTCTACGGTGCCGGGCTGCGACTGCTCGACATCACGGTGCTGTACGCGCAGCAGCGTCACCAGTTTGGTGGCCCGATCGGTCGCTTCCAGGCGGTGCAGTACCTGTGCACCGACATCGCCGTCGCTGCGCATCTGACCTCAGCGCACGTGCGCTCGGCGGCCGGGGCCCTCGACGCGGGCGCCGATGCGCAGCCGCACCTCGGGCTGCTGCACAAGCAGGCCATCAAGACCGCCACCCACATGGTGCACTGCGCGCACGAGGTGCACGCGGGCATCGGGTACATGGTCGAGTCGAACGTGCACCTCTTTACTAACGCTGCCAAACGCTGGCAGTTTGACTTCGGATCGGCTGCGCACACCGACGCCGAGATCGTGTCTGCTCTTGACCGAATCTACGTGGGGGCTTGACTATGAGCTACATCGATTACCAGGTCGACGGCGCCGTCGCCGTGATCTCGTTGAACCGGCCAGAGAAGCGCAACGCTCAAGACGAGTCGATGCTGCAGGATCTCGACGCCGCGTGGCAGCGGGCAGCGATCGACGATGACGTCAAAGTCATCGTGCTGCGCGCCAACGGCAACCACTTCTCAGCTGGCCACGATCTGCACACGCCGGCATCGGGCTACCTGAAAGAGGGCAAGAGCACGCTCGAGAGCGCGTACGCCTGGGAGACCGAGCACTACTTTGGGTACTCGCGCCGCTGGCGTGACATTCCCAAGCCGTCGATCGCATCGGTGCAGGGCGCGTGCATCGCGGGCGCCCTTAATGTGATCTGGCCGTGCGACCTCATTGTGGCGGCCGAGAACGCCTCGTTCAGCGATCCGGTCGTGAAGTTCGGCGTCGGTGGCATCGAATACCACGCACATACGTGGGAGCTTGGTGCACGCCGGGCTAAGGAGATGCTGTTCACGGCGCGCGCATTCAGCGCGGCCGAGGCGTTTGACGCCGGCATGGTGAACCGCGTGGTGGCGGTTGACGAGCTCGAAGAAAAGACCATGGAGCTCGCGCACGAGATCTCGCAGATGGATGCGTGGGGCCTCGCCATGGCCAAGCGCGCCGTCAACCAGACCCTCGACGTCATGGGCCAGCAGGCTGCGCTGCAGTCGGCCTTTGATATTCACTGGCACGGTCACAACAATGCGCTGCTGCGCACCGGCTACCCGATGCTGGTGCCCGGGGCGGCTCCGATGCAGGCTGGCGAGGCACGCGGCGTGACGCCCAGATCGGAGGATTCAGCGTGAAGACCGTAGAACTGGGTTGGGATATCGACTCCGACGACGCCACGTCACTGTGGGATCTGCTCACGCTGCGTGCGCAGGCCACCGGTGACACCGCCGCGGTGACCGACGAACACGGCGCCAGCATCACCTTTGCCGAGCTGCTCGCCAAATCTGAACGCGTTGCCGCTGGCCTCTATGGCGCCGGCATCACCCCCGGCGCGGTGGTGAGTTGGCAGCTGCCGACCCGCATCGACGCCATCGTGTTGAGCATGGCGCTGGCGCGCCTGGGCGCGGTGCAAAACCCGATCATTCCGCTGTACCGCAAGCGCGAAGTGGCCTCAATGGTTGAGCAGTGCGGTTCGCAGTGGCTGATCACGATCCCCGAGTTTCGTGGCTTCGATCACGCCGAGATGGCGCGCGAGATTCGTGAGTCGCTGGGCGACAAACTTGAACTGCTGATCTTGGCGGGCGACCTGCCCGAGGGCGACGTAGCCACCCTGCCGGTGGTGCCCGGTGACCGCGATGCGGTGCGCTGGATCTACACCACCTCAGGCACCACCTCGGCGCCGAAGGGCGTGTGCCACACCGATGGCACGCTGATCGCGGGCGGGGTTTCCCTCGCCGAGTCACTCGAGGCCACCGCCAAAGACGTGGGCACGATTGCGTTCCCGTTTGCGCACATCGGTGGCCCCGATATGTTGATCGCATCATTTGCGAGCGGCATGCCGCTGGTCACCCTCGAGGTGTACGAACCCAATGCGGCGGTCGAGCTGATGAATCGCACCGGCGTCACCATCACCGGTGGCTCCACCCCGCACTACTCGATGCTGCTCGACATGCAGCGCAAGAACCCTGACACCCCGGTCGTGCCCACCCTGCGTGTGCTGGCCGGCGGCGGTGCCCCGATGTCTGAGCAGCTGTTCAACGACGTGCTCACCGAGATTGGTGTGCCGGTGCTGCACGCGTTCGGCATGACCGAGTGCCCGATGATTACGGCGGCGCGCGTGGGCGACACGCTCGAACAGCTCGCCGCGACCTCGGGTGGCCCGGTGCTGGGCGCCGAGGTGCAGATTCGCTCGGAAGAAGACGAGGTGCTCGCCGCAGGCGAGGTCGGTCGGGTGTGGCTGCGCGGTCCGATGCGATTCAAGCACTACCTGGTGGAGGGCGAGATTGTGCGCCCCTTCGACGAGGGCGGATGGATGTTCACGGGAGACCTGGGCAAGCTGCGCGACGACGGGTACCTGGTGCTCGTGGGGCGTGAGAAGGACTTGATTATTCGAAAGGGCGAATCCATTAGCCCCGCCGAGATCGAAGAGGTCATCGCGACGCACCCCGACGTCGTCGACGTTGCTGTGATTGGGCTGCCCGATGAGCGCGCAGGCGAACGCATTTGCGCCGTCGTCGTGCTCGGTGAAAACGCTGCCGAGATTGAGGTCTCAGACATGCGCGACTACTGCAAGGAATCGGGAATTTCACCGGCGAAGTTCCCCCAAGAGATTGTGTTTGTGCCCGAGATGCCCAAGACGCCGACGATGAAAATTCGGAAGCAGCATCTGCGCCAATCAATCATCGACCGGATCGCTGCAGACAGCGCGACCTCGGTTCACGAGATGTCATCATATTAAGCATTGGAGCTCACTATGCCTGATCGAAGCTTTATCGAGCGCGCAGTGCAGCGCGCCGATCTGAACGCATTACGAGTGGCGCTGTTCCAGGCAACTCGAGACCCCGAGATTGGGGCGATTTCGCCCGAGCGCGTGTTCGGCCCCGTCGCCGACACCGTGAGTATCTCAGAGGTCGACGCCGATCTCATTCGTGCAAAGGCCGTCGAATATTTGGCGGCGGGTGTCGCGCCCGAGGCAGAACTTGAAACGCCCACCCGTGAGGAAATTGACGAGCTGGTCGCCATGCTTGAGGCGCGTGAATTTACGCCCAGCCAGATGACGCTGCGCCGCACGATTCCCGCGTTCTCGGGCGTACCTTTCCAGGCCGAATGGTCGGGGGAGTCTGCCGTGCCAGAGGGATACCGCGTCGCCATCATTGGCGCCGGTATCGGCGGCATCGCGATGGGCGTGCAGCTGGCACGCCTCGGCATTCCCTTCACCATCTTTGAGCGCCGCGCAGAGGTCGGCGGGGTGTGGAGCATCAACACGTACCCCGATGCTGGCGTGGATACGCTCAGCGCGAGCTACGAGTACGGCTTTGAGAAGAAGTACCCGTGGCCCGCATACTTTGCCCGCCAGGCCGATGTGCGCGCTTATGTCGAGCACGTCGCGCGCAAGCACGGCGTCTTTGAACACATCGAGTTCGGCAGCAACGTCTCCGTCGCCCGGTTTAACGACGAGGCGCAGTTGTGGAATTTGACGGTGCGCGATGCCAGCGGCGCCGTGTCAGAGGTTGACGCGAACGTTGTCGTTCCGGCGAGTGGCATCTTCGCGCAGCCGCGCGACCTGCCCTTCGAGGGCGCCGAGAACTTCACCGGCGAGATTGTGCACACCGCGCAGTGGCACGGCGGCGTTGAACTCGCCGGCAAGAAGGTGGCCGTGATCGGCAACGGATCGACGGGCGTGCAGATGCTGTCGAAGGTGGCCGAGGCTGCCGAATCAGTGACGGTCTACCAGCGCACCCCGCAGTGGATCTCACCGCGGGAGAACTACGGTGAACCGATAACCGAAGAACTGCAGTGGCTCATCGAGACGATGCCGTTCTACTGGAACTGGAACAAGTACACGGCCGCGATGGGTTCGATCGAGCTGCGCAATGTGCTTTTCCACGACCAAGACTGGGTCGCCGGTGGCGGCCAGGTCAGCAAACGCAATGACGCCCTGCGCAAGTCACTCGTGGGCTACATCGGGCAGCAGGTGGGAGGACGCCAAGATCTCATTGATCAGCTCGTACCCGACTACGCGCCGATGACCCGCCGCCCCGTCGTTGATAACAACTGGTACGGCACGCTCACCCGCGAGAACGTTGAACTCGTCTCCACCCAGATCGGGCAGATCACGCAGCACGGCGTGACCACCGTTGACGGCACCGAGCGTGAGGTCGACCTGATTATCGCGGCCGTCGGTTTTCAGACCGAGAAGTATGTCTGGCCGACCGAGTTCTACGGCGCAGGCGGGGTCAGCCTCGAAGATGCGTGGACCGCGCAGGGGCCGCAGGCGCACCTGGGCATGACCGTGCCCGGGTTCCCCAATATGTTCATGCTTTACGGCCCGAACTCGCAGCCCGTGACGGGCGGCGCAGGGCTCCCGTCGTGGTTCGAAATTTGGAGCCGCTACATCGCCGAGGGCATCATCTCGATGCTCGAGAACGATCAGGCCACCATGGAGATCACGCCGCAGGCGTTTGCGCTCTACAACGATCAGCTGCACGAAGAAGCTCAGAAGCTGATCTACCTGTCAGAGGTGGGAGCGATGAAGCGCAACTACTACGTGAACGAATTTGGACGATTGCAGATGGGCGCGCCGTGGAGCGGCGAGCGATACTTCGATCTGTGCGAGAAACTGCAAGAGTCTGATTTCAAGTTCACCGCGCGGGCTGAGGCCGCACGCGCTGAATTTGCCGGCGTCGGTTCCAACTGAAAGGGAATGCCTTGAAAGCGATCATTTTTGACGGAGCCGAAAATAAGCTGGTCGACGGGGTCACCGTGCGTGAGCCCGGTGCCGGCGATGTGCTGGTGCGCATCGTCGCGAGCGGAGTGTGCCAGAGCGATTTAAACGTCGTGAACGGCAAGATCCCGTTCCCCACCCCGGTGGTGCTCGGCCACGAGGGCGCGGGCGTCGTCGAGGCGGTCGGCCCGGGCGTCACCGCGCCTGCGGTGGGCGACCACGTCGTGCTGGCCACGCTCGCGACCTGCGGGCACTGCCGCCACTGCGCCTCGGGGCATCCCACGATGTGCCGCGAATCAATCGGCAAGGTCGGTTCGCCGTTTCAGCACGAAGACACCGCGATTCATAACTTCGCCACGCTCGGCACATTCAGCGAGCGGGTGGTGGTGCGTGCGCAGCAGGCGATCACCATTCCCAAGGATGTGCCGCTGACTTCAGCGTGCATGATTGGGTGCGCGGTGCTCACCGGCGCGGGCGCCGTGTTTAACCGCGCAAAGGTGCAGGCGGGCGAGACCGTCGTGGTCATCGGTGCTGGCGGGATCGGGCTGAACGTGATTCAGGCCGCCCGCATCGCCGGCGCGGTGCAGATCATCGTGATCGACACGAACACGAACAAAGAGGCGAAGGCGCGCGAGTTCGGCGCGACCCACTTCGTCGACGCGTTCGCGGGCAACACCGTCGAGACAATTCTGCAGCTCACGGGGGACGGCGCCAACCACGTGTTTGACTGCGTGGGCGGCGAAGCGATCACCTCGCAGGCCATCGAAATGGTGGCGTGGGGCGGCCAGCTGATCATGCTGGGCGTCGCCGGGCCCGAGACGAAGCTGTCGGTGCTCGCGAGCGCGCTCTACATGGATCGCTCGGTGCTGGGCTGCCGCTACGGCTCATCGCGCCCCGGTGTCGACGTGCTCAAATACATCGAGTTGTACCAGGCGGGCAAGCTGCTGCTTGATGAGCTCGTTACCAAGGAGTACGACTTTGACGACTACGAAACCCTCGTCGACGACGCCCTCGGTGGCCGGCTCGATCGCGGGGTGCTGGTGATGTCGGCCGCATAACGCGGGCCTGCGGGCCGCACGAACCCCGAACGAAATAATCCCTCGAGAGTATCGCTCTCGAGGGATTATTTCGTTACCCGGGGCTGTTGCTGCGCCCGGATCACTCCTTCGGGCGCGTGGCGTAGATCAGCACCTTCAGCATGTCGGTGACCTCGCGGCGCATCTGATTGGGTACCGGGTCAGGGTGGCCCGGGCGCTTGGCAAGCTCGTTCAGGTACGGCTCGTAAATGTTCCACACCGCACCGATCAGCGCGATCAGGGCTGCCATGGTGTTCGAACTGAACTGCTCCGGCACCTCCGGCGGCACCGGATCATTCCACAGTGCGTCAATTTGGCTGCGGTACCCGCTTGAGCGGGCCCCGCCGAGCAGCCGCTCGGGCGGGGTATCTTCGAACACAGCCCAGCCCAGCATGCGGCCGAACTGGCCAGCATCGAGGTCGGCGCCAAACGAGTTATCGAGCGCCTTATAGATGTCGTGCTCACCCGAGAGTAGGTCGCCACCCGAGCTCACGAGCGACTGCATCACCGCGACGAGCAGGTTCTCTTTGGTGCCGTAAAACCGGTGAATGAGGCCGTACGTGACGTCGGCCTTGGCCGCGATTTCACGCAGCGTCACCTTGCCAGGTCCCCGCGACACAAACAGCTCGGCGGCGGCCTGCAAGATGGCGCGCTGCGGGCCCGAGGCATCGGCCGGGTCAGTGAACTGGTCTGCGCCCTGCGCCTCAAGCTGTGCGGCGTCGGCGGCGTCTTCGTCACCGGTCGTCGGTTCAAAGTCACGCGCGAGCTGCAGCGCGATCGACTGCATCGCGGGGTCGACGACGAGGTCGCCTGGGGTGCGGCCTGATCCGGTGATTGACGTCGTCGACCACGTGGCCACCGCGCCCAAATCGACGCCGTCATCGATTTCGGCGAGCAGCAGCGCGAGCTCGGGGCGCACCTCGTGCGTCGCGGCATCGAACTGCCACACCGGAAACATGGTGACCCCGAGCGCGCGGGCCCCCAGTAGCTTGCGGTTCTGCAGTCGCCGGTTGATCGCTTGCCGGCTGATACCGAGAAATTCCACGACCTCTGGGGTTGACCACGACGCCCCTCCCGCAGTTTTCTGCGGGAGGGGCGTCGCCTGGTCGGGTCGAGATTCGGGGGGCACCATGTTCAATACCATACAACTTTCATTGTGGAGTGCAACGGGCGAACTCCGAGCGAACAGCGAACGACCAGCGGGGGAGCGGCGCCCGTTACGGGGCCTGCGACCCCACGGGCACCGGCGTCTGCTGAGAATCTGCGGCGGGCTGGGCGGCAGCGGGCTCATCACCCGTGACCATCTTGCCGTCGTCATCGGCGACGCCGCGGCTGGGAATCGTGATCATAAACACGATGCCGAGCAGCGCGGCCGCGATCGCGAGGTATGCCGCAGCGTAGGGGTTGCCCGAGCTCTGCGTGAGCTGCGCTGCCAAAGCGGGGCCTGCGCCGCCACCGATGGCCGCGCCGAGCCCGAAGCCGAGCGCTGCGCCGGTGTAACGCACCCGGGCAGGGAACACTGCGGTGAGTGAGGCGTACACCGGTGCGGCAATGGCGCCGCCGAGACCGCCGAGCAGTGCAAAGCCTGCCGCGCTGATCCAGAAGTTCGTATCGGTGGTCTTCATGATGATGAGCACGGGCAAGAATGCGAGTGCCATGCAGCCCATCAGCGTGATCATCGTGGTGCGGCGGCCGAGCTTATCGATGACGAGGGCGGTGCCAATGGTGAACACGATCGCCGAGACACCCTGGATCGACGCCATGGTGGCGGTGGCGCCCGGTTCGAACCCGGCCTGCTGCTGCAAGAAGAGGGGCACGTACGCGTTGATGATGTAGCCGATCATGAGCACGCTTGCGCTCAGCAGGGTGACCTTCAAAAGCGGGCGCCAGTAGTCGACGAGCAGCTCGCGCACGGGGGAGCGGGTGACGGTCTTGGCCGCGGCGAGACGCTTAAACTCGGGGGAATCTTCGAGCCCGAGGCGTAGCAGCAGGCAGACCAGGGTGAGTGGCAGCGAGAGCAGCAGCGGCACGCGCCAACCCCATTCGCGCATGACCTCTTCAGAGAGAATCAGGGTGACCAGTGCGACGACACCGGGGGCCAGCGCGGCGCCGAATGCGGTGCCGAGCGGGGTGATCGAACTGAGGAAGCCGTGGTTGCCCTTGCCAGCGTGCTCAGACACGAAGGTGGTCGATCCGGCGAGCTCACCGCCCGCAGAGAAGCCCTGGAAGAGGCGCAGCAGCACGAGCGCAAGCGGGGCCGCGATACCAATCGTGGCGTAGGTCGGCAACAGGCCCATGCAGAAGGTCACAACGCCCATGCTGATGACGGTGAGCATCAGCGTGAAGCGGCGGCCCTTGCGGTCGCCGAGGCGACCAAAGACCAGCCCGCCCAGCGGCCGGGCAAGAAACCCGCTGCCGAGCACGAGCAGGGAGCTCAGAATGGCGACGAACGGGTCTTCGCCGGGGAAGAAGAGGGGAGCGGTGTACACGATGAGGTAGGTGTACACGAAAAAGTCGTACGACTCGACGATGGTGCCGAGGCCGCCCGCGATGGACGCCTTTCGCACTAACGCGTTGGATGGCGCTGGGGCTAGCTGTGTGGTCATGTCGGGGACCTCTCTGTCACTGACGTTCTAAAGCGTGTGGGGGTCAAACTGGAGCTGCGTGCAGCCTGTCAATGTGGTGCTGCGCCGCACCGCTGGTCTGCGTTGATCAGCTGGCGGGTGTCACGCCGTGCTCCATTGACGTACCGTAGCCATTGGCTACAAATACGACTATGGCAGGTGGCGGCGGGGATGTCCATCATTGATGGCAGATCCCCGCCGCTTACAAGCGGGCGGCGGCTTACACGGCCAACCCCAACTCGACGGCGCGCAGCGCACGCAGCTCTGCGGGGCTGCCGAAGAGCTGCGCGGTGGCGTGTGCGCGCTTAAACACGAGGTGGGCGTCGTGCTCCCACGTGATCGCAATGCCACCATGCAGCTGAATCATTTCGCTCGCGATCTGGGTCAGCGCGTCACTCGCGGTCACCTTCGCGAGCGGGGCCAGCTGTGCCCACTGTGCGTCGTGCTCGGCCTCGGCCCACGCGGCCGCAGCAGATGTGGTGCGCGCGGTTTCGAGCAGCACGTGCAGCTCGGCCATGCGGTGCTTCAGCGCCTGGAACGAGCCGATCTGGCGGCCAAACTGGGTGCGCTGCTTGGAGTATTCGACGGTTTCTTCGAGCGCGCGGGCAGCAGTGCCGACCTGCAGCGCCGTGATCGCGGTGAGCGCGTGCAATCGCACCCGCTCGATCACCTCGGCGTCATCGCTCAGCAGCGTTGCCGTCGCGCCCGTGAACGTGAGGGTCGCGAGTTCGAGCGTCTGATCGAGCGTGGGGGTGTGCTCGCGGGTGACGCTTGCGGCGCTCGTATCCTCCACCGCAAACAGTGCGGGCCCCGCGGGGGTCTGCGCAATCGCGAGCACGATCTGCGCGGCGATGCCGTCAAGCACCGAGGGCACCTGGCCGGAGAGCCGCCAGGCTGCCGCAGCACTCGCAGCACTCGCCGCACTCGCCGCAGCGTCAGCCCCAGCAAGCTCAGCCGTCACGCCCACGCGTGCCGGGGCCCAGCGGCCGTCGGGCGCCGCCCACGCGAGCGTCGCGATGGCCTCGCCTGCCGCGATCTCGGGCAGCAACCGGCCAGCAGCCTCGGCGTTGCCGCTCTCGATAATGGCCTGCGCCGCGATCGCCACCGAACCCAGAAAGGGGGAGGGCGCGAACGTGCGCCCGAGCTCCTCGAGCACGAGGTGCGTTTCGCGGGTGGTAAACCCGGCCCCGCCATACTCCTCAGGAATCGCGAGCGACGCGACCCCAATCTGCTCGCACATCACGCCCCACAGCTCGACATCAAACGACGCCTCGCTGTCGATCGTGGCGCGGGCCTGCGCACTGTGGGCGCGCTGCCCGAGCAGATTGCGCAGAAACGAGCTGAGCTCTTGCTGCTCGTCGGTCAGATCGAACTTCATGCGGCACCGCCCACGGGCGCGAGGATCGAATCGGCGATGCGCGCGCGGTGCTGCGCCGGAGTGCCCCAGGCGCCCACGAGCGCCGGCACCCATGTCAGCCACAGGCTCAGGTCGTGCTCGGCGGTGTAGCCGATCGCGCCGTGCACCTGCAGCGAAACGCGGGCCGCAAGCTGAGCTGCGGCCGCGGCGCGCACCTTGGCCGCCGACACATCGCGCCCCGCCGTCGCTGCGCCTGATTCGAGCGCGAGCGCCGCCTGCCACACGAGCGGCCGCGCGAACGACAGCGCGATGCGCACATCGGCGAGCTGGTGCTTGAGCGACTGGTACTCACCGATCGCCTTGCCAAACTGCTCACGCATCTTGGCGTACTCGACGGCCTCGTGCAGCAGTCGCTCACCGGCCCCGATGAGCATGGCCGCATTGGCGAGCGTGGCTTCATCGATGGCGCGATTGACATGATCCGGATCAACATCGGCCGCATCAGCTCCAGCCGTCGCGCGCGACAGCTTGCGAAATGACGCGATCGATTCGAGCGCTTCGCCCGCGGTCGCGGTCGCGAGGGCGCCCGCGGTGACGCTGAACTGCAGCGCGGCGACGTGAGCGTCGAGCAGGTGCGGGTGCGTGCCTGCGACCGCGGCGGTTGCGACCGCACCGCCCGCGATGGCCGCGCGGTCGGCGTCGCTGACGAGCTGGGGCAGCAGCGCCAGTGACTCGACGTACGGGCCGGGCACCGCGTGGTAGCCGAAGCGCTCAAACACGACGGCGAGATCGGCGAGCGAGCCGCCCATGCCGCCGTCGGCCTCGGCGATGCGCAGCCCGGTGAGCCCGAGCTCGGCGAACTGGGCCCAGAGCGCGAGGCCCGGGGCGGTATCGCCCGCCGCCCAGCTGCGCGCGAGCTGCGTGCCACCCAGGTCGGTCACAATGTCATCAATTGCGTCTGCGAATGCGAGCTGTTCCTCGCTGTGCATGAACTCCATCAGTTCTTCCTCCGATCACCGCGGGGTAGGCCGAGTATTCGCTCGGCGATGATATTGCGCTGAATTTCGTTGGTGCCCGCGTAGATGGGGCCGGCAACGGAGAACAGGTAGTCGTCGACCCAGCTGCCGTGGTCGCCCGTTTTGACCTCGGCCTCGGCGCCGCGCAGTTCGAGCGCGGTTTCGTGCAGGTCGCGGTCAAGCTCAGACCAGAACACCTTGTTGATGCTGCCCTCGCTGCCCACCTCTTCGCCGACGAGCGCGCGGCTCACGGTGTGCCAGGTGAAGAGGCGATATGCCTCGGCGTCGATCCAGGCCTCGGCGACGCGCTCACGGGTGGCGGCGCTGATATCGGCCCCAGCTGCGGCGCTCGTGTTGGCGAGCGCGACGAGGTTATCGGCCGCGGCGAGGAAGCGGCCGGGGGCGCGCAGCGACAGCCCGCGCTCGTTGCCCGCCGTGCTCATCGCGACCCGCCAGCCATCACCGATGCCGCCGAGCACATCGGCGTCGGGCACGAAGACGTCGTCGAAGAAGATCTCGGCGAAGCCGGTGCCGCCGTCGAGCTGCTCAATCGCGCGCACCGTGATGCCGGGGGCATCGAGCGGAAAGGTGTAATAGGTGAGGCCGTGGTGGCGCTGGGCCGCGGGGTCTGAGCGGAAGAGCCCAAAGCCGCGATCAGCCCATACCGCGCGCGAGCTCCAGATCTTTTGGCCGTTGAGCACCCAGCCGCCGCGCGAATCATCGCGGGTGGCGGTGCTGCGAATGGCCGCGAGGTCTGAGCCAGCGCCGGGCTCTGACCAGGCCTGTGCCCAAATAATGGAGCCGTCGGTGAGGCCGGGCAGCCAGCGCTGCTGTTGCTCGGGGGTGCCGTGACCGAAGATGATGGGGGCGAGCAGCGAGATGCCGTTCTGCGCCACCCGGGTGGGGGCGCCCGCCCGGTAGTACTCCTCTTCAAAGAGCACCCACTCGACGAGGCCAACGTCGCGGCCGCCAAACTCTGCGGGCCACGACACGACCGACCAGCGGCCATCTGAGAGCTGCTGCTCCCACTCGCGGTGGGCGGCAAACCCGGCCTCGGTGTCCATCGAGGGCAGCCGGTCCTTGGGCACGTTGGCCTCGAGCCAGCTGCGCGCCTCGGCGGCAAACGCCAGCTGCTCGGCGGTGTATTCCAGTTTCATGGTCATTCTCCCTTGGCGGCGTCGGAGTGCGTGGGTGCTGCGGCGGCGCGCTTGGCGTCGTCGCGAATGGAGCGTGCGTCGACCCCGCCGAGTGAGTCGCCCTGCACCTCGGCGTTGTGGGCGTGGGCGGCGTGGTGCAGGCCAAACACCGAATCCATGCCGGTGCGCAAGCCCATCAAATCTTCGGCCTGGTTGACGGCCTTCTTCGTGAGGGCGAGGCCGAGGCGTGGCATGCGGGCCACGCGGGTGGCGATCTCGTGGGCGCGGGTTTCAAGATCCTCGCGGGGCACGACGTGGTTCACCATGCCGAGTTCGTAGGCGCGGGCCGCGCTCATGCGGTCGCCCGTGTAGAGCATCTCTTTCGCGGCGCGCGGGTTCGTGACCCACGGGTGTGCGAAGTACTCGACGCCGGGAATGCCCATCTGCACCACCGGATCCTGGAAGAACGCGTCGTCAGACGCGACAATGAAGTCGCAGCTCCAGGCGAGCATCAGGCCGCCGGCGATGCAGGCGCCCTGCACCATGGCGATCATGGGCTTGGGAATCTCGCGCCAGCGGCGGCACATGCCAAGGTAGACCTCTGATTCGCGGGCGAGACGCGAGTCGACGCCCTGTGCGCCGACGTGATCCCACCAAATGACAGCCTTGCGCTCGAAGCTTTGGTCGGCGTCGCGTTCGGGGGTGCCAATGTCGTGGCCCGCGCAGAAGTGCTTGCCGTTGCCCGCGAGCACGATGGCGCGCACGCTGTCGTCATTGGTGGCCTGCGTGAATGCGGCGTCGAGTGCGTACGTGACCGCCGAGTTTTGGGCGTTGCCGTAGCGAGGGCGGTTCAACCGTATATAGGCGATGGCGTCGCGCGTTTCGTAGGTCACCACCGATTCTGCGGGGTGTTCTGCCGTGCTGGTCACGGTGCGCTCCTCTCTGAACGGACTATGATTCTCAGAAAACCAAACAATCGCTTGGTTTAGTTGCTACTATAACCTGAAAAGCCGGTTGAAGACCACCGGTAAACAAACAAGGAGACGATGGCGTGGACTTGACTAGCGACGTCGCGGACGAACAGCTCCGCGCAGAGATCCGCGGTTGGCTCGAGCAGAATCTGACCGGCAAGTTTGCGCACCTGCGTGGGCTCGGCGGCTCGGGCCGCGAGCACGAGGCATTCGAAGAACGCCTCGAATGGAACCAGCACATGGCGAAGGAAGGCTGGAGCTGCGTGGCCTGGCCGAAGGAGTTTGGCGGGCGCGGGCTGTCGCTCGAGCAGCAGGTCATCTTTCATGAGGAATACGCACGATCGGGCGCCCCGGCCCGCGTCAATCACCTCGGTGAAGAGCTGCTCGGCCCGACCCTGATCGAGCTGGGTACCCCCGAGCAGCAGGCGCGGTTTCTGCCCGGCATCGTCGCGGCCACCGAGCTGTGGTGCCAGGGCTATTCAGAGCCCGGCGCGGGGTCAGACCTCGCGGCCGTGAGCACCCGCGCCGAACTCGACGGCGACGCGTGGGTCGTGAACGGGCAGAAGGTATGGACCTCGCTCGCGCAGCAGGCCGACTGGTGCTTCGTCATCGCCCGCACGAGCACCGAGGCGCGTAAACACGACGGCCTCTCCTATCTTCTGGTGCCGATGCACCAGCCGGGCGTCGACGTGCGCCCCATTAACCAGCTCACCGGCACGAGCGAGTTCAACGAGGTGTTCTTCGACAACGCCCGCACCGACGCCGATCTCGTGGTCGGCGAGGTGGGCCAAGGCTGGAAGGTCGCGATGGCGACCCTCGGCTACGAGCGCGGCGTCTCAACGCTCGCTCAGCAGATCGGGTTTCGCAAGGAGCTTGACGCGGTCATCGAGGAAGCCAAGCTCACGGGCGCCGTGCATGATCCGGTGATCCGGGATCGCATTGTGCGTGCCGAGATGGAGCTCGAAACCATTCGCCTGCACGCCCTGCGCACGCTTGGCGGCGCCCAGGGCCTCGACATGTCGACGACGAAACTGCTGTGGGGTCAGTGGCATCGCGCGCTGGGCGAGCTCGCCATGGCGGTCGCGGGCCCCGCAGGCCTGTACGTCGGCGACGATTACGCCCTGTCGCACAGCCAGGCGCTGTACCTATTTAGCCGGTCAGACACCATCTATGGTGGCTCTGACGAGATTCAAAAGAACGTTATCTCCGAGCGGGTGCTCGGACTTCCCCGAGAGGCACGCGCATGATTCCCCGCCCCACCCCCGAGTACGTTTCTGGCCACCAGCTGCTCACCGGCCGCCGCGCGGTGATTACCGCCTCGGCTGGCGCGGGCATTGGCCTCGCCGCCGCGACCCGCTGCCTCGAGGAAGGCGCGGCGTCGGTCGTCATCAGCGACACCCACGAGGGCCGGCTGGCTGCGGCGCACGCCGATCTCGCCGAGCGTTTTGGCCCGGATCGCGTCTTGTCTGCCGTCTGCAACGTCACCCGCGAGGACGACGTTGAGGCGCTGATGGAGCACGCCGAAACCGTGGGCCCCATCGACCTGATGATCAACAACGCGGGGCTCGGCGGCACCGCCCCGATCCTCGAGATGACCGATGATCAGTGGCAGCTCGTGCTCGACGTCACCCTCACGGGCACCTTTCGGTGCGTGCGCGCCGCGGGCCGCCGCATGCGCGCAAGCGGCACCGCCGGCACCATCATCAACAACGCCTCGGTGATTGGGTGGCGTGCCCAAGAGGGGCAGGCCCACTACGCCGCGGCGAAGGCCGGCGTGATGGCGCTCACCAGGTCTGCCGCCGCCGATCTCGCCGAGCACGGTATTCGCGTGAACGCGGTGTCGCCGAGCCTCGCCATGCACCCGTTCCTCGAGAAGGTTACCTCGGCCGAGCTGCTCGAACAGTTGAAGGCGCGCGAAATGTTTGGGCGCGGGGCCGAGCCGTGGGAGATCGCCAATGTGATGGTGTTTCTCGCGAGCGACTACTCCTCCTATATGACGGGCGAGGTCGTGTCGGTGTCGAGCCAGCACGCCTAACTGTTTGCACTGCCGGTCCCGTTGGCGCCGCTGTTCGCGCCACCGTTTGCGCCGCCGTGCGCACCCGTTTTCACAGCCACACCCGTTTTCACCAGCTTGCGCGCCACCTGCCGCGCGGGCGTTCGCCGCTCACCTTGCCGCTGAACGCCGCCATCGAACTGCCACCGAAGGAGTCTCATGACCACCGCATACCTGATTGATGCCGTTCGCAGCCCCGTGGGCAAACGCGGCGGATCCCTCTCGGGGGTACACTCGGCCGACCTCGGCGCCCACGTGCTGCGCGCCCTGATCGAGCGCACCGGCGTCGACCCCGCCAACATTGACGACGTGATCTTTGGCTGCACCGACACGATCGGATCGCAGGCGGGCAACATCGCCCGCTCGGCGCTGCTCGTGGCCGGGTTCCCCGAGCACGTGCCCGGCGTCACCATTGACCGGCAGTGCGGGTCGAGCCAGCAGGCGGTGCACTTTGCGGCACAGGCCGTGATGTCGGGCACCAACGACCTCGTGATCGCGGGCGGCGTGCAGAACATGTCGGCGATTCCCATATCCTCGGCGATGGCGGTGGGCGAACAGTTTGGGTTCACCACCCCGTTCGCCGAGTCACCCGGGTGGAACGAACGCTTCGGCGACCAAGAGATCTCGCAGTTTCGCGCCTCAGAAATGATCGCCGAGCACTGGGATGTGACGCGCGAAGAGATGGAGGCGTTCGCCCTCGAAAGCCACCACCGCGCCATCGCCGCGGCAGACGCCGGCTACTTCGACAACGAAATCGCCCCGTTCAACGGTCTGGCACGCGACGAGGGCCCGCGCCCCGACACGAGCCTCGAGCGCATGGCCAACCTGCAGACCCTCAACCCGGGTGGCCGCATCACCGCGGCCGTTGCCTCACAGATCTCAGACGCCTCGAGCGCCGTGCTCGTTGCCTCTGAAGCGGCGGTGCAGAAGTACGGCTTGAAGTCGCGCGCCCGCATTCACCACATCTCGGTGCGCGGCGCCGACCCCGCCTGGATGCTCACCGCCCCGATCCCCGCCACGAAGTACGCCCTCGAAAAGGCCGGCCTCACGATCGACGACATCGACCTGTTCGAGGTGAACGAGGCATTTGCGTCGGTCGTACTCGCCTGGATGAAGGAGACGGGCGCCGATCACAGCAAGGTGAACGTCAACGGCGGCGGTATTGCGCTCGGTCACCCCATCGGGGCCACCGGTACCCGGCTCATGACGACCCTGCTGAACGAGCTCGAGCGTCGCGGCGGCCGCTACGGCCTGCAGACGATGTGTGAGGGTGGCGGGCTCGCCAACGTCACCATCATCGAGCGCCTCTAACTGGTTGCGGGCCCGAGGCTTTTGGCCCGGGCCCGCGGCGTTCAGCCCGGGGCCCGCGGTATTAGGCCCAGGCCTGCTGCACAGCGACACCGACCAAACCCTGAAAAGACAAGAAGGCTGACCCGCATCGCACGCGATGGGGGCCAGCCTTCTTGCACTCCTCGGCCAGGGTTTCGGCCTCGGCCAGGGTTTCGGTCTCGCACAGGGATCCGGCCCCGGGCTGGGTTTTGGCCCCGATCAGAGATTTGGCCCCGATCAGAGACTTGTCGCCGATTCGGTCTGCGCGACGGTGAATCTCTGATCGGGGCCAACTTTGATCCGGAACCTATCTGGTTTGATCTGGAACCTATCTGGTTTGATCCGGAACCTATCTGGTTTGATCCGGAACCTATCTGGTTTGATCCGGAACCTACCTGGTTTGATCCGGAACCTAGTTGCTGGGTTCCGCAGCCTCAGTGACCACGGTCGCGGCGGCCTCACGCAGCCGCTCGGCCGCCTCGCGCACGATGCGCGAGATGAGCTCGTCGCAGCTGGGCAGATCAGAGATCAGGCCCGCTACTTGGCCCGAGGCCAGCATGCCCGCGCTCAGATCGCCGTCAACGACTCCGGCTTTCAGCAGAATCGGCGTATTGCCGGCCTGCACCATCTGGGACATCGACCGGCCCGAGGCCCGCTTCATCGACACCGCGTCTTTCGCGAACTGCACCCAGTTCATGCCGCTCATACGCTTGAACTCGAGGCCTCGGCGCATCGACCCCGCGAGCCGCGTCACCGCGCTCGTGCTCTCGAGGCCCTCGATGTACTCGGTGCGCAGCAGCCGGTGCGGCATGCCGTCGGCCTTCGTGGTGACGACCGTGCCGTCAAGCCCCGCCTCAAGGTAGCGCTGCTTAATCACATCGGGCACGCTGCTGTCGCTGGTGAGCAAGAAACGGGTGCCCATGCCGATGCCCACCGCGCCGTACGCGAGCGCCGCCGCGAGCCCGCGACCATCGTAGAAACCGCCCGCCGCGATCACCGGCAGATCGACCGCCGCAACCACCGAGGGGATCAGCAGGCTCGTGGGAACAGCGCCCGTGTGGCCGCCGCCCTCGCCGCCCTGAATGATCACGGCATCGACGCCCCACGCCTGCAGTTTCTCGGCGTGGCGCACCGCTCCGATTGACGGAATCACCACAATGCCGGCTTCCTTCAGCTGGTCAATGAGCTCGCGCTTGGGGGCGAGCGCGAAACCCGCCACCGGCACCCCGTACTTCACGAGCAGCTTCACTCGATCGCTCGCGTCGCCAGCATCGGCGCGCATGTTCACGCCGAAGGGGCGATCGGTGCGCGACTTCACCGTAATGATCGCCTGCTCAAGCTCCTGAATGGTCATCGTCGCCGACGCCAAGAACCCGAGCCCGCCAGCCTCGGCGGTGGCCGACACCAGCCGGGGGCCAGAGACCCAGCCCATACCCGTCTGCACAACGGGGTGGTCGACGCCCGTCAGCCGGGTGAGTGCCGTAGAAATCAGTGGGGGAGTGCTCATGGTGTTGGCACCTCTCGTTCGCGCAGGTTTCTCGGGTCGAGTCGATCCCGAATCAGGGTGAGTTCAGTGGCATCTGGTGAGCGCGTCGTCTCGATGCGCTCGGGTAGATGCAGGGCAAAAGACGTCTGCTGCTGCACCTCTGCGAGGGAGACCCCCGGGTGCAGACTGACGAGGGCGACCGTGCCACCGGGGCCCGAGAAATCGAACACCCCCAGATTCGACACGATGCGCCTGAGATCGTGAAAGCGCTCGCCGCCGGAGGTTTGGGGCTGGCCGACACCGGTGATGATGTCGACCCGCTCCACGAAGGTGCGGCGCAGATGACGGGGCACCCAGTAGCTGACGGCGTGCGTCACCGTGTTGGTGGCGGCGGCGCGGGCGCCGAGCAGCTGCTTCACGGGGTGGTCACGCGGGCCGATGGCCGACAGATTCTGGTTGCCGAGCCGATCGATCTGGGCCGCCCCCATCACCACGTGCCGCTTGCCGCCCATCATCAGCTCGAACAGGGCGTGGTAGGGCAGGTAGCCCTCGGGCTCGGTAAACGGCTCGTCGATGGCGGGGGTGTCGGCGAACAGCGTTGATTCGCCGTCGCTGAGCAGCAGTTCGGGGGTATGGGTGAGGCGTGCGAGCCGGGCCCCGAGCGAGGGGATCAGCCCGATGGGGCTCGCCAGGATCTCACCGCTGCCGCGAAACAGGTCACTGATGGCGGCTGCGGCGACCTCGGCGCGGGTGGCGGGTGCGGTGCTCGTGTTGTCGGCGGTGCTCGTGTTGTCGGCGGTGCTCGTGTTGCTTGCGTGATCGGTCATGAGCGTGCTCCCGCTTCGTGCCAGTTGGTGCGCTGCCAGGTGTTAAACGCCTCGGGTGAGGTTGCCGCGGCGACGTAGTCGCGCTGCCGAGCCTCGTCGCGGGGGTAGCTGGGCTCGCAGCTCGTGAAGCCAGCGCCACCCGGTGCCTCGACGACGTAGGTCACCTCGGTGCGGTTGAGCAGCAGCGACTGCACGGGCTTATCACGGGTGAGCTCGGCCGTCGGCACGATCTCTTCGGCGCTGACGATGACGCGCTTCGCTGCGCGCGCGAGCAGGTCATCGAAGTAGGGGGAGAGCCCCAGCAGCTGCGCGTTACCGCGCGCATCGGCGCGGTGCAGATGCAGCAGGGCAAGATCGAGGTGAATCGCGGGCATCGCGAGCAGCACATCACCGTCGTCATACGGCGAGGTGATGGTGCGCAGCCTCGGGTTGCGGGTCACCGCGTCAGAATCAAGGCCGGCGCGGGTGGCCTCGAACGGCAGGTTGCGGCCGGCGGCGCGCAGCCCCGCGACGAGCATCGCTTCATCAAGCTCTTCGGTGTCGACGCGCTGCTGTTCACGAGCGGCGGCAAAGTGGGGGTCGACCGCGATCGTGTCGAGGCTGACAAAGGCGTGCACCACCTTCGTGGCCTGGCCAGTGGCGCACAGCACCCCAACGTCGGGGCCGCCAAAGCTCACCACGGTGAGGTCGCGCACGCCCGAGCGCACCACGGCCGACAGTAGGGCCATCGGCTTACGCCTCGAGCCCCAGCCGCCGATGCCGATGGTCATGCCGTCGCTCAACTGTGAGACGACGCCATCGAGAGTCAGCTGTTTCATGCCGATCGGGTCTCGAGAACTTCGCCGGTGGTGACGAACGCGTCGCGGTGCTCGTCGGCAACGCCGGCGAGGTTGAGCTCGAACGTGAAGCCCTGCTCAAAGCGGTAGCTGCGGTTCACGTCCACGGGGTCAATACCGTTGAGCGCCTCCTTGGCGGCACGAATGACACGGGTGTCTTTCGCCGCGATCTCGCGCGCGAAGACGAGCGTGGCTTCGTCGAGTTCTGCGCGCGGCACCACCTGATGCACGCTGCCGTACGAGTGCAGCTCTTGGGCCGTGATGTTCTGGCTTGTGTAGTACAGGGCGCGCAGCTTGTGCGTGGGCACGAGCCTGGCGAGGTGGGTGGCGGCACCAAGCGCGCCGCGGTCAACCTCGGGAAGACCGAAGTAGGCGTCGTCTGAAGCGATAATGACATCGCTGTTGCCGACGAAACCGACGCCGCCGCCGAGGCAGAAACCCTGCACCGATGAGATTACGGGCACGGCGCACTCGTAGATCGCCTTAAACGATTCGAAGCAGCCGCGGTTGGCAGCGATGAGGGCATCATGCCCCGAGGTGCGCTGCATCTCTTTGATATCGACCCCGGCGTTGAAGCCGCGGCCTTCGGCGCGCAAGATCACGACGCGGGTGTCAGGATCGGTGCTGGCCTCGCGCATGGCGTCTGCGACCCCGAACCAGCCGGCCGTCGGCAGTGCGTTCACCGGCGGGTACGCCATGGTGATCGTACGAATGCCCGGTTCTACGATTTCGCTGCGAATCGTCACGTTGCCCTCTTTCACTTGAACTGCCATTTGATGTACCGCGGATGAATCACTTGATAGCCAAACTAGCAGTTGCTTGGTAGTCTGAAAAGCACTGAAGCGAATTCATCTCAGAGAAGAGGACGAAGTGGCAGGAATTCTCGAAGGTCGCGTAGCAATCGTGACCGGCGCAGGTCGCGGCCTGGGGCGCGAACACGCGCTCGAACTCGCACGACAGGGTGCGTTCGTGGTCGTCAACGATCTCGGCACCTCACTCAACGGCGACGGACTCTCTGAGGGCCCCGCACAAGACGTAGTGAACGAAATCGTCGCCGCCGGGGGCACCGCGACCGCCAACGGCGCCGACATCGCCGACTTTGCGCAGGCCAAAGAACTCGTCGACCAAGCCATCAGCACCTACGGCCGCCTCGACATCTTGGTGAACAACGCCGGTTTCGTGCGCGACCGCATGCTGGTCAACGCCGAAGAAGACGAGTGGAACGCCGTGCTGCGCGTGCACCTCAACGGGCACTTCGCGCCCATGCGTCACGCCGCCGCCTACTGGCGACAGGAAGCCAAAGAGGGGCGCACCCCGGTCGCCCGCGTGATCAACACCTCATCGGGTGCGGGCCTGCAAGGCAGCGTCGGCCAGGCCGCCTACTCGGCAGCCAAGGGCGGCATCGCATCGCTCACGCTCGTGGCCGCACAAGAGCTGGGCCGCTACGGCGTCACCGTCAACGCAATCGCCCCGTCGGCGCGCACGCGCATGACCGAGGGCCCGTTCGCCGAGGCCATGGCCGTGCGCGAAGACGGCTTCGACCACATGCACCCGGGAAATGTGTCGCCGATCGTCGCGTGGCTTGCAAGCGCCGAGGCGACGGTGAGCGGTCGCGTCTTTGAAATTGAGGGCGGCCGCGTGTGCATCGAAGAGGGCTGGAACCACGGCCCGTCGCTCGACCTCGGGCACCGCTGGGATGCGGCCGAGGCTGGCCCGCACATTCGCCAGCTGCTTGAGCAGTCAGTCGCCCCCGAGCCGGTGTACGGCGCATGAGCCTGCACGAATGGGCCGGGCGCTCACTCGGCACGCGCACCGTGAGCTACGACGAGAGCGACGCCATTTTGTATGCGCTCGCGATCGGCGCAAGCGAAGAACAGCTGGATCTCGTGTTCGAGGATCAGCTGCGGGTGCTGCCCACCTTCGCTCTGACGCTCGCACAGTGGGCCCCCGACGCCCTCGCGGTCGAGGGCGTCTTCGATCACCGCTCGATGCACGGCTCGCAAACGCTCGAAGTACATAAGTCGTTGCCGCGCTCGGGTGAAATCACCCTCACCGCCCGCGTGGGCAATATTTGGGATAAGGGCTCTGCCGCGATTTGCGAGGTGGTGATCGACAGCGACTACTTCACCGCAACCTGGTCGATCTTCTGCCCGGGCCACGGCGGCTTCGGCGGGGAGCGTGGCCCGAGCGTCGCGCAGCCCGACGCCGCAGCAGCGAAAGCCGCAGCAACGCCCACCATCACCGAGGTGGCATTCCCCACCTTCGCGACCCAGGCCGCGCTCTACCGGTTGACGGGTGACCGCCACCACATCCACATTGATCCGGCGGCCTCAGCGGCAATCGGCCAGCCCAAGCCCATCTTGCAGGGCATGTGCACGCTCGCGGCGGCGACCCTGCCGCTCGCGCAAGCACTGGGCGCGCACCCCGCAGACCTGCGGTCACTGTCGGGGCGCTTCAGCGGCCCGGTTGTGCCGGGGCAGCAACTCACCATTCGGGTGAGCGACACCGGCGCCTTCGACGCGGTGTACGGCGAGACCACCGTGATCTCGGGCGGAGCGGTCAGCTTCTCATAGGCCGCAGCGCGCGGGGCGATCGGGGGACGATCGCCTCGCGCGGCTGTGATCCGGATCATGGAACCGTTCACCAGCACCGTTCCATTTCGTGCCGGATCGCCACCCGCCCCACAGCTCGGCGTCATTGCGCAGTAAACACGAAACAACGGGATACGATGGGAAGCGTGTCTGCAACCAACGAACGCCACGAGATCATGACCGCCCAGCGCAACGATGACAGCTTCCCCACACTGTGGGATGAGCTTGAATGGCGCGGGCTGGTACACGTATCGACCGACCCTGGAGCGCTCAGTGAGCTGCTCGAGGGTGACCCGTTCACGTATTACTGTGGCTTCGATCCGACCGCGCCCAGTCTGCACCTCGGCAACCTGGTGCAGCTGCTGCTGCTGCGTCGCCTGCAGCTGAAGGGCCACATGCCCCTCGGCCTCGTCGGCGGCTCCACCGGTCTCATCGGCGACCCGCGCCCCACGGCCGAGCGCACGCTGAACAGCCGCGACACCGTCGAAGAATGGGTGTCACGCCTGCAGGCGCAGGTGTCACGCTTCCTGTCAGCCGACGGCGACAACGCGATGCGCCTCGTCAACAACCTCGACTGGACCGCACCGCTGAGCGCCATCGACTTCTTGCGCGAGATTGGCAAGCACTTCCGCGTCGGCACGATGCTGAAGAAGGACGCCGTCGCCGCGCGCCTGAACTCAGAAGCCGGCATCAGCTACACCGAGTTCAGCTACCAGATTCTGCAGGGCTACGACTTCCTCGAGCTCAACCGCCAGTACGGCTGCGTGCTGCAGTCGGGCGGCAGCGATCAGTGGGGCAACCTGATCAGCGGCACCGACCTCATTCGCAAGGTTGAGGGCAAGTCGGCGCACGCGATCGGCACCCCGCTGATCACGAACTCTGACGGCACGAAGTTTGGCAAGAGCGAGGGCAACGCCATCTGGCTTGACCCCGAGATGTGCTCGCCGTTTGCGTTCTACCAGTTCTGGCTCAACCAGGCCGACGCCGACGTGATCGACCGCCTGAAGGTGTTCACCTTCATGTCGCGCGCCGAGATCGCCGAGTACGAGACCCAGGTTGCCGACGAGCCCTTCAAGCGCGCAGCCCAGAAGCGCCTCGCGCTCGAGGTCACCACCCTCGTGCACGGTTCGGTCGCCACCCAGGGTGCGATTGACGCCTCGGGTGCACTGTTTGGCCGGGGCGATCTGACGACGCTCGACGAGTTGACGCTTGCGGGCGCGACCAGTGAGCTGCCGCAGGCCGTGGGCACCCCCGGTGCACAGATTGCGCAGCTGATGGTGGAGGCCGAGCTCGTGACGAGCCTCGGTGAAGCTCGCCGCGCGATCAAGCAGGGCGGCGTCTACATCAACAACGTTGCGGTGACCGCTGAGGACCAAGAGCTGGTCGCGGCCGATCTGCTGCACGGCAAGTACGCGGTGCTGCGCCGCGGCAAGAAGACGCTCGCGGGCGTGACGGCAAAGGCCGACTAATCTTGTAATTCGTTTGACCGTGAAGGGGTGGTGCGCTGCGGCGCACCACCCCTTTGCGTTGTGCCAGCGGCTAGTTTGACCCGCTCCAGGCGGCGGGCGCGAGGATCCACATCACCTCGGCGCCCAGGTCACGCGTCTCCCACGTGTGCGGGGTGCGGCCAGGAAACGTGAGGGTATCGCCCACCGTGAGCGTGGTGCGGCGATCGGTGAACAACAGATCCACCTCACCCGAAATGATGTGAATGCTCTCGACCTCACAGTTCACGGTGTAGAGCTTGGTGCCGCCGCTCGCCCGCGGTGCGAGCGACGACCGCAGCACCTGCACGCGCTGCTCAGAACGCGGGGTGATGAGGCGTTCATCGGCCCCCGTGCCACCCATATTGATCTGCGGAGCATGCTCGAGCTTGATGAGCTGCACATCGGGTTCTTCAAACAGCGACCCGATCGGCAGCGACAACGACTGGCACAGCTGCACCAACGTGGGCACGCTCGGCATCGTGTCGTCGCGCTCAAGGCGACTCACAAACCCCTTGGTGAGCCCCGCGGCCTGCGCGAGCTGCTCAATGGTGAGGCCCTGTGCGAGGCGCGAGGCGCGAATCTTTGCTCCGATACGCACCGGATCGGTGCCCGCGGTGGGGTGTATCGGTCGCATCTGATTCCTCGCGTCTGATTGGTGGTGCCGCGTTGACTGCGGCGATAGAACCAGCCTATAGTGTGATGAAAGTTAACTGACAGTGCCAGTCGGTTTACTAATAGAAAACTTGGAAAGTAGGGAACCGTGTCCGATCACACTCCTCAGGGCCCCATTGATGCGAGCCTCACGCCTCGCTACGCCGGTATCGCCACGTTCGCGAAGCTGCCCCGCATCGAAGACGTGCCGGCCGCAGACATTGCCGTCGTGGGTATTCCCTTCGACACGGGCGTCAGCTTTCGCCCCGGTGCGCGCTTCGGCCCCTCGCACGTGCGCGAGGCCTCACGCCTGCTGCGCCCGTACAACCCGGCGCAAGATGTTTCGCCGTTCGCGCTGAAGCAGGTCGTTGACGCCGGCGACATCGTGGCCAACCCCTTCAACCTCGAAGAAGCGGTCAACCAGATCGATGCGGCGGCGACCGAACTGGGCGAAGCCGTCGACAAGATCGTCACCATCGGCGGCGACCACACGATCGCACTGCCGCTGCTGCGCGCCATCAACAAGAAGCACGGCCCCGTCGCCGTGCTCCACTTTGACGCACACCTCGACACCTGGGACACCTACTTCGGTGCACCGATGACGCACGGCACCCCGTTCCGCCGCGCCTCAGAAGAGGGCCTCATCGACCTCACCGCCAGCATGCACGGCGGCACCCGCGGCCCCCTCTACGGCAAGGAAGACCTCGAAGACGACGCACGCCTCGGCTTCGAAATCGTCACCACCGAGTTCATCGAAGAGAACGGCGTCCCCGCCGCCCTCGAGAAGATTCGCGCCCGCGTCGGTGACAAGCCGCTCTACATTTCCATCGACATCGATGTGCTTGATCCGGCGCACGCCCCCGGCACCGGCACCCCCGAGGCCGGCGGACTCACCAGCCGCGAGATGCTGCGCATCATTCGCGGCCTCGCCGATCTCAACATCGTGGGAGCCGACGTCGTCGAGGTTGCCCCGGCCTACGACCACGCGCAGATCACGGCCGTGGCCGCAAGCCACGTCGTGTACGAGCTCGTGAGCGCCATGTCGGCACGCGACTAACCACACCTGCAACGGCGGCGGCAACAGAATTTTGGTTGCCGCCGCCGTTTCGTTGTATTGACCTACGGCTCGGCCCCACGAGCCCCAAAGGAGCACCCCCTGTGTTGACCCCCACCGAGGCACAAGTCCTCACCGCTGCCGACGCGATCGTTGCGGCGTTTTCGCGCACCGACACCGACGCCTACTTCGCAGGCTTTGCCCCCGAGGCAAGCTTCGTGTTTCACCCCGAAACCGCACGCCTGAACTCGCGTGCCGAATACGAGACGCTGTGGGCAAGCTGGTTGGCCGACGGCTGGCGCGTCACCGCGTGCACCTCGACCGACCGCCTCGTGCAGGTCTTCCCCGGGGGCGCGGTGTTCAGCCACACCGTGCACACCAGTGTCGATACCTCGGCCGGCCCCGAATCATACGTTGAGCGCGAAAGTATCATCTTCCGCTCGGTCGCAAACGCGGTCGCAAGCACGGTCGCGAGCGCGGCAGCGGGCACCGAGGCCGGCGCAGTTGCCGACGGCGCGCTGATCGCGATCCACGAGCACCTCTCCACCGTTCCCGAGGTGAGCTCATGACCAGCCCAGCAACGATGGCCGTCAACCTCGACGGCCACGATGAATCAGCGGGCCCGGTACGCGGTTCGCAGGGAGTGATCCGGATCGGCATGATCTGGCTCGCCGCCAACCTCGTGGTCACTACTTTGCTCACCGGCACCCTGTTTGTGCCCGCCGTATCGTTTGGCACCGCGAGTGCCATGATCGTCACCGGCACGCTCATCGGGGTGCTCGTGCTGGTGCTCGTGGGCAACATGGGCACCCGCACGGGGCTCCCCACGATGGCCCTCACCCGCGGATCATTTGGCATTCGCGGCAGCCTCTTGCCCGCGGCCGCCAACCTCATCATCTTGATGGGGTGGAGCTGGGTGCAGGCAATGCTCGCCGGCGTCACCGTCAACTTCCTCGTGCACGACGCCACCGGGTACTCGAACCCGGCACTGTTCTCGGCGATCTGCCAGGGCATCGTGGTCGTGCTCGCGATCTTCGGGCACACCGGCATCTCGCGCGTTGAGCCGTGGCTCGCGCTGCTGATTTTGGTCGTGATGGGCACCGTGTTTGCGGCCGCGTTTGGGGCATTCAGCCCGAGCGAATTCGCGAATCTGCCCGTCGACCCCGAGCTGGGCGGCTCAGCGTTCATTACCCTCGACATGGTGATCGCCACCGCAATCTCGTGGACCGTGCTCTCGGCCGACATGAACCGGCACGCCAAATCGAGCACCGCCGGCATCGTCGGATCGAGCATCGGTTACACGCTCTCCACCTGCATCGCGATGTTCCTGGGACTCGTCGCCTTCAGCGCCGTGATCCTCGAGGGGAACGACGCCATCGCCTTCGACCCCTCGGTGATCGTGGGCCAGTTTGGGTGGCCGCTGGGCATTGTGATCTTCCTCTCGGTGATGGCCACCAACACCATGGTCGTGTTCGGCATGGTCACCTCGGTCGTGAACGCGCAGTCAAAGCTGCGTCTCAAGTTCTTGCCCACCGCGCTCGTGCTCGGTGTGATTTCGATCATCGGCTCGACCTTCCTGGGGCTCTTGAACCAGTTCACCGACTTCTTGTTCATCATCAGCGCGTTCTTCGTGCCGGTGTTCGCGATCATGATCGCCGACTACTACCTGCTGAAGCGCAGGGGGTACTCGCGCATGATTCTGCACGAGCGGCGCGAAAGCCGGTACTGGTATCTCGCCGGAGTGAACTGGGTCGCCATCTTCGTGTGGATCGTGGGCGCGACGCTGTCGTACCTGTGGGCATACGTGGTGCCCAGCCCGATCGGCGCAAACATTCCGGCGTTCATCGTGAGCTTCGCGCTGTACCTCGGCCTGATGTTTGCGCTCGGGGGAGTGAAGCGCCTCGGCCTGCGCGACGCCCGCGACGCCGACGCCACCGGGCATTTGCTCGATGACGCCGATAGCACGGCCGCGCTGCGGGTGGGCGGCTAGCCACGCTGCTTGTGTTGGCTTGCTAACTAGTACCCGGGGCCCCGCAGCTATCTCAGCTGCGGGGCCCCGATGCGTTTCGCCCAGGGCCAGCTGCTGGTTCGCGCGAGCTGAAGGTGAGCACCGCGGCGACCACCACGATCAGCATGAGTGCCGCGATCGTCAGCTGCCAGCCCAGCTGTGCCAGGAGCAGCCCGGCAGCCCAGCCGATGAGACTCGAACCCAGGTAGTACGCCAGGCTGTATCCGGCCGATGCCTCGGCGGCGAGGCCGCGCGCCACCAGCGGAGTCCACGATGTGAGCGCCGCATGCGCGGCGAAGAACCCGGCGGTGTGCAGCACCAGGCCTGCGATGATCACCGACGCGTTCGAGGACAGCGTGAGAGCCAGGCCCACAAACATGGCGGCCTGGGAAAGCATCGTCGCGCGTTTGAACCCCAAACGCTGCACGAGCGACCCCGCCCGCGCAGCAGCGAAGGTGCCCGCAAGGTATGTGAAGTACAAGAGCGAGACCGCGGTCGCCGAGAATGCAAATGGTGCAGCCTCAAGCCGAAACCCGAGGTAGTTGTAGAGCGCCACAAAGACGCCCATGAGCAAGAACGGCTGCAGGTACATCAGCAGCAACGGCCCGCTGAGATAGGTGCGCGCCAGCCGTGACAGGAAGCCCTGCATTGACCGTTCGTTGGTCGAAGGCGTTCGGCGGGGAGCGAGCGTGATGAACAAGACGGCCGCGGTGAGCCCACCGAGGGCAACGACAAGCAGAGCCGTGCGCCAGCCAAACAGTTCAGACAAGGGGCCCGACACCACTCGGCCGAGCAGCCCACCCACCGTGGTGCCCGCTACGTAGACACCAGCGGCAGGGGCCGTGTCTGCCGCATCGACCTGCTCAGCCAAGTACGCCACGGCGACCGCGGGCACCGCAGCCAGCAAGAACCCTTCGATCGCGCGGCCGGTCAAGAAAAGCGCAAACGTGGGAGCAAACGGTATCGCGCAACCGATCAACGCTGATCCGGCAATCGCAATTGAGATGGTGCGGGCCCGCCCGATGCGGGCCGCGACCACCGCCCAGGGGAGTACGCCGAGGGCCAGCGCCCCGGTAGCCACCGAAATGCACAGGGCAGCGGTGTCTGGTGAGACCTGGGCCGACCTGGCGATGATGGGCAGCACGCTTTGCGGGGCGTAGAGCTGGGCGAAGGTCGCGATCCCGGCGCAGAACAGTGCGATCAGAAGCTTGCGGTACCCAGGCCGCGCGGCCGCGCGGCTCATTCGTGCGGTCCCGGGTTCATGCTTGCGAGTCTAATCTGTGGCCGGATCCCCGGTTTCAAGAACAGCGCCGGGCTATGGTTGCAGCTATGGCAAATGATGATGCGATAAGGCGACGACTCGCCCGCGAATCCCCGCACCGCGCCATCATCGTGGTGCTGTTGACGATGGGTTTGTGTGCATCGTTCCTCTTTACGCTTGTCGTGCCTATTCAGTCGCGGCTTCCTGAGCTATTGGACTCGACCCGCGATGACACCGCTTGGGTGCTCACCGCGACTCTGCTGGCGGCAGCGATCATCACCCCTATTTCGGGGCGCCTCGGCGACATGTACGGCAAGCGGCGCGTGATTCTTGCGCTATTGCTCGTGACGCTAGTTGGTTCGCTCATCATCGCATTGAGCTCGGACGTCGTCATCGTCATTGCGGGCCGTGCGCTTCAAGGCGCGATGTCGGGTGTGATTCCTCTCGGGATCTCGGTAATGCGCGACATCTTGCCAGCAAACAAGGTGGACTCCGCCGTAGCAACGATGAGTTCGACGCTCGGAGTTGGTTCAGCCATTGGCCTCCCAGTGAGCGCGCTGATCACCGAATACGCTGACTGGCACGCCCTATTTTGGATGACGACGGTGTTGTGCGCCATGGCCTTTGGCCTCGTGCTGTGGATCGTGCCAGTGAGCGTGCTGCGCACAGCGGGTCGGTTCGACTATCTGGGCGCAATCGGCTTGGCTGCCGCACTCCTGTGTCTCCTCCTCGCTATCTCTCGCGGCGACTCGTGGGGATGGCTTAGCCCGACCACGATTCTCACCGGTCTGGGGGGTTTAGTCATTGCTGTGCTCTGGGGCTGGTACCAGCTGCGCACGAAGGATCCATTACTTGACTTGCGGGTAGCCGCTCGCCGGCCGGTGTTGCTCACGAACCTCGCCTCTGTCGCTCTCGGCTTCTCGTTGTTCGCATCAAACGTTGTCTACCCGCAGATGCTCGAGCAGCCTGCCGGTGATGGCGTCGGATTCGGGCTCTCCCTTTTCATTGCGAGCCTCATCATCATGCCCTCAGGAATCTGCATGCTGCTACTGTCGCCCGTCGCGGGACGCCTTGCTGGCATCATCGGCCCGAAGTCCCTATTGATGATGGGTGCGACCGCGTTGATCGTCGCCTACGGCTTCTCAATCTTCTTCCACGGTGCAGTCTGGCAACTGCTTATCGCAAACCTGCTCATCGGTGTTGGTATCGGCTTCGGCTATTCGTCGATGCCGATGCTCATCATGCGATCGGTGCCGCAGCACGAGACCGGCGCTTCGAACGGTCTTAACGCTCTCTTCCGGTCGCTCGGCACGAGCACCGCGGCGGCTGTCATGGGTGCGGTACTTGCGGCTTCGAGCGCGTCGAGCTCCTCTGGAATGCCCTCGGGCAGTGGGTATCAGCTGTCGTTCTTGCTCGGTATTCTTGCCGCGATTATCGCCCTCGGCCTCGCGGCCTTCATTCCGCGCAAGCCGTACGCCGAACGCCACCCGTCGATGCCCGAAAAGGAATAGGGCCTCAGGCACGCTCCGCGTGACCGCTCAGCTGCACCGGGCGCATTTCCGAGATGTGGCGGGTAACGGGCTTGGCGTCTGGGCAGATCGGTAGAGCCTAGGCAGCAGGCCTCAAAGCTGACATTTGGCGTAAACCCGCGGTTTACCGGGCAGACACGCCCGCGATAGTGGCGCGAGTTGCCCTCACCCCCGCATCTGCGTATTGTTATCTCTTGTCGCTGCAACGCTGCCGGGCCGGAACAACAGTCCGGCTCATTAGCTTGCGCAAATACTTACCAGAAAGTGTGGTAAGTTAGACAGGTTGCTCTTCGGAAGGCCTTTGGCTGGTACGGGGAGTGTCTGGTCCTTGAGAACTCAATAGTGTGCACTTAAATTGTCAAATGCCAATTTATTTAAACCCTTCCCGATCTTCGGATTGGTGGGGTTGTTTTGGACAAATTATATGAACGTCAGTAATGATGTTCGTTTTTGTCAGGTTGAACTCGTTCTGCTGGGAAGCTTTTTCCGTTTTCTGGTGGGGCATGTAATTTTTTACGGAGAGTTTGATCCTGGCTCAGGACGAACGCTGGCGGCGTGCTTAACACATGCAAGTCGAACGCTGAAGCCCCAGCTTGCTGGGGTGGATGAGTGGCGAACGGGTGAGTAACACGTGAGTAACCTGCCCATCACTCTGGGATAAGCACTGGAAACGGTGTCTAATACTGGATATGCACAGCGGCCGCATGGTCAGTTGTGGGAAAGATTTATCGGTGATGGATGGACTCGCGGCCTATCAGCTTGTTGGTGAGGTAATGGCTCACCAAGGCGACGACGGGTAGCCGGCCTGAGAGGGTGATCGGCCACACTGGGACTGAGACACGGCCCAGACTCCTACGGGAGGCAGCAGTGGGGAATATTGCACAATGGGCGCAAGCCTGATGCAGCAACGCCGCGTGAGGGATGAAGGCCTTCGGGTTGTAAACCTCTTTTAGTAGGGAAGAAGCGAAAGTGACGGTACCTGCAGAAAAAGCACCGGCTAACTACGTGCCAGCAGCCGCGGTAATACGTAGGGTGCAAGCGTTGTCCGGAATTATTGGGCGTAAAGAGCTCGTAGGCGGCTTGTCGCGTCTGCTGTGAAAACCCGAGGCTCAACCTCGGGCTTGCAGTGGGTACGGGCAGGCTAGAGTGCGGTAGGGGAGATTGGAATTCCTGGTGTAGCGGTGGAATGCGCAGATATCAGGAGGAACACCGATGGCGAAGGCAGATCTCTGGGCCGCTACTGACGCTGAGGAGCGAAAGCATGGGGAGCGAACAGGATTAGATACCCTGGTAGTCCATGCCGTAAACGTTGGGAACTAGATGTAGGGCCTGTTCCACGGGTTCTGTGTCGTAGCTAACGCATTAAGTTCCCCGCCTGGGGAGTACGGCCGCAAGGCTAAAACTCAAAGGAATTGACGGGGGCCCGCACAAGCGGCGGAGCATGCGGATTAATTCGATGCAACGCGAAGAACCTTACCAAGGCTTGACATGTAGAAGAACGGGCGAGAGATCGTCAACTCTTTGGACACTTCTATACAGGTGGTGCATGGTTGTCGTCAGCTCGTGTCGTGAGATGTTCGGTTAAGTCCGGCAACGAGCGCAACCCTCGTCCTATGTTGCCAGCACGTTATGGTGGGAACTCATGGGATACTGCCGTGGTCAACACGGAGGAAGGTGGGGATGACGTCAAATCATCATGCCCCTTATGTCTTGGGCTTCACGCATGCTACAATGGCCGGTACAATGGGCTGCGATACCGCGAGGTGGAGCGAATCCCAAAAAGCCGGTCTCAGTTCGGATTGGGGTCTGCAACTCGACCCCATGAAGTCGGAGTCGCTAGTAATCGCAGATCAGCAACGCTGCGGTGAATACGTTCCCGGGCCTTGTACACACCGCCCGTCAAGTCATGAAAGTCGGTAACACCCGAAGCCGGTGGCCTAACCAACTTAGTTGGAGGGAGCTGTCGAAGGTGGGACTGGTGATTAGGACTAAGTCGTAACAAGGTAGCCGTACCGGAAGGTGCGGCTGGATCACCTCCTTTCTAAGGAGCACTCAACAACATTGTTGTTGCAGAATGTTCAGAACATCACCGTACGTGTGGTGCTGAACGCTCATGGGTGGAACATTCGACAAAACAAGTTTTGCTAGATCGTCGCAGTAAGTACATCGAGTCCGTTTACGGGTTTGGTTGGAACAGTGGGGCGTGATGGTGGGTTGTTACTAGGTGCATACTATTGGGTCCTGAAGGCCCAGCCGGCCACACTTTCGGGTGTGGGTGTTTGGTTTCTTCGGGCCCGCCTTTGTCGCACTTGTTGGTGGCGTGGGTGGGATCGACCGTACGTTGAGAACTACACAGTGGACGCGAGCATCTAACAACAACCTACGGGTTGTTGTTGATACTAAATTTTTTTCATTGGTCGCATTATTTATAATGTGATTTTCTGATACTTATGTGATTTCAAATCTTTAAGAGCAAACGGTGGATGCCTTGGCATCTGGAGCCGAAGAAGGACGTAGTAATCTGCGATAAGCCTCGGGGAGCCGATAAACGGGCTGTGATTCGAGGATTTCCGAATGGGGAAACCCCGCCAGGGCACTTGTGTACCTGGTGACTCCCGCCTGAATATATAGGGCGGGTAGAGGGAACGGGGGGAAGTGAAACATCTCAGTACCCCCAGGAAGAGAAAACAACAGTGATTCCGGTAGTAGTGGCGAGCGAACCCGGATGAGGCTAAACCGGTCATGTGTGATACCCGGCAGGGGTTGCATGGTCGGGGTTGTGGGACTTGTTGGATGGGTCTGCCGGCCTGTCAACGTGAGAGTGAAGCTATAGGAGAACGACTTGGAATGGTCGACCGGAGTGGGTGAGAGTCCCGTATCCGAAATGGTTTTACCGCGTGATGAGTATCCCAAGTAGCACGGGGCCCGAGAAATCCCGTGTGAATCTGTCAGGACCACCTGATAAGCCTAAATACTTCCAGATGACCGATAGCGGACTAGTACCGTGAGGGAAAGGTGAAAAGTACCCCGGGAGGGGAGTGAAATAGTACCTGAAACCGTTTGCTTACAATCCGTCGGAGCTAGCTTGTTCTAGTGACGGCGTGCCTTTTGAAGAATGAGCCTGCGAGTTAGCGATATGTGGCGAGGTTAACCCGTGTGGGGTAGCCGTAGCGAAAGCGAGTCTGAATAGGGCGATTCAGTCGCATGTCCTAGACCCGAAGCGAAGTGATCTATCCATGGCCAGGTTGAAGCGCGTGTAAGAGCGCGTGGAGGACCGAACCCACTTAGGTTGAAAACTGAGGGGATGAGCTGTGGATAGGGGTGAAAGGCCAATCAAACTTCGTGATAGCTGGTTCTCTCCGAAATGCATTTAGGTGCAGCGTTGCGTGTTTCTTGCCGGAGGTAGAGCTACTGGATGGCCGATGGGCCCGAAAAGGTTACTGACGTCAGCTAAACTCCGAATGCCGGTAAGTGAGAGCGCAGCAGTGAGACTGTGGGGGATAAGCTTCATAGTCGAGAGGGAAACAACCCAGATCACCATCTAAGGTCCCAAAGCGCGTGCTAAGTGGAAAAGGATGTGGAGTTGCTGTGACAACCAGGAGGTTGGCTTAGAAGCAGCCACCCTTGAAAGAGTGCGTAATAGCTCACTGGTCAAGTGATTCCGCGCCGACAATGTAACGGGGCTCAAGCACGCCACCGAAGTTGTGGCATTTAACGTATAGACAAGCCTTTTGTGGTTCAGTCCGTTGGATGGGTAGGAGAGCGTCGTGTGGCCATTGAAGCGGCGGTGTGAACCAGCCGTGGAGGCTACACGAGTGAGAATGCAGGCATGAGTAGCGAAAGACGGGTGAGAAACCCGTCCTCCGGAAGACCAAGGGTTCCAGGGTCAAGCTAATCTTCCCTGGGTAAGTCGGGACCTAAGGCGAGGCCGACAGGCGTAGTCGATGGACAACGGGTTGATATTCCCGTACCGGCGGTAAACCGTCAAAGGCCTAACGAGTAGTGCTAAGCAAACCTAAGCTTGCATGGATCCTTCGGGTGATGTGTGGGTGGTGGCTGCGAACCCAAAGCTCGGGTGGTGAGCGTGAGGTGTGACGCAGGAAGGTAGCCTGTGCCGGGCGATGGTTGTCCCGGTGTAAGTATGTAGCCTGTTCCTTATTAATAGTTTGGGACATGAAGGGTGAGATACGATGCGGACCCTTTGGGGGAAGCAGGTGATCCTATGCTGCCTAGAAAAGCATCGACGTGAGGTTTGCTGTTGCCCGTACCCCAAACCGACTCAGGTGGTCAGGTAGAGAATACTCAGGAGATCGAGATAATCATGGTGAAGGAACTCGGCAAAATGCCCCCGTAACTTCGGGAGAAGGGGGGCCATCCGCTTATTAGACTTTACGTTGAAAGGGTGTGGTGGCCGCAGAGACCAGTGGGGAACGACTGTTTACTAAAAACACAGGTCCGTGCTAACACGCAAGTGGATGTATACGGACTGACGCCTGCCCGGTGCTGGAAGGTTAAGAGGAGAGGTTAGGACCTTTGGGTTCGAAGCTTTGAATTTAAGCCCCAGTAAACGGCGGTGGTAACTATAACCATCCTAAGGTAGCGAAATTCCTTGTCGGGTAAGTTCCGACCTGCACGAATGGCGTAACGATTCCCCAGCTGTCTCCACCGTGAACTCGGCGAAATTGCAATACGAGTAAAGATGCTCGTTACGCGCAGAAGGACGGAAAGACCCCGTGACCTTTACTACAGCTTGGTATTGGTGTTCGGTGTGGCCTGTGTAGGATAGGTGGGAGACTGTGAAGCTGTGACGCTAGTTATGGTGGAGTCGTTGTTGAAATACCACTCTGGTCATATTGGATATCTAACTATGGACCCTGATCGGGTTCTGGGACAGTGCCTGGTGGGTAGTTTAACTGGGGCGGTTGCCTCCTAAAGAGTAACGGAGGCGCCCAAAGGTTCCCTCAGCCTGGTTGGTAATCAGGTGGCGAGTGTAAGTGCACAAGGGAGCTTGACTGTGAGACTGACAGGTCGAGCAGGGACGAAAGTCGGGACTAGTGATCCGGCAGTGGCTTGTGGAAGCGCTGTCGCTCAACGGATAAAAGGTACCTCGGGGATAACAGGCTGATCTTGCCCAAGAGTCCATATCGACGGCATGGTTTGGCACCTCGATGTCGGCTCGTCGCATCCTGGGGCTGGAGTTGGTCCCAAGGGTTGGGCTGTTCGCCCATTAAAGCGGTACGCGAGCTGGGTTTAGAACGTCGTGAGACAGTTCGGTCCCTATCCTCTGCGCGCGTTGGAAATTTGAGAGGATCTGACCCTAGTACGAGAGGACCGGGTTGGACAGACCTCTGGTGTGCCAGTTGTTCTGCCAAGGGCATGGCTGGTTGGCTACGTTTGGGATGGATAACCGCTGAAAGCATCTAAGCGGGAAGCCGGCCTCGAGATGAGATTTCCGTACACCATTTGGTGTGTGAGGCTCCCAGTAGATTACTGGGTTGATAGGCCAGATGTGGAAGCCCGGTAACGGGTGGAGCTGACTGGTACTAATAAGCCGATGGTTTGATTTCTTCCTAACACTTTGTGTTGGGCATAAGATCTGATTTTTGTGTAACGATTGTTCGCGTCTACTTTGTGGTTCCCAACGGACGGCCACACCCCCAAATCAAGGACACCGATGGTGTTCTCGGGTTTGGGTGTGGTTTGTGTGTTGATAGAGTTACGGTGGTTATAGCATCAGGGAAACGCCCGGTCACATTCCGAACCCGGAAGCTAAGACTGATTGCGCCGATGGTACTGCACTCGGGAGGGTGTGGGAGAGTAGGTCACCGCCGGACACCTTTTCAATGAAGGGGTCGTTAGGATGTTCACGATTGAGTGAGCGTGTCCTGACGGCCCCTTTGTTTTACCTATCGCTACCATAGATGGTACAAGAGCCCGGGGTGGGTGATTCGGTTCACGGTGCGTGCAACGTGCGGTGTAGCCGGACCCGCTCCACGAGCGCGACCGCGACCTGTCGCTATAAGTACTCAGCGATAAACGACCCGATGCCGCGCATCTGATTCAGCACCTCATCGCGGCCGTCTTCGCCCGGTTGCCAGTTCGCGATCACGGCGTAGGCGATCCGGCGCTTGCTGCTCATCACCAGCCCGGCATCGGCACGCACGCTCGAGATCGTGCCCGTCTTGTTCCAGAGCCAAACGTCGCGATCGAACTGGTAATGCGCGAGCGGATCAAGGTTGAACGCCGACGCCACCATGGACAGGTCGGTGCCGGCTCCGAGCCAGCGCTGCAACGTATCTGCAGACGCCTGCGATAAATCGGTGCCCAGCGCGGTGCGGGTGACAAATCGCACGAGCTCGGCGGCGTTCGCATGCGACAGCGTGGGCGATGCCCCGGTCGGAATGGGCCAGCGCACTACATCGTCGAGACCCGAAGCTTCGTACCCGAGCGCGCGCGTATGCGCCTGCACCGCGGGGAGGCCGAGGACGCGGCACAGCGTATTGGTGGCGGCGTTATCGCTGGATGCCCCAATCAGGGCAGCGACGTCGTACAGCGTGAGCGAATCCTGCTGGAGGAGGTGCCAGATCCCCGACTCATCCATGTGCTCCACCGGTCGCCTCGTGACCCGATCTTCAAGCGACCGAGTACCAGCGTCGGCCTCAGCGAGCAGCCGATGGAGGAGAAAGATCTTGCCCATGCTGGCGGTATCGACCACCTGCTCGGGGCTATGCGCGAGCAGCACCTCACCCGAGTCGATGTCGGTCACCAGCACCGACCACCGGGTACCCAAGTTTGTGGTGAGTGGGACGTTCATTAGGCTCCTGTCGGGGTGGCGGTCGGAATCGAAGTCGAGGGCGCGTGGTTGTGGAGTTGCTGCAACGCGGCCACAAGATCTGCCACCTCTTCGACGGGCGCGCGGGGCGAGATGAGCGCCGTCACCGATCGCGATAGCTGCAGCTCGGGGACGTCAATCACAACAACATCGGGGGAGAGCTCGGAAATCGGGCCGAGTGCAACGCGGGGGATAAATGCGCCAGCAAAGCCGAGTGACACCAGCCGCAGCGAGACCGTGAAGTCATCGGCGCGGGCGACGACCTGTGGCTGTAACCGGTGCGCGGTGAACAGTCGCTCGATCACCTCGCTGTCGCTCGAGCCTGGGTGATGCATCACCCAGGGGCGGTTCTGCAGTGACGCTAGCCCCATGGCAAGCGAATGTACGCCCGCACCCTGAAGCGGGTGATGCACTTCCCACGCGCGCGGCACGACCAGCAGGTAGGGATCGGTGCCAATCGCCACGCTCTGCAGCGCAGCCGGCCAGTGCAGCTCAGTGCCGTCGACGAGATACACGACCGAGACGTCGACGTCTTCGCCATCGACCAGCGCCTTCACACTGAGTGACGGGTCGCGCACGCTGAGCTTCACCCGTGCGGGCTCGCCCATCCTGTTTCCCTGCGTTGCGAGGTAGGGGGCCAGCGGGGACACCAAGCTTGGGTAGACGCTGATTCGTAGCGGAGGGAGGCGGGAAGCATCGAGTTCTGAGGGCAGTCGAACCGCCTCCTCGATCGCGTCGAGCTCGGTAAGTACGGACTGAGCTCGCGTCGCCATTACCCGGGCGGCGTGCGTGGGGATGGCATTGCGTGCACCGCGATCGAAGAGCGTGACCCCCACGCTCTGTTCGAGCGCCGCAATTTGCTGGGACACCGCCGAGGGAGTGTACCCGAGCCGATTGGCGGCGGCCGCGAAAGAGCCCTGTTCAAGTACGACGAGAAGCGTGCGCAAATGCGAGGGGTTCAGCACAACCGCTCCTTCCCGCTGCTCACCTTTAAGCAACAGCATTGCTAATGCAATGGTGACACGTTTACAACAAATTTACATTCAAACGGGCCAAACTGCCCTACTCTAGAGGTCAAGTGCCGCACTTCACAGGGCGGCACGACCGAGATACTTACAGCGAAGTAAGGAATGCTAATGGTCCACACGCTCTACCTTCACCCCAATATTCGTACCCTCGACGGCGCGAATGATGCGGGTGAGGTGCACGGTGCCATGCTGGTGGCAGACGGCATCATCGTTGCGCTGGGCACCCCCGATGAACTGCGCGGGCAGAGCCCAACGGGCACCGTTGAGGTCACGCTGCCGGGTGAGATCGTGCTCCCCGGGTTTCACGACGCACACATCCACACTGGCAACCTGGCGCGTGAGATCGATGCGCCAGATCTGCGCGGATGCGCCACCCTCGACGAAGCGCTCGACCGGTTGCGTGCGTACGAAGCCTCGCACCCCGGCACCGATTGGGTGCTCGGTGGGCGGTGGGATCGCAATGCATGAGAAGGGCGGCCCGAGCCGACCAGGCATCACCTCGATGCGATCTTCGGCGACCGGCCGGTCTCGCTGCCCAGCATCGACGGACATTCGGCGTGGGCAAACACTGCGGGGCTGAATGCCGCCGGCATCACCGAGCACACTCCCGATCCGGTGGGCGGCCGTATCACCCGCGAAGCTGGCACGCAGATCCCATCGGGCATGGTGTTCGAAACTGCCGAAGAGCCGTTGCGGGTGGCGTCTGAACTGAGTCTCGTGCCGCGACTGCACGACATGTTGGCGCTAGCCCACGAAGAACTCCTCGCGATGGGGATCACCCAGGTCACCAATTTTGAAGGGGCTGACGTGCGTGACGCCTACGCACGGCTGCACGCTGAGGGGCGGCTGCGGTTGCGCGCGCACATCGGCATCGACGTGTTTGATCTTGACGAGGCGATCGCCCAGGGCGTGCGCACCGGCGACGGCGACGATCGTCTCACCGTGGGCCCCGTGAAGCTGTACTCTGACGGTGCACTGGGCTCGCATACGGCGCATCTGCACGAGGATTTCACCGGCGATCCCGGCAACCGGGGCATAGCTGTGACCCCGTTCGCCGAATTGACGGTGCTGGTCGAGAAAGCGGTGAACGCCGGTATCGCGGTGGCCACGCACGCGATCGGCGACCAGGCCAACACCCTCGTGCTCAATGCCTATACCCCGATTGCTGAACAGGCTCACCGCGCTGGATTGCAGCTGAGGATCGAGCATTCTCAGCACCTACAATGGGAAGACGTCACCCGCTTCGCGCAGCTCGGGGTCGTGGCCTCGATGCAACCGATCCACTGCACGAGTGACTACCCGCTCAGCGTCGAGCTGCTGGGGGAGCGCGATATTGGGCACTACCCGTGGCGCGCGCTCATCGACGCCGGGGTCACCGTCGCGTTCGGATCAGATGCTCCGGTCGAACCGGCTGACCCACTCTTTGGCGTGCACGCCGCCGTCACCCGCACCCGACGAGACGGCGACCCCGAGGGCGGGCGTGAACCCGAGCAGCGAGTCACCGTGGCTGAAGCCCTCCGCGGATTCACCAGAGAACCCGCCGTCGCAGCGGGCATGGGTGACCACGCGGGACGCCTCGCCCCCGGCTATTTTGCCGACTTCATTGCACTCGACCAAGACCCCTTCACGATTGATCCGGCATCGATTTGGCAGATCACCGTCGCAGCGACCGCGGTCGCTGGCGAGATCGTGTTTACCCGTTCATAATGCACACCCCTAAGACAACGAAGCCTGAGGAGCACCCCATGAATTCAGTTATGACACGCATCAACCGGCCCGGCAACCTCGTGCGCGCGCTGGCCGGCGTCGCGGGTGCTGGCCTGCTGCTGGCGGGGCTTACCGCCTGCGGAGGCGAGTCACTCGCCGACACCGAGAAACCCGCAGAATCAACCGGCGAGGTTGAATTTATGGCGGTCCCCGACGAAGAAAAAGCGAAAGCCATCATTGAGGGCATCGAACCCTCGGCCACGGCGGCCGCCGAACTCCCCGCGAACTACGCCACCGACGGCATCAAGTTCGTGACCTCAGTGGGCTACCCGCCGATGGAAGAGTGGGGAACCAACAAGAAGGACATCATCGGGGTCGATCCGGCGATCGCACACGCCATCGCCCGCAAGCTCGGAGTGACGATGACGCTCGAGGATCAAGAGTTCAACTCGATGATTCCGGGCTTGATTTCGAACCGCTATGACGTACTGATGAGCTCGATGACCGATAATGCCGAGCGCCGCGAAACCACCACGTTTGTGGACTACGTCTCAGCTGGTAACGCCTTCCTCGTGTCCACAGGAAACCCCGAAAACATTGCGGCGCCGGCTGATTTATGCGGCAAGATCGTTGCGGTCGTTGACTCGGGATCATCGGCCATCCTGGCTGACGAATTCTCTGAGATCTGCACCGAAGCGGGCAGCGAACCTTACGAGGTGCTGCGTTTTGACGGAGACGCACCGGCTAACCTGGCCGTACAAAGCGGCCGCGCCGTCGCGACCATCACCGACTTCCCTGTCGCGAAGGCCCGCGAGGCCGACCCCGCCAACAAGATGGAAGCGATCGCGATCGACGGCGGCGAAAGCCTGTGGGGTATCGGAGTCGATAAGGCAGACACCGAGCTCGCCACCGCGGTGCAGACCGCGCTGCAAGAGCTCGTTGACGACGGCACTTACGGTGAGCTGCTCGCAGCTTGGAACGTTGAGGGAATGGCGGTGGAAACCGTCACGATCAACGGCGGTGACTAACGACGCACCAGGTTCACCTAGCCTCCCTCGCAGAACGGTAGCAACATGAAAACTCATACCCGCGCGGTCCCGTTTGAGGGCCCGGCAGGCGAACGCATTGCGATCGCGCCCACGCTCCACTGGCGACGGTGGGTCGTGGGAGTGATTGCGGTCGCAGTCGTGCTGTGGGCGCTGTCAATCTTGATCCTCAACCCCAATATTCGCTGGAACCGGGTGTGGGAGTACCTCTTCTCGACGACCATTCTCGAGGGGGTATGGGTCACTATCTGGGTGAGCCTCGCTGCGACCGTGCTGGGACTCATCACGGGCGTGCTGCTCGCCGTGATGAAAATCTCACAGAACCCGGTGCTGCGGTGGATCGCAGAGGGGTACATCTGGTTCTTCCGGGGGACCCCGGTGCTTGTGCAACTGATCTTCTGGTTTAACCTGGCATTTTTGCTGCCCTACATCACGCTGAAAATCCCGTTCACGAACATCGGCATGCGGTGGGACACCAACGTGCTGATCAGCGGATCGATCGCCGCGCTGCTGGGCTTAGGGCTCAACCTTGCCGCCTATTTTGCAGAAACGGTGCGCGCCGGCATTCAAGCCGTCGACCAGGGGCAACGAGAAGCCGCCCTCGCCGGCGGCATGACCAATGCGCAGACCATGCGGCTGATCGTGCTGCCCCAGGCGTTGCGCATCATCATTCCGCCCACCGGCAACGAATTCATCTCGATGCTGAAAACCACGTCACTCATTGTGGTCGTGGCCGGTAACGACCTGATGACCAACGCCAGCCGTATCTACAAGCAGAACAACCTCATCATTGAGCTGCTGATCGTTGCGAGCCTCTGGTACATGCTGATGACCGCCATCGCTACCTACCTGCAATCGCTGCTCGAGAAGCGGTTTGGGCAAGACCGCGTGCGCGTGATTCGGGGCGAAGGGTTTGCGCAGAAAATGATTCGTGTGGCCACCGAGAGCATCAAACTGCCGGGCGCAGACCAGAAGAAGGGGGCACGACGATGAGCGAGCTACTTGTTGACGCGCGGGGTGTGTGCAAAGCCTTTGGTGCGAACCAGGTGCTGCAGGGCGTCGACTTCGAGGTGCAGCGCGGCGAGGTGAGCTGCATTATTGGGCCATCGGGTTCGGGCAAGTCAACCTTTCTGCGCACGATCAACGCGCTTGAATCCATCGATGCTGGCAGCCTCATCGTGCGCGGTGAACAGGTGGGATACTCCCTGCGCAACGGCCGCTACCACCAGTTGAATGACCAGCGCATGGCTCAGTTTCGCTCGGCCATCGGCATGGTGTTTCAGCGCTTCAACCTCTACGGGCACCTCAATGCGCAAGAGAACGTGGCCGCAGCGCTGCTGCACGTGAAAAAGATGCCGGTCACCCAAGCCAACGCCCGCGCCCTCGAAGAACTTGACCGGGTGGGACTGGCCGAGCATGCCCACAAGCAACCACACCAGCTGTCGGGTGGTCAGCAACAGCGCGTCGCGATCGCGCGGGCGCTCGCGATGGATCCGGCGCTGATGTTGTTCGATGAACCCACCAGCGCGCTCGACCCCGAACTCGTGGACGAGGTACTCGAGACGATGCGGGGGCTGGCACGCGACGGCATGACCATGGTCGTCGTGACACACGAGATCGCCTTCGCCAAGGAGGTGGCCGATACCCTCAGCTTCTTCGATCAGGGGCGCGTCATTGAATCGGGTACCCCGCAGGCCGTCATCGATGACCCGAACTCGGTGCGCACCCGCAGCTTCCTCGACCGGGTGCGGTAACACGTGCAGGACGATACTTCGCGGCCCAGACTCGCTGACCTGGGCATTGGGACCGGCCCATACCCGCGCGGGCAACACAACGCGATCACCGATGTGGCCGGCGTGCGGGTCGGGCACGCGACGGTCACCGCCGCCGAAATCAATACGGGGGTGACCGCGATCGTTCCCGATGCGCTGTCGGCGGGGTGCCGGTCAGTGCCCGCCGGCCTCGCCGTGGGCAACGGATACGGCAAACTCGTCGGCGCGACGCAGATCACCGAGCTGGGCGAGATCGAAACCCCGGTGCTGCTGACCAGCACACTGTCTGCCTTTCGAGTGGCTGACGCGCTCCTCACCGAAGTGCTCGCGCAACCCTGGCATGCAGACACCACTTCATTGAACCCGGTGGTGGGGGAGACCAATGACGGTTTCCTGTCGCACATCAGGCAACGGCCAATCACGGCCGATCACGTGCATCACGCGCTCGCCGCAGCCGCATCTGGTCCAGTGGCCGAAGGCAACGTCGGCGCGGGCACCGGCACCACCGCGCTTGGGTTCAAAGGGGGCATCGGTACTGCCTCGCGAATCGTCACTCTGAACGACCGAAGCGTCACCGTCGGTGTGCTCGTGCAGAGTAACTTCACCGGCACCCTGCGGATCGCCGGCGTACCTATGCCGGCCGCCCATATGCTGCCCGACCCACCCGCCGAAACCGTGGGCAATTCGTGCATGATCGTCGTTGCGATCGACGCACCATTTGATGGCCGCCAGCTCAATCGTCTCGCGCGGCGAGCGATCTACGGCATGCGGGGAGTGGGGGCAGACTTCGCGAACGGAAGTGGGGACTATGCGATCGCGTTCTCTACAGCGGGCAACGGCACCGAAGCTGCACGTGGGTGGGCTGGCGAACACCCGGCAGACGCAGACCTCTCCCCGCTGTTTCACGCCACGATGCTTGCGGTAGAGGAAGCACTCATCAACTCGGTGCTGCGTGCATCAACCGCATATGGGCCCGAAGGGCGGGTAGCCCACGGCATCCCCATTGCGATCGTGCGCCAGCGATTGAGGGCGGCAGGTGCCACTGCACTTGAGTGACTGTAACGAATATGGTCGTTGAAGCCGTCGCACATCGGCGCATCACAACGTGCCGACATTGCGGGGATACTGCGGCGACACGCCATGGGGAGGGGCAGGACTTGCCCTGACCTTGGCATCTGCGTATTGTTATCTCTTGTCGCTGCAACGCTGCCGGGCCGGAACAACAGTCCGGCTCATTAGCTTGCGCAAATACTTACTTGAAGTTGTGGTAAGTTAGACAGGTTGCTCTTCGGAAGGCCTTTGGCTGGTACGGGGAGTGTCTGGTCCTTGAGAACTCAATAGTGTGCACTTAAATTGTCAAATGCCAATTTATTTAAACCCTTCCCGATCTTCGGATTGGTGGGGTTGTTTTGGACAAATTATATGAACGTCAGTAATGATGTTCGTTTTTGTCAGGTTGAACTCGTTCTGCTGGGAAGCTTTTTCCGTTTTCTGGTGGGGCATGTAATTTTTTACGGAGAGTTTGATCCTGGCTCAGGACGAACGCTGGCGGCGTGCTTAACACATGCAAGTCGAACGCTGAAGCCCTAGCTTGCTGGGGTGGATGAGTGGCGAACGGGTGAGTAACACGTGAGTAACCTGCCCATCACTCTGGGATAAGCACTGGAAACGGTGTCTAATACTGGATATGCACAGCGGCCGCATGGTCAGTTGTGGGAAAGATTTATCGGTGATGGATGGACTCGCGGCCTATCAGCTTGTTGGTGAGGTAATGGCTCACCAAGGCGACGACGGGTAGCCGGCCTGAGAGGGTGATCGGCCACACTGGGACTGAGACACGGCCCAGACTCCTACGGGAGGCAGCAGTGGGGAATATTGCACAATGGGCGCAAGCCTGATGCAGCAACGCCGCGTGAGGGATGAAGGCCTTCGGGTTGTAAACCTCTTTTAGTAGGGAAGAAGCGAAAGTGACGGTACCTGCAGAAAAAGCACCGGCTAACTACGTGCCAGCAGCCGCGGTAATACGTAGGGTGCAAGCGTTGTCCGGAATTATTGGGCGTAAAGAGCTCGTAGGCGGCTTGTCGCGTCTGCTGTGAAAACCCGAGGCTCAACCTCGGGCTTGCAGTGGGTACGGGCAGGCTAGAGTGCGGTAGGGGAGATTGGAATTCCTGGTGTAGCGGTGGAATGCGCAGATATCAGGAGGAACACCGATGGCGAAGGCAGATCTCTGGGCCGCTACTGACGCTGAGGAGCGAAAGCATGGGGAGCGAACAGGATTAGATACCCTGGTAGTCCATGCCGTAAACGTTGGGAACTAGATGTAGGGCCTGTTCCACGGGTTCTGTGTCGTAGCTAACGCATTAAGTTCCCCGCCTGGGGAGTACGGCCGCAAGGCTAAAACTCAAAGGAATTGACGGGGGCCCGCACAAGCGGCGGAGCATGCGGATTAATTCGATGCAACGCGAAGAACCTTACCAAGGCTTGACATGTAGAAGAACGGGCGAGAGATCGTCAACTCTTTGGACACTTCTATACAGGTGGTGCATGGTTGTCGTCAGCTCGTGTCGTGAGATGTTCGGTTAAGTCCGGCAACGAGCGCAACCCTCGTCCTATGTTGCCAGCACGTTATGGTGGGAACTCATGGGATACTGCCGTGGTCAACACGGAGGAAGGTGGGGATGACGTCAAATCATCATGCCCCTTATGTCTTGGGCTTCACGCATGCTACAATGGCCGGTACAATGGGCTGCGATACCGCGAGGTGGAGCGAATCCCAAAAAGCCGGTCTCAGTTCGGATTGGGGTCTGCAACTCGACCCCATGAAGTCGGAGTCGCTAGTAATCGCAGATCAGCAACGCTGCGGTGAATACGTTCCCGGGCCTTGTACACACCGCCCGTCAAGTCATGAAAGTCGGTAACACCCGAAGCCGGTGGCCTAACCCCTTGTGGGAGGGAGCTGTCGAAGGTGGGACTGGTGATTAGGACTAAGTCGTAACAAGGTAGCCGTACCGGAAGGTGCGGCTGGATCACCTCCTTTCTAAGGAGCACTCAACAACATTGTTGTTGCAGAATGTTCAGGACATCACCGTACGTGTGATGCTGAACGCTCATGGGTGGAACATTCGACAAAGTAAACTTTGATTTGCTCGTCTGTGCAAGTACGCCAGGTCCTTTACGGGGCAGGGTTGGAAAGCGTGGGTGAGTGGGTTCTAGTTTCAAGACAGTGCATACTATTGGGTCCTGAAGGCCCAGCCAGCTGCTCCTGTATGGGGGTGGGTGTTTGGTTTCTTCGGGCCCTTCTGCGTCGCACTTGTTGGTGGCGTGGTTGGGATCGACCGTACGTTGAGAACTACACAGTGGACGCGAGCATCTAACAACAACCTACGGGTTGTTGTTGATACTAAATTTTTTTCATTGGTCGCATTATTTATAATGTGATTTTTTTGATACTTATGTGATTTCAAATCTTTAAGAGCAAACGGTGGATGCCTTGGCATCTGGAGCCGAAGAAGGACGTAGTAATCTGCGATAAGCCTCGGGGAGCCGATAAACGGGCTGTGATTCGAGGATTTCCGAATGGGGAAACCCCGCCAGGGCACTTGTGTACCTGGTGACTCCCGCCTGAATATATAGGGCGGGTAGAGGGAACGGGGGGAAGTGAAACATCTCAGTACCCCCAGGAAGAGAAAACAAAAGTGATTCCGGTAGTAGTGGCGAGCGAACCCGGATGAGGCTAAACCGGTCATGTGTGATACCCGGCAGGGGTTGCATGGTCGGGGTTGTGGGACTTGTTGGATGGGTCTGCCGGCCTGTCAACGTGAGAGTGAAGCTATAGGAGAACGACTTGGAATGGTCGACCGGAGTGGGTGAGAGTCCCGTATCCGAAATGGTTTTACCGCGTGATGAGTATCCCAAGTAGCACGGGGCCCGAGAAATCCCGTGTGAATCTGTCAGGACCACCTGATAAGCCTAAATACTTCCAGATGACCGATAGCGGACTAGTACCGTGAGGGAAAGGTGAAAAGTACCCCGGGAGGGGAGTGAAATAGTACCTGAAACCGTTTGCTTACAATCCGTCGGAGCTAGCTTGTTCTAGTGACGGCGTGCCTTTTGAAGAATGAGCCTGCGAGTTAGCGATATGTGGCGAGGTTAACCCGTGTGGGGTAGCCGTAGCGAAAGCGAGTCTGAATAGGGCGATTCAGTCGCATGTCCTAGACCCGAAGCGAAGTGATCTATCCATGGCCAGGTTGAAGCGCGTGTAAGAGCGCGTGGAGGACCGAACCCACTTAGGTTGAAAACTGAGGGGATGAGCTGTGGATAGGGGTGAAAGGCCAATCAAACTTCGTGATAGCTGGTTCTCTCCGAAATGCATTTAGGTGCAGCGTTGCGTGTTTCTTGCCGGAGGTAGAGCTACTGGATGGCCGATGGGCCCGAAAAGGTTACTGACGTCAGCTAAACTCCGAATGCCGGTAAGTGAGAGCGCAGCAGTGAGACTGTGGGGGATAAGCTTCATAGTCGAGAGGGAAACAACCCAGATCACCATCTAAGGTCCCAAAGCGCGTGCTAAGTGGAAAAGGATGTGGAGTTGCTGTGACAACCAGGAGGTTGGCTTAGAAGCAGCCACCCTTGAAAGAGTGCGTAATAGCTCACTGGTCAAGTGATTCCGCGCCGACAATGTAACGGGGCTCAAGCACGCCACCGAAGTTGTGGCATTTAACGTATAGACAAGCCTTTTGTGGTTCAGTCCGTTGGATGGGTAGGAGAGCGTCGTGTGGCCATTGAAGCGGCGGTGTGAACCAGCCGTGGAGGCTACACGAGTGAGAATGCAGGCATGAGTAGCGAAAGACGGGTGAGAAACCCGTCCTCCGGAAGACCAAGGGTTCCAGGGTCAAGCTAATCTTCCCTGGGTAAGTCGGGACCTAAGGCGAGGCCGACAGGCGTAGTCGATGGACAACGGGTTGATATTCCCGTACCGGCGGTAAACCGTCAAAGGCCTAACGAGTAGTGCTAAGCAAACCTAAGCTTGCATGGATCCTTCGGGTGATGTGTGGGTGGTGGCTGCGAACCCAAAGCTCGGGTGGTGAGCGTGAGGTGTGACGCAGGAAGGTAGCCTGTGCCGGGCGATGGTTGTCCCGGTGTAAGTATGTAGCCTGTTCCTTATTAATAGTTTGGGACATGAAGGGTGAGATACGATGCGGACCCTTTGGGGGAAGCAGGTGATCCTATGCTGCCTAGAAAAGCATCGACGTGAGGTTTGCTGTTGCCCGTACCCCAAACCGACTCAGGTGGTCAGGTAGAGAATACTCAGGAGATCGAGATAATCATGGTGAAGGAACTCGGCAAAATGCCCCCGTAACTTCGGGAGAAGGGGGGCCATCCGCTTATTAGACTTTACGTTGAAAGGGTGTGGTGGCCGCAGAGACCAGTGGGGAACGACTGTTTACTAAAAACACAGGTCCGTGCTAACACGCAAGTGGATGTATACGGACTGACGCCTGCCCGGTGCTGGAAGGTTAAGAGGAGAGGTTAGGACTTTCGGGTTCGAAGCTTTGAATTTAAGCCCCAGTAAACGGCGGTGGTAACTATAACCATCCTAAGGTAGCGAAATTCCTTGTCGGGTAAGTTCCGACCTGCACGAATGGCGTAACGATTCCCCAGCTGTCTCCACCGTGAACTCGGCGAAATTGCAATACGAGTAAAGATGCTCGTTACGCGCAGAAGGACGGAAAGACCCCGTGACCTTTACTACAGCTTGGTATTGGTGTTCGGTGTGGCCTGTGTAGGATAGGTGGGAGACTGTGAAGCTGTGACGCTAGTTATGGTGGAGTCGTTGTTGAAATACCACTCTGGTCATATTGGATATCTAACTATGGACCCTGATCGGGTTCTGGGACAGTGCCTGGTGGGTAGTTTAACTGGGGCGGTTGCCTCCTAAAGAGTAACGGAGGCGCCCAAAGGTTCCCTCAGCCTGGTTGGTAATCAGGTGGCGAGTGTAAGTGCACAAGGGAGCTTGACTGTGAGACTGACAGGTCGAGCAGGGACGAAAGTCGGGACTAGTGATCCGGCAGTGGCTTGTGGAAGCGCTGTCGCTCAACGGATAAAAGGTACCTCGGGGATAACAGGCTGATCTTGCCCAAGAGTCCATATCGACGGCATGGTTTGGCACCTCGATGTCGGCTCGTCGCATCCTGGGGCTGGAGTTGGTCCCAAGGGTTGGGCTGTTCGCCCATTAAAGCGGTACGCGAGCTGGGTTTAGAACGTCGTGAGACAGTTCGGTCCCTATCCTCTGCGCGCGTTGGAAATTTGAGAGGATCTGACCCTAGTACGAGAGGACCGGGTTGGACAGACCTCTGGTGTGCCAGTTGTTCTGCCAAGGGCATGGCTGGTTGGCTACGTTTGGGATGGATAACCGCTGAAAGCATCTAAGCGGGAAGCCGGCCTCGAGATGAGATTTCCGTACACCATTTGGTGTGTGAGGCTCCCAGTAGATTACTGGGTTGATAGGCCAGATGTGGAAGCCCGGTAACGGGTGGAGCTGACTGGTACTAATAAGCCGATGGTTTGATTTCTTCCCAACATTGTGTTGGGCATAAGATCCTAATTTTTGTGTAACGATTGTTCGCGTCTACTTTGTGGTTCCCAACGGACGGCCACACCCCCAAACAAGTCACTTTTTGGTGTCAGGGTTTGGGTGTGGTTTGTATGTTGATAGAGTTACGGTGGTTATAGCATCAGGGAAACGCCCGGTTACATTCCGAACCCGGAAGCTAAGACTGATTGCGCCGATGGTACTGCACTCGGGAGGGTGTGGGAGAGTAGGTCACCGCCGGACACCTTTTAATAAGGGGTCGTGGGGTATTACACGATGATCGTGTGATGCTCTGCGGCTCCTTTTTTATTTTGTAGACTTAAAGTTAAACAGTGTTTTCGGGAGGCACCCATGAATGAACGTCCAGACCGGCGCGACCACGCAGATCGCGGCCCCCGGAAATCACAGAACCCGCGCGGCGAAGGCGACCAGCGTCGCGACGACCGCGGGCCTCGCCGCGAGGGCAGCAGTGCCCCGCGCAGCGATGACCGCGCACCCCGCCGTGACGGTGAGTTCAAGCCCCGTCGCGAGGGCGGCTACAACCAGCGTAGCGATGATCGTGGTCCGCGCCGCGATAACGACTTCAAGCCGCGCCGCGAGGGCGAGTTCAAGCCCCGCCGCGATAATGACTTCAAGCCCCGCCGTGACGGCGACTCAGCTCCCCGTCGCGAGGGCGGCTACAACCAGCGCAGCGATGACCGCGCGCCTCGCCGTGACTTCGGCGAGCGCGATCGTGCACCTCGTCGTGACGGCGAATTCAAGCCGCGTCGCGAAGGTGGTTTCAACCAGCGCAGCGACGATCGTGGCCCGCGCCGCGAAGGCGACTTCAAGCCTCGTCGCGAAGGCGGCTTTAACCAGCGCAGCGATGATCGTGGCCCGCGCCGCGAGGGCGAGTTCAAGCCTCGTCGTGACGGCGACTCAGCTCCCCGTCGCGAAGGCGGCTACAACCAGCGCAGCGACGATCGCGCACCCCGCCGTGATTTCGGCGACCGCGATCGTGCGCCCCGTCGCGACGATCGTGACGACCGCGGCCCCCGCCGTGACGGCGACTTCAAGCCTCGTCGAGAGGGTGGCTACAACCAGCGCAGCGATGATCGTGGCCCGCGCCGCGATAACGACTTCAAGCCCCGCCGCGACGGTGACTCAGCTCCTCGTCGTGAGGGTGGTTTCAACCAGCGCAGTGACGATCGTGGCTCCCGTCGTGAGGGCGGCTTCAACCAGCGCAGCGACGACCGTGCGCCTCGCCGTGATTTCGGCGACCGCGATCGTGCGCCCCGTCGCGACGATCGTGACGACCGCGGCCCCCGCCGTGACGGCGACTTCAAGCCGCGTCGCGAGGGTGGCTTTAACCAGCGCAGCGATGATCGTGGCCCGCGCCGCGATAACGACTTCAAGCCCCGCCGCGACGGTGACTCGGCTCCCCGTCGCGAAGGTGGCTACAACCAGCGCAGCGATGACCGTGGCCCCCGTCGTGAGGGTGGCTACAACCAGCGCAGCGACGATCGCGCACCCCGCCGTGACTTCGGCGACCGCGATCGCGCGCCCCGTCGCGACGACCGTGACGACCGGGGACAGCAGTCCTTCGGCCGTGGCGGCACCCGCGGTGGCGGCCGCAGCGACCGTGGTGGCGCTGCACGCGAGTTCACCGAGGCCGAGCGCCTGCAGCACGAGCTGCGCCCGGTGCGCAGCGAGCACAAGGATCCGGTGCTGCCCGACGAGATCGAGCCGAAGGATCTGCACCCCTCAGCCCGCAATGAGCTGAAGACCCTGCAGCCCGAGACGCAAGAGAGCGTTGCGCGTCACCTCGCCATGGTGGCGTACCTGATCGACGAAGAGCCCGAGCTCGCGCACCAGCACGCGCTTTCGGCAAGCCGTCGCGCCGGCCGCATCCCCGTGGCACGTGAAACACTCGCGATCACCGCATACCGCACGGGCGACTTCGCTCTGGCGCTGCGCGAACTGCGCACCTACCGCCGGCTGAGCGGCCTCGACGGCCACCTCGCGCTGATGGTGGACTGTGAGCGTGGCCTCGGCCGCCCCGAAAAGGCGATCGAAACCGCTCAGGCAGCCGACACCAGCAAGCTCGAAACCGAAGAGCGCGTGCTCCTCGCGATCGCAGTTTCTGGCGCCCGCCTCGACCTGGGCCAGACCCAGCAGGCACTGTTCGAGCTCGAGATCCCTGAGTTGAACCCCAAGAAGGCTTTCTTGTGGAGCCCGAGCCTGTTCGGTGCATACGCCGCGGTGCTCGAGGATCTGGGCCGCGAAGACGAAGCAGCTCGCTGGTTCGCTCGCGCTGACCAGGCCGAAGGCGCGCTGCAGGCCGCCCAGGGCGGCTTCGACGAACTCGAGGTATTCGAGGTTCGCGAAGACGAGTACATGAACGAGGTTCTGACCGAGGGCGTTGAGCTCGATGACATTGAGCTCGAAGATGTCGACGGTGCTGATGAGGCTGTAGCTGCTGAGGCGACGCAGGATCCGGATCAGGATTCAGCTCCCGCAGCAGCCGCCGACAGCGAGGCCCCCGAGGCCGCAGCTGCTGAGGAAGCTCCTGTTGAGGAAGCTCCCGCAGCGGTAGTTGCCGCTGAAGAAGCTCCTGCTGAAGAAGCTGCTGCTGAAGAGGCTCCCGCCGCCGTGTCCGTCGAGGACGAGGTTGCCGAGATTCTCGCAGACGCCGGTATCGACGATTCAACTGAGGAAGCAGCAGGCGAAGGAGCAGCACAGTGAGGCTGTTCGGGCCCAAGCCCACTCCGCTCGGCGACGCACCCGTCGCCGGGCGCGAGCTCATCTTGAGCGATCTCGATGGGGTCGTGTACCGCGGCCCCAACCCCATCGCGGGCGCCGTGGAGTCGCTCACCCGCGCCGCATCGTCGGCACGGGTGGCGTACCTCACCAACAATGCTTCGCGCACCGACCAGACGGTCGCTGTGCAGTTGCAGGGCTTCGGGTTGCCCGTCACCGCAGCAGATATCGTGACCTCGCCGCAGGCGGCCGTCGCGATGCTCGCTGAGACGGTCGCTCCGGGCGCACGCGTGCTCGTGATCGGCGGCGACGGTCTCGTCGACGAACTCGGCAAAGCCGGGTACGAGGTGACCCGCAGCGCTGACGACGCGCCCGTGGCCGTGTTGCAGGGATTCTCGCCCGATATTGGGTGGACGGATCTTGCCGAGGCCACCTACGCGCTCGCTGAGCGTGAGGACGGTAGCCAGCTGCCCTGGATCGCTACGAACACCGACTGGACGATTCCGACCGACCGTGGGCTTGCCCCCGGTAATGGCACCCTCGTCTCAGCGGTGCACACGGCGGTGCAGCGGCTTCCCGTATTCGCGGGCAAGCCCGAGACCCCCATTTATGAGGCCGCCTTCGCACGCTTCGGCACCCGCAACGCGCTCATGCTGGGCGATCGGCTCGACACCGACACCAAGGGCGCGCGCGCCGCGGGCATTGCCTCGCTGCACGTGCTCACCGGCGTCGACCGACCCAAGCAGCTCGTGGCCGCATCAAAAGACATGCAGCCCGACTTCATTGTCGAGACCCTCGACAAGATGCACGAGCCGTACCCGCAGACGGTGATTTTGAAAGACGGCACCGCGCAGGTCGGCACGGCGAAGGTACGCATGGATGGGCACGTGGCACACGTGGTCGCCGAGGGCGACTCCGCCATCAACCTGCTGCGCGCCGGCTGCGCCGCGATTTGGTGCTCAGGGTTGGCAATTTACGGTCTGAAAGTTCCTGAGATTCTGTACAAGGATCACTGGAGCTGAGCGGCGTTCGCGCGTCGTGACGGTGGTGCTCGTTAGGCTAAGAGAATGACAGATCTTGATGACGCGACACCGCAGGTTGGTGAGCTCACCCCGAGTGAGCTCACCAACCGCATCGAGCTCATCGGCGCACTGAGCCTCGCCCAGCGGGCGAGCGGGTTTCTCCAGCTGCACGACGAACTGGTGACCGAGCTTGAACGAAGCGACCAGCAGCCCGCAGACGCCACGAAATCAGGTGGACCGCATGCGTGAGTCAACCTGGGCCGGGGAGCCCACCAGGTTAGACCGTGTGCTCGCTGAGGCGGGCCTCGCCCGCTCACGCACACAGGCCGCCGAGCTGATTGACCGCGACGAAGTGCGCGTCAACGGCGCATCGGTGACCAAAGCGAGCCTGCGCATCGTCGCAGACGACATCGTGGCCGTCACCATGACCGAACGGTACGTCAGCCGCGCCGCCTACAAACTGGTGGCCGGGCTCGACGAGTTTGACATTGACCCAGCGGGTCGCATCGCACTTGACCTGGGCGCCTCCACCGGGGGATTCAGCCAGGTACTCGTCGAACGCGGCGCGACGGCCGTGCAAGCCATCGACGTGGGCCACGGCCAGCTCGCCCCTGAGCTGCTCGACGAACCACGCATTCGGCTGGTCGAGGGCCGCAACGCCCGCGAGCTCGATGCCGAGAACCTCGCGCACGACACCGGCATCGCCGAGCCACCCACGCTTGTGGTGGCCGACCTGTCATTCATTTCGCTGCGCCTGATCTTTCCCGCGATCGCGAAGTGCGCGGCGGCCGACGCCGATCTCGTGCTGCTCGTGAAACCACAGTTTGAAGTCGGCCGAGTGCGCGACGGCATCGTAACGAACCCCGTGCAATGGGGCGAAGCGCTGCGGGTCGCGATTACGGCGGCCGCCGAGAACGGATTTGCGGTGCGCGGGCTGGCACACTCTCCGATCACCGGCGGGCACGGCAACCGAGAGTTTCTGACGCACTTTACGCGAGACAATCGCGGCAACGCGCTCGATCAGACAGAATGGGAAGCGCGCATCGCAGCATTGTGCGCCGACCCCAATCCTGCAACTCTTGTAGACCCGCGCACGGCCGAGAGGAACGAAACCGAATGAGCCAGGAACGCAGTAGCGCAGGGGGTCACCCGCTCGCCGATCTTCGGGAGCACCGACGCATTCTGATCGTGTCTCACACCCACCGTGACGAGGCCATCGCCGCCACCGTGCAGGCCGTATCAGCGTTGACCGCTGCGGGCGTCACCCCGGTGATGGATCCGCACGACCGCGACGAATTCTCCCCGCACATCGATGTCGAACAAATCGAAGGACTCGGGCTCGACGCCCCCATAGAGCAGATCGAAGTCACCATTGTGCTGGGTGGTGACGGCACCATTTTGCGCGCCGCCGAACTGCTGCGCGGCTCTGAATGCCCCATCGTAGGCGTGAACCTCGGCCACGTCGGGTTCCTCGCCGAAATGGAAAGCTACGACCTCGCCACGACCATCGATCGGGTGCTGCGACGTGACTACACCGTCGAGCAGCGCCTCACCCTCGACGTGGTGGCCACCCTCAACGGTGAAGTGATCGCCGACACCTGGGCCCTCAACGAAGCGAGCGTTGAAAAGCACCGCCGCATGCTCGAGGTCGAGATTGGCGTTGACGGGCTGCCCGTCTCAAGCTTCGCGTGTGACGGCATGGTGCTCGCCACCCCCACCGGATCGACGGCCTACGCATTCTCGGCGGGCGGGCCCATCATCTGGCCGACCGTGCAGGCCATGCTGATGGTGCCGATCGCGGCGCACGCCCTGTTCGATCGGCCGCTCGTCACCGGCACCGACTCCGAGCTCAGTGTGCGCATTCTGCCCGAGAACATTGGCCCCGGTGTGCTGTGGTGCGACGGTCGCCGCCGCACCGAGCTGCCCGCGGGATCAATCGTGCGCGCGCGCACCTCGAGCCAGTCGGTGCGCATTGCCCGACTGAACTCGGCCGAGTTCTCAAACCGGCTGGTACAGAAATTCCATCTGCCAGTCTCAGGATGGCGTGGCGCACGCCGGGAGGTCACCGAATGATTGAGGAACTGCGGATCAGGGACCTGGGGGTCATCGCAGATACCACCCTGCCGCTCGGCCCCGGGTTTACCGCAATCACCGGCGAGACCGGCGCGGGTAAAACGATGGTCGTCAGCGCCCTGGGGCTGCTCATGGGCGAGCGCTCTGACGCGGGCGCCGTGCGCAACGGTGCCAAGCAGGCACGCGTTAGCGGCATTGTGCGCACCCAAGACAGCGCCGTCACCGACATTGTTGACGAGCTCGGCGGCGATGTTGAGGACGACGAACTCGTGCTCACCCGCACCGTGAGTGCCGAAGGCCGCAGCCGCGTTAGCGTGGGCGGCAGTAGCGCCACCGTGGGCGGCCTGGTGCGGCTGTCTGAGCGCCTATTTGCGGTGCACGGACAGTCTGAACAACTGCGACTGAAGTCGCTTGCCGCGCAGCGCGACACCCTCGACCGATTTGGCGGGACGGCCATCACCGCCACCCGCACCGAATACCAATCAGTGCACACGCTGCGGCGTCAGCTCGCTGAAGAAGTGGGCACGCTGCGGTCAGCGCTCGACGAGCGGGCAGCTGAGGCCGCACGCACCCGCGCCGAACTCGAAGAGATTGAAGCGGTTGATCCGCAGCCGGGTGAAGAGACCGAACTCACCGAGCGCATCGACCGACTGAGCAACATTGAGCAGCTGCGCGCCGCCACCTCTGCCGCCCATGAGGCGCTCATGAGCGAGTCAGATGATCCGATGTCGCGCGACGCCAGCGGCCTGGTCGATGATGCAGTGCGCGACCTCGAACGGGCTGCGGGATTTGACCCGCGGCTGGCCACGATTCACGAGATGCTGCAGAACGTGAGCTTTCAGCTCGCCGATGCCGCACGTGAACTCTCGGCCTACTCGGGCGATCTTGATCAAGAGGGCCCGGGGGAGCTGGCCGCCGCTAACGACCGGCTGGCCGCGCTCACTGCACTGTTTCGGCTCTACGGTGTCGACTCAGAAGCGGTGATCGCATACGCGCAGGCCGCGGCGGCCCGCCTCACTGAACTCGACGGTGACGATGACCGCATCGATGCGCTCTCTGATGAGCTCGCGCAGGCCGAATCCCGTGAAGCCGTGCTTGCGGCTGAACTGACCGAGCTGCGCGAGGCCGCTGCCGGGCGCATCTCGAAGCTGGTGAGCGCCGAGCTGCGCCAGCTCGCACTGCCTGACGCCGAGTTTGTGGCGAGCGTCGCCCCGCTTGAGGCACTGACGGTCTCGGGCGGCGACGAGATTCAGTTCTTGCTCGCCCCCCACCCCGGATCCACGCCGCGACCGGTGGCCAAAACGGCGTCGGGCGGTGAGCTGTCACGCGTGATGCTGGCCCTCGAAGTGGTAGTGGCCGGGGTTGATCCGGTGCCCACATTCGTATTTGACGAGGTTGATGCAGGCGTCGGCGGCGCCGCGGCCATCGAGATTGGGCGCAGGCTTGCGCTGCTCGCGCGCACCTCGCAGGTGATCGTGGTGACCCACCTGGCGCAGGTTGCGGCCTTCGCCAACAACCATCTGCGGGTGCAGAAAGATTCAAGCGGCGGCTACACCGAGAGCAGCTGTGTGCGGCTTGAGGGGCAGGCGCGCCTGGGGGAGATGGCGAGACTGCTGTCGGGGCTCGTCGATTCTGACAGCGCGCTCGAGCACGCGGCCGAGCTGCTCGCCCTGCGCACGTAATCGCGGCATAAATTTTGCCGCGGTGTCTGGGCTTGGTGCTACGCTCCCAATCATGACCAAGTTGTTCGAACGGGGCGCGTTTCGCCGCAAGAAACCCGACCTCACCAGCGCACCCGAGGTGAAAGCCGCTTACCTCGACTCGCATCCGGCGGTGGTGCACGCCGACCTCGAACAAATGGACGCAGAAACGCGTGCGCTGTACCGTGACGCGCGAGACGCCGCGCGTGATGCGCAGGCCGAACAAGCGAACTCAAAAACCCGCGAGTTTATCGTGCGCAGCCCGTTTCAGCTGGGCTTCACGGTCACACTGGGCGTGCTCGTCGCGATTTTGTTTGGCGGGATGGTTGATCAGCTCAGCACGATCCTGATGTATGTTGCGGCGGCGCTGTTTCTGGCCCTGGGCCTTGACCCCGTGGTGCGCAGGCTCGAACGTCGCCGGGTGAAGCGACCGCTGGGTATCGGCATCGTGTTCGGCAGCTTTGTGCTCGTCATCGGCGCGCTGCTCGGGATCATCATTCCGATGATCGCCAATCAGATCTCGTTGCTGGTGCAAAGCGCACCCACCCTGGTCAAAGACATCCAGACACAGCCCTGGTTTCTTGACCTGCAGCAGCGCTTCGGATCATTCATCGATTTCGAGGGGCTCCTCGGCATGGGGCGCGATCTCGTCACCAAGCCCGAGAACTGGGCGCAGCTGGCCGGCGGGGTATGGAACGCCGGCATCGGTATCGCGAACGGCCTCACCGCGACGCTGATCATTTTGATCCTGTCGCTCTACTTCCTCGCGTCCTTGCGCGGCATCAAGCGGGCGTTCTACTCGGTCGTGCCCAAGACGGGGCGCGCGAAGGTGATCGACATTACCGAGCAGGTCACCAAATCTGTGGGTGGCTACGTCAGTGGCATGGTGGTGCTCGCGTTCATTAACGCGGTGCTCGGATTCATCATGATGACCATTGTCGGGGTGCCGTTCGCCGGGCTGGTGGCCGTGGGCGTCTTCCTGCTCGCCCTGATTCCGCTCGTCGGCTCGGTGCTCGCCACCGTGCTCGTCGCGGTCATCGCGCTGTTCAACTCGCCCACGACGGCGATCATCGCCGCCATTTATTATTTGGTCTATATGCAGATCGAGTCATACCTTTTGACGCCCAAGGTGATGAACCGTGTGGTGTCGGTGCCAGGGTCACTCGTGGTCATCGGAGCACTCGCCGGCGGCACACTTCTGGGGCTGCTCGGCGCACTCATTTCTATCCCCGTTACCGCCGCGGTACTCATGGTGATTAAGCAAGTTTGGGTACCCCGACAGGAACTGAGATAGTCCACTCACGTCATTCTGACGAAATCAACTGATAGGATCGAAGCCCGTGGGAATGAAGCAGAGCGCGGCACAGCCGAAAACGACCAAACACATCTTTGTGACCGGGGGCGTCATATCGTCACTCGGCAAAGGCCTGACGGCCGCTAGCCTGGGTAATCTGCTCACTGCACGTGGTTTGCACGTCGTGATGCAGAAGCTCGATCCATATCTGAATGTGGATCCCGGCACCATGAATCCGTTTGAGCACGGCGAAGTCTTCGTGACTGACGACGGTGCTGAGACGGATCTCGATATCGGACACTACGAACGCTTCCTCGGCATCAACTTGTCGCAGGCAGCCAACGTTACGACCGGGCAGATCTACTCGACCGTGATCGCCAAGGAGCGCCGCGGCGACTACCTCGGCGCAACCGTGCAGGTGATCCCGCACATCACGAACGAGATCAAGCGACGCATGCGTCTGCAGGCCTCTGAGGATCCGCAGCCCGACGTCATCATCACCGAGGTCGGTGGCACCGTAGGTGACATCGAATCGCAGCCGTTCCTCGAATCGGCACGCCAGGTGCGTCACGAACTCGGCCGCGGCAACGTGTTCTTCGTGCACGTTTCCCTCGTACCGTTCATGGGCGCCTCAGGCGAACAGAAGACCAAGCCGACCCAGCACTCCGTTGCTGCGCTGCGCTCGATCGGTATTCAGCCCGACGCCCTCGTGCTGCGCAGCGACCGCCCCGTCACCGACGACAACATGCGCAAGATTGCGCTGATGTGTGACGTCGAAGAGCGCGCGGTCATCAACGCCATCGACGTGCCCAGCATCTACGACCTGCCGACGCTGCTGAACACGCAGGGTCTCGATAGCGTCATTGTTGAGACGCTCGGCCTAGATGAAGTATCCACCGACGTGGACTGGACGGGCTGGCAGCCGGTACTCGACGCCGTGCACGAGCCCAAGGGCGAAGTGACCATCGGTCTCGTCGGTAAGTACATCAACCTGCCCGACGCTTACCTGTCGGTCACCGAGGCACTGCGCGCTGGCGGCTTCGCACACGCGCAGAAGGTCAACGTGAAGTGGATCCCCTCTGACACGTGCGAGACCCCCGAGGGTGCGCACGCCGCGCTCAGCGAGGTCGACGGCATTTGCGTGCCCGGCGGCTTTGGTATTCGCGGCATCGAGGGCAAGCTTGGCGCGCTGCGCTTCGCCCGCGAGAACGGCATCCCCACCCTGGGCCTGTGCCTCGGCATGCAGTGCATGGTCATCGAGTACGCGCGCAACGTCGCCGACCTCGAGGGCGCCTCGTCAACCGAGTTCGACCCCGAGACCACCGTGCCGGTAATCGCCACGATGGCCGAGCAGATCGACATCATCGACGGCGGCGACCTGGGCGGCACCATGCGCCTTGGCCTGTACGAAGCTGAGTTCGCTGAGGGTTCGCTCGCCGCACGCCTCTACGGTGCTTCGAGCGCCAGCGAGCGTCACCGTCACCGCTACGAGGTGAACAACACCTACCGCAACGAAATCGCCGCGGCTGGCCTGTCATTCTCGGGCACGAGCCCCGATGGCTCACTCGTTGAGTACGTCGAGCTGCCCACCGAGGTGCACCCGTTCTACATCGCAACGCAGGCTCACCCCGAGCTGCGATCACGCCCGGGCACCCCGCACCCGCTGTTCGCTGGTCTCGTTGAAGCTGCGATCGGCCGCCGAGAGGCCGCACGCCTCTTCGAGGTCGAGGGTGACAACTAACACCCCCATTTCGGGCGCGGTGGCTTCGGCCGCCGCGCCCGTTGGCGTACCTGCGGCCATTATTCAGCCAGCAGCAGCTGGCGTGCCGGGGGAGCCGCAGCCCCAGCGGGCGGCCGCAGAGTTTGACCTGCATCAGGATGGAGCGCGAGCAATGACGACCACGAAGGTGCCCAGCACCTCACCCGCTGAGTACCTCAGTGATACGCCCGCCGCCGTAGACGTGCTCGACAGCGAGCTGCTCGTACACGGCCGGGTGTGGGATGTGCGGCGCGACCGCTTCACTTTCGGCGACTCCGAGCTGGTGCGCGACTACATCGATCACACCGGCGCGGTCGCCGTGCTGGCGCTCGACGACCAAGACCGCGTGCTGGTGATGCGGCAATACCGCCACCCCGTCGCGCGTCGCGATATCGAAATTCCTGCGGGGCTGATGGACGCCCCCGGCGAATCTGGGCTCGCGGGCGCACAGCGCGAACTCGCCGAAGAGGCCGACCTCGCAGCGAACCGCTGGGACCTGCTGCTCGACCTGTTCTTATCGCCCGGCGGATCAAGCGAAACCATGCGCATTTTCTTGGCGCGAGACCTGTGCCCCACCACCCACGATTTCGTGCGCGAGGGCGAAGAAGCCGAACTGCAGCCTGAATGGGTGCCGCTCGATGACGCGGTAGCGGCCGCTCTTGCCGGCCGGATCGGCAACTCGGTGACCGTGAGCGCAGTGTTAGCCGCCTACGCTGCACGCGAGGCAGGTTGGGCGACGCTGCGCGATCCAAAAACTCCGTGGGAGTTTCGGGAGGGCGTGCGCGGAGAACGGTCACGATGACGACCCTCTCAGTCGACGCGGGGATCGACCGCTTCTTACGACACGTCGCCATTGAGCGGGGCCTCGCCGAGAACAGCTTGGCTGCATACCGGCGCGACCTTGCCTCATACGCGAACTGGCTTGCGGCGCAGGGCATTGACGATCTCGCCCAGGTGGCCCCCGACACCCTGTCGTCGTTTGTGTCTGACCTCGCCAGCCACGAGGGCGAACATGAGGCGCTCGCGCCCTCATCGATCACCCGCCGCGCATCAACTGTGCGCGGCATGCACCGGTATCTGTTCGAAGAAGAACTCCTCGAAGGGTATGCGGGGCGGGGGCTGCGCACGCCCAAGAAACCCCAGCGGCTGCCGAAAGCGCTCGCGCTCGAAGACGTCGAAGCGTTACTCGCGCATGCGGGCGGTGACGACCCCGTGGGGCTGCGCGACCGCGCGCTTCTCGAACTGCTGTACGGCAGCGGGGCACGCGTCAGCGAGGCCTGCACCCTCGACCTCGACGACCTGCTGCTGGAAGGCGGCAGGGGTGACGCCACGGGTGCCAGCGGCGAGGCCGGAATCGATGAGGCCTCTGAACGCGCGCTCGAAGCGGGCGGATTTTTACGAGTGCAGGGCAAGGGCTCTAAACAGCGCGTGGTGCCCTACGGCAGCTACGCGGGGCGTGCGCTCGCCGCATACCTCGTGCGGGCCCGCCCCAGCATGGTGGCGCGCGGCGCCGGCACCCCGGCGCTCTTCGTAGGCCCACGCGGTGCACGACTCTCGCGGCAGAGCGCATGGCTGGTGATCCGGGCCGCAGCAGAGCGCGCCGGCATCACGCGCGAGGTCTCTCCCCACACCCTGCGGCATTCCTTCGCCACCCACCTGCTCGCGGGCGGCGCCGATGTGCGCACCGTGCAAGAGCTGCTCGGACATTCGTCGGTGACGACCACACAGATTTACACCCAGGTGACCGCCGACACCCTGCGCGAGCACTACCTGACCGCGCACCCGCGTGCCACCTGAGGAAAGTTCGTGAGCGCTTCGCCGCACCCGCGTCAGGAGCAGGGGGCGGCAAAGCGATAGGATGGAGCGTTAGCGACGCGGGAGGAGGCCTTGATGGCGAACGTGCAGGCCCAGATTCAGCCGAAGATCGGACCGACAGGACGAGTCGATCGGGTGATTCCCGCACCCCGCAAACTGGAGAGCCACGGCCCCGCGCGCATCATCGCGATGTGCAACCAGAAGGGTGGCGTCGGTAAGACGACGAGCACCATCAACCTGGCTGCCGCGCTCGCGCGCTACGGCCGTCGCGTGCTCGCGGTTGACTTCGACCCGCAGGGCGCACTCTCGGCAGGCCTCGGAGTGCCCGCGCACGAGGTCCCCACGATTTACGACCTGATGCTGGGCAAGGTGAAGGATCCGCGTGAAGCGATTCAGCACACCGGCACCCCCGGCCTCGATCTCATCCCCGCCAACATCGACCTGTCGGCGGCCGAGGTGCACCTCGTCACCGAGGTGGCCCGCGAACAGATTCTGGGCAGCGTGCTGCGCAAGGTCGTCGACGACTACGACGTGATTTTGGTGGACTGCCAGCCGTCGCTTGGCCTCTTGACCGTGAACGCGTTGACCGCGAGCCACGGCGTGCTGATTCCGCTGGCGTGCGAATACTTCGCACTGCGCGGTGTGGCACTGCTCGTGGAAACGATCGAGAAGGTGAAGGATCGCCTGAACCCGGCCCTTGCCCTCGACGGCATCCTCGCGACCATGTACGACTCGCGTACGCTGCACGCCCGCGAAGTACTCGACCGCGTGGTCGAAACCTTTGGCGACAGCGTCTTCGACACCGTCATCGGCCGCACCGTGAAGCTGCCCGACGCCCAGATCGCCGCGAAGCCGGTCATTGATTACGCGCCGGCGAACCCGGCGTCTGAGTCGTACCTCAAGCTCGCCCGCGAGCTCGTAGAACGCGGCATCGTCGCCTAAGCGAGCACCCATGACCCGCGAGAGCGATCCCGTCGAGGCTCGTTCTCGCGAGTTTCGAGTGAGCCTTGACGTCTTTGACGGGCCATTCGATCTGCTGCTGACGCTCATCGGCAAACACGAGCTCGACATCACCGATGTCTCGCTCAGCCTCGTCACCGATGAGTTCATCGGCTACCTCGCGGGCCTCGACGCCGAAGACAGCGACCAGCTCAATCACGCAAGCGAATTCTTGGTGGTCGCGGCGACGCTGCTCGACCTGAAGATTGCGAGCCTGCTGCCCCAGGGCGAGGCCGTTGACGCCGAGGGGATCGCGCTGCTTGAAGCCCGAGACCTGCTGTTCGCCCGGCTGCTGCAGTACCGCGCGTTCAAACTGGCGAGTGCCTGGTTTCGCGACCGCCTCGTCATTGAAGGCGAGCGTCATGCGAGACAGGTTGCGCTTGAACCCAAATTTCGTTCGGCTGACCCCGAGCTTGAATTCAGCCTGACCGCGGCCGACTTCGCCGCCATCGCACAGCTCGCGTTCACACCGCGTGAGATTCCGACGGTGGGGCTCGAGCACCTGCACGCCCCGCTCGTATCCATTCGAGAGCAGGCCGCGATCGTGGTCACCGCGCTGCGCGGCGGGCCTGCGCAATCATTTCGTGAACTTATCTCAGGCGTGCATGAGCGCGGGGTGATCGTCGCCCGGTTCCTCGCAATTCTTGAACTGTACCGCCGCGACGCCGTGACTTTCACACAGCTCGAACCCCTGGGAGAATTGATAGTGCACTGGAACAGCGACAGCTGGTCTGACGAAGAACTGGCAACACTGGGGAGTGACTATGAGTGAGCTTGAGCGCGGCGAGACCGACGAAGTCGCTGAGCTTGCGACGGTGCGATCGACCCACTCGCTCACCCAGCAGCTTGAAGCGTTACTCATCGTGGCCGAGCAGCCGCAAGACGCCATCGCGCTCGCCGCGGCGGTGGATCGCCCGGTAGCTGAGGTACGCGCAGCCCTGGCTGCGCTCATCGCCGACTATGATGGCGTAGGATTGCAGGAAGGATCGGGTGCCGCAGGCGCCAGATCTGGATCGAGCGCTGAGCCCGGATCGGTGGCTCGCGAGCCGCGCGGGTTCGAGCTGCGCGAGGTGTCGGGCGGCTTCAGATTTTACGTTCGCGCATCGCTAGATCTGGTCGTTGCTGACGCGGTGCGCCAGGAGCGCAGCGCAAAGCTCTCACAGGCAGCACTTGAAACACTCGCCGTGATCGCGTATCGTCAGCCTGTTACACGCGGCCAAGTCGCCCAGATTCGCGCGGTCAACGTTGACTCAGTAGTGCGCACACTATTGAGTCACAGCCTGATCGAGGAGGCCGGTCACCACGAGGAGACTGGCGCCACGCTGTACGGCACCACGGATGTGTTGCTTGATCGGCTCGGAATAGGCGATATTTCTGAGCTGCCCCATATTTCACCGTTGCTTGATGACGGTGCTGAAGGTTTTGAACATGAATTGCTGTAGGCGCATACCCGCGCTTGGGCGGAAGGTAGTCACATGAGTAGCGAAAACGGGGGCCTCGGCGGCACCCTCTCGGTCGACGGCGAAATCGTTGAGGTCGACCTCGCAGAATTCGGCTGGCCTGGGGACCGCCCCGCGGGATCCGGAACAGACGACGATGACGATGATGATGATTTCGACGACGACCCCCGGGGCGAGATCGACCCCGATGACGGGCGCATCAGGCTGCAGAAGGCGCTTGCACACGCAGGCGTAGCTTCGCGCCGCGCATGCGAGTCGCTCATCACGACTGGCCGCGTCACCATCAACGGTCAGGTCGAGCACGAGCTGGGCTCGCGCATCGACCCCAACACCGATGACGTGCGCGTTGACGGCGTCGTTGTGCAGCTCGACGTCTCGAAGCGTTACTTCGTGGTCAACAAGCCCGAGGGCGTTGTCTCCACGATGAACGACGAGCACGACCGCCCCGACCTGCGTCAGTTCACCAAGCTGGTTGACGACCGGTTGTTCAACGTCGGCCGTCTCGACACCGACACGAGCGGTCTGCTCATTCTGACGAACGATGGCGAGCTTGCCAACAAGCTGGCTCACCCGAGCTTCGGCGTCACCAAGACCTATGTTGCGAAGGTGCGCGGCCGCATGACCGGATCGGTCATTCAGCAGCTGAAGTACGGCGTCGAGCTGAAGGACGGCCCGATCCACGCAGACCGGGCACGCATCCTCTCTGACGGTGGCGGCGGAAAGTTCTCGCTCGTCGAGCTGACCCTGCACTCGGGCCGTAACCGTATTGTGCGCCGCATGCTGGCCGAGGTCGGGTTCCCCGTCATCGAGCTCGTACGTCGCCAGTTCGGCCCGCTGAACCTCGGCACCCTGCAGCTCGGCGAGATGCGTGAACTCGCAGCCGCCGAACGCGGTGCGCTGCTCTCTGCGGCCGAACGCGGTCCCAAGAGCGATGACGATACCGGATCAGACGGGTTTCGCCCCCGCGCTCCCCGTGACGACCGCGCACCGCGCGGCAAGGGAGGAAAGCCGATGAAGGGTTTCAAGGGCAAGGGTGGCCGTGGCTTCGTAAAGAGCTACGACCGCGACGAGATCACCGCTGGTCGCCCCGGCGACGGCAAGGGTGCCCGCGGCATGCGTGGCATCGCAGCGCGCGGTAACCCCCACGGCCGCCGCACCGCTCCGAGCGAGGGCGGCACAGAGAACGGCTACAGCCAGCGCCCCGAGCGCGCAGGCTACTCGAGCGACCGTAACGAGCGTGGCGCAGCGCGTCCCGAGCGTGGCGGTTACAGCAACGATCGTAATGATCGTGGCGCAGCGCGCCCCGAGCGTGGCGGTTACAGCAATGATCGTAATGATCGTGGTGCTGGTCGTCCCGAGCGTGGCGGTTACAGCAGCGACCGCAATGATCGTGGTGCTGGTCGTCCCGAGCGTGGTGGCTACAACAACGATCGTAATGATCGTGGTGCCGGTCGCCCGGAGCGTGGCGGTTACTCGAACGATCGCAACGATCGTGGCGCAGCGCGCCCCGAGCGTGGTGGCTACAACAACGATCGTGGTGCTGCCCGTCCCGAGCGTGGCGGTTACAGCAATGATCGTAATGACCGTGGTGCAGGCCGCCCGGAACGCGGTGGCTACAGCAACGACCGCAACGATCGCGGCGCTGGTCGTCCCGAACGCGGCGGCTACTCGAACGACCGCAACGATCGTGGTGCTGGTCGCCCGGAGCGTGGCGGTTACTCGAGCGATCGTGGCGCAGCGCGTCCCGAGCGTGGTGGCTTCAGCAACGACCGTAACGATCGTGGTGCTGGCCGTCCCGAACGCGGCGGTTACTCGAATGATCGTGCGCCTCGTAATGACCGCAATGATCGTGGCGCTGGTCGCCCCGAGCGTGGTGGCTACTCGAACGACCGTAACGATCGTGGCGCAGCGCGTCCCGAACGCGGCGGTTACTCGAACGATCGTGCGCCTCGTAACGACCGCAACGATCGCGGTGCTGCGCGCCCCGAGCGTGGTGGTTACAGCAACGACCGTAACGATCGTGGCGCAGCGCGTCCCGAACGCGGCGGTTACTCGAACGACCGCAACGATCGCGGTGCTGGCCGTCCCGAGCGCGGTGGCTACTCGAACGACCGTGCACCTCGCAGCGACCGCAACGATCGCAGCAGCGACCGCGGCGGTTACTCAGAGGATCGCGGCAACAACCGCGGTGCCAGCCGTAACAGCTACTCGAACCAGCCCAGCAACAGCCGTGGCGGCAAGCCTGCTCACGACCGCAACTCAAACGACCGCAACTCGGGTGAGCGCGGGTACCGCGGAGGGTCGCGGTGACCGAAGCTCCACTCGTAGCCCGCACCACGGGCCCCGTGCACGTGATTGGTGCGGGCTTGCTCGGCGCAAGCGTAGGCCTCGGCCTGCGCGAGCGCGGAGTTGACGTCACTCTTGAGGATGCGTCGCCGACTACGGTCGCGCTCGCCGCAGACTACGGTGCGGGCCGAGCCCGCACCGCAGCCGACGCCGAGCCTGCGCTCGTCGTCATTGCGACTCCTCCCGATGTGACGGCAGATGTGGTTGAGGGCGCTCTCGCCCGGTTTCCGAATGCCGTGGTCACCGACGTTGCGAGCGTCAAGCTCGCCCCGTTTCAAGAACTGACCCGGCGCGGCATCGATCTCACGAACTACGTCGGCTCGCACCCCATGGCTGGGCGCGAGCGCGGCGGCGCGATCATGGCGCGCGCCGACCTCTTCGTCGGCCGCCCCTGGGTGGTCTGCCGCGACGGGGAAACCCCCGCGGCAGCCCTCGCGCTGGTCGAGGCAGTTGCCCTCGACCTGGGCGCCGTGCTGATCGAGATGACTCCCGAGGAGCACGACCGCTCGGTGGGCCTCGTGTCCCACCTGCCGCAGGTCGTCGCGAGCCTCACGGCGGCGCGACTGATGCAGGCGAGCGAGCCCGCGATTGGGCTTGCTGGCGGCGGGCTGCGCGACACCACGCGCATCGCGGCGAGCGATCCCGAGCTGTGGGTGCAGATCTTGGGGGCCAACCGCGGCCCCGTGGTTGAGCTGCTCGAAGCGTTCTCTGCCGATCTGGCTGAGTTCGCAGACGCGTTGCGTGATCCGGATCAGCCTGGTGCCAAGCGTCGCATCGCTGATCTGCTCGCAGCGGGCAACACCGGGGTGTCTCGAATTCCCGGTAAACACGGATCTGCCGAGCGATTCGCCGCAATTACGGTGCTCATCGATGACAAGCCGGGCCAGTTGGCCCGATTGCTCACCGAACTCGGAGAACTGGGCATTAATATGGAAGACTTGCGCCTTGAGCACTCTCCGGGCGCGCAAATAGGTTTTGCCGAGATCGCTGTGCTGCCCGAAGTGGCCGAGCGTGCGATCTCAGATCTGGTGGAACGCGGATGGAGGACGCTGTGACAGACGCTGCGACGAATGCTGCGCACGACGTGGGGGCGCCTGGCGACCCCATTCTCGTGGCCATTGATGGCCCCGCGGGCAGCGGTAAGTCGAGCGTTTCACGCGCCTCAGCCGATCGCTTAGGCTTCGGCATTCTCGACACGGGAGCGGCCTACCGGGCGCTCGCGTGGATTGCGTTGCAGGCCGGCGTCGACCTCGACACCGAGGCCGCCGTTGTGCAGCTGATGGATGCGTGGGCATTCTCGATCACGATGCGCGGTGAGCAGCGGGTCACCGTGGGTCTCGCCGGCGCAGAACCCATCGATGCGACCGCAGCGATTCGTGAGCACTCAGTGAGCGGGCAGGTGAGCCGGGTGTCGAAGCACCCCGTGGTTCGCGAGCGCCTCAATGAGATGTTTCGTGAGCTCGTCGCCGCATCTGGCCTTCCCGGTGTGGTGATTGAGGGCCGCGACATTACGACGGTGGTGGCCCCCGATGCCCCCGTACGTATTTTGATGACCGCGTCAGCTGAAGCGCGTGCGTCGCGCCGAGCTGGAGAACTAGAGGGCCTGTCGCACGCGCAGGTGCTCGCAGATATTGCCGCGCGCGACGCGAAAGACGCGCTCGTGGTCGACTTTTTCAACCCCGCCCCTGGGGTGACGCTCGTAGACACGAGTGACCTGAACTTTGAACAGTCCGTACAGACTGTGATTGACATCGTAGAAGCGGTGCGTCTGCCCGCGGGAAAGAGCGAATAATGACGACGGAACACAACGACGGCGAGTTCGCCGACGTACCTGAGACCGAAGTGTTCGACGCCTCGGCCGTGCCCGCGGGCGAGGTCATCGACGGCGAATACGACGGTGAAGTATTCGACGGAGAGGTGACCGACGAGGAGCGCCTGCGCGCCATGCGCTCAAACCTTGACCGGTTTGACCTCGAAGCTGACGACCTCGCGATCATCGGCGAAGACGGCGAGTTTCTCGGCTTCTCAGAGCAGCAGTCTGAGCTGCTTCCCGTCGTCGCTATCGTCGGCCGCCCGAACGTGGGCAAGTCGGCCCTCGTCAACCGTATTCTTGGCCGCCGCGAGGCTGTTGTGGAAGACAAGCCGGGCGTCACGCGCGACCGCGTCAGCTACCAGGCCGACTGGAACGACAAGCGGTTCTCGCTCGTTGACACCGGTGGCTGGGAGCCCGACGCACGCGGCATTGATGCTTCGGTAGCCCTGCAGGCAGAGATCGCCATCGAGCTGTGCGACGTCGTACTGTTCGTGGTCGACTCACGCGTTGGCCCGACCGCCACCGATGAGCGCGTTGTGCAGCTGCTGCGCCGCACCGACAAGCCCGTCTTCTTGATCGCCAACAAGGTTGACGATGCCGTGCTCGAGCCCGAAGCTGCTCAGCTGTGGGCACTCGGCCTGGGCGAGCCCCACCCCGTATCGGCGCTGCACGGCCGCGGCGTTGCCGACCTGCTCGACATGGTCATCAAGGTGCTGCCCGATGAGTCGGCTGTTGCTCAGCCCAAGCTCGTCGGCCCCCGCCGCGTGGCGATTCTCGGCCGCCCGAACGTGGGCAAGTCGAGCCTGCTGAACAAGGCCGCTGGTGAAGAGCGCGTCGTCGTGAACGACCTCGCGGGCACCACGCGTGACCCCGTAGACGAGCAGGTTGAGATCGCTGGCCGCGTGTGGACCTTCGTCGACACCGCCGGTATTCGCCGCCGCGTGCACATGCACAAGGGCGCCGACTTCTACGCTTCGCTGCGCACCACGGCCGCGCTTGAAAAGGCCGAGGTGGGCGTCGTCATGCTCGACGTGACGCAGGAGATCAGCGACCAAGATCTGCGCATCATCGACCTCGTGCTCGAGTCGGGCCGCGCGCTCGTGCTCGCGTTCAACAAATGGGATCTGCTTGACGAGGATCGTCGCCGCATGCTTGACCGCGAGATCGAGAAGGATCTCGCGCACGTTGAGTGGGCGCCCCGCGTCAACATCTCAGCGCGCACCGGCCGCCACCTCGAGAAGCTCGTGCCCGCGCTTGAAGCAGCGCTTGACGGCTGGGATACCCGCATCCCCACCGCCAAGTTCAACGGCTTCCTCGCCGAGCTCGTGCAGGAGCACCCGCACCCGCTGCGCGGTGGCAAGCAGCCGCGTATCCTCTTCGGCACGCAGGTGCAGAACCGCCCGCCGACGTTCGTGCTGTTCTCGACCGGGTTCCTTGACCCGCAGTACCGTCGCTTCATTCAGCGACGTCTGCGCGAGAACTACGGTTTCGTGGGCACGCCGATCGTGACGAACATGCGTATTCGCGAGCGTCGTCCGCGCGCGTAATCGTCAAACATTGAGGCGCAGTACCAATTCACTCGAATTGGTACTGCGCCTTTTTGCTGCCATTTTGGGGGCCGCGAACGTGTGGCCTAGCCTGGCTGCGTGGGTAATGACAAGAAAAGCGAACGATCCGGCGCGAACGCGGGCGCCGAGATAAGCGCTGAGATAAGCGCTGAGACCAGCGCCGAGATGAGCGTCGATAAGACGCGGCTTGAGCTCGCGATCGATCGCGCCGTCCACCGACTGCTCGCGCGAAAGCCCGCCTCAGGCCGGCGCGCAGTGTTCATCGAGTGCGTCGTGTTCGTACTGAAACAGGCGTGGGCGTGCGTCTTTGGGGCGCTGATGCTGCTGGCGATGATCGCCGCGCGGCTGTGGTACCCCGACGATGCCCCGCTGGCCCGCAATGACGCGCTCACGATCACCGCGATCTTGATTCAGCTGGGCATGCTCGTGTTTCGGCTCGAGAGTGGCCGCGAGCTGTGGGTGATTGTGCTCTTCCACATCGTGGGCACCGGTATGGAGCTCTTCAAAACCGATGTGGGGTCGTGGGCGTACGAAACCGAGGGCGTGCTGCGCATTGGCGCTGTGCCCCTGTTTACGGGGTTTATGTACGCCGCGGTGGGCTCGTACATGGTGCGCGTCTACCGGCTGCACGCGCTGCGGTTTACAAGGTACCCGCCGATCTGGATGACCACGGTGCTCGCCGCCGCCATCTACGTCAACTTCTTCACCCACCACTTCATCATGGATTTCAGGTGGATACTGCTCGTGCTCGTGGTGGCACTGTGGGCGCGCACCGGCATGCACTTTCGCATTTGGCGGGTGACGCTGCGGGTGCCACTCGTGCCCGTCTTTGCCGGAGTGGCCCTGTTCATCTGGTTTGCCGAGAACATCGGCACGTGGGCGGGGGCGTGGATCTACCCGAACCAGACGGCGGGCTGGGAGCTCGTGTCACCGCAGAAACTCATCGCGTGGTTCTTGCTGATGATTATCTCGGTGGTGATGGTCACCTGGGTGTACCGGCCCACCCCGCCCGAGGCGGTGTCGCCGGCTACGGAATGAGGGGCATACCGAAGAACTGAATGCCCACCGCGGCAGCCGACAGCGTCAGCGCGAGGATGATGATGATGCCGACCGAGAAGGCGAGCATCGCAATGTTGAGCCACACGCCCCACAACGCCAGCGTGCGCTCGGTCGTCTTGCGGCGCAGCGATACCAAGCCGAGCACGAGACCGAGCACCGGCACGACGAAGGTCCAGCCGCTCACCACTGAGGCGAGGCCCAGCACAAAGCTGGTGATGGCGAGGCCGCGGGCCGTCTCGGCCTGCTTGTCGGCGGGCGACACTGCCGCGAGGGGCGTGGGTGACCCGTGCGCATCCTGCGCAGTGACGGGGGATGTCTGCTGGAAAACGTGGGTCGAGCTCATGATGAACTTCTTTCTCGCCGCGGCTGTGCCGCTGCATCGGTGAAGCCACCTAATCTGCGGTGGTGTATTCAACGTTACGCAGCGGGCCGCGGTGCCACATCGGGCGTAGGTACCGGGGTCGTCATACCCCGGTACCATGGCCGTTAGTGTTCGGCGCCCGAGATGTCGGTGCCCTTGGGCGTGACGACGAACACGATTGCGCCCGCGATCAGCATCAAGATGCCCCCGGTGACCCCGGTGATTTGCAGCGAGTGGGTGAATGCGGCGCCGGCCGCCTGGGCGAGACCTGCGAACTGCCCCTCCTGGGCGATCGACACGGCGGCGCCAAGCGACTCGTGCGCCTGCCACGACAGCTCGTCTGACAGCGGCGCGAGCGCGGGGCTGACGGTGAGCTCGGCCCGATAGAGCAGGGCCGAGATGCTGCCGAGCACGGCGACGCCGAGCACGGCCCCGAGCTCGTATGAGGTCTCTTCGAGGGCGCCTGCGCTGCCGGCTTTCTCCTCGGGCGACCCCATCATGATCATCGCCGAACCGATCGCGAGCGACCCCATGCCCACGCCGATGAGCGCGAGCGACCCCAAGATAACGGTGACGTCGAGGCCACCGGGAGCGACGCCGAGCAACAGCAGGCCGATGCCGGCGAAGCCGATCCCGCCGGCGAGCACGGCACGGGTGCCGATGTAGCGGGCCGCGAGGGGAGCGGCGAGCGAGGCGAGGGCGCTCGTGATCGCGATGGGGAGCATCTGAATGCCCGCCTCGATGGGGCTGGCCCCGCCGACGAGCTGCAGCCACTGCGCGAGCAGCAGCATCGCCGCGGCCATCGCAAACATCGACCCGAGGGCCGCAATGATGCCCGCCGAGAATACGCGGCTGCGAAACAGGGCGAGATCAAGCAGCGGGTGTGCGCTGCGCACGCACCGGGCGCCAAACCAGGCCAGCAGGGCGAGGCCCGCGAGCAACGCGATCCAGGCATCGATCGCGGTGAAGCTGGCGGTCTTGCCAAACATTTTGATCGCCCAGATGGTGAGCGTCATGCCCACCAGGGCAAGGCCAGCTGCTAAGAAATCGAGCTTGCCGGGGTTGGGCACCCGCGACTCGGGCAGCAGCAGCACACCGGCCGCAAACGCGATCAGCATCAGCGGCACGTTGACGAGAAACGCCGAGTGCCACGAGAAGTGCTCGAGCAAGAACCCGCCCAGCAGCGGCCCGATCGCCGCGCCCAGGCCCGACACCGCGGCCCAGATGCTGAGTGCGGTGGCCCGCTCACGCGGGTCGGTGAACATGACACGAATCAGCGACAGTGTCGTCGGCATGATCATCGCACCGCCCACGCCCAACAGCGCGCGCACCGCAATCACGGCGTCGGCGGTGGGTGCCCAGAGCACGAGCAGCGAGGCCACCCCAAAGATCAGGTACCCGAGCAGCAGCATGCGCTTGCGACCCCAGCGGTCGGCGATCGCCGCGAAGGGCACGAGCAGGCCTGCAAGCACGAGCGAGTAGACGTCGATGATCCACAGCTGCTGGTCTGAATCGGGGTGCAGCTCGGCGGCCATCTCAGGCAGCGCGATATTCAGAATCGTCATGTCCATCATGATCACGAGCAGGCTCGCAGTGAGCACCGCGACGGCGGCCCAGCGGCGACCGCGCGACAGCGTGGTGAGGGTGGGGGAGGACATGTGCGAAAAGCCTTTCAAAGCGGGAAAGTCAGGGGGCGCGCGCAGTGATTGCGCGCGCGGGGTGCTGGCGCGCTGCGGCCTAAGCGGCCGCGGTGCGCGGGGTGGGTGAGCTGGGATCCGGATCAGGCATCGCCATCAGCGCCTTGATCGTGCGCAGCAGCGTGCCGTGATCGAGCGGGGCCTCGTTGAGGCCCGCGTGGATGGTCACCCCGTCGTAGTAGGTGACGATCGCGGTGGCGCGCTCGTGGCCAATCTGGCGCGCGAGCATCTCGATGAGCCGGTCGTTCCAGCGCAGCGCGAGGGCACGCAGGTGCGGATCGACGGTGGCCGTGGTCATCAGCGCAATGTCGGCCTTCAGTGTGCGCTCATCGGCCAGAAACTCGATCAGCACATCGACGAAGGGCTCGGGGTGCGCCACCACATCGTCGATGAGTGTCGCCATGCGGGCGAGCGCGACGTCGGTTTCATCGGCCAATACCTGCAGCGCGGCATCACGAATGTCATCGATCGAAGAGAAGTGCTGCGTGGTCGACCCGAGCGGCACATTGGCGCGTGCGGCGACCGCCCGGTGCGTGAGGCTGGCCGCCCCGTTTTCGACAATGAGCTGCGTGGCGGCAGCGAGGATCTCGCGGCGGCGGGCCTCGGGGTCGCGGCGCCTGGCGGCATGGGGTTCAGCGGTCATTCCGCTAGTGTACTTGTGTACATGTACGTTTGTACATCTGCGGGATTGTGTCGGCGATCCGTAAGATTCACCCCGTTTGTCAGTACAACCCGGTAGCGTGGACGTATCTTGTGGCAGGGTAGCCACAGGGGGAAGAGAGAATCTGTCATGGCCGAAATTAGCACCGCTGATCTCTATGACGAGCGTGGCAAAGCACTGCAATCGCTTTCGCTGCAGCTGCAAGACATTGGTGGCATGACCGGGTTCTCGGGCCCCGTGCGCACCATTCGCTGCTTTCAAGACAACGCTCTTGTGCGCCGTGCCCTCGAAAGCCCGGGCAACGGGGCGGTGCTCGTCGTCGACGGTGCCGGATCGCTCGCAACCGCGCTGGTCGGTGACCAAATCGCCAGCCTTGCGGCCGACAACGGCTGGGCCGGGCTGATCGTCAACGGCGCCGTGCGCGATCGCATCGCCATCGGCACCCTGCCCATCGGCGTGAAGGCACTCGGCTCAAACCCCGCCAAATCCACCAAAACCGGGGAGGGCGAAGTAGACGTGCCCGTCGACATCGGCGGCATCACCTTCGCCCCCGGCGCCTACGTGTGGTGCGACGAAGACGGCGTGCTCGTCGACCCCGCAGGTAACGCAGGGGCATGACCTTGGCAGTGCGCGAGGCGCACGCCACCCTGGGCACACGCTGGAACAGCGCGCAGGCCACCCTGGGGGCAAGGCTCATACCCTTCGCGCCCTATGCGGTGATCTCGGTCATTCACGTGGCCGCAAGATTCGCCGAACACCCGATCGACGGGCCGACCAAACTGCTGCTGATGCCGGCGCTCGCCGCAGCGGTGCTGTGGGCGTGCGCCGGGCTGCGGGCACGTGGCGCGATCGCGCTGCTCATCACCGCAATCCTGTGCTCATGGCTGGGCGACGGTGCGGGCACCTTCTTTCCGATGCTGCCCGACGAGCTGCCCGCCATGCTCGCCTGCTTTGGGGTTGCGCACGTCGCCTATCTGGTGTTGATGTGGCGGGGGCGCGGGATCGCACAACGCGGGTTTCCGGTGTGGGCGCTCGGCTATGTGCTCGCGTATGCGGCGCTGATGGCGACGCTGCTGCCCCGCACGGGATCGCTTGCGGCGGCGGTCGCCGTATACGGGGCACTGCTCGTGGGCACGGCGGCGGTTGCCTCGCGCTGCGGCGCGGTGGTGGCGTGGGGCGGCGCCTGGTTTCTCGTCTCTGATGCGATCTTGTCGCTGCGCTTCTTTGCGCCCGAGATCATGCCAGATTGGACGAGCGGGGCCGTGATGCTCACCTACACGCTTGGGCAGGGGCTGCTCGGCTATGGCATCGTGGCGGCGCTGCGCCGCCGGTAACCGGGCGCTACTCGCGCGAGGTTTCGGCGTCGGTAGGTCCGGTGGGCACCGTGAGTTCGGTGGGCACGGTGAGATTGGCGGTTGCCCCGGCCGGCTCGGGCAACTCGGGGAGCAGCTTCACCAGGGTCTGCGTGCCGTGAATGCTCGAGGCGCCCGCGGCCCCCACGCGCACCTTCAGCTCGGCATCGCTTGTGACCACGGCCACGAGTGCGCCCTCGGCCGCGCGCGCATCGGTCTCTTGGATGATGGCGTCATCACCCAGTTCAACGGCATCGAGGACCTGCACCAGGGATCCGGGGGCAATGCCCCGGGCAACGCCCTCAGTCACCATGATCCAGTCAGGAAAGACCCGGTCGAGGCCCGGCACGCGAGACTCAGGCACGCCGACGAACCCCGATCGCAGGCCATCGGGCGAGGCGGCCAGCAGATCGAGCCGATCGCGCAGGCGCTCGGCCGCGCCGCGACGATCCTTCCACCAGCCATTGGGCACGCTGCCGATTACGTTCGCGGCATCGACGATCACCGCGGGCGGGGCGACGAGCAGCGGCTTCAAGATCTCCCAGCTCGCCGCGAACGCGGGGTGCAGCGGCAGCTCGGTCACCTGATCGAGCGGCACCCAGGCGAGCGCGTGGCTCTCGGCGTCGGTGATGCTCGGTTCGAACGGCGTCGTGACCTCGGCAATGAGCGTGGTGTAGGCCCAAACTCCGCGATCAAGCACGTGCGTGAACCGGGGTCGCAAGCAGTCATCGGGCACCCCGGCCTCTTCCTGTGACTCCCGGATCGCGGCATCGATGGGCGACTCGCCCTCGTGCCGGGCACCGCCGGGAATGCCCCAGGTATCGCCGTGATCGCTCCAGGTCACCCGGTGCTGCAGCAAAATTGCACCGCGGCCCTCGTCGCGCGCACGATCAATCACGAGGAGGCCCGCCGCGCCAAAGCGCCCCCAATAACGCGCGCCGTCGGCGGCGGTGATCCAGGCATCGCCCGAGTTTCGCTGGTCGCTCATTCACTCAGCGTAGCGGGCGCACGATATTTGGGTGAGAATGAAGACATGGATCGCAACGAAGTGCCCGTCATTGTGCTGAACTCGCAAGAGTGCTGGAAATTACTGCGGCTCGAAACGGTGGGGCGACTCGTCACGCACGTGGGTGACATCGTTGACATCGTGCCGCTCAACTTCGTGGTCGATGACGAATCGATCGTGTTTCGCAGCGCCGCCGGATCAAAGCTTGCCGGCCTCACCGTCAACAGCTCAGTGCTGCTTGAGGTTGATCGGTTTACCTCTGAACGCGGCTGGAGCGTGGTCGTACACGGGCGGGCAGAAGTGCTCGAACGAGAAGCTGAGATCGCGGCGGCGGCCGAGCTGCCGCTGACGCCGATGGTGTCGAGCGCGAAACCCACATTCGTGCGCATCAACGTTGACTCAGTGCGCGGCCGCCGGTTTCTCTTTGAGGGAGGAGATCTGGCCGACGTGCTGCAGGAGGGATGAGGGTGCTCTGGCAGGTAGGTTGAGCCCCAATTTGGGGGTGTTTCGGTTCGATGCGACGCGCCGAGCGGCCTCGATTTCGCGCCTTCGCCCATTCTCGGTAATATTAAGGGGTTGCCTTCGGGAAGTTCGCTTCGAGAAGTAACAACGGGTTGTGGCGCAGCTTGGTAGCGCACTTGACTGGGGGTCAAGGGGTCGCAGGTTCAAATCCTGTCAACCCGACAAAATACCCCGGAACAGCGTTGAGAAATCAACGAAGTTTCGGGGTTTTGTTGTATCTGGAAGTTGGTTGGTCAGCGGTTGGCTAACATTTGGCTAACACGGCGAATGGCCGCAGGGGCATCCGTAAATGCTTCCTCCGCATGCAGGCGCACTGGGTTTCTATCGCAGGCCGACGTGTTCTGGTAGCATTCCGCTCATGACGAGCAGCAGCGAGTCGCGCCATCCCGCTGAGGAGCGCGTGCAGGAATTCATGGCCGAGTTCGACGCGCAGTGGCATTCCGCCGCGCCCGCGTTCGAAAATCGTGATCCCGCCAACCCGCTGGACCCGTTCAAGCTCTGGCACGGTCTGATGGCACAGACGACGCGGAACCATTTCACCGACTCATCGACTATAGCCCTCGGGCAGTCCTTCGACAGGCCCGCCCAGTACGGGCCTGACGCGGAGTGGTTCCTCCGGTCTGAGGGGCACGAGAACGTCGCCTACGTGCTGACCCAGAGCACCTCCCCGCTCGCGAGGATTCATGAGTACACAGTGCGAGTGCAGAGCGAGGACTGGAAGATCTCGGCGATCACCGATCACTCCAGCGACCCGATCTTGCCATTCGTTGATCGCGTGAGCATCGACGCGAGTGTGCAGGAGTGCGCTGTCGGCGCGCCGTTCACTGAGATGCCGGAGGCGGAGGCGCAGCTGGACGAGGTGCGCAACTTCACGGATCGCGAGGTCACCCGTGCGCGCGACGGCGAGACCTCTCGGGTGGAGGTCTCTGGGATCGGCACCCTCGTCACGAGCACCGGAGTGCTGACGGTCCTGGATTTCGGCTACGACAACGACGATGCCCACCCGCTCTCCCGCACGGTCAACCCGGGCTCCTATCCAGTCGACCGGGTCACGGCGTTCGGCCGCAACGCCGCCGTGCGGGTGCGCTTCAGCGACCAGACGCCGGTCGCCTGGCATCCGGCGTCCATTCCGGGCAGTGGCCACGTGGTCGGCGTCGATGCGGGGTGCGTCGTCATAGCGGACTACGTCGGCTACGCGTCGATGACGCGGCGCGATAAGGCCGCGGCGTTCGACAATTTCACCGCGATCGAACGCCCCGCGACGCTCGAGTTCTCGCTCGGGGATGCGGGGGTGGGCTTCGCTGCTGACTCCGGGTACGGCGACGGCAGCTACCCGGTGTACTGGGGTGAGGACGCGAACGGGGAGGTCGCAGAGCTCGTCGTTGACTTCATGGTGCTCGTCGCCGCGGACGACGACGGCGTCCTCAAACACATGTAGAACGGGCGGCTCGTTCCCATCGAGGCAACGGTTTCCGCTGCAGCGAGGCGTTCGGTGTAGCGAACTGCTCGAATTTGAACTCCGCGGTCGCTGCGATGAATCAATTGAGACAGATCCCTGCCGGCCGCAAAAACCTACTAGACCACAACCGCCAGAAACACCGTTAATGAGATAGTCCCCTGACCAGGGTTACGTGCTCTCCCTTGTGGCATCAGCAGGCGGGGTGAATCCTGGCGTTAGCCGATGGTCGTGGTTGTTGTGGTCAGCGCGTGGAATCGGTAATAACAGGGGACCAAAACGGGACCAGTTCAGAGTACCGTGGTCCCCGAAATCAAGTAGGGGTCTACGAACTCAGCTGAGTCCATACCGAGCGCGAACTCGATCAACAAGTTCATCAGAATCGATGCTTTCGGCGATGTAGGAGGCAGCATCGGCGAGGGTAGCGTCTGACACGGTCAGCCCCTCCGATCTCGCCGCTATGAATTGAGGCTTCACTTTTTACTGCCACGAGTGGCACTAAATGACCGGTTGGTGAAATAGAACTTTGAGGTTTTGAAAGGGGCTGCTGTCGGGGTAGGCGAGAGTGCGGTCAGCCGCTCAGCTCTCGTTCATTGTCGCCAAACGCAGAGTGTCCCAATGCTCGCGAATCAAAGTGATGCGTTCGCTGTTGTGCTCGATTACTGCAGCTAGCGGCACGTCCACCGTGCGTCCGTCCTCCGCGCGATAGCTGCCGATGCACTCGGCGAAGCACCGATGCGATCCGGCATCATGGATCGTGGCGTCTGAAATTCTGAGCCCGGAGGACTGCGCTGTGCCGAGTCGATCGCGCACGGCCTGCACACCGACCACGCGGTCGAGTAGCCCGAGCGATGGGCCGTACGGAAACCCGAGTACCACCGTGTCAGACAGATGCCTGAAAAAGGCCTCGCCCTCGTTGAAGTCGGCCAATGCTTTGTGGGCCACGGATACAGTCATGGTTCGTCCTCTCGTCGTCGGATACTCTGACAATGGTCGAACCTCAGGTCGACCTGAAGTCAAGTCGAAGGGGCTGGAGCTATGGCAGGATCGACGATCGGCCAGACGGCCGCGCGTCACCGAGTGCCGGAGCACGTGCTGCGGCACTGGGAAGATGTTGGTGCGCTGCGGCCGCAGCGCACGTCATCGGGCCACCGGCGCTACCTCGCTGAGTACGACTGCCAGATCGAGCTGATCCAGTGCGGTAAGGCCGCTGGGCTCAGCTTGGGGGAGATCGCCGTGATGCTGCACGGCCCAGTTGACCTCAGGGCGCCACTGCTGTCGCGCCGCCTCGTGGTCCTCGAACGTGAAGCGCTGGAGATCGAAGCGTCCGTCCGAATGCTTCGGCACGTGTCCGTGTGCGACGCCATAGGTAGCTGCTCCAAATGTGCGATGCCTCACGAAACCTTTAGATATCCACTCGTGGAGCAGGCACGCTAAGTCTGGTTAGCTCGATCCCGGCCACATACATGCTGTCCACACGGAGAGAGAGCTTGGCGTGCTTAGGACAGCTGTTCTTCGGGGCCATCAAGAACTGAAACTGCGTGGCTTGGAGTCGAAGTTTCCCTGGCGAAGAGTACCGCGAGACCAGTTGTGATCGGCATCGAAAGCACGAGCCCTGCCGCTCCGATGAGTGTGCGGATGATTTCTTGCCCGATTTGCTCGCTCGTTACTAAATCTATGAGGTCTCGTGGATAGGTGTACAGCAGTAAGAGCACCACGAGCATCGAACCCGCATAGGCGAACACGAGCGTGTAGATACTTGAGGCGATGTGGTCTCTGCCGACTCGCATCGCGGAGACGTATATCCGTTGTTTTGAGAGATGCGGGTTGAGCGCTCGCATTTCCCATACGGCTGAAGCCTGCGCCACAGTAATGTCGTTCAAAATGCCCAAACCCGCAATCACGATTGTCGCAGTGAGAACATCATTCATGTCTACCCCAGGCACCGCAATTAATAAGCTGGCGTCTTCCGTAGAGCCGATACCCGAGAAACGCAGCCATCGAGTGACAGCAAACCCCGCACCGGCGGTGAACAGGATCCCGAATATTGATCCGAATAACGCGGCGGTCGTTCGGTGAGAGAAGCCATGTGCAAGGTACAGCACAATGACCATGATGCCGATAGCCCCAGCCACCGCGACAAGGAGTGCTGGCTTCCCCGCAAGAATGGCGGGAAGGATGAACGTTGTGAGCAGCGCAATCGATGCACCGACCCCGATGAGTGCTAGCGCGCCCCTCCAGCGGCCCACTGCGATGACGATGACGACGAAGATGATCGCAACCGTAAGTAGTTTTCCGCCGCGCGGATAGTTATAAAACGAATATATTGTCTCCGTTTCGCCATTCAGATCTATCTCGTGCGCGATGAGATTCACCTGGTCACCCTCTCGGACAGTAGTGTTTTCTGCCCGCAAGTTGTTGAGAGAAAAGGTGACAGGTTCTCCGATGGGGAGCTCTGCACGCACCTCCACGCAGGTATCCGAATGGGGCTGAGCCGTCGCATCATTACCGGTGACCTGATTGGGCGATTGGGTGCCCGGTTGTGCGCAGGAGACATGCGATACTTCGATCACCCGGGCGGCAATGATTTCACCGCCCCCGGTGGAGCTATCGGGCTGGTCAACAATTTGGCTGCCGTCTGGCCAGAGAGTGTAAGTCAAACTTGCTGTGCCCAGTACGAGCAATGCCACGATCCCGACCAGAATGATGTGAAGCGCGCGATAGCGGGGCTTTCTCGGGGATGCGCCGGAGACCGGGGCATGGGTGGCGACGCGGCCAGTGGGGTCTTCCATCTCAGAAATCGCTTCTTCCTCAATCGACAACTAGGAAATGTGCTGCGTTGAACGCCAATGACTGAAAGTCATCTAGGGCTTACCCAAATAATCCAGGTGTGATTACTTGCGAATTTATTCTGGGAATGGTGGCAATGAGCGAACTCATACATCCCCCAACGGCCAGGTCATTGAACTGGCAGCTACGTATGGTCATTACCGAGAACAATTGCTAATGATAGTTGTTATCAATAAGTGGTCGCAACTGGTGGCTGGGATTAGCGCGGGTAAGGGGCAATAGCCGCAGGACATAATCTCGTGACCCAACAAAATACCCCGAAACTTCGTTGGGAAATCAACGAAGTTTCGGGGTTGGTGGTGTCTAAGGCGCGTTAGCGCCCGGGCTTAGGTCGCCTCAAGATGGCGCCATGAAGCCCAGAAGATAATGGCCGTTAATATTGAGCAACCCGAGGCAAGAGAGTGTGCTGCAAGGTACGCGTTCCACTCGACTATCGAAGTATCAAGCGGCATGGTTCCCACCGATGCTCCCAAGAATGCACCGAGCACGAGAGCGCTCACTCCCGCGATCGAAACAGCAACTGCGTAGATGACGCGGAGCTTGGGGCGGGTCTTGGCTGGTTTGATCCGGCCCATTCTCAGCAGCACCAGCACGGCGAGCGAGCCAAGTAGCAGCGCAATCATGTCTGCACCAAGGGCGTCAGAGAAGCGATGCCACTTGGCGGTGATTGTATATGCGCCAATCCCAGTGGCCCAGGGAATGACAAGAAACATGGCGATACCGCGAAAACGGAACGGTACGACCAACAGAACCGCGACCAGCACGGTAATGGCGATGGTCGTGTGACCGCTCGGAAAGGAGTTGCCCGAGTAATCGCCAACCACCTCGACCAATGGCTGCCGAGGGAGAATAAAACGTTTGAGTATCTGGGTGATAATTTGGCCCCCGATGATGACGCCGGCGGCGCCTCGAAGCGCGGCGTTTTCAAGCGCTTGGCCAATCGGTGTGAGTACCGCGCAAATGTAGATGAGCGCAAGCAGTCCGAGTGAAACGAAGCTCAGAATCCACCGGCACCGTCCAGCAACGTTGTTGTTAATGGGGAGCGCACCAGAGCGGCCATCATGTGGTTCCACGGTAGTGTATGACTTCTTGTGAATAGTGTGCGTTACATGTGCCATCAACGGTGGAAACTAAGGTTTCTGGGCCGTGCGTCGCACCCCGCGAGCGCGCAACACGAGGATTCGTGCTTAGTGGGGGAGGGGATTCTCGACGCTTCTAGGCGAGCAACGAGAAGGCAGGGGCCTGTGCTCGTTGCGTGCGGGTTGCCTGCGCATTCAAATCCTCGCACCAACTCGGATACACCCGAAACCCGCGCTTGCCCGGGTGCGCTGCTGAAGCGGTGACACCCAGTGCCTGCAGGTGTGACGCCGTGAATCGAAACACACCGAAGCGTTCTCCATCGTGCACGAAGACCAGCAGGCCCTCGGTGCCGTCATCTGAGCCGAACGGTCGGGTCTCACCGCGCTCATCGCGCCGCCACGCGGCAACGAATGCCCCAGGCTTCGTGGGGGTGACGCTGGCCGTGCGCACGCGCCAGAGATGCCCGCCCAAACGCGCGGTGCCAGATTCGTATTCGCCGCGCTGGTCTTCGGGTGAAGGGTCATGTGCCTCCCCAAACTGGTCGCCAACGATACTGATGAACCGGTGAAAAGCTGTGAACTGCACGACCGTAGCTTACCGCTACGCAAACGGTGGAAAGCTGATGAGTTTCAGCCCGATTGGCCTCAAACATCGTGCTTTTGTTCATGGATTCGCACTAATGGTTTGAGAAATTTGTAGAGGATCACACCTAAAAAGTACACTTTGGGAGGTGTTTGGACCCGAGCCCCTTGACATTCGCGGGAGCGCTCCCATAGGGTAAGTCAACAGTTCGTGGGAGCGCTCCCACTAACAGCCGATGTCCATCACAAAGGAGTGACCATGAACAACCGTGCCCGCAGACGCTTGCTGACCACAGCAGCCGTCGCATCAATCTCAGCTCTCGCGCTCGCCGGGTGTAGCGCCGCCGACACCGGTGGCAGCGACGCCGCTTCAGGCGACGAAGACATGACCCTCACGATCACCACCTTCGGCACCTTCGGGTACGAAGACCTCTACACGCAGTACGAAGAGCTGCACCCCAACATCAACATTGAAGCCACCAACATCGACACCGGCGGCAATGCTCGCACCGACGCCTTCACGAAGATCGCCGCGGGCTCAGGCCTCAGTGACATCGTCGCCATCGAAGAGGGCTGGCTCGGCGCCATCATGGATGTTTCTGACACCTTTGTTGACCTGCGCGACTACGGTATCGAAGACCGCAAGGCCGACTGGGTCGACTGGAAGTATGCGCAGGGCACCGACCCCAAAGGCCGCGTGATTGGCTACGGCACAGACATCGGGCCGAGCGGTATTTGCTACAACGGGGCAGCGTTTGAAACTGCCGGCCTGCCCAGCGACCGTGAAGGCGTCGCCGAACTGCTCGACGGCGACTGGGACAACTACTTCAAGGTGGGTGCCGAGTACAAAGAGAAGACCGGCAAGGCCTGGTACGATCATTCAGGTTTCGTGTGGAACTCGATGGTGAACCAGCTCGATGAGGGCTACTACACAGCTGATGGTGAGCTCAACGTTGAGGGTAACGCCGAGCTCAAGGAGCGTTTCGAACAGCTTGGGGCGGCTACCGAGAGCGGCCTGTCAGCTGCTCAGACCGCGTGGGACTGGAACGGCGGCAAGTCATTCGTTGACGGTACGTTTGCGACCTTCGTATGCCCCGGCTGGATGCTCGGAGTCGTACAGGGACAGGTTGAGGCCGGCGGCGGTGACGCTGAAACCGGGTGGGACTTCGCCAATGTGTTCCCCGGGGGTGCAACGAACTGGGGCGGCGCGTTCCTCGCGGTGTCTGAGCAGTCCAAGCACAAGGAAGCAGCGGCCGAGCTTGCTGATTGGCTGACTCAGCCCGAGCAGCAGGTCGAGCAGTCGATCGCCGCGGGTAATTTCCCGTCGACGCTCGGGGCGCAGGAAGAGCTCGCGGCGGCGGCAACGCCCAACGTGTTCTTCAACGATGCACCGACCGGCGCGATTCTCGCAGAGCGTGCGCAGGGAGTGGTGGCGCAGTTCAAGGGCGCCGATGACTCCACCATCCAGGAGAACGTTTTCGGCCCGGCCCTCAGCAGCCTCGACCGTGGCGATACTGACACCAAGGGAGCCTGGGAGCAGGCGCTGAAGCTCCAGGAGGACCTCGTCGGCTGATAGTTGCGTACCGGGGTGCCTCAGCTCACTCGAGCTGGGCACCCCGGGCCCCGCACCCCACCCGCACGGACCAAGGAAGACTCATGAGCCTCACCGCACCGGCGAAACCCACCTGGCGCCACCGCCTCTCGCGATTCGACCAGAACGCATCGCCCTACTTCTACATTTCGCCGTTCTTCCTGCTGTTTGGGGTCGTCGGCCTGTTTCCCCTCTTCTACACGGTGTACGTTGCCGTACACGATTGGGATCTCCTCAAGGGCGAAGGCGATTTCGTTGGAATGGGCAACTTCGTCAAGATCTTGGGCGATGGCATGTTCTGGAACTCCATCGGCAACACCCTCAGTATCTTTCTGCTGTCGGCCATTCCGCAGCTGACCGTGGCCCTCGTGGTCGCCTACCTACTTGATCGCGGGCTACGCGCCCCCACCTTCTGGCGCATGAGCGTGCTGATCCCGTTCGTGATCACCCCGGTTGCGGTCGCCATTATCTTCTCCAGTATTTTTAACGAGGCAGACGGCCTCGCGAATAACCTGCTGAACCTCATCGGCATCGCCGACCAAGAGTGGAAGCACAATACGTTCCTCTCCCACGTCGCCATCTCGGTAATGGTCAACTTCAGATGGACGGGTTACAACGCCCTGATCCTGTTGGCGGCTATGCAGGCCGTGCCCCGCGACCTGTATGAGTCAGCGGCCATCGACGGCGCAGGCCCGATGCGACGCTTCTTCTCCATCACGATCCCCACGATTCGCCCGACACTGATCTTCGTGATTATCACCGCGACCATCGGCGGCCTGCAGGTGTTCGCCGAACCCCGACTGTTCGATGTCTCGACGGCGGGCGGCATCGGCGGCAGCGACCGGCAGTTCCAAACCACGGTGCTGTTCTTGTGGGAGCTCGCCTTCTTCCGCCGCAACCTCGGCGAAGCCTCAGCCGTCGCCATCTTGCTGTTCATCCTCATTGTGGGGATAGGACTCATCAACTTCTTGGTCTCCCGGCGCATTGCCACCGGCGATGCCCCCAAATCCAGGGCCGAGCGCCGTCGCGCTCGCCGTGCCGCAAAGGAGCTGTCACGATGACCGAAACACGGCTTCTCACCGTGCCCGAGAAAGCCCGGCGCCGCTGGCCTCGGGCCGGAGGCAGCGTGGGGATCGGCAGCGCGGGCATCGGTTCACGCCCCGGCTTCCTCACCTACGGCTTGCTGGCGGCCTTCATCATCGGCAGCGTCTACCCGCTGTGGTGGTCGGTGGTCGTCGCCAGCGGCACGAACGCGACCCGCGGCGAAACGCTGCCCCTGATCCCCGGCGGCAACTTTCTCACCAACGCGGCGAAGGTGTTCGACGCGATCCCATTCTGGCTCGCGCTGGGCAACTCGCTCGTGATCTCATCGATCATTACGGTGTCGGTGGTGACGTTCTCAACGCTCGCCGGGTACGCGTTCGCCAAGCTGCGGTTTCGCGGCCGCGAGGGGCTTATGATCTTCGTGATCGCCACGATGGCGATCCCGACTCAGCTCGGCATCATCCCACTGTTTATGGTGATGCGTGAACTGGGATGGACCGGATCAATCGGGGCCGTGATCGTGCCGACCCTCGTCACCGCGTTTGGCGTATTCTTCATGCGCCAATACCTCGTCGATGTGATCCCCGATGAACTATTGGAAGCCGCGCGGCTCGACGGTGCGAACCAGTTTCGGGTGTTCCTCACCGTCGGCATCCCCGCGGCACGACCGGCGATGGCAATCTTGGGCCTGTTCACGTTTATGACGGCATGGACCGACTATCTGTGGCCGCTCATCGTGCTCTCGCCCCAAAACCCCACCCTGCAGACTGCGCTGAGCCAGCTGCAATCGGGCTACTACGTTGACTACTCGATCGTGCTCACCGGCGCGGTGCTGGCAACCCTGCCCCTGCTGATCCTCTTTGCGGTCGCGGGCAAGCAGCTGGTAAGCGGCATCATGGCCGGCGCGGTGAAAGGATAACCACAATGACCTCCAGGCAGTTCCCTGAAAACTTCCTCTTCGGCGCAGCCACCGCGGCTTACCAAATCGAAGGCGCCGCCTTCGAAGAGGGGCGCACCGCATCAATCTGGGATGCATTTGCGCGGGTACCCGGCGCCGTGATCGGCGGCGACAACGGCGATATCGCCTGCGAGCACTACCGCAGGTACCCCGAGGATGTTGCGCTGATGAAGCACATGGGCCTTGAAACCTACCGGTTCTCCACTTCGTGGTCGCGTGTGCGGCCCGACGGCGGCAAAGTGAACCAGGCCGGCGTTGATTTCTACAGCCGGCTCGTCGACGAACTTCTCGGCGCCGATATTTTGCCGTGGCTGACGCTCTACCACTGGGATATGCCGCAGGCGCTGCAAGAAACGGGCGGCTGGACGAACCGCGACAGCGTCGAAAAGTTCGTCGAGTACGCGAGCACGATGCATGACGCGCTCGGCGACCGGGTGAACGTGTGGACCACGATGAATGAGCCGTGGTGCTCATCGTTTCTGTCGTACACGGGCGGCGAACACGCCCCCGGGCACACGAGCAACACCGAGGGCTTGCGTGCCGCACACCACCTGCTGCTCGCGCACGGTGCAACTACGCGATTGCTGCGCGGCCGAGACGAGACGCTCAACCTGGGGCTCACGCTCAACCACATCGTCGCTGACCCTGCCGACCCGCAGAATGAGGCCGACCTTGACGCCGTGCGGCGCGTGGATGGCCAGTTCAACCGCTGGTTCCTCGACCCGATCTACCGGGGTGCCTACCCGGCCGACATCATCGAAGATATTCGCGCGGTTGACCCGGGCGCCATCGCGCAGCTCGAACAAGCGATTCACGACGGTGATCTCGAAACCATCTCGCAGCCCATCGACACCCAGGGCGTGAATTACTACCACGGTGACCTTCTGGCGGGGCAACCCCCGGCCCAGGCGCCGGCATCGGCAGCTCCCAGCACGGTGCGCACGACGCGCAGCCCGTACCCGTCACACGAGGGGATCTACGAGGTAGAGCGTGGCCTCGCCCGCACCGCACAGAACTGGGAGGTGCAGCCTGAGGGGCTCACCCGAGTGCTGCAGCGGGTGTGGAGCGAGTATGCCGAGGCCGCGGGCACCACCCTGTACGTCACCGAAAACGGTGCGGCCTACGACGACGTCGCCACCGTCGAAGACGGTGAAACGCGTGTGCACGACGCAGAGCGCACCGACTATTTGAGGCTGCACCTGGCCGCCGTGCTCGACGCCGCAGACGCGGGCATCGACGTGCGCGGCTACTTCTACTGGTCACTATTTGACAATTTTGAATGGGCGTGGGGTTATGACAAGCGGTTTGGTATCGTGCGAGTCGACTACGAGACGCAAGAACGCAGCCTCAAAGACTCCGGTCGGGAGTACGCTCGAATCATTGCCGCACGTTCACTCTGAGCGGGCGCAGAAAGGGAAAGCCGTGTCTGCACGCGCGACCATCGAAGAGGTGGCGACACTCGCTGGTGTGTCACGTTCCACGGTGTCACGCGTGGTCAACGGGTCGACGTCGGTGAGTCCCGAGGCACTGACCTCGGTGCGGGCGGCGATTGCGTCACTGAATTATGTGCCCAATCGCGCAGCCCGGTCGCTCGCATCGAACCAGACGCACGCGATCGCATTGATCATTCCCGAAGACACCACGAGGTTCTTCGGTGACCCCTACTTCGCATCGATTATTGCGGGCATCACCGGGGGGCTTAGAAGCTCTGATTATCTGCTGAACCTGCTGATCGCGAGCGAAGACCCCGGCGACAAGATGGCCAGCTTCGTGCGCAACGGAGGGGTCGATGGTGCACTGATTGTGTCTCACCACGAGAGCGACGCCTTCGTCGACCGCGTGGCCGACGCGGTGCCGGTGGTGTTTGGCGGCCGCCCGGCGCACCCACACGAGAGCGACTACGTCGTCGACATCGATAACGTGGCCGGGGCGCATATGGCGACCCAGCGGCTGATTGATCTGGGCAAGCGCCGGATCGCCACGATCACCGGCCCGCAGTCAATGGTCGGCTCAGTGGACCGAGTGCTCGGGTATCGGGCCGCGCTGCGGGACGCTGGATTGGTGTCGTTCGCTGAAGAAGAGGGCGACTATACCGAAGCGAGCGGCGCGCACGCCGCCCGCCGCATTCTCGCCCTTGGAGTGCCCGACGCCATGTTTATCGCGAGCGATCTGATGGCCCGCGGGGCGCTCACCGTGCTGCGCACGGTGGGGTTGAGGGTGCCCGAAGACATCGCCATCGTCGGGTTCGATGATTCTCCGGTCGCATTGACGACCGATCCACAGCTGACCACCATGCGCCAACCCATGTACCTGCAGGGTGAAACGATGGCCGCCGTGCTGTTGGCGCGGTTGGCTGGTGAAGAACCCGAGCGCACGACGATCCTGTCGACCGAGCTGGTGGTGCGCGCTTCGGCATAACCCCGGTCAATGCGCTGATCCGGGGCCGCCGCGCTGCAGATCAGCGCATTTGTGCGAGCTCAGCGCGCTCCGGATCAGCGCGCTCCGGATCAGCGCGCCCCGGCGAGCGCGCGTTGCAGCGGTTCGTAGTGGGCAATCACGGCCCGGCGATACGCCTCGAGATCGCCCGCGCGGGCCGAAAACAGCATGTCACGGTGCGCGGTCGCGGTAACCTGAATGTCTGACGGCGGGGCAATGTTGAGCTGGGGGAGCACCGCGGTGTGCACATCCCAAAACGCTCCCACGAGCTGGCCCGCGAGATGGTTGCCGGTCGCGTCGAAGAGCGCCGTGTGAAACAGGCGATCCTCTTCGAGAAACAGCTCACCGCACCCCGCCTTTTCGACCATGGCATTGACGAGCGCATCGAGCTCTGGGTTATCATCGCCATGCGCCGCGGCCACCACGCGTTCGGCCATGGAAAGATCGAGCGCCAAGCGCACCTCCACCACTTCGCGCAGCGCGTCGAGTGACCCTTCGGGGTTGAGCACTCCGCGAAAGACGAGCGCCTCCACCATAGGGGCCAACGACATGTCACCGACGAAGGTGCCGTGGCCACCACCGAAGCCGGCCGTACCCTCACGGTCGCCCGGCCCACCACCCTGAGCAACGGCGCTCTCAACGAGCACTACGTCGAAACTCTCACCGGCATGCCTGCGGTGGCCCGCCCCATTCCGCGCGCCTCGGTTGCCCACTTTCTCGTGAAAGCACTCGAGCAGCCCGAACGCTACGCCGACGCCTCGGTGGGCCTCGCGCTCGCCGCAGGCAACCGGTAACCGAAGCGGCACGGCGGCGTTCTTTCTGGCACCGCCGTGCTGAGCTTGTCTAGCGTGCCTCGAGCACCGCGACCCCGAGGGGGCGCTGGCCAGCCTCGAGCTTGCGGGTGTCGCCGCTTGTGAGGTCGACCACGGTGATCCCATCCCAGTAGCCATCGCGGGTGAACCCGCCAGATACATACGCCGTGCGGCTGTCGCTTGACACTGCCACATCCTCGTGCGGGCCGTCGAGCGCAATCACACGCTCGTCGCCCTCGGGGCTGCGAATCGTGAGTGACGCGGCGCCGTTCGCGTTGCCGATGGGGCCGGTACCGACGACGAGCAGGCTGCCATCGGGGGCGTAGGTGGTGCCGTGCTGGTGGGTGCTGGCGGTCATCGCCTCGACCGTGACGCTGCCCGTTTTCGGATCAAGCATCGCTAGCTTCTGCCCCTCGAACGGCAACGCCAGCATGCCGTCGGCGCGCACGGCAGCGTAGTGCGGCTTCAGCCACGACCCCAGGCCACCCTCTGTGCCATAGGGTGCGACCTCAAAGTTACGGGCATTGTGAGTGGCCGCGTCGATGACGGTGACATCGTATGAGTCGTGGTTCGTGACGTACACCTGGGTGCCGTCGGCCGCCACATCAACATCAAACGGGCGCAGCCCCACCTCAACCGAGTCGGTCACCTGTTCGCTCGCGACATCGATGATCTCGAGGGCTCCATTTCGATTCGGAATATTGACCCCCACATACACCTGTTCGCCGTCGGGTGACATCGCAATGCCCATGCCGCCCCCGCGGTACTCGCCGCCCATGATCTCGCCGACCTCGGCCTCATACGGGATGAGGCTGAGTCGCTCACGGGTGAGGGTATCGACTACGGCGACGCCCTCGGCCGTGGCCACCCAGGCGCGACCGTCGGCACCCACCACCAGGCCGTAGGGGGCCATGCCCACCTGCACCGAATCAGTGGGACCGGTCTGCGGGTCAACAAAGGTGACGGTATCGGCGCCAAAATCGGCCACCAGCAGAGTTTCTGCGCCGCCCTGAGCTACATCGGTTGATCCGGAGCCATCGGTGGCCGGTGCATCGGTAGTCACTTGATCCTCCGTGGAGTCTTGCGGCTGGGCCGCGTTGTGCGATGACGAAGAGTCTGCGGCCGCGCTGCAGCCGGTCAAGACGAGCGCTGCCACGAGGAGCAGCGCCCCGCCTAAGCCCGCGCGATGCCGGCGGCGCGAGTGCGTCGATGATGATGCTGGGGGCAGTGCAGACACGGTACTCCTCGGGGTCGCTGCGAATCTCACCCATCATGCAGGCCACACTTGAGAGTTTGTGGGGCTTTGTATGTGAGTTAGCCGAGGCCGGCCAGCGGGCAGCGCCCAATCAGCCAGCCGCTCACTCACGCACGCAGTCGCGCGGTGACGCGTCTGCGATCGCGTCGAGCGCGGCGAGTAGGCAACGCTCGCTCTTTACGTGCGCGCGCCGCCTGCGTAACCACGGGGCGAGCAGCCGCGTGAGCGCCGGCATCATGATGAACGTCATCAGCGGCGCGACGAACGTTACAACGATGGCCGACCGTACGGGGATCGTCACGTCTCCCCACCAGGGCAGCATAGTGATCAGCCAGGAGGACGCGATGTTGACGGGGTACATACCCACCCAAATCGCACAGAGTTTCTTCCAACGCAGTGGCGTGTCCATGGCCCTATTTCAGCGCACCACTGTTTCGCAGCGATTACCCCAGGTGACCCGCCGGTGTCGGCAATGTAACGATTCAAAGATGCGCGTAACAACGAAAGATGAAATACCGTGGAGGGTGACAGTCGTGCCAGGTACGCTGAGCAGTACTTGCTCGAACAAAGGAGTCTCAGATGTCTGATGTCACACGGCTAGCCCAGATTTTCGCAGATGCGCACGCTTCGGGGGCCACACTGGTACTGCCCACCGTGTGGGACACCTGGAGCGCGCGGGTCGCCGTCGACGCCGGGTTTACCGGGCTCACGATCGGCAGCCACCCGGTCGCAGATGCCTCGGGCAGCGCCGATGGCGAGCGTATGAACTTCGCCGACTACATGGCCGCGACGAAGCGCATTGTTGATTCGGTGGAGGTGCCCATCAGCGTTGACGTTGAGTCGGGGTACGGGCTGAAGCCCACCGAGCTTATCGCCCGGGTACTCGAGGCGGGCGCCGTGGGCATCAACGTTGAAGACGTGGTTCACTCTGAGGGGAAGCGCGTGCGCGACCGGCAAGAGCACGCCGACTACATTGCGGCGGCACGGCAGGCCGCAGACCAGGCGGGCGTGGCCCTCGTGATCAATGGCCGCACCGACGCCGTGAAGCTGGGCACCGACGTCTTTGGCGACCCGCTGGGCGAGGCGATTGCGCGCGTCAAGCTGATGGAGCAGGCCGGAGCCCGGTCGGTGTACCCCGTGGGGTTGAAAACCGCTGACGAGGTGCGCAGCCTGGTGGGCGCCGTCACCGTGCCGGTGAACGTGACCGCGCACCCCGTTGATGGGCACGGCGCGGGCGACCTCGCGGCGCTCACCGCGCTGGGTGTGCGACGCGTGACCTTTGGGCCGCTGTGGCAGATGTGGCTCGCACAGCGCTCGGCCGCTGAGCTCACCAACTGGCTGGCATAACGCGCGGGTGATGCCCCCACCGCAGTAGGGTGGGGGAGGAGGCCCCATGTCACGCTCACCCCGCAACATCCTGCTGCGCTTCGCGCCGATGATCTATGGCCCGACCGTGCTGTTTGCGCTGGGCGAGGGCGCGGTGATTCCGCTGGTGCCGGTGATTGCGGCGCAGTTGGGGGCCGACCTGGCTACCTCGGGGCTTGTCGCCTCGGCGCTCGTGATCGGGCAGCTGTGCGGCAATATTCCGGCCGGCTACCTGGTCGCAAGGGTGGGCGAGCGGTTCACGATGGTGATCGCTGGCGCCCTCGCCCTGGTGGGGGTGGCGGCGCTACTGCTTGCCTCATCGGTGGGCATGCTCGCCGTGGCGATGTTCGTGATCGGGATGTGCGCGGCGGCCTTCGGGCTGGCGAGGCACGCGTTCATGACGACGAAGGTGCCGCTGCATTTTCGGGCCCGCGCCCTCGCGCTGCTGGGCGGCTCCTTCAGGCTCGGCATGTTCATCGGCCCGTTTCTGGGGGCGCTGCTGCTCGGCCTCACCGGCAGCGAACTGTCGGCGGTGTGGTGCTTTGGGGTGTGCCTCGTGGCGTGCGTGCTGCTCGTCGGCTTGGGCCCCGACCCCGAGACACAGGTCGCGCTCGAAGAGCAGCAGGCCGCACAGCGCCACCGTGATGCTGCCCCCGCAGACAGCGACACCCTCGCTGCCCACGCGGTGACGAGCGACACCGGTGAAGCTATCACCTCGGGCATCGTGCTGCCGGGGGCGCGGCCCAAGCGCGCCGGAGTCTTCCGCACCATGGTGGAATACCGCAGCGTGCTGCTGCGGCTGGGCGTCGCGGCTGCCTCGCTCTCGGCGGTGCGCTCAGCCCGCCAGGTCGTGCTGCCGCTGTGGGGCGTCTCACTGATGCTCGACGCGCAAACGATCTCGCTGGTGGTGGGTATTGCGGGCGCGATCGACTTCGCGCTGTTCTACGCGAGCGGCCAGGTGATGGACCGCTTCGGCAGGCTGTGGGCGGCGCTGCCCGCGATGCTGCTGATGGGGGTGGGATTCATCGCGCTGTCGTTCACGCACGATCTGCCCGAGGCCGCAATGTGGTTCGCAATGTTTGCCGCGGTAATCGGCGTGGGCAATGGGCTCTCGAGTGGCATCCTGATGACGCTCGGCGCCGACAGCGCCCCCAAGCATGACCCCGCGGCCTTTCTCGGGTCGTGGCGCACCCTCACCGACGCTGGCGGCTCGCTCGCCCCGGTGCTGTTCTCGGGGATCGCCTTTGTCGCCTCGATCAGCGTCGCCACGGGAGCGATGGGCGTCATCGGGCTGCTGGGCGCGCTCGGCTTCTTGCGGTGGGTGCCGCGCGCAGGCGACCAGGCTCCACCGATTGGCGAGTCGGCCCCACCCCGCGGGTAAGCAGGATCGGGCCGACTGGGCAGCAAACTAGCGGTTGACGCGCTTGCCTGACCCGGTTTCAGAAATATCGCCCTCGACCTGTGCGCCGCGGGTGACATAGAGATTGCCGGCCTTGCGCTCGGTGACGTTGCCGTCGACCCGCGCAGTGCCGTAGAGGCGCACGTGACCCGTGCTGTACTCTTCAACGTTGCCTTCGACTGAGCCGCGCACGGACACATTGCCGGCGCCCTTCTCATAAATGTTGCCGTCGACCAGGCCAATGCTGTACACGGTAACGCTGCCGTTACCGTACTCTTCAACGTTGCCCTCAACGGTGCCGTACACGAGCACGTTGCCGGTGCCCGACTCGACGAGGTTGCCCTCGACGGTGCCCTTCTTGCCGACGGTGACTGAGCCGCCGCCCTTTTGGCGAACGTTGCCCTTGACGGTGCCGTTGATGGTGACCGAGCCACCGCTGACGATGAGGTCGCCGTCAATGGTCTTGCTCGAACTCACGGTGTAACTACCGCTGCGAGTCACATCGTCTGCGTGAGCGGCGACGGGCAAAGCAGTCAGCATGAGCCCGGTCACGGCGGTCACGGCGAGAACGCGTCCGATCTTCATATGGTTCATCCTTTCGGTTCGTGCGCAGCGAAAAAACTCGCTGGCCCTTCCAGTCCACCCTATGGAGGTGAATGGAGGGTGTCCAGGGGGTGAACTTTGCCGAGGCAATGCTGTGGCTGTGGGCTGGATGGGTCGTTCTTTGATCCGGATCACAACCCCGCCCGCCCGCCCGCGTGCGCTCGCGACCCAGCAAGCCCTAGGCTGGGCAGAAAGGTTGCGGTGAGACCAGCACCGCCAATAGGCCACGCGGCCGTAATTATCGGGAGTGACATGTCAACGGCTGACGAGTCAGGAACGCGCGCTGCCAATGCGCGCACGCAGCACAGCAGCACCGAGTTCAGCAGGGTGCGCAAGCTGGGCATCGTGAGCTGGTCAGCGGTGGGCGTGATCGTGCTGGCCGTCGTGATTGCGGGCGGTATCAGCGCGCTCAGCGGGATCCTCGTGCCGTTGATCATCGCGGTCATTTTGGGGACCGTGCTTGAACCGGTGGTGACGTGGCTCGCGAACCGCAAGGTGCCCCGCCCCCTTGCCGCCGCCGTCGTGCTCATCGTCGCGACGGCCCTCGCGGTGGGGATCGTGGCGATTGTGGTGCGCGGGTTCGTGCAGCAGATCCCCGAGATCTCGCAGCAGCTGATGCGCGGGTGGGTGTACGTGCTGGAATGGCTGCACACGCTTGATATTGATGCGGTGTGGATCGAACAGCTGCGCAAAACCGGCATCGAATACCTGTCGGTGGCAGGCAGCGGGGCCATGGGCCTCGTGACGGGCGCCGTATACGGGGCCGTGTCGTTTGCCGTTGGCTCGTTCTTCGCGCTCTACTTCTTGTTCTTTGTGCTGCGCGACGGCCGCGTATTTCCGGCCTGGCTGGCCCGGGTCACCGGCCGCGATGAGCAGCTCGTCACCGAGATCGATGCCAATGTGCGCCAGTCACTGCGCGGCTACTTCAGCGGCACCGCGCTCACCGCCCTCATTACGGGCCCGATCTTCGTGATCCCGCTGCTGGTGCTGGGGATTCCGCTCGTGATCCCCACGATCATTCTCTACTTCATATTGTCGTTCATTCCATTTGTGGGGGCCTGGCTCACCGCCGGGTTCGCGGTGCTCATCGCGTTCGGTTTTGGTGGCCCATCGGCCGCGCTGATCGTCACCCTGAGTCTGCTGGTGTCGAACGGCCCGATCCAAAACGTGGTGCTGTCGTGGGCACTCGGATCATCGCTGAAACTGCACCCAGTGATGGTGCTGGTCGCTACGATCGGCGGCGGCGTGGTCGCTGGCGTACTGGGCATGGTGCTCGGCCCGCCCGTGATGTCGGCCCTGCAAAAAGCGGTGACGACCGTGCGCCAGTATCGTGAGGAGCGCGATGGCGACGGTGAGGAGCCGGCGAGCGCCGTGGGCACCGCTACCACTGATAGCAACGGTGGCAGCGACAGCGGCCCAGCCACTGCACCGCTGCCCGCATAGGGGCGTAGCCACAGCTCGCTCTCGCAGCTGCCGCGCCCGCTCGCGATCACACGCGTGTGACGCAGCGGGTGACGGCCTGGGTGACCTTTTTCACTCTGCCTCACATCGAAGCGGCCAGGTCAGCATGCTTAAGAGTACTGTACTGATTTCTGACCGAAACAAAGAGGGCTAGACATGACCATTCCTCAAACTGCTCCGCTTCGAGCCGTCACCGGCATTCGCACCGCACTGGCCGTCGGCGGTGTCATCGCCCTGATCGTCGGCATTTTGATCCTGGCCCTGCCGGGCAAGTCTGCCATGGTGGTCGCCGTGATCGTGGGCCTCTACGCCATCATCGCCGGCATCGTGTACGCCTGCCTCGGTGTCTTCAGCAAGGCGCGCGGCGGCTGGTCACGCGTCGGCCACATTCTGCTGGGCCTCATCTTCGTGATCGCTGGCGTCGTTGCCTTCGCCAACCTCGCGCAGACGACCGCGTGGCTCGCCATCTTCGTGGGCGTGCTCGTGGGCGTGATGTGGCTGATGGAAGGCATCGTGGCGCTGTCGACGCTGGCCGATGCCGGATCAAAAATCTGGTCGATCATCTTCGCCCTCATCAGCATCTTTGCTGGCCTGTGGCTGATCTTCTCCCCGCTGGCGGGCGTCGTGGTGCTGTGGTGGCTCTTGGGCATCACGCTCGCAGTGCTCGGCATCATGAACATCGTGCGCGCCATCACCTTTGGCGCGAAACTGCGTCAGGGAGCGTAACCCGTGACCATCGAGGGGCTGTACAACTTTCGCGACATCGGGGGGATGCCGATTGCCGGTGGCGGAGTCACGCGGGCCGGCGTGCTCTACCGCTCGGCTGCGCTGGGTGGGCTGACCCCGAACGGAATCGGCGCGCTTGCCGCGACCGATATCGGGGTCGTGGTCGACTTTCGCACCGATGCTGAGCGGCAGGCCGATCCCGATCGCCTGCCCGATGCCCGACCGTTCAAGACGGTAGAGCTCGCCCTGCTGCAGGGCGCCATGAATGACATGACGCAGCAGCTTATTTCGAGCGGTGCGGCTCCTGCCCAGGCCGACATCGAGCAGGCGCTCAGCAGTATGCCGACGTTGGGTGCGCTGTACACCGGCATGCTGGCGGGCGGTGCGGCACAGTTCGCTGAGGTCGCGCAGCTCATCGCGGTATCTTCCAGCGAAGCCCGCACCGCGGTGCTCGTGCACTGCACCGCAGGTAAAGACCGCACCGGTGTCGCCACCGCGCTGATGCTCGACGCCGTGGGCGCCGACCGCGACGCGATCATCGCCGATTACGCCTCATCACAAGAGCACCTGGCGGGCCCCTGGGCCGACGGCATGCTCGCCCAAGTGACAAAGATGGGGCTGCCGGTCACCCCGGCGCTGCGCACCCTCATCACGGGCACGCCGCCCGAGGCCATCGAGCAGGCCCTCAGCTGGGTCGACGAAAACCACGGCACGAGCGCCGACTACCTGCGCTCTGGCGGGCTCAACGACGCCAACCTGAACGAGATGCGCGAGCGTCTCGTCAAGTAGTGCGACGACAACAGCGGGCCGGGCGCATTGAATGCGCCCGGCCCGCTGTATTGTGTGGACTGAGATCGGCCTCGCTGATCTAACTCAGGTCTTGTGTCAATGGCCTATCTTGTGCCGGATCAGTGGTGACTCCCTCGGCGTTCGACAGCGCGAACACACCACCGATCGCCGTCGCGCCCGCGACGATAAATACGATGACCGCCCACACGGGTGCGCCGCTGGCCTCGCCGAGAATGGTGATGCTGAGCACCACGGCAATGGCCGGGTCGATCACGGTGAGCCCGGCCACCACGACCTCGGGGCGGTTGCCGATGTGTGCGCGCTGCACAAAGTAGATCGACAGGAGCCCGGCCACTGCAATGCCGATGAGGCAGCCGAGCGTCAGTATGTTGGCGGTGTTCAGATGAAACTCGTGCGACTTCAGTACCGCCTGCACGCGCAAAATCACGGTCTTGCCAAGGGTCGCCACGAATGCTGAGTAGACGCCGCCCAGCAGCACCCACAGCAGCGGTACCGAACGCCGGTGACGGCCCAGCGCCAAGATGATGCCGGTGGCGAGCAAAACCCCGCCGAGCACCGCGAGTACTGCGACGAGCTGTGTATTGGTGATGGGATGCTGGGTGGTGACCATGGCCGCGACCGTCACAAACCCGGCCACTCCTACGACGCAGATGACGATGGAGCGTACCACCCGCACCGTCGGGGTGCGCTTCGAAATCAGCGAGGTCGCCAGCACCGTGATGACGAGGGCGACCACGCCCAACGGTTGCACCACCATCAACGGTGCAAACGCGAGGCTGCCCATCTGAAACAGGATCGAGATGCCCAGCAAGACCGCGCCCAGTAACCAAATGTGGTTGCGCACCAGGTTTACGAATTTTGAGCCGTTGGCCCCGTTTGAGGCGGCGTCTTCGATTTCGTGTACGCCCTTGGCTTGTAACATATTGCCGATGGCCAGCGCGGTCGCCGATGCGATGGCGAGGCCGATGCCCAGCACCGGCGCCGATGCCATTTCAGACATTACTGCTCGCTTTCTAAGTGGAGCTTGACGCTGATCTCATAGGCGTCGAGCTCGTCGAGTACATATCTCAAAGCACTTGTGCTGTGCCGCCCCGAGCGGCCCACCTCGTGTAACCGGGTGCGCATCACCTTGATGAGAGCGAGCTCGAACTCGAAGAGTTCGCGCGGCTTTTGCCCCTTCGCCGGGTCAAACTGGGCGATCAACACCGAAACGGGTTGCGCATACATTTCGGGTGAGAAATCCTGCTGGTTGGGGCGTTTCAAAGCCCCGCCGTCGATCGCTGCCTGGGCGGCTTTGCGCAGGGTGTGATCGATTTTGCGAATCTCGGCATGCGGGGCGCTGGTGCCGCCGGGTTTGCGCAGGCCGAGGGCCCGCACCAAGAATGGAAGCGTGAGTCCCTGAATAAGCAGGCTCGAGATCGCCACCAGAAAGGCGATGAACACGAGCAGATCCCACTGTGGGGTATCGCGGGGCAGCGTTTGGGCTGCGGCGAGGGTGACCGCGCCGCGCATGCCCGCCCAGATGATGACGGTGTTGTGCCGCCAGGTGAGCGGCGACGCATCGAAGTAGTCGATGTCGGCGCGCATCCGCCCCAAACGCTTGGGGCTATGTCGGTGTTGGGTGACCCGGTCAGCCCCGGGAAGCGCGGCCAACGGTGAGGCTTTCGCGGCGTCGTCGCTGTCGTGGGCTGCGGCGCGGCCAGCGGCGCGAGCAGCGAATCTGAGCTGCGCCGTACGTTTCACGCGTGAGGTATGAATCTTGAGCATCGGCAGCACATAGAGGGCGCGCACGACGATGATGATGACAAACGCGAGGGCCGCGATGCCCATGCCCTTGAAGATGCCCTCATTGGCGGCGAGGTTGTTCTCAACGATGCCAAAGAGCTCGAGCCCCATGATGAGAAATACGGCCCCCTCAAACAAGAACTCGACGGTGCGCCAGTTGAGTTTGTCTGACATACGTTGTTCGGGGGTGAGCCAGCGAAGCGACCCCTGCCCGCACACGACGCCGGCGATGACGGCGGCGACCAGGCCAGAGCCGCCCAGTGCCTCTGACGGCAGAAAGGCGAGAAACGGCACGGTGAGGCCGAGCGCGGTGTTCGCAGTGGGGCTTGTGATCCAGGCGCGCAGCCGCAGCGCGAGGGCCCCGGCGAGCGCCCCCACCACGACCGCGCACACCACTGCCCACGCGAAGGTGCCGAGGGTGGTGATGAACGAGAACCCGGCGGCGGCCGCGACGATGCCGGTGCGCAGCAGCACAAGCGCGGTGGCGTCGTTGACGAGACTCTCGCCCTCCAACACGGTTACGATGCGCTTGGGCACCCCGAGTTTGCGCACGATCGAGGTGGCCACGGCATCGGTGGGGGAGAGGATCGCGCCCAGTGCCACGGCGCAGGTTCGACGCGGCCACCTGCGGGCTCCCACACGTCGAGATGACGACGCGACCAGCGCTTACTCCGAGCGAACTTCGGGTGCTCAACGCATTGCCGCTGCACGCCACTACCGCGTCAATTGCTGCTGCCTTCCATGTGTCGCCGAACACGATCAAATCACAGTTGAAGGCGCTCTACCGCAAGCTGGAATGTTCAAGCCGCGAGGGGGCGATCAAAACAGCGTCGCAGCTTCGCATCATCGCTGATGATGACGTGTACGGGGGTGACAGGGCCGAGACGTTTGACCGGGCACGGGTGCGCGTAAATGGCTGATCTGACGGGCCGCTTGCGCGGCGCCGTGGGGGCGCTGCGCAAGTCGTCTACGCCCGTGCCTGCCGCCGAAGCTGGCGACACAGTGGCGCGTGTGCCCGACATGATCGGCGAGATTGGGGCGGCGCTGCTGGTGTCTGAACAGGCCACCAGCGACGTTGAATCAACGCTGATCGATCTCGCGAACGCATACGGCAGGCCTGAGCTGCGTATTTTTGTGCTTCCCACCGTGGTCTTGATCGAAGACCCGGGCACAACACCGCTGCAGACCGCAATGCTCCCGGCAACAAAAGATGACCTGCGGCTCGACCAAGCTGGCGCCGTCGAACAGCTCGTGCGCACCGCGTTTCAAGAACGCACCCCGCCCGACGAAGTGGTCGCGCAGATCGCCAAGATCAGCGCTGAACCCTCGCGGTTTGGCCCGGTACTGACGGTGCTCGGGTACACGCTGCTCACTATCGGATTTGGCCTCGTGCTGAACCCCACCGCGACCGCCCTGCCCGTGTATGTCGCCCTGGGCCTGTTAGTGGGGATCATTGTGCAGGTGGGAAGCCACGTCAAAACGCTCTCCCTCATCTTGCCCGTCTTCACCGCTTTTGCCGTCACCATCGTGATCGCGCTGGTGGTGAAACCCATCGTGCACGACGACGTGCTGCGGCTGGTGGCACCGTCGCTCGTGTCATTTTTGCCGGGCATGACGCTCACCGTGGCCGCGGTCGAACTTACCTCGGGGCAGGTGATGGCGGGCGCAAGCCGCATGGTGTTTGGCATCGCACGGCTCGGACTGTTGGCATTTGGCGTGTACGCGGGGTTGCAGGTAGCGGGCGAATCTGCCGCGACCACGCATACCCCGGTGCAGCTGGGCGCTTGGGCGCCGTGGGTCGGCATTCTGCTTGTGAGCATCGGGTACTTTCTGTTTTCTGCGGCCCCCAAACGCTCACTGCCGTGGCTGCTGTTTGCACTCGTGGTTGCGTATTCGGCGCAGCTGCTTGGCAACCTGTGGGTGGGCGCCGAGCTGTCGGGGCTCATCGGTGCGCTCGTCGTGATCCCGGTGGTCACGTTGGCCGGGCGGTTGAGATCTGCGCCATCGCTCGCGGTGATGCTGACCTGTGCATACTGGCTGCTGGTGCCCGGCGCGATGGGATTCATGGGGCTGAGCGAAGCAGCCTCGGGTAAGGCCGGCGCAACCGGCACCATTTTACAAACGTTCGGGTCTCTCATCGCCATCTCGATTGGGATGGTATTGGGGGCCGGGCTGAGCCGAGATATCTCGTCGCTCGCGCACGGCTGGCAAGCCGGAGCCGAACCAGATAGGAAGAAATCTCATGACCGATGACCGCGAGCAGACACAAACGATTGCGGGGCACGACCAGCTTGCATCGCCGGCTAGCGCGATAGACAGCGATGTCGCCGCCGCCGTGTCTTCGGAGAAGAAGCGGCGGCCGCTCGATCGACCGTATGCGTTGGGCTTCGCGTTGACACTGGGCGGGCTTGTGGCGATCGCTGCGGGCACCGCCGTCACGAAGTCGTCGACGGTGCTGATTTACGTGGGGTTCGCTTTGTTTGTGGCGCTCGGGCTCGACCCGGTCGTGCGCGCACTCGAACGCCGCAAGCTGAAGAGGCCTTGGGGCATTGTCGCCGTCTACGCCGGGTTTGCGGCGTTCGTGGCGGGGGTGCTGTTGCTGGTGATTCCGGCCGTGGCAAACCAGGTGGCGCAGTTGATCAAGGACCTGCCCCAGATGGGAGCCGAGTTTCAGAAATCTGCCATGTACGGCTGGGTGCACAATACGGTGGGCACCGAGGCAAGCACGCTGCTGAACGACGTCACTACGTTTCTAACCCAACCTGCGCACATTGCCGCGATCGGCAAGGGAGTGCTGCAGGTGGGCTTCGATATCGTCTCGACGATCTCGGGAGTGATTATCGTGCTGGTGCTGAGCCTTTACTTTCTGGCTTCGCTGCCCGCCATTCAGGCCGGCTTTACACGCCTTTCGCCAGCTTATGCCCGTCGCCAGGTCGCGTCAATGACCGGCCAAATCACCGAGTCGGTGGGCAGTTATCTGATGGGCATGGTGGTGCTGGCCTTCTGTAACTCGGTGGTCGCCTTTATCCTGCATCTTGCGCTGGGGTTGCCGTTCCCTGCGTTGATGGCGGTCGTTGCGTTCGGGCTGACGCTCATACCACTGGTGGGGTCGGTGCTGTACTGGGGTGTAGCCATTGTCGTCGCCCTGTTCACCGGTTGGTTGCCCGCGCTATTGTTCGCAGCGATCTACCTCGTATACATGCAGATTGAGGCATACGTGCTCACCCCGAAGGTGATGAGCCGGGCGATCGCGGTGCCCGGCGCACTCGTGGTGATCGGCGCGCTCGTCGGTGGCACCCTGTTGGGTCTGCTGGGAGCACTCATCGCGATCCCCGTGACCGCATCGATCTTGCTGATCATTAAACAGGTAGTGATCCCCAAGCAAGACGCCAAGCTCAGCCCGTAACCCGTCGGGACTCGCCGCCACTCCATCGCCCGGCGAGCCCCGTGGGCATGTGATTACTTCGCCGCGAGCAGGCGCGCGACGCGCGGCTTCACCTCGGCGGCGAGCAGCGTGATCGACTCAAGCAAGTGCTCATGGGGCAGGCCACCAATATCCATCTGGAAGAAGTGGCGCATGTGTCCCATATAGCCGTGCAGGTGCACAATGCGTGCGGCGACCTCGTCGGGGTCACCCACGTAGTAAGCGCCGGGGGCGTGGGCTTGGGCTTCGAAGTGGCTGCGCTGCGGAGCACCCCAGCCACGCAGCTTACCCATCTCAAGATTGAGGTTTTCCCAACCCTGGTAGAAACGCTCCATCGCCTCCTGCTTGGTGGGCGCGACGAGGCCGAGCGTAGCAACCGAGACCTTGGTGGTCTCGGGGCCGTGCCCCATTTGCGCGGCCGATCGCCGGTAGAGCTCGGCGAGCGGGGCGAAGCGGTGCGGCTCCCCGCCGATGATGCCGTACGAGACTGGTAGTCCCAGTCGGCCTGCGCGGGCAGACGATGATGCGTTGCCGCCCGTGGCGAGCCAGATGGGAAGTTTCGCCTGCGTGGGCCGCGGCACCACGGCGTACTCGTCGATGTCTGAACGCACGGTGCCCGACCACGTGAGGTACTCGGAGTCGCTGTTGTTGATCTTCATCAGCAGCTCGAGCTTCTCGGCGTACAGGGTGTCGTAGTCGCGGAGGTCGTAGCCAAAGAGTGGGAAGGTCTCGGTGGACGACCCACGCCCGGCCGTAATCTCGATGCGGCCACCACCCGAGATTGCATCGGCGGTGGCGAACTGCTGAAACACACGCACCGGATCATCGGTGCTGATGATGCTTGCGGCGCTGCCCAGGATGATGCGCTCGGTGGCGCCGGCAGCGGCCGCGATCATTGACCCGGGTGACGACGCGGGCATTGTGACGGTGTGGTGCTCGCCCACACCGAAGTAGTCGAGGCCAGCCCGGTCTGCGTGCACGATGGCATCAAACAGGTTGCGAACGGCCTCTGCGGTGGAGCGCATGGAGCCGTCTGCGTTGCGCTGGGTATCGCCGAAACTGTAGGCGCCAATTTCCATGGGGTTCTCCGATGTGTCTGTATATGTGTGGGGTGAGGAATACGGGGAGCGCTGAGGCGCCAGAACGGCGAGGGTTCTCAGCACCGATTACTGCAGTTAGGCGGCTTGTGCGCTGATCGGCTCCGAAGTGGTTCTGTCGGCAGCTGCGGGTGCGATCTGGAGTGCGGCCTTGAGCTCGACTTGGAGTTCGGTGGCAGCGAACCAGCCGCCGAAGATGGGAGCGCCCGACTCGAACGCAACACCGGTGTCAAGCGAACCTGATATCACCGCATCGAACCCGATGTGATTGAGCGTCTTCACGAGCCGAGCGCCGACGAAATGGTGCTTCACGACCTCGCTGCTGCTGAGGCCGGCGTAGGCAGCAATCTCGGCGAAGTAGCCATCGATCGGTTCTCAATAGTTCATGGTGTCAATGACGATTTTGCCGCTCAGGGATGCCGGCTCAACCGACCGAAACTCATGCAGGGGGACGGCCACAATGGCAAGGTCGGTAGACGCTGCAGCATCAGTCGCTAACATCGCTCGTGCTCAGGGAACGATGATATCGACCAGCAGCTCAATATCGCTTGCGGGGCCCGATCCGGCAATATTTACGGTGTAGCCCGCAGCTATTGTGGTGCGTACGATGGCAGAGCCCACGCGGCCAGCTCCGGGAATGCCGATGGTGTCGACCAAGAGTGTCTCACTTTCGTTGATGTGCTAACGATCGCAGCTCTTGGACAGGGTTTCCAGCATAGGGTAATTTACTAACTATTGGTTAGTGGCGAGGGGTGGGCATGAGTAACGTAGAGTTTGGTCACATCGATGAAGAGGAATGCCGCAGATTTCAGTCGGCGGCCGAACTCGCGGGCCGCAAGTGGAACGCCGCGATCTTGATGGCGGGGGCCAGAGGCGCCCGCAGGTTCTCGGAGTACCGCACGCTCGTTGACGGAATCTCCGACAGACTGCTCGCGGCACGGCTGAAGGAACTCGAGTTTGAGGGGCTGATCGCGCGTGAGGTGCAGCCTACGACACCGGTGTCCATTAGCTACACCCTGACGACGTCTGGCCGCCAGCTCATTTCGCTGCTGCACCCGCTGGTGACGTGGAGTCAATCACGGCAGCGCGAGAGCATCGAACCTGCGGCGCGCTAACACCGTGAGCTGCCGGCGAAGATTGTCGGTATGGGGGAGCTGTCAGATGGATGCCGAATCCCGAGACTTGACAAGCTGAGTGCGGCTGCCCCTCCCGCTGAACGTTTATATATAGGTATGCGCGGAGCGGCGCTCTAAGCTGAGCCCATGATCATGACAGCGGTGCGGCGCGGGCTCGCGAACCTCTTCTGGGCGCTCTCACCCTGGAAACTGCAGCGCGAGGTCGCGACGGTAACTGGGCCGCGCATTCTGTTGGGCGCACCCCACACCTCAAACTTCGACTTTGTGCTGATGCTGGCTATCGCGTGGGATGCGCGCATGAAGATTCACTGGCTGGGCAAGAAGGAGCTGTTTCGGGGGATTGCTGGCCCGATTATGCGCGGGCTTGGCGGCATTGCGGTCGATCGTGCAAACGCCGCGGGCACGGTGGCCGCGGTCACCCAACGCGCCCGTAAAGATGACCGGTTCATCTTGGTGGTGACCCCCGAGGGCACACGCAGCGGTAACGGTTGGCGCAACGGCTTTTACCGCATCGCTATGGCCGCTGGCCTGACGGTGACCCTCGGCTATCCCGACAAAACCACGATGACCGCGGGGCTCGGGCCGACGCTACAGCTGACGGGCGATGTAGTCGCCGATATGGATATCATTCGGGAGTTCTACGCCGATAAAGCCGGGGTGAACCCGCGGCTGCGCACCGAACCCAGGTTTCGTGACGAGGCCGGGCTGACCGAGCTTTTGAGGCACCCCTAGTGGGGCTGTCACCGCTTGCCCGATCACTGCACCTGGTGCTGCTGTTCTTTGGCATAGCCGTTGGGCTTTTAGGAATTGCCGTGTTGGCGATCTCGATCGGCGAGGCAGAACCCGCAACGCTCCTGCTGTATACGGTCGTGTTCGGGGTCTACCTGTGCACTGCGATCACTGCGTGGTGGCGGAGGCCAGGCAACCTGACCGGAGCGATCATTATGGTGGGCACCCTCGGTATCTTAGGAACCGGGCTCAGCACTGCGCACGAACCCGTGCTGCTCGCGATTGGCTCGGTGTGTGCCACGCTGGTGATTGCGGTCATGATTCACTTGCTGCTCGCCTTCCCTTCAGGCCGGGTGCGTGATGTTCCTTCCCGAGTGATCGTGCTGGTGGCATACGTGAACTCCATCATTTTGCAAGCCCCGGCCTACCTGTTCATGAAACGACAAGGCAACCCGCTGTTTGTGGTCGAGCTTCCGGGCCTCGTTAGGGCTGCCGACACCTGCCAAAGCTTTATCGGAGTGCTCGTGACCGTGGCTACCGCGGTGGTGCTCGTGCGTCGGTTACGCGCGGCTGATGCCCCGAGCCGCCGGGTGCTGGCTCCGTTGTTTGCGTACGGGTTCTTCGCGGTGCTGTTTATTCCGTTCAGCAGCGGGGTGCTTGAAGGGCTGCTCGGCGTACCCGGCTGGGTGCGGGGAGCCCTGCAGCTGGCCGTGCTCGGCGGCGTGCCCGTCGCCTTCACGCTCGGTGTGCTGCGCGGTGGGTTTGCGCGTGCGGCAGGGCTCGGCGATCTCAGCCACTGGGTGGGAGTGGCCGGGCAGGAGCGCACGGCGGTCGAAGAAGCCCTCGCGCGCACGGTGGGGGACCCGGCCCTCACGGTCGTGTATTGGGCGGGTGACCGCGACACCTACATCGACGCCGCTGGAACACCCGCGGTGTTGCCCGTCGCGGGCGAGCGCCGTGCGGCCGTCGACGTAGAAATTGAGGGGCGCCGAGTGGGCGCGATTATTTATGATGCGAGTCTCATTGCCAATGCTGATCCGGTGCATGAAGCCGCGCGCCTCGCGGCCATCGTGCTCGATCGGCAGCGGCTCACCGCCGAACTCCACGCGAGCGAGCGCGCGCTCGCGGCATCGCGGGCCAAAATCGCGCGCGCTGATGCGGCAGAGCCGTCGAACGGTATCGAACGCCTCACCGCGCGGCAACGCGAGGTGCTCGCATTGATTGCGCAGGGCCGCAGCAATGCGGCGATCGCACGGGAGCTGGTGCTCACCGAAAAGTCGGTGGTGAACCACACCTCACGCATCTATGACGCCCTCGGGCTGCCGGTTGAGGCCGACGATCACCGACGGGTGCGCGCAACGATCCAGTACCTCGCGGCGATCCCGACGCGTTAGCCGCCGCTTGATTCGCAGCTCAGTCGGCTCTCGCCGGGGCACTCACCGCAGCAGCCGGGGCAGCCGTGACGGCCGTGCGGGGCGGCAGAGCCGCGCGGTACGTGAGCGACCGCAGCAGCACTTCTGCGGGCCCGCGTATGCCGCGGCGGTCGAGCACCGCAGCGATCGCCACCGAGAATAGCCACACACTGACGGCCAGCGTGTACGCCCCGGTCATCGAGATCGTAGCGCCCAGGCCCCAGCCCCAGCCCGAGAGCACCGGGGCAAATATGAGCGATTGCAGCAGATAGAACGAGAGCGATCGCTGGCCGACCGCCGCCACCGCACGCCACACTGAGGGCAGACGCAACGGCCCAAACGGTGGGGAGTGGCGCTGCGCCCGCGCAAGGACTCGCGCCCCCACGAAGCCGAACAGCGCCGCGTAGCCGATGCCCGCGGCGAAGCCCGTGATCGATGTGAGCCCGAGAAAAACCCAGCTCGCATTCTCAAACCCGGGCATGAACCCCAGATAGATGAGCGCGGTGGGAAGCGCCCCGATGACGCCGACGCCGATGCCGATCACGGCAACCAGGCCCAGCTTTGGGCGGGTCGAGGCTTGGTCGAGCCACCTGTGACGGCCGGCGAGCATACCGAGCAGCATCGCCGCGGGAATAAGCAATTGCATCACGGCCGCGGGAGTTGCAAACAGCCAGATCACCAGGCGCATCAGCAGGCTCAGTAAATAATTGGATTCGCCATTGAACAGCTCAAGCTCGGCATCGGCGGCGTCTGCCCCCACGCCTGTCAGCGACGGATCGAGTACGGAGAGCAGAGTGCCCGCGAGCCCGAGCGCTACCGCTCCGAGTGCGGCGAGGCCGATGAATACCCACACCGTGATCTTGATGGCGCGGTCGCGGGCGGTGAAGAAGAGCGCGGTGATGATGAGGCCGGCAAGCCCGTATGCTCCCAGGATGTCGCCGGTAAACAGCAATGCAGCGTGCACCGCTCCGAACACGATGAGCCACAGATGGCGGCGCGTGAGCATACGGCGGGCCACCTGTTCGGGCACCCCTGCTCCCGCGCGAGCGCTGGCGAACTGCATGATGCCGTACCCAAATAAGAACGCAAACATGGGGTACACCCGCTGCTCGATTGTGAGCATGGCGAACACCGAAAGTGCCCGATCCAGCCCGCTGCCGTCGACCGGATGCGTCTGCCCGAGAAAGAACTCACGCCCCCATAAATACACAGGCACATTAGCGATCGCGATGCCCAGCAACATGAAGCCGCGGGCAAGATCGGGGGCGAGGGAACGTACCGGGGTCATGGGTAACGGCACCCAACTTTCTGTGCGAGACTTCAATACAAAAGATACACAAAACTTAACAGCGATGCGTTGCTGGCCTACTTGCTTTACCGGTTCCACTTGCGGTCCTCACTAGAGTGGAAGGCATGACCCAGACGCCGAAGTCTCATCCCAGCGCTCCGTCGCAGCGCACCCCCGGCAACGTCACCGCGGGGGCCGTCGTACTTATCACGGGAGCCGCCCGCGGCATGGGTGAACTGTACGCCCGCCGTGCCGCGAAAGAAGGAGCCGCTGCGATTGCATTGTGGGACGTTGACGCAGCACGAGCTAAAACGCTTGCCACCGAACTCGAAGCCCAGCACCCCGCTACGCGAGTGCGCGCCTACATCGTCGACATCGCCGACCGAGAGGCGGTCGCGCGTGAAGCCGCGCGCACCCGCGATGAGCTGGGCGCCCCCGATATTTTGGTGAACAACGCGGGCATCGTGCGCGGTTCATTGTTTTGGGAGCATGACCCCGAACGCGACATCGAGCTCACGATGCGCGTCAACTCGCTCGCTCCGATGTGGATCGCCCGAGCGCTGCTGCCCGACATGATCGCCGACCGCTCACGACCCAAGCGCATTCTCAACATCGCGTCGGCCGCCGGCACCCTCGCGAACCCCAACATGAGCGTGTATGCGTCATCGAAGTGGGCGCTGATCGGGTGGAGCGAATCGCTGCGCCTCGAGCTAGAGAAGACGGGCAACCGGCACATCATGGTCACCACGTTTTGCCCGAGCTTCATCTCGACGGGCATGTTCGAGGGGGCCCGCGGGCCGCTTCTCACCCCGATCATGACGCCGGTGCGCGCGGCCCGTGCTGCATGGGAAGGCATGATCGCGGGTACCCCCATGGTCACCAAGCCGTGGACGGTGAAGCTCGCGATGGCGCTGCGCGGTGTGCTGCCCACGAGGGTGTGGGATCTCGTCGCCGACAAGGTCTTCAACGTGTATTCCTCGATGGAGAAGTTCACCGGCCGTAAGTAGGCTCGCTAGCCGCTAGATACCAAACGCCCGCTGAGGCACCCGTTCCATGGGTGCCTCAGCGGGCATTTTGAGATGCGCAGCTGCTCAGGTTTTCAGCGCCTGAGCTTCTCAGCGGTTACGCGGTGCGCTGTGCCCGGCGACGGGCAAAAGCGATCGCTGATGCTCCGGCCCCCAGCAGGAGCAGCGCGGCAACGCCTGCACCCGCAGCATCATCTGCGGCGCCGGTATTGGCCAGCGTCTTGGCCATGGGAATCGTCTTCGGGGCGACGACCGGCTGTACCGGGGGAGCGGTCGGTGTCGTCACCGCGGGCGGAACCGTGGCGGAAGGATCGACTACCACCGGCGGTCCAACGACTGGCGGTTCGACGACGGGCGGTTCGACAACGGGCGGCTCAACTACCGGCGGCTCAACCACTGGCGGCTCGACGACCGGCGGGGTGACCGCGGCGCACGTGTCGGTCACCGTGAACGAGGCGTCGGTGATCAGCCACGAGGCGTAGAGCGGCGACGTCACCGAGATGTAGCCGCGAGCTGCGGCCGTATCCACCGCGGTGGGGTAGTCGATGGACATGGTGCCCGACTGCGGGGCCGGGTCTTGGCGCATCGTTTCGAACTCGACATGGGCCTTCGTGGTTTCGAAGTGCACGTGGCCGTCACCTGTGGTGGTGACCTGATCGTTGACGAGCGGAAGCATCGTGAGACCGTCGGTGTACGGCGCTGCGAAGTGATCTGCCAGCGGGGCTGTCAATGGTGTGCCGGTCGCGATGCCGCCGGAGATGGGAATCGAGTCGAAGCCCAGATCCATGTAGTTATAGGTGGCGAGCGTGTATGCGAAGTTAAAGCTGTCAACGGTGCGCACGCAACCCTCGGCCGCGACGGCGGTCATCGCAAACGTTTGGTGCGCAGCATTGCCGTCATACTCGGGTGCGATGGGGTACGTTGGCGTCTCGTAGGTGAGGCCCGAGCCGGTGAGGCTGCCCGAGTCACCCCACTCAGGTACGTCGTACGGAATATCGATGGCAAGATCAGCGGGCACGCTGAACGAGGTCACGGTGGGCTCGGCGGCCGCATCGGCGCCCTCGCCCGGGGCATCGTCGGCGAGCGCCGGAGCCCCCACAATGAGTGTCAGCGCGGCAGCAGCTGCCAGCCCGGTGAGAAGTGGTTGACGCACGATAAATAAACCCCCATGGTTTGCTAGTAACCCTTTAACGGTACGCAGGGCACGGCAAAACCACAGGGGACCTAGGTCCCCAACCCATGCCACCGCTTGATGTTGCCCAATCGACCAGCGTTCGCTCGCTGTTCACCGCGCCGCGCTTGCCGCGGCCGCGTTCACCCGCGAACATAGGAAGGATGACTGAAGTTCGTTCGTCCCATCCCGGCACCGCTACCGAGGTCTTTTGGGCATTTCTGAAGCTCGGGGTGACCGCGTTCGGCGGCCCCGTCGCGCACCTGGGCTACTTCAGAGAGACCTTTGTTGAGCGCCGCAAATGGCTCGACGATCGTGCCTACGCTGATCTCGTCGCGCTCTGCCAGTTTCTGCCTGGCCCGGCATCGAGCCAGGTGGGCATGGCGCTCGGGCTGCAGCGCGCGGGGCTGCGCGGCCTGATCGCTGCCTGGGTTGCGTTCACGCTGCCCTCGGCGATGCTGCTGCTGCTGTTTGCCTACGGCGTCACCGCGCTCGGAGATCTGTCTGACGCCGGCTGGATCCTTGGGTTGCAGGCCGCGGCCGTCGCCGTCGTCGCCCACGCGGTGCTCGGCATGGCGAAGTCGCTCACGCCCGATGCGCAGCGGGCCACGATCGCGGTCGTCAGCCTCGCGATCGTGCTGCTGGTGCCCGGCGTGCTCGCGCAGGTCGCGGCGATCATTGCGGCCGGTATTGCGGGGCTGATCTGGCTGCGTGCCCCGGATCGCCTCCCGCCTGCACCTTCCCCATCAACTGCCTCCCCACACGAGGCGCCGCAGCCCGCTGCGTCACCCGCACCGCAACCATTCGCGGTGCGGGTGCCCAAGGCTCTCGCGATCAGCTGCCTCGCCGCGTTTGCCGCGCTGCTCACGGTGTTGCCGCTCGCCGCCCACGCGACGGGTAACGCCGCGCTGGGCCTCTTCAACGTGTTCGCCCGCGCGGGCGCGCTCGTGTTCGGCGGTGGCCACGTCGTGCTGCCCCTGCTTGAAGCTGACACCGTGGGCACCGGGCTCGTCACCCCCGAAGCGTTTCTCGCCGGATACGGTGCCGCCCAAGCCGTGCCCGGCCCGCTGTTTACCTTCGCGGCGTTCCTCGGCGGGGTCGCGACCGAGGGCCCCACGGGGGTGCTTGGGGCGGCGATCGCGCTCGTCGCGATCTTCCTGCCCGCCGGGCTGCTCGTGGTGGGGGTGCTGCCGTTTTGGGATCGCATTCGCACGCTGCCGCTGGCGCAGCGTGCACTGATGGGGGTGAACGCCGGCGTCGTCGGTATTCTGGCGGCTGCGCTCTACACGCCCGTCTTCACCACCGGCATCACGGGCATCCCCACGCTCGTGCTCGCGGCCGCCGCGTTCGTGGCACTTACCGCCTGGAAATGCCCGGCGTGGGCCGTGGTGATCGCGGCCGGGCTGCTCGGCTGGTTGCTGCTGTAGCTGTTCCACGTACACCGGCCCTCGGGTGCGCACGGGGCGGGGTGGGGCGATCCGGAGCAGCTTTGGCCCGTGGTACGTGGCGCGCCAGCATTCGTGGCACCCTTAGAGCATGGATCTTGAGGTGCCTGGGGTGGTGACCATTTCGGCGGGTGAGCTGGGATGGCGATTTTCGCGGTCGTCGGGGCCCGGCGGGCAGCACGTCAACACCTCAGACAGCCGGGTTGAGCTGAGCTGGAACATTGCCGAGTCGGCCGCGCTTACTGACGCGCAGCGCGAGCGGCTGCTCGAGAAGCTTGAGCGCCGGCTCGTCGCGGGCACCATCACGGTGACGTCGTCGGCGCAGCGGTCGCAGCTGCGTAACCGCGAGGTCGCGCTCGCAAAACTCGCGGCTCTCGTCGGTGACGCGCTCGCGCCCGACGGGCCGAAGCGCCGCGCCACGAAACCCACGCGGGGATCGAAGCGGCGGCACCTCGCCGCCAAGACGCAGCGCTCGGCCACGAAGAAGCTGCGGCAGCGCCCGGCGGGGGACTAGCGCGCGGTTACTTCGTGAGCCAGGCGCGCGCCGCCGTCTCGAGCGCCCGCACGCCAATATCGAGCGTGGGGCGAATCACGGGGGCGTACTGCGGGGAATGGTTGGAGGGCTGCTCGCCCACGCGGGCCGCGATCTCGGTGATCGAGGTGAGCCCAGCGAACAGGGCCGGGTTGGCTCCGCCCAAGATCCAGTAGGCACAGGGGGCGCCCGCCTCTTGTGCGAGGATGCCCACGTCTTCGCTGCCGGTGACGACGCCGGGGTCGACGACCATCACCCGTTCGAGGTGCGTGGCGAACGATTCACGCAGCACTCCTACGGCCGCCGCATCGTTGACGACCGCGGGGAACGAGTGCAGCGACTCGATGAGGGGCTCACGCTCGGCGCCGGCGGTGAGGGCCTCGCCGCGCACGATGCGCTCAACCGCGGCGAGCACCTGGGTGCGAACATCGGCCGAGAACGTGCGAATGCTGAGCTGCAGCTCGGCGCTCTCGGGAATGATGTTGCTGGCGAGGCCCGCGTGAATCGACCCGATTGTGAGCACGACGGTCTCGGTGCCGGCGATCTCACGAGACACGATCGTCTGCAGGCGCAGCACCACTGCGGCGGCGAGCACGATGGGGTCGACGGTGGTTTCGGGGCGTGACCCGTGGCCGCCCTTGCCGTAGAGGGTGATGCGCAAGCTATCGGAGGCGGCAAACGCCGGCCCACTGCGCAGCCCGATCGCGCCAGCGGGCAGCGGGGCGACATGCTGGCCGAGCACCACTGCGGGGGTGCCGAAGCGAGTGAACAGGCCGTCATCGACCATGGCGCGGGCGCCTGCACCCTTCTCTTCAGCAGGCTGGAACACGGCCAGAATGCGGCCCTGCCAATCATCCTGCGAAGCGAGCTGCGCGCACGCTCCCAACAGGGCAGTCGTGTGCATATCGTGCCCGCACGCGTGCATCACCGGCACCTCTTGGTCGTTATCGCCGATACCGACGACCTCGCTCGCGTAGGGCAGCCCGGTCTCCTCACGCACGGGCAGGCCGTCCATGTCAGCACGCAGCAGCACGGTGGGGCCTTCGCCGCGCTCAAGCACCCCGACCACTCCGGTGCCGCCCACCTGCTCGGTGACCTCATAGCCCAGCTCACGCAGTTGCGCCGCGACGATGGCGGCGGTGCGCACCTCGGCAAAACTCAGCTCGGGGTGGGCGTGCAAATCTTGGTAGATATCAGCGAGGCCTTGCATGCGAGCGTCATCCATGAGGATCCTTCCAACGGCGGTGTGGTGCTTCCTAAGCTATCTGAAAGCACCGGATCGCGTGAACATGTGTCGCGGATATTGGCGCCCCCGACCGGTGAACGGTGCGCTGGCTGTTGTGCGCTGGCCGCTGGATGGTGGCATCTGGCGCCTATTACGCTTGCTCGCGGCCGAGCAGGCTCTGCTTGACCGCGAGGCCGTACCGAAACCCGCCGAGTGAACCGTCGCTGCGCAGCACCCGGTGGCACGGCACAAACAGCGCCGCCGCGTTCATCGCGCACGCGCTCGCCGCCGCGCGCACGGCCTTCGGGCGGCCCGAGCGCTGCGCGTACTCGGTGTAGGTGACGGTGGAGCCGGGGGGCACCTCGCGAAGCACCTCCCACGCGTGCTCACGAAACGGGCCCGAGGCCTGAATCGTGGGGACGCGGCCGGGCGCCGACGTGTCACCGGCATAATAGGCGGTGACCGCGGCCTGCGCCTCGACGGCGACGGGCCACACTGTGCTTGATTCGAGCTCGGTCGGCGCGAGCGCGTACACGTCTGCCGGCTGTGGGCGCAGTGTCTGATGCACCAGGGGCAGCAGTGTTGCAAAGTCGGGGGTCCACCCCGAGGCGAGCACACCGTACGCCGAGGTGATCACCGTGAACGCACCATCTGGCGTGGGCATCGTGAACGTGGCGAACGCATAGCGCTCACCGGCATCAGATGGTGCGTCTGCGTCAGAGTGCATGCCCCGAAGATAACACGGGGTGAGCGTAAGCACACTGGCGGGTTTTGAGCGCCGCTACCGCGACGAGAACTCGGTGCGCGTGAGCGGATTGCTCGCGGCCGACGCCTGCACCTGAAACGTGACCGTATCGGGCAGATACCTGTCTTCGCCGTACTCAACGGGGAGCCCGCTACCCGTGAAGCTCGTGCGGCGCACCCGCAACAGCGGGCTTGACCGGCGCACCCCCAGCAGCGCACCGTCAGCGCTCGAGGCGGGCACCGCATCAATGGCGTGATCGGCGTGTGCCGTGGCCACCCCAAACTGGGTGCGCAACGCATCAACCACCGACGACTCAGCGGCGGGCAGCTGACCGATGCGCTCGGCAATCCACTCGGGGTAGGTGGTGCGCTCAAGCATCACGGTGCGACCATCGAGGGTGCGCAGCCGGGTCACCCGTAGCACCGGGCTGCGAGGCGCGACCCGCAGGTTGCGTGCCTCACTCGCGGTGGCCTCGCCAGCAATCGACTCATGCACCAACCCTCCCGGAGCCATCCCCTTACTACGCGCCCACTGCGCAAACGAGCGCAGCTCAGCAAATGACTGCGTGTGGCGGGTCGACTGCACGATCCACCCCGCCCCCTGCACCGGCGACACAAGCCCCCGATCTTCGAGCCCGGCCAACGCATTGCGTACCGTGCCCCGGGCGACCCCATAGTGCTCGGCCAGCCGCAGCTCAGCGGGCAGCGCAGTACCTGGCGCAAACTCCCCGTCGATAATGCGGGCGAGCAGATCACGCTGCACATCACGGTGCACGTGGCGGGATTTCACTGGGGTCACCCACCCAGCGTATGGGCCGAAAGGACACGACATAGACCGCCGTGCGCACTCGTTCGCGCCAGCATTGAACCCCGCGCGAAACGTTCAATCGGCGTTCACCCACACGTGGCTCTCGGGCCACTCGGCTGCGAGGTAATGTTTCAATGAACGACACATCTACGCCGTCCCCGCACCCCCTCGCCGTGCTGTGCGATCTCGACGGCACCCTCGTCGATACCGAACGTGCCTGGCTCGACGCGATCAGCCGGGGCATGCACCAGCTCGGCCACACCGTTGACGATCACACCGTCGCCAGCCTCGAAGGCGCCACCCTCGAACAGGCGAGCGATCTTCTCATCAACGCGTATGGGCTCACCCACTCGCCGGCCGCGCTTGGCGAGCTCTTCGAAAGCATGACGCTGGGGGCCTTCGCAGACAGCGTCCAGTGGCGCCCGGGCGCCGAAGCCCTGCTCACCGACTTTGCCCGGGCGGGCATTCCCCTCGCCCTCGTCACCAGCTCCACGAAGCGCTGGGTCGATGTGATCACCGCGCAGCTCGACTTCAGCATGTTCGCCCACTTCGTCACCGCAGACGACGTCGCCCACACCAAACCCCACCCCACCCCCTACCTCGTGGGCGCAGGGCTGCTCGGCATCGCCCCCGAACGCTGCATCGTCTTCGAAGACTCACGGGTGGGGCTCGAAGCGGCGCTCGCCGCAGGGTGCACGAGCGTGCTGGTGCGCGAGGGCCGTGAAGACTGGGCACAGCGCGCCACGGTGCACGTGCCGTCGCTCACCGATCTCAACGCTCAATGGGTGACGAACCAGCTGGCCTAACGCCCGCCACGCACACAACAGCGGGGTGCTGATCGTCAGATTGACGACCAGCACCCCGCTTCTTACTGCGGTGATTACTCGGGCTGCGCGGTACCGCGGCGGCGCTTGACGATCAGCGCACCACCCGCGGCGAGCAGTGCGAGGGCGCCGGCGATGATGCCGCCGGTGCCCGCGCCACCCGTGTTCGCGAGACCTGCGCCCGCACCCTGGGTGCTTGCGGGCTTCGCGCCGGGAGCGGCGTCTGATCCTGATCCGGATCCATCTGCGCCCGCCGCCGCAGCGCCGTTCGCGGCTGCGGTCTCGGCGCCTGCGCCTGCGCCTGCGCCTGCGTTAGCGGTGGCGTCAGCCGCGCCATTCGTGTCTGCGGCCGAGATACCCTCGGCGCCCGCATCAGCGGGGCCCGGGGTCTCGGGGGTGAGCGCCGCAATCGCGTCGGTGATGGCCTGCGCCATCGCGTCGACCTGTGCCTGCGCATCGGCCGCGAGCGTGCGGTCGACCGCGTCGATGGCGGTCTGAAGCGCCTTGACCGATTTGGCCGTGAAGCCGGTCAGATCAGCGGGCACCGCGGCCAGCGCGGCATCGACCGCGTCGTAGTTCGCGTCGCGCTCGCTATCGGGAGCGAGCTCGCTTGCGAACGGCACGAGCGGGTTGGTGATCGTGACCTGGCTCAGCTGCTGATCGGTCGCAAAGTCGTGGGCCGTGATGACCATGCGATCTTCGTACGCGTCGAGCGTGAGGCCCCGGTTCACATCGCGCGTGGTGACCTCGGTGACATCCTTGGTGTCTTCGCCGCGCAGATCCCACTCGATGTGCATCGCGAGGGTGTTGATCGACCAGAAACCATCGGCGTGGCCGTCGGCCGTGCGGCGCTGCATCGCCCAGTCCCCAAGCTCAGCCGGGTAGTGAGTGTGGCCGCTGAAGACCACTGCGTTGGGGTAGTTGCCCAGAATGCTGGTGAGGCGGTTGTTGTGCTGGTGGTGGTTGCTGTACCAGGGCATCGACGAGGCCGAGACGGTGTTGCCGAGGGGGAAGTGCGACATCACCACGACCTGCTTGTCTTGCTCGGTCCAGAACGCGAGGCGCTCCTCGAGGAACTTCACCTGTGCCTCGGTCATCGGCACATCAGAGGGGCCCGACATTTCTTGGCCGAGCACAATCACCGGCAGGTCACCCGAGGGGCCCTCGAGCACGTACTCGCCCCACGACTTGTCGCGCTCAGCGAAGTCGAGGAAGCGCTGGAAGTTGGCGTCGAAGCCGCCGACCGCGTAGCGCTCGTGGTTGCCCATGCCCGCGACGGTCTGGGGCGGGCGAATATCCTTCGAGCCGTCCATCACGTCGTAGATTTCTTGCCACTCAGCGACCGAGCCCGAGTTCACGATGTCGCCGACCATCAGCAGGCCGTTGGCATCGGGCGAGATCTTCTTGAAGTCTTCGAGGCCGTGCGCGAGATCGTTCGGGTGCCCCTGAATGTCAGAGACGACCCAGGCCTGGGTGGGTGTGCCCGCAGCGGGGGCGAGCACCTGGTGCGCGGTGACCTGATCGATGCCCCAGTAGCGGGCGCCCTCGCCGCCGGTGAACTCCCACGAGAATACGACCTGCTTGGCGCGGGCCGGGGTGTCGACCGTGAGGTCTTGGGCGGCGTTCATCTGCATGCCGTCGTAGACGTCGGTGACGGTGGTCGAATCGAGGCGCAGTACCTCGACGGGGTCGGCCCCGTCGAAGCTTGCGGTGACGACACCGGTCTGGCCCGCGGCCCCGCGGTAGTGGCTGTCGAACGTGAGGCGCACGGCGTCGAGGTCGTTGACATCGATGGGCGCGCTCGTCAGCGTCGCGGCGAAGTCGCTGCCGCCAAACTGCTGGGCGTCAGCAACGAGAAACGAGGCCTCGGTGCGGCCGAAGCGGTCGCGCATCTGATCAATCGTGGCCGACCAATCGGCGCGGGTGGTGGGCTGCCAACCGGCGTAGGCCTCGGCACCCTCGTGCGCTGAGGTGAAGTCGCCGCTCCAGCCCTCGGGCAGGGCGCCGCCGCCGAACGTCTCACGCATAATGACGCCGTCGGTGGAAGCATCGGTTGCGACCGGATCAATCTCGACCGGGGCATTGGGATCACCGGGCACGAGCTGCGGGTTCGCCGGGTCGGGCAGCACCTCGAGGGTCTGCATCTCGGCGAGAGCGTCGTAGCCACCCTCACTGAGGAACCACACGTGGTAGGTGCCGGGGGCAAGATCGAGCTTGAACGCAAGCGAGCCCTGGGCGTCGGGGGTGTACTGCCACATGATCGAGGCCGGGCCGCCCGGGGTGGCCGTGCTGTTGTAGATACCGATCCAGTTCTCGGCGTGCGGCGTATCGGTGGCGTAGTCGATGGTGAGCTCGGTGCCGGGCAGCGCGCTCGTGGTCGAGAGCGTGAACGACGAGGCGGCGGCATCGGCTTCGGCGCCCTGCGGGGCCACCGTTTCGGCAGTCTCAGCGGGGGCTGGGGGAGTCACCGTGTCGACGGCTGATGCGCTGGCCACCGGGGCGAGCACGAGCATGGCCGAGAGCAGCGCACCGGTGTACACGCACTTGTTGCGCTTCGGTGAGTGAGCCGACTGGAAAACTGACATTGATGGTGTCCTTTCAGGGGCATCCCGACATTCGGGAGATGCCCTGAGCGTTCCACCTGAAAGCAAACGCGCCGTGACGCGTGGGTGAACGGCCACCATCGCTCAGCTCAACCCCCGCGAAGGGGCCAGACAGCTGTGCAAGCCTGTCTACGTGGGGCCGGTCGCGCACGGCCGGCCCCACGATTCAGCTCGCGAATCAGTGCGCGAATCAGCTCGCGATGCGCGGCTGATTAACGGGCGTATCTGGTGTGCTCGTTGCAAACCACGACACCGCGTTCTGTGCCTGAATGCGCACATACTCGATCTCGGTACGCGCCGAGAAATAGGCGATGTGTGGGGTGAGTACGACATCGCTGCGACCCAGCATCGGGTGGTCGGCGGCCGGCGGCTCGTGCTCGAGCACATCGAGCGCGGCACCCGCGAGGTGACCGGCGTCGAGCGAAGCGGCGAGCGCCTGATGGTCGATGAGTCCACCGCGCGACACGTTCACGAGCGTGGCGCCCCGTGGCATCGCCGCGAGGAACGCGGCATCGACCATGTGCTCGGTGTCGGGCGTCAGCGGCAGGTGCAGCGACAGCACGTTGGCAGCGGCGCGCACCTCGGCGAGTTCGGCCCTGCGCACCCCGAGAGATGCGAGGTCGGCCCGCACCTCAGGGGTGTCGGGCAGCATCGGGTCGTACCCCACAATGTCGCCAAAGAGTGGGCCGGCGAGGCGGGCGAGCTCGCGCCCGATTTTGCCCAGCCCAATGATGCCGAGCGTCGTCTCACTGAGACGGGGCGGGGCGGCGGGCGCCCGATCGTTCCAGGTCGCAGGTGTTGCAGACGACGTGTAGAAGTTGAGCTGGCGCACACTCGCGAGCACGAGCCCGAGGGCGTGCGTGGCGACCTCTTCGGTGGCGGCGCCCGGCACGTTCGTGACCCACACACCGTGCTCGGTGGCGGCGTCGAGATCGACGTAGTCAAACCCCATCGACATCAGCGCAATCACGCGCAGCTCGGGCAGCGCCTCGATCATCTCGCGCGTCACCGAGGCATACCCCGGCAGCAACACCTGGGCGCCCTGCGCGCCCGCGATGATCTCTTGCGGGTCGCGGGTGCCCAGCACGCGCACCTCGAAGCCGTTCGCTTCGAGCAGTTTGATGCCGGGTGTGGGGTCGGTGTCATCGACGTCGGTGTAGACGGCGATGGGGCGGGTCTGCGCGGTCATCGTTACGCTCCCAGCTGGGTGTTGAAGGTGGCCTGATCGATGTGAATCAGCTGCAGGCCGCCTGCGGCGACCGCGGCGTCAACGGCGGCGGTGAGCTCGGTGGCATTCGCGGCCCGGCGGCCGGTGCCCCCGAACGCCTCAGCGACGGCGGGCCAGTCGGGCTGCACCAGGTCGACACCGACGGGGGCGATGCCCGCGTCGACCTCGTTCTGCTTGATTTCGGCGTACCCGCCGTTGTCGACGACGATGACGGTGACGTCTTCGCGCTGCTCGACCACGGTGATGAATTCGTTCATCGAGAACATTAGGGCGCCGTCACCGGTGACTACAAATGAGGGGCGCTGGGGTGCAGCGATCTTGGCGCCGAGCGCTGCGGGCAGGCCGTAGCCGAGCGTGGCGTAGGTGGCCATGTACGGGGTGGAATTGGGGGTGGCGACCCGCAACGTGTTGAGTAGACCCCAGTACGCGATCTGCGACGAGTCGGTGGCAACAATCGCGTCGGCGGGAAGCACCGCCGCGATAACCTCGGCGAGCTCGGTGTTCGTCGCCGACAGCTCAACCGATTCTGCGCGCACGGCAGCGCGCACACCCGCGACAGCCTCAGCAGCGGCCTGCGCACCGGCGGCGATGGACTGTGCATCGATAAGCGGGGTGAGCGCCGCATCGAGTGCGCCCAGGGTGGCCGCGGCGTCGCCCACGAGACCGATGTCTGCGCGGTGGTTCTTTTCGATCTGGGTGGCGAGCAGGTCAACCCTGATCACCGTGCCCGCAGCCTCAAGCCGGTCGACCCACAGCTCAGCTTCACCGAGCTTTGACCCGACGACGAGTAGCGCATCGGCGTCTTGTGCGACGGCGCGACCAGCGGCCAAGCGCAGGCTCGAACCGACCGCGAGGGGGTGCGCCTCATCGAGGACGCCCTTCGCGTTGAGGGTGGTGACAACGGGCGCGTTCAACCGCTCTGCGAGGGCGCGCAGCTCGGCCGTGGCACCGCGTGAGCCGCCGCCCGCCAAAATGGCGGGCCGCTGGGCTGCCGCGAGGGCCGCCGCCGCCGCGGTGATCGCCGTGGCATCGGCGGGGGCGACGGGCGCTGCCGTACGAGGCGCGGTGTCACTGGCGGGCAGCTCGGTGATCTGCTCGAGCACGTCGAGGGGCACCTCGATGTAGACGGGGCGGGGGCGGGTCGTCGCGAACAGCGCGAACGCATCGTGCACGGCCGCAACGGCCTCTTCGGCGGTGCGCACGCGGCGGCCCCACTCGACGATCGCCGAGGCGGCGCCGAGCTGATCCTTCGTTTCGTGCAGCGTGCCGATATCGGCGAACTCGGCACCCACGGCGGGGCCGGGGGAAAGCAGAATCATGGGGCGCGACTCGCAGTACGCGGTGCCCGCGGCAGACAGGGCGTTCAGCAGCCCAGGCCCGCTCGTGGTGATGACGACGCCCGGCAGCCCGGTCTGCAACGACCAGCCGTCAGAGCCGTAGCCCGCGCCCTGCTCGTGCCGGGTGGTGACGGGCCTGATGCCGAGGGCGGCGAGCGGCCGGTAGAACTCGAGGTTGTGGGTGCCGGGAATACCGAACACAGTGTCGATGCCGTACCCGCGTAGGGTCTCCATGATGGCCCAGCCGGTGGTGCGCTTAGCGATGGTATCCAAGTTTTCCTCGAGTCCGTAGGTGTGGGGTGTGGGTGATCCGGCCCTCAAATAGAGCGGTGAGGGCCGGATCGAAGGGGGTGCGGCGCAGCGAGGACGCTGCGCCGCTGGCTCACTGAGCGCGAGCGGTGACGTTAGTCGTGGGTGTTGACCGCGGTGGTGTCGGTGCGGGCGTTGAACGATCCGGTGACGGGGGCGAGATCGGAGTGCTGCGGTGCGAACCTGACGCCGATGTAGGCGGCGATGGTGAGCAGACCAAAGAAGCCAACGACCGACCAGAAGTTGCCGCCGGTGATGACGAGCAGCAGCGAGGCAATCGCGGGCGAGAGGCCGCCCCACACTGCCGCGCCGAGGCCGTACGACAGCGACATCGACGTGTAACGCGACTGCGGGCGGAACATCTGCGCCATCAGTGTCGACAGCGGGGCCCAAGCACCGCTCAGCGTGATGCGAATCAAGATTACGAAGACCCAGATCAGCGCTACGTTCTTGGCCTGAATGGAGAGCACGAGCGGAATGATGACGAAGAACGACGAGAGCACACCGATGTACATCACCATCTTTGCGCCGATCTTGTCGCCGAGAGCGGCGATGGGCAGCGTGACGAGCATCTCGACGAACGAAGCGACCGTCAGCGCCCCCAAGATAATCGTGGGGTCGAGCCCAATTTCTGGGGTGTCGGCGTAGTTCTGCACGAACGTGGTGGCGATCACGTAGCCGCCCGACGACATCGCAATGATCAAGAAGCCGAGCATGATCGGGCTCCAGTTGTTCTTCAGTGCGAACAAGAGGGGAGTCGACTGCTCTTGACCCTCAACCTTTTCGGCGAACACGGGGGTCTCTTCCACCCGGTAGCGCACCCAGAACCCGACACCGATCAGCACGATGCTGAACAGGAAGGGAATGCGCCAGGCCCACGCAAGCAGCGCTTCCTGGCCGAGCAGCGACAGCGCCCAGAAGGCACCGGTCGCCATCAGGGCGCCGAGCGGGTTGCCGACCTGGGTGAAGCCACCGTAGAAGGTCTTCCACTTCGGCGGTGCGCTCTCGACGGCCATGAGGCTGGCGCCGCCCCACTCGCCACCCACGGCGAGGCCCTGCACCATGCGGCAGAGGATGAGCAGAATCGGGCCCCAGATGCCGATCTGGGCGTAGCCGGGCAGCACACCCACGAGGGTGGTGGCGACGCCCATCAAGATCAGGGTGATGGTGAGGGCGGGCTTGCGGCCGAGCTTATCGCCGACGTGACCGAAGATGATGCCACCGAGGGGGCGCATAAAGAACGCCACGGCGTAGGTGCCAAACGATGCGAGCGTCGCAAGCGCCGGATCAAGATCTTCGGGGAAGAAAATGTGGGGAAAAATGATGGCGGCTGCGGTGGCGTAGACGTAGAAGTCGTACCACTCGATGGAGGTGCCCACGAGGGCGGCCATGCCGCCCTTGAGGGCGCGTTTATGTGTGTTGGGCTGGATAGCCGTCGAAGATGACAACTGAGCTCCTTTGCTGATATCCAACGGGATGAAGCGGGAAAGGGGTGAATGCCGGGGTGAATGCGGGAGTTGACTACGGGGTGTAAACGGGTGTGCGGCTGACCCGTGGGGAAACGAGCCAGCCGCGTCAACAGCGGTGGTTAGCGGGCGAATGCCTGCTCGCCGCCGATCCAGGTCTCGGTGACCGCGACCTGAGCGAGTTCTGCCGTGGGGGTGTCATACGGATCGCGGGTGAGCACGGCGAAGTCGGCGCGCTTGCCCACCTCGAGGCTGCCGAGCTCGTCTTCACGGCCGAGGGCGCGGGCCGCCGAGATCGTGTGGGCGCGCAGAGCCGTATCGACCGACACTGCGAGATCGTCAGAGCCGAGCTGGGTGCCGCGGCGCGTGATGCGTGACACTGCCGCCTGAATGGCCTCCATCGGGCGGGGGTCAGCGACGGGGGCATCAGATGAAATCGTGACGGGCACGCCGGCCCGCTCGAACTCGCCCAGCGGGTTGAAGCGCTCGCCGGGGGTGCCAACGGCCTGCTCGACGCCCTCGCCCCAGTTGTAGTGGTGCTGGGGCTGGTTTACGGGCATGATGCCGGCGGCCGCCATGCGGGTGATCTGCTCGGGGGTGGGCAGACCGCAGTGCTCGATGCGGTGACGCGCGTCTGCGTCAGGGCGTTCGGCGAGGGCCGCCTCGATCGCCGAGATCACCATTTCGAGGGCGGTGGGCGACTGCGAGTGGGTAGCCGTCTGCAGCCCCACCCGGTGTGCCTTCGCGATCAGCTCGGTGTAGTCGCTGGGCTCGTGGTAGAGCTGGCCGGTGCGGCAGGGATCGCCGACGTAGCCGTCGGGGAAGTAAGCGGTCCAGCCGCCGAGCGTGCCATCAGAGTAGAACTTGATGCCCGCGAAACTCAAGTATTCGTTGCCGAACTGACCGTGGAGACCCATTTCGAGGGCCTCGTCGAGCAGGTGCGACAGCAGGTACATGCTGACGCGCACCTTCAGATCGCCCGACTCTGCGAGCCGCAGATACATGTCGAACTCGCGACGGCTCACCTGCGCATCACCGATCGTGGTGACGCCGCCGGCGAGGAAGTTTTCTTGGGCGGCCTGCAGCTGGCGCTTGTGCTCTTCGGGCTCGTCAGCGAGGTGGAAGTTGGGGCCGTGGTGGCCGATCTTCACACCCTCGAGGCCAGTGAGCACGTTGCACGCGGCGTCAGAAAGTTCGCCGGTGAGCTCGCCGTCGGCGTCGCGGAAGAACTCGCCGCCCTTGGGGTTGGGGGTGTCGCGGGTGACGCCGTGCAGGTCGAATGTGTAGCTGTTGACGACCCCGCCGTGACCTGACGCGTTCATCAGGTACACCTCGCGGTCGGTGGCGACCTCGTCAAGTTCGAAGCGTGTGGGGTGGCGCTGCTCTGCCAGGTTGCGCTGTTCGTAGCCGTACCCGCGAATGGGGCGACCGGCGGGCAGTGACTTCGCGGCGTTGCTGAGCAGCGCGACGATCTCGGGGATCGAGCTGGCCTGCTCGGGGCCGCAATCCACCCAGCTCATCATCTGGCCGAGCATCAGCGGGTGCGCATGGGCATCGATGAACCCGGGCACCACGGCGGTGTCCCCAAAGTCAATGACCTGGGGCGTCAGGGCGCTCACCGCGGCCGCTGCTGCGCGGCACTCGTCGATCGTGCCGATCGCTGCGATGCGGTCGCCGAGCACGAGAAACGCTTCGGCGGTTGAACCTGCATCACCGAGCGTGTGAATACGAGCGGCGGTAACGATCTTGGGCGCCGATGGGGTCGGGGCTTGGGTAAACGCGAGCTTACGCACGGGGAACTCCTTTGTCTTGAATCGCTACTGAGGCTACGCCGGATCTCTTCGGGGTGCAGCTCATAAAACGGTCAGATCGGTTCATGTTGGTGGATCTGTCGCATGAAGGCGGCAGATCATTGCTTATCGTGTGTATTTCACGCTCAACAAAGATGATTTGTTAGGCGGGAGGGGAAGCATCTGGCATGATACAAACGTGGATGATTTTGACGAAGACCTGATTCGAGCGCTGCAGCTTGACGGCCGGGCACAGTTCTCAACGCTCGCCGCTGAGCTCGGGCTACACCGCACAGTTGTCGCGCAGCGCGTGAGCGCACTGCTGGAATCGGGGGAGATCAGAATCAGAGCGGCCGTGCACCCGCGGGCCGTGGGCCTGCCCGTGCAGGTCAACCTGCAGCTGCGCATTAGCGGGCCCACCACCCCGGTGTTCGAACAGCTGCTCGAGCTGCCCAACGTAGTGTTTCTGTCGGAGACGAGCGGGTTCTCCCAAGCGGTCGTGGAGGTGTGGGCCGCGAATCTTGACGATGTGGGGCGGTCGGTGCGCGCGATCCAAGCGATCGAAGGCGTGCTTGAAACACAGCTCGCCATCTATGACCGCGTGCTGCATCGGTTGCGGCTGGGGGAGCCGCCCGCGTCTGCTGATCTCGTGTTCGACGACTTCGATATCGCACTGATGTCGCTGCTGCAGATCGACGGTCGACTCACTTTTGGTGAACTCGCCAGGCGCACGGGGCGCTCGGCGTCGGCGTGCCGGGCACGCGTGATGCGGCTGCTGAAATCACGCGTGATGCGCATCGGTGCTGTGCGCAGTCGCCGCAGCGTCACGAGCTCGATTCTCTCGGGCGTGGGCATCATGCTCACCGGGGCCGAAGCTGACCGTGGGTCGGTTGAATCGATGCTGCTGAGCATCCCCGTCATCGATTTCGCCGCGCGCACCCTGGGCAGATACGGCATGATCGCCACGGTGCCGGCGCGCTCGATGGCTGATTTCACTGAGATCGCCCGCATGATCCGGGCTCACCCCAGCGTGCACCTCGTGGAAACGTGGGTGCATGCCTTCGTGTGGCTCGAACGGTATGAATGGGATCTCGAGCGGTTGCTCTCGCGGCAGCGCACGGGCGGTGCGGCGCTGGGCTGAGGCTGTGGTGTCGGTGAGCCCTCTCGGCAACCACAAACGCCAGCGCGTGTCTGCGCGGCCGGGGCCACATCAGGCACGCGCTGGCGTGAGAGGAAAGCGTCTGCGCGAGGAGCCTGAGCACCTCGCGCATGAGGCGACTTAGACGCGCTCGGCGACGATTGCCTCTCGTCGAGCGGTCTCGGCCACCGCAGCATCGGTGAGGCCGTCGGTGCCCACCGCGGCGGTCTCGGTCGACATGCCGTCGTGGCCGTCGCCCGTCATTGTCGACTCGTCGAACGGAATCTTGCCGTCGAGCACATTGCGGGCCCGATCGCGATCGATCTCGTGGGTCCACGTGCCAATGAGCAGCGTGGCCACCGCGTTGCCGGTGAAGTTGGTGAGGGCGCGGCCCTCAGACATGAAGCGGTCGATGCCGACGATGACGCCGACGCCGTCGACGAGGTCGGGGCGGTACGCCTGCAGGCCGCCGGCGAGGGTGGCAATGCCGGCGCCGGTGACGCCTGCCGCGCCCTTCGACGCGATCATCATGAACAGCAGCAGGCCGATCTGCTCGCTGATGGTCATGGGCTGGCCCATGCCCGTCGCGATGAACAGTGACGCCATCGTGAGGTAGATGGCCGTGCCGTCGAGGTTGAACGAGTAGCCCGTGGGCACCGTGATGCCCACGACGGGCTTCGATACGCCCACGTGTTCCATCTTTGAAATCAGGCGGGGCAGCGCCGACTCAGATGACGAGGTGCCGACGATCAACAGGTACTCGCGCGCCAAGTACTTCAGCAGCTTGAAGATGTTGAGGCGGGTGACCGCGTACAGCAGGGTGCCGAGCACACCAATGATGAAGAGGAAGCAGGTGATGTAGAACGCGATCATGAGGATGCCGAGGCTCCAGATCGCAGACGCGCCAGTGCGGCCAACCACCGCAGCGATCGCACCGAATGCGCCCACCGGAGCGATCCACAAGATCATGCCGAGAATGCGGAAGACGAGGGTCTGGAGGTTCTTGACCGCGCTCAAGATGGGAGCGCCGCGATCGCCCAGGCCCTGCAAAGCGAAACCGGTGAGCAGCGCAATGAACAGCACCTGCAGCACGCTGTCACCCGTGAACGCCGAGAAGAAGGTCAGCGGAATGATGCTGAGGAGGAAGTCAGTGGTGCCCTTGGCTTCGCCCGAGGCGGCGGCGCCTTCGTAGCTTGACGCCGACATGTCGAGGCCAGCACCCGGGTGAATCAGGTTGCCCACGACGAGGCCGATCGCGAGCGCGAAGGTCGACATCGTGATGAAGTAGAGCAGCGCGAGGCCGCCGATCTTGCCGACCGTGGCGGCCTTGGCGATCGAGCCCACGCCAATCACGATGGTGCAGAAGATGATCGGTGCGATCATCATCTTGATCAGTGACACGAATGCCTTGCCGAGCGGCTCGAGCTGCATGGCAAACTCGGGCACAACCAAGCCGAGTACTGCGCCGGCAACGACGGCGAAAATGACTGACATATACAGCCATGTGTGCTTGTCCCAAGACTGCTTGTTCTTGCGCCAGTTATAGCCGGGAAGCCTAAAACTGCTGGTCAAACCTGATAACGCCACGAGTTCCTCCTGAACATCTTTGTCGTATGCGTAGCGCTATTCGTGGCGCTAATCCTCTACGCTCTAAGGTAAACGCGCGACTTTAGCTGGGTCGAGTTTTGGTCATATTGGTCTCGGGGGCTGTGGCGACTGCGATGCCTGGGCGTAACGTGGAACAATGAAGGCATGGTCAGCCGCCGCACTCGTAGTGCTTCCTCGAGTGTCTTCGTGGTCTTGCTGGCCGTGGTGGTGATTCTGGGCTTGGCCGTTGGTGGCCTGCTGACGTGGGATCGCCAGCGCGCTGAATCTCAGGTTGCTGAGCGCGTGACGCAGGGAATCGCGACCGTGGTCTCGATCTCGCCCGAGGTGCGCGCAGAGCTCGCCATCGGGCACGCAGACCCCAGCCGCTTTCCATCGGTGTCGGCACACCTGCAGGTGTATGCGCGCTCGGTGATCGAAGAAGCCAACCTGGAATACGTGACGATCATGACGCCTACGGGCACCCGCTATACCCACCGTGATGCGGTAGAGATTGGCGGCTCGTACATTGGCACGATCCCCGATACCCCGCGGGCGCACACCGAAGTATTTGGGGGCACCTTGGGCCCGTCCATTCGCACGATCGCCCCGGTGCTCGGCGAAGACGGCACGCTGATCGGATGGGTGGCCGTGGGCGTTGCGCTGAACACGGTGGGGGTCGCGATCGTGGCAGAGCTGCCGATCGTGGTGGCGATCACGCTCGCGTTCGTCGCCGCGGGTTTCGTAGGTGCCCTGGTGGGGCGCCGATTCACCCGCAATCTTACCGGTGGCCTCACCTCGGCGGCCGTGCGAGATGCAACGTCGTCGTACGAATCGATTCGTACGCTCGGCGCGGCCATTCGGTCCCAGCACCATGAGCACGGTAACCGCATGCACGCGGCGGTGGGGCTGCTCGAACTGGGGCGCACTGACGATGCCATCGCCATGCTCGCCGAAACAGGGCGACGCGAGCGCGATCTGGTGAACGCGCTTGATGTGCAGGCCACCGGCGACCCGACGATGAGCGCGCTCATGCTGGGCAAAACCGCACAGGGCAGGGAGCTCGGCATCGAGCTGCTCGCGACCATTGATCCGCTGGCCCCCAAACAGCCGCTGCGCCCCATCGACGCGGTGTCGGTGGTGGGCAACCTCATCGATAACGCGTTTGACGCGGCAGCCGACGGCGACGCCCCGCGCACGGTGCACGTAGATATTCGGGGCGATGCATCGGGGGCGCTCGTCATCGACGTCACCGACAGCGGGCAGGGGTTCACCGCCGAGTCACGCGAGCGCATGTTCGAGCAAGACTTTTCAACGAAGCCCGCGGGAACCGAGGGGCGGGGCATGGGCCTCGCCCTGATTCACCGCATTGTGGAGAACGCGGGCGGCACGATTCAACTCGACGAAGACCCTACGACGCTGCGCGTCACACTGCCGGGAGGTTCACGATGACTCATCACGAGCCCGGCACCGGCAACGAGACGCCCTCGGTGGGTCAGCCCCCGATTCGCGTGATGATGGTGGACGATGATCCGCTCATCGTTGAGCTGCATCGTTCGTATGTTGAACGCGTCGAGGGGTTCACCGTCGTGGCCGAGGCAGTGTCTGCGCGCGATGCGCTCGCGGTGCTGCTGGATCGGGAGGCGTGCGTCGATCTCTTGCTGCTCGATGTCACGATGCCTGCGGGCAGCGGCATCGACGTGCTGAAACACATTCGGGCGCGCGGCATCAATACCCACGCGATCGTGGTGAGCGGCGTGCGCGACGCCGAGGTGGTGCGCCAGGCCGTGAAGCTCGGCGTATTCCAGTACCTGTTGAAACCGTTTACCTTCGCGACGATGCGCGATCGACTCGAACAGTTTCGCGGGTTGCACGCGCACGAGGTGCAGGCCACCGGGCAGACCACGCAACACGATGTCGACTCGCTGTTTGCGGCGTTGCGCCCCAGCCACCGCGAACAGCTCACGAAGGGGCTGTCGGGGGAGACACTGAGGCTCGTAACTGACACGCTGCGAGCCAGGGGCGCGAGCTCGGCGGCAGAACTGGCCGAGGCCGCGGGGATGTCGCGGGTCGCCGCGAGGCGCTACCTCGAGCACCTGGTGTCATCGGGCAGCGTGGAGCGCGCGCCCAGGCACGGCACCCCGGGCCGCCCGCAAAGCGAGTACCGCTGGCTGGGCGAGTAGCTGCGCGGCCTCGATCCGGATCAAGATGGCTTGTAGAATGAGAGCATTCCCGCGCTTGTGGCATTCGGCCCACGCGCACCCGCGAGCTCGGCCTTGCGCCGCTACCGAACGAGGTTGATTTCCTATTTCTCAGGATCCGAAAGCTGCAGCCTCAATCGTCACCTGGGACGAAGCGGGGGTGACGAACACTGCCGCATGGTGGTCGGCCAATGATCGCCCGGCTCCCAAGATGATCGTCACGGTCGACGATCGGCTCACCGCCGACGACGCCGTGAAGTACGCCGCGCAGGGTATCTCGATGCTGTGGCTCGGTGATTTTCACAACGCCAAGCAGATTCTGGGCGCGATCGATCGTCGCGTGGCCAAGGGCGGCAGCGGCACACGCAAGCGTAAACGCACCCTCGCCGAGGCCGCCGAGGCACCTGAAACGCGGGCCGAAGAGTTCTACCGACTGCGTCAGGCGCGGGCCGGCCGGTCACGCATCATGTCGATGATTTTGGTGCCGTTGGAACGCGACGAAGACGGCACCGCCAAGCTGCCGCTGCACCGCGCGCCCAAGATCGGTGCGGTCATCGACTTCGGGTACAAAGAACAGACCTGGTCAGACGGCGGCCGCGCGATCGTGAGCCTGCAAGAGCTCATCGGTGTGCAGGGCGCGCACCAGTGGTACGTCAACGGGGTCGATGTTCCGGCGCTCGATGCGCGTATCCACCCGCACTACGGCACGTTCATGCCCACCCGTAATGAGTATGTTGACCTCGTCAACCAGGCGCCCATGGGCGACCTCGATCTGGCCTTCGATATCGGCACTGGCACCGGCGTGCTGGCCGCGTTGCTCGTAGCCCGCGGCGTGCGCGACGTGATCGGCACCGATATTCACCAGCGCTCGGTGGACTGCGCGAATGACAACTTTGCGCGCCTCGGCATGCAGAACTACGCGGTGGCGCAGGTCACCGATATGTTCCCCGAGGGGCGCGCGCCGCTCGTGGTGTGCAACCCGCCGTGGTTGCCCGGCAGCGCGACGACCACGCTCGATGCCGCGGTATACGACCCTGGCAGCAAGATGCTGCTGCAGTTTCTCGCGGGCCTGCCCGACCACCTCACCGAGTTTGGTGAGGGCTGGCTACTGCTGTCAGATCTCGCCGAGATTTTGGGGCTGCGCACCCGTCAGATGCTGCTCGATGCGATCGATCAGGCTGGCCTCGAAGTGTATGACCGCCTCGACACTTACCCGACCCACGGCCGCGCCACCGATACCACAGACGTGCTGCACGAGGCCCGCTCGCGCGAGGTCACCTCGCTGTGGCGCCTGCGCGTTAAGGAATAGCGCAGGGTCTCGATCGGGCCGGGCTGTAACCTACGGGCGCTCGGCCGAGGCCGGGTCGTTGAGCCAGTCGACGGTGCTGCCGCCCAGACCCGCCGCGATGAGCGTCGCAGATTCTTTCCAGGAGGTCAGCTCGGCGATCGCAAGGTGGGGTTGTTCGGTCGCGAAAGAAGCGCGCGCTGCGCTGACGAGATCTTGGGCGCATTGGGCGCGGTCAGATGCAGACAACGCGAGCATCCAAGGAAATCGGTCTGCCATACGATCTGCCAGAGAGCCAGCGTCACTGGTTGTCACTGCAATGAGCTGAGATGCGAACTCAAACAACTGCTGTTTGCTGTCGGCTTCTCGTTCAGACATGAGCACGAGTGACTCGGCATCTCGTCGAGTCACCACAATCGGGTGTTCCTGCGCAGCGGCGAAGACCTCCGAAGAATTTCGGCTCAGTTCAGACGACCGAAACTGCTGACGAGCAAGAAGTGGGTGTGACATGTGCCCAGGTTACATCAGAACGTGTTCTGAAGTCTAGGTTATTCCGTCCGTCGCTCTCAGGCTTGGCATGAACACTTAGCTCTAGATGTACGTCGGCGCAGCCCGCGGCACCCCACCCGCGTGTGTAACGGGTGCCGAGAGCATGCCGGCCGCGGCATCGATGAGAAAGTAGCCGACGCTCGTCCATGATCCGCGTTCGATACCGGTGTTCACCTCGGCCTCGTACTGCGCGCAAACGCCGAGCACGAGGTTGGCGATAAGGCCCGATCGTGCGCGCATCACGCTCTCGGAGATATTGCTGACGGGCATCTTCATTGACAGCGTCTGCAGGGTCTCTTCGTCGCGCAGCAACGCTTCTTTGATGATGGGTGAAGCGTCTGGTTTTGAGTGCGCCTGCATGAGAAACTGCGCACGCCAGCTGGGCTTGGGCAGTGAATCGAGCTGTTCAATCAGGGGCATCAGTCGGCACCGCACAATGTCGTGCGTGGTGGGCTCGGGGCCGAGCTCGGCAAAAAGTTGGTCACGCCGCACCGACATCACCTCGAAGTGACGCAGCACGAGCGCGCGAAAGAGTTCGTCGCGGGTACCGAAGTGGTAGGCGACGGCCGAGTGATTCGCCGTGCCAGCATGTTCGGCGATCTTGCGGTTCGAGACGGCAGCGATGCCGTGCTGTGCGAAGAGTTCTTCTGCGGCATTCATGAGCGCTTCTCGCGCCCGGTCGCTGTGTTGCGCCATGGCTTCCCTCTCGGCTTAGTGAACCAAGTCGATCATGCCAGGTAAATCACGGCAACTCGACTTTACAAATTTACGCCACGTGACTTAAACTTAAAAACCTGCGGTCAAGGGCGATCGAAATGACTATTCAGTTCGAGGAGACCCTAAGTGACCATCGCACCCCCGTCGCGCAAAGAGCTGCGCGCCCAGAAAGAGAAACCCGAGCTCACCCCAGCTCAGGTGGCTGCCAAACGGGCTAAGGCCGAGAACATCGGCCGATACGTGGCCATGTTCATCATGCCCATCATCATCGTCGGCATGATGATCACGAGCTACCTCGGCACGATGCACTCGCCCACGCCCAGAGACGTGCCGATTCTCGTCACCGGCTCAAGCGAAGCGGTTGAAACCTTCAGCGACGCCCTCGTCGAGAACGAGAAATACGCCGTCGACGTCTCCACCGTCGACTCCGCCCTCGAAGCCCGCGACGCGGTATTCAACCGCGAGGCCGTGGCGGCCGTAGCGATCGATCACGGCACAGCCACCCTTTACACCGCAGGCGGCGCCGGAGCCACCATCGGCAACACGGTCACCGCGATGGTCACCCCGATCGTGCTCGAGCAGGGGCTCACCCTCGACCTCCAAGACGTTGCCCCAATGCCTGAGAACGACATGTCGGGCCTGGGCGCCATGTTCCTCGCCACCGCCCTCGTAATGGCGGGCTACCTGCCCTTCAGCACGCTGCGCTCAAACTCGCCTGAGCTGCTCAAGTTCCGCAAGATCGTACCGCTGCTCGCGGGCTGGGCCGCGCTTATCGCCGGTCTCGTGTGGGTGATTACTGGCCCCGTGCTCGACGTAGTTGCTCTCGAACACTCGTGGGCGGTGATCGGTATCGCCTGGTTGGGTGTCTTCGCGATCAGCTGCGTGCAGCTCTTCATCACCCGCGTGGTTGGCGCCTTGGGCGTCATCGTCGGCATGTTCCTGTTGATGGTGCTCGGCATGCCCGCATCGAACATGTCGCTGTCGATGTACACGATGCCGTCGTTCTTCAGGTTCTTGCACGAGATTCTGCCGATGCCCGCCATCGGTGAGGCGATGCGCTCGGTGCTGTACTTCGACGGCGTGGGCGTCACCCCGCACCTGCTCGTGCTCGCCGTCGGCGCGGTCGTTGGCCTGCTCTCCACGAAGGCGTACGACGCCCGTGAGCGCAAAACGCACCCGCAGGGCCGCGACCTCGACATCAACATGGCCTCGCTGCACGGTGGCCCGCGCCCCAAGACCAAGTTCTGGCGCTACTTCTCACTGTTCCTGTTCCCGTTCCTGATGGTCACCATGATGATCACCTGCATGCTCGGAGCGATGCACGCCGTCGCCCCGAAGGATATGCCCGTCGCAGTGGTGGGCAGCTCGATCGAGCAGGCGCAGCAGACGATCGATGGTCTCGAAGAGAACATGGATGGCTACTTCGAGTTCACCGCCATGGACAACGCCGATGACGCCGAATCACTCGTGCAGAACCGCGACATCGTCGCAGCGTTCGTGCTGCCCTCGCAAGAGGCACCGCAGTTCACGCTCATCGGCAACCAGGCCGGTAACGGCAGCGCGTACATGGTGGCGCAGCAGGTGTTCACCCCGGTCGCAGCGGCCCAGCAGATGCCGCTTGAGATCAACAACCTGCAGGCGCTGCCCGATCGCGACAGTGCGGGCGTCGTAACGATGTACATCGCCATGGGCTGGATCCTCGCCGGCTTCATGATCGTGGTCGTCGCCGCAAACGCGCAGCCCAAGAGTCGCCCGCTCAAGCGCATGCTCCCCATCACGGCCGCGTATTCGGTCATGATGTCGGCACTGCTCTACCTCATCGCGGGCCCCATCACGGGGGCGATCTCGGGGCACTTCTTCGCCCTCTGGGGAGCCGGAGCCTTCGCGATCTTCTGCATCGCCATGTTCGCGTTGGTCTTCGAGCGCCTCATGGGCATGCTCGCGGTGCTGCCGGTCGTTGGTCTGCTGATGTTCCTCGGCGTCCCGGCCTCGAACGGCGCGTTCTCGATCTACATGGCGCCCGAGTGGTTCCGCACGCTCTACGAGCTGCTGCCTATGCCGGCCGCGGTTGAAATGGTGCGTTCGATTCTGTACTTCGATGGCGACGTCGTGGCGCACCACATGCAGGTGCTGGGCCTCTGGGGCGCAATCTCGCTCGCGATCGTGATTCTCATCGACGCGGTGAAGGGCGTGCGCACCGAGCCCGACTTCAATGGCCACTCGATGTGGGTGAAGGCGCAGACCGCGGCGATCACGGTCGTCGCCACCGACGCCCCGGCTCCCGCTGTGATCGAAGCGGGCGAGGCTATCGAGACCGCTGAAATCGTGGAGACGATCGACGCGATCGAAGCACCGACCGCTGCTCCGGATCTCGGCGCTCACGCCGCCCCGCAGCCTGCTGCTGAGCTGGCTGCAGATCTTGATCCGGATCTCGCTCCCGCGAAGTAGCCGCTATAGCGAACGTCCCGCTGCTCCAAGGTATCCCGGAGCAGCGGGATTTTTGCCTGCCTGGGTGCCGTGCTCACGCTGATGTGGAGCAACTTCCTGCGATTCATGCAGGCACGCGTATGTGTCAATACCGTACCGAAAATGGTACGGTTTTGGCATTGAAGCACGCTAGCAAGAGCTCGACGTGATCGCTGGAAATTGGCGGTTTTCAGCCATAGTGCGAGGCTTGCGCCTCGGCTACGCTGGGTGCATGGCCGCCCAGAACGACTTCTTCGAAGACCCTGAGTTTCTTGCAGCGCTGCAGAATCTCGGGGTGACAATTCAGCCAGGTATGGCGGCGGAGGCCATGGAAGAGCTCGCCCCGCTCCTCAAAGCCGACGGTATTGATTTCACAGATCCCCAAGCGAATCTGGGCGCTGACGAATTGAAGCAGGCTCTTGCCCGCGCAACAGATCAGCGCAATCTGTTTCTGTTCACCCCGGTGGGGCGAGACCGCGCAAATGCGTTGGTGTTTCTCCACATCGTCACCGAGGCATTGCAGCTCAGAACTCAGAATGTTGCAGCCAGAATGCTCGACAGGATTGAACCGGAAGCAACGGAAAGGGTGCCGGCCGGCTCACACATGATCGGGGTGAGCTTGGGGTTGCTGGACACCTGGCTCAGGGGCTCCGACGCGGCCCACGATCTCCCGTCAATTTCGGTACTTCCATGGCCGGGAAAAGCGCAGCGCATCGCTCAAGACGTTCTCGCCCTGGGGCGGAAGGGGCGAGCGTTTGACAGCCACCCGAGTTTCGTTCTGAAATGCGGTGGCGAGCAGGTGATGCACGGTGCCGTGCTCGCGGTCGCGTCGGTAGTAATTGCGGTGGCACGCAGGGACAAAGTTCCTGTGATCCAAGCTTTCGAAGGCCTCCAAGTTGCCGCAGAGCTGCTGCAGCAACCACCCATCGCGCACCGTGCGATCGATTTCAGATCGGAAGACGCGAAGGAACTGGCCCTCGACCTGAAGGGCGAGTTTGCGGATTGGTACGAAGAAGTCCAATGGGAAGATGACGACGGGCCAACCGAGAACGAGGTCAACGACATCCTTGATAGCCTCGATGAACTCGAGGCGCGCGCGTTGGCCAGGCGCCTCGACCTGCACGTACTGGGTGACTTCGTAGAATTCCTCGCAGTGGTCGACAAGATGGAACACGAACCGCTCCAACAGGGGGCATATGCGACTCTGGGATGGTACGCGCGTTTTCGCTTGCAGGACCGTATCACTGGAGACGGGTGGCCACGGGCCGTGCGACTCCTCGAATCGCGCACGATGACGGCCCAAGCACACAATCTTGACGTGCTGAAGCTGGCGAAGGCGGCTGCCGCGGAGGTGTCGCCTGAGCTGCTCCAGCAAACGATCGACCGTTCCCTGCTGATGCAGGGTACGCGTGAGCTGATTGGTTGGCTGAGCACACCTCGACAGGTGACCAAGCGTGGCGGCATTCGTCGCACAGACATTGCCTTCTGTGCTCAACTGATCGGGATCTCGGCCGAGGGAGTGGCACGTCTTCCTGACGGTGCCCGAAGCAACCCAGACCCGAGCCAAGTTATCTACGCACAGTCCATGACCGCTATTCCTGAGCTCGCGTATTGGTGGATTGCCGTACTGCGGGCCAGGGTGATGACACTCACTGCAACCCGAGCAAAACTCGGATCGATGGTTGATCGCAACGGGGAAATCTCTGCAGCGACGGCACTCGCAGTGTGCACGGCGTTTGTGGCAGAGCTCGTGGGCAACGGCCTGACCCCCGATGCGCCACTGCTCTATTCGGTGCAGAGCAGCGCAACGATCAAAAAATTGTTCCTGTGCTTGTACGAAGGGATCGACAATGCAGAACTACAGGTCGACCCCCAAGCTAATCTTACGATTGACCACACGCTGTCGTTCACTGAACTGGCGGCCGAAATAGGAGCACGCCGCAACCTTGTGACCTTTCAACGGTTGGGTGTACTCGAACTTGGCAAAGACAAGAAAATACGGGTGGCACCGGCCTTCCAGGGCGCAGTGGCACTGGGTATAGAGCAGGTGCTTGACCGCTTCATTGAACTGGTCGCACCAAACAGCTGAGCGGCCAGAGTAATTCCAGTACGCTGAATTCATGGTCGCACAGAGCAACTTTTTCGAGGATCCCGAGTTTCTTGCTGCGATGCAGAAGCACGGTGTCGTTCACCAGCCAGGTATGGCCGCGGGCATTATGGAGGAGCTCGCGCCGTTATTACTGGCCGAGGGTATCGACCTTGATGATCCGGATTCAGATCTGAGTCTCGAAGAGCTCAACGCGGCATTCGCCCGCGCCAGCGAACAACGCAACCTCACCCTCTTTACGCCCGTGGGCCGGGATCGCGTCAACGCCATGTTCTACCTGAGCAGCCTGGCCCGGGCGATCGAACTCGGCCAGCTCGACCTGACGCTTCAGATCCTCGGCAGTGTCGCCCCAGAAGAGACTGAGGATGCGCCCGCCGCCTCGCACCTGATCGGTGCGAGCATGGGGCTCATCGACACCTGGCTTTCAGGGCCTGGGGCCGATACCGCGCTTCCGGTGGTGGCTGTTCCGAAATGGCGGGGCAAGGCGCGAGGTGTCGCCCAAGACCTGCTGGTGCTCGCTCGCAAGGGCCGCGCGTTCGACAGCCTGCACAGTTTCACGGTGAAGCACGGCGGCAAACTACTGATGTATGGTGCGGCGCTCGCCGCTGTGGCGGTGGTGCTCGCGGTGGGGCGCCGCGATGGCGTCTCGGTGGCGCGGGCATTCGAGGGGCTTGAAGCGGCCAGCGAGACGCCAGGGCAGAGCCCCGTCGTGCACCGCGTGGTCGATATGCGTTCGGCCGCAGAGCAAGAAGCAGCCGCCGTTTTCAAAGCCTCATTTGCTGAGTGGTACCGCGAAAGCGACGCGCCTGAGGATGAAATCCAAGAGATGCTCGAGGACTTCGTCGAGAACGAAGACCGTGCCATCGCTCGGGGGCTGAACATTCACGACGCTCAAGACTTCACCACGATCTTCAATCTGAACACGCAGCTCGAGAGCGAAGGGCTGCGACAGCACCGCGGCTGGATGCTCGAAACCTACGCGTCTTTTCGTGCGGAAGATGCGCCTGACGACAACGCCTGGGCGGAGGCCGCGCAACTGACCGAACAGGAACACGAAACCGGGGGCGCGATTAATAATGCATCCCTGAAATGGGCGATCACTGCCGGGGATGCGATGCCGCCTGAACAGGTGCAGGTGGCCCTCGAGAGTTCGCTCCTCGCGCAGGGCACTGCTGAGCTGCTGGCGTGGTTGGAGAAGCCGCAACCCATCACCGGGTCAGGTGGGGTGCGCCGGGTCGATATTGCACGGGTGGCGCAGATGATCGGCATCCATGCCGAGGGCGTCGCAAAGGAGCCCGACCACGCTGGGTACGACCGGAGCCCGGGGCGCATCATCTACGCACGATCAATGTTTGACGTGCCGGAGCTTGATGCCTGGTGGATGGCCTTGTTGCAGGCAGGGGTGATCGATCTCACTTCAACACGGGTGAAACTCGGCCCCCAGGTGGACCTCGACGGTTCGGTGAGCCAGTCTACCTTGCTTCATGTGTGCGAGGAGTTTGTGCGCGACCTGGCCACTGCTGGGGTAGAAGACGACACACATTTTCTCTGGCTCGAGCAGAGCAGATGCACCCTTGAGAAGCTGCTCGCCTGCCTCAGCGACGGCATCGACGCGAGCGAACTGGTAATGGACGATGACGGTAAATTCGACATAGATCAGTCAGGTTCAATTGCTGAGCAGGTCGCTGAAATGGGAGCCCGCCGCAACCTCCTCACCTTCGAGCGCATGGGGCTATTGGAGCGCGGCACCGACCAACGGATGCGCGTCATGCCAGAGCTGCAAGGCGCGGTGGCTCGAGGCATTGAGAAAGCCCTCATGGGTCTACTCGGAGCGCTCCCCGAAGACGACTAAACGCCCTGCCCTGGGCCGGCCCCGGGGCTACGCTGCGAGGCGGGGGAGTTCACTGCCGGGCGGTGTCGCCAATTCGTGGTGAGTGCGACGCCCGCGAGCACCAGCACCCCGCCGATGAGCTCTTCGATCGTGAGGGGCGTGCCCAGCAGCACTGCGCCGAGCACCGTGAACACGGTGATGAGGTTCAAGAAGACGCCGGCCCGAGGTGCCGGGATCACCTGCAGGGCGGTGTTCCACAGCACATACGACACGATCGACGGGAACACAGCGATGTAGGCGAGAGCAGCCCACCCCGATGAGGAGCTCGGAAGGTCGAGCCCCGAGCCAAGCGCGAATGGGGCCAAGCCCACGGTCACGACGAGGGCCTGCGCTGCCACCGACGCAATCGGGGGCAGCTTGGGCCCGGTGCGGCCGAGGATCGTATAGGCCGTCCACGCGCAGATCGCGACGAGCATGAATAGGCTGCCCGCCGACGGCGGGTTGTCGAGAATGGTTTGCGGGGATCCGGATGTCAGAATCCACACGACACCAAAGAACGCGAGCGCGATGCCACAGACACCCCGCACGCCCACCCTGGAGCGCAGAAAGATCGCCGCAGCGACGGCAATGAGCGCGGGGTTCACCGAATTGATGAGCGACGCATTCACGGCGGAATCGGCGCCGAGCGACAGATACAGCATGATGTTGTAGATCGCGAGCCCACAGATCGCGAGCAGCACGATGCGCGGCCAATTGCGCGCGATGAGTCGCCAGTCGGGTTTCTCGACGAAGTGCGCAATCACAAACAGTGGCACGACGGCGATCGCCCAGCGCATCCACGCGAGGCTGAGCACCCCCATCTCGCCGACGGCAGCGCCGCCCAGAAGGAAGTTGCCCGCCCACGCGAGGGTGGCTCCCACGAGCGCGAGGATGCCGACCCAGGGGCGTATTGCGATATTCACTCTCACCACCGTATCGGTGATGCGCCAGCGGCCAATTCGGGCCGCCCGGCGCACGTGTCGCGGGGTAGGGGAGCGGTGCCCCATTGGCGCCTCGAAAGCCGCGATGGAGCGTGGCATTTTGCACCCCAAATTCAAGATAGAATCATAGCTTCGCCCCCGCGCGAACATCAAGATCTGGCACGCCTGGCACGGCACGTATATCGTGGCGCGCGACAGCCGCGTTCAGAGCTTGTTCGAATCGTGAACCATGCAGGCATCGCCTCAGGTTTCGCGAGATACCGGGCTGCCGCAATGACCGAGGCAGCAGGCCTGGGGGCTCTCGCCGATGAGAACCGCGAAACATCGACGATGCTTTGCGGTGCGTGAAAACGCGCACACCCGAGGGTGCGCACCGAAACACCGGTGCGCTGCCGCGCCCGCACTCACGGCACCCCGTAAGACCGCAAGACACTATCCGCTTCAATCTGAACACGAATGGCAGGTTCCCACGAATGACACAGACCCTACAGGTACCGCACGAGGTTAAGCTTTCACCGCCCGGCCGCTCAGGCCTTCCCCGCGGTGTCTGGAGCATGGCATTTACCGAGCTCTGGGAGCGCTACTCTTTTTACGGCCTGCAGGGCATTCTGGCGTTCTACCTGCTCTACTCGCTCGCTGATGGCGGGCTCGCGATCGAGCCGGCCTCTGCCGCCGGCATCGTGGGCGCATACGGCGGGGCTGTCTACCTCGCGCAGGTGCTCGGCGCCTGGCTGGGGGACCGCCTCATCGCGCCCAAGACGATGGTGCTCATCGGTGCCTTCATCATCACGGCCGGGCACATTGTGCTCTCCATCGTTCCCGGCTTCTTGGGGCTCGGCGCTGGCCTGATCTTGATCGTGCTCGGCACGGGCGCCCTGAAGACGAACATCACGTCGATCGTGGGCTTTATCGTCGAGGGGCACTCGCAGCAGCAGCGCGACGTCAGCTTCTCTTACTTCTACATGGCGATCAACATCGGCGCCGTGGTCGGCCCGCTCACCACGGGCTGGATGCAGAACGAATACGGCTTCCACTGGGGCTTTGGTCTCGCAGCGATCGGCATGGCCGGCGCACTGGTGCAGTACCTCGTCTCGATGAAGAAGCTGCCCGCGCACGCCTCTGAGATCAACAACCCGTTGCCGAAGTCGCGCTACCCGCTGGTCGCGCTCGTGGCCGTTGCCGCGGTGGCCCTCGTCATCGTGGTGACGACCACCGGGCTGCTGCGCGCAGACAACCTGGCGAAGACGACCACGACGCTCGCACTGATCGCGGCCGCCGCGTACTTCATCACGATGTGCACCTCGAAGAAGGTCACCACCGTGGAGCGCCGCCGGCTGTACGGCTACCTGCCGCTGTTCTTGTTCTCGGGCATCTACTTCGGCCTACTGTTTCAGAAGTTCACGGCCATCTCAATTCTCATCACCGAGCGCATCGATCTGCAGATCGGTGACTGGACGTTCCCCGTCGCTTGGATCACGACCGCGAGCCCGCTCGCTGCCGTACTCATCACGCCGCTGATCGCCAAGCTGTGGCACAAGCTGGGGGACAAGCAGCCCTCTCCCGTCACCAAGTTCGGTATCGGCCTGATTCAGATCGGCTGCGCCTACCTGTTCCTGCTGATCATCTCGACGGCCACGGGCAACGCATACATTCCGCTCGCGCTGATTCTGCTGTTTATGGTGATTGCCGGATCCTCTGAGGTCTTCGTTGGCCCGATCGGGTTGTCGGTGGCGACCAAGATCGGTCCGAAGTCGTTCCGCTCACAGATGGTGGGGCTGAACTTCTTGACCCTCGCGCTCGGTTCGTCGCTGTCGGGCCAGCTCGGTCAGCTGTTCACCAAGATCGAGTCGCCGCAGTACTTCATGATCGTCTCAAGCACGGGCTTTGTGCTCGGACTGCTGCTGCTTATTGGCCGCAAACCGCTCGGCAAGCTGCTGCGGTCGGGGTTGTAACTCGAACTGCTAGAAGTTGATTGAGAGTCGGTCGGCCCCTCGCGAATTACCTCGCGAGGGGCCGACCTTTTCGGTTGCGCTAATTCAAACGGCTCCCCACGAGAAGTCAGAGGTGACTGCAAAAGAAATGGCGTGATCCGGTTATCCGAGATAGTGACTTTCTGCCCAAGTAATTCGACCAGAAGTGCCGTGCAGGCTACTCCTATGAGAACTGCGATGCAGCTAGACGGCGGGAGCCGCTACCGACTTGTCCTCAGCCCGATGTAGCCTACAAGAGCACACACTTCTACCCGGTAGCCGCCAGGAACTAGGTGACGGGTAATCGAACGGGCCTCTTGCATCTGTATGATCTGAGCCCCTCTCGGAATTACAAGAAAGTAGGCCACACATGGCGCCGGAGCCCAGAGGGTCGTCAACGGATGAGCCTGAAATTACTGACCAATCCTTTCTCGACGCGAATGCCCAGGCAAAGGCGCACTATGGAAGGTTCAATCTCGCCGTAGTTGGGGGCACCGGTGTGGGCAAGTCATCCCTCGTCAACGCGGTATTCGGTCGTGATCTGGCGAAAGTTGGCAAGGGCCTCCCCGTGACGAGGGGCGTCCACTATTTTCAAGATAACTCTCTTGGAATCTGGGATTTCGAGGGATTCGAAATCGGATCACGTGAAACCCCAGCCGAGATCCTCAGGCGAAACTTGCACACGATCTCTGAACGGCCCGCCAACGAACAGGTCTCGGTAGTTTGGTATTGCGTACTGTCACAGCTCCCACGCCTCACACCCCCAGACATCGACATGATCAAAGAACTGGACGCTGCTGGTCTTCCGGTAATTCTTGTACTCACGAAGGTGGACTGGTCGAAGAACCCGGTAACCGGTAAAAGGTCAGCACCAGACGACGTTGAAGAGTTTCGTGCTTGGCTCGAAGACCCTGTCGATGAGAACGGGGCATCAATCGACATTCCTATTCAACGAGTTATTCTGACGTCGACGAGCGGAAAGCACGGAAAGGGTAAGGGGCACGGTCTCGGTGAGCTCGTCACGGAAACCCTCGCCCTATCCCCGGAAAACGAGAAGGATGCCTTTCGAATCGCGCAGAGACTCAACCTCCCGTGGAAACGGGAGATGGCGCGCCCCGTCATTGCGGCTGCCGCATCAGCAGCCGCAGCAGCCGCGGCGATCCCCGTTCCCGTCGCAGATGCCGCAATTTTGGCGCCGATCCAATTGACGATGATTGGTCGTATCTCGGCAATCTATGATCTTGAGCTCAAAACAATGCTTTCAGCGGGTGCCCTCGCGCAGATGGGAGTCCAGATCACGGGACAGGCCCTCGCGCGCAGCTTCCTCAAATTGATCCCCGGTGCAGGAAGCGTAATCGGTGCAGGCGTCGCGTTCGCGCTTACCTCTGCTACTGGGGAAGGATGGCTGAGGCTGTCCGAGCAAGTCCATACGGGCAAGCTCGACATCGACAAAATTGAAAAATCGTGGGGACAGTATGTACCAACGTTTTTCGACGTTGTACGGAAGATGACCGAGAACCGTCTCACAAAGTGATGGCGGCTGTAACTGGTCGCGACTGCGCTGACAGCTTTGTGTCGAGCCGTTCGAGAATGTTGAGCTTCGTGCTACCCCCGCATGCCAGACTGTACCCATGAAGCCAGTCACAGAAGATCAATTCATCAACCTTGTCGCCTCGCTCATGGATGAGCTGCCAGACGACTTGGCGGAGGTGCTCAACAATGTGGCAATCACTGTTGAAGATGAGCCAGAAGATGGCAACCTCAACGTGCTTGCTGTGTACCGCGGTGTACCGCTTACCTCGCGCGGCAACTTTGGCGCAGAGGCGATTCCCGACAATGTTGTGCTCTACCGTAAGTCGATGCTCGCGCATGCCCACGACGAGGAGCAGCTGAAACGTGAAGTCTGGAACACGCTCATTCGCGAGATCGGCGCACACCTCGGCATGACCGAAGCGCAATTGCATGAGCTGCACGAGGCGAACAAGCGCTAATTTCACCTGTTGTGGAAAACAATAACGAGATCGGGCGCCTCGCGATGATTCGCGAGGCGCCCGATCCGGATCTGCACAGATCTACATAGAGATCATTGCGGTCGCTAGAACAGCACGACCGGCTTGATCGTCACGCCTGACTCGCTGTCGGCGAATGCCTGGTTGATGTCGGTGAAGGCGTAGGTCTTCACGAGCTTGTCGAAGGGGAAGAGGCCCTTCTCGTGCAGCGAGATGAGCTTCGGGATGAACTCGCGGGGGACCGCGTCACCCTCGACGACCATCGAGATCTGGATGCCGCTGGTGAGCAGCGTGCCGATGTCGAATGCGGCCTCGGTGCCGAGCTTCGCAGCTCCCACGAGCACACCGTGGCCGAGGGTGGCGAGCGCCTTGGTCATCTGGCTGAAGACCGCGGGTACGCCCGTGGTGTCGAGCGCGTAGTTGACGCCCTTGCCGCCGGTGATCTCGCGGATCGCCTCGACCGCGTCAACCTCCTTGGAATTGACAACATGGGTGGCACCAAGCTCCTTCGCGAACTCGAGTCGTGAGGGCACGATGTCGACCATGATGATGGTCGTGGCGCCGCTTGCGACGGCGCCGAGCATGCCGGCGAGGCCGACTGCTCCGGTGCCGAAGACGGCTACTGACTCACCGGGGCTGGGCTGGAGCACGTTGATGACGGCGCCGGATCCGGTCATGATGCCGCAGCCGAGCGGGCCGAGCAGTTCGAGGGGCGCGTCATCGGCGACCTTTACCGCGTTGCGTGCCTTGACGTTGGTCATCGACGCGAATGACGACTGGCCGAAGAAGTTCGACGAGATGGCGGTGCCGTTGTCGTCGAACATTTTGCTGCCGTCGGTGCGGCTGCCGCCAAAGTTGAGGTCGTAGAAGTCGACGCAGTACTGGGGGTGTCCGCTGATGCAGTTTTCGCAGACGCCGCAGCTGGCGGGCGCGAGCACAACCTTGTCGCCGACCTTGAAATCAACGACGTCGGAGCCGATGGCTTCAACGACGCCCGAGCCCTCGTGGCCAAGCACCGCGGGGAGCGGGGTCGGGTACCACTGGTCGCGCACGATGGCGTCGGTGTGGCAGACGCCCGAGGCGACCATGCGCACGGTCACTTCGTCGGCGCGGGGAGCATCGAGCGTGAGCTCACGAATGTCGAGATCGGTCTTGGGGGCTGTGGCCACTGCCGCTTGGATCTTCATGTGGGTCTCCTAAATTCTTGTGGAACGAAGAACTACGTGACGGTGTGTGCGGCGTACCGGAACTCCAAGGGGCGGCTATCGTTCGACCCCAGAGTCAGGACGCCGAACTGACGTCACCCATAAGCTTAACGCAATTACATGCGCGCGCATAAGAGTAGAGCGTAGTGGTGCATGTCGATGTTCACGCTGATAGCGTGTTGTCTATGATCTCGGAGCAGACAATTGACGTAGTTCGAGCGTTTAGCGAGGAACGAGAGTGGGGGCAGTTTCACACCCCAGAGAACCTCGCAAAAAGCGTTGCGATTGAAGCAGGAGAACTCCTGGAATGTTTCCAATGGGGTGAAGGTGACGTGGCGGAAGCCAAAGACGAACTGGCTGACGTCTTGACCTATTGCATACTCCTAGCCGAGCGGCTACACCTGAATCTGGATGACATCATCTTGGACAAGCTGGCACGGAGCGCCGAAAAGTACCCAGTGGCCCTGGCGCGCGGGCGGAGCGATAAGTATGACAAGCTTTAAAGTTGAAAAGTTCAAGTTTGATCCGGCGAACGTTCTCGCGTGGAGTGCGGCTGGTAAAAAACACTCGAACTGGCCAGCGGTCTACACGATCAACGCCGCTCGAGAGATCTACGTCGGCGAGTCACTGAACGCAGCCGGTCGAATGCGGCAGCACCTGGATTCAGGCGCCAAAGCGGGGCTAGAGACAGCTCGTGTGATTTTGGACGAGACCTTTAATAAGTCTGCATGTTTGGACCTGGAATCAATGCTCATTCGCCTGTTCTCAGGCGATGGGAAGTACAAGGTACTTAACCTCAATCAGGGAATCACTGACGCAGACTATTACCGGCGCTCTGACTATCAAGAGAAATTTGACGAAATATTTGAGGCCTTACGCGCCGAAGGGCTGTTCAATCGAACGATCCCGCAGATCGTAAACAGTGATCTATTCAAATTTTCACCGTTCAAAGCGCTTAACCAGGATCAGGCTGTCGCTGTTGAGGGTGTGCTCGAAGGCCTGTTCAGTGATCTTGAGCACGGTACGAGCAGCACAGTCGTGGTACAGGGTAACCCCGGCACGGGTAAAACGATCGTGGGGATTTACCTCATGAAACTCTTGCAAGATATTCGTACCCATGACACTAGCGAACCGCTTGATAGCGACTCGCTTTTCAGTGAGTTTTTCGTTGAAGGCTACCCGACGTTGTTAGAGGGGCTGCGTGCTGGGATCGTGGTTCCGCAGCAATCCCTTCGCGAGTCCTTAAAGAAAGTATTCAAGCTTACGCCGGGGCTTGACACGTCTATGGTGCTGACGCCCTTTGACGTGGGTAAGAGTGCTGAGAAATTTGATGTGCTGATCGTTGATGAAGCCCACCGTCTGAACCAGCGCGCGAATCAGGCATCGGGTATGCGGAACAAAGACTTTGCAACGATCAATGAGATTCTGTTTGGGCAAGATGATCCCGCCTATACGCAACTCGACTGGATCCGGCGACAGAGCACCCACCAAATTCTGATGCTCGACACCGAGCAATCGGTTCGGCCCGCTGATTTGCCACTTTCAGTGACCAAGAAACTCATCGCAGAAGTGAGCGCTGCAGGCCGTCTGTATCCGTTGCTTTCGCAAATGCGTGTGCGTGCGGACCAGGATTACGTGGGTTATGTGCGGAGAATGCTGAGTGAAAATCCACCGCTTCATCGAGAAGAGTTCGGTGGATATGACCTGAAGTACTTTCTAAGTTTTCACGAAATGCAACGGGCAATCTCAAATAAAAATTCTGAACACGGGTTGGGCCGACTGGCCGCGGGCTATGCGTGGGAATGGCAGAGCCGAAAAATTAAATCGGCGTTTGATATTGAAATTGAGGGGGTTTCACTTCGGTGGAACTCTACGGATAAAGACTGGATTAATTCGAAACAGTCGGCCGAAGAAGTGGGCTCAATTCACACGCTCCAGGGTTACGACCTGAACTATGTTGGAGTGATCATCGGAAAGGATCTTCGATACACCCCGGAGCGAGGAGTGTACTTCGACAGAAGCCATTACTTCGATAAGAAAGGCATGGAGAACAACCCCAAGCGGGGTGTCTCGTATTCCGACGAAGATCTACTTCAATACGTGCGCAACATATACACGGTGCTTTTAACTCGTGGAATCAGGGGTACATACGTTTATGTCTGTGACGAAGGTCTTCGCGAACACTTAAAGCAGTTTCTTCCGGGCTAGATAGCCCGCTTTGGGAATGGTGTCGATCGCATTCGTAAGAGTTTAGAAGTGTTAGCGTTCAGCCGGGCCACTCAGGAGTGCGTGTAGGACGAACTGAAGCGCCCTGGTTCTGTTGGAGGCTCCTGGCTTTGGAAGGAGAATGGAAGCATACAACAACACTTGAACAAGGGCGCCGATACTCCGGTGAAGAGAAAGCCGCCGCGATCCGGATGGTCCGTACTCTCCGGGCAGAGCTCGGAACATCACAGGGAACTGTGCAACGCGTCGCCGATCACTCGGCTACGGGGCCGAATCATTGCAGTCATGGGTGCGCCAGGCCGACATTGATGACGGCGTAAAAGCTGGTGTCACAACCGATGAACAAGCTCGCATGCGTGAGCTTGAGCAAGAAGTGCGTGAGCTCAAGCGCGCGAATGAAATCTTGAAGCGTGCCGCGTCTTTCTTCGGGGCGGAGCTCGACCGCCAATACAAGAATTAGTGGCCTTCATCAACCGCAACAAAGACGATGTTGTTGCTGGTCGCAGGCTCGGGGTCGAGCGCATCTGCAGCGTGCTGCTGGTGGCCCCGTCAACGTAGTACGCAGCAAACGGCAGACCAGTCTCGGCTCGGCAAAATCGGGATGCAGAGGTAGCGCCGCAGCTCCTCGAAATCTGGAGTCGAACTACTCTGTCTATGGGGTGCGCAAGCTCTGGAAGGCCACGAAACGTGCCGGCATCGATATTGGCTGCGATCAGGTCGCAAGGCTCATGAAAGTCCTCGAGGTTGAGGGCATACGTCGCGAGAAGCGCGTGAAGACGACGAAGCCTGAGTCTCGGGCGGCGCGGCACCCAGACCTCGTGAATCGGGTATTTTCAGCGCACGCGCCTAACCATTGTGGGTGACGGATTTGACGTTCGTGCCGACTTGGCAGGGCGTCGCTTACGTCTGTTTCATCATTGATGCGTTTAGCCGCATGATCGTGGGCTGGCGGTGTGCATCGAACATGAAGACCGAGACGATATTTGACTCGATCGAGATGGCATGCTGGTCGCACGGCCGTCGGCTTCCTGATGTTCGCTGCCATAGCGATGCGGGGTCTCGCTTCACGTCTGTGCGTTACGGAGAGCGACTGAGTATTCGATGGCTTGAGCAGCACCAATATTGTAGTTGAGCAGCACTCATTATTGCGGTTGAGCAGCACCGAGTAGTACTGGTGGGCAGCAACCGGTCTGGCTGTAGCCCACCAGCTGGCGGGCTATCCGCGAGCGGTGTGCTCGCGCATGTTTGTCTCTCCCGTCTCTACCCAGATCGTGCGGTGCACAATACGATCCATGATGGCATCGGCGTGAACATCACCGCCGAGCCGGTCATGCCAGTCCTGCTTCTGGTATTGGGTGCAGAACACGGTCGAGACGGTGTCGTATCGGCGCTCGAGAAGCTCAAGGAGCATCCCTCGCAGACTGCCACTTGGTGGATCGAGCAACCACTCATCGATGGTGAGCAGCTGATAGGCGGCATACTTGCGGAGGAACTTTTCTTTCCCTCCAGGTTTGTCCGCCGCCGCATGCCACGCTTCCTCGAGGTCAGGCATCCGAATGTAGAGTGCCCGATACTGGTGCTGGCAAGCGGCCCTGGTGAGCGCTGACCCCAGATAGGTTTTCCCTGACCCGGTGAATCCCTGGAACACGACGTTCTCGCCGCGGCTCACGAACGCGCAGGTCCCCAGCTGCGCGATCACACCCCGGTCGATATGACGTTCCTCGAGGAGATCGAGGCGTCTGAGTTCAGCATCGGGGTAACGCAGCGCTGCCCGCCGAATCAGGCCCTCGATTTTCTGCTGCGAAAACGATGAGTGGGCGTCATCGACAGCGAGCTTGATGCGCTCGGCGAAAGGCATTCCGAGAGTGAGGGTGTCGTCTTGCCCGGTCAACGCGTCAACTAACGCGGTGGCCCCCATTTCACGGAGCTTGTGTTTGGTGTCGGTGTCAATGATCGTCACTTTGTGTTCCCTCCGTAGTAGGCAGCCCCGCGCACATATCCAGTCGGAGCCGCGGTGTCGCTGGCAGCCCCCGCATCACTGAACCTGGGATGCCGTTTCCCGGTCTCGTCTTGCCTGGTCTCGAGGATGGGGCGCAAGTGCGCGTAACGAGGAGACCTGACTCTGCTGGCCAACGCGATCTCGCATGCTCGTTCCACTCTGCTACTCGAATAGCGTCGGGTGAGCCGTAACACTGCCAACGCCGCGTTCAACCCTTGTTCCTCGATGGGAACTGACGCGAAGATGCGTGCCACCACTGTCGTGGTGTGCTCGCCGATTCTTGCCGCCCATTCACGCACGCGCAGCGCATCCCATTCCCGATATTTGGGCCCGTCGGGGAGATCGCCATCTCTCGTGCAGTATTCGCCGGTGACACCCGCCGGGGCGAGTACGTGGGAAGCGAGCCGGTCGCCGCCTTGATAGATCTCGATAATGCGGGCGGTGACGCGCACGTCAACCAGTTCGCCTACATGCGGGTAAGGGGCCGAGTAGTGGTTCTTCTCCCACACCACGTGTCCGTCTCGTCCGACGCGCCGGCCATACACCCAGCGGCTGATCTCGTAGGGGACGACGGGCAGCGGCCGCAGCCGGGGCTGTTCTTCGTTCTCGAACACGCTCTGCCTCGAGCCGGCACGTTTCTGGAACGGTTCCCGATTGAACGCAGCCATCTGCTCATAGATCGCTCCCCGGAGTTCAGCGAGCGTGGCAAACTCACGGTGACGGAGCGACGCGATCACCCACGTTGCCACACTCCAGACCGTGTTTTCAACGCTTGCTTTGTCTTTGGGGCGGCGGGGCCTGCCCGGCAACACGGCTGCTGAATAGTGTGTGGCGAGTTCCCGGTAAGCGTCGTTGAGGATCACCTCGCCCTCGCGGGGGTGTTTAAGTACACCGGTTTTCAAGTTGTCGGGCACGATCCTTGGGGTCGAGCCGTTGAACCAGTCGAACATGGCGACGTGGCAGGAAAGCCACGTATCTTGCCGCATATCAAGCGTCGGCTCGACGAACCCGCAGCGCGAGAACGGGAGGCACCCGACAAACAAATACACCCGTGTTGCCGCCCTCGTTACCGAGTCGGTGAGCTGCATCGTCGGGCCTGACCAGTCGACTTCAACGGTCTGACCAGCTTTGTGTCCCACCCTTGATGAGATGCCCTGCGTGCGTACATAGTCGGCGTACGTTTTACAGAACCGGTCGTACCCCATGCCTGGCCGGTCAGTAGCCTGGCACAGGTCACGGTACTCGTCGTGGAGGAGTTTCAGCGTGACCCCAACTCTCGCGAGCTCACGATGCAGTTTGGGCCAGTCAGGTTGTTCATAGACGCTCTCCCGTGTGCCGCTGTCAGGGAAAAGCCGCTCGTATACCTCGACGTCACTCATGGGCTCTGCGGTCGCCCAGGTGATGCCCTCGCGGGCCGCGGCCCGCTCAGTCTTGATGACGCTGTGTTGAGAGATGCCTTGAGCTTCGACTTGTCTGAGTGACAGTCCCTCGGCGCGCAGCCTGAGTACCAATTTGGCTTTAATCTTACGTACCATCAGAATTGGCGCATAGCCTCAGTTGGTACGGGTAGTCCATCTACCCGGTACTCCTATTCTGGGCAGGTGGTACTGCCGCGCGTTATGCGCTTTTCTGGAACTAGCGGCACAATACGGTGCTGCTGACACAGTTTCAGGAGGTGGCCGGTGATGGCCGATTACCGAAAAATCATGGATCTGCTCCTCGATCAGCGCAGCTACGCGACGATCACGGAGCTTGTGGGATGTTCTCGCCGAGAGGTTGCAGCAGCGAAGAAGGTGATCGCGACGCGCGGGATTACTCGCGCTTTGTTCCAGCCCATGACCGATGCCGAGGTGCGGGGTTTGTTCCCCGATGGGCGCGCTCGAGTGAGCGATGATTATGAACAGCCCGACTACCGACGGGTGGTGGCATCGATGCGGAAGAATCGGCATTTCACGCTGCAGCAAGCCTGGTCACGCTATGTCGGTCAAGATAGCGGAGGGCTGAGGAAATATGGGTACGCCCAGTACTGCCATCTCTTCAGCGACTACCTGAGGAAGAACGATCTCGTCGCGACGCTCAAACATGAGCCGGGTCGGGCGATACTTGTCGATTGGGCTGGCGACACCCTCGACCTCGTCGACCAGGCAACCGGGGAAATCACCAAGGCGATCTTGTTTGTTGCAGCGCTCCCGTTTTCGGGTGCGGTGTTCTGCCACGCGTATACGGACATGAAATCACCGTCGTGGATTGACGCGCATGCGCGTGCGTTCTCGTTCTTTGGGGGCACGACGAAGTTGATCGTGCCCGATAACCCGACAACCTCGACACATCGGCTGCGGCAGGGTGATGCGGAGCGGGTAGTGAACGCACGCTACCGGCAGTTCGCTGACCATTACGGAGTCGCGGTCGTGCCCGCCAGAGTCAAGAAACCACGCGACAAAGCGGCTGCCGAGAACGCGGTAAACGTAGTCAATAAACGTGTCATCGGATATCTTGCCGAGGAAACATGGTCGAGTCTTGCGGAGTTGAACGAAGCGATCGAGGAGCGGGTACACGAGATCAATCACGTGATGTTACGCGCCGACGACACCACCAGATGGGAACGATTCGAGACCGAGGAAGCGGCAGAACTTGGGCCGATGCCTGCCGACCCGTTTGAAGAAGTCGAGTGGAAAGACGTGAAGGTGGGGCGGAACTACCACGTCACCTGCAATTACATGCACTACTCCGTTCCCCATGCTTACGCTGGCCGCCTCCTTCGGGCCCGACTCACCTCGGCGAGAGTGGCAGTGTTCGATGGGCACGATCTTGTCTGTGAACACCGACGCCTCACCGGGCGTAAAGGCCAGTATGCGACCCAGCCTGCGCATGTGCCGCCACAGCACCGCAACATTGATGGGCTGTGGACCAGGCGATGGTTCACCGATCTCGCGCGGAGCTTCGGCCCCGCGACCGTGACCGTGATCGAGCAGGTTCTTGACCGTCAGCAGATCGAGGCGCAGGGCTTCCTCGACTGCCAGAATATTCTCACCGGGTTGGGGAGGCGGAACAAGCAGCGACTCGAGGCTGCCTGCCAGCAGGTGTTGAACCTCGGAACGGCACCCACATACACCGTGTTGAAACGCATGATGGCGGGCATCGATAGCGACGTCAAGAAACCTGCACCCCGAGTGCCGGCAGGGTCAACGCAGAAAGGCCAAGCAAAGCGAGTGAGTCCCGTTAAGTTCGAAGAGTTTGCTGACGTGTACGTGCGCGACGCTTCTCACTACGCCCCAGGCAACGGGCAGCAGGGAGGCGCAGCCTAATGTTCAGCAGCGAAGACCACGAGAAATTCCGCACCCTCAGGATCACGCACGTTGCGCTCCAGTTCGAGCAGCTCATCGCTGATGAGGCGAATGACCATCTCACCCCCGAACAACTCTTTCAAACCGCCGCCGATTTAGCGCTCGGGATCCGGCGCGAGAACCGGGTCAACGGGTTCATCAAGAAGGCCGGGTTCCCTCATCCGACCGCGTCAGTCGCAGAGATCGACTATCGAGAAGGGCGTGGCCTCACTAAAGTCAGGATGCAACGTTACGCGGCAGCCGCATGGCGGCAAGACCCGAGGAACGTGCTGATCATGTCACCTACCGGCGGCGGGAAAACGTATCTAGCGTGCGCGATCGGGATCGCGGCCTGCCACACCGAACACTCGGTGACTTACGTTCGCATGGATGACCTTGCCCGCCGCCTCCTCGTCGCGAGGGGTGACAGCATCCAGCATCAGCAGCTCTTGAACGACCTCTCAAACGTTGAAGTGCTTATTTTGGATGATTTCCTCACCATCGGTATTGATGCTGACGCCGCGAATGACCTCTTCACAATCCTCGCGAACAGAGACACGAGGCTGCCCACGATTATCGCGTCACAGTCGGGGCCGGGCTATTGGCTCGAAGCGCTCCCGGACCGAGTCGCGGCCGACTCGATCGTGAACAGGCTCGTCTCTGGCTCCCGCCGCATCGATCTGGGCACTATCGATATGCGGAGCCTGCACGCCGAACGCGCACGCAAGAAAGAGGACCACTGGGAGTAGCAGGAGCGAGCGGCCTGGCATCCAGCGTCTTCGACTGGGTGCCAGTACCCCCTCGCCAGAATAGGAGTACCGGGTATGTGGACTACCCGTACCATCAAGGGCTACTTGTCAAGAATGACTCCTTCTGTCGCGCGGTAACAGCGCGCGACAGAAGGAGGGTCCCACAGTGCTGCTCAACAAAAATATTGGGTGCTGCTCACGAAGCAATATTGAAGGGCATCAACGTGCTGCTCAACCGCAATAGTGGTGCTGCTCAGAAGACCGAATACTCACGACTCGCTGAGATTGGAGCGACACCCTCGATCGGGACCGTCGGCGACAGTTATGACAATGCCCTCGCTGAAACGGTGAATGGGTATTACAAGGTCGAATTGGTGCGGGGACCGGTGAAGAACGGGCCCTGGAGGACCATCGATGATCTCAAGCTCGCGACGCTTGGTTGGGTGCATTGGCACAACACCGAACGGCTACACGGCTACCTCGGGGATGTGTCGCCAGCGGAGTACGAGGAGACGTTCTATGCTGGAGTCGCCAGCGCCAAAGAACTGGTTGAAATCAAATGAGCTGAGTCTCCACTAAAACCAGGGCGCTTCACTCTTCGAGGACTGGATCCGCGCCGAGCAACTGCGGGATCACTCCGAGGTCAGCGTCACGAGTCGTGTCATCCGGAGGCAGCGCGGGGATATGCTGTGTCACTTCGATCACTGCGTGATCACCGAGAACCGTCAGCGCGTCACGATGGTTGGAGAGACCGATGATTACGTCGATCAGTGCGCGACGTGAAGTGACGATCTCAGGTTCGAGCGGCACACGGCCAGACTCGAACGGCTTTTGAAGCTGGTCATTCATGCCGCAGCCAGCAGCTTCCGAAGTTCATTCTCCGCCTTGTCCGGCTCGCGACCGGACCCCGCGAGCGCATCAAGGATGGCCTGGGAACGCGGCACAAACCAAATCCCTTCTTCAGCCTCGACGTCATCAAGTTCTCCGTCACTTGCCTCAATAAGTAGGACGCCCCGGCCAAGAGCTGCCGGCGAAAGCGAGAATCGGGACCCGAGATCCACCGGGTCTTCAACGTAGAACACTGGCAAGTTCGCGTTAGCCACACTGCGATCGTTCCGCGTCGCGACGAGGCCAGAGGCGGCGTAGTTGACGTCAGCATCGCTCAGCGCACGCGCAAGTGACTGCCATCCGCCTGGCGCATCGACCGCCCGCTGGATACCGCTTCGTCGACTGATCTTTGCCGCGTTCCCGGCTGATACCGCGAGTGCGACCAGATCGTCGGTGTCAGCCCCATCTTTCAGCCAGCCTGCACGCTGCCAATGCTCCCACCATTCATTCGTCATATTCGGGAAGGGACTCAACGAGACCGTGAGGTTCTTCAGTACCGAGCCCCAGAGTTCAGGCCAGTTCAGCTTGACATTACTACGGGCCGCGGCCGCAGCTATCTCCTGAGTAGAAGACACAAGCGTTGGAGAGTATGCCCGAGTGCTCTCCTCAAGCGCATCCAATATTGCGCTGATCCATGGGCGAGCTGCTGCGAGGGCAGAGATGTCTCCGGCCGAAACAATCGTGCCGCCACTGATCTGGTACCCGGTGGCGGAGAGGATGCGTGACAATGTTCCCCACGTGGGATCCACCTCGCCGCGCTCAATACGACCCACCGTTGAGGGTGAAAGGTTTGCGAGCTCAGCGAGCTCCTTGCGGGTGATACCGCGCAGTGCGCGAACACGCTTCACTATGGCTGCCGCATCCATACTTGCTTCCCTCCTGATTGCATATATGCAATTCTGGTTTGTAAAGCGTGAAGCGTCACAGTCGGCAAACCAATTTTGGTGCTACTGAGTCTTGATCCCGAGTACGTGGAGTTCGGTGTTTTCTTCTCGCCTGAGCTAAAATTCCTAGGCATGCAGTGTAGATGCATAGGTTCCGGGGGCGCCGGAAGGCCGTGCGTGTTCACGTCAACACCAGAAACTCATCGAGTCGTCAGGGATCGTCGTGTCGCGAGGGTGACAAAACAGTGCCTGCTAGCCAACGTTATGCCGGGCTGGAGAGCCGCCTTGACGCAGCACCCGCGAGCTGGCGGCGCGAACCATTGTGATGTCCGGTGCGATCTCACCGCGGATGGATCGGCATGCTCGGCACCGAGATTCTCTCCAAAGATCATGAATAGCTGAGGAAAAAACCTGTAAGCCATTCACTGATCTGGCTACGGCTTTCGGAGAGACACTCGTCGACTGCCACGCTCGGGCTTGTGGCCGCTTACGATGCCGGCCGACTTGAGGCGGTCTAGTAACCGTTGGTGGGCATAGTCGTCGGGGACAACCGGCCTGACGTTGCCGCGATCCGCAATTGAGGGATACGGGGCACCAAGAGTTCGCAGTGTTGCTTGGATCTGATCCAGCGAGATGCTTTGGGAGTTAGTTAGCAATGTCACAATACTGTGGTCGGTGGCGCCACTGATTCTTAGCTGATCGATGGTATTGAAGGGGACGTCGGCGTCTGTGGTAGCCGCGAAGTTCGATACGGTGCGGACCGTGTCCCGGCTTGCGCCGGGAAGAAAAATCCCGAGCTGCGACAGAACCGCCTCTTTCAGCTCCGTCGGCACCGTCGCGCTACTGAAGAAGCTGCCGAGGTCGGTTGACGGAACAAGAACCGGTGAGATGATTGCAGGAGCATTCTTCGACCGGATGAGGGCGGCCTCCCGGGTAGGCCAGTCAGCTATCACGGCGTGTGCGAAGGTGGTCTCGTCGTCGCTGAGTAGTTTCGTCTCGATCATCAGTCCGACGATGTCACCGCTTTCCGGAGTGAGGGAATCCGCAGAGATCGGTGAGGGCAGATGCAGACTGACGGCGAGGTTCACACGGCGTCTGGCGGAGGGAATGGTCTCCCTGGCGTTGAGGATCGCGACGGCGATCCGAATTCTCTCGAAGTCTGGCACCTCGTCGGTCCCTTCGACCGTTTCGACGAGAGCGAGGAGCTGTCCGACGTTGTCGTCGAGCTCGCCGATAGTGTCGAGATAAGCCAGAAGGTTCTGCGGCGAGGGAGCCATCCGCCTCGTGGCCGCGAGCGTCGGCCACACAGACGATGGTGCGTCAGCTGCAGCATCGACACGGCAGGCTGCGGATGCCCCTTCGACGAGCTGAGCGAGATGTTTACGATCCATGGTGACCTCGTGCGCGTCGTTTAGGATCGAGAGGAATTCCTCGGGATCCTCGATCGTGACGGCGCCGTTGCGTTCGGCTATGAGTGCGAAGTACTCTCCAACGCGTCCCAGTACGGCACTGTAGACGGGTTCGCTGGCAGATCGGATGGCATCCAGAGCGAGCGAGGGTTGCTCTGTCAGATTCTCGATGTTTGCGATATTTAGCTCGTAAGCACCCAGCTCAATGACGCGCTTGCGAGCGAGGCTGTTTAACGGTGCCGTCGAGGGGAGCTGGATTCGGAGCTTGGCGATCGCGTCTATGGCCTTCGCCTTGGGTATGAGGACCTTAGCTTTGCCCCGCGGGGCGGTGATGATGGAAGAGAACTGCCTGTAGTTCTTGATCACGAGATCGGCAAACTCGCTGGTCGGGGGCTCGCCGATCTCAGAACCGGCTGCCCCGAGTGCGGCCTCGATCAGATGGGGGAGTACGTCCTCCGGGGCATCCGTTACGATGCTCGCGATTTTCTCCGGCAGGAGCGGTGCGAGGCGGCGAACGAACCGTATTCGTTCGCTCCCAGCCTGAATATATGCAAGACCGAAGTCGCGATCGTCCCGATCCCAGGCAGCTACTTGCCGTACGATCATCTGCGCCTCGTCCGGTCGCTTCGCCAGTAGATGATCGAGGACTGAGACGTTGTAGGCGGCACGGTCCCGGAAGATGTCAGTGCCTTCGTCACCGATTATCGCCTCGACATCGTCTCCGTCGAGCTCGGCGTGGATATCGGCGACTCCACGGTCGAGAGCATGGATGATGTAGTTTAGTGCGCGTGGTCGGAGGTGCTGGCCGTAATACACGGAGACGTAGAGTGCGAAGTAGCCGTTGATGTAGCCAGCAGCGACAAGCGCTCGAGCCACGCGGGATTTCAAGATCCGGTCCGTCGCCTGCGCGAATGTTTCCGGCTCGGCGCCATCTTCCGCAGTGGTGGTGAACTCTCCTCGTGCGTAGATGTCGGCCCAGGTGTGGTGCCGGAGGAAATCGACGTCCCGCAGCGCCGAGCGGCGCTTGTCGATCTGGGTGCGTCGGTCGACTTTGACCCATTCAGAGGGATCGAACTGCGTTCCCATTAGGGTCTGCAATTGATCGAACGAAAAGCTTATGCTCTGGCCGTTATAGCTGTTGGAGACGGCGGCCGATACCTGGTCGGCCGCCAGGAGCGTCCAGAGTTCGCGGGTGCGTAACTGCGCTCCCTTGTAAGCCTGGTTGCCCACAGTCAGCTGCACGTGGGTCGGATGATTCTGATTGAAAGGGAGGGCGTGCATGACGCTCTCCAAGCGGTCGCCGAGTGACTTTGCCCGGCCGTCGAGGACCCCCTCCAACGACAGCTGTCTGGTTGCAGCTCGCTCCCGCGTCTGTGCGGCGGGGAGGGCGGTTTTGACGATGTCTCGCCAGACATCGTGGAGTACATCGAGGTCGCTGGCACCAGAGCGGATTGCTTCGAAGTCTGCCATGTGGACACACTTGTAGACGATGAGCGCGAACAGCTTGTCCGGATCGAGCCCGGGCATCTGGCGAGGCCCACCGAGCAGCCGGTCGGCGTAGACGTCGTACTCGTTGCGCATGTCGGTAATCAGGCGCATGTCAGCCACAAACCGGGCAGCGACATTGATGAGGTCACGGGATACACCCGCCCCTTCCATGGCATCGAGCATCAGATCGCGCGCGTTGCGGTGAGTAATGAACGGGACGATCGGGATGACGATGTCGAAGAACTTGGTGCGGTTCGCCCGTCTCACTTCATTGTCGCCAGCGTCTCTTGCTGTCTCAACGCGCACCGGTGCCGCCTCATTAGGTTCCTCGCCATCGTACTCGTTGCCGAGCTTCTCGAAGACGCTGTCACGCAGGGCATAGATGAACTTCACATCCGGAGACGGAACGGCTCTCCGAGGCTTTCCCATACGCGACTCCTCGTTCGCCGACTTGAACTGCTTAACGCGTCGACGCCGACGAACCTGATCGGACCCGTTTAGGAGAGTGTTGAGGGCACGGAGCGTTTCGAAGATGTACACATCCTCGAACCGATCGATGTCCTCGAAGATCACGATGTCGCGACCGCTCTGCTCGAAGTAGTACACGATCTCGTCCATGTACTGGTCAAAGTAACTGGAGGATGTCGTGGCAAGAGATACGGTGGCGGGACCAGCGCTCAGCTTCTCTAAGAAGACACGGTTGTGCGTGAGCCATCGGAGGGAATACACGATCCCCGCCAACATCACGAGCAGCACTATGTTAACGAGCGTGAACCAGCCGACCCCGTGGTCATCGTCTAGGACGCCGACGATCTGTCGGGAAAGGCCTGTGATCCATAGGATTGTGAAGAGTAACGTGCCCAGTCCGAATGCGATGCCCATCTCAGGCAGCCAGCGGAACCGTGAGAGGCGGCGAAACCGGGACCCCCGGGTCTTCTCCGGCGTGTCCCGATAGAGGATTTGCTTAACGATCTCCTTCTGGATGCGATTCGTGGTCATCCACGCCGCCGGGTTTGTGTCGGAGTCGCCCACTGGCCGTTCCTCCATTACACCGACCGTGGACAGTGATAGCTCAAGCACCCGATCTCTGAACTCGTCCAGTTCGGTCAGACGCATCAGGACGCTGCTCTTCCCCGTGCCATATGCGCCGGTCAATGCGATGTTTCGAACGCCGTCCTGATCCCGGATTGCTCTGGCCAATGCATCGACGTACACACCGTGCTGCCGTTGGTCATAGCTCGGCGCCAGACTCCGCAGCGCAATCGGATTGGCTGCTAAGGGATTCGACGCGTTGGGCATAACAGGATGATATCGGCAGAGCAGCGGCGCACCCACGGCCAGCTTAGGTCGATCGTGGGAGTGGCGCGGAGAGTGGACCGCTGGACCGCTGGACCGCTGGATCGCGCGGAAGCGGTCGCCATAAACTCGCCATAGACTTGATCCGAAGTGGCGTGGATGCTACGAAGCTAACAGGCCAAACTAGTGGTTAACGTTCCGCAAAGCCTGCAAAACGTGACGCGCTCTGCAATGTATGGAACGCCAAAGCCCTAATCAAGTAATGAAAGTCATCTGATTCATCTGCCTGAGGTCAAGGAGTCGCAGATTCAAATCATGTCAACCCGATCTGGACTCGCTCGATAGAAACTTCGCTTTGTTTGGCGCTGAAGCTTGACTCGGCGGAATAATTAAAGCTGCTTGCGACGCGGTGCTTTTGGTCGCTTAGCGACATGTCTGTGGTGGGTGGCTCTCATTACCGCGCCATTTGACCGGCTTTGTTTTGCCTCAAGCTCCGCAATAGTCGCCCAGCTTCGTGCTCTTCTCTATCTGTGCGGCGAGCACATCATCAATCGGTGTTCGCTCCATTACGACGTGGCTCTCGTGCAGAGACCTCATGAGTGCCGAAAGTTCGACAATGTGCTCTCTTGCTAGTGCATCACCGAAATATCCCATTAGCCCTCTCCCTGCCTTTCCGGTCAGCGATGCTGTTGATCTGGAAGCTCTGGTTCGAGCATTTACCGCCCGGCTGAGCAGTCCGGGGCAAGGAACTACAGGCTAACCGTGGTGAATCTACCGTTTTGCATTTAGACAGCGCTATTGTCGTGCCGCCCATATACGAATTTGTCGGACCAGTGGCATACGAAGCAGACGAGTTTATTTTGGCTGCGATGCCATTCGTAATAACACGAACGGCTGTAAGTTAATTACGTCCTCAGCTTTGTAAAGCAAAAGGCTCAGCAACGATACAATCCCGTAATTGCGATCGATGACTTCTTATCCTGGGCGCTGGGGTAGGGAAGTTGTGCTTGGAAATTTACATTCTGGTTGTTAGTTTCCAAGCATCAGCTTGAGGTGTGATCTGCTGAGGTGGTCAGCAGGTCATCTCGGCACCGACCGCTAAGGCCTCGTGCGGGTGGGGTCAATCGCTCTCGTGAGTACGGTAATGAGTTCGATCGCGCCTCGCGGGGTGAACCCTTCGGTACAGACCGCAAGCACACGGAAGTCCGAGCCGCCAGGTTCTCCGATCACGGCGACATCATGCCTGATGCCGTCATCCCATCCGCTCTTGGAACCCCATGCCGTGCCTTCGGGGAGTCCGGCACTGATGATCGGAAAGTACTGAGCTCTGAGTAACTTGAGCATTTGCTCGCGCGACGCCATGCTGAAGTGTTCACCGCAGGTCAGCTCCCAGACCAAGCGAGCGAGCCCTCGAGTTGTTGCCGTGTGCGTGTAATCAGCTTGACTCGCGGCATAGTCGCAGATGAGTCTGGTCATCGAAACCTCGGTGATACCCAACTGTTTGCACGCTTCGTCTACCGCGCCGAGTCCGATGAACTCCGTGAGTAGGTTTGTGGTCTCGTTTGAGGAGTGCGTGATCATGCGCTCGAGACACCAACTGAGAGATACAGGTGCGCCTTCTGTGGGCATCCCCGGGTCGGCTTCGCCGGCGCCGATCGTGAATGCAGGGCTGCCGGCGAGGCGGCTCGCATACGTGCGGGTGCTCGGAAGGGTGTGCTCGAGCGAGAGCGTACCCGCGTCGACCCGCAGCAGCACCGCCGCGGCGACAGCGAGCTTGACTGTGCTGGCGGCGTAGTACTCGTGCTCTTCGCCGTACCCGTCAGTGGTATTGCCCGCGGAGTCTAAGAGCGTGTACGACAACGATGGGTTTCTGGCGGGGGCGTCGTTGGTCTCCTGGAGGAGTGCGTGTGAAATTGCACGAAAGACTGTGGCGCCCTGTGGCGCGGTGTATCCGCGGGTGCATGCTGCCAGGCAAAGGGTCTGCCCATCTAGCTCGATGAAGGTGACGTCGTGTGCGACTCCAGTGTCGCTGTCGCTGTAATTGCCGTCCTGGCTCCCGGTGGATATGGCCTCGCTTCGCCCGAGCTTAAACGCAAGTCGTGCCAGCCCGAGAGCTGAGGTCTGCTGGGGGACCTCTGCTTGGCGGTCTTCGTCTGCGGATGCTGTCGCGACGAGCCTGCCGACGCCTGTAGCGGGGGCAACGTAGAACGTGCGCTCGGCCTCATGCTCCCGAAGCACTGCGCCGGTCTTGTCGACCAGGGCAAAAGAAACCGTGGGGACGCCATCGGAATAGCGCGAAATGACTCCGCCGGGTGCCTCACCAAGCTCAAAATCTGGAACTCCAAGCTGTGTCATGATGCCTTTCTTTAGCGGTTCCGGGAAACCACTAAGGATCTTCTCATCGCCATTGGTTGAAAAGTCTAACCAGCGAAACGACCGCAGTTCTCTTTGCTGGCTGAATTACCCATGCCAACGGCAGCTCCAGCAGAGCAGGGCCGCTATTCGCAGGAACTACAGACACCCGACGCCGCCATAAGAATGAAGCACGTGGGGCAAACCTTACGAATGATCTCGGCACTCTTCTCCCGATTGTCTGCTCGCCCGATTCCGCTGTCAGGGTGCGTCACACCCCACGCGCCGTCGAATCTTTGACTCGGCCAAAGGTCGACCTCACCAAATATGTGACGGATCTCCTCTGCGGAACGGAAGCCGTTCGTATAGCCGGCGTGCACCTGCAGTGCCGGGCCGCCTTCGACTCGCTCTACCTTGATGTAGGACTCCATTGGAACGCATCCAGCAATGTTGATCGTTGCGCTGAGGTTTTTTAAGAAGGATTGATTCGCCAGAGAAATGCCCCGTTGGTGCAAAGCAGCTTCGAAGGAAACGGCGCCTCGCGCAAGGGGATCGATCGGTTCTGATTTGTTGGTCATGATGTCTTCCGTTCGATCGGGTGTATTGGGCTACAGGCTATGCCTTTGGCTGTTTTGAGGAATCAAAGAGTCAGCTAGAAAATGCTCACAATGAAACGTCCAATGTTGATGCTTCGGCCGCCTCGAGCTTCGACAAGTTGCTGAGTGGCGGAGAACGAAGCAGCACGCGTGGATGCGTCGAGATCATTTGCGATTGGCTCCAGATCAGTAGCGTAATGGGCGAGCACAATGGGGCCTGAGGCATGATCTGGAATCCCGTATATCTCTTCGGGAGTCAGATACGAGGCTGATCCGCCAAGCGCGAGCACAGCATTGTATTTTGTGCCGCAAAGGAAACGCTCCTGCAGAACCGTCTCGAACTTCACCGGGTGGATGCCGGCGGTGTGAGGATACTTCAAGACCAGTTCATTCAGCATCGCTCGACTCGGATCCACGCCAACGTAGCGCTCAGGTGTGGTGATGCCAAGATCTAGCGCCAGCCCAGTGCCGCACCCAATATCTAGGACTCGTTGAGGTCTGTTTCCAATGAGTTCTCGTATTAACAGTGAGTAATCGCGACGTTCCTCATCTGTTGCTGCATGGGTAGTATCCCAATAGCTCGCGAATTCATCGTATGAGGAATCGACACCGCACCCGTTCTCGTTCACTGTTCGCGGGGCATTCTGCGGTCCGTAGATGTGTGACGCGTCTGCGCGGTTGATGATCCCGGTGTCAGCAACGTCGTGATCCATGCCCCACCATCGATATCGTCCGTCAGGCGAAATGAGATAGAGATTGGTTCGCTTGAAGAATTTACCGAGCTCACCAAACGTTCGGATTACTCGGCCAGCACGTACGAAGTCCTCCGGGGTGAGCTCTGGCGTTCTATCTTTGACTACATAATGGTGCGGAGCGCTATCGGCATACGTCACCGCAAACGCCCAATCGAGCGTTGGTGCAATGTTCAACCACCAGTCGAGATCTGCACGCGTGATTCGGCTAGTTGAAGGCGAAGGTGACTTGGCCTCGTCGAACTGGTTGATCTGAGTCTGATTCATCCGTTACTCCCTGCTCGTAAGCTCGCTCCAACGCTTAGTGACCGCGTCGTAGGTTGATGGTTGAAACATAGCGTCAGCCTCAGACATCGCGACCTTGAGAGTGGTAGGACTGTTGAAATATTAGGACCAGTTGCTGAGATCCTCTCGTAGCACGCGTTCCATGTCTTCGTGGTGCTGTTTGACGAGCGCATCATTCCAGGCCCCCGCAGCTCGAGTCATGGACGCCATGAGCGCGAGTTTGGGGCTTTGTGTCTCGATGGTTGTTTTGAACCCCTCCGCTTTAGCTCCGGGGAGCAAATTACTGAAACGAGAGTTGTTGCTCACGCTGACGAGCGCGAGGTTGCCAAGTGAATGGAGTAGCTCGTTTGAGACGGCTTCGCCTTCACCAGGTTGCTCCGAGGGATGCTGTGGGAAGAAATGTTCAATTGAGGTTCGAAATCCAAAGGTGAAGCTGCTGCTAAACCCCGGCACATGATTACCACGCAGCAGGAGAAAATCTAGGTATGTAAAGACGATGCGCGGAATACTAAACCCCACCGGAGGCACGTCTGCGAAGTAAGCATCGTGAACGCGCGATCGAGTGTGTGTGAGGAGGATCTCAAGGAGATCTCGCTCAGCTACGTTCGTGGGGTCTGGCTGCTGCAAAACAAAGTCCAGAACCAGCGTGATCCAATGCATGGTTCGAGGGGAAGTGTACGTGACGCGCAGCATGGACTGAAGCTGCAACAGACCGCCAGGGACGAACTGCCCGGGTCTTACAACGTGGGTCTGAATCTCAGAGGCTGTGTACTCAACGTCTGAATCCGAGTCTTCAGGATGTTCGCCTGGTGCAAAGGTGCCAACATATCCGATTGACTGCCGTTCAAGCCCACGCCGTGACTCACGGCTTGAACGCTTCACCACCCGGCGCAGGGACCACATACCTTCATCGGAAGAGCGTGCGAGATATTCACGCTTCAGGATAAACGCGTCGAACAAATTACGGGCTCGTAGGAGGAGGAAGATGAACTCGCGCACGTGTTCGGCGTCATGCTTGCTGAATTCTTCGTCAAACGAACGGATGAGATGGCTGTCGTCAAGCCCGCCGTCGGCCTCCGCGGCGTGGCCCTTGAATACCTTGAGTACATGCATGAGGAATGACGGGTACTCGATGGTCGAACGAAACTGTTCTGCGTCGGATTCTTCTTCGGCGATGTCGGCGGGCACCGCCTCGTAGTACTTGATTGCCTCGTCGAGTGACATCGTGGTTGCTCGGGGAAAGCCCGATTGACTGCTGCTGGAGTCGCACGGGTCTGCACTACTTGGCGGGGCCGCCGTCCAAGACTCCACGAGCTCGGCGAAGCTTTGGGGTTTCAGCCAGGCCCAGGTGCCAGCCGTGAACATCTTTGAACGCAGCGACGTGTTACCCATCGTGAGCGACTGTTGAACATACGAGTGCATCTCGGCGCACGCATCCCAGATCCATGCAAAGGCAGCAACCTCAACGGCTGATGCAGCGGGGTCGTGGTTTCCGTTGTGGAGCACACTCATGAGGCGGGCTTTGACAATGTCGACCTGTTGGAGCTGTTGACCGCGTGTATTCATGATCTCGAAGTATCGGTTGAGATCTGTGCCGAAAGGCAACTCAACGCGAACCACCGTGACCTGATCTAGAACGAAACGGGTAAAGGCATCCAAATTGAGATCTTTGTCCAGCTGCTTCAGCGTCTGGGAAATGATGCCAAATGCATTGACGATCCCCGCATCGAGCCGATCTTCCTCAGGGAGTTCGCCCGCTGAGGTCACATGTGAAATGAGGCGAAGCGTCTCGGCAGAGCGCGGCCTGGAGTCATACGTCAGATTTTCGATGGGGTTCGACGGTAACTGAAGACTGTTTTTACGCGCCCGTGAAAGGTACGACAACAGGAGCGTAAGCGTAGTGAGCCTTTGCTGCCCATCAATTACCGAGTACTCGGTGATCTTGCTGCCGGGGGACAACGGACGGGCTTGAACGACGAGGTTGCCCAGGAAGTAACTCTTGGGCGCTTGGTCACCGGTTTGTTCATGCATCGCAGCCTTGATATCAAGGATGAGCTGCTCGATCTGTGGTGTTTCCCACGCATAGTTTCGCTGATATGCGGGGACTGAGTACCGGGAATCTGGGCTGAATACGCCAGCGACCGAGAGCGCTTCGGATCGAAGATCTGTGGTGAGGGTCATGCGCTTCTCCTGAGTAGTTCTGCGAACAGCTCTGCCTCGAAGCCATCGCGGTACTGCCTGACTTCGGGTTCGAGTCGATTCACAATTCGACCGTCATGGGTCTCTCTCAACATCTTGAATGGCGTGGGCTGAGGCTGGCTTCCCTGAGCCGCGGCACCGGATGCGAGGAGGTCGATCGACTTGTGTTGGATGCGCAGTTGGCGAGTGCGAAGCTGGAACGCCCACACGAAGAGTGCATCTTGGGCGGCTGGAAGTTGCTGCTCGCCAAACCGGTTGACGTAAAACAGCTCGGCCGCGAGATACAGGTCTACGGACTTCTGGTAGCGATGCCGGCGTTGCCAAGATTCAAACGTGTTGTCTTTTGGGGAAGCCTTGTCTACGGCCACAGGGAACTCCCGTGCTGAGAGCCGTTGCAACTCCGACAACATGAATGCCGTCATTTCGAAGAATGCACGACCGGCAAGGATCGGAGCAGTGAGCTGGAAACGGCTGTGTTCCCGTTCTCGATCGTGCGTATCGGATGCCTGGGTGCGCTGAGGCGTGGCGTGGGAACCCGACCAACTATTCAGCAATGGGAGCGCCGACTGCGCGGCCAGGTGGTATCTCAGGCTGGGGGTCTGGGCATCCTCTTGCGTGAGGCCCTTAAACATGTGGATGTCCCGGTCCGTGAACGAAGTCGCTCGCTCACCATGGGACCAGCGGGCGATGCGATAGAGATAAAGCGAAAACAGGCGATTCAACGCGTCGTCTCCTGCTGATTCCCAACGCTCGATCACCGCATGAATCGTTGCTTCGCTTTCCCCTTCCATCGCCCGCAGATGATGCGCTTTGAGGAGATCGTGAGGGGCCAAAGGCTTTCCTCGATAGTTTTGAGAATCAAAGATTCGAAACGCCTCGTCCTCGCTATCCGTCACTACTCTGACGAGCTGGCACCGCTCACGTACGAACCATGTGAACCGGTCGCGGTTGGCATCGTCGTGATTTGAGCCAAACCTTTGACGAACAGCTCGAGATAGGGCGGCACGGGCGATGCGAATGGCGGGTTCCGCTGTGGCGAGGGCTGAGCCCGTGAAACTGGACGACTGGAAACCTTGAGGGGGCGTGGAAGTCTCGACAGTTTCGCCAGAGGGCGTAGGCGTCTCGAGGATCTTGAGCAACATGCGCAGTGTCAGGATGCGCTGCTGCCCATCGACGATGTCGTAGACCCGACCCTGCTCGGCCGTCGATGCTGTGGGGTCCTCAACGCGATCATGCAAGATAACCGTGCCGAGCACATACGGGGGTGTCTGAGTGTCAGCGCTGGTGCTGTCGGTAAGGAGTGAGGCCTCAAATGCGTCGCAGAGATCTTCAAACAATTGCAGCGCGGTACCGGGTTCCCATGAATAAGGCCGCTGGTAGCTCGGAATACGAAGGGGAAGAAGAAACAGCTTTCCCACTGATGTTGAGGCGACCTCTTTAATCGTCACGCGTTCTCCCTTGTACGTCGACGGCATTGCTCGACTCTCTGCAGATTCAGCCTAGTGCTGACCTGCGACAGAGCACGGAACGACGAACGCAGGCCCGATCCGGCGCTGCAATCACCGCCCACAGCAAAGTGGGCGAGCACCCAACAGGTGCCCGCCCACTCAGCAGCAGCGACAGAAACTACAAGAGCGTTTACTTGCCCGAGCGCTTCTTGTTCCAGATGTCGAAGGCGACCGCGAGCAGCAGCACGAGTCCCTTGATGGCCATCTGCCAGGCCGCGTCGACCGCAAGGATCGACAGGCCCATGTTGAGCACGCCCATCACGAGGCCACCGACGACCGCCCCGATGATGGTGCCCACGCCGCCCTGCACCGCAGCGCCGCCGATGAAGGCGGCCGCGATGGCGTCGAGCTCGTAGTTCTGGCCGGCCGCGGCAACCGCGCCGCCCGCACGGGCCGTGCTGACGATGCCGGCAACGGCAGAGAGCACACCCATGTTGACGAACAGCATGAAGTCGACACGGCGGGTGTTGACGCCGCTCATCTCAGCAGCGAAGCGGTTGCCGCCGATGGCGTAGATGTGGCGGCCAAACACCGAACGGTTCAGTACGAACGAGTAGGCCAGAATCAGGCCGCCGAGAATGACCAGAATGATCGGGGTGCCGTTGTAGCCGGCGAGCAGCCAGGCGAGTGCCATGACCGCGGCGGACGCGACGACAAACTTGCCCCAGTAGAGACCGGCGGCCTCGACGGGCAGGTTGAGCTTGCGGCTGTTGCGCATATTGCGCAGGCGATCAACGAAGTAGAACGCGCACGCCATCAGCCCGAGCATCAGGGTGAGAGTGTCGTGGTACGCGATGCCGCCGAAGATGCCGGGCAGCCAGCCCGCACCGATGGCCACGAAGGGCTCGGGGAGACCACTGATGGTGCCGCCGGTGAGCAGCACGAGGGTGAGGCCACGGAACAACAGCATGCCGGCGAGCGTCACGATGAACGCGGGAATGCCCACGTAGGCGATCCAGAAGCCTTGCCAGGCGCCCACCAGCGCACCGATGACGAGGGCGAGGATGACGGCGAGCCACCAAGGTAGCCCCCAGTTTTGCATCGCTATCGCGGCGACGGCGCCGACCATGGCGACGACCGAGCCGACCGACAGGTCAATGTGCCCGGCGATAATCACCATCACCATGCCGATGGCGAGAATCAGCACGTAGGCGTTCTGCTGAATCAGGTTGTTGACGTTGCCAGGCATGAGCAGGCGCCCGGCAGTGAGTACCTGGAACAGCAAAATAATGACGACCAGTGCCACCAAGATGCCGTACTGGCGCACGTTAAAGCTGACGCGAGGTTTGCGGGGCTTGGACCCCGCGGTCGTTTGCGAGCTCATCAGCTGCGATCCTTTCGTGAAGTCATGAGGGTCATCAAGGCTTCTTGGGTGGCTTCTGCGCGGGGGAGTTCACCTGTGACCTGGCCCTCGGCAATGGTGTAGATGCGATCTGAGAGGCCGAGCAGTTCGGGCAGCTCAGAAGAAATAACAACGATGGCTTTGCCCTGCTGGGCGAGCTCGTTGATGACAGTGTAGATCTCGTGCTTCGCGCCGACGTCGACGCCGCGGGTGGGCTCATCGAGAATGAGCACGTCGGGCCCGGTGTGCAGCCACTTCGACAGCACTACCTTCTGCTGGTTGCCGCCCGAGAGCTTGCCGGTGTGAGTTGCGACGCTTTGGGTTTTGATGCCCATGCGGGTGCGAAAACCCTCGGCGATCGAGTTCTCGCGGTATGGGTTGATGATGCCGCGCTTGGAGACGGCGCCGATACCCGCGATCGTGATGTTCGAGGTGATCGATTCGATGAGGTTGAGGCCGTAGCGCTTGCGGTCTTCAGTGACGTAGGCGATGCGGTGTGAAATGGCCTCGGGAATCGTGCGGGTGTGAATCTCGACCCCGTCTTTATAGACGTGACCTGAGAGGACGGTGCCGTAGCTGTGGCCGAAGATGCTCATTGCGAGCTCGGTGCGGCCCGCGCCCATGAGACCGGCGAACCCGACGATCTCGCCCGCGCGCACCGAGAAGCTGGCGTCGTCAACGACGAGGCGGTCGTGGTCTTGCGGGTGTCGTACCGTCCACCCCTCCACCCGCAGCATTTCTGCGCCGATGTTGGGAACGTGCGCGGGGAAGAGCTGCGAGAGCTCGCGGCCCACCATTGAACGAATGATGCGGGCCTCGCTTGCGCCCTCCTCGCTCATGGAGAAGGTCTCGATCGTCTTGCCGTCGCGAATGATGGTGACGGAGTCGGCGATCTCTTGGATCTCTTTGAGTTTGTGGGAAATGATGATGCAGGTGATGCCCTGCGTGCGTAGCTGGTCGATGAGCTGCAGCAGGTGTGCGCTGTCGTCGTCGTTGAGCGCCGCGGTGGGCTCGTCGAGGATGAGCAACTTTACGTCTTTGGCGAGCGCCTTAGCGATCTCGATGAGCTGCTGTTTGCCCACGCCCAACTGCTGCACGGGGGTCGCCGGGTTTTCAGACAGGCCCACGCGCTCGAGCAGCACCATGGCTTCGAGGTTGGTGCGGTTCCAATCGATGATGCCGCGCTTGGCGCGCTCGTTGCCCAAGAACAGGTTCTCGGCGATCGACAGGTAGGGGCTGAGCGCGAGCTCCTGATGAATGATGACGATGCCGTCGGCTTCGCTGTCGGTGATGTTGCGGTACTCGGCCGGGTGGCCATCAAAGCTGATGCTGCCCTGGTAACTGCCGTGCGGGTAGACGCCCGAGAGCACCTTCATCAGGGTGGATTTGCCTGCGCCGTTCTCGCCGCAGATCGCATGCACCTCGCCAGCCGTGACGCTCAGTGAGACGCCGTCGAGCGCGCGCACGCCGCCGGGAAATTCTTTGACGATGTCACGCATGTCAAGAATCGTAGGTTCGGGCATGAGACCTCCTGGGTATAGGCCGAACTACTGAAAAGTTAAGATCGAAAAACGTGCAGTGTGCCGGGCAGGAAGCTTCCTGCCCGGCACACGCGAGTGGGGGTTAGAGCCCGACGTCGCTGGCCTTGATGAAGCCCGAATCAATCAGCTTCGTCTGCACAACGTCTTCGGTGACCGTCTCAGGCGGCAGCAGGTAGGAGGGCACAACCTTCTTGCCGTTGTCGTATGTTTCGGTGTCGTTGACCTCGGGCTCTTCGCCTGCCACGATCGACTGCGTCATCTCGAATACGCGGTCGCCCAGGGTGCGGGTGTCCTTCCACACGGTCATTGACTGCTGGCCGTCGAGGATGGCCTTTACGTTTGCCTTATCGGCGTCCTGCCCCGTGAGTACGGGGTAGTCGGCGCCGGGCTTGTAGCCGGCCGACTTCAGCGACGCGATGATGCCGATGGCGAGGCTGTCGTTGGGGGAGAGCACGACGTCGACCTTCTCGTCGCCCGTGTAGAACGATGAGAGGCGGTTATCCATCTCGGCCTGTGCCTTGGCCGAATCCCAGCCCTGAATGCCGATCGAGGCCCAGTCATCGACTGTCGCAGGTGACTTGCCCGAGGGGACCACGAGGGTGCCGCTCTCGATGTAGGGCAGCAGCACATCCCAGGCGCCCGAGAAGAAGTACTTGGCGTTGTTGTCATCGGGGCTGCCGGCGAACGGTTCGAGGTTGAACGTCTCGCTGGTGCCCTCGAGGCCGAGGGTCTCGACGATGTACTCGCCCTGCAGCTGGCCCACCTGGTAGTTGTCGAACGTGGCGTAGTAGTCGACGTTCTCGCTGCCGTTGATGAGACGGTCGTACGCGATCACCGTGACGTCTTGCTTCTTGGCGTCGGCGAGCACGGGGGCGAGGGCTTCGCCGTCGATGGCCGCGATCACGAGAATCTTTGAGCCGCCGGCGATCTGGTTCTGAATCTGCGAGATCTGCTGATCGGTCTTGTTGTCTGCGTACTGCAGGTCGGTGGTGCAGTCGGCATCCTTGAGGGCGGCCTGCAACTGCTCGCCGTCATTGATCCAGCGCTCGAGGCTGCGCGTGGGCATCGAGATGCCGACGTTGCATTCGACGCCTGCGGCGTCGCCGCCCGCTGCGGCTTCACCCGAGGAAGCGGGGCTTGAGGTGCAGGCTGAAAGCCCGAGTGCGGCGGTGCCCACCAGGGCGAGAGCCGCGAGGGCGCGTTTGGTCTTCATGGGATGGGTGTTCCTCTCTGAACAACATCTGATCTGAACGCATTTCCGACTTCTGTGTCGGCTATTTGTCGTGCCTAACAACCTATTCGCGAGGGGTGGGCGTGTCAAGTCCAAAACCGCACGCATATGCCTGATCGTTTCCGACTTGTTACACATGCCGCGTGAGCTTGATTTCGGGCCCCAATACTGAGAACGTCGTAGGAGTACAGATCTCGGGCAACGGAGCGCGAGCCAGAACCTCATAACGGAAGCGTGCATGAACCAGCATCAACGCAGCAACGAGCAGGTGCGGCGCGGCAATCTCGTGCGAGTACTCAGTGCGCTGCACTACGACGGCCCGCAGTCGCGTGCTGAACTCACGCGGCTCACGGGCTTCTACCGGTCGACGATCGCGGCGCTCGTCGCCGAACTGATCGATGTGGGTCTCGCATCTGAAGCGCTGCCCGAAGAACGCCTCGGGGTGGGGCGCCCCAGCCCCATCGTGGCCATCAATACCCACATCGTGGGCATCGTCGTCTACCCCGACGTCGACGCGATTATCGTCGCCGTGATTGGCCTCGGCGGGGTGGTGCACAAACGCGTGCGCCGCAGCATGCAAGTGGGGCACACCCCCGAGCAGACCATCGACGTGATTGCCGAGGTTGTCACCGATCTCCACGCGGAGTTCCCCGGCCCCTACCGCTTTATCGGCTTAGGTGCCGCGGTGCCGGCGCTCGTCGAGGCCCCCACCCGCACCGTCACCCTCGCCCCCAACCTCGGCTGGTCTGAAGTGCCCTTTGGTGAGATGCTCGAGGCCCGCTTCGACACCCCGGTCGTGGTCGCCAACGACGCCCAGCTGGGGGCGATCGCCGAGCGCCAGTTTGGCCCGGGCCGCGGCGTCAACCACATGCTCTACCTCAACGGATCTGCCGGCGGCATCGGCGGCGGAGCCTACGTGCACGGCCACGCGGTGCGCGGCTACCGCGGCTACGGCGCCGAGTTTGGGCACATCGTCATCGACCCCGCGGGGCCACCGTGCTTCTGCGGCCAACGCGGCTGCCTCGAGCGCTTCGTGAACCGCGGCGAACTGCTCAAAACCATGGGCACACCCTCCCTCGATGCCGATGAGTTCGAGCGCGCACTCATCGACAATCAAGACGCAGATCTCGCCCGCGAAATCGACCGCCAAATCGACTGGCTCGGCGACGGCATTGCCACCCTCATTAGCTCATTCGCGCCGCAGCTCATCGTGCTCGGCGGGTTTCTCTCATCTCTGTTTGAAGCCAGGCCCGAGCGCCTGCGGCAGCGCATCGCCCAGCGATCGTTTCACCAGCTGGCCGCGCACGTCGAGCTGGTGCGCGGCGGCCTCGGCTCCCACGAAGTGCTCGTGGGTGCCGGCGAACGCATCTTCGAGACCGTGCTCACGAACCCGGCTGGGTTCGGCGAGAACCGGGCGCGGTAACGCGGCTGTCATGTACAGCGGGTAAACTACCTGAGTAGATGATCGCGTGCGGGTCTTACGCCCGAAGTGTGTACCCCTACACTTCGCACCGCAACAAGCAATGAACAGTTGCTGTTCAACCGGGGAGCCAGCGGCTTGATCCCGCTCCCTCGTACCAAGGAGATATCTGTGACTGGCCTTGAAATTTTTGACCGCTTCGAATCTGAGGTACGCGGATACGTTCGCTCGTTCCCGGTAGTGTTCGAGCAGGCGCAGGGCTCGACCCTGCACACCGAAGACGGCAAGGAATACCTCGACTTCTTCGCCGGTGCTGGCGTGCTCAACTACGGGCACAACAACCCGATCTTCACGCAGGCACTCATCGAGTACCTGCAAAGCGGCGGCATCATCCACGGCCTCGACATGGCCACCGTCGCTAAGCGCGACTTCATCGAAGCGTTCCAGCGCATTGTGCTTGCCCCGCGCGGTCTCGACTACAAGATCCAGTTCACCGGCCCCACCGGGGCCAACGCTGTAGAAGCCGCCCTCAAGGTCGCACGCCAGGCCACCGGCCGCTCCAACGTCATCGCCTTCACCAACGCCTTCCACGGGCTCAGCCTGGGCGCGCTCGCCGCAACCAGCAACAAGAAGTACCGTGCGGCCGGCGGTGTCTCGCTCGGCGACGTCACCCGTCTGCCCTACGACGGCTACCTCGGCGACAACGTCGACACTCTCGATCTGCTCGAGCGCCTGCTTGATGATCCCGGATCAGGGGTCGACCTGCCCGCCGCCGTGATCGTCGAAGCGATTCAGGGCGAGGGCGGCATCAACGTGGCAAGCATTGCTTGGTTGCGTCGCTTGCGCGAAATCACCGAGGCTCGCGGCATTCTGCTGATCCTCGACGAGATTCAGGCTGGCGTGGGTCGCAGTGGCGACTTCTTCAGCTTCGAAGCCGCTGGCATCGTGCCCGACCTCGTTACCGTCTCGAAGTCGATCTCGGCTTCGGGTCTGCCGATGGCCCTCGTGCTGCTGCGCGCAGAGGTCGATGTGTGGGAGCCCGGCGCACACACCGGCACCTTCCGCGGTAACAACCTCGCCTTCATTTCGGCACGCGCCGCCCTCGAAACCTACTGGGCTGACACCGCGTTCACCGACTCGATTGCCGAGCGTGAGGCGCAGCTGCGCGCCGCCCTCGAAGCGATTGCCGCGGAGTTCCCCGAAGCCGAGTTCACGGTGCGCGGCCGCGGCCTGATGTACGGCATCGCATCGACCAAGAACCCTGCCCTTGCGGGTGCGGTTTCGGCAGAGGCGTTCACGCGCGGGCTCGTCATCGAGACCTCGGGTGCCCACGACGAGGTGCTGAAGTTCTTGCCTGCCCTCACCATTACGGCTGACGAGCTCGACCGTGGTCTGCAGATCGTGCGCGAATCACTCACGGCGGTGCTCTCGGCGTAAGGCCCCGGGCTGGCCGCCATCTCGCGGCCGCCCCGAAACCACAACAACGTCGCTGTGTCGGCACCCATCAGGTGCCCACACAGCGACGTTTTTGTGTTGGTGCGGAGCTACTGCGCCCGCAATTCAATAGCTTCGGAGTGCAGACGGGTATGCGCGCCGCGCACCCGCGAGTTACTGGGCGCGTGCTGCGTACTGCTCGCGGATCACGGGCTGCGGGGCGGGGGCGAGCTCGCGCACGAGATCGAGCGGCCAGTCTTGCCATGCGCCGCGCAGCGCCGAGGCCGCCTGACGGGCTGCGCCGCGCGCCACGTACTCGCCTGGCTTCGGTACCCGCACGGGCAGCCCGAACACCTCGGCGGCGATCTCTTGAATCGCCGGGTTCATGGCGGCCCCGCCCACGAGCGTGATCGAGCGCGGGGTGAGCCCGGTGTCTTGCAGTGCGTTCAGCCCACTCGCGAGCCCACACAGCATGCCCTCGATGGCGGCGCGGGCGAGGTGCTCGCGCTTTGTTGACGCAAGCGTCATGCCAAACAGGGTGGCGGTGGCGTCGGGCAGGTTGGGGGTGCGTTCGCCCTCAAAATAAGGCTGCAGCACGAGCCCCTGAGCCCCCGGGGCAGAGGTGAGGGCAAGCCTACCCAGTTCGTCGTGATCGACGCCTAAGAGCTCGGCGACACTGTCGAGCACGCGAGCCGCATTCATGGTGGCGACGAGCGGCAAATAGTGCCCGGAGGCATCGGCGAACCCGGCCACGGTGCCAGAGGCGTCGGCGGTCGGTTCGGTCGCTACCCCAAACGCGGTGCCGCTCGTGCCGATCGAGATGGCGGCATCACCGGCCTTGAGCCCGAGCCCAAGTGCAGCGGCCGCGTTGTCGCCAGCACCGGCCGCAATCGGGATGCCGGCCGGAACGTTTGCGAGGCCTGATCCGGTGCCGCTGTCGTGCAGTTCGAGGGGGCCCAACACCCGCGGTACGATCGCGTCGTGCCCGAGGGCCGCCGCGAGTAGCTCGCGGTCGTAGGCGCCCGTGCGGGCGCTCCAGTACCCGGTGCCGCTCGCATCGGAGCGGTCGGTGGTGAGTGCCGCAAGATCGGGGCCGTTCGGGCTTTCGCTCGCAGGCCCGAAGCCCGCGAGCCGCCAGGTGAGCCAGTCGTGGGGGAGTGCGACCGCGGCTACGCGCGCGGCATGCTGCGGTTCGGTATCGCGCAACCAGCGCAGCTTGGTGATCGTGAACGAGGCCACCGGCACGAGCCCGGTGCGCTCGGCGAGGGCGGCCTCACCATATTCCTCGCGCAGCTGGGCGGCAGCGGGGGCAGAGCGGGTATCGTTCCAGAGCAGCGCATCCCTGATGACGCGGCCCGTGTCGTCGAGCACCACCATGCCGTGCTGCTGGCCCCCGATCGAGATCGCCGAGACATCATTGAACCCACCGGCTTCGGTGATTGCGACCTGGAGCGCCTCCCACCAGGCGGCCGGATCGACCTCGGTGCCGGGGGGATGCGGGGCGCGGCCCTGCCGCACCACCTCACCGGTACCGGCGTCGCAAATGACCACCTTGCAGCTTTGGGTAGAACTATCAATGCCGGCGACGAGCATGCCTGACTCCTTGGTGCGGGGGCGTACAACGGGAGCGGGGAGGGCCTGCGCCCTCCCCGCTCAGTGGTGATGTGGTGGTTAGCGAGCGCCCATGAGGTGCTCGAGGGCCAGCTGTTGCAGGCGTACGAAGCCGAAGCCGCGGCCGTCGAAGTAGGGCGCCGGGTTGAAATCCTCGTAGCTTGAGCGGTCTGCGAGCAGTTCGTTCAGCGTCTCACCCTCGTTGAGCGTGGGCTGGCGCAGCTCGGCCACCTTTGCGGCCTCGAGTGCCTCCTGAACCTCGGGGTCGGCACGGAAAGCCGCGGCACGCTCCTTGAGGAGCAGGTACATGCGCATGTTGGCGCTGACTGAATCCCAGACACCCTTCGAATCCTCGGTGCGTGAGGGCTTGTAGTCGAAGTGGCGGGGGCCGGTGTAGGTCTGGCCGCCGGTGGGGGAGCCGAACTCGAGCAGATCGACGAGCGAGAACGCGTTCTGCAGATCGCCGTGACCGAACACGAGATCTTGATCGAACTTGATGCTGCGCTGACCGTTGAGGTCGATGTGGAAGAGCTTGCCGGCATCGAGGGCCTGCGCAATGCCGTGCGTGAAGTTGAGGCCCGCCATCTGCTCGTGACCGGTCTCGGGGTTGATGCCGACGAGATCGGGGCGGTCGAGCGTCTCAATGAAGCCGAGGGCGTGGCCGAGCGTGGGCAGCAGAATGTCGCCGCGGGGCTCGTTGGGCTTGGGCTCAATCGCGAAGCGAATGTTGTAGCCCTTTTCGGTGACGTACTCGGTGAGCAGGTTGACCGATTCGCGGTAGCGGGCGAGCGCCGCCTGCACATCCTTGGCCGAGTCGTATTCGCTGCCCTCGCGGCCGCCCCACATCACGAACGTTTCGGCGCCTACTTCGGCGGCGAGATCGATGTTGCGCAGCACCTTGCGCAGGGCGAAGCGGCGCACCGAGCGGTCGTTGGACGTGAAGCCGCCATCCTTGAACACGGGGTGGCTGAAGAGGTTGGTGGTGATCATGGGGATCACGAGGCCAGTGTCGTCGAGCGCGGTTTTGAGGCGGTCGATCTCGCGGCGACGCTCGGCGTCGGTGCTCTCAAATGCGAACAGGTCGTCGTCGTGGAACGTCATGCCCCAGACGCCCATTTCGGCGAGCTTGTGCACCGATTCGACGGTGTCAACGGCCGAACGCGTCGGGCCACCGAACTGATCTTGGGCCTGCCACCCGAAGGTCCACAGGCCAAATGAAAAACGATCCTCGCGGGTGGGCTGAACCATAATCGCTCCTTTGCGATAACAAAACATGGATATGTAGTTGATGACAACATATAGCATTTTGGGCGGGGTGTCTATGGTCGCCGAAGCAATCTGGCGTAGGAATTCTGCCGGTTGTCGTTGCCCTGTGCTAGCGTGTGTTTCACGTTCAAGAGTCGTAACCGTAGGTACCTGGCCGGTTACGCGACAACCCGAATCCATCGATTCCCGGGTGTCCCAGGGGAAGAACGGGTAACGCGAATTCTCGCGCTACAAGATTCGATGGGGTGAATGCCCCGGAGAGGGGCGCTGCCCCATGTTTGATTCTCATACCCTCAACGAAATTCGCTCGGCCGGAGCCCGCACCGCCGCTGAAGCTCTCGGGTCGCGCAGCGCCGCATCGCACGCGCGTGCGCCGTGGTGGACCGGGCTGGGTTTGGGCACCGAATCAGGGTCGAACCTCACGGGAAGCGAACGCGTGAAACTGGCCCGGGTTGAAAACTTTCTGCGGTCGTGTGAACCGGCACAGTTCACTCGAGTGGCTGACGACGGCAGCGTCGAACAGTTGACCTATGCAGAAGTGGCCGCACACGTGGCCGCGATCAAGGGCGCGCACGACAACGAGAAATCTCGGGCCGCAGCAGAACGCTTAGCGCTCGGGTGGAGAAAGATCGAGGCGGCTTACGCGGCGGACACCGCAGAGCAATTAGTCACGGAGGGGCGCTGGCGAGGGTTTTCGTATGCTGAAGCCACGGCCTGGTGCTGGAACCTCTTCCAATTTGAACCGCACGGCTTCGTGCACCCGGGCTCGCAGGTGAGGGGCGAGGCTCTGCAGCGGCTGAAGCGAGGCGAACTGCCTGAAGTGTTCAGTTATCCCGAGCGGGCACGCGAGCTGGCCGACGCGGGGCTCGACCCGCGCTCCTATCGCACGCACCAAGAAGCACTGGGCAAGCCCACCTACGATCCGAGTGATGTGCGTCGCAGCTAGTGGTGAGGCGGCGCGATCTGGAGCTGATTCGGATCGCGCCGCCGAGTCCCTCGCGCTAGTTGCTCGTGACTGCTGCACAGCGGAGCCTCGTGAATGGCATGGTGCAGGGAGCCAGGGGAGGCGTTATCGGAATATTCGAATACAACGGGCGTATCGCTAAATTCCGATAATCGATACATAGGTGCTCTGTCTGATTGCCGCTCTGACACAGTGATCGCATGAAATGTAATCAGCGGTGCGTCAATTTGCTCAACTATATGATGCCCAAAGCCATGTTGACATGCTGTTATCTAGCCCTTGATAAGCGATGCGACCCAGCTCTTGTCAACGTCAGCAATATGAGCTGGTTGCCATTGAGGATTGCGATCCTTGTCGATGATCTGGGCCCGTACACCCTCGCCCATATCAAAAGTTCGGAGTAACGCTGCCCCAATACGAAGCTCTAGATCGAACGCTGATGCGAGATTGTTGAGCTCTCTTGCCTTTCGAAGCGCAGCAAGCGTGATCACAACAGAAGTGGGGGAAACCTGTCGGATGATGGTTGCAGCCTCATGAGCTTCCGGCTCCGAACGAGCGTCGAGCCTAGCCAATACTTCGCCAATATCGTTCGCCGAGTATGCATCATCGATCCATTTTTGCTGTTTTAGTAGATTGGAATCGGGCGCAGGGGAAGCTAGCTGCTTGATTTCTTCGGTGAATGAGTCCTCTCCGAAGATAATGCGATGTTTTAAATCAGCCAGAAGGTCTTCCGAAACGAAGTAATCGGCAAAACCGCATGCAATCGCATCACCGGCGGTCATGTCCCCGGCTGTAAGCCCAAGATGAGTGCCAAGTTCACCAGGCGCATTCGCGAGAATGTGAGTGCCTCCCACGTCTGGGATGAATCCAATCCGTACCTCGGGGAGTGCGAGCCGTGATCGTTCACTCACTATGCGGTGCGATGCATGTGCGGAGAGGCCAATCCCTCCTCCCATAGTGATCCCCTCCATGAATGCAATGTATGGTTTCGGGTATTTGGAGATGAACAGATCCAGCCGGTATTCCTGCTCCCAAAACCTTTGCAGACCGTCGTAGTCCCCAGAGACCGACATGTTGATGTCGCCGCCAGCGCAAAGGCCGCGTTCTCCTGCGCCGTCAAGGAGCACCCCCTCGATATCGGGATCATCGATTGCGGCAACGAGAGCATCCTCGATCGCGATACTCATTGCAGGGGTGAGCGCGTTAATGACGCGTGGTCGGTTCAACGTTATATGCAGCACACGGCCGCTCTTGCGAATCAATACGTCTTGTATGGACATGCTTATACTCCAATGGTGAAAGGCTCGTGAAGCTGAATCGATAAAATGCTTTACGCTGATCAGGGCTTACTCAGGGACCAGCGGCGTGAACCTTGGTGCTGGCGAGGCAGACCATCCTCCGGGAACGGGAAAGAGTGTGTTTCGAGACCGTAGATGGTGTCCAGCGGGTGCCTCTGCAATGCTGAGTACTGCGGTCACGCAGGCGTCACTTTGTTCAAAGCGTTGAGCCCAGTCGTCGCGGCTTCGGGTGGCAAAGACCTCTGTGAACAGTTTCTTGAGGGCTGGCCAGTTCTGCGGATCTGAGCGGTGGGGGAGCGACGATATATCTAGTTCGAGCCCTGCAACAAGCTCGTGATAGAACTGGGGTTCTATCGCGCCCACCGCTATGAATTTTTCATCGGCGCAGCGATAGACGTCATACCAGGGACGACCGGTGTCGAACAAATTATCTCCGGGCTCATCGGACCACTCTTGATCCGCACGGAGACTATGCACACTCTGCAAGAGTGAAGAAACCCCATCCACGATGGAAGCATCGATAACGGAGCCATATCCTGTGCGGTCTCGGTTGATCAGAGCAGCCAATATTCCCACGATGAGAAACATCGAACCACCACCAATATCTCCGACAAGATTAAGCGGTGGTACAGGGCGGTCGCCGGTACGACGAGTGCTCCAAAGTGCTCCGGTCAGAGCTAAGTAGTTGATGTCGTGCCCTGCTCGTTGCGACATCGGTCCGGCCTGTCCCCAGCCTGTCATCCGTGCGTACACGAGTTTAGGGGCGACCTCAGCAAACTCGTTAGGCCCCAACCCCAGACGTTCCATGGTCCCTGGACGCATACCTTCGAGGACGACATCTGACTGCGTGATGAAGTTTCGTGCAGTACGAAGATCCTCAGGTGCTTTGAGATCTAGCGAATGAGTAGTGCGATTGCGAAGAATGGGGCTCGTTTGATAACTGGTACCTGGGCGAACTATTCGAATGACATCAGCGCCGAGGTCAGAGAGCATCATGCCGGTGTGTTCGAGCGGTCCCAGCCCTGCAAATTCAACAATCCGAATGCCCTTGAGCGCTTTCAACGGGCAGCTCCTCTTACCCGTTTCATTGTTGCATCTACGACAGATACCACGTTATTACCATCGGTCACGATCGTTTCATAGTGAGCGATTCCCGACCCGGCGGGCCACCGGAGTCGGCAGGACGCCCATAGCCGGTCTCCAGGGCGTGCCGAAGCAAGATAATGTACCTGAGACGCGGTGGTTACCCAAACGGAATCTCCAGTACCAATGTTTGCGGCAATTCCTGAAGCAGAATCGGCTAATAGGAAGATGATGCCGCCATGACATATTCCGGCACTGTTGGTGTGCGAGCTAGTGACCTGGAGTGCCAGTACTAATTCATCAGGAGACGCATGTTCGACCATGATGCCGGCATTCCTCGTCGCAGGATCGATTGCCAGAATGCTCTGCACAGAGGCGATTGAAATGGACATGATTACCGGCCCAGGAATTTCGGCTTACGATTGTTTGCAAAGGCTTGTAAACCCTCGCTCATGTCATAGCTAGTGGAGTATGTTCGGTTGGCTTCAAGCTCTCGTGCAAGCGAAGTGGCCGGATCTGTGTCAGCTGCAGACTCGAGCATGAGGCTTTTGATGGTGGAAAGGCCCAAAGGGCTTTTGTCTGCAATGGATGTAGCCAACTCAGCAACACGAGAGGCTAGCCCGTCCAGAGGGACGACCTCTGCAAATAATCCGTAGCGTTGCCATTCACTCGCTGTGAGTCGTATCCCTGTGAATACGACATACTTGGCGATTGAAACAGGTACCCGGCGGGCGAGTAAAGTAGCTCCGCCTCCACCCGGAATCACACCTATGTTTGTGTGACCGTCACCTACCCGCGCAGTTTCCGCTGCTATGGCAAAATCAGCGGCAAGGATGAGTTCGGTGCCTCCGCCCATGGCGGTGCCATTAACCTGTGCAATTACTGGCTTGGGAAATTCTGCCAGGCGTACGAGGAAATCCTGTAAGTGTGCAAGCGCTGGGAGAGAATCTCCGGGTTCTTTGCCGAATCCGCTGACATCCATGCCTGCGCAAAAGGCTCGTCCAGCTGCGGCAATGACTACGACTCTGACGTCATTTTTGAGTGCTTGATCCAACGCGGTGCTGAACGTATCGATCATGCCGATAGTCAACGCGTTGAGCGCATCGGGTCGATTCAGGGTGACCGTCATTATGCTGTCTTGCTCATGTACGAGCAGCTCATCCTGGGGCATTTATGACACCATCCTTTCGTTAGCTGACCAAAATTCTTGTCTCAGTTCCCGTTTGAGTATTTTTCCCACGGCGCTTCTGGGAAGAGAATCGCGGACTATGAAAGTCTTCGGAGTTTTGACTGGCCCTAAAGCCTCTCTGCAGAATGCGCGCAGCTCATCGATGACGATATTGTTGCCGGGAATTGGTTCAATAAGAGCGGTAACGCTTTCGCCCCACTTGGGGTCGGGGATACCGAGTACAGCGCATTCGGCGATGCCAGGAAAGGCGAGTATCCGTCGCTCGACTTCAGCTGAATACACGTTAAAACCACCGGTAATAATGACATCTTTCTTGCGATCGACAATATGGACGAAGCCACTCTCATCGATATAAGCAATGTCGCCAGTGAGAAAGTACTGTCCGTGGCGAGCTGCCGCGGTAGCTTCTTCATCCTTGTAATATCCAGGCGTCACTCCTTCTCCGCGCACGGCAATCTCGCCGGTTGATCCCGTCGGAACGGAGTTCCCACTCTCATCGAGGATCACAAGTTGCGTACCTGGAACGATGCGCCCCGCAGACGACAAGCGATCGGGAGGTGCAATATCACCGTTGATGAAGTGGTCCTGCGGTGATAACCACGTGTTTGGTACTCCTGTTTCAGTTTGGCCGTACAACTGAGCAAGTACTGGACCGAACGCCTTGATAGCCCTAGCGAGTCGTACTGGAGACATCGGAGAAGCCCCATAAACGAGGTACTGAAGGCTCCCATAGTCATGGGCGTTAAGTTCGGGTTCGTCTAGCATCCCGTAAATAACAGTTGGAGGGAGGAACGTGTGCGTTACTCGGTACTCCTCAATGAGTTTGAGTAAGTCGGCCGGGGTAGCGCCATGAGGGATGACCGCTGTTCCTGCTTGGCGCATGATGAGCTGCATAAATTGGCCGGCAGCATGGCTAAGGGGCGCCGTCGCCAAATAGACAGGGTGCGGGGCGCCAGCCGAAGCATGGAACGGAGCAACAGTCATGAAACTAGAGACAATGGACCGAGCATTGCGGTTTGAGAATTGCACAGCCTTAGGAACCCCGGTGGTTCCACCTGTAGCTTGGATCGCGTACACGGTGTCTAAATTGTCGGGTGCCGGTTGGAAAGCAGAATCGGGCTGTGTCCCCATCCAGTCCGTGACGGTTTGTTTGGTTAAGAGAACGATATTCGCTTCGTTTCCCGGTAACGAAGCGAATGACTCAGCAACGGCTGAAGCGCTCCCCTCATAGAAGAGGAGGTCGCACTCGAAACGAGTCAAGACATCAACCATCTCGTCGACGCCAGAGCGCGCGTTCACAGGCAACCAGATGGCATCGGAACGTAATACCCCAAGCACACACTGATACATCAGCGTGCTGTTGTGTGACAGCACTGCAATTTTTGATTCTTTACCAAGACCGTGCGTGCGAATGGCATGAGCGAATCGATGGGTGAACTTCGACACCTCATCGTACGTTAGCGTTTCACCTGATTCCGCGTCGAGAAGAAATGTGCGGTTGGGTGCTGTCGCGAATCCGGCGTCAAAATTATCAATGGTTCTCATCATTTGATATCTGTGCTTTCTTAAGCTGAAGCGGGAGTCCGTGACAGACTGGATCGCCCGAATACTTCACGCGCAATTATCATCTTCTGGATGTGGGAAGGCCCTTCTGCAATTTCTAAACCTTGCACGTCTCGGAAAAGCTGCATAAGGGGGAGATCCTCGGAATATGCGCGGTGGCCGAGAATGACTATCGCCTCATGGACAGCATTAACCGCTGTCTCTGTGGCGAACCACTTTGACATGGCTGCCTCGCGAGTAATGGGTAGCCCCGAGTCCTTGCGCTTCAGCACGTCATAGGCGAGAAGCCGAGACGCCGCGATTCGGGTGAGATGCTCTGCGACAGGGAACGTAATTCCTTGGCGGGTGGCGAGTTTAGCGCCGAATGTTTCACGTTCCTGAGCCCAGTCAACGGCGAGCTGGATGGCATAATCCGCTGAACCCACTGCTAGGAGCGCGATAAGTGCGCGTGTGTAATCGAAGGACTCGCTGACCAGATTGAAACCGAGTCCGACCTCTCCGATTACATAGGCATCAGGAACGACAACATTATTGAGGGAGAATTCACCTCGACCAGTGGGGACGAACCCTAGGCTGGGAATGCGTCGCCGTTCAACACCTGGTGAGTCGAGTGGGACAAGGAACGGCGTGATGCCGTTGCGTGGATCGTCGGAGGTCCGGGCGAATACGACTGCTGCGCCCGCGACGACTGCGAACCCTGAGGAGGTTTTGTGCCCGTTCAACACCCAACCGTCATCAGTACGCTTGGCCTGAGTCTGAATGTTTCGAGAGTCTGAGCCTGCCACCAGCTCCGTGAGAGCAAAGCCGATGGCGGTATCGCCCTTGAGCGCTGGTGCGAGCCACTCCTTCTGAACGGTCGGAGTTGCATGCTTGGCCAATAGCTCATTGGTGCAAAGTGCACCGAACAGTGCAAACGCTACATTAAAATCGGCGCGACCGATTTCTTCCATTGCTATGCCGGTGCAAAGAGCTGAAGCTGCCAAGCCGCCTTGTTCAATTGGCGTGGAGAGTGCAAGGAATCCGCGGCTGCCCATCTCGCGGTAGATATCCCAAAAAAACTCCGTGCTGGTAGCCCGAGCGTGATACCCATCTGCGATGGATTCAGCAAACTCGCGTGCTGAGGCTCGAAGCTGGTCCTCGCTGATGGCACTGGAGGTTTGTAAATCTGGTGTTTCAAGGTTTAAAACGGTATTCATGGGATCCGCTCCTTGGGGGGACTTAAGATACTCGTAACTCTCCTCGATCCCTAGCTATCTGTAAAATAGTTATTCCCTCTATCTCATATCGATTAATCTGGTTGCCATGGGAAACGATTTCACTCTGAAGCAACTTGCATATTTCGTTGCCACGGCACAAACCGGGACAACTCAGGGTGCTGCTGACGAAATGTTTGTCTCGCAGTCTGCAATGTCAGCAGCAATTTCCGATTTGGAAAGCACGCTGGATCTGCAACTCTTTGTGAGGCAGCGAGGAATTGGGTTGAGCTTGACAGCAAGTGGTCGGGAACTCCTACCCAGAGCGGCCAAGCTGATTTCAGATGCTGAAGAGATGAAGTTTGCGGCAAATAATCTCCAGTACCAGTTGCAAGGCGAACTGGTCGTTGGCTGTTTTGACGTATTAGCGCCGTCCTTAATGCCACGACTACTGCAGCAGTTTGAATCGTTTTATCCAGAGGTACGACTGGACTTCATCGAAGGTTCGCATGCCGAACTTCTGCGCGAACTAGACACCGGGCGTATTGAAATTGCAATACTGGTTGAAGGAATTAATCAAGTCGGTTTGGAACGTTCCGTAGTGATGGAACTGACCCCGCATATTTTGCTTCCCACCCACCACCGGCTAGCTGGTGCTTCTGCGCTCAGCCTGCGTGAGCTGAGCGAAGAGCCCATGATTTTTCTAGATGCTGATCCGAGCCAGGAATTCATCATTAGAGCTTTCCGAACAGTGGGGGTGACGCCGACAATTCGCTATCGTTCGCGCAGCCTAGAACACGTGCGCGCGTTAGTTCGCAGAGGGCTCGGATTTAGTCTCGTGGTAATGGGAAAACGTAGCGCAGGGCTACCAAACGATTTGGGTATCGTTGCTGTACCTCTGGCTGAAGAGCTACCCCCGGAAGCTATCGTTCTCTGTCACCTGGCACGAGCACAACTCACAAGACGTGCGACAGCTTTCTGGCAGCTCACCCATGATGAACTCAGCGGTGACTTCACCTAATCAACTAGATGTTGGCCGGAATCCTAGACGCGCGATGTTCCCTGGGGCTGCATCCGTAGGTTGCTTTAAAAAGCTTGCTGAAATGGCTTAAATCGTTAAACCCATAAGCCTGCGCAATTTGCAAGATGGATCGACGGTGCAGCGCCGAATCTTCCAGATCAAGCCGGCATCGCTCAAGGCGGCGGCTTCGAATGTAACTAGATACCGTCAAGTCCTCTTCTTTGAAAAGGTACTGCAGCTGACGAGCGGAAATAAAGTGGGCTTTGGCAATTGAGTCCGTATTCAATTCATAGTCACTGAGATGCGAATCAATAAAAAGTCGCACGGTCTCAATCGTCAACATTGAAGGAGAAGCAGCAGCCATCGTCTGAAGCTCGGAAGAAATCAATGCTGTGATGAGCTCGAACGCGCTATTCATAATTCTGGAGCCATTCACACCATCGAGCTCATCTAGATTCTCGGCCATGTGCTGCATGAAGGGGCAGATGACCCGTCCTATCCCTGTATCACCAGCCAATCTCGACGCAGTCATGGTCTGTACGAGATGAGCTGAGATGCCGAGCATCTTATGCGGAAAAACCATGACAAGAGAACGCATGGGCTCGTCATATTCGATTGTGTAAGGACGCGAAGTGTCATAGATTGCAACGTCGCCTGGTTCCAGTCGCGCGCTGCGTCCATCCTGGAGTACTAGCCCTGAGCCTTCGAGCTGCATGCTCAATTTAAGATGGTGATTTTGATCACGACGGATCGCGTGCATTTGACGGTGCACACTATGTGGAGAAGCTTGGATATCTGTGATGCTAGTTGAGCCGATATTTCTCGTACGGAAATTTCCAGAGAACTCTTTGGGGGAAACTGCTGAGATGGAAAGCGGCACGAACCGGTTTCCGACAAGACGAATCCAATCGTGAAAGCTCAATGACTCATATGACTCCATATGGTGCTGAGTAGTTATTTCGGTTATCACTTATGCCTCCTTGCACGGTGTAACACCTTGATTGTAGGGCCGGAACTTGTTAAGAGGTTTTTGCTGCTCAAATTTCTTCTGCGTCGTCGTCGTTGCGCGGAATCCCATCAGGCGTGCGGCCAGAGACAAGTTCTTGTCTCAGCGCTCACACATACTGGTGAAGCTGACAGCGACTTTCGGACTGCAGCGACGGAGCTGTAAAGGAGCAGAGTGTGATTCGAAATGATGAGCTGTACGCCACAGGCCTGAAGCAAAGGCGGGCAATGTTCGGGCCAGAAGGCGCTGAAGACCAGGTTGAGCACACCACAGACTTAAACGACAAGCTCCAAGAGTTTGTTACCAGGTCCTGTTTTGGGGATATTTGGCAGCGAGATGGTCTTTCGCTCACAGATCGCAGCAAGATCACGTTTGCAATGCTGATCGCTCAAGGAAAAAATCATGAGCTTCGAGTCCATGCACGTGGTGCGATTGCCAACGGTGTGAGCATCCATGAGCTACGCGAGGTCATTGTGCATTCGTTGCTCTACTGCGGAATTCCTGCCGCGGTCGAAGGAATGCGTGCGCTCGAAGAAGTCATGGTGGAGAAGGGCATCGAATTCACCATTGACGGCGAAAGCGCTGCCTAAATACCTTGCCTGAAGAAATGAAGGTTTAATGATGAGCAAGAAAATCACAAAAGTAGGGTTTATTGGGCTTGGCGTAATGGGCTCCCCAATGTCGAAGAATATCGCGGTGTCACGTGAATTCGACCTCACTCTTTTCGATATGAACTTCGAGCAAGCGACGAAACACGCACAGGAAATTGGTGCTGTGGCCGTGGCTGATGCAGAGGGACTTGCCGAATGCGACATTATCGTCCTGATGCTGCCCACTAGCGCAATCGTACGTGACGTGTTGCTCGATGAATCGGGTCAACCTCGTATTCCAGCTCGGACAGGGACAGTGTTTGTGGACATGAGTTCGTCCGACCCCACTGAAACGCGTGAGACAGGCGCTGAGCTGGAAGCTGCTGGATACATCATGATTGATGCGCCGGTATCAGGTGCAAAAGAACGTGCCGAATCAGGAACGCTTACGATCATGCTCGGTGCGAACGATGAACAAGGCGCACAGCGAGCGATACCTGTTATCAACACGATGAGTTCGGGTATTTTTCGAACTGGCTCATTGGGTACCGGTCATGCCATGAAAGCCCTTAATAACGCAGTTGCTGCTGCAGCGTTTGCTGCTTCGGCGGAGGCACTTATAGCCGGCCAACGATTTGGGCTTGAGCTGGGCGTAATGGTGGACGTTTTTAACGCTTCCACAGGACAGAGTTTTCCCACCACGCACGTACTTCCTGAACATATCGTCAACGGAAAGTTTGCTAGTGGATTTGCCTTACCGCTTTTCACTAAAGACGTGCGTATCGCCCAGAAAGTGCAGCAGGCCGTTGGCCATGAAGCACCAGTCTGCGACGCAGTAACGCGTCAGATGGGTGCGGCGATGGATGCATTGGGAAACGTCGATCACACGCGAGCGTTTGAATTTTGGCGAGAGCAATAAGGCGAAACCATGGAAACGGTAGAAGAGCAACGAAGCTCAACTTTCGATAAAGTTCTCAGGCAAGTTAGCGCTGGCCTCGGCATTATCGCGGCCAGCGCGCTTGTCGTCTTGATGATGGCGACCGTCATCGACGTTGTGGTTCGTGCAATATCTCGGGCAAGCGTGCCAGGGATGATGGAACTGGCGGAGTCTGCGCTGGTTGTTTCGGTATTTCTTGGTCTGGCCTGGACATCTATTCAAGGCGGGCACGTAGCTGTGTCCATCGTGACGGATCGGCTAAATGCAAAAGCCGCACGAGTGGTCTCCAGTCTGGTGTGGATGTTGAACGCGACACTGCTGATCTGGATGACGTATGCATCATTTCTTCGTGCGGTTCTAGCCACAAAAATGAACGAAACCCGCTTTGGGCTAGTGCAGTGGCCGATGTGGCCTATGCGTTGGGTGATCGCTGTCGGACTACTGCTGTGGGCTGTCGTCGCGGTTGTTAACCTTGTCCGCTCTGTGACGGGCAAGAGCATTTACGGCGAAGAGGAGGCGGTTCTCGATGTGTAATACGCATGGGATATTGAACTTGGAAGTAAAGGGGGCATCATGCTCGTCACAGGCATAGTGCTGACAGTGGTTGTCCTGCTCATCTTGTTGTTGATGCTCCGCATGCCGGTGGCGCTGGCACTGGCGCTTTCAGGGGCACTCGGCCTAGGGATTCTCCAGGGCACGAATTACACCACAAATGTTCTGGGATCGGTCCCTTTTACAGCTACGGCCAGCTTCTCTTTGACGATCATCCCAATGTTTATACTCATGGGAATGCTCGCTATGCGTGCGCGCATTGCAGAGCATGTATTTGCTATTGCTAACCATGTGGTGGGGCGCTTTCCCGGCGGGCTGGGCATCGCTACCGTCATGGCCTGCGCGGGCTTCTCTGCGGTCTCGGGCTCAAGCATCGGTACTGCAGCAACGATGTCGAAGCTCTCAGTCGGCCAGATGCGAGCCTACGGTTACCCCGCTTCGTTGGCGACAGGTATCGTGGCCATTGCCGGCACCCTAGGGGTCGTTATTCCGCCTAGTACATTTCTGGTTCTGTACGCCATTATGACGGGTGAATCAGTGGGCCAGATCCTAGCCGCGGGCATTATTCCGGGCATCCTTTCGGCGGTGGGCTACATCGTTTACATTCTTGTCGTAGGTCACCGGCAAATTGTGCGGCCAGAAACAGTGCTGGCTGATGTGGTTGAGGTGGCATACGCAGATGCTTCTGCAAAAGTCTCCTCACCTCGGAACTCTGCAGCCAGAGGCGGATCACGTGCGGTAGCTGATGGGCCAGCACACCTTCCAGTGTCGGCTGGGGTGCCTAACACCGAAGCGGTCAAGCAGGTTTATGGTAAATCAGCGCGTAATCTACCTTGGCGTGGGCTCGTGCGGCTCTCAATTATCTTTCTCATCGTTCTGGGAGGTATGTTCTCGGGTATTTTCACGGCCACGGAATCTGCTTCGATTGCCGCGTTTGTGGCACTGCTGATTCTGCTGTGGGAGTTTCGTCGTGACGGCGTCACCACGATGTGGTCGAATGTCAAAGGCGCACTGCTGGACACTGCCCAAACCACTTCGATGGTGTTCATGATTCTCGTTGGATCTAGTGTTTTCTCAACCTTCTTGATTGCTGCCCACGTGCCTGACACCATCACCAATTGGGTGGCCAGCCTTGCAATTCCACCTTTGCTGACTATCGGTCTATTGCTTTTACTGCTGCTGCCGCTAGGCACAGCCCTTGACGAGATATCGGTCCTGATTATTACCATCCCTATTATTTACCCCATTGCAATGGAGCTTGGTTTTAGTGGGATTTGGTTGGGTCTTATGATCGTGAAGCTCACCGCGATAGGAATGGTGACGCCACCAGTGGGCATGACGTGCTTCGTCGTTGCGGGCACAGCGGGTGTTCCCACAGAGACTGTCTTTAAGGGTGTTCTGCCGCTGATGCTGATGGATCTCGGTGTATCAGCAATACTCTTCTTCGTGCCAGCGATCACGCTATTTTTGCCCTCCCTTGTAGCGATGAATGCAGGCTGAATCCTTGCGCCGTTTGCTGCCTCATGTGCGTCAAATACCAATTACGTTGACGCTTTTGCCTGAAGAATATGAAATGACTTACCTCGCAAAGATGCGGATTGTTTAGAAAGGACGATGATGTTCTCACAACACACTCGTACAAAGAATGTTGGACGTGTTAGCGGCGTAATTGGGATGGCGGCGGTAGCCGGCCTACTAATCACTGGTTGTGCCGGGGTGAATAACGCTGGTGGCTCGGGCGCGGCCGGTGCAGAAGGTGCAGAGTCAGTGACCTTCACCCTCGCGACTGGTGCGCAGGCAGGAACCCCGAATGCAGCGGTGCAGGAATGGTTTATGGACCGGGTGGAGGAAGTCACTGAAGGTGGGATCAACTTTGAGCGCACGACAACTGAAGCGCTATGTAAAGCGGCAGAAGTTGCCGACTGCGTGAGGGACGGCCGAGCTCAAATCGGTGTGACGGTCCCTGACTACACGCCACAGTATTTTCCCTCCACAAGTATGGTGAGTATTCCATTCTTGAACCAGAATGCTCAGGCAGCCATGCAGTCAATCTATGACCTGCACACAGATTACGAACCAGCCAAGGCCATTATGGAACGAAACGGTCTGCACCATGTTGGTACTTGGCCTGTTGGTCGTCTGCTGATTGGCAACCAGAATCCTATTGAGAGCATCGAGCAGTTTGACGGCTCTCAAGTACGAGTCTCTGGCCCGATCATCCAAAAGGCGATTAGCGAGCAAGGTGCGAATATCGTTTCGATCACAGCGCCAGAGACCTACGAAGCTGTCGAGCGAGGAGTCGTCTCAACCACTGCAGGTGCCATCGATTTCCCGGTGAACTACAAACTGATGGAGCTGCTGCCGAGTTGGACAGACCCAGGGATCGGGCAGTACTCGACGTTTGGTATGTGGGTGAATGCAGAAGCATATGCAGGATTGCCTGATGACTTGCGTAAGCAGTTTGATCAGGTGACGGAGGAACTCAACACAGGCGAAGGTGTCAAGGCATTCAACGCAGTCGCTGCAGGACAGTGCGATGCGATGCTTGAAGCGCCCAAGGTTACGCTCACTGGTTGGTCTGAAGCCGCAACGAAAGCGTGGAAGGACGATTTGGGTGAGTCTGGCAAGCAAATGTGGATTGATCTTGCGACAGAACAGGGGCTCGATGACGCAGCCGGTGTACTGGAACAGTACATCTCAGGACTTGATAAATATGACGATGTTGCTTACGACGACGCGACCAGTAACTGTGTAGCTTCGTTCGCCGATCGTTAAATAGAAGACCAGAAAGTTGGGGTGTCGCGTATGCGACACCCCACTTTGTTGTACGCCCGGCATGGGCATCTGCTTGGAGGTGGAAGTCCTCTGGAGGAGAAGGTGGTTTAACTCTTAGCCAAGAGCAACTGCGTCATCGCGAGGTGGGGTGGGAAGGAAGCTGGCGGCAAATCCTGGCACCGAGGAACACGAATCGCATCAGGCATGCAGGTCGGGGTAAGGCAGCAAACGATGTCGAAGCCCGTTCCACCATTGAACGGCTTGTGTGTAAATGCGGTGGCGGTCAGGGGAAAGTGGATGTTCTTATCTGGGGAGGCCTGTCCCAGTGCGGCACTCGTGAGGGTGCAGCGGTTCTGCTTTAAGGGTGGGGCTGATGGGGCAGGAGTCAGCAGACGCCATAGTACCGACGGGAAAGTTATATGGGTCGGGAAGGGCTGAACGTTAGGAATTGACTGGTATGGAGAGTGGTTCTCGTGGTCATCGTGTGGAACACCGATCGCCTGGTGAAACAGGGCAGTGCGTAGATCCTGACCGTGATGGTCTTGCGCGTGCTGGGTGGAACGAGGACTCGGCGGCTGCTGGACAGAAAGTCTGGGGCAGTGAAGTGAACTTGTGGGAAGAACTCTTCTCTGAGGGGAATCTTGCTGCCGCGTTGGAACGAGTTGAGCGGAATCGTGGCGCTCCCGGGGTAGATGAGTATTCGCAGGCTTGAGCGCCACCCATTATTCCCGTTCGGGGCCACCATTATTCCCGTTCGGGGCTATGGGTCGCGGCGGTGAGCGCCACCCGCATAACGCTGTGGCGCTTACCTCACAGGGAGTGAACGCGTGCAACTGGCCCGGGTTGAAAACTTTCTTCGGTCGTGTGAACCGACACAGTTCACTCGCGTGGCTGACGACGGTAGCGTCGAGCAGTTGACCTATGCAGAAGTTGTCGCACACGTGGCCGCGATCAAGGACATGCATGATGAGGAGAAATCTCGGGCGGCGGCAGAACGCTTAGCGCTCGGCTGGAGAAAGATTGAGGCGGCCTACGCGGCGGACACCGCGGAGCAATTGGTTACGGAGGGGCGCTGGCGAGGGTTTTCGTATGCTGAAGCTACGGCCTGGTGCTGGAACCTCTTCCAGTTTGAACCGCACGGCTTCATGTACCCCCGCTCGCAAGTGAGGAGCGAAGCTCTGCAGCGGCTTGAACGAGGCGAACTGCCCGAAGTGTTCAACTACCCCGAGCGGGCACGCGAGCTGGCCGACGCGGGGCTCGACCCGCGCTCCTATCGCACGCACCACGCAGCGCTGGGCAAACCCACCTACGATCCGGGTGAGGTGCGTCGCAGCTAGTAGTGAGGCGGCGCGATCTGGAGCTGATTCGGATCGCGCCGCGGAGCCCCTCGCGCTAGTAGTTCGTGACTGCTGCGCCGAGGAGCCATTGTGAATGGCGCGGTGTGTAAGGACCTAGGGGTGGTGTTATCGGAATATTCGAATACACTGGACGTATCGTTAAATTCCGATAGATGAAGGAAAGTGACATGCCTCGATATACCGCCCGATTGCGCACACCGGCCGACTTTGGCCTGGCGGTGCAGCAAGCTCGAATGGAGCGTGAACTTACTCAGAATCAGTTGGCCGCTGACTCAGGGATTCGACAAAGCTCGATCAGCGAGATTGAAAGCGGAAAGTCGACGATCTATTTGAAGCAGCTGTTGGAACTTGCGCGGGCCACGGGGCTTGAACTTTCTGCGAGCTGGGGGGACGAAGACGATGCGACTCTTAGTTGAACTATATGGGACAGTCGTGGGTGAGCTGTCTGGCGATGCGCGCGCATTTGATTTCACACCCAGCAAAGCGGGCATGGCAAAGTTTGGCGTGAATAGTGGCGTGATCTCGGTAGCAATGCCGCTGTCGCCGAAGCAGCGACGAGACTTTGCTCGACGGAGACAAAACTGGTTTGAAGAATTGTTGCCCGAAGGCAATCAGTATGACTACATGCTGGCTCAAGGTGGAATTCGGCAGGGGGATACCCTGGCGTTCTTGGCCCGATACGGGCGTGACGTTGCGGGCGCTTTGCAGATTTGGAACCCAGAAGATCCAACTGAGCCTCACACGCCATCGCTTCGGCCGGTGGGTTTGTCTGAGATTCGTGCGCTGCTAGAAGACCCAATTGGGGCGCCCCTTGCAAATGATGGTCTCGCTGGTAAATCCTCGCTAGGAGGAGTGCAGCCAAAAGCTGTGCTTGTGCGCACTCGGGAAGGTTGGGCCCAAGGCCTGGGTGGGTATCCGACCACGCATATTGTGAAGCCACAGCTTGGCGGAAACCGTGCAACTGTGATCTTTGATGAGGAATATGGTGCGCGTGTAGCCCGGAGGTTAGGGCTAGCTGATTTTGGTGTTGAGATCGAGTATTTTGATGGCCTTGCTGCCCTTGTTATTGAGCGTTTCGATCGGGGCGAAGAGGGTCGTGTGCACCAGGAAGACCTGAGCCAGGCTCTCGGGGCAAAAGGAAACCAGAAATATCAAACCATAGGCGGCGTCGTTAGTTTGCGCAGGGTTGCGGAGACTCTGGATAGGTATGCAGCCAAGGAAGATCTGAAACGTTTCGCGCGTATGGTCGTACTCGCTGTTGGGCTCGGCAACTTAGACATGCATACAAAAAATATTGGCCTGCTGCACTCGGCGGCTGGAGAAGTGACGCTGGCCCCGGCCTATGACGTGGTGCCTCAGGCACACTTGTCCCTGGACGGGGAGCTGGCTCTGGCGGTGAACCGTAAGTATCGGCACGTAGACGTGACGGTCCAAGACCTAGTGACAGAAATCTCTGGATGGGGTCTAAGCAACGCGGAACATCTCGTGAACAAGTTCCTTGCTGACATGCAATCTGCATTGGAAGCAGAAGAACCCATGGCGGGGGCTTTTGTGGACCTTAAGGCGCAAACTCTTGGCTTCGTCGCAAACTTGCGCGCAGGCCTCACCGTGGCTGGCAAATAGATAAGCGGGGGGAAGACCGCCTATAAGAAGCAGCGTTTAGAACAGCAGCGAGAACCCAGCGATGGCCGATGCGACCGCGAGGATCAGGGCAACAGCCACGAGTACTGCGTGTACCTTGAGGAACTTGGTGGCGCGACCCTGCTTATCGGTGGCGCGGGGATCCTTCGCCACGCGCTTCCAAAACTGCGGCCATACGATCGCGTTGTAGATAGCGTTGACGATCAGCAAAATGGCGGCAAATGCGAGCATGCGTCCAGTCTATGCCGCAGGGTCTGCCGCACACTGTGACGGTGCGGGGTCGGCGGAGCACGGGACCGGCTCCGGTGCCAGGTCTGCCGCGCATGCGGCCTGCTCGGCGATCTGCTCTGCAACCGGGTCTGCCGCACACCCCACCACTTCGGTGGGTGGCTCGGTGGCGGGGGATCCGGGGCCTGCGGGGGCGCTCGCCGGGTCAGCAGCGCAGGGCGCTGGCACCTCGGGCATGATGCGCGGGTGCTCGGGGTCAAGGCTCGTGAGGATCGCGTAGGTGAGATCGGTGAGCTGGGCGACGCCGTCACCGGGCAGCTGAGCGAGGCCCTCGAGTACCAGTTCGCGCACCGCGAGCGCATAGAGATCGCGCGCGGTTTCGTGCGCGGCGGCGCCGGCGGCAGTGAGCACCGCGTTGGTCGCGCGGCCGTCGGCGGGGCAGGGGGCACGCTCGATGAGACCGCGGCGCTCGAGCGATGTTGCCACCCGCGATATGCGGGGGAGCGTCGCGTTGGTCTTGCGGGCGACCTCGCTCAGGCGCATGCGGTGGGCATCGCTTTGAGACAGTGCATCGAGCAGGGTGTACTCGAATGAGGTGACGCCAGCGACCCCTAAACGCTTATCTAGGGCGGTGGGGAGCAGCTCGAGGAGGGCGTGCAGGCGGGCGACCGCGATGCGTTCGGGGTGAGTGAGCTGGGAGGTCATAAAATTCATTCTAGCAAATTAGTTGCACTCGCAAGTAAAGTGTGCGTATTATTTAGTTGTACCTGCAACCAACCGCTTTTCGGTTACGAATAGCCCCTCGCAAGGAGAGACCCGATATGGCTTCGTTCACAATCTTTGGAACCGGCAACATGGCAAACGCAATTGGTGGCGTACTCGCTGCGGGTGGCGCAAGCGTTGACTACATCTCGCACAACGATGCTGATGCCGCCGTCACCGGCGACACCGTCGTGCTCGCCGTGCCGTTCCCCGCCGTCGCCGAGATCGTCGCCAGCCACGGTGCGCAGCTCGCCGGCAAGACCGTCATCGACATCACCAACCCCCTGAACTTCGAAACCTTCGACGACCTCGTCGTGCCCGAGGGCAGCTCGGCCGCCGCCGAGATTCAGAAGGTGCTGCCCGAGTCACGCGTGCTCAAGGCGTTCAACACCAACTTCGCTTCGACCCTCGCCACCGGCAAGGTCGGCGACACCGACAGCGTCACCACCGTGCTTGTGGCGGGCGAAGACGCGGCGGCCAAGGCCGATCTCGTCGCAGCAGTCACCGCGGGTGGCATTCGCGCCATCGACGCCGGTAGCCTCAAGCGTGCCCACGAGCTCGAGGCCCTCGGCTTCTTGCAGCTCACCCTCGCGGCCGGCGAGAAGATCTCGTGGACCGGCGGATTCGCGCTGAACAACTAATTGTCGCCGTGTGCGAGGTGTAAAAACCTCGCGCACGCACCGCCCGGCACCGCAATGGTGCCGGGCCGCGGTCGTAGCTCACGGCCCGCACCCTCCCCGTGATTTCACCCCGGCACATCGCCGCATCCAGACAGGAACGAAAATTGGAACAGCACACAGCCGCAACCTCTGAGCGCACACTCTCGAGCGAGCTCGCGATGAGCGCGGTGACTCTGCGGGTAGGCAACCTCGAAACCATGAGCGACTACTACGCGAACGCCCTCGCGCTCGTGCCCCTCGATGAGCGCGCCATCGGCCGCGAGGTGCACCGGGTGCTGGGGCGGGGCAATGTGCCGCTGATGCGGCTGGTGCATATGCCGGATCTGCCCGCGGTGAACCCCAGCGATGCCGGCCTGTTTCACACGGCGTTCCTGTTTGAAGACGCCGCGAGCCTCGCCGCCACGGTCTACCGCGCCGCGCAAGACCCGCGCAGCCAGTTCGCCGGATCAAGCGACCACCTCGTGAGCGAAGCCTTCTACTTCACCGACCCCGAGGGCAACGGCATTGAGCTGTACCTCGATCGGCCTCGCCACACCTGGACCTACACCAACGGCCAGGTCGACATGGCGACCAACTATCTTGACCCCAACGCGTACCTCTCGACCCACCTCAACGAGCAGGTGCTCGCCGCCGCTGCCCAGCAGCGAGGCACCATCGGTCACGTGCACCTGCAGGTGGGCGACGTTGCTGTGGCGCGCGAGTTCTACGTCGACGCCCTCGGCTTCGAATCGACGTTGGCGATGCACCCCGGTGCGCTCTTCGCCTCGGCTGGCGGCTACCACCACCACGTCGCCATGAACACCTGGAACAGCCGCGGCGCGGGCCCCCGCGCCGCACGCCTCGGCTTGGGTGACGTAGCGATTACGCTGCCGGGCCGCGAAGATCTCGACGCGCTCGCCACCAGGCTGCGCGGCCGCGGCCTGCAGTTCGCCGACACCGGCCGCTCCATCGTGCTCAACGACCCGTGGGGCACCCAGGTTACGCTCGAGCTGCCCGGTGCGGGTGCGGAAGACCTGCTCGCCGCGTAAGGAAAAGCTGTATCGACGGGCCGTTCGCGTTATCGCGGGCGGCCCGTTTGGCGTGTGCGTGCTGCACTCGCTGATGTGAAGGATGTGGGTTTGGGGTGAGGTGGCAAAGGCCTGTAGGTGGGTCTGCTGGACATTTTTGGCTCCCTGAAACTGGCCAAGCTCCGGGTAGTTTGGGTGGATGTGGCAGATTGAGACTCTTTTGCGAAAGCATGACAGGTCTGCTTTTTGCTGCGAGGAGCCTGCCCTCAATGAATGGTTAAGTCGTTACGCGTTTCAAAGTGACCGTCGAAGAAGTACATTGACTCGTGTTTTGGTGGCGGAGGGGAGCTCGGCTGTGCTTGGTTACTACTCGCAAAGCTCCTACCGAATTGATGCAGAAGAATTGTCGGCCGTGTTTGGCTCGTCGAACACGCCCAGGTACCCCATTCCGAGTGTGTTGATCGCTCGTCTGGCGCGATGTCAGTCGGTTCGAGGGCAGGGAATCGGAGAGCTTTTGCTCGCGCACGCGCTTCGGTCTTGCACGCGGGTATCGAAAGAGATCGGGGTTGAGCTGGTCGTGGTGCACGCCATGAGTGAGGCTGCGGCAAAGTTCTATGAGTCGTATGGGTTTGTGAGATTTGTTGATCACCCTCACAGTCTGATGCTTCCTTTGAAAACGCTTGAAAGAGATTATCCGGCGTAGCTAAGCTTGAATGCTGTACGTACAATGAATGTACGGACCGAGGGGGCAAGCTATATGAACATCGCTACGGCGCGCATCAACTTGCGCGTTTCTGAAGAGGCGCGTGACGTCATCGATCGTGCCGCAGAAATGCAGGGCGTTGATCGAACGGCATTTATGCTGGATGCTGCGGTCACGCGAGCTCGCAGTGTTATTTTGGAGGACGCGATCCTCAATCTCACTTCACGGGAAGTGGAACAAGTGCGAAGTCTGATCGAAGCAGAAGCTGAACCCACCCCTGCTCTTCGCCGGGCAGCGCAGCGGCTCGAGCAGCTCGGCTTGTAACGCGAGAGATCAGCGAAAGGCAGACTGCGTGTCGGGGCTCCGGTGATCGGTCGCCGTTGTGTCATGGATGACACATTGGGTATTGTGTCATCCATGACACAAAGTGAGGTTGGTCGTCGCCGAATGCGTTCCGCGCGAGGGATGGGCGCGTTTGTGGCTGAGCGCCGAGAAAACCTTGGGTTGACGCAGCAGGAGCTTGCTGACCGGGCTGGCGTTAGCCGGTCTTGGGTCGCGAGATTTGAACGAGATGGCTCGTCAGCGGTGCTCCTTCGGGTGATGGACACCCTGGCTGTGCTGGGGGTCACGATGGAAATGCTTTTCTCCAACGAGAGCAATGAGAGTAACGAGGGCGGCCAGTAGATCCCGAGCCGCACGCAGCGACCCCGCAGCACCCGCGCTACAGCGTGCGCAAAATCTTCTCGAGCGGGCGACCCTTCGCGAGCTCGACGACCACCTTGTCGAGCAGGCGAATCTCGCGCAATGGTGGGTCTTCGACCTCTTGAATTTCGGTGGCATGCAGAGGCGCCGGGTGCATTGAAGACGGTCAGATTACGCCGTCTGGATCTGCTTTTCGCAACGCTGCCAAAGCCGTCTCCCAGGGAATTCGTTCTTGTTCCAGCCGAGCATCGGCCTCAAGCTGTAGCCGATGCACGGTGCGAAGTTCTTGCGGCAGAAGCATAGTGAGTTCTCCACGAACGGGACTCTTGTCGGTGACCCACAGGTCTCGGTGGGCAAGTAGTGTGTCGTCGTCCATTAAGACCGTTGTGACCCGAGAATGATGAAGTCTCAGCCTGTTGAGAATCGCAAACCCGGCCGAATCAAGATCACCCCAATACACAATGGGGCAGCGTTGCATCCACGGAAGATCGGCGACGGCAGCGATGTCGAGGCCATTCCCGTGAATCGCGATGGCACCCGCCCACTCAGGCATCGCAAGCACCGACTCCTTGTTCTCAAACACGAATGCCACCCTTGGTTCGAGGGTGAGCCCGGCGAGCTGCATGAGGGGCGCCGAAAAATCGCTGAGTCCACCAAGGCTGTGCGCACTGAGATCCTGATCTAGCACGCGCACCCGGTAGAGCATGTCACTCTCTACCACGCCTAGCGCGTGGCCGGGCACTAACGCCGCGAGTAGATCGGTCACCACCGCGCGATGGGAGGCAAACCATTTTGTGTCGACGCCTCGGAGCGGCAGCTGCCTGGGTCGCAGCCCGGCTACCGAATTCTCACTCAGCCACTGCGCAGCAGCAAGCACCTGCTCCCACTCCGCATCGTCGTATCCAAGAATAGTGCGCACGTGGCGCCGGATCACAGCACCTAAAGCCTCACTCGAACCAAATTGTGCAGCGGCGAGAGCCGTGCGATCACGTACGAGATGCCAATCATGTGCCGCCGTACCACCAACGAACGTGGCTATGGCGTCAGGGGAGGCGAAGCGCAATCGCACCGGTACTTCTTGCCGCCCGATCCTGCGCCAGTTACGCGTCTCCCAATCAAGTGCGGCGCTTTCGGCGGGCATCGCGGCCCGCCAACTGCGGGCCCAAACTTCTGCAGCTGAGAGATCTGCGAGTGCCTGAGCTTCGGTCGGTGGCTTGAGCGCGATTGAGAGCGACCAAGGATCTGTCGACCCCGCAGCCAGTGAAGAAGCCCAGACCCCCAAATTCTTGGCGATGCGCTCGCGGGCGGCCACGCGAGCAGCCGCCACGCTCATCATGCGGCTCCTCGCGGGTTCTCCCACATGAGACTCGACACGTGGGACCGGGCCCGAGTCGGGTTCTCCACCTCAGTCGCCCCGCCCACATACGGCTCGATGGTTTGCAGGAGCTTGTGTGGCGTCGCCAGCACCATCTGAAACCCGAACTCTTGAAACACGTCGAGGGCGAGTCGGGTGTACCTGCTGTCGGCCTTATCAAATGCTTCATCAAGCACGATCGTGCCGTATCGCGGCAGCGGGTCATCGGGGTCCGCAAGCTGGTATCTCAACGCCGCCGCGAGGCAGAACACCACAAGCTTCTGCTGCTGGCCACCCGACATGGCCGCACCTGAGTCATACGTGGAATGACGTCTGCCGCTGTCGTCGATTTCGTGAGCTAAGAACGTCACGTGAAGGCGGGTGTCTAAACACAGATCTCGCCACTTTCGATCCTGTGGATCACTCGAATCGAGCCTTTGCATCAGCGCCGAAAGCGTGGCAAACCTGTGCTCGGCATCAGCGGCATTGTCGTCAGCCCAACTGTTTTCAGAAATGGACCGAAGCTGTTGCAAAAACCGGGTGGCAGCTTCGCCCCGCTTCGTCTTAACCTCAATATGTAAGTAGCGGGCCTCGTCAAATGCAGACCTGCGCAGCGACGCATTTACGGGATCGATGCGAGCTTCAATCTCGTCGGGTGCATGCATGATTTCGTCGACGAGCTGGCCAACCATGTCGCGTGAACGATCGCGCAGCAGATCAAAGAACCGTGATTCATGATCGGGAAGCCCATTCGCGACGATCCCGTCATACAGTTCGATGAACCCGTGTCGGCCTTCGACGTTTGCCACGAGGTCTGCTGATGCCCCACGCCATCGCTCACGAAACTTAGTAGCGATGCTGGTAATTTCAGAACCGGCTTTATCGGCGATCGCCTTCGCCTGGTCTCGCTCTCGATAGAGACGCTCAGAAACCTGCTGACCGGTTTCGGCCAGGGTGATCAACGTGATGCTGCGACGTACAGCGGCAAATCGCGTTTGCAGATCGGTGCGGAGTTCGTCAGTGAGGTGCAGACCGGTGCCATCGTCAGCTCGTCGTGATTCGATCTCAGCGATCATTTCGGCGAGCTCACCGAGACGTCGCTCGGCTGTTTGTCGATCGCTTTCGAGCTGCGACACCCGTCCATTGGCAAGATCGCGTGCCTGCCTGGAATTGTCCAGACGCTCTTGCGCTACTGCAAGATCAGAGTTTGTGCCCGTCAGCTCTACGAGGTTCTTATGTAATCGGTCGACATCGGTTTTGGCGCTGGACACATCGAACTCGGCCCACGGCCGTGTGCGCAGATCGTTCAACGTGTCCTCGCGCAGCAGGGCGAAGTCTCGTTGACGGGTGGCTGCATCGACGATGTCTTCGTAACGATTCACCTCTGCGCGGGCCGAAGCCAGTAGCTCAACGAGGGCTTCGTGCTTGGCTTCATGGTCCCCCAAAATCCAACGGCCACGGTTGCCGATTGAAACGCGGTCGTCCTTTACATACCGGGTGCGTGATGATTTGATCTGCCCGTTAATGGTCACTGCGCGTGCATGATCATCGAACTGGTCGGGCTGGTCGACGCATGCATAGTCAAACCGTTCCGAGAGCGTGCGGTGCATCCACGCTTCGAATGCGCCGGGCTTGACTGTGACCCGGTGCACCAGTGATGAATTCGAACTGACGGGCTTGGGCGGCTGGACATGGGGCAGGACTTCTTCGTAAACGAGTAGAAGTTGCAATGACCGTGCATCGACCCATCGGCGGGTAGCAATCAGATGTTCGCTGCGCACGAGCAGGGTGAGTGCGAACTGCTTCAGGACCCGTTCGAATGCGCCGGTCCAAGCGGCGTACTGTGCATTGACCTCAAGTAGCTCTGCAGCAAACGGGAGGGCTGTGACGGGGACCCCCAGATGCTCGGCCAAGTCTTTACGCACGACTTGTAGCTTCTCTGGAACAGAGCTCTTGCTGCGCGCGAGCGCATCAATTTCGCGTTCCAACTGCTGAGCGTTGTGTCGCGCGACCGCAAGCTGGTCGTGTTCTTTGATGCTGGGGCCGCTCGCGCTCTCAGCGCTCGCCGCGGCTCCTGATCGAAACCCCTCCGCCACCAACTCAGCAAATTCTGACGCATTTACGGGGGCAGGAGCAATGCCGAGCTTCGCCAGCCGGTCTGCCATCTGCTGCCACCGCCGCTCGGTGGATTCAACCTGCGCGGCTGCGCTTTCTACACGGAGTCGCAGTTGTTCGACGTCGCCGCCACCCAGTTCTAAGGTGCGTTGACGCGAGACATCGTAGGATTCCTCGGCAGCGCGCAGTTGGGCTGCTGCGTACTCACTATCGGCACGCAGCACGATGAGGTGTTCCTCAATCTTGGTACGTTCCGCGAAAGCTAGTTCAAGCTGTCGCTGGCGCTGATACAGCAGCACGTGCGCGCCGAGAGTGCTGGCGGCCGCTGCGCGGCTTTCAGCGAGGTCATATTCTATAGAGGCGTCACGCAACCCGGCCAGAAGATCGCGTTGTTGGCGCAGTCGCACCACGTGTTCGTGTGCTTCGTTGAGCTCACCAAACTGGGTACGTGCTTCTTCTGCCAGTTTGAATGTTTCTGGCTTCTCCAACATGGATTCACGAAACAGCTGGTTGAGGCTGTCGAGATTCTTTGCCGACTGCGTCTTATGGAGCAGCTGCAGCGCACTCTCGTCTGCGATTCCAAATATGGATCGGAGTCGTTGATAGAACCGGGTGTTCTTGCCGCCAGAATTAACGAGCGCATCAGGAAATGCGGCTTGGAGTTTGCGGCTCTCGAGACCGCTTCGCGCGAACGGTTCTAGGTCACGCAGGTCGAGGGCAGCGCGCTCGAGCACGTAGAGGCTGCTGAGGTTTTCCCGTGAAGTGTCATTCCCCTTCGCGAAAAACAGTCGAGCCAGGGTGACCGGTAGATCGACGCCATTCTCGTAGCGCATCACAATGCCGCTCCAAGTGGGACCTGGGCGCAAATACTCACTGACCACGCGATCTTCAAACTCGTCAGTGCGGCGAGCCCAAGCTCCGCGCACGTAACTCATGAGGCTGCGCTGGTCGCTTCGGGTACCCGCTCCCTGCGCGGCGAGGTTGAATCGCAGCCATCGATCTGGCGTTAATACTGTGGCGATGGCGTCGAGAAGTGATGATTTACCTGAGCCAGATGGGCCAGTGATGAGCTGACCCTTGCGCGACACAGGGATGCGATAGATCGCCCCGTCGAATGTTCCCCAGTTCGCCACCTGTACCTCAGCGAGGCGCCACTGCCCGGGGGCAACGGGCACTGCTTCATTGTTCATTGCCTCTGTGTTCACGAAAGTTCCTCAGATGACTCGGCGGTAGGCTCTGGCAAATCGGCCGTCGTATGCGATTGCGGATCAAGGCCCGCCAATTTCTCGTACACCTGGGTAAGCGCGCGCACCCGTTCTTCGTCGATCATGAATTTCACGAGGGGCGAGACCTCCACACGGTCGTCATCGACGGTGTGGATGACACGGTATTGCTTGCTCATGCGCGTCCACGCAGAGTTGAGGTTTCGAGCATATGTGGCCGTGTCAGAATTGCGGTAGATCGCAAGCTGCTCAAAGATCTCGGTCTGGCTTACGATGGTGCGGCGCCCACCGCCCGTGGCGAGTAGCTGCTGACGCAGCACCAACAACAAAATGGTGTCGGCGTACGTGAGGGCCACATTTCGGAGTGCGCTCGGGGCATCAAACTCGGGCGCGTGTACCTTGCGGGTAAAAGCTAATTCGTCGACCTCATCGATGACGACGTCGAGAAACAAATCGTGTAGTCGCGACTGAATCTGAACACGGTCAGCGAGCAGAGCGGTCCATAACCGCGAGTGCTGTTTGCTCGAGAGATAGGGCCCCTGAATCAGTTTGAGTAGAGCACGCCGGGAGCTGTCGGCAAGCGTACCCGAGTCGCCCTCCCACAGTCCCGAAGATAGCGTGGTCGAGCCCTCAGCGTGTTCTTCGAGGAGGGGGTCGACGAAAAACTGTGTCATAAATCGATCCGTTCGGTAAAGACGTGACGGGTGACAGTTGCGGTGCGAGTAACGTCGTCGAGGCCGGTCCAGGTGAGCTGCTCGGCGTTGTCTGTGTCGACGAGGCCGTGCCGTGTGGCGAGAGCCAGGAGCCCCACAACGCTTGCGAGGCCCTGAGAAGATGGAAACTCGCGTAACACATCGGCTACTGATCCGGTGCCAGCCACTTCAAGGTAACTATTGACATTTGAAGAGAGTTCGGCAAAATCGATTTCACTCTCGCGGGCGATCAACACGAGTTGTGCCAGATCAACCTCCCCGGATTCGGCATCACCTAGCAGCTCGCCCGCGTCAAATGCTGAGGGATCATGTGGCGAGACCCCACCGATGCTGCTCATCGAGATCACGGGAAGGTCGATACTCATACCGATCTCGGTAAACGGCTTGATCGCCATGCGGGCCGGGGCCGCGGTTGAAAGCGCCTCCTGGATCAGCGTGCGCAACGCACGGTCACGCTGATAGTCCTGGGACCTCACATAGCGGCGCAAACCGCGCGCAAACTCGGTGAGCGTGCCCTGCACATCACGGCTCCCCATTTTCATGTCGCGTAACAGGTTGCGAATCTGGCGGCGTGCGTTAGCAGGCAGCTGGGAAGCAAAATCACGGTTCAGGATCTCGCGTACGTTGGATTCAAATGCTGCAGAGCTTTCGGGGTCGCGGATCAGTCCTGAAAACGCTTGAAATGTGCGACCCTCGTCAGACTCTGAGATGAGGTCAACACCGCGAAAGATCTCCATGATCACATTGCTTTGATGATCGTCAAGACTGAGTATCGCGACGCGAAGTTCCTGGTTTAGATCTTCGAATCGGGCTCGTACCCGCGCAAAATCTGCAGGGAGTCCCTGCGCCTGTAACAAGATATCGGTGATGCGCTCGGTGGCGACCCGCGGGTCGAGGGGCTCGACTTCTCCGCTGCGGAGCCGGGTGATCTCCTCGTCGAGGCGCTCCCGCTGTTGTTCTAGTGCACGCAGCTTTCGTGAGGTATCGGGGTCGGTATCAATCGCCAAAGATTGTAGTGACTGGGCCAACGTCATCAGCCGTGACTCGGTGAGCGTTGACTGCGGGGTGATCAGCTGGTCGATGATGCGGATCGCATCGAAGCCTGCTGCTGAGAGCTCATACGTCTCACCGCGGGAGCCTTCGGCCGCCCGTCGAATAATGACCTTCTTTTCGCGCCAGCCATCGCAGAAACCCTTCGCTGATTGTGTGCCCAGGTCAAAATGTTCACGCAGGGTCTGTAAATCAGCGTCGATGAGTTCGTGGAGCTCATCGGTCGGAACACGGGTGCTCGGGCTCCCGAAATATTCGCCCAATACAGCAGCCATAACCGGCAAGGTGTTCGCGCGCAACATGTCGATCGTCGCGTTGGCGCCGCTGAGACGCTGAATCGCGAGTGCGGTGGGGAGCACAGACATAGGGCCATTCTGCCGGATGTTGAGGCACACCCGGAAGCATTCGGTGCAACACCATCATGGATTGAGTCCTCGATCATGCGTTTGTTCGCGAATACTCCGTGATCCGGAGCCGCTAGCAGCAACCCCAGATCACCCGCGCGCTACAGCGTGCGCAGAATCTTTTCGAGCGGGCGACCCTTCGCGAGCTCGTCAACCACCTTGTCGAGCATGCGAATCTCGCGCATCAGCGGGTCTTCGACCTCTTGAATTTTGACGCCGCACACCGAGCCCGTAATGAGGGACGCCGCGGGCGTCAGTGAGGCCGCCGAGAAAAACTCCCGAAACGTCGTCTCGGCGGCAATCTGCTGCGCCAGCTCGGCATCAGAAAACCCGGTCAGCCACCTAATCACGGTGTCAAGTTCGGCCTGCGTGCGCCCCTTGCGCTCCACCTTTGAGAGGTAGAGCGGGTAGACCGACGCGAAGCTGGTGTGAAAGATTCGGTGCATGTTGGGAGTGTATGCCGAAATCCTTGAACGGCGCAGATACACTGCCAGCATGATTGATCTGAGTCATTCAATTCGAACGGGCATGACGGTGTACCCAGGGGATCCGGGGGTGCGCTGCGCGCAATCATTGACGATTGATGCCGACGGAGCAGCCGTGACCGCTGTGAGTCTCGGCTCGCACACGGGCACGCATATCGATGCGCCGGCGCACTCGATTGCGGGCGGCCGCACGATCGACGAGGTGTCGCTCGGCGAACTCGTGGGTGATGCGCTCGTGCTGCACCTCACCGATCGGGTGCGTGCCGGAGCCCCCATCGACACCGCCATGCTTAAAGACGAGCTCACTAAATTCGTCGCCGTGCCCCGCATCGTGCTGCTGCACACCGGCTGGGACCGCCACTTTGCCTCAGAGCGCGCGCTCGAGCACCCCTATCTCACGCGCGAGGCCGCGGCTGCCCTGTGGGAGCGCGGCATGCGGGTGCTGGGCACCGATGCCCTGAGCCCGGATCGCACCGCAAGCACCAGCGACGGGCCCGTCGTGGGCGGCGGCGCGGGGCTGGGCTTGGGCGCTGCCCCCGGCATCTTCCCCGTGCACGATGTCGTATTGGGCGGCGACGGGCTGATCGTCGAGAACCTGCGCGGGCTCGAACGCCTCGGCAGCCTCGCTAAGGTCGGGTTCTTTCCGCTGCCACTCACCGGTGACGGGGCCCCGGTGCGCGCCGTGGCGTGGGCCCCCGGAGAAGAAGGGCCGCGTTCATGACTGACTTACCCGCATCACACACCCCGTTGGCGGGTTTGTTGTCGTGATCGTTGGCATAATCGGCGCGATTCTCTTGATGGTCGGTGGCGGGGCGTAGTCTGGGCCCATGGTTCAGTTCATCTATGACGCGGCTGCCACGCTCAACGGTTTCATCGCCGATGAGCACCACAGCCTGGAGTGGTTGTTTACGGTCGAAGGGGGAGACGCTCCCACCGACGAGCTGTATCCCTCGCACGCTGACGTGCTGGTAATGGGCGCGCACACCTACGAGTGGGTGCTCGCGCACGAGAACATGCTCGACGACCCGGCCAAATGGGCCGAGTTTTACGGCACGAAAACCGTCTACGTGCTGAGCTCACGCACACTGCCGGTGCCGGCGGGCGCTGAAGTGCGGTTGCGCAACGCGAGCGTGGCCGAGGTGCTGCCCGAACTACGGGCCGCGGCCGAAGCCACGGCCTCGCAAGAGATCTGGATCATGGGCGGCGGCGATCTTGCGGGCCAATTCTTTGACGCCTCAGCACTCGACCGCATCGCGGTCTCGATTGCGCCCGCGCTGCTGACTTCAGGGGCGCCGTTTCTGCCGCGCCGCATTGATCCGGATCAGCTTCGCCTGATTGGCGCCCGCGCCGTGGGCCAGTTCGCACGCCTGGAATACGCAGTGCGGGCGGGCTCGTAACCTCACGAACCCGCCCGCACCGCTGATCTTCCCGCTGCCCGTTACGGGCGGCGGGGCACCAACGCCGCCAGGGCCGTGCCGGCGAGCGCTGCGCCCACAGCGATACCGAGCACGGTGAAGAAGCCCGACAGGGTGGGCACGTGGAAGCCACCGTACTCGTGCATCATCGAGGCGAGAATCACGCCGATGACGGCGGCCGCGCTCGTGGTGCCGAGTGAGCGCATGAGTGAGTTGAAGCCGTTGGCGGCGGCAACCTCGCTGGGCGGCACGGCCCCCATGATGAGGGCGGGCATTGCGCCAAACGCGAAGCCGATACCGGCGCCCGTGACGGCCGCGCACAGTGACATCAGGGCGAGCGTGAGGTACACCACCGTGTCTGAGGCGTCACCCGGGGTGCGGTTACCCATCGTCGCGAGGATGATCATGATCGCACCGTAGCCGGCCGCGATCACGAGGCCTGCGAGCATCAGGGTGGTGCGCGGGCCGCGGGTGCGGCTGATCTCAGCGCCCAGCTTCGAGACGAGCATCATGCCGATACCGATGGGCATCACCCACAGGCCCATGAGCACCATTGACTGGCCGAGGCCATAACCGAGCGATACGGGCAGCTGCATGATCTGCGGTACCACGAGGTTGATGGCGTACATCACAAAGCCAAACATGATCGATGCGAGGTTTGTGAATAGCACCGTGGGAATGATGGCGGTGCGCAGACTGATGAGCGGGAAGCGCAGCTTCAGCTCGTACCAACCCCACGCCAGCAGCACGACCACGGCGATGGCGAGCGCACCGAGCGTGGTGGGGCTGGTCCAGCCCCACTCGCTGCCCTTCGAAACGCCCAGCAGCAGTGCGACGAGGCCCACGGCGAGACCGATCGCGCCCACGATATCGAAGGTGGCGTCAGTCTTGGCCTGGGGCACGGGGCGAATGACGACCGCTATGGCGATGGCGACGAGAATGCCCGCGATGCCCACGCTCCAGAACAAGATGCGCCAGTCGGCGAACTGCGCCACCGCAGCAGAAACGGGAAGGCCGAGCGCGCCGCCGATGCCCATTGACGAGCTCATCAGGGCGATGGCGGCACCGGCGCGATCCTTGGGGAGCAGCTGGTGCAGCATCGAAATGCCGAGCGCGACCATGCCGCTGGCGACACCCTGCAGGGTGCGCCCAAGAATCATGACACCGAGGTTGGGGGCGAGGGCACACGCGATCGAGCCCGCGACGAACGCGATGATTGCCACCATCAGCATCGGTTTCTTGCCGTAGAGGTCTGCGAGGCGCCCCATGATGGGGGTCGATACGGCGCCTGCGAGCAGAGTGGATGTGATAATCCAGGAAGCGTTGGCTGCCGACGTGTCAAAAATGCGGGGCAGTTCACCGATGAGCGGCACGATGAGGGTCTGTGCCAGAGACACGAGAATGCCGGCGGCAGCGAGCACCGTCAGGATGAGGCCGGGGGTGGGCTGGAAGGGGGTGCGCGAAGTGCGCGAAGATCGAATCACTTATGTATACTACATGAGATATGTATCTTGCATAAATGTTGCTACACTTTGGGTATGAGCACCGACCCCATCTCAGCGATCGAATTTGAGACGCTGGCGTTTACGCGACACATCACTGCAGCGGTGGGGCGTGCGCGACGAGACGAGCTGGTGCTTGAGGGCAGCGCATACACACTGATGACGCTGCTCGAGGCGGGCGGGCCGGCCTCCATCAGTACCCTTTCTGACATAACCGGGCTCGACGCGTCGACGCTAAACCGGCAGACCGCAGCGCTGTTGCGCGACGGTCACGTCGAACGCATCGCCGATCCAGACGGCGGCATTGCACGTATTTTTCGGTTGACCTTCGCGGGCAACATTGCGCTCGAATACGAACAGTCCCACAGCCGTGCGGCCCTGGCCCGCACCCTGGCAGGGTGGACGCCTGATGAGCATGCCGAGCTTGCCCGCGTGCTGCGCCGCTTCAACGAAACGACCGAGCAGAACTACCCCAAGCCCTGGCCCCGCGATACTCCGTAGCCGGGTTTCACGCGCTGCGACCGCCCGTGATTGCTGTGGCGTCGGTGGTCGTCCCTAGAATGGACGCAGGGCCAATGACGGGCCTGTAAAGCATCACTGGGAGGTGTCGCATGCCGATCACCGGAGCGATTCTTGAGACGGCGGCGCAGTGCCCCGATCGGGTGGCGATCGCGGGCTCTGGTGGGGCGGCGGCCCTCGACGAAGTGCGAGGGCACGAACGGCTGACCTACGCCGAACTGGTGGCCGACTCGGCCCGCATGTTCGCCGTGATCGATGCGCTGCACCGCGGCCAGACTGAGCCTCCAACACCGGCCCCCGAAACAGGCGGTATCGCGGTGACGGCGGTCAGTGCAGACTCCGCCTTTCTCGCGGGGCGCATCGTCGCGGGCCTCGCGGGGTTCAGAGCGGTGTCTGCGGTGATCGACCCGCGGTGGCCGCTCGCGCACCGCGTCGATGTCATCCTCACCACCGGCATCGGGGTCGTCATCTCGGCCGCTGACGACCTTGAACCAGCGCTGCGTGCTCGCGGCTGGGGCGGTACAGTCATCGCGCCAATGGAGTTCGCGCGGCTGGTGCGCCTCACTGACCTGCAACAAGATGCCCCGCAGCCCACGGTGCGCGACGGCGACGAAGCCTTCCTGCTGCTGTTCTCGTCGGGCACGACGAGCAACCCCAAAGCGTTTGTGAAGACGCGCGCCCAATACCGAGCCAACCTCGCGGTCTCCACCGCGCACCTCGCACCGCTGCCGGGGGTCGTCACCCTTGCCCCCGGGCCGGTGTCGTACAGCCTCACGCTCTACGCCGTTATCGAGTGCATGGCGACGGGCGGCAGCGTGCACCTCGCCGATCAGTTCGACGCGTTTGGGCTCGCCTCGCGCGTGATAGCTGAGGGCATCACCCGGGTCGTAGCCGTACCCGCCGTCGTGCAAGGCATCGCGGTCGCGGCCCGGCGCAACCCGCAAGCGTTCGCGGGGCTTGAACTTGTCGTTACGGGCGGCGCGAACCTGCCCGCGAGCATTCGCACGGCCCTTGCGGCATCGGTGCCGGGTGCACGCCTCATCAGTTACTACGGGGCCGCCGAGATCGGCTTCATCGGCGACAGCCGTGAGGGCGATGGCACCCGCGTCTCGCTGTACGGGGGAGTGCAGGCGAGTGTGCGCGACACCGACTCGGGTGCCCCGGTGCCCGAGGGGGAGCCCGGTACCCTGTGGATTCATGCCGCGGCCTGCTCGCTGGGCTATGTGGCGGGCACTACCGCCGAACGGCTGGTGGGCGACGACGGCTGGGCGACCGTGCACGACCAGGCGCGCATCATCGACGGCCAGCTCGAACTGCTCGGCCGCGCAGGAGATATCGCCATCACCGGAGGGCACAAAGTGTCACTGCTCGAGGTGGAGCGCGCGTTCGAAGCGACGGGTGATCAGGCGGAGGCCGCTGCTGTGTGTGCAGTGGCGCTGCCGCACCCCACTCTCGGCAGCGTGATCGGGCTCGTCGTTGAAGGGGAGGCCCCCAGCCGTGACGCCCTGCGCGCGCACGCCGAAGCCCACCTCGCACCCCAGTTCGTGCCGACAAGATGGTACCGAATGAATCAGCTGCCCCGCACCGTAAGCGGCAAGATCAGGCGCGGCGAGACATGCGACCTCGTGATCGCGGGGGAGGCCGAGCGCCTGTGACCTTCGAACACGTGGTAATTACCGGCTTCGGGGCCATCACCCCCAACGGCAACAGTGCCGAAGCCCTATGGAAAGCTGTGCGCGAGGGGCACAGCGCCGTCACCGCACTCACCGGTGATGCATTCGCGCCGCTCGCCGTGCGCATCGGCGGCCAAGTGCGCGGCTTCGACGGCGCGCTCGCCGTCGGCCAGCAACGGGCCAAGCGCATCAGCCCCGTGCAGCAGTGGGCCATCGCCGCCGCAGACGAGGCACTCACGCAGGCGGGTATTGCTCCCTACGACCCCGCCGCCCCGCTGCCGTGGGATCGCACACGCGTCGCGGTCATCGCGGCCACAGGCTCTGGCCCCATCGACGCCATGCAGCACGCCACCCGCGCCTTCGACGCCCGCGGCCCCCGCGCCGTGCCCCTCACCCTCGCCATGCACGGCGCCCCCGATTCGGCCGCCGCCCTGCTCAGCCAACGATACGGATTCCACGGCCCATCCCAGGGCGTCTCGGCGACCTGCGCAAGCGGGGCCATCGGGCTCGGCGAAGGCATGCGGCGCATTCGCCACGGCTACGCCGACGCCGTGCTCGTCATCGGCATGGAAGACTGCCTCAACCCCATAAACCTCGCCTCCAACGCCAACCTGCGGGCGCTCGCTGCAGGCTACGAATCAGACCCCGCCGCAGCCTCCAGACCCTTCGACCGCGCACGCTCCGGATTCGTGATGGCCCAGGGCGCCGCCGCGATTTTGATCGAATCAGCGTCAAGCGCTCGCCGCAGGGGCGCCCGGGTGCTCGCCGAGCTCGCCGGGTTTGGGGCCTCGAGCGACGCGCACCATCCCACCGCTCCGCACCCTGAGGGCCGCGGGGCCGCGCAGGCCATTCGAGCTTGCCTGGCAGACGCCGGGATCGATGCGACGGCCATCGATCACATCAACGCGCACGGCACGGGCACCCCCGCGGGTGACACGGCCGAACTGCGCGCGTTTGACGCGGCGCTCGGCGAGCGGGCGCGCGAGATTCCCATCAGCGCCACCAAATCGACCACGGGGCACCTGCTGGGGGCCGCCGGGATCGTCGAGGCGATCATCACGGTGCAGGCGCTGAATGCGGGCGTGCTGCCGCCCACCCGCAACCTCGATGACCCCGAAGAGCCCGGCTGGAACTTCGTCACCGCGCCCCGGGTCGTCACCGTACACGCTGCCGAGACTGTGCCTGCTGACGGGACCATGCCCGCTGCCGCAACCGGTCGCGGCGCAGCGGCCGGATGCGGATCGCGGTTCGACACCGCCCTCTCAACATCGTTTGGGTTTGGCGGCCACAACGCGGCCATCGTGCTGCGCAGACCTATCAACTGTTTACCCGTCAACGTGGAGGAACCCAGATGAGCATGCAGACACCCAGCCGAGAAGCCCGATACGAAGAGCTCGCACAGCGGTTTCTGCCCACTGAACTGCTGGAGCGGTTTCGTGAGCGCGCCGCCGTGTACGACCGCGAAAACCGATTCTGCGCTGAGGATATTGTCGAGCTGGCCGCCAACGGCTACCTGACCTGCCTCGTACCGGCAGAGTTTGGCGGCCCCGAAGCGAGCCTCGATGAACTGTCGTGCCTGCAGCAGCGGCTGGCAACGGCGGCCCCCGCGACCGCCCTCGCCGTCAACATGCACCTGATGTGCACAGGCGTCGCCCGGGTGATGCGCGAGCGCGGCGACCAGTCGCTCGACTACGTACTGACCGAAGCGATGGCGGGTGAGATCTTCGCCTTTGGTATCAGTGAGCCCGCGAACGACTGGGTGCTGCAGGGATCACAAACGCAGGCCGTGCCGCAGCCAGACGGCGGCTACCTGTTCACCGGCACCAAGATCTTCACGTCGCTGTCGCCGGCATGGACGCGGCTGATCGTGCACGGGCTCGACACCACCGATAGTGATGCTCCCGAGCTGGTGTACGGCTTCATCGAGCGCCCCCGCATCAAGAGCGAAGACCCCGCGACGCTGGCCGATCAGACCGCCGAGACCGTCGGCGGCACGATTCTGACCTCGAGTGACTGGGATGTGCTGGGCATGCGGGCCTCGCACAGCCGCACCACACGCCTCGAGGGTGCGCTGGTGAGGCCCGAACGCGTCGCGCGCAAGCTCGCGCCCGGGCGCACCCCCGACCTGCTCGTCTTCGCGATCACCAGCTGCTTCCAGCTGCTCGTTGGCTCGGTGTACACGGGCGTTGCCTGGCGTGCGCTTGAGCTGGGCGCCGCGGGGCTGCACAAGCGCCGCTCGGTGAAGACGGGGGCCTCGCTCGCCGAGAACCCTGAGGCCCGGGCTCGCCTCGCCGACGCGCACCGCGCTTACCTTGCGGCCCCCGCGCAGCTCGCGGTCTGCGCGCGTGACCTTGACGAGGGTATCGATCACGGTGCTCGCTGGCCGCTGCTCTTAGTGGCAGCGCGTCTCGCTGGCGGCGACGCAGCCCGCAGCTGTGCCGAAGCCGCGCTGATGTGCACCAGCGGATCGGGTTATGGAAACGGGCACGAGATGAGCCGCATCTTTCGCGATGCCACAGCGGGCCTGTTCCACCCCCCGAGCGCCGACTCGGCACGGCCGATGTATGCGGCGGCGCTGCTCGATAACTGAAACGCATCGAATGTGGCTGACACAGATCGATCGTGGTGAACGCACGAGATGGTGAGCTGGCCCGATATCGTGGCCTGAGTGGTGAGGCGTGAGCCTGAAAATGAATGGTGATCGAGGACGCCATTGTCAACGATCAACATTCACCATATCCCGTGTGCACGAGGAAAGCTAGAGCCAAATGCTTGTTTGGGTCTTGTTGAACATTTGAGCCCCGCACCCACGCCGAAACCGGCGGGGTGCGGGGCTCAAATGTGACCGCGAGTTACCGGCGCGAGGGCGCCAGGGCCGCGAGCGTGCCCAGCAGCGAATCGGGCACGAGGTCGGTGTTCGCGTTGCCGCTGCGCACGAGCTCGGCAATGCGTGCGCCGATCTCGGTCGTGTTCATGCCCATCGCGGGGCCAGCGAGCGCGGGGAGCTCGGCGAGCACCTCGACGGTGGCGGCCTCGACGGCGCGCGCCGCCTCGCCCTCACCCAAGTGACCGAGCATCAGCGCGAGTGACAGGATTGCGCCTGCGGGGTTCGCGGCGCCCGTGCCCGCGATATCGGGGGCCGAGCCATGGATTGCCTCGAACATGCTGGGCGCACTGCCATCAAGGTTGAGGTTCGCGCTCGTCGCCACACCCAGGCCGCCCTGAATGACGGCGCCGAGGTCGGTGATGATGTCGCCGAAGAGATTGTCGGTGACGACCACATCGAAGCGCTCGGGCGTGAGCGGCAGGTGGAAGCACATCGCGTCGACGTGCACGTAATCGGTTTCCACCTCGGGGTAGCGGGCGCCCACCTCGGCGACTACCTGCTGCCAGAGCTGACCTGCCGCCACCAGAATGTTGGTCTTGTGGCAGAGCGTCAGCTTCTTGCGACGGCCCAGCGCGAGACGAAACGCGAAGTCAACGACCCGCTCAATACCGGCGTAGGTGTTGAGCGACTCCTGCATGGCGACGGCGTTGGGGGTGCCGGCGTGCACGGTTGAGCCGCGGCCCACATAGGCGCCCTCGGTGTTTTCGCGCACGATCACCATGTCGCAGCGCTCGGGGGTGAGGCCCGCAATTGGGGTGGGGACACCGGGGTAGAGCCGCACGGGGCGCACGTTGGCGGCCTGCGCGAAGCGCTGGCGCATTTCGAGAATGAAGCCGCGCTCGAGAATGCCGGGGGTGACGCGGGGGTCGCCCATTGACCCGAACAGTACGGCGTCGGCGCCGCGCAGCTCCTCCTCGACCTCGTCGAATAGTTCGCCGGTGGCGAGGTAGTGGTTGGCACCCGCGGTGACCTCGTTGCGGGTGGTGGTGAAGCCGAAGCGCGCCTCGGCTGCGTCGAGCACGTCGAGCGCGCCCTGCACAACTTCGGGGCCAATCCCGTCTCCCGGGAGTACTGCGATGGCATAGGTGGCAGTCATGAGTGGATCCTTTCGCGATCGCAGATCATTCAAAATCTTGGAAATGTTCCCTATGGTGATCTATGTTAGATGGTAAGGCCACTCGGCGCGAAGGGTTGCATCGTTCGCAATCCAGAACTCTCAGCAGCAAGGAACCCCACCATGTCATACGCGCTCAGCTTGTGCGCCCCCCAGGGCGCGCTTCCCATCGGCAACGAATGGCGTGCTTTTGCGGCCTCGAGCGACATCGTGTTTCCCTTCGATGGCAGCGTCGTGGCCCAGGCCCCGGTCTCGGGTGCCGAAGATTCGCGCGACGCCATGGATGCCGCGTTTGCGGTGCGCCGCGAGATCGGTGACCTGTCATCGGCAAAGCGCCGCGCGATCATCGTGGACGTGCTCGGCCGGGTGCGCGCTGAGGCTGCGCGCCTCGAAGACCTGCTCGTGCTTGAGACAGGCAAGCCCCGCGCTGACTGCCGCGTCGAGGTGAACCGCACCATCGTCACCCTCGAGGCCACCGCCGAAGAGGTGTCCCACATGCACGGTGAAACCGTGCCGCTCGACGTGCAAGAGATGGGCCGCGGCATGATCGGCTACTTCACGCGCAAGCCCGTGGGCGTGGTCGTGGGGATCGCCGGGTTCAACTACCCGCTGCTGCTCGCCACCCACAAGCTCGCCCCCGCGATCGCCGCGGGCTGCCCGGTGATCATCAAGCCGGCCCCCAACACCCCGCTCGCCACGCTCGAGCTCGTCGCGATCACCCGCGAGGTGCTCGTCGCCCACGGTGTGTCGGCGGCCGCGGTGCAGCTCGTCAACGGCGGGCCCGAAACCGGCGAGGTGCTTGTGCGCGACCCGCGGGCACAGGTCGTGTCATTCACCGGATCGGCCAAGATCGGGCACCTCATCGCCCAGCAGGCCGCCCCGCGCAAGGTCGTGCTCGAACTCGGATCAAACACCGGGTTCATCGTGGCCGCAGACGCCAACATCGAGGCTGCCGTTGACGCCGTGCTGCGCGGCGGGTTCTACGCCAACGGCCAGGCCTGCATCTCGGTGCAGCGCGTGGTGCTCGAGCGCCCCATCGCCGAACAGTTCACGAAGCGCCTCGTCGAGCGCATGACTGAGGTCGTCGTGGGTGACCCCCGCAACATCGAGACCAACGTGGCCCCCGTCATCAACGCGGCCTCGGGGGAGCGCATTCGCGCCATGATCGACCGCGCCGTTGCCGCGGGCGCCACCATGCTCACCGAGGGCCCGGGCGACGGCGAAGCCGCCAACATTCGCCCCGTGGTGCTCGGCAACGTGCCGGCCGACGTTGACGTGTGGGGCGAAGAAGTCTTCGGCCCCGTCGTCTGCCTCACCTCGGTGGACTCGGTCGACGAAGCAATCGACCTCGTCAACGACTCACGCTATGGCCTGCAGGCCGCGATCTACACGGCCTCACTCGAGAGCGCGTTTGACGCGATCGAACGCCTCGAAGTGGGCGGCGTTGTCGTCAATGAGATCCCCGGCTTCCGCTCCGACATCATGCCTTACGGCGGCGTGAAGGATTCGGGCGTGGGCCGCGAGGGCCCCCGCTTTGCGATCGAAGAGTTCACCGTGACGCGCATGGCCATGATCCGGCCCCGCGCTCGCAGCTAACCCCCACACATTTAGCGGGGTTGCGCGCCGCAGCCCCGCCTTTGCCTCACCCTCAGGAGAATTGCATGAACGCCCCGGCACCGATTGATTACACCCAGCTGTTTCGCCTCGATAACCGCACCGTCGTCGTCATCGGCGCCGGCAGCGGGATCGGCCGCGAATCGGCGCAGGCCCTCGCCGCACAGGGCGCGCACGTGGTCATCGCTGACTACGCGTTCGACGCGGCAGAGGCCACGACCGCGCTGATTCAGGCGCAGGGCGGGTCGGCCGAGGCCTACCAGCTCAACGTGCTCGACGACGACGCCATCGACGCCGCGGTTGAGCGCTTCGGTTCGGCCGCCGCGCTCGTGTTCACCGCCGCCACCAATGTGCGCAAGCGCATGGAGGACTACTCGATGGACGAGTTTGACCGCGTGGTCAACCTCAACCTGCGGGCCTCGTTCCAGCTCATTCGTAAGTTCGGTACGCGCTTCGCCGCGAACGGCGGCGGCTCGATCATCGGCTTCGCATCGATTCGCGCGCAGGTCGTCGAGCCCGGCCAGGGCGTGTACGCCGCCACGAAGGCAGGGCTCGTGCAGCTCGCCAAGACCGGGGCCGCCGAGTACGGTGCCGCAGGCGTGCGCGTGAATGTGGTGGCTCCGGGGGTTGTGGAGACACCCCTCACCGCGCAGATCACGGCGAACCCCGAGTGGTACGGCGCCTACGCCTCGAAGAGCGCGCTGGGCCGCTGGTCGCGCCCCGACGAGCTCGCGGGCGCCGTCGTGTTCCTCGCCTCAGACGCGTCGACGTTCGTGACCGGCACCACGCTGACCGTTGACGGCGGCTGGACCGCTATCGACGGCCGCTACACGCCGCCCGCAAGCTAAGGTGGCCGCGTCTCGGGGTACATATCGCGAAGGTACCCCGACACGAGGCCACCAAACGTGGCTCAGCCCACGCAAAGCGCGCCTGGCTGGTTCTCAGAAGAGAACCGGCCAGGCGCGCTTTATGTGGTGACGGGCGTGGACCCGGGAGGCGCTACGGCAGCAGCGACCAGTCGACCGTTGCGTCTGCGCCGCGCACCGTTTCAAACCATGCGGCAACGCGCAGCAGCATATCGTCGGTGCCGATGTGTGAAGCGATCTGCAAGCCGATGGTGCGGCCGTCGGCCTGAATACCCGCGCCCACTGAAACCGCGGGCTGACCCGACATGTTGTACGGCACGGTGAATGAAATGTGGCCCATCGTTACGCGCGGATCGGTGAGCGGCATCGGATCCTCGGCGGGGAACGCCGCGACGGGCGTCACCGGCGACAGCACGAGATCGAACGGCTCGGTGGCCTCGCGGGTGAGGCGCGCCATCTGGTCCATCATGCCGCGGCCGCGCACGGTCTGCGCCGCGCTGAAATCGGCGCCGGCGGCGCACCACTCAGCGATGAACGGCAGCACGAGCGCGCGCTCTTCCTCGCTCAGCAGCTCGTAGTCGGCGTACGAGCGGCTGCGCCAGAAATCGACGATGCCGTCGAGTACCTCGGGCCCGATGAACGGCGCGAGCGGCGTCACCTCGGCGCCGGCCTCAGCGAAGAGCTGAGCCGCGCGCTCGATCGCGGCACGGGTTTCGGGCTCGACGTCGATGCCAGACCCCGCATCGAGCTGCACCGCGACCCGCATGCCCGCGGGGGCCAGCGGCGTCGTTGACCAGTCCATGGCGGGGTAGGCGCGCGTGAGGTAATCGCGGGCGTCGGGCCGCGCGACGATCGACATCAGCCTGATCGAGTCGGCGGCGGTGCGAGTGAGCGGGCCGGCCGCGCGCCCCATGTACGGGCCGTCGAGCGGAATCAGGCCCTCGCTCGGCTTCAGCGCGGTGAGCCCCTGCCAGGTGCCTGGCAGCCGGATCGACCCACCGATGTCGGTGCCAATGTGGAACGGACCGTAGCCCGCCGATGCCGCGGCACCGGCGCCAGCACTTGAGCCACCCGAAGTGTGAGCGGGGTTGAGGCCACCGCGCGTGACGCCGTGCAAGCTCGAGACGCCCGATGAAAGCATGCCCCAGTCGGGCATCGTGGTCGAGCCGATGATCACGGTGCCGGCCTCGAGGAGACGGTCGGTGATGGGGGCGTTGTGCTCAGCGATCGGCGGGTTCGGTATTGCGGTGCCCGAGGGCTTGGGAAGCCCCGCACGGGCCACGTTCTCCTTCACCGTGACGGGCACACCGTCGAACGGGCTCAGGGGAGTACCCGCTGCCCAGCGCGCGGTCGAGGCCGCAGCATCGGCGCGCACCTGCTCGGCGTCGAAGAGGTAGAACGCGTTGAGCACGGGTTCGCGGGCCTCGACCCGCGCAATGACATCCTCAAGCACCGCGCTCGGGGTGAGCGAACCATCGGCGTACGCAGCCGAGAGGGCGGCGGCGTCGAGGTCTGCGTAGCGGGGCGCGGAGGGGGAAGTCATGGGGCTACTTTCTTGAGGGAAACGAAGGTGAAAGCAAAAACAGCGCGCCTACAGGTTGTTGGCGAGCTCCTGGCGCAGCGTGAGCGACGAATCGATGAGGCGACGCGTGTAGGGGTGCTGCGGGTCGCGGTACACCGACTCGGTGTCACCGGCCTCCACAATCTCGCCCGACTGCATCACGATCACCGAATCACACAGGTACCGCACCACGTTCAGGTCGTGCGACACAAACACGAGCGTGAGCCCATACTCATCGACAAGATCGGCAAGCAGATTGAGCACCTGCGCGCGCACTGACACATCGAGCGCGCTCACGGGCTCATCGGCGACGACCACGCGGGGCCGGCAGATCAGGGCGCGGGCGATCGAGATGCGCTGGCGCTGACCACCCGAGAACTGGTGCGGAAACCGCGATGCTGCCTCGGCGGGAAGCCCCACCGATTCGAGCATCTCGGCGACCATGCGCTTGCGCTCGGCCGAGGTTTCGCGGCGGCCGCGCACCAGCAGCGGCTCAGAGATGATCTGCTCAACGGTCATACGCGGATCAAGCGACCCCATCGGGTCTTGAAACACGATCTGCAGGTTCTGCCGCAGCTCACGCAGCTCGGCTTCCTTCGCACCAGCGACCTCGTTACCGGCGACAATCGCGCTGCCCGAGGTGGGCTGATCGAGGCCCGCAAGGATGCGCAGTAGGGTCGATTTGCCCGACCCCGATTCGCCGACGACGCCAAGCCGGCCGCCCTCGGGCACCTCAAACGAGATGCCCTTGAGCGCCTGCACCTGGGGCGCCTTACCAAACAGACTCGTCTTGCCGCGGGTGTACGTGCGCACGAGATCGGTGACCCGCATCACGGGCGCCGCGGTGCTGGCTGACGCTGCGCTGGCTGCTCCGGTGCTGACGGGTGACGATGCGGCATGATCCGGATCAATCACCTCAGCAACAATCTCAGCCGCGGCAGCCTCAGCAGCTTCAGCCTCAGCATCCTCGCCGACGGTCGGCGGCACATACGCCTGCGCGGTCGCGACGGTGAAGAGGCGGCCGTCGCTGTCGAGGGCATCGAGGTCTGAGGCGGCGAGCAGCCCGCGGGTGTAGGGGTGCTGCGGGCGGGTGAAGACCTCTTCGGTCGTGCCCTCCTCGACGACCACACCGTTGTTCATCACGAGCACGCGGGTGCACATGTTGGCGACCACCGCGAGGTCGTGCGTGATGAACAGCAGGCCCGTGCCGCGCTCGCGCACGAGGTTCAAAATCAGGTCGAGCACCTGACGCTGCACGGTGACATCGAGCGCCGTGGTGGGCTCGTCGCACAGCAGCAGCCCGGGGTCGTTGGCAAGCGCCATCGCGAGCATGACGCGCTGACGTTGCCCGCCCGAGAGCTGGTGGGGGTAGGCGCGGGCGGCCTGCGCGGGGTCGGGCAGCTGCACCGACGCCAGCATTTCAATGGCGCGGCGGTTGGCCTCGGCCTTATTGGGGGCGAGCTTGTGCTGCAGCATGATCTCGGCGACCTGCGCGCCCGCCCGCATCAGCGGGTTGAGCGCGGTGAGCGGCTCCTGAAACACCATGGCCATGTCGTTGCCGCGCAGCTTCATGAGATCTGATTCGGGCGCCTCAAGCAGGTTGCCTGCGTACCCGTCGATCTTGACCGAGCCGTCGGCGGTGACGCCGTTGGGCAGCAGGCCCAGCAGCGCGGTCGTGGTCATGGATTTGCCTGATCCGGATTCGCCAATCAGCCCGATGCGCTCGCCACGCTGCATGTGCAGCGAGAAATCAGACACCAGGGTGCGGTGCGGGGTGCGCACGTTGAGGTGGTCGACGCGCAGCAGCAGGTCGTCTGCGGCGTGAGAAGAGGTGCGTGGTGCCATTAGCTGCGGCTCCCGTTCAGTTTGGGGTCGAAGCGGTCGCGCAGACCGTCACCCAGCAGGTTGAAGCCCATCACTGCGATGGCGATGGCGAGGCCCGGCCACACGGCCAGCATGGGTTCGGTGCCGAGAAATTGCTGCGACTCTTGCAGCATGCGGCCCCATGACGGGGTGGGCGGGGGAGTGCCGAGGCCCAAGAAGCTGAGGCCGGCTTCGGCGAGCACCGCGAGCGCGAACGACACCGATGACTGCACGACGACGATGCCGATGATGTTGGGCAGCACGTGGCGCAGGGCGATGCGAAACCGCGACTGGCTGGCGGCGCGGGCCGCGAGAATGTACTCGGTGCTCATCACCTGTAGGGTTCCGGATCGCGCGACGCGCGCAAACCCCGGGATCGTCGCGATGCCGATCGCGACCATGGCGGTGAGGGTCGAGGCGCCAAACACAGCGCTGAACATGATGGCCAGCAGCAGCGCGGGGAACGCGAGCGCGATGTCAGAGGTGCGCATGATGACCTCTTCGATCCAGCCGCCGCGAATGCCGGCGAGGATGCCGAGCGGGGTGCCGATGAGAATCGCGATGCCCACCGAGATGACGCCCACGAACAGGGTGATGCGTGCGCCAAACAGCATGGCCGAGAACACGTCGCGGCCGTACTTATCGGTGCCCATGAGGTGCGCGAAGCTCGATCCTTCGAGGCGCGCGGCGGGGTTGGCCTGCACCGGATCATACGGGGTCCACACGAACGAAACGATGGCGGCGACGGCGACCAACGCGACGAGGATGATGCCGATGATGAGGGTGGCTGAAAGCTTGCGGCGTGCCGGCGACTGGGTTTCGACGGGGCCGCTGGTGGTCGCTCCGCCGGGCGCCGAGATCGCGGTGGTGCGCGGGGCTTGGACGGGAGGGATGGGTACCTGCCTGGTGCTCATGGCTAGGCGCTCCTTCGCAGACGCGGGTCGACGATCGTGTAGAGCAGATCGACGATGAGGTTGAGGATCAGGGTGATCGCGACGAGCACGATGACCACTGATTGAACGGTGAGCAGGTCGCGGTTGCCGACGGCGTCGAGCAGCATGGAGCCGAGGCCGGGGATCACGAACACGCGCTCGATCACAACGGCGCCAATGATCAGCGCCGCGATCTGCACACCGGTGACGGTGATGACGGGAATGGCGGCGTTGCGCAGGCCGTGCTTCACGAGGGCTCCCGACTTCGAAAGCCCCTTGGCACGGGCGGTGCGCAGGTAATCCTCGCTCATCACCTCGAGTACGGCCGAGCGTACGTAGCGGGTGAGAATCGCGCCCTGCACCGAGGCGAGGGCGACGACGGGAAGAATGAGGCGGCGTATGAAGTCGCCGAAGTTTTCAGACGGGGCGGTCCAGCCGTTGGCGGGCAACCAGCCCAGCCCCACTGCGAACACCATCACGAGCAAAATACCGGCGAGGAAGCCGGGGATCGCGACGCCCAGCTGCGAGCCGACGCCAATGACGACGCCCGAGAAGTTGCGGTGCTTGACCGCGGCCCAGGTGCCGAGGGGAATCGCGATGAGCAGGGCGACGACCATTGCCGAGAGCACCAAGATAAGGCTGACCTGCAACCGGTCAGTGACCAGCGGGCTGATGTCTGTGCGGGTGACGTATGAGGTGCCGAAGTCGCCGCGGAAGATGCCGCCAACCCACTCGAAGTACTGCACGAAGAGGGGGCGGTTGGTGCCGAACTCCTCGCGGGTCTGCTCGAGCAGCTCGGGGGTCGCATTGACGCCCAGGGCAATCTGCGCGGGATCACCGGGGATGAGTCGCATAAAGAGGAACACGACGATGGTCGCGACGAGAAACGTCACCGCGAATCTCGCGAGGTTGATCAGAATCCGTATGGCCATGGGTTCCTCTGGTGTGGGCTCAATGGTGCGGGTAAAACAGAGTGCTGGTGCTGGTGCTGCGGCGACGCCGCAGCACCAGCGATCCGGAGATTAATCCCAGCGCAGATCGGTGAGGTCAAGCGCCTCGATAATCGCGTTCTCGGGGATGCCCTCGAGGTTGGCCTTCGAGACCACGATGTTGGGGAACAGGAACAGCACGCCGCTGGCCGCGTCGTCGACGATCTGGCGCGACACCTGCTTCATGCCGTCGATGTAGCCCGCCTCGTCGGCCGCGTCGGCCTTGGCCGCGATGGGCTCGATCTTCGAGTTGTCGTACCCGATGTAGTAGTTCGGGTCGTTGAACACGGTGAGGATGTCACGCGCTTCAACGGCGAGCACGGTCGTCATCTGGTAATCGTGCTTCGTGAAGACCTCGTCGATCCACACGGCGGGGAACTCGGCCGACTTGATGGTGGCGGTGATGCCCACATCCTTCAGCTGCGACACCACGATCTCAGACACGGCCTGCGCGTACGGGCGCGTGGGAACCGTGTACTCAACGGTGAGGTTCTCTTGGCCGGCTTCCTTGAGGAGCGCCTTGGCCTTCGCGGGATCGTAGGGGTAGACGTCGTTGAGATCCTCGTAGTACGGGTCGGTCGGCGTCGCGAAGGTTGCGACGGCTGAGCCGTAACCGTTCCACGCGGTGTCGATGATCGCCTGCTTGTCGAGCGCGTACAGCACTGCCTGGCGCACGCGCACATCGTCAAACGGTGCGGCCTGGTTGTTGAGCGAGAGCGAAACTTCGCCGCTCGAGGTGCCGTCGACGACCTTGAACTTGTCATCGGCTTCGAACGCGCTGACGAGCTCGGGGGCCTGCAGGTTGACGATCGCGTCGATGTCGCCGGTCTGCAACGCGTTGGTGGTCGCGGTGGAGTCAGCGAAGTACTTCAGCGTGACGCCCTCGACGCCGGGTGCTTCGCCCCAGTAATCGTCGCGGGTGTCGAGCACGATGCTCTCGTTGGGGGTGTACTTCTCGACCGTGTAGGGGCCGGTGCCCACGGGGGTGTTGGCGAGATCGGCAACGCCCTCGGGGGTGAAGATCGCGCCCACGGGCGTGGCGAGGCTGAAGAGCCACGAGTTCGACGGGGCGCTGAGCGTCACGGCGACCTCGGTGTCTGAGATGACCTCGATGCTCTCGACGACATCCATCTTGGCCTTGAGGCTTGATACCCAGTCGCTCTTGACACGGTCGAAGCTGAACTTCACGTCTTCTGCGGTGAACGCGGCACCGTTCGAGAAGGTGACGCCCTCCTCGAGCTTGAACGTGTAGGTCTTCAGATCATCGCTGATCTCCCAGCTGGTGGCGAGCGACGGCACAATTTCGCCGGCGTCGTTGAGCTGCACGAGACCTTCGTAGACGTTCGACATCATGGCCTGGGGGATGGCCGAGCCAGCCGTGGTCGTGAAGTCGAGGTTGGTGGGCGGGCCCGTGAGCGCGATCGTTGCGGTCGTGGGCGTGTCGGAACCGGAGTCGCCGCCTGAGCTGCTGGCTCCCGCCGAGCAGCCGGCCAAGCCGAGTGCTGCGGTCAACGCGATTGTGGCAGTAAGCAGGAGTGGATTCTTGCGACGCATCATTGCTTCCTCTGTCTGGTGTCTTGGTGGAATGACCGGGGTGGTTCGTGGGCGGCGATGCCCAGAGCCGACCGGTCAGGTTCAAGCGTATTGCTGATGAGGGTATTGCCGAACATTTGGGTACCCACTTGTGATGAGCCCGGTGTTCGTGTGGTGCAGAAAAGAAGATTTGAACCAGGATACATGGTAAGGCCACTTAACGTCACGCTAAGATCATGACCACGCGCATCGGGGCCGCGGTCAGCCGCCCTCAGACCGCCCACAATCTGCAGTTGCTGTGTGTGCACAGCAGCGATGCGCTGCCACGCCGCGACAGAAACGAGACCCAGGTGACGACGCCACACAGCTTTGAACTCGCGGTGCCCGTGCACACCTACGAACGCATCGTCGACCAAATCGAGCAAGCCATCGTCTCGGGCGAAATCTCGGTCGGGTCGCAGCTCGCGAGCGAACGCGACCTGATGGTGCAGTTTGGGGTGAGTCGCCCGACCGTGCGCGAAGCGCTGCGCATTCTGCAGAGCATGGGGCTGCTCGAATCGCGCCCCGGCACCCGCGGCGGCCCCGTCGTGCTCGCGCCCTCGTCGAAGACGCTGTCGCGCTCATTTCGCGCCATGATCGGCACCGACGCCCTCGATATCGCCGACCTGATCGAGTACCGCGTGGTGCTCGAGGGCACCGCGAGCACGCTGGCGGCGCTGCGGCATGATGCCGATGACCTCACACGCATGCGCGCGGCGATCGAGCGGATGGAGCGCGACGCGGCGCAGAATGCCGAGAGCTTCGCCGACGCCGACCTCGAATTTCACGAGGCGATCTGGGCGGCCAGCGGCAACGAGGTGCTGCGCATGACCGGCCAGGCCGTATCGGGCGTGCTGCGCGGCATCATGCAGCAAGACGCCGAGGGCGAGCACCACGACAACCGCGTGAAGCTCGCCTCGGCGCAGATTGACCGCGGCCTGTTCGAAGCGATCGCGGGCCGCGATGCGGAGGAAGCGAGCCGCGTCGCGCGTCGCGCCGTCGCCGACCGCTTTTCCCCGCTGCTCGGCGATGACGAGGCCCGCCAAGCGCTGGCGGCGCTGGCGAAGTAGCCGGCGCTGGCTGTGCGGGTCGTGCTGATCGGGCTGACCCCGCCGGCACCGGGTGCGGGCTACGCGCCAGCTCGCGAACTGCGCGCCAGTGCCGCGAGCACCGCGCAGGCGAGCGCCGTGGCCACCGCGAACACGGTCACAGACGCGCTCAGCCCCAACTGTTCGGCCATGAGCCCGAGCCCCAGCACGGGCAGCGCGCTGCCCAGGTAGGTCACCGTATAGATGGCGCTCACCGTTGAGGCATGGCGTGCGGGGGAGACCGCCGCCGTGGCCGCGGTGAACGCCGCCTGAAAGGCGATGCCCTGGCCGATGCCGGCGCACACGCTCGCCGCAATGAGCAGCCACACGCTTCCGAGGAGACCGGCGGCCGCGATGCCCAGCAGCGCCACCGCGAGCGCGGCCAGCCCCACCGGAATACGCCAGTTTCCCCGCAGCGGTACCAACTGGGTGAGCGCCGAGGCACCGAGCGTCACCGCGGCGAGCAGCCCGATAGCCAGGCGCGAGTCAGTGCCGGCAATGGCGGCGAAGTATGCGGGAGCGAGTGAGAGGCAGAACCCAAACACGGTGAAGCTCAAGAAGCCGGTGGCCGCGGCGATCCGAAACGCCCCCACCGCGCGGTGATGCAGCTGCGGGTCGGTGACTTCGGCGGCCGGGTACGGGGCGTCGGCGAGCGCAATGGGTGACGACGCATAGGCGGGAAAGCACTCCTGGTGCGGGGCGAGCAACACGATCGCGGGGATGAGGGCCAGCAGCAGCGTGGCCGCCACCAGGTACGGGGTGACGAGGGGCCACGCCCCAAGCGACAGGGCGCCGCCGAGAATGGGGCCCGCGGCGACACCGCCCGACGTCGCCAGCAGCGTAAGTCGGCCAACGAGGGCGGGGCGCTGCGGGGATAGGGCGCGCAGGGCACCCGATCCGGTGCCGGTGGCACACGCGATCGCAACGCCCTGCACCGCACGCGCCACGCAGAACCAGCCCAGCGAGGGCGCGAGGGCGAGGCCCGCGGTGGCGAGCGCCGCGGCGCCCACGCTCGCGAGCAGCACCGTGCGGCGATTCACGCGATCGGCCACGCGGCGAAACACGACGAGCCCGGCGATCAACGCGAGCACGTAGCTCGAGAACGCGATGGCGGTGCCCAGTGAGCTGATGCCGAGCTTCTGCTCGAGCAACGGAAACAGGGGAGTGCTGAGATTCGCGCTCACGAGCAGCGCGAAGAGGGTGAGTGCGGTGAGCGCCATGCGAATGCGGGGTCTGGCCAGACCAACCTGCGGTACTGCTGGGGGTGCGAACGGGGGTACGTTCAGGGGCGATAACCGGGCGCCGGATCGCCGAGCTTGTGCATGGTGTGCGGGGGTGGCGCGCAGCATACTTCTCTCCTTCGCGGCGAGCCAGGGTGTGGCTGCCGATGAAACCCTGCGGGGGTGGTGCAGGTGATGTGTGATGCTGCAGGGATGTCTGCGGCACACAGAAAGTACATCGCAGTGTGGCGTATTGAGCAAGCGACAAATTTGAAGTTGAGCAATATGATCAATCTTGCCGCGAATATCCCAGCAGAAAGTGGTCAAAATGAATGATCTTGACGCAACTGATCGCCGCATTCTTGCTGCGCTCGACGAAGACGGCCGCATGCCCACCGCGATGATCGCGATGCGGCTCGGCCTCGCCCGCGGCACCGTGCAGACGCGGCTCGAGAAGCTTCGCGAATCGGGCATGCTGCGTGCGCACTCTTCTCGCGTCACCCCCGCAGCGCTTGGCCGGCCCGTCGCCGCGAGTGTGCAGGTCGAGCTCGACCAGCACCAAATCAGCGAGGCGATTGCGGCGCTGGCGAGTATTCCCGAGGTGCTTGAATGTTTTGCGCCAGCTGGCAACACCGATTTGCTTTTGCGTGTGGTGGCTAAGGATCCAGATGACCTCTACCGTGTGAGCGAAGAGATTCGCCTGTGCCCTGGCATCAATCGCACCTCGACCAGCCTGTTTCTTCGCGAGGTGATTCCTTATCGAGTCACCGGGCTATTGAATGAAGCGTGATGCGGGGCGGCAGGATTTTCAGGCTTGCTTCAGCACATCTGGCACGGCCGGGTGCTAGCGTAGCGGTGGTTGTGACGACACAAATTGCAGGGAAGAGGTCACCACATGCGCGTACGGACCCATTCGAGGTTTCGACGAGGGCTCGCGGTGCTGGGTGTGTGTGCATTCATTGCAGGCATGGCCGTAGTTCAGCAGGGTAATGCTCCCGCAGCACAGGCTCTTGACCTCCCCACGTGGGACGACGTTGAGGCAGCGAAGAAGAACCAGGCCGCTGCCGATAAAAAGGTCACCGAAATTGAAGGCTTGATCGCTGACGGCGAGAAAGAGCTCGACCGTCGCCGCAACATGCACGCGGGCGAGCTGGCCGAGCTCAAGGTTGCCGAAGAGGCGCTCGCCGTGGCCTCAGACAAGGCGCACACGCTCAACACCGAGGCAGAAGCCAGCAAGATCAAGGCGCAAGAAGCCGCCGATCAGGCCAGCGTTATCGTCGCGCAGATGTACCGCTCGGGCGGTGTCGACCGCAGCATGGAACTCTTCCTCGACTCTGATGCCAGCACGGCAGACGCGCTGCTTGAGCGCATGGCGTCGATGTCGAAGGCCACCGAACGCAACTCGAAGCTCTCAGAAGAAGCCGAACAGACCGCGAACACGGCGTCGTCGCTGAGTAAGCAGGCTGAAGCTGCTGAAGCCGAGCGCGAGGTACTACGCCAGGAACAGAAGGTCAAGGAAGAATCCGCGGCCGCGGCTGTCACCCAGCAGGGCGTACTAGTAGCTGAACAAGAGGCGCAGCAGCGCGACCTTGAGGTCAAGCTTGAGGCGTTGAAGGACAAAACGTCGAAGACCGTTGACGGTTACAAAGAGCGGCTGCGCATCGAAGAAGAACAGCGCATCGCTGAAGCGAAGCGCCTGGCCGAGGAAGCGGCCGAGCGCCAGCGCCTCGCAGAAGAGGCTGAGCGTGAGCGTCAGGCCGCCGAGGCTGCCGAGCAGGCACGCCTGGATGAACTGGAACGGCGCCGCATCGAAGACGGACTGACCGCAACTCCCGCGCCCGAAGCACCCGGTGAGGCCCCGGCCCCGCCCGCTGAGACTCCGGCCGCGCCCGCTCCGTCGGCACCGCCGCCCCCCAACACGTCAAACGGCTGGACAATTCCCACCTCGGGGTACTACGTCTCTGAGGGCTACCGCAGCCCGGGCCGCTGGGATCACACCGGTACAGACCTGGCGACCGCTTGCGGCACCCCGATCGTTTCGGCGGCCGAGGGCACCGTCGCGCTCACCTACTGGGAAGAGGGCGCCGGCGGCAACATGGTGACCGTCAACCACCCCAACGGTTGGCAGACCCGGTACGCGCACATGATTCAGTGGGCCGCTGTGGCCCCGGGCCAGCCCGTGGGCGCAGGTCAGGTGCTTGGCTACGTCGGATCAACCGGTGCGAGCACCGGTTGCCACCTGCACTTCGAGATGCGGCCCAACCAAGACAACGGTTGGTACGGGTTCGTGAACCCGCAGGATTACATCGCGCTGTAATCGCGATCACCGCGGCGGTCACACCGGCCGCTGCGGGCCCGCACACAGACAAAAAGCGCTGGGAAACGAATCGTTTCCCAGCGCTTTTTGCGTTACTGCGTGGAGAGCTTAGGACTGTGAGGCCAGGCGCTCCTGAGCTTCAACGATGAGGCGCTCGGCATCAGCCGCGTTGCCCCACGCATCAACCTTGACCCACTTGCCGGGCTCAAGATCCTTGTAACGCTCGAAGAAGTGCTCGATCTCCTTGCGGGTGTACTCAGGGATATCTTCGACATCCTGAATGTGGCTCCAGCGGGGATCCTTCACCTGCACGGCAACGACCTTGTCGTCTCCGCCGGCCTCGTCGCTCATGCGTAGTACGCCCACGGGGCGTACCTTGATGCCCACGCCGGGGTAGACCGGGTAGTCGAGCAGTACGAGCACGTCGAGCGGATCGCCGTCTTCGCCGAGGGTCTCCTCAAAGAAGCCGTAATCGGCGGGATACACAAAACCGGTGAACAGTACGCGGTCAAGGTAGACGCGCCCCGTCTCGTGGTCGATCTCGTACTTGTTGCGGCTCCCCTTGGGGATTTCGATGACGGCGTCGAACGCTGCGGTCACTGGCTGCTCCTTGCGTAAATGTAATGAGGGTGATGCTGTGCAACAGGTTACCCGAACCGACCTCACCGCGCGAAGAGCGCCCGGGTCTCACAGTGTCACTTCAGCTGCCGCGCCCGCCGTGGCGGGCATCGCGGTAGCGTTAAGAGCATGTCCCAGCAGCGAATCTTTGGCCGAGCGGTCGTGGCCACGCGCGTGGCTGCGCGGCGCGTGTTGCGTGAGGTCGCCGCTCAGCATCGCGCAGCGCGGTCAGCTCAGATCAACGCGGCTGGTCAACCAGCTCAGACTGCTCAGCCGGGTCAGTCTGCACCGGCCGCGCCGCCGCTCGTGCTGGTCGCGCTGTCGGGCGGTGCCGATTCGCTCGCGCTCGCGCTTGCGGTGGCGTATGAAGCGCCGAATTGTGGGGTGCGGGCCGGAGCGGTGGTGGTCGACCACGGGCTGCAACAGGGCTCGGCCGAGGTGGCCGATGCTGCCGCGGCGCAGGCGCGGGCGGCGGGTCTTGATCCGGTGCTCGTGGAGCGAGTGCGCGTGGGCCAGGCACCCGGGGGCCCCGAGGCGCAGGCCCGCGAGGCGCGCTATGCGGCGTTCGCGGGGGCGGCCGAGCTGCATGGGGCGGCGGCCATTTTGACCGCCCACACCCGCGGAGACCAGGCCGAGCAGGTGCTCTTGGGGCTGGCGCGTGGCTCGGGGCTGCGCAGTTTGGCGGGGATTCCACGGCAGCGTGCGCTCGCGAACGGCACCCAGATGCGGCGTCCGTTCTTGGCGAGCGACCCCGCGATTGACCGCGAAACCACCGAAGCCGCGTGCCTCGATCAGGCCGCCACGTTTTGGCGAGACCCGCACAACACCGATCCGCGATACGCGCGGGTGCGGGTGCGCGATCGCGTGCTGCCGGTGCTCGAGACCGAGCTGGGGCCGGGGGTGGCCGCGGCGCTCGCCCGCACCGCCGACCTTGCGCGCGAGGATGCCGACGCCCTTGACGAGATTGCCGAGCAGCTCACGCGCCGCGTGGTGACCGCAGGGGACTCCCGGGATGCGCAGGTGGCCGTCGCCGCGCTCGCGGGGGAGCCCGCAGCGATTGTGCACCGCGTAGTGCGCATCATGGCGCGCGATCATTTTGGTGCCCAGCTCGAGCGCGGTCACACCCTCGCGATCACTGAGCTGATCACTGCTTGGCGGGGCCAATCGACCGTGTATGTGCCGGGGATCGCGGTCACCAGGCGGGCAAACGTGCTGCATTTTCACGCCCAGATCGGGTCTCCCCGGTCGATTTCTCGGGAGTAGCTAAGGCGACGGCGGTAAAGTATTGGAATGGACGTTGAACACCTGAGTGACGATCTCACTGAAGTACTGCACACCGAAGCTGAGCTACACGCTCGCCTTGCGGAAATGGCCCGCGAAATTGAAGCCGACTACCCCGAAGAGCCGCCGCTGCTGGTGGGCGTGCTCAAGGGCGCTGTCATGGTGATGGCCGACCTGGCCCGCGAGCTGCGTTTCCACGCACAGATGGACTGGATGGCTGTCTCGTCGTATGGCGCTGGCACCAAGTCGAGCGGCGTCGTCAAGATTCTGAAGGACCTCGATGCCGACATCGCCGGCCGCGATGTTCTGATCGTCGAAGACATCATCGACTCGGGCCTCACTTTGTCATGGCTGAAGGAGAACCTCGAGATTCGTGGCGCGAAGTCGGTGCGTATCTGCACCATGCTGCGCAAGCCCGAGGCACTCAAGGTTGAGGTTGACGTGGCCTACGTCGGCTTCGACATTCCTGTTGAGTTCGTGGTCGGCTACGGTCTCGATTACGCCGAGGACTACCGCAACCTGCGTGACGTCGCGATTCTCGCGCCCCACGTCTACACCAAGGGCGAATAGCTTCTCCGTTCGTTGATGCCGTGCTGGGGCGGTTGTGCGCCATGAGCGTACAACCGCCCCAGCACGGTGTTGATGACAGTGGCATTAGCTACGCTTACACCTGCACCCCGCGTACCCGAAAGGCGCTGACTTGGCAGAGAACACCCCGAAGAGCCCGACCAAAAGCAAAAAGCTGATGCGGGGGCCGCTGGTCTATCTGATCTTGGCACCGCTGATTGTGCTGCTGGGATGGTCGCTGCTGTCGGGTGGCAACACACGCGAGGTGCCCACTGAGCAGGGCCTCGAGATGCTTGCCGATGGTCAGGTGAAGAAGGCCGAGATCGTTGACGGTGACCAGCGCGTCAACCTCACGCTCACGAAGGCCGACAAGAAGACCGGCGCCACCGACGTGTTCTTCTACTACGTCACGCCCCGCGGTGCTGACGTCGTGAAGGCCGTCGATGATGCCACCATCAAGGATGGCTTCAACGACAAGGTGCCGCAGCCCAACCCGTTCTGGTCGCTGCTGTCCTTCCTGCTGCCGATGCTGCTCATTGGCCTGCTGATCTGGTGGATGCTGTCATCCATGCAGGGCGGTGGCAAGGGTGTGATGCAGTTTGGCAAGAACAAGGCCAAGCTCGTCTCCAAGGACATGCCGAAGGTAACCTTCGATGACGTCGCTGGTGCTGACGAAGCCGTTGAAGAGCTGCACGAGATTAAAGACTTTTTGCAAGACGCCACCCGCTTCGAAGCAGTGGGCGCGCGCATTCCCAAGGGCGTGCTGTTGTATGGCCCTCCCGGCACGGGTAAAACCCTGCTCGCTCGCGCTGTGGCGGGCGAGGCCGGCGTACCGTTCTACTCCATTTCGGGTTCAGACTTCGTTGAAATGTTCGTTGGCGTGGGCGCAAGCCGCGTGCGCGATCTCTTCAAGGAGGCCAAGGCAAACGCCCCCGCCATCATCTTCATCGACGAGATCGACGCGGTCGGTCAGCGTCGCGGGCAGGGCATGGGCGGTGGCCACGACGAACGTGAGCAGACCCTCAACCAGCTGCTCGTCGAGATGGATGGCTTCGATCCCAAGGCCAACGTCATCATGATCGCGGCGACCAACCGCCCCGACATGCTCGACCCCGCGCTGCTGCGCCCGGGTCGCTTCGACCGCCAGGTGGGCGTGGACGCGCCCGATATGCCGGGCCGTCTCAAGATTCTGCAGGTGCACTCAAAGGGCAAGCCGCTCTCTGCGAACGTTGACCTCGAAGTGGTCGCTCGTAAGACCCCCGGGTTCTCGGGCGCCGACCTCGCCAACGTGCTCAACGAGGCAGCGCTGCTGACCGCGCGCTCGAACGCACAGCTCATCGATAACCGTGCGCTTGACGAAGCCATCGACCGCTCGATTGCTGGCCCGCAGCGCCGCACGCGCTTGATGCGCGATCACGAGCGCCTGGTGACGGCGTACCACGAGGGCGGTCACGCACTCGTGGCGGCCGGTCTGAACCACACCGATCCGGTTACCAAGATCACCATTCTGCCGCGCGGTCGCGCGCTGGGTTACACGATGGTGATTCCGCTCGAGGACAAGTACTCGGTGACCCGCAACGAGCTGCTCGACCAGATGGCGTACGCGCTGGGTGGCCGCGTCGCCGAAGAGCTCGTCTTCCACGACCCGACCACGGGCGCGGGTAACGACATTGAGAAGGCAACCGACACGGCCCGCAAGATGGTCACCGAATACGGTATGTCGGCCATCGTGGGCCCCGTGAAGCTGGGCCAGGCTCAGCCGGGTGCGTTCATGGGCGACTTCGGTCAGAACCGTGACTACTCAGAGGGACTGGCGGTGTCGATCGACGCCGAGGTACGGGCGCTGATGGAACAGGCGCACAACGAGGCGTACGAGGTGCTCACGACGAACCGTGACATCCTCGACAACCTCGCGCGCGAGCTGCTCGTGAAAGAGACGCTCGACCACAACCAGATCGCCGAGATCTTCACGCACGTGAAGCGACTGCCCAAGCGCGCCGTGTGGCTGTCACACGGTGACCGCCCAGTATCGACCCGGCCTCCGATCGAGGTCCCGGCAGCGGTGCGCACCGACGGCGCAGCCATCGACGTATCGTCGCTCGACATGAAGGGCGTACCGAGCTCCGCGGTCACCGGTGTGGGTGATCCTGACGCGGCCACACCCGCTTCGCACACCGAAGCACCGCAGGCCGACGGTACGGAGGCATCGGAAGCTTCGGAGCAGTAGGCGTGGCGCTCACCGAAGTCATGGGTGTGCTGAATGTCACACCCGACTCGTTTAGCGACGGCGGCCGATACTTCGACGTCGCCACCGCGGTGCGCCGCGGCGAACAGCTGATGACACAGGGCGCGACCCTGATCGACGTCGGCGGCGAATCGACGCGGCCGGGTTCAACGCCGGTGAGCGAAACCGAAGAAGCCGCACGCGTACTACCCGTGGTGCGCGCGCTCGTCGAGCGCGGCATCCCGGTGTCGGTGGACACCATTCATGCGGCGACGGCAGAAGCCGTTGCCGCGTGCGGTGCCCGGTACATCAACGATGTTTCGGGGGGACTGCACGACCCCCGCATGTTTGCGGTGGCCGCAGCGGCCAGCCAGCAGCATGGCACCCGATTCATTCTGGGGCACTGGCGGGGCATCCCCGATGCCGCGCACGTGCGCTCGGCCTATGACGACGTCGTTGCCGAGGTGCGCGACGCCCTGCTCGCGCTCGCTGACACCGCGATCGCTGCGGGCGTTGACCCGGCCCACCTCATCCTTGATCCGGGTCTCGGGTTCGATAAGACCGATGCGCAGTGCTGGGAGCTATTGGCCCGGTTGTCTGAGCTCATCGACACCGGGTATCCCGTGCTCGTGGGGGCCTCACGCAAACGCATGCTGGGCGAAGCGCTGGGCGGGCTGACCGACGCCGTAACCGGCCACTCAGCAGACTGCGACAGCCACGAACGCGACCTCGCCACCTCAGTGGTGAGTGCGTTCTCGGCGCGCGCCAACGCTTGGGGCGTGCGTGTGCACGACGTGGCGGGCACCGCCCAAGCGCTGGCCATCGCATCGGCGTGGCAGGCGGGCGAGCAGCAGACCATCGCGCCGCAGGCAGCCGAACCGCAGGCAGCCCTACCGCAGCCCCGCGCGAACGCTCACGCCGAGACCAGCGACACTGCAGCCGACCGCGACGGGCTCGAAGACCGCATCACGCTCACCGGGCTTGAGGTCTTCGCGCACCACGGAGTGTTCGACTTCGAACGCGAAGCCGGCCAAAAGTTTATTATTGACGCCGAGGTGGCCGTCAATCTGCACGCCGCCGCCGCAGGCGATGAGCTCGGCCAAACGGTGCACTACGGCGAACTCGCCGACGCCATCGCCGAGGCCGTGCGCCGCGACCCCGTCGACCTCATCGAAACGGTCGCCGAACGGGTGGCCGCTGTCGCGCTGTCATTCGCCGGAGTGCGCGAGGCCCGCATCACGGTCCACAAACCTGATGCGCCGATCGCCGAAACCTTCGCCGATGTATCCGTCACGGTCGTTCGCCGCCCCGCGACCGGAGGCACAGCATGATCGCGCAGGTGGCCCCCGTGCTGATCGCGTTCGGCGCGAATCTGGGGGACCGCGGCGAGACGATCCTCGCGGCCCAGGCCGAACTCGCGGCCACCCCCGGCATCTTCGACGTGGCGGCCTCGCCGCTGCGCGAGACAATCGCGATGACCCTCAACGGGCCTGATCCCGAGGCCCCGCGGTACCTCAACGGCGTCGCCCGCGCCACGACGACGCTCACCCCGCACGAGCTGCTCGATGTCATGCAGCGCATCGAACTGCAGCACGGCCGCGTGCGCGATGTGCGCTGGGGCGCCCGCACCCTCGATCTCGACCTCATTCTCTACAGCGGCCGGGTGATCGCAGACGACCGCTTGTCGGTGCCGCACCCGCGCGCCCACGAGCGCGACTTCGTGCTTTCACCCTGGCTCGATCTCGAGCCCGCCGCGGTGCTGATGGGCCACGGCCGCGTCGCCGATTTGCTCGCGCGCATCGGCGACACGACCTCTCCGCTCGATCGATCAGAAGATCCGGATCATGCCTAATCAGCCCAGCCCCCAGCCTTCCTCGCGGCCGCTCGCGCCGCTCGTCGCGGCAGGGTTCGGCCTCGTGGCCGGGCTGCTTGTGCAGTTTGGGCTCGCGCGATCGGGGCAGTCGCCCCTCGTGCCGCCCTACAGTTTGGCGATCTCGCTCGCCGCGATCGCGGCGGTGCTGCTCGTATTCGGGCTGCGCCTGAAGCGCACCATCGCCGACCCGCATCAGCAGGTCGACCCGTTTCATGCGGTGCGGGTGCTGGTGTCGGCGCGCGCGGGCAGCCTCGTCGGCGGCCTATTTGGGGGATTCGGCGCGGGGCTCGTGCTGTCGCTGCTGGGACGCAGCGTACCGGCCCCCACCAGCACATGGCTGCCGATGGTGATGGCGCTCGTTGCCGGGGTCGCGCTCGTGATTTGCGGTGTGCTCACTGAGCGGTGGTGCAGGGTTCCGCCGAACGACGGCGAGAAAACTGCTGGGAATGAAGAGGAAGAAGGCGGGCCAGAAACCCAGACCGCCTACCGTCGACCGTAAGCTGGAGGGGTGAACCCCGAAGAGCATCTCTCGACCCCCGTAAGTCAGGGCGACCCTGAGCCCGTCACCGTGAGCTCGCCCACCGGCGCGGCCGTATCAGCGCAGCCCGCAGAAGCAGCCCAGCACACAGAAGCCGCGGTGCCCGCAACGGCAGCGCACGCAGCGCACGCAGCGCACGCAGCTCCTGCAGAGCAGCCAGTGCCTGCGGCGCAGACTGCGGAGGCAACGTCTGCAGAGCAGGCAGCTCCGGAGGATCAAGCAGAGCAGGTAACACCTGCCGCACAGCCAGCGCACGAGTGGACGCGCGTCGCCACCTCGTACGCCTGGGCCGACCTCGCGATTAACCTGCTGCTCGTGGTGGCCGTTGCCGCGGTGGGCGCGTTCATCTTCTTCATAAACGACCAAGACCTGCCGCTCGTGCCGATGATCCTGATTCCCTGCGTCGTCGTCGTGCTGCTGATCAACGCGCTGCTCGCGTTTCGACGGGTGCGCGCGATCGGATACATTCTGCGCGAAGACGATCTGCTGTTTCGCCGCGGCATCATGTTCGAGCGCGTGATCGCGGTGCCCTACGGCCGCCTGCAGCTCGTTGACGTCACGCGTGGACCGTTGCTGCGCTCGCTGGGGCTTGCCACGCTGAAGTTCGTCACGGCCTCGGCCGCGACGGGCGTGCAACTGCCCGGGCTCAAGCTCGAGGACGCCGAAGCGCTGCGCGATCACCTCGTGCAGCTCGCAGAGACGCGGCGGTCAGGGCTGTGACCGCCGAACTGCCCGAGCAGCACCCCGAGCAGCACCTCGAGCCACAACCCGAGGCCGAGCAGATTTCGGCGTCCGTGCCCGACCCCGAGGTCTGGCATCGGATGCACCCGCTGTCGCCCCTGTTGAAGGGTGGCATTGCGCTGCTCGTCATCGCGGGCATCATCGTCGCAAACTTTCGTGATCGCTTCATCGAGCTTTTCGTGGGCGACCGCTTCTTGGGCGGCGGGGAAGACCTCAACGAGTACTCGGGAGCCCAAGACCCGATCGGGTTCTTCGCCGAGAAAGGCTTGCTGCTGATTGCGCTCGGCGCCCTGCTGGGCGTCGTCGCCCTCATTGTGCTGTTCTCGTGGATCGCCTGGCGGTTCTCGACCTACCGCATCTCTGCCGAGGCGGTGGAAGCGAAGAACGGGGTCGTATTTCGCAGCCACCGGCGCGCACCGCTCGAACGCATTCAAAGCGTCAACCTGCAGCGCCCGATGCTGGCGCGCATACTCGGGCTCACCAAGATCGAGATCGTCACGGCAGGGCAGGGCGGCAAGGTCGAGCTTGCGTACCTGAATTACCAGCACGCGAAGACGGTGCGGCAGGAAATTCTGGGGGCAGCAGCTGCCCTCCGCGGTGGCAGCGCAGCGACCGCCGCCGCACCTGCGACAAGCGACCCCACCGCGTTGGGTGGCCACAAATCGGGGTACCAGAGCCCCGAAAACAACGATTTGTGGCCACCTAAGCTCGACGACACCCTGGGAACGGCCGGGGCAGCCGGGACAGCAGGCGCAGCCGCGGCAGCCGGTGTGAACGGCGCATTTGGTGGCCCCGTGTCGGGGTACCAGAGCACCGAGTACCCCGACATGGGGCCACCCGAGCCCAGCCGGGCGGCGGCGTTCGACGTTGCCCTCACCGAACGCGCCGCCGACTTCATCGACGCCGACATCGACCCGAAGGCGATCACCGAGAACACCCTGGTGCGTGTGCCGGTGCCCCGGCTGATCGCGAGCATCGCGCTGAGCTGGGAAATGGTGTCACTGATCCTGATCGTGGTGGGCGTCATCGTGACCGCGATCACGACGGAGCCGGGCCTTTTGCTAGGTATATTGCCGATGGTGATCGTGATGGCGAGTGTGATGATCGGGCAGTTCAACAAGGGCTTCAACTTCACGCTGTCGCGCGGTCATGACACGGTGCGCACGGGCGCGGGGCTCACCTCGACGCTCACCGAAACCATTCCGTTTGGCCGCATTCATGCCATTGAGGCACGGCAGCCGCTGATGTGGCGGCCGCTGGGCTGGTGGAAGGTGCGCATCACCACTGCCGGGCACTCGGCCGCACAGGCTGGCCAAAACGCCATGCAAAACGTTGTGCTGCCGGTGGGCACCGAGGCCGATGTGTTGCGGGTGTTCGAAACGCTGCTGCCCGGCATCGGCGACGAAGCGCACGAGATCGAGGGGCTGAAGGACGGCCTCAGTGGCCAGGCCGCGGGCTACCTGGGCGCCGGGCCGAAGGCCGGCTGGGTGCTGTGGTTTGGTCGTCGCCGGTCAGGCATCACGATCGCCGACGCGGGGGAGCACAACGCCACCCTGCGCGTGCGCCGCGGCTTCATGACCCGCTCACTCGGGGTGATGCCCGTCGTGCGCGCCCAGTCGGTGATGCTGCATCGCCCGCTCGTGCACCGTATGATCGGCCTCGCCTCAGTGCAGGCGCACACCGTGCTCGGCCCGATGCAGATGCAGGCGCGCGGCATCGAACTCACGCAGGCGCAAGCATTCTTCGACGAGCTGAGTGCGTGCGTCTTGCGCGCGCAGACCGACGAATCCGTACAGAAAGCGAAACATGTCATCAGCAAGTGAGTCGAGACTGGGCGTTGGCGTGATCGGCGCGGGCAAGGTGGGCCCCGTGCTCGCCCGCGCCCTCGCCGGAGCGGGCCACGCCATCACCGGCATCAGCGCCATCAGCGAAGTAAGTCGTGAGCGCGCCGAAGTGATGCTGCCCGGCGTGCCCGTGCTCGACGTTGCCGAGGTGGTGCGTCGCTCTGAGCTTGTGCTGATTGCGATCCCCGGCGACGAACTGCCCGGTCTCATCACGGGGCTGACCGCGACGGGCGCTTGGCAGCCCGGCCAGCTCGTCATCCACACCGCCGCCGAATACGGCTACGGTGTCTTCGCGCCCGCCATGGCCGCCGGAGTGATTCCGCTCGCGCTGCACCCCGCGCTGCAGTTCACGGGCACGAGCCTCGACCTCACGCGCCTGTCTGGCGCGTCGATCGCGGTCACCGCGCCCGCGCCCGTGCTGCCCATCGGCATGGCCCTCGCGGTCGAAATGGGGGCCGAACCGGTGACCGTCGCTGAGGCGGATCGCGCGGCCTACGCCGACGCGGTGACCGCCTCGCGCGACCTCGTGGGCGCCGTCGTGCGGCAGGGGCTCAACGCGCTACGCGAGATCAACATCGACGCACCCGCGCAGTTGCTGGGCGGTCTCGTGCGAGCGGCGCTCGAGGAGGCCCTGTCTGCTGGATCCGGATCAGAGGCCAGCGACCCATCCTCAGCCTTCGACGAACAATAACCCCGGTTCGCTCGCGTAGGATAGTTCGATACGCCGATCTGCTTGGATCTGGCGAGCCACGAACACGGAGGACCCCGCCACAATGAGCGATCAGCCTGCAGCCAGCACACCCGCGACGAGCGAAGAAGACGTCTTCGAGCAGAAGCGCGTGCGCCTGGAGAAGCGCGACAAGCTGAACGCCGGGGCAGCCCTCGGCGGCGGTGCATACCCCGTCTCGGTGCCCGTCACCACGACGATCCCCGCAGTGCGTGCCGAGTGGGGTCACCTCGAGGAGACCCCCGGCACCGAGTCGGGTGCGACCGTGGGTGTTGCGGGCCGCGTGGTGTTCCAGCGCAACACGGGCAAGCTCTGCTTCGCCTCGTTGCAGGCTGGCGACGGCACCCGCATTCAGGCCATGGTGAGCCTCGCTGAGGTGGGCGAAGAATCGCTCGCACAGTACAAGGAGCTCACCGACCTGGGCGACCACCTGTTCATCTCGGGTGAGGTGATCTCGAGCCGCCGCGGCGAGCTGTCGATCATGGTCACCTCGTGGCAGGTTGCGGCAAAGGCCCTCGCGCCGTTGCCCAACATGTACATAGAACTGAATGAAGAAACCAAGGTGCGCCAGCGCTACCTCGATCTCATTCAGCGAGAGCAGGCCCGCACCAACGTGGTCACCCGCGCACGCACCATGTCGAGCCTGCGCCAGACGTTCGCCGAGCGCAACTACCTCGAGGTTGAGACGCCGATGCTGCAGACCATGCACGGCGGCGCTTCGGCACGCCCGTTCGTGACGCACTCGAACGCGTTTGACACCGAGCTGTACCTGCGCATCGCACCCGAGCTGTACCTGAAGCGCGCCGTGGTCGGTGGCCTCGACCGCGTGTTCGAGATCAACCGCAACTTCCGCAACGAAGGCGCAGACTCGACGCACAGCCCCGAGTTCGCGATGCTTGAAGCGTACGAGTCGTACACCGATTACAACGGCATCGCAGACCTGACGCAGGATCTGATTCAGAACGCTGCCCTCGCAGCGAACGTGGGCAGCGACCGCGAAGGCACGCACGTCGTGAAGTGGGCCGACGGCACGCTGTTCGATCTGGGCGGCAACTGGGATCGCATCTCGATGTACGGCACGCTGTCTGAAGCCGCCGGCCGCGAGATCACCCCCGCCACCTCGGTTGCTGACCTGCAGGCCATCGCCGATGCCGAGGGCGTCGAGGTGCACCTCGCCAACCACGGCAAGCTCGTCGAAGAACTGTGGGAGCACTTCGTGAAGGACGGGCTCACCAAGCCCACCTTCGTGATGGACTTCCCGGTCGAGACCAGCCCGCTGACGCGCCACCACCGCTCCATCGAGGGCGTTGTGGAGAAGTGGGACCTGTACATTCGCGGCTTCGAGCTGGCCACCGGCTACTCTGAGCTCGTTGACCCCGTCGTGCAGCGCGAGCGCTTCACCCAGCAGGCGGCAGAGGCTGCCCGCGGTGACGTCGAGGCCATGGGCGTCGACGAAGACTTCCTGCGCGCCCTCGAGCACGGCATGCCGCCCGCCGGTGGCATGGGCATGGGCATGGACCGCCTGCTGATGGCCCTCACCGGCCTCGGCATTCGCGAGACCATCCTCTTCCCGCTTGTGAAGTAGGTGACGGCTGGCGTTACGTCAGCTCATCACCCGTGTCCATGGACACTACCGACCCGGTAGCGCGCTGTCAGCTCAGCGCGCTACCGGGTCGGTTTTTTGTAGCTGGGCTCAATCTGAGCCGAGGAGTTCTGCGCTCAGGAAGCCACAGGGGAGCCCCGCTAGAATCTCAAGTATGGATAATTGGTGGGTAAACGCGGGCTGGTCATTGTTGCCGACCGTGTTCATCGGGCTGTTCTTCTGGCTCGTCTTGCGTCTGATTTTGCGTGCGGATCGCACCGAGCGACGTGTCTATCGACAGATTGAAAACGAAGAGCGGGCCAAGGCAGGCCTGCCGCTTCGTGAAGATTCCTAACCAGGGGTTCTAACCTCGGGCGCCCCGCCCGGTAAGGTGAACTCAGTTACACAAATGTGTGGTTGAGCTGGGGAGGTGCACGTGGCATTCACTTGGGATCTGGTGAGCCTGCCAGTTATCTGGGCATGGTCGGTGCTGATCATCGACAATGTGATCAGAATCATTGCACTCTTCGTGGTGCCCCGCAATCGCCGGCCCACGTCAGGCATGGCCTGGCTGATGGCGATTTTCTTCTTCCCCGTACCCGGCCTGATTCTGTTTTTGATCATCGGGAGCAAGCGGCTACCCAAGCATCGAGAACAAAAACAAGAAGCTATCAACCACTTCGTGGCTCAGGTCGCTGACCGCGAAGAGCGCGAGGTCATCACCCCAGCAACGCAGCTGCAGGATGGCCTCGACAGCGTGGCGCGTCTCGGTCGCACCCTCGGTGCGCAGCCGATGCTCTCGGGCAACAAAGCGAGCATCTGCATCGACTACGAAGACTCGTTCGCGCAGATGGCCGCAGCGATTCGCCAGGCCGAAGTGTTTGTGCACATCGAGTTTTATATTCTCGTGCACGACACCACCACCGACGACGTCTTCCAAGCGATGCGCGAAGCCGTCGAGCGCGGTGTCGAGGTGCGTGTGCTGCTCGACCACATTTCGGCGGTGCGCAACCCGGGTGCCAAGCGCACGAAGAAAAGCCTCACCGACATGGGCGCCGAGTGGGACTACATGCTGCCCGTGCGGCCGTGGCGCGGCGAATACCAGCGCCCCGATCTGCGTAACCACCGCAAGCTCATGGTGATCGACGGCAAGGTCGGTTTCATGGGTTCGCAGAACCTCGTCGACTCGAGCTACAACAAGCCCGCCAATAGGCGCCGTGGTCTGCACTGGAAGGACCTGATGGTGCGGGTCGAAGGCCCCATCGTGTTGGGCCTTGAAGCGGTGTTTCAGGGGGACTGGTACCTCGAAACCGATGAGTACCTGAACCACCTGGTCGACGACGATATCGAGGTCGATCACTCGGGCGAACTGGAATGCCAGATCGTGCCGAGCGGCCCAGGCTATGCGGGCGAGAACAACCTGCAGGTGTTCGTGGCACTGCTGTATACGGCCAAGCGCCGCATCAGCATCACGAGCCCCTACTTCGTGCCAGACGGGTCGATCATGAACGCGCTGCGTGCCGCCACCGCCCGCGGGGTTGACGTTGAACTGTTCGTGTCAGAAACGGGCGATCAGGCCGTCGTGTACCACGCGCAGCGCTCCTACTATGAGGAGCTGCTGAAGGCCGGGGTGCGCATTTGGATGTTCAAGCCGCCCTATATTCTGCACTCGAAGCACTTCACCGTCGATGACGCGGTCGCCGTGGTGGGGTCATCGAATATGGATCAGCGCTCGTTTGGGCTGAACATGGAGATCTCGATGGTGGTGCACGGCGAAGACTTCGTCTGCGACCTCGACCAGGTCAACGACTACTACCGCGAGAACTCGCGAGAGCTCACGATCGAAGAGTGGGACAAGCAGCCGCTGCGTTCACAGCTGCTCGACGGCTTGGCCCGACTGACCTCAGCGCTGCAGTAGCTTTTGCGCCGCGGCCGGATCAGTGATGAGCTCGGTGCGCATGCCGCTCTTCGTGCGAAACAGCAGCCACACTTCACCGTTCAGGATGCGGGGCACGGCTTCGCCCGTGAGATTGATGAGGCCGTTGCGCAGCATGGCGCCGTGGGCGACGACGATTGATCCGGGGGCGGTGTCAAGCACGCGAGTGATGGCGGCCGCAGAGCGCTCAGCGACCTCAGCCACCGATTCAGAACCGGGGATCCCGTCGAGCCCGGGCCAACGATTCTGCGCGTGCGCGACCTCGAGGCCCTCGGCCTCGCCGAAGTTGCGCTCCCACAGGCCCTCATCGATGGTGGGCTGCGCGAGCTCGAGACCGGCCGCGAGAATCTGGGCCGTCTGAATCGCGCGCCCCAGGGGCGACGCGCGCACGCCGCGCCAGGTGCCGGCCGCAGCGAGCAGCGCGGCGGTGGCAGCGGCCTGCGCCTTACCGGTGTCATTGAGCGGAATCTCGGTGCGGCCCTGAATGCGGGCGGCACGGTTCCAATCGGTTTCGCCGTGGCGCACGAGAGCGATGGGGGTGTCCAAGGGCACGTTCATGATTCCACCGTATCCGGTGCGGCTGCGAGGAGTTGTGGGCGCGCGGTGATTCACCAAGCGGTTACGGCGCCATCACCAACAGCTCGCCCACCTCGCACTCGAGCGCGTTACAGATGGCGGTGAGGGTGGTGAACCTGATGGCCTTCGCGCGATCATTTTTGAGCACCGAGAGATTCACAATGCTCACGCCCACCCGCTCGCTCAGCTCGGTGAGTGTCATTTGGCGCTCGGCGAGCAGTTCGTCGAGGCGACACCTGATCTCGTGACCTTCTTCGGGCGGCACTAGATCAACCCCTCAGCGTCGTGCTGCACCCGAATGGCGCGGCGCAGCGCAATATCGATGAGGCCGAACGAGGTGACAGCGAAGAGCATAATGACGTACCAACTCCACCATTCACCGCTGACACTATTGAGGGCGCGCACATTCAGCGCGGCCTCAATGCCGTTCGCGCCGAGGTTCCAGCCGGCGTAGGCACAGAGCAAGCCAATGCCCAGAGACCAGTTCAGGGTACGTAGCGCGTGGCTGGTGGCGAGGGTGAAGAAGCGACCCCGCTGAAAGAGCCACGCGATTCTGGCGGTCGCCCCGACCACGATCAAGAACGCAAGCGCGGCGAGCACGATGCCGGCGCCGAGGCAGACCGCCGACACCGTATTGAGGTTCGTGACGGTGACCTCGACGCTCGTAAACGATCCTGTGACCTGGGCCGCCTCGACCGGGCCCTCAGCGTTGTACAGCTGCAGGCCCGTCGCGGTGCTGGTCTGGGGCTCAATGGGCAGCTGCCAGACCACCCCGTGCGGGGTGAATGTCGCGGCGAACTTCTGCACCGCGAGCGTGATGATGCCGATGGCGGCCATGATGCCGAAGGCCAGCACCGCAAACGCGTCCAAACGCATCTTGGTGGGGCCGGATTCGCGGGGCAGCCGCTCAATACCGCCGGCGCCGGGCTGTTGCGTGGTCATATGAGTCCCTCCGTATCGCGCTGCATGCGCTCCCCGATGACAAAAACTGAGCTCACGAGCGCAATAACGAACGCCCAGAGCAAAAAGCTGCCGGGATGAAAGCTGAAGACCGTGTTATCGATCTGCCGCTCGGTGGCCCAGGCGAGCGCCCCGTTGGCGAGCATCGTGCTGAACAGATTGGCTGCGGCAAACCCGATCAGGCCGGTGAATCCCGCCGCAGCCACGAGGCCCGAATTGCGTTTGCTGAAGATCTTGCCCCGAATCACCGACACGGCCAGCAAGATCATGCACACCGCGATCGTGGCCGTGACCAGGGCAATAACAACCTGCGCGAGCACCCCGGCGACGAGCGAGGCGAGCGGCATCTCGGTCACATAAATGGTGCCCGATGAGATGTCGATGGGCAGTGTCTCCGCGCCCGAAGCGACGGCCGCGGGCAACTGCGCAAATTCGCTCTCGACCGCGATGGGCCCGGGGCTGAGCAGCTCCGTGATCCGGATCCCGGCAAACACCGCCGTGATGATCGTGATGGCGAGGCCCGCGATAATAAAGATCCAGAGGCCGATGCGGTCGCCCGCTGAGGGGCGGTAGGTCGGCAGGGTTGGTGTGGCAGCGAGCATTAGATGAGTCCTTCGGTGTCGCGTTGGAGGCGGGAGGCCTGGCGCCACAGCGCGGCGACCAAGAGCAGCGTGACCCCCAGCGCGAGCAGCGGCCAGTCGAGATCTTGGAGGGCGTCGAACGATGACGGCGAGACCCAGGGGCCAAGCGCCGAGTCGGTGGCTGTGCCGCCGCTCGTGGGCAGCCCGAGCTCGGCGACGGCGAGTTCAGTGGCGCGCGTCTCGCACCATCTGATGAGCGCCGAGCTGACCGTGGCGAGGCCACCGAGCACCGCAATGATGACCTGGCCGGCGCGGGTGAACGGGCGAGCCGTCAGTAGCCTGCGCGCGAGGATCATGACGCCTATGCACCCGGTGATCATGATGAGGAACGGCAGCGCCGTGGCGATGGCAGCCAATGTGCGGGGTACTACGAGGGCCGCTGACGAACTCACGATCACCGTGTCAAACGCCTGGTAGATGTCAGCGGTGTTGTGCAGCGCGGGGGAGAGGTCGGAAACGACCGGGGTCACGAACGCGAACTCGCCGAGTTTGCCCGAGAACGACCACAGGGTGAGCCAGACGCCAGCAAACACGGCGACGGCGAGCACCGCCGCGGTCGCCGTGATGAGGGTGATGAGCGCGGGGCGCCGCGCGGCAACGGTGCGGGGAGTGCTCTGCGGTGAGTGATTCGACGTGATGGCCACGACGCCACCTCCTTATCGTTTATCGATATTATCGTTAATCGATACGTTAAGGGTTTTGGGTTTCAGATGTCAAGCCGCCGTTACGCCCAGATCGAACAAGCCCCCATAGCAAGGAATCTGGCCGTAGCCTAGACACATTGGTTGGCGCCGCACCGACGACGCGACCCCAGCCCGAGGAGGAGACAGATGTTCGAGAGATTCACCGATCGCGCTCGTCGTGTGGTTGTGCTCGCCCAAGAAGAGGCGAAGATGCTCAACCACAACTACATCGGCACGGAGCACATTCTGCTCGGCCTCATCCATGAGGGTGAGGGTGTTGCCGCTAAGGCGCTTGAGCAGCTCGATATTTCACTGGACGCCGTGCGCGCCCAGGTTACCGACATTATTGGCACCGGCCAGCAGCCGCCAGCGGGGCACATCCCGTTCACGCCGCGCGCCAAGAAGGTGCTTGAGCTGAGCCTGCGCGAAGCGCTGCAGCTCGGCCACAACTACATCGGCACCGAGCACATTCTGCTCGGCCTGATTCGCGAGGGCGAGGGTGTAGCCGCCCAGGTGCTCGCGAAGCTCGGGGCCGACCTGAACCGTGTGCGCCAGACCGTCATCCAGTTGCTTTCGGGTTACCAGGCTGGCAAGGAGAGCGCTACGGTTGGTGCTCCCGAGGCGCAGGCTGAAACCAAGGGCTCGACGGTGCTCGACAACTTTGGTCGCAACCTGACGCAGGCTGCCCGCGACGGCAAGCTCGACCCCGTGATTGGGCGCGAGAAAGAGGTCGAGCGGGTCATGCAGATCCTCTCGCGTCGCTCCAAGAACAACCCCGTGCTGATCGGTGAGCCGGGCGTGGGTAAGACCGCGGTCGTCGAGGGCCTCGCCCAGGCGATCGTGCAGGGCGAAGTGCCCGAGACGCTGAAGGACAAGCAGCTGTACATGCTTGACCTCGGTTCGATGATCGCCGGTAGCCGTTACCGCGGCGACTTCGAGGAGCGCCTGAAGAAGGTCACCAAGGAGATTCGCAACCGCGGCGACATCATCATCTTCATCGATGAGATCCACACGCTCGTGGGTGCTGGCGCAGCTGAGGGCGCGATTGACGCGGCCAACATTCTGAAGCCGATGCTCGCCCGCGGTGAGCTGCAGACCATCGGCGCGACCACGCTCGATGAGTACCGCAAGCACTTCGAGAAGGACGCAGCGCTCGAGCGCCGGTTCCAGCCGATTCAGGTTGCTGAGCCGTCGATCCCGCACTCGATCAACATCTTGAAGGGGCTGCGCGACCGCTACGAAGCCCACCACAAGGTATCGATCACCGATGGCGCCATCGTCGCCGCGGTGAACATGGCCGACCGCTACGTGCAGGATCGCTTCCTGCCCGACAAGGCGATCGACCTCATCGACGAGGCGGGTGCGCGTCTGCGCCTGTCGATCCTGTCGAGCCCGCCCGAGTTGCGCGAATTCGACGAGAAGATCGCCGTCGTTCGTGCCGACAAGGAAAAGGCCATCGAGAACCAAGACTTCGAACTCGCCGCCAACAAGCGCGACGAAGAGAAGAAGCTGATCGCTGAGCGCCTGCGCCTCGAGAAGCAGTGGCGCTCGGGCGACGTCGCCACCAAGGCTGAGGTTGACGAGGGGCTCATCGCTGAGGTGCTGGCTCAGGCCACGGGTATCCCCGTGTTCAAGCTCACCGAAGAAGAGACCAGCCGCCTGCGGTTCATGGAAGAGGCGCTACACCAGCGCGTCATCGGCCAGAACGAAGCTATTTCGGCGCTCGCGAAGACGATCCGTCGTCAGCGTGCAGGCCTCAAGGATCCCAAGCGTCCCTCGGGCTCGTTCATCTTCGCCGGCCCCACGGGTGTTGGTAAGACCGAGCTCGCGAAGGCCCTGGCCGAGTTCTTGTTCGACGACGAAGACGCGCTGATTTCGCTCGATATGTCTGAGTACGGCGAGAAGCACACCGTGTCGCGGCTCTTCGGCGCCCCTCCCGGGTTCGTGGGCTTCGAAGAGGGCGGCCAGCTCACCGAGAAGGTGCGCCGCAAGCCGTTCTCGGTGGTGCTGTTCGACGAGATCGAGAAGGCTCACCCCGACATCTTCAACTCGCTGCTGCAGATTCTTGAAGAGGGTCGTCTCACTGACGGCCAGGGTCGCGTGATCGACTTCAAGAACACGGTCATCATCATGACGACCAACCTCGGCTCTTCGTCGATCGCTGGTGGCCCGGTGGGCTTCCAGCTCGAGGGTGACTCGCAGGTCGGCTACGAGTCGATGAAGGGCAAGGTGAACGAGGAGCTGAAGAAGCACTTCAAGCCCGAGTTCTTGAACCGTGTCGATGACACCATCGTGTTCCCGCAGCTCTCGAAGCCCGAGATCTTGCAGATCGTTTCGCTGTTCGTTAAGCAGCTCAAGGATCGTCTGCTCGATCGCGATATGCGCATCGAGATCTCGCAGGCCGCACGCGAACGACTCGCAGAGCTGGGCTACGACCCGTCGCTGGGTGCTCGCCCGCTGCGCCGTGCCATGCAGCGTGAGATCGAGGACAGCCTGTCAGAGCGCATCCTCGGTGCTGAACTGCTCGCCGGTGACCTCGTGAACGTCGACTTCGTGGATGGTAAGTTCACGTTCGAGACCGACCGCGAAACTGAGAAGGCACACGGCGAAACCTCGGCTTCGGCCGCGGCCGCTGTGGCGTCAACGGCTGCGACGCCCGGCACCACCGAGTAGCGCACCGCCGCTTTAAGCAACAGGGATCCACCGCTTCGGCGGTGGATCCCTGTTGTCGTTGCAGCAGGTCCCGGCACCTCGCGCCAGCTTATGAACGACGTAAGTGTGTGCTACGTTTATAGTTCTGTCCGCGTAGTACACGTGGGGTGGTTGGCGGTCTGAGCAGGGTCTCAGCGAACTGGTCCGAGGCTTGAAACCTCCAGCATCAATGCACATTGACGTCTGGAGGAACCATGACGCTTACCCATGCCCCCGCGCCCGAATCAGGTCCGATCGAGATCCCTGATTCTGCCGCGACAACCCCCACCACTGCGAAGCCCGCAGGCGTGTCACACACCGCGCACGCCCGCCGCTGGTGGGCCCTCGTGATCATCGCGATGACGCAGCTCGTGGTCGTGCTTGACGGCACGATCATCAACATTGCGCTTCCCAGCGCACAGATCGAACTCGGCCTCTCGAACACCGAACGCCAGTGGGTCGTCACCTCCTACGTGCTGGTGTTTGGTGCGCTGCTGCTGCTCGGCGGCCGCATCGCCGACACTTGGGGGCGCAAGCGCTCCTTCATGCTCGGCATGATCGGCTTTGGTGCCGTCTCGCTGTACGGCGGGCTCGCGCAGAATGCTCTCGACCTGCTGCTCGCTCGCGGTCTGCAGGGCCTGTTTGCTGCCCTGCTGGCCCCCGCGGCCCTCGCGCTGCTCACCGTCGCGTTCCCCTTCGGGCGCGAACGCAACATCGCCTTCGCTGTGTTCGGCGCCGTCGCAGGCTCGGGCGCCGCCGTGGGCTTGCTGCTCGGCGGCTTCCTGACCGAATACACCAGCTGGCGCTGGTGCCTGCTCGTCAACATCGTCTTCGTGCTCATCGGCGTGATCGTCGGCGCATTCGTGCTGAGCGAGAGCAAGTCTGAGGGCAAGGCTCGCCTCGACATCTGGGGCGCCATCACGGTCACCCTGGGCCTCGGCGCGCTCGTCTACGGATTCACCCTGGCTGAAGAGGGCTGGATGCACGTTGACACCATCGGGTTCCTCGTACTCGGGGTGATCTTGCTCGCCGTGTTCGTGCTCATCGAAACGAAGGTGGCTCACCCGCTGCTGCCCATGCGCGTGGTGATGCACAGCGTGCGCGCTGGTGCCTACTTCGTGCAGGCCGTCATGGGTGCCGTGCTGATCGGTTCGACCATGTACCTGGCGTTCCACCTGCAGCTGGTGCTCGGTATGTCGCCGCTGCTCGCCGGCCTCGCGAGCGTCGTGATGACCGTCATCACCATTTTGGTGGTGCCCATGGTCACCAAGCTGCTGCCCGTCACCGGCCCGCGCCCGATGATGGTGTTTGGTCCGTTCATTGCCGCAGTGGGTATGTTCTGGATGACCTTCATCACGGCTGACGGCAGCTATGTCGTTCAGGTGATGCCCGGCCTGATCTTGGTCGGTCTGGGCGTGGGCGTCACGCTCGTGCCCCTGCAGAACCTGGCACTCGTGGGGGTCGCCCCCTCTGACGCCGGATCAGCCTCGGCCATGGTCAACGTCGCGATGCAGATCGGCGGCTCCATCGGCCTGTCGGTGTTCGCCCTGGCGGCAGCCTCGGCCTCGCTGACGGCCGCCGAAAACGGCGCCGGCGATCTCGCGGTGCAGGCCAGCGGCTACAGCGCCGTGTTCCTCTCGGCGGGTATCGCACTCGTGCTCGCGGGCATCGTGTCGGTGTTCTGTGTGCGCGGCAAGAAGGAAGACCTGCTGCCCAGCCACGGCTAACCGCTACAGACCGCTGCTTACCCCGCAGCCCGGGGCTGCCTCCGCTATCCAAGCAGCCTTGGCAACCCGCGCAGCCTACTGCTGACGACGCGCAATTCGCGCAGTCAGCAGTAGGCTGTACTCATGATCGATGCTGGTGAAATCTTCATTCGTCCCGCGCGCACGGGCGACGTTCCGCGCATGGTTGAACTGATGGAGCCGCTGGTGACCAGGCGAATCTTGTTGGGTAAAGACTTGGTGGCGCTCTACGGTGCGGTGCCCGAGTTCTTGGTCGCCTGCCAGGTCAGCACTGCTTCAGGCACCAGCGTTGAGACCGTCATCGGCTACGGCGCGGTGCACGTGATGTGGGATCAGCTGGGCGAGGTGCGCACACTGGGCGTTTCTGACGACTGGCTCGGCCACGGAGTGGGGCACCGGCTGCTCACCGCGCTCGAAACACGCGCCAGGGATCTGGGCCTCACCGAACTGTTCTGCCTGACCTTCGAAACCGCTTTCTTTGAGCGCCACGGCTTTGAAAACGTGCAGGAAGACGGCGAGCTGGTCGCGGCCGACGTCTACGCTGAGCTGCTGCGCTCGACCGATGAGGGCGTGGCAGAGTTTCTCGATCTCGCGCGGGTGAAGCCCAACACGCTGGGCAATACGCGCATGATTAAGCACCTCGATCAGGCTCCCGAGAGCGTCTGACCCCATGCCGAGCTTTCGCGAACCCGTGGGGTCCAAGCCCGCCAGCGTCTATGTGATGCGCCGCCTGATCGTGTTGGCCGCTCTGATCGCGTTTATCGCGGTTGTCGTGCTGGTCATTGTGCGCCCGGGCTCAAACAGCGACGTGACGAGCGGCACGACGGTTGACGTGCCCACTGATCTGGCCGCGCAGACCGCCGATACCTCGTTGACCGATACGGGCAAGGGAAAAAAGAAAGATAAGAACGACGTTGCGGCGTGCCAGGCCGGCCAGCTGCAGGTGCTGCCCGTCACTGACGACGCCGCCTATGCCGCGGGCGAGAACCCGCAGCTCTCGCTCAAGGTGCGCAACACCGGGGGCGAGGCGTGCAGCGCCGATCTGGGCACCGCGGGCATGGAGCTGACGGTGTCGAGCGGCAATGATCAGGTGTGGCGCTCGAAGGATTGCCAGGCAGACGCGACCACGCTCGCGGTGATTATTGATCCGGATCAAACCCTTGAGACCGACACGATTACGTGGGATCGCACCCGCTCAAGCGCCGAGACCTGCGGCGACGGTATTCCACGCGAAGCGGTGGGCGGCGACGGCGCCTCGTACCACCTGCGCGCGGTCGCGGCCGGGGTGCAGGGCAGCGGCACCGCCCAGTTCTTGCTGTACTGAAATTACCGCAGGGTTCTGAGCGATCGTGCGCCGCACGCCCTGGCGTGAAGCGTCGAAGTTTATGCGTCGAGGTTTTCGAGCCGCAGCGCAAACCACAGCTCTGAGCGGTCATCGGGGTCAGCGAGCGAGCGATCGGTGAGCCGCTCGATGCGCGTGATGCGGTAGCGCAGGGTGTTGCGGTGAATGCCGAGTGAGGCCGCCGCGGGGCCCCGCTGGCCGTCGTGTTCGATGACGGCGGTGAGGGTGTCGCGCAGCAGCTCGCGGTCGGTCGCGGGCAGCGGCTGATCGAGACCGGTGCCCGAAGGCGAGGCCGCGGCGTCGTAGCGCGACAGCGGCCCCAGCACCTGCGCGCCCAGTGCACGCGCGGCGCCAGATTCGGTGAGGCTCACGAGCGCCTCGAACACGGGGGCGTCGCGGTCGGCCCACACCACCGTGGGCACGCGGGGTGCGCGATAGAGCGGTTCGGTGGGGGAGAGGGCGCGCAGGCGGCCTGCGGCCGAGCGCCGGCTCGCGGGGGCGTGATCGGTGGGCACCGCCCGCCCCACCACGGCGTCGAGCCCGTGCTCAGCGGCGGCCGCGAGTGCCCGATCGAGATCCTCGGTGGTATCGGGGCACACCTGCCAGGCCAGGCTCAGACCGGGTGCGCGCGGCGCCGTGGCATCGGCGGCCACGAGCCGGTCGAGCCCGCTGAGTGGTCGCTTGCGCCAGGCCGAAACGTCTTCAGAGCCGCCCTGCACCGCGATGGCGCGCACGCGGGCGGGAAACTGTGCCCGCGGCATCGAGGGCGAGAGAATTTCGAGTACATCGGGCCCGTGCGTGCCCTCGAGCAGCCCGGTGGCGAGGCGCTCCCAGCGCTCACGTTCACGCTGCTCATCAGAGCGGCCGCCGTGCAGGCCGAGGCCGAGCACCATTGATCCGGCCGCGATAATCGCGTTGCCCTCGGGCGTGAGCGGGGTATCGCCCGTGATGCCCAAGCGCAGCGTATTGTTGCGGTCGAGCGAGATGTAATCGATCTCGCCCTGCTGCGCGGCGAACCCCGCCGTGCTGGCCACGAGGGTCTCGTCGGTGGTGACGAGGGCGAGGTGGCGCCCCGTCGCCTGCGCGATCACGGCGAGCACCTCTGCCGGGTCTTGATTGCCACGGGCACCGTCAAGCAGCCGCTGTTGCACCTGTAGCGCCCCGCGAGCTGCACGCAGTTCGTCGGCGCGCAGCAGCCCGGCGGCGGCCTTGCTGATGGCCACAAACGGGGTGGGAAGCGGAATCTCGAACAGCGCCACGCGATACTGCGTTGCCGCCAGCACCAGCGCGGGCGGCACTGTTTCGTGATTCACGCCAATGCCAAAGCCGATTGCGGCGATGCGCGCGCGGCTGAGGCCCGCCACAAAATCACGCCAGCGCGGATCATTGTGGGCGAACGAGAGGCCGGTGGTGAGCAGCACCTCGCCGCCGTCGAGGTAGTCGCCAAGATCAAAGAGTTCGGTCGTCGATACCCAGCTGATCTCGGGATCGTTGGGGCCCAGCTTGATGAGGCGAAGCCCGAGATCGGGCAGGGCAAGCAACTGCGACAGAAAGGCCATGGTGTCATTCTTGCACGACCGGGCGCCTGCAGAGTGTGCAATTGTGTGAGTTGTTTGGCGGGCGATCGGCCTAGACTGAGCGTAACGCGGTGCGCTCCCTCGCACCGCACGTGCAACATGATGCGAGGAAGAACTGTGTCAATCAACGGAGAACAGGGCGTCGCAGGCGGCGCGCTGGCAGGTATTCGGGTCGCTGACTTTTCGCGCGTGCTGGCCGGGCCGCACGCAACGATGATTCTCGCCGATTTGGGCGCAGACGTGATCAAAATTGAGAGCCCCGAGGGCGACGGCACCAGGCAGTGGAACCCGCCGACTAACGCCATCGGGCAGAGCACCTACTTTGCCGGGGTGAACCGCGGCAAGCGATCGGTCGTGTGTGACCTGCGCAGCGAAGAGGGCCTTGAGCGGGCCCGCGAGCTCGCCCGCACCGCCGACGTGGTCATCGAAAACTTTAAGCCTGGCACGATGACCCGCTTCGGCCTCGGCTATGACGAGGTCGCGGCGGCAAACCCGGGCGTCGTCTACTGCTCAATCTCGGGGTTTGGCGATGACGCCGGGCGCGACCTCCCCGGTTACGACCTGCTGGTGCAGGCCGTGGGTGGCCTCATGAGCATCACCGGCCAGGCCGATGCGGCGGGCGGTGAACCCACCAAAGTGGGTGTCGCGCTCGTCGATGTGCTCACCGGGTTGAACTCGGTCATCGGCATCCAGGCCGCACTGCGTGCCCGCGACACCGCTGACTCGGCGACCGCGGGTCAGGGCCAGCACGTGAAGGTGACGCTGCTCGGTTCGCTGCTGTCGGCGCTCGCCAACCAGGCGTCATCGACGCTTGAGACGGGGGTCTCACCGCAGCGCATGGGTAACGCGCACCCATCGATCGCGCCCTACGAAACCTTCCACGCCGCAGACCAAGCGCTCGCGCTTGCCGTGGGCACCGACGGGCAGTTCGCTCGCCTGTGCGAGGTCATTGGTAGCCCCGAGCTGGCCACCGACGAACGCTTCGTGAACAACCCTTCCCGCGTCGCAAACCGTGATGCGCTGAAGACCGCGCTCGAAGCGGCGCTGCGCACGCGACCCGCCCAGGAATGGATCGACGCATTCACCGCGGCAAACATTCCGGCCGGCCGCGTGAACACGATCGGCCAGGCGTTTGAGCTGGCCCAGTCGCTCGGCCTCGGCACCGTCGTGAGCACCGCGGCGACCGCCCCCGACGGATCGGCCCAGACCCTCAACTCGGTCGCGCTGCCGATCTCGCTCTCGGGCACGCCCGCGACCTACCAGGCCCCGCCGCCCGGCATCGGCGAGCACCAAGACGCGCAGTGGCTCGCGCGCTAACCCGCGCCAGCAACCCCGCACTTCATCACTCTTCACACCTTCAGAATTCTTTGAGTTCGCACCCTTTATGAGTTAGGACACCCGCATGACCACCACGATTGATCAGCTCTTCGACGTTGCAGACTATGTCACAGAGGAAGAGCGCGAATGGCAGCTCAAGGCCCGCGAGTTCGCGCAGACCCGCATCAAGCCGATCATTGACCAGGCGTTCGAAGATCGCCGCCTGCCCGTCGAGCTGCTCCCCGAGGTGGGCGAGTTCGGTGCATTCGGCATGTACATGGACGGGTACGGCCTGAAGGGTGCCTCGTCAGTCGCGTACGGTCTCGTCGCGATGGAGTTCGAAGCCGTTGACTCGGGCTTCCGTACCGCATTGTCGGTGCAGGGGTCGCTCGCGATGGGCGCGATCTACAAGTTTGGTTCAGAAGATCAGAAGCAGCAGTGGCTGCCCGCCATGGGTCGCGGCGAAGCGATCGGGTTCTTCGGGCTCACCGAGCCCCAGGGTGGTTCTGACCCCAACACGATGATCACGACTGCCCGCCGTGATGGCGACAGCTGGGTCCTCAACGGTAAGAAGCGGTGGATCGGCCTCGCCACCATCGCCACGGTCGGTGTGATCTGGGCGAAGGACGACGAGGGCATCGTGCGTGGTTTCGTTGTGCCCACGAACACCCCCGGGTTCAAGGCGACCGCGATCGAGAACAAGCTGTCGATGCGTGCGTCGTTGCAGACCGAGATCGAGCTCACCGATGTTCGCCTGCCCCTCGACGCGATCCTCCCCGGATCAAAGGGCCTGTCGTCGCCGTTTAAGTGCCTCAACGAGGCCCGCTACGGCATCGCCTGGGGTGTGATGGGCGCGGCGCGTTCATGCCTTGAGGCCGCGGTTGAGCGGTCGCAGACCCGCCAGGTGTTTGGTGCTCCGATTGGTGGCAAGCAGCTGATCCAGGCGCAGCTCGCCGACATGTTTGTGGAGTACCAGAAGGGTCTGCTCGTGGCGTTGCACCTGGGCCGGTTGAAGGATGCCGGCACGTTGCCCCACGCGCAGATCTCGGTCGGCAAACTCAATAACGTGCGCGAGGCCATCAAGATCGCCGGTAACTGCCGTTCGATTCTGGGTGGCGATGGCATCACGAGTGATTTCCCGGTGATGCGCCACATGGCGAACCTCGAGTCGGTACGCACCTATGAGGGCACCGACGAGGTACACCAGCTCGTGATTGGTCGCGCGCTCACGGGCATCGCCGCGTTCTAACCTTAGGTTTACGTTCCGGATCATGCCCGGCGCCTCTTTCGAGGCGCCGGGCATTTTTCTTTTCGCCGCACCCGCATTGCTAGGCTGGGTAGAACAACAGTCGATGAAGATGCAAGGGGTGCCCTGATGGCCACGCAGACTACTCGGGTGCGATGGGGCGCCGTCGCCCTCTTCGTGGTGCTGGCCTACGGGCTCGCCTGGCTGGCCGCGCTGCCGCTGTGGCTTTCCGATCTCTCAGCGCCGAGCACGCAGATTCTCTCGGCGATTCTGGCGCCGGTGATGATGCTGACACCCGCAATCGCGACCATCATCGTGGTGTTTGTGATGCGCGCGCCGCGCACCCATCGCGCACGGTTTCTTGGGCTGTGGCCGCTGCGCCCCGCCAAACGCGTTGTCTGGCTCACCGTAGCCGCCCTGTTCGGCTCGATCGCCATCGGGTTTGCGTCGGTGGCTGTGGCCGCGCTCCTGGGCTGGGTGGAGCTTGACCTCGTCAACTTCTCGGGCTTCGTTGCCCTCAACGAAGCGGCCCTGCCCGCGGGCATGGAAGCCAGCGTGCTGCCACCCGCGGGTCTGCTGATTGCGGTGCAGATCGCGCTCATGCCCATCGCCGCCATCTTGCCCAACTCGCTGCTCGCGTTCGGTGAAGAGCTGGGTTGGCGGGGATGGTTGCTGCCCGCGTTGCGCCCGCTGGGCACCTGGCCCGCGCTGCTGCTGAGCGGGGCGATCTGGGGCGTGTGGCATGCTCCGCTGACGCTGCTCGGCCACAACTACGGGCTGTTTGACTGGCGCGGGGTCGCCCTGATGACGGTGAACTGCGTGCTGTGGGGCGTGCTGTTTGGCTGGCTGCGACTGCGCTCGGGATCGGTATGGCCCGCCGTCATCGCGCACGGCGCGCTGAACACCACCGGAGGTCTTGTCATGCTGTTCGCGGCCGTCGGCAGCGAAGTGCGTGTCGAGCTCGTGACCGTGGCCGGGGCAGCCGGATGGATCGTGGTCGCCCTGATCGTGCTGGTGCTCACGCTCACCGGTCAGCTGCGCATACAGCCCGAACTTGCACCAGCGCGCAATGAACTGCCGCGCAATGCACCTGTGCGCCATGATCCGGAGCACAACGAGCCAGAGCGCACTGAGCCAGCGGATAATGCGCCGGCGACCACCGACCTATGAGGCCTGCGGAAACCACCATTCGGGGGTGAGTACCGAGAGCGTCTTGATGAGATCTTCGCGGTCGTGCCGGCCAGACGTCAGCCACAGGAACACTGGGCCCACAAAGCCGGTGCCAATCAGGCTGGCCAACAGCTGCGGGTCGAACTCGGGCAGGGGCGGCGGCAGAGTGAGGCGCGCATCGAGGTACATGCGCACGATGCTCGTGAAGTGTGTTGCGAGCACGTACATGCCGGTGCCGTCGTCGGGCGCCGTGAAGCTGAACGTGTAGATCGCGCGGTGCCGCTCGATGTGATCGAGGGCGAGGTTCAGCGTTGCCAGAAAGGCGTCACGCGGCTCGGCCTCAGCGAGTGACGAGAGTGCGGTGGTGCGTGCTTGCGTGAGATCTTGGGTGAGGGCCTCTCGCAGAGCTTCACCGGGCGTCAGGTAGTGCTTGTAAAAAGTGACGCGGTTAATGTCTGCGGCGACCGCAAGCTCTGACACCGTGATTTCGGTGGCGGGTTTTGTTGCGGCGAGCTGCAGCACTGCTGCGTGCAGCGATGCACGCGTGCGTACGATTCTTGCGTCGGTCATGGCTCTACATTAACGCCGAAGCACGCAAATATCAGGCTACATATGTGGGAATGCGGTAAACATGCAGCTGACGCGTAGGAAGGTCACGACAAAACGTCTGATGTTTAGTGCAGGCGGGTCAGCGAAACGATCCGCGCGCTCGCCTCCGGGTACTGTTCCTGCAGTGTGGCGCGGTCACCGAGCTGAAACCCGTTCCAGTCGAACGGGGGAGACATGGTGGTGCCGACGAGGCTCCATGATCCGGCGGAGCTTGATCCCTGCATCACACCCGGGCCCACGACGATCTGCGGCCGCTGGCCCGCGGCGGCATCAGGGCCGAGCACCGGCTGCTCGATGCGGCCGTCGGGGTGCAGTAGCAACAGCTGCAACGGCGCGCCCGCGTACCAGTGGTACACCTCGACCGAGTTCAGCGAGTGCAGCGCCGAGAAATCGGGGTCGGCGAGCAGATAATAGATCGCGCTGGAGTGCGCATCGAGGTGCATCTGCCGAAACAGCCCGCCCTCGTGTTCGAGCGGTGCGAGCTCGAGTAGCTCAACCCAGTGCGCCGCCTCGGCGGGAAGCTCTGGGAGAGTAGCAGGGAGCGCCGCGGGGGGAGAGACCTCAGACGTGCCGAGGTCTCCACCCGCAGGTGAGGCCTCGATCACGCGAGCGCCGCCTCACGCGGCTTGCGGAACCGGCGGCTCGTGAAGATCAACACGATCAGCGTGACCACGTAGGGCGCAGCGTCAGTGAGCTGCGGCGGCAAGCCAAGAATCTGCAGCCTGAAGCCAAGCGCGTCAGCGAAGCCGAAGAGCACCGCTGCACCGAGCACGCCCACGGGGTGCGCACGCGCGAGCATCACGGCGACGACGGCGATCCAGCCGCGGCCAGAAGACATATTCTCGGTGAACAGCACCACGTTACCAAGGGCGAGTTGCGCGCCGCCGAGGCCCGCAAGCGCACCCGAGGCGAGCACAGCGCCCAGTTGGTAACGCTCAGGCTTCACGCCGAGCGTCGCCGCGGCGAGGGGGCGTTCGCCCACCCCGCGCAGGCGCAGGCCGAGGGGCGTGCGGAAAAGCACGATCCATAGCGTCGGTACGAGCAGCAGCGCGAGGTACCCGAGCGGGGTCAGCGAGAAAAGCGCCCCGAGGTAGGGAATATCGGCGAGCACCGGAATGCGCCACACGGGAATGCCCACGATGCCCGGGTCTTGGAACACACCCTGCACATCGAAGATCGCGACGAGCAAGAAGCTCGTCATGCCCAGCGCCAAAATATTCATGGCGATGGCGAGCACAATCGGGTCGCCCTTGCGATACACCGCCCCGTAACCCAGAATCAGCGCGAAAAGCGCACCGGCGAGCATCGCGGCAATGACGCCGAGCAACCAGCTGTGGGTGAAGAACGACGCGGTCACGGCGCAGAACGCGCCAATCAAAATCATGCCCTCGAGGCCGATGTTGAAGATGCCGGCGCGCTCGGCGATCATGCCGCCCAGGGCCGCAAGCAGAATGGGAATCAGGGCCCGAATCACCGAGGTGACGAGGTCTTGATTAAACATGTCGAGGAAGCTCATCGTGCGGACTCCTTCGAGGCGGGTGCTGCGGCTTCTGCTGCTGCGATGGGGGCGGAGGGCGTTGCTGCGGAGGCTGCTGCTGCCGCGGCTGCAGGCGCCGCGGGCTCGGGGGCGGGCGGGGCCTCGCGATCCGGATCACCACCGCGCTTGCGCAGCTTTGGCAGCCCGACGCGGAACGCGAGCAAGATAATGACGAGCGCCTGAATCACGGCGGCGATCTGCGGTGAGAGACCCAGTTCGCGGCCCATCGCGTCGCTGCCGACCATAATCGCGGCGAAGAAGATGCCCGCGATGGCGGTGCCGATGGGGCGGTACAGCGCGAGCAGGGTGACCAGCAGCGCGGTGAACGCGTAGTTCGTCTGCACGATGTAGCCCTCGAGCAGTCGCGTGGACGGGGCGCCGATGATCAGCATCAGGCCGAACATACCGGCGAGGCCACCCGAGAACGCCATGGTGCGCGTGACGAGGGGTGCGGGCTTGACGCCGCTGTAGCGGGCGAACTCGGCGTTCTGGCCGCTGACGCCCGACTCGAAGCCGAAGCGGGTGCGCTGGTTCATGAAGATGACACCGATGAGCACGACGATGAGTACCACGAGCGACCAGTTCACGCTCGTGAGAATCGAGGTGATCGGGTTGGTCGGGCCGAGGGTGGTGCGCAGCGTCTCAGCGAAGGCCGAATCACGCGGCACCAGCATCGACATCTGCACCTCGGGGCGCACAGCCTCGCTCGCAATCAGCGCAGAATCGGGCTCGTCGAGCTTGAACCTGATCACCCATGACGAGAAGAATCGCGCCGGGTAGTTCATGAGCAGCGAGGAGAGCAAGATCGGCACACCGAGGCGGTTCTCGAGCAGTGCTGCGATGACGCCCCAGGCCGCACCCACCGCGATGGCGGTGATGAACGCGAGAATCACGATGAGGAAGGCGGGGCCGGGCACGTAGACCGCGACCATGCCGCCGGCGAGCGCGCCGAGGCCCGCCTGCCCCTCGGTGCCGAGGTTCAGAATGCCGGCGCGGAAGGCGATGGCGATGGCGAGACCGATGCCGATGATCGGAATGGCGCGTGAAATGGTGTTGGCGAGGCCGGGGCCGCTGCCGAATGAGCCCTGCACCATGGCGACGTAGCCGCTGATCGGGTCAACGCCCGCGATCAGCATGAAGCAAGCGCCGATGACGAGCGCGAGCACCACCGAGATGGGGATCGGGGTGGTAAACCAACGCCCGATGCGTGTGACCTGTTTCATCGTGCGTCTCCGTTCGCGAGAGCGCCTGGGCGGTGCCGAGGCTCGGGCTCATGGCCCGCCATGTAGAGTCCGAGCAGTGCTTCGGTGGCTTCTTCTTTCGCCACTTCGGCGGTGACGCGCCCCTCAAACATCACCAGGATGCGGGAGGAGAGCGACATGATCTCGCTGAGTTCGGCAGAGATGAGCAACAGTGCTCCTCCGCCGTCACGGTATTCACACAGTTCGCGGTGGATCGATTCGATGGCGCCAACGTCGACGCCACGGGTGGGCTGTTCGGCGATCAGTAGCGGTGAGCCGTAGTCGAGCTCGCGCGCGACGACGACCTTCTGCAGGTTGCCGCCCGAAAGCGTGCCTACGGCGGTGGCGGGGCTGGCGATCTTGACCCCGAAGCGCTTGATGAGGCGCTGCGCGTGCTCAACCATGGCGGCACGCGACAGCAGACGGCGCTGCAGAATCGGGGCGGTACGGTGATGACCGAGTGCCAGGTTGTCGATCGCGCTGGCGGTGCCGGCGCTGCCGACGCCGTGGCGATCCTCGGGCACATAAGCGATGCCCGCGTCGCGGCGCTGGGCGATCGATGAACGTGACAGGTTGTTGCCCTGCAGGGTGACTGAACCCGAGGCGATCGGGCGCATGCCGATGATGGCCTCGGCCAGTTCGACCTGGCCATTGCCGGCGACACCAGCGATGCCGACAACTTCGCCCGCGCGCACCTGCACCGAGGCGTGCTGCACGGTGGGGTTAGTGCCGGCCTCAGCGACGGTGACATCGTGCACGTCGAGCACGATCTCGCCCGGCTCAAGCGCCGGCGGGGGAGTGGACAGGTCAACGTCGCGACCGGTCATGTGGCGGGTGATCTCTTCGGGGGAGCTGTCGGCGGTGACGAGCTGGGCGACGTTGCGGCCGTCACGCAGCACGGTGACGCGGTCAGAGATCGCCATCACCTCGTTCAGCTTGTGCGTGATCAAGATGATCGTGCGACCGTCTGCCTTGAGCGCGCGTAGCACGTCGAAGAGGTTCTCGGTTTCTTGCGGGGTGAGCACAGCGGTGGGCTCATCGAGAATCAGTACGCGGGCTTCGCGGTACAGGGCCTTCACGATTTCGACGCGCTGCAGCACACCAACGGGCACCGAGCTGACGCGTGCCGTCGGGTCGAGGGCGAGGCCGTATCGGTCTGCGATCTCGCGTACGCGCTCATTGGCGCTCTTGCGATCGATCAGGCCGCGCTTGGTCGGCTCGCTACGAAACACCACGTTCTCGGCGATCGTGAGTGACGGAAAAAGTTTGAAGGACTGGAACACCATGCCGATGCCGGCATCGATGGCGCCCTGCGGGGAAGAGAAAGCTATCTTCTCGCCGCGCACATAAATTTCACCCTCATCGGGCTGGTAGACGCCGGCGAGCTGCGACATCAGAATCGACTTGCCTGCGCCGTTCTCGCCCATCAGTGCGTGAATCTCACCGGTTTCGACCTCGAAGTCGACGTTGTCATCGGCGAGAACACCGGGGAAACGTTTGGTGATGCCGCGCATCGAGATTTCGGCGGTCATCCGCGCTCCTTGGGGTGGGGTGGGTGTGAGGGTGCTGCGTGTAACGATGTTGCGATGTTGCGATGTGGGGCGTGGCCGCGCTGGTGTACGGCCACGCCCCACATTCACGACTTAGGCGAGGGGGTCGGTGACCTTTACCTTGCCAGAAACGATGTCATCGCGCACCTGGGTGACCTGCTCGAGAACCTCGGGGTTCTCCATCACGGTGCACTGCGACTCTTCTGCGCCCTCTGCGAGGCTGACGATGGTCATGCCCTCTTCCTTCAGGCCGAAGCTGGTAGTGGCATCCTTCGAGCTGACGCCGTCCATGATCTCGCCAACAACGGTCTCAACGACGCGGTTTACCGACTTGATCGAGCCGTCGACTACCGAACCGGGCTGCATGCCGCACTGGTTGGTGTCTACGCCGTAGGCTGAGAAGCCCTTCTCAGCTGCAGCCTCCATGATGCCGCCGTTGGCAGCAGCGCCCACAGCGAAGACCTGGTCAACGCCGGTGCCGGCGTAAGCAATGGCCTGCTCCTTGGCGCGAGCGGTGTCAGCGAAGGGGTTCTCGCCGCCCACAACCTGAGGATCGATCACGTCGACCTTCTTGTTGGCTGCCTCGGCACCCTCGGCGAAGCCCACCGTGTACTTCTGCATCAGCGGGATATCGAGAGAAATGATCGAGCCAACCTTGCCAGCTGCAGACAGCAGACCAGCTTCGTAGCCGAGCAAGTACGAGGGCTCCTGCTCACGGAAGGTCGCCTGGTACAGGTTCTCGGGGGCGCCGTCGACCTTGGTGTCGATCAGCAGGAACTTCTGCTGCGGGTTCGCCTCAGCGAGTTCCTTGGCCATTTCCTCGAACTGGAAGCCGAGCATGACAACGACCTCGGGCGCCTGCGCAACAGCTGACTCCAGGTTGGTGCGACGCTGCGCCTCGTCCTTGGACTCGAACGTCTTGGCTGAGCCCTCGAACTGCTCAGCTACCGAGTCGATGCCGACCTTGCCCGACTTCAGAAACTCGTTCTGGCCGATCGGGTCGCTGGTGATGTAAATGAACTTAGGGCCCGACGCGTCGCTCGCACCGGCATCGCCGCCACCTGCGCAGGAGGTCAGGAGGAGGGCGCCAGCGGCTGCCCCAGCAACGAGTGCCGCACGCGTGCGGCTCTTGGTGAAGAACATAGGTATTCCTTTCGAGAATGACATGGGAATGTAAAGAAGCTTATGAGCGCAGGGCGCCAAGTGGTACCGAGACGGGCGATTCGCCCTTGCCTGGCAGAATGATGCGGCGCTCGGTAACGATGGCCGTGATCAGTTCGTGCGGGGTGACATCGAAGGCGGGGTTCACCGTATTGGTGCCCTCGGGGGCGGTACGCGTGCCACCGAAACCACAGACCTCATCTGAGCCGCGGTCTTCGATTTCAATGTCGGCGCCGGTCGCGGTCAGCATGTCAACCGTTGACTCGGGGGCGACGACAATGAACGGTACGCCTGCGTGCTGCGCCGCGAGGGCGAGTGAGAACGAGCCGATCTTGTTGGCCGAGTCACCGTTGGCGGCAATGCGGTCAGCGCCGATGAACACGGCGTCTGCGATACCGCGCGACAGTAGGAAGGGGCCAGCCGAATCGATGATCAGGCGGAACGGGGCTTCCATGCGCGTGAGCTCCCACGCCGTCAGGCGTGCACCCTGCAGCAGTGGCCGCGTCTCGAGGGGGAAGGCCTCTTCGAGGGATCCCTGTTCGAGGAGCGTCTGCACGACGCCGAGTGCTGTACCGCGCTCAACGGTGGCGAGGCTGCCGGTGTTGCAGATCGTCATGACGCGCACGCGATCCTTTCCAGTGAGCTCGCGCGTGAGATCGGCGCCGTAGAGTCCCATGGAGACACACGCTGCAATGTCTTCATCACGAATCGCGATGGCTTCGGCGAGCACGGCTGCGGGGCCACCGGCGAGTGCGGTGAGAGCGCGGTCGACGCCCCACGACAGGTTGACGGCGGTCGGGCGAGCTTCGCGCAGTAGCGCGGCCTGACGGCGCACCTCTGCCTCGTCGAAGTCGGCGTCGCCGTTCTCGACAGCAACACTCGCCGCAATCAGCGCCACACCAAAGGCTCCGGCCACGCCCAGCGCGGGGGCGCCACGCACAGCGAGACGCTGAATATCGTCGATGAGGGTCGGCAGCTCGGTGACTCGCTGTACCTCAATGGTATGCGGCAGCAAGGTCTGATCGATCAGCTCGATAACCCCGTCAACCCAGTCGATCGTGCGCAAGAGGGCTCCTTCATAGTCTTGCCGTGGCAAGGCGTTACCCGCCCCCCGGCATCGGTGTCGCAACACTCTAGGGTATCGGAACTCGGCTCAGCGCCGAATTCGACTCGGTGTGACTATCGAAGTTGCACAATTTTGTCTACTCTTTCTTGGTAACACCGGGGGTTCATACACAAGTAGTGAAGCGTTCAGGTTGCTCCTTGCGTGGCGCCCACCATCTGTCAGGCGCCGAGCGTAGCGTGAAGTTATCGGGCACCGCCCGATCGAGGAGGCCACACAGCCTCGGTAATGTGGCAGCCTCGCCCCACGGGAATTCCTGTAGGAGATCACGATGATGTCACACAATCTCGGTGGTACCAGGCTCGCAGAAGGTGCGGCGATCGCACCGCAGGGCGGGCCAGCAGAAGCACCGACCGCAGGGCTGGCTGATGCGCCAGCAATCGAGCGCACCTCATCTGCGCACGTGACCGAGCGCACCTATGTGCTCGACACCTCGGTGCTGCTGAGCGATCCGCGTGCGCTGTTTCGGTTCGCAGAGCACGCCGTCGTATTGCCGGTGGTCGTGCTGGTGGAGCTCGAACAGAAACGCCAAGACCTCGAACTGGGGTACTTTGCGCGTCGCGCGCTGCGCAGCCTCGATGAGTTGCGGGCTCGTCACCTGCGACTCGACTTCCCGGTTCCCGTGGGCACCGACGGCGGCACCCTGCGGGTGGAGCTGAATCACTCGAGTCTCGACACGCTGCCCAGCGGCATGCGGCTGGGCGACAACGACACACGCATTCTTGCGGTCGCCCACAATTTGGCCTCTGAAGGCGCTGACGTCACCGTGGTCTCGAAAGATCTGCCGATGCGGTTGAAAGCTGCCGCACTGGGCCTGGGCGCAGAAGAATATCGGGCCGAGCTTGCGCACGATGATGCCTACACCGGGGCCGTGCAGATGAGCCTCGACGAAGAGCAGATGCGAGTGCTGTGGGAGTCTGAGCGCGTCGATGATGTGGAGGGGGCACGCGGCCTGCCTTACGGCACGGGAGCGATTCTCCAATCCACGCGAGGGTCGGCGCTCGGGCGAGTGGATGGCGACGGTTCATTGCACCTGGTGCGCGGCGACCTTGAGGTATTTGGGGTGTCGGGCCGCAGCGCCGAACAGCGCCTCGCGATCGACCTGCTGCTCGACCCCGAGGTGGGCATTGTGTCGCTCGGCGGCAACGCGGGCACGGGTAAGTCGGCGCTGGCGCTCGCGGCGGGGCTTGAAGCGGTGCTCGAGCGGCAGCAACACCGCAAGGTGATGGTGTTTCGCCCGCTCTACGCCGTGGGCGGGCAAGACCTCGGATACCTGCCGGGTGACCGCGACGAGAAGATGAATCCGTGGGCGCAGGCCGTCTTCGACACCCTCGGCTCGATCGTGTCACAGAACGTGCTCGAAGAAGTGATGGCGCGGGGCCTCATCGAGGTGCTGCCGCTGACCCACATTCGCGGCCGGTCGCTGCACGATGCCTTCGTGATTGTCGACGAGGCGCAGTCACTCGAACGCGGAGTACTGCTCACGATGCTCTCGCGTATCGGGCAGAACTCGCGGGTGGTACTCACCCACGATGTGGCGCAGCGCGACAACCTGCTGGTGGGCCGCTACGACGGTATCGCTGCGGTGATCGAGAAGCTGAAGGGCAACCGTCTGTTTGGCCACGTCACGCTCGCGCGCTCGGAGCGCAGTGACATCGCGGCCTTGGTCACCAAGCTGCTCGACTAATCCGCACCTGACGGCCCGAAATACGACAGCGGGCGGGGCTGGCAATCAATGCCAACCCCGCCCGCTGTGCCGCGTGTGTGCGGTGTGTTGCTTCGCGCTACTTCGCGACGCCCGGGTGGGTCATCGAGAGCAGATCGAGTGCCTTGTCGAGGTCAGCCTCGGTGACGTCGCCGCGCTCGACATAGCCGAGGTCGATGACCGCGTCGCGCACGGTGATGCCCTTGGCCACCGAGTGCTTGGCGATCTTCGCTGCCGCTTCGTAACCGATGAGGCGGTTCAGCGGGGTGACGGTTGACGGGCTCATGCCCGCGAGTGCTGCCGCGCGCTCGATGTTCGCCTCAAGACCCTTGACGGTCTTGTCTGCGAGCACGACCGAAGCGTTGGCGAGCAGGCGTACCGACTCGAGCAGGGCGGTGCCCATGACGGGAATCTGCACGTTGAGCTCGAACGCGCCTGAAGCGCCAGCCCATGCGATGGTTGCGTCGTTGCCGATGACCCGCGCGCAGACCATGAGCACGGCCTCGGGAACCACAGGGTTCACCTTGCCGGGCATGATCGACGAGCCGGGCTGCAGATCGGGGATGTGCAGCTCGCCAAGACCCGTGTTGGGGCCCGAGCTCATCCAGCGCAGATCGTTGTTGATCTTGGTGAGCGAGACGGCGATGGTGCGCAGTGCGCCCGATGCCTCGACGAGACCGTCACGGTTCGCCTGTGCCTCGAAGTGGTTGCGTGCCTCGGTGATGGGCAGGCCGCTCGATGCCGCGATCTCGGCGATGACCTTCTCGGGGAACCCGAGGGGGGTGTTGATGCCGGTGCCCACGGCGGTGCCGCCCTGGGGAACCTCAGCGACGCGGGGGAGCGCAGCATCGATGCGCTCGATGCCGTAACGCACCTGTGCAGCGTAGCCGCCAAAGACCTGACCGAAGGTGACGGGGGTGGCATCCATCAGGTGGGTGCGGCCCGGCTTCACTGCGGTCGCCCACAGTGTTGCCTTCTCTTCGAGGGCCTCGGCGAGGTGCACGAGTGACGGCTTCAGCTGCTCGATGAGCGCGCCGGTCACTGCAATGTGAACCGAAGTGGGGAACACGTCATTCGACGACTGCGAAGCGTTGACGTGGTCGTTGGGGTGCACGGGAGCGCCGAGGTGCTTCGTGGCGAGGGTAGCCAGCACCTCGTTCATGTTCATGTTCGATGACGTGCCAGAGCCGGTCTGGTACGTGTCAACGGGGAACTCGGCGTGGTGGTCGCCCCCGATGATCTCGTCAGCAGCGGCGACGATGGCCTTGGCGATATCGGCGTCAAGAACGTTCAGCTCGCTGTTGGCGATGGCCGCAGCGCGCTTGATGCGTGCGAGTGCGACGATCTGAGCGGGCTCGAGGCCCTTGCCTGAGATCGGAAAGTTCTCAACGGCGCGCTGCGTCTGCGCGGCGTACAGCGCATTCTTGGGAACGCGTACCTCGCCCATGGTGTCGTGCTCGATGCGGTACTCGATGTCGCTCATATCTTCCTTATGTGTAGGTAATAAAGCCGGTGTTGAGTGAAAAATACAGTAAAGATTAGGGGTTATGCGAACGCGGTGAGCTCGATGTCGAGCTTGCCCACTGAGCTGACGGGCGCAACGCGGCCGTTGTGCAGCTGGTATTGGCAACCGACGATGCCGAGTCTGCCCTCGGCCACCGCGTCACTGAGTACGCGAGAGGACCTGATGAGCTGATTGATTGTAGTCACGAGGTGGCGACGGCCTACGGCGTTGGCATCAATCTGATCTGGATCAACATAGGGGGTGTCGCGGTGTTCCTTGAACCACACCTGCTGCACTGAGGGCTGAATTAACGAGAGCTCGTCTTTGATGGCCTCGGTCACTTGCGGAGGGCGCGCCGTGGTCTGCTCGATGGCAGCGGCCACCGCACCGCACGAGTCGTGGGCAAGCACCACGATGACGGCGGCACCCAGCATCGCCACCGCATATTCGAGCGTGGCCACCATGTTCATGTTGGCCACCTGCCCGATGTTGCGAGCGACAAACAGGTCACCCAGGCCGCAGTCGAAGAGCATTTCGGCTGCGACGCGCGAGTCAGCACAGCCCAGGAAAGCGGCATCTGGTGCCTGCCCGCTCGCGAGCTCATGCCTGCGGTCGGTGTCTTGGTTATTGTGGCGCAGCGTGTCATTCATGAAACGTTCGTTGCCTGCCGAGAGGGCATCCCATGCCTGCTGCGGGGTGACTCGAGGGGACTTCATTTATGGTGCCTCCGGTGTATTCAATGAACGAGCGACGTCAACGGCAAGGACGCGTAGATTGCCGGGGGTATCGGTGCCGTACACGACGACCGTGTCTCCAGCGATCTCTGTTTTGAGGCCGAAGAGCGCGTTGCTCGAGTCTGGGCTGCGGTCGGAGTGATCGTACACCGCCCACTGCAGGCCACCAAGTTCTTCGCTGCCGGTTTCGGCCTGCTGCTCGAAGTGACCCGCGGCCCAAGCGTCTTCGGGTGGGGTGCCGTCAGCGGTGAAGCCCTGCGCGACGGCGGCGAACGCTTCGTCGACGGTGGTGTAATTGATACGCCACTCGGTGACCTCACCGGTGCGACGCAACTGAGCCTGCTTGGCCTTCCAACCCTCAGGAACATCGGGAGCTGCGAGTACGCGGCCGGCGCTCGGGGCGGCCTCTTCTGCCAGTTGAGACACGTCGATCGACACGTCTTCGAAACCGCCGACACCGCGCGGCACCATCAGCACAATGACCAGCACCAGGCCCAGCGACACCAGTAGTGAGAACACCAAGTTGTTGACGGTCTTGCGCTTCTTGTACAGGTACGAGTCGGTGGCCTTGCGATACGCGGTCTCTGCCGGTGTCTCGGGGCGGCCAAGTTCGGCGACCACCACGGGCGGCTTTTGCTGCTTTGCCATGATTATGCGCCGATCCTGTCTGCGGCCGATTGGGCCCCATGACGTGCCTCCTCGAGGCGCTTACGAGCCCCAAGCAGCCACTCCTCGCAGCGTGCAGCAAGGGCCTCACCGCGCTCCCATAGCGCCAGTGATTCTTCCAATGAGGTGCCGCCCTGTTCTAGGCGACTCACGACCTGAATGAGTTCGTCACGGGCCGCTTCGTAGCTCATGGATGCTTGATCCGGGCTTACAGTTTCTGCCATAGCCCCCAGCTTACCCGGCGCCGCTGACATCATTGCCTGGCGTGGGTCAGGTGCGTCTCTCCTAGCAGTCGAAGTCACGGGGTGACGACCGTTGCGACGTGCCCGCCGGCGACAGTGAGGCGCAGCGCAGCGCCGACGGGGGCGTCTGCCGGATCGCGCACCACGGCTCCAGGGGTGCCGTCTACGGCGATGACCTGGGCGATGGCATAGCCCCGCTCGAGCGTGGCGCGGGGTGACAGAGCGGTGAGGCGTGCGCGGGTCTGCGCGAGGGCCTGGCCGCGATCGTTCACCGCGCGGTCAGCGAGCTCAGCGCCGCGCGCCGCCCACCGCACGAGCTCATCGGCTCGCTCGTCGATGCCGCGCTCGGGCTGGGCGAGCACGGGCCGCGCACGCAGCTGCGCGATGCGGTCAGTTTCATGCGCGATGAATTGCCCGAGGCGTGAACTCATGCGCGCACGAGCCTGATCGAGCCCCGCGAGTTCTTCGCCCACATCGGGCACCACTCGCTTCGCGGCGTCGGTGGGTGTTGACGCGCGCAGGTCAGCGATGTCGTCGAGCAGCGGTCGATCGGCCTCGTGCCCGATCGCGCTGATGAGGGGAGTGGTCGCCGCCGCCGCGGCACGCACCACCCGTTCATCGCTGAACGGCAACAGGTTTTGAAAGTCGCCGCCGCCACGCGCAACAATAATCACGTCGACCTCGGGGTCACGGTCGAGCGCTTCGATGCCCGCGGTGACCTCGCCTGCAGCACGGTCGCCCTGCACAGCGGCGTAGTGGATCTTGAACTTCACCCCGGGCCAGCGCAGCGTCGCGTTGCGCACCACGTCTTTCTCGGCGTCAGAATCGCGCCCCGTGACGAGACCGATGAGCCCGGGCAAAAACGGCAGCGCGCGCTTACGCTCGGGCGCGAACAACCCCTCGGCGAGAAGCTGACGGCGCAGCCGCTCGAGCCGCTCAAGCAGCTCGCCCAGGCCAACGTGAGACAGGTCAAACACCTGCACCGTGAGGGAGCCGCCCTTCACCCAGAAGTTGGGTTTCACGAGCGCGATCACCCGATCACCCTGGGCGTATTCGCTCGTGAGCCGCTGCGCGACCGAGCGCCACACGGTGAAACTGATAGTGGCGTCTTGACTGAGGTCCTTCAACTTGCCGTAGACGTGCCCGCCGCGCACCTGCCACTGGGTGATTTCTCCCTCGATCCACAGCTGCCCGAGCCGCTCAACCCAGCCGGCAATCTTTTCGCTCATGAGGGCGACGGGCCACGGCGTATCGCGCGTCGCGGGTGTCGAAGCTGACGTGGGTGTGGAAACTACTGGCTCGGCCATGCCTCAAGCCTAGCTTTAGCTACCGTCATCGCCGCACGGGTTGCCGCTGGTCGGCGGGTGTTCAGACCTCGCGGCGTAGACTGGTGGGTATGACCGAGACTGCTCAGATCCCGAACCCGCGCACACTTGGTGCGCCCGTTGTGAGTCTTGCGATGCCCCGTGTGCGTCGCAAGGAAGGGCGCCTCAAGAACGTTGCCGTTGCCGGCGATAAACGTGTGCTGCTCGCAGCCCCCCGCGGCTACTGCGCGGGCGTTGACCGCGCCGTCGTTGCCGTTGAGAAGGCGCTTGAGCGCTACGGCGCCCCCGTCTACGTGCGCAAGCAGATCGTGCACAACGTGCACGTCGTGAAGACGCTCGAAGAAATGGGCGCCATCTTTGTGGAAGAGGTCGACGAGGTGCCCGAGGGCGCCAACGTCGTGTTCTCGGCTCACGGCGTCTCGCCCGCCGTGGTGAGTGCCGCCGACGACCGCGGCCTGCACGCGATCGACGCGACCTGCCCGCTCGTGACCAAGGTGCACCGCGAAGCCGTGCGCTTTGCGAAGCAAGACATGGAGATCTTGCTGATCGGCCACGAAGGCCACGAAGAAGTTGAGGGAACCGCTGGCGAAGCTCCCGAGCACGTCACCATCGTGAACTCTCCCGAGGCCGTCGACACGCTCGAGGTGCAAGACCCCGACAACCTCGTGTGGCTGTCACAGACCACGCTCTCGGTCGACGAGACGATGGAGACGGTGCGCAGGCTGCGCGCCAAGTTCCCCAACCTGCAAGATCCCCCCAGCGAAGACATTTGCTACGCCACGCAGAACCGCCAGGGCGTCATTAAAGAGATCGCGCCCAAGGCCGATCTCGTGCTCGTGATCGGTTCGCGCAACTCATCAAACTCGGTGCGCCTCGTTGAGGTCGCCCTCGAGTACGGCGCAAAGTCGGCGTACCTCGTTGACTATGCGAGCGAAGTGAAGCAGGAATGGCTTGATGGCGTGCAGACCATCGGCGTCTCAAGCGGTGCCTCGGCGCCCGAGGTGCTCGTGCAGGAGCTGCTCGATGACCTGGTTGATGCGGGCTACGCAGATATTCAGGCTGTGATGACGGCTGAAGAAGACCTCGTCTTCTCGCTGCCGAAGGAGCTGCGTCAGGATGCCTCGGGTAACACCGATGCCCGCGCCCTCGGTGGCCGCGTGCGCTAACACGCGCTCGCTAGAAACAGACCCGCCCCGCACGATGTGGTTCAGCGCTTCAAGCTGAACTCACCGTGCGGGGCGGGTCTGTGTGTGCGGCGGGTGCCTACGGCATCTGCTGCGTGTACTCAAACATCTTGTCCATCGATCCATAGGGGTCAGAGTTCAGCTGCTGCATGAGCTCGGGAGCCCCCGAGAACATGGCGATCGCGGTGACGATGAACACCACGATGATTGCAATGGCGCCCGCGGTCAGCGGCACCCAGAAGGTGAGCTGGCGAGCGCGCACGCGCCGGATCGAGAAAATCAGGGTAAACGCAAACAATGCGAGCATCAGGATGCCGCTGATGGTGCCCAGCGGCCCCACCCACGACGCGACGCTTGTGTCTTCGACGCCGATCATGGTGCCCGTGAGTCGCATCTGCGACTCAAGTGCGAACAGTCCCGTGGCGAAGTTGAGCGTCGCAAACGCGCCCAGCACGAGCAGCACGATCGTGATCACGCGGTCTGCGGTGCGCGGCTTGGCGACCCCGCCAGGCGCGCCCATGGGCGCCCCGACCGGAGCCTGGGGAGCAGGCGCGGGTGAGGCAGGAGTCGCGGCGGCGCGGTACGGTGCGCCTGATTCCTGCTGGCTCGCGCCGCCGGGGGTGGGCGTCGATCCGGCCACGGGGGCCGACTTCGCGCCGGCACCCTTAGGTAGGCCCGCGCCCAGGTTGTGCGGCACCCCAGGCAATGAACCCGAGGTGGGAGTGGCGCGCTGCGGCGCCTGTGACGACGACCCAGCAGACGCAGGCGTGGTTTCAGCCTGGCCATCAGCCTGAGCGTTGTCGCCCTCGGGCTTCCACGTCCATCCCTCGGGAGCGAGCTCACCATACGCCGGGCGTGCGCGCTCGACGGGAGCTGCCGGAACAACGGGAGCCGCGGGAACGACAGGAGCTGCGGGGGCAGCCGGATCCTGCGAAGCCGGGGTGGTCTGCGGGTCGTCTGCCACTATGCGCTCACCGACTTGCCAGCCGAGCCGAGCTGCTCAGCAGCCAGCGCGATGCGAGCGGCCATGCCAGTCTCAGCAACCTTGCCCCATGCGCGGGGATCGTACTTCTTCTTGTTGCCGACCTCGCCGTCAACCTTCAGCATGCCGTCGTAGTTCTTGAAGAAGTAGTCGGTGAGGGGACGCGAGAACGCGTACTGCGTGTCGGTGTCGATGTTCATCTTGATGACACCGTTGCGTACCGCCTCGGCGATCTCTTCAGCCGATGAGCCCGAACCACCGTGGAACACGAGGTCGAGGGGCTTCGCGGCGGTGCCGTACTTGGCGGCGAGGCCCGACTGGATCTCAGCGAGCAGCTCGGGGCGCAGCTTCACCCCGCCCGGCTTGTAGACGCCGTGCACATTGCCGAAGGTGAGGGCGGTGAGGTAGCGGCCCTGCTCGCCCAAGCCCAGCGCTTCAACGGTCGCAACCGCGTCTTCGAGGGTCGTGTACAGGTTGTCGTTGATCTCGTGCGTGATGCCGTCTTCTTCGCCGCCGACGACGCCGATCTCGACCTCGAGGATGATGCCGGCAGCCGCGAGGCGGGGCAGCAGCTCCTTAGCGATGTCGAGGTTCTCAGCGAGGGGCACAGCCGAGCCGTCCCACATGTGCGACTGGAAGTAGGGGAGGCCGCCGTTCTTGACGCGCTCCTCACTGGCCGCCACGAGGGGCAGCACAAAGGACTCGAGGTGCTGCTTGGGGCAGTGGTCGGTGTGCAGCGCCACGGTGATGTCGTAGGCCTTGGCGACTTCTTCTGCATACTTCGCGAAGGCGATCGCGCCGCCGGCGCGGTTGTTCACGGTGTGACCGGCGAGGTAATCGGCGCCGCCGAAGCTCACCTGAAGAATGCCATCCGACCCGGCCTCTGCAAGGCCCTGCAGGGCTGCGTTGAGGGTTTGCGAGCTAGACACGTTCACCGCTGGGAACGCAAAGGTTCCGTTCTTAGCGGTGTCGAGCATAGCTGCGTACTGTTCCGGGGTTGCTACGGGCATGGGTTCTCCTAGGATTTGTGAGTGTGTGTCGACTGCGCCACAGGTTCCATTCATCACGGTTCGGCGCTGAGCCGCGATTACTTCTCAGTCTAGGCGGTAGACTGGTCGTCATGACTGAACCACGATCTCTCGGCGATTGGCAGCCCGACCGCAACCTCGCAATGGAATTGGTACGCGCGACGGAGGCCGCAGCAATGCGGGCTACGCCTTGGATCGGACGAGGCGATAAAAACTCGGCTGATGGTGCCGCAGTAGACGCTATGCGTCGCTTCCTCTCGACCGTCAACATGAACGGCACCGTCGTGATCGGCGAGGGCGAGAAGGACGAAGCTCCCTGGCTGTACAACGGTGAAAAGGTGGGCAACGGTGAGGGCGCTGAGTGCGACGTCGCCGTTGATCCGATCGATGGCACCCGACTCGCCGCAGAGGGTCGCCCCGGCGCGCTCTCGGTGATCGCTGTTGCCGACCGCGGCAGCATGTACGACCCCTCGGCCGTGTTCTACATGGACAAGCTCGTATGTGGCCCCGAGGGCGTGGGTGTCGTTGACATCGATCGTCCCATCGGAGAGAACATTCGTGCCCTGGCTCGCGCCAAGAACGTTGATGTTTCTGACATTCGTGTGGCTGTGCTTGACCGCCCCCGTCACGCCCAGCTCATCACCGACATTCGCGAGGCCGGCGCTGGCACCCGCTTGATCATGGACGGCGACGTCGCTGGCGGCGTCAACGCGGCCCGCTGGGATTCGCGCATCGACATGTGCGTCGGCATCGGCGGCACCCCCGAGGGCATCATCACAGCGTGTGCAGTGAAGGCACTCGGCGGCGTCATTCAGGGCCGCCTCTGGCCGAAGGATGACGAGGAGCGCGAGCGCGCCCTCGCCGCAGGCCACGACCTCGATCGCGTGCTGCAGTCGAACGACCTCGTCGCCAGCGACAACTGCTACTTCGTTGCCACCGGCATCACCTCGGCCGAGTTCGTTGACGGCGTGCAGCGCCACGGCCCGTTCGTGCGCGCAGAGAGCATCGTGATGCGTGCGCACTCGGGCACCATCCGCCACGTCATCAGCGACATGGATCCCACGCGCTGGAACTAAGCACAACCCCGCCGGTCACCCGGTAACACGCCTCGCCCCCGACCACCTCACCATGTGAGGAGGCCGGGGGCGACGTGTTTCTCGGGCGATGCGCGGGCGGCAACTGCTCTCGTGTCAGCGGTTGCCGGGCAGTTATTGCTGCGCGTCGAAGACCTCGTCAAAAGTATTCATCGGAGATTCATCCGCCGAAAGACGTGCGACCGCGGCCTCGAGGGCGGCGGGGGAGTCTTCAGCTACGACTGAAGGCACCTCGAGCGTTTCGACGCTGCGCAGCGTGCGCTCAACCGCGCGAGTGCGCACGCCCGCGAGCTGCACCGTATTCTGTGCGGTCTGCAGCTGCTTCTCGAGCTTGTCCCACACCTGGCCGTACTTCTTAAACTCGGCTTTGGCTGCGCCGAGTACCTTCCACACCTCAGAGCTGCGCTTCTCGATGGCGAGGGTGCGAAACCCGAGCTGCAGGCTGTTGAGCAGCGCCATCAACACGGTCGGCCCGGCAATGGTGACGTGAAAGTCGTTCTGCAATTTGCTGGCCAACCCCGGGCGGCGAATCGCCTCGGCGAAGAGGCCCTCGGTGGGGAGATACATGATCGCGAAGTCGGTGGTGTGCGGCGGGTGAATGTACTTCTCGCTGATCAGTTTTGCCTGCGCAATGATCACCTTCTCGACGACACGGCCAGCCGCATCAACGGCATCCTTCTCGCCGCCCTCTTGCGCTTCGAGTAGTCGCTCGTAGTCTTCCTGCGGAAACTTCGAGTCGATGGGCAGCCATACGGGCACCTCGCCCTCTTCTCGGCCGGGTAGTTTCACCGCGAACTCCACGCGGTCGGCCGAACCCGGCTCAACCGCGACGTTCTCGGCGTACTGCTCGGGGGTGAGCATGTCTTCGAGCTGGCGTGCCAGCTGCACCTCGCCCCAGCTGCCACGGCTCTTCACGTTGGTGAGCACGCGCTTCAGCCCGCCCACGTCTGAGGCGAGGGTCTGCATTTCACCCAGCCCCTTCTGTACCTGCTCGAGGCGATCGCTGACGAGCTTGAACGACTCGCCGAGGCGACGCTCGAGCGTACCCTGCAGCTTTTCATCCACGGTTTCACGCATCTTCTCGAGCTTGGCTTCGTTGCCCTGGCGCAGCTGCTCAAGTTCGGTGCGCAGCGTGGCGCGCAACTTGTCGAGTTCTTCGCGCTGCGTCACCTGCAGCTTTTCAATCTCTTGCCGCAGCGTTTCTTGCAGCTCGGTCTGCTTCGAGACGTGCGTGTCAGTGAGCGCCTGCACGCGCTTGGCGTTCTCATCGAGCGACACCTTCAGCGTGTCCTGCAGTTTTTCACCGACGGTCGCGCGCACGAGTTCGAGCTGGGCGTCATTGGCGAGTCGCAGCGCTTCAAACCGTGCCTCGACCGTGCCCGTGAATTCGGTCTGCGACTGCACACCGGCCTGCGCCGAAGCGTGTAGACGGTCGTGCAGGCCGGCGAGTGAGCGCTCGAGCAGCTCGCGCTGTTCGAGCTGCGCCGAGGAGCGCGCGTCACGATCGCGCGCAAGATCATCGGCCTGCATCGAGGTCACCGTTTGCAGCCGCGTGTCGAGCTGTTGCTGCCCCACGGCGAGCGACTGCGACAGCTCGCCGCGCAGCGCCCCAAACTCTTGGCGCAGCTCAGGGCCGAGCGCCTGCGCGCCAGTGCCGGTAACGATGCCCTGCCCGGCACTACCGGGTCGGGTGCGCAGCAGCACGATGGCGAGCAGCGCAATGGCCACCAAAAAGTTGATGATGCTCAGAATGAGAACGACGGCGTTCATGGGGCACCCGTCCTTTCTAGAATTGATGTGACATCAACGCTAGCGACGACCACCGACAACGCTTCTTACAGCTTCAGCGGAATGGCCTTCAGCGTGTGCAGTTTGACCCCGGTCATTTTGATGAGCGTGGGCAAATCTGGTGCGCCATGGTGGCGGGCCGAATTGATGACGATGGCAGCGCTGGCCTCGGCATCAGCGCTCGCATCGTGGTGCGCGAATTCGCCGTACCCCGCGGCCGCGGCGGCCAGTGGGAGCCGGTGCGACGGCAGATCGTAGGTCTTGCGCGACACCTGCACGCTGCAGAGGTACCGCAGCTTGGGCACGGGGGTGATGGTCTCGGCACAGGCGGTGCGAATAACGCCCATGTCGAAACTGGCATTGTGTGCGACCGCAATATCGTCGCCCAAGAAGTCGCGCAGATCGCCGAGCTGCTCGGCCCAACCAGGTGCCCCCTCGACCATCTGCCGAGAAATGCCGTGGATCTTCACATTGAACGGATTGAACGACCCGTGTGCCTCGGGTGGCTTGATGAGCCAGTCGGCCCGCTCGACCACCAGGCCATCGCGCACACGCACGAGGCCCACTGAGCACGCCGAAGAGGCGTGACTGTTGGCGGTCTCAAAATCGATGGCAGTGAAATCTACAGGCACGCAACAAGGGTGCCACACACCCCTGACAGTGAAAGCCCCGCAATCACCGGGTAGAATGATCCACCGTGGCTCTTACAATCGGCATCGTTGGCCTTCCCAACGTCGGCAAATCAACCCTGTTCAACGCTTTGACGAACAACGACGTGCTCGCAGCGAACTATCCGTTCGCGACGATCGAGCCGAACGTCGGCGTTGTGAATCTTCCTGACCCGCGGCTCGCGCAGCTCGCTGAGATCTTCGGCTCAGAACGACTGCTGCCCGCAGCGGTCAGCTTCGTCGACATCGCCGGCATCGTGCGCGGTGCGAGCGAGGGCGAGGGCCTCGGCAACCAGTTCCTCGCCAACATTCGCGAGGCAGACGCTATTGCACAGGTCGTGCGTGGCTTCTCTGACCCCGACGTGATTCACGTCGATGGCTCGGTCAACCCGGCCAGCGACATGGAGACGATCAACACCGAGCTGATCATCGCCGATATGCAGACCGTCGAGAAGGCCCTCGTGCGCTTCGAGAAGGAGCTCAAGAACCGCAAGATCGAGGCTTCGGTCGTTGAAACGGCGAAGGCTGCGCAGGCGGCTCTGAACGACGGCAAGCTGCTCTCGCACACGGACATTGACCTTGAAGAGATCCGTGAGCTTGGTCTGCTTACCGCAAAGCCCTTCCTCTACGTCTTCAACGTTGACGAGGTTGTGCTGCAGGACGAGGCGCGTCTCGCTGAATTGGCCGCTCTTGTTGCACCCGCAAAGGCGATCTTCTTGGACGCCAAGATCGAGAGCGAGCTCGTAGAGCTCGATCCCGCAGACGCTGCTGAGCTGCTCGCATCGATCGGCCAGGACGAGAGTGGTCTTGACCAGCTCGCTCGCGTCGGTTTCGAGACGCTCGGCCTGCAGACCTACCTGACCGCTGGCCCCAAGGAAGCGCGCGCCTGGACCATCAAGCAGGGCGCGACTGCTCCTCAGGCTGCTGGCGCGATCCACACCGATTTCGAGAAGGGCTTCATTAAGGGCGAGATCATCTCGTTCGCAGACCTGGTCGAGACCGGATCGGTTGCCGAGGCCCGCGCCAAGGGCAAGGCCCGCATGGAGGGCAAGGAATACATCATGCAGGACGGCGACGTCGTGGAATGGCGTTTCAACGTCTAAATCCCAGATCAGCGGTAGCAGCACCATGACACAACAGTGTGTTTTTGGTGTGTAAGTGCCGCCGCTCGGGTGCTCATTCCCGCCCCTTTCGTTTCAGACGAAAGGGGCGGGAATTTTTTATGGGGTGTCCCCGTGCCTGCGCGGTGGCCCGATCAACAGGTGTTGCGCGCGGCAATGCAATGAGGCACATTGCGTCGCGCTGATCCGGGGCCAAAAACGCTTGCGGCGTGAAACCCGAGTGCGTTACAGTGCAAGTGTTTTCAGTGTTGCCGGAAGTACCGTGAACAGCGGCAGGCATGCCTACGTGAGGTGCCCACTTCGAGTCAGTTGCGGCTCGGTGTTCTGACCTATCACCGAGCGAGCCGAGCGAAACGGCTCGCCCTCATTAATCGTGCTGAACCGTACTGATCCGGAGCTCCCACCATGCACGCCAGTCGCGCACCCCACCTGTTTGCCTCGCTCGCAGCGTTCGCCCTGTTGCTCACGGGGTGCGCTGCCGCCCCGGTCGCCGACGCGGTGACGCCCGCCCCGCCTCCCGCGGGGTCGGTCACCGGCGTGGTCGTGCCCGACGCGTTTACGGCGGTTACCGTGTCAACGATCGGCAACAGCCCGCTGCCGTTTAAGGGCACCGACGGCAAATACCACGTGGTCTATGACCTGCTGCTCACGAACGCAACCAAAGAACCCGCGAGCGTCGAGAAGTTTGAGGTCGTCGACGGGCAAAACCCGAAGACCGTGATCGCCAGTTTTGCGGGGAAGGCCCTCATCGACCCGACCTGTGTCTACGGTGACTGCAATCGCTTGCGCAGCCTCCCGGCAAGCACCGTTGAGAGCGCGACGATTCCGCCGCAAGAAAGCCGCGTGCTGTTCATTGATTTCGCCGTCGATACCAAGGACGATGTGCCGGCCACGCTGCTGCACCGCTTCACCGGCACCGGCGCAAATTCGCCAGCGTTCGGAAAACCCTCAGATATCGACTATCTGACGACCCCGATTGCGGTCTCGACCCAGACGGTGCCGGTGATTGCCCCGCCGCTCAGCGGCGAGAACTGGATCGCGCTCAACGGGTGCTGCGAGCCGGGGTTTCCGCACCGCAGCTCGGTGATGTCGTTCAACGGCAAGATGAATAACAGCCAGCGGTTCGCCATCGACTGGAAGCGTGCCAACGACGAGGGCGACTTCTACGTGGGCGACAAAACCCTAAACGAGAGTTACGTCGACTACGGCGCAGATATTCTCGCGGTGGCCGATGCGACGGTGGTCGCGATTCTTGACGGGGTCGCAGCGAACGCCCCGGGTAAATTGCCGGCCGACGACCCAACACTCGCGGCAAAACTCACCGTGGAAAACGCCGACGGTAACCACGTCGTGCTTGACCTGGGCGACGGGGTGTATGCCATGTATGCGCACATGATTGCGGGTTCGGTGACGGCCAAAGTGGGGGACAAGGTCAAGGAAGGGGATGTGCTCGGCCACTTGGGCAACACCGGTAATGCCAACGCGTCACACCTGCATTTTCAGTTGATGAATGGTCCCAGCTTTATTGAGTCAGATTCGCTGCCGTATGCCCTGCGAGGCTTCGACTATGACGGGCAGGTCGCCCCGAAGGTGATTGAAGACGCCGACGATTATCTCACGGGCAACTTCCTCACGGGCAAGCTTGCGCAGGCTGAAGCGCGCACCGATGAGATGCCCCTCAACCTCGCGATCGTCGACTTTAAGTAACCCCGTCGCTGCGGCGACCGCAGCTCACCGGGTTGGTAAGCTGCAGATAGATGCCAATTCAGGCATATGAACCTTCCAAAGGATGCGTGAGAAGAATGACGGAAACCGTCGAAGCCGAGTTCCCGCCGTGCCCCGAGTGCCAGAGCGAGTACACCTATGAGTCAGGTGCGCTGCTGACCTGCCCCATGTGCGGGCACGAGTGGGCTACGGCGACTGCTGACGCAGCCGACGAGGCACCCGAAGACGACGTCATTCGCGACGCCGTGGGCAACATCCTGGCTGACGGCGATGACGTCACCATCATGAAGACCGTCAAGATCGCGGGCGGTGGCGGCGCAGCCGTCAAAATCGGCACAAAGGTGCGCGGCATTCGCCTCACCACCGATTCGGGCAACGGCCACGATATCGACGCGAAGATTCCGGGTGTGGGCAAACTGCAGCTGAAGTCGAGCATCGTCAAGAAGATCTAGAACTTCCAGCCCCTAGCAGGGCGAGAACAGTGCAACGGCGGGCCGAAAGTGGCCGCGCTGTGCGGCAAAAGAGTGCGCCGGGGCGAATCATGCCCCGGCGCACTCTAGTCTTATGACATGACTGCAACGCTCGTGGCTGAGGGTATCTCGGGTGGATACGCCCACCGCACCCTCTTTGAAAACGTCCAACTCACTGTCGCCCCCGGCGATGTGATCGGCGTGGTCGGAGTCAACGGTGCCGGCAAATCGACGCTGCTGCGCATTCTCGCCGGCGCGCTCGCACCCCAGGCCGGGGTCGTGCACCGGGCCCCCACCGACGCGTTCATCGGTTGGTTGCCGCAGGAGCACGAACGGGTCGAGGGCGAAACCGTGGCCGGCTACATTGCGCGCCGCACCGGCTGCGCACAGGCCACCACCGACATGGACGAGGCCGCTGTTGCCCTGGGAGACACGAGCCCCCGCAAGCCGGGCGAGGCCGATCCCGCCGACGTCTACAACACGGCGCTCGACCGGTGGCTCGCCAGCGGCGCCGCCGATCTTGAAGAGCGCGTGCCCGCGGTGCTCGAAGAGCTCGGGCTCACCCACATCGGCGCCGAAAGCCTGATGACGGGCCTCTCAGGTGGGCAGGCCGCCCGCGTGGGGCTCGCCGCCCTCAAACTCTCACGCTTCGATATTGTGCTGCTCGATGAGCCCACCAACGACCTCGACTTTGCGGGGCTCGAGCAATTGGAGGCGTTCGTGAGCGGGTTGCGCGGCGGCGTCGTGCTCGTGAGTCACGACCGCGAGTTTCTGGCGCGCTGCGTGACGAGCGTGTTTGAGCTTGATCTTGCGCAGGGCCGCAGCACACTGTTTGGCGGCGGCTACGATGCCTTTCTGCAGGAGCGTGAGGTGGCGCGCCAGCACCGCCGCGACGAATACGAACAGTTCGCCTCGACCAAGGCCGACCTGGTCTCACGCGCGCGCACGCAGCGTGAGTGGTCGAGCCAGGGGGTGCGCAATGCAATGAAGAAGGCCCCCGACAGCGACAAGCTGCGACGCAAAGCCGCCTCAGAATCGAGCGAGAAGCAGGCGCAGAAGGTGCGCCAAATGGAGAGCCGCATTCGCCGCCTCGATGAGGTGGAAGAGCCGCGCAAGGAGTGGAAGCTCGAATTCACCATCGGCGCAGCTCCCCGCTCAAGCAGCGTCGTCGCGATTCTGAACGCGGCCGAGGTCACCCAGGGCGACTTCACCCTGGGGCCGATCTCGCTGCAGCTGAACGCGGGCGAACGCGTCGGCATCACGGGCCCCAATGGCGCGGGCAAATCCACGCTGCTGCGGCTGCTGCTGGGCCGCCAAGAACCCAGCTCCGGATCAGCCTCACTCGGCTCCTCCATCGCCATCGGCGAGGTCGACCAGGCGCGCGCCAAGTTCACCGGCCCGTTGCCCCTGGCCGCCGTGTTCGAAAATGAGGTGCCCGAGTACGCCAGTGGCGAGGTGCGCACCCTGCTGGCGAAGTTTGGGCTGAAGGCCGATCATGTGAACCGGGCCGCGGGCGAACTCTCACCCGGCGAGCGCACGCGGGCGGGGCTCGCCCTGCTGCAGGCGCGCGGCGTGAACGTGCTCGTGCTCGACGAACCGACCAACCACCTCGACCTGCCCGCGATCGAGCAGCTCGAAGAAGCCCTCGAAAGTTACGAGGGGGCGCTGCTGCTCGTCACACACGATCGGCGCATGCTCGACTCGGTGCAGCTCACCAGGCGCTGGCACGTGGAGGCGGGAAAAGTGACCGAATTATAGGCCGCGCCGCGCTCGGGAGGCACGCTTTAGGCAGTATTGAGATACGGCGAGTACCATTTCAGTAGTGATTGAACAGCTCAGCCTTCCCCTGCACTCCGTACGCGTCGGTAACGAAGACGCCCCGCACCGGGTCGTCTTCCTCCACGGACTGTTTGGGCGCGGCAAAAACTTTACGCGCGTGGCTACCGCGCTCGGGCCCGAGGCGCAGTGCCTGCTCGTCGATCTGCCCAACCATGCTGGCTCGGGGTGGACCGAACACTTCGTGTACGAGCAGATGGCCGACCTCATCGCAGCCCACCTGCGCGCAGACTTCGCCGCAAACGGCCCCGTCGACATCGTGGGCCACTCGATGGGCGGTAAAGTCGCGATGATTCTGACGCTGCGCCACCCCGATCTGGTGCACCGACTCGTCGTGATCGATATCGCCCCGGGGTCATCGACCGGTGGGCGCGGCAACTTCACCCACCTGTTGGGCTCACTCGCCGCGATCGATCTGGCACAGATCACGCGCCGCTCAGACGCCGAGAACGCACTGAGCGAACAGGTACCCGACCCCGCGGTGCGCAACTTCCTGCTGCAGAACCTGAAGCGCGACGATCAGGGCTACACCTGGGAAGCGAACCTCGCCATGCTGCGCGCCGAGCTTGCGGCTGTAATGGGATTCCCCGACACCGGCGACGCAACGTTCACGGGGCCAGTGATGTGGATCGGCGGCGGCAACTCAAGCTACGTCTCCGACGAAGACGAGCCCGCGATGCGCGAACTGTTCCCCAAAACCGTGCGCGTCACGGTCAAAGGTTCGGGCCACTGGGTGCACTCAGAAAAGCCCGAAGAAACGATTGCGGCGTTGCGCGCATTCCTCGTCAGTACCGGGCGCTAACCCGTCACCGGGTGACTCTCTGGTGACCTGCGGGTGAGCTGCATGAGACCTCAGAGTTCCCCGCGATCTGCAGCACTCGCGCCTCATTGCGGGCTACCCTCTTGGTATGAGCACCACTGAGGCACAGTCGCTAGAGGTTGTTACAGAGGACGGGGCTGGCGACGAGATCACCATCTCGGCGAGCGCACTGAAGGCGCTGGGAGACCGCATGCAGCGGTTCCTGCTGGAGTACCGTTTCGGCATGCAAGAGGTCGAGACGAAGCTCTCGATTCTGCGTGAAGAGTTCGTACAAACGCACGAGTACAACCCGATCGAGCACGTGTCGAGCCGCGTGAAATCGATCGACAGTCTCGTGCGTAAGCTCGAGCGCCGGGGGATCGGCGCCGACTTCGACGACATTCGTGCAAACATTCACGACATCGCCGGCGTGCGAGTGACCTGCTCGTTTCGGCGCGACGTGTACCGGCTGTTCGACCTGCTCACCCAGCAAGACGACATCACGGTGCTCGAGGTCGAAGACTTCATAGCCGAGCCCAAACCGAACGGCTACCAGAGCCTGCACACCATTATCTCGGTGCCGGTGTACCTGTCGACGGGGCGCGTTGACGTGCCTGTCGAGGTGCAATTTCGCACGATCGCAATGGATTTTTGGGCGAGCCTCGAGCACAAGATTTACTACAAGTTTGCCCGGCAGGTGCCCGATTCGCTCACGCGCGACCTGAAAGACGCGGCCGATTTGGCGGCAGAACTCGACGCGCACATGGAGCGGCTGCACATCGAAGTACACGGCGTACCCGAGGGCGACACGGCCCCGGGCCCGCGCGTATTTCCCGTCTAACCCACGAAGGCCCGCGTCATCCTCTACAGTCGACATGTGGAAAGCGAATATCTTCCCGGGGGATCCGGAGGCGTCTGGCGCATCCGTGCCAACGGCGTCACACGCGTACATCGCCCGACGGGCCCGTGGACGCCCGCGGTGCACGATCTGCTGCGGCACTTAAGGGCGCGCGGTCTCGACGGCATCCCCGAGGTGTACGGGCTCGATGACGAGGGCCGCGAGGTGCTCGAGTACCTTCCCGGCGACACCCTCGACCCCGCGCACACCACCCCGGGTGACGCGGCGCTTGCGGCGGCCGCGGCCTGGCTGCGCCGGTTTCACGACGCCGTGCGCGATTTCGCCCCCGGGGCGGTCGCGTGGCGCCAGGGCGTCCAAGAACTGGGGGAGGGGCAGGTAATCTGCCACAACGATCCTGGCCTCTATAACTGGGTCGTGCAGGGCGGCGCATTCGCCGGCATGATCGACTGGGATCGCGCGGGCCCCGGCCACCCGATCGAAGACCTCGCCTTTCTGGTGTGGTCGGGGGTGCCGCTGCTGCGCGCCACCGACACCGCGGCGGTCGTGCGGCGGCTGCGCCTCGCGGCTGAGGCCTACGGCGGGGTGAGCGCGCTCGAACTGCTCGACGCCGTCGACGCGCGCATGGCGCTCATCGCCGCGCGCTGGCAGGCCGGCATCGACCGCGGCGACCCCGGCACGATCGCGCTGCGCGACTCGGGCGCGATGGAGCGTCACCTGGCCCGGGTGCGCGAATTTGGTGAGCGCGAAATTGAACTTCGGCGTGAGCTTGCTGGCGCGGGATCCGGGGCAAAATCAGGGCCCGGATCAGGCCGTGCGTGACGAATCAGATGGGGTCCCAAGACATGTTTGGAACGATGCTCGGTGCGGGCACGCAGCTCGAAAGGTTAGGGTAGTTAGGTGAGTAGAGATCCCTTCGAGGAGCTGTTCGGGCCTTTGGCCGACGATACAGACAACAACCTGAACGACGTTTTGGGTGCCAGCGAAACGCCCACGGCACCGCTACCCACGTCTCGGCCCGCCGCGACGGGAGTGGCAGGAGCCCCCGATCCGGGCGCCGTTGGTGCCGGTATTCGCCGTGGCCAGAGCCCGCAGCCCGCGCCCGCCGCAGCGCCCGTGAGCGCCGCGATGACCACCCCGATGCCCGCTCGGCAGCGCTTGGCGCACGAGCAGGCCGAGCGCATTCACACGGCGCACGCGCCCGTGTCGAAGCGCTCAGGTGGCTCGAACACCAAGGCGCTGCCCTGGGTGATCGTGGGCTTTGTGGCGGTTGTGGCCATCATCGTGTCGATCTTTGTGGTGAACATTGCCCGCGGGTCTGAATCGACCCCCGAGGCGACCCCCGACACGACCGAGACGACTCCGGCGCAGCCCGAGACGCCGAGCACCGTCCCCGAGGCCCTGCCCGAGGAAGATCCCGAGCCCAAGCCCGAGGAGAAGCCGAAGAATGAGGCGCCCGAGGTCGAGGTCGGCCCCACCAACATGATGCCGATCGGCCCGTGGAACGCGACCTCAGATCTGTCGCAGCGCTTCGGCTCGGCCAGCTTCTACATTCCTGACGGGGTCAACCTTGAACTCTCCTCAGACCTGCTGAACTCGTTCCCCGCAAGCTGCGCAGACATGAGCACCGCCTGGGGCGCCACGAAGCTCGACAACGGCACCTTCGAGGTGCGTAAGCCCGCCGCAACCTGCGAGGCCGCGCCTGAGCTGTACGACGAAGTGTGGGGCCTGATCTCGGCCTGGGTCGATTCGATCAAGGCGTCATAACGCGAGAACCACCGGGGCATCGCCCCATGATTCGGGCTGGTCAGCTTAGCTGGCCAGCCCGAATTGCGTCGGCCACAGAGCAACGGCCAGCGGATACCCCACGAAGCTCACGATATCGAGCACCCAGTGCGCGATGATCAGCGGCAGCACGCGCCCGTATCGGTGGTAGACCCAGCCAAACACGAGGCCCATCACCACGTTGCCGATGAAGCCGCCAAAGCCCTGGTACAGGTGGTAACTGCCCCGCAGCAGCGCGCTCGAAATGATGATGACGGTGACGCTGACCCCCAGGCTGCGCAGCCGGGTAAACAGATACGCGACCACGATGATCTCTTCGCCGAGCGCGGCTTTCAGGGCCATCAGCACGAGCACGGGGATCGTCCACCAGTGCGCGGCCAGCGACGTCGTCTCAATGGTGACATTGATGCCGATCGCTTTGGTGACGAGGTAAAACGCGAGGCCGGGAATGCCGATGAGGGCAGCAAGCCCGAGCCCCTGCAGCGCTTCGAGCGGCCACAGCCTGCGGGGCTGCCCCGTGATAGCCGCGAGCCCGCCGGGCAGCCCCGCAAAGTCTGACTTGGCCCGCCCGAGCCCGAGCGCCCCCAGATGCGGGGCCGTGTGCCGCCACACCAAGAACACGACGAGGGCCACGGGGGCGAGCCCAAACGCAAAGTTCAGCAGCTGCAGGGTGAGATCAAGGATCGCCTGCTGCGCGGCTGGGCGGTTGAGCTGCGCGGTCTGCTGCGATAGCGGTTGATCTCGCGTGAGACGCTCGATGATCGACACCACGGCAAATACGCCAGCGGCGCCATACGACAGCGACAACACGATGACGATCTCCCAGATCGTACGTGTTCTGGATACGGGAACGCCCTCGGCCATTGAATGGTGCACGACATCAGCGTAGCGCCGACACGCGCAAGCGATGTCGGATCGGTACAGAAACCTGAGGCGAATGCATCGCGTGTCTCATGAAGAGCTACAGCGCCCGGTTACGAAGATGTTACAAGGGCGAGTTTTTAAGGTTCAGGGGCGTGGCGATCGATAAGGTGTCTGATTGTATGAGTCTAGGTTTATCGATTTTGAGGCCTGCTTGCGCAGGTATGCCTGGCAGAGCTCATTCTCGGGGAAAAATTCAAGGAGGAAACTAGTGAAGCGATCACGGATCGGGTTTGGGTTCATTGCCCTCGCCGCAGCCAGCGCTCTGACACTGACGGGTTGCTCGTCTTCCGGCGGCGACGCCGGTGGTGCAGCCGATGCCGGCAGCATCATCACCGTCAACACCACTGAGCCGCAGAAGGCTCTGATCCCCGCAGCGACCTCTGAGGTCGGCGGCGGCAAGGTTGTCGACGTACTGTGGGAGGGCCTCGTCTACTACGACGCAGACGGCGTCACCCAGATGGGCGTTGCTGAGTCAATCGAGTCAGACAACGGCACGACCTGGACGGTCAAGCTGCGCGACGACGCAGTGTTCTCTGACGGCACCCCGGTGCTCGCCAAGAACTTCGTTGACACCTGGAACTACTCGGCAAATATCGACAACGCGCTCGATAACCAGGCCTTCTTCGCCGCTATCAAGGGCTACTCAGACTCCAAGGCCGTCGAAGAGATGGAGGGGCTGAAGATCGTTGACGATCACACCTTCACCATCGAAGCCACCCCCGACTTCCCCGATCGCCTCGGCTACTCGGCGTTCTATCCGCTGCCCGATGTCGCATTTGAAGACATGGAAGCGTTCGGCCAGAACCCCATCGGCAACGGCCTCTACAAGATGGACGGCGAAGGCGCCTGGAAGCACGACGAGTCGATCAAGGTTGTCAAGAACGAGACCTACGTCGGCCCGCGCTCGGTTGAGAACGACGGCATCGACTTCAAGGTCTACGCTTCGCTCGACGCGGCGTACACCGACCTGCTCGCGAACAACCTTGACGTTCTCGACCAGATCCCCGACACCTCGTTCGCGGTGTTCCAGGATGAGCTCGGCGACCGCGCAGTCAACCAGGCCAGCGCGCTCACCACGACGCTGACCATCTCTGAGAACCTCGAGCACTTCTCGGGCGAAGAGGGCAAGCTGCGCCGCGCGGCACTGTCGATGGCCATCGACCGCGAAGAGATCATCGACGTGATCTTCGAGGGCACCAACATCCCCGCAGAAGACTTCACCTCGCCCGTGGTTGACGGCTACGCCGAAGACCTCAAGGGTTCAGAGAAGCTCGACTTCAATGTTGACGAGGCCAAGAAGCTGTGGGCTGAGGCCGACAAGATCAGCCCGTTCGAGGGCACCATTGAGGTGGCCACCAACTCAGACGGCCCCCACCAGGTGTGGATCGAAGCGGTTGCGAACCAGTGGTCAACCAACCTCGGTGTCACGGCAGCTCCCAAGCTCTACCCGACCTTCGCAGCATTCCTCGAAGACCGTGAGCAGGACGTTGTTGGCGGTCCGTTCCGTGCCGGCTGGCAGGGCGACTACCCGGGTGCATACAACTACATGCAGCCGCTCTACTTCACGAACGCCAGCTCGAACCACGGTTTCTACGCAAACCCCGAGTTCGACAAGCTGCTCGACGAAGCGGTAGCCGAGAGCGACCACGACGCACGCAACGCCAAGCTTGATCAGGCGCAGGAGATTCTGCTCGAAGACCTGCCCTCGATCCCGCTCTGGTACCAGGGCGCAACGGGTGGCTACAGCGAGGGCATCGATAACGTTGTCTTCGGCTGGAACTCAGTGCCGATCTTCAACGAGATCACTAAGAACTAGCGTTACTCCAGAAGGCCCCGGGTTCGCCCGGGGCCTTCGCCTCGGCTGCCACCATCCCCGGCAGCGAGACACTCCATTTTCCACGCAGCGACACCGTCGTCGCGTAGCGTGGTTCGCGCAATTCATGCGAAAGTATTAGACATGCAACTGACACATACCCGGGGGAGCAGCGTGACATGCTGAGATATATTCTCCTTCGACTTCTTCAGGTGATCCCAGTTCTGCTGGGCACCACATTCTTGATTTACTTCATGGTGTTCGCCATGCCGGGCGACCCCATTGCGGCCATGTTTGGTGACAAGCAGCCCAGCCCGGCCGTGCTCGAGGCCGTACGTAAGCAGTACAACCTCGATCAGCCGTTCATCGTGCAGTACCTGCTCTACCTCAAGGGCATCTTCATCGGTGACTTCGGTACGAGCTTCTCGGGCGAACCCGTCTCGCAGATCCTCGCGCGCACGTTCCCCGTGACGATCAAGCTCGCCGCCATGGCAATCGTGATCGAGCTCGCCCTCGCTATCGTCGTGGGCCTGTTCTCGGGCCTGCGCAAGGGCAAGGCCTTCGATAACATCAACCTGATCATCGGCCTGCTCTTCTTGAGCGTGCCGATCTTCGTGGTCGCCTTCATCGCGCAGTACGGCTTGGGCCTGAAGCTTGGATGGTTCAGCCCGACCGTGAGCTCGGGTGCTCCGCTTAAGGATCTGCTGCTGCCCGCCATTGTGCTGGGCGTCAGCTTGTACGCCACGAGCATGCGCCTCACGCGCAGCTCGGTGATCGACACCCTGAACCAAGATTTCGTGCGCACCGCATACGCGAAGGGGCTCAGCCGCAACCGCGTCGTGCCCGTTCATGTGCTGCGTAACTCACTCATTCCCACGATCACGAACACGGCCACCGACTTCGGCACGCTGATGGTCGGCGCCACCGTGACCGAGGGTATTTTCAACGTGCCCGGCGTCGGTAACGTGCTCTTCCAAGCCATCTTGAAGGGTGAGAACTCGACGGTCGTTTCGTTCGTCACCGTGATGGTGCTTATCTACCTGGGCGTCAACCTGCTGGTCGACCTGTTGTACGCCGTGCTTGATCCGAGGATCCGTTATGCCTGAGCCACAGAATCAATCACGCGCCCAGCGCCCGCCCATCGAACACTTCGTCGCTCCGATCGACGAGACTCCCGTGCTCGCCGTCGACGCCGTGCAGATCAAGGCCCAGAAGTCGAACCTGTGGCTCGACGCCTGGCGCGATATGCGCGGTCGGCCGATGTTCTGGATCTCGGTGGCGATCATCGTGCTGGTGGCCCTCGTGTCACTGCTGCCCGGTATTTTCACTCAGGTCGATCCGCGCGCCTGTGTACTGTCGAATTCCAACGGTGCGCCCGGCGCGGGCCACCCCTTGGGCTTCAACAAGCAGGGCTGCGACGTCTACTCGCGCATCATCCACGGCACCCCCACTTCGGTGTCGGTGGGTCTCATCGTGATCGCGATCACCTTCGTGTTTGGCACGTTGATGGGTGCACTCGCCGGATTCTTCGGCGGCGCCGTTGACACGGTGCTGTCACGCCTCGGCGATATCTTCTTCTCGATTCCCTACATCCTCGCGGCCGTTGTCGTGATGAGCGTGCTGTCGAACCACCGCAACCCCTTCGTGATCGCGCTTGCGATCGGTGGCTTCTCGTGGCCGATCACCGCGCGCATTGTGCGCAGTGAGATCTTGCGCGTGAAGAACGCCGACTTCGTGATGGCGGCGGAGGCCCTCGGGCTGTCGCGCATGAACACGCTCGCCCGCCACGTGCTGCCGAACGCACTCGCGCCGGCCATCGTGGTGACGACCCTGTCGCTGGCCTCAGCGATTGTGGCCGAGGCGACGCTGTCATTCCTGGGCGTCGGTCTGCCTCCCGGGCAGTTCATCAGCTGGGGTAACGACATCAGTCAGGCTCAGCTGTCGCTGCGCACCGACCCGATGCCCCTCATTTACCCCTCGCTGGCACTCACCGTCACCGTGCTGGGATTCATCCTGCTGGGTGAATCTGTGCGCGATGGACTCGATCCGAAGGCGAGGGCCCGCCGATGAGCGACGCAACGTCATCCAACCCGGCAGCAGATTCCTTCGAGGAGCCGCTGCTGAGCGTACGCGACCTGCGGGTTGCGTTCGGTACCAAGAAAAGCCCCAAAGAGGTTGTGCACGGGGTAAATCTCGATGTCTACCCCGGTGAGACCGTCGCGATCGTTGGTGAATCAGGGTCGGGTAAATCGACCTCGATGCACGCGATCATCAACCTGCTGCCCGGCACAGGCCGCATCACCGGTGGTTCGGTGAAGTGGAAGGGCCGCGAGCTCGTGGGCCTGGGCCGTCGCGAGATGGAAAGTTTGCGCGGTCGCGAGATTGGTCTCGTGCCGCAAGACCCCATGTCGAACCTCAACCCGGTGTGGTCAGTTGGCTTCCAGGTCGAAGAGGCCGTGCGCGCCAACGGTGTGGCCAAGGGCCGCAAGGCCGTGCGCGAGAAGGCTGTGGAGGTGCTTGAGCAGGCGGGCCTGCAGAACGCCGCGCAGCGCATGAAGCAGTACCCCCACCAGTTCTCTGGCGGCATGAAGCAGCGTGCACTCATCGGGATCGGCCTCGCGGCTGAACCCAGCCTGCTGATCGCCGACGAGCCCACGAGCGCGCTCGACGTGACCGTGCAGCGCGTGGTGCTCGATCACCTGCAGGGCCTCGCGAGCGAGCTGGGCACCGCCGTGGTCTTCATCACCCACGACCTGGGGCTTGCCGCCGAGCGCGCCGAGAAGCTGATCGTGATGTACCAGGGCAACATTGTGGAGTCGGGCCCGAGTCGCGAGATTCTGCAGCACCCGAAGCACCCGTACACGAAGCGCCTGGTCTCGGCAGCACCGAGCCTCGCCTCGCGCCGTATTGGCGCTGACGCGACGCTGCCCGCGGCCCCCACGTCGACCTTCGACATGGCGGCGCTGAGCGAGCGACCCTCGAACGCGGTGAAGCACGGCGAGCCGATGATCGAGGTCGAAGGCCTCGGCAAAATCTACAAGCTGCGCAAGGGAAACTTCGGGTACGAAGATTTTCACGCGGTCTCGGGCGCCACGTTCACCGTGAACCGCGGTGAAACGCTCGCGCTTGTGGGCGAATCGGGGTCGGGTAAGTCAACGATCGCGAAGATGATCCTGCAGCTCGAAAAGTCGAGTGCGGGCACCATCAAGATCGCTGGCGAAGACATCAGCAAGTTCAGTGGCAAGCGCCTGTTTGATCTGCGCCGCACACTGCAGCCGGTGTTCCAAGACCCGTATGGTTCGCTCGATCCGCTGCACAACATCGGCAACACCATCATGGAGCCGTTGAAGATTCACAACGTGGGCGATGCCGCGAGCCGCAGGGCGCGCATGCTTGAGCTGCTCGATCAGGTGTCGCTGCCGCGTGAACTCGCAACGCGCTACCCCAATGAGCTCTCGGGTGGCCAGCGCCAGCGCGTGGCCGTAGCGCGAGGGCTCGCGTTGAAGCCCGATGTGCTTGTGCTCGACGAGGCCGTTTCGGCGCTTGACGTGCTGGTGCAGGCGCAGATCCTCGATCTGCTCGCCGAGCTGCAGCGCGATTTGGGCCTGACCTACCTGTTCATCACCCACGACCTCGCGGTGGTGCGTCTCATCGCTGACCGCGTGTGCGTGATGAAGCAGGGGCAGATCGTTGAGCAGGCGACCACCGACGAGGTGTTCCAGAACCCGCGTGAGGAATACACGCGCAAGCTGCTCGAGGCCATTCCTGGCGCGAGCATCGAGCTGGGGGTCTCCTAACTCAGCTGGCTCCAGCCCCTGGCTGGAGCCAGGCAGGGATCTTCCCTAACCTACAAAGCCTGTGTCTGTTTGCCACCATGCGTGGTGAACAGGCACAGGCTTTTGTTACAAAGGCATTACATCGACGCGCCGAGTCGAGATATGTCACGGTCGTTTACTAGGCTCAACTTGTTTCACTGAAACTTCCGTGGAGCTATTACAGCTGCACGTCTTGCAACGAAGGAAGACAAAAGTTATGAAGAAAACACTGATGACGACGGCGGCGCTTGCAGCCGGCGTCCTGTTGTTCACGGGCTGCGCTACCAGCAGCACGAGCGGCGGGGAAAAGGCCGAGGGCGGCGACGCCTCGTCAAACCTGATTGTCGGCACCACCGATAAGGTGACGTCGCTTGATCCGGCGGGCTCCTACGACAACGGCTCATTCGTGGTCATGAACCAGGTCTACCCGTTCTTGCTCAACAGCACGTATGGCACGGCAGAGGTCACGCCCGACATTGCTGAGTCGGCAGAGTTCACCTCGCCCACCGAGTACACGGTGAAGCTCAAGGAGGGGCTCACGTTCGCCAACGGTAACGAGCTCACCTCGAGTGACGTGAAGTTCTCATTCGACCGTGTGGTCAAGATCAATGACCCCAACGGCCCCGCCTCGCTGCTGGGTAACCTCGACAGTATTGAGACGCCTGACGATCTCACCGTCGTGTTCAAGCTGAAGAACGGTGACGACCAGATCTGGCCGCAGATCCTGTCAAGCCCGGCCGGCCCCATCATTGACGAAGACGTGTTTGCCGCTGACGCGGTCACCTCTGACGCCGACATCGTCGAGGGCAAGCCCTTCGCCGGCCAGTACGGGATCGACACCTATAAGCTCAACGAGCTCATCTCGTACACCCCCTTCGCTGACTACCAGGGCAACCTGGGCGCGGCAGACAACACCGGCATCAGCGCGAAGTACTACGCTGACGCATCGAACCTGAAGCTGGCCATCGGCAACGGTGACATCGACGTGGCGTTCCGCAGCCTGTCGGCCACTGACACCGATGACCTCGCCAAGAACGACAAGGTCAAGATCGTTGACGGCCCCGGCGGCGAGATTCGCTACATCGTCTTCAACTTCGACACGATGCCCCACGGTGCTGCATCGCCCAACCCCGATGCCGACAAGGCGCTCGCGGTGCGCCAGGCAGCCGCCTCGCTGATCGACCGTGAGGCACTCGCGAAGGATGTCTACAAGGACACCTTCTCGCCGCTCTACTCGCCCGTGGCTGAGGGCATGACCGGCGCGATCACTCCGTTCAAGGAAATGTACGGTGACGGTCAGGGCGGCCCCGACGCTGCGAAGGCCGCAGAGATTTTGAAGGCCGCTGGCGTTGACACCCCCGTCGACCTGAAGCTGCAGTACAACGGTGACCACTACGGCCCGTCGTCAGGCGACGAGTACGCGATGATCAAGACGCAGCTCGAGGCTGACAAGCTGTTCACTGTCGACCTGCAGCAGACCGAGTGGGTGCAGTACTCGAAGGACCGCACCGCTGACGTCTACCCGGCGTACCAGCTCGGCTGGTTCCCCGACTACTCAGACGCAGATAACTACCTGTCGCCCTTCTTCACGAAGGACAACTTCCTGCTGAACCACTACGACAACCCCGAGGTTGTTGACCTGATCACCGCTGAGCAGACCGAGACCGACACGGCCAAGCGCACCGAGCTCATCGAGCAGATCCAAGAGATCGAAGCTGCTGACATCTCGACCCTTCCCCTCTTGCAGGGCAAGCAGGTCGCCGTTGTCGGCGCAGACGTCGAAGGCACCACGCTCGACGCCTCGTTCAAGTTCCGTTACGCGCCGCTCACCAAGTAGCGCGAGCTGACACCGGGCCGGGGCGCCAAGCGCGCCCCGGCCCGGTGTCGTATTAGTAGAGGTATTTCTCCATGGTTGTAGATACACCCACACCCGTCGCGGCAGCGCGACGAACAGCCGGCGGGGGAGGGCTGTGGCGATACATTCTGATTCGCCTCGTGCTCATCATCCCGACCGTGCTCATTCTGGTCACCGTCGTATTCTTTTTGATGCGGCTCACCGGTGACCCCATCACGGCCGCGCTCGGTGGCCGATTGCCGCCAGATCAGCTCGCGGCCCGCATTCACGAGGCCGGCTTCGACCGACCCATTTTCGTGCAGTACCTCGATTACCTAGGCGGCATCTTCCGCGGTGACTTTGGCACCTCGATTACCGACCGCCGCCCCGTCACCGAGATCCTGCTGCAGTACGGCTCGGCCACGATCGAGCTGGCGTTCTACGCGCTCGTCGTTGCCTTCGCGGTCAGCATTCCGCTCGGCCTGGTCGCCGCTTACCGCCGCGATAAGTGGCAGGACGCGGTGCTGCGCATCATGGCGATTCTCGCCTACGCAACCCCCATCTTTTTTGTCGGGCTGCTGCTCAAGCTCGTGTTCTCGGTGTGGCTGGGGTGGATGCCCGTTTCGGGCCGCGCCGGCACCCAGACCGAACTCACGATGAGCGGTATTGACTCGGCCACCGGTTTCTACCTGCTCGATGCGATCAGGCTAGGCGATGGCGCCGCGATCAGTGACGTGCTGTGGCACGCCATTTTGCCTGCCGTAGCTCTTGGCCTGCTCACCGCGGGCGTTTTCTTGCGCCTGGTGCGCACCAACGTTATCGGCACGCTCGGCCAGCAGTACGTGACGAGCGGCCGCTCACGCGGTGTCAGCGAGTTTCGGCTCACCACCAAGCACGCGTTCCGCCCGGCCCTCATACCCATCATCACCGTGATGGGTATGCAGATCGCCATGCTGCTCGCGGGCGCGGTGCTCACCGAGACCACCTTCGAGTGGAAGGGCATCGGCTTCATGCTCGCCGAATATCTGAAGGCGCGTGACTTCGTGGCGGTGCAGGGCATCGTCGTGATGATCGCCGTCGTCGTCGCGGTCACCAACTTCATCGTTGACCTGGTCGCCGCGGCCATCGACCCGAGAGTGAGGTACTAATCATGGCTCGTCAAGATCTTCCGACTCCCGTGACCTCGGTGCTCGCTCTCGAAGCCCCGCGCAAAAAGGATTGGCGCGACCGGCTGCCCGTGCTCTCGCACCTGCGCCAGAGCGTGGGGCTGCAGCGCGGCATGCTGATCGCTGGCCTCATCATCTGCGGGGTGTTCGTGCTCGTCGCGCTGGGCGCCCAGTGGATCGCGCCCTACACCTGGGCGCAGCAGGGCATCGACGGAGTGTCATTCGGTGCCCAGCAGGCCCCCAACGCTACCAACCTGCTCGGCACCACCGTGTCGGGCTTCGACGTGCTCTCGCGCGTCATCTGGGGTGCGCAGACGGCGCTGTTTGTGATCGTCGCCGCCATCTTGTGCTCGATCTTCTTGGGTATCGCCCTCGGCCTCATCTCGGGCTACTTCGGCGGCATTCTCGACCGCGTGCTCGTCGTGATCTGCGATGCGATCTACGCATTCCCGTCGCTGCTGCTCGCGATCGTGATGTCGATTGTGATTAGCCGCGGCCAGTCCACCCTCATGGGTGGCATCCTCGCGACCGCCCTGTCAATCACCGTTGTGTTTGTGCCGCAGTACTTTCGGGTGATTCGCGCCGAGGTGGTGCGGGTGCGCAGCGAACCCTTCGTTGAGGCCGCCCGCGTCATCGGCGTGCCCACGCACCGCATTCTGCTCAAGCACGTGCTGCGCAACTCGACGAGGTCACTGCCGGTGATCATCACGCTGAACGCTTCAGAAGCGCTGTTGACCCTCGCGGGCCTCGGCTTCTTGGGCTTTGGCATTGAGGCCACCGCGGCCGCCGAATGGGGCTACGACCTCAACCGCTCGGTCGCCGACGTCACGAGCGGGATCTGGTGGACCAGCGTGTTCCCCGGCGCCGCCATTGTGCTCGTCGTGATGGGCGTCACCCTCGTGGGCGAGAGCCTCAACGACCTGGCTGATCCGCGCCTGCGTACCCGCAAGCGTGCAAAGGGGAAGAAATGACTAGCGTCGCCCGCATCACAGATCTCAGCATCACCTTCGCGACCGACGGCGCCCCCGTCGAAGCGGTGAAGAACATTTCGATCGAGGTGAACGCGGGCGAGGTGCTCGCGATCGTCGGCGAATCCGGATCAGGCAAGACCGTCACCGCGAACGCGCTGCTCGGCCTGCTGCCCGAAACGGCGACCATGTCGGGGGCCGTGGTGATTCGCTCGCGCGCGGGCCACGACACCGATGTCGTGCACGCGAGCGGCGCGCAGCTGCGCGAGATGCGCGGCCGCGACGCCGCGATGGTGTTCCAAGAGCCATCGACCGCCCTCAACCCGGTGTACACCGTGGGCTGGCAGATCATGGAGGGGCTGCGCGCCCACGGCAAGATCGATAAGAAGCAGGCGCGTGCGCAGGCGATCGATATGCTGCGGCGCGTGGGCATTCCTGATCCGGAATCGCGTATTGATGAGTACCCGCACCAGTTCTCGGGCGGGCAGAAGCAGCGCATTGTGATTGCGATGGCGCTCGTGATGAACGCCGGGCTGATCATTGCCGACGAGCCCACCACGGCCCTCGACGTCACCGTGCAGGCCGAGATTCTCGATCTGCTGCGCGTGTGCCGCGATGAGTTCGGCGCGACGATCGTGCTCATTACGCACAATATGGGCGTTGTCGCAGACCTCGCCGATCGCGTTGTCGTGATGTATCGCGGTGACATTATCGAGCAGGCGCCCGTGCGCGAACTGTTCGCGAACCCGTCGCAGCAGTACACCCGCGACCTGCTCGCGGCGGTACCGCACGTGGGCCACGGCAAATCACGCATTGAGGTGAGCGAGCGAGATGCCGCCGAAGCTGCGGGGGCCAGCCGCGACACCACGGGCCACCTGATCGTCGCGAAGAACGCCCAGATCGGGTACCCCGGCCGCTTCGGTAAGGGCGCCACCGTCGTCGTGCACGGCATCGACCTGTCGGTCGCCCCGGGCGAGGTCGTGGGCCTCGTGGGAGAATCCGGATCGGGCAAAACCACCATCGGGCGTGCGGTGGTGGGCCTCACAAAGGTGGTTGATGGCTCGCTCACCGTGCTCGGGCACGAGATGCGCGGTGTGAAAAACCGTGACCTGGCGCCCCTGCGCCCCGAGATCGGGTTCGTGTTTCAAGACCCGGCCACGAGCTTCAACCCGCTGCTCACGATCGCGGAGTGCATCGCCGAGCCCCTCATCGTGCACGGCCGGGCCAGCTCACCGCAGCAGGCCCGGGCGCGCGTCAACGAGCTGCTCGACGCGGTGCGGTTGCCGACCAATTTCGGCGACCGTTACCCGCACGAGCTCTCGGGCGGCCAGCGCCAGCGTGCCTCGTTGGCGCGGGCGCTCGCCCTCGGCCCGAAGCTGCTGATCGCTGACGAACCCACGAGCGCGCTCGATGTGTCGGTGCAGGCGACGGTGCTCGAGCTGTTCGTGCAGTTGCAGGTCGAGCTGGGCTTCGCATCGCTGTTCATCAGCCACGACCTCGCGGTCATCGACGCGGTCTCTGACCGCATCGTCGTGCTGCAGCAGGGCCGCATTCAAGAGCAGGGCACTACCGCCCAGGTCTTGGGGGCGCCCTCGAACGCCTACACGCGCGAGTTGCTGGCGGCGCTGCCGGTGCCGGATCCGGTGGCCCAGGCGAAGCGTCGCGCACTGTGGCAGCAGGTGCGTCGCAGCGCGTAGCGCAGCAAGAACCAACACAGCGGGCCCCAGTTCAGTGAACTGGGGCCCGCTGCGTTGGTCGTGGCCTGAGCGCTCGTGGCGCCTAGCCCCGCGCGCGGCGACGCAGCACGGTCGCAGCGCCCACCGCGCACGCGCAGGCACACACAGCGCCGACAATGATCGTGGTGGCCATGGGCACGGCCGTGTGGTCGCCCCAGGCGCCCACGATCGGGGGAGTGAGGCTGCCGCCCAAGAATTGGATGCAGCCGAGCAGCGCTGATCCGGAGCCGCGGGCGTAATCAGCCAGGCCGAGCGCGAGCGCGGTGCCGTTCGCACTCACGAGCGCGACGCCGCCGCTCATCACGAAGGCGCACGCGATGAAAGCGGGAATCGACAGCGCCTCGGTGAGCGCCAGCGTCGCAAAGGCGCAGCCAGCGAGGCCCACCAGCGTCGTCCCCACGAACAAGAGTCGCGTGGGTGGCACGCGGCCCGCCATGCGCGAATTGATGAAGTTCGTAAGCACCATGGCGACCGCGCCGCTCGCGAACGACAGCGAGAACTGAGCCGGTGACATGCCCAGCATCACCTGGCCGACGAACGGGGCCGCCGAAATGTAGGCCAGCAGTGCCCCAAAATTGCAGGCCACCATGATCGTCAGCAAGATGAATGCGCGGTCGCGGCCCAGCCTGGCGAAGTTGCTGAGCGCGCGCCGCAGCCCACCGTCGTGGCGCTGCGCGAGGGGCAGCGTCTCAGGAATCAGCAGCAGGGCGAGCACAAACATCAGCGCCGTGACGACGCCCAGCGCCGCAAGCACCCCGCGCCACCCCACGTGCTCGGTGAGCATGCCGCCGCTCACCGGGCGACGAGGGGAGCGACCGCCCCGATCATGGCGAGCAGACTGAATGCGCGAACCGCGGCCGTGCCCTTGGCGAGGTCGGCGACGATCGCCCGGGCCAGCACAATGCCTGCGGCGCCGGCCATGCCCTGCACGAATCTGAGCGCGATAAACACCTCGATCGTGGGCGAAAACACCATCGCACAGCTCGCTACGGTGAACGCACCAAGTCCAATGAGCAAAATTTTTCGGCGGCCAAAACTATCTGACATCGGCCCCAAGAAGAGCTGCCCGAGCCCCAAACCGAACATGAATGCGGTGAGGGTGAGCTGCACGCCAGAGGGCACAGTTCCCAGATCATGCGCAATATTGGTGAACGTTGGGAGATAGAGATCCGTCGCGAATGGGCCAGCCGCAGAAAGAAACGCTAGAGTAACGAGTAAGCCAGTCGTGAGACCACGTGAGGCCGATTTCATGTGGTTTACTGCTCGCTTCCAGCCGGGAACCCCCGGTATCAGTTAGAATTGCTCGTCGGCATCTTCTTCGTGCCCGCTTGGAGTGCTTTCGAGTGTCTTCACGCGCCGAACATGGCATCCCGCCGTGTCGACTCCGTTCGTCTCGTTAGGACACTACCTTTATGGCTCTCGCCACTCGCGAAGACCTCCGCAATGTCGCTATTGTCGCACACGTCGACCACGGCAAGACCACGCTCGTGGACGCGATGCTGCGCCAGACCAACTCGTTCGATGCTCACGCTGAGATGGACGAACGAGTCATGGACTCGAACGACCTCGAGCGCGAGAAGGGCATCACAATTCTCGCGAAGAACACCGCCATCACTTACGAGGGCGTGCACGCGAAGAATGGCCCCATCGTGATCAACGTTGTTGATACGCCCGGCCACGCTGACTTCGGTGGCGAGGTGGAGCGCGCACTGTCGATGGTTGACGGCGTCGTTCTGCTCGTTGACTCATCTGAGGGCCCCCTGCCCCAGACCCGCTTCGTGCTGCGCAAGGCTCTTGAGGCCAAGCACCCCGTGATCCTCGCGGTCAACAAGACCGACCGCCCCGACTCGCGCATCGAAGCGGTTGAGGGCGAAGCTCAGGATCTGCTGCTCGGCCTGGCTTCTGACCTGTCTGAGGAAGTACCCGACCTCGACATCGACGCCGTGCTGAACGTGCCCGTTGTGTACCTCTCGGGTCGCGCCGGTGCTGCATCGCACAACCGCCCCGCCGATGGCTCGCTGCCCGACAACCCTGATCTCGAGCCGCTGTTCGAGACCATCATCGAGCAGATCCCCGCTCCCGCATTCGATGACGAGGCGCCCCTGCAGGCACACGTCACGAACCTTGACTCCTCACCGTTCCTCGGCCGTATCGCGCTGCTGCGCGTGCACAACGGCTGGATCCACAAGGGTGAGACCGTTGCTTGGGTGAAGTCAGACGGCACGGTTGCCAATGTGCGCATCACCGAAATGATGCTCACCAAGGCACTCACGCGTTTCCCCGCTGAGAAGGCTGGCCCCGGTGACATCGTCGCCATCGCCGGTATCGAAGACATCACCATTGGTGAGACGATCTGTGACGCAAACGACGTGCGCCCCCTGCCCATGATCGAAATCGATGATCCCGCGATCTCGATGACCATCGGTGCAAACACCTCGCCCCTCGTGGGCAAGGTCAAGGGCCACAAGCTCACCGCTCGTATGATCAAGGACCGCCTTGACCGCGAGCTCATCGGTAACGTTTCGCTGAAGGTGCTCGACACCGACCGCCCCGACGCATGGGAAGTACAGGGTCGTGGCGAGCTCGCCCTCTCGATCCTCGTTGAGAACATGCGCCGCGAGGGCTTCGAGCTCACCGTGGGCAAGCCCCAGGTAGTGATTCGTATGGTTGACGGCAAGAAGCACGAGCCGTACGAGCACCTCACCATCGACACCCCCGAAGAGCACCTCGGTGCGATCACGCAGCTGCTTGCGACGCGTAAGGGTCGCATGGAGAACATGGTGAACAACGGCACCGGCTGGGTACGCATGGAATTCATCATTCCGTCACGCGGCCTCATCGGCTTCCGTTCGGAGTTCATGACGACCACGCGCGGCACCGGTATCGCCAACACCATTCTGCACGGCTACGACGAGTGGGCTGGCCCCATCGTGACCCGTCACAACGGTTCAATCGTTGCTGACCGCGCCGGTGTGGTAACGCCGTTCTCGCTCATCAACCTGCAGGAGCGCATGTCGTTCTTCGTTCAGCCCACCGCTGAGGTTTACGAGGGCATGATCATTGGCGAGAACTCACGTTCAGAAGACATGGACGTGAACATCACTAAGGAAAAGAAGCTCACGAACATGCGTGCAGCTTCGTCTGACAGCTTCGAAGCTATGACGCCCCCTCGCCAGCTCACGCTGGAAGAGTGCCTCGAGTTCGCCCGCGAGGACGAGTGCGTTGAGGTTACTCCCGAGGCGGTGCGCATTCGCAAGCTCGTGCTCGAGGCTAACGCTCGCGCACGCACGGCTTCGCGCGTAAAGAACCAGAAGTAAGGTTCTCGCTGTAAGAATTCCCGCTCGGCTTCGGCCGGGCGGGAATTTTTGCGTCTGCGGGGTGATCTTGCTGGCGGCCGCACCGCGCGAGTTGGCAGGTTGCGGTCATTCAAATTGTGCGGGTTCGTGCGTAGGATCGGGGTATGTCGATCATCTACCAGGCCAAACTGACCCCTTCAAAGTATGACCTGATCAAGGCTTGGCTGCCTTCGCAGCCGTGGTTTACGGGCGATATTAGCCGTCTTGAACCGGTCGGGTCGTACCGTTTTGACGACCCCGAGGGCGAGGTGGGGTGCGAAGGGCACCTGTTCACCGCGGGCGATGCGCGGGTCTTTCACGCGCCCCTGACGTATCGCAGCGCGCCCCTGGCTTCAGGGGAAGAGTTTTTGGCCGGCACGATCGAGCACGGCATCTTGGGCACGCGATGGGTGAGCGACGCCATCGGCGACCCCGTGTATCGGGCGGCGCTTGCGGCGGCGATCGCCCAGGGCGGCACGGGCAGTCGCGAGTTTCTCGTTGCAGCTGACTTCGTGAGCACCCCGGGCGGCCCAGAGGCATCGGAGGTGGGTATCGAGCGCGAGCCCAGCGTGCGCGTCGCGGGCACCGGATCGCAGGGCGTGGCGGTGCCCGAGCTGTGGGCGGCACAGGTGGAGCAGCAGGGATCGAACAGCGTGGCCCACACTGAGCTCGCGACCCTCGAACTGCACCGCATCATCGACCCCGAGTGCGACGGCACCGAGGATGCCCCGGGCACCCACACGCTGCGGGCGGCGTGGGGCGCAGCTGACGCGGCGGCCGGTGACGCTGATGTAGCTGCTGGCGCGGGTGCAAGCGCTGAAGCGCGCCGCATCGGGGCGCTGCTCGCGACCCTGCGCGTCTAACCTTGCCCGGCATCGGGGCCGAGCCGAGCGGGGGCGCGCGCGGAGACACGCTTTGTTGGGTGTCGATTTCAGTTTTTGGGGGACACCTCGCTAAAGTAGAGATTGCTTGAAAAAGCAATCGGGATGTGGCGCAGCTTGGTAGCGCACGTCGTTCGGGACGACGGGGTCGCAGGTTCAAATCCTGTCATCCCGACGAAAAGGCCTGATCAGAAGATAATTCTGATCAGGCCTGTTTTCGTTTTAGAGGCTATAGTATAGATTCAGTACAGGTGGATTTTCGGCCTATAGGACAAAACGTGTGGGTTTTGTTGAGCGTGTCTCAGGGCCTGCCCGCCCATCCGCTGCGTGTCCATAGCCCTTCGTTGGCATCGAGGCCGGTGTCATAGAGCGATACTGGCGCTGCTGGATCTTTCGACTCTGGTTGTGCAGTGTTCGTGTGTTGCCGTTTCTCGGGTTGGTGTTCTTTGAGGATCACTGCTGGGTTCGGGAACTCTGAATGCAGATACAACCACCACTCGATCGCTCGTCGTTGATGTTCTTCTGGCATGCCCCGATGGAGGCGGAGCAGAAGCCTCATCTGGGAGTTCGTGCCTCCCTCGATCTCGTTCGTCGTGGAGGGCACATTGAGATGCGCGAGTTGCGGGCTGAGGAACGTAAATAGATGGCCGCCCTGGATAGCGCGTTGTAGCACTTGGTAGCCCGACCTGAGGCGTTGATGCGTGTACCACCAGGTTTGGTTCGGCCTCGCCCACGACGGCACCTCGGCCGCGTGTTTGCGATACGTGCGTTCCTTGGTGAGGTGCAGGAACGAGTTCTCCCAGGCCAGGAAAAGCTGCGCCCATTCCTCGCCCCCAGTGACAGTTTTTACGCGGGTGAGTTTCAGAGCAAGGCCCCACAACCCCTGACCGGCAGGCGTGTTTGAGCGGGTCGTGACGTGTTTCCGGACGTTGCGTTGGAGATGCACGAGACAGCGTTGAACCTGGGCCGTAGGCCAATGAGTATTGAGCGCAGCATGCATGCCCGATCCGCCATCACACACCACGACCAGGGGCGCCGGCAGCCGTTGCATGAGCGCGCCCCAAGCAGCCGCTGACTCACGAGAACACCATTGGAACGCGACCACGGTTCCGCGGTGAGTGGCGACCAGCACACACCAGCCTGTCCGCAGATTGAACCCATCGATCTGGAGGACGTCGTACACCGCGCCAGTGACTGGAATGACGGGGCGGAGCGCCCAGCACCAGGCCGTCGTGCGGCGGAACTGTCGAGCTGCGCTGGCACCTCCGAGATCAGCCTGCGAGGCCTTCCCCGTGATCCAGGCGAGGAACTGATCCAGTTGCGCTTTGCGTGTCACATCGGGGCGTTTCCGAACCGATGAAGCACCGCATTTGGGGCATCTCCAACGCACGGTTCCCGCGGGGGTCGTGCCATTCCTGACGAGCTTGGTGTTGTATATCAGGCAGGTGGTGGTGTTCTCGCTTTTGGGCACAGTTAAGGGTGCCCGGGCATAGCTTCCCTGGGTTTACCGCGTCATCCTGGGGCTAGATCAAGATCTCGTACACACGTTTTGTCCTATAGGCCGGATTTTCGGCGTATAGGTCAAAGAACTATTCGGTTCTTCGTCTTCCAGATGGCCAAACTCCTCTTGCGCCTATGTGCGATGCTGTCTCCGGCTTGGGGAACTCGCATGTTGACACAGGAAAGATACGTTTCTCAAAAGCGGCCATGAAGATCGGTCACAGGTACCAATTCGGCCGAGCGACAGAGGACGACTGGAAACAGTTTTCGCGAAGCTGCACCTGCGAGATCGGGTGCACGCGGTCATTCTCGCCAGGGGGTCTGGCCGAACCTGTAAATCTCGAGCCGCCGCAGTCGAAGCCCAGCCGAGCATCGCGCAGCTCAACATGTTGCCCAAACATTACGTAGATATTGCATGCAGGCCTTGCAAAGTAACTTTTCCACCGTCTCTACAGGTGCCTCGGTAGACTGCCCAGAGAGCCACTTGGAGGTGCAATGACTGCAATGAATGCAACTACTGCAACATCCGCGATGACTGAAGCAATTGCCGAGATGACCCACATGACCGGTGGGCGCGAACTGGTGATGGTATCTAACCGACTACCGGTTGACCGGGTCACCCTTGAAGACGGCAGCATGCACTGGCGCGCGTCGCCGGGCGGGCTGGTAACCGCCGTTGAACCGATTGTTGAACAGCTGGGCTGTGTCTGGATTGGCTGGGCGGGCGACGCCGGCGAAGAGATCGAGCCCTTTGAAGTGGGCCGCATGCGCCTCGCTCCCATCACGCTGAGTATCGACGAGGTCGCCGAATACTACGAGGGTTTTTCAAACGGCACGCTTTGGCCGCTCTACCACGATGTGATCGCGAAACCCGAGTACCACCGCGAATGGTGGGATCGGTATCAGTCGGTGAACCGCCGCTTCGCCGACCGCGTGGCGCAAGAAGCCAGTCACGGCGCCATTGTGTGGGTGCATGATTATCAACTGCAGCTGGTGCCCGCGATGTTGCGCGAGGCCCGCCCCGATCTTACGATCGCGTTCTTCCTGCACATCCCGTTTCCACCCCGCCGCATCTTCGCGCAGCTGCCCTGGCGCAGGCAACTGGTTGAGGGGCTGCTCGGGTCAGACGTGATCGGGTTTCAACGCGTGGCCGACGCGATCAGCTTTCGTGCCGTGGCCGAGCGCTACGGCACCGCCCCGTCCATCGGTAACACGATCGTCACGCCGGCCCGCGGCGAACAGCCGGGGCACACTGCCCTTGCCCAAGAGTTTCCCATCTCCATCGATGCCGCGGCCTTCGCAAAGATTGCCGAGCAGCCCGAGATTCGGGCCCGCGCGCTCCAGATCAGGCAAGACCTGGGCAACCCCAAAACGATCATGCTCGGGGTCGACCGGCTCGACTATACGAAGGGCATCAGGCACCGCCTGAAGGCGTTCGATGAGCTGATCGCCGATGGTGAGCTTGAACCGGCCGAGGCCGTGCTGGTGCAGGTGGCGAGCCCGAGCCGTGAGCGGGTCGAAGCGTACCGGCAGTTGCGCGACGACGTGGAGGTCACGGTGGGGCGCATCAACGGTGAGCGTGGCAGCATCGGTCATTCACCGGTCAATTATCTGCACCGCAGCTTTACTAAAGACGAAATGGTGGCGCTGTATCTCGCCGCCGATGTGCTGCTCGTTACCCCGCTGCGCGATGGCATGAACCTCGTGGCCAAGGAGTATGTGGCCTGCCGCGGTGACGAACGCGGCGCGCTCGTGCTGAGCGAGTTCGCGGGCGCCGCCGATGAACTGCGTGACGCGCTGCTCGTCAATCCGCACGATATTGAGGGGCTGAAGGCCGCCATCTTGCGTGCCGCGCACATGCCCGAGCGCGAGCAGGCGAGGCGCATGCGCGGTATGCGGCGCGCGGTATACAACAACGACGTGGCCCACTGGGCACAGAACTATTTGGGCGCGGTGTGCGCTGCGGCAGATGCCAAGACGCAGACCCAAACCGGCGGCCGCACCGAACCCATCCAAGTGTCGGCGGCATATGTGCCGCGCCAGGTCGATGACCGCATCAGGCGGCTGGCTGCGGCCCCGCAGCTCACCGTCGCGATCGATTTCGATGGCACCGTTGCCCCGCTCGTGAAGCGGCCCGCTGACGCCCGCATTCTGCCGCGCGCGCAGCAGGCCCTCGACGTGCTGCGCGAGGCCCCCGGGGTGCAGGTCGTGCTGCTCACCGGCCGCTCACTCGCGGGGCTCGCTGAGACCCAGGTGGCGAGCGATGGCTGGATTATCTCCGGATCGCACGGCGCCGAACTCATGGGACTTCCCGGCACCACCGGTGTTGAGACCCTTGCCCCGCCCACCGACGAAGAGCGGGAGGCACTGCAGCGCGCCCAACGCCGCGTACACCGCGCGCTCGGTCAGGTGCCCGGGGTTAGATTTGAAGAGAAGCCCTTCGGGTTCGCGGTGCACACGCGCGAGGTGAAAGACGAGATCGAAGCCGAAGAGCTGCTCACGGCAGCGGTCGAGATCGGTGAGGCAGCTGGCCTGCACACCCGCGCGGGTAAGCGCGTGCGCGAGATGTCGGTGCGCGAGAGCAACAAGGGCGATGTGCTGAACCGTATTCGTGCGGCGCTTCCGCTCGCTCCCGTGCTGTTTCTGGGGGACGACGTCACCGACGAAGACGCTTTCGCGGTGCTCGGCCACGACGACCTCGGCATCAAGGTGGGGGACGGTGAGACCGCGGCTACGCAGCGGGTCGCCGACCCGGCGAGCGTCGCGGCGGTGCTTGCCATGCTGGCCGAGCTGCGCACCGGAACGGTGATCGGCTCCTAGCAAGAGGTAAAAACAAGAACACGGGCTGGGCCGGGGAACGTCTCCCCAGCCCAGCCCGCGTGCTGTGTGCTGCCGCGTGCAGCGGCGCTCTGTTTCTGGCCTAAGCCGCTTGCACAGGCTCAGCCGTTTGAGTCTGTTCCGATTTCCCGACCTGCTCTGTTGCGTGCGCTGACTGTGCTGACTGCTCAGCCTTCGCGGGTAGCTCGCTGAGCTCGCTCGCCTCGATCAGGGCGCGGGTGAAGGGCTCCTGACTCGTAGCGATCACCGTCTCGGTATCGCCCTGCTCAACGATGCGGCCGTCGCGCATCACGACGATGCGATCGGCCATGCTGCGCACCACGGCGAGGTCGTGCGAGATGAACACGAGCGTGACACCGCGCTGTTCCTGCAGGTCACGCAGCAGATTCAGCACACCCTCCTGCGTGGTGACATCGAGCGCCGACACCGCCTCGTCACACACCAGCACATCGGGCGAGGCCGCGAGCGCACGCGCGATCGCGACGCGCTGCCGCTGCCCACCAGAGAGCTGCGCCGGGTACCGCCGCAGCATCTCCGCATCGAGCCCCACGAGCGCGAGCAGCTCGGCCGGCGTGGGTGGCTGCAGCTGTGGCTGCGCGGCTGCCGCGGCCTGGTCTGTGGTGTCGATCCGGATCGACGCCCGCAGAATGCGCTCAATGCGCCACCGCGGGTCGAAGCTCGCGAGGGGATCTTGCGGGATCAGGCGGATGCGGCAGCCCGGGCTGACGAACTCGCGCGACCCCTGCTGTGGGGCCTCGGCGCCGATGATGACGCGGCCGAGCGTCGATTTACCGGCCCCCGATTCACCGACGAGCCCAAGGGTTTCGCCGCGGGTGAGTGTGAGGTCGATGCCAAACATGCCGGTCTCACCGCCGCCCGGTTTGGGGTAGCACACGGTCGCATCGCGCAACTGCAGCAGCGGTTCGCCCGTGTGCGCAGCCGTCAGCGAGCGGGGGGTTGCGGGCTTGGGGCCGCGCGGAATGGCCTCGACCAGTGCCTGCGTGACCGGGTGCTGCGGGTGTTCGAGCAGATCTGCGGCGGCGCCGTACTCGACGATGCGGCCGCGCTCGAGCACCGCGATGCGGTCGGCCGTGCGTGCGACGCTGGCGAGGTCGTGACTGATGAGCACAACCGAGGTGCCGTCGTCAACGATGCTGCGAAACAGTCGCTGCACACGCAACGACGTCGCCGGGTCGAGCGCGGTCGTCGGTTCATCAGCGATGAGCAGGGCGGGGTCGCCCACGAGCGCCGACGCGATGAGGGCGCGCTGCCGCATACCGCCCGACAGCTCGCTCGGTCGCTGCCGCAATCGTGAAGCTGCTTGGGGGAGCCCGGCGGCTTCGAGGGCCGCGATGACGCGGGTGCGCAGGGCGGAGCCGCGCACTCCGCGTAGGGCGAGTGTTTCACCGACCTCGTCTTCGATGGTGCGCAGCGGGTCGAGCGACTGCAGCGCATCTTGCAGCACGAGGGCGACGCCGGTGCCGCGGGTGCGGCGCCAAGCGCGGGGGGATGCGTCGCGCAGTTCGGTGCCCGCGATGGCGAGGCTTGCGGCAGACACGCGCCATTCGGGGGCCTCCTGGGTGAGGCCCAAGAGGGTGCGGGCGAGCACCGATTTACCGGCGCCCGATTCACCCACGATGGCGAGGCACTCGCCGGGGGCCACGCTCAGCGAAACGCGATCGAGCACGGGTACGCCCGCGGCCGTTGAGACGCTGAGGTCGGTGATCGACAGCGCGGCGGTCGCGGCGGTCGCAGTGTCGGTTACGGTGTCGGTTGCGGTGGCGGCAGCGGGCGCAACTACCGGCGCGGCTGAGCGATCGACGGCAGCTGAAGTGCCCGCTTCGCCAGCACGGGCAGCGGCGCGACTACCTGCGCGACCACTTGCGCGGATGCTGGTGCGGGTACGAGTGCGGTGGGTGCGCGGGGCGCCCGCCGCCCGGCCGAGCACGGTGAGCGCACTCGCGATGGCGACGATGGCGAGACCGGGGAACACGGTCATCCACCACGCCGAGGTGAGGTAGACGCGGCCCGCGTTGAGCATCGCTCCCCACTCGGGGGCAGGGGGCGCGGTGCCGAGGCCGAGAAAGCCTAGGGCCGACACCCAAATGATGGCCTGGCCGATGCCGAGGGTCGCGGCTGAGGCCAGGGGCCACAGCGAGTTGGGCGCGATGTGGCGGCTGAAGACGCGCGGGCCACTCACCCCGTCAAGCCGGGCCCATTCGACGTAGTCGCTGGCGGCCACGCCGCGCACCCGCGCCCGCAGCATGCGTGCGTAACCGGGGATGGTCGCGATGCCGATGGCAAGCACCGACGAGGCGGTGCCGCCGCCCATGATCGAGATAAACAGCAGCGCGAGCACGAGGGTGGGCAGCGCGAACAGCACCTCGAACAAGCGTGAGAACGCGCGGTCGGCGAGCTTGGGGCCCAGGCCCGCGGCGAAGCCCGCGAGCGCACCGATACCGGCACCGATGAGGGTGGCGGCGACGCCGATGCCCACCGAGGCGCGGGTGCCGTGCACGACGCGGGTGAACAGGTCGCGGCCCGACTCGTCGGTGCCGAAGGGGTGCGCAAGCGACGGGGGAGTGAACGCATCGATGGGGTGCACCGCGAGCGGGTCACCGGGCGCAATGAGCGACGGTGCGGCGATGGCGGTGAGCGTGGCCGCGACGACCGCGCAGCTGGCGATCACGGGCCAATTGAAGTGCATGGATTGCACGCGAGTTTTCACAGCGCGACCTCCTGAACGCGGCGCGGAGCCGGGCGAAGCCGCGGGTCAACCGCGATCTCGATGGCGTCTGACACCAGCATGATGACAACGTACGACAGCGCGATGATCGAGACGCTGCCAATGACGACGGGCACGTCGCGCCCGGTGGCGGCTTCGAGCAGCAGCCGCCCGAGCCCGGGCCGGGCAAAGAGCGCCTCGACGACGACCGCACCGCTGAGCAGCGAGCCGTACGCCCACCCCGAGAGGGCGAGCGCGGGCAGGGCCGCGTGGCGCAGCGTGTGGGTGAGCACCACGCGGGCCTCTGACGCCCCGCGCGCGCGGGCCGACAGAGCGAAGGGAGCCGCGTCGGCCTCGGCGAGCGACCCGTGCATTACGTGGGCGAGGTAACCCGCCACCGGCACCGCGAGGGTGATCACCGGAAGCACGAGGGCTGAGGCCCCCGATCCGGTGACCGGAAACCAGCCGAGCCCGCTCGCGAGCACAAGAATCAGAATCGCGCCGAGAAAGAACTGCGGGGTGACCGAGGCGATCGTCTCGAGGCCGTGGAGGGTGCTGCGCACGAGCTGGCCGGCGCGACCCCGGGATGTCTGGGCAATCAGCACCCCGGCGACCGCGAGCACCCAGGCGAGTAGCAACGCGAGGGTGGCCAGCAGGGCCGTGGACGGAAAGTTTGCGGCAATGAGATCAACGACGGGCTGCTTGCGGGTGTATGAATCGCCAAACTGCAGCGTCAACACCTGCCACAGCTGCCGCAGATACTGCACAATCAGCGGTTGATCGAAGCCGTAGGTCGCAGCCGCGGCGGCCTGTGCTTCGGGGCCGGCCTGCGATCCGGGGCCGCCCATGACCGCCTCGAGCGGGTCGCCCGAGACACGCAGCGCAAAAAATACGATCGTGGCGGTGGCCCACACCACGAGGAGGGCAGAGCCCACCCTCGCGGCAATGGTGCCCACGACGCCCCGCAACCTTCCGTCCACGCGCGTCGCCTACGCCGTGAGCTGGGTGTTCACGAACGTGGGGGTGCCCACGGTGCCGAGCTTTGCGACACCGGTGACGCCGTTCGTGAGGAAGTGGTTCTGCTGGTCGTACAGCGGCAGAATCACGTAGCTCTCGAGGATCAGCTGCTGCGCCTCGGCGTAGAGCTGGGTGCGCTCGGCATCATCGGTGGTCTTCGTGGCCTGCTCGATGAGCGCATCGACGTCGTCGTTGAGCAGCATGGCGTGGTTACCGAAGTAGCCCGACGGCGCGGGGGTGACGCCGCTCGAGTGGTACAGAATGCGCAGCACATCGGGGCCGACCTTGGTGTACGGGGCGCTTACGGCCTCGTACTCCTTCGAGCTCAGGCGCTTGTGCCAGGTAGCGAGGTCGATGGGCTCGAGCTGCACGTCGAAGCCGACCTGGGCGGTGTTGGCCTGGATCTGCTCGAACAGCGACTGCTCGGCCGCGACCGACTGGTTCGTGCTAACGGGGAAGCGCACGGTGAGCTTCTTGCCGTCCTTGGCGCGCACACCATTGGCGCCGGGCTTCCAGCCAGCGTCATCGAGCAGCTTGGCGGCCGCGTCGACGTCGGTGACAAAGATGCTTTCGTCGCTGATCGCGGCGGGCTCTGAACTGCCCAGCGGCGAGAATGACTGGGTGGCGGCGCCATGGAAGAGCGCGGTGATGCCGGGGCCCGGATCAGCCGACTTGATGAAGGCTTCGCGCACGCGCACATCGTCAAACGGGGTCTGGCCCGAGTTCAGCTCGATGCGGTTCACCGAGCCGGGGCGCGGGGCGTCGAGGTGCCCGATGCCGGATCCCTCTTTCTCAGCTGCCGCGATGTCGATGGGCAGCGGGTTATCGATGACGTTGACCTCGCCGGCCGCGAGCGCTGCCTGGCGGGTGGCGGCATCGGGGATGAATCGCCATTCGATGCGGTCAAGGTAGGCGGGGCCGTCATGGTCGGCCTCAGGGCCGGGGGTGGCGTAGTCGTCGTTGCGCACGAGGATCACCGACTGCTGGGGCTCCCAGCTTTCGACGATGAAGGGGCCGGTGCCGACGGGGGTCTGGCAGTTGGCTTCCATGCCGCGCTCGATGCCGGTGGGTGACTGCATTGCTGTCCACGGCTGGCTGAGCGATTCGAGCAGAGCCGCATCGGGCGAGATGAGGTTGAAGCGCACACGCAGGTCGTTGACGGCGTCGACGCTCTCCACCTTGGTGAGCGCGGTGAAGCCGGTGGACGACTGCGTCTCGGGGTCTTGCAGGTGGGCGATGTTTGCCTGCACAGCGGCCGCGTCAAACGGGGTGCCGTCGGTGAAGGTGATGCCCTCCTTGAGGGTGAACTCCCACGACAGACCATCCTCGGCGACCTGCCAGGTGTCGGCGAGCCAGGGGGTGATCTCACCGCTCGCGTCACGGCCCACGAGGGGCTCGAGGTACTGGGTGGAGATGAGGGCCTGCGGGTAGTTGCCGCCAACGTGCGGGTCGAGGCAGGTGGGCTCTGCGTCGCCGGTCGCGTAGACGAGGGTGCCGCCGGTTTGGGCGGTTGCAGCGGTATCGCTGGCGGCGCCGGGGGAGGTGCACGAGGTGAGCGCGAGTGCTGCGATCGCGCAGAGCGAGGTGAGTGCTGCGGTGGTGCGGAACTGCATCGGGGGCGATCCTCTTCCGAGTGTGAGATGAGTTATTAGCTTCGGTATAACAAATGCGAGTGTACCCGATGCGACGGTACAGTTGATGCATGAGTACCCCCGCCCGTGGCCGCCCGCCCGCCTCCTCACGCGAGGTGCTCGCCGACGCCGCCCTTGAACTTTTTCTCGAACAGGGGTATGAAGCCACCTCGGTCACCGAAATCACTCGCCGCGTCGGCGTGAGCCGCGCCAGCTTCTTTAACTACTTCGCGAGCAAGCCCGAGACGCTGTGGTTCGTGCTCGACCGCCGCATCGAGGTGCTCACCGGGGCCCTGCTGGACCCGCAGATCCCCTTCGCGGAGGCACTCACCGCAGCCGGCGCCGAGGCCCGCCCTGACACCCTGGCGCTCGCCATTGTCGATGCCCGCACCATGGGCGTCGAGGCCGAGCTCGCGCGCGGGCGCGCCGACCGGCAGCAGCTGGTTGCTGCCGCGGTGGCGGCCCGGCTCGTGCGCGATGGCGCCCCGCAGCGTGACGCTGAGATTGTGGGCGCCGGGTATGCCGCGGCGCTCTTTGCCGCGGTGTGGACGTGGGCGGCGAAGGGCGCGGGTAGGTACTCACTCACCGACGAAATTGGCCGGGCCGTTACGGCCGCGCACCGCCTACTGCGGCCGGAGCTGGTGACGCTGGGCGATCCTGAAACGCGTTCTTCGGCACAATAAACAGCAGCAGTGCCGCGGCCACAAGCGCCGCGCCGCCGCACACCACCCACACGGTGACGTAGCCCGAGAAAGATCCGGCGGTCGCCGTGGCATCAGCCGCGGCTCCCGTCGCGCCGTGCATCAGTGCGATGCCAAACACCGCAGACGACACCGCCCCGCCCATCGTTTTGGAGGAGTTGGTGAGCCCGGTGGCGACGCCAGTTTGGCTTTCGTGCGCGCCCGCCGCTGCGGCCGCGGGCAGGGCGGCAACGAGGGCCCCCGAGCCGATGCCCGTGATGATCATGTTCGTGATGACCTGGGCGAAGGTGTCGTGCATCGGCAGAAACATCAGGTAGCCGATGCCCACCAGCACGGCCGCGCAGGTGAGCGTGATGCGGGGCGTGAGTAGGCGTGACACCTGAGGAAACAGCAGGGCACCCGTGATCATGCCGATGAGGTAGCAGCCAATGGCGAGGGAGGTGGTGAAACCACCGGCGCCAATGCCGTAGCCGTACACCTCGGGGTCGGTGCGCATAAACGTTGACAGCGGGGCCTGCGACCCGAGCACGCTGATGCCAAACAGTGCGGCCGTGATGAATACGGGGGCGAGCGCGGGGGAGCGAAACATGCGCACGTCGATAATCGGGTCGGGGTGGCGCAGCTCCCACCGGGCGAACGGCCACACGAGCAGCAGGCCAAGCAGCGTAACGCCCCAGGCGAGGGGACTTTCAAACCCGTGCAATCGCATGAGGCTGAGGCCGCCCGTGAACCCCAAAATGGCGAAGGTCACGAGGGTAAGCCCGACGATATCGAGTCGGCCGCCCGTGGGCTCGGGCGACTCCTTCACCCCAAATGCAATGACCACGAAGCACACGCTCACGAGCACCCCGGGGATCAGTAGCACCGGAAACAGGGGCAGCGAATCGATCAGCTGCCCGCCCAGCAGTGCACCGCTGATCGCGCCCACCTCGAGGGCCGCGACGAGCAGACCCGCGGCCTTCGCGACAACGGCGCTGCGCAGCTTGATATCGCGGCTGCGCACCCACAACAGCGCGATCTCAATCGGCAGCCACACCACATAGAACCCCTGCAGCGTCCAACACACAAGAAACACGGCGAAGTTGGGGGCGAAGGGCAGCGCGAGCGTGGCGAGGCCGGTGAGCGCGGTCGACCACAGCAGAATGCGGCGGTGCCCCACCATGTCGCCGAGCTTCGCGAGCGCGGGCACGACGAGCGCCGAGAGGATCAGCTGCGACCCCTCGAGCCAGTTCACATCGGCGTCGGGCACGCGCAAATGCCGCGCAATGTCGGTGAGCATCGGGGTGTAATACCCCTGCAAGAACCCGCTCGTGTACTCCACGAACGCGAGAAAAGCCACGACCCCGGCGAGCGCGCCCAACCGGGCTTTGGGCTTCTGTGCTGATCCGGATCGGGCCGTGCGCCCCGCACTGACGTTCATGCTGAAGCTCCTGACGATGCGGGAATCGCGGTGATGAGGGCGCGATGAAATTGCTCGCCGCGCACCAGCTCGGTGATGGCCACGCGCTCGTTGACGCCGTGGATCGAGGCGCGCAGCTCGGCCGACATCGCCAGAGGAGCGAAGCGGTAGCAGGCGGGGGTAAACGCGTGGAAGTAGCGGGAGTCGGTGGCGGCCATCATGACGTACGGCACCGGCATGGCCTGGGGGTGCGAGACGCCAACGGCTGCGGCGATGAGCGCGAACTGTGCGTTATCGGTGGGGGATTCGGGCGAGGGCGCCCCGCCCTCCACCACTTCAATCTTGACTCGCCGGTCGGCAATGCGACGCTTGATGCGGCGCAGCGTGCCCGGCACCGTCTCGCCCAGTGCGATGCGGAGGTTGATGGCGGCTTCGGCCTGGGCGGGCAGCACATTCTGTGCAGATCCACCCGAGAGCATCGTGGGGGCGACCGTGGTGCGCACAAGCGCGGCTGGCTCACCGCCTAACAGGGTGAACAGCCGGGCGGTGAGCCAGGGGCTCGCGGCGAGGGCGCGGTAGAGCAGTTTGGCCGGGCCGCGGGCGCGCCCCGCAAACAGCGCCAGCATGGTGAGCACCGCGCCTGGGGTGCGGGCGGGAAACATGGCCGGGGTGACGCGCGATACCGCGCGGGCCACCCGCCCCACCGCGGTGAGCGTGGGCGGGGCAGAGGCGTGGCCGCCCGCGCCTCGCGCCGACAGCTTGATGGTCGTGGCGCCCTTTTCGCCCACCCCAATCATCGCGGCCTCGCCGCGCACAAACGGCAGCGGGGCCGCAACGACGGCGCCGCCCTCGTCGAGCACGAACCACGGGGTGATCTGGCGATCGCGAAAGGTCTGAGCGATGGCCTGCGCGGCATCGCCGTAGGTTTCTTCGTTGCCGCCGAGCGAGAGATACACGTCGCGCGCCGGAGTGAACCCCGCCGCGAGCAGATTCTCAACGGCCTCGAGCATCACGAGCAGTGGGCCCTTGTCATCGAGGGCACCGCGGCCGTGCACATAGCCATCGGCGATGCGGCCCTCGAACGGGGCCACATCCCACCCGTCCTCGGGCTCCGCGGGCACCACATCGAAGTGTGCCATCAGCACCACGGGGTCGGCCGTCTCATCGCTGCCGGGCCAGCGATACAACAGCCCGAGATCGGTGATGCGCTTGCGCGTAAGCCGCTCGTGGGTGAGCGGATAGAGCTCCTCAAGCAGCGAGATGAAGCGCTCAAAAGGGTCCAGGCCGGTGTCTGCGAGCGCGGCAGACACCGTCGGAATCTGAATCATGCGCGATAGGCGCTCAGGGGATCCTGGCCTGGAGTCAACATTGGCTGCCATAATCGACAGACTATAGGGCTGCGGCAACGCGGGTGCCCTGAGCGATGGCGCGTTTGGCGTCGAGCTCGCCCGCCACGTCGGCGCCCCCGATGAGCTGCGCGGTGATGCCTGATGCGGCGAGCTGGGCGTGCAGGCTGCGATCGGGATCCTGCCCCGTGCAGAGCACAATCGTGTCGACCTCGAGGGTGCGCTCCTGACCCGCCGTGCGCACGGTGAGACCGGTGTCACCGATGCCGAGGTACTCGGCGCCGGGGATCATCAGCACATCGCGACGGGCCAGCTCGGTGCGGTGAATCCACCCGGTGGTTTTGCCCAGGCCCGCGCCCAGCTTGCTCTCCTTGCGCTGCAGCATGATCACCGAGCGGCGGGGAGTGGACGCGACGGGCTGCGTGGGCGGTGCTGCCGGATCGGGCGCGAAGCCATCGGGGGTGGCTGGGTCGACGCCCCAGTGCTGCAGGAACGCTGCAATATCATCGGGCTCGGCCGGGTGATCGTCGGTGAGATACTCGGCGACGTCGAAGCCGATGCCGCCCGCGCCCAAAATGGCGACGCGGTCACCCACGGGGGCCTTGTGGCGCAGCACGTCAATGTAGGTCACGACGCTTTCGTGCTGCAGCCCCGGGATCTCGGGGGTGCGGGGCGTGACGCCGGTCGCCAAGATCACTTCGTCGAATCCCTTGAGGGTGAGCGGGGTGGCTTCCTCGCCCAGGCGCACCTCGACGCCGGTTTCTGCCAGCAGCCCCGAGAAATAGCGCAGCGTTTCACGAAACTCGCTCTTGCCAGGTACCTGCAGCGCGAGGTTGAGCTGCCCGCCCACCTCGTCGGCACGATCGAACAGGGTGACGTGATGACCGCGCTTCGCCGCGGTGGTGGCGCAGGCGAGGCCCGCGGGGCCCGCACCCACGACGGCCACCCGCTTGGGGGAGCGCGTGGGGGTGATCACCAGCTCGGTTTCGTGGCCGGCGCGCGGGTTCACGAGGCACGATGCAGACTTGCCAGCGAAGGCGTGGTCGAGGCAGGCCTGGTTGCACCCGATGCAGGTGTTGATACGCAGCGGGGTGCCGCGCCTGGCTTTCTCGACGAACTCGGGGTCGGCGAGAAACGGGCGCGCGAGCGATACGAGATTGGCCGAGCCGCTCTCGAGCACGGCTTCGGCTTCGGCGGGCATATTGATGCGGTTGGCCGCCACGAGCGGCACGGTGACCGCGCCCATCAGGCGCTTCGTGACCCACGCGAACGCCGCGCGTGGCACCGAGCTGGCGATCGTGGGCACGCGGGCCTCATGCCACCCGATGCCCGTGTTGATCAGCGAGGTGCCGGCAGCTTCAACGCGCTGCGCAAGTTCGATAACCTCGGGCAGCGTGGAGCCGCCGCGCACGAGGTCGAGCATCGAAATGCGGGTGACGACGATGAAGTCGTCGCCGCAGGCCTCGCGTACGCGGCGCACAATCTCGGTGGGAAACCGCAGCCGGTTCTCGAGGCTGCCGCCCCAGCGGTCGGTGCGCTGATTGGTGACGGGGGCCGTGAACTGGTTGATCAGGTACCCCTCAGAGCCCATGATCTCGACCCCGTCGTAGCCCGCGAGCTTGGCCAGTTGGGCCGCGTGCGCATAGTCGTCGATGGTGCGTTCGATCTCGGCATCGCTGAGCTCGCGCGGGGTGAGCGGCGAGATGGGAGCCTGAATCGGACTCGGGGCGACGAGCCCAGGGTGAGCGGCGTAGCGCCCGGCGTGCAGCAGCTGCAGGGCGATGCGGCCGCCCGCCTCGTGCACCGCGTCGGTGATGAGGCGGTGACCCGGGATCTCGTCCTCGCTGTCGAGGGGCCGCTCGGTAGCGGTGAGACGCCCCGCGGCGTTGGGGGAGACGCCGCCGGTGATGATGAGGGCGGGGCCGTTGAGGGCACGCTCGCGGTAAAACGCGGCAAGTTTCTCGTGGCCATCGGGGGCATCTTCAAGGCCGAGGTGCATGGACCCCATGATGATGCGGTTGGGAAGGGTCACAAACCCAAGGTCGAGCGGTTCGAAGAGCCGCGGGTACGTCTGCGTTGACATATAAGCACCGTTCGTTCGGAATCCTCCCGACTGTATCGGTGAGTGATGCGGCAATGCGAACGGGCTGTGCCGAGGGTACAAAATCAGGGCATAAAAAAACCTGCGGGGTGGAGCCGAAGCCCCACCCCGCAGGAAGAAAGTCCTAAGACTTAGATGGCCTGGATGTTGCTGGCCTGGAGACCCTTGGGGCCCTGCTCGATGTCGAACTGTACGCGCTGCTCTTCGAACAGGTCGCGACGGCCGTTGCCCTGGATGGCGCTGAAGTGTGCGAACACGTCAGATGAGCCCTCGTCGGGAGTAATGAAGCCGAAGCCCTTTTCGGAGTTGAACCACTTAACGGTGCCGGTAGCCATGCTGTATTTCCTTTGTTGTTGCTGGACTCTGGTGAGCCCTTGGTGCCACGGCGACGGTGCCGACGTGGAGACTGGTGTAGCGTTGCCGCGCGAACGCGGCTTTAAAACGTGCTGGAAGTTTCCTACGTTCGGCATTACTGGTCTTACAGGTGAGCTTAGCCTACGGAACTCCTAAAGTGTCAGGATCGTGACCTGTTCGTGTCATTTCATTTCAAGTGTGGGTAATTTTCATAGATTGCCGGGGCCGCTGAGGGTGAGTCATCTAGGCGATCGTTGGCGCATCGGGTGTGCATAGCTAGCCTGCCGGAGTGATTGGGCGCAGCCCCGCAAAAAGCCGATATTTTGGCGTGTCGCCAAGTGAGGGGACGCCGCGGCAGATGTGGGGCGATGGCCACGATAGAACTGGGTGCATGAAACCCGGGCTTGTGGGGGCGGAGTTGTGGGCGTAGTGTTGCTGGTGGTTCTGGCTTATAGTCAAAGTGACTTTAAGTAAAGATGAGCCGTACGGGAGCCCACGATGGATTACGCAACACTGAGCGCGAGCGAACGACGCTACCTGCCGCCCGCGGTGGCGGTGTCGACAATCGCCTTTGCGCTCACGCTTCCCGAAGCTGGCGAAACCGGGGAAGCGGCAACGGCGGCGTCGTTGTGGATTCCGCTCGTGCGCCGCACACGGGCACCGTTCTTGCACCGGTGGGCGTTGCCGGGCGGAGCAACCCAGTGGGATGAGGCGCTGGTCGATACGGCGCAGCGCACCCTCGCCGATGCGGTGGGGCGCCCGCCAGAATATCTTGAACAGCTCTTTTCCTTCGGGGGAGTGGAACGCTCGGCTGAGGCACAGCGGCTGGTCACGATCGCCTACTGGGCGCTCTACAGCGGGGTTCCGCAGCACGAGTCTCGGGCGGATACCGGCGCTGGCGCTGGCGCTGGCGCTGGCGCTGGCGCTGGCGCTGACGCTGGCGCTGACCCCGCAGCCCCAGCCAACGAGCCGAGCGCAGCAGGCGGCGTCGCTCGCGAGGCGCGGCGGTGGGATGATCCGGAGCCGTTTGTGCCTGTTCCGTTCGTGCCTGAGTCGCTTGCCCCCGGGCTGGGCGCGAACGATGCGTTGCAGCTCAGCTCGGCGCCGGCCGATGCCGCCAACAACGTGGCATGGTTTGCGATCGACGAGCTCCCAGATCTCGCGTTCGATCACGCCGAGATCGTGGCGCACGCGCTCGACCGGTTGCGCAGCAAAACCGAGTACGCCCAGGTGGCCCACCGGTTTTTGGGCGATGCCTTCACTCTCGCCCAACTGCGCCACGTGCATGAGGCGGTGCAGGGGCGGGCCGTTGATCCCGCGAACTTTCGGCGGCAGGCGCTCGCACAGGGCAGGTTGCAGGCCACGGGCGGGGTCGAAACGGGCACCCGGTATCGGCCCGCGAAACTGTATCGCTTCGTCGACGCGTCGCCCTAGACGGCCCGGCCTATTCGCGGTCCTCACGATCGTCCCTAGTTATCAGTCTTCTGCTCCACCTGATTGAGCAGCTCCACCCGCTTCACCCATCTGTTTCAACCTCCTGCTTCAACCACCTGTTCCACCCAATTTCAATGAGGAAAACCCATGACGAGCGTGCACGATTTGATCAGAGGCGCTGCCCAGCGCGAAACCGAGACGCGTGAGGTGCGTGCCACAGGCCCGTCGCGAACCGCGCAGGTGCCCGGGCATCGGCGGCCCATCAAACTCGCATCGACCGGGGTCTCGAGCTGCGATACCCAGCTCGCCGATGATCCGTGGGGTATCGACCGCGCACCCGGTTACGGGCCGGGCGCTTCGGCGGCCGACACAATCGCGGGTGACGCTCCCAGGCAGGGCCCACTGCCCGCGCGCTACACCGATGCGAGCGACGCCGAGCTGCACGACTGGATCACCGCGGCGAAGCAGACGCTCGGCGACCGGGTGCGCATTCTGGGTCACTTCTACCAGCGCGACGAAGTGGTGCAGTACGCAGACTTCGTCGGCGATTCATTCATGCTCGCCCAAGCCGCCAAAGACAGCCCCGAAGCCGAGGCCTTCGTGTTTTGCGGGGTGCACTTTATGGCCGAAACCGCCGACATCTTGTCGAGCGACGACCAGGCCGTCATTCTGCCCAACCTGGCCGCGGGCTGCTCAATGGCCGATATGGCCACGATCGATCAGGTCGAAGACTGCTGGCGTGAACTCACCGCGGCCCTTGGCGAAGCCGCCGCTGGCACGGGGGAGCCGGGCGCCTTGCAACCGGTGATTCCGGTGACGTACATGAACTCTTCGGCCGACATCAAAGCGTTCTGTGGCCGCAACGGGGGCATCGTGTGCACCTCATCGAACGCCCGCACCGTGCTGGAGTGGGCGTTTGCTCGCGGGCAGCGTGTCGTGTTCTTTCCCGATCAGCACCTGGGGCGCAACACTGCCAAGGCCATGGGGGTCACCGAAGACGAGATGCCGCTGTGGCGCCCGCACCTCGCCCGCGGCGGCAACACCGAGGCGCAGCTGCGCGACGCAAAGGTCATCTTGTGGAATGGTTTCTGCTCGGTGCACAAACGATTCACCGTCGACCAGATTACGAAGGCGCGCGCCGACTACCCCGGGGTGAAGGTCATCGTGCACCCCGAATGCCCCGCCCAGGTGGTCGAGGCCGCCGACGGCGCCGGATCAACCGAATACATTCGCAAGGCCGTCGAAGCGGCTAAGCCCGGTGACGTGCTCGCGATCGGCACCGAGGTGAACCTCGTGAACCGGCTGCAGCAGCAACGCCCTGATCTCACCGTGTTCTGCCTAGATCCGGTGATCTGCCCGTGCTCGACGATGTACCGCATCCACCCCGCATACCTCGCGTGGACGCTGGAAGCATTGGTCGCGGGCGAAACACCCAACCGCATCACCGTGGCCGCAGACGTGTCACGCGATGCCAGCGTTGCGCTCGAACGCATGCTGGCGGCGAAGCCATGATTCTCGTCATCGGTGCGGGGGTCGCCGGGCTCACCGCGGCCCGGGCCGCCCACGCCGCTGGCGCCGAGGTCACCATCGTCACCATGGGCACGCTGGCGGTCGGTGACACTACGAGCACATCGATGGCGCAGGGCGGGGTGGCCGCGGTCGTGGCCGCAGACGACCGCGTGCAAGACCACCTCACCGACACCCTCACCGCTGGCGCCGGCCTCGTCGATACCCAAGCCGCATCACAGCTGGTCACCGACGGGGCCCGCGAGGTACACCGGTTGCTCGCCGAGGGGTTTCGCGCCGACCGTGATGCGGCGGGCTCGGTCGCGCTCGGGCTCGAGGGCGCACACAGCGCGGCCCGCATCGTGCACGCGGGCGGCGACCGCACCGGCGCCGAGCTGCACACGCACCTCGTCGCCCAGCTGCCCGAGAGCGTGCACGTGATCGAGCGCGCCACCCTCGGTGACCTCATCGTCACCGACGGCGAGGTCACCGGCGCCACCCTCATGCACGACGACGGCTCCGTCGAGACCGTGCACGCGGGGGCCGTCATCTTGGCGACCGGGGGCTACGCGGCCCTCTACGAACGCACCTCAAACCACGCGGCGGCCCGCGGCTCAGGCATCATGGCCGGGGCCGAAGCGGGCGCGATCGTAGCCGATCTTGAGTTCGTGCAGTTTCACCCCACGGTGCTCGCCGGCACCGGCCAGCTCATCTCAGAGGCGGTGCGCGGGGCAGGGGCCGCACTGCTCGACCACGCGGGGCACCGCTTCATGGTCGACAAACACCCCAACGCCGAACTCGCGCCGCGCGACGTCGTGGCACGCGAGATGCACCGCGAACTCAATGCCCAGCGTGCGGGCGCTCACGAGGGGCACGGGGTATGGCTTGATGCGATCCGGATCGAAACCGCCCACGGCCCCGGATCCCTCGCCCGCATGTTCCCCGGGATCGATGCCGCGATGCGCGCGCACGGATACGACTGGGCGCGGGAAGTCGTACCGGTCGCCCCCGCAGCCCACTACACGATGGGCGGCATCGCGAGCGATCTCGACGGGCGATCGAGCGTGCCCGGGCTCTTCGTCGCGGGCGAAGTGGCATCGACCGGGGTGCACGGGGCCAACCGTTTGGCCTCAAACTCGCTGCTCGAAGGCCTCGTGTTTGGGCGCCGGGCCGGGGCCGCTGCCGCGCGCTATGCCCGGCCCGGGAGCGCACGCGAATGGCGCTATGCGGGCGACGCGATGGCTCGCCTCACCCGCGAGTGCACGATGGTGGCCGGGGATTCGGGGGCTGCTGCTGATGCTGCGGCTGCGGAGTTGCGTAACGCCCCGCTGCCCGGTGGCCCGGCGCGCGCAGGCCTCGTATCCCGCGAAGTCAGCGCGGCCCTGAGCGCACACCTCGGCATCGAACGTGACGGGGCTGCCATGGCAGAAGCTTGCAACACCTTCGCCGCGCTGCCCGGCCGAGATGCCACCCTCGCCGGGCTGATTGCGCTCGCCGCCCTCAGCCGCAGCGAATCCCGGGGCGCCCACCAGCGCGCAGATTTCCCCGGCACCGACCCCGCGCAGGCGCAACGGCGGGCCTTCGCGCTCGCCGCAGCTCCAGCAGCGCGCCCCACTCCGGTGCCCGCCGCCTCTCATCACTTCGTACAAAGGAACTTTGCCACGTGCTAACTCAGACCCTCATTCAGCAGGTCGTGCGCGCTGCGCTCGCCGAAGATGCACCGTGGGGTGACCTCACCGTCGAGCTCACCATCCCCGAATCCCTCACGCTGCAAACCCAGCTCGTGGCCCGAGAACCCGGAGTATTTGCCGGTGGGGCCCTCGTGCGTGAAACCTTCGAGCAGACTGACTCGCGCATCCAGGTGCAAGATCTGGTGGCCGACGGTACCCCATTCGCGGCGGGCGATACCCTCGCTGTGATCAGTGGCCCCGCCCGCGGCATTCTCACGGGCGAGCGCATCGCACTCAACTTCAGCCAACGCATGAGCGGAATCGCGACCCTCACTGCTCGATTCGTGCAGGAGGTGGCGCACACTCGTGCGCGCATCGCAGACACCCGCAAAACGACTCCGGGTCTGCGCGCCCTCGAAAAACACGCGGTCAGCGTGGGCGGCGGCTCGAACCACCGGTTCGGGCTATCTGACGCCATCATGGTGAAGGACAATCACCTCGCGGCGCTCGGAGCGACCGACGCCGAAAGCACCACGCGGGCATTACAGGGGCTTCGCGAACGGGCCGGCCACACGACCTCGATCATCGTTGAGGTCGACCGGCTCGACCAGGTGCCTGCCGTGCTGCAGGCTGGTGTGACGGGTGTTTTGCTCGACAATTTCGACACCGCCGATTTGGTGCGTGCGGTCGCGTTGATTGACGGGCGCGCCATTGCTGAAGCCAGCGGGGGCGTCGCCCTCGACACGGTGCGCGCAATCGCTGAAACCGGTGTCGACGTCATCTCAGTGGGGCAGCTGACCCACGGCGCACGCGCCCTCGACCTCGGTCTCGACGCGGTATGAACGCGACACTGCCGCCGGTGGAACGCGTGTCGTTGCCCGCAGCGAGCACACGGCTACCGGCAGGAGACGCCTCCTCGCCGTTAGGCTCGGGAGCACTCGCCCCCGAGCGATACCTTGATGCGGCAGCCACCGCACCGCTGCGCGAAACGGCGCGGGCGGCGATGGCCGCCGTCTACGATGACCTCGCAGCCAACCCCTCGAGCGTGCACCAGGCCGGGCACCGCTCCGCCGCCGTAGTCGAGACTGCACGCCGCGATATCGCCCATAGTTGCGGGGTGCGCGCCGCCGACGTGGTGTTTACATCGGGCGGCACAGAAGCTAATAACCTCGCGATAATCGGGTTGGCGCTGGCGAACCCGCGGGGCCGGCACCTGGTCACTACGCCGATCGAGCATCCGTCGGTGCTGGAAAGCTGCCGGTATCTGGAGCGTGTGTTTGGGTACGAACTCACCCTGGTGCCGGTGGACGGCCACGGGCGAGTGACCGCCGCTGACATTGCACGCGCGGTGCGGGCTGACACCACCCTCGTGTCAGTGGGGCTTGGCAACGCCGAAGTAGGCACGGTGCAGCCGCTGCCGCAGATTGCCGCTGCCGCTAAGCGTGTGGGTGCTCTCGTGCACACCGATGCGGTGCAGGCCGCGGCGTCGCTGCCGGTCAGTATGCATGGTGAGGAGTGGCCGGGGGCGCAGATTGATGCGATGAGCATCGCGTCCCATAAATTTGGTGGACCCCAGGGTGTGGGCGCCCTCTTGGTGCGCGCGGGGCTCAAAGTCGAGCCGTTGTTGCACGGCGGCGGGCAAGAGCAGGGACGGCGCTCGGGCACTGAGAACGTGGCCGGGATCGCCGGGTTCGCCGCCGCCGTACGCGAGTGCATCGCGACTGTCGGAACTCGGGCACTGACGCTGATGGCGAGCCGTGACGAACTCATCGGCCGGGTGCTCTCCGAAATTCCGGGCGCGAGCCTGACCGGAGACCCCCGTGAGCGATTGCCCGGGCACGCTTCGTTCGTGTTCGCGGGGGTCAGCGGGGAGTCATTGCTGGTCGCACTCGATATGGCAGGCATCGCGGTGTCATCGGGGTCGGCGTGTGCTGCCGGGCATGACGAGCCGTCACCCGCGTTGCTCGCGATGGGGCGGGCCCCAGAGGAGGCGCATGCCGCCCTGCGGTTCACCCTCGCTGCGCCGCTGGCGGCACGGATCATCGAACGCATCATTGCGACGCTGCGGCGCGAGGTGACCGGGGTAAACCCCCGTGGCTCGGAGGCGGCGGCAGCATCTGCCGTGCGGCAAGCGGCACACTGACCAGCCGTCGCACCATGTGTGAGATCTCGTGCTCGGGGGAGATCTCAATTGCCGCATCAACGTGCCGGTACGCAGTCGTCTGGTTACCGCACAACCACCACACCAGGGCGCTCAACGCGAAAAGCCCCGGGCGCGCAAGCGTGGGCACATCGGCGATCGCGCGGGCCAACCGTGTCGACAGCGGCGCCAATCGGGTGCGGTCTGCAAACTCGGGGCACACCGCCGCAAGCAGTGCATACATCGAGCAGCCCTGAGTGCTGCCGGGCCCCTGCACCGCGCCAGCCGAGGGCGGCTCATCAACGGGCAGACTCGCGAACCGTTGCGGCCCCAGATCTTGGGCAAGTTCACCAGGAAACTCGGGGCGCGTAATCATTCCCATGGCGACGTGCCACCATCCCGCCGGTCGCTCAAGTACGTAGGCGAGGTGCCCCGAGGCTTCGGCGGAGAACGGCGCATTGTGGGAGCGCGGTGCCTCGGCGGAGAGCAGGGCTTCGGTAGAGAGCCGAGTATCGGGGGCACATAGCTGACGGGTGACCTGGGCGGCGTGGCTGACGCGGTCGGGGGCTGTGAGCTGCAGCGCAGACAGCGCGCGGGCGGCGCACTGCGCACGGCGAGGATTTACCTCGGGGATGGCACCGAGTTCTGCGAGGGAAGGAATCCGCTGTTGTGCGAGTGCTGCCGCGACTGAAATGGGGCTGTTGCGAATGTCGTCGAGACTGCGCCCGAGGCGCGGGGCGTGCGGGTCGAGGTAGCTTTGCCAACCGTCGGGGGCGAGCACGCACAGCTCTCGCAACCGCACTTGATCACGGCGTAGTCGGCGCTCGATGCGACGGGCCAGCCGCTGCCAGGGCGGCCCCTGACACTCAGCAAAGCTCTGCTCAGACATGATGGCGATCGCGGGATCAGACGTGCTGCCCTGCGCTGCACCGAAACTACGAATCGCGTAGCTCAGAAACTCGAGCAGGTCGGTGGCTTCGCGCGGGTTGTCGTTGGGCGGCAGATCGATACGCATGGCTTCGCGGGTGCGGGAGCCCGCAAAGAAAAGGACAAAGAGGCTATTGGTGGCCGTGAAACCGGTGAGCTGCGGCAGCGCAGCGAGAAAGTCGGCGGTTCCTGAACAAGACAGAACCTTGGGAGCGGGAGCATTGTGATCAGTCATGCCCCGATTTTGCGCGATGCCGCAAGCCTGTGCCGGTTATGCACAGAAACCTGTTGCTCACCCGCGTATCGGGCAGAAATGATGCGCTGTGGACGACGTGAGGCCGTGGCCCGAAATCTTGTATCGAAGAATTCGGGCCACGGCCTCACATGTGGTCGAAGGGAGTTAAGCCGTAGCCTGTGCCTCAACCTTCACCAGGTCGGCTTCGAGCGCCACCCAGCCGAGCATGGCGCACTTCACGCGCATCACGAACTTTGCGACACCGTGCAGGGCGATCGCGTCACCGAGCACGTCTTCGTCGGGTTCGCCTTCGCCGCGTGACTGGATCATCTCGCGGAACGCCCCGATCTTGGCACGCGCGGTGTCAATGGTGAGCTCTTCATCGCGCACGAGCTGCGCGAGAATCGAAGCCGATGCCATCGAAATGGAGCATCCCTGCCCCTGCCACGCGAGCTGAGAAATGCGGCCAGTGGCGGGGTCAACCGCGATCGATACATCGATCTCGTCGCCACAGCTCGGATTGAACTCGTGGTGTGACGCAGTGTGCGCACCCGGGTGTTCGGCGAGGTCGCCCTTGCCGATGGGTCGCTTTGAATGATCGAGAATTAGTTCTTGGTACAGACCGTCAAGCGCGCTCACGCTGACACCTCCACTCCGAAGTACCGCTGGGCGCCGCGGAGCGCGTCGAGGAACCGATCGACCTCGTCTTCTGTGGTGGTGAGATGCACACTGGCACGCGTACTGGACGCGATGCCAAATGCGCGGTGTAGCGGCTGCGCACAGTGGTGACCCACGCGCACGAGCACTCCCTGCTCGTCAAGGTACTGGCCCACGTCGTGGGCGTGCAGACCCTCAACTGAAACTGAGGCGAGGGCGATGCGGTTAGTGGTGCCAGCAGGGCCCAGCAGACGCAACCCAGGGGTCGCTTCGATACCGGCCACGAGCCGCTCAACGAGTTCGTGTTCACGAGCCGCTGCGCGGTCCATGCCTACGGCCGACAGGAAATCGACGGCGGCGCCGAGGCCCACCGCCTGAGACACCGGCTGGGTGCCAGGCTCGAACTTGAATGGCGCCGGCATGAACTCGGCCGACTCCATGGTGACGCGGGTGATGGCTGAACCACCGGTGCGTGACGGCGGGAGCGCGGCGAGCATCTCGGGTGTGCCATACAGCACGCCGATGCCGTTGGGGCCGAGCATCTTATGGCCCGAGAACGCGGCGAAGTCGACGCCGAGTGCGGCGAAATCAACGGGGATATGCGGCACTGACTGGCAGGCGTCGAGCACGGTCACAGCGCCAACGCTGCGGGCCAGCTCAACGAGCTCAGCGACGGGAGCCACAAAACCGGTCACGTTTGACACGTGGGCAAACGCAAAGATGCGGGTGCGCTCGGTGAGGGCAGCGCGCGCATCGTCGAGGCTCCAGGTGCCGTGTTCGTTCACCGGAATGAAGCGCAGGGTTGCGCCGGTCTTCGCGGCGAGGCGCTGCCACGGAATCAGGTTGGCGTGGTGCTCTGCCTCGGTGATCAAGATCTCGTCGCCCGTGCCAAGCGCGAAGCGCTCAGAACCGGCAACACCGAGGCCAGCGTTGGCCTCACCAATGCCGAGCGTCACGATGTTGAGGGCATCGGTGGCGTTCTCTGCCCACACGATTTGCTCGGGGGTAGCTGCCCCCACAAATGCTGCGACCTTGGCGCGGGCCCCTTCGAACGCCATCGTGGCTTCGCCAACAGCGCCGCTGGTGCCGCGGTGTACCGCGGCGTAGGAAGTCTCCAAGAATCGACGTTCAGCATCGAGCACCGCTGCAGGGCGTTGCGAGGTTGCGGCCGAATCGAGGTACGCGGGAGCTAGTGTGCCCGGCGCGGGTTGCGCGGCGAAGTAAGGAAATGCGGCGCGGAGGTCTTGGACCTCTGCGGCAGAAAGGGCTGACATGTATTCCATTCTCCCATTGACGGCTGACTCCCGGTGTAACGGGCTGCAACATCAGACTATTCCGTGAAAGGGTGTCGGCGTGTACGCGCTGAGCGCATCTGAATGCTAATTGGTAGGAAATCCCGGCCCGAATCCGGGGAGGTCTCGGGACTCGGCACTGAGGTCAGCTTCGGCGCTAAGACCAGCTTCGCCGCTGTCGGTGTCGGTGTCGGTGTCGGTGTCGGTGTCGCTGTCGATGTCGATGAACCAGGGGTCAGATCCTGGGATACTTCCCGGGGTTGTTTCCGGATCATCCCCCGGATCATTCCCCCGATCATCCTCTGGGGTGTTCCCAGAGTTCTCCTGTGGAACGGGGTGAAAGGGATGTTCGGGGTGGTCGGCGTACTGCGCCCCGGTGGGGCTGGTCCAGAGGAGGGTTCCCTCGTCGTCTTGAGTCACTCGCCATTTTGATTGGGGCGGAAGATCGGGGTGCTTGAGCGCGTGGTGTTGTTTGCACAAAAACTCGAGATTTGAAATCTCGGTGGGGCCGCCCTGCGCCCAGTCGCTGGTGTGATCGATTTCGCAGGATGCGACGGGTCGCGTGCAGCCGGGGAATCTGCAGTGGAGATCTCTGGCGTGAAGTACCCGCCGCATCGCTTCGGTGGGTTGCCGTCGTTCAGTCGCCAGCACCTCACCGTTTTCGGTGAGCGCAACCGCGTCCCAGCCAGGTGCGATGGCTGTAAATGCCCGGGCGGTGTCGGAATCGATAGGCCCATATCCTTCGAGGGTGGCGGTGCCACCGACCGGGATCACGATCGAAATATTGGCTTGGATACCCGCGATTGCGAGCCGAGTCTGGGTGCTTTGCCTGTTGGGGCCGGCCGAAGTGGCTGGTGGAGCTGACCCAGGTGGTGGATCCAAATCTGTTTGAAGCGGTGAGCTGGTTGGTGGCGCTGAACCGGTTGAAGTTGCTTGAGATGTTGGATCAGGTTGGAGGGGCTGTGCGACCGGGACACTTCCTCGGGTATCTCTTCCTGGGTCCAGGGATCCGGTGAGAAGAAGTTCTGCGAAGATGTCGGCCCGAAACTGCCCCAGGGTGCGTTTCACAGTGCCACCCTTTGCCTTGTTCACGCGAGCCCTGGCCTCGCGCTGCGCAGCAGGCGTCAACTCGTCATAATTGGCCGGAAGTTCAGTGGCCTCGGGAATGTGAATCCCCAGCTCATCGGCGATCGTGGCCTTCTTGATGTCGAGTGTTGAGGTGGAAGTCGAAGTGCCGGCTGCCTGGCCTGAGGCTGAGGCTGAGGCTGAGGCTGAGGCTGAGGCTGGGTCTGAGGCGTCTGAAGTATCTGCGGAGCCTGCGGTGCCTGTGGTGTCTGTGTGATCTGTTGCGTCTGCGTAGGCTGCGCGCTCGCGGTCCTTCGCGACCTCAAGGCGCCTGGCCGCTTTCGCCGCCTTCTGCAGCATGTCTTGAATGGCGAAGGCGATGACCGCGGGCACGACCGCCACGAGTTCTGCCATGCCGTGCGGCAGTTCGTAGACACAGACCGACCGTTCGGCGGCCGCCATGTGATGCAGCTCGTCAATCGTGTGCGGGGTGAGTTGTTGCGCGAGGGCCTTTGCTTTGATGCGCAACCGGCCCGGGCTGGTTTCTGCTGCGACTGCCACACACCGGGTCTCGTATTCTTCGCGCTTGGCCGGGTCGACGATGTCGCCTTCGCCCACGATCGCTCGCACATGCTGCACGGTGATCGCCGCAGTCTCAAGTGCGGTCAGTGTCGCTGGGAAATCGTGGACGAGTTGATACGCATCACCCATCTGACGCACGAGCGCCCGATCGCTCACCCCCGCCGATACCGCGAGTTCTGCGGCCTTTGACCGCAGCCCGATACTGATCTCGCTGTCGACTTGCGTGCGGTTCAATACCAGCTGCTGCAGCTCTGCCAAGTGCCTGGCCTTCGACGCTTCGAGTCGTGAGATCGCCTGGGTCTCGGCGACGAACGCCTCACGGATTTCAGCAGTGCGTGCCAGCTCTGCGTCGTCAGGAACAGAACCGACGAACTCCACCCGTGAGGGCCCACGCCTCTTCGGTGAGGGGGAGTTCGGTGAGGTGTTGAAGTGATCATCACCTGTCGGTGGGGTGGTCATATTTTCATTAGACACCATGCCTCGGACATTCAAGGGTGGCGAGGTGACCCCATTGACAAATCAATATCGAGGGGGTGCGAAACTGCGGCGTCAGCCGCGATCCGGAGCTTGGGGCGGCAGAATAGAGCCCAGAAACTAGCCCAGTTCGGGCTCAGGCCCGGCCGGGGTGAGGAACCAGTTCACCACGCCAGCCGCGACCGCGATGGTTGCCGCCAACAGCGGCAGCAGCAGCGAGGCCTGGGTGCTGACGTGCTCAGCGACCACGCCCGCGACCGCGGCGGTGAACGACTGGCCCACCATGATGCCGGTGCCGAGCATCGCCATGACCGTGGCTCCGCGGCCGGCGGGGGTGCGGTGCGCGCCAAAGCTGTACAGCGTGACGAGCAGCGGGCCAATACCAATGCCCATCACCGCGAGCGCGAGGATCATGCGGGGGAGATCGTGCGCAGTTTGCAGGAACAGTGCGCCGCCAAAGATCAGCAGCGCGAACACGAGCCAGCGCGCCCGCAGCGTGAACTTCGGGGAGAGCCAGGCGACGCCCACCGCAAAGATCGCCGACCCCACTCCCATCACGCCGTAGATCAGGCCGGCCTGTTCGGCATCGCCGCGATCCTGCATGAAAGCGGTGAGCGAGGTGAGCATCGAACCAAAGAACATGCCGACCGCGAGGATACCGATGACGGTGAGTAGCAGTGTGGGGCGCCACAGCTGCGAGACCGGGGCCACATAGGTGACGGTGCCTTCTTCGACCTGGGCCTTGGCTCCGGTGGGGTGCAGCGCGAATGCCGTCACGAAAATCAGCGTGAGCACGCCGGCGCCGATCACCGGCGCCCACGCCCCAAACGCCGTGGCGAGCAGACCTACGGTCACGGGACCAAAGACAAAGATGACCTCGTCGGCCGCCGATTCATACGCAAAAGTCGATGACAGCGACCGTGACCTGCGTGCGGCCGGCAGCTGAGACGAAATGATGCCGACGAGCCGGGCCCGCGACATGGGCGAGATCTGCGGCACCGAAGCGCCGACAAGAAACGCCGAGAAGAACACGGCCCACATGGGCAGCGTGCTGAACGCCACCCAGGCGAGCACGCCGAGCAATACCGCGTTCACCGCGCCGGCCAACAGCAGCATGGGGCGCTGACCGAAGCGGTCGGCCGCAGCACCCAGCAGTGGCCCGCAGCACGCAACGCCGAGACCCACCGATGCCGAAGCGAAGCCGCCAAGCTCGACCGATCCGCGGGCCGAAACGACCAGCGTGAGCACCCCGATCACGACCATCGCAAACGGCAGCCGGGCCATCAGCGCGATCGGGAAATACGCGAATCCGGTGCGCGAAATAACGGTGACCTGATCTTGCGCGTTCGAATTCTCCATAGCCGAGCGAGTCTAACAGGCGATGCCTGTCAGCCTCGTGACTCGGTGCTTACGGTAGATCAACACCCTGCTGTGTGAGGAACTTCATGAACTCATCTGCATCGTCGATGCTGCCGGGGTAGGCCACACCGTTCACGACCACGAGGGGCGTGCCGGTGACCCGCAGCTCGGGGTTTGCGGCCCGCGGCACCGGGTTGGTGCTGTGCCAGTTACTCAAGGCCTGGGCGAAGGTGACGTGCTGCTCATGAGCGATGCAGGATCGGGTGTCGCGTTGCAACCCACCCGTGGCCCCCTCGATACGTTCGACCAGCGCAGCGTTGTCGGGGCCCTTGATGCCCTCGGCGGGCTGGAAATCGGGGTGCAATAGGGCGCGGTGCGCGGTCCACGCGAGATCGGGCTCGCGCTCGGCCACGCAGGCCATCGCTCCGGCGACGCGTGATGAGTAGTAGCTGCCAGCAGAGGCCTGGTCAAGGAAGGTGAGGGGCTGCAGCTCGACCACGGCGCCCGCGAGCGCTGCCTCCTCGAGGGTGTCGCCGTTCGCCTCTTCAAAGATGAGGCAGGCGGGGCAGCGGTAATCGAGGTATAGCTGAATGCGGTCGGGGGAGGTGCCATCGGCCCGGTCAGCCAGTGCGGCGGTGTTGGGGAACGAATTGTCGGGCAGCGCATCCGATTCGATGACGCGCAGCGACGACTTCGAGTCGCCGGTGAACATGATGCCGCCGCTCGCAAAGTTCGCGGGCCACGAGACACCGTCAGATGCCCCCGGGGCCTCAGGTGCCTCAGGAACATCCGGGTGACCGGGAGCGCCCGGCGTCCCCGGAGCCTCAGGTGCCCCATGCCCCTCACCCGTCTCGTTCGGCGCCCCGAAGCCCGAGCTCGCAGTGGCCTCCTTAAACGCTTGCACACCGATCATGCCCAGGTCGAACATCACCACGCACGCGGTGAGCGCGAGGGTCGCCAACCCAGCCACGAGGCCAGTGATGCCGGGCGCCCGCGGAGCACGGCGCGCAATCGAGATGCCGCCCAATACGATGGCGGCGATCGCGAGCCCCGCACTCAGAATGAGGGCGACGGGCGCATACAGCATGGCCACCAGCGCGGTGACGATCGAGGCGAGCCCCACCGCCATCGCGGCAATAGCAATACCGCGACTCGGGTGCGGCAGTGCGCGCACGGGTGCCGCAGCTGGCGCGGGAGCGAAGCTGGCTGCGGGCGTTGACTCCGCAGCAGGCAGCTGCGCCGGATCAACTGCGGGCGCGGGTGCCGCAGCATCAGGCACAGGTGCCGGCTCATACGGTGACGTTGCGGGCGTCTGGTCGCCCTGACCGGGCGCTGCGGGATCGCTCATGCGCACCATTCTCGCAGGCCGGTGCTGAGGCGGTGCTGAAGCAGTGCTGAGGCGAGGCTGAAGCATGGCACCGTTCACACACCCGGCAGCGCCTACGATGGAAGCATGATTCTGCTCGCTGCCACCCCCATCGGTAACCTCGGCGATGCGTCGGCCCGCCTGCGCGAAACCTTCGAGGCCGCCACGGTCATCGCAGCCGAAGACACGCGCCACACCATTCAGCTGCTGCGCCTGCTCGGCATCGAAAACCGGCCCGAGCTCATCGCGCTGCACGACCACAACGAACACGAGCGCGCCGCCTCTCTCGTTGAGCGGGCCCGCGACGAAGACATCGTGCTCGTGAGCGATGCCGGTATGCCCACGGTCTCTGATCCCGGATTTCGCGTCGTACAGCTCGCCGCCGAGATGGGCGTCGACGTCACCTGCATCCCCGGCCCCAGCGCCGTCGTGACCGCGCTCGCGGTCTCGGGGCTGCCCACCGACCGCTTCGCGTTCGAAGGATTCGTGCCGCGCAAGGCCGGCGATCGCACCCGCGCGCTCGAAGAACTCGCGAACGACCGCCGCACGCTCGTGTTCTTCGAGGGCCCCTCGCGGCTCGCGGCGACGCTCGCTGACTTCGCGCGCGTGTTTGGCTCGGATCGCCCCGCCGCCGTCTGCCGTGAACTCACGAAGATGCACGAGGAAGTCAAGCGCGGCGGGCTCGCCGAGCTGGCCGAATGGGCAGCCGAGGGCGTGCGCGGTGAAATCGTGATCGTGGTCGGCGCTGGCGCCGCGAAGGTATTCTCACCCGAGGATGCCCTCGCCGAGGTGCAGAACCGCGTCGCCGCGGGCACCCGCCTGAAAGACGCCACCCGCGAGGTCGCCGAGGCCACCGGGCTGTCAGCCCGCGACCTCTACGCCGCCGCCCTCGCCGCACGCAACTAGTTTCACCACTGTCAAGGAGACCCCGTGTCGAAGTCCAGCGCTCGCCGCAACAGCTCGAACAGTCAGCAGCGCGCACAGCTGCACGCGCTTGAGCGCAGCGCCGTGCGCATCGACCTGTGGCGGCTCGTGTTGCCGGTGCTGTGGTTTGGTCTCGTCGCCGCGATCTCGTTTATTGAGGCTCCGCTGAAGTTTCAGGCCCCGGGCATCACGATTCCGCTCGGGCTAGGTATTGGGCGGCTCGTGTTCTCGGCGCTGAACGTAGCCGAGGGCTTGCTGCTGTTTGCGCTGACGATTCTGTCGTTTTGGCCGGTAGCGTCGCGCATCACCGGGCGCCGCCTGATGGTGTGGGCGGGGCTCGCCGCTTTGTTTGTTATTAAGGTCGTGTTTGTGCGCCCGCCATTAAACGCGCGCACCGATCTGGTGCTGCAGGGTGGCGATCCCGGGCAGTCACCATGGCACTACATTTACATCGCCTGCGATGTGGCCGTGTTGGCGCTGCTTGTCGTGGCTGCCGTGCTTGCGGCCCGCGCGCTGTTGGCGCGGCTCGCTCCACGCGACTGACCGGGCTGCCGGGCTACGAGCTGCCGGGTAGCAGCGTCACCAGCTTGCTGCCCGCCGGGGGTCTCCCAGCTCCCGGCTAGCCGGGTGCGAAATACTACAACCACTGCGTCGGCGCGGCCGGCGATTCTCCTCGAGTTAGGAATCCACTTATCGTGAACATCTCCCGTGCCCTCCTGCCCGCGGCCCTCGCCGGGGCGCTGCTGATGACCGGATGCTCTGCCGCCGGTGCTCCGACCAAAGACGCTGCGGGTGTTGAATGTCTCGCGTCGGGCTCTGCAAGCTCGAGCCTCAAGGTTTCGGGCGACATCGGCGCTGACGCAAAGCTCACGTCAAAGGCACCGGTGACCGCGAAGAAGCTTGAGCGCTCGGTGATCACCGAGGGCGACGGCAAGGTGGCAAAGGAAGGCCAGAGCGTCACCGTGTCGATGGCGATGTTTAACGGCAAGACCGGCGCCTCGATTCAGCAGCAGCCCGCGAGCGCCGTGCCGTTGGTGAAGGACACGCTCAACGACTGGGCCTACGAGGGCCTGCGCTGCGCGCTGCCCGGTGAAACGGTGGGCATTGTTGCCCCCTACAACGATTTCTTTGGGTCTGAGATGGAACCCGAGGCCACCGGTCTCGAGGGCTTCACCAAGAAGGACTCGATCGTCATCGTGATGCAGGTCGAAGAGATCAATGACGCGGCCGCTGCTGAAGAGCCCGTCGCTCCGACCAACGAGCCGGGCACCCTCGAACCTGATGAGCTATTGAAGAAGGCCGAGGGCACCGCCAAGGATGCTCCCGAGGGGTTCCCCACGGTGAAGCTCGCGAAAGACGGCGCACCGACGATCACGATGCCCAAGGGCGATGCCCCGAAGAAGCTCGAGGTCGCCACGATCATCGAGGGCGACGGCGAAACCGTCGAGCCCGGTGACCGCGTGTACGTCAACTACCGCGGAGTGATCTGGCGCACGGGCGAAGAGTTTGACTCCAGCTGGAGCCGCGGCGAAGCCGCAAACTTCACCACAACCGGAGTGATCGGTGGCTTCCAGCAGGCGCTTGAAGGTCAGAAGGTCGGCTCGCAGATCATCTCCGTGGTGCCCGCTGAAGACGGCGGCTACGGTGCTGATGGACTGACCCAGATGGGCCACGAACCCGATGACGTCATGGTCTTCGTGCTCGATATTCTTGGTACGGTTCACGCCGACGCCAAGTAGGTTTCAGAAGTAATACTGAGTCGCCCCTGTGGTGAGCTCCCGGTCATAGGGAGCACTTCACAGGGGCGATTTGCTGTCTGCGCACAGCGGGATCCGGCACAATGGAACTATGAAGCGCGTCATCATTTTGGGGTCCACAGGTTCGATTGGCGAGCAGGCGCTCGACGTGATTCGTGCGAATCCCGCGAAGTTTCAAATCGCCGGGTTGGTGGCGGGCACGAACGCCGAGCGTGTGGCCGAGCAGGCCGAAGAATTCAATGTCGAACACACAGCGCTCGGTGCCGACGGCGCGGTGCAGATCATCGAAGACGTCGAGGCCGACGTGGTACTCAACGGCATCACCGGTTCGGTGGGGCTCGCCCCGACGATCGCCGCGCTGAAGGCCGGGCGCACGCTCGCCCTCGCAAATAAAGAATCGCTGATCGTGGGTGGTGACCTCGTGCGCGAGCTCGCGGCCCCCGGTCAGATCGTGCCCGTCGATTCTGAGCACTCGGCCATCGCGCAGGCGCTGCGCTCGGGCACTGCGGGCGAGGTGCGCCGCCTCGTGCTCACCGCCTCAGGTGGCCCGTTTCGCGGCCGCACCCGCGCAGAGCTCGAACACGTCACCCCCGCGCAGGCGCTCGCGCACCCCACCTGGAACATGGGCCGCGTCGTCACCACCAACTCGGCGACGCTCGTCAACAAGGGCCTCGAAGTGATCGAGGCGCACCTGCTCTTCGACGTCTCATACGGCAACATTGACGTGGTGGTGCACCCGCAGTCGATCGTGCACTCGATGGTCGAGTTCATCGACGGATCGACGATCGCGCAGGCCTCACCGCCCGATATGCGCCTGCCCATCGCGCTGGGGCTTACCTGGCCCGAGCGCCTCGGCGGCGTGGGCGCCCCGATTGACTGGACCAAGGCGACCTCCTGGGACTTCGAGCCGCTCGACAGCGAGGCATTCCCCGCCGTCGACGTCGCCAAAGAGGTGGGCCGCGCCCGCAAAACCTTCCCGGCCGTGTTTAACGCCGCCAACGAAGAGGCCGTCGATGCCTTCCACGACGGCCGCATCGGCTTCACCGACATCGTCGACATCATTCGCGCGGTGCTCGAGGTACACGAGGCCCCGGCACAGCTCACGCTCGAATCGCTCGCCGAAGCCGAACGCTGGGCACGCGAGCGGGCCCAGCTCGTGATCGCGGCCCGCGCCCGCTAACGCCGCGGCTGCGCGTCAGGCCGCAGCGGGGCAGGCGGAGGTGGGGCGGCGCGATCGTGATCCGGATCAGCATCGCGCGATTGCACCCCCGCCCGTGCGCGGGCACAGCTGTCTCCCCGAAACTACACAGTGGCAGCCAGTAGCCTAAACCCGTGATTGACGTGCTGCTCTACGTGCTGGGGATTGTAATCATCCTCATTGGACTTGCCGTGTCTATTGGGCTGCATGAGATCGGGCATCTGGTGCCCGCCAAGCTCTTCGGCGTCAAGGTGACCCAGTACATGGTGGGCTTTGGCAGAACCGTGTGGTCGCGCCGCAAGGGCGAAACCGAGTACGGCGTGAAGATGATTCCGCTTGGCGGTTACGTCGCGATGACCGGAATGTATCCGCCGCAACGACCGGGGGAGGCGCCCCGCGCATCGACCACCGGGTTTTTGAACTCGGTCGTCGAAGAGGGCGCGCCCACGGGCAAGGCTGGGGGCGCGGCGACCCTGGAGGCTGCCGCCGACACCATCGATGGCGCGGCACCCGCGGGCCGGCACCCTGCCGCCGATGAGCTCGAGCTGCGCCGCGGCATTGCCGGTCTCGTCGATGACGCACGCCTCGCGAGCGCCGAAACCATCGACGAAGGCGAAGACCACCGCACCTTCTACCGCCTCGCGGTGTGGAAGAAAATCATCATCATGCTGGGCGGCCCGCTGATGAACCTCGTGCTCGCGTTCGTGTTCTTCGCCATCGTGTTCGTGGGCTTTGGGGTGCCGCAGTTCACCACTACGCTCGGCCAGGTGAACGAGTGTCTGCTGCCCGCCACGAGCACCGCTACCAGCTGTGACGCGACCGATACCGCCGCCCCCGCGGCGGCGGCCGGGCTGCGCCCGGGCGACACGATCCTCGAGATCGACGGCGTAAACATGGGCAGCTGGGAGCAGTTTCGCGACGCCGTCAGCGCCGCCCCCGGCACCCCGCTTGATCTGCTGATCGAGCGCGCAGGCAGCGAAGAGCACGTCACCCTCACCCCCGTGCCCAATACCCGCCTGGTCGTTGACGAGGCGGGCAAGGTGGCCACCGATGCCGCGGGCGTTGCCCTCACCGAAACCGTCGGCATGATTGGTGCCTCTCCGGCGAGCGCGCGGGTGCGCCAGCCTATCACCGCGGTGCCCGCACAGGTGGGGCAAAACATCGAGCATGTCGTGGGGATCGTGGTGCGTCTGCCCGATCGCATGGTTGACGTGTGGAACGCCGCTTTCGGGTCTGAAGCACGCGACCCCAACGGCCCCATCAGCGTTGTCGGGGTGGGCCGCATTGCCGGTGAGGTCGCAAGCTCGGGCGAGATGGAGATCGCCGCCCGCGCCCAGACCCTAGTGATGCTGCTCGGCTCGCTCAACGTCGCCCTGTTTGTGTTCAACCTGATTCCCCTGATGCCGCTCGACGGCGGCCACATCGCGGGCGCTCTGTACGAGGGGGCGAAACGCCGCCTCGCGAAGCTCTTCGGTAAAGCCGACCCCGGTCCCGTCGACACCGCAAAGATGGTGCCCGTCACCTTTGTCGTCGTGATCGTGATGGGCGCGATGAGCCTCCTGCTCGTCTACGCCGATCTCGTGAAACCGGTCTCGCTCTTCGGGTGAAGCTGGCTGAAAAGCGGGTGTAATCGGGGCTGAATTGGGGCACGCTCAACGAGCACGCAGCCGACGTGACTAGAATCGTGTTCGTGGCAGCAATTAATCTCGGTATGCCGAAGGTTCCTGAAATCCTTTCCCCTAGGCGAAACACCCGCAAGATCAAGGTGGGTTCAGTCATGGTCGGTGGCGACGCACCTGTTTCGGTGCAGTCGATGACCACCACGCCTACGACGAACATCAACGCGACGCTGCAGCAGATCGCTGAGCTGACGGCGGCCGGTTGCGACATTGTGCGCGTCGCCTGCCCCAGCCGCGACGACGCTGAAGCGTTGCCGATCATTGCGATGAAGAGCCAAATCCCCGTGATCGCCGACATCCACTTCCAGCCGAACTACGTGTTCGCTGCGATCGATGCCGGTTGCGCCGCAGTGCGCGTGAACCCGGGCAATATTCGTAAGTTCGACGACCAGGTCGGTGAGATCGCGAAGCGCGCGAAGGCAGCTGGCACCTCGCTGCGCATCGGCGTGAACGCCGGATCGCTCGACCCGCGTCTGCTGCAGAAGTACGGCAAGGCCACCCCCGAGGCGCTTGTGGAGAGCGCCGTGTGGGAAGCCTCGTTGTTCGAAGAGCACGACTTTCACGACTTCAAGATCTCGGTCAAGCACAACGACCCGATCGTGATGGTGAAGGCCTACCGTATGCTCGCAGAGCGTGGCGACTGGCCGCTGCATCTCGGCGTCACCGAGGCCGGCCCCGCGTTTCAGGGCACCATCAAGAGCGCGACCGCGTTCGGCATTCTACTCTCCGAGGGCATCGGCGACACGATTCGTGTATCGCTGTCGGCGCCCCCCGTTGAAGAGGTGAAGGTGGGCATGCAGATTCTGCAGTCGCTCAACCTACGCGAACGCAAGCTCGAGATCGTCTCGTGCCCGTCGTGTGGCCGCGCACAGGTCGACGTGTATACGCTCGCCGAAGAGGTCACCAAGGGCCTCGAAGGTATGACCGTGCCACTGCGCGTTGCCGTGATGGGCTGCGTTGTGAACGGCCCGGGTGAGGCTCGCGAGGCCGACCTGGGGGTTGCCTCGGGTAACGGTAAGGGACAGATCTTTGTCAAAGGCGAGGTCATCAAGACCGTGCCCGAGTCTGAGATCGTGGCGACCCTCATCGAGGAAGCGAACCGGTTGGCTGCCGAGATCGGCCACAAGGCTGAATCGGGCGCACCCGAGGTGCTCACCTACTAGCACCCGTCACGGTTGCCGCTTTGAGCGCGTGTGACCGTACGCATACAGCCCGCCCAGATATCTGGGCGGGCTGTTGCGTTATGCGGCCTCGAGTTCGATCACGCCCGAGGCGATATCTGCCCGCACCACCCGCACCCGGCCTTGGGTACCGGGCGTCAGCGCGCGACCCGTGGTGCGCGCCGTTACGGGCGGGGTGGTGATCTGCACGCGCGATCCGGAGCCGCGTGCCTCGAGCACCGTCACCTCGATCGTCTTACCAACATGCTCTTGCAGCAGTGCGGCCTCGACCATGTCGAGCGCGGCCGCGCCCAGCTGGCCGGCGAACGACGCGGATGCGCGCATGAGCGCGGGAATCTCGGGGAGGCTCGCACTCGCCCACGCGGGCACCTGGCGGCCCGCGCACAGTGCCTCGCAGATGACGAGCCCCCAGCGGTCCACGAGGCGCCGCAGCGGCGCCGTGACGTGCGCGTAGGGGGCCGCGATCGCCGCCTGTGCGATGTGCGCGGGCGGCTGCAGCATCGTGCCGTTTGCGTCGGGCACCCCGAAGACCGCGTATCCGGCGCCACGAAACAGGCCCGCCGCGGCGTGCAGCACCGCGACGCCCGCGGCGGTGTCGCGGTTGATTGTGCGCAGATATTCGCCGTAGGGTAAAGCGTTCGGCCACTGCTGCCCGAGCGCCGTCACGCGGGTGCGAAACTCTGCGAGCGCTGCCGCGTCGGGCGGCGGCATCGTGCGAATAATGCCGATGCCGCCGTCGAGCATGATGCACGCCGCGGTCATGCCGGTGAGGAGCGAGAGCTGCGCGTTCCAGTCTTCGACGGGCAGCGGGAAGCTGCGCTCGATGCGGTATTCACCGTCATTGCACACGATCTCTTCGTCGGCCATGTTGAGGCTGGCCCCGCCGCGGCGCCGCTCCTCGGCGATGCGCAGTGTGGCAAAGGCTTGCAGCAGCGCGATTTCGGGCCGGGGAGTGCCCGCATCGACGCCGGCCTGGGCCGAAACATAGTCGAGCTTCGCGACCGAGCGCACTTGGGCTCGCTCGACCCTGGGCGCGTCCACCTGCCCGCCCTCGAACGAGGCTCGCCCTGATGCGTCGGTGGGGATGGTCCACACGTATGCGGTGCGATCTTCGTCGGGGAGCAGCGAAGCGCGGCCCTCGCTGAGCACGCGGGGGTGCAGCGGCACCGAACCATCGGGCAGATACAGCGTTTGGCCGCGGCGCCTGGCCTCGGCATCGAGCGCGCCGCCCGGGGTGACGAAGCTCGGCACATCGGCGATCGCGTAGCGCAGCAGCCAGCCTGTGCCGTTGCGCTCGAGGTGAAACGCCTGATCGAGGTCGCGAGAACTCGCGGGGTCGAGCGTGACGAACGGGATATGACGTAGGTCGAGCGCGGGCGGTTCGGGTGGTGCCACCGCGGCAGCCTCCGCCTCGAGGCGTGCGGCCGCCGTGAAATCGACCGGCACATTGTTCGCGGTGCGCAGCGCCTGAAGCGCCGATTCGAGGAGGCCGTGTTCATCACGGTGGCTGAGGTGTGAGCGCCTATGGGGCATGGCCTCAGCCTACCGGCGCGGCCCCCGCAGAGGCTAGGAATGAAACATTGGCAAACTCAGGCCAATAAATATGCTGCACTCCTAGACTGGGGGCATGAGTATGCCAGTGACGCCAGCCGCCGCCGATGCCATCGATACCTTTTTGACCGCCGCGGGTGTGACGAAACACCGCGCGCTCGTGCGCCGCATTCTTGAAGCCGGGGTGGGGTTGAGCACCGATGACACGTCGCGCCTCAACCTGAAGATCACGTCGGCGGCGATCGAAGAGATGCGCGCCGCGTTCAAACTCTTCGCCCCCTACACGAACACCCCCAAGGTGACCGTGTTTGGCTCGGCCCGCACCCAGTCGCATGATCCGCTGTGGGCCAACACCGAGAAGGTGGCGCAGCAGCTCTCGGCCCGCCACTGGATGGTGGTGACCGGGGCGGGCCCCGGCATTATGGAGGCCGCCGCAGATGGCGCGGGCGCCGAGAAATCGCTGGGCGTCTCGATCCGACTGCCCTTCGAAGAAGCCCTCGACGCCGAAGGTAACACCGTCGACGCCAACAACGTCGTGATGAAGTACTTCTTCACCCGCAAGCTGATGCTCGTGAAAGAATCGAGCGGCTTCGTGTGCCTGCCCGGCGGCTTTGGCACCATGGACGAAACATTTGAGCTGCTGACGCTGCAGCAGACGGGCAAGATGGACCCGGTGCCGATCGTGCTGCTGGATCGCCCCGGTGGCACCTACTGGAGTCACTTCGCCGCGTTCATCACGCAAGAGCTCGCGGGCGGCGGCTATATCTCGGCCGGCGACCTTGACCGCGTGGTCATCACCGACTCGGCCGAGACCGCGACCGCCGAGGTCTTGGGCTTCTGGCGCAACTATGACTCGCTGCGCTGGGTTGGCGATGAGCTCGTGATGCGACTCAAGGCCACCCCGACTGCGGGAGAAATAGCACAGCTGAATGCTCGGTTCTCGGGGCTGCTCGACAGCGGCGAGATTCGGGTGACGAGCCCGCTCGCCCCCGAGGTGAAGGACAATGATCGGCTTGAATTGCCGCGCATCGTCTTCACCCCGCGACGCCGCGCGGTGGGCGATCTAGACCGGGTGATTCGGGCGCTCAACGCATTCGCGAGCGCCCCACCGATTACTGACGCACGTACGACCCCAGGTGCTGACCGGTAAGCGTTGACCCGTCGGCGATGAGGGCCGCGGGGGTGCCCGTGAACGCGATGCGGCCGCCCTCGTGCCCGGCGCCGGGGCCGAGATCAATGATCCAGTCGGCGTGGGCCATCACCGCCTGGTGATGCTCGACCACGATGACGCTCTTGCCCGCGTCAACGAGGCGATCGAGCAGGCCCAGCAGCTGCTGCACATCGGCGAGGTGCAGGCCGGTGGTGGGCTCGTCGAGCACATACACCTCGGCATCTTCGAGCATGTGAATGGCAAGCTTCAGGCGTTGCCGTTCGCCGCCCGACAACGTCGAGAGCGACTGGCCCAGCTTGATATAGCCGATGCCCACGTCGACTAAGCGATCGAGAATCTTGACGGCCTTCGGGATCTTTGAATCGGGCTGCGCGAAGAATTCGTGCGCCTCAGACATTGACAGGTCGAGCACCTCAGCAATGTTCTTGCCGCCGAGCGTGTACTCGAGCACGGCCGCATCAAAGCGCTGCCCGTCACACACGGGGCAGACGCTCTCCATCGTCGCCATCATGCCGAGGTCAGTGAAGATGATGCCGGCGCCCTTGCACTCGGGGCAGGCACCCTCGGAGTTCGCGCTGAACAGTGCGGGCTTCACCCCGTTGGCCTTCGCAAACGCGGTGCGCACGGGATCGAGCAGCCCCGTGTATGTCGCCGGGTTCGACCTGCGTGACCCCTTGATCGCGCCCTGATCGACGGTGACAACCCCGTCGCGGCCCGACACCGAACTGCGAATGAGGGAGCTCTTGCCCGATCCGGCCACGCCGGTCACGACGCACAGCACCCCGAGCGGCACATCGACATCGATGTCGCGCAGATTGTGCTCATTGGCGCCGCGCACCTCGATCGCACCAGTCGCCTGCCGCACGGTCTCCTTCACCCGGGCGCGGTCATCCATGTGCGTGCCGGTGAGCGTGCCCGAGGCACGCAGCCCCGCCACCGAGCCCACAAAGCAGACCTCGCCGCCTAAGGCACCGGCCCGGGGGCCGAGATCAATCACCTGATCGGCGATCTGAATCATCTCGGGTTTGTGCTCGACTACGAGCACCGTATTGCCGGTGTCGCGCAGCTTGAGCAGCAGCTGGTTCATGCGCTGAATGTCGTGTGGGTGGAGCCCGATCGACGGCTCATCGAAGACGTAGGTGGCGTCGGTGAGCGCCGACCCCAGGTGCCGAATCATCTTGGTGCGCTGCGACTCACCACCTGAGAGCGTGCCGGTGGGGCGGTCGAGGCTGAGGTACCCGAGCCCGATCTGCACGAACGAATCGAGGGTGTCTGCGAGCTTGGCCATCAGCGGGGCGAGCCCGGGGTCGTTGATCGACCGCACCCACTCGGCGAGGTCGCTGATCTGCATCGCGCAGACATCGGCGATCGATACGCCGTCGATCTTTGAAGATCTGGCCGAATCGTTCAACCGGGTGCCCTCGCATGCGGCGCACGGGCGAAACACAATGGCCCGGTCGACGAAGGCGCGAATGTGCGGCTGCATCGCGTCACGATCTTTCGACAGCATCGACTTTTGAATGCGTAGGATGAGGCCCTCATAGGTGAGGTTGACGCCGTCGGCCTTCACCTTGATCGGTTCTTTGTAGAGCAGATCGTGCAGCTGCGCTTCGGTGAAGTCTTGAATCGCGACGTCCATGGGCAGCACCGCGCCAAAGACGCGGCCGTACCAGCCATCCATGCTGAAGCCAGGCACCTTGAGCGCACCATCGGCGAGTGACTTCGATGCATCGTACAGCTCATCAAAGTCGAAATCGCTCACGCTGCCGCGCCCCTCACACGTGCTGCACATGCCACCCAGCACCTCGAAGCTGCGTCGCTCCTTCACCTTCTTGCCGCCCTTTTCAATCGTGACGGCGCCCGCGCCGCTGATCGAGGCGACGTTGAACGAGAATGCCTGGGGCGACCCAATATGCGGGGCACCGAGCCGCGAGAACACAATGCGCAGCATCGCATTCACATCGGTCGCGGTGCCCACGGTGGAGCGGGGGTTGGCGCCCATGCGCTCTTGATCGACGATGATCGCGGTCGTGAGCCCCTCGAGCACGTCGACATCGGGGCGGGCCTGCTGCGGCATAAACCCCTGCACGAAGGTGCTGTAGGTCTCGTTGATGAGGCGCTGTGACTCGGCCGCAATCGTGCTGAACACAAGCGAACTCTTGCCCGAGCCCGAGACGCCGGTGAAGACGGTGAGCCTGCGCTTGGGCAGATCGACGTCGATGTTCTTCAGGTTGTGCTCGCGCGCCCCGCGCACCTTGATCACGGTGTGTGCGTCGGCGGGATGGCCTACATCTCTGGTGTGTGCATCGCTCATGCGGCAAGAGTAACCCGCCGATACGCTGGAGTCATGCACGCCGCGCGCTCGACCCTTCCGCTGCGTCTGCCCCACGCGGCAGCCGCCCTGCTCGTGTGCCTCGCTGCCCCAGCCCTGTTCGTGCTCGAGCAGCTGTGGCTCGGTGCGTTACTCGCCGCGGCCGGGCTGATCTGGGCCGGCCTGCTCGGCAAGGGAGCGGCCGCTCGAGGCAGCGCGCTCGCTGCGCCTGATAGCGCGTTCGCTGCGCCCGGCGCGCAGGCGGGTGGCGATTCGGGATCCGGATCCCAGCCCGCCGCGCCCCGCGCCCCCAGCCTGCTGCGCGACCTATCGCTGATCGTCATCGGCCTCGCGGTCGTGCGCACGATACCGCTGGCCGCGCAGCTCGACAACTGTGCGATGGTGCGGTTTACGCTCGCGCTCGGGGGCGCGGTGCTCGTGCCCTACCTCGTGTCGCGGTACCTGTATCGCGACCGGGCCACCGGGTTTCCGTGGCGGGGCGGCGGCCGCTGGGGTCGACTGCACTGGGGCTGGCTCGGCGCCGTGATTGTGCTCGCCTGGCTGCTGCTGCCGTGGTATTTTATGGGCTCGGGCGTCTATCGCAACTGGCCCGCCGTCGACTCACCCGAGCTCATCGGCAGGCTCTTTGTGGGCGTGGGGGCGGTGGGCATCTGGGATGAGCTGTTCTTCATCTGCACCGTGTTTGCGGTGCTGCTGCGGCATTTTCCGATGTGGACCGCGAACGTGCTGCAGATGATCGTGTTTGTATCGTTTCTGTGGGAGCTGGGCTACCGGTCGTGGGGGCCCGCGCTCACGATCCCGTTCGCGCTCGTGCAGGGATACATTTTTATGCGCACCAGATCGCTCGCGTACGTGGTGACCGTGCACCTGCTCTTCGACGCGATTGTGTTTGCCGTGATTGTGCACGCCCACAACCCGGCCCTGTTTGATTGGTTTCCGCTGGCCGGGTGACTGCGGCGCGAGCAGTTATCCCGCGAGCAGTGCCGCGATGCGCCGCACCGCGAAATCGTAGCCCTGCACGCCGCAGCCCACGATCACGCACTCAGCTATGTCTGAGATGAATGATTCGTGGCGAAACGCCTCACGGGTGTGCACGTTTGAGATGTGCACCTCGGCCACGGGCAGCGCGACGCCGGTGAGCGCGTCACGAATGGCGACCGAGGTGTGGGTGAAGGCGCCCGCGTTGATGATGACCGCGGCGCAATCTTCGCGTGCGGCATGGATCGCGTCGATCAGCACGCCCTCGTGATTGCTCTGCACGCAGCGCACGTCGAGACCGAACTCGGTGGCGACGCGGCCCACGAGCGCCTCAACATCGGCGAGCGTATCTGCGCCATAGATCGCAGGTTCGCGGGTGCCCAACAGGTTCAGGTTGGGGCCGTTTACCAGCAGGATGCGTCTCGTCATGATGCCGTCTCCTCGTCGCTTGTGCGACCATCGTGGTCGTTTCTTCCATCGTAGCGCCGGGGAAGCCCCAAGCTGCGATACCTTTATAGGGTGACGGAAGAGCAGCCTCAAACACGCAGACAGTACGATCCGACGACGTTCCGCGATAAGCCGGTGTCTTTTGTGCGCCGCGGTGGCCGTATGACCTCATCGCAGGAGCGCGCATGGGACGACGATCACGGGCGCTACGTGCTCGACATTAAGAACGGCCCGGCCGCAGCGAGCCTCGCCGAGGGCGAGACGGGCGACCCCGTTGAACTCTTCGGCCGCGACGCGCCGCTCACCGTTGAGATCGGTTCAGGCCAGGGGCACGCAATTCTGCACGCCTGCGAGAGCCACCCCGAGCGCAACTTCCTGGCCGTCGAGGTGTTTCGTGGCGGCCTCGCCCGCACCGTGCTTGGTGCGGTCGAAGCGGGCGTCGAGAACCTGCGCCTCGCCGAGGTCAACGCCCCCGAGCTGCTCGAGCGCTACTTGCCCGCAGGTTCGGTCGAGGAGATCTGGGTGTTCTTCCCCGATCCCTGGGCCAAGGTGAAGCACCACAAGCGCCGCCTCATTAGCCCCGAGTTTGCGCGCATCGCGCACCGAGCCCTCGCTCCCGGTGGTACGCTGCGCCTCGCCACCGACTGGGAAGAGTACGCGCTGCACATGCGCGACGTGCTCGACGAAGCCCCCGAGTTCACGCGCGCCTTCGACGGTGACTGGGCCGAACGCTACGAGGGCCGCGTCCTCACCGCGTTCGAGCAGAAGGGCACCCAGAAGGGCCGCGATATTCGCGACCTGACCTACTCGCGGGTGTAACCAAAAAGGTCACCGCGTACGCACATAGCGCTCGAGCACTGTCGATTCATGACGGTTGCTCGGGCGCTATTTGCGTCTCGGGGGTACCTTGGAATGTATGAGCGATGACGCACAACACTTGCACCCCGAAGCGGTGGCGCGATGGGAGCTGAACGGAGGCACCTGGCGGGTGTCGACCGTCACGCAGACCTCGGCCGCGGTCGAGTTGCGCCGCTGCGATGGCGGCGAAGTCGTCGACCGCCTCACGCTCACCCAGCCGCGTGACCTTTGCTGGGCCCGCACACACGCACTTGCCCATATTCAAGGAGACACCGTGACGCATCACCCCCGCAGCAGCCAGTGGAGCCGCGACCTCGGCATCACCGCCCCCATTGTGTGTGCACCGATGGGCGGCGTCGCGGGCGGCGCACTGGCCCACGCGGTGTCGCGCGCGGGTGGGCTCGGCATGATCGGTATGGGCAGCGCGGGCTCTGTGGCCGCGCTCGAGCGCGAACTTGCGGCGTTTGCCGCGGCGCATCAGGCTGCGGGTGAGGATGATGCTGACATTCCGCTGCCGTTTGGCATCGGCATGGTCGGGTGGGGCATCGAGCGCGACCCCGAAATGTTTGAGCGCGCCCTTGCTGCCCGCCCCGCCCTGCTTTCGGTGAGCTTTGGCGACTGGGTGAGCGGCCGCACCCCCGAGTGGGTGACCCGCGCCCGCGCCATGGGAATTCGCACCATCACCCAAGCCGCCACCGCCGATGAAGCCCGGGCCGCCGAGGCCGCCGGCATCGACAGCGTGGTGGCACGCGGGCTCGAGGGCGGCGGGCACGGCGACCACCGCGAACCGCTCGGCTCGCTGCTCGCTGAGGTGATCGGTGCGGTGTCGATCCCGGTGCTGGCCGCCGGTGCCATCAGCACCGCGGCCGATGTGCGACGCGTACTCGACGCCGGATCAGCGGCCGCCTGGGTGGGCACCGCGTTTACGGCCTGTACCGAGTCACTCGTGTCACCCGCGGCCCGCGAGGTGCTGATCGCCGCGCACGGCCGCGATACCCGGGTGACGCGGGTATTCGATATCGCCCTCGATCGGCCCTGGCCCGCCCATTTCCCTGAGCGACTCATCGACACCCCGTTCATTGTTAAGTGGCACGGGCGCGAGGCCGAGCTCGCGGCCAATGAACAGGCCAAACAAGAGTTTCGCGCGGCCAGCGCGGCCGGCGACTTCACCGTGGTGCCGGTCGACGCCGGGCTCGGAGTCGATCACATCACACGGGTGCACCCGGCCGCCGAGGTCGTACGCGAGCTAACGCCCGTTGAATAACGCCCGTTGAATGACGCCCCATGACGCGGCATAAAACGCCACACGACGCCAAAACAGCGGGGTAAAGCGCCGAAGCGATCTACGATGGGGATCATGAGCGAACCCCGCAGTATCGCAGAGCGCCTCGACGACCTTCCGTTCACGCGCAAGCACCGACGCGTGCTCACCGGATCAGGCATCGGTTGGGCCCTCGACGCGATGGACGTTGGCCTGATCTCGTTCATCATTGCGGCGCTCACGCAGCAGTGGGGCATCTCGAGCGGTGAAGCCGGGCTCATCGCCTCGATCGGGTTCTTGGGCATGGCCATCGGTGCGAGCCTGGGCGGGCTGCTCGCCGACCGCTTCGGGCGCCGCCAGGTGTTCGCGATCACCCTGCTGATCTACGGCATCGCGACCGGGGCAAGCGCACTCGTCGGCGGCGTGGCGGTGCTACTGGTGCTGCGGTTCTTTGTCGGCTTGGGCCTGGGTGCTGAGCTGCCGGTCGCCTCTACCTACGTGAGCGAGTTCGCCCCCGCCCGCATTCGCGGCCGCATCATCGTGATTCTCGAGGCGTTCTGGGCGGTGGGCTGGACGGCCGCCGCGCTCATCGGCTACTTCGTAGTTCCCGCTTCTGATGATGGCTGGCGCTGGGCCTTCGCGCTCGGCGCGATCCCCGCGGTGTGGGCGCTCGTGGTGCGCTGGGCGCTGCCCGAATCGCCCCGCTGGCTGGGCGGCCACGGCCGCGCAGCAGAGGCCGAAGTGATTGTGGCCTCGTTCGAGGCCGAGGCCGCCAAGCTGCCAGCCGCCACGATCCAGGCAGCCGCCACTCCGGCGCCTCCCGCGCACGCCCAGGCAGCCGAGAAGGCTAGCGGTGCTGACAGCGCTGCCGCTGGCACCGCCGCTGCGCGTCCTACTGCCTCGGCCTCGCGTCTCGCCGGCATCTGGTCGCGCGAACTGCGCGGCCGCACCCTCGCGATCTGGATCGTGTGGTTCTGCGTCAACTTCGCTTACTACGGGGCGTTCATCTGGATCCCCAGCATTCTGGTCGACGCCGGGTTCAGCCTCGTGCGGTCGTTCGGCTTTACCCTCATCATCACGCTGGCCCAGCTTCCCGGCTACGCGGTGGCCGCCTGGCTGATCGAAGTGTGGGGGCGCAGGCTCACCCTCTCGGTGTTCCTCATCGGCTCGGCCGTATCGGCCATCCTGTTCGGCACGGTGCACGCCGAGGGCGCGATCATCGCGACCGGTATGGCGCTGTCGTTCTTCAATCTGGGTGCCTGGGGTGCGCTGTACGCGGTCACTCCCGAGCTCTACCCGACCTCATTGCGCGGCACGGGCGCGGGCTCGGCAGCCGGCTTCGGCCGCATCGCCTCGATCATTGCACCGCTCACCGTACCGCTGCTGCTGGCCGCGGGCGGATCAGGGCTCACCTTCGGCGTATTCTCGATCTTCTTCGTCGTGGCGGCCGCGGCCACCTGGGGGCTCGTGGACCGCAAGGGCCAGGCACTCGACGACCGGTAGGCACGCTGCAGGGCGCGCTAGGGCTGAGCGGGGAGGGGCCTCGCGCGATCCGGATCAAGATCGTGCGAGGCCCGCATATTAGATCGCTTGCGGCTCACGCCACATCGTCATGATCGTGAGGCCCGAGGGCAGATCGATCGTGCCGTGCGGTTCGTATCCAAGGCGCTGGTAGCGCGCATTGTTCGCGGGATTCGAGGACTCGAGGTAGGTGGGCACACCCAGCTTGTCGAACTCAGCGAGGTTCGCGGCGAGCAGCCCCATACCGAGGCCCTTGCCGCTGTGCGCGGGGTGCGTCGCGAGCAAACTCAGGTAGTAGTGCGGCGCGGTGGGGTGAGCGGCGTCGAACAAATCAGAGATCGCAAGCACCTCGTCGCGCTTCGCCTCACCGATGAGGCCGGCCACGAACTCGGGGAACGCTTCCTCTTCGGCGTGGGTGAGCTCTTCGGCGTTGGGCGGGTACCACACGGCGGCCGCGGCGACTTCTGCGGTGTCGGTGTCGGCCTTGGCCTCGCTCGCGACCGTGAACGTGAAGGGGTAGCGCTGCGCAGTATTGACGAACAGGCCCCAGTAGCTGCGGGCGACGGCGAGATCGTCGGCGTTGGGGGAGAGGATCGGCGACCACGAAGGATCGTGCGCAAATGCGAGCGCAATTGTGTCGGTGATCGCGGTGAGCTGCTGCGGGGAATGCGGGGCGGGCGTCACGTGCGCGGGAATCTGCGTCATGAGGACTCTTCTCTCGGTGCGAGGGCGGGGCAGCTCGTGCTGCTGGGCCCCGCGTAAAGCCACGTTGCCCATACTGGGAACTTTAGCAAGGGAGCTTGTGGCAGCGGGAAGAAACACGCTCGCACGCGCGGGCGGTCGTCGGTTCGAGAATCGAGCCCCAAATGCGCTAGGCTGTTTGAGTCGCAGTTGTTCGCCTTCGTAGCTCAGGGGATAGAGCGTCGGTTTCCGGTACCGTAGGTCGGGGGTTCGAATCCCTCCGAGGGCACTCGATATGAGCGGGTCTGATTTGCTAGAAATAGCAGGTCAGGCCCGCTTTTTTGTTTTCTGCAGAAGGGCCGTTGAGCGGATCGGTCATAAGTACCGTAGGTCACGTGGGGCAAATCTGGGGCAGCGCTACGAAGCGAGGCCAGGAAAGCGGATCACGTTGCTCGGCAACGGGTGAGCCTCGATCGCCTGTTTTGCGGGCTTTTCTGTTGCTGGTGGGCTTGAGGGCGCTCCGGTCAACACGCAGTAAACATGGCTTTAGTGGATGGTCGGCGGGCGATGTCGCAGGTGGGGTTTACTCTCGTGGGCATGAGTGAGACTCAGCCGTGCGTGCAAATCGAAACTGATCTGTGGGCGGTCATGCGGTACAAATTGGAGCAGCCGGCCGCGATGATCCAGTGCGTCACAGATCGACAGCAAATCACTAAATTTCTGCTGATGACGTGGAACCCGAATCCTTCTCAGCGCCGCCTCATTGCCATGTACGATTCTCTCGACGCGGCCAATGCCGCAGTGAAATGGGAATCGGCGGGCGTGAAGACTGGCCGTGAGAACCATCGCTGGGGTGGGCAGACCGGCCATGTTCCGCAGTCGTACCGAGACGGGGCGCCCGACGTACCGACCTCGGTGTAGCGGCGGAGACAAGCTGGGCGACAGCATTCCTGTTACGCCCGGCGAGACTCGAACCCGCTGGGTTAGCGTTTCCCGTGAATTCGAACTCACCGGGCGCTTCGGCGCATAGAGTAGGCCTTCCCAAAACGTGAGGAGCGCCCTATGAAAAACGATCACCACGACCCCGAAGAAACCATTGATGAGCCGGTTATGGACGGTGCAACCGAGACCTTCAACGGCGATGAAGACCCGCGTAAGGGTCAGGATGACCCCGGATTGATTCGTCATCCTGATGAAGGGGACGCAACACCTAATCCATTTGCGTAGTTCATGACGTGGCCAGCCCATACGGGCTGGCCACGTTTTATCTTTCGCGCGCTTTTATCTTCTGCGGGAGCGGGGGCTGGTTAGTATGGGGGCTTCATGCCCTGTGGCGGCCAGTCACTCGTTTGAGTAAGAACTCGCGGAGGTTATGTGATGGCAATGGTTGATATAGAAAGCAACGAGAATTTACCGGGCCAGAAGCGAAATTTTGGGCCGATCATTCATCGAATTTTCGCTACCGTGATGGTGTTCGTTGTGGCCGTGATGTGTTTGTGGGCGGGTTTTGCGTTGTTGTTTGTCGGTGCGAGTGTTCTGTGGGACAGGAACGATCTGACCACCTTGGAACAGTGGACCAGCGCCATTGGCTTCACCGCACAAAGCGCGACGGGCGTGGTGATAGCCGCAGCCATGATGCTCGCGGTCATTGCGATCATTACTGTTATCGCGGCTTGGAACCATCAGCGGAGCTGGTTTGTCGCGGGGGTTCTGAGCGGTGGAATGCTCGTGGCCACGCTGGCGCTCGTGTCTACTAATGCGCTCGGCAGCCTCAACGAGGTGATTCGTGAAACAAATGAGCGCATCGGTTCTGTGACTCTCGAAGTGCCGGGCTCGCCCGCCACGGGGTCTACGGTTCCCGAGGAGATAGTTCCACTGAGTCAAACGGATGCCGAGGCCGAGGTCGTGCGCATGGCAGAGATTGCCGCGTCGTTCTCCAAAGGGCCCATTGTCGTGGTGGACGACGTCACCGGTGAGGAAGCTACTTTTGCGGCGACGGAGCTGCCGCTGCGCGTCGAATCGTGTCGCCCGACGCCCAGCGGCCAAACTGGCGAGCAAGTCAGCGCAAGATTTGCGTTGCCGAGTGACGCAGAGGGGCAAACCGTGAGTCAGATCGTGGCCGCCTGGTCAGAGGCCGGGTACCCGGTGCACGATCAAATGAAATCTCAATATTTTATGGGGAGCGAGATTCTGCCGGTGCGATCGGCATCGGTTAATGACAGCTACACGATCAATGGAAATCTTTGGGTGGACATCGTTTCTGGATGCGCAAGCACCGCTGACTCCGCCGCAAATTGACAACCCCAGTTTGTTTATTGCCCTGCCTAAGAGGACGCAACCCAATCCATTTGCGTAGGTGAAGACGTGGCCAGCCCATACGGGCTGGCCACGTTTTTTGATGCCTGCATGCTTTTTGTGCTGCCTAAAAACGGAAGATCCAGGTACTCCGGAGAAAAGTGCCGGTAGACGTCCGTTGCTAATGAAAACCCCGGAGTTGGTGCTGCAGGCAGCGGTTATCGGGCCCGCTCATGGCCCGTTTGCTGACTTGGTGATGACGTAAATTAACGATTAATGGTTGACAAAGTTAGGTGTGCCTAACCATCATAGGATGATGTGCGTACGTGTTAGTCGTGCGCAGTCTTCATCCTTTGAAAGGAACTCCCGTGCGCTTCTCACGCATCCTCGGCGGCAGTGCCGTCGCCCTTCTCGCCGTCGGCCTTGCCTCGTGCTCAACAGCTTCTGACAGTGGCAGTAAATCTGATGCCGCCGGCGACGCTCAAACAGCGTCGTGCACCGCTGCCGCCAGCGGATTCCCGGTCGAGGTGAAGCACGTCTACGGCACCACGACGATCGAGGAAGCTCCCGAGCGCGTGGCAACTGTGGCGTGGGCGAACCACGAGGTGCCCCTGGCATTGGGAATTGTGCCCGTTGGTATGAGCAAGGTCACCTGGGGTGACGGCGAAAACAGCGACGGAATCTTGCCCTGGGTCGACGACAAGATCAAAGAGCTCGGCGGCGAAACTCCGGTGCTCTTCGACGAGACCGACGGCATCGACTTCGAGGCCGTGCGCGCAACGAACCCCGATGTGATTCTGGCGTCATACTCCGGCCTCAGCGAAGAGGAATACGCCACGCTCTCGAAGATCGCCCCCGTGGTGGCCTACCCCGACACCGCTTGGGGTACCTCGGTGCAAGACATGGTGTGCATGAACGCCAACGCGCTCGGACTGGGCGAAGAAGGCGCGGCGCTCAATGCTGAGATCGAGTCGGAGACCGCTTCCGCGATGGACGCAAACCCCGAGCTCGCAGATACCAAGTTTATGTTCGCGTTTGTTGACCCGAGCGACCTCAGCAAGATCGGGTACTACACAAGCCACGACACCCGCCCCGGCTTCCTCGAAGCCGCTGGCGCCCCGACCCCCGCCCTCGTGGCAGAGTCATCGGCCGAAACCGACGAGTTCTACGTCGAGATCAGCGCCGAAGAAGCCGATAAATTTGACGACGTCGATGTGTTTGTCACGTACGGCGACCCCCAGGGTGACCTCGTGAAGCAGCTGCAGGCCGACCCGCTCTACTCACAGATTCCCGCGATCGCCGCGGGTAACATCGTGATCCTCGAAGACAACACCCCGCTCGCCGCATCGGCGAACCCGTCGCCGCTGTCGATTGCGTGGGGCATCGGTGACTACTTCGAGCTGCTGAATAGCACCTCGGCCGCCAAGTAGCTCGACCCGAGTGACTGTTTCAACTGCGCCCGCGCTGAGCGGAGCGACGCACATAAAACGTGCCAGCTTCCTCAGCGCGGGGCTGCTCGTGTGCCTCGTCTTGCTCGCGCTGATGTGCGCGGTGTCGGTGGCGTTTGGGGTGCGCGGGGTAGCGTTCGACGACATCGTGGCGGGGCTCGGCGGTGCAACCGACACCATTGCGCAAGCCGTGGTGACGAAGCGAGTGCCCCGCACCGTGCTTGCTGTGCTGATCGGCGCAGCCCTCGCTCTGTCGGGGGTCGCGCTGCAGGCCGTGACGCGCAATCCGCTCGCGGATCCGGGAATATTCGGAATCTCAGGCGGAGCCTCGTTCGCGGTCGTCGTGGGCATTGCGTTCTTTGGGCTATCGCAGCCCTACAGCGTGATGGGCGTCGCGGTGATCGGAGCGGCCGTCGCCTCAGGCTTCGTCTACATCGTGGGGTCACTGGGCGGGGGAGCGAGCCCGCTGAAGCTCGCCCTCGCGGGCGCCGCGACCGCCGCCGCGCTCGTTTCACTCAGCTCGGCGATCATGCTGCCCCGGGTGGATAGCTTGCGCAATTTTCAGTTCTGGCAGGTGGGCGGCGTCGGGGGAGCCGCGTGGGATCGCATCGCCACGGTCACCCCGGTGCTCGCGATCGGCGCCCTCATCGTGTTCGCGAGCGCCAAGGGACTCAATGCGCTCGCGCTCGGCGACGAACTGGCCGCCGGGCTCGGCGCGCACGTCGCTCGCACCCGCGCGATTGCGGCGCTGGGCGCCGTGATCTTGGCGGGCGCGGCCACCGCCGTAGCCGGGCCCATCGCCTTCGTCGGGCTCTTGGTGCCGCACATTTGCAGGCTGCTGGTCGGGCCAGATCACCGCTGGTTGCTGCCATATACCGCGATTGCCGGATCAATGCTGCTCGTGACCGCCGATGTTGTGGGACGCATTATTGCCAAGCCTGAAGAAATCGAGGTGGGGATCGTGACCGCGATCATCGGGGCGCCGCTGTTCATTTGGATCGTGCGCCGGCAGAAGGGGAGAGGACTATGACGCAGATGCAGATGCAGATGCAGATGCAGATGCAGATGCAGATGCAGACGCAGTCGGCGTCGGGGTCTTTGGCGTCGCGGCCTTCGGCGTCGCCGCTCGCCCGCGTGATTCAGCGCGGTCGCCGCGGTCGGCATGCGCGGCTCGTCACGGTCACCGTGGTGCTCGGGGCGCTCGCGCTCGCCGTGTTCGCACTGACGCTCATGGTGGGCCACACTTTCTACGGCCCCGCGCAGGTGATGCAGGTGCTGCTGGGCGACACCGACTCAGAAGCCGCGTTCACCGTGGGGGAGCTGCGGCTGCCGCGCGCTTCGCTGGGCATCCTCACCGGGTTTGCCTTCGGCGCAGCGGGCGCCTCCTTCCAGACTCTGCTGCGCAACCCGCTCGCGTCCCCCGACATCATCGGGGTGAGCGGCGGTGCGGCGGCGGCCGCGGTGGTCGGGATCGTGCTGCTGAAATGGAACGAAACCAGCATCTCGCTGTTGGCATTAGGCGCAGCCCTCGCCACTGCCCTCGCCATCTACCTGCTCGCCAACCGGCGCGGATTCACCGGCGCCAGATTCATTCTCATCGGCATCGGCCTGGCCGCCATGCTGCAGAGCGTGATTTCATATGTGATCTCGCGTGCTGCCGCCTGGGATATGCAGGCCGCGATGCAATGGATCACCGGCAGTCTCAACGGCGCAACATGGGAGCGGGTACTTCCCGTCGCCATCGTGTGTCTGCTGTGCACACCGGTGCTGCTGTACACGGGGCGCAGCCTCGGCCTGCTCGAACTCGGCGATGACGCTGCGACCGCCCTGGGACTCAGAGTCAACGGTGCCCGTATCGCGGTCATTCTGTCGGCCGTGGTGCTGCTCGCATTCGCCACGGCCGCCGCCGGCCCCATCACCTTCGTCGCATTCATGTCGGGCCCGATCGCCCAGCGACTCATCGGCCCGGGGAAGCCCTCACTGCTTCCCGCCGGGCTCGTCGGCGCCGTGCTCGTGCTCACCGCTGACCTCATCGGCCAGTTCGTGTTCAACGAGCGCTACCCCGTCGGCGTCATCACCGGAGCACTCGGCGCGCCCTACCTCATCTTCTTACTGACCCGCATGACCCGCTCAGGAGGCACCGCATGACCGAGACCCGTCAACTGGCGGCGCAGCACATCACCCTGAGCTACGGCGACCGCCGCATCGTCACAGACCTCGACCTCGACGTGCCCGCCGGGCGCATCACCTCGATCGTCGGTGCCAACGGCTGCGGTAAATCAACGCTGCTGCGCGCCCTCGCACGACTACTGAAACCGAGCAGTGGCCGCGTCACCCTCGACGGAAAAGCCCTGCACGACTACCCGTCACGAGAACTCGCGCGCATTCTCGGGCTGCTGCCACAGAGCCCAATCGCCCCCGAAGGTATCACCGTCGCCGACCTCGTCGGCCGCGGCCGCCACCCACACCAGGGAGCCTTCGCCAGATGGAGCGCACACGACTATGAAGTGGTCGCAGACGCGCTCGCCGCAACAGGGCTCGCTGAACTGTCTGAGCGGGCGGTGGATGAACTCTCGGGTGGGCAACGTCAGCGAGTGTGGATCGCGATGGCGCTCGCCCAAGAATCTGATGTGCTGCTGCTCGACGAACCCACCACGTTTCTCGATGTCGCCCACCAGGTCGAGGTGCTCGACCTGCTCACTGATTTGAACCGCGAACGTGGCACCACCATCGTGATGGTGCTGCACGATCTGAACCTTGCGGCGCGGTACTCCGACGTATTGGTGGCGATGGCCAGCGGCAGCGTGTGTGCGCACGGCGCCCCCGGTGAGATCTTGACCCCTGAACTTGTGCACGAGGTGTTTGGCCTCGACTGCAGCATCGTGCCCGATGCCGTATCTGGCACCCCACTCGTACTTCCGAAAGGACGGCACCATGTCCGTGCAACTTATTGACCAGGCCCATAACGAAGTGATTGAGGAGAGTACCGTGACTGATTCCACCGCGCCCGTTGAGTTTCCGTTCGTTATTGCGCGAGCGACGGTGCAAACGGTCGAGGTGCTCTCACCGAGCTTTGTACGTATCTCGTTTGGCGGGCCTGAGCTGGCTGACTTTGGCACCCCGGGGAGCTCCTTCGATCAGCGCATCAAGCTGATCTTTCCGCCCGCAGAGGGCGAATTCCCTGACCTCTCATCAGCAGGGAGTGAGTGGTACCAAGCGTGGCTCGCGTTCCCTGAAGAGCGTCGCGGGGCAATGCGCACGTACTCGGTGCGTGATCTCATCGTCGAGGGCGACGCGACGACGCTCGTCGTGGATTTCGTGCTGCACCTGAGCCCCGGTGCCTCGGGGCCGGCATCGAGCTGGGCGGCACAGGCCGCGGCCGGTGACGACCTGCTGATCTTTGGGCCGCGGCGCGGGCTGCTCGAGGGCGGCGGGATCGAATACACCCCGGGCACCGCGTCAACGGTGTTGCTCGCAGGCGACGAGACCGCGGCCCCCGCGATCGCCCGCATCATTGAAGATCTCGCTGGCCGCGATGACGCCCCGCAGGTGCGCGCCTTCATCGAGGTGCCCGAAGCGGGTGATCGCCTCGACATCGCGGCCGCCGCCGGGTGCGAGGTGCACTGGCTGCCCCGCGACGGAAAAGCCACAGGCACGGTGCTTATTCCGGCGGTGCTGCAGCATCTGGGGGCGCTCAGCGACGGTGAGCTCACTGCCACAGGGTCGGTGGAGATCGTCGACGTCGAGGGCGAGGAACTGGTGTGGGAGACCCCGCAATACTCTCGCCTCGGCGAACAACCCGCGGTCAGCGAGAATCACGCCGAATCGTACTTCTGGATCGCGGGGGAGAGTGGCACCGTGACGACCCTCAGGCGGCACCTCGTGCGAGACCTCGGAATCAACCGGGCCCAGGTCGCATTCATGGGGTACTGGCGCAAGGGCGTTGCGATGCGCGGCTAGCGCTGAGCTGCGGGCTCCGGCGCTGAGCCGCTGGCTCCGGTGCTGAGCTGTGGGCGCTGAGCTGTGGTCGCTGAACTGCGGGCCCGGATCTCGAAGATCTGCGAGCGCCACCCGCGCTCACATCAGAGATTTCATCTCAACCAGAAGAATTCACGGAGAAAGCTCTGATTGAAGCGAAATCTCTGGTTGAAGTGAAAACTCTGGCCGCGGTGGCTGGCGTGCCTACGCCTCAGCGCGCCGCTGCGTCTCTTGCGCGATGCGCACGAATCGGTCAATGACGGTGCGCGTGCTGGCCCGGGCCTGGGTTTCGGGCCGCGTGAGAATATCGATGTGACGGCCAACGGTGAGCCCCTCGAGGGGCCGCAGCACCACCTCGTCCCTGAAATAGGGGATCAGGCCGGTGTAGCGGGGCAGCATGCCCACCGCTTTTGTCTTCGCGATGATCGCCGCGACCATGTTGAACTCGTTGACGCGGTGCGCAATGTTGATCGGAAAGCCCGCGCTTGCCGACACGGCCTGCACGAGCAGCGGTTCGAGCGCGAACCCCTCGTGGGCGGCGACCCACGATTCCTCGGCAAGGTCTGCCAGCCTCACCGTCTGTTGCGCGGCGAGGGGGTGATCGCGGTGCAGCGCAATATCAATGGGTTCGGTGAGTACCTCGGTGACGTGCACCCGGTGGGTGGGCCAGGGCTCAGATGCGAGCGGGCGGTGGGCGATCACCACATCGTGCTCACTGACGAGGTCAACGAACTCGGTGATCGAGACGTCTTCGTCGCGGCAGCGCACCGTGGGCCCCTTGCGATCGGCCATGCATGTCGCGATGAAGTCAGGAAACCAGGCCAGCCCCGCGCTGTGAAACGCGGTCACGGTGACCGTCTCATGCGGGGCGGTGAGGTACTCGTGCACCACGTTCTCGACCTGCGCGAGTGATTCGAGTACCTTGCCTCCGGCATCGGCGACGCGTTCGCCGGCCGGGGTGAGTACGAGCACGCGCCCCTGCTGCTCAGTGAGCGGCACCGGCACACCCCGTTGGAGGGCCGCGAGCTGCTGCGACACCGCAGACGGAGAAAGATGCAGGGCCGCGGCCACCGCGGTGACCGAACCGCGATCGCGCAGCTCACGCAGGGTGCGCAGGTGATGAACTTCCATGAAGCTCAGCTTACGCAATAGTGAAGACACTGCCAGTTGTTCTGTATTGTTACCGGCCGGTACTTTACAGAGGTGACCCTCGCTACGCGCAACCTTCGCAGCCATATTCCCGACGCTATTTTGCTCGTGATTGCCGTGCTCTGGGGTGGCAGCTACCTCTCCACGCAAGATCTCGCTCACGCGTCTTCGGCCGCCGCTGTGATGTGCGCCAGATTTGTGCCCGCCGCCATCATCTTGCTCGCGATCAATGCCGCCAGGCCGAAGGTGCGGCTGCGAGATTCCACCCTCCCTGGCATCATGCTGGGGTCGTTGCGCGCGGCCACCATTGCGCTCGAGACCATCGGCGTGACGCTCACGAGTGCCACCAACGCCGGGCTGATTATTGCGCTGTCGATCTTGCTCACCCCGATCATCGAGTCAGCGATGCTGAAGCGTCGCCTCTCGGGTGCGCTGCTCGGCAGCATCGTGCTGGCACTTTTGGGCATCGCGCTGCTGGTGGGCGGCCAGGGGTTCTCGGCCATGAACCTCGGCGATGGCCTGATGCTCTTGGCCGCCACCACCCGCGCACTGTTGGGCGTCGCCGAAGCGCGGGCGGCGGGCATGAATAAGTCAGATGTGCTCGGGCTTACCACCGTCGAGATCACCTTCGGCGCCGTGATCTTCGCCGTGTGGGGCGGCCGCTCACTGGCAGAAAGCCTGCCCACCTTCAGCGCGGCCAACTGGCTGACCATCGCTTATCTGTGCCTCGGCTGCACGATCGTCGCGTTTCTCGGGCAGCTGTGGGCGACCAAGCGCACCTCGGCCTCGCGCGCGGGCATGCTGCTAGGAACCGAGCCGGCCTGGGCGCTGCTTGCAGGCGTAATGATTGCGGGCGACCGCATCGGCGTGCTCGGGTTCGTGGGCGCAATCGTGCTGCTGTTCGCCACCTGGTGGGGCGCGCGGGCCGAGCAGCTGTGGCGCCACGGGCACACCGCCAGCATCGCGGCAGCAGACCCAGCTGCCGCCATCGCCGAGCGGCCGCTCGTCAGCCTCGCGACCGGGCCCATCGACCGCCCCGCGCCATAAGCGGTTACGCCACAACCGCGGTCACGCGCCACGCGCACGAACCTGCAAGCTCGAGAGAGTAGACTTGATTCTCGTGACTCCCCAAGAACTCGCTACCGCTCTCGCCCGCATCCTGACCGAGATCGTCGCCGCACGCGGCCTCGACCTCGTGGTCACCGAACAGGACACTCCGGTAGAGCGACCGAAGAACCGTGAACACGGCGACTGGGCCTCAAACGCCGCGATGAAGTTCGCGAAGCGCATGGGTGTCAACCCGCGCGAGCTCGCACAAGAAATCACCGCGAAGGCCGCCGAGATCGAAGGCGTCGCCAAGGCCGAAATCGCTGGCCCCGGGTTCATTAACATCACCCTCGATGCAGCGAGCGCCGGCGAGACCGCGCGCCGCGTAGTCGAGCAGGGCGCTAACTACGGCCGCACCGAGACCCTCAAGGGTCAGAACATCAACCTCGAGTACGTCTCGGCAAACCCCACGGGCCCCCTCCACATGGGCCACACCCGCTGGGCAGCCCTGGGCGACTCAACCGCTCGCGTGCTGCGCGCCGCTGGCGCCACGGTCACGAGCGAGTACTACATCAACGACGCCGGCTCACAGATGGACAAGTTCGGCCGCTCGGTGCTGGCCGCAGCCCTCGGCGAAGAGGCTCCCGAAGACGCATACCCGGGCGAATACATTCAGGCGCTCGGCGCGCAGATCAAGGCGCAGCTTCCCGGCCTCGCCGAGCTCGCCGAGTCAGATCGCGCTGCCGCGATCATCGAGGCGCAAGAGCTGGGTTACCAGCTGCAGCTCGCCGAGATCAAGAGCTCGCTCGAGCGCTTCAACGTTCACTTCGACGTGTTCTTCTCAGAGCGCACGCTGCACGCCAAGGGCGAGAACGGCGAACCGAGCCCCATCGAGTCGGCCGTTGAGCGCCTGCGCGAGCAGGGCCACGTCTACGAAGATGGTGGCGCCACCTGGGTGCGCACCTCAGCTTTCGGTGATGACAAAGACCGTGTGTTCACGCGCGGCAATGGCATCTACACTTACTTCGCGGCCGACGCTGCCTACTACCTGTCGAAGAAGGATCGCGGCTTCGGCGAGAAGATCTACCTGCTCGGCGCAGATCACCACGGCTACATCGGTCGACTGAGCGCGATCGCTGGCGCCGCTGGCGACAACATCGACACCGATATCACGGTGCTGATTGGCCAGCTGGTGAACCTCAACGGCGCGAAGCTGTCGAAGCGCGCCGGCAACATCATCGAGCTCGACGATCTGCTCGAGTGGCTCGGATCTGACGCACTGCGCTACTCGCTGGCTCGCTTCCCCGCAGATTCGCCGCTCGCGCTCGACGGCGAGAAGGTGCGCAGCCGCACGAACGACAACCCCGTGTTCTACGTGCAGTACGCGCACGCCCGCACCTGCGCGGTCGACCGCAACGCCGAGGCCGCTGGCATCGACCGCAGCGCCTTCGTGCCCGAGCTTCTGACGCACGCGTCTGAGACCGAGCTGCTGGGCAAGCTGCAGGAGTACCCCGGCATCATCGCGGGTGCCGCCGAGCTGCGCGAACCGCACCGCGTCGCCCGCTTCCTCGAAGAGCTCGCCGCGGCCTACCACCGCTGGTACGACGCCTGCCGCGTGCTGCCCCTGGGCGACGAGCCCATCGGCGACCTGCACCGCACGCGCCTGTGGCTCAACGACGCTGCGGGCCAGGTGCTGCGCAACGGCCTCGATCTCATCGGTGTTTCGGCGCCCGAGCGCCTCTAATCTAGATATTTAGATCCGGATCCCCATGGCGAAGCGGAAACCGCGCTGGTGGGTGCGAGCACTCGGCGTGGTCGTCGTGCTCGGCCTGCTCGCCGGCGCGGCCGAAATCGCGCTGCGCATGATCATTCCGAACATCGTGGCGGGCACCATTCGCAGCGAGCTGAAGCTCAGCGACGACCACCCGGTCGACGTCGAGCTTGGGGGATCCACCCTGGTGAACGCTGTGCGCGGCGGGGTAGGGGATGTCACCATCACCTCACCCGAGGTGCCGCTCATCGAGGGGCTCATCGCCGATGCGCGCGTGCACGCCGATTTCACGCCCTTCGATCCCACCACGGGTGAGATTGTGGGCGGCACCGCCGCACTCACCGTGCCCAAGAATGAGTTGGGCCCCACCATCGAGCTCCTCACCCAGGGCATCGCCCAGTCGGGTGAGGTGCGCGGTGACGAGCTCGTCGTGGGCCGCTCGGTCGAGATTTTCGGGCAAGACGTGTCGATTACGGCGTCGCTGCGCGTGGGCGTGGAAGACGGCGAAGTCACCGTTGAACCCATGGGCCTGAAAGCCGCAGGGTTCGATATGTCGGCCAAGCAGCTCGGGTCGGTGACGGGAAGCCTGCTCGAACCGATCCTGAAGCCACAGCAACTGTGCGTCGCAGACCGACTCCCCAAGGGGATCGAACTGTCGAGTGTTGATTTGTCGAGCACCGGATCGGTGACGATCCGGGCCGATCTTTCGCCCACCATTTTGGCGGTCGCCCGCGAACAGGAGCCCGGCAGCTGCGAGTAACTTGCCAGTTTTGGGTGGCCAGCACGCAGTCGTGCTGTCACACAGCGTCAGCGTGACGCGCAGAGCATGTGGGCCGCGATAAGCTAGAGAAGTTCGTTCTGAGACCCACGTCTCCGTTCGCACGGCTTCAGGGGCCAAGCCGGGTCCGCTCGCCACGTGTTGCATGATGCAGCCGCAGCGTGCGCGAACAAGACCCGCATTTCAGGAGCACAGGAGCCCAGATGACCGAGCCCACCCAGCCGGCCGACCTGAACGCCATCGATACTCGCGTTTTTCCGCCCACAGCGCGTCGCGGAAACGAGTGTCGTGAGCTGAAGATTGGTGAGATTCGCGCCACCGATCTCACCGCGCAGTTCGGTTCGCCCCTGTACGTCATTGACGAGGGCGCCGCACGTGCGAAGGCCCGCGAGGTGTTCACCGCGCTCACGAGCGAGGCCGAACGCATTGGCACCTCGGCGACCGTGTACTACGCGGGCAAAGCATTTTTGTGCGTCGAGGTCGCGGCATGGATGGCCGAGGAAGGCCTCGCCATTGACGTCGCCAGCGGCGGCGAACTCTCGGTGGCCCTGGCCGCAGGCGTGAAGCCCGAGATGATCGGTTTCCACGGCAATAACAAGTCGGTCAGCGAGATCGACCGCGCGGTAGCCGCGGGCGTGGGCACCATCATCATCGACAGCGAGATCGAGATTGAGCGCGTCGCTCAGGCGGCCGCAGCCCACGGGCGTGTGCAGCGTGTGCGGTTGCGCGTCAACAGCGGGGTGCACGCCTCCACCCACGACTTCCTGGCGACCTCGCACGAGGATCAGAAGTTCGGTCAGCCGCTGGCCGCAGCTCCCCGCCTGGCCTCACTGGTGCTCGCGCATGCGTCGCTCGACTTTGTGGGCCTGCACTGCCACATCGGTTCGCAAATCTTCGCGACCGAGGGCTTCCGCGAATCAGCCAAGCGGCTGCTGAGCGTGTACCCCGAGCTGGCCAAGCTTGCGGGCCGCGATATTCCCGAGCTCAACCTGGGCGGTGGCTTCGGCATTGCTTACACTCCTGATCAGGCAGCTGACGCCCCCGAGGTGTCTCGCATCGCTCGCGAGCTCGCAGACATTGTGGCCGAGAGCTGCGCGGCAGCCGGTGTGCCGGTGCCGAAGCTGGCCTTCGAGCCCGGGCGCGCGATCATCGGCCAGTCGGGCGTGACGCTCTACACCGTTGGCACCACGAAGACGGTGCAGCTTGCGGGCAGCGACGCGGCCGCAGATCCCGCCGATCAGGGGTTCAGCGAGCGCCTGTACGTGAGCGTCGATGGCGGCATGAGCGATAACGCTCGCCCCGCCCTCTATGGCGCTGACTACCACGTGCGCATCGCCAACCGCGTGAGTGCCGCTGATGCTGCCCTCGTGCGCGTCGTAGGCAAGCACTGCGAATCGGGCGACATTGTGGTGCAGCGCGACCTGCTGCCCGGTGACGTGCGCCCGGGGGATACCCTCGCCGTTGCCACGACCGGCGCTTACTGCTGGTCGCTTGCGAGCAACTATAACTATGTGCCAAGGCCCCCGGTGGTCGCAGTGACCGACGGCCGTGCGCGCCTGATCGTGCACGGCGAAACCGAAGCCGAACTGCTCGCCAAGAGCGTGACGGGCGCCGCTGACTGGGCCCCCACGCCCCGCAGCTAATTCCCTTGGTCGCGCCCACCGCGCGGCCCCCACCCCTGTTCCGCGGGCACACCCCGCGGCGAAATACACACGATCATCGGAGACAGTGAAGTGAACGAATACCGTGACTTGCGCGTAGCACTTTTGGGCTGCGGCTCAGTGGGCGCCCAGGTAGCCAGACTCATCATCGAGCATGGCGACGAGCTTGCCGCACGCATTGGTGCGCGCCTCACCCTCTCAGGCATTGCCGTGCGCGACACCACCGCGAAGCGCGATGTCGACCTGCCCCAGGAGCTGTTCACGAGCGACGCTGAGCGCCTCGTACAGGGCTCAGACATTGTGATCGAGCTGATGGGCGGCATCGAGCCGGCCAAGACCCTCATTTTGCAGGCGCTGCAGGGCGGCGCTGATGTGGTGACCGCCAACAAGGCGCTCATCGCCGCGCACGGCCCCGAGCTCGCTGAAGCCGCAGAACAGGTCGGCGCCCAGCTGTCATACGAAGCCTCGGTGGCGGCGGCCATTCCCATTCTGCGCCCGCTGCGCGAGAGCCTCGCGGGCGACCACATCACCCGCGTGATGGGCATCGTGAACGGCTCGACCAACTACATTCTCGACCGCATGGATCGCTTCGGTGACAGCTCTGAAGACGCGATGCGCGTTGCGAGCGAGCTGGGCTACCTCGAGGCCGATCCCACGCTCGATGTCGAAGGCTACGACGCTGCCCAGAAGGCAACGATCCTCGCTTCGATCGCGTTCCACACCGAGGTGCCCGTTGACGCGGTTTACCGCGAGGGCATCGCGAACATCACGCTTGAGCAGATCGAAACGGCCAAGCAGGCCGGCTACGTCATCAAGCTGCTGGCGATCGCCGAGCGCATCACCTCGGCAGACGGCGAACACGGCGTCTCGGCGCGCGTCTACCCGGCGCTGATTCGCCGCGACCACCCGCTGGCGGCGGTGTACGGCGGCAAGAACGCCGTGTTCGTTGAGGCCGAAGCCGCTGGCGAACTCATGTTCTACGGCGCGGGCGCTGGCGGCGCCGAGACCGCTTCTGCGGTGCTCGGTGACGTTGTTTCTGCGGCACGTCGCCACGTGGTTGGCGGCCCCGGCATCGCCGGATCGCTCCACGCTGGCCTGACCATCCTGCCCGTGGGCGAGGTCAACACGTCATACCAGGTGATGCTCGAGGTGCAGGATCAGCCGGGCGTACTCGCCCGAATCGCCGGTATTCTCGCCGAGCACGGTGTCTCGGCCGCAAGCGTGAAGCAGAGCATCGCTGACGGTGCGCACGAGCGTGCCTCGCTGGTGATCGGCACCCACATCGGCCGCGAGTCTGATCTCGCCGCCATGGTTGATTCACTGCGCGCGAGCGATCTGGTGCACGAGGTGACGAGCGTACTGCGCCTGGAGGGCAACGAATGAGCATGAATGCTGACGCACCACAGACGACTTACGCCGCACGCTCGGTGCGCGTGCGCGTGCCGGCGACGAGCGCAAACCTGGGGCCAGGGTTTGACACTCTGGGCATTGCGCTCGCCTACGGTGACGACCTCACCGCCACGACCCGAGCAGAATCTGGCGCTACCGTGCACGTCACGGGTGTCGGCGAGGGCGAAGTGCCCACTGACGCCTCGAATCTCGTGGTGCGCTCGGCGGCCTACGTGTATGAGCAGCTCGGCCGCGAACTGCCCGGGCTGACGCTCGAGGCACACAACCGCATTCCGCACGGCCGCGGCATGGGCTCATCGGGCTCGGCGATCGTCGCGGGCATCATGATTGCGGCGGGGCTACTCGAGAGTGATCCGGAATCGCCTCTGTCGCTCACCGAAGCTCAGCTGCTCGGGTTCGCCACCGCGCTTGAGGGGCACCCCGACAACGTGGCTCCCGCGCTGTTTGGCGGGCTCACGATTGCGTGGACCACGCCCGAGGGGCCGAAGTTCAAAAAGTTGATGGTGCACCGCGGTGTCGCGCCGCTCGTGCTCGTGCCCAGCTTCACGATGTCGACGGAACTCGCGCGCAGCCTGCAGCCTGAGCAGGTGCCGCACGAGGACGCAGTGTTTAACGTGTCGCGTTCGGCGCTGCTCATTGCGGCGCTCACGCAGAGCCCCGAGCTGTTGTTTGAATCGACTGAGGATCGCCTGCACCAGAACTATCGCGGTGCAGCGATGCCGGGCACGCGCGACCTGATCGCTGAGCTGCGCGAGCGCGGCTACCCGGCCGTGGTGTCGGGTGCCGGGCCGTCGGTGCTCGTGATGTCGAACGGGCCGCAGGAGCGCTTGGCCGCCGCAGATTTCGTGGCTGAGCATCACCCTGATTGGCGCGTTCTGACGCTTGCGGTCGATACGAAGGGTGCTACAGTGGAGCCGATCCCCGCGATTTCTTCGCGAGTTTCCCAGTAGCGTTCCGTCGCCACCGCCTTGTCGGTGCACGGTGTATTCGCGGCTGTGGAGGTTGGATCGTTCCCTTGCCGAGGCGCATGCCCGGCGATCCCGAATGCACTTGAGTGCAAGTTCGTGGGAGGGTGATGCGCCTTGCGTGCGCCCCCGCGACATTCCGAGAGGAAAACACTGTGGAAGACAATGTAATTGAGCCCCAGGCCAGCGTCGGTGGCGACGCAACTGCCGCGGTTGCTGCTGAGAAACCCGTGCGTAAGCGCGCATCGCGTCGCGTGACGGCCCCCGCCGGTGAGGCCGTTGCGCCCGTCACCGTCGTGGCGCCGGCTGCTGCGGCCGTTGCTGCTCCGGCCGCAGCGGTTGCCGCTGAGGCCCCCGCCGCTGACGCAGCGCCCGCTGCTGTTGAAGCGCCGAAGAAGCGCGTGACGCGTGCTCGTAAGAAGCCGGTCACGGCTGAGGCTGCTGCTGAGGCACCCGCCGCTGCTGAATCATCGGCTGCAGCTCCCAAGGCCGCTGCGGAGACCGCAGCACCTGCTGCTGAGTCACCTGCCGCTGAGGCTGCTGTTGAGGCGCCGAAGAAGCGCGTAACGCGTGCTCGTAAGAAGCCCGTTGAGGCTCCTGCTGCTGAAGCCGTCGAGCCTCCCGCTGCTGAAGCACCCGCTGCCGAAGCCGCCCCCGAGGCTGCGGCTGAGGCCCCCGTTGAGGCCGCCGCAGATGAAACTGCTGCAGCTGAGGCTCCCGTGAAGCGCACGCGTCGTGCACGGGTCAGCAAGGCAGCGAAGGCTGCTGAGCCCATCGCCGAGACCCCCGAGGCCGAGACCGCAGCGCCCGCTGAGACCGCAGCGTCGCAGCCGGTCGCCAGCGAGTCGAGCGAAACGCCCGCCGCTGATCAGGCTGCTGAGGCCACGTCGGCCGAGCAGGCTGACGCCGACAAGACCAACGCTGACCAGGCTGAGGGCGAGCGCCCCACCCGCGGTCGCACCCGTGGCCGCCGTGGCCAGAGGCCTGAAACTGCTGAGACCGCAGAGGCTGCGCAGCCCGAGGCTGCAGCTGCTGAGACCAAGACCCAGGGCCAGAACCAGGCTCAGGGCGCGGCTCAGAACCAGGGTCAGGCTCAGAACCAGAACCAGAACCAGGCTCAGAACCAGAACCAGAACCAGGCTCAGGCGAACAAGAACCAGCGTGGCCAGAAGACCGGTGAGAGCCAGAACGGCCCCGAGTCGAACCGCCACAACGACAAGAACGCCGAAAGCCGTTCGAGCCGCACCCGCCAGCGTGACCGTAAGCGTCGCGGCCAGGGTGACGATATCGATCCCGAGATCACCGAAGATGATGTCCTGCTGCCCATCGCGGGCATCCTCGACGTGCTCGACAACTACGCGTTTGTGCGCACGAGCGGTTACCTGCCCGGCACGAGCGACGTGTACGTCTCGCTCGGTCAGGTCAAGAAGTACGGTCTGAAGCGCGGCGACGCAGTCGTTGGCGCTATTCGTCAGCCCCGCGAAGGCGATCAGGCCGGGCGTCAGAAGTACAACGCCATTGTGAAGGTTGACTCGATCAACGGTCGCGCGATCGAAGAGAACGAGCAGCGCGCTGAGTTCTCTGAGCTCTCAGCCATCTACCCCGTACGCCAGCTGCCGCTCTCGACCGGCGCAGGCATTGGCAGCGAGATTGACGCTGCAGCTCCCGTGGGCTTCGGCCAGCGTGGCCTGCTCGTGGTGCCCCAGCCCGCACGCGGCATCGAGGTGCTGAGCCAGCTCGCCGCTTCGGTGAGCCAGAACGCTCCCGATGCACACCTGATGCTGCTGCTCACCAACGCACAGCCCGAAGACATCACCCACCTGACGCGCACCGTCAACGGTGAGGTCATCGCCGCATCGTTCGAGCGCACGGCAGAAGACCAGGCCACGATCGCTGAGCTGGGTATCGAGCGCGCAAAGCGTCTCGCTGAGCTCGGCCACGACGTCGTCGTGCTGATCGACTCGGTAGGCGACCTGGCTCGGGCTTACGCCCAGGCACAGCCCGTCTCATCGCGGCCCGCAAACGGAGCCGTCGACGAGTTTGCGACCGCTCAGGTGCGTCGCGTGCTTGGCGCGGCCCGCAACGTTGAAAACGGCGGATCGGTGACGGTGCTCGCCACCGCCGCTGCAAAGACTGGTTTTGCTGCTGACAAGCAGCTGCTGCGCGACCTGCGCCCCGTGGCGAACTGCGAAATTCGTTTCGCAGCCACCGCTCCCGCTGCGGTCACCGTAGTTGCTGAGCGCTCGCACACGCGTGGCGCTGCAGTTCTGCAGACCACCTCCGCGGCCTAGCGTTTACACGCTTCACGGTCACTTACACAGAACACATTCTCGGAGGAAACATGTTCGAACAGGTCGAGACACTGCTCGCTGAGCACCTCGCACTGCAGGAGACGCTTGCAGATCCGGCGTTGCACGCCGATGCGGCACGTGCAAAGAAGGTCAACCGGCGCTACGCCGAGTTGTCCAAGATTAAGGCTGCGTACGAGCAGTGGCAGCAGCAGGGTGCAGACCTTGAGGCCGCACGCGAGCTTGCACGCGAAGATGACGCCTTCGCTGAAGAGATCCCCGCTCTTGAAACCGGGCTCGCTGAGGCTCAGGAGAAGGTGCGGCGTCTGCTGATTCCGCGCGACCCCGACGACGCACGCGATGTCATCCTTGAGATCAAGGGTGGCGAGGGCGGCGCAGAATCGGCGCTGTTCGGCGCCGATCTGCTGCGCATGTACATGCACTATGCAGAGTCCAAGGGTTGGAAGACCGAGATCCTCGAGAAAGACGAGAGCGATCTGGGCGGCTACAAGAACGTGCAGGTCGCGATCAAGGCCAACGCTGCCGATCCGTCGCAGGGCGCCTGGGCGCACCTGAAGTACGAGGGTGGCGTGCACCGCGTGCAGCGTGTGCCCGTGACCGAGTCACAGGGACGCATTCACACCTCCACCACGGGCGTGCTCGTGTACCCCGAGGTTGACGCCCCTGAAGAGGTTGAGATCAGCCAGAACGATCTCAAGATCGACGTCTACCGTTCGAGCGGCCCCGGCGGCCAGTCGGTGAACACGACCGACTCGGCCGTGCGCATCACGCACATTCCCACGGGCATTGTCGTGGCGATGCAGAACGAGAAGAGCCAGCTGCAGAACCGCGACGCGGGTATGCGCGTGCTGCGTGCACGACTGCTGGCGCGCAAGCAAGAGGAAGCCGCCGCTGAGGCAAGTGCGTACCGCTCGAGCCAGATCCGCACGATGGATCGCTCCGAGCGCATTCGCACGTACAACTTCCCCGAGAACCGCATCGCAGATCACCGCACGGGATTCAAGGCATACAACCTTGATCACGTGATGGACGGTGCGCTCGACGCAGTCATCGACTCGTGCATTCGCGCTGACGAAGAAGAGCGCCTGGCAAACCTGGGCGAGTAACTTCACCCGGCCATCGGCCACGCATCTCGGGCCCTGCTTCCTCGCACACTGTGCGAGGAAGCAGGGCCCGTTTTCGTACGCGGTGCCATGCAGGCCGGGGCTGGCCAGGGCTGGCCGGGTGCTGGGCCGGGGGCCGGCCGAGTGCAAGGCCGGGTGCTGAACCGGGGGAGCGGCACCGCGCGCCTGGGCTGCCAGGGACGCACCCGAGAGTAGGCTGAGGCCATGCGCACAGCACGCCCACTGCTCCCTTGGTTTGTTTGGGGTGTGGCCGCCATCGCGTATGCAGTGGCAGTGATTAATCGCTCCTCACTCGCCGCCCTCGGCCCAGCCACCCAACACCACTTCGACATCGACGCAACGACCCTCGCGGCGTTCCCCGTGATCCAGCTGGTGGTCTATGCCGCCCTGCAGATCCCCGTGGGTATTTTGCTCGACAAGGTGGGCACCACGAACATGGTGCTGGGCGGCGGCGTGCTGATGCTGATCGGCCAGACCGCAATGGCGACGGTCGATAATGTGTGGCTTGCGGTGCTAGCCCGCGTGCTGGTGGGCGCGGGTGACGCGTGCACGTTTATTAGCGTGATGCGTATGCTCCCCGAGTGGTTCGCGGTGCGGCAGCTGCCCACGGTGAGCCAGGTTACGGGGCTGATCGGCCAAGCCGGACAGCTGGTCTCAGTGACCCCGCTGGCGCTGCTCGTGGGCGCGGTCGGCTGGACCCAGGGCTTCTTGGGCCTCGCGGCCGTCGGCCTGCTCGTCACCATTTTGGGTGCGTTCGTGATGCGGGATCGCCCAGGCGCCCCCACGCTCGTCGAGCAGATCACGGGGCGCCGCGGCAAACTCACCCTCAACGCGCGCTCGCTGGCGGGGGAGCCTGAGGCCGTCACCTCGTCGATTGGGCCGCCCCAAACCTCCACCATTCCGCTGGTTGATTCCCACCGCGGATTCGAGGTAATCGATCGCGCCCGCCGCATGCTGCGCATCCCGGGCATCAGGCTCGCATTCTGGCTGCACTTCACCTCACCCTTCGCGGCGAACGTGTTCCTGCTGATCTGGGGCACCCCGTTCTTGACGGGCGGGGTGGGTCTGTCTGCCTCACAATCGGGGGCGCTGCTGAGCATCACGGTGGTGTCATCGATGGTGGCCGGCCTCGTGCTCGGCCCGCTGAGCTCGCGGTTCGTCGAGCGCCGCGTGTGGATCAACGTGGGCATTACCCTCGCGATCGCGATCGTGTGGGGCACGGTGTTCCTGTGGCCCGGCCCGCCGCCGCTGTGGCTGCTGCTCGCGCTGATTATCGTGATGCCGCTGGGCGGCCCGGCCTCGATGATCGCGTTCGAGGTGCTGCGGTCGCACTCACCGCGCAGCTTCGCCGGGTTCGCGACGGGGCTCGTCAACACGGGCGGCTTCATTGCCTCGCTGATTGTGATCTTGTTGATCGGGCTGGTGCTTGACGTACAAGGCGCCGGATCACCCGATGCCTACTCGCTTACGGCCTTTAAGTGGGCGTTCGCGGTGCAGGTGCCGCTGTGGGTGCTCGGGATCACGATGGTGCTGATCGAGCGGCGCCGCACGCAGCGCTGGATGGCCGAGCGCGGGCGCCGGCTGCGTTAGATGACGTAGAAGTCGGCCATGTCGGGCTGTTCGGCCCGGGGCGCTCCACGCCTCGGCCGAGCCTGCGCCGGTATACCGGTGAGGGTCGACCACGCGGGGGCCGAGCGCACCACGACGGCGTTTGAGCCGACGGCGCAGTCATCGCCGAGCTCGATGGCGCCGAGCAACTTTGCGCCGGCGCCCACCACCACGCGGTTGCCCAGGGTGGGGTGGCGCTTGCCGCGGCCATGGCCGGTGCCGCCGAGCGTGACGCCGTGGTAGATGAGCACGTCATCGCCGATGATGGCGGTCTCGCCAATGACGACCCCCATGCCGTGATCGATGAACAACCTGCGGCCAATGGTGGCGCCCGGGTGAATCTCGATGCCGGTGGCGAAGCGTGTGGCCTGTGAAATCAGGCGCGGAAGAAAGCGGGCACCCCGTGACCACAGCGTGTGTGCCACCCGGTGCCACCAGACTGCGTGTAACCCCGAATACACCACGGCGACTTCGAGGGCGCCGCGCGCCGCGGGGTCATGGGAGCGCGCCGACTGCACGTCTTCACGGATTCTCGACAGGATGCTCACGCTGCCTCGCTTCATTCTGAGATCTGGGGAACCACTGGGGTGTGGAGTGGGTGTTCTGACCGTGGTCACGACAACGCGGGGGCCGGGCAGCCTATGCCCGACCCCCGCGTCACGGCGTGTTAGACCTCGAGGTCTGCAAACAGTACGGTCGAGAAGTAGCGCTCGCCCGAATCGGGGATCACGACGACGATCTTCTTGCCCGCGTTCTCGGCGCGCTTGGCGACCTCGAGTGCGGCAGATACGGCGGCGCCACCCGAAATGCCCACGAGGATTCCCTCGCGGGTCGCGAGCTCGCGTGCCAGACGCAGCGAGTCTTCGAGCTCAACGTCAACGACCTCGTCGTACAGCTCGGTGTTGAGCACCTCGGGCACAAAGTTTGCGCCGAGGCCCTGGATCTTGTGCGGGCCTGCGTTGCCGCCGGTGAGCAGCGGGGAGTCCTTGGGCTCAACCGCAACGACCTGCACTGCAGCGTTCTGCTCCTTCAGGTAGCTGCCGGCGCCCGTGATGGTGCCGCCGGTGCCGATGCCCGAAACGAAAATGTCAACGCTGCCCTCAGTGTCGGCCCAGATCTCGGGGCCCGTGGTGGCGTAGTGCACGGCGGGGTTGGCTGCGTTGCCGAACTGGTTGGCGAGAATGGCGCCGGGGGTTGAGTCAACGATCTCCTGAGCCTTCTCGACTGCGCCACGCATGCCGGCTGCGCCGGGGGTGAGTACGATCTCGGCGCCGTACGCCTTCAGCATCTTGCGACGCTCGATGCTCATCGTCTCGGGCATCGTGAGTACGACGCGGTAGCCGCGCGCTGCGCCAACAAAGGCGAGGGCGATGCCGGTGTTGCCGCTCGTGCCCTCAACGATGGTGCCACCGGGCTTCAATGCGCCTGAGGCTTCTGCGGCGTCGATGATCGCGATACCGATGCGATCCTTCACCGAGCCTGCGGGGTTGTAGAACTCGAGCTTCGCGTATACCTCGGCAACGGCGCCGTCGGTGACGCGGTTGAGGCGAACGAGCGGCGTTTTGCCGAAAGCCTGGGTAATGTTGTCGTAAATCCGTGCCATGGGTGCATCCTCCTGCGGTTGAGTGCGACGCTAAACTATAGCTCCACCTTATCGGAGTGTTTCCGATCACTTATAGCCTAAGTCGCCCGATTACGCGTCGGGCGAACCTCGCCGATCTATGTGAGGGGATCCTGGCCGCTGTGTTGCTCTTGCAGCTGCTGCGCCATCGGGGCAATAACTGCCGTGAGGTTCTCGCGCACCTGAGCGGGTGGCTGGCCAGCTTCGAGCCGCAGTGTCGAGGCGTGCACCATGGCGTTGATGAGCTCACCCACGCCCTCGGGGTCAGCCACGCGCAGTTCAATGAGGGCCTGGGTGAGGGGCTCTTGGATCTGGCGGTGCATGCGCGCGGCCTGCTCATTCACGGCGTCGCCGGGGGACAGTGTGGCCAGCGCAGACCCGACCGCGTGGGCGCCCTCGGCTACAAGTTCAAGATTGGCAAGCGCATACGCCAGTATGCGGGCGCCCGCGTTGGGTGCGGCAGCCATCGCCCCGGTCACGCGCTCGGCCCACTTGGGAAAGATATCTTCCACGAGGGCATTGAGCAGCGCCTCGCGAGAATCAAAGTATTGGTAGATGCTCGAGCGGGCGAGCCCAGCCCCGGCGGCCACGGCGCCCATGCCGGGCACGGCCCCCGTGCGCTGCAGCATGGAATGAGCGACATCGAGCAGCAGGCGCTCTTGGTTTGCGCGATGCTCGGCCACCGTTGCCGCTTCAAGGCGTGGCATAGATATCGCCTCCAGTTCTCGCCAGCGGGTCAACAGTGACGAGGCCCGTCAGTGCGCCGAAAGTGACTCTACGCATGATACCGACACGGTGTCGTGAAACTGTGTAGTTGCTCTGATTCTCACCGGCCATCGGGGGGCGCCCAGCGGCGTGTGCAAAGGCTGCCTATGCTCGAGGGTATGGACTTCCTACATACCGTTCTCGTGTTCTTCCACCTTCTCGGTGCCGCTGCCCTCGTGGGTGGCTGGCTCGCCACGTTCAAGACCCCCACGGTGGGGGTATTCCAGTTTGCTGGCGCCTGGGTGCAGCTCATCACGGGCCTGCTGCTCGTGGGCCTCGCCGAAATGGGCGACGGCAGCGTCAACCACATCAAGATCGGCGTCAAGCTGGTGCTGCTCGTGGGCATTCTGGTCGCCGCATGGATCGGCCGCAGCAAGGTCAAGAAGGGCGAGCCTGTATCGACGGGCATCGCTCACGCCGTGGGTGGGCTGTCGCTCATCAACGTGGCAATCGCCGTATTCTGGTAAACCCTGTGGGAAGCGCTGCGCGGAAGTCACCGCGCAGCGCTCCCGCCTGGGTGTGGGAAAGTAGAGGCTATGGCTTCTCACTCTCGCGCGCTGCAGCAGCAGCTGCGCCAGCTCGCTGACACCCTCGCCGCGGCCGGCATCGACACCCCGATGGTCGATGCCGAGCTGCTCGCCGGCCACGTGCTGGGCGAATCACGCGGCCGGGTGCAAGCCCTCGCCATCATGGGACGCACGTTCACCGAAGCGCAGCACGCGCAGTTCGAAGCGCTGGGACAACGCCGTGCCGAGCGCGTGCCGCTGCAGCACCTCACCGGCCTCGCACCGTTTCGCACCCTTGAGCTGAAGGTCGGCCCCGGCGTGTTTGTGCCGCGGCCCGAAACTGAATTAATCGCGCAAATCGCGATCGATGAACTCGCGCTTAAGCCCGATCCGCTCGCGCTCGATCTCTGCACGGGCAGCGGAGCCCTCGCCCTCGCGATGGCGCACGAGGTGCCCACCGCGCGCATCTGGGCCGTCGAAAAAGACGAAACTGCCTACTCCTGGGCCGCACAAAACGTGGCCGACTGGGGCGATCACCGGGTCACGCTGCTGCTGGGCGATATCGCTGAGCTCGATGATCCGGATCAAGGAACTCAACAGCCCGCAGGCGAGATCGACCGCGCAATCACGCCGCTTTTGGAGCGCTTCGCAGTGCTCGCGTCGAACCCGCCATACGTGCCGGCCAGTGAGATTCCCGTCGACCCCGAGGTGCGCGAACACGACCCCGATCTCGCGCTCTACAGTGGCAGCGATGGGCTCGACGCCATCAGGATCTTGAGCCGTGCCGGGCGCCGGCTACTCGCGCCCGGTGGGCTCATTGTGCTCGAGCACACCGAAGAGCAGGGGGCCGCGATTCGCGGGCTGCTCGCACGCGACGGGTGGCAGCAAACGCACACCCACGTCGACCTCACGGGCCGCGATCGGGCGACTTCGGCGAGACTCCCTGGCCAAGCCGAGTAAGCTGGGGCGCTATGGCAGAGGTATTTGATTGCAGCGACACCACCCAGCTCATTTCGGCAATGCGCGCCGCAAGGCGAGCGATTGGCAGTGGGCAGCTCGCGGTGATCCCCACAGACACCGTGTACGGTGTGGCCGCAGACGCGTTTACCGCAGAAGCGGTGCAGCGCCTGCTCGACGCAAAGGGCCGCACGCGCCAGTCGCCGCCGCCCGTGCTGATCCCCAATGTCGCCACCCTTGACGCGCTAGCCGCCGAGGTTACGGCGCCGCTGCGCACCCTCGCCGAAACGTTCTGGCCCGGTGCGCTCACCATCATCACCCGGGCCAACCCGGCACTCAGCTGGGATCTGGGGGAGACCGGCGGCACCGTCGCCCTGCGCATCCCCAACCAGCCGCTCACCCTTGAGCTGCTCCAGGAGACCGGCCCGCTCGCGGTGTCGTCTGCGAACAAGACGGGGGAGCCGCCCGCGCGCACCGCCGCCGAGGCTCAGGCCATGCTTGAAGACTCGGTTTCGGTGTACCTCGAAAACGGGGCGAACGCCGACGAGCCCGAAGCCTCGACCATTATTGACGCCACCGCGCTCACCGAAGAAGGCGGCAGCCTGCGTATTTTGCGCGAGGGAGGTGTCACCCGCGAAGATCTGGCCGAAGCCCTGCCGCAGGTGACCATCGAGGACTAACGTGCTCTCCTATCTCATCGTCGCGGTAGTGGCGACCGCGGTCACCGCAATCGCCTCCTACTTCGTGCTGCGCCTCAGCCGCAAGTACAACCTTGCGCCGGCCGTGCGCGAGCGCGACGTACACGACACCCCAACCCCGAGGCTTGGCGGGGTCGCCATGTTCGCCGGCATGCTGGCCGCGTTCGCGACCGGTGCGCTGCTGCCCGAATTTCGGCAGATCTATGCCGAGAGCACTGAAATGTGGGCGCTCGCCGGTGCCTGCGCGCTCATCGCCGTCATCGGCATCCTCGACGACCTGCTCGATCTGGACTGGATGGTGAAGCTCGGCGCCCAGTTTGTGGCCACCGGGCTGCTCGCCTGGAATGGGCTGCAGATCGTGTCGCTGCCCGTGGGGGACACCCTCATAGTTGGCTCTGCCGTGTGGAACTTTGTGATCACCGTGGTGCTCATGACCGTTGTGATGAACGCCGTGAACTTTGTTGATGGGCTCGACGGGCTCGTCGCGGGCGTCGCCATTATCGCCAACGCCGTGTTCTTCGTCTACACGATGCTGCTGCACGACCGCATTGGCCGAGTTGACGCCGTCACCCTCGCGAGCTTTATCGCCTGCATCGTCGTGGCGGTGTGCGCGGGTTTTCTGCCCTACAACTGGCACCGCGCCAAAATGTTTATGGGTGACACCGGAGCACTGCTTGTGGGTCTCTTGATGGCGGCGAGCACCGTGTCGGTGACCGGCAAACTCAACCCCGCCGCCCTCGACCAGAAGCTCGTGCTCGCCAGCTACATTCCGATCATCTTGCCGATCGCGGTGCTCGCACTGCCGCTGGCAGACTTTGCGCTCGCGGTATTTCGGCGCCTGCGGGCCGGTCAGAGCCCGTTTACGGCTGATCGACTCCACCTGCACCACCGCCTGCTCAACATGGGCCACTCGCCCGTGCAGGCCGTAGTCGTGTTCTATCTCGGCACCGCGGTGCTCTCCACCGCCGTGCTGCTCGTGTTCACGCTGCAGAGCTACACGATCCCGCTGATCGTGTTAATCGTGGGTGGGATGGTGTGCGCGATGGTGCTGCTGATGCCGATCGCGCGGGTACGCACAGCGATCGCCCGTCGAAGCTTGCTAGCGTTGACTCTACGTGTGCCCAACGATAGGAGTCCCGAGTGACAGAACACGACCAGACGCCCACAGCGGCCACAACTGGCAGCACCACCGCCGGCGAGCCCGCCACTGAAAACTTCATGCCGACCTCGCAGCCTGTGCTGTTGCGTGCGGTGAAGTGGGGCATCGTCGTTTCGATTCTGCTCATCGTGGTGTTTGCCGCTATCGGGTGGTTCGTCTCGGGAATGACCGGAGTGGTGGGCGGCGCGATCGGCGCCGGTATCGCCGGTATCTTCCTGACGCTCACGGCTGGCAGCATCGCATTTGGTAACCGCTTCTCAGCGAGCCCGGCGTACCTGCAGATCTTCTTTAGCATTGTGATGGGGGCGTGGCTGCTGAAGATTGTGGTCTTCATTGCCGCCGCCATGCTGCTGAAAGATCAGGAATGGCTGAACTCGACGATGCTGTTCTTGGGGATCATCATTGGTGTGGTGGTCTCGCTGGCAGTCAACGTAGTTGTCTTTGCCCGCGGTCGCATCGCGATCGCAAACTATTCAGATTAGTATTTTCGCCCTAAAAATGAAACCAAATGAGCGCTTGAATTTGGAGTGTTTGGTTTCTCAGAGGGCGAAAGTATTGTTACACTGAGGTATGTCCCTGCCGGGCGTCACTTGAGGTGCGCCCAATACGTGCTGGGGGCACGTCCATCGTTCGAAGCCGTGCGGCTTATATCCGCACCCCGAATACAGGAGAATGGCGCTGTTCCCTAACGCTATGCACCTCGTGGCCCCCGGACTTTTCGGTACTGAAGCGGGTGGCTTCCACGGCCCCACCCTTGATGACTTCTTCCCGGCAGCGGTGCTCTTTGCGGGCACGCCGTTCGAAATGAACCGCATCATGATCATTCGCGTGATCATGGTGATCGTGCTGCTGCTGCTGTTCTGGCTCGGAACGCGCAACCTGAAGGTTGTGCCGACCCGTGGCCAGGGCGTTCTCGAGTTTGCGCTCGATTTCGTGCGCAATAACGTCATCGAGGCTCAACTTGGCGTAAAGGAGGGGCGTCGATTCGCTCCTCTGCTGATGTCGATGTTCTTCGTCATCTTCGCCTTCAACGTCACCGGCGTTGTTCCCGGGTTTAACATTGCGGCCTCGTCCGTAGTGGGCTTCCCGATCTTCATGGCGATTGTGGCGTATGTCGCATTCCTCTATGCAGGTCTGCGCAAGCACCCCGGTAAGTTCCTGAAGAACTCGCTGTTCCCGGCTGGCGTACCCAAGGTCATGTACCTGCTCGTCACCCCGGTTGAGTTCCTCTCGACCTTTATCATGCGCCCGGTGACACTTGCACTGCGACTGCTGATGAACATGCTTGTTGGTCACATGATCCTCGTGCTGCTGTTTGCAGCTACGAACTTCTTCGTGCTCGACGCTGGCGGATTCTTCCCAGCAGTGGGCGCCGGCACCTTCGTGTTCGGCCTCGCGTTCACCCTCTTTGAGGTGTTCGTTGCTGGTCTGCAGGCTTACGTCTTCACTTTGCTCACCGCGCTTTACATCCAGCTCGCGCTGGCTGACGAGCACTAAAAACCCATCGGGTCTCGGCAACCGCCGAAACCCACATACGGAAGGAAACACATACTGTGTCTGTTCTCGCTGAAATCTCGGGCAACATCGCGACCGTAGGCTACGGCCTCGCTGCAATCGGCCCCGCCATTGGTGTTGCCATCGTGGTCGGCAAGACCATTGAGAGCACCGCTCGCCAGCCTGAGCTCGCCGGCAAGCTCCAGGGCATGATGTGGATCGGCATCGCCTTCACGGAGATGCTCGCGCTCATCGGCGTTGCCACCTACTTCATCTTCGTTTAATCAGACCACCTTTCCCTAGTCTCGAAAGGGAGGCACGATGAATCTCGCATTGCAGTTCGCTGCAGAGAGCACGACGCGTAACCCGCTGCTCCCGGCGACGTATGACATCGTCTGGTCGGCGATCGCTTTTGTCATCATCCTGGTGGCTTTCTGGAAGGTCTTCCTTCCGAAGGTTCAGATCATGCTCGACGCTCGCGCCGAAGCAATTGAAGGCAACATCGCCAAGGCAGACGAAGCTCAGGCTAAGGCCGAGGCTGCGCTGCAGGAATACACCGCGCAGCTGGCTAGCGCCCGCCAGGAAGCTGGCGAGATTCGCGACTCTGCACGTGCAGATGGCGCGAAGATCGTCGCCAAGGCTAAGGAAGACGCTACCGCTGAGCAGGTTCGCATCACGCAGACTGCCCAGGCTCAGATTGAGGCAGAGCGCCAGAGCGCTGTTGTCTCGCTGCGCAAGGACGTCGGATCACTCGCCATCGACCTCGCTTCGAGCGTTGTTGGCGAAAGCCTGAACGATGATCAGAAGGCATCGGCTCTCGTCGATCGCTTCCTCGCTGATCTCGAGGCATCCGAGAAGGCGGCCAAGTAATGGGTAGCGCGTCACGCGAAGCACTTGCACAGGCCCGTACCGCTCTGCGGGACGGCCTGGCCACGACCGTTGGTGTCGAGCTGCTTGAGGTTGCGGGCGTTATCGCTCAGAACCCGGCACTCGCTTCCGCGCTCGGAGACTCCTCCGCTGCGGCCGAGGCGAAGAGCTCCGTGGTCTCACGGCTCTTCGGCGCGCTCTCCGTTGACGCGCGCGCGGTCCTCACCGCGGTGGTTGCTGGTCGCTGGTCAAACTCAGTTGAGCTGGTCGCGGGTATTGAAGAACTCGGCCTGCGTGCCGAGGGCTCCAAGAACCCCGGCCTCTCAGATGAGTTGCTCGCGATTGCCGATGTCGTTGCACGGAACCACGATCTCCAGCTCACGCTGGGCAGCAAGCTTGTTGCAGCTGACGGTAAGGTCTCGCTGCTGGCGAGTCTCTTGACCGGCAAGGTCTCGGACTCTGCACTCGCTATCGCTCGCCAGCTGGTTTCACACCCGCGCGGTCGACGGTTTGAAGCGGCGCTGCGTGAAGCAGCCCGCATCACCGCAGACCAGATCGGATGCGAACTCGCAACCGTCACTGTTGCTGCTCCGATTTCGGCAGCGCAGCAGGCTCGGCTTGCAACCGCTCTCGAGCGCACCGCTGGCCGCACCGTGAAGATCACCACCGTGATTGATCCGGCGGTTATCGGCGGCATCCGCGTGCAGATGGCCGACGACGTCATCGACGGCAGCATCCGTTCCCGGCTGGACGACCTGCGTACGCAGCTCGCGGCTTAGGGCACAACTTTTCACCCCGGGGGCGGCGCTTCCGGATCAGACAGAGGAAACGAAATGGCAGAACTCTCAATCAGCCCGGACGAGATTCGTAGCGCGCTGAATGACTTTGCAGCGTCGTACGAGCCGGCCCAGGCAGATAAGACCGAGGTCGGAACGGTAGTTGACGCCGCAGACGGCATCGCACACGTCGCGGGACTCCCCGGCGTCATGGCGAACGAGCTCATCCGCTTCGCGGATGGAACTCTCGGACTCGCTCAGAACCTCGACGAAGACGTTATTGGCGTCGTCGTGCTCGGTGAATTCACCGGCATCGAGGAGGGCCAGCAGGTCACGCGCACCGGAGAGGTTCTCTCCGTTCCCGTGGGCGAGGGCTACCTCGGCCGCGTGGTTGACCCGCTCGGCAAGCCCATTGATGGTCTCGGCGAGATCAGTGGCATCGAGGGCCGTCGTGCACTCGAGCTGCAGGCTCCCGGCGTGATGCAGCGTAAGTCGGTTCACGAACCGCTGCAGACCGGCATCAAGGCTATCGACGCGATGATCCCCGTGGGCCGTGGCCAGCGTCAGCTGATCATTGGTGACCGCCAGACCGGTAAGACGGCTCTTGCGATCGACACGATCATCAACCAGAAGGCCAACTGGGCTTCAGGCGACAAGCAGAAGCAGGTTCGTTGCATCTACGTCGCTATCGGCCAGAAGGGCTCGACCATTGCTTCGGTAAAGGGCGCGCTCGAGGAAGCCGGTGCAATGGAGTACACCACGATCGTGGCGTCTCCCGCATCTGATCCCGCAGGCTTCAAGTACCTCGCACCGTACACCGGTTCGGCCATTGGCCAGCACTGGATGTACGACGGCAAGCACGTACTCATCATCTTTGATGATCTCTCGAAGCAGGCTGAGGCCTACCGTGCAGTATCACTGCTGCTGCGTCGCCCGCCGGGGCGCGAGGCTTACCCCGGTGACGTCTTCTACCTGCACTCGCGTCTGCTCGAGCGTTGTGCAAAGCTGTCCGACGAGCTCGGCGCAGGTTCGATGACGGGCCTGCCCATCATCGAGACCAAGGCAAACGACGTCTCGGCGTACATTCCGACCAACGTGATCTCGATCACCGACGGCCAGATCTTCTTGCAGTCCGACCTCTTCAACGCTAACCAGCGCCCCGCGGTCGACGTGGGTATCTCGGTTTCACGCGTGGGCGGCGACGCTCAGGTGAAGTCGATCAAGAAGGTATCGGGCACCTTGAAGCTTGAGCTCGCACAGTACCGCGCGCTTGAGGCCTTCGCGATGTTCGCTTCTGACCTTGATGCTTCCAGCCGTAAGCAGCTTGAGCGTGGCGCACGCCTCACCGAGCTGCTCAAGCAGGGCCAGTACTCACCGTTCCCCGTTGAGGACCAGACCGTTTCGATCTGGGCTGGCACCAAGGGCTTCATGGACGACGTGCCCGTGGAGGACATCCTCCGCTTCGAGCGCGAGTTCTTGGATTACCTGGCTCGCAACTCGCAGGCGCTCACCACGCTGCGCGAGACGAACCTTCTCTCTGACGAGACCGTGGCAGAGCTCACGACTCAGATCGAGAAGTTCAAGAGCGAGTTCCGCACGAGCGAAGGCAAGAGCCTGAACGAACAGTTCGCCTCGCTCGATGAAGCAGAGATCAAGCAGGAGCAGCTGGTCGTAAAGAAGTAGTGACGGACCGAGGTGGGAGCGTAAGCTCCCACCTCACCGCCACCATCAGCCAGCACCGACCAACACAGGAGAGACATGGGAGCGCAACTCCGGGTCTACCGGCAGAAGATTAAGTCTGCCCAGACGACCAAGAAGATCACCCGTGCGATGGAGCTGATCGCAGCATCTCGCATTCAGAAGGCCAAGGCTCGCGTCGCAGCATCCACGCCTTACGCTACCGCGATCACCCGCGCCGTTTCGGCCGTGGCAACGCACTCGAACACCGACCACCCGCTGCTCAAGGAGGCCGAAACGGTCACCCGCGCAGCGGTGGTGATCTTCACCTCCGACCGTGGCCTCGCGGGCGCCTTCAACTCGCAGGTGCTTCGTGAAGCTGAGCAGCTTACTGAGCTGCTTCGCGCTGAAGGTAAGGACGTTGTCTACTACCTGGTCGGCCGCAAGGCGCAAGGATACTTCTCCTTCCGCCAGCGCTCGTCCGAGCGCATGTGGATCGGTGACACCGAGAACCCCTCGTTCGACACAGCGAAGGAAATTGCTGAGTCGGTCCTCGAGGTATTCGCTCGCTCGGCAGACGAGGGCGGTGCACAGGAAATCCACCTCGTGTCCAACCGTCTCGTCAGCATGGTGAGCCAGGTTCCCGAAGTCAACCGCTTGCTGCCGCTTGAGGTTGTCGAGGGTGTTGCAGAAGCGACTGACGCACCGGCTCCGCTGTACGAATTTGAGCCCGAAGCAGACGTCGTGCTCGAGCAGCTGCTGCCGGCCTACATCGAAGCACGCATTTTCAATGCGCTGCTCGCATCGGCCGCCGCTAAGCACGCAGCCACGCAGAAGGCGATGAAGTCGGCAAGTGATAACGCCGACACGCTGATTCGTGACTACACCCGCCTCGCGAACAACGCTCGCCAGGCCGAGATCACCCAGCAGATTTCCGAGATTGTGGGCGGCGCTGACGCGCTGGCCAACTAGTCGAAGTACGAAGAGAGAGAATCATGACCGAAACCGCCGTATCGGCGACTGAGGCCAAGGTGGTCGGGCGGATCGCTCGAGTAACCGGCCCTGTTGTCGACATCGAGTTCCCGCACGACGCTATTCCCGGCGTTTACAACGCACTTGAGACCCAGGTCAGCCTCGGCGACGGCTCAGAGTCGTTCACCCTCGTGCTTGAGGTTGCTCAGCACCTGGGCGACAACCTGATTCGCGCTATTGCGTTGAAGCCGACTGACGGACTGGTCCGTGGCCAGGAAGTTACCGACACTGGTTCGTCAATCACGGTTCCCGTGGGCGACATCACCAAGGGCAAGGTCTTCGACGTTGCTGGTAACGTACTCAACCTTGCAGAGGGCGAGACGTTCGAGGCTACCGAGCGTTGGAGCATCCACCGCACGCCCCCCGCTTTCGATCAGCTCGAGTCAAAGACTGAGCTCTTCGAGACCGGCATCAAGGTCATCGACCTTCTGACCCCCTACGTTCAGGGCGGCAAGATTGGTCTCTTCGGCGGTGCAGGCGTTGGTAAGACCGTTCTGATCCAGGAAATGATCCAGCGCGTTGCGCAGGATCACGGTGGCGTTTCGGTGTTCGCCGGCGTTGGCGAGCGTACCCGTGAGGGTAACGACCTGATCCACGAGATGGATGAAGCAGGCGTCTTCGACAAGACCGCGCTTGTATTCGGCCAGATGGATGAGCCCCCGGGGACTCGTCTGCGCGTGGCACTGTCGGCTCTGACCATGGCGGAGTACTTCCGCGATGTTCAGAAGCAGGACGTGCTCCTCTTCATCGACAACATCTTCCGCTTCACGCAGGCAGGCTCTGAGGTTTCAACGCTTCTCGGCCGTATGCCTTCTGCTGTGGGCTACCAGCCGAACCTCGCCGACGAGATGGGTGTGCTCCAGGAGCGCATTACCTCGACGCGCGGTCACTCGATTACGTCACTGCAGGCTATTTACGTGCCCGCCGATGACTACACCGACCCGGCTCCCGCGACCACGTTCGCCCACCTCGACGCGACCACCGAGCTCTCTCGTGCCATCGCTTCGAAGGGCCTCTACCCGGCTGTGGACCCGCTGACCTCGTCATCGCGTATCCTCGATCCCCGTTACTTGGGCGACGACCACTACCGTGTTGCGACCACCGTGAAGCAGATTCTGCAGAAGAACAAGGAACTCCAGGAGATCATTGCGATCCTCGGTGTTGACGAGCTCTCTGAAGAAGACCGCATCACCGTATCGCGTGCACGTCGCATCGAGCAGTTCCTGCCGCAGAACACCTACATGGCGAAGAAGTTCACCGGTGTAGAGGGCTCGACGGTTCCCCTCAAGGAGACCATCGAGTCGTTCGACGCAATCGCCAAGGGCGAGTTCGACCACGTCGCTGAGCAGGCATTCTTCAACGTTGGCGGAATCTCCGACGTCGAAGAGAAGTGGGCTCAGATGCAGAAGGACCTGGCGTAAGTCATGGCCCTCAACGTGAATGTCGTCTCGGCTGATCGCCAGGTCTGGGCAGGCACTGCCTCTCAGGTCGTCGCGCGTACGGTCGAGGGCGAAATCGGCATCCTCAGCGGTCACCAGCCCATGCTCGCGCTGCTTGCGCAGGGCGAGGTGCGCGTGACCACCGAAGGCGGCGAGCAGATTTCGGTCGACGCCGAGGGCGGTTTCCTCTCGGTTGACCACGACACGATCAACATCGTCGCGGGCAAGGCCACGCTGGTAGCGTAGTCTTCCCTCTCTAGAAGGCCGGTCGTACACCTGGTGTGTACGACCGGCCTTCTGCTGTCTGAACCCTAGAAAGGTTGCCATGCAGATTCTGCTGCCGCCATCAGAAACGAAACGCGAAGGCGGATCGGGGAGCCTCGACACCGAGCTGCTCGCCTTTGGCCCCGCGCTCACCCCAGCCCGCGAAGCGGTACGCGCCGCCCTCGAAGCACTGTGCGCCCCCGACGCCGACGAAGAAACGGCCGTGAAAGCCCTCAAACTTGGGGTGAAGAACCGGGGTGAAATCGCGCGCAACCGCTCGATCGGGTCGAGCGGCATTATGGCGGCGATCGACCGTTACACCGGGGTGCTCTATGACGCACTCGACGCCCAAACCATCGGCGCTCAGGCACGTGCCTGGTGCGGCGCGCACGTGCAGATTCAGTCAGCCCTGTTCGGTCGGGTGCGGGCTCTCGATCCGATTCCTGCCTACCGGCTGTCTGCCTCGTCGAAGCTCCCCGACCTGGGTAAACCGCTGAAGCGAGTGTGGGCACCCGCCCACGAAGAGCTGGACGCGCCAGCGTTCACGCTCGATCTGCGCTCCAAGGACTACGCACAACTGGCGCCGCTGCGCGCGGGGGAGGGGCACAGCCTCCACGTCGCCCAGCGCGGCGCTGACGGTCAAGTGCGGGCCCTCAACCACTTCAATAAAGCGGCCAAGGGTGACCTGGTTCGTCGCCTGGCGCAAACCGGTCAAGCGGTATCCTCCGTTGAAGAGCTCATTGCCTGGGCGAAAGACGCAGGCCTCAACCTTGACTTTGACGGTGACACGCTCACCCTCGTCACCGAGCTGGGCGCACCGACCCGCGCCTAAAGCTTAAAGCTCGTAACGTATCGGCCTGCCTGGCCGCGATAGGATGTACTGATGTCAAAGAGGTGGAAGCAGTGACGACACGCGGAGAGAACGCCGCGCGGCGACGTTTGCGCTACCGGAGCGACAGTGAGCTTGAGCTCGATCTGTCGTGGTTCGGGGCGACCGACGTCGGCCACCGCCGTGACACAAACCAAGACAGCTTTGTGACGATTGCCCCGGTTTTTGCCGTCGCCGACGGCATGGGCGGGCACTCAGCAGGCGAGGTCGCTTCGGCCGCGGTCGTGCGCAGAATCGCCGAACTGGGCGGTTCGAAGCAGGTCACTGACGCCGATCTTGATGCGGTGCTCGCTGACGCTGTCGAAGATATTGAACTCGACGCTGGCGACACCGAGCTGGGGGCTGGCACCACGGTCACCGGTGTGTTTCTCAGCACAGAGGACGAGCCGACCTGGCGCGTATTCAACATTGGCGACTCACGCGTCTACCAATACTTCAAGGGCGCGCTCAGCCAGATCACGGTCGACCACTCGGTGGTGCAGCACCTGATCGACACGGGCGCGATCACGCCCGAAGAGGCCGAGACGCATCCGCACGCCAACGTGATTACGCGCGCGGTCGGGTTCGGTGAGGCCGCCGTGCCCGATTACACGTCACTCGCGTTGATTGCGGGCCAACGCCTGTTGATCTGCTCAGATGGGCTCACCAAAGAGCTCACTGACGTCGGCATCCAGCACTTCCTCGCGACCTGCGAGACCGCAGAAGAAGCCGCGAGCATGCTGGTAAAGCAGGCCCTCGATAACTCGGGGCGCGACAACGTGACGGTGATCGTGATTGATGTGCACGCCGTCGGCGACGTTGTTGACACGGGCCTCGTCGAGGCGCCGGGGCTGAACACAGACGACTTCGATGACACCAGCACGTCGTCAAAGAAGCGTTCGGGCGACGAAGAGGAATAACCTCTCAGCTCACGCCACAGCGTAAACGCAACAGGCCGCGCACCCCTCGGGGTGCGCGGCCTGTTGCGTGTGTGGTTTACGCCGCGGCAAATGCCTCGTCGAGCACGCTGAGGATGTCAGCGATCAGCTCGTCGGTCATCTTCAGCGACGGCAGTAGGCGAATGGCCTGGTTGTAGATGCCCGCCGAGAGCAGCATGACACCCTGCTTCGCAGCGAAATCGATGATGCTGGCGACGAGGTCGGCATCAGGCTCGGTCGTGCCCGGCTTCGTGAGCTCGAATGCGAGCATCGCACCGTGACCGCGCACCTCGGCGATTGCCGGGTACTTTGCCTGGAGGGCCTTCAAACCCGCCGAGAACGTGGCCTCGATGCGCTGAGCCTCGAGCAGCAGGTTGTCGCGCTCGATGGTCTCAAAGACGGCGACGGCAGCCGCGCACGCGACGGGGTTACCGCCGAACGTGCCACCGAGACCGCCGGGCTGCGACTTGTCCATGATCTCGGCGCGACCGGTGACGCCAGCGAGGGGGAGGCCGCCCGCGATGCCCTTGGCCGTGAGCACGAGGTCAGGCTGAATGCCGAAGTGCTCGAACGCAAACATCTTGCCGCTGCGTGCGATACCCGCCTGCACCTCATCGGCGATGAACACGATACCGTTCGCGCGGCACCACTCGGCGAGTGCCGGGAGGAAGCCGTCGGCGGGAACGATGAAACCGCCCTCGCCCTGAATGGGCTCAAACACGAGGCACGCGAGGTCTTCGGCGCCCGCGCACTTCTCAAGGTAAGCGATGGTGCGCGCGGCAGCCTCGGCGCCCGTGAGGCCGTCGTGCAACGGGTACGAGTTGGGGGCCTTGTAGATGTTGCCCGCGCGCGGGCCGTACCCGGCCGCGTAGGGAACGGCCTTGTAGTTCATCGACGAGGTGAGCAGCGTACGGCCGTGGTAGGCGTGCTCGAGCACGGCAACGCCGGGGCGACCCGTGAACTTGCGTGCAATCTTGACGCCGTTCTCTACGGCCTCTGAGCCCGAGTTCACGAGCAGGGTCTTGTACGTTTCCTGCTGTGACGCGTACTTCGCGAGGTACTCGGCGACCTGTACGTAGGGCTCGTACGGGGTCATCGTGAACAGTGTGTGTGTCACCTTGCCCATTTGCTCGCGGGCCGCAGCGACTACCGAAGCATCGGTGTGGCCGATCGTCATGACGCCGATGCCACCGCACACATCAATGATGTGGTTGCCGTCGACGTCGACGACGATCGAATCGTGTGCGCGGTCGATGTAGACCGGCAGCACGCTGTGCACCCCCGGAGGCACGACGGCCTGACGTCGGGCGTGCAGCTCCTGCGAACGCGGGCCAGGGATCTCGGTGACGAGAAGGCGCTGCTGGGGAATACTGGACTCGGAAACGGTGGCTTCGCTCATGCTGTAATCCTAGCCCCGAGACGGGGTCAGAATCGCCCGAGGTGCGCGTCAATCCGAGTAACTTCACCCTGTATGCGGGCGCACTCGGCCGGTTAGAGTGAGCGCATGAACAATCTGCATGAGTACTCGGTCGGGGTCGAGTGGGTGGGCAATCGCGGCACCGGAACGAGTGGGTACCGCGCGTACGGTCGCGAGCAGCTGATCCACGCGGCGCATAAGCCGCCGCTGGAGGGCTCGGCAGACCCCACATTCCACGGCAACAAGGATCGCTGGAACCCCGAGGAACTACTTATCTCGGCGCTGGCACAGTGCCACATGCTGTCGTATCTCCACGTGGCCGTGCGACACGAGATCGTGGTCACCGCCTACACCGACACGGCCGTGGGAGTCTTACGGCAAGAGGGGCTCGGCGGTGCATTTGAACGCGTCACGCTGCGCCCGCGGGTGACGGTTGCTGAAGCCTCCATGGTCGCCGCAGCACGCACGGCGCATGCCGAGGCAGCAGAGCTGTGCTTCATTGCGAACTCCGTGAACTTTGAGGTGCATCACGAGCCCGAGATCTGGGTCGCGGGTGACCCTGCGTAACACGGGGCATGCGGGGGCGCGGCACCAGATAGAATGGTGGCCATGCCCAAACCCTCCTCGTTCTTCCTGACGACGCCCATCTTCTATGTGAACGACGCGCCCCACATCGGGCACGCCTACACCGAGGTTGCGGCCGACGTGCTCGCGCGGTGGCACCGGCAGGCAGGTGACGACACCTGGTTCCTCACCGGTACTGACGAGCACGGCCAAAAGATTCTGCGTACCGCGACCGCCAACGGCGTCGCGCCCAAGGAATGGGCCGACCGCCTCGTCGAGACCGCGTGGAAGCCGCTGCTCGACACGATCAACATTTCGAATGACGACTTCATTCGCACGACCGAACCCCGCCACGAGGCTGGCGTCGCCAAGTTCCTGCAGAAGCTGCACGATGACGGCCACGTCTACGCCGGTGAGTTCGAAGCCCTCTACTGTGTGGGCTGCGAAGAGTTCAAGCCCAAGAGCGAAATCGTCGACGGCGAGGGTGCGTTTGTCGGCGAGAAGGTCTGCGCGATCCACTCCAAGCCGCTCGAGCTGCTGCAGGAGAAGAACTATTTCTTCAAGATGAGCGCGTTCCAAGATCGCCTCCTCGCGCTCTACGAAGAGCGCCCCGACTTCGTGCAGCCCGCAAGTGCACGCAACGAGGTCATTGCGTTTGTGCAGCAGGGACTCGAAGATCTGTCGATCTCGCGCACCTCGTTCGACTGGGGTATTCCGATTCCCTGGGACTCTGAGCACGTCACCTACGTCTGGTTCGACGCGCTGCTGAACTATGTCACCGCAATCGGCTACGGCCAAGACGACGAAGAATTTGCGCGCCGCTGGCCCGCCACCCACCTCGTGGGTAAAGATATTCTGCGGTTCCACGCCGTGATCTGGCCCGCCATGCTGATGGCCGCAGGCCTCCCCGTGCCCGAGCACGTCTTCGCACACGGCTGGCTGCTCGTCGGCGGCGAGAAGATGTCAAAGTCGAAGCTCACGGGCATCGCCCCGAACGAGATCACCGACACGTTCGGTGCCGACGCGTTCCGCTACTACTTCATGCGCGCGATCTCCTTCGGCCACGATGGTTCGTTCAGCTGGGAAGACCTCGCGGCTCGCTACCAGGCTGAGCTGGCCAACGGCTTTGGCAACCTGGCCAGCCGCGTCCTCGCGATGAACGCCAAGTACTTCGAATCGCGTGTGCCGCAGGCAGGCGCCGAAACCCCGGCCGACGCAGCCATTCGCGAGCTCGCGGCGAGCATCGCCACGCGCGCCGACGAGAAGATCGAGAAGTTCGCGATCCACGAAGCGATCGCAGCGATCTGGGAGCTCGTGGACGCACTGAACGGCTACATCACCGAGCAAGCGCCGTGGGCGCTCGCGAAGGACCCCGCCAACGACGAGCGCCTGCAGACGGTGCTCTACACCGCGACCGAGGGGCTGCGCGTACTCGCCGAGTTCCTCGCCCCCGTGATCCCCGAGGCGACGGCGAAGCTGTGGGCTGCGCTGGGCGCTGAAGAGACGCTGGGTGCTCTGCAGGGTCAGCCGATCCGGGATGCAGGCAACTGGGGTCGGCTGCAGGCCGGCACCCAGCAGCACCCCATCTCCGTGCTCTTCCCCCGCATCGAAACGGAGGAGAAGGGCAAGTGAGCCAGTCGGAGCTCCCCGAAGTACCCGCCGGAGGGCTGCGTAAGCGCACCGATGGTTCGCGATCCGGCGATCAGCAGCGCGATTTATCGCTCCCTGCGGTGCCGCCGCCGCTCCCCATTGCGGTCTACGACAACCACACGCACCTCGAAATCGAAGACGGGATCGACACCCTCGATCCGATCGCCTCGCTCGACCGCGCAGAACTCGCGGGCGTGCGCGGTGTGGTGCAGGTGGGCACCGACCTCGCCACCAGCAAATGGAGTGCGCAGCTCGCCGCGAGCGACCCGCGCGTGCTCGCGGCGGTGGCGCTGCACCCCAATGAGGCTCCCAAGCTGTTTGCGCAGGGCAAGCTGAGCGCGCACCTGTCAGAAATTGCCAGGCTCGCGTCAGAGCCGCGCGTGCGCGCGGTGGGGGAGACCGGCCTCGATTTCTTCCGCACCGGCGAAGACGGTCGTGACGCGCAGATCGAAGCATTTGAAACGCACATCGAGATCGCCAAAGCGAACGGTATCGCGCTGCAGATTCATGATCGTGACGCGCACGACGAGGTCGTGGCAACGCTGACCCGCGTGGGCGCTCCCGCCCGCACCGTGTTCCACTGTTTCTCGGGCGATGCGCGCCTCGCCCGCATCTGCAACGAGCACGGCTGGTACATGTCGTTCTCGGGCACCTCAACGTTCAAGAACGCGCCCGCCCTGCGCGAGGCGCTGCAGGTGGCACGGCCCGAATTGGTGCTCGTGGAAACCGACGCACCATTTCTGACGCCCGAACCCTTGCGGGGCCGCCCCAACGCCCCCTATCTGATGCCGCACACCGTGCGTCGCATGTCTGAAACACTTGACGAGTCACTGGAAGACGTGTGCGCACGCCTGGTGGCCAACACCGAACGCGTGTACGGCTCGTGGAGTTTCGACGCCGACGCAACAAAGGAGACCGCAGCATGAGCGAGGTACAACCGGCACTGCTGGGGCCCGTGGAAGTACGTGAGCTCGCCGAACGTCTCGGCGTCTCACCCACCAAGAAGCTCGGCCAGAACTTTGTGATCGATCCCAACACGGTGCGCAAGATCGTGCGGCTCGCGGGCGTTGTTGCGGGCGACCGCGTGATCGAGGTCGGCCCGGGCCTTGGCTCGCTCACGCTCGGCATCACCGAGGTGGGCGCCGATGTCACCGCCGTCGAGATTGATCACCGGCTCGCGGCAGAACTGCCCACGACCGCGCGCACCATGCAGCCCGGTATCTTCGCCGACGAGAACGCACCCCGCCTGCGCGTGGTGCGCAGCGACGCACTTGAAATCTCGGCGGCCGATCTGGCCGCGTTGCCCGCGCCCCCCGAGGTGCTGGTGGCAAACCTGCCCTACAACGTGTCGGTGCCGATTCTGATGCACTTCCTCGAGCTGATTCCGCAGCTGCGTGCGGGGCTCGTGATGGTGCAGGCTGAGGTGGGGTACCGCATCGCGGCAGGCCCCGGATCAAAGGAATACGGTTCGCCGAGTGCGAAGGCCGCCTGGTACGGCCCGTGGCGCATCGCCGGCACCGTGAGCCGTCGCATCTTCTGGCCCGTGCCCGGCGTGGATTCGGTGCTGGTGGGGTACGAACGACTCGCCGAACCGCGCGGAACCGAAGCTGAACGTGTGGCAACGTTTGCGCTCGTGAACGCCGCGTTCGCGCAGCGCCGCAAGATGCTGCGTCAGGCATTGCAGCCCGTACTGGGCACGCTTGATCAGGCCGTCACTGTCATGCAGGCCGCGGGCATTGATCCGACGTCGCGTGCTGAAGAACTCAGCATCGAAGACTACCTCGCGATCGCCCGGGCCGCAGCTTAGCTGGTTCGCGCGCTGGGCGGGTGTCATCACACCCGCCCAGAGTGCGCTAGCGTTGACGTATGCGAGACGCTCGAGGAAGATCTGTCACGGTAAAGGCGCCGGGAAAGATCAACGTGTATTTCCGTGTGGGAGCACTGCAGGCTGACGGGTACCATGACGTCGCCTCGCTCTACCAGGCGGTATCGCTGTGCGAAGAGGTTACGGCCGAGCACAGCGATGAATTCACCGTGCGCTTCACGGGCCCGATCGATACGACCGACCTGGCCACCGACGGGTCAAACCTTGCGGTGCGCGCGGCACGGTTGCTCGCTGAGCACACCGGCTACGCGGGTGGGGTGGCCCTCACGATTTTGAAGCGGGTGCCGATCGCCGGCGGCATGGGCGGCGGATCGGCTGATGCCGCCGCGACGCTCGTGGCCTGCGATGAGCTGTGGGGCACGGGGCTCGGCCGCTCTGGCCTGCTGCCGCTGGCGGCGATGCTGGGCGCTGACGTGCCGTTCGCGCTCGAGGGGGGCACCGCGGTGGGCACCGGCCGCGGCGACGAGCTTAGCCCGGCGCTGGCGAAGGGCACCTTCCATTGGGTGCTTGCGCTGTCTGACGCCGGTCTGAGCACCCCGGTCGTGTACGAGGCCCTCGACGCGCACCGTGATCGCCACGCCACGCACCTGGGCACGCAGCCCGATCTCGTGAAGGTCGACACGGCGGTGCTGCAGGCGGTGCGCGTCGGCGACGCCGACTCGCTCGCCGACGCCATGCACAACGATCTGCAGACGGCGGCGCTGAATCTCGCGCCCGATCTGATGACGCTGCTTGAGCTGGGGGAGTCGCGCGGCGCGCTCGCTGGCATCGTCTCCGGATCAGGCCCCACGGTGGCCTTCCTCGTGCAAGACGCCCAGGCGGCGTCTGAGCTGCGTGGCGTGCTCACCCGCTCGGGAGTGCGTGCCTTGACGGTGACGGGCCCCGTGGTGGGCGCCCGCATTATCGAGGGTTAAATTTGTGACGCAGTTCGTGGGAATAAACGGGTTCCCTCACGCGCTGCACCGAGTGTGACGAAAACGATACGTGTAGAGATCTGGTCTGACATTGCCTGCCCGTGGTGCTTCATCGGCAAGCACCGCTTCGACGCTGGTGTCGCCGCCTTCCGCGCCGACCATCCAGAGGTCTCCTTTGAGGTGTCGAGCCACAGCTTTGAGCTGGCCCCCGACACCCCGCTCGATTTTCAGGGCAGCGAAGTTGAATTTTTGGTGCAGCACAAGGGCATGCCCGCCGACCAGGTGGAGCAGATGCTCGGTCAGATGACCGAGCTCGCCGCCAGCGAGGGCCTTGAGTTCGACTTCACCCAGGTGAAGCACGCGAACACGCGTCGTGCGCACCGCATGCTGCACCTGGCCCGCGAGCAGGGCGTGCAGGCGGCCGTGCAGGAGCGCTTGTTCAAGGCCTACTTCGGCGAGGGACAAGACATGTCTGACGCCGACACACTCGCACGCATCGGTGCTGAAGCCGGCCTCGACGCCGACCAGGTACGCGCCGCGCTGAACGACGACGCCTACGGCGCAAAGGTCGACGCCGATATCACCCGGGCACAGATGCTGGGTGTGACGGGAGTGCCGTTCTTCTTGCTCGAAAGCAAGTACGGCATCTCGGGTGCGCAGACCGCAGACGCGTTCCAGGGGGCGTTCGCGCAGGTGCTCGAACTGGAAGCTGAAGCCAGCGCCGCCAGCTAACTGGCCGCCCAGGCCACACACCGCAGAGAACTCATCAAAGGAGAACACCATGACTGACCAGAAGACTGCGGCCCCGGCCGATACCGCGCCCGCCGAAGCACCCGCCGCTGAACCGATCGCTGCTGATACGTTCAACGCTGAAGCCAGCATCGCCGGCGCTGCGGGGTTCGCCGACGCAGAGACGCGGGAGATCATGAACCTGCTTGGCGGCACCGCTGACGACAGCGACGCCGCGGGCGGTTGCTGCGGTGGCGGCTGCTGCCGCGTGTAACTGCGGGCACCAGAGGTCAGCACGCTGACACTGGCTGAACGATGAATGGCCTTGCCGCGACGTTTCGTCGCGGCAAGGCCATTCATTTAGGTCGCCGGCACTCCAAACAGGCCCGTGCCGTATTTCACGAGCATGTCATAGGCGGCCTTAAACGTCTCGGGTGGGTGCGCCTTTTCGTCGGCGGTGCCGTACTTCTCAACGATGAGCCCGATGAGCCCCTTCGCGGGCGGGCTGAGCGGACGATTGGGGTGCGACTTTGCCGGGTGCTCGCTCGCCTCGGGGTTGGGCGGTACAAACGAGGGCGAGGTCTGCGGCCAATCGGCGACGTGACGGGGCACCTTGCGATTAAACGCGCTGTCAAGCGACGTCGCGGTGTCATCGCGGCGGGTCAGCGGGCGCAGCCCAAACCGCTCTGAGAGCGTCGCTGCGAGCGATCCGTGATGCATTTCGTGCTGAAACACGCTGCCGCGCTCAACGTGCGCCGACACCAAAATAGCGGGGACACGGCAGCCGAGCCGATCGAATGCAAAACCCATCTCGCCGGGGCCGCTGTCATCGGGCGGGGTCGCCTTGGGTGGGGCGACGTGGTCATAGGTGCCGCCGTGCTCGTCGAAGGTGATGAGCAGCGCGGTGTTGAGATAGTTTGATCCCGATTTTGCCATGCCGCCGCGCACCGCGGTGTAGAGCTCGTGGATCAGCGCATCGCCCGCGCGCGCATCAGAGACCCCGCCGCTCCACACCTCGTCATCGGTGCCCAGGTCGCTTTCGCGTGCCAGGCCAACGGGCGGGTGAAAGTCGTTGTGGTTGTAAATCATGCGCGGCTCGATAAAGGCGTAATCGGGCAGGGTGCCGTTCTTCGTGTCTTCGTGGAACTGCTCCATCGTCGCGAAATGATCGGTGCCCCAATACTGTTCGAGCACGGGGGCGTGGATCACGCCGGTGAACGAGATCAGCTGCAGCTTGTCGAAGTAAATGCGCCAGCTGCGGCCGGCCTCCTCGAGCCGGTTAAAGACCGTGGGGGCGGGGGCCGCCTTCAGCCATTTGGCGTAGCTGCCATTGTGCTTGTTGATCACAAAGCCGTGGGAGGTGTTGGCGTGAAAGAAGCTGCGGTTGCAAAAGGTCTGGCTGGGCACGGCACAGAACCAGCGGTCGAAGACGCCAAACTCGCGCGCCAGCATCGAGACCACGGGCAGCATCTCGGGCGCAAATGAGCCCATGATCTGGTCGCGTTTGGCGGGCTTGGGGGCGTGCCCCTTCAAATGGGTGAACTCGCCCTCGTAGTCGAGTACGAAGCCACTCATCGTGGCCTTGGGTAACGGGTCAGGCAGGTTGAAGGGGGCGACCATCTCGCCCACGTCTTTGGCGTGATTTTCGGCATCAACGTACCCAAACAGCTGGGCGTTGACGTGCGGGTATTCCTCACCAGGGTCGGGGTTGGGTTTGCCCATGATGCTATCGGTGGCACCGCGATAGGTGTGCGCTTTGACGAGCGTGCCATCGCTTGCCGCATTGGAATAGTTGCCGAAGGCGAGCCCCTCAAATTTGCCCCGCGGTGGCGGCGCATCGGGGGTATAGAGATACCCGAGCATGTTGTCGAACGACCGGTTCTCACCCATCACCACGACGAGGTGATCGAAGCCGGGGTTCTTGCGCGGCGTGGGGATCGCAAACTCTTCGGGAATATACGTGGAGCCAATGGCCCCCGAGTAGCGGCCGACGGCCACGCCCGTCGCGCCGGCCGCTGCCACGGCGACTCCAGCCGCGATGAGGCCGCCAGATTTGAGAAAGCTGCGTCGGTTGGTGTGCCCGGGGGCGTGCTTGGGGTGGGAGTCTGCCTGGGGGCGTTCGTTCTCCGTCATACGTCCACTCTGGCACACCCTACGATGCACCCGTCACTTATCTGCGTTGCGGGCACACACTGGCGCCACGCACCCAGGCACCGCAGCGGTTACTCGGGCAGGTCGGCGCAGTTAGGGGTGGGTGTCTGGCCGGCAAACCGATCAAGCGTCCACTCCACCAGCTGCGGGGTGAGCGGAGAATCAGCCGCGACGAGCGAGTTGTGGTCGAGACCCGGGTAGGTGCGGTAATCGAGCTGATCGCCTGATGCGCAGCGCGCGGCCACCCAGTCCCGCTGCATCGGCGGCTTCACGAGCGGATCAGCGAGACCCTGCGCGACCAGCACGGGGGTAGCGAACGGGCCAACGGGGGTCTGCTGTTTCAGCTTGTCGCCGAAGACTCCCGCGAGCAGACGGTCGGGGAATACCTGGTTGGGTACCTGGGTGCCGTGCAGAATGGCGGCGATGACGTCGTTGCCGTTGAAGCAGAGATTCTGAATCTTTGCGACGCCCCTGGCCGAACCCGGGGTGAGATGCTTGCTGAGCTCAAGCTCGGGGAACAGATGATCCCACGTGGCGGCAATGTAGGCAGACACGGTTTTGCCCGCTGCCTCGTTCTTGTCGGCATCGGCGAGGCCATACAGATCGGCCGCGGGCGCAAACGCAGCCACCCCCAGCAGTGTGAGCTCGGGGGCATAGTCCTCGGCAATCTGCCCGACCCACAGCGCGCCCTGGCCGCCCTGGGAATGGCCCCACGCGACCGTCTCGGTCGACAGCGAGAGCCCCTCGATCTGCTGGGCCGCCAGTGACGCATCAAGCACGTTGCGGGCTTCGGCATCGCCCACCAAGTAGGGGTGGGTGCCGCTCGTGCCGAGCCCGATGTAGTCGGATGTGACGGCGGCATACCCGTGCTGGGTCACCATTTCGGTCAGTGCCGTCCCCGCGCCGTCAATGAACGGTGTAGCACTGAGCGACGGGGCGCACTTCGCAGCGACCCCGGTGGTGCCGTGGGCGACCGAGATCAACGGGAGGGGCGCTGCGCCAGGTTGCGCGGGCGCCATTACCGTGCCGCTCGAGACCGCGGCAGAACCATCGGGGTTCGTCGTCGTGTACAGCATCTTCCACGCCTGCGCGCCCTTGGGCACCCCCATCGTGAGCGGCTCCACGCGAATCAGCTGCCCGGGCGTCTTGGGTACGTCGGCCGGGGCGGTGTAGAACTCACCGGGCTCGGGTAACGCCGAACCACCCAGTAGTAGGCCGCTGCCGTAGGTGGCCCCGGCCGCGAGCAACAGCGCGAGCGCCGCAGCGATCGTGCGTGACCAGCGCGCCACCCGGCCGGGGGTGCCCGCCGCACCGGCTGGTCCCTGCGCATGTGGCGCTCGCCGCAGCACCACGGCGAGCAACAGCTGCAGCCCGAGAAACACGAACCAAGCGCCCACGCCATACCGAAACAGGCTGAGGGTGAGCACGGGCCACGCAAACGCGATCGCACCAATGAGCAGGGTCGCGACCGCGCTCAGCACGCCGGCCAAGCGCGCGTCTACCTGTGTGCCGCGGCGACCGCGTATTGCCTCAACTGCCGAGACCGCGCCGTGCACCACGAGCGCCGTCCCCACCAAAATCGCGAGCCACGGGGCGCCCGCCACCGGCCACAGCGCCATCACCACGCCGAGCACAATGATCAGCCCGGCGGCCCAGCGTGCGAGGCGGGCGCTGGCATCGGCGCGGATGAGGCTCACCGCCCCCGCGATGACGAGGCCGGCACCGGTGACGATTGCGATGCGGTGCACCGAAAGCGGGGCGAGAATCAGTAGCGCGCCAACAGCCAATGCGGCGGCCACGAGCACCAGGCGAGCCGGCAGCGCAAAGCGCAGCGCGGTGTGCAGGGCACGCTGTTTCAGCGTCGCACGCGGTGAACGCTGCGGCCCACCGGTCTGCGGCGAACTCTGCGGCTCGTTCTGCGGCTCGTTCTGCGGCTCGTTCTGCGGTGATGGCGTGTGCTGCGGTGCTGCTGGCTCAGTCAAGTGGGACCCCCTGATAGGTGGACGCGAATCGGTAGACGCGAGCCGTAACGATTCGGGCCAGGCTGCCCCTGCAGCGCTCACTCCAGACTAGCGATGCGGGGTGCGGGGAGCCACGTCACACGCCTGCGGGCACCCCCTCGCAGGGTGCCTGCAGCACCCAATCCGCCGTGCGATGCGGCGAGTGGAGCTGGTTGTGATCTGAGTCAACTACGCTAGAGGTCTTATGGCGCATCTTTTGGGGGCTGAAGCCCTTCACCTCGAAGTACCTACGAAGACCGTGTTCGACTCTGTGACGCTTGGCGTTGCTGAGGGCGATCGCATCGGCATCGTGGGCCGCAATGGCGACGGCAAGTCCAGCTTGCTCATGATGCTCGCTGGGCGGCGAAGCCCCGACGGCGGCAAAGTGACGATGCGCGGTGGCACCACCATCGGCGTGCTCGACCAGGCCGACGTATTTGACGATGGTGAGACCGTGGGTCACGCCATCGTGGGCGATATCCCCGAGTACGAGTGGGCGGGTGACCCCAAGATTCGCGACGTTATCGAGGGCCTCGTCTCAGATCTCGACTGGGAGGCCGAAGTTTCGGGCCTCTCGGGTGGTCAGCGCCGCCGCGTGGCCCTCGCCCGCGTGCTGGTCGGCGACCACGACATGGTGTTCCTCGATGAGCCCACGAACCACCTTGACGTTGAGGGCATTGCTTGGCTCGCCGAGCACCTGAAGCGTCGCTGGCCCCGCGACCAGGGCGCGCTGCTCGTCGTGACCCACGACCGTTGGTTCCTCGACGAGGTCTGCACGACCACCTGGGAGGTGCACGACCGCATCGTCGAGCCCTTCGAAGGTGGCTACGCGGCCTACATTCTGCAGCGCGTCGAGCGCGACCGCCAGAACGCCACGATCGAGCAGAAGCGCCAGAATCTGGCCAAGAAGGAACTCGCCTGGTTGCGCCGCGGTGCCCCCGCGCGCACGGCCAAGCCCAAGTTTCGCATCGACGCGGCGAACGAGCTCATCGCAGACGTTCCCGAGATTCGCGACAAGGTGTCGCTGCAGTCGATGGCGGTCACCCGCCTCGGCAAGGAGGTCGTCAACCTCATCGGTGCGGGCGTCGCGTACGGCGATCGCACGATTATCGAAGACGTTGAGTGGCGTCTCGCTCCCGGTGAGCGCACGGGCATCCTGGGCGTCAACGGCGCGGGCAAGTCCACGCTGCTGTCGCTGATCACCGGCTCACTCGAGCCCACCACGGGCACGGTGAAGCGCGGCAAAACCGTTAAGGTCGCCACGCTCACTCAGCAGCTCAACGAGCTCGAGGCGCACCTGAAGGAGCCGGTGCGCACCGTCATTGGGCGACTGCGCACGAGCTTCACGGTGGGATCCGGATCAAAGGCACAGGATCTCACGCCCGGGCAGCTGCTCGAGCGGATGGGGTTCACGAGCGCGCAGCTGTCGACCCCCGTGAAGGATCTCTCGGGCGGGCAGAAGCGGCGCTTGCAGCTGCTGCTGATTTTGCTGGAGCAGCCCAACGTGCTGATCCTCGATGAGCCGACGAACGACCTCGACACCGACATGCTCGCGGCGATGGAAGATCTGCTCGACACCTGGCCCGGCACGCTGCTCGTGGTCTCGCACGACCGATACTTCCTTGAGCGCGTCACCGATCAGCAGTACGGCATCTTTGCGCGCAAGCTGCGCCACCTGCCCGGCGGCGTCGATCAGTACCTCGAACTGCGTGCGGCCGAGCAAGCCGGTATGGAGATCTCCTCGTCGTCAGGTCAGGCCGGCGGCCCGCAGCAGATCTCGATGAAGGCGCCTAAGGCTGCCGCTCCGAAGGTGTCGGGCGCTGAGCGTCGCAACGCCGAGAAAGAGCTGTCGTCGATCGAACGCAAGATGGAGCGTATGCGCAAGGACGCCGCGAAGACTCGCGACGGGCTTGCCACGCTCGATCAGAATGATTACACGCTGTTGAATGCAGAGATGGCGAAGATCACCGAGCTCGAGTCTGCCGCAGACGACCTCGAGACGCGCTGGCTCGAACTCTCTGAGCTGCTCGGCTAACGTCGTCAGCTGGTGCGCGGTCATGCGTGACCGCGCACCATGGGCTACGCCCGCGACACGAAACGGGCGGTCACCGCGCCCGCGGCGGTGAGCTGCGCGGTCGTGGCGAGCAGTGCATCGCGCATCGCCGCCCCCGCGTGGGTGAGCGTCATATCGGCACGCCGCGCAAAACTGACCGTGCGCGACAGCGCAGGGTCTGCGAGCGGATGTGCCCTGAGTAGCGGGCGATCCAGCGCCACCATCGCGGGCACCACGGCGACGCCGAGGCCGCGCTCAACGAACCTGAGCGACGCATCCATCTCGGCGCCGTGCACCGCCACCACGGGCGAGAGCCCGGCCGCTTTAAACGCGCGCGACATGGTGGTGTGGAGGTCATAGCTGTCGGGAAACATCACCTGCGGTGTGGCGGCCAGCTGATCGAGCGTGACGGGCATAGACGCCGAGATTGCGCCGCCCTCGGCCCGCTCCACCACTACGAGACGCTCGGTGAGCATGGGCGTGCGGTCAAGCGTGTCAAACGCGGCCGCCGGGGCCTCGGTATCGACGATCAGGGCGAGATCGAGCGCGCCCTCAGCCAGGCTCGCAATGAGGCTGCGTGAGCCGCGCTCTAAAATCTCGACCTCAACGCCCGGGTACCGCGCACGAAACCCGGTAAGAGTCTCGGCGACGAGGCTCGTGCACAGCGTGGGCGTCGCACCGATGCGCACGCGGCCGGCGCGCAGCCCCGCCAGTTCGGCCATTTCGGCGCGCGCCGACTCGGCGTCGGTGAGCATGCGCCTGGCGCGTGGGAGCAGCCGCTCGCCCGCCGCGGTGAGCGCGATGTTGCCGCGGGCCCGATGAAAGAGTTCGACCCCCAGCTCGGTTTCGAGGGTGGCGATCTGCCGGCTGAGTGACGGCTGCGTCACGTGCAGCCCCTCTGCGGCCCGCGTGAAGTGGCCCAGGCGTGCGACCTCGGTGAAGCTGCGCAGCTGTTCAAGATTCATAGCCATAGCCTAAACGTATTGAAACCATGAAATCTATTCATTGGAGTAATTGACGACGAGCTTTTAGCGTGGAACCCATGCACACCAACACCAACACCAGCTCACGCACTGAGCGTCATCTCTCCACCAACGTTCTCGTCATCGGCACGGGAGGCGCGGGGTTGCGCGCCTCAATCGAACTCGCCGAACGCGGGGTGCAGGTGCTCGCCGTGGGCAAGCGCCGCGCACACGACGCCCACACCACCCTCGCCGCGGGCGGCATCAACGCCGCACTCGGCACCATGGATCCCGAAGACTCATGGCAGCAGCACGCGGCCGATACGCTGCGCGAGTCGTACTTCCTCGCTGATCCGGCGATCGTCGAGGTCGTTGCGCGCGGGGCCGCCCAGGGCATCGAAGATCTCGAGCGCTGGGGCATGCCCTTTGCGCGCGAAGCCGACGGGCGCATCAGCCAGCGCTTCTTTGGCGCCCATACCTACCGCCGCACCGCATACGCCGGCGACTACACGGGCCTCGAGATTCAGCGCACGCTGATGCGCCGGGCGCGCGAGCTCGCCGTGCCCATCATCGACACGGTCTACATCACCCGGCTGCTCGAAGCAGGCGGGCGCATCTTTGGCGCGTACGGCTTCGACATCGTCGACGGCACCCCCGTGGTGATCCACGCCGACGCCGTGATTCTTGCGGCAGGCGGCCACACCCGCATCTGGCGCCACACCTCGTCTCGCCGCGATGAGAACACGGGCGACTCGTTTCGGCTCGCGGCGCTCGCCGGCGCGAAAATTCGCGACGCCGAGCTCGTGCAGTTTCACCCCTCGGGGCTGCTCGAGCCCACAGACGCGGCGGGCACGCTCGTGTCAGAGGCCGCCCGCGGCGAGGGCGGGGTGCTGCGCAACGCACTCGGCGAGCGCTACATGGAACGCTACGACCCCGAGCGCATGGAGCTGTCGACCCGCGACCGGGTCGCGCTCGCGAGCTACACCGAGATCGCCGAGGGGCGCGGCACCGAAAACGGCGGCGTGCTGCTCGACGTCTCGCACCTGCCCCGCGAGGTGATCTTCGAGAAGCTGCCGCGGGTGTACCGCACCCTGATCGACCTGCAAATGCTCGACATCACCTCTCAGCCCATCGAGATCGCTCCCACCGCGCACTACTCCATGGGCGGCGTGTGGGTGCGACCCGAAGACCACGGCACGGGCGTGGCCGGGCTCTACGCGATTGGTGAGGCATCGAGCGGGCTGCACGGCGCGAATCGGCTCGGCGGAAACTCGCTCATCGAGCTGCTCGTGTACGGCCGCATCACGGGCGCAGACGCCGCCGAGTACGTCACGGGCCTCACCTCGGTGCGCCGCGATCGCGCCGCGGTCGATGCCGCCCGCGAAGAAATGCGGGCGCTGTTGCGGGGCGACAACACCGAGAGCCCGCGCCTGCTGCAGCGTGCGCTGCGCAATCTGATGACGGCGCACGCTGGCGTCGTGCGCGACGAGGCGGGGCTGACGGCCGGGCTGGCGCAGCTGGGCGAACTCGATGATCGGGCTACCAGGGTGGCCGTGCACCCCGACATTGCGGGCTTCGCAGATCTTGCCCACGCCTACGATCTCAAGGGCTCACTGCTGGCGGCGCGGGCGACGCTGGAGTGCGCGCTCGAGCGCCGCGAGACGCGCGGCTGCCACAACCGCTCCGACTTCCCCGAGCAAAACGACGCCCTGCGCGGCAACATGCTGTGGGATCTTACGCGGGGTGTGCGGTTCGAGCGGGTCGCCGAGGCCCCCGAATCGTTCCGTGAGCTTGCCTATGCGGCCGCCGATGACTCGGTCGCGGGCAAGCTCGTCGAATAGCGGGGCGCGACTAGCGAGGCGCGACACACGCAAACGACGCCCCACCAGAACCGAAGTTCTGGTGGGGCGTCGTCGCGTGTGCGCGTGATGCGCTGAGCGGGTTAGCGCCCGGCGTCAGCCTGCGCCTGTGCGCCCTCGCGCATGAAGCGGTGCAGCTGCGTGACGTGGCGGGGCTCGAGCTCATCGAGGCTCGAGACACCCAGCAGCGCCATCGTGCGCACGATCTCGCTGCGCAGAATCGCGATGGTGCGGTCGACGCCCTCGCGGCCGCCGGCCATCAGGCCGTAGAGGTAAGCACGGCCGATGAGCGCAAACTTCGCGCCCAACGCAACCGAAGCGACGATGTCGGCGCCGTTCATGATGCCGGTGTCGACCATCACGGTGGCATCCTTACCGACCTCGCGCACCACCTGCGGCAGCAGGTGGAACGGAACGGGTGCGCGGTCGAGCTGGCGGCCGCCGTGGTTCGAGAGCACGATGCCGTCGACGCCGCGGTCGATGAGCTTCACCGAATCGGCCACGTTCTGCACGCCCTTGACGACGATCTTGCCGGGCCACAGCTCACGGATGATATCGAGATCCTCGTACGAGATCGTGGGATCCATGGCCGAGTTCAGCAGCTCGCCGACGGTGCCGCCGGTGGTGTTCAGCGACGCGAACTCGAGCTTGGGGGTCGTCAAGAAATCGATCCACCACCACGGGCGGGGCAGCGCGTTCAAGATCACGCCGGGCGACAGCTGCGGCGGAATCGAGAAACCATTGCGGGTATCGCGCATGCGGTAGCCGGCGATGGGGGTATCGACCGTGAACATCAGCGTGTCAAAGCCCGCAGCAGCTGCGCGCTCCACCAGGCCGTACGAGATCTCGCGGTCGCGCATCACGTACAGCTGGAACCAGTTGCGGCCCTCGGGGTTTGCCGCCTTGACGCCCTCAATGGAGGTGGTGCCGAGGGTCGACAGCGTGAAGGGGATACCGGCAGCACCGGCAGCGCCGGCACCCGCGATTTCGCCCTCGGTCTGCATCAGCCGCGTGAACCCGGTGGGGGCGATGGCGAACGGCATCGCCGACGAACCGCCGAGCACCTGCGTGCTCGTGTCGACGTGCTCTGCGGGGCGCAGAATGTCGGGGTGCCACTCGATGTCTTCGAACGCCTGGCGGGCGCGCATCATCGACAGCTCACCCTCGGCAGCGCCGTCGGTGTAGTCGAAGGCGGCAGCGGGGGTGCGGCGCTTGGCGACCTTGCGCAGGTCGGCGATGGTCAGCGCTGAGTCGAGGCGGCGCTTCTTACCGTTGAACTCGGGCTTCTTGAACTGCATGAGCTCGAGCAGTTCAGCGGGGCGTGGAAACTGACGTTGCATGATGCGATCTCTTTCAGACGGTGTGCTGAGCGACAGGTGCTGCGCTCACGGGTTCTTTGTGCGAAACGCGCTTGATGAAGAAGGACGCGACGATCGATACGACACAGCAGAGGGCGACGTACACGGCGATGGGCCACCACTGGCCGCCGCTGATCTCGAACAGCCACGCTGCGATGAGGGGAGCGGTGCCGCCGAAGACGGCCGCGCCGAGCTGGTAGCCGAGCGAAGCGCCGGTGTAGCGCACCTCAGGGGCGAAGTTCTCGGCGATCAGCGTGCCCAAGATGGCGTTGACGCTGCCCCAGAGAATACCGAAGCCCACAATGGTGGCGATGAACAGGCCAAGGGTCGACCCGGTGTTCAGCACGAGGTAGTAGGGCACCACGAGCAAGATGGTGGCGGTGGCCGACCAGCGGTAGAGCACGGCGCGGTTGATGCGGTCTGAGATCGCACCAAAGATCGGCATCCAGAGCGTGGCCACGAATGCGGCGGCAGCGATGGCGAGCAGTACGTTGTTGTCGCGGGCGCCGAGCACGTTGGTGGCGTATGCGACGACGTAGGTGCCGAAGATGTAGAACGGGCCGGTCTCTGCGGCCTTCGCGCCGATCGACACGAGTACGGCGCCCCAGTGCTTGGTGACAACCTCCTTGATGGGGAGCTTGAGCTGCTTGCCCGATTCGCGCATGCGCTTGAACTCGGGCGTCTCATCGAGGCCGTTACGAATCCACAGGCCGATGAGCACGAGCACGACGCTGCCGACGAACGGAATGCGCCAGCCCCAGGTGAGGAACTGGTCATCGGGCAGCATGGTGAGCAGTGCGACCACGCCTGCGGCCAAGAGCATGCCGAGGCTGATGCCCATCTGGGGGACCGCGCCGTAGAGGCCGCGACGGTTCTTCGGTGCGTACTCGTAGGCGAGCAGCAGGGCGCCGCCCCACTCGCCGCCGATGCCGATGCCCTGCAGAATGCGGAAGCAGATCAGCAGGATCGGGGCCCAGATGCCGATGGTGTTGTAATCGGGCAGCAAGCCGATGGCGACGGTGCCGCCACCCATGAGCATCAGGGTGATGAACAGGGTCTTCTTGCGGCCGATGCGGTCACCGATGTGCGCGAAGATCACGCCGCCGAGAGGGCGGAAGAAGAAGGTCAGCGAGAACGAGATGTACGCGAGGATCGTCGAGACGAACTCGTTGTCGCTCGGGAAGTACATCTTGTTGAAGACGAGGGCTGCGACGGTGCCGTAGACCAAGAAGTCAAACCACTCGATCACACTGCCGCTCAAGCTGCCCAGCAGCACCCGATAGTTTAACTTTGGGTTTTCCTGCACGGATGTTGTGTCAGTCAATTCGTACTCCCCTTTGAGGATAAATCAAAAACTTTGTGGCCAGACCATGTGGCCAGACCACAGAAGTGTACGTCGACTTTGCGGCGCCGTCAACACGACATCACGCCGGGCAATTGGCGTGTTTGCGCGGGCAGGCGCGGGGTGACCGCGCGGCTAGCGCGTGGTCTCGTGGAAGTAACCCTCGATGTGGGCGCGCAGCTGCTGCGCGGCAGCATCGCGCTCGCCCAGCTGCAAGCTGCCAAGAATCTCGCGATGTTCGGTGCGCAGCCGGGCCGCGGTCGTCTCCCAATCAGGGAGCGACTTGGCGAGCGTGACCGTGTGATCGGCGAGCGTGAGACGCATCGCATCCATCAAACTGCTGATCAGCGGGTTACCGGCCGAGTGTGACAGGGTGACGTGAAACTCGGCATCAAGGGTGAGGAAGCTTTCGACAGCGAGATCCGGATCATCCATGCGATCGAGTAGTTCGCTCGCCCCGGCCCAATCACCCGCGCCGGTCACCGAGCGCATCGCCGCCCACGATTCGAGCAGCAGACGGGCCTCGAGAATATGGTCGTGATCGACGTGCCGCGTCGCCAACTGCATGCTGAGCGCGAGGGTGAGCGCCTGCTCGGGGGCCGCCGTGAGGATCGTGCCCGAGCGGGGCCCCGACCCCGTTGACGTCTGAATCGTGCCGAGCGCCTCAAGCACCCGCATCGCCTCGCGCAGCGAGCTGCGCGACACCTCGAGGGTCTCAGCGAGCGCTCGTTCGCTGGGCAAGTGGTCGCCAATGTGTAGGCGCCCACTCGAGAGCCCCTCGGTCACCCACGACATCACCACTTCATGCGCTTTCATTGCCTTGATTATGGCATCTCGTGAGCGAATATTTCTGTGCTCAGCGCGCACGGTCGGTGGCGCGGCCTTGCGGGCCTCGATACCCTGAGATGAGCGCAACAATGCAGTCGGCACCCAGAGGTGCCGCCGCGTGCGCGATCCACCGTGAAAGCGTGAAAGGACACCACATGGTCTATCGAGTACAGGGCGTTGTCGTGCGGGCGAAAGATGCGCCGGCGACGATCGAAACAATTATTGTTCCTGATCCCGGGCCGGGCGAGGCCGTCGTCGACATCATCACGAGCGGTGTCTGCCACACCGATCTGCACTACCAGCTGGGCGGCATCAGCGACGAGTTTCCCTTCTTGCTCGGGCACGAGGCCACCGGCCGCGTTGCCGCCGTGGGCGAGGGTGTCACGAGCGTGGCCGTGGGCGACCGCGTCATCTTGAACTGGCGTGCAGTGTGCGGCGAATGCCGTGCCTGCGCCAAGGGCCAGCCGCAGTACTGCTTCGCGACGCACAACGCGACCCAGAAGATGACCCTCGAAGACGGCACGGTGCTCTCACCGGCGCTGGGCATTGGCGCATTCATCGAGAAGACGCTCGTGGCCGCGGGCCAGTGCACCAAGATCGACGAAGACTCAGACGCGGCAGCCGTTGGCCTGCTCGGCTGCGGTGTGATGGCCGGCATCGGCGCGGCGATCAACACCGGTGAGGTGAAGCGCGGCGAATCGGTCGCAGTGATCGGCTGTGGCGGCGTGGGCACCGCAGCAATCGCGGGCGCACAGCTCGCAGGTGCGACCACCATCATCGCCGTCGACATCGACGACGCGAAGCTCGAACAGGCGAAGCGCTTTGGCGCCACCCACACGGTGAACTCGCGCGAGGTTGACCCGGTCGAAGCGATTCAGGCTCTTACCGGCGGCTTCGGCGCCGACCTCGTGATCGACGCCGTGGGTCGCCCCGAGACGTACAAGCAGGCGTTCTACGCCCGCGACCTCGCCGGTCGCGTGGTACTCGTGGGTGTGCCCACCCCCGAGATGATGCTCGAGCTGCCCCTGCTCGACGTCTTTGGCCGCGGCGGTTCGCTGAAGTCATCGTGGTACGGCGACTGCCTGCCCAGCCGCGACTTCGCGATGCTGATCGACCAGTACAAGCTCGGTCGCCTCGACCTTGACGGCTTTGTCACCGAGCGCATCGGCCTCGGTGACGTCGAAGCCGCCTTCGCCAAAATGGCAGAGGGCACCGTGCTGCGTTCGGTGGTTGAGCTGTGACCGGCACACGCGTCGAACGCGTCGTCACGAGCGGCACCTTCTCACTCGACGGCGGCACCTGGGATGTCGACAACAATGTCTGGATCGTGGGTGACGACGCTGAGGTGATCGTCATTGATCCGGCGCACGACGCGGCCGCCGTGGCCGCGGCCGTGGGCGGTCGCACCGTGTGCGCGGTGCTGTTGACGCACGGGCACGACGACCACATTCGGGCGGCGCGCGAAACGGCAGATCTGCTGGGCGCTGAGCTGTTTCTCAACCCGGCAGACCACATGCTGTGGTCGGCCGTGTACGACGAACTGCCCGAGCGCGAGATCGCCGACGATGACAGCTTCGAGGTCGCGGGCGTGACCCTCGTGGCGCAGCACACTCCGGGGCACTCACCCGGGTCTACGAGTTTCGTTGCCGCGGGTCTGAACGCCGTGTTCACCGGGGACACCCTGTTTCAGGGTGGCCCGGGTGCCACCGGCCGCTCGTACAGCGATTTTCCGACGATCATCGAGTCGATCACGAATCGCCTCTTGACGCTGCCGGGTGACACCGTGGTGTACACCGGGCACGGTGACACCACCACAATTGGGGCAGAAGCGCCCCAGCTGCAAGAGTGGATCGCGCGCGGTCACTAAGCGCACGACAGCTGCGCACGCGCTGTGCCAGCTGTGCCGGCCTTGCCAGTAACGCCAGAGGCGGTGGCCCCCAAATGTGGGGGCCACCGCCTCTGGCGTTGTGCGACGTGCGAACGCGCGGCGCGTTACTTGAGCGAAGCGCGCGCGGCCTCAGCGGGCACCGAAACGGCATCGGTGAAGGTTTCGGTGTCGTCTGTGAGCACGCGACCCTTCGTCTCGGGGAGACGGTAGATCGTGTAGGCCGAGATCACCAGCAGAACCGACAGATAGATCAAGAAAGCGTGTGCGCCGTACGTGGTGGTCAGCCAGGTCTGCAGGTACAGCGAGGTGCCGCCGAAGATCGCGGTGGCCACGGCCAGCGGCACGGCCACCCCAACGGTGCGCACGCGGGTCGGAAAGATCTCGCTCATCACGGCGGGAGAGATCGACAGGATCGCGGTGAGGAACACGGCAGCGCCGGTCATCGCGAAGAACAGGTGCACCGGGTTGCCGTCGATCAGTGCCGACAGCGGGAACAGAGTAACAAGTAGGCCCACGTACCCAAAGAGCATGACGGGGCGACGGCCGATGCGGTCAGAGAGCATGCCCCAGAACGGCAGAAACGCGATGAACAGCACGTTTGAGGCCACGCCCGCGAGCAGCGTTGCGGTGGGGTCTGCGCCCAGCACGCTGATGGAGTACGACGACGATGCGACCACCCAGTAGTAGTACGCCACCGTCATGCCCATGGTCATGCCCACGACCTGCATCACCGAGCGGCGCATCGTCCACATGTCGGCGAAGAACCCGGGCTTCTTGGCTGCCTCGGCGGTTTGATCCTCGAGAACCACCTCGATCTGCTCGGTGAACTGTTCGGTTTCGGGCATGCTGCGGCGCATCCACAATGCGTACAGGCCGCCAAGGCCCGCGATGATGAACGGCACACGCCAGCCCCAAGCCGCCATAGTTTCTGCGCCCAGCACGGCCGAGAGCACGGCGCCCAGCAACATGCCGGCCATCACGCCAACGGTGCCCGACGAGTAGATCAGCGAGGCCCAGAGGCCGCGGCGCTTGGCCGGGGCGCGCTCTGACAGATACGCGCCAGCGGTCGGCTGCTCGCCGCCGTAGGCGAGGCCCTGGGTGAGGCGTGCTACGAGCAGCAGCACCGAAGCCCACACGCCGATGGTGTCGTAGGTGGGGCTGACGCCAATGAGCAGCCCGCCCGCGGCGATGAGGCCCACGGTCAGCGACATGGCGGTGCGGCGGCCGATGCGGTCACCCAACCGCCCAAAGATGAAGCCACCAATGGGGCGGCCAACAAAGCCCACGGCAAACACGACGAGCGTCGAGAGGAACGCCGAGACGGGGTTATCTGAATTAAAGAAGCTTGAAGCAAAGAACGGCGCGAACGTGGCATAAATTGCCCAGTCAAACCATTCGAGGGCGTTCCCAAAACCGGTGCCCACGAGGGCGCGACGGGTTTCGACGCGGTGGTGTTGCTCGGTCGTTGAGCGAGTGGTTGTCATCGATGACCTCCTTATAGCGATGTGAATAGTACTACGGCGCGGCGGTGCGGCGTAGCTTAGGGGCGGTGCTCGGCGAGCTGGGCGAGGCGATCAAACGCGAGCTGCGCGTAGAGCGCCGCGCCGTCGGGCAGCACCGAGTCGTCAAACAGCACGCGGGGGCTGTGGTTGTCGGGCGGGGTCTCATCGCCGTCGGCGATGTCTCCCGCTGACAACACCACGAATGATCCGGGAACCTCAGCGAGCACGCGAGAAAAATCCTCAGAGCACGAGAGCGGGTTCGCCATATTGACGTACCGCGAAGCACCAAACAGCTTGGCGGCGGTCTGCGCGACAAACGCCGTCTCATTGTGATCGGTGATGGTCGCGGGGTAGCCCTCGACCACGTCGACCTCAACGCTGGCCTGGTGGCCCGCAGCGATGCCCGCCAGCAGCGTGCGCACGCCGGCCTGCCACTTTTCCTGCGACTCGGCAGACCAAGAGCGCACTGACGCGCTAAACCGCACCGACTCGGGGATGGCGTTGGGAGCGGCCATATCGCCGCCCGCGATCGCGCCCACCCCAATGATTACGGGGTCGAACACATCGAAGCGGCGGGTGACGAAATTCTGCAGCGCCACAATCATTTCGGCGGCAATCGTGACCGGATCAACGGCGCGATACGGTGCCGAAGAATGCCCGCCGCGGCCCACCACTCGCACATTGAGGGTGTCGGCCGCCGACATAATCGTGCCTGGCCGGCTCGAGAACGTGCCGAGCTCGCGACGGTCGGAGAACACGTGCATGGCGAAGGCGGCATCGACCCGGCGACCGGCGGCCTCGAGCACTCCCTCCTTCACCATCACGGCGGCACCATCGTGCAGTTCTTCGCCCGGCTGGAACATCAACACGACGTCGCCCGCGAGCTCGTCACGGTGCGCCGCGAGTACCTTGGCCGCGCCGATCAGCATGGTCGTGTGCAGATCGTGGCCGCAGGCGTGCATTTTTCCATCGAACTTTGACCGGTAACTGAGGTCATTGTCCTCGTGCACAGACAGGCCGTCCATGTCAGCGCGCAGCAGCACGGCGGGAGCGTCAGTGGCCGGGCGCAGGGGAGATGTACCCCGCAGCACGGCGGTCACCGAACTGAGCGCGGTGCCCGTGGTGATTTCAAGCCCCAAGTCCGCAAGCTCCTGCAGTACGCGCGCCTGCGTCTGAGGCAGGTGCAGCCCCACCTCTGGGTGCTGGTGCAGTTCGCGACGCAGCGCAATGAGCTCGGGTGCGAGACCCAGAGTGATGGTGTGAGCATCCATGCTCGACCTCTTTCTTCGTTCACGCAGCAGACGACGTTGCCCGCGCGCTATAACGGGTCAATCATGGCGCTGATTCCCTGGTGACATACGATTACGGAGGGTAATCTGCATCTGGAAGCGGTCGCGCGAATGTTTACATGGATTGATGGGGTCTGCGGTGCCGAATGAGTCACGCACGGTCGATGAGATCGATCGCCAGCTGGTGCACGCGCTGCAGATTGCGCCGCGCATCTCGTGGGCCGCGCTCGGCGAGATCATCGGCCGCTCACCCGCGGCCACGGCGCAGCGGTGGCAGCGTCTCGAAGCGGGCGGCCTGGCGTGGCTCGTGGCCTATGAATCGTTGGGCACCCACTCCGTTATGGCGTTCGCGTCGGTCACAATGGATATCGACCAGCGTGACCAGGTGATCGATGCGCTCAGCGCCGAAGGTCGGGTGATGGCGGTGAGCGAGGGTGCGATCGCCTCACGGCTGCACATCACCGTCGCGGCCGACAACCTGCAAACACTGATCGGTGATGTGCTCGACCACGTCGCACACATCCCCGGCATCGTCGATGTGCACGCCAGATTCGTGGCGCGGTTGCTGGCCGAGGGCGCCTCGTGGCGGCTCGACGCGCTCGACCCGGCGCAGCAGCGGATGGCGCTCGAAAGCGCCGATCACGGTGCTCCAGGGGTGTGGAAGCAGCCCACAGGCCCCACGTTTGACCCCGACGCCCGTGAGCTCGCGCACGCCTTTATTCGTGACCCGCGCAGCAAGGTGGCGTGGCTGGCCGACGAACTTGGGCGGCATGAAGCGACGGTACGGCGGCAGCTCTCCTCGCTCTTGCAATCGGGTGCGGTGACGGTGCGCTGCGAAATGGCGTATGACGTGAGCGGCTGGCCCATCGAACGATCGTGGTTTCTGCGGGTGCCAGACGCGGGTATTGCCGCGCTCACCGCGGTTGCTCGAGACTATCGGGGCTTACGGCTCGTCGCGCTCACTATCGGTGATGCCAACATCGTGATCACTGCGCTGAGCCGCACCCTTGAAGAATCGGTCGCCTTCGAGGCCCAACTGCTCGGTGCCAGCGCCGGCGTTACCGTCACCGAATCGGTGTTGCACCTACGCACGTGGAAACGGATGTACCGCAACATGGGGTTGCAGGGGCGCTCGGTGTGGTCGAGCGCGCAGCAACAGCCTGCACAGCCCACGCTCTGACTCGGGCGGGGTGGTACCTGCCCTGGGTTTTGATCCGGGGGCGACGTCAGCTACTGAGCGTCGAGCGCCGACTGCACGTTCGCGAGTACGGTGGCGGCGTCTGCGCCGCGGTACACCGTCACCATCACGGTGCTGTCGTCTGCGCCGGGGCGTAAGAAACGCTGGGTGAGCTGGGTGAGGTCGCGCTCAAGGTTGCGCGACGCCGGCCACGATGCATCGCGCAGCCAGTGACGCAGCGTCGCATTGTGGATCGCCACGATGCTGGCTGACAGCGCGAGCACCTCCCACGGCAACAGCTGCGTGTGCGCGGTGAGATACGCGGCAAATACCTGCTCATAGCGGTGCCCGATGACGAGTTCGCGGTCGCGCAACGCGGGGGACTCTCGCAAGATCTCTGCGCGCAGCCGCGTGGTGTCTGCCTGCGCGAGATGGTGATCAAGGATGCGACGGGTGCCGGTGATGACCGCGCTCGCCGGGTCTTGGGCCGTGCCGGCGAGTAACGCGGTGAGCTCGGTCAGCAATGTGTCGTGATCAGCGAAGATGACGTCTTCTTTGCTGCCGAAGCGGCGAAAGAATGTACTGCGGCTCATGCCTACGGCATCGGCAAGGTGCTCTGCGGTAGTGGCATCGTACCCTCGCGTGGCAAGAAAACGAATGGCTGCAGCGGGCCCCTGTTCGGGGGCCGAAACACTGCGCGCGGGGAGAGATGACATATCGAGAAGATAGCACGAAACGCGGGTTGTGAAACTAGGTGTCACATTTCTTTGCCTAATTTTAGGCTGATAATTGGAAATATCACCACGCCCTGGGCTTGACGTGACACTCAGTGTCAGGCATGCTCGAGGTATGGTGCCCGGTAACCGGGCATGCGCAGGCTTCAGAGAGGAACCGACATGTCTCAGGTAAAAAGCACCCCCACCCCGCAGGGCACGGCCGAGCCAGAGTATCGGCTGTGGGATCCGGTAGATGTCGATGTGGCTGGCGTCTTTCGTGGGCTTTCTGCCGACGACACCGCCTACCGTGACCGGGCGCAGCAGTTCGTGCGCGAAGAGGTGCGCCCTGTCATCGCGGGCATCTGGGATCGCGCAGAATACCCGCTCGACCTCGCCCGCCGCATGGGTGAGCTCGACCTGCTGCGTGACGGCGTTGACGTCGATGGCTTCCCCGAGCAGAGCTTGCTCGCTGCGAGCTTGACGACCATGGAGCTCGCCCGCGGCGATGGCTCAATCGCCACCATCGTGGGTGTGCAGGGCGGCCTGGCCATGCGGTCGATCGCAATGTGCGGCTCTGATGAGCAGCGCGCACGCTGGCTAGCACCGCTCGCCCGTGGCACCGAACTCGGGGCATTCGCACTGACCGAGCCCACTCACGGATCGGACTCAGTGAGCCTCGAGACGCGTGCCGAGAGCACCGCAGATGGGTTCGTACTGAACGGCCACAAGAAGTGGATCGGCTCGGGCAGCTGCGGCGACATCTCAGTGGTGTGGGCGCGCGGTGATGACGGCCAGGTGCAAGGCTTCCTCGTGCCACAGAGCACCCCGGGCTATAACGCCACCACGATTGAGGGCAAGGTGTCACTGCGCGCCATCTGGCAAGCGCACATCGAGTTTGACGGCGTGCAGCTGCCGGCGAGCGCCAAGCTGCCGGGCGCGCTCAGTTTCAAGAACACGGCGGCGGTGCTGCAGGCAACGAGGCTCGGAGTGGCTTGGGCTGCACTGGGCCAGGCGCACGCGGTCTACGAGACCGCAGTGAACTACGCCAAGCAGCGCATTCAGTTTGGGCGGCCGCTTGCGGCCTCGCAGATCGTGCAGAGCCGGCTGGCTGAGATGCTGAGCGAACTCACCACGCTGCAGACGCTCATTATGAGCCTGACCCGCGCCGAAGAGCGCGGTGAGCTCTCGGGCCCCGGGGCGTCGCTGGGCAAGTACACGGCCACGCGCACGGCCCGCGACATGGCACGCAACGCGCGTGACCTGCTCGGCGGTAACGGCATTCTGCTCGAGAATCGAGTGGCACGTCACTTTGCTGACCTCGAGGCACTGCACACCTATGAGGGCACCGAGACGGTGCAGGCACTGATTATCGGGCGCGACATCACCGGGCTGAGCGCCTTCGCGTAACCCGCCTAGTACTACACAGCGGCCGGTGCTTCACAATGATGATTGTGAAGCACCGGCCGCTGTGGCGAAACGCGCTCGAACCTAGTCTTCGATGTCGAGCGGGTGGGTGACCGTCGGGATCGATGAGGTGAGGGGGCGGCCCTCGCGCTGCAGCTTGCGCTTCTGCAGCTGCCACAATACGGTCAGCAGGATGAACCAGAGCGGCGCCGCGAGGAACGGTGTGCGGGTGTCTTCACCGTAGAGCAGCGTGCCGGCGATGAATACGAAGAACGCGAGCACGAGCCAGGGCGAGACGCGCGAGAACGGCAGCTTGAACTTCGATGCGGCGTGCCTCTCGGGGAACCTGCGGCGGTACACGATGTAGCTCACCACGATCGAGCCCCACGTGAACAGGATGAGCGTGGCACACATCGACGAAACGAAGGTGAAGGCCGCCACAACGCTGTCGCCAGCGAAGAGCAGCGGAATCGAGGCGAACAAGAACACCGAGGTGAAGAACACGGCCTTGCTGGGGACGCCGCGGTTGTTGGTCCAGGCGAACCCGCGAGGCGCGTGCCCGTCTTTCGCGAGGCCGAAGAGCATGCGGGTGCCCGAGTAGAGGCCGCCGTTGGCGCTCGAGGCGGCCGAGGTGAGCACGACTAGCTGAATCACGAACGCCGCAAGGCCGAATCCTGCCGTCGTCAACGTCGACACGAAGGGGCTCTTATCGGGGGCGATCTGATCCCAGGGGGTAACGCACATGATGACGGCGAGGGCGCCCACGTAGAAGATCAAAATACGCACGACGATCGAGTTGATCGCCTTGGGAAGGGTCTTGCGCGGGTTCTCGGTCTCGGCAGAAGCCGTGCCGACCATCTCGACGCCGATGAACGAGAAGATGCCCATCTGGAAGCCGAGCACGAAGCCGCTCGCGCCCATCGGGAACATGCCGCCGTGGCTCCACAGGTTGGTCACCGAGGCCGTGTTACCGTCGGGGGTCTGGAATCCGATGACGATCAAGACGATGCCCACGGCGATGAGGCCGAGAATGGCGACGATCTTCAAGATGGCGAACCAGAATTCGGTCTCACCGAAGAACTTCACGGGCTGCAAGTTCAGCAGCAACAGCAGGCCGGCCGCGAATAGCGCGGGCACCCAGCTGGGAATATCGGCGTTGAACCACTGCACATAGGCGGTGATGGCGATGATGTCGGCGACGCATGCGATCACCCATGAGAACCAGTAGTTCCACGACACAAAGAACCCGGCCCACGGCCCGAGCATGTCTTTGGCGATGTCGCCGAAGGTTTTGTAGTGCAGGTTTGACAGCAGCAGTTCGCCCAGTGAGCGCATGATGATGAAGACAAAAAAGCCGATCACCATGTACACAAAGATGATCGACGGGCCCGCGACACTGATCAGTTTGCCCGACCCCAAAAACAGGCCGGTGCCGATTGCGCCGCCGATGGCGATGAGCTGCAGGTGGCGGTTCTTGAGCCCGCGCTGCATTTCGCTCGGTGGGGCCTGAGAAACGGCTTCAGTTGACATGGGCACTCCTTTGTGGGGGTGTGATCTTGCGCTGATATCTGGTCAGAGAAATCAGAGTGGGGGGGTAAATTACCCGACCGAAGTACATTACACCGTTGTGTCGTGTGCCCGGTTTTTTGGCTGCGATGCCGCACGGGTAAGGACCGCTCAGGGGCGGTACGAATGGATCCGGATCCCAGGCATCGATGCGCTGGGGCCAGAAATGGCGCAAGGCCGCGACCCACAGGGGTCGCGACCTTGCGCAGGTTATGCGACGACGCGGAAGGCGTCGAGCGCGGGATCGTTGGCGCCGCGCACATAGCCCGAGGGGGCTGCCGCGGTGCCGCGCAGAAACGCGATCACTTCATCGTTGAGAATCTCGCCGGGGAGCACGTTGGGCACTCCGGGCGGGTACGCAGCGAGTGAGTCAGCCGAGATGCGGCCGACGGCCTCGGTGTAGGGCACCGTTTCGACCTTCGCGAAGAAGGCTTCGTTGAGACCCATGCCGCGTTCGCAGCTGGCGGGAAGCGTGAAGGGGCGCTCGGGCTCGATCTCGGCCTCAGGCAGGGCCTGCAGTGAGTTCCAGAACCGGTCAACATCAACCGGTGAGGTGGCGCCCACGAGCAGCAGCAACGCCGAGGTGGTGGACAGCTCGCAGTAGAGGCGGTGATCGCGCAGCAGCTGGTAGTGCGCGTCATCGCCCGTAATGCCCGCGCCGCGCGTGTCGATGGCGATCTTGAACGGGTCGTTACCGATCGCATCGGGGCTCGCCAAAATATCGGGGGTGGCATCGCGGAAGCGGCGATCGGCGCGCACGCGGCGGCGAATCTCTTCAGCGCTTTCGAGCGCGCGCTCTACCATCTCGGGGTGCGTCACGATGTGGCTGCGGGCCTCATCGAGCGAGGCGAGCAGTAGTGCGCTTGTGCTCGTGGACTGGTATGAGCGCACGACGCGGTCGACCAGCGTCTCCATGTCTTTTGCGAGCGGGCCGTGGCCCAGCTGCAGCATGGCCGACTGGGTGAGCGAGCCGACCGCCTTGTGGGTGCTCGAGATGACGAGGTCAGCGCCGAGGCGGGCCGCGTTCACCGGCAGCTTGGGGTGCAGGCCGAAGTGCGAGCCCCAGGCCTCGTCGACGATGAGGGGCACACCGTGCGCGTGTGCCACCTTCGCGATGGCTTCAACGTCGGCGATCGCACCAAAGTAGCTCGGCGACACGATGTACACCGAGGCGCTTTGCGGGTTGGCGGTGAGGGCCTGGTCGACCTGCTCGGCGGTGACGCCGTGGTTCGAGCCGAGCCCGGTGTCGACGGCGCCGTGCACGAAGTGGGGGGTGAGGTTGGAGTGAGTGATGCCATCGATGACGCTCGAGTGCACGCTGCGCTGCACCACGGTCTCCATGCCCAGGGCACGGGCCACGGTCGTGGCGATGTGGTTGCCGCCCGAGGCGCCGGTGGTGATGAACCAGGTGCGCGCTGCGCCCCACGCTTCAGCCGCCAACTCTTGCGCCCGCATGATGGGGGTGATGCGGCCGGGGGTCGTCAGCTTCCAGGTCTGCTGATCGATGCCGCTGAACAGCATCGGAAAATCCATGGTGAGCGCGTGCTCGCCGACGAGCCCCGCGACGCCCGGGCTATTGACGGCGCTGGCCTGGTGACCGGGCACCATGATGCGCTGCCAGTCCTCTTGGGCCAGGGTGCGAATCGCGGTCGAGTAGGGAGTTTCGCGGTGGCGCTCGATGAACGCGGCATCAGCTACGGGCACTGATGAAATTGAAGATGCAGTCGGCATGGGTGCCATTTTATGAGCTGCAAGTCAGATGCGGAATATCACGATTTAAGAGTGAGTGACATAGGCTCTATGTCATGATCAATTTGCAACAGCTGCGCGTGCTGCTCGCGGTGCGCGAGCACGGCAGCCTGACCCAGGCCGCCGAGGCACTGCGCTACGGGGTGCCGACGGTGGCGCACCATCTGCGCACACTCGAAGCACACCTCGAAGCCCAGTTGGTGGTGCGCACCAGGGGCGGCACCGAGCTCACCCCGCTGGGTGAGTTTTACGCGGCAGAGGTGGCACCCGTGCTCGTGCGCCTCGACCGTGCCGAGCATGCCGTGGCGGGGCACCGCGACTCGGGGGTCGTCACCCTGCGCGTGGGTACGTTCGCCTCGGTGGGGTCACGGCTGATGCCCGCCGCGATCTCTGAGCTTGAACAGCGCCACTCGGTGCGCGTTGAAGTGGTGGAGGGCGAGCCCACCGAGGTCGTGCGCATGCTGCGCCAGGGTGAGGTGCACGCCGGGGTGATCTACGACATTTCAGAGGAGCCCCTGTTTGATACCCCCGACCTTGAACAGCGCACCCTGTTCGCCGAGCCCTACCAAGTGATGGTGGGGCGACACAGCGAATGGGCCGAGCACTCCAAGCTCACCCGCGAAGACCTCACCCGCATGCGCTGGATCTGCAGCCGCAACGACAGCGAAGCCTCAGACCGTGTGCTGCGCCGGGTGCACAGCGAAATGGGTGAGCAGATACGGGTGCTGATGGAAACCGACGACTGGTACATGATTCACGGTCTCGTCGCCGAGGGGCTCGGCTGCGCGCTCACGACCGCGGCGCCCGTGGATCAAGAGTTCGAGGTTGAACTGCGTGACACCGTTGACGGGTTGGGGGAGCGGCGGGTGTCGTTCGTCACCACCAAGGGCGCGCGTCCAGCAGCCGTGGGGTGGCTGGGTGAGATCTTGCAGCGCGTGGCCTCGTCGCGCATCGCAGCGGTAACGACCTAGACCAGGCTGCGCACCGCGGCCCGCACGGTGCTTTGCGCCTGGGAGGCCGTGATCTGCCCGGTGAGCCACCGGCCCGAAAGCCCCTCGACCAGCGCGGTGAGCGACAGCGCCGCAAGATCAAAATCGAGCTGCAGCGCGGCGCCCGCGCCTGCCCCCGCCGACATCGCCGTCTCCACGGCGGTCTCGGCTACCAGCTCGCGCACCGCATCCTGCCAACTCGACGTTGACCGCGACAGCACCACCGCGCGATCCGCGTCAAACACGGCGGCCGCACGCACCTCGTTCCACACAATGGAGCCCGCGCGCACCTGCTCGTCATCGCCAAAATCAGAGCACAGCAGCGCCTCAAGGCGCGCCCGTGCGGTCTGCAGCTCGGGCATGGTCGCCGCCCGGCTCGTCGCGCCGGCGTTCACCCGATCAAGCGCGGCCTGCAACAATCCGTCGCGATCGCCAAAGTGGTACGAGAGCAACCCGATTGAGACCCCTGCCTCGGTGGCCACCGCACTCATCCGAAACTTTGCGAGCCCGCTCACCGCGATCACACGCTCGCAGGCGTCAAGTATGCGATCACGCGCGTCAATCGACATGAGGAACCCCCGGGGTAATTGGCGCGCCCCACTTGACAGACGCACACATTAAACTGAAACTGTTTTCAGGATAGGTGATCCGGCGCCGCAATGAAAGCACCGCCGCAGCAGAAGCTAAGGAACCACATGGACCAGCATGCCCAGCCGTTCGACCTGATCGAAGCCAGCATTGACGAGATCCTGGCCGCGCTCGCCGCAGGCCGCATCACGAGTCGGTGGTTGACCGAGCGCTATCTGGCGCGCGCCGAAGCGTATGACCGGGGCGACGCGGGATTGCACGCGATCATCGTCGAGAACCCCGAGGCGCTCGCGCAGGCAGATGAATCCGATCGCCGCTGGGCCGCCGGGGAGGCCCGCCCGCTCGAGGGCGTGCCCTTCACAGTGAAGGACTCGTACATGGTGCAGGGGCTCACCGTGGCCGCGGGTTCGCCCGCGTTCGAGCACCTCATCGCCCAGTGGGATGCCTTCTCGGTCGCCCAGCTGCGGGCCGCCGGCGCCGTGCTGATCGGCAAAACCAACATGCCCCCGATGGCCGACGGCGGCATGCAGCGCGGCGTCTACGGGCGCGCAGAAAACCCATACAACCGCGACTACCTCGCCGCCGCCTACGCCTCGGGGTCATCAAATGGCTCGGGCGTCTCGACCGCCGCCAACCTCGCCGTGTTTGGCATGGGCGAAGAAACCGTGTCATCGGGCCGCAGCCCGGCCTCCAACAACGGATTGTGCGCGTACACCCCCAGCTGGGGCGTGCTGTCCATTCGCGGCAACTGGCCTCTGTTTCCTGCCCGCGATGTCGTCGTGCCCCACGCCCGCACGATGCCCGATATGTTGCGCATTCTCGACGTGCTCGTCGCCGATGACGACGTCACGCGCGGTGATTTCTGGCGCCACCAGCAAGTCGTGCCGGTGCCCAAGCCCAGCGAACACCGGCCCGCAAGCTATCTTTCGCTGCAGCAGCCGGGCGCCCTGTCGGGCAAGCGGTTCGCCGTGCCGCGCATGTATCTCGGCGAAGACCCGGCGTTTCCGATTGAGGTGCGCCCCTCGGTGCTCGACCAGTTCGCCGTGGCCCGCGCACAGCTCGAAGCACTGGGTGCCGAACTCGTCGTCACCGATTTTCCGCTCATTGAGCAGTACGAGGGCGACCGGCCCGGTCAAGAGAATGTGGCCGCGCTCGGGGTGCTGCCCGCCGGGTGGATGGACACCGAATTCAACGAGATTCTGGCGTTTGGGTGGGATGACTTCTTGCGGGCGAACGGTGACCCCGCCATCCCTAACCTCGGTGTCGTCGACCCCGACCAGATTTTCCCGCAGCCCGCCGGCACCCTGCCCGACCGTTACGAAGAGGTCGCCGACTACGAAAACCGCTATCGCGCCACGGTCGCGATAGCGCAGGCCGGCATCGCTGACCCGCGCGAGCGCGCCGATTTTGCCCCGGGCCTTAGATCCCTGGTGCAACTGCGCGAGGAGCTCTTCGAAAGCTGGCTTACGGCCGAGGGCTTTGACGGCGTCATTTTCCCCGCCAACGCCGATGTGGGCGCCGAAGACGCCGAGCGTGACGAGGCCGCGGCCGATCGCGCCTGGGCAAATGGCGTGTTCTTCTCAAACGGCAACTACGCACTGCGCCACCTCGGCATCCCCACCGTTACTGTGCCGATGGGTCTGATGGGTGACATTGGGGTGCCGATCGGCTTGACGTTCGCGGGCCGCGCCTATGCCGATCTTGAGCTGCTCGGCTATGCGGCCGCATTTGAAAGCGCCGGATCCCTGCGCATCGCCCCCGCAGCCGCCCCGGGTCTTCCCGGTGACCGCGCACCAGCGCGCTAGTCGTTGATGGGCGAAGCCGGGAGATCGAGCTCGGGTTCGAAGCGATCCACGCTGAGGGCCAACCGCCGCAGCAGCACCCCCAAGCGCTCGCGCTCCGAGCGGGGGAGCCCGCCCAGCAGTCGTTCTTCGGCATCGCTCAGCCGGGTCATCGCGGCGTCGACGAGGGTGAGCCCGAGCGGTGTCATCTCCACGAGCACGCCACGCCCGTCGTTGGGATCGGTGAGGCGGCGCACCAGTTCGCGGTCGACCATGCGGTCGATCCGGTTCGTCATGGTGCCGCTCGACACCATCGTCTGCTGCACGAGCACCTTGGGGCTCTGGCGAAACGGGTCACCGCCACGCCGCAGCACCGCAAGTACGTCGAATTCCCACAGGCTGAGCCCTGAGCGTTCAAAGGCTTGGGCCCTGGCACGATCCACGTGCTTCGCGATTCGCCACATTCGCGAGAAGATCTCGAGGGGAGCGAGATCGAGATCTGGCCTGGCGACACTCCATGCCGTGATGATCTGATCGACCTCATCTTCATGCTTCATCTACCCATTATGGCAAGAACCAGGCGCCACGCACGCCGTGTGTACAGAATCACTCTCAAGATCTGGCAGACTATACGAGTGCCGATCTTCGGTGCGGTCCGCCTTGGTGTAATGGCAGCACGACAGCCTTTGGAGCTGTTAGGTCCAGGTTCGAATCCTGGGGGCGGAGCCGAAGGAACGTCGCTTGCCTGCGGCGCCCGGGAAGGGAACACACCATGGCAGAACGCTCGCTTGCGGTCATTATCCTCGCCGCGGGGCAGGGAACACGCATGAAGTCATCGCTTCCGAAGGTGCTGCACCGCATCGGTGGGCGCTCGCTGATTGCACACGTACTCGACAGCGCATCGGGGCTCGCGCCCACGAACGTCATTGCTGTGGTGCGCCACGATCGTGATCGTGTCGCCGAGGCCATCGTTGAGCACGCTCCCGAAACCGTGATCGTCGATCAAGATGATGTGCCCGGCACCGGCCGCGCGGTTGAGCAGGCGCTGAACGCGCTTCCCGAAACTTTTGAGGGCTCCGTTGTGGTGCTCTCGGGCGATGTGCCCCTGATCGACGCGCCCACGCTCGAGCGCCTGTTGCGCGGTCACCTCGACGGTGGCCGGGCGATGACGATGCTCTCGGCGATCTACGACAACCCCACCGGCCTGGGGCGCATTCTGCGCGATCAGTCGGGCGCGGTGACGGGCATCGTTGAAGAGAAGGATGCCAGCGAGGCTGAACGTCGCATCACCGAGATTAACGGTGGCGTCTACGTGTTTGCGCGCCGTGCGCTGCAAGAAGCCCTCGCGCTGATCGACACCAATAACGCGCAGGGGGAGAAGTACCTCACCGACGCTGCCTCACGCATCCTGTCCTCGGGCGGCGCCGTTGAAGCCGTTGCGACCGAAGATCCCTGGATCATCGCCGGCGTCAACGACCGCAGCCAGCTGGCCGCGGCCGGCCGCGAGCTGAACGCCCGCATTGTGCGCGAGCACCAGCGCGGCGGCGTCACCATTCAGGATCCCGAAACGACCTGGATCGACGCTGATGTCTCGATTGAGCCCGATGTTGAGGTGCTGCCCGGCACGTTCTTGCACGGTGCGACCTCGATCGCCAGCGGCGCCGTGGTTGGCCCCGATACCACGCTCGTGGACTGCGAAGTGGGCGAAGACGCACGTATTCGCCGCAGCGAAGCTACGCTCGCCGTGTTTGGTGCGCGCGTCGATGTGGGCCCGTTTGCGTACATTCGCCCCGGTACTGAGCTGGGCGAAGACGGCAAGATTGGCGCCTACGTCGAAACGAAGAACGCCAAGATTGGCAACGGCAGCAAGGTGCCCCACCTCAGCTACGTTGGCGACGCGACCATCGGAACTGGCACCAATGTGGGTGCTGGCACCATCTTCGCGAACTACGACGGTGTGAATAAGCATCACGCGGTCGTGGGTAACGAGGTGCGCATCGGCTCGAAGAACGTGCTGATTGCCCCGGTTACCATCGAAGATGGCACGTACACGGCCGCAGGGACCGTCGTGCGCAAGGATGTTCCTGCGGGTTCGCTGGCGCTAAATGTGGCGCCACAGCGTAACCTGGAGGGGTGGGTTGCCGAAAATCGGCCGGGAACCAGCACCGCACAAGCGGCGCAGCAATCGAAGACAGCGCGTGAGCACGGCGAACAGCCAGGGATGGAGAACCAGCACTGATGAGCAAAATCGAGATGGCGGGGCAAAAGAAGCTCGTCTTGATTACAGGCCGGGCATACCCCGAGCTCGCTGAGCAGGTGGCCGCAGAGCTCGGCGCCGAACTCGTACCGACCGATGCACGCACGTTCGCCAATGGTGAGCTGTACGCACGGTTCGATGAGAGTGTGCGCGGTTCAGATGCGTTCGTGATTCAGTCACACACCGACCCCATCAACGAATGGCTCATGGAGCACTTGATCATGGTGGACGCGCTCAAGCGTGCATCGGCCAAGCGCATCACCGTGGTGGCGCCGTTCTATCCGTACTCACGTCAGGATAAGAAGGGTCGCGGCCGCGAGCCGATTTCGGCCCGTCTTATTGCCGACCTGTTCAAGACCGCTGGCGCAGACCGCATCATGTCTGTCGATCTGCACTCACCGCAGATTCAGGGCTTCTTCGATGGCCCCCTCGATCACCTGTTCGCGATGCCCGTGCTGATCGAGCACTTCGAGAAGCACCTCAAGCGTGATGACATCACGGTTGTGTCGCCCGACATGGGCCGCGTACGCGTGGCCGACGTGTGGAGCGATCGCCTGAACGCCCCCCTCGCGATCATCCACAAGCGCCGCGACCCAACCGTTGCAAACCAGGCGTCGGTGCACGGCATCGTTGGTGACGTAAAGGATCGCTGGTGCCTGATGGTCGATGACATGATCGACACCGGCGGAACGATCACCAAGGCTGCTGCTGCGCTGAAGGAAGCTGGCGCCCGCGGCGTCACGATCGCTGCCACGCACGCGATCTTCTCGGGCCGTGCCCCCGAATACCTGTCGCAGGACTTCATCGACCAGGTCGTCGTCACCGACACCCTGCCGGTTCCTGAAGAGAAGCGCTTCGAGAAGCTGACGGTGCTCTCGATTGCCCCGCTGCTCGCCAAGGCAATTCACGAGGTCTTCGAAGACGGCTCGGTGACGAGCATGTTCGAGGGCGCTGCGTAAGCATCCCCTCGCGGCCATCTGGCTGCGCACTTACGGGCGGTTCATCTTGCGAGATGAACCGCCCGTTTTGTATGCCCGTGGCGATGTTCGCGGCTGGCGGGGTGTTGCGTGACGTAACAATGATGCACATCTAGTTATGCCTCCCATAGTCTGACTTATGTAATCGAGTGCGCGGCAAACGCCCGCGTGCGTGACATGAGCCATGAAGGGGTGCGGTCATGACCACAGCCGAGCTATCGCAGATCGTCGTCGTTTCGGGCACGCTCAGCAGTCCGTCAAAAACGACCGAGCTCGGGCGGGTGATCGCCGAATCGGTGCGAGAGTATCGCCCGGGCAGTGTGCGCGTGATCGAGGTTGCGGAGCTGACGGCAGAAATCGGCCAGTCACTCATCCTGGGCGAAACGACACCGGGGCTGCGCGAGGCACTCGACGCGGTTGAATCGGCCGATGTGCTCGTCGCCGTCTCGCCAGTGTTTAAGGGCAGCTACTCGGGGTTGTTCAAGCATTTCTTTGACCTCGTCGAACCGTACGCCCTCACCAACAAGCCCACTATTTTGGGCGCCACGGGTGGAAGCGCACGCCACTCACTCGTGGTGGATTACGAGCTGCGCCCGCTCTTCAACTACTTCAACGCGCACGTTGCCCCGGTCGCAATATTTGCCACGGGGGAGGACTTTCGCGCGGGCGAGATCATCAACCAGGCCCTGCTGCAGCGCATTGACCGCGCCGCCGCGGGGTACGCGCTGCGGCAGCCGGCCGAGATCGCCGCGTAGCAAACAGGGGTCAACACTCCGAGAGATGAATGCCCCAGCAGAGTTCTGGTAAAGTAGGCAGCTGTACTTCGGCGAGGGGCGCTTGCGCCCGTTATCGACGCGGGACGGACTGCCTCAGCGGGCCATCTTGCTGCGTTATTTACGCTAGTGCGAGACACCAATTCTGGTGGCCTAGGCCGCCCACTAATTGGGCGAAAGCCCGCAAGGAGATTACTTATGAGCAAGTACCAGCTCGAAGCAACCGTTCGCGAACAGTTCGGCAAGGGCGCTGCACGCAAGCTGCGCGCTGCTGGCAAGACCCCCGTAGTTGTTTACGGCCACGGCACCGCCCCCCTGCACGTCACCGTTGAGACTCACCCCCTGAGCCTCATCATCCGTCAGGCAAACGCGCTCATCGAGCTCAACCTGAACGACGAGAAGCACCTCGTTCTGGTGAAGGATGTTCAGCGCGATCCCGTACCCCAGATCATCGAGCACGTTGACCTGCTCATCGTTGCACAGGGCGAGGCCGTTGAGGTAGAGGTTCCCCTCCACCTGTCGGGCGAGCCTTTCTCGGGCACCAGCGCACTGCAGGAGCTCAACACCATCCGCCTGAGCGTTCCCGCAACCTCGATCCCCGAGAACGTTGTCGTTGACATCACGGGCCTCGAGGCTGACGTACACGTCCTCGTGCGCGACGTTGTTCTGCCCGAGGGTGCAACCGCGATCGACGCAGGCGACCTGCTCGTCGTCAAGATCGCTGGCGCACGCGGCGCAGCTGAAGACGAAGTTGCTGCTGAGTAATTTCAGTAACCGCTGAATAACCCGCCGGTGTGGAACTCCACACCGGCGGGTTTTTCGCTGTCACGGCCGAACACGCGATAATTGGTTTGGCGTCGTAACTTACAGAAGAGGAGGCCATGTGTCGCAAGACAGCTGGCTGATCGTCGGGCTCGGTAACCCGGGGGCACAGTACGAAAACACCAGGCACAACGTTGGGCAGATGACCGTTGACGTGTTGGCTGGCCGAATCGGTGCGAAGTTCTCCCCGCACGGCAAAACCGGATCGCGCGTGGCCGAGGGCTGGCTGCGGCCCGGCGCCGCGAAGCTCATTCTGGCGAAGTCGAACGGGTATATGAACACCTCAGGTGGCCCCGTCGCGGCACTGTGCAAATACTTTGGTGTGCCACCAGAGCGCGTGATCGCGGTGCACGACGAACTCGATGTTCCGTTTGACGCGATCAAGCTGAAGCAGGGCGGTGGCCATGGCGGCCACAACGGCCTGCGTGACATCGCGAAGGCCCTCGATACCCCCGAATTTCTGCGTGTGCGCGTGGGCGTAGGCCGCCCGCCCGGCCGCCAAGACCCGGCAGACTTCGTGCTGGGGCCGTTCTCTTCGACCGAGCGTAAAGATTTGCCCGTGCTGCTCGAAGATGCGGCCGATGCCTGCGAGGGTCTCGTCGAATCGGGCCTCACCGCCACTCAGCAGCGCTTCCACGGGAGGGCCGCCGAGTGACCCTGGGCGGTATTGACCGGCTGCTTGAGCCCTCTGAATCGTTTGCGCGGGCGCTCGATACCGCCTCCCGTAATGCCGAGTTCTCGGCGAGCGAGGGCATGCGTGCCCCGCTGATCGCGGGGCTGATGCGCCGCCGTCGTGCCGCCGGTGATACCGGTGCGCTGCTGGTGATCGCGGCGACCAGCCGCGAGGCCGACGCGCTGCGCAGCGCCCTCAGCTCGGCGATGCCCGAGGCCGAGACCTGCGAGTTTCCGGCCTGGGAGACGCTGCCCCATGAGCGCCTCAGCCCGAGCCCCGAGACGGTCGGGCGGCGTGCGCAGGTGCTGCGCACCATTCGCGAACACGACGGGGTCACCCCGCTGATCGTTGTCGCTTCGGTGCGCGCGGCCCTGCAGCCCGTCTCACCCCAGGTGGCCGCGGCCACCCCGATCGTGCTGCGCGCGGGCGAAGCCCCAGAGCTCCCATCGGGATCCGGCCCCGCTGGGGTCGCCCGCCTGCTCATCGAACGTGCCTACACCCGCGTCGACATGGTGACCAGGCGCGGTGAGTTCGCCGTGCGCGGCGGCATTCTCGACGTCTTTCCGCCCGAGGCCTCGCAGGCCTCGCGCGTTGATTTCTTCGGCGACGAGGTCGACCAGATTCACCGTTTTGCGGTCTCCGATCAGCGCAGTGCTGGCGACCCCATCACGATGGTCGAGCTGTGGCCCGCCCGTGAGCTGCTGCTCACCGATGATGTGCGCGAGCGCGCGGCCGCGTTGCTGCCGAAGTACCCCGCGCTCAGCTCACTGCTTGAAAAGCTCAGCGAGGGTATCGCGGTCGAGGGCATGGAAAGCCTCATCCCGCAGCTCGTGCCGGGCATGCAGCCGTTCACCGCGCTGCTGCCCGCAGGCGGCGCTGTCGTGGTCGCATCGCCCGAGCGCGTGGCTGGGCGCGCGATCAGCCTCGCCGAAACGAACCGCGAGTTTCTTGAGGCCGCCTGGTACGCGGCCACCGCGGGCGCCGACGCCCCGGTGCCCACCGAAAACAGCGGCATGCTGTCGATGACCGAGCTGAAGGCTGCCTCCCTCGGCCGGCCCTGGTGGACGGTCTCGAGCTTCGTGCACGACGACGGCGCCGATCTGCCCGATGAAGACACATTTGACCTGCGCACCATTACGGTGGCGGGCGGCCCGTTCCCGCGGCCCGCGGCGGATGCTGACCCTGTGGGCGGGGCGATCCGGATCATTGGGGAGCGCCTCAAAGCCGGTTGGCACGCGATTGTCACAGCTCCTGGGGCCGGGCTCGTCGAGCGCGCGCGCGACCTGCTCGCCGAGGCGGGCGCGGCCGCGCGCATCGTGGAGAGCCTGCCCGAGTCGCCGGCAGACCTTGAGGCCGGGGTCGTGTACCTCGTCGTCGCGTCGGCCACGGCCGGGTTTGAGAGCGGCGAGGCGCAGCTCGTCGTCGCCACCGAAACCGAGTTCTTTGGCCGTGCCGCGAGCGCGCAGGCCGCCAGTGGCCAGAAGCTGGCCAAGCGCCGCGGTAAGAACGTCGTCGACCCGCTGAAGTTGGTCGCCGGCGATCACGTGGTGCACGAGACCCACGGCATCGGGCGCTTTGTCGAGCTCACCCAGCGCATGGTGCCGACGGGCCTCGGTCGCGACGCCGCGAAGGCGCTGCGCGAATACCTCGTAATCGAGTACGCCTCGACCAAACGTGGCATGCCGCGCGACAAGCTCTACGTGCCCACCGACCAGCTCGACCAGCTGTCGCGCTACGTCGGCGGCGAGGCTCCGGCGCTCTCGAAAATGGGCGGCAACGACTGGTCGAACGCGAAGAAGAAGGCGCGCAAGGCCGTGCGCGATATCGCGGTTGAACTCGTCAAGCTGTACTCGGCGCGCGTCGCCTCGAAGGGGCATGCATTCTCGCCTGACACCCCGTGGCAGCACGAGCTTGAAGAAGCCTTCGCCTACGCAGAAACCCTCGACCAGCTCACCACAATCGACGAGGTGAAGCGCGATATGGAGCGCCAGATTCCCATGGATCGCCTGATCGCGGGCGACGTGGGCTTCGGCAAAACCGAGGTGGCGGTGCGCGCAGCGTTTAAGGCGATTCAAGACGGCAAACAGGTCGCGATGCTGGTGCCCACGACGCTGCTCGTCACCCAGCACCTCGAAACGTTCTTGGCCCGGTTCGCCGGGTTCCCGGTGAACGTGCGCCCGCTGAGCCGCTTCCAAAGCGACAAAGAGTCGCGCGAGACCATTGAGGGGCTCGCGGCGGGCACCGTCGACATGGTCATCGGCACCCACCGGCTGCTTGCCGACAACGTGTTGTACAAGGACATCGGCTTGCTCATCATTGATGAGGAGCAGCGCTTTGGCGTCGAACACAAGGACGCGCTGAAGAAGCTGAAAACGAACGTCGATATTCTCGCGATGAGTGCGACGCCTATTCCGCGTACGCTCGAGATGGCCGTCACCGGTATTCGTGAAATGTCGACGCTCGCGACGGCGCCCGAAGACCGACACCCCATTCTCACGTTTGTGGGACCGCGCAGCGACAAACAGATCACGGCCGCGATTCGCCGTGAGATGCTGCGCGAGGGGCAGGTCTTCTTCGTGCACAACCGCGTCAGCTCGATTAGCCGCGTCGCCGCGCAGATCGCCGAGCTTGTGCCCGACGCCCGCGTCGCGATCGCCCACGGCAAGCTCGGTGAGCATCAGCTTGAGCAGGTCGTGCAAGATTTCTGGGAGCGCAAATATGATGTGCTCGTCTCGACGACGATCATCGAGACCGGCCTTGATATCGCCAATGCCAACACGATCATTATCGATGCGGCAGATAAGTATGGGTTGAGTCAGCTGCACCAGCTGCGTGGCCGGGTGGGGCGTAGCCGTGAGCGCGCCTACGCCTACTTCCTGTACGACCACGAGAAGCCTCTCACCGAGCACGCCCACGAGCGGCTCGAAACCCTTGCGACGAACAACGAGCTCGGCTCGGGTATGCAGGTCGCGCTGAAGGACCTTGAGCTGCGCGGCGCGGGTAACCTGCTCGGCGGCGAACAGTCGGGTCACATCGCGGGGGTTGGCTTCGACCTCTACCTGCGGATGATCGGTGAGGCCGTGAACACGTTTAAGGGCGAGGAAGTGTCTGGCCCCGTTGAGCTCGTGCTTGAGCTGCCCGTCGACGCGCATATTCCCGAGGAGTATGTCGAGAGTGAGCGGTTGCGGCTGGAGGCGTACCAAAAGTTCTCGGCGGCCTCGCACCCGCAGGCCCCCGAAGATCACGTTGCGCTCGTGCTTGATGAACTCACCGACCGCTACGGTGCTCCGCCCGTTGAGGTGGAGCGGCTGGCGCTCGTGTCGCAGCTGCGGCGCCGGGCGGCTCGCCTTGAGCTCTCAAAGGTAGTGGCGGCGGGGACTGTGCTGCGCATTGAGCCCGTGAAGCTGCTCGATTCGCGTCGCATGCGCATGAACCGCATGTACCCCGGTGCCCGTTATACCGAGGCCACGCAGACGCTGCAGATTCCGCTGCCCGGCGCCACGGCTATGCCGCGCAGCCCGCTTGCGGGTGTGGGCCAGAATCTGATGGGCGACGAGGGCGATATCGCGGCGTGGACTAGCCGGGTGCTCGCGACACTTCTCGAAGCTGATCCGCCCGCGGGGTCGTAACCTCGCAGCTGCCCCGCACACGTTGCGCGGGGCAGAAACACCACAGGCGCGGTGCCATCCCTTACGGGGTGACACCGTGCCTGTGCGCGTTGAAGCTTAGAACTTGCAGAGTTCCTGCAGGGTCTCGCTTGAGCCTGAGAACGACTTGGCCAGCGATTCCACCTTCTCGGTGAAAGCTTCAGTCTTTTTCTGAAACTCTTCCAAAGCCTTCGGGTCGGTGTAATCAATGTCTTCCAGCGAGGGCATATTGCTGCCCTCCTCGCCTTCTACGGATTTAGCGATCTTTGCATAATCGGTGGCAATCCCCTTCAGTGCCTCAGCAACCTCGGGGTTTTCGACCGTTTGCTGAGCTTTCAGTGCTATGTCTTCAAATCCAGCGAACATCTCGGTGAGACTATTGTCACTAGCCGCAGAATCAGTGAGCGCCGTGTCGCTTTCGGTCTGAACTTCGGTCATGGTCTTCAACGCAACGTCACACGCTTCTGCAACGCTCTGACCGCCTGAGCATGATGCCAAGCTGAGTGCGAGACCGGCAATGCCGAATGCGCTAGCGATTTTTGTGGTGGTCTTGATGAAGCTCATAGGGGGTCCTAGCGTGCGCTGCAACGCGCATATCTGTAAAACGGGTGTGCGTATTCAGGCTAACAGCCAGGCGGCCAGTTAGGGTGCATGCATGGCAACTGACCACGTAAGCGCAGACCAACCACACACGCAGCATGCCCAGCATCGGGGGAGCGAGGCTCACTCGGGCTCCGATACAAATGACCCGATGGTGACGTTAATGGAGACGGTGCGGGCCATGGTTTCGGCGGGCGGATGCGCCTGGCATGAGGCACAAACCCACGAATCTCTCACCCCATATTTAGTTGAAGAATCTTCTGAACTTATCGATGCCATAGAGCGCGATTTGCCCGCATCAGAGGTGAAACTAGAGCTCGGAGACGTGCTCTACCAGGTGTTATTTCATGCCGCGATCGCCGAGCGCGACGGCGAAGGATACGACCTCGACGAGGTGGCTCGCGCGCTCAACGAGAAGCTCATTGCGCGCCATCCGCACGTCTTTGGCGACCGCGGGTACCTCTCGCTCGAGGAGCTTGAGGCTGAGTGGGAGCGCCTGAAAGAGGACGCGGCCGGCGAGGCTCGCGGCACCCGTCACGCGCTCGAGGGCATCCCCAGTGGAATGCCGGCGCTCGCCCGCGCCGCGAAGGTCGTCGAGCGGCTCAAACGCGCAAAACTGATTGACCCCAGCGAGATGGAGGGGATCCACAGGGACCCCCTCGCTGCCGTGATTGGGCCCGATGAGCGGCGCCTCGCCGAGGTGGGAGTGGGTGACGCGATTCTCGCGATCGTGACGCGGGCGAACGCGGCTGGCGTTGATCCGGATCGCGCGCTGCGTCTCGCGGTCGATCGCATGGCGGCCCGGGCCGCCCACTCCTAGTTCAGCGGGGGTGCTGGCGGTGCCGATGATGAATGCCCCCAGAGGGCTCGCATCACCGCGGCGGCGTCATCGGCAGACAGGCCGGCGGCCTCTGCCGCTTCAATAAACGCGCGGGCCTGCTCAACGACTTCTTTGGGGGCCCGCGATGCGCCTGGTGCGACGCGGGTGCCTGCTGCGGTGCGGGTGGTCACCAGGCCCTCTTGCTCGAGGGCGCGATAGGCCTTGGCCGCGGTTGCGACCGCGACGCCAAAGTCACGCGCGGTTTGCCGCACAGTGGGGAGTCGCTCGCCGTCACCCAGCTGACCCGAGCTGATGGCACCGCGAAACAGTTCGGTGATCTCATCGGCATTGCTCGGTGGCGGGGTTGCGGGCTTATTGGTGCTCACTGAATACCTCTGATGTTTTGGCAGCTGACTGTGCCGGGGAACCTCCGGCTGAGAACCTACGGGCGCGCAAGGTATCGGTCATTACCCGCAGCAGCAACGCTGCGCCGAGGCCCTGTATGACATAGCCACCCTTGTGCATAATAAACGCGATGTCGTGATAGCCAGTACCCGCGGTAAAAGGCTGCTGGCTGCCAGGGGCGACCTGCTCGGGATCATACTGCGTGACCACGCCGGTGAACTCACCGATGAATCCGGCGTGTGCCCACACCGCGCCAAGGGTGAGCAGCAGTCCACCCAGGGTGATCCAGAGCAGCATGGCTGAAGTCGCGGTGCGTTGTGCACGTGCTTCAGCGGCGGGCAGCTGTACAGGCAAGGGTCGGTTTGCGCTGTCGTTCAACGCGACGATCAGCAAAAGCGTCGTGATCACCAACGCGAGAATACTGCCGAGATGATTGGGCCAACCCACCCCGGCGAGGTATCCCGTGCCGCCCTGGAAGGGCAAATAGATGGGGAGTTGGGTGGGGTGAGCGGTGGTGTTTCCATAGAAGTTTGCTCCCTCGGGCGCAGAAACTCCGAGCAGGGATTGCCAGATGTTGGTGCCGAGCAAAAGGACCGCCAGGGCGACGGCAGTCCATAGCTGAGCCGGGCGGGCGAATGCGTCCCACCGGTGATGCGGAGCAATCGCGTGGCCGCCCGTTCTAGAACGTGGCTCTCTGCGCAGCAGCAAAAGCGCGAGAAGGAGCACCACTGCAACGGCAGCGAGCGGCGCCGCACGCCGCCACCAGCCGCCGAACCCACTTGGGTCGGGGAAAGCGTAGAGATAGGACTGCCAAGAAGTGTAGGAGGCCACGGCCACGACGAAGCCCGCACCAATGATGCCTAAGGCTGTCAGGGTTGTTGTGCGTGGGTTTCGTCCAGGAATCGTCAATAGTCGACGCGGATACACCCACGAGAGCAGAAAGAACACAATGCCCAGGGTGAGCGCGGGTTCGAGGGGAACTGCGCCGATGATGGAACGGAAGACGTGAGTCGCAGATGAGCTCAGCATGAGGTCCTTGTCGTCGATAACTGTTGTGCTGCAAGGCTAGTACAACTTGTTCTGTCTTCGCAATACAAGATGTCGCACCTTGATGTTGGGTGTTGCGACGAAGTACAAAGGCCCTGAGAGTAGGCTGATTCGGTAACCCAAACGGGTGAGACTCAAGCTAAGTAGGGGAGATGCATGGCCAGCGACCAGACGCAGACCGAGACCGCGATTCGCGCGGCGGTCAATGAAAACTTCACGGGCACACTCGATGACCTGCAGCGCCTCGTGCGCATTCCGTCAGTATCGTGGCCCGCATTCAACCACGAGCACCTGCGCGCCACGTCGGCTGATATCGCCAACATGCTGCGCGAAACGGGCATCTTCGGCGTCGTTGACGTGCGACGTGCACCGCTCGACGTGCAGCCCGAAGGCGCCACCGAGATCCAGTACGGCCAGCCCGCCGTGGTGGCCCGCCGCGAGCCGCGCAACGGCCGCCCCACCGTGCTGCTGTACGCGCACCACGACGTGCAGCCTCCCGGAAAAGACGAAGACTGGGACACCCCGCCGTTCGAGCCCACCGAGCGCAACGGCCGCCTCTACGGCCGCGGAGCTGCCGATGACAAGGCCGGCGTGATGGCTCACGTGGGTGCGATTCGCGCACTCGTTGAAACCGCGCAGGCAGAGGGCCGCGAGCTCGACCTCGGCATCGCGCTGTTCATCGAGGGCGAAGAAGAGTGGGCGTCACAGTCCTTCGGGTCGTTCTTGCACGAGAACCGCGATCTGCTCGCCGCCGACGCGATCATCGTGGCCGACTCGGGCAACTGGGACGAGACGACCCCGGCGCTCACCGTGGCACTGCGCGGCGCGGTGGCGTTCAACCTGAAGGTTGAAACGCTCGGCCACGCCTCGCACTCGGGCATGTTCGGTGGGGCAGTACCCGACGCGATGCTCGCGACGGTGCGCCTGCTCGACACCCTGTGGGACGCCGACGGATCGGTCGCCGTTGAGGGACTGGTAACCGCAGAGATTGCGGCCCCGGCCTACGACGAGGGCCGCCTGCGCGAGGAGTCGGCGCTGCTGCCCGGCGTCTCGCCCATTGGCCGCGGCGAGATCCTGTCGCGCATCTGGGCACAGCCCGCGATCTCGATCACGGGCATCGACGCGCCCGACGTAGCGAACGCCTCGAACACGCTGATTCCGTCGACTCGGGTGCGCCTGAGCTCACGCATCGCCCCGGGCCAAGACCCGACGGCCGCCTACGAGGCCATCAAGTCACACCTCGAGGCGCGCGCCCCGTTCGGCGCAAAGCTCACCTTCGAAGACCCGGGCCTCGGCCAGGCATTCCTCGTCGACACGAGCGGCTGGGCCGTCACAGAGGTGCGTCAGGCCATGGCTGATGCGTGGGAAAAGACGCCGGTCGACATGGGTGTGGGCGGATCGATTCCGTTCATTGCCGAGCTCGTCAGCGAGTTCCCCGAGGCCCAGATTCTGGTCACGGGCGTCGAAGACCCCGATGGTCGCGCACACAGCCCCAACGAGTCGCTGCACATCGAATCGTTTCGCAAGTCAGTGCTCACCGAGGCACTGTTCCTGGCACGCCTCGACGCACGCACGAACACCGACGCGTAAGTGGGCAGCGCACCCAGCAGCTTCTGGGGGCGCGCCACATAACAACAGCGAGGCCGGATCACCTAGGTGATCCGGCCCCGCTGTTGCATTTCGCCCCGCAGGGAAGAAATTAGCGCTGCTGCGTGCGCAGCAGATCGCGAATCTCAGCGAGCAGCTCCTCCTGCGACGGGCCGGCCTCAACCTCAGGCTCGGGCTTGCGCAGCTTGTTCATGGGCAGCACGAACGCGAAGTACACAACAGCCGCGACGATCACGAAGTTGAGCAGTGCGCCGATGACCGCGCCGAGCCCAATCGCGCCGCCACCGGGCAGCGCAATCATCAGTGCGGTGTCGAGCGAATCGGCCTGGAAGACCATGCCGATGACCGGCGTGATGAGCGAATCGACGACCTTCTGAACGACCGCGTTAAACGCTGCGCCAATGACAACTGCGACCGCGAGGTCGACGACATTGCCGCGAAGCAAGAATTCTTTGAATCCCTTGAACATTATTTCCCCCGAAGTGGCAGTAAATGAAAGTGGTAAAACCGTGTCGTGCACACGATAGCGCGGCAGGCGCGTTTCGTGTGCGCGACGAGCGGAATTGTGACGATCTGTGCGATGCGTGACCGCCCGGGGTGGTGGGTGATGGCAGAATGAAGCTGTTGTCCCGATCTGGGAGCGATCCAAAGGAGCACAGGTGAAGTACTTTTCCACCCGCGGCGGCATGGCGCCCGCATCGTATAGCGAGATTCTTTTGGAGGGGCTCGCCACAGACGGCGGCCTGGTAGTGCCAGAGACGGTGCCACGCGTGACGCCCGCGCAGATTGAGTCGTGGCGTGGGCTCAGCTACCCCGAGCTCGCCACCGAAGTGCTGGGGTTGTACGCGACCGACATCTCGCGCGAAGATCTGTCGCGCATGTGCCACGCGGCCTACAGCAGCGAAAACTTCGTTGACGCGGCCATCGTGCCCGTGACGCCGCTCGAGGGCGAGATCTCGCTCGTGGGCCTGTCTGAGGGGCCGACGCTGGCGTTCAAAGACATGGCGATGCAGTTCTTGGGCCAGGCGCTCGAGCACGTACTGTCGACCGCAGATCGCGCACTCAATATCGTGGGCGCGACCTCAGGCGACACCGGATCAGCCGCAGAATACGCGCTGCGCGGTAAGGCCGGCATCTCGGTCTTTATGCTCTCCCCGCAGGGGCGCATGAGTGATTTCCAGCGCGCGCAGATGTACTCGCTCACCGACGAAAACATTCACAACATCGCCCTCGAGGGCGTGTTTGATGATTGCCAGAACCTCATCAAGGCGCTCTCGGGCGACCTCGAGTTCAAGCGTGAGCACGACCTCGGCACGGTCAACTCGATTAACCTCGGCCGCATCTCGGCGCAGATGGTGTACTACTTCTGGGCGTGGTTGCGCGCCACCGACGCCGTCGCTGAGGCCGAGCGCGCCACGTTCGAGGTGTCGTTCACGGTGCCGTCTGGCAACTTCGGCAACATCCTTTCGGGCCACCTCGCCCGCAGCATGGGGCTGCCGATTCGTCGCCTCGTGCTCGCCGCCAATGAGAACAACGTGCTCGACGACTTCTTCCGCACCGGCGTCTACGCGCCCCGCGCCGCGGCAGAAACGTACCTGACGTCGAGCCCGTCAATGGACATCTCGAAGGCCTCAAACCTCGAGCGCTTCATTTTCGACCTGCTGGGCCGCGACCCCGAGCGCCTCGCCGCTGCGTGGCGCGAACTCGACGAGACGGGTCAGATCGACCTCACCGCTGAGCTGCCCCGGTTTGTGTCAGAGTTCGGCTTTGAAAGCGGCACCTCCACTCACGCCGATCGCGTCGCCACGATTCGCTCGGTATTTGAGACGACCGGCACGCTGCTTGACCCGCACACCGCAGACGGCGTGAAGGTCGCGCGCGAGCACCTCGAGCCCGGCGTACCGATGCTCGTGCTCGAAACGGCGAAGCCCGCGAAGTTCCCCGAGATCGTGTTCGAGGCTACGGGCGAGCGCATCGGCATTCCCGAGCACCTCGACGGTCTGCTCGAGCTGCCGCAGCACGTCACCGATATGGGCAACGACGAGGCCGCGCTGCGTGCCTTCGTTGCTGAGCGCGCGACCAAGCGCTAACCGCAGTACCGCACGTCGCAGTGCCGCCGCTTCAACGAAAGGAAACAATGTTTTCTCGAAAGAATCCGAAGGATGTTGAGCGGCGGCTTGCGCGGCTTGAAACTGTCACCGGCGCGCAGCGCGATGCTGCGGGCGCCGGGCGCGCGGTATCGCCAGCCCGCGGGGCCTGGGGCGACGCGTTCGGGCTGCTCGCGACCCGCTCGCTGCAGATCATCATCGTCGTGACGCTGACGGCCGCCATCATCTATGGACTGCGCACGCTCAACACCGTCGTGATTCCGCTGCTGCTCGCGCTCATCCTCGCGAGCACCTTCGCCCCGGTGATGCGGTGGCTGAAATCGCGCCGCGTACCCTCAGCGCTTGCCACCGTCATTGTGCTGTTGGGCATTATGGTGCTGCTCACCGCCATCGGGTGGCTTATCGTGTGGGCCGTCCAAGATCAGTGGGATGAACTGGCAGCGCAGGCACAAGACGGGTTGAACCAGGTGATTGCCTGGGTGCAGAGCATGCCGTTTGCGCCCACTACCGCCCAGTTTGAAGAGTGGCGAGAGGCCATCGTCGGCTTCGTGACGAGCGCTCAGTTCGGGTCGGGAGCTCTTGCGGGCGTCGGCGTATTGACAAGTTTCATTACCGGTCTCGTGCTGCTCATTGTGGTGCTGTTCTTCTTCTTGAAGGACGGCCCGCAAATCTGGCGCTTCGTGCTGCGCCCCTTCACCGGTGCCGCGCTGCAGCGCGCCGAACGCGCCGGCACCAAGACCGTGCAGACCCTGGGTGCGTATGTGCGGGGCACCGCCGGCGTCGCCGCGGTCGATGCCCTCGGCATCGGCATCGGTTTGACCATCTTGCAGGTGCCGCTCGCGCTGCCGCTGTCGGTGCTCGTGTTCGTACTCGCGTTCATTCCCATCGTGGGTGCGACGCTCGCCGGCATTCTGGCGGCCCTCGTCGCGCTCGTGGCCAACGGGCCCATCAACGCGATCATCGTGGTGGGTGTGGTCGTGCTGGTGAACCAGCTCGAGGGCAACTTCCTGCAGCCCGTGCTCATGGGCCGCGCGCTCAAGCTGCATTCGCTCGTCATCTTGCTGGCCTTGACCGTCGGCACGCTGCTCGGCAACATTCTCGGCGCCGTACTCGCGGTGCCCATCGCCGCGGTCGTCTGGGGCATTATTCAGGTGTGGGATGGCCCCAATACCCCCGCGAAGGCGTTTCGTTCGCCCGTGACACACGAGTGACACGCCTATAAACCGCGGGTCGCAGATTTCTGAACGAATTTTCGCGGGCGTAACGTGCGGCTGAGGCCGACCCTGGGCAAGACAACTTCCGCATGATTACGCCAGACACACGCGGGCGTACGGGGCTGATTTGCCGGGGTCGGTTCTGCTGTGTCAGAATATATCTCGTTGCCAGCACGGCGAAATTCGTTTCGCAGCTAGTAACGCGTCCGGCCCCATCGTATAGCGGCCTAGTACGCCGCCCTCTCACGGCGGTAACACGGGTTCAAATCCCGTTGGGGTCACCGGATCGAAAGCCTCACCGAAAGGTGAGGCTTTCGTTGTATCTGGGCACCTGCACCAGTCTTGGCGGGGGAGTCGCTCGTGAGCGGAGTCTCGGCCTATAGGACAAAACGTGTGGGTTTTGTTGAGCGTGTCTCAGGGCCTGCCCGCCCATCCGCTGCGTGTCCATAGCCCTTCGTTGGCATCGAGGCCGGTGTCATAGAGCGATACTGGCGCTGCTGGATCTTTCGACTCTGGTTGTGCAGTGTTCGTGTGTTGCCGTTTCTCGGGTTGGTGTTCTTTGAGGATCACTGCTGGGTTCGGGAACTCTGAATGCAGATACAACCACCACTCGATCGCTCGTCGTTGATGTTCTTCTGGCATGCCCCGATGGAGGCGGAGCAGAAGCCTCATCTGGGAGTTCGTGCCTCCCTCGATCTCGTTCGTCGTGGAGGGCACGTTGAGATGCGCGAGTTGCGGGCTGAGGAACGTAAATAGATGGCCGCCCTGGATAGCGCGTTGTAGCACTTGGTAGCCCGACCTGAGGCGTTGATGCGTGTACCACCAGGTTTGGTTCGGCCTCGCCCACGACGGCACCTCGGCCGCGTGTTTGCGATACGTGCGTTCCTTGGTGAGGTGCAGGAACGAGTTCTCCCAGGCCAGGAAAAGCTGCGCCCATTCCTCGCCCCCAGTGACAGTTTTTACGCGGGTGAGTTTCAGAGCAAGGCCCCACAACCCCTGACCGGCAGGCGTTTTTGAGCGGGTCGTGACGTGTTTCCGGACGTTGCGTTGGAGATGCACGAGACAGCGTTGAACCTGGGCCGTAGGCCAATGAGTATTGAGCGCAGCATGCATGCCCGATCCGCCATCACACACCACGACCAGGGGCGCCGGCAGCCGTTGCATGAGCGCGCCCCAAGCAGCCGCTGACTCACGAGAACACCATTGGAACGCGACTACGGTTCCGCGGTGAGTGGCGACCAGCACACACCAGCCTGTCCGCAGATTGAACCCATCGATCTGGAGGACGTCGTACACCGCGCCAGTGACTGGAATGACGGGGCGGAGCGCCCAGCACCAGGCCGTCGTGCGGCGGAACTGTCGAGCTGCGCTGGCACCTCCGAGATCAGCCTGCGAGGCCTTCCCCGTGATCCAGGCGAGGAACTGATCCAGTTGCGCTTTGCGTGTCACATCGGGGCGTTTCCGAACCGATGAAGCACCGCATTTGGGGCATCTCCAACGCACGGTTCCCGCGGGGGTCGTGCCATTCCTGACGAGCTTGGTGTTGTATATCAGGCAGGTGGTGGTGTTCTCGCTTTTGGGCACAGTTAAGGGTGCCCGGGCATAGCTTCCCTGGGTTTACCGCGTCATCCTGGGGCTAGATCAAGATCTCGTACACACGTTTTGTCCTATAGGCCGGAGTCTCCTGCGAGGAGCTCACTGTAATCGGCGCTTCCCTGGGTGTCGTGCGGATGCTCTGTAATTGACGCACATCACCGGCGCGTCATGGTCGCGTCGATTTGGCGAGGCCGCAACTCCTGTGTCAGAATAGACCTCGTTGCCAGCGCAGCAGAATTCATTCTGCAGCTAGTAACGCGTCCGGCCCCATCGTATAGCGGCCTAGTACGCCGCCCTCTCACGGCGGTAACACGGGTTCAAATCCCGTTGGGGTCACCGGATCGAAAGCCTCACCGAAAGGTGGGGCTTTCGTTGTATCTAGACACAGTTTCTGCGCCAGCCGCCTCCTTGCCGCTTGTGCCACACGCACCAACTCCGGAGCTTTCAGTAACTCCGGAGGCATCCCGCGCCCAGGATCCGGAATTAGTGAATTCACCGGAGTTAGTGAGTGCCCGCGCAGAATCAGCGCCCGCGCAGAATCAGCACCCGCGCAGAGTCAGCGCCGCAATCACCGAGACAGCCTGAAAATGGCGAGCCTTCGGGCGTCGTGAGCCCCCGAAAAGCTGGCGCACGAACGTGCGAGCGCTAGCGCCCCGGCCACACGCGCGCTGCAGCACGATTATCGGTTCGCCCGCTCCGCAGTAAGCTTGAGACGTTTAGTCCCAGCACAAAGAGGAGCGCTCAGTGGCCCGCACCATCAAACTCGCAGTTATTCCCGGTGATGGAATCGGTGTGGAGGTAACCGCACAGGCCAACCGCGTCCTCGACGCCGTGCTGGCCGGCGGCGACGTCACCCTCGAGCGCACCGAGTTCAAGCTCGGCGCCGAGCGCTTTCTCGCCACGGGCGACACCCTGCCCGAGATCGAGCAGGCCGCGATTGCGACGCACGACGCGATTCTGTTCGGCGCCGTGGGCGGCGTGCCCGGCGACCCCCGCCTGAAGCACGCAAACATTGAGCGCGGGCTGCTGCTGAAGCTGCGCTTCGATTTCGACCAGTACGCCAACGTGCGCCCCTGCACGCTGTTCCCCGGCGTTGCTTCGACGCTCGCCGAGCCCGGTGACGTTGACTTCGTGGTCGTACGCGAGGGCACTGAGGGCCCGTACGTCGGCAACGGCGGCCGGCTGCGCGAGGGCACCCCGCACGAGGTGGCCACCGAGGTATCGGTGAACACGGCGTTCGGTGTCGAGCGCATCGTGCGCTACGCCTTTGAGATGGCGCAGAAGCGCCCGCGTAAGCAGCTCACCTGGGTACACAAGACCAACGTGCTCGTACACGCCGGTGCCACTTGGCAGCGCGTCGTCGGTGCGGTTTCGGCCGAGTTCCCCGAAATCACCGTCGACTACATGCACGTCGACGCCGCCACGATTCACATGGTGCAGAACCCCTCGCGGTTCGATGTGATCGTCACGGACAACCTCTTCGGTGACATCCTCACCGACCTCGCCGGCGCCATTGGCGGCGGCATCGGAATTGCGGCCTCGGGCAACATCAACCCCACAGGCGAATTTCCGAGCATGTTTGAGCCGGTGCACGGCTCTGCGCCCGATATTGCTGGGCAGCAGAAGGCCGACCCCACTGCAGCGATCCTGTCTGCGGCCATCATGCTCGACCACCTCGAGCTGCCCGTAGAGGCCGAGCGCGTTCGCGCCGCCGTACGTGCTGATCTCGCGACTCGAGGAGACGCTGCGCGCGGCACCAGCGTTATTGGTGACTCGATCATCAACGCACTGCCCGCGCGCGCGGCTTAACTCACACAAAATTTTGGCAGGAAGAACCTCATGACCGCATACTCCTTCACCCACACCCCGGCCACGCCGATGCCGGCCGAGCAGCGCGAAGCGTTGCTCGCCGACCCCGGGTTTGGCGATATCTTCACCGAGCACATGGTGTCGATCACGTGGACCCGCGAGGCTGGCTGGCATGACGCCGAGGTGCTCCCGTACGGGCCGATCCCGATGGATCCCGCCTCGTCAGTGCTGCACTACGGCCAGGAAATCTTCGAGGGTTTGAAGGCCTACCGTCGCGCAGACGGCTCCATCGTGACCTTCCGCCCCGAAGCCAACGCGCGTCGCCTCAACCAGTCGGCCACGCGCCTCGCGCTGCCCGAGATTCCTGAAGACCTGTTCGTGCAGGCCGTACACGAGCTCGTGACGGCCGACCGCGATTGGGTGCCCTCGGGATTCGACCAGAGCCTGTACCTGCGCCCGTTCATGATCGCCGATGAGAGCTTCCTCGGTGTGCGCGCCGCACAGCGCGCCCGCTTCATGGTGATCGCCAGCCCCGCCGGCCCCTACTTCTCGGGCGGCGTGAAGCCGGTTTCGATCTGGCTGTCGCAGACGCTCGCGCGCGCCGGTCACGGTGGCACGGGCGCCGCGAAGTGCGGCGGCAACTATGCCGCATCGCTCGCCCCGCAGAACGAAGCAGCCGAGAATGGCTGCCAGCAGGTGCTGTTCACCGACACCGCGACCGAAGACACGATCGACGAGCTCGGCGGCATGAACATGTTCTTGGTGCGCGCCGACGGCACGCTGCTCACGCCGAAGCTCAACGGCAACATTCTCGACGGCATCACCCGTCGCAGCCTGATCCAGCTCGCAAAGGATCGCGGCCACTCCGTGGAAGAGCGCGCGGTCACCGTGTCTGAGTGGCGCGCAGGCGTCGCAGACGGCTCGATCATCGAGGCATTCGCCTGCGGCACTGCCGCGGTGATCACCCCGATCGGCCAGCTGAAGTCGACTGATTTCACCATCGATTTTGGCGACAAGGCCCCGGGCGAACTCACGATGTCGCTGCGTGAAGAGCTCACCGGCATTCAGACGGGTGCCCGCGAGGATCGCCACAACTGGCTCGACGTGATCGTCGCAGCGGAGGCATAAGCATGAAGATCGCACGTTACCTGCACGAGGGCGAGATCGCGTTCGGCATCATCGACCGGGCCGAGTCAGGCGAGGGCGTTGAACTCGTCGAGCTGCGCGGCGACCCCATCGTTGCCGGCTATGACACGACCGGGCGCCGGGTACCCCTGGGGGCAGTAAAACTGCTCGCCCCCGTGATTCCCCGCTCGAAGGTGGTCTGCATCGGCAAGAACTACGCCGATCACGTGGAAGAAATGCGCGACGTCACCGGCGGCGAGGCCACCGTTGAACCGCTGCTGTTTTTGAAGCCCAACACCTCGGTGATTGGCCCCGATGACGCCATTGTGCGCCCCGCGATCTCGAATCGTGTGGAGCATGAGGGCGAACTCGCGATGGTCATCGGCGCCGTGGCGAAGGACGTACCAGAAGAGGACGCCCTGAAGTACGTGTTTGGCTTTACGTGCGCCAACGATGTCACCGCCCGCGACCTGCAGATCGCTGACGGCCAGTGGACGCGTGGCAAGGGCTTTGACACGTTCTGCCCGCTCGGGCCCGTGATCGAAACCGATCCCGATCTCAGCAACGCCAGCATCGTGACGCGGGTCAACGGTGAGGTGCGCCAGCAGGGCAACACCTCGCAGCTGATCCACTCGCTCGCGAAGATTGTGGCGTATGCGTCGCAGGCCTTCACGCTGCTGCCTGGCGATGTGATTTTGACGGGCACCCCGGCAGGGGTCGGCCTGCTCGAAGCAGGCGACACCGTTGAGGTTGAAATCGAAGGTGTGGGAACGCTGCGAAATACGGTGCGGTAGCACTCCTGTGAGTTAGATTCGAAGCGGCGCCCGGCCGGGCGCCGCTTCTCGACGGAAGGTGCGCGAGATGACCGCTCGCACCCAATACGCCCCGCGCTTCGGGGTCGAAGAAGAGTTTCTGCTGCTCGACCAGGCCACGGGCCTGCCGCGCGACGGAGCCGATGAGCTGGTGCGGGCACTGCCCGATCTGCGCTGCGACTACGAGTATTTTCACTCGCAGATCGAGACGGCCACCCCGGTGTGCACCGCCGCAAACGAAGCGCTTGAATCGCTCACCACATTTCGCACGCGTGCCGCGGCCGCGGCCGCGCAGCACGGTCTCGTGCTCGCCGGCACGGGGCTGCCCCCGGTCGGCGGCAGCCAGCCCGGCCGCGTGGTGGCCAACGATCGCTACCTCAACATCGACCGCACGATGCGCGGCATGGTGACGCGGTATTACTCGACGGGCACCCACGTGCACGTCGAGGTGCCCTCGCGCGATGCCGGCGTCGACGTGTTCGCCCGCATCGCGGCCTGGTCGCCCGTGCTCGTCGCCCTCACCGCCAACTCACCCGTGTGGCTGAGCGGCGATACCGGGTATGCGAGCTGGCGATACATGTCGGTGCAGCAGTGGCCCAGCTCGGGCTACCCGCCGCATTTCGCGAGCGCCAACGAGTACGAGCAGGTGGTGCAGAGCCTCGTGCGAGCGGGGGCACTCATTGATCCGGCGCTGGTGAATTGGTCGATCAGGCTCTCAGATAAGTACCCCACGATCGAGCTGCGCACCGCAGACTCGCAGCTCGAGGCGCGCGATGCGGTCGCCTTCGCGCTCATTTTGCGGGCGCTCGTGGCGCGTGCGCTGCGGGAGCGCGACGCCGCAGAACCATTCGAGCGCGCGCAGGCCGATGTGCTGCGCGGGGCCCACTGGCTCGCGGCCCGCAACGGCATTGCCACCGAACTGGTGCACCCGCACGTGGGCGAAGCCCGCCCCGCGTTCGAGGTCATCTCGGCGCTGCTCGACTACGTTTCGGGTGAGCTCGACGACGCGGGCGACCTCGCGACCGTTGAACGCTTTCTGGCCCGCCGCCGCGCCACGCTCGGCCCGGCCGAGCTGCAGCGCGCCACCTGGGCCGCGGGCGGCACGCAGGCCCTCCTCGAGCTGTATCGGGCGGGCCACACCGCCACGGCATAACCTTCGCCGGAACCCTCGCGCACAACCCCGCGGTCGACTACGCTTCAGAGCACGACTGCTACGAGGGAGGCGTGCGATGAGCGACTGGCGAGCCCTGCGGGTAGGGGAATCGGTGCGCGAGCGCCGAGCACTGCTCGAACTCGCCCACGAGACCTTCGTCACCGACGGCGCAAACAATCCCGAGGCGCGCGCCAAACTCTCGCTGCTGCGCCCGGTCGTGCTGGCTTCGTGGCTGCGCTCCCAAAAACGCACCATTGACCCGGATCACGCGCCCCAGCAAGCCTCGCTCACCCGCGCCGCGCTCGACGACGTGCTCGCCACCCATCCCATTGGCAAGGTGCTGCCCGTGGTGCAGCGTTTGCTACTGGAAGAAGCGAACGACTCGGGATTCATTATCGCGGTGGGTGATGCCGCGGGCAGGCTGCTGTGGGTCGACGGCGATCACACCCTGCGGTCGCGCGCCGAAGATATGGGGTTTGCGGCGGGGGTCGACTGGTCAGAAGAAGCGGTGGGCACGAGTGCTCCCGGCAGCGCGATCGCGATCAACCACTCCATTCAGGTGCTCGGCGCCGAACACTATGCGCGGGCGGTGCACGAGTGGAGCTGCACGGCGGCGCCCGTGCACGACCCCGAGAGCGGGGCGATCCTCGGGGTGATTGATGTTACCGGCGGTGACGGGGCAGCCTCGCCGCATCTGATGCCGCTCGTGGAAGCGACCGTGGCGGCCGTGCACGCCGAGCTGAAGCTCGCCTCGCTGCGCGCCCTGATCGATGCCGAACGCCAGCTTCCTGCGGTGCGCGTCATGATGACGGGTGCCACAGGCGCCAAAATCGGTGAGGGCGCCGGGGGAGCAACAGGCGCGACCCCCACCGCGGTGTCGGTGGGCACGGGAGCTGGGGCCGATGATGCCGCGGGTAGCGCTGGGCGGAGGCTTACCGTCGGCACCGGGCAGCGGTCACCCCGTCAGGCGAGTCAGCGCCAGCTGGCGCCGAGGCTGGTAGCGCTGGGGCGGGATCCGGCGCTGCTCGAGCACGCCGGGGGCACCCACCCGATTGGGGGTCGGCACAGTGAGATTTTGCTCGCGCTGGCCGCGTCGCCGCGCGGGCGCAGTGCGGCCCAGCTCACCGATGACGTGTATGGCGAAGAGGGCACCGAGCAGACGTTGCGCGCCGAAATCGTGCGGTTGCGCAGGTGGCTGGCGGCCGCGGGGATCGCGATCGAGATTGCTTCGCGGCCGTACCGCCTCGATGTGCCGCTGCGGGTCGATGCGCTCGAGGCCCTCGAAGCGCTGCAGCGCGGCGCCCACCGGCTGGCGCTTGCGGCCTACGAGGGGCCGCTGATGCCGGTGTCAGATGCGCCCGTGGCCGTGCGGCTGCGAGGGGAAGTGGATGCGACGCTGCGCGAAGCCCTGCTGCAATCGGCCGCCGCTGAGCCCCTGTTTGACTACGCCCAAAACTGGGCGCTCACCGACGCTGAGGTGTGGCAGACGCTGCTGCAGGTGCTGCCGCCGCTGTCTCCTAAGCGCGCCAGGGTCGTCGCCAAGCTTGCCGAAATCGCGGCGCTTGCCTGACGATTGCGCGGCCGCGCGGTCGGCGTGACCTCGCTGTTTTGCCGCCGTGATTTCGATGCAACGTTGATGCAACGTTGCCGCGCGTATGGTGTGCCTCACGGGTGGTTCGCCACCCGCCACCGACAACGATGTCAGAGGAGAACACCATGACCGTGTACGCCGCACCAGGGCAGCCAGACTCCCTGGTGAAATTTAAGAGCCGATACGAGCACTACATCGGCGGCAAGTGGGTGCCGCCCGTCAAAGGGCAGTACTTTGAAAACGTCACCCCCGTCACCGGCCAAGCCTTCTGCGATGTGGCACGCGGCACCGCAGAAGATATCGAGGTCGCCCTCGACGCCGCTCACGCCGCAGCACCCGCCTGGGGCAAGACCAGCCCGGCAGAGCGCGCCATCATTTTGAACCGCATCGCAGACCGCATGGAACAAAACCTTGAAATGATCGCGGTCGCCGAGACCTGGGATAACGGCAAGGCCGTGCGCGAAACGCTCAACGCAGATATTCCGCTCGCCATCGACCACTTTCGCTACTTCGCCGGCGCCATTCGCGCCCAAGAGGGCGGCCTGTCACAGATCAACGAAGACCTCGTCGCCTACCACTTCCACGAGCCCCTCGGCGTGGTCGGCCAGATCATCCCCTGGAACTTTCCGATTCTGATGGCCGTGTGGAAGCTTGCCCCGGCGCTCGCCGCGGGTAACGCGATTGTGCTGAAGCCCGCCGAGCAGACCCCCACCTCGATTCTCGTGCTGATGGAACTCATCGGCGATCTACTGCCGCCCGGGGTGCTCAACATCGTGAACGGCTTCGGCGCCGAGGCCGGCAAGCCGCTCGCCTCGAACAAGCGCATTCGCAAGATCGCGTTCACCGGTGAAACGACCACGGGCCGACTCATCATGCAGTACGCCTCAGAGAACATCATTCCGGTGACGCTTGAGCTGGGTGGCAAGAGCCCCAACATCTTCTTCGACGATGTGATGAAGAAAGATGACGCCTACTGGGATAAGGCGCAAGAGGGCTTCACCATGTTCGCCCTGAACCAGGGTGAGGTGTGCACCTGCCCGTCTCGCGCGCTCGTACAGGAGTCGATGGCCGATAGCTTCTTCGACGCCGTGGTTGAGCGCACCAAGAAGATCAAGCGCGGTAACCCGCTCGACACCGACACGATGATGGGGGCACAAGCATCAAACGATCAGTTTGAAAAGATTCGGTCGTACCTCGACATCGGTAAGCAAGAGGGCGCTCAGGTGCTCACGGGCGGCGAGGTCGATGATCTTGGCGGCGAGTTCGCGGGCGGCTTCTACATTCAGCCGACCATCTTCAGGGGCGACAACTCGATGCGCATCTTCCAAGAGGAGATCTTTGGGCCGGTGGTGTCGGCGACGACCTTCACTGACTTCGACGACGCCATTCGCATCGCCAACGACACCCTCTATGGGTTGGGCGCAGGCGTGTGGAGCCGCGATGGCAACACCGCATATCGGGCGGGGCGGGCCATTCAGGCGGGCCGCGTGTGGGTCAATAACTACCACGCATACCCCGCGCACGCGGCCTTCGGTGGCTACAAGTCGAGCGGTATCGGGCGAGAGAACCACCTGATGATGCTGGATCACTACCAGCAGACGAAGAACCTGTTGGTGAGCTACAAGGAGAGCGCTGACGGCTTCTTTTAACGAGATCCCGGCGGGCTGGCACGAGGGGGACTTGCGGCCGGCCCGCCGCGGTAACACCGCAACACTGCAGTAACGCAACACCGTAATTCCGCAACACCGTAGTTCAGCAGCATCGCTACACCGCAGCATCGCTACACCGCAGGATCGCGACACCGCAGTACCGCAGCACGACACCGGGAGGTCGGTTATGTCTGACGCACCAATCATCAACGACGAAAGCGAGAGCTGCGAGCTGCCCACGCGGGCAGCGCAGCTTAGCGCGATCGATATTGCTGGCTGCGTGCCGGCCCGCCCCGAGGTGCCGGGGGAGAGCGCGAGCAGACTCGCGTTCACCCCCGCCGCCCTCGCGCTCATCGACAAACTCTGGCTGTTGCACGGCCCGCTGATGTTTCACCAGTCGGGTGGCTGCTGCGACGGCAGTGCCCCCATGTGTTACCAGGCGGGGGAGTTTCGCACGGGTGGCCAAGACGTGCTGCTGGGCACCCTCGAGCTGCCTGGGCTGGCGACTGATGATCCGGATCCTGCCTCGCCAAGCCCAGCTCCAGCCGGGCCAGCCCCGCGCGAGATTGGGTTTTGGATGTCGCGTGAACAGTTCGCGGTGTGGGCGCACACGCACCTCACCATCGATGCGGTGCCGGGGCGTGGGGGAGGGTTCTCGCTCGAGGCTCCGGAGGGGCAAAGATTCTTGATTCGGTCGCGATTATTGTGACCCGCGGGGCGGGTACGGCAGGCTCTCACCCACCTCGCCGCAGTTAATGAGACAATTGGAGCACGATGGATCCGAATAAGCTCAACCACACCCCGGCCGCGCTCCCCCCGAAAAAAGATGAACCGCCCAAGTTCATCAAGACGCGCCCCCGCGCCGAGGGCGAAGCTTCGCGACCCCAGGTGCGGCCCAAGGCCGAGGGTTGGAAGCAGATTACCAATGCTGACGGACGCCCGACGCTGCAGTTTGCCTCCCCGCGCGTCAAGCAGCCCGACACCCACCTCGCCGATATGACGATGGCCGAGCGTGAAGCGAAGCTTGCCGAGATGGGCGTGCCGAAGTTTCGGGCGAAGCAGCTGTCGACCCACTACTTCGAGCACCACACCACGTCTCCTGAAGACATGACGGACCTGCCCAAGGACCGCCGTGAGGAGCTGGCGAAGGCGTTCTTCCCGCCGCTGCTCACCGAGGTGAAGCGCCTCGTGACCGACGACGGCAAAACCGTCAAGGTGCTGTGGCGCTTGTTCGATGGCGCCCTCGTTGAGTCGGTGCTGATGCGCTACCCCGGCCGCATTACGCTGTGTGTGTCGAGCCAGTGTGGCTGCGGCATGAACTGCCCGTTCTGCGCCACCGGCCAGGCGGGCCTGACGCGCAACATGTCGACGGCCGAGATTCTCGACCAGATCGTACAGGCCAACCGCATCATCTCTGAGGGTGGCCTCGGGCACAAGCGCCGCGAGGGCAACGGTGTGGAAGCCGAGCGCGTGCACAACATTGTGTTCATGGGCATGGGCGAACCGCTCGCCAACTACAAGCGCGTGATGAACGCGGTGCACCGCATGATCGCGCCCTCACCCGAGGGCCTGGGCATGTCGGCCCGCGGCATTACCGTCTCGACGGTGGGTCTGGCCCCCGCGATTCGTAAGCTCGCCGACGAGAACATTCCGATCACGTTCGCGCTGTCGCTGCACGCCCCCGATGACAAGCTGCGCGACGAACTGATTCCCGTGAACAGCCGGTGGAAGGTCGAAGAAGTGCTCGACGCCGCCTACGAGTACTACGAGAAGACCGGCCGCCGCGTCTCGATCGAATATGCCCTGATTAAGGACATGAACGATCACGGCTGGCGCGCCGATCTGCTCGCCGACAAGCTCAACTCGCGCGGGCGCGGTTGGGTGCACGTCAACCCGATTCCGTTGAACCCGACGCCGGGCTCGATCTGGACCTCGTCGACCCGCGAGGTGACGCGTGAGTTCGTTGATCGCTTGAACGCCGCCGGTGTGCCCACCACGCTGCGTGACACACGAGGTAAAGAAATCGACGGTGCCTGCGGTCAGCTCGTAGCATCAGAGGAAGACAAGCGCGAAGCCGTAGAGGCTGCGGCGGCCGATGCCGCTGCGCGAGCGTAAGCTGCACGAACCGGTTTACTCAGGTTCACCCGCGGCTATCGTTCGGTCGTCACACGCTGACTGAGGAGATGCCCCGCATGCCCACTTCTGACTACATTGTGATCGGAGCGGGCATCGCCGGGGCCTCGGCCGCGTGGCGTCTCGCCCAGCGAGGCGCGCACGTCACCGTGCTTGAGCGCACCACCCCCGCAAATGCGGCGGGCAGCTCGCACGGATCGGCCCGCATCTTTCGGTATGCCTACGCGCAGCCGCTCTACGCCGGGCTCGTGGTGCGGGCGAAAACGGGGTGGGATGAGCTGGAGCGGCTCTCGGGCACGCCACTGATCTCGCCCACCGGCGCCGTCGACTTTGGGGCAGACCGGCGCCCGCAAGATTTGGCACACGTGCTTGACACAGTGGGTGTCGAACACGAACTGCTCGACGCGGGCGCAGCGCAGGAGCGCTGGCCCCAATTCAACTTCGACTCAGACGTGCTGTGGCAGCCCGGCGCCGGGGTGCTCGACGCCGAAACGACAGTGCAGACGATGCTCGCGCTCGCACAGGCGACGGGCTTTGCTGAGGTACGCACGAACTGGAACGTGGCCTCGGTGCGCCGCATTGGCAGCGCAGGTTTCGAAGTGCGTTCAGTCACGGGCGAGACCGTGACCGGCAAGAAAGTGATTGTGGCGGCCGGCGGTTGGCTGCCGCATCTGCTGCGCGACCTCGCGCTGCCCGAAGCATTCGTGCGGTCATTCCCCGCGCTCGAGGTGCGGCAAGAGCAGGCGTTCCACATGCCCTGGCGAGACACCGATGATGCGGGCCAGCCGTACCCCAGCTGGCCAACCTTTATTCATAACCGTGCCGGGGTCGACGTTTACGGGCTGCCCGGTGGCCGCGATGCCGGGCACCGCGGCCAGAAGTTTGCCCGCTTTAACGGCGGCAAAGTGTTGCCGTCGGCGCTCGACCAAGACGGCGAGATTCTGCCCGAGATGCGTGACTGGATCATCGGGTACGCCCGCGAGTTCTTGCCCGGGCTCGTACCCGAACCGTACGCAGAGACCACGTGTCTCTTCACCAACACCCCCAGCGAAGACTTCGTCATCGATGAGGCCGACGGGGTCATCGTGGTGTCGGCGTGCTCGGGGCACGGGGCCAAGTTTGCGCCGGTGCTGGGCGAGCTCGGGGCCGATCTCGCGACGGGTGCGGGCGCGGTGCCGGCTGAATTTCGGGTGGCCGCACACGCGGGGAGCCGACCGCGCGGCTCAGCGTAGTCGCCAGGAGCGGCTCAGCCGCGCAGCGCGCGCTCCAGCAGCTCGACATCGTGCTCGGTGTTCCAGAGGTGGAACGCTATGCGCGCGTTCCCTGAACGGCCAGAGGCGGTAATGCCGGCTGACTGCATCGCGGCGAGATCGGTGCCTGCGGCGTCGGCCCAGGTGACGATCGCCGAGTCGCCGGCGGGTAGGCCCAGCACAGCGCGTGCGGTATTGGCGAGCCCCACATCGTGGGCCTGCACCGCCTCGAGGTCGAGTGACGCAAAGAACTCGAGCGCGGCAACCGTGCCACCCACCACGGGCCAGGCGGGGGAGAGGTCGAACCGCCCAGCCCCTGCGGCCAGCGGGGTGTGCCCGGCGTAACACGACTCCCACACGTTATCGGCCGAGTACCAACCGGCCGCAATGGGTACGAGTGACTCGATGAGCTCCTCGCGCACGGTGAGAAACGCGGTGCCGCGGGGCGCGCACAACCACTTATAGGCGTGGCAGACGGTGTAATCGAACTGCGAAGCCGGCACCGGCAGCCAGCCCATGCTTTGCGTGAGGTCGGCGAGCGTGCGCGCCCCCACTCGCTGGGCGGCCGCAGCAATCTCGAGGTGGGGCGCCACATCTCCGCTCGCCGATTGCACCAGGGAGTAGGCCACGAGTGCGGTGCCTTCGGTGATCGCCTGTGCAAGCGTGGCCAACGGGGCGTACCTCACGCGCACGCCGCGATGACGCTGCTGTTCAAAGGGGTGGGTGAGCGACGAGAAATCGCCCTCGGCGCACAGCACTTCTGCGCCATCGGGCAGGCTGGCGGCAATCACCGACACAAGCTGCGAGGTCTGCGAAGCGACCGCGACGAGGTGCGCGGGCACCCCGGCGATGCGCGCAAACGCCGTGCGGCAGGCCTCGACCTGCGCGCCCACGGCAAGCGCGTCGAGGTTGCCGGTGGCCCACTGCTCGGTAAACGCCGTCATCGCCGAGATCGTGTCGCGTGTGGGCACCCCAGCGGTGCAGGCCGAAAGATACCCGGGATGCGCCGAGAACTGGCCCCGTGCGGCGGCAAACGGGGCGATAGCGTGCGCGATGGTGCTCATAGTGCGAGCCTAGGAGCCCGCGATGCATAATGAAACAGAATCATTCTTATCAATAGTTCACAAATAATTATGCATCGCGTAGAATGTTTCCCATGACCACCCTTCGCAGCGCCGACCCGCTCGGGTCAATCGATTCCACCGAACTTCGCATCTTGCACGCGCTCGCCACCACGGGCTCGCTCACGGCGGCCGCGGCAAGCCTCAACCTCAGCCAGCCGGCGGTGAGCCAGCGCATCAAGCGCGTGGAATCTCGCCTCGGTGTGCCGCTCATCGAGCGCAGCGGGCGCGGTATTCGCCTCACCACCGCGGGCACGATCCTCGCCGATCACGGCCGCACCGTCGTCGCAGAAATTGATGCCGCACTCGCGGCCATCGACGATCTGCGCGGCGAACGGGCTGGCACACTACGGCTCGTGGGCTTCCCCTCGGCTTCAGCGACGCTCGTGCCCGACCTGATGCGCAGATTGTCAGAGCAGGCGCCTAACGTTGCGCTGCAGTACCGCGAAGCCGAGCCGCCCGAGGCCGCTTCCATGCTGCGCGACGGCGAAGTGGATTGCGCCCTCGTCTTTGACTACGCGGGGGCCGCTGGCCTGCCCGCGGGCAGCGCATTCCTGCCGCTATGGCGTGAAGAGGTGCACCTCGTCGTTTCAAGTGAGCGCGCCTGCGATCCCACGACGGGGCGCGTGAAGCTCGAAGACTTTGCCGCCGATCACTGGATCGCCGGGTGCGAGAAGTGCCGTGGGCACCTGCTCACCGCGGCCGGTGAAGCGGGCTTCGAGCCCGACATCATCCAAGAAACCGACAACGTGCCCGCGATGCTCGCCATGGCCGCTGCCGGTGGCGCAGTGGCGCTTGTCCCCGGCCTCGCGCTCGCGGCGGCACGCTCACTGCCCGACGACGCCCACGCGCTCGTGCTCGACCCCCCGCGCCACCGCACGATCGGCCTCGTCGCCATGGTGACGGCCAACGAGAGCCCGCAGGTGCGACTTGCGAAGCGCCTGTTCGCGGGCGTCGACGGCGCCAAGTGGGGGCTGGAGCCCATCGCGTGACCCAGCGCGCAGCTTCGCACACCGAGGCAACCGCTGCCGCGCACGGCGCGCTGCCGGGCAATGATCCGGTCGAAACGCTCGCGAGCCCCCGCATTCTCGCGCTGCAGCGGCGCACCATCATCGTGCTCAGCCTGTCCACCATTCTGGGTGGGTTGGGCGTGGGCGCGGCGCTCTCGGTGGGCGCGCTGCTGCTCGCCGAGGTGAGCGGCAACGACGCGATCTCGGGCCTCGCCTCGGCCGTATTTGGCGCGGGTGCCGCGGCCGCCGGGGTGCCGCTCGCACGCATCGCGATGCGTCACGGGCGCAGGCGTGCCCTCGTCACGGGCAGCATGCTCGCGTTCGTTGGCGCGCTCACCGCGATCTTGGGCGCCGCGATTGGCGTCTGGCCGGTGCTCGCTGTGGGCCTCGGGCTGATTGGTGTCGCGAGCGCGGTGCAGCTGTTGTCGCGCTTCACCGCCACCGACCTTGCCCCGACGCGTCGCCGCGCACGCGATCTGTCGTTTGTGGTGTGGATGATCACCGTGGGCGCGGTCATCGGCCCCAACCTCATCGGCCCGGGCGAGATCGTGGGCAACGCGATCGGTGTGCCTCCGCTCGCGGGGGTGTTCGTGTTCGCGAGCATCGCGCAGGCGCTCGCCACGGTGGTCAGCTGGGTGGGGCTGCGGCCAGATCCGCTGCTCACGGCGCGCAAACTGGCCGAACAGGCCGAACTGCAAGCCCCTGTTCCGAGCACCACCGACGCCGCCAGTGCGTCATCGGCAGGCATGTCGCCCCGCACCGCGCGCATTCAGATCACCGCCACAGCCACCCGCATCGCCCAGATCCTCACGATCGTAGTGATCGCGGTCGCCCAGATCTTGATGGTCGGCCTGATGGCAATGACCCCGTTGCATCTGATGCACACCGGCGGCACCGCCGAGGTAGTGGGGCTCACCTTGAGCCTGCACATCGCCGGCATGTACGCCCTGTCACCCGTGTTTGGGTACCTCACCAACAAGTTGGGGCGGCTCCCCACCATCGCAGTCGGCATCGCGCTGCTGTCTGCCGCGGTCTGGCTGGCCTATATTTCGGGCCCGTCACACCTCACCGTGCAGCTCGCACTGATCCTGCTGGGGCTGGGCTGGAGCGCCGTCACCGTCGCGGGGGCCGTGCTGCTCACCGATATCACCCCGGCAGAAGTGCGCCCCAAGTGGCAGGGGCTGTCTGACACCTGCATGAGCGCGGCGGGCGCGATCTCGGGCGCACTCGCCGGCGTCGCCTTCGCCATCGGTGATTTCTCACTGCTCGCGATCATCGCGGGCCTCGTGCTCGTCGGCGGAGCCGTGGTCGCACTGTGGCTCGCCCTGACGATTTCACGATCCCGCGAAAATTCATAAGCTCCCTGGCTGATGCGCAGCCGACTCCTACCATCAACGACTAGACTGGACAAGATGTCTGAGACTGCCTCCTCCCTGTTTTCCACCGCGACCGGTTCTGATGTTCGCGTACGCTTCTGCCCGTCACCCACGGGCACTCCCCACGTTGGTATGGTGCGCACCGCACTGTTCAACTGGGCCTACGCCCGGCACACGGGCGGTACCTTCGTGTTCCGTATTGAGGACACCGACGCCGCACGTGATAGCGAGGAAAGCTACGGCCAGATCCTCGACTCGCTGCGCTGGCTCGGCCTCAACTGGGACGAGGGTATCGACGCTGGCGGATCTGACGGCCCATACCGTCAGTCGCAGCGCGGTGACATCTACCAGGGCGTGATCGAGCGCCTGCGCGAGGCGGGTCACCTCTACGAGAGCTACTCGACCTCTGAAGAGATCGACGCGCGTAACGAAGCGGCCGGCCGCCCCAAGCAGCTCGGCTACGACAACTTCGACCGCGACCTCACCGACGAGCAGCGCGCCGCATTCCGCGCCGAAGGCCGCGAGCCGGCCCTGCGCTTCCGCGTGCCCGCTGTCGATCTTTCCTTCACCGACGTGGTGCGCGGCGACATTACGTTCCCCGCAGGCTCCACCATCGACTTCGTAGTGGTACGCCCCAACGGTGCACCGCTCTACACGCTCGTCAACCCCGTTGACGACGCCCTCATGGGGATCACCCACGTGCTGCGCGGCGAAGACCTGCTCTCGTCGACGCCCCGCCAGATCGCGCTGTACCACGCGCTCATCGAGATCGGCGTTGCGAAGGCGATCCCGCAGTTTGGCCACCTGCCCTACGTGATGGGCGAAGGCAACAAGAAGCTTTCGAAGCGCGACCCCGAGTCGAACCTGCTGCACCACCGTGCACGCGGCTTCATTCCCGAGGGTCTGCTGAACTACCTGTCGCTGCTGGGCTGGTCCCTCGCTCCGGATCGCGACATCTTCACGAGCGATGAGATGATCGCCGCGTTCGACGCACACGACGTGAACCCCAACCCGGCTCGTTTCGACCAGAAGAAGGCCGACTCGATCAACGCAGACCACATCCGTCTGCTCACCGAAGAAGACTTCGGCACCCGCATTCTGCCCTACCTCATCGCGGGTGGCGTGCTTCCCGTCGAGCCCACGCAGGCGCAGCTTGAGATCGTACGCCAGGCCGTGCCGCTCGTGCAGAGCCGCGTCACCGTCTTGTCTGAGGTCAACGACATGCTCGGCTTCCTCTTCACCACGAGCGAGGCACTGAACTACGAGGCCGACGCGCTGAAGTCACTGAAGGGTGACGCCACGGCTGTGCTCGTTGCCGGTTCAGAGGCGCTCACCGCGCTGCCCGAAACCGAGTGGAACACCGAAGCCATTCAGGCCGCCCTGCAGGCTGCCCTGATCGACGGTCTCGGTTTGAAGCCGCGCGTCGCCTTCGGTCCGCTGCGCGTGGCCGCCTCGGGCCGCCGCGTCTCACCGCCGCTGTTCGAATCATTCGAGCTGCTCGGTAAGAGCGAGACGCTCGCGCGCCTCGCCAAGCTCACCGATTACTTGGCCGCCGAAACGGCAGCAGAAGAGGCCTAATCATGACGGCGGGTGCGAACGATCTTCCCATTGGGGTCGCCATCATCGGTGGCGGCCCCGCGGGGCTTTCGGCTGGACTGCAACTGGTGCGCGCCAATCGGCGCATCGCCATTCTCGACAGCAACCGCCCCCGCCATTCGGCGACCCTCGAATCACACGGGTTCTTGACCCGCGACGGCATCCCGCCGCTCGAGCTGCGCCGCATCGGTCGCGAGGAATTCGAAGCGTACCCGTCGGCGCAGTATGCGCAGGCCATCGTGAGATCGGTCGAACGACTCAGCGAAGCTGACGCGCACGCCGTCGGCTTCCCCGATGGCATCGGTTTTCGGGTGCACGGCACCGGGATCCGGGGCCAAGCAAACGCCGAGTTCATTGCGCGCCGCGTGCTCATTTCGGCCGGGCTCACCGAGCAGCTCCCGCAGCTGCCCATGATTCGCGCCTACTACGGCACCGCGCTGCACAGCTGCGTCGAGTGCGATGGATTTGAGAAGACCGATAAACCGCTCGTACTCATCGGTGAAACCTCAGATCTGTTCGCCCGGGCGCTGCTGATCAGCCGCTTCAGCTCAGACCTCATCGTGTTCACGAACGGGGCCGACACGATTCGCCCCGAGCAAGAAACACAGCTGAACGCGATCGGCATTCGTGTCGAGCGCCGCATCATCGACGACATCGTCGGTGAGAAGGCCGACATGACGGGTGTGCGCCTCGCAGACGGCGAAGTCATTGCCCGCGTAGGCGGCTTCGTGCGCCCGCGTTGGAACGCCCCCGTCGAATTCATGGGCGAGATCGAACTCGAACGTGACGACTGGGGACTCGTCGTCACCGATGAACGCGGCGAAACATCGGCCCGCGGCGTGTACGCCGTCGGCGACATTGTGCCGCCGGGCCCGCAGCAACTCATCATTGCCGCAGGCAACGGAGCACGCGTTGCTGCGAAGCTCAACATGGATATGATCCGGGGTGCACTCGGGGTCGGGATGATCGATGAGTAACACGACGGAGCGAACGATGGCGCAGCCAGCCGAATCCAGCACCCCCGAGGATTACCAAACCCCCGGAGCGCGCGCAGCCAGAAACGGCTCGCGCTACGCCATGATCTCAGCAATGTTCGTTGGCATCCTGCTGATTTCGAACGTCGTCGCCGTGAAGCCGATCGCGTTTGGGGCAATCACCCTCGGTGATCTGTCACTGCCGCTCGTATTCGACGGGGGAGTGTTCCTCTTTCCCCTCGCCTACGTGCTGGGCGATGTGCTCGCCGAGGTGTACGGGCTGAAGGCCTCGCGCCGCGCCATTTTCTCGGCGTTCGGTCTCGCACTCGTCGCTTCACTCACGATCTTCGTGGTGCAGATCTCGCCGGCCGCCGAGGGCTGGAATAACCAAGAAGCCTACGCCGCCGTGCTCGGGTTTGTGCCGCGCATCGTCGCCGCAAGCCTGATCGCGTTTCTCGCAGGTCAGCTCGTGAATGCGTGGGTGCTCGACCGCTTGCGCCAGCGTACCTCAGGCCGGTTCTTGCGCACGCGACTCATCGGCTCAACGATCGTCGGGCAGCTGATCGATACGCTGCTGTTTTGCACGATCGCGTTTGCCGGCATCATCACCGGCATCGATTTCGTGATGTACGTGGTGCTCGGCTACGTGGTGAAGGTGCTCGCCGAAGTAGTGCTGCTGCCGATCACGACCCGCGTGATCACGGCCGTGCGCACCGCAGAGCAGCGCTCGCTCGCGGCCTAAGCCGCAAGCGAGCGCCTCGCGCTAGCGAACTGACTGAGCCTGGCTGGCCTTTTCAGCCGCGGTGCGAGCAAACTCGACACCGTACTGGCGACCCAGCACCTCATCGCGCAGCTCAGCAAACGTGTCATCGATGATGCTGGCCCTGATGCGATCAACCAAGCGCACAATGTAGCGCTCGTTGTGAATCGTGGCGAGCGTCGACGCCAGCATTTCCTTCGCCTTGAACAGGTGATGCAGGTACGCACCGGTGTAGTTCTCGCAGGTGAAGCAATCGCACACGGGGTCAAGCGGCCCAAAGTTGCGTTTCTGCGCCGCTGCCTTGGCATTGATGCGGCCGCTGGGGGAGTACATGCTGCCACCGCGTGCCTGACGCGAGGGTGCGACACAGTCAAAGGTGTCGGCGCCAGCAGCGATCGCCGCAAACAAGTCATCGGGCTCTGAAATACCCAGCAGGTGACGGGGCTTGTTCTCGGGGAGCTCATCGCAAACCCAGCCGGTGATGGTGCCGAGCTCACTCTTCTCAAGCGCACCGCCAATACCAAAGCCGTCGAACGACTGGTCAGTTGCTTGCGCACCCGTCATCTGAGCGAGACCGCTGGCGGCCTGTCGACGCAGATCCTCATACTGGGCACCCTGCACCACTCCGAAGAGTGCCTGATAGGGGCGGTGCGCACGGTCATTCGTTTGAGCGGCGTGCTCATCGAGGCAGCGCACGGCCCAGCGGGCGGTACGCGCAACTGAATCCTCTTGATACGCGCGAGTGTTCAACAGCGTCGTGCACTCATCAAAAGCAAAGATGATGTCGGCGCCGAGCTGGTGCTGAATCTGCATCGACACCTCAGGGGTAAACCGATGCCGATCGCCGTTGATGAACGACTTAAACGTCACACCGTCTTCGTCGACGTGTGCCAGCCGCTCCTTGTTGCGGGCAATCACCTCGGCAGGGGCGTGCTCATGCTCGGTCATCGAGATGACCTTCTTGAATCCCACCCCCAGCGACATCACCTGGAACCCACCCGAGTCAGTAAAGGTCGGGCCGCTCCAGTTCATGAACTTGCCGAGCCCGCCGGCCTCATCGACGATGTCACTGCCGGGCTGCAAGAACAGGTGGTACGCATTCGCGAGCACAGCCTGGCCGCCCAGTTCGGTCACGGTGGCGGGAAGTAGGGACTTCACCGTCGCCTTCGTGCCGACAGGGATAAAAGCGGGGGTCTGGATATCTCCGTGCGGAGTATGGATGGTGCCCGTACGCCCGAGCGGCTGCTCGCTGCGGCCGAGAGTACCTCCGGTCTCGAGACGATTCTCGAGAGAGAAGGAGAAGTCGGCGGGCGATGGCGCGTGGGCGGGGTCTTGGCTCGTAGTCACAAGTCCATCTAAGCAGCACTGCACGGGAAGCCGCTTGAAGCCGACACGCCCGCGATGGTGGCGCGAGTTGCCCTCACACTGGCATCTGCGTATTGTTATCTCTTGTCGCTGCAACGCTGCCGGGCCGGAACAACAGTCCGGCTCATTAGCTTGCGCAAATACTTACTAGAAGTTGTGGTAAGTTAGACAGGTTGCTCTTCGGAAGGCTTTGGCTGGTACGGGGAGTGTCTGGTCCTTGAGAACTCAATAGTGTGCACTTAAATTGTCAAATGCCAATTTATTTAAACCCTTCCCGATCTTCGGATTGGTGGGGTTGTTTTGGACAAATTATATGAACGTCAGTAATGATGTTCGTTTTTGTCAGGTTGAACTCGCTCCGTTCAGGAACTTTTTCCGTTTCTGTGTGGGGCATGTAATTTTTTACGGAGAGTTTGATCCTGGCTCAGGACGAACGCTGGCGGCGTGCTTAACACATGCAAGTCGAACGCTGAAGCCCTAGCTTGCTGGGGTGGATGAGTGGCGAACGGGTGAGTAACACGTGAGTAACCTGCCCATCACTCTGGGATAAGCACTGGAAACGGTGTCTAATACTGGATATGCACAGCGGCCGCATGGTCAGTTGTGGGAAAGATTTATCGGTGATGGATGGACTCGCGGCCTATCAGCTTGTTGGTGAGGTAATGGCTCACCAAGGCGACGACGGGTAGCCGGCCTGAGAGGGTGATCGGCCACACTGGGACTGAGACACGGCCCAGACTCCTACGGGAGGCAGCAGTGGGGAATATTGCACAATGGGCGCAAGCCTGATGCAGCAACGCCGCGTGAGGGATGAAGGCCTTCGGGTTGTAAACCTCTTTTAGTAGGGAAGAAGCGAAAGTGACGGTACCTGCAGAAAAAGCACCGGCTAACTACGTGCCAGCAGCCGCGGTAATACGTAGGGTGCAAGCGTTGTCCGGAATTATTGGGCGTAAAGAGCTCGTAGGCGGCTTGTCGCGTCTGCTGTGAAAACCCGAGGCTCAACCTCGGGCTTGCAGTGGGTACGGGCAGGCTAGAGTGCGGTAGGGGAGATTGGAATTCCTGGTGTAGCGGTGGAATGCGCAGATATCAGGAGGAACACCGATGGCGAAGGCAGATCTCTGGGCCGCTACTGACGCTGAGGAGCGAAAGCATGGGGAGCGAACAGGATTAGATACCCTGGTAGTCCATGCCGTAAACGTTGGGAACTAGATGTAGGGCCTGTTCCACGGGTTCTGTGTCGTAGCTAACGCATTAAGTTCCCCGCCTGGGGAGTACGGCCGCAAGGCTAAAACTCAAAGGAATTGACGGGGGCCCGCACAAGCGGCGGAGCATGCGGATTAATTCGATGCAACGCGAAGAACCTTACCAAGGCTTGACATGTAGAAGAACGGGCGAGAGATCGTCAACTCTTTGGACACTTCTATACAGGTGGTGCATGGTTGTCGTCAGCTCGTGTCGTGAGATGTTCGGTTAAGTCCGGCAACGAGCGCAACCCTCGTCCTATGTTGCCAGCACGTAATGGTGGGAACTCATGGGATACTGCCGTGGTCAACACGGAGGAAGGTGGGGATGACGTCAAATCATCATGCCCCTTATGTCTTGGGCTTCACGCATGCTACAATGGCCGGTACAATGGGCTGCGATACCGCGAGGTGGAGCGAATCCCAAAAAGCCGGTCTCAGTTCGGATTGGGGTCTGCAACTCGACCCCATGAAGTCGGAGTCGCTAGTAATCGCAGATCAGCAACGCTGCGGTGAATACGTTCCCGGGCCTTGTACACACCGCCCGTCAAGTCATGAAAGTCGGTAACACCCGAAGCCGGTGGCCTAACCCCTTGTGGGAGGGAGCTGTCGAAGGTGGGACTGGTGATTAGGACTAAGTCGTAACAAGGTAGCCGTACCGGAAGGTGCGGCTGGATCACCTCCTTTCTAAGGAGCACTCAACAACATTGTTGTTGCAGAATGTTCAGGACATCACCGTACGTGTGATGCTGAACGCTCATGGGTGGAACATTCGACAAAGTAAACTTTGATTTGCTCGTCTGTGCAAGTACGCCAGGTCCTTTACGGGGCAGGGTTGGAAAGCGTGGGTGAGTGGGTTCTAGTTTCAAGACAGTGCATACTATTGGGTCCTGAAGGCCCAGCCAGCTGCTCCTGTATGGGGGTGGGTGTTTGGTTTCTTCGGGCCCTTCTGCGTCGCACTTGTTGGTGGCGTGGTTGGGATCGACCGTACGTTGAGAACTACACAGTGGACGCGAGCATCTAACAACAACCTACGGGTTGTTGTTGATACTAAATTTTTTTCATTGGTCGCATTATTTATAATGTGATTTTTTTGATACTTATGTGATTTCAAATCTTTAAGAGCAAACGGTGGATGCCTTGGCATCTGGAGCCGAAGAAGGACGTAGTAATCTGCGATAAGCCTCGGGGAGCCGATAAACGGGCTGTGATTCGAGGATTTCCGAATGGGGAAACCCCGCCAGGGCACTTGTGTACCTGGTGACTCCCGCCTGAATATATAGGGCGGGTAGAGGGAACGGGGGGAAGTGAAACATCTCAGTACCCCCAGGAAGAGAAAACAAAAGTGATTCCGGTAGTAGTGGCGAGCGAACCCGGATGAGGCTAAACCGGTCATGTGTGATACCCGGCAGGGGTTGCATGGTCGGGGTTGTGGGACTTGTTGGATGGGTCTGCCGGCCTGTCAACGTGAGAGTGAAGCTATAGGAGAACGACTTGGAATGGTCGACCGGAGTGGGTGAGAGTCCCGTATCCGAAATGGTTTTACCGCGTGATGAGTATCCCAAGTAGCACGGGGCCCGAGAAATCCCGTGTGAATCTGTCAGGACCACCTGATAAGCCTAAATACTTCCAGATGACCGATAGCGGACTAGTACCGTGAGGGAAAGGTGAAAAGTACCCCGGGAGGGGAGTGAAATAGTACCTGAAACCGTTTGCTTACAATCCGTCGGAGCTAGCTTGTTCTAGTGACGGCGTGCCTTTTGAAGAATGAGCCTGCGAGTTAGCGATATGTGGCGAGGTTAACCCGTGTGGGGTAGCCGTAGCGAAAGCGAGTCTGAATAGGGCGATTCAGTCGCATGTCCTAGACCCGAAGCGAAGTGATCTATCCATGGCCAGGTTGAAGCGCGTGTAAGAGCGCGTGGAGGACCGAACCCACTTAGGTTGAAAACTGAGGGGATGAGCTGTGGATAGGGGTGAAAGGCCAATCAAACTTCGTGATAGCTGGTTCTCTCCGAAATGCATTTAGGTGCAGCGTTGCGTGTTTCTTGCCGGAGGTAGAGCTACTGGATGGCCGATGGGCCCGAAAAGGTTACTGACGTCAGCTAAACTCCGAATGCCGGTAAGTGAGAGCGCAGCAGTGAGACTGTGGGGGATAAGCTTCATAGTCGAGAGGGAAACAACCCAGATCACCATCTAAGGTCCCAAAGCGCGTGCTAAGTGGAAAAGGATGTGGAGTTGCTGTGACAACCAGGAGGTTGGCTTAGAAGCAGCCACCCTTGAAAGAGTGCGTAATAGCTCACTGGTCAAGTGATTCCGCGCCGACAATGTAACGGGGCTCAAGCACGCCACCGAAGTTGTGGCATTTAACGTATAGACAAGCCTTTTGTGGTTCAGTCCGTTGGATGGGTAGGAGAGCGTCGTGTGGCCATTGAAGCGGCGGTGTGAACCAGCCGTGGAGGCTACACGAGTGAGAATGCAGGCATGAGTAGCGAAAGACGGGTGAGAAACCCGTCCTCCGGAAGACCAAGGGTTCCAGGGTCAAGCTAATCTTCCCTGGGTAAGTCGGGACCTAAGGCGAGGCCGACAGGCGTAGTCGATGGACAACGGGTTGATATTCCCGTACCGGCGGTAAACCGTCAAAGGCCTAACGAGTAGTGCTAAGCAAACCTAAGCTTGCATGGATCCTTCGGGTGATGTGTGGGTGGTGGCTGCGAACCCAAAGCTCGGGTGGTGAGCGTGAGGTGTGACGCAGGAAGGTAGCCTGTGCCGGGCGATGGTTGTCCCGGTGTAAGTATGTAGCCTGTTCCTTATTAATAGTTTGGGACATGAAGGGTGAGATACGATGCGGACCCTTTGGGGGAAGCAGGTGATCCTATGCTGCCTAGAAAAGCATCGACGTGAGGTTTGCTGTTGCCCGTACCCCAAACCGACTCAGGTGGTCAGGTAGAGAATACTCAGGAGATCGAGATAATCATGGTGAAGGAACTCGGCAAAATGCCCCCGTAACTTCGGGAGAAGGGGGGCCATCCGCTTATTAGACTTTACGTTGAAAGGGTGTGGTGGCCGCAGAGACCAGTGGGGAACGACTGTTTACTAAAAACACAGGTCCGTGCTAACACGCAAGTGGATGTATACGGACTGACGCCTGCCCGGTGCTGGAAGGTTAAGAGGAGAGGTTAGGACCTTTGGGTTCGAAGCTTTGAATTTAAGCCCCAGTAAACGGCGGTGGTAACTATAACCATCCTAAGGTAGCGAAATTCCTTGTCGGGTAAGTTCCGACCTGCACGAATGGCGTAACGATTCCCCAGCTGTCTCCACCGTGAACTCGGCGAAATTGCAATACGAGTAAAGATGCTCGTTACGCGCAGAAGGACGGAAAGACCCCGTGACCTTTACTACAGCTTGGTATTGGTGTTCGGTGTGGCCTGTGTAGGATAGGTGGGAGACTGTGAAGCTGTGACGCTAGTTATGGTGGAGTCGTTGTTGAAATACCACTCTGGTCATATTGGATATCTAACTATGGACCCTGATCGGGTTCTGGGACAGTGCCTGGTGGGTAGTTTAACTGGGGCGGTTGCCTCCTAAAGAGTAACGGAGGCGCCCAAAGGTTCCCTCAGCCTGGTTGGTAATCAGGTGGCGAGTGTAAGTGCACAAGGGAGCTTGACTGTGAGACTGACAGGTCGAGCAGGGACGAAAGTCGGGACTAGTGATCCGGCAGTGGCTTGTGGAAGCGCTGTCGCTCAACGGATAAAAGGTACCTCGGGGATAACAGGCTGATCTTGCCCAAGAGTCCATATCGACGGCATGGTTTGGCACCTCGATGTCGGCTCGTCGCATCCTGGGGCTGGAGTTGGTCCCAAGGGTTGGGCTGTTCGCCCATTAAAGCGGTACGCGAGCTGGGTTTAGAACGTCGTGAGACAGTTCGGTCCCTATCCTCTGCGCGCGTTGGAAATTTGAGAGGATCTGACCCTAGTACGAGAGGACCGGGTTGGACAGACCTCTGGTGTGCCAGTTGTTCTGCCAAGGGCATGGCTGGTTGGCTACGTTTGGGATGGATAACCGCTGAAAGCATCTAAGCGGGAAGCCGGCCTCGAGATGAGATTTCCGTACACCATTTGGTGTGTGAGGCTCCCAGTAGATTACTGGGTTGATAGGCCAGATGTGGAAGCCCGGTAACGGGTGGAGCTGACTGGTACTAATAAGCCGATGGTTTGATTTCTTCCCACTTGTTGGGCATAAGATCTGATTTTTGTGTAACGATTGTTCGCGTCTACTTTGTGGTTCCCAACGGACGGCCACACCCCCAAATCAAGGACACCGATGGTGTTCTAGGGTTTGGGTGTGGTTTGTATGTTGATAGAGTTACGGTGGTTATAGCATCAGGGAAACGCCCGGTCACATTCCGAACCCGGAAGCTAAGACTGATTGCGCCGATGGTACTGCACTCGGGAGGGTGTGGGAGAGTAGGTCACCGCCGGACACCTTTTCAATGAAGGGGTCGTTAGGATGTTCACGATTGAGTGAGCGTGTCCTGACGGCCCCTTTGTTTTACCTATCGCTACCATAGGTGGTACAACTACTTATGCTATTAGCGGTATGCGTAATTGCTGCCTTACGGAGTGCCCCCGGGAAGCGCCAAGGCGGCCCCCGGTAAGCTTAAGGAAGACAGACGGCCACCACCGAAAGTAGGACGCATATGGGTGCAATGACCAGCATGCTGCTAGTCGTTGCGCTTTGCGCTCTCTGCATTCACCCCGTCGTTACCCGAGTGGGCCCGCGCGCCTTCCTGCTGCTGGCCACCCTCATGGCGGGCATCTTCGCCTGGGTGCTGGCGCTGAGTATTCCCGTCTTCAACGGCGACGTGCTCACCGAAAGCTATCAGTGGGTGCCACAGCTCAGCATGACGCTCGGGCTACGCCTCGATGCGGTGAGCGCCATCTTCGCCCTGCTGGTCACCGGAGCGGGCTCGCTTGTACTGCTGTACTGCGCCTACTACTTCGAAGCGGGGGAGGCGGGCCTCGCTCGCTTCGCCGCCGTCTTCATGGGCTTCACCGCCTCCATGCTGGGCCTCGTGCTTTCTGACGACGTCTACCTGCTCTTCATCTTCTGGGAAGCGACCACGGTCTTCTCCTTCCTGCTCATCGGCCACGTGACCCGTTTGCGCACGGCCAACGCGGCCGCCCTGCAGGCGCTCATGGTCACCACCTTCGGTGGCCTCGCCATGCTCGTCGGCCTCGTGCTGCTCGTGCAGCAGACCGGCACCAGCTCACTCGTCGGCATCGTCGAAGCCGCGCCCACCGGCGCCGTCGCCACGACCGCGGTGTTCCTTGTGCTCGTCGGCGCGCTGTCGAAGTCGGCAATCTTCCCGTTCCACTTCTGGCTCCCCGGCGCCATGTCGGCCCCCACCCCGGTGAGCGCCTACCTGCACGCCGCAGCCATGGTGAAGGCCGGCGTCTACATGATCGCCAGGCTCGCCCCCGGGTTCGCCGACGTACCCGGCTTCAGAGTGACACTGGTCACCCTTGGCGCGATCACCATGATCGGCGGCGGCATTCGCGCGCTGCGCCAGTACGACATCAAACTGCTCGTCGCACACGGCACCGTCAGCCAACTCGGCCTGCTCGTGATGGTCATCGGCGTAGGCACACCCGCCACCACCTTTGCGGGTATCACCCTGCTCATCACGCACGCCGTGGCCAAGGCCCCGCTGTTCTTGACTGTCGGTGTTATCGACCATGCCACCGGCACGCGTGACCTGCGCGAGCTCAGCGGGCTCGGCAAATCATTGCCCGGGCTCACAATCATCGCAAGCATCGCCGTCGCCTCCATGGCCGGCCTCCCGCCATTCATCGGCTTCGTGGCCAAAGAAGCCGCCTTTACCGAGCTGCTCGACGACGGCCCGCTCGCAGTGACGGCGTTCTGGGTCGCCCTCGCGGGCAGCATTCTCACCGTGGCATACATGGGCCGATTCTTGTGGGGTGCCTTCTTCACGAAGCGCGGCGTACCCTCGTCGCTGATCCTGCACGCCCCGCCCCGCGGTATCTACATCGCACCCGCGATCTTCGCTACCGTCGCGCTGCTCTTCGGATTCATCTCACCGCTGCTTGACCGCTTGCTGCGCACCGGCTGGCCGAGCAACGCCGAGCACCTGGCGCTCTGGCACGGCTGGACCCCGGCACTGGCAGCCTCAGCCGTCGCCATCGGCGCGGGTACGCTGCTCAGCCTGGTGCTCGCGCGCCGTGGCCGGCCGCTGCCCGCACCCCCCGAGCGCTTCACCGCCTCGCACATCTACTGGGTGCTCACGCAGTGGCTCGACACGCTGGCGGTACGCACCACATCCATCACCCAACGTGGATCACTGCCGTTCTACCTCGCGGTCATTTTGATCGTGGCCTCTTGCACGATCGGCGGCGTCGCCATCTGGGGCGGGGCGTGGCCCAACGAGTACCAGTGGATCAGCTCACCCGTTGAAATTCCGATCGCGATCCTGATGATCACGGCCGCCTGCTTCGCACTGCGCGCACGCACCCGCTTCCAAGCGGTGGTGCTCGTGGGCGTCACCGGTTACGGTATGGCCGCGCTCTTCGCGACCCACGGGGCGCCCGACCTTGCGCTCACACAGGCACTGGTAGAGACGGTCACGATGATCGCCTTCGTACTGGTGATCCGGCGCCTGTCACAGCGCCTCAATATCACCGTGCGTCGCCCCGCGCGCTGGGCCCGCGCCGCGATCGGCATTGCCACTGGCCTCGCACTCGGGGCCGCAACCCTCATCGCGCTCGGTGCCCGCGTTGCCGACCCCATCTCGCTCGAGCTGCCCGATCTTGCGTACTTCGGCGGTCACGGCAGCAACGTTGTAAACGTGATGCTCGTCGACATTCGCGGCTGGGACACCCTGGGTGAGCTCTCGGTGATTCTTGCCGCGGCCACCGGTGTCGCCTCGCTCGTGTTCCTCAACACCCGCGCCGATCTGCGCCCCAAGATCACGCGCCGCGAGGCCCAAGGCTTCGCGCGCGACAACCTGCGCAGGGTTGCCGACCCCAACGATCCCGCACGCCGCACGCCGTGGCTGCTCGCGGGCCGCACGCTCGACCCCGCGAACCGCTCGATTTTGCTCGAGGTAGTGGTGCGCCTGCTGTTCCACGGCCTCATTATTCTCTCGATCTATCTGCTGCTCAGCGGCCACAATGGCCCGGGAGGCGGGTTCGCCGGTGGCCTCGTAGCTGGTCTCGCGCTCGTGGCCCGCTACCTGGCGGGCGGCCGCTACGAGCTCAGCACCACGGTGCCGCTTGACGCCGGTCGCATTCTCGGCGCGGGTCTCGCACTCGCGGTGACGATGGCGATCGTGCCCATGTTCTTTGGGCAGGCTGCGCTGGCCTCGAGCTGGATCGATGTCGACCTAGGCTGGTTCGGTTCGATTCCGCTCGTCACCTCGACGCTGTTCGACATCGGCGTGTATCTGGTGGTGTTCGGCCTGGTGCTTGACGTGCTGCGCAGCCTGGGCGCCGAAATCGACGAACACGAAGAACAAGACAATGCTGAACGTACCGAGGAGGCGATGGCCAAATGACCACACCACTCGTGCTCGTGATTGTCATGATGGTGCTGTTTGCGTGCGGCATTTATCTGATGCTCGACCGCACGCTCACGCGCGTGCTGCTCGGCTTTCTGCTCGTGGGTAACGGTGCAAACCTGCTCATCTTCTTGATGTCCGGATCATTTGGGCGCTCACCCATTGTGGGCGGCGGCGAAGGGGAGACGAGCGACCCGCTACCGCAGGCCTTTATCTTGACCGCGATCGTGATCACCTTCGGGGTGAGTGCCTTCTTGCTCGCCCTGATCTATCGCTCATGGCGCCTCGCGCAAGACCAGAGCGATACCGTGCGCGATGACGATTCCGATCTCGAAATCGGCACGAGCGACGCACTCGCCGGTGACGAGGTCACCGATGAAGACGTCGCCGAAACCCCCGAAACTTCTGACGACTCAGACGACACCGATACGACAGGCGGCGCGGCCGATTCCCCGCGCACCGCAGATGCCACCACGACTGGGAAGGAGCACGCATGATTGCGCTTGTCCCACTAATGGTGCTCGTGCCGCTCGCGTCAGCCGCCATCACGCTGGCGCTGCCGGGCCGTCGTCGCATTCAGCAGGGCATCACCCTCACCGCCCTGATCCTGACGGTGTTGATCGCGGGCACCCTGATGTGGCTCGTCGACATTCACGACGTGCTCGTGATGGAAGTGGGCGGCTGGGCAGCCCCGTTCGGCATCGCGCTGGTCGTCGACCGGGTCTCGGCACTCATGCTTGTGGTGTCGGCCGTGGTGCTGCTGGGCGTGTTTGTGTTCTCGATCGGGCAGGGCCTCGCCGACGGTGACGACGAGACTCCGGTGTCGATCTACTACCCGACCTACCTGGTGTTGGGCGCGGGTGTCTTCAACGCGTTTGTCGCTGGCGACCTCTTTAACCTCTACGTCGGTTTCGAGATTTTGCTGGTCTCAAGCTACGTGTTGATTACCCTCGGCGGCACCGGTCAGCGCATTCGCGCGGGCATCACCTACGTCGTGGTGTCACTCGTGTCATCGGTGCTGTTTCTCGTCACGATCGCACTGATCTACGGCGCAACGGGCACGGTCAACATGGCTCAGCTCACGCTGCGTATCGCTGAGCTGCCCAGCGAAGTGCAGCTGCTACTGAACCTGTCGCTGCTCATCGCCTTTGGGATTAAGGCCGCGGTGTTCCCGCTGTCATTCTGGCTCCCCGATTCGTATCCGACCGCACCAGCTCCTGTGACCGCGGTGTTTGCCGGGCTGCTCACCAAGGTGGGCGTCTACGCGATTATTCGCAGCCAAACGCAACTTTTCCCACAATCCAGCGTCGATAAAATATTGCTGGTGGTGGCGGGGCTCACCCTCATCGTGGGGATCTTGGGAGCGGTGTCTCAACTCGACGTGAAACGGTTGCTGTCGTTCACGCTCATTAGCCACATCGGGTTCATGATCTTCGGTATTGGCATGGCCAACGCCGCCGGGTTTGCCGCCACGATCTACTACATTGCGCACCACATTATTGTGCAGACCACCCTGTTCCTCGCGGTCGGTCTGATCGAGCGTGAGGGCGGCACCACGTCACTTGCTGAGCTGGGCGGTCTGATGCGACGCTCACCGGTGATCGCCGTGCTCTTCTTCATTCCGATGCTGAACCTGGGCGGCATCCCACCGTTCTCAGGCTTTATCGGCAAGGTCGGCCTGTTTACGGCCGGTGCCGAACTCGCCACCCCCGGTGCTTACTGGCTGATGGGCGTGGGCGCACTCGTGTCACTGCTCACCCTGTATGCGCTCGCGCGTGCGTGGGTGCTGGCGTTCTGGCGCCCGCGTCGCAGCGCCGTCGCAAAGGTCGTGCCGCCGACCACCGAAGCCATGGTGCTGCGCGTGCGCGAAGAAGCCATGATCGAGAAGCTGCAGGATGCGCCCGACGCCGGCCCCCTGCAAGAACGCAAAGATATTCCGCGGCTGATGATCGCCGCCACCACGGGGATGGTATGCGTGAGTATCGCACTTACCGTCTTCGCAGGCCCGCTGTACGCGTACGCAACGCGCGCCGGTGACTCGATGGCCAACCCCGGCAAACTCGTATCGATTGTGCTGGGGGATACCCCGGGGCAGCTCGGCGGTGGCAGTGGCGTGACCGAACCCGGGGGTGATGGTCATGAGTAAGCTGTCGCGCGCGAGTGCCCGGCGCATGGAATGGGCGGTGCGCGTACACGAGCTGCCGCTGATGGTGGGACTGGTGGCGCTGTGGGCGCTGATGTGGGGCGAACTTTCGCTCCTCTCAGTCGTCAGCGGCATCGTGGTCGCCATCGTCGTGATGCGACTGTTCTATCTGCCCCCGGTCGAGCTCGCTGGCCGCTTCAACCTGTGGTACGGGCTGAAGTTTCTGGGCTACTTCCTGTGGCACCTGGCGAAGGCCTCGTGGCAGGTCGCCTGGATCGCGGTGCGGCCCGGCCCGCCGCCGCCCGTGGCAATCATTGGTGCGCGACTGCACACCAAATCTGACTTCATCTTGACGGCCGTGGCCCTCACGATCTCGCTGATTCCCGGATCCTTCGTGGCCGACGTCGACCGCTTCGAATCGGTGCTGTACCTGCACGTGCTCAACACCCCCAGCCAGCGCGAAATTACCGCGATGCGCCGCGAGGTGCGCCGCATCGAGCGGCTGCTCGTGCTGACCTTTGGCAACCCGGGGCCGCAGGCCGACAGCGAGCGACAGGACACTGACCAATGAGCGTAACCATAATGGTGCTCGCGGTAATCGCGGGGATCGGGCTGTCGGCCACCGCGATGATGACCATCGTGCGCATCATCGCTGGCCCGACGCTGCTCGACCGCATGATCGCCTCTGATGTGCTGCTCACCACGCTGATGCTGGTGCTCGGGGTCGATATGGTGCTGCGCGGGCACACCGACTCCATCCCGCTGATGACGGCGATCGCGGCAACTGCCACCTTCGCGACCATCGTCGTCGCCCGCTACGTGCGCAGACAACGACCGACACCCGAAGCGTCGGCAGAACGGGGTGAACATGTCTGAACTGCTCAGTGACGGCAGCCCGCTCGCGAACATCATGGACATCGCCGCGATGGTGTGTTTGGTGCTGGCTGCGCTGTTGTCGGTGGCGGCCGGTATCGGGCTACTGCGATTTCCTGATGCGTTGAGCCGGCTGCACGCCGCCACCAAACCGCAGGTGTTCGGCCTGCTGCTCACGATCGCGGCAGTCGCCCTCGACGAGCGCTCCCTCGCGACGCTGGCAGCGCTCGTACCGGTGTTCGTATTCCAGTGCCTGACGGCCCCGATCGCGGCCCACATGGTCGGCCGTGCCGCCTACCGTGCCGGGCAGGTCGACGAAGCCACCATGGTGATTGACGAGCTCGGCCCCGCGATCGAACGCAGCGAATCGCTGTACCGATAAGGCGCACGCTGATCCGGATCAATGCATCAGGCCCCAGCTACCTCGCGAGGTAGCTGGGGCCTGATGCATGATCGGGTGGTTAGGCGTCGACCAGGTACCGGCTGTAGGCGGGCACGGTCAGGAACGTGGGGAACTGGTCGCCCAGGGCGACATCGGCGAACAGGTCAACCGCGTCGGCAAAGCGGTCACCGTCGTGGCGATCGAATGATGCGACCGCCTCAGTGACGAGGCCGCTCACCCACTCGGCCGTGATGAGGGTGCCCTCGGCCGTGCGCTGATCTTGGTTGATCCACTGCCAGATCTGCGAGCGGCTGATCTCTGCCGTCGCCGCATCTTCCATCAGGTTATCGATCGCAACCGCGCCGTTACCGCGCAGCCACGCCTCGATGTATCGCAGGCCAATCGAGACGTTCTCGCGCACCCCGGCCTCGGTGATATCGCGGCCGATGTGCACGTCGAGTAGATCACGCGCGGTGACGGTGACGTCGTCGCGCAGGCGATCGACCTGGTTGGGGCGGTCGCCCAGCACCGCATCGAACTCAGCCTGTGCCACCGGAATGAGATCGGGGTGCGCCACCCAGGTGCCGTCGAAGCCATCGGTGGCCTCGCGGCGCTTGTCGGCGGTGACCTTCTCGGCGGCTCGTGCCGTCACCTCGGGGTCGCGGCGGTTGGGAATGAAGGCGCTCATACCGCCAATCGCATATGCTCCGCGCTTGTGGCAGGTCTGCACCAGCAGCTCGGTGTAGGCGCGCATGAAGGGCACCGTCATCGTGACCTCGCTGCGGTCGGGAAGCACGAAGCGTGCGCCGCGGCCGCGGTAGTTCTTGATGATCGAGAAGATGTAATCCCAGCGGCCCGCGTTCAAGCCCGCGATGTGGTGGCGCATCACGTACAGGATCTCGTCCATCTCAAAGGCTGCGGGCAGCGTCTCGATGAGCACGGTGGCGCGAATCGTGCCGTGCGCCAGGCCAAGCGTCTGCTCGGTGAAGGTGAAGATGTCATCCCACAGCTTCGCCTCCTCGCTGGATTCGATCTTGGCGATGTAGAAGTAGGGGCCGCGGCCGCGGGCCACGAGCTCCTGCGCGTTGTGGAATGCGTAGAGGCCAAAGTCAACGAGGCTGCCTGAGGCGGCACCAGCCTGACCCTGAGGGTCGACATAGCGCAGGTGCTTCTCGACGAGGTGCCAGCCGCGGGGGCGCATCACAATCGTGGGGGTGCGCTCGGCGGTGACGCGATACTGCTTGCCCTCGGGGCTAGTGAACTCGAGCTGATCGCGAATCGCATCAAAGAGTGAGAGCTGGCCACCAATCACGTTCTGCCAGGTGGGGCTCGTCGCATCCTCTTGGTCGGCCAGCCAGACGCGGGCGCCAGAGTTCAAAGCGTTGATGGTCATCTTCGGGTCGGTGGGCCCGGTGATCTCTACGCGTCGGTCTTCGAGGCCGGGGCCTGCGCCGGCCACACGCCACGTGGTGTCCTCGCGGATCGCGCGGGTATCTTCGCGAAACTTGGGGTCGCGGCCGTTACCGATCTCGTAGCGGCGACGCTGGCGATCGGCCAGGCGCTCGTGACGCGAGGTCGCAAACCGGTCGTGGAGCGCAGTGACAAACGCGAGCGCCTCAGGGGAGAGGATCTCTTCACTGCGGGTGAAGGGGCGGCCCAGAATCTCGATGCGGGAAGCGGAGCTGGGTGCGAGGGTGGCGGGGCGCGACGGCGTGGCGGTCTGCGTGGCCGTCTGCGTGGCTTCGTTGAACACGGTGACTCCTGATGGATTGGACCCGAGGGTGAATCTTGCGGTGTAGTTCTATCCTGGGTCCCATCAGCGAGCAGAAACGTGAAATGCGTTGAGAAGATTCGCAGTATTTCTGCTTGCTAGAAATATCGCGAGATGCCACCATAGGGGGCATGACTCTGACAGACATCGACACCGCGGTCGAACCTGGCGACGCCCTCACCCTCGGGCGCCGCGTGCGTGAGCGCCGCATCGAGCTCGGCTTCACCCTTGAGCAATTGGCCGCCGCGGTAGACCGGGCACCCTCGCAGCTCTCGGCGATTGAAAACGGGAAGCGCGAACCCAAGCTGCCGCTGCTGCGCGCCATCGCCCAAGCACTCTCCTCGACCATCGACGAGCTGCTCATCGAAGAAGCGCCGAGCGAGCGGGCCGCCCTCGAGATCGCGGTCGAGCGTGCCCAGCGCGGCGCCGTGTTCGAATCACTCGGCCTCGCGCCCATTCGCGTATCGAAAGCGACGAGCGACGAAACACTGAAGGCGCTGCAGGGCCTCCACCAAGAAGTGGAGCGGCTGCACCGTGAACGTGCGGCGACCCCCGAAGAGGCGCGGCGTGCCAACACCGAGCTGCGCCGTGAAATGCGCGTGGTGGGCAATTACTACCCTGATCTTGAACGTGCGGCCTCAGGGCTGCTCGATTCGGTGGGGTACGTCGGGGGACCGGTGTCGCAGCAGTCGATTTCAAACATCGCCGAAAAGCTCGGGTTTAGCCTGCACTACGTCACCGATATTCCGCACTCCACACGCTCGGTCATCGACCGGCGCAACGGACGCATCTATCTGAGCGCCAATCTGCCCTCGCGCGACGCACGCGCCCCCGTGCTGCGGGCCCTCGCTGGGGTGGTGTGCGGGCACGAAGAACCCGGCAGCTACGGTGAGTTCTTGAGGCAGCGCGTAGAAGCCAACTACCTCGCGGGTGCGGTGCTCTTGCCCGAGGGAGCGGCCGGTGACGTACTGCGGCGGGCCAAACAAGAACGGCACATCTCAATGGAAGACCTGCGCGATGCCTTCGGCGTCTCATACGAGATGGCAGCGCACCGTTTCACCAACCTCGCCACCGAGAAGCTCGACCTGCGCGTGCACTTCATGAAGGCGCACGAATCGGGCACCCTGATCAAGGCGTACGAGAACGACGGGGTGCGGTTTCCCTCTGACGCTCTCGGCAACTTTGAAGGTGCATCGGTGTGCCGCAATTGGACGGCTCGCACCGTATTCACGCAGCCCGACCAGTTCAACCCCTGGTACCAGTACACCGATATGTCGGCCGGCGGCACCTACTGGTGCACCTCGCGCCTCGAGAAGGCAAAAGAGGGCCTGTACTCGGTGAGCGTTGGCGTGAGATTTGAAGACGTGAAATGGTTTCGCGGCCGCGAAACCACCCACCGCACCAGCTCAAACTGCCCCGACGACCGCTGCTGCAAGCGTGCCTCGGGTGAACTCACCCGTAAGTGGGAAAGCGCGGCCTGGCCCGAAGCGGCCACCCCCACCAGTCTCCTCGCCGCGCTTCCCACGGGCACATTTCCCGGCGTGGATGCGAACGAGGTGTACTCCTTCTTGGAGCGCCACGAGGCCTCGCGGTAGGCACGCCACGCGCGGTGCCAGATTCTTGTGACAGATATGGCCTCGCGACGTGCATAAGCCTAGGTAGCTGCGATAGCGTAGAGAATACAAGGGGCGGAAGCCCGTAGGTCACGAGTTTGGAAGTAGGTGGGACATGAACACTGAATTTCATGCCCGGCGATCCGACAACACTGAGGCGCGTGCAACTCAGCAGTTTCGCGACGACCTGGGGGCCATGATTCGGGCCCATGCCACAGACCTCACTGTTGACGAACGCGAAGCAGTCGAAGCGCTTCCCTCAGGCGCTGCGCTGCTGGTTGTGCGACGCGGCCCCGACCTGGGCGCGCGCTTCTTGCTCGACCGCGACGTCACCGTTGCAGGGCGCCACCCCGCCGTCGATATTTTCCTCGACGACGTCACCGTGTCGCGCCGTCACACCGAATTTCGCCGCAAGGGCACCGCGTTCAGCGTGGTCGACCTCGGTTCGCTGAACGGTACGTTCTGCGATAGCTCACGCATCGATCACGAACTCGCGCTGAATGACGGCGCAGAAGTGCAGATTGGCAAGTACCGCTTCACGTTCTTCGCCTCGCGATTCGACCTGGTAGAGAGCGCGTAGGGTGGCATTACCCCAGGCTGAGCAGTCGTCGCGCGAGCTCTTAAGCATCGGTCAGGTGCTTGAGCTGCTGCGCGACGACTTCTCAGACCTCACGCCATCAAAGCTGAGGTTCCTCGAGGAGCAGGGCCTGGTGACGCCGTCGCGCACGAAATCTGGTTATCGGAAGTTCGCTCAGTCACACGTCGAACGACTGCGCATGATTCTCGAGCTGCAGCGCGAGCACTACCTGCCGCTGAAAGTGATCGCTGAGGTTCTCGAAGAGGTTGATGCCGGGCGCGATCCGGTGATCCCTGGCGCTGCCCCGCGCAGCGTCTCGAGCATCTTGACCCCGCACCGCCTACTGAGCGGCCAAGAGCTGTGCCGCATTACCGGCGCCTCGAACCGATTCTTGGGCGAGGCCGTCGCGGCCGGCCTGATGCCGGCCGTTGAAGTGTTTCCGCGTGAAGCTGCCGCGCAGCTCACCTCGCTGCTGCACCTCGCCGAGCAGGGCATCACCCCGCAGCACCTGCGTGCGCTGCGCGTGGCCGCCGAACGCGAGGCCGAGCTGATCGCCCACGCCGTGGCGAGCCGCGGCATAAAAACCTCCACGCCTCAGGGCCTCGAAGACTCGCTCGAGCTCGCTGCGCACCTCGAAACGGTGCGCTCCGGCGTGTTGCGTCGGCGGTTTGGCGCGGCATAACCGGCCCTGTTTCCGCACGAAATCAACACTCTTTTTGCAGTCACGCTCGACACGCACAAACTGGGGTGCGGCGGTCGTTGCTTCAGGGGTGTCTGGTGGGTAGCGTTATGTAAGTTCGGCGCAGTTTTCTGCGCCACTGAGATGGGGGAAAGGGACGTGATGGAGAACACTGAGCCGCGTGCTACTGACGCGCAGCCAAGCTCGATCGCGCAAGACTCTCCCTCGTTCGACGGTCTGACGCACCCCAACCTGAACGGGTACAAGGGCAACACTGCGGCTCGTGCCGCGGGCATCAGCTACCGTCAGCTTGACTACTGGGCACGTACCGGGCTGGTTGAGCCCACGGTGCGCGGCGCCAAGGGGTCGGGCTCACAGCGGCTCTACGGCTTCCGCGACATTCTCGTACTGAAGCTCGTGAAGCGACTGCTCGATACAGGCATCTCGCTGCAGCAGATTCGCACGGCCATCGCGCAGCTGCACGAGGCCGGCGTGCGCGACCTGTCACAGACCACCCTCATGAGCGACGGCGCCAGCGTTTACCTGTGCACCTCAAGCGACGAGGTCATCGACCTGGTGAGCCGCGGGCAGGGCGTGTTTGGCATCGCCGTGGGTAAGGTGCTGCGCGAGGTCGAGAACTCCCTCGTCAGCATGGACGAGCACCGCGAAGTGGGCGAGGCCGATGGCGTCGACGAGCTCGCGCACCGCCGCACCGCGAAGAAGAAGATTTCCTAAGCGCCTCGCGCACTAAAAACCCCCGCTGGCTTTCGTCGTAACGAAAACCAGCGGGGGTTTTATTGTGCTGAGAGGACTACCGGTCGGAGCTCATGCTGGCTGAGCGCAGCACGCGATCGAGAATGGTGTCGAAGTTGGCGGCCATCTCTTGCGAGGCCTCGCCCGGCCACATGTGCACGGGCTTCGCCGCACCCTGTGCCTGCTGCAGTGAGGGGCGCTCGGGCAGCTGAGGGTTCAGCACGAGGGGGCCAAACATCTCGCGCAGCTCGCGAATGCGGAACTGGTGCTCGGGCGACGACGGCTGCGTGCGGTTGATGAGAATGCCCAGGGGCTGCAGGCGGGGGCTGACGCCGCGCCGGATCTCTTCAATCGCGCGCAGCGCACGGTCGGTGGCGGCCACGGCGAACAGGCTGGGCTCGGCGACGACCAATACGCGGTCGCTGGCGGCCCACGCGGTGCGCGTGAGGGCGTTCAGCGAAGGCGCGCAGTCGATGAGCACGAGGTCGTACTCGCTCTCGAGGATTGCGAGGGCTTCTTCAAGCTTCCAGATATCGCGCGTCGACGGGTGCGGCCCGTCAAAGTTGATGGAGGAGGGGCTGCCGACCATGAGGTCGATGACGCCGCCCTCGTGGTAATCGGACCAGCCGCTGTGCGCGATTGCGGCGCGCACAGTTTTCTCTTTGGGTCCCTCGAGGACGTCTGCAACGCTGGCGAACCCCTCGGGGTTGACCGCCAGGCCCGTCGACACATCGGATTGGGGATCGAAATCAACCACCAGGGTCCGTAGGCCGCGCGAGAACGCAGCAGAAGCGAGGCCGAGCGTCACTGTGGTCTTACCGACGCCGCCCTTTAGGGAGCTCACACTCAAAACATGCACGTTCCGAGTGTAGTCGATCAGCCTGGGGAGCGGGCCGAAGATTCTGCGGCGTGCCCCGATTTTGGGGGTGCGGCACTCGGTAGAACCGTCAAATGCTTGGAGAAGTGGGCGAAGCATGTATCTTGATATCAAACAAGTTCACGGGCCTGGGCAGCCGAGATGCAGTGATGAAACAGAGGAGTTTTTCGTATGTTCAAAAAGGTACTTGTCGCCAACCGAGGTGAAATCGCGATCCGCGCGTTTCGAGCTGCACATGAATTGGGTGCGCTCACGGTTGCCGTCTTCCCTTACGAAGACCGCAACTCGCTTCACCGGCTTAAGGCAGACGAGGCTTACCTTATTGGTGAGGTCGGCCACCCGGTGCGGGCGTACTTGAACGTTGATGAGATTGTGCGCGTCGCGAAGGAATCGGGCGCAGACGCGATTTACCCCGGTTACGGTTTCCTCTCTGAGAACCCCGAGCTTGCCGCGGCCGCAGACGCCGCCGGTATTCGCTTCATCGGCCCGGGCCGCCTGGCACTTGAAATGGCCGGTAACAAGGTAGCGGCGAAGAAGCACGCGATCGCCGCTGGCGTTCCCGTACTGAAGTCGACCCCTCCCTCCACCGATCTTGACGAGCTGATCGCCGGTGGCCGCGAAATCGGTTTCCCGCTGTTCGCGAAGGCGGTCGCCGGGGGCGGCGGGCGCGGCATGCGCCGCGTGGAACGCGAAGAAGATCTGCGCGAGGCGCTGGTATCGGCCATGCACGAGGCCGAAAACGCATTCGGTGACGGCACGATGTTCATCGAGCAGGCCGTGCTGCGCCCCCGCCACATCGAGGTGCAGATCCTCGCCGACAGCACCGGTGCCACCGTGCACCTGTTCGAGCGTGACTGCTCGGTGCAGCGACGCCACCAGAAGGTCGTTGAGATTGCCCCGGCGCCCAACCTGTCTCAGGCTAAGCGTGACGAACTCACGCGCGACGCGATCGCGTTCGCGAAGTCGATCGGGTACGAGAACGCCGGCACCGTTGAGTTCTTGCTCGACACCGAGGGTGAGCGCGCAGGCGAGCACGTCTTCATCGAGATGAACCCGCGTATTCAGGTGGAGCACACCGTGACCGAAGAGGTCACCGATGTTGACCTCGTGCGCGCACAGATGCTGATCGCCTCGGGCTCTACGCTCGAGGAGCTCGAGCTGACGCAGGATCGCATTCAGCTGCGCGGCGTGGCTCTGCAGTGCCGCATCACCACCGAAGACCCCGCAAACGGGTTCCGCCCTGACCTCGGCCGTATCTCGGCCTACCGTTCACCGGGCGGTGGCGGCGTACGCCTCGACGGCGGCACGATCGACGTGGGTGCACAGATCAGCCCCCACTTCGACTCGATGCTCGCCAAGCTCACCTGCCGTGGCCGCACGTTCGCTGACGCAGTTGCCCGCGAGCGCCGCGCGCTCGCCGAGTTCAGAATTCGCGGCGTCTCCACGAACATCCCGTTCTTGCAGGCCGTGCTCGCCGATGAGGCCTTCCAGGCCGGTGATGTGTCGACCGCGTTCATCGGTGAGCGGCCCGAACTGCTCGCCATGAACAAGCCCAAGGACCGTGCCACGCGCCTGCTACAGCACGTTGCCAACGTCACGGTGAACCAGCCCAACGGCCCGCGCCCGGTACACGTTGATCCGGGATCGAAGCTGCCGAAGATCGATATTTCGCAGCCCGCCCCCGCAGGCGCTCGCCAGCGGTTGCTCGAGCTTGGCCCCGATGCGTACGCGAAGGCCCTGCGTGAGCAGAAGGCCCTCGCGGTCACCGAGACCACGTTCCGCGATGCGCACCAGAGCCTGCTCGCGACCCGCGTGCGTACCCGCGATCTGGCCCGCGTTGCGCCGTACGTTGCTCGCGCGACGCCCGAGCTGTGGTCGGTTGAGGCCTGGGGCGGTGCGACGTATGACGTCGCGCTGCGCTTCCTCGGCGAAGACCCCTGGGAGCGCCTCGCCACGCTGCGCGCGGCCATGCCCAACATTCCCATCCAGATGCTGCTGCGCGGCCAGAACACGGTCGGCTACACGCCGTACCCCGCCAACGTCGCACGCGGCTTCGTTGCCGAGGCCGCTGCGACCGGCGTTGACGTATTTCGTATCTTTGACGCGCTCAACGACGTCAACCAGATGCGCGTCGCCATTGACGCGGTGCGCGAGACCGGCACCGCTGTCGCCGAGGTCGCCATGGCGTACACCGGCAACCTCGCGAGCCCCGCAGAGAACAAGTACACGCTCGATTACTACCTGCGTCTCGCCGACGAAATCGTGGCCGCTGGCGCGCACGTCATCGCGATCAAGGACATGGCGGGCCTGTTGCGCCCGCAGGCCGCCAAGACGCTCGTGACCGCGCTGCGCGAACGCTTTGACCTGCCCGTGCACCTGCACACCCACGACACGCCTGGTGGCCAGCTCGCGACGCTGCTCGCTGCGGCAGAGGCCGGGGTCGATGCCGTCGACGTCGCCTCAGCCCCGATGTCGGGCACCACGAGCCAGCCGTCAATGTCGGCGCTCGTGGCGGCGCTTGCCGACACCGAGCGCGACACCGGCATCTCGCAGGACGCAGTGTACGCACTCGAGCCCTACTGGGACTCGGTGCGCGCCCTGTACAAGCCCTTCGAGTCGGGGCTGCCCTCGCCGACGGGTCGCGTGTACACGCACGAGATCCCCGGCGGTCAGCTCTCGAACCTGCGCCAGCAGGCCATCGCGCTGGGCCTCGCCGACAACTTCGAGAAGATCGAAGACATGTACGCGGCGGCCGACCGCATTCTGGGCCGCATCCCTAAGGTGACCCCGTCGTCGAAGGTCGTCGGTGACCTCGCCCTGCACCTCGCAGCGGTTGACGCCGACCCGGCAGACTTCGAGGCGAACCCCGGTTCGTACGACGTACCCGATTCAGTGGTGGGCTTCTTGGCCGGCGAGCTGGGCGAAATTCCCGGTGGCTGGCCCGAGCCCTTCCGCTCGAAGGTGCTCGCCGGTCGCCCCGCAACGCGTGAAATCGCTGAGCTGACGGCCGAGGATGAGGCGCTGCTGCAGGTGCCTGGCCTTGATCGCCAGGCGGCGCTGAACCGCCTGCTGTTCCCCGCGCCCACGAAGCAGTACGAGGAGTCGCGCGAGAAGTACGGCGATCTGTCGGTGCTCGACACCTCTGACTACCTCTACGGCCTCGAATCAGGCAATGAGCGCACCTTCGATCTGTCGCACGGTGTGCGCCTGTACGTGGGTCTCGAAGCCATCGGTGAGGCCGATGACAAGGGCGTTCGTACCGTTATGGTGCGCCAGAACGGCCAGCTGCGCCAGGTCTACGTGAAGGACGAATCGGTCGCGGTTGATACTCCGGCTGCCGAGCGTGCTGACCGCACCAACCCGGGCCACACTGCGGCACCCTTCTCGGGCACCGTCACGGTGAACGTTGCGGTCGGTGACACGGTCGAGATCGGCCAGCCCGTCGCCACCATTGAGGCGATGAAGATGGAGGCCGCCATCACGGCGACCGCCGCTGGTACGATCGAGCGTCTCGCCTTCACCGGCACGCGCGGCGTCGACTCGGGTGACCTGATCGCCGTAATTAGCTAACTGAGCCGCTAAGCTCGGTTGCTATGGCTATTCGAGATATTCGTCTGTTCGGTGATCCGGTGCTGCGCACGGTGTGCGAGCCGATTGGAACCATCGATGATGGGGTGCGAGCCCTCGTGAGCGATCTGTGTGACTCTGTCGCATTTGATGGCCGCGCGGGGCTCGCCTCCACGCAGATTGGGTACCAGCAGCGGGCGTTCAGCCTGCACATCGACGGCAAGATCAGCTATGTGCTGAACCCCGAGATCGTTGATCTCGCGGGTGAGCCGGTGGCGACGGGGGAGGGCTGCCTGTCGGTGCCTGACCTGTGGTTCGATGTGATGCGGTACCCGACGGCGACCGTGCGCGGCATCGACCTCGACGGTCGCGAGATCGTGATCTCGGGGTCGGGGCTGCTCGCGCAGGCCCTGCAGCACGAGTGCGATCACCTCGATGGCAAGCTGTATATTTCACGCCTCGACCGTGCCACGCGCGGCGAAGCGATGCGTCAGATTCGCACGTCGAGCTGGTTCTAGAAGGCAGGTTCTGCGACTTCGAGGCTGCCGGCCTCGAAGTCGTGGAACCTCGCCCATGCTGCGACGGCCGCGTCAAGCCCCCGCGGCGCGAGCTGCTCGCCCGCGAGCGGTGTCGCCACGATGTGGCTGCCGTGGGTCTTGGCGCGGCGCCAGGTGCCCCGGGTGATGCCGTCGGCGACGACGGTGGCACGAAACACCCCGTTGCGGCCAGGCACGATTTCGCTGAACTGTGTTGACTGCAGCTGCGGCCTGCGCTCGGTGTACCCGAGCAGGTGCTCGTCGAACGCGGTGAGCAGCTGCCACGAGGGTGTGCCGCTGCCATCATGAGCTCCGCCACCAGTGCCGCCGCCGCCACCGGCAACGGGTGTACCCAGTAGCTCAGGGGCGATCCAGTGCGCTCCAGCCTCATCGGTGTGCACCGCGGTGACCGTCTCCGATTCAACAGCGAGCGCGAAGGCCCGCGCCGATTCGCGCATGGTGAGCCCCGTCCACCACGCAAAGTCTTTCGTGGTGACCGGGCCACGGGCCCGCGTGTAGCGTGCGGCAAGCTCTTCAAGTGCTTCGTCACCTAACAATGCCCGTGGCTGCACCTGCGCAGACGCGAACCAATCGTCGGCGTGCACCAGCAGGGGCTCTTTCGCGAGCGTGCCGTCGACACGGGTGAGCGGGCCCTGTGTGGCGAGCCCGTTCTGGCAGATCCACCACACTAACAAGTAGCGCCAGGCCGGCCGCCACTCGACACCTGCCTCGGTCCATGCCTGCGAGAGTTCATCGCGGGTCAGCCGGGCCCCGCCCGCGAGTGCCGCAAGCGAGACCTCGGTCAGCCGCTCATGCAGGGCTTCGCTGAGCCCGAGAAGCTCACGGCGCTTGGGCACGCCCCGCAGCAACTTCGCCTCGGTGGTGCGTTGCAGCCACCCGATGTCTTCGGCCGCGCACAGGTGCACCGTGCCGCGCATCGGCCACGACCTGACGATCGCACCACCGTCGAGCGCGGCGGTGACATCACCCACATGGGTGCCCGGTGCCCGCACCCCCAACGCCCACCGCGACGCCAGCCAGTCTTGCCCCTGCACCGCGAGCATGTGCCGGGCCACCCGGGCAATGCCCTCGGCGCCGGGGTTGTCGCCCGGGCCGGTGCCCCGGCCCTGAATCCGGCCCGGGGCTGCGGGGGTGAGCTGGTGCGGATCCGGATCCACACGCGAAAGCAGCTGCGCACGCATGCGCAGCTGCAGCACCTCGCCGCCGGTGAGCGTAGCAACCATGCGGCCAGTGTACGCGGGGGTTAGCGCATCAGCGAGACCCCGAAGGTAGCGAAGGTGCCAAACACCACACCCCACAGGATGATCGAGATCACCTGCCACAGAATCACCGAGTTCTTGGCGGCGCCGAAGGAGACCATGGCGGCCGAGGTGATCTGGCTCGGCAGGATCAGCTGGCCGAGCAGGCTCACTCCGGGTACGCCGTAGCGATCGAAACGCGCCCGCAGCTTTTCGCGGCGCGGGGAGAGCTCTTTCGCTTCACGCCCCTGGCCCACTTTCGAGCGTACGCCGTGGGCGCTCAGCACGAAGATCAGCATCGAGATGATGTTGCCGACGATCGCGGCGGGGATGGCGACGGCGGGGTGCACTCCGGCGAGGATGCCGATCGCCGAACCGAAGTACGACTCGATAAACGGGATGGCCCCCATCAAGAGCACGCCGACCCACTGAAAAATCTCGGGAAGGGAAGAAGTGAAGCTCTGCAGTGCGTCAATCATGGGGAAGCCTTTCTGGCTGTGGGGGAGTGTTGCGATGGTTCAATCCTCTCGAGTTCGAGCGGGGCGCAGTAGTGTCGTCCTGTCATGACTGTGGAGACAAAATTGCACCGAAGACTCGTGACATTTGTCACGGGTGCGTGGCCTGGGGCGGGCCTAGACTGGGTGAAATGCCAGGGTTACGTTTCGTGAGATCCCCAGATGCGGCGCACGCATCGCAGCAACCGCAGACGCAGCAAGCGGCCCCTGCCGCCCCTGCCGCGCCGGCCGCGCACGCAGGGGTCAACGCCACCTGGGTGTACACGCTTGGCAGCATGGTGTTCTTTTTCGTCGTATTCGACGCAGTCGTCGTGGGTGAACTCACCGAGCAGTATCTGGCCACCGAGTCATGGATCTTCGGCGCGCTCATCGTGGCCGTGCTGATAGCGACCGCCACCCAGATTCGATACTGCTGGTTCTTGCGTGACCAGGGGCTGCCCAGCATCTGGTGGACGGCCGCCTTGGTCGCCCCCGCGTTGGTGTCGTGGGCGCTCGCCTTCTTCACAGGCGAAGCCGCGATTATTGCCGCCACCCCGCTGTGGCTCGCCGCCTCCCTGGTGAGCCTTTTGCTGCCAACGGTCAGACGATGGGCGCTGCTCGCGCTCGCCGCAGCGGTCACTGTGCTGCCCGCCGTCGCTCAGGGGCTACCGGCGGCTGCCTGGTTCAGCCAGGATGCAGGGCCCCGCACCTGGATGCTCGCGATTTACTGCGTTTCGTTGCCGCTGCTGCTGATGGCGAGCGTGTGGTGGTGGCGCGTGGTCGAGCGGCTCGACGACAGTCGCCGCGTGGCGGGTGAGCTTGCCGTCACCCAAGAGCGGCTGCGGTTCGCCGCAGACCTCCACGACATTCAGGGCCACCACCTGCAGGTCATCGCGCTGAAGGCCGAGCTGGCCGAGCGGCTGCAGGGGCACGACGCGGCCGCTTCGGCCGCGCAGCTCGCAGAGATACGTGGCATCGCTAAGGAAGCCCTCGAAGAGACTCGGGCACTGGTGGCTGGGCTGCGCGAGGTCGCGCTCGAAGATGAGCTGGAGAATGCCCGCGAGGTGCTGACGCTTGCGGGCGCAGCATGTTCGCTCGAGATTGATGATCTTGAGCTGCGAGCGCATCCCCGTGTGCAGCGCGTGCTGGCGCTGTGCGTGCGTGAGGGCACCACGAATATTTTGCGCCACAGCGCCGCCACGAGCGCCGCGATCACGCTGCGCCGCGGCGAAACCTCGTTCGATCTGGTGCTGAGCAATAATGGGGCCTCGCAGAATGGCCCGGCGGCGGCCGACGGTGCTCGTGGGGCGGGGCAGCCTCTGGGCACCCTGGGCTCGGGCCTCGCGAGTCTCAAGCGCCGGATCGAGGAAATCGGCGGCACCCTGGTCATCGCGCACGACGCTGATCAGTTCACCCTGCGGGTATGCGTGCCCCACACCGAAATGAGCGGCGCATGATCCGCATGACCCGCACGACCCGCACGATGAAAGCAGACAACGCGTGAGCGCCTCAGCACTTCCCAGCACGAAGATTCGCCTGCTGTTGGCAGACGACGAGCACCTGATTCGCGGTGCCCTCGAAGCGCTGCTGGGCCTCGAACCAGACATCGAAGTGGTCGCGAGCACAGATAACGGGGTGACCGCAGCGCAGCTCGCCCGCGACACCCAACCTGATGTGTGCCTACTCGACCTTGAAATGCCCCAGGCTGACGGGTTGAGCGCCGCACAAGAGATACTGGGGCACGGTGACAGCCGCATCATTATTGTGACGCGACACGCGCGCCCCGGTGTACTGCGCCGCGCGCTCGCCGCACAGGTCGCAGGATTCGTGCCGAAGTCAACGCCGGCGGGTCAACTCGCTAACGTGATTCGGGAGGTCGCGGCCGGTAAACGGTACATTGACCCCGAGATCGCTGCCGCAGCGCTCACGGCCGAACGTTGCCCCCTCACCGACCGCGAGCTTGATGCGCTGCGTGCGTCGCGAATAACGAATAGCGTGCAAGAGATTGCTGGGCACCTGTTCTTGTCGCCGGGCACCGTGCGCAACTACCTCTCGGCGGCGATCTCAAAGCTCGGTGTCAGTTCGAGACATGAGGCCGCTGAGCAAGCCTGGCAGCAGGGGTGGATCTAAGGCTTCGGCCTTGCTGCTTCTCCCATGCTGCCGGGCGAGCGGATACTCGTCGAGCGCCTATTCGTCGATGGTGCGGTACTTACCGTCTGATTCAAAGACGCTGCCGTCTTCACGGACGATACGAATGTTGACGTCGAGGTCTTTGCCCGCGAGAAAGAGCTGTTCATAGGCGAGCGCCGAATCCAGCAGCTCCTGCATCGACTTGGCGTCGCCACCAAACCGCGTGGCGCTCTTGAGATCAGTCAAGACATAAAGATAGGCCGTGATGTAGTCGGGATCGACCTGGTCGCCGCCGGGCACGAGGTCAAGAATGGTGTCATCGCGTCGTGCCTCGAGATACGCGTCGGCAATTTTCTGCACCTCGGCGGCCACCTGAGAAGCGGCAGCGGCATCCTCAGGGGTCGTCTGTGGTGTGACCTCAGGCATCGGCATCGGCGGAATGATCCGCTGGCCGGGTATCTTGCGCGGCTCAGCGGGTTCTGACGGCTCAGGCGAGTCTGGAGCGCCAGGCGCCGCCGAGCCACGATCAGGTGACGCCGTGGCGATCTGCTGGAGCTGCCCCGTCGCCCAGAGCATCGGTGCCACTACCGCGACACCGGCGAGCACCAACACGACCACCGCGCCCACCGCGGCGGGCATAACCCACCGCGGAAGCGGGTGCTGTGGCGCGGGCGGCTGTTCGAAGTGCGGCTGCTCGAACTGTGGCTGCTGGTAGCGCTGTGGCTGCTGGTAGCGCTGTGGCTGCTGCCCGGGCGGAATTTGCTCGGGCAGCGGCGGCGGCGGCGTTGGCTGTGACATGAACGCTCTAGCGTGCGATGGTGGTCAACTCAGTCTGCGGGCGATCGCCGTACAGTTCTGCGATCTCAGACGAGAAATCACGCAGAATGTTTGCACGTCGAATGCTCATCTTGGGGGTGAGGTGGCCGTTGGCCTCCGTGAAATCGATCGGCAAGATGACGAACTTACGAATCGACTCGGCGCGCGATACGTACCGGTTACCCAGATCGATTGCGCTCTGCACCTCTGCGAGTACCTTGGGGTGCCGTGACGCTTCGGTGATCGTCATCAAGGGGTCTTCGCCCACGTTGTTGAGCCACACCGGCAGCATCTCGGGGTCAAGCGTGATGAGCGCCGAGATGAAGGGCTTCTGATCGCCCACGGCGACTACCTGGCTGATAATCGTGTTGGAACGAATCGGATCTTCGAGTGCGGCCGGGGCAACGTTCTTGCCGCCGGCGGTCACGATGATTTCCTTCTTGCGGCCGGTGATCGACAGGTAGCCATCGTCATCGAGGCTGCCGAGGTCACCAGTGATGAAGAAGCCATCCTCGGTGAATGCTTCCTTGGTGGCGGCCGGGTTGTTCCAGTACTCCTTGAACACGTCGATGCCCTTGACCTGAATCTCGCCGTCTTCTGCGATGCGCACGGTGTGGCCAGGGAGAGCGGGGCCAACGGTGCCGATCTTGAACTTATCGGGCAGGTTCACCGTCGCGGGGGCGGTGGTCTCGGTGAGGCCGTAACCCTCAAGGATCTTGACGCCGAGGCTGCGGTAGAAGTGGCCGAGGTAGTGGCTCAGTGGCGCCGAACCCGAAACTGCGAACGACACGCGACCGCCCAGCTTTTCACGCAGTGTGGAGTAGACGAGCTTGTCAAACAGCTTGAACTGGAGGCCCAACAAGAAGGGCACCTTGCCGGCGTCGAGTGCCTCTGAGTGCGCGACGGCGACCTTAGCGGCCTTACGGAAGATCTTGCCCTTGCCCTCGGCCTCAGTTTTTTGCTCGGCCGAGTTGTACACCTTCTCGAACACGCGCGGCACGGCGAGAATGAATGAGGGCTTGAACGATCCCAGTGAGTTGAGCAGCTGAGAGGTATCGGCCTGGTGGCCCACGCGCACGCCAGAGTGCACCGCGAGCACCGAAATGAAGCGGGCAAACACGTGCGCGAGCGTCACGAACAGCAGCGTTGACGCGCCCGGCTGCTGCACAACCTGGTGCATGGCCGCGCCCGCGTTGCGCGAGAGGTCCACAAAGTTTGAGTGGGTGAGCACACAGCCCTTGGGGCGCCCGGTTGACCCTGACGTATAGATCAGCGTGGCGATGTCGCTGCCCACAGCGAGCGAGCGACGGCGCTCGATCTCGTCGTCGGTCACATCGACGCCCGCGGCGCGCAGCTCATCGAGTGCGCCCTTATCGAGACGCCATACCAGTTCAATGTGCGAAAGATCGTCGCGAATTTCTGCGAAACGATCAGCCAGCTCGGCCGACTCGGTCATGATGCCGCGGGCCCCAGAATCCTCAAGGATCCAGTGAATCTGCAGCGGAGACGACGTCTCATAGACCGGCACCATGACGGCGCCGGCGTACATCAGTGCGAAGTCGACGAGGGTCCACTCATATTTCGTCGTGCACATAAACGCGATGCGTTCGCCGGGCTGAACTCCCGCGGCGGCGAAGCCCTTGGCAATGGCCACAACATCGCGCCGAAACTCGGTGGCGGTCAGATCGTTCCAGCTGTCGCCATTGGGCAGTGCGAACAATACGCGGTCGGGCGTCGTTGCCACGCGTTGTTCGAGCAGATCGGTGATGTTGTCATTAGGTATGGCGGGAACAAGTACGGGTGTGTGTGACTGTTTCACGGCAGCTCCTTCGATACCTTCTACAGGCCTCTGGTTCGCGGCAGCTTCTGCCGCGAATATGTCGTTCCAGAGTATACGCACCGCGCTGTATACCGCTGAAGAGGCGCGGCTCGGCTATTGTAATGAGACAACGAGAGGAAACCTCAGCCTGTGCTCTACTGGATTTTCAAGCACCTGATTATCGGGCCGCTCTTGAAGACGATCTATCGCCCCTGGGTAGAAGGAACCGAGAACATTCCGGGCTCAGGTCCCGTGATTCTTGTCGGTAACCACCTCTCGGTGATTGACTCGTTCTTCTTGCCCGTCATGGTCGATCGACCCGTGTATTTCCTTGCCAAAAGTGACTATTTCACCGGCAAGGGAGTGAAGGGCTGGATCGTAAAAAAGTTCATGCTGGGCGTGGGGCAGCTGCCGATTGACCGCTCTGGTGGCAAGGCGTCTGAAGCCTCGCTGACCACGGGCCTGTCGGTGCTCGACCGCGGTGACGTGCTGGGAATTTACCCCGAGGGCACACGCAGCCCCGATGCGCGACTGTATCGCGGTCGCACGGGCGTGGCGCGACTCGTTTTGGAGTCGGGCGCGGTGGTGGTTCCCGTCGTCATGATTGACACCGAGAAGGCGATGCCGATCGGAGTGCGTATTCCCCGCATTCGTCGCATCGGCACCGTGATCGGTAAGCCGCTTGATTTCAGCCGTTTCGCTGGGATGAGCGCAGACCGTTTCGTGCTGCGCAGCGTCACCGATGAGATCACGCTCGAGATTCAAAAACTCAGCGGCCAGCGATACGCCGATGTGTACGCGTCAAGCGTACGCGCGCGTGGCTAATAGAGACATTTGCCGTAGTAGGCTGGATGAGGCACGGCGAGGAATCGCCGGGCCTTTTTCCACAACGTAGAGGATTTATACATGACGAGCCAAGCCGCACAGACTACTGCCGAACAGCTGTTTGCGAAGCTTGACGCGTATCGCACTCTTGAGGCGAAGCAGCAGCCGAATTGGCCCGATCCCGAGGCGACTCGTGCAGCGTCAGCCAAGTTGGCTACGCAGCCCCCGCTCGTGTTCGCGGGCGAAGCTGATCAGCTGCGTGAACGCCTCGGCGCTGCAGCTCGCGGCGAGGCGTTTCTGCTGCAGGGCGGCGACTGCGCCGAGACGTACGCAGCGGCGACCGCCGACAAGATTCGCGACCGCGTAAAGACCATTCTGCAGATGGCAGTCGTACTCACGTACGGCGCATCGATGCCGGTGATCAAGGTGGGGCGCATGGCGGGCCAGTTCGCCAAGCCGCGCTCAAGCGATTCAGAAACGCGCGAGGGCGTCACGCTGCCCGCATACCGCGGCGACATCGTGAACGGCTATGACTTCACGGCCGCGTCACGCACGCCCAACCCCGAGCGCCTGCTCGAGGGCTACCACGTGTCGGCATCAACGCTGAACTTGATTCGTGCGTTCACGCAGGGGGGCTTCGCCGACCTGCGCCAGGTGCACGAGTGGAACAAGGGCTTCATCTCGAACCCCGCGAACCAGCGATACGAGTCGCTCGCGGCCGAGATCGATCGCGCGCTGAAGTTCATGGATGCGTGCGGCGTTGACCACACCGCCCTCACGCAGACCGAGTTCTACGTCAGCCACGAGGCGCTGCTGCTCGATTACGAGCGCCCCATGGCCCGCATCGATTCGCGCACCGGTGACCTGTACGACACGTCGGGCCACATGCTGTGGATCGGCGAGCGTACGCGTGACATCAACGGTGCACACGTCGAGTTCTTGTCGCACGTCAAGAACCCGATCGGTGTGAAGCTCGGCCCCACCACGCAGGTGGATGACGCGCTGCGCCTCATCGACAAGCTCGATCCCGAGCGCACCCCGGGTCGTCTGACCTTCATCACGCGCATGGGCGCGGGCAAGATTCGCGACGTACTGCCGGGTCTGCTCGAGGGCGTGCGCGATGCGGGGGCAACGCCGCTGTGGGTCACCGACCCCATGCACGGTAACGGCATCACCACCGCAAACGGCTACAAGTCGCGTCGCTTCGACGACGTGATGAACGAGCTGCGTGGCTTCTTTGAGGCGCACCGCGAGGTGGGCACGTTCCCCGGCGGCATTCACGTTGAGCTCACCGGTGACGACGTCACCGAGTGCCTCGGCGGTTCGGAGAACATCGACGAGCTCGCTCTCGAGAGCCGCTACGAGTCGCTGTGCGACCCGCGTCTGAACCACATGCAGTCGCTCGAACTCGCGTTCCAGGTCGCTGAGGAACTGCGCCAGGCGTAACCCCAGCACCCCACATAAAAGCGTCCCACCTTCGAGTCAGGAGGTGGGGCGCTTTTCTGCTCCCGGGCGGTGCGTTGCCCGGGCGATGCGTGGCTCAGGCAGCGCGATCCCCGGGGCGCGAAGCCGATGCCGCCGGGGGTGGCGCGCTCAGCTAGAGCGAGATGGTGCTTTTGACCCGGATCTCGGTGCCTGCGGGGAGCTCGGAGGCTGCAGCAGGATCAGTGCCGGTCGCCTTCGCGAGGCTGCGCAGCGCGTCGGGTACGAGCGTGGTCGGCACGAAGCCGGCGGCCTCAACCGCGTTCATCGCGTCTTGCAGGGGCATGCCCGAGATATCGGGCACCGGGAACAGCTCGGGGCCGAGCGACACCGACAGGCCGACGGGGTCGCCCGGGCGCACCGGGGCCTCTTGGAACGTCATATCGATCACGTCGCCGACGGGCACATCTGCGTTCCAGGTCTCTGTCACCTGGCTCTCATCGAGGGTGAGGCCCGCCTTCTTGATGGCCGAGATGGCCTTCTTCTTGCTTTCGCCCGCGACAGCGGGAATCTTGCCCGCTGACACCGTGAGCGACACCAGGTCACCCGGGCGCAGCGGGTCTGCCGAAAGGGCAACCGAGATGACGTCACCCTTGGCGACGTCGGCGTCATACAGCTCAGCCCGAGACTCCTCATCGATGACGAGGTCCACCTTGGTGAGGGCAGCGATGGCCGCCTTCTCGGCGCTGCCAGCGACACTGGGAACCGGGCCGGCCGAGACCACCAGATTCACCTCGCCCTGTTCGGGGTAGGTGCCCTCGAGCGGCTCCTTATCGGCGTCGAGGGCGGCGAGCACCGTGCCCTTCGGGCTGTCAAAGAAACGCTCGTCAGATGCCGACCCAAACGAGAACTTCGCATCGTCGATTGCTGTCTTCGCCTCATCGAGGGTGAGACCGACGAGGGTGGGCACCGTGAGAATGCGCGGCCCGGTTGACTGGCACAGGCGAATGGTGGCGCCGCGGTCAACCTTTGATCCGGCCTCGGGTTCAGTGCCAACCGCGTCACCCGCGGGTACCTCGACGCTCGGGCAGCCCACCACATCGGCGCTCAGCCCCACATTCGAGATCGTCGCGAGCGCGTCGTCGACGCTGAGGGCGGTGACCTCGGGTACGGTCGCGGCAGAGCCTGGGCCCTGGCCAAACCACCAGCCGGTGCCGCCCGCGGCGAGAATCGCCACGATCGCTACCGCAGCGACGATGCGCCCGCGGCGACCACGGCGGTGCGCCACGAACGCCGCACGGTCGATGGGCGTCTCGGGGACGGGCGGTTCGTCAGTATCAGCGTCGTCATCGGCGCCGCCCAGCTCGTCGAGTTGGGCATCGCTGAGCACCGTGGTGGAGGGGGTGAACGCGGTGGTGGGGGCGAGCCCCGGCATCACCGTGGTCGCGGCGGGCTGCGGTACCGGGTCAGCGGTGCCGCTAATGATGCCGCGCAGGTGATCGAGGGCGGCCCCGGCATCGCGCGGGCGATACTCGGGGTCGCGCTGTGTGAGCCAGCGCACCAAAGCATCAAGCTCGGGAGTCGACTCCTCGCTTGCGAGCGAGGGCGCCGGCACATCGGAGTGGGCGTGCTGGTACGCGATTTGCATCGGCTGCTCGCCAACAAAGGGCTGCGCGCCGGTGAGCATCTCGTACAGCATGATGCCAAAGGCATACAGGTCGCTGCGTTCATCGGCGATGCCACGCGTGACGAGCTCGGGGGAGAGGTACGCGATCGTACCCAGCAGCGCCTGCCCCGTGGTGGTGTTTGCGCTGACGGCGCGGGCGAGACCGAAGTCACCGAGCTTGATGCGGCCGTCATCGGCGAGCATCACGTTCTCGGGTTTCAGATCGCGGTGCACGATGCCGGCGTGGTGCGCAGCCGACAGACCGGCCAGAATCGCTTCGCCGATTTCGAGCGTCTGCTCGATCGTGAGGGTGCGCTGGCGCTTGAGCAGATCGCGCAGGGTGATGCTCGGCAGGTACTCCATGACGAGATAGTTGCGGCCGGCATCGAAGCCCTGATCAAACACGTTGACGAGGTTGGGGTGTGACAATCCTGCCGCGCTGCGGGCTTCTTGGTCGAAGCGGCGGCGAAAGTTTTCGTCTTCGGCGAGGTGCTCATGCATCACCTTGACGGCGACGCGGCGCTCGAGCCGCACATCGTTCGCGAGGTACACCATCGCCATGCCGCCGCGGGCGATACGCGATCGAATCGCGTAACGTCCGTCGAACGTGTGCCCGATCATCGGGTCGGTAGGCGCTTGGGTCACCTTAAGAGTCTATGGCAGGGAAACCTGGAATGAGCGGGGGGCGGCGGGCGTTGCACCGTGAGTGGAGAGCGAACAGCAGGCAACCGTCGTCATTATTGGGGCTGGACAGGCGGGACTCTCGGCGGGGTACCACCTGCAGCGGCGCGGATTCACGAGCGCGTTGCACGACCCCGAGGGGGAGCGCACGTTTGTGATGTTCGACGCGAACTCGGCGCCAGGCGGTGCCTGGCAGCACCGCTGGGATTCGCTGCTGGTGGCTAACCTGAACAGTATTTTTGATCTTCCTGACCTGCCACAGCCCCCGATGACGGGGCAGGAGCGCAGCCGAGACGCGATTCCTCAGTACTTCGCGCAGTTTGAAGCGCTGCACCGGTTGCCGATTGTGCGCCCCGTGCAGGTGCAGCAGGTGCGCGAAAGCGATGAGGCGGGAAGCCGATCGCTCACCGTCACGACATCGCAGGGGCAGTGGCGGGCCCGCGCGATCATCAACGCCACTGGCACATGGAACAACCCGGTGCTACTGGTAATCGAAGGTGTTGAGACCTTCGCGGGGGAGCAGCTGCACACGCGCGATTACGGGCAGCTGCCCGATCTAGCGGGCAAGCGGGTGGCGATCGTGGGCGGCGGCATCTCGGCGCTGCAGCACCTCGAGGAAATCTCGCGCACCGCCACCACCGCCTGGTACACGCGCACGCCGCCGAAATGGCGGGAGTCGGCGTTCAACGATGAAGCCGGCCGCGACACCATCGCGCGGGTCACCGCTGACGTTGAAGCGGGGCGGCCGACGGGCAGCGTGGTGTCGTACACCGGGCTGCCCCGCACCAACTATGCCAAGGCAGCCGAGGCGCGCGGTGCGCTGCAGCGGCGACCCATGTTTACCCGCATTGAACCGTGGGGCGTGCGTGAAGCAGACGGGTCATTCACCTCGATCGATGTGATCGTGTGGGCCACCGGGTTTAAAGCCGACCTCGCTCACCTCGCACCGCTGCAGTTGCGAAACGCTGCTGGCGGGATCGCGGTCAAAGGCACGCAGGTGGTGGGCGACGACCGGCTGCACCTCATCGGCTTCGGGCCCTCGCAGTCAACGGTGGGCGCCAACCGTGCCGGCAAAGCGGCCGCCGCGAGTATCGTGCGCTACCTGCGCTAGGCGCGTGGCCAGGAGCGCCCCGACCGGGCCTCGATGGCGCGGTTGAACTGCGAGAGCAGTTCGGCGAAAGACTCGCGGTTGGGGGCGCTCCAATCGCCGATGATGCTTGCGAGCACTGCGCGGCTTGCATCGCGCTCCTCGGTGACGGCGACGCGGCCCTGCTCGGTGATTTCAAATTTGCGGGCGACGCCGCCCTCGGGGTTCGCCACACGGCTAGCGAGGCCATCGCGCAGCAGCGCCGCCGTTTGCCGGCTGAGGGTAGATGCGTCGAGATCGGTGATGCCCGCCAACTCGCTAATGGTGGCGGGGCCGCCCACCTCGAGCAGATTCAGCAGCGTATAGGCGCTGTGGTCGAGGGTGCCGCGCGATCTGCGGGCATGCCCGGGAAGGCCCGAGAGGTGCCGCGAAAATACGAGTGCTTCGTACTCGATTGAGGCAATGGTCTCGTCAGTCATGGCCTCAGTCTACCGTTGGTGTGCTGCGTGCTTCCGGACACCCAAGACACATCAGATGTAGGTAAGGCTTGCCTTGGTCAGATGAATACAATACAGTGATCAAGGTTGCCCAAGATGCCGGGCAAAACAACTGCTGATCACGTCTTCCTGTCGTGATGTGACGCCCCAAGGTGGGGCCGAAGGGACTATTTGTGATGCCCATTTTGAGAACGACGCCCATGAGGCGCGTTACCCGCAACACCGCGGGAGTGCTCGTACTCGGGCTTGCCGCCGCCGCACTGCTGGGCGGCTGCAGCGCTCGCGAAGCCGTCGCCACCGCTGAGCCCAGCGCCGAGGCTGGCGGCGCGAAGACGCTCGACGAGCCGATCGTGGTCACCGACCAGCGCGGCGTCACGCACACCTTCACCGAGCCGATCGAGAAGATCGCGACCACCGTGATTCCGGCCCCGTCGATGCTGACCGCGATCGATCAAAGCTACGACCGCATTGTGGGGATCAACGAATCGACCATCAAACGCGATGACGGAAGCGTGTTCGCCACGATGTTCCCCGGTGCCCTCACCAACACCGTGATCTCGGGCTCAGACTTTGTGCCCAATGTCGAAACCATCGCCGAGATCGACCCCGACGTAGTGATTCAGTGGGCCGACCAGGGCGACAGCGACGTGTACGTCTCACCCATTGAAGACGCGGGGTACCCCGTGATCGGCCTCGAGTACGGCACACAAAAAGACCTCGAGGCGTGGATCGAAATGTTCTCGACGCTGCTGGGCCAAGAAGCGCGCGGCGAAGAACTGCTGGAGCGCATGCACGGTACCATCGCCGACATCGAAGCGTTCGCCGCCAAGCAGACCCACAGCCCCACCACGATCTTCCTGCGTTCCGCGGGTGATGGCGGCTACAACGCGGGCATGAGCTCGACCGACGCCTACATGAACACCTGGATGACCATGTCGGGTGCCACGAACGTGGCCGCAGGCGTCGAATACCAGACCGCGAGCGCCACCAGCATCGAGCAGATTCTCGAGTGGGATCCAGAGGTGATCTTCACCTCGGCGATGTCACCGCTCGTGCCGGCCGATATCTACGCAGATCCGGCCCTCGCTGGTCTGCAGGCCGTGCAGAACAAGCGCATCTATGCAATGCCCTCGGGCGGCTTCTGGTGGGATCCGCCCAGCGCCGAATCGACGCTGAGCTTTATCTGGGCCACCCAGGTGCTGTACCCCGAGACGGCGAGCTACGATCTGCGCGCCGAAATGGTTGAGCTGTACGAGTTCCTCTACGGGTACACCCTCACCGACGACGAGATCGACGATGTGTTGCGGTTCGACATCAACGGTCAGGCCGCGAACTATGACCAGTTCGAACGCTAGACCCATGCGGCTTACATCACACCCGAGGCCGCGCATCGAGCCTGAGCCCGCGACCACCCCGGTGGACACGAGCGCGGCAGCCGCAGCGCAGCATGACCTCGACCCCACGCGCCGCACGCGGCTCGTCACCCTGCCGCTCATTGCCGTGGGCGTCATCGTGATCGCGATCATTGCGCTCGCCGTCGGCCGGTATGTGGTGCCGCCCGTGGAAGTGGCGCGCATGCTCGCCGGGCAGCTGCTGCCGATCGAGCAGACCTGGTTCGCGAAGGAAGCGACGATCGTGTTCGATGTGCGCATGCCGCGCGTGCTGCTCTCGCTCATCGTTGGTTCGGCGCTTGCGCTGGCGGGCGCGGTGCTGCAGGGCGTCTTCCGCAACCCCCTCGTCAGCCCCGAGGTGCTTGGGGTATCTGCCGGGGCCTCATTTGGCGGGGTGCTGATTATGGTGCTCGGCCTGGGAACCGGCTGGCTGATCGGCGGCGCCTTCGCCTTCGGCATCGTCGCCCTCTTACTCGTGATGTTTATTGGCCGCATCGGGTCATCCTCCCCGCTGCTGATGATCGTGCTCGGCGGAGTGGTGGTGAGCGCGTTCTTCGGCGCGCTGGTCTCACTGCAGACCTACCTCGCCGACCCCTACACCGAGCTGCCCTCGATCACCTTCTGGCTGCTGGGGTCGCTCGCGAGCGCCAGCTACGCCAAAGTGCTCACGGCGCTGATTCCGCTGCTGATTGGCGGGATTGTGATCTTCGCGCTGCGCTGGCGCCTCAACGTGCTCACCCTCGGCGACGAAGACGCACAGGCGCTGGGCCTGAAACCGAAGGCGATCCGGAGCATTTTGCTCATCGCCGTAGCGCTGCTCACCGCCGGGGCCGTCGCGGTCTCGGGCGCGATCGGCTGGGTCGGGCTGCTCGTGCCCCACATTGCGCGGCTGATCGTGGGCAGCGATAACCGAGTGCTGCTGCCCGCATCGCTCATGATCGGCGGCGGGTATCTGACGCTCGTCGACACACTCTCGCGATCGCTCGTGTCAACCGAGGTGCCGCTGGGCATTCTCACCGCGGTCATTGGGGCGCCGGTGTTTATCGTGCTGCTCGCACGCATGGGAAAGAAAGCGTGGATCAATGATTAAGGCCGACCAGATATCGCACAGCTACGACGGCGATCGCTGGATCTTTCGCGACGTCAGCGTCGAGCTCGCCCCCGGGCACGTGATGGCGGTACTCGGGCCCAACGCGCGCGGCAAAACCACGATGATTAAGTGCCTGGCGGGCGTACAACAGGCCAGCTCCGGATCAGTGGCGCACAGCGTGCACGTCGGCTATGTGCCGCAGTCACACTCGACCGCCACCTCGTTCGCGGTGATCGAGATGGTGTTGATGGGCCGGGCCCGGTTCATTCGGGCGTACGGCACCCCGCAAGCGGCCGATCGCGCGGCCGCGATGGCCGCCATTGAGCGCGTCGGCATCGGGCACCTGGCGCACCGCGACTTTCGCGGCCTGTCAGGGGGCGAACGCCAGATGGTGCTCATCGCCCGGGCCCTCGCGACCGAGTGCGGCGCGATGGTGCTCGATGAGCCGGCCTCGGCGCTCGACCTTAAAAATCAGGCCCGTGTGCTGCAGGTGCTGCACCGGCTCGCCGACGAGGGGATGGCCATCATCATGACTACCCACCACCTCGACCACGCCCTGCGCATCGCCGACACCACCATGCTCATCGTCGACAGCGACGACATTCGCGTCGGGCCCACCACCGAGCTGCTCACCAGCGACACCCTCAGCGCGCTGTACGGGCTTCCCATCGCCACCGGGTACGTCTCGGTGCGTGACACCGACCAACACATCACCGTTCCAGACTTCGGGGTGCCGGGCACCGGGTGCGCCCGGCAATGCCTCCTTCCCGTCCCACAGAAAGCAGTCGCATGACCACCCACGATCCTGAGTCGACGGGCGTGCGCATCATCGCGCTCGTGTCGTCGCCGAACCGGCCCGCGCAAATGGGGGCCACCCCCGTGGTCGCCCACGACCCCATCGAACGCGTCGACATCTACGACTTTGCGCACCTGAACCTCGACGGGGTAACGGGCATCCTCATCACCGGCATGTGCGACCAAGAGTTTCTGTCACGGCAGCAACCCAAGCTCGAAGCGTTCGTGCGGGCCGGTGGCCGCGTGCTCATCAACGGCCACGTCACCAAACCATTTCTGCCCGGCCTCCCCAAATGGCGCAAGCTCATGTTCTCGCGCCCCGAAGACCTCGTCATCGAACCCGCCAACCCCCACCCGATCTGGCAGGGCATCGACCTCGCCGATGTGCTCTACCGCACCGGGGTACCGGGAGCCCACACCCGCGCAGAGCTCGAACAGATTGGAGTCGCCGGGTTCTACGGCCGCGGCTACGCCGTACGCCTGCCCGCAGACGCCACCGTCATCAACACGATCGGGCCGCTGCGCGCCCCCATCGACTACGCCTTCCCCCTGGGCGACGGCGAGGTCGCCGTGCACCAGGGCCTCGACCTCGAAGCATTTCCCGATGCGCCGGGCACCACTCTCGGTAGCTTCGCCCCCAACGTTCGCGCCTGGCTAGGAAGCACCCGATGACCCACACACATCCCCAGACCCAAAGCGCGGTTTCGTCTACGTCTGCGCCTGCGCCGCGGCTGCCGCGCACCGCCCTGCTGCACACCGCAAGCGGCTACCAGCTCTCGGCCCTCGCAGACCCGGCCCTCACCCCACACCAGATCGAAACGGTGTACCTGCCCGACCTCGAACCCGGGGGACTTGACGCCTTCGATATCGTGATCGTCGCCGACCGTGAACACCCGGGCCTGCTCGCGCGCCGCGCCGCAGACATTTGGGCGGTCGCCGAACGCGGGGGAGTGCTCGTCATCTTCGGCGAGAACGCCGCCCACGAATGGGTGCCCGGCATCACCTGGGAAGCCCGCCCCACCAACTTCTGGTGGTGGCGCACCGGCGAAGACCACGGCATGCGCATTCGCAACCTCGACGACCAGGTCTGGCCCTACTTTACAAAGCGCGCCATGATCTGGCACCACCACGGCATCTTCCAGCCACCCGTGGGCGCGATCCCACTCGTCACCGTCGAAGAAAACGGTGTGGAGGTGGGGGCCACCACCTATATCGACCGCGTCTCCACGCCAGGTGAAATCTTCATGACCACTATGGATCCGGTGTTTCATCACGGCGCAGGGTTCATGCCGGGCGCCACCCAGCTGCTCTGCCAAACCCTGCGGTGGGCCGAAGACCGGGCCATCGCGCGGATCGCATCGGGGCAGCTCGCGCCGTAACGGGCGCATCGCATCGGGTAGCGTGGGCAGCGGGCGAGCGCCTGCCCAGCCACCGATCGAGGGAACCCACATGAACGGCAGCGAACTTCAGCAACACGCGTTTCAGCGCGCCGAGCAACTGCCAGGCGCGACCCTCGAACACCCCTTCGGGCCCGACCACGACGTCTACAAAATCGTCGGCAAAGTATTTCTGCTCGCCAGCACCGTGCGCGACGAACCGGTCGTAACCCTCAAAGCCCGCCCCGCAGACTCCCAGGTGCTGCAGCAAGCCTTCCCCCAGATCACCCCGGGCTACCACATGAACAAACGACACTGGATCACCGTGCGGGCAGGCACCACACTCGACCTCGAACTGTTTCTCGACCTCGTCACCGAATCATATTTACTCGTGCTCGAAACTCTGCCGCGCGCAGTTCGGCCAGTGAACCCCGAAACATTCGGGCGCAGCACACGGCCATAGCGCTTGCCGCAGGGGGTAAATGCCCGATTCTCAGCATGGATTGCGGCATGGCGATTGCGCAGGGCACTCACCAGTGGCAGAGTGGTGGCGTGTCACACAGCAACGCTTCAGAGCCCGAAATGTTTACTATCGCCGACCTGGTGGAGCGCTTTAGCGCAACCCCCGGCCGCATTCACCGCCTGATCGAGGATCACTACCTCGCCACGGTGCGCGTCAATGGCAGCCTGCGCGTGCCCGCAGAGTTCGTCGAAGGCACTGAACCGCTGCCCGCACTGCGCGGCACGCTGCTCGCCTTGCTCGACGCCGGATTCTCTGACGACGAAGCCGTTGAGTGGTTGATGTCGGTCAACGATGAACTGGGCGCACGCCCCATCGACACCCTGCTTTCGGGCAACAAGAGCGCGGTGCGCCGTGCAACTCAGGGCCTCGCCTTCTAACGCTTTACGGCCCACCTGCAAGCGCAGATGACAAACGGGTGCCCGGCAGCTCAGCTGCCGGGCACCCGTTTGCATTGAGGGCTACGTCGAGGGCTACGCCGTGCGCTGCGCGGCCCTCTCGGCGAGCTGGGCGAGCAGGTGCGCGGCGTCGGGGCGCACGGGGGAGCCCTGGAGTGCCCCCACCGCGCGGTCGACGTTGCGCGTAATCATGCCTTCAACTTCTTCGACCGCACCGCTTTCGCGAATCGTGCGCTGCAGCATGCGCACGTCTTCAACGTCGAGGTCGGTGCCAAGCAGTTCATCAAAGATGTTCTGCTGCGTGTGCGGCAGCGTTTCGCGCGTGAGGGTGACCAGTACGGTGCGCTTGCCCTCGATGAGGTCGTCACCCGCGGGCTTGCCGGTGACCTGTTCGTCACCGAATACGCCCAGTAGGTCATCGCGCAGCTGAAACGCTACTCCGACGGGAAGGCCGAATGCCGCCAAGGGCGCTTCCTGCTCGAGGGTGGCGCCGGCGAGGGCCGCGCCCACGAGCAGCGGTGCTTCAACGCTGTACTTGGCTGACTTGTAGACGAGCACCCGCGTGGAGCGCTCAAGCTGCTCGTTGTGCGGGGCAAAGCGGGGCTGCTGCTCCTCGAGCACGTCGAGGTACTGGCCGACGGCCACCTCGCTGCGCATGCGGTTGAAGTGCACGCGTGCGCGGTCACCGCGCTCGCGATCTACCGCCGCGCAAGCCGCCTGCATGAGCTCATCGGCCCATGACTGCAGCAAATCACCAACGAGCAGCGCCGAGGCGGTGCCGAAGTGATCTGCATCGCCGCGGAGCCCGCTGTCGCGGTGCATCGCAGCAAAACTGCGGTGCGTGGCCGGGCGACCACGCCGCGTGTCAGAGCGGTCGATGATGTCGTCGTGGATGAGGGCGGCGGCGTGGAACAGCTCGAGTGAGCACGCGGCATCAAGCACCGCCCCAAACTCGGCGTCGACATCACCCGAGACATCGAGCTGCCGTATCGCTCGGTATCCCAGCACCGCAAACTGGGCGCGGAATCGTTTGCCGCCCTGCAGAAATTGGGTCGCCTCATCGAGGACAGCACCCGCGTCGGGGCCGAGTGGCGCGAGGGCCTCGCGATGCCGGCCCAGCGTGTCGTTGATTCGCTCCTGAAGAAGCCCTGCGAGTCGTGTCGTTTCGTGCACGTAACTAGCCTACTTCGGTGTGGGCAACGTAGACTGAGCGTAGGAAAGTATTAGAACGGTCGGGAGGGTCGTCATGGCGCTGTCAGAACACGAACAGCGACTGCTTGACGAGATGGAGCGCGGGCTCTATCAAAGCGAGGCCGACGTAATGCAAACGGTCTCGGGCAGTCGTCGCCGAGTGAACTATCGTTCACTGGTACTGGGTATTGTCTTGGCGCTGGTTGGTATTGGTGTGCTCGTGGGTGGAGTGGCAGCGCAGCAGCTGTGGCTCGGCCTGATCGGGTTCGCCGCCATGCTGGGGGGAGTGCTGTTGATGTTTACCCCGGGCAAGGCAGACGCATTTGAGTCTGACGCCAGTCCAGTGAATCAGTCAGGGGCGGGCCGCAAGGAGCGCACCCCGCGCGAGTCGTTCAGCGATCGCATGGAGCGTCGCTGGGACGAACGCATGGATGGCGACCGCTAGGACGCTGGGTGGCTCACCCGCCGAATGCAGTAAGTAATTAGTAAGTAAGGGACCGTGGCGCATGCGCGCCACGGTCCCTTTGCTATTTCCCGGCTGTTTCTGGGTTTGGCGGTGCCAAACCGCAGCCCGCTGCCACTTTGGCTCCACTTTGGCTCCACTTCGCTCCACCTCGCGGCTTCGGCGACGGAAAAACGGCCATTTCTTGATGATTTTGGCCGCGTGCGGGCGATTGCGCGACCGCTGACTACGGCGGTGTCTCAGGCACCTGTCGACTAAAAGCGCCGAATTCGCGGGCCTCGATGCCATGATGTGTGCGTGTTGGGTAAAAATGGGGCGGAGTGGATGAAAGTGGAGTAATGTGTGAAACCAAGTCGAGTCGATGGGAGGGTCCGTTGTTATTAGGAACCTTCACGCCCCGGCTTGATGAGAAAGGCCGGCTGATCCTGCCGTCTAAGTTTCGCGGCGAGTTTGCCGAAGGCCTCGTGATTACCCGAGGCCAGGAACGATGCCTATACGTATTCAGCGAAAGCGACTTCACCGAAATGCACGAGCGCGTACGTGCCGCACCTGTTTCCTCGAAACAGGTGCGCGACTACATGCGCGTGTTTCTCTCGGGGGCTCACGCTGAAACCCCAGATAAGCAGAACCGCGTCACCATTCCGCAGGGACTGCGCGAATACGCGGGACTCGATCGCGAACTAGCCGTTATCGGCGCAGGGTCGCGAGCTGAGATCTGGGATGCCGAGGCATGGCAGCGGTACTTGAATGAGCAGGAAGCGGCGTTCGCAGCAATCGAGGAGGAGGTGATTCCGGGACTTTTCTAGCCCGGAAACACATGATCACACACGAATCTAGAGACCCGAGTGCGCTCCACACCCCCGTGCTACTTGAGCGTTGCCTTGAACTTCTCGCCCCCGCCGCCTCGCGCGACGGTGCGGTGGTCGTTGACGCAACCCTGGGCATGGGCGGGCACAGCGAGGCGTTGCTCGAGGCTCACCCGGGGCTGACTCTCATCGGGCTTGACCGCGACACTGAAGCCCTCGGCCTTGCCGGGGAGCGCTTGAAGCGGTTTGGCGACCGCGCCATCAGGGTGCACGCCGTGTACGACGAGATCGCCGAGGCGATCGCCGGCGCTGGGTTCCCCGGCGTTGACGGCGTCTTGTTCGACCTCGGTGTTTCCTCACTGCAGCTTGACGACGCCGACCGCGGCTTTGCCTACGCAAAAGACGCCCCGCTCGATATGCGCATGGACCAAACCCGCGGGGAGACCGCCGCCGATGTCATCGCGGCCGCCCCCGAGGGGCGCCTGCGCGCCATCTTCGAGCGCTACGGCGAAGAGCCGCTGGCCGGCCGATACGCGCGCGCCATCATTGCCGCCCGTAACGTCGAACCCATTCTGCGCAGCGGCCAGCTCGTTGACGTGCTGCAGCAGGCCACGCCCGCGGCCGTACGTGACCAGCGTCACCCGGCCAAGCGCGTATTCCAGGCGCTGCGCATCGAGGTGAACGGTGAACTCACCGTGCTCGAGCGCGCGATTCCGGCCGCGCTTGATTCACTGAACGTGGGCGGGCGCGCGGTCATCATGTCGTACCAATCGCTCGAGGATCGCGCCATCAAGCGTGAGCTCACCAAGCGCAGCCGCTCGACGACCCCGCCCGGTTTGCCGGTCGAACTACCCGAGCACAGCCCCGAGTTCAAACTCCTCACGCGCGGAGCCGAACTTGCCGGCGAAGAGGAAAGCGCGCGGAACCCGCGCGCCATCCCTGTTCGCCTGCGCGCAGCGGAACGACTCAGGGCCAGCCGATGAGTGCCACCGCTCGCGACACCGAAGCCCTCTTTGCGCACCGCGCCTCGATCGGGCATGCCCCGGGTGCGCCCGACGAGCAGCGTCGCAGCCACCTCAGGCTGGCGCCACTGGCGCGTCGCAAGCTCGGCCGCAGCCCCGTGGTGGCCTCGCTCGTGGGCGTGGGCATCGTGCTCGCCATTTTTGCGACGCAGCTGGGTCTCAGTATCGCTATCTCGCAGGGGGCGTACGAAGCCCGTGCGCTCGAGGTTGAACAGCGTGACCTGAGCCGGGTCGAACGTGTGCTGTCTCAAAATGTCGGCAAAATGTCTTCACCGCAGAACCTCGCAGAGAACGCTGCGGCGCTCGGCATGGTGCAAAACGTGCGCCCCGCGACGCTCAGGCTGAGCGACGGCGCCGTACTCGGCTCACTCGAGTCGATCACGAGTGATCCCCGGGGCAACATTGTGCCGAACTCCACTCTTGAATCGATGCCCGTGGTCGATGCTGAGGGACTCCTCGTTCCTCGCAGTGCGGGCGTCCAGGCAGTAGCAAGTGACCCGCCAGTACGGTGGAAGGGGACATTGCCTGCCCCCGACACGCACTAGGAGAATACGCATGGGAGCCACGGGATGCTGAGCGCACGCAGCGGCAGACTGCGCCGCACCATCGCGCTCGCCATCATCGTCGTGATGGGCCTGGTGTTTTTGGTGCGCTTGGCTGACGTGCAGGTGATGAGCGCCGCCGCGCTCAACGCCGATGCCTTCGAGAAGCGGGCCGTGCCGGTGACGGTGCCGAGCCTGCGCGGTGACGTAGTGGATCGCAACGGGGTCGTGCTCGCCACCACCGACGAACGCTACGACGTCAACGTGTCGCCCAAAAACACGAAGCTAAACGGCGGCAAGTTTTGGGGCCCCGATATTGAACGCGGGGCAGGCACCATCGAGGTCACCTCGAAGGAAGCCTTCCAACAGATCGGTGAGGTCACCGGTCAAACGGCCGACGAGATTCAGAAGATTATCGATGACGCCCTCGCGATCGATAAGAAATCAGACTTTGCGTACATCAAGCGCTCAATCGATCTATCGACGTTGAACAAGCTCAAAGAGCTCAAGATTCCGTGGCTGACCTTCGACTACCACCACAAGCGCAGCTACCCCAACGGGGCCGTGGCGGGCAACCTGATCGGCTTCTCGGGTCTCGATGAGGTGCCGCAGGCTGGCGTTGAGATATCGCAGGAGGAGTGCCTCACCGGGGTTAACGGCCTCGAAACCTACGAGCGCAGCGCTGACGGTGTCGCACTGCCCGGCAGTGTCGTAGTCACCCGAAAAGCGGTGAACGGCGGCACCGTTGAACTGACGATTGATCGCGATCTGCAGTGGGAAGCGCAGCAATCGATTAACGCGCAGGTGCAGAAGGTCGCCGCCGAATGGGGCTTCCTCGTCGTGATGGACGTGAAGACGGGCGAACTCGTTGCGGTCGCCGAAGACGGCTCGGTCGATCCCAACGACGTTGACGCGTCTGATGCGTCTAAGCGTGAGGCACGCTCGTTTGTGTACCCCTACGAGCCTGGCTCGACGTTCAAGACGATCACGGCGGCCGCGCTGATCGAAGAGGGGCTTGCAGCGCCCGAGACCCACAACCTCACCCCCGACTACCTTGAGCCCGAACCCGGGGTGCGCTTCGGCGACTCGTTCTCGCACGAGCCGATGCCGTGGACTCTCACCGGCATCCTGACGCAGTCTTCAAACGTGGGCACGGCGATGCTGGGCAGCGCGCTCAGCGCCGACGCCCGCTACGACTACCTCCACAAATTTGGAATCGGTGTGTCGACCCAGGCCGGGCTCCTCGTGGAAGACTCGGGTCTGCTGTACAACAGCGCCGATTGGGATCGACAGACCTCTTACAACACCATGTTTGGCCAGGGCCTATCCTCCACCATCGTGCAGACCGCCGGGGTCTACCAAGCGATTGCTAACGGCGGCGTGCGCGTGCCGCCGAGCATCGTGAAAAGCTGCACCGGCGCCAACGGTAAAACCACCACGCCCGACCACGGCGACGAAGTTACGGTCGTGAGCCCAGACACGGCGGGCCAGGTGCTCTCGATGCTTGAAACCGTGGTGGATCAGTCGTGGATCACCGACCTCGTGGCGATTCCCGGTTACCGGGTCGCCGGTAAAACGGGTACCGCAGAGCAGTCTGACGGCCAGGGAAGCTACCGCGGAGACTACGTGCACAGCTTCGCGGGCATCTTCCCTGCCGACGATCCCCAGTACGTCGCGGTAGCATCGATTGCATACCCCGCGGCTGGCGACGGTAGCACCGCGGCACTGACCGCGTTCCGAGAAGCGGCAGAAGCCACGATTCGTACGTTCCAAATCCCGCCGTCCACGGGGGAGTTCACACCACTCCCTACGGAGTATTGATTTAGCCTGCAGGAGGCACCACCCCGTGAGTAATGCGCTCAGTATTCGCCCGCATGATCCGTCGCCCTTTCCTCTCGAAGAACTCGCGCGCCGGTTCGAGCTGCGCAGCACGGCGGCGCCCGGCGCCGCAGCGACGGGCGTATCGCTCAACTCGCGCGACGTACGCGAGGGCGACCTCTACATCGGCATGCCCGGCGCACACCGACACGGCGCCGAGTTTGCTGCCGCAGCCGCTGCGGCTGGCGCGACCGCCATGCTGACCGACGCGGCAGGCGCCGAGCTCGCCGCCGCGGTTGATTTGCCGGTGCTGGTCACCGACGCACACCCGCGCGCCATCATGGGCGAGGTTGCGGCCGCGGTGTATGGCACCGAACACTTTCCAGGCAAACTGTTTGGCATCACCGGCACGAACGGTAAAACGAGCGTCGTGTATGTGCTCGCCGAGCTGATGCGGGCCGCGGGCCTCGTGCCCGGGCTGAGCTCGACCGCCGAGCGCCGCGTTGGCGACGAAGTGGTGCCCGCCGACCTCACCAGCCCCGAAGCGAGTGAGCTGCACGGGCTCCTCGCCCGCATGGCCGAGCGCGACGTTGAAGCCGTTGCGATCGAGGTGTCGGCGCAGGCTGTGGTGCGCCACCGTCTTGACGGCGTGAACTTTGACGTCGTGGCCTTCAACAACTTCTCACAGGATCACCTCGATGAATTCGGTGACCTCGAGACCTACTTCGCGGCCAAGCTGGCACTGTTCACCCCCGAGCACGCCAAGCGCGGCGTGGTGGTGGTCGACACTGCCTACGGCAAGCGTCTTGCACACGAGTCGAAGATTCCCGTCACCCGCCTCGCGACCGAGTTTGGGCAGTCGGCTGATTGGCACCTCGCCGTCACCCGCCAAACCCTCGACGCGGTGTCGTTTGTGCTGCAGGGCCCTGACGGCGCCCACTTCCGCGGCAGCGTGCCGCTGTTTGGCCGCTTCATGGCCGAGAACGCGGCGCTTGCGCTGATTATGCTGCACGACGCGGGCATTCCCCTCGCGCAGATCGAAGCGGGCCTGACCAAGGGCCGCATCCCGGTGTTTATCCCCGGCCGGCTCGAGGAAATGACCGAGCCCGATACCGAGGGCCCCCGTTTCTTCGTGGACTACGGGCACACCCCCGGTGCGTTCGAAGCGATGCTTGAAGCGCTGGGCGAGGTCGCACCCGGCAAGGTTATTTTCATGTTCGGCGCTGATGGCGACCGCGACACGACCAAGCGTGAAGACATGGGGCGCATCGCCGCTGCCGGTTCAGACACGTTGATTGTGTGTGACTACCACCCGCGCTCAGAACCGCCCGAGGCGATTCGCGCGCAGCTGCTGGCTGGCGCTCACTCAGCGAACCACGCCACCGTGATCGAAGAGGGCGACCCGCGCAAGGCCGTGCGGCTCGCCATTTCGCTTGCGGGCCCGGGCGACGTTATCCTATATGCCGGTCCCGGACATGAGGACTATCAAGAAGTCGCTGGCCAGAAACTACCGTATTCAGCCCGCGACGAGGTACGCGCGGCACTCCGCGAGGCAGGACTGCTTAAGTGATTCAACTCACCCTCCAGGAGGTCGCTGAGGCGACCTCTGGGCGACTCGTCTTGGGCGACAACGGGGCTTCAGCGAGCACCGTTGTGCGCGGCGAGTCGCAGACCGATTCACGCGAAGTGACGGCGGGAAACATCTTTTTCGCACGCCACGGTGAAGAAACCGATGGCCACCTGTTCGCCGGTAAAGCGGTTGACCTCGGCGCTGCGCTGCTCGTGGTCGAACGCGAGGTCGATGACCGCGTACCCCAGATCGTGGTGGCAGACGCCACCATCGCGCTGGGTGCGCTCGCAACCGAGGTCGTACGCCGTGTACGCGAGGCCGGCGATCTCACGATCGTGGGCATCACGGGCTCAAACGGCAAGACGACCACCAAGAACCTCGTCGCCGCCATGGCCGAGCGCGTGGGCACGACGGTCGCGTCGGCGAAATCGTTTAACAACGAGGTCGGCGGCCCGCTCACGATGTTGCGCCTCGAAGAGAACACGCGCACCCTCGTCGCCGAGATGGGGGCGAGCGCCGCCGGCGAAATCCAGCGGCTCACCAGCATGGCTCCGCCCCAGATCGGCGTCGTGCTGACCGTCGGGCTGGCACACGCCGGCGGCTTTGGTGGCATCAACTCAACCTTCGAAGCGAAGAGCGAGATGGTGCAGGATCTGCCTGAGACCGCCGTCGCCGTGCTGAACCGCGACGATGGCTACGTTGGCCGCATGGCCGAGCTCACCCGCGCCCGCGTGCGCTGGTTTGGGCTGCACCCCGAAGCCGATGTGCGCGCCACCGACATCGACGCTGACGCCAACGGAACTCGCTTTACCCTGCACGCTGACGGCGCAAGCTTGCCCGTCTCGTTCAAGGTGCTCGGCGAGCACCACGTCACCAACGCACTTGCCTCGGCAACCGTGGGCCTCGAACTCGGCCTCACCCTGTCACAGGTGGTGGAGGTGCTCGAGGGCGCCACCCGCGCCGCACGCTGGCGCATGGAGGTCATGGGTGGTCGCGACGGCATCACCATCATCAACGATGCGTACAACGCCAGCCCCGATTCGATGAGCGCGGGGCTCAAAACCCTCGCGCAGATCAAGAAGCCCACCGGCCGCACGGTCGCCGTGCTGGGCGCGATGAGCGAACTCGGCGAGTACACGATCGAAGAGCACCTGCGCATTGCACTGCTCGCGGTGCGCCTGCGCATCTCAGAACTCGTGGTGGTCGGCGCCGAAGCCCGCCACCTGCACATCAGCGCCATCAACGAGGGCTCATGGGACGGCGAATGCGTGTTCTTTGAGAGCCGCGACGACGCCTTCGACTACCTCGAAAGCTCGCTGCGCCCCGACGACACGGTGCTCGTGAAATCATCAAACGCCGCAGGGCTCAACCTGCTGGGCGACCGACTCGGAGAGGCCTTCGCATGATCGCACTGCTGATCGCTGGCGGCTTCTCGCTGCTGTATTCATTACTTTTGACCCCGCTGTTTGTGCGCGGCTTCAACAAGCTGCGTTGGGGCCAGCCCATTCGCGTGGATGGCCCGAAAGAGCACGAGGTTAAGCGCGGCACCCCCACCATGGGTGGGCTGATCTTCCTCTCGGGTTCGGTGATCGCCTACTTCCTGGGCAAGCTGGTGATGGGGGAGACCCCCACGCCCTCGGCACTGCTCGTACTGTTCTTGGCCGTCGGCGCGGGGCTTGTCGGCTTCATCGACGACTTCATGAAGACGCGCATGCAGCAGTCGGCTGGGCTCAGCGGTTGGGCCAAGATCGCGGGCCAGGTCATCATCGCGGTGGTCTTCGCCATGCTCGGTCTGAAGTTCGCCAATGACGCAGGCCTGACCCCCATGTCGACCCACATCTCGGCCTTCCGCGATATGTCGTTTGACTTCATGATCCTCGGCCCGATCGCCGGCATCATCTTGTTCATCATCTGGGTGATGGTGATCGTCACGGCCACCACGAACGCGGTGAATGTCACCGACGGGCTTGACGGCCTCGCCGCCGGTGCCGCCATCTTCGCCTTTGGCGCCTACCTCGTCATCGGGTTCTGGCAGTCGGCGCAGTCGTGCGTCGCCACGGCGAGCGAGCCCGGCTGCTACGACGTGCGCGATCCCATGGATCTCGCGGTCGTAGCCGCGGCCTTCCTGGGCGGCATCGCCGGATTCCTGTGGTGGAACACCAACCCCGCCCAGGTGTTCATGGGAGACACCGGATCGATGGCCATCGGCGGCGCGATTGCCGCGCTCGCGATGCTCACCCACACCGAACTGTTGCTGCTGCTCATCGGCGGTCTTTTCATCATCGAGACCGGTTCAGTGATTGTGCAGCGCATCTACTTCAAGGTCACCAAGGGCAAACGCATCTTCTTGATGAGCCCCATCCACCACCACTTCGAACTCAAAGGCTGGGCCGAGGTGACGGTGGTCGTGCGGTTCTGGATGATTGCGGGCCTGTTCGTCGTCGCCGGCGTCGGCGGGTTCTACGCTGAGTGGCTGCTGCAGCAGCCGTAATGGAGCACGACATGACTGAACAGCATTCCCCGATTGCGGCCGTGACCGCGCGCGTCAGCGCGCTGAGCAGCTGGCACGATGACTGGACCGGGCTGCGGGTGGCCGTACTCGGCCTCGGCGTCACCGGCTTCTCGGTGGCCGACACCCTCGTTGAGCTGGGCGCACGGGTGCGTGTGATCTATGGCACCCCTGATCCGGATCGCGAAAAGCTTCTCGACGTCATCGGTGCTGAGCGCGCCTGCATCGCGGGCAACGACGAACAGCTCGCTGATTTGCGGGCGTTTGATGCCGAGCTGATCGTGGTGTCGCCGGGGTACCGCCCCGATCACCCGCTTACGGTGTGGGCCGCCGAGCACGGCGTGACCGTGTGGGGCGATATTGAGCTGGGTTGGCGCCTGCGCGACAAGACGACGCGCATTGCCGACTGGATCTGCATCACCGGCACCAACGGCAAGACCACCACCACGCAGCTCACCGCGCATATGCTGCAGGCCGCCGGCCTGCGGGTGACGCCCGCGGGCAACATCGGCACCCCGATTCTCGACGCGCTGCGCGACCCGCAGGGGTATGACGCGCTCGTGGTCGAGCTGTCGAGTTTTCAGCTCGAGCGGCTCGGCGAGATCTCGCCGTTCGCGAGCGCCTGCCTGAACTTTGCCGATGACCACCTCGACTGGCACGGCAGCGTCGAAGCCTACTGGGCCGCAAAAGCGCGCGTGTTCGAGCACACCCAGGTGGCGTGCGTGTACAACCGCGCCGACCTCCAAACCGAACGCATGGTGGAGGGCGCCGATGTGGTTGAGGGCGCCCGCGCCATCAGCTTCGGCCTCGATGCGCCGCCCCCCAGCGGCTTTGGCATGGTTGACGGCATTCTCGTCGACCGCGGGTTCCACACCGATCGCCGCAACGAAGCTTTTGAACTCGTCACACTTGAAGAGCTTGAGGGCCGTGGCATCGCGCAGCCGCACATGGTGCAGAACGTGCTCGCCGCGAGCGCCCTCGCCCGTGCCCGCGGGGCCGAACCCGCCGAGATCGCCCGCGCCGTGCTGAGCTTCACCCCCGATGCGCACCGTGCCGAGCAGCTCGGCGAGGTCGCAGGCGTCGCCTACATCGACGATTCGAAGGCCACGAACGCGCACGCCGCCGAGGCATCCCTGAACGCACTCGACCGGGTCATCTGGATCGTGGGCGGCCTGCTGAAGGGCGTCGACATCGATGCCCTCGTGGCGCGCCACGCACACCGCGTGCGCGGCGCCGTCGTGATTGGCGCAGAGCGCGGCGAGGTGCTCGCAGCACTCGCGCGGCACCTGGGCGACAAGCCCGTCGTCGAGATCACCGAAGCTGACAATGACGCCGTGATGGCCGCCGCGGTGACCGCCGCCGCGGGCATCGCTGAGCCCGGCGACACCGTGTTGTTGTCGCCAGCGGCTGCCTCCATGGATCAGTTCTCCGACTATGCCGATCGCGGCCGCCAGTTTCAGGCGGCGGTGCGCAGCCTCGGGTAGCGAATCGTGACCACTTCGGAGCCAGGCGGCTGGCGTGCGCGCATTCACCTGGGTGCGGCGCTGAAACCCGGCTCCGACCGTACGGTGGCAGCCCTGTGGGGCTTGACCATCTTGCTGGTGGGCATCGGCCTGATCATGGTGCTGTCGTCATCATCGATCACGTCGTATCTCGACGAACAGGGCTTCTTCGGCGGGTTCTGGAAGCAGGCCGGCTTCGCCCTCATCGGCCTGCCGCTGATGTTTTTTGCGGCGTCACGCCGCCTCAGCTTCTGGAAAAAGGGCGCCTGGTGGTTTCTCGGCCTGGGCCTGGTACTGCAGTTGCTCGTGTTCACGCCACTCGGCATCGAAGAGTACGGCAACCGAAACTGGATTCAGATCGGTTCGGTCACCGCGCAGCCCTCTGAAGCGCTGAAGCTCGCACTCGTGGTGTGGGTGGGCGCGGTGCTGCAGCGGAAGGAACCGCTGCTGCATCAGATGCGGCACGAACTCATTCCCGTGATCCTCCCCGGCGCGCTCCTCGCCCTCGGCGTAGTGCTGGCCGGGCGCGACCTCGGCACCGTGCTGATTATGGCCGGCCTCGTCTTCGGCGCCATGTTCTTTGGTGGCGTCAGCGGTAAATCGCTCGCAACGGTCGCCGCGGGCGGCCTGCTCGGGGTGTTCCTCTTCGTTGTTACGAGCCCCAACCGCATGAACCGTTTGTTCGAGCACGCCGGCGGCAACGAAGATTACAGCGGGCTCGGCTGGCAGTCGACCCACGGCATGTGGGCGCTCGCGGGCGGCGGGCTCTTCGGCGTGGGCCTGGGTAACTCGAAAGCCAAATGGTCGTGGCTGCCCGCCGCAGACAACGACTACATTTTCGCGATCATCGGCGAGGAGCTTGGCCTCATCGGCGCGCTCCTCGTGATCTGCTTGTTTATCGCGCTCGCGGTGGTCATGCTGCGCGTGATTGCGCGCGCCCGCGACCGCTTTAGCCGCGCCGTGGTCGGCGGCATTATGGTGTGGATCATCGGCCAGGCCTTTGTGAACATTGGCGTGGTGATTCGTGTGTTCCCCGTGCTCGGCGTGCCGCTGCCGCTTATCAGCGCGGGTGGCACCGCGCTCATTGCCTGCCTGCTCGCCATTGGCGTGGTGATCTCGATCGCGCGCGACGCGGCGAGCTACCAAGAAGAACTTACCCAGACGAATGGAAGGGCCTAGGCCTCATGACGAACTACCTGCTCGCAGGCGGCGGAACTGCGGGTCACGTGAACCCCCTGCTCGCGCTCGCTGATCTGATTCGGGCGACCGAACCCGAGGCCAACATCACCGTGCTCGGCACGAAGGAGGGGCTCGAGGCCCGGCTCGTTCCTGAGCGCGGCTACGAACTCGTCACGATTGAGCGACTCCCGTTTCCCCGCCGCCCCAACGTGGCGGCCCTGAAGTTTCCGCGCCGCTTCGCACGTGCGGTGCGCCAGGTGCGCCAGCTCATCACCGAGCGCAGCATCGACGTGGTGGTGGGCTTTGGCGGATACGCCTCAGCCCCCGCGTACCGTGCCGGGGCGAAAGCCGGTGTACCGGTCGTGATTCACGAGGCCAACGCCCGCCCGGGCATGGCCAATAAGCTCGGCGCGCGCGCCACCATCTACGTCGGTGTGACGTTCGCGGGCACCCCGATCCCGCACGCGCGGGTCACCGGCATGCCGCTGCGCCCCGAAATTACGCGGCTCGACCGCCCGGCGCTCGCGGCTGAAGCCCGCGCGCACTTTGGGCTCGATCCTGCGGGCCGCACGCTGCTCGTCACCGGCGGATCCCTCGGCGCCCGCGCCATCAACCGCGGCATCTCGGGCTCGGCTGCAGCGCTCACGGCGGCCGGCGTGCAGGTGCTGCACATCTGGGGTGGCCTCACCGAGATCGAAGATCCCGGCGTCGCTGGCTACCAGGTGCTCGAGTATTGCGACCGCATGGATCTTGCCCTCGCGGCCTGCGATCTCGCGGTCTCTCGCGCCGGATCCACGACCGTCAGCGAGCTCGCCGGTCTCGGTGTGCCCGCAGTGTTCGTGCCCTACAGCCACGGCAACGGTGAGCAGCGGTACAACGCGGCGGGCGTCGTCGAGGCCGGCGGTGCGCTGCTCGTGGAAGACGCCGAGCTCACCCCCGAGTGGGTGCGCGAGACCTTGATTCCCTTGATCACCGATGAGCAGCAGCTCGCGCAGATGGCCGCGGCAGCGCGCGGGGCGGGGTCGCTCGACGGCACCGAACGACTCCTCGAGTTGGTACACGAAGCGGTTGCTGCCTAGTTTGCAGCTTCTGCGCGGTACGCTTTAGTGTCAGTTGCGCAGCTCAGGAGGGCACATGATCTACCCAGATCTCGAAATGGAAATTCCCGCAGAAATTGGACGGGTGCACTTCGTGGGCATTGGGGGATCAGGCATGAGCGGTATCGCTCGCATGATGCACCAGGCCGGCGTGCAGGTCACCGGCTCAGACCGAAGCGCAAACTACTCGACCGAGGCGCTTGAAGCCCTGGGCATTCGCGTGTTTATCGGCCACGACGCCGCACACGTGGGCGACGCCGACACGCTCGTCGTCACCGGCGCGCTGTGGCAGGACAACCCCGAATACCAGTATGCGCTCGCGCACAACCTGCCCGTGCTGCACCGGTCGCAGGCGCTCGCCTGGCTCGCCCGCGGCAAGCGCGTGGTGTCGGTCGCCGGTGCCCACGGCAAAACCACCTCGACGGGCTTGATCGTCACAGGCCTGCTCGGCGCGGGCGCCGACCCCTCGTTTGTGAACGGTGGCATCATCGAGAGCCTCGGCGTCTCGTCGGGCCCCGGCGGTGACGACCTGTTCGTCATCGAGGCCGATGAGTCAGACAAGTCATTCTTGCTCTATGACACCTCGATCGCGTTGATCACCAACGTTGACCCCGAGCACCTCGACTTCTACGGCTCGCGCGAAGCGTTTATGCAGGCCTTCGTCGATTTCGCTGAGGGATCTGGCGAGCAGATCGTGATCTCGAGCGATGACGCCGGTGCCCGCGAGGTGTTGGAATCGCTGCGTGCATCGGGCTCGCAGGTGCCCGTGCGCACCTTCGGCGAAGACCCCGCGGCAGATGTGCGCATCGTCGGCATCGATGATTCGGGCCCCGTGCGCTTCACCGTCGAGCTCGCCGGCGCGAACGGCGAACTCGAACGTCATGAGGCCCAGCTCTCGGTCTACGGCAAGCACAACGCGGTCAACGCGGTGGGCGCGCTCGCAGTCCTCACCGGGCTCGGTTTCGAAGCCGGCCGCGCGCTGGCGGCGATCGCCGAGTTCGGCGGCACAAAGCGCCGCTTCGAATTCCACGCCGAAGTTGGGGGAGTGCGCGTCTACGACGATTACGCACACCACCCCACCGAGGTCGCGGCGCTGCTCGATTCGGCACGCGCAGTCGTGGGCGAGGGCCGCCTCATCGCGATTCACCAGCCCCACCTGTTCAGCCGCACCAGCATGTTCCACCGTGAATTTGCCCAGGCTCTCGAAGCGGGCGCCGACCACACGGTCGTGCTCGCCGTCGACGGTGCTCGCGAGGACCCGGTTGCCGGCATCACCGGCGCGCTCGTCTCAGACGACTTCGTGAACCCCGAGATGGTCGCGTACGTCCCCGAGTGGGACGACGCTGCCGCCTATCTCGCGACGATCGCCAAGCCCGGCGACGTCATGGTGACGATGAGCTGCGGCAGCGTGTACCGCATCATCCCGCAGGTTGTTGAGGCACTTCAAGCACGGTTCGAGCCTGAGGGCGCGTGAAACGGCCGGGCGGCTTCGACCGCGAGCCAGAGGGCATTCCTGAGGCCGCTCCCGTTGCGCGCCCAGCACCCGAGCCTGCCCCGTCGTTCTTTAGCCGGCCGACGGCGAACCCGCGGCGCACCCCCGCGCCCGTCCCCGATGGGGTGGGCGCGGCAAGCCCCGCCGCCACAGCGCCGGGCGATGGCGCAGCCGACCCCGATGCGCAGCTCACCGATGTCATCGACCACCTCGATGAGCTCAGCGATCCAGGCGATCTCGCCGGCGCCGATTTAGGCGATGGCGCCGTCGATGGTACAGCAGCAGGCTCAGCCGTAGAATCGTCGAACCCCGACGCGGCACCCACGGCGATTGGCGATGCCAAAGCATCAGTGTCTCGGGCGCTCGCGTGGGCGGGCGTGGGAGTGCCCAAGGATCCGGTGCAGGCCGCCGACCGGCGGGTGCGTGCGGCTACGCGGTTGCGCCGCCGCCGCGAACGACGTGAACGTCATCGCTTCGCGCGTGACCTGCGACGGCAACGCCGCGGCTGGTTGATTACCGGGGGCGTGATTGCCGCCCTTATGGCGTTCGTGGCGGTGTGCGCGTTTACGCCCGTCACCGCCGTGCACGAGGTGCGCGTGGAGGGTGCTCAGTCGGTGCGCGAAGCCGATGTGGTGCGCGCTCTCTCTCGCTTCGACGGGGTGCCGCTCGCGCTCGTCGATGACGCTGAAGTGCACCGCGCACTCGAGGTGTTTCCGCTGATTCAGCGGTACCAGGTGGAGCGTATTCCGCCGCACACGCTGGTGGTGCAGATTACCGAGCGCGTGCCGGTGATTACCATCGAACACAATGGCACCTTCGATCAGTTCGATGCCGCAGGTGTGAAGGTGGGTAGCGGCAAGGCACCCGCTGCAGGGGTGCCCGTGGGCGCGGGCGCCATCACCGACCGTGCGTCACCGGCGTTTGCGGCGGCCGCTCGCGTCGTGCGCGACCAGCCGGCCGAGCTGCGGGCGCGCGTAGTGAGTATCACCGCGACGAGCGCGCAAGATGTCACGCTTACCCTCGACAATGGGTTGCAGGTGACGTGGGGCGGCGACGCCGATACGCAGCGCAAATCGGTGGTGCTGCAGTCCATGCTCACCGCGCTGGCCGATCGCCCGATCGAGAATATTGATGTCTCATCGCCGTACGCGCCGGTGTTTCGGTGAGTCTGATTGTAAATCAGGCGAGAATGCCACGGGGTGCGGCGTGTCTGTCGCATCACGGTGGGCGGAACCCATACCGTTAGGCCTACAAACGTATACAGCTATACTAACTTTGAACTTCAGGTAGAGGTTGAAGGTTGGAGGGGATTCACGTGGCAGCGAACCAGAACTACCTCGCGGTGATCAAGGTCGTCGGCGTAGGCGGCGGTGGCGTGAATGCCGTCAACCGCATGATCGAGCTTGGTCTGCGCGGCGTCGAATTCATCGCCGTAAATACCGATGCACAGGCATTGCTTGCGAGTGACGCCGACGTCAAGCTTGATGTGGGCCGTGAGCTCACCCGTGGGCTTGGCGCAGGCGCCGACCCCGAGGTGGGTCGTCGCGCGGCAGAGGATCACGCAGAAGAGATCGAAGAAGCGCTTGCAGGCGCCGACATGGTCTTCGTCACCGCAGGCGAGGGCGGCGGCACCGGCACCGGTGCAGCACCCGTTGTTGCACGGATCGCAAAGTCGATCGGTGCACTGACCATCGGTGTCGTCACCCGTCCCTTCAGCTTTGAGGGCAAGCGCCGTGCGGCGCAGGCAGACGCTGGCGTACACACGCTTCGCGAGGCCGTTGACACCCTCATCGTGGTGCCCAACGACCGCCTGCTCGATATCAGCGAGCCCGGCATTAGCATGATCGAGGCCTTCGCGGCCGCCGACCAGGTGCTGCTCGCGGGTGTCTCGGGTATCACCGACCTGATCACGACCCCGGGCCTCATTAACCTTGACTTCGCCGACGTGAAGTCTGTGATGCAGGGCGCAGGCTCCGCGCTCATGGGTATCGGTTCGGCTCGCGGCGCAGACCGCGCCATTAAGGCCGCCGAGCTCGCCGTGGCCTCACCGCTGCTGGAAGCCTCGGTTGAGGGCGCACACGGTGTGCTGCTGTCGATCCAGGGCTCCTCGAACCTCGCGCTCAGCGAGATCTACGAAGCCTCAACGCTCGTGCAAGACGTCGTGCACCCTGAAGCCAACATCATCTTCGGTACCGTCATCGACGACACGCTCGGCGACGAAGTTCGCGTGACCGTGATCGCCGCCGGCTTCGACGATGACGGTTCGCCCGCACCGGCCCCCGTGCCCGAGCGCGGCCGCCGCGGCAGCCACATCGAGCGCCTCGAAGACGTGCCCTCACCGGCAATCAGCGAAGCCACCGGCCTGGGGTTCCCCGGGTTCCAGGCGAACGCGCAGCGCGAAGCTGACGCACGCAACGCCGCCTTCGGTGAAGTGCTCTCGAACCCCCCGGTTGAAGCGCAGCTGCCCGACCCCGCATTTGATGGCGATGACGACGAAGACCTCGACATCCCCGAGTTTCTGAGGTAGATCTGACGTGTCTGACGAATACCCCGGCCTCGGGGATCGGCTTCTGCAGATTAAGGGCGGTATTGCAGATGCGTGCCGCGCCGCGGGCCGCGAGCCCGAGAGTGCCACGCTCATCGTCGTCACGAAGTTTCACCCGGCGAGCCTCGTTCGCGAGCTCGCCGGGTTAGGCGTCGTTGATGTGGGGGAGAACCGGCACCAGGAGGCCCAAGATAAGGCTGCTGAACTGGCCGATCTTGATCTGAACTGGCACTTCATTGGGCAGTTGCAGACGAAGAAGGCGCGCCAGGCGGCGCGCTACGCGCACGCCATCCACTCGATTGATCGCGAACGTCTCGTTGATTCGCTCGCCGAGGGTGATCGGGTGATCGATGCGTTTGTGCAGGTCAACCTCACCGATGATCCGGGTCGCGGGGGAGTTTCGCCCACAGACCTCGACCGGCTTGCCGAGCGAGTCGCTGCGGCACCAGCCCTGCGCTTGCGCGGTGTGATGGCGGTCGCCCCGCTGGAAGAAGCCCCCGAGAGCGCATTTGCGCGGCTCGCAGGATATTCTGAACGGGTGCGGGCCATTGAGCCCACCGCCACAGATATTTCTGCCGGAATGACCCATGACTTTGCCGAGGCTATCGCGGCCGGAGCGACACACCTGAGGATCGGCAGCGCAATCACAGGGAAACGACCGGAGCACCGGTAGTCTCAGACCATCGCACCGTTGGGAGATAAAGATGAGTAACCCCCTGAAGAAGACCATGGTATTCCTGGGCCTCGCTGAGGAGGACCTCGAGGAGCAGGCTGCTGCTGCCCCGGTGCAGCGTGCTGCGCAACCGGCACCGGTCGCAGAACCTGCTGCCGCGCGCCCCGCAGCTCAGCAGCCGCGCGCCGCAGCGGTGACCCCGTTGCGCCGCGTCACGCCGACGCGCCAGGCTGCCCCGCAGCCGCTCAGCGAGATTCTGACGGTGCGCCCCACCGAGTACAGTGGCGCCACGGTTATCGCAGAAAACTTCCGTGAGGGTATTCCCGTCATCATCAACCTCTCAGCGATGGTTGATGGCGATGCGAAGCGCCTCATCGATTTCGCGAGCGGGCTCACCATGGGGCTCCACGGCCGCATTGAGCGCGTCACCAGCAAGGTTTTCTTGCTGACTCCAGAGCACATCGAGATCGCGGGTGAAGACTCCGCCACTCGCGACGAAAACGGGTCTTTCTTCGTTACCCCCACGGCGTAATCAGTGGAGGTAGTTGTTGCGATCGGCACCGTCATTCGACTGGTGCTGCGCCTGTATATTCTTGTGCTGTGGGCCCGGTTGATTATCGACTGGGTGATGGTGTTTAATCGGAGCTTTCGGCCGCGCGGTCCGCTGGCGGTAGCTGTGGAGCTGGTGTACAGTCTCACCGATCCGCCGATTAAGATGTTTCGTAAGCTGTTGCCTCCCATCAGGATCGGACAGATCTCAATTGATCTAGGCTGGATGCTGACGCTCGTGTGCTGCTGGATTTTGCTCGCGATTATTCCAGGCTTCGGATAGGCACCGTACGCAAACGGTGTTTTGTTTGCTAGCGTAGTTTTAGACCACGCGGGTGGTCCCGAATCGAAAGAGACGTAACGATGGCCTTGACTCCAGAAGATGTCGTGAATCAGAAATTCACGATTACCAAGTTCCGCGACGGCTACGATCTCGATCAGGTCGATGACTTCCTCGATCAGATCGTCGAAATGTTGCGCGAGCACGACGAAGAAAAGTCAGCGCTTCAGCTTCAGATCGATGAACTCACTGCCAAGCTCGCCGCGTGCGAAGCCGGCGGTGCAGGCACGGTCGAGGCCTCAGAGCAGACCATCGTTGTCGATGCTCCTGAGCCCGTTGCTGCCCCGGTGGTTCAGGCTGCGCCTGCTACCTCGGCAGTTGACGTGAGCGGCCCCCAGCCTGACGCGATCAAGTCGAGCGCGATGCTGCAGCTCGCCCTTGAGCTGCACGACAAGCACGTGCACGAGGGTGAGTCCACTCGTGACCGCCTCATTGGCGAAGCCGAGAGCAAGCGCGATCAGATGATCGACGATGCTGAGCGCACCGCCAAGCAGCTGGTGCAGGATGCCCAGTCGCAGCGCGCTGAAGAGCTGCGCGTACTCGGTGACGAGCGCAGTGACCTGCAGTTCAAGATCAAGGATCTGCGCCAGTTCGAAGGCGAATACCGTTCAACGCTGCGCTCGTACATCCAGTCGCAGCTGCGTGGGCTTGACGGCTCGCCTGAGCCCGCGGGTGCGCCCGAGGGCCTCCAGTAGTCGGGAGAGTGAACGAGATCGAGGCGACTGAAAAGTCGCCGTCCCGCCGCAGGTGGGCGGTCCCGCTTGCCCTGATCGTGCTGGCCGCGGTCGTTTGGATTGTTGACCAGACCACGAAAAATTGGGTTGTGGGGCACCTCGTCGAACGCGAGACCGTGCAGGTCTTCGGCGAGGTGCTTCAGTGGCACTTCGTGCGCAACCCCGGCGCCGCATTCTCTATGGCCACCGGCTCAACCTGGATCTTCACGATCCTGGCTGCGGTGGTCGCGATTGTGATTCTGACGCAGCTGCGCAGGCTCCGGTCGCTCCCGTGGGCGATCTTTTTGGGTCTGCTGCTGGGCGGCGTGCTTGGTAACCTCACCGATCGACTGACGCGTGCCCCGGGATTTCCCGAGGGCCACGTGATTGATTTTATTTCGACGCCGTGGATGTGGCTTTGGTTCCCCGAAGCCATCTACAACATTGCAGATATTGCAATCGTCGGCGGCATGATCTTGTTTATCGGGATCACGCTGTTGGGTATTCCCATTGACGGATCGGGCCGGCAGCATGCTGCTGCCACGCCCGAGGAGGACGCTGTGGGCGATTCTCCAGAAGGAATTCATGGAACACCGTAGCCTTCCTGTACCCGATGGGCTTGCCGGTGAACGCGCAGATGCTGCGCTCGCGAAGCTGCTGGGATTTTCTCGTAGCTTCGCGGTAGAAATTGTGCAGGCCGGCGGTGTGCTCCTTGACGGCCGCGAGCTGGGCAAGTCAGACCGTCTCTCAGCAGGTGCCTGGCTCGAAGTCTCGTGGGAAGAAAAGCGCGGCCCCGAGGTCGTGCCCGTGCATCTGCCCGAGCTGGGGATCGTGCACGATGACGACGACATCGTAGTGATCAACAAACCAGCTGGCGTAGCCGCCCACCCCTCACTGGGATGGGACGGCCCCACTGTGCTGGGCGCCCTCGCCGGCGCCGGGTTTCGCATCGCGACCTCTGGCCCGCCCGAGCGCCAGGGCATCGTGCACCGGCTTGATGCGGGCACGAGCGGACTGATGGTGGTCGCCAAGAGCGAGCGCGCCTACTCCGACCTGAAGCGCGCGTTCAAGGCGCGTGAGGTGTCGAAGATTTATCACACGGTCGTGCAGGGTCACCCAGACCCGTTCTCGGGCACGATCGAGGGCTCCATTGGGCGTCATCCCGGGCACGAGTGGAAGTTCGCGGTGACGAGCGACGGCAAGCCGTCGATCACTCACTACGAAACGCTCGAGGCATTTCCGTACGCCACGCTGCTTGAGGTCACCCTCGAGACCGGCCGCACCCACCAGATTCGCGTTCACATGTCGGCGCAGCGCCACCCGTGTGTTGGCGACTCGATGTATGGGGCCGATCCGACGCTCACCGAGCGCTTGGGACTGTCCAGGCAGTGGCTGCACGCGATGCGCCTTGGGTTCCGTCACCCGGGCACCGGCGCAAACGTCGAGTACGAAAGCGTTTATCCTGCTGATCTGCAGCAGGCGCTCGACATTCTCGCTGAGTAGTCTTCCACCAGGGGCGCGCTGTACGGTTTTCACCGGGCAGCGCGCCCCTGGCGTATCTGCGCTTCCGCGCTCGTTGCCAGCGCGGTGACGGTACCCTTGAAGCAACGGCGAGAGGGGCCTTCGTAGTGGCTGTTGATGATGGTTTTGTACACCTACACGTGCACAGTGAGTATTCAATGCTCGATGGTGCGGCACGCGTAGGAGCGCTGATGAAGGCGACCGCTGAGCAAGGAATGCCCGCCGTCGCGGTGACTGACCACGGCAACACCTTTGGTGCGTTCGACTTCTGGCGGCAAGCGCGCGACAACGGCGTGAAACCCATCATTGGGATCGAAGCCTATGTGACGCCAGGTACGCACCGCAGCGACCGCACACGCGTGCGTTGGGGCGGCGGTGGCGGCGATGACGTGTCGGGCGGTGGCGCCTACACGCACATGACGCTGCTCAGTGAGAACACCAGCGGCATGCACAACCTGTTTCGGCTGTCGAGCCTCGCGTCTCTTGAAGGCCAATACTTTAAGCCGCGTATGGACCGCGAGCTGCTGCAGACCTACAGCAAGGGCCTCATCGCCACCACAGGCTGCCCCTCAGGCGAGATTCAAACCCGCATCCGACTCGGGCAGATCAAAGAGGCCCGCGAAGCCGCTGCCGAGTTCCAAGATCTCTTCGGCAAGGAAAACTATTTCTGTGAGCTGATGGACCACGGGCTCGACATCGAGCGGCGTGTGCGGCTTGACCTGCTCGCGATCGCAAAAGACCTGAAGATTCCGTTGGTCGCCACCAACGACCTGCATTATGTGCACGAGGCCGACTCAGAGGCACACTCGGCGCTCTTGTGCGTGCAGTCAGGGTCGCGCATCGATGATCCCAACCGCTTTAAGTTTGATGGCTCGGGCTACTACCTCAAGAGCGCCGCTGAGATGCGGCACATCTTCCGTGAACTGCCTGAAGCGTGTGACAACACGCTGCTGATCGCCGATCGCTGTGATGTCGAGTTCAACACGAGCGCGAACTACATGCCCCGGTTCCCGGTGCCCGCTGGCGAGAGCGAAGACAGCTGGTTCGTGAAGGAAGTGGAGACGGGCCTCCACTACCGTTACCCGGGCGGCATTCCCGATAAGGTGCGCAAACAGGCCGAGTACGAAATTGGCGTGATCACCCAGATGGGGTTCCCCGGCTACTTCCTTGTGGTGGCCGACTTCATCAACTGGTCCAAGGAAAACGGGATCAGAGTGGGCCCCGGCCGTGGTTCAGGCGCAGGCTCGATGGTTGCGTACGCGATGCGCATCACCGACCTCGACCCGCTGCAGCACGGCCTCATCTTCGAGCGATTCTTGAACCCCGATCGTGTTTCGATGCCCGACTTCGACGTCGACTTCGATGATCGTCGCCGTGGCGAAGTGATTAGGTATGTCACTGAGAAATACGGCGATGAGCGCGTCGCGCAGATCGTGACCTACGGCACGATTAAGTCGAAGCAAGCTCTCAAGGACGCCTCGCGTGTGCTCGGGTTCCCCTACGGCATGGGCGAAAAGCTGACGAAGGCGATGCCGCCTGCCGTGATGGCCAAGGACATTCCACTCTCGGGGATCACCGACCCCAAGCACGCGCGTTATAAGGAAGCCGCAGAGTTTCGCGCGGTCATCCAAGAAGACCCCGAAGCAAAGCTCGTGTACGACACCGCGCTCGGGCTTGAAGGCCTGAAGCGTCAGTGGGGTGTGCACGCTGCCGGTGTGATCATGTCGAGCGACCCGCTCATCGACATCATTCCGCTGATGAAGCGTGAGCAAGACGGCCAGATCGTCACGCAGTTTGATTACCCCACCTGTGAAGGCCTAGGCCTCATCAAGATGGACTTCTTGGGGTTGCGTAACCTCACGATCATCTCTGACGCGCTCGAGAATATTCGCCTCAACCGAAACTTCGAGCTTGACCTTGAGCACCTCGAACTCGACGACAAAGCGTCGTATGAGCTCCTGGCTCGAGGTGACACACTGGGCGTGTTCCAGCTTGATGGTGGCCCGATGCGTGGCCTGCTGCGCCTCATGAAGCCTGACAACTTTGAAGATATCTCGGCCGTGCTGGCGCTCTACCGCCCCGGCCCCATGGGCGCCGATTCACACACGAACTACGCGCTGCGTAAAAACGGGCTGCAGCCGATCACCCCCATTCACCCCGAGCTTGAAGAGCCCTTGAAAGAGGTGCTGGGCACCACGTACGGCCTGATCATCTATCAGGAGCAGGTGATGTCGATCGCGCAGACGGTGGCAGGGTTCTCGCTGGGCCAGGCAGATATTCTGCGCCGCGCCATGGGTAAGAAGAAGAAGTCTGAGCTCGATAAGCAGTACGCGGGCTTTGCCGGGGGTATGCACGAGCGTGGGTACTCTGACGCGGCCGTAAAATCGCTGTGGGACATTCTGCTTCCCTTCTCTGACTACGCATTTAACAAGGCCCACTCTGCCGCCTACGGCGTGGTGAGCTATTGGACCGCCTACTTGAAGGCGCACTACCCGGCCGAGTACATGGCCGCGCTGCTGACGAGCGTGGGCGACTCCAAGGACAAGCTGGCGCTGTACCTCAATGAGTGCCGTCACATGGGCATCAAGGTGCTGCCGCCCGCCGTGAACGATTCATTCGCAGACTTCTCAGCTGTGGGCGACGATATTCGCTTTGGCCTGGGCGCAATTCGCAACGTGGGTGGCCACGTTGTGGAGGCGATTCGCACGGCGCGTGAGGGACAGGGGGCCTTCGAAACCTTCCATGATTTCTTGAAGAAGGTGTCGGTTGCGGCCCTCAACAAGCGCACCATTGAATCACTGATCAAGGCCGGTGCGTTCGACGGACTCGGGGGGACGCGTCGCGCCCTCGTCGAGATTCACGAACCCGCCATCGAGAGCGCGGTGAAAGAAAAACGCGACGCCGAGAACGGCAACGTCGGGTTCGACTTCGACAGCCTCTTTGCCGAGGTGGCCGAGGAAAGCGGCGAGCCAGAACCTGTCTCGCAGGTGCCTGACCGGCCCGAGTGGACGAAGAAGGACAAGCTCGCGTTTGAGCGCGAGATGCTGGGCCTGTACGTTTCGGATCACCCGCTGCGCGGCCTCGAGCAGGCGCTCGCGAAGGAGGCCTCAGCGACCGTCGCGCAAATCACCAACCCCGAGGCCAGCGCGGCCATGGACGGTGAGATTGTGACCGTGGCCGGCCTGCTCACCAGCGTTGAGCACCGCACCGCCAAGTCGGGCAACCTGTACGGCATGGCGACCGTTGAAGACTTCAGCGGTGAAATTCAAGCCTTGTTCATGGGGAAGTCGTACCAAGAGTTTGGCAGCCTGTTGCAGCCCGACACGATCGTGGCGTTGCGGGGCAAACTGAAATCTCGCGATGATGGCATGTCGATGCACGCCTATGGTGTGAAGCCGATCGACGCCGTCGTGCAAGAGGACGCGACCACGCTCTCGCTCACCCTGACCGACACCAAAGCGACCGAAGAGCTGATGGAAGAGCTCAAGAAGACGCTGATTCGCCACCGCGGTGTGAGCGAGGTGCGGCTGAACCTGATCACGTCGACCTCGGTGCGCGTGTTTGAAGTGCCGCTGCGCGTGCGCATTTCGGGTGACCTGTTTGGTGAGTTGAAGGGGATTTTGGGGCCGCGCTGTCTGCTGCCTTTGGAAGAGCTGATCGCGCAGTGATTTCTCCCGGCGAACCTCGTTCGCCGGGAGTAGAGTGGAATAGTGACTACGCGGCAGCAAGACATCATGACCACGCTTGGTGTGCGGGCGACTATCGATCCCGCAGCTGAGGTTGAACGGCGCATCACCTTCTTGTGTGACTACGCCTTGAGTATTCCGTCAGCGCGTGGGTTTGTGCTCGGCATTTCGGGTGGGCAAGACTCGTCACTCGCGGGCCGACTCGCGCAGCTGGCGGTCGAACGGCTTCGCGCGGCCGGGCATGACGCGACGTTCGCGGCGGTGCGCTTGCCGCACGGTGTGCAGCGCGACGAGGACGATGCCCAACTGGCGCTCCAATTCATCGCGCCCGACCAGAGCGTCGCCGTCGATATTGCCCCGGCAACCGCAGCACTTGAGGCGTCAGTCGAGGCTTCTGGGGTGCTCGAGAGCCGCGGTGGGGTGAGCGACTTCAACCGCGGAAACGTGAAGGCGCGCATGCGCATGATCGCCCAGTATGCGATCGCCGGTGACCTCGGGTTGCTCGTGATCGGCACCGATCACGCGGCTGAAGCAGTCACCGGGTTCTTCACTAAATTTGGTGATGGCGCGGCCGACGTGATCCCGCTCGCCGGGCTCACGAAGGGCCAGGGCGCGGCGTTGCTGCGTCACCTGGGCGCCCCCGACCGGTTGTGGGAGAAAGCCCCCACGGCTGACCTGTTGGATGATCAGCCCGGGCAAACCGACGAAGACAGCCTCGGGGTGACGTACCCCGAGCTCGACGCGTTTCTGCGGGGCGAATCGGTGACCGATGCCGTCCGTGAGAACGTTGAGCGACGATACCGGGGCACCGAGCATAAGCGGCGCCCCCCGGTAACCCCCGACGACCAGTGGTGGAGGCCCTCACTTTGAAACACACATTCGTTCTTGCCGGTGGTTGCTTTTGGTGCCTGGACGCCGCCTACCGCGCCCTGCGCGGGGTGAGCGAGGTGCTCTCGTGCTACACCGGCGGCGCAACCGAACACCCCAGCTATGAGCAGGTGTGCACCGGTCACACCGGTCACGCTGAAGCCGTCGCGGTGACCTTCGACGATGAGATCGTGCCGGCAGAGATCATTCTCGACGCCTTTTTCACCATGCACGATCCCACCCAGCTCAACAGGCAGGGCGGCGACATCGGCACTCAGTACCGGTCGGCGATGTTCTACGCCGACGAGACCCAGCGTGAGGTCTTTACCGCGGCGCTCGACCGGGCACGCGAATGGTGGCCGGCCCAGATCGTGACCACGCTCGAACCCTTGGGAATCGTGTACGCCGCAGAAGACCACCACCAGGATTTCTTCGCGAAGAACCCCACCCAGGGCTACTGCCTCGCGGTGGCTGCCCCCAAGGTGAACAAGATTCGTGCAAAGTTTGTGAGCTACCTCATCGACTAAGCCCACCAGCTTTTGGCGCCAGCGCGTCTCGCAACTCACGCCCGACATGGTTACATGGCGGGCGTGAGTTCGTCTTTGGGGGTGAACCCATCGGCCTCAAAACTTTCGGCTTCGGCCGCGGCGGGCTCCGTCCCCGCAGCGGTCGCTTGTGCTCCGGCTGCGGGTGACCCCCACGGTTGCGGCTCACCCGCGGCCACAGGCGAGGCCTGCGTCGGTACGGTCACCTGACCGGTCGGGGGAGTGCTCGCCTTCGTGAACGTGCTTGTGCCCCAGCGCAGATCGTGACCGAGCGCGTCTGCATCCACAATGACTGAGGTGCCCGACTTTTCGTCGTTGGACCAGTCGCGCATGCGCAGTCGGCCGTTGACAACCACGCGGTCACCCTTCTGAAACGACTCAAACGCGTGAGCTGCCAGACCACGAAATGAATTTACGGTGAACCAATTGGTGTCAGCATCAATCCATTCCTTCTTCTCGGCGTCGTAGCGGCGCTCGTTACACGCCAGCCTGAACGAGCAGAACGGTGTTTTCTCGGCGGAGTGTGTGAACTTCGGGTCGGTGGCAACTGTGCCAACGACGCAGACCTGGGTGTGCATGGGATGCTCCTTTGCATGTGCGGTGAACGGCCAGCTGGCCTGGGGAATGAGGAAGCCGGGCCGTGCAGGTGCCAGCTTCCTCATTCACCTCAAGGCTGCATCACGAAGCGCGGACGTGGGGGCCGCGCACCCGATCTGTGGATGAACGCGGGAAACTGGCGAAAATGGCGGGCTGGGGACGACTCAATACCTGCGCCACCGGCACCTTCGCGCTCAGCAATTCAGCAGCCGGCCGGTGGCTGAGCTGCGTACACTGGTCAGCGTGACTTACCCCTTCGCGTTTACGAACCGGCGGCCCTCTTTGCGTGTGCGAGGTGTGGCATGCGCGGCGCTGGTAGTGGCAACTGTGTCGCTCAGCGGCTGTGCGCTGCTTGAAGGCCCCACACCGGTGACGCCCGAGCGCGAGACGGTGGTGGCTCCCGAAGTGGCCCCCGAGCTGGTGCCCGGCGGCAGCGCCGATGAAAATTTGCCGTACTTCACCGAGGTGCTGCGTTCGTTCGCCGCCGGTGACGCCCTGATCAAGGGGGAACCCGTCGCACGTGCCGTCGCTGACGCCGGGTTCGATAAGTCGCAGATACAGGTCAGCTTTGACCGCTCAGCGACCGGGCTTGAAGCCGACAACATTTTTGTGTCGGTGCAACTGGGCGCCGACTGCCTCGTCGGCCAGGTCGTTACCGCAGACCGCACGGTCGCCACCGAGACAGCGCCCGCGGTGGGCCCCGAGAAGAACATTTGCCTGATCGGGCAGACCGCAGTCATCAACTGGTAGCTGGGATTCGCACTGATCCGGGTCCAAGAACCCGCCAGAATCCGTGAGAACCCGCGAGTTGGGCTGAGATAGATGCCGGTGTGCGGCTCAGCAGACTACAGTAGAGGTGACTGCAACACATCGTCTTTGCTAAGGGAGTTCTGGGCGCCTCGGCGCCCAAAAAAAGTATATGGCTGAGTATATTTACCAGATGGTTCGCGCGCGCAAGGCGCACGGCGACAAGGTGATTCTTGACGACGTAACTATGGCGTTCTTGCCGGGCGCCAAGATCGGCGTCGTCGGCCCCAACGGTGCCGGTAAGTCAACGATCTTGAAGATCATGGCGGGCATCGATACCCCGTCAAACGGCGAAGCGATCCTGACCCCCGGTTACTCGGTGGGCATCCTCATGCAGGAGCCCGAGCTTGATGAAGAAGCGACCGTGCTCGCGAACGTTGAGCAGGGTGTCGCTGAGATCAAGGGCAAGCTTGACCGCTTCAACGAGATCTCGGCTGAGATGGCGAATCCTGACGCCGACTATGACACGCTGCTGCCCGAGATGGGTGAGCTGCAGGAAGCCATCGACGCTGTCGACGGCTGGGAGCTTGAAGGCCAGCTTGAGCAGGCCATGGACGCGCTGCGTTGCCCGCCGTCTGACGCGATCGTCAAACACCTCTCAGGTGGCGAGAAGCGCCGCGTTGCGCTCTGCAAGCTGCTGCTTGAGAAGCCCGACCTGCTGCTGCTCGATGAGCCCACGAACCACTTGGACGCCGAGAGCGTGCTGTGGCTCGAGCAGCACCTCGCGAAGTACCCGGGTGCCGTGATGGCCGTGACCCACGATCGATACTTCCTCGATCACGTCGCCACCTGGATCTGTGAGGTCGACCGCGGTCACCTCTACCCCTACGAGGGTAACTACTCCACCTACCTCGAGCAGAAGGCTGCTCGTCTTGAGGTGCAGGGCAAGAAGGACCAGAAGCTGCAGCGCCGGCTGAAGGAAGAGCTTGAGTGGGTGCGCTCGAACACGAAGGGCCGCCAGGCCAAGTCGAAGGCACGTCTCGCTCGCTACGAGGAGATGGCGTCGGAGGCTGAGCGCACGCGCAAGCTCGACTTCGAAGACATTCAGATTCCTGCAGGCCCGCGCCTGGGTAACCTCGTGCTCGAGGCCAAGGACATCAACAAGGGCTTCGACGGCCGCGTACTCATCGACGGCCTGTCGTTCACGCTGCCCCGCAACGGCATCGTCGGCATCATCGGCCCCAACGGTGTGGGTAAGACCACCCTGTTCAAGACCATCGTAGGCATTGAGCCGCTCGACAACGGTGAGCTGCGCGTCGGCGAAACCGTCAAGCTCAGCTACGTTGACCAGTCTCGTGGCGGCATCGACCCGAAGAAGACCGTGTGGGAGGTCGTCTCTGACGGTCTCGATTACATGCAGGTCGGCAACGTTGAGGTGCCCTCACGCGCTTACGTCTCGACCTTCGGTTTCAAGGGCCCCGACCAGCAGAAGCCCGCTGGCGTGCTCTCGGGCGGTGAGCGCAACCGGTTGAACCTCGCGCTCACGCTGAAGCAGGGCGGCAACCTGTTGCTGCTTGATGAGCCTACGAACGACCTCGATATTGAGACCCTCACGAGTCTCGAGAACGCGCTGCTCGAGTTCCCCGGTTGCGCCGTGGTGATCACGCACGATCGCTGGTTCCTCGACCGCATCGCAACGCACATCCTGTCCTACGAGGGCACCGAAGAAAACCCCGCCAACTGGTACTGGTACGAGGGTAACTTCGAGGCTTACGAAGAGAACAAGATTGAGCGCCTCGGCCCCGACGCGGCGAAGCCGTCGCGTGCGACCTACCGTAAGCTCACGCGCGACTAGTCGTATTCTTGAAGGCGCGGCTCCCCAGTGGAGCCGCGCCTTCGGTATTTCTACAGGGAGAAAAACATGGCGCGTACGCACGTCGACATTGAGTTGCGTTGGGGAGACCAAGACGCATACGGGCACGTCAACAACGTGGCCTTCGCGAGGTTCCTTGAGGAAGCCCGCGTGCGCACGTTCTGGCTCGGCTCTGGCCGTGAAGACACCGGCATGGCCCGCCACTTTCGCGGCAACGACCCTGCAGGCCCCAAGATGCTGGTGGCCAGCCAGCAGATTGAGTTCGTGCGGGTGCTCGAGTATTCAGAGCGCCCGATCGTCGTCGAGCTCTGGATCGGCAAGCTCGGTGGCTCAAGTCTCGAGGTGCACTACGAGATCATCGACGGCGCTGCTGCCGAACGCACGGTCATCGCAAAAGCAATCTCGCACATTGTGATCGTTGACGGGGTGACGATGCGCCCGATCCGGCTTTCGCCAGAGGGGCGCACATCGGTGGAAGCATGGATGGACGCGCCCGTCAAGATGCGCCGGGGGTAGCAAGGGGTAACTCACGCCCTGCGCCCCTGCGCCCCTGCGCCCCGGGATGCAATGCGCTTGGCGCGCGGCATCCCGGGGCACGCGTGTTACGCGCCGGGGGCTCTGAACATCGACTCCTGTGACACGCTCGCCACGAGCGCACCGTTGACGTCGTAGAACCGACCGTGCGCCAGCCCGCGGCCGCCCTGGGCAGTGGGGGAGTCAAGCTCATAGAGCAGCCACTCGTCCACCCGAAACGGGCGGTGAAACCACATCGCGTGATCGAGGCTCGCCGCGCGCATCCCGGGCGTCGCCCACGGCACACCGTGTTGGCGGGCCACGGGTTCGAGCAGCATATAGTCGCTTGCGAACGCGAGCGCGGCCGCGTGCAGCAGCGCCGAGGTGTCGAAGGTGTCGCGGCTACGCATCCACACCCGCTGCTTATTGGTGCGCTCGGGAACCGACAAAATGATGTCAGATTCGACGTGGCGAAAATCGAAGGGACGATTCATGATCCATGAGGCGCGCCCGTCACCCGCGAGATGACCGTACTTCTCCCACACCGAGGGCAACGTCTCGGGCCCCGGGATCTGCGACATGTCGATGGGCTCCTGATGCTCCACCCCCGGATCGTCCTCTTGGAAGGACGAGATGAGCGACATCAGCACCTGGCCGGCCTGATAAGCCTGCACCCGGCGCGTAGAGAACGAGCGGCCGTCGTGAATGCGGTCCACCTCAAACGTCATGCGGTCTTCGCTGATGCCTGGCCGCAAAAAGTAGGCGTGCATCGAGTGAATCTGACGATCCTCTGGCACCGTGGTACCCGCAGCGGCGATGGCCTGCCCGAGCACCTGACCGCCAAATGAGCGGCCGTGGGGAGTGGGAAAGGCGGGCCCGGTCAGAATGTCTTCGCGTGTGCGGGCGCCCGAATCGAGAACCGACAGCATCGCGAGGAGGTCTGGAAACGCGGTCATGAGTTCCTCCTGGGGGTCACACAAGATGATGAGTCCACACTAGCGCGCCGGTCGCGTCACCGGGGGCGCGCGGCGAGCGGGTTTGCTGAGGCCGCAGCTCATGCGACCCGGGTAGGCTCGTAAGAATGGCTGCCAATCTTGCTCTTTTCGACCACGCCACTCGCGACGACCTGCGCATCTTTCTCGAGCGCTTGCTGCGTTCGGGTAAACCCGAGGTGCGCATGGTGACCAAGGGGGCGACGCTCGCGGTCTACGGCTGCACGCAGGCGCCAATGGGCATCACTGACTCGGTGCCCGTCGTGCTGGTGATGCGTGCGTTCGCGCTGAAATCTGAACCCGGATCGCCCATCGACGTGAGCGTGCAGGCAAGAGCGGTGCTCGACCGTATTGCCCGATTGGGCATCATCGGGTTGGCGCTTGAACTCCCCGATATCCCCGCGATGGCCTCATGGACCGGCGTGTTGCCTCCCGTGGCCGGGTGGCAACCTGCCGGGGCGATCGATGCTGCCTCATTGGCCACGGTGGCTGGTGAGGGAATCGCGCGGGTTGCTGACACGCTTCCGCAGGATCCGGGGGAGGCCGTGGTGCACCGCGTGCGCGCGGCGGTCTGGGGCGTAGAGATTGCGCCCGGCGTGCCTGCGGCGGCAGCATTCGCGGCCGAAACGATGGGATTCTTGGGCGACGAGCCCGTAAATGTTACGCGCACGCTCACCTGGACGCGGCTCACCACCGCCCGCGGGCACGTCGTTGTACGCACACTTCTGGGGTAGCACGGCAGGCTTGAAGTCAGCTTGCGCCCTTTTCGAGTAAACCTCAGGTAAGATAGACAGGTCTACTAGAGGAGTGTGTACATGGCCAATCCCAACGGCATTATCGACCCGCCTATCGACGATCTGCTCGAAAAGGTTGATTCGAAGTATGCGCTGGTGGTTTTCGCCTCGCAGCGCGCCCGCCAGATCAACGATTACTACACGGATCTGCACGATGGCAATCTGTTCGACAACGTCGGCCCGCTCGTCGACTCGGCTGTCGACGACAAGCCGCTGTCGATCGCGTTGCACGAGATCGTTGAAGGCAAGCTCGAAATGAAGCCCCGCGAGGCTGACGAGCTGCCCGAACTCGGCGACGAGGCTCTCGTAGCCGGCGAGGACGCGTAACCCGCGCAGTAACACTTCGCCGTGAAAGCGGCGATGTCGGTGGCGTCGGATACCCTTTAACTAGGGATCCGGCGCCACCGTCGTTTCACCACCCACTATTTTCGCTCGCATTGCAAGGAGCCCCTCGTGCCGCTGCGCCAGTTCACCTCAGAGTCCGTCACTGAAGGGCATCCTGACAAGATTTGCGATCGCATTTCTGATTCCATTCTTGACGCGATGCTCGAGCAAGACCCCGGCGCGCGCGTCGCTGTCGAGACGCTCGTCACCACCGGCCTCGTCCACGTGGCCGGCGAGGTATCGACGTCTGGCTACGTCGAGATCCCCCAGATCGTGCGCGAGGCCGTGCGCGATATCGGGTACACCAGCTCAGAGATGGGCTTTGACGCGGCATCATGCGGTATCTCGGTGTCGATCGGTCAGCAGTCGCCCGATATCGCGGGCGGCGTGGACTCCTCGCTCGAGGTGCGCACCTCTGAAACCGAGGTCGACCCGTTGAGCGCTCAGGGCGCTGGCGACCAGGGCATCATGTTTGGGTACGCGACCGACGAAACCCCCGAGCTACACCCGCTGCCCAGCTGGATCGCACACCGCCTCGCCGAGCGCCTCACCGAGGTGCGCAAGGCCGGCATCGTGCCCGAGCTGCGCCCCGACGGCAAGACGCAGGTCACCATCGGCTACGACGGCGACCGTGCCGCGAGCATCGAAGCGGTGGTCGTGTCGACCCAGCACCACGCCAGCATCTCGCAGCCCGCGCTGCGTGAAGTGATTGAGCGCGAGGTGATTCGCCCCGTACTGGGCCGCGTCGACTTGAAGAGCGATCACGCAGAGTTTTTCATCAACCCCGCTGGCCCCTTTGTGGTCGGTGGCCCCATGGGCGATGCCGGGTTGACCGGCCGCAAGATCATCATTGACACCTACGGTGGATCAAGCCGTCACGGTGGCGGCGCGTTCAGCGGCAAGGATCCGTCGAAGGTAGACCGCTCGGCCGCCTACGCCATGCGCTGGGTTGCAAAGCACGTCGTGCGTGCAGGGCTTGCGAAGCGCGCAGAACTGCAGGTCGCATACGCGATCGGCCGCGCCCACCCCGTGGGGCTCTACGTCGAAACCTTTGGCACCGAAACTGTGCCGCGCGAGCGCATCGAGGCCGCCGTGCGCGAGGTCTTCGACCTGCGCCCGCTCGCGATCATTCGCGACCTCGCACTGCTGCGCCCGATTTACGCCGCCACGAGTGCCTACGGTCACTTCGGTCGCGAACTGCCCGATTTCACCTGGGAAGCGACCCCGCGCGTAGCTGAGCTGCGCGCTGCTGCTGGCGTCTAAGGACACCCGTGAGCGCAGGGATTGAGGAGGCCGAGCGGCCAGGAACACGCCTGGTCGCTCGTGTGCTGCTCGACTCAGCGCTGCCTCAGCTCGACCACCTGTTTGATTACGCGATTCCACTCGAGCTGCAAGACAGCCTGCGGGTGGGGCATCGCGTGCGGGTGCCGTTTCGCTCGAAAGACCGTAAAAGCTTCGGCTACGTCATCGAATTCGTCGACCGCAGCGAATTCGGCGGGGAGCTGTCGCCCATCGCCGACGTCGTGTCACCGGTGCCGCTACTCACCCCCGAGGTGTGGCGGCTCGCCCGCGCGGTCGCCGACCGTGCGGGCGGCTCTGCCGGCGATATTTTACGCCTGGGCATTCCCCAACGCATGGTGCGGGTGGAAAAACAGCACCTCGCGCTCGGCGCTGCGGATACTACGGCAACGGCTGAAGCAGCCGAGGCATCCGAGCCCACCGACGCTTCCGAAGCCGCTGCATCGGCCGCGGCGGCCACCCCGGTGGTCTCCTCGGTCGTGTTTAGTACCGTGGCTGACGGCTCGACCGACATTGCGGCCGAACTCATCGAGGGCGCACGCCTCGCACTGACCGCTTCACACGGCCCCGAGCGCCTGCACACCGGCGAATGGGTGGGTGGCTGGGCAGCGCAAATGGCGCGCATTGCCATCGGCGTATTTGTGCAGGGACGCAGCGCGATCTGCGTGGTGCCCGACTACCGCGACCTTGACCAACTGCGAGACGCGCTGGCCGCGCTGGGCCACGAGGCCGTGGTGCGTGTTGACTCGCGGCAATCGAATGGCGAACGATACTCAGGTTTCTTGCGCGCGCTCGACCATGAGCCACGGATCATCATCGGTAACCGCTCGGCGGTGTACGCCCCGGCGTACGCGCTGGGCGCGATTTTGATGTGGGATGACGGCGACCCGGTGCTGGCCGAACCCCTCGCCCCCTATGTACACTCGCGCGACGCCGCGCTCGTGCGGGCTGAGCAGGCGGGCGCGGGGCTGTTCTTTGCCGCGCACTCACGCAGCGCAGAGGTGCAGCGGCTCACCGATATTGGATATGTGCGGGCGCAACAAAACCCGCCCAGGCGCACCCGCGTGCTGCACGCCGACGCGGCGATGACCCCCGATGTGTTTGCCGGCCGGGTGCCCGAGATTGCGGCGCGCACCATTCGTGAGGCGCTCACGCAGGGGCCGGTGCTCGTGCAGGTGGCCACTCCCGGCTACGCGCCAATCTCGGTCTGCCATGACTGCGGTGAGCTCGCGCGGTGTAACGCGTGCGCCGGCCCCATCGGGTTTCGTTCGGCGCAGCGCGCGGCCTGCCGGTGGTGCGGCATCAACGCGGCCACCTGGCACTGCACCGTCTGCGACGGCCGTCACCTTGCCGAACGCGGTATGGGCTCTGAACGCACCGTCGAACAGTTTGAACGCCAGTTCGCGGGCACCCGCGTGCTGCTCAGCGACGGCGAACACGCGCGCGAACGGGTCGACGCCCGCCCGGCCCTCGTCGTCGCGACCCGCGGCGCCGAGCCCCTCGCTGCGGGCGGGTACCGCGCCGTGGTGCTGCTGGACGCCGAGCGGTTGCTGTCACGGGAGTCGCTGCGCTCTGCCGAAGACTGCATGCGGTGGTGGGAAAACGCGGCCGCCCTCGCCGCGCCAGACGGCCACTGCCTGATTGCATCGGGTGGAGGGCCCGCCGTGCGCGCCTTTGTGACGGGCCGCACCGAAGAGTGGCTGCACAGCGAACTGCGCGACCGGCACGAACTGCGCTACCCGCCCGCGGTGCGGGTGGCGAGCGTGACGGGTGGTCCACACGAAGTGAACCGTGCCCTCGACACCCTCGACGGGCTTCCCGGAGTCGACCACTTGGGTCCCACCCTCATGCCCGCAGGGGGCGCGGCGAAGACCCCGGCGGGCCTGGTGCGCGCGATCGTGCGCTTTGACTACGGGCGCGGGGGAGATGTGGCCTCGCGACTGCGCGGCGCGCTGGTGGCTGATGCCGCCGGGGCGACCTCGCGCACCAAGGCACGCGCGCCCGGCCGGGCCCGGCCCGAGGCGCTCAGGCTCAGATTCGACGACCGCGGAGTCTTCGAGGGCTGACCTGCCGACCCGGATCGCGGGGGAGGTGTCGCGATCCGGATCTTAGAAATTAGGCCGCGGGGGCCTGGCTGCGCAACAACTCAGCCACGAAATCGACGTCTTTATCGCCGCGACCCGACAGGTTCGCGATGATGATCGCATCAGGCGCGAGCGTCGGGGCCACCTTGATGACCTGCGCGATCGCGTGCGACGACTCGAGCGCAGGAATGATGCCCTCGACGCGCGAGAGCAGCTGGAACGCAGCGAGCGTTTCGGCGTCAGACACCGACACGTATTCGGCGCGGCCGATGCTCTCGAGGTGCGCGTGCTGCGGGCCCACTCCGGGGTAATCCAGGCCCGAAGCGATCGAGTGCACCGCATTCGGCTCGCCGTCGGCGTTCTGCAGCACCTTGGTCAGCATGCCGTGCAGCGCGCCCGGGGTGCCCAGCGTCATTGTCGCCGCGTGGCGATCGCCCTCGAGGCCCTCGCCGCCGGGCTCCACGCCCATGATGCGCACCGAATCATCGTTGAGGAACGCATCGAAGAGGCCCATAGCGTTCGACCCGCCGCCCACCGACGCGATCAGCAGATCGGGCAGGCGCCCCTCATTCTCGAGCACCTGGGCGCGCGCCTCGCGGCCCACCACTGACTGGAAATCACGCACCATCGTCGGGAACGGGTGGGGCCCAACGACTGAACCAATGGCGAAGAAGTACTCGTCGGGGGCTGCGGCATAGACACCGAATGCCGAATCGACGGCCTCCTTGAGTGAGCGCCCGCCCTCTTCGACGGACACGACCTTTGCGCCCAAGAGCTCCATGCGCACCACATTGGGGTGCTGCTTCGCGACATCGATGGCGCCCATGTGAATCTCGCACTCGAGCCCCACGAGCGCGGCGGCGGTCGCCAGAGCCACGCCGTGCTGACCTGCTCCGGTCTCAGCGATCAGCTTGCGCTTGCCCATGCGCTTTGCGAGCAGCGCCTCGCCCAGGCAGTGATTGATCTTGTGCGCGCCCGTGTGGTTCAGGTCTTCGCGCTTCAGGTAGATGCGCGCGCCGCCCAGCTGGCGGGTGAGGTTTTCAGCAAAGTAGAGCAGCGACGGGCGCCCCACATACTTCGACAGCAGTGCCTGTAGCTCCTCTTGGAACTGGGGGTCGGCTGATGCCTCGGCATACGCCACGGCCACCTCGGCCATGGGCCCCGCGAGGTGGGGCGGCAGCACCGCGCCACCAAACTCGCCGAAGAAGCCCTCGGCGTTGGCACGATACAGCGAGCCTGCGTCGGTGGACGAGTCAGAGTGTGAATCAGATTGTTCCATTGGGGGATCCTTTGCTTCATTGCGCCACCCGAGACGAAAAAACACCGCCTATCAGGAGGCGGTGTCGAAAATGCAGCTGAGCGTCGAGACCGTCCTTAGACGGTCCACCAAAGGCTTACAGAGTGCATGTGACTGAGTCTAGCAGCAGGGAAAGCCGCTCGGCACTGAGAGAATAGACGCATGCGGATAATTTTTGCCGGAACTCCAGAGTTCGCCGTGCCCAGCCTGCGCGCGCTCGTCGCGCGTGGCCATGAGGTCGCTGGCGTCATCACACGCGAAGACGCTCCCCTCGGGCGCAAACGCGTGCTCACCCCCTCACCCGTCGCTGATGCGGCCGCCGAACTCGGGCTCCCCGTGCTGAAGGCGAACAAGCTTGACGATGCTGCGCTCGCTTGGGCGCGTGACCTGCAGGCCGATCTCGGCGTGATCGTGGCCTACGGCGGGCTCGTGCGCGAACCGCTGTTGAGCGAACCCACGCACGGGTGGATCAACCTGCACTTCTCAGACCTGCCCAGGTGGCGCGGCGCGGCGCCCGTGCAGCGCGCGCTCGCTGCGGGGGAGCAGACGCTGTCGGTGACGGCGTTTCGGCTCGTGGCCGCGCTGGATGCTGGCGATGTGCTCAGCCGCGACACCCACGACTTTGCGCCCGGCACCACCGCGGGCGCGGCGCTCACCACGCTGTCTGAATTTGGCACGGGCGCGCTGATGGCCGCGATCGACGCGATCGCCGCTGACCCCGCCGCGGGTGAACCCCAGGTGGGCGAGACCAGCTACGCGCACAAGCTGACGCGCGAGGATGGCAAACTCGACCTCACCACCCCCACCTCAGCGGTGCTCGCGCAGTGGGCTGGCATGACGCCCGAGCCCGGCGCGTACGCGCTGCACGAAGATGCGGCATTGAAACTGCACGAGCTGCGCCCCCTGGCGCAGCCGGCAGACACCGATGATGCAGCTGGTGCGGCGGTCGCGGTCGCTCCCGGCACCGTGACACTCGTGGGCGGCACCGTCGTGCTGCAGCTGTGTGACGGCACACTCGAACTGGTGCGGGTTCAGCCTGCAGGCAAGCCCGCCATGGCGGCGGCAGACTGGCTGCGTGGACGCGGCGGAAACACGGTGATCTCGTGAGCGAATACAACGGACGCAACGCCGAAAACCGTCAGTCGGGTGACCGAGGCGGTGCCAGCCGTGGCGCAGGCAATCGCTCGGGCGGCCCACGCGGTCCCCAGCGCGGCCCGAAGGTATCGCCGGCGCGGCTTGCCGCCTACGACGTGATGCGTGACGTCACCGACCGCGAGGCCTACGCCAACCTGGCACTGCCCGCCCGCATTCGAGAGGCAGGGATCGATCACCGAGACACTGCACTGGTGACTGAGCTCGTGGCCGGATCCTTGCGCATGCGCGGCCGCTACGACCGCATCATCGAGATTGCGTCGGGCCGCGACACCGAACACATCGATGCGCGCACCCTCAACGTGCTGCGTCTCGGGGTGCATCAGCTGCTCGGCATGCGCACCGCGTCGCACGCCGCCGTCAACGAAAGCGTCGAGTTGCAGCGCCTCGTGGCCAGTCCCAACGGCGCCGGCTTCGTGAACGGGGTGCTGCGCGCGATTGGCCGCACCACCCCCGAAGAGTGGGATGAGCGCATCGCCGAGACCGCCAAGTCGAAGGATGATGCGCTTGCTGCGCAGACGTCTCACCCCACGTGGGTGCTGCGTGCGCTGCGTGCCTCTTTGAAGGCCGAGGGGCGCGACGCAGAGCTTGTCGAACTGCTCGAAGCTGACAACGTCGCTCCGCGCGTGAACCTGGCTTTGCTGCCCGGGTTTGATGAAGAGCTGATCGAAGATGTTGAAAGCGGCAGCTTCGAGGCGATCACGTTTGAGGGGCCCTCGCCCATCGGCTTCATGATGCACGGCGGGGATCCGGCGCGTGCGATCGAAGCGGCTCAGGTGCACGAGGGTGCGCTGCGGGTGCAAGATCAGGGGTCACAGCTTGCGGCTCTCGCGCTCACCCGCGCCCGCCCGGTGCAGGCCGGTGAACGCTGGCTCGATTTGTGCTCGGGCCCGGGCGGCAAGAGTGCGCTGCTGGGCGCTGAGGCTCGCCTCGCCGGGGCTACCGTGCGTGCCAATGAAGTGGCGCCCCACCGCGCCGAACTCGTGCGCAACGCGGTTGAAGCGGTGGCCAGCACAGTTAACGTGGTGTCATTTGATGGCCGTGAAGAGGGTGCCTATGACGGTCAGCAGTACGACCGCATTCTCGTCGACGCGCCGTGCTCAGGTCTGGGGGCGCTGCGCCGCAGGCCCGAAGCCCGGTGGCGTAAGACGCCCGGTGATCTGCCCGATCTGACGCAGTTGCAGGGCGAACTGCTGGATGCCGCGGTGGCGCACCTCGCGGTGGGGGGCGTGCTTGCGTACGTCACCTGCTCACCGCACCTGGCCGAAACTCGGGTGAGCGTCGAACGTCTGCTCGGCCGCCACGCCGACCTGAAAGAACTCGATGCTCGTGAGGTGGTGACTAGCATCGCCCGCGGCCCGATCGATCTCGCGGGCGACCAGCTCAGCGTGCAGCTGTGGCCGCACCGCCACGGGACCGATGCCATGTTCATCGCGCTGTTCACGAAGACCGAAGAGTCGGCGAGCTAATACTCGGCGACTAACCCCCAACGCATGAGGCCCGTGGGCCGGCTGAGATGCCGGCCCACGGGCCTCGTGCTGTGCGGGGGAACTTGAGCGCGCCGCCGCTGGAGTATGGACTACTCCCAGGTGACCTTGGGGTCGTCTTCAGCGAAGTCGATCGTGGGCTTCAGCAGCGAACCGACGCCATACAGCGTGCCTGATTCGCGCACGCCATCGTTATCAACCTCGGCCGTGGTGGTCACCGAAACGTAGTCGTACGTCGACAAGATGGTCGGTGAGTCGTAGCTCACCTCGGGCTTGAGGCGCTTGAGCTTGGCCTTGCCCTCGGCATCGATGGTGCGCTTGATCGTCTTTTCGATGACCTTCTCGCCGCCCTCGAGCTCACTCGATACCTCGAGGCCGCACTCGGTTTCAAAGGTCTTCGCTGCGAGGCAGGCTTCCAACGACTCCTTCACGAGCGTGCGGTACGTCTCGACGGTGTCCTCGGTGGGCACCGGTCGCAGACCGTACAGCGACTCGGTGTCATCGCGAAGGGTCAGCAGAATGGGGCCGGGGTTGTCCTCAATTTCGAAGGTGTCGACTCCGAGAGTGAACTCGTAGGCGCCGGGGAAGGCCTTCAGCGATGATGCCGTGCCGACCTTAATGCCGTTGACGGCCGGATCCAAGCCCTCAAAAGTCCGCGCTGAGAAACTGACCAGACCGTCAGAGAGCTCCCACGACTTGACAGCGTTCCAGAGCTTGAAATCACGCTTGATGACCTCGTCGCCCAGCTTGAAGGTGGCAGACACGGTGGCGTCATACTCAGACTGCGCGGTTTTGACCGGATCAACCACGATCTCGGTGATCGGGGCGATCTCGAGCGAAGCCGCGAGAGCTTCGTCGGTGAGCAGCACGTCTGATGACGCGCCGCCAGCGAGGGTGCGCGCGGTGGCGGCGTCGCCCTCGGCGAGGGCGTTGAGGTACTTCTCAACGGTCTCTGAAGCGCTCAGCTGGGGGCTTACCGTGGTGCCGCCGCGGGAGCTGAAGCTCCCCAGGGCGAACACAGACACGATGATCAGCACAATGACCAGGGCCACCGCGCCGCCCACGATGCCGATGATCGCGCCGGTCGACAGTCCCTTCTTGGGCGGGAACGGGCCGCCGGGGCCACCGACACCGGCGGCTGCGTACTGGGGTGCCTGCTGCGCGAACTGCTGCTGCGCCGGATCCTGGCCATACTGCTGCTGGCCGTACTGCTGATCCTGTTGTGCGTACTGCTGAGCGGGGTCTTGACCGTACTGCTGCGCCTGGCCCTGCCCGTACTGCTGCGCGGGATCCTGACCATACTGCGATGCCTGGTTCTGCCCATACTGCTGCGCAGGGTCGTGCGGGTACTGGGGAGCCTGGCCCTGACCGTACTGCTCGGGCTGTACCTGCACCTGCACCTGCTCCTGGGGCACAAACTGCGGGGCCTGATCCTGGCCGTACTGCGGGGCAGGCGGCTGCGGGATGAACTGCTGCGCTGCAGGATACTCCGGGGCAGGGGCCGCAAACGCCTGCGCGCCCTGATCGGGAGCGAACTCGGGCTGCGCGGCCTGCGGCGGCGCCATACCGGTGGGCGGTGCGATGCCAGGAGAGGGCGCCAGGCCCTCGGGAGCTTCAGACGTGGGGGTCGGCTCAGCCGGGGTCGCGGCCGGTGTGGCCAGCGGGTCCGTGGGGTCCTGCTGGCCAGGTTGCGGGGTGGTGGGGTGCTCTGGCGAATCGCTCATGTGCACCAGCCTAAGCTGTGCCAAGGCCAGATGCGCGCCGATGAGTAATTTGCGTGCGAAAGCCGTAGGCTGTCACTGTGAATGAGCAGCGTATAAACCCGAGCATTCTGTCAGCAGATTTTGTCAATCTCGAAGCCGAGCTACAGGCAATTGCCACCGCCGATTATGTACACGTTGATGTGATGGATAACCATTTCGTGCCCAACCTCACGATGGGCCCGCCCATTGTGTCGCGCATCCAAGCGGTATCGCCGGTGCCACTCGACATGCACCTGATGATCTCTGACGCTGATCGGTGGGCTCCGGGCTACGCCGAGATGGGGGCCTTCTCGGTCACCTTCCATGCGGAGGCTGCACAGGATCCGGTGCGACTCGCCCGGCAGCTGCGCGACATGGGAGCCCGTGCCGGCCTGGCCTTGAAGCCCGGCACCGACCCCGAGCCCTACCTCGAGCTGCTCCCCGAATTCGACCAGGTACTGGTGATGACCGTTGAGCCCGGGTTTGGTGGCCAATCATTTATGCCCGACATGATGCCCAAGCTGCGCCGGTTCGCCGAAGCGAAAGCACGCCTGGGTCTTGACGTCTGGCTGCAGGTTGACGGCGGTATTACCGTTGACACCATTGGCATCGCGGCAGAGGCGGGTGCCGACACCTTTGTCGCCGGATCAGCGGTCTACGGCGGTGTGCCCGAGGCGCGTATTGCCGACCTGCGCGTGGCCGCTGCGGCCCACGTGCACGGTGCGGGAGCTGCACACGGTAGGGTAGAAGCGTGAAGACGTTCGAAACGCTGTTTGCAGAGCTGAGCGAGAAGGCGGCTAGCCGCCCCGAGGGTAGCGACACTGTCGCGCGACTCGACGCGGGCGTACACGCGATCGGTAAGAAGATCGTAGAGGAAGCCGCCGAAGTATGGATGGCTGCCGAGCACGAATCTGATGCTGCTTGCGCTGAAGAGATGAGCCAGCTGCTCTACCACATTCAGGTCATGATGCTCGCTAAGGGCTTGACCCTCGAGGACGTTTACTCGCATCTCTAGCGTCAGCGCTTCACGTATGCGCTGACGCCCCCGGCCAATTACCCCAAATCCCTGGCCGGCGTGATGCCGCGTCGGCCATACCGTGAGGAACAAATCTCCATGCTCCGCATCGCCGTCCCAAACAAGGGATCGCTGTCTGAAATTGCTTCTGAGATGCTGACGGAGGCCGGTTACTCCGGTCGTCGCGACAGCCGCAAGCTTGTGCACGCAGACGTTCGCAACGACGTTGAGTTTTTCTACCTGCGTCCCCGCGATATTGCCACCTACGTGGGCTCTGGTGCCCTCGACGTGGGAATCACCGGCCGCGATCTGCTGCTCGATTCACACTCGGGTGCCACCGAGATTTCGGCGCTTGAATTCGCAGACTCCACCTTCCGTTTCGCTTCACCCGCTGACGGTGACGTGAAGGAGCTCGCTGACCTGCACGGCAAGCGCGTGGCCACGAGCTACCCGCAGCTGGTGGACGACTTCTTGCAGGAACGCGGCGTAGTGGCCACGCTCGTCAAGCTAGATGGCGCCGTTGAGTCTGCCGTGCAGCTGGGCGTCGCTGACGCCGTGGCTGATGTGGTGTCGACCGGTGCGACGCTGCGTGCTGCCGGGCTTGAAATCTTTGGCCCCGTGATTCTCGAATCGACCGCGATCTTGATCGGTGGCCCCACCCAGCACCCCGGCGTTGACCGTCTGCTGCGCCGCCTGCGCGGTGTGCTCGTCGCCCGCAAGTACGTCATCCTTGACTACGATTTGCCGCTGGATCGCCTCGACGAGGCCAGCCAGGTGGCCGGTGGCATCGAGTCGCCGACCGTATCGCCGCTGAAGGACCCCAACTGGGTGGCTGTGCGCGTGATGGTCAGCTCAGATGAAGCGAACGAAGTGATGGACAAGCTGTACGACCTCGGCGCGAAGGCTATTCTCGTGACCGCGATCCACGCTGCGCGTCTGTAACGAGGGAGCTCTCGATATGACCATCGCCACCAGAGTGATCCCGTGCCTTGACGTTGCGGCAGGCCGCGTCGTCAAGGGAGTGAATTTCTTGAACCTGCGTGATGCGGGTGACCCCGTCGAGCTCGCCGCGCGGTATGCGCAGCAGGGCGCCGACGAACTGACCTTTCTTGATGTCACCGCGACGGTCGACGACCGCTCAACCACGTACGACGTGGTGAGCCGCACGGCCGAGCAGGTATTCATCCCGCTGACCGTGGGCGGGGGAGTACGCTCAGCTGAAGACGTGGCTCGCCTGCTGGGCGTGGGCGCAGACAAAGTGGGTATCAACAGCGGTGCCATCGCCCGCCCCGATGTGATCGGCGAGATCGCAGACCGGTTCGGGGCACAGGTGGTGGTGCTGTCACTCGATGTGAAGCGCAGCGATCGCATGCCGAGCGGGTTCGTTGTGACCACCCACGGTGGCAAGCGCGAAACCGACCTCGACGCGCTCGTGTGGTGCCGTGAGGCGGTCGAGCGTGGGGCCGGTGAGCTGCTGGTGAACTCGATGGACGCTGACGGCACTCTCGCCGGTTTCGACCTCGAGCTCACGCGGCTCGTGCGCGAAATCGCTCAGGTGCCGGTGATCGCCTCGGGCGGCGCCGGCAAGCTCGAGCACTTTGCCCCCGCCGTTGAGGCTGGCGCAGATGCCGTGCTCGCCGCATCGGTGTTCCACGACGGCACGTTCACGATTGGTCAGGTGAAGCAGGCACTCGCCGAAGCTGGCCACACCGTGCGCCTCACCGATACCGCTGTAGAGGGCACCGCATGAGCGACGTCACCGATATTCCCGCAGAGATCGTCTTCGGTGATAACGGGCTATTGCCCGCCATCATCCAAGACGACGAGAGCCACGATGTACTGATGCTCGCGTGGATGGACCGTGAGGCCGTGCGCCGCACGCTCACCACCGGGCGCGTGACGTTCTGGTCACGCTCGCGGCAGGAATACTGGCGCAAGGGCGATACCTCAGGTCATCGCCAGTACGTGCGCGGCGTCGCGATGGACTGTGACGGTGACACCTTGGTCGTGCGTGTGATTCAGGTGGGTGCGGCGTGCCACACGGGCACTCGCACCTGCTTCACCGATCGCGAGATCGCCGCGGTGATCGGCAACCCTGAGGGCGACGCGCCTCACGCATAGCGCTGCACGCGGTAGGCTGAAACGGTGACTCTGACGACGACGCGTGCGGCCTTCGACGCCGCGCGAGCGACCAACGCTGTGATTCCGGTCTGCCGAGAGGTGTTTGCTGACGCAGACACCCCGGTGAGCATCTACCGAAAGGTCGCTGCTTCGCGGCCCGGAACGTTTTTGCTCGAATCTGCCGAGCAGGGCGGGGTATGGACGCGCTTTAGCTTTGTGGGCGCGGGCAGCTTCGGCGTGCTGGGCGAGCGCGACGGCCAGGCCCACTGGGCTCCCGCTGCCGGGCGCGGGGTCGATGCCGAGCGGCTGCTGCCGGGCGGCGTCGACCAGCTCGCCCCCGTGGCGGCCCTGCACGCCGTCTACGAGCGCTGGCGCACCCCCGAGGTGCCCGGCCTGCCGCCCCTCGCGAGCGGCTTCGTTGGCTACCTCGGGTGGGAGACCGTGCGCCAGTTCGAGCGCCTCGAACATGCCCCCCAGGTCGCTTCGGGGCTGCCCACGCAGTCGCTGAGCTTCGTGTCTGAGTTGGTGGTCATCGACCACCGCGAGGGCAGCGTGGTGCTGCTCGCCAACGTGCTCAACGACGGGGCGTTGGCTGACGGCGCGCAGAGCCCGTCGGCCGATGACCAGTGGGCCGATGCGCAGCAGCGGCTCGATGCGCTGCAGGCGTCGCTGGCCCAGGCGGCGCCGTCGCCGTTGGGTACGCTCGATCGATCGGCGGTGCCGGTTCCGGATCGCCTGACGTCAACGCCCGAATTCATTGAAGCGACGCTGAAGGCCAAGCAGTACATCGTCGACGGTGATATTTTCCAGGTGGTGCCCTCGCAGCGGTTCGACCTGCCGTGCAGCGCTGACCCGCTCGATGTCTATCGGGTGCTGCGCCACTTGAACCCGAGCCCCTACCTGTACCTGTTGCAGCTCGAGGATGCCGCCGGCGTGCCGTTCTCGGTGGTTGGGTCAAGCCCCGAAGCACTGGTGACCGTGCAGACCGATGGCCACGTGATGACGCATCCGATTGCCGGATCGCGGCCGCGCGGGGCCACCACCCCCGAGGATCAGCGCCACGAACGCGAACTGCTGGCCGACGAGAAAGAGCGCGCCGAGCACCTGATGCTCGTCGATCTTTCGCGCAATGATCTGTTGCGCGTGTGCGAACCCGGCAGCGTTGAGGTGACCGAGTTCATGCGCATCGAACGCTTCAGCCACATCATGCACATCGTGTCGACGGTGGAGGGGCGTACACGCCCGGGCGAGAACCCGGTCGACGTGTTTCGTGCCACCTTCCCCGCGGGCACCCTGTCGGGCGCCCCGAAGCCGCGCGCACTGCAGATCATTGACGAACTCGAACCCGTGCAGCGTGGGGTCTACGGCGGAGTCGTGGGCTACTTTGGCCTGGGCGGCGCAGCCGACCTCGCCATCGCGATTCGTACCGCCACCATCAAGGACGGCATCGCGATGGTACAGGCTGGCGCCGGGATCGTCGCCGACTCAGTGCCCGAAAGCGAAGACGCCGAGTGCCAGAGCAAAGCGGCAGCCCCGCTGCGCGCCGTCGCCATCGCGAACTCGCTGATGCCCGCACAGAACCAGACCGACCAGGAGCCTGCTGATGCGCGCTAAGCCACTCACCCTCGGGCTACTCGCGATCGCTGGTGCCGTCGCGCTCGGCGCCGGGTCACAGCCGTGGGTCACCTTTAGTCTCGAGGCCGGATCAACCGAGCAGTCAACGGGCCACGACCTGAACGCCGCGCTGTCACCCATTGCGCTCGCGATCATCGCGGCAGCGCTCGCTCTGACGATTGCCGGCCCGATCTTTCGCCGGGTGCTCGGCGTGCTCATCACCGGGCTGGGGGTGGGCGCCACGGCGCTCGCTTTCGGCGTGGTCGCTGACCCCGCTGCCGCTACCGCCACGCGCGTCACCGAGCTCACGGGCCTGGCCGGGCACGCGGGCATGGACGCGATCGTCGGCGAAGCGCTGACCGTGTGGCCGTGGGTCACGATCGTGGCGGGCGTGATCTCGGCGCTTGCTGGCCTGTTCGTCGTCGTGACGAGCGGGCGCTGGGCTTCGGCCGGCCGCAAGTACGACACCTCGGCAGCACAGCAGCCCACGGGCCCCCGCGACCGCATCTCAGACTGGGAGGCGCTGTCAGCGGGGGAAGACCCGACCGAGGGCACCGATCCGGAGCCCGAAGTCGATTCCACGCCGGGCGACGCCCGCGCGTAACCCGTCGAGTCGCGCCGCAGTGCGGAACGCGATCTCGATTTCGGGTAGGCTTGAAGTATTCGCACCCATTTAGAGGAGATTCATGAGTACCCAGCACGAAGAACCTGGTCACGGCGATTCGCCTGCCGCATGGACGGCAGTCGTGGTGATGCTTGTTGGCGTTGCCGCAGGCACCGTATTCTTCTTCCTGCATAACCCCACCATGGTGTGGGTTTCGGCGGGCATCGTAGCACTTGGTTGGATCCTTGGCGGGATCCTGTCGAAGGTAGGCTACGGGGTCAACGGACCCAAGTTCAGCCCGAAGTCTCACGACTAAGGTGCTCGATCAGTTGCTGGCGGGGTCCCTCGAGGATGCCCGCCAGCGCCGTTCACGGCTGTCGTATAGCGAGCTCGAGAAGCTCGCTCTTTCGCGTACCCCCGCGCTTGATGCGCTTGCGGCGCTCGCCCCCGAGGATCACATGAAGGTGATCGCTGAGGTGAAGCGAGCTAGCCCGTCGCGCGGAGATCTCGCGTCTATCGCCGAGCCCCAGGCGCTCGCGGCCCAGTATGAGGCCGGCGGCGCCAGCGTGGTGAGCGTGCTCACCGAAGAACGCAAGTTCAAGGGATCGCTTGCCGACCTTGAAGCGGTACGCAAGGCAGTCAGCATTCCGGTGCTGCGTAAAGACTTTATTGGCGAGGAATACCAGATCCTTGAGGCCCGCGCAGCGGGTGCCGACCTGGTGCTGCTGATCGTGGCGGCACTGCCCCAGGATCGCCTCGAAACGCTGTACGCGATGATTCGCGAGCTCGGGATGACCCCGCTCGTTGAGACGCACAGCGCAGACGAGGTCGCTCGCGCGGTCGATCTGGGTGCACAGCTCGTGGGCGTCAACGCCCGCAACTTGAGCACCTTTGAACTCGACCGTGAGCTATTTGGCCGCGTTGCCGATCAGATTCCAGCCGGCGTGATTCGCGTCGCTGAGTCGGCGGTATTGGGCGTCGAAGACGTACAGCGATACCGCGAAGCAGGTGCCGATGCAGTACTCGTCGGCGAAGCACTCGTCACCGGCGGAGACCCGATTTCGACGCTGAAGTCTTACTTGAGCGTCTAACCCGAACAGGGAGACCATGACACACACTGAGGCGGGGGCCACGAGCCTCCGGGATGCTCACGGGCCCTTCTTCGGAGAGTTCGGTGGGCGGTATATGCCCGAGTCGCTGATCGCAGCGATCGACGAACTCACCGAAGCATACGAGGCAGCCAAGGTTGACCCCGATTTTCGTGCCGAGCTCACCGAGCTGCTCGAATCGTACGCTGGTCGGCCGTCGCCGATCACCGAGGTGCCCAGGTTTGCTGAGCACGCGGGCGGCGCACGCATCTTCTTGAAGCGCGAAGATCTGAACCACACCGGTTCGCACAAGATCAACAACGTGCTCGGTCAGGCGCTGCTCACGAAGCGCCTGGGCAAGACCCGCGTCATCGCAGAGACCGGCGCCGGCCAGCACGGTGTGGCCACGGCCACCGCAGCGGCCCTGTTCGGCCTCGAGTGCACCATTTACATGGGCGAGGTTGACACCGAGCGTCAGGCCCTCAACGTGGCCCGCATGCGGTTGCTGGGTGCTGAAGTGATTCCCGTGACCGCGGGCTCACGCACCCTCAAGGATGCGATCAACGAGGCATACCGCGACTGGGTGGCCTCGGTTGAGCGCACTAACTACATCTTCGGTACGGCCGCAGGCCCCCACCCGTTCCCCGCCATGGTGCGCGATTTCCAGAAGATCATCTCTGAAGAAGCGCGTGCCCAGCTGATCGCGAAGACGGGCAAGCTGCCCGACGCGGTCGTGGCCTGCGTGGGTGGCGGCTCGAACGCCATCGGCATGTTCGACGCGTTTCTCGATGACGCCGACGTCAAGCTCTACGGTGTCGAAGCCGCGGGCGCTGGTGTTGACACCGAGCAGCACGCCGCTTCAATCGAGCGCGGTCGCCCCGGTATTTTGCACGGTGCGCTGACGTATGTGCTGCAGGACGAAGACGGCCAGACGATCGAGTCACACTCGATTTCTGCCGGCCTCGACTACCCGGGCGTTGGCCCCGAGCACGCCTGGCTCGCCGATATCGGTCGCGCGCAGTATATTCCCGCAACCGACGACGAAGCCATGCAGGCACTGCGGCTGCTGAGCCGCAGCGAGGGCATCATCCCCGCAATCGAGTCGGCGCACGCGCTGGCCGGTGCGCTGCGGATCGGCCGTGAACTGGGTGAAGGCTCAGTGATCGCGGTGAACTTGTCTGGCCGTGGCGATAAAGACATGGGCACGGCAGGTCGCTACTTTGATCTGTTTGACCACGAAGCTGGAGTGGACGAATGAGCACGCACGAATCTTCGGTCTCACGCGCAATCAAGCAGGCAAACGTTGAGCGCAAGGGCGCACTGATTGGCTACCTGCCGGTCGGTTTCCCCGATCTCGGCACGAGCGTTGAAGCCGCCATTGCGCTGGCGCAAAACGGTGCCGACGTCATTGAGCTTGGGGTGCCCTACTCCGATCCGGTGATGGATGGCGCCGTGATTCAGGAAGCGACGAAGACCGCGCTTGCTGACGGCTTCAAGCTGACCCACGTGTTCGAAGCGGTGCGTCGTGTGCGCGAAGCCGTTGACGTGCCCGTGCTCATTATGACCTACTGGAACCCGGTGATGCAGTACGGTGTCGAGCGCTTCGCGCGCGACCTCGCCGCGGCCGGTGGCGCGGGGCTCATCACGCCCGACATCACGCCTGACTCGGCCGCGCAGTGGATCGCGGTCAGCGAGCAGTTCGGCCTCGACCGCGTGTTCTTGGCGGCCCCCAGCTCAACCGATGCGCGCCTGCGTCTCGTTTCTGAAGCCACGACCGGGTTCGTCTACACCGTGTCGACGATGGGCATCACCGGCGAACGAGCCGAACTCGATAAGGCGGCTCGCACGCTGACCGCGCGGCTGCGCGAAGCAGGCGCTCCGCTGGCGTGCGTGGGCATTGGCATCTCGACACCCGAACAGGTGTCAGCCGCCCTTGACTACGCTGACGGCGCGATCGTCGGCACCGCCTTCGTGCGCGCACTGCGCGACGGGGGAGTGCCCGCACTCGCCGAAGTCGTACGCCACATTGCCAGCGGCACGCAGGGTGCGCCCACCGATCCTGCGGTCAGCGCGCGCTAGAATTATCCCTGACCGCCGCTCACGCGGCAATTCCACTTGGACGGCTCTGCCGCCCGCGCGACGAGGGCGGCACCACCGCCAGTGAAAGAGGAGTGAATGATTCTCCCGCTCAGCATCCCCAGCCCAGAAATGCAGTTCTTGCAGATCGGTCCGCTGCGCATTTATTTCTACGCACTCTGCATCATCCTGGGCATTGTGCTCGCGGGGGTGTGGACCGCTCGCCGACTCGGTCAGCGCGGTGGTGAACGCGGCGCAGTGTTTGACTTCCTCGTGTGGTCACTCGTGCTCGGCATCATCGGTGCACGCCTGTACCACGTGGTCACCCACTGGGGCGATTACTTTGGGCCCGGCAAGAACCCGCTCGACGCATTCGCGTTCTGGCAGGGTGGCATCGCCATCTTCGGTGCGCTGCTCGGCGGCGCCATTGGCGTGCTGGTAGCCTCGCGCATCACCGGCATCAAGTTCCTCTCGTTCGCCGACGCCCTCGTGCCCGGCCTGCTGCTCGCACAGGCCGTCGGCCGCCTCGGCAACTGGTTCAATCACGAGCTCTTCGGTGGCCCGACCTCGCTTCCCTGGGGCCTGCAAATCGAGGCTTCGAACCCGGCGTTCCCCATCGGCCTGCCCGCTGACACGCTGTTCCACCCCACCTTCTTGTACGAGATGGTGTGGAACATCCTCGGCATTGTCGTGCTGCTGGCGATCGAGCGTAAGTTCAAGCCGCGCTGGGGCATGTTCCTCGCGATGTACTTCATTTGGTACGGCCTCGGCCGCTCGGTGACCGAGTCACTGCGCGTTGACCCGAGCCTGCTGTTCCTGGGCATCCGCACGAACGTGCTCGCCGCCATCTTGATGGTCGTTTTGGGCATCGTGCTGTACATCGTGCAGCGCAAGCGTCACGTGGGTATTGAGACCACCGTGTACCTGCCCAACCGCATCAACCCGGCAGATATGGCCCTCGTGGCCACGTCAAACGCCGACGAATACTTCCACATCGTTGACCGCGGCACCGCAAGCGATACCAACGATGATGGATCAGAAGACGAGCAGCAGGATCGTACTGCTGCTCACCACCCGATAGCATCCGCTAACAACTAAGGGAGAATACATGCGTCACGCTAAGATCGTAGCCACTTGGGGGCCCGCGGTTTCGAGTTATGACCGCACCCTCGATCTGATTCGCGCTGGTGTGAACGTTGCGCGTTTGAACATGTCACACGGCACCTACAACGTGCACGAGGGCATCTACCGCAACATTCGCCGTGCCGAAGCAGAAGTCGGTCGTCCGATCGCCGTGCTCGCTGACCTTCAGGGTCCGAAGATTCGCCTGGGTAAGTTCGAGGGTGGCCCGTACCAGCTCGAGGTGGGCGACGAGTTCGCCATCACCACGCGCGACATTCTGGGCGACGCCAAGATCTGTGGCACGACCCACAAGGGTCTGCCCGGTGACGTCAGCGTGGGCGACCCGCTGCTCGTCGACGACGGCAAGATCGGTCTGCGCGCGGTGCGCGTCACCGAAGACACCGTGTACACGGTTGTTGAGATCCCCGGCGCAGTGTCGAACAACAAGGGCATCAACCTGCCCGGCGTTGCCGTCAACGTGCCCGCGCTGTCTGACAAGGACGAGCAGGATCTGCGCTGGGCGATTGCCCTCGGCGCCGACTACATTGCGCTCTCGTTTGTGCGTGACGCAGCCGACATCGTGCGCGTACACGAGATCATGGACGAAGAGGGCGTACGCCTTCCCGTGATCGCCAAGATCGAGAAGCCGCAGGCCGTAGAGCACCTCGAAGAGATTGTGACCGCCTTCGACGGCATCATGGTCGCACGTGGTGACCTTGGCGTTGAGCTGCCCCTCGAGCAGGTTCCGCTCGTGCAGATGGAAGCCGTCGCGATGGCTCGTCGCAACGCCAAGCCCGTTATCGTGGCGACGCAGGTCTTCGAATCGATGATCGAGAACCCGCGCCCGACCCGTGCAGAGGCTTCTGACTGCGCTAACGCTGTGCTCAACGGCGCCGACGCAGTCATGCTCTCGGGCGAGACCAGCGTGGGCGCGTTCCCCGTTGAAGCCGTGGCGACGATGGCTCGCATTATCGAGTCGACCGAAGATCACGCACTCGACCGCATCGAGCCGATCGGTGTTGCCCCGCGCACGCAGGGCGGCATTCTGACCCTCGCCGCCGCAGAGGTCGCCGAGTTCATTGGCGCCAAGTACATTTGCGTGTTCACCGAGTCAGGTGACACCGTGCGCCGCATGTCGCGCCTGCGCAAGCCCATTCCGATTCTCGGCTTCACCCCCGACGCTGAAACGCGCCGTCGCATGGAACTCACCTGGGGTGCACGCAGCTACGAAGTGCCCCGCGTTGAGAGCACCGATGAAATGTTCACGCAGGTCGACGAGGTGCTGCTCGCGCACGCCCGTTGCGAGCTGGGCGACAAGGTACTCATCATTGCCGGATCCCCTCCCGGGACCGTGGGCACCACGAACACGCTGCGCATTCACCGCATTGGTGAGGCGACCGGTCAGCTGCCCGAGGCTGGCCCTCGCAAGCACGTGATCGGCCGCAAGCAGGCTGACGCCTAAGCTCACGCGCCAAAAGGCCAGGGCAACACAATCTCACGATTGTGTTGCCCTGGCCTTTTTGTCTGTATGCGCCTGCGCCGGTCTGCGCCGCGGGGGCGAACCGCGGCGGCAATTAGGCCGGGTGGTCTGCGTTATAGCGGTCGAGCACCTCATTGATGGGGGCATCGAGCTGCAGCTTGCCCGCGTCGAGGTAGAGCCCACGGGTGCAAAAGCGCCGCAGGTCGCGCTCATTGTGCGACACCAAGAACAGTGTCTTGCCGTCGGCGAGCAGCTCTTCGATGCGCTGGTAGCAGCGCGCGCGAAACGCCTTATCGCCGACCGCGAGTACCTCATCCACCAGCAGCACCGGCTCATCGAGCTGCGAGATGAGCGAGAACGCCACTCGCACCTTCATGCCACTCGAGAGATGCTTAAACGGGGTGTCGATCACGTCGGCCGCGCCCGCAAAGTTGATGATGTCGTCGAAGCGGCGCGCGATTTCAGCTTTCGGGAGGCCGTGGAGCCCAGCGGTGAGGTGCACGTTATCGCGCACCGTCAGATCGCCTACGAACCCGCCGGTGATCTCGATCAGCGGGGCGACGCCGCCGTTGACGCGCACGCGGCCCTCGTCGGGAAACAGTACCCGCGCAACCAACTTGAGCAGCGTTGATTTGCCCTGACCGTTGCGGCCGACGACGCCAATGGCTTCGCCAGGGTACACGCTGAAACTTACGTCACGCAGCGCCCAAAAATCGCCCGGCCTGCCGCGCCTTGCGCGGCCCCCCAAGAGATCCTTGAAGCTGCGACGTGCGCCACGGTTGCGGCGAAAGCGTACACCGAGGCCTTCGGCGGTGATGATGGGAGACTGCTGCGGCTGAGCCGGGGTGAGAGTCACGCTAGAGCTCCTTGAGGACGCCGCCGATGGTGCGGCGGAAAACGATGATGCCGATACCGAGGGTGACGACGGTGATCGCGGCCGAGCTCAAGACGAGCCCCACATTGAGCTGATCGGGGAAGAACCCCGCGCGGAACAGCGCGAAGATGCCCGAGAGCGGGTTCAGCCAGGCAAGCGGCTGAGCGAACTCAGGCAGGTCGGCGGCGCCGTAGATGATGGGGGAGGCGTAGAACAATACGCGCAGCACGAGCTTCACCGCACGCTCAAGGTCGCGGAAAAATACGACGAGCGGGGCGATAATCAGCCCAACGCCCAAAATGAGGGCGCCCATCATGATGATGGCGACGGGAAACAGCAGCAGGCCTGGGCCGACTGTAGCGCCCGAGCCGATGGCAAAGGCGATCAGCACGGGCAGGCTGAGCAAAAATTCAATGCCCTTCGAGCAGACGATGCGTCCCACCCAGATCCAGTGCGGCAGCGCGACCGAGCGCACGAGTTTCATGTCGCGCAAGAAAGCGCGCGTGCAGTCAGACACGGCCCCGTTCAGCCATACCCACGGCAGCATCGCCGTGAGCAGAAAGACGATGTAGGGCGTTTCGCCCACACCCCTGGTGAATACCTGAGTGAAGATGAACCAATAAATCAGGCTCATCAAGAGCGGGTCAAGGATCGACCAGACGTAGCCCAGCAGCGATGTCGAGTACCGAACTTTGAGGTCTCGCCTGGTGAGGAGCCACAGGGAAGACCACGCGCGCGAGCGAGATCGAGATGAGGCGGCAGGGGTGTTCACGTCTCTATTCTGCCGTGTTACTGAGTACAACGGCGCGCGTGGCACCGGGCGCGCCTGAATTTGGTAGGTTAGAGCTTGTGTCACCACTGAGTTCTTCTGCCGTGCCCGCTCCTAGATCCGAGGAGACCGGGGATCACGTCGAACCCGCGATCTCGACCGCTGAACGACCGCGCGCCCCGCGCACCGGTCGCATTCAGGTACCGGTTCCGTCGGTCGTGCGGGCTCGCGAGCGTGGTCGAATCGCCGCGCAAAATCCCGTCGTGTTGCGCACTGAAGTGCTCACCAAGACCTACGGTTCTCTCGTTGCTGCCAACGAGGTGTCGATGGACGTGCACGCGGGTTCCTTTACCGGCGTGGTCGGCCCCAACGGTGCCGGCAAGACCACCACCCTCTCGATGATCAGCGGATTGCTGCGGCCCACGTCTGGCCGCGTCACCGTGAGTGGTGTCGATGTGTGGCGAGACGGGCCAACGGCGAAGCGCCTGATCGGCACGCTGCCCGACCGGTTGCGCCTGTTCGATCGGCTCACCGGTGCTCAGCTGCTCTACTACTCGGGCGTGCTGCACGGTGTGCCTGAATCCTCGGTGGCGCAGCGCGCTGGCGAGCTTTCTGCCGCATTCGGTTTGGAATCGGCGCTCGGCCGCCTGGTATCTGATTACTCGGCCGGTATGCAGAAGAAGATCGCGCTCGCGTGCTCGATGATTCATGCCCCCGAGGTACTGGTGCTCGACGAGCCGTTCGAAGCAATCGACCCGGTATCGGCGTCAAACGTGACCGACATTCTTGAAAAGTACGTCTCTGGTGGCGGCAGCGTGGTGATGTCGAGCCACAGTCTCGATCTCATTCAGCGTGTCTGCGACCACGTCTCGATCATCGTTGACGGCAGCGTCATTGCGCAGGGCACCGTTGATGCCGTGCGTGACGGGCAGAGCCTGGAAGAACGCTTTGTTCAGCTCACCGGTGGCGGCGAGACACGAAAGGGACTCGAATGGTTGCACGGCTCTTCCGACTCAGAGTAGCGCTGCTGGGCGCTGCCTTCCGAGGGTCGATGTGGCGTGCAGTTCGTACGGGCCTGGGACTGTTGGTGCTGTTCGCGCTGATTGTTGCCGCTGCTGCGGCGCCCTCGTTCTTGGGCGTTTCTGCGACCCAGCGCGCGATGATCGACGTGCTCGCGGGCGCCGTGGTGCTCGCGGCGACCTTCGTCGTCCCGTTTTTCGCGAACCGACGTAATTTGTCGCCCGCCCAGTTTGCGTCATACCCAGCTTCGGCCGGGAGCATTGGGTTTGGGCTCTTCATCACCACGATCTTCAGCTGGCCGTTTCTGATCTTTGCGGCCTGGCTGATCTCGCTCGGAGTGTTCCGTACCGAGTGGCAGGGCGCAGGCTGGGTATTGCCCGCCGCGCTCGTCGTCGCCGCCCTCCTGGGGATCGCGTGCGTGCGGGTGATGGCGGCGCTGTCGCAGCGCATCGCGGGCGTGCGCTACACCGGTGCCCTGCGTACCATTGGTGTGGTGCTGCTGGTGGCCTGTGTGCCGTTCGCAGTGCTTGCCGGCTCAGCAACGCTGACGGCCGCGGGCGAGACCGCCGCTGCTGAAGCGGCGCGCATTGCGGGCTTGACGCCGTTTGGCGCCCCCTTCGCTGCGATTGGGTTCGCCGCGGGCGGCGACACCGATGCCGCGCTGATGCACCTGGGCCTGGCCGTGGGCGCACTGATCGTACTGCTGCTGCTGTGGATTCCGCTCGTGCGCGTCACCCTGTTCCGGGTAGACCGCCCCGCTGATCCGGGCGTCGCTCGTCGCGGCCTCGGCTGGTTCGAACGGTTCTCGGCCCGCCCCGCACAGGTCATCGCCGCGCGCAGCCTGACGTACTGGTCGCGTGACCCGCGCTACCGCGTGGCGCTGTTCGCGATTCCGATCGCGCCGTTGGTGATGATTGTCGCGTTTAGCGTGGCCGGCGCAGATATGCGCAACCTCGCGCTCGTGCCCCTGCCGGTGGTGTTGTTGCTGCTGGCGTGGTCGCAGCACAACGATGTAGCGATGGATTCGACGGCCATTTGGGAGCACGTCGCCAGTGGTATTCGCGGTCGTTCAGACCGTGCCGGGCGCCTCGCGCCCGTGATGATGATTGGTGTGCCGCTCGCGGTCATTGGTTCAAGCCTCACCGTCACGGTCGCTGGTGAGTGGCGCATTCTGCCCGCCGTGCTCGGGCTGAACATTGCCGTGCTGCTGGTGGCCTCAGGCATTACGAGTATCTTCTCGGTCGCGATGCCGTACCCGACCACGCGGCCGGGCGACAGCCCCTTCGTGCAGCCGCAGTGGTCTGGCTCAGGCTCGGGCCTCGCGCAGACGCTGTCGATGCTGGTGTCTCTCGTGCTGGCGGTGCCGCCGGTATGGTTCGCCGTCTTGGCGATTATCGATCTCTCGTTCCTCGAGAACATGTGGGCACTTGCCTTTGGCGTGGGCTACGGCCTCGTCGTGCTGGTGCTGGGCATCTTGATCGGTGGCAAGCTGTTTGAACGCAACGGCCCCGAGCTGATCGCGGTGACACAGGTCTTCGACTAACCGCGGGTCTGAGGCGTAACACTGAAAGGTTCGTGCGAGCACTGCTTGCACGAACTTTTTTGTGCCTTCAGGTGCGCCTGAATCGCGGTAGAATCTCGGCATGGGTATCTTCACGCGTGATGACAAGTCCACTGGTGGTGGCGGCACAGACGTGCTCGACCGCGAACTCGAGAAGCTTCTCGAAGACGCACAGCTCGAGGATGGCGACCACGAGCGTTTTTCGCACTATGTGCCGAAGGACAAGATCATGGAGTCGGCGATGTCGGGGAAGCCCGTGCGCGCGCTCTGCGGTAAGAAGTGGACGCCCTCGCGCGACCCCGAGAAGTTTCCCGTATGCCCCGACTGCAAAAAGGTATACGAGAACATGAAGAAGTAACGAAGCCACACGCTTCGTACACCGCAGCCACCGGCTGCAAACAACAACGCCCGCTCACGCACCTGATGGTGCGTGAGCGGGCGTTGTGTCGTCTGGCCGCGTGTTAGCGGTATTCGGTGGGAATGGCAGGGTCACCGCGGGTGAGGCTCATCGCCACGTGCGGCAACTCGGCGATGCTTGCCCGGTGCTGCTCGCGGGCGAGTGCGATGCCCTCGGCGCCGGTGTACCCGGGCACCACGTCGCCTGCGATCATCAACGGCACGAGCACATCACGGCCGTGCAGCTCGGCAAGTTCAGCCGTGCCTGCCGGGCCGTCGCCCACCGCGATGAGTTCGGCCGTAGCCACCCCGCGCGAGTTGTGCGCGCGACGCACGCTCTTGCGGCCACCGACGGAGGCCTTACCCGTTGACTGCTTCGCCACCGCCACCCACGCGCCGTCGTCATCTTGGCGTGCGACGAGCTTGTACACCATGCTCATCGTGGGGGTGCCCGAACCGGTGACCACTGAGGTACCCACGCCAAAGCTGTCGACGGGCGAAGCCGCGAGGGCGGCGACCGTGTGCTCGTCGAGGTCATTGGTGACGGTGATGCGGGTGTTGGTCGCGCCCAGATCGTCAAGCAGCCGGCGCACCTTCGCGACGACGACGGGCAGGTCACCCGAGTCGATGCGTACCGCTCCAAGGCCCGTGCCCGCCACCTCGATGGCGGTGCGCACCCCCTGCTCAATGTCGTATGTGTCCACGAGCAGCGTGGTGTCGATGCCGAGGGCGGCGACCTGCGCGACGAAGGCGTCGCGCTCGGTGTCGTGCAGCAGTGTGAAGGCGTGGGCCGCGGTGCCCATGGTGGGCACCCCGTAGCTGCGACCGGCCTCAAGGTTTGAGGTGGCGTTGAAGCCCGCGATGTATGCGGCGCGGGCGGCGGCGACGGCGCTGTGTTCGCCGGTGCGGCGCGAGCCCATCTCGGCGAGCGGTTTGCCTGCGGCCGCGTTCACCATGCGGGAAGCGGCGGTGGCGATGGCCGAGTCTGAGTTCAACATGCTGAGCGCGAGGGTCTCAAGCAGCACCCCCTCGGCGAACGTCGACTCCACGGTGAGGACGGGGGATCCGGGGAAGAATGTTTCGCCCTCGGGGTACCCCCAGATGTCTCCAGAGAAGCGGTAGTTCGCGAGCCAGTCGATGGTCTCGGGGCGAACTACCTTGTTCTCTTGGAGGAACGAGAGCTCGGCATCGGTGAACCTGAAACGCTCGATGGCTTCGAGGAGGCGGCCGGTGCCGGCAACGACGCCGTACCGGCGGGCCCCCGAGAGCCTGCGCGTGAAAAGTTCAAAGACGCTCTGACGGTTTGCGGTGCCGGCATGCAGCGCGGCATCAACCATCGTGAGTTCGTAGTGGTCGGTGAACAGGGCTGTAGACGTGTGCACTTGGCCAGTGTATCTGCGCAGCGGCCTCGCGGTGGTGTTTTGTGCGTTGGGCGCGTTACCGAAAGTCACGGGAGTGCACCCCAGCTGGCGCGGCGAGCGGGGTCATCGTGGCCGCAATGATGTTGCCGACGCCCTCGGGGGATCGCTCGTAGACGCCCCGCACGAGTAATGCAGGGGATGACCTGGCGATAAAGCGGTGGCGCTCCCACACTTTCGCCCATACCACCACGTTGACGGTGCCCGATTCGTCTTCGAGTGAGATGAAGGTGACGCCGCCCGCGGTGGAGGGGCGTTGCCGGTGGGTCACGATGCCGGCGACCGTGATGTGCTGGCCAGGCCGGGTGCGCGGCAGCGCGTCTGAACGCACGACGCCCTGCGCGTCGAGGCCGGCGCGCAGGTGAGCTACGGGGTGCGCGCCCGTGGTGATGCCGGTGCTCCACAGATCGAGTGCGCTCTGATCGGCGGGGCTGAGCACGGGCAGCAGCGGCGGTTGCAGCTCAAACGCTGAGCCCGCCAGAAACTGTTCGCGGTGATCGGCGGCGGGGGCGGCCGCCCACAGCGCTGCACGGCGATCAAGGCCGATGCCTGCGCAGGCTCCCGCCGCCGCGAGGGCTTCGAGCTGCGAACGATCGAGGTGGGCGCGGCGGGCGAGATCGGGGAGGCTCTCAAACGGGCCATCGGCGCGTGCGGCGACGATGCGTTCGGCCGCGGCCTGCTCGATGCCGCGCACCCCGGTGAGCCCGAGCCTGACGGCGAGGGCCTGGTCGCGCCGGTGGGCGCCGCTGGTATCGGGCGCCGCGGGGTCAAACGGTGGCACAGGTGACGCCGGCGGAGCCGCGCTGGAGCTGGCGGGCGCAGCTGCGGGCCCTGCCGCCGCGGTGCAGGGGGCATGGGGGCTGGGCGATCCGGATCGAAGCGGCCCCGCCCCAGCTGCCTCGCGAGGCTCGAGCCCCGCCGCGGCCCCAGAATGCTGCACGTCGGCGGGGAGCACGACGACGCCGTGGCGCCTGGCATCGTCGACGAGGGTGCGCGGGGCGTAGAACCCCATCGGCTGCGCATTCAGCAGCGCCGCAAGAAACGCGGCCGGGTAGTGCAGCTTGAACCAGGCGCTGACGTACACGAGTAGCGCGAAGCTGATCGAGTGGCTCTCGGCGAATCCGAAGCTCGCGAAGGCCTCGATCTGGTCGTAGATGCGCTGCGCCTCGTCTTGCTCGAGGCCGTTGGCGCGCATGCCCGCGAAGAGTTTCTCGCGCAGTGATGCGACGTGCTCTTCGCCGCGCTTCGAGCCCATTGAGCGGCGCAGCAGATCGGCGTCTTCGGCGCTGCAGTTTCCCACGGCCATGGCCATCTGCATCAGTTGCTCCTGAAACAGGGGCACCCCCAGGGTGCGTTCGAGCACCGGGGCGAGCGCCGGGTGCGGGTAGGTGACGGGCTCTTCGCCGCTGCGGCGTTTCAAATAGGGGTGCACAGCGCCGCCCTGAATGGGGCCTGGGCGAATCAGCGCGATCTCGATCACCAGATCGTAGAAGCTGCGGGGGCGCAGCCGGGGGAGCGTGTTCAGCTGTGCACGGCTCTCCACCTGAAACACCCCGATCGCATCGGCGCGGCAGAGCATGTCGTAGACCCCGGGCTCCTCCTTGGGGATCGTGCTCATCTCCCACCGCTCACCGGTGTGCTCGGCCACCAGGTCCATGGCCTGCTGCAGCGCGCTGAGAATGCCCAGCCCCAACAGATCGAACTTCACGAGCCCCATCCACGCGCATGACTCTTTGTCCCACTGCAGCACGGTGCGCCCCTCCATGCGCGCGTGCTCAATGGGGCACACCTCGCCGACGGGGCGCTCGGTGAGCACCATGCCGCCCGAGTGAATGCCGAGGTGGCGCGGCAGCTTCAGCATCTGCGCGGCAAGGTCGCGCACCGGCGCGGGAATCTGGCCGGCGGGGTCGTCGAGCGCGCCGCGGCGCTCCACCGAGCGAGACCACGCGGTCTGCTGCCCCGCGCTGTATCCGAGCGCCTTCGCCGCATCGCGAATAGCGGCCTTGGGGCGGTAACTAATCACGTTCGCCACCTGCGCCGCGTTGGTACGGCCATACCGGGTGTAGACGTACTGGATCACCTCTTCTCGCCGCCCCGAATCGAAGTCGACATCGATGTCGGGCTCTTCGTCGCGCATGCTCGAGAGAAACCGTTCGAAGGGCAGGTTGTAGAACACGGAGTCGACCGCGGTGATCCCCAGCACGTAACACACGGCCGAGTTGGCGGCCGAGCCGCGCCCCTGGCACAAAATGCCGCGCCCCTTGGCGTAGTGCACCAGGTCGTGCACGATCAAGAAATAGCCGGGAAAATCCTTCTGCTCGATAACGGCGAGCTCGCGTTCGAGGCGCTCACGGGTGCCCGATGAGAGCTGCCCGTAGCATCGCTCGGCGCCCTCCCACGTCAGCTTGCGCAGCCAACTCATCTGCGTGTGCCCGTCGGGTACGTCGAGGGTGGGCAGGCGCGGGGTCGCGGCGCGCAGCGAGAACGCGAGCTCACTCGCGAGCGGCACGGTGCGGGTGACGGCGTCGGGGAAGCGCGCGAATCTGCGCGCCATCGCGGCCCCGGATCGTAGCCTCGCCGCCCCCGTCGCCGGCAGATAGGGATCCATCTCGGCGAGGCTGCGCCGGGCTCGCACGGCGGCGAGCGCCTCAGCGAGCGGTGCCTGGGCGCGGGTGGCGTAGTGGACGCCGCCGGTGGCGATGGTGGGGAGGTGGAGTTCGTGGGCGAGGTGGGCGAGGGCGGCGTTGGTGTCGTCGTCTGCGGGGTGGCCGTGGTGCGTGAGCTCGACGTAGACGTTATCGGGGCCGAAGAGGTCGGTGAGGGTGGTGAGTTCGTGCGTGGCGGCGGCGAGGTGGGCGCCGGTGGGGTGCGACGGGGAGCCGGCGGTGAGGGCGCGGCGTACGGCGCCTTTACGGCAGCCGGTGAGGATCACCCAGTCGTCTGCTGCAGCGTCGGCGAGGTCGGCGAGGTGGTAGCGGGGGCGGCCTTTCGCGCCGCCGGCGAGTTGTGCCTCGGTGATGGCGGCGGCGAGCTTGTGGTAGCCGGCGGCGCCGCGGGCGAGCACGAGGAGGTGGGTGCCTGCGGGGTCGGCGACGCCGAGTTGGGGTGAGTCGAGCCCCAGGGAGAGTTCGGCACCGTACACGGTGAGGAGGGGAGCGCGGGGTGGCTGCGTTTGTAGTTGCGCGTGTGGTTGCACCGGTGCCGGGTCTTGCGCCTGGGTGCGTGCGGCGTGCGCGGCGGCCTCCGCGAATATGGCTGCGCCGTAGAGCCCGTTGTGGTCGGTGATCGCGAGCCCTGCGAGGTTGAGGCGGGTGGCTTCGGCGATGAGGGACTCGGGGGATGAAGCGCCGTCGAGAAAGCTGAAGCTCGAGTGGGCGTGTAGCTCGGCATAGGGAACGTGCGGGGCATCGGGGTATGCGGAGCCGGGCTGCTGCGGCGTCGGCTCGTGTGCGGATGGTGTTTGCCCGGATGGTGTGTGCCCGGGTGGTGCGGGGCGGGTGACGGGGCCCGTGCGTGCTGAGAGTTTGCGTTCAAACTCCTGCCACGACAGCGGTGAGTTGTTCCAGCGCATAGTGATCTCGGTCTGTGTCGGCGTGCAATGACGGGCGGATGGATGAACGGAGTGCCGGTTAGTCGTATCGCCCCTCAGCGAGCCAGCCGCCGGCCTCGTGGCAGAGGAGCCAGGCGTCACCGGTGGCGAGCACCACCTGCAATCGCACTCTGGCGGGGGAGCCCTCCCACCAGTGCTCGTGCACCGGCCAGGGGGAAGACCACGCGGTGACCGCTACGTGGCGGGGCAGCGCGGCGGGAGAAACGGTGGCATGAGTGGCGGGATGCGCGGTGGAACCTGCGTCGTCACCGGCGTGCACGCTGAGGGTGGCGGGCACGGCACTGAGGAGGTCGTCTTCGGTGACGCTGATCGGGGCGCCTGAGGGGTCGCTGAGCAAGGCTGGGAGCGGTGGCGAGAACACCAGGCCGGGCGCGGGGGCTGAGGACGCCCCAGGCCAGGGGAGACCGGCCGCGCTGCCGTTGCGTTCAGTGTGCGAGTCAGATCCCCACGGAGTGAACTCTTGCCGGTGGCGCGCGAGGCGACCGCCACGCAGGGAGGCGGTGCCGACGCTGTCGCGGCCGTGCGCTGACTGGATGCCCCGCAGGTGATGGCGCACGCGTTCATCGGGTTCGCTGCCCCACAGGCCCGCCTCGTGAGCCGCCGCGCGGTCGGTGCGGGTGGGCGTGAGCGTGAGGCGGGTGACCCCGGCCCCGCCGCGGTCATCGGACGCAGAGGCGCTCGCCGCCGACAGCGCCCCCGATTCGGCCTGCCACTGCACCCGGTCGAGCACGTCTTCCATGCGCAGGTGCGTGGGGTGCGACCAGGTGCGTTCGTGGCGGGCGCCGGTGTCGTCGGTGAGTTCGATGCGTATTCCCGTGCAGATCAGGGCGGCCTCATCGAGCGCGGCAAAAAACTGGGTGACGGTGGCGGTAGCGGCGGCCACCAGGGCTGCGCCCGTGTTGAGGGAGGGTTCGAATTCGATCTGGGCTGAGAGCTCTTGGGGGACAGTGCGGGGGCGAATGTCGGTGCCGTGCCGGGGGCCCGCGGCCAGTGACCTGCGGTGGGCGGCAACGCCGTCGCTGCCAAACCGCTGGCGCACGGCTTCTTCGGGAAGCGCCGCGAACGCACCCAAGGTGTGAATGCCGAGCCCCTGCAGGGTGGCGGCGAGACGTTCGGGGGCCGCGCGCGCAATGGGCAGCGGCGATAAGAACGCCCGGGACTCCCCGGGCGGTACCACGGTGACGGCGCGCGGCTGCCGTGCGGCCTGCTCTGCCGCGAATAAACCGTCGGCGATGCCGATGCGCGCGGTGTGCAATCCCAGCTGGGCGGTGCGGCTCAGCAGGGTGTGGGCGGCGGGTTCTTCCCCGCCGTAATAGCGGGCGGGGCCCCGAGCCCGCAGCGCGGCGAGGCCCGGGCGCCGCGCTTCGAGCCCGGTGACGACCTGCTCAAACGCGGCCAGCACGGGAAGGAACAGGCGTGCATCGCGATCCGGATCATGCGGATGCAGCTCGAGCGTGGGGCAGATCGCCTGCGCATCGCGCTCACGCATCCCCGCGCGCACACCGGCCGCGCGGGCCATCGCGCAGCACGCAACGATGCGACGCTGCGCGCACAGCGCGAGCGGAACCTCAGCGGGGTCGCCCGCAGGGGGCTCCGTCGCTGTCGACTGCAGCTGCTGGCGCAGCGCGGTCACCGGCCAATCGGGCAGCCACACCACGATCACGCGTTCGCTCTCGTTCACGGCCGCACCCTCGTGGGCGGTGCCGTGGCGAGGGCGCCATCTGCGAAGCGCAGCGTGTGGTGCGCGGTGCCGCGCGTGCTGCGGGTCGCCACCCCGAGGGTGCGGGCCCGCAGCCGGCCAAAGCCGTGCTCGAGACCTTCCCAGCGTGACGCCGTGACCTCGAGAGTGGCGGCGGTGTTGGGCCAGTCTCCCGTCACCACGAGAGCCGACTGGTGTTCGCGCAGCCGCGCCGCGATGCGCTCGGCGACGCCCGCGGGCACCTGCGCGGGGGCGTGCAGCAGCGTGACAGTGAGAATCTCACTCAGCGCGCCAGCGAGCGCAAACCCGTGGGCACCGGGGGAGGGAATAAGAATGCAGCGATCGAGAGCGACGCCCATGGCGGCGGCAGCCTCGGCGCCAAACGACGGGCAGCCGATCACCCCGCACCAGGCTCCGGCGCTGGAGGCCTCAGTGAGAAACGCGAGCGCAAGTTGCCACGAACCGCGCACTGAGTAGCTCGATCCGGCGTGAATGGCACCGCCAGGAAGCACCGGCCCAAGCCCCGGGTGCGTGGGGAGATTGCGTTCGGGCAGGCGCGTGGGCTGCATCTGGGTGATGCGCTGCTGCAGTGACTGAACGGTGGTGGAAACCATGTAGCCATATTCGAACATATGTTCGAATAAGTCAATCCGGCACCCGTGCCCGCGTGGTTACCCTGAGCGTGCCCGCAGCGCCGCTTAAAGTCTGGGCAGATAGCGCGTAGGATGGGAGAGATGAACGAGGAAGAGCTAGACGATTACGAACGTGACGCCGAGCTGTCGCTCTTTCGCGAGTACCGCGATATCGCCAGCCAGTTTCGCTATGTAGTAGAGACCGAACGACGCTTCTATCTGGCCAATGAGGTCGATCTGAAGCGCCAAGATGCTGGGAGTGATTTCTACTTCGAACTCACGATGAACGACGTGTGGGTGTGGGATGTGTATCGCTCAGACCGCTTCGTGAAGTCAGTGCGGGTGCTCACGTTCAAGGACGTGAACGTCGAAGAACTGTCGGCGCGCGAATTCAAGCTGCCGCAGGAGCTCGCACTCGACGAGTAGCGGGCACGGTGTGGCAGAAGCGGGGGTGTCACCACCCCCGCTTCTTTGCTGCCACCGGCCCGCTGTGTGCCCCGCGGCGAGGCGCGAGCGGTGCCATTTCTGCACCAAAGGTTGAACATCTGATGTATGTAAGGCTATGGTAAGTTGGTGCCCAGCTCACCTGATCAAAGGAACCCCATGGTGTCACCCCACACTCTTCGTACGACCGGTGCCATTCGTCGTACCCGCGTCGCCCTCGCGCTTGGCGCCACCCTTGCCCTCGCTGCTGGCCTGACCGCGTGCGCTCCTGAGCCCACCGATCCTGCCGCGAATATCTCGGCAAGCACTGACACCGTCACCATTACCGACAACCACGGTGAGATCGCAGTGCCCGTGAACCCGCAGCGCGTCGTCGCCCTCGACAACACCGCCTTTGACACGCTCGCCGCATGGGATGTCGACCTCGTCGCCGCCCCCAAGGGAGTCATGGGCTCAGCCTGGCCCGGGTACACCGACGACGACGCCGTGCTCGACATCGGTACGCACCGCGAACCCAACCTCGAAATGATCGTCGCGGCAGAGCCCGATCTGATCATCGGCGGCTACCGCTTCAGCGACCAGTACGCCGAGATCAAGAAGCAGAACCCCGACGCGACCGTCATCGAGATCGCCCCGCGCGACGGCGAAGACCAGTTCGCAGAGCTCAAGCGCCAGACCGAGATCCTCGGCCAGATCTTCGACCATGAAGACGAAGCCGCAGCGCTCAACACCCAGCTCGACGACGCCATCGCCGACGCCAAGAGCAACTACCCGACGGGCGAGACCGTAATGGCGGTCAACACCTCGGCCGGCCAGATCGGCTACATCGCCCCCGGTATCGGCCGCTCGCTCGGCTCGATCTTCGGCGCCCTCGACCTGACCCCCGCCCTCGAGGTGAAGAACGCATCTAACGACCACCAGGGTGATGACATCTCGGTCGAAGCGATCGCCGACTCAAACCCCGACTGGATCTTCGCCCTCGACCGCGACGCCTCGTTCGCGCCGGCCGAACGCGAAGCCGGGTCAGCTCCCGCCAACGAACTCATCCGCGACGCCGAAGCCCTCGCCCAGGTGCCCGCCGTCACGAAGCAGCAGATCGTGATCCTCGACCCGAACTTCTACCTCACCGAGGGTATTCAGGCCTACACGGCACTGTTCACCAACATCTCGGAGGCGTTCGCCGCAGCATGATCGAAAACACAGGCCTGAGTAAAACAGGCCGAAACAGCGGGGCGGCCACCGAAACGGGTGACCGCCCCGCTGTGCGACCCCGCACCGTGTGGGCGCTCGCCGCAGCCATCATCGTGGTGGCGGGGCTCATTGCAGCGTCCCTCGCGGTGGGCGTGTACGACATCTCGGGCCAGGCCTTTGGCTCCGAGATGTTTTGGATCACCCGCGTGCCCCGCACGATCGCGCTCGTGCTGGCGGGAGCCGCGATGGCGGTGAGTGGGCTCGTGATGCAGATGCTCACGCAAAACCGGTTTGTTGACGCGACTACCTCGGGCACCACCGAGTGGGCCGCCCTCGGCCTGCTACTCACGGTGCTGGTCGTGCCCGAGGCGAATATGGTCACCCGCATGGTGGTCTCAAGCGTCGCCGCGTTCATTGGGGCCATGCTGTTCATGCTGATCCTGCAGCGCATCGTGATTCGCAGCACCCTCATCGTGCCGCTCGTGGGCATCATGCTGGGCGCCGTGGTGAGCGCGCTCACCACCTTCCTCGCCGCACAGTTCAACCTGCTGCAGATGCTCTCCACCTGGTTCATGGGCAGCTTCACGCAGATCGTGCGCGGCCGCTATGAGGTGCTGTGGATCGTGGGGATCGTCACCGTGCTGGTGTTCGTGTTCGCCGATCGCATCACCGTCGCGGGCCTCGGTAAAGACGTCGCGACCAATGTTGGCCTGAACTACGAACGCGTGCTGTTTCTCGGCACCGGCCTGGTCGCGATCGCCTCGGGCGTCACCACCGTGGTGGTCGGGTTTCTGCCGTTTTTGGGACTCGTGGTGCCCAACATCGTGTCGATGATGCGCGGTGATAACGTGCGCTCAAATCTGCCCTGGGTGTGCCTGGGCGGCATCGGGCTTGTGATCGCGTGCGATCTCATCGGCCGACTCATCATCATGCCGTTCGAGGTTCCGGTGTCCATGGTGCTCGGCCTTGTCGGCGCCGTCGTCTTCATTTCCCTGCTGTTGCGGAGGACCGCATGAGCAGCCCCGTACAACTCACCAGTTCGGGCGAAGCACCCGAGGCGCCCGAACCGCGCATGTCCTGGATCCGGCACTATGCGCCCGTGATCGTCGTGTTTATCATCGCGGCCCTGCTCGCGATCGCGATTCTCACCTACGGTAATCCCGCGCCCCCCGGATCAGCCGCCTTCATGATCATCGTGCGCAGCAGGCTCGCCTCGCTTGCCACGATCGCGCTGGTCGCGGTGTGCCAGGCGGTGTCGACGGTGCTGTTCCATTCGGCGACCTCCAACCGTATTCTGACCCCGTCAATTCTCGGCTTCGACGCCCTTTACGTGCTGTCGCAGACCGCGCTCGTGTTTGTGTTTGGGGTATCGGCGCAAAGCTTCGAGGGGATCCCGAAGATCATCGCGCAGAGTCTCATGATGATCGTGTTTGCGACCGTGCTGTATGGCTGGCTGTTCTCGGGCAAACGCACCAACCTGCACCTGCTGCTGATGGTGGGGCTCGTGCTGGGCATGGGCTTTGGCTCGGTGTCAACGTTTATGCAGCGGCTGTTGACCCCCAGCGAGTTCGACGTGCTGAGCGCCCGGTTGTTTGGCTCGATTGGCAAGGGCAATGTTGAGTACCTGCCCGTGGCGGCCGTCATCGTGGGTGTCGTGCTCGTGTGGGTGTGGTCGCGCAGGCGTCGCTACGACGTCGTTTCGCTCGGGCGCGACGTCGCCACGAGCCTGGGCGTGCGCTACCAGCGCGAGGTGATCGGCATTCTGATCGCCGTGGCCGTACTCATCTCGGTGTCAGTGACGATGGTGGGGCCGATGACGTTCTACGGCTTCCTCGTCGCCACCCTCGCCTACCAGTTCGCGCGCGGCGACTCTCACACAGAGGTGCTGCCGCTCGCGATCGGCATCGCGCTCGTCACCCTGTTGGGCGCCACGTTCGTGCTCAGAAACGTGTTCTCGGCGGCGGGCCTGGTAACCGTGATCATTGAATTTGCTGGCGGGCTGTTGTTTCTCATCCTGCTGCTGCGAAAGGGACTGCGTTGATTCGTCTCGAAAATATTGCCAAGCACTACCGCAACAAGCAGGTGCTGGGCCCCATCGACCTCACGATCGAGCGGGGCGGGGTGACCGCGCTGATCGGCCCCAATGGGGCAGGCAAATCCACGATGCTGACGATCATCGGTCGTCTGCTGCAGGCCGATCAGGGCACGGTCGAGGTGGGCGGGCTCGACGTGCGCACCGCGCACCCCAAAGATCTTGCGAAAACGATCTCCATTCTGCGCCAAGAAAACCACTTCATGGCGCGGCTGACGGTGCGCCAGCTCGTCACCTTCGGCCGGTTTCCGCACTCGGCGGGCCGCATCACGGCCGCCGATCAGCGCGCCATCCACGCCGCCATCGCGTTCTTGAACCTCGCGGGCCTCGAAGACCGCTTCATCGATGAGCTCTCGGGCGGCCAGCGGCAGCGCGCGTTCGTGGCAATGGTGCTCGCGCAAGACACCGATTACGTGCTGCTCGATGAGCCCCTCACCGGGCTCGACATGCGCCACGCGGTCGCCATGATGGGGCAGGTGCGGGCCGCCGCCGACACCCTCGGCAAAACCGTGGTGCTCGTGATCCACGACGTGAACTTTGCGGCCGCGTACGCCGACCGCATCGTCGCACTCGCCGATGGCCGCGTGGTCGCCTCGGGCACCCCCGAAGAAATCATCACCCCCGAGGTGCTCGAACGCGTGTTCGAAACCCCGGTTGAGGTGATCGAACACGGCGGCCGCCGTGTCGCCGTCTACTACCGCGAATAGCGCCGGGCCGCAGGGGCGTACGATCCACGCTGCTCCGGATCGCGCCGCCTCGTCCACAGCACGTCGATCAGCGCGAAAACACGTGATCTATCCCCATTGCGGGTGACCCCCTGCCGGGCGGGTGGCCGCTGAGCCCATGATGGTGCACCAGGAGGTGCACCATGACCCAGCACTTGGCTGGCGGGCAATCCCGCCGCCCCGCAGCATCGGCAGCCGTGCCATCCGCGTCATCCGCGCAACCAGTGGCCGCCCCGCACAGCGCCCCACACAGCGCCCCGCGTTCTGCCTCGCACAACCGCACGGTGGGGGCCCGCGGCGAAGCCATCGCGGCGGCGTACCTCGAGGGGCTGGGCTACCGCATCCTCGACCGCAACTGGTACAGCCGGTACGGCGAGCTTGACCTTGTGGCCGTGGACGGCGAGACGCTCGTCGCCGTCGAGGTGAAAACCCGCACGGGGCTCGGGTACGGGCACCCGCTGCAGGCGATCACCGACCGCAAGGCCGCGCGGTTACGCCGGCTGCTCGTGGAGTGGTGCCGCGCACACGATGGCAGCGACCTCACCGATACCGCTGCGACAGCTGGAATGGGCGACCGCCTTGCCTTAACGGGCTGCCCCGACTTGGACGGCCCCCTCGCCTCAGATGACCGCCCCGTTGTAGGTGTTCGAGGTGATCGGCCCCGACGGTGGTGGGCCCAACTGCGCATCGACGCCATTGGTATTGTGCTGCGCGACGGGTACGCGCCCAACATCGACCACCTGCAGGGCATCTCATGAGCGCCCATGTGTGTCGTGCCGCCGCCGTGTCGCTCACCGGGCTCGACGGCACGGTGGTGATGGTGGAGGCCGCCGTCTCACAACAGCTTCCCGGCATGGCGATCATTGGGCTACCAGACGCTGCACTCGCCGAAGCCAAACTGCGGGTGCGCACCGCCACCGGGCAGATTGGGCTGCCCGTCTCGAGCCGCTTCGTGACCGTCAACCTTTCGCCCGCCGCGCTCCCTAAACACGGCTCGGGGTTTGATCTCGCTATCGCACTGGCGGCGCTCGCCGCCTCCCAGCAGGTACCTGAAAGCGATATGAGTGACACCGTGCACCTGGGGGAGCTGGGGCTCAGTGGCGAACTCCGACGCCCCGCGGGGCTCCTCACCGCGGTGGTCGCCGCCCGGGCACACGGCTTCGCCCGCGTGATGGTGCCCAGCTCCTGCGTGAGAGAAGCGCAACTGGTACCGGGCATCGAAGTGGTCGCGGTGGCCGGGCTCCTCGACGCCGTCGCCTGGTACCGCGGGGAACGGCGCATCGCCGCCTTAAGCACGGGCACACCAGGCCGGGCAGAACCCCGCACGAGTGAAGCTCACGCTTCAGCCGCCTCACACCCCACCTTTGCCGGAGACATGTCAGACGTCATCGGGCAACCCGAAGCTGTGGAAGCCCTGGTGGTCGCAGCGGCCGGGCGGCACCACCTCTCCCTGCTGGGCCCGCCCGGCGCGGGCAAAACACTCCTCGCGACGAGGCTCACCACCATCCTGCCCCCACTGACCGACGACGAAGCCCTGCAGGCCAGCTGCATCGCCTCGCTCGGCGGCGACACCCTCACCTCCCTCGTGCGCACGCCCCCGTTTGAGAGCCCACACCACACCGCCTCCACCGTTGCCATTATCGGAGGCGGCCACGGCAGCGCGGTGCGCCCGGGGGCCATCACACGGGCCTGCCACGGCACGCTACTCATGGACGAGGCCCCCGAATTTAATCGAGACGTCCTCGAAGCACTCCGCCAACCACTCGAATCAGGCACCGTTGAAATCCATCGCTCCAACGTGCGCGCGGTACTCCCGGCAAGATTCCAACTCGTGCTCGCATCGAACCCCTGTCCCTGCGGTAACGCCGGATCAGTCGAAACCGCCATCCAATGCACCTGCACGCCCATTGCGCGCATGCGCTACCAACAACGCATCTCAGGGCCGCTCTCGGATCGCATCGATCTGCGGCTCAACCTGCACCGGGTGTCACAAGCCCTCGTCAACGCCGACCCGGGGCACCGCCCCACCAGCGCACAACTGCGCGAGCGCGTGATCGCCGCGCGCAGCCGCACCGCACACCGGCTGCGCCACACCCCGTGGCGCGTCAACGCCGAGGTGCCGGGCACCATGCTGCGCGGCGCCTTCAAACTCGACCGCGCAGACACCGCGGTGCTCGACCAGGCCTACGCCAGAGGCGCGATCACCATGCGGGGATACGACCGGGCACTGCGCATCGCCTGGAGCGTCGCCGATCTCGCCGGGATCCCGCGCCCTGGCAGGCCCGAGCTCGCACAAGCACTGGCCCTACGAGGAGGAGACCGAACATGACCAGCACACTCGGCATCGACCCGGGCACCCACGCCCTGATCCGGACCATCTGGGAAGCCCACGGCACAGACCATGTTGAGCCCGACCCCGCAGCTCCTGAAGCGATCGACCCGCAAGCCTCAGCGACTGAACCGGTGTCCAGCCGTGTGGCCGAGGTCTTTGCCCGCGCCACCTGGGCGCGACTCATCGAACCCGGTGACGCCATCGCCGGTCACCTCATCGCCACACTGGGCGCCGTCGCCGCCCTCGAGACCGTCATCGCGGGCACACTCGATACAGGCTCCCGCGCCCCAGCGTCCCTCGACATCGACCCCGCAGCGTTCGTCAAGGGGATCGCCAGGTGGCGCCCCCGGCTGGATAAGAACGCCACCCTCCACGACCTGGCAAGCGCCGCCGAAACCCACACACGCCTCCTCATTCCCGGCGACCCCCACTGGCCAGACAGTCTCAACGACCTCGGATACCACGCCCCCGTCGTACTGTGGGCGCGCGGCCGCACCGAACTGCTGTCTGAGATCTCGCTCGCCGTCGTCGGCGCACGGGCAAACACCGGGTACGGGGCACACATCACCGCAGAAATCACCGACGGCGTGTGCGCCGCCGGCGCCACCATCGTCTCGGGCGCCGTCTATATTCTGTACCCCAAATTATGTTGTTGCTTCCAAAGGAAAGAGAAATTTGGGGTCGCCCAATGCTTTCTCAACTTTTGCTTTTGAGCCGTGATGGTCATGATGGGGAGACTCGAGAATTACAATCCCGCAATCGTTTTCCTTGGGTACTGACGAATCAAGAACAATCCAACGTTCGTTCGTTCTCAAACGGATTCACGATGCTCTGAACGCCGTGTCCCGAATAGTCGAAGAGGAGACGTACTCCGAAGCCATCAAAGGCATTGGGTTCTGGAGTACAGTCACCACCTCAGCCTGAGCCTGTCCCATGTCCCTGGTCACGGGGCACAGTGACAGGGGACAATATTGTGGACCATGAGAGTGGGTCGTAGATTCCAATCAGGGCAAGCGATCCAGCGGTGAATTTGTGTGTATGTGGAGGAGGGGCTGGCGTTTCGTCGCCGGGGACGTAAAGGCTAGATGCATGGATTCAACTCTGAGCTGGGTAGCTTTCGGAGCAATGGCCTCGGCGTCGAATTCCAAGTGCAATTCGAAGGGATGTCGGACAAGGCCCCGACCCTCCGAGCAGCGTGCATTCCTAGGGCAAAGACCTTTACCGCCATAGAATTGCGTGGATTCTAGAGGTCTTCGAAAGGTGCACTAAGTGGCGAAACGTCTACGACCATATTGCGGCCCTGATTCGGACTCAGGAGACGAAGACGCTGGCGACCTCGGTGAAAAGAGGCTCTCCTAATGTCGGACTCTTCAAATAGAGTTTCGATAATCGAATCAGAGGAGTGGCCATGGCGCTAAAGACATCCCTGGTGGGTCGGGTGCGGAACACGACACTACCCAAGAGCCACGCGCTACTCCCGCTCCATGAGGCGGTTGTGAACGGCATCCAGGCGATCGACGTCCGGTTCCCCGAAGATAGTGCCGGTCGAGGTCGACTAACCGTCCAGATCCATCGTGAGACTCAAGGGGTGTTCGACCTTAATGCCGAATCTCGTGGTCGTTCACCGATGAGGGTCATTACCGGTTTCAGCGTCGTGGATAACGGCGTCGGATTCACCCCCGACAACATGACGTCGTTCGAGACACTCGACAGCGACTATAAGGCAGGCATTGGTTGTCGTGGAGTGGGGCGGCTCCTGTGGCTCGTGGCGTTCGACCGCGTCGAGGTTCGTAGCGCGTACTACGACGGTGGCTTGCTCTCTGGTCGGCAGTTCAAATTTTCGATTGCCCAGGACGTCGTTCAGGGCGTCTCGCCCGAAGGATTGACTGATTCCGGTACAACCGTGCGACTCGACGGTTTTAAGAAGGCCTACCAGCAGAGCGCAGCGAAGTCCGCCGAGGCAATCGCTCGGGAGATCTTCGAACACTGCATCTGGTATTTTCTCCGCGATGGCGGAGCTCCTGACGTGGTCGTTAAGGACGACGACGAAGCTTACTCGCTCAAAGACTTCGTCGAAGAACTTGGGTACACAGAGACCACGGCTTCTTTCGAGGTCAAAGGGCAGACGTTTACAATGCTTAACCTCCGTCTGAAGACCTCGGCCCGCAACGCCACGCCCCGCTTGCATTGGTGTGCCGCGAACCGCGTTGTGAAGGACGAGAGCATCGCTGGCAAGCTTCCTGGGCTCTACGCTCGTATGAAGGACAGCGCCTCAGGCGAGTTTACCTACGTCTGTTATTTGTCTTCAGCCTTCCTTGACGACCACGTCAGGGCCGACCGCACTGATTTTGACCTGCCAGATCGTTTGCCGGGCGAAGCCATCCTCAACGAGCCAACGCTCAATGACATCCGTACAGGTGTCCTGAAAGAGGTTGCGAAGACCCTTGCCGAGCCACTGGCGTCAGCGCAGACCGCGAGCAAAGAGCGAATCAACCACTTCGTGAGCACGAAGGGGCCCAAGTTCCGCCCTCTCATGAAGCGCATCGAATCGGCCGGGATCGTCGTGGACCCGTCAATGAAGGACACCGACCTCGAGCTGGAGCTCCACAAGCACGCCCAGAAGATTGAGACCGAGTTACTGGCCGAGGGCCAGGCCGTGTTTGCCGTATCGAGTGGCAAGAAGCCCGAAGGCTATGACAAACGTCTTGCCAAGTACGTCGAGACCCTCACCGAGCTCAACCAGTCGGACCTGGCCAACTATGTCGCGCGACGTCGCACCACGCTCGACATTCTTGAGGAGCTCATCCGATCGGGCGAAGATGGCAAGTACGCCCGTGAAGATTCCATTCACGAGTTACTTTTCCCGATGCGAAAAGACTCGAACGATGTCGGGATGGACGCGTCGAATCTCTGGATTTTGGACGAGCGGCTCGTCTTTCATGACTACCTCGCGTCCGACAAATCGCTCAAGAGCATAGTTATCACTGGGGATGAGTCCATGAAGCGTCCAGACATCGTGGTGTCTCGGCCGATCCAACCGGACTTGCCGGTGCTCACTTCTGACCGCCAAAATCCGCCGCTGAATTCGATCGTCGTCGTCGAACTCAAACGTCCGATGCGCAATGATGCGGCCGAAGGGGAGAACCCGATCGATCAGTGCTTGGACTACGTCGAACGTATTCGTGAGGGTAAAACGAAGACCGCGATGGGGAGGCCGATCCCGTCAAGTCCGCAGGAGCCGCCTGCGTTCTGCTATGTGATTGCCGATCTCACTCCGACGATGGTGAGTCGATGCAAGAAGTCCAACTTGACCAAGACCCACGACGGGCTCGGGTACTTCGGTTACAACGAGCCTTACAAGGCGTATATCGAAGTCATCAGTTTCGACGGCCTTGTCAATGGAGCGAAAGAACGAAACCGAGCGTTTTTTGACAGGTTGGGGTTGCCGTCCAGCTAGTTACGAAAGCCGCTACCGTTGTTCCTCGAACGGGTCGACCAAACTCTGGATACCGTGCACGGGGCAGATGAATGCGATGCGCCCGCCCGCATTGTTGGAGCCGAAAGCAACATCTGACTCGCAGTCTCTGCCACAGACGGAGCATGTCCTGTAGCTGTCTTCCGTGGGCAAGCGGATCGGCGTGCCGTTCAGCTTGCCGACCTCTTTTTTACTCCATGTCCATGACTTATGTGAATTTGGTTCTATTCGGGCCATTCCGGCGGATTGACTGCCTGTGCTGGGTTGCGGTCCAAGCCGGCCGCAAGGTAAGTGGGCTGCCGCCACTCCCGGACCAATTCCTCATACATGCGCCCAAGGTTGACTGCGCGTGAGAAGCCAATGTGCAACGCGCTCATGTACTCCGTCAATTCGATTGCAGGTATCGCAGCGCCCACCTTTGGGAGAGTATCTTGCAGAGTCTTTAGGTCAGATTGCACATCCTCCAGAGGCGACCAGTATGATCCATCGATTTTGTCCCAGATCGCAAGTCGAAGATCAGCTCGAAGAAACAGCCTCACCAGGGTGAGAAGCTCTCTCGGTGGAACGACTACAGGCGAGTTCGGTTCAGGGATGCCGGCGCGAAACAAAGCATTATCGAGCTCTTTGAGCTGATATGCAAACGTATTGAACGCTGAATAATACTTGCCTCTACGTGCAAGCAGTCCGATATACGAAAAGCTTGGATCGTGCTGGTCTAGCTGGTTCCACGACGGGATGTAGACAGTAGCCGTGTTTTGCTCCTGATATGCCGGATTGGTGGGCAGCAACACTTTGGCTAAGTAGTCATTGAGACAAACGTAATAGACGTCTTCAGTCTTCAGATCGACGTAGCAAAGGAGAACTGGAATAGCGGCACCCATTGTCTCAACTGTCAGAAGTGTTTCTGTGTCGAGTGTGAACTTCGCGACCCTGATCGTCATCGGAGTGCCGTCGTTGGGGGCAGGGTCAAGCTTTGTAACATTTCCCCGACTGCGTACGACGTGTTTATGGAGCTCGATCTGCTCCGTGGCTTTTACTTGGATATAGAAATGTTCGCCGAGTGTGTTCGCGCTTTCGGGATCGGTCGGATCTGGACCAAACACTTCAACGTGCAAGTCAAGGCCATAATCGGGGCTCATCTCCCGGACAACCCACGAGCGAGGGAGCTTGCGTTTGACGATGTCGACACCGCTGTCTGCGCTGATATGTCGCCTTTGTCGTTGTTTGGTTCGAGCTTCCGTCATGTCTAAAGGATCCCATAGACATGGAATGGGGCAACTCCCACACCACGCATCGTGCTAATCGCGCAGCGCCTGCAGATATTCAGTCGTCCAGTGGTTCATGAAGCGCCCGTGATCATCTTTGCGATGCCACAGTCCATGAATCGTTGGCTCAGACAAGATGGATTGGCGCAATGGCTCCATCGCGTCGACGGCTATCTGCCCAAGGCTGCCAAGGATTTGGATCTGACCAGTTGAGTGTCCGAGTAGCAACGGTGCCATGCCGTTCAAAGTGGATTCTCCTGGCTCAGCGGGCTTGCCGAAGTGCACCCCACCTTCGACGTGAGCGTAGTAGCGGATCACGCTCTTGACGGAAAGGTCGTTACCTTCGGCAACGCCGATGTCAGTCTTGAGGAACTGCTCCAATCCCACGGCGGGACCGCCGGGGTCGCCAATGATCCGCTCACCTCCGTTCCCGAAGTGGCGTGGTAACCCCGCAGCGGCAAGCTTGTCCTCGATCTCATTCCAAGAGCGGATGTGAAATTCAATCGGAACTTCGGGTCGTGTGGTCTTTATTGTGTTGAGTAGGGCCTTCCCATCGGTCAGTAGTTTTCGCAACAGAGGCGCAATACCCAACAGCTCATACCTGGTTCGTGTCTCCGGATTGGTGCTCCGCCGGCGGAGGTCGTCGACCGTCTCGACGAACAGCCACTCTGCGAGGATCAATTGCTCGCCGATGTCCTGAGCCATCAGGCGACCTCGCTTTCTTCCAGGGGTGCTTCCTTGAGGGCACCAGACACAGTGCCGACAGAGACGCCGACGGCCTTAGCAATCGCTCGGATCGACTCGCCCTTTTCCCGACGAGCCAGGATTACTGTTCGCTTGTCCTCGTCGACCACACGGGGACGGCCTCCGACCTTCCCTCGCGTGCGTGCTGCTTCCAGGCCACTCTTGGTCTTCTTCACGATGTCGCGGCGGCGGTCTTCGGCCAGCGCGAACGCGAGGTCGAGCAGGAAGCTACGCTCCTTGTGCTCCCCAGCGGCAATGCCTTCGAGCACCTTGACGAGGATGCCCTGCTTGAATAGATCCTCCAAGACGATCAGGCCCTCGATGAGGTTGCGCCCAAGCCTGTCGACCTCTTGTACAGCGAGCATGTCGCCGGGCCGGATGTACTCAAGCGCCGCCTGCAGCCCCGGTCGCTTGTCCAGCTTCAGGCTCCCGCTGACCTTCTCCTCGAAGACCTTGACACAGATCTGGTCCAGCGCGTCGTGCTGCCGGGCAGTGTCTTGACCCTTGGCGTTTACTCGTACAAGTCCTACCAGTGCCATGACAATGATCCGTTCAATAAACGTGTTCAGTTATTGCTTAAAGCTTACCGTTGTTGAACGACGTGCGAGCCTGAAATGGGTGTTTTTAACCACCCTTCAAAAGCATCATCGAACGACCGTTTGTTGAACGCGACGAGGCGCGGTTTGTAGAGCTCACGGGGTGTCTCCTAAGCGACGTTGGGTACTGGAGAATTCGCCGTCGGTTACGAGGCATAGTTATGAGAACTGGCGTGCCAGTGGGGCGCAGGAATAGGTCTCGCACAGTGAATCGGCGGCGATATGTCTTGTTTATCTAGGGTTTCGAGGCGATAAGTGTGTTGCCGTGGAGCCACGTTCATCGGGCATCAAGTCGGGCGGGGCGTACGGAAAGATGCGGGCTCCGGAACTACGAAACTTTTAGTCGAGAGACGTTCGGTAGCGATTGTGTCGTGGTGGGACCCTCCCGCGGGACAGCAATAACAGCGGATGTAACCAGGCCGAAACTGGTTGGAATTAGTGTCGCCTAGGTGTCCATCCAGATGGCAGCATGCCAGCGATCTTTCCACGTTCAGAGTCTGCCGCCGATGACCATCCTTGAGCTGCCAGAGCATCATCATATGCACCGCGTGCCAACCGCAGGCCAAGGTCTGGGTGGCTCATTCCAGGTGCACCGCCTCGGCGCGTCGAGGCCCGGACACTCCACGGCTTGTCAGCAAAGCCTCCTCCTCGGAAGACCCGGTAATCTCCGTAGCGGGCAGGATCTAGCAAATCCCAGCACCATTCCCAGACGTTTCCAAGAGTGTCGCGAAGCCCGAATGCATTGGGCTCTTTTTGACCAACTTCTTTCGGGTTCTCCAGCTTGTCGTTCGATGTCCAAGCGATGGCATCGAGGGGTCCATACTGTGACCCCACAGTGCCAGCTCGGCACGCATATTCCCATTCGGCTTCGGTGGGCAGCCGATACCCAGAAGCGTTGGTCTGCCAAATCACCTCGTCTGCTTCGAAGAAGTATGCAGGGGCAAGATCTTCTTTCATCGAGGCCGCATTGCAAAACTTGATGGCTTCCAACCACGTAATATCTACCAGCGGCGATTCCGAACCCGATTCTCTATTACCCATCAGCTGCGCGTATTGAGCGGTGGTGACGGGGACAGCCCCAATCGCAAAAGGTTCTAGGTCGACGGTCCAGCGGCGTTTCCGTCGAGCGTCATGCAATTCCACTTGTCCGGCCGTTAACGGACGAAGGTCAAAGGTAGGCATTCCAGAATGTTCCCATGTCTCCCATAAGCCGGTCGGGTTGCGGACGCACATATGAGGTTCTCATCGGCGCGCGCGGACGACGGAGGTCGCGGTCAGAGCGACGCCGCGGTCAGAGTCATTGACGAGGGCGGTGAGCGTAGCTTCAGCCGCCGACCCGGGAATCTCCGCGAGTGTAGCCGTCAAGCGTTGGCGAGCGGCGACTGGTGCTTCTGAAAGTCCGGCGACAATCGCACGAACAATGCCATCCGCACAACTGTCCTCTGCTGCCAGCACGCCAAGGGCATCCGCGGCTTCGATGTCGTAGCGGCCATCGATGATGAGGGCGACCAGATCGGGAATGACATCCGTGTCACCGCGGGTGCCGCGTGCGAGCACGGCTCGCCCGCTAACCAACGGGTCGGAGTGTTGGAAGGCGTCGCCAAGCGCAGCGAGAGCACGGGGGGAGTTAATCTTCTCCAGTGCCTCGACTGCGCGGCCTCGTCGCCCGGCGTCAGGTGAGCTCAATGCCTCCGCAAGAATCGGGATTGCCTTATCACCGTTCCGCGCGATTGCCCAGTAGAGAGCACCCGCAGCGTTGGGATCGAGTTCGCTCAGCGCTGCTTCGGTGAGGGACGGGACGTCCGCTTGCCCCTCGCCGGTTAGCGCAAGGGCGAGGCGTTGTCGCGCTGACGGGTCGTCGACTTCGAGTCCTCGCACCAGTCCGATGGTGCGCAGCACGTCGGACCATGCGGCGGGGCTGCTCCTGTGTACCTGGTTTAGTCTGCGCAGCAGCTCCTCCTCTTCGGCAACGCGGGTGCGTGTGCGGGTGATCATCTGTTCGACCAAGGGTGCCGGATCGAACGCGAGGTCTCCGAGCGCTTTTGCGACCTCTTGCAGATTCAATCCGAGAGAGCGGAGACACTCTACGTGGAAGAGGCGTTGAACGTCTTGCTCTGAGTACTGCCGATACCCGCCGTGCGTCCGTCCGGTGGGCGATACGAGCCCGATCTTGTCGTAGTGACGTAGCATTCGGGCGCTGATCCCGGACTGCTCGGAGACCTCGCCGATAAGCATCCGCTCAATCCTTCACAACTGGCGAATCGCGAAGAGCAACGACTCGACGTGCTTCTGCAATCGCGGCATCGAACGCTTCGTCAGGATCTTGCATGAGTATTTCGGTTGCCAGCGCATGCGCACGCACCCCTGTGTCAGAGTCGGTCGTTGCTCGCTCGACGACCGCCGTCGCGCCCTCTCCCAAAGCGGCGAACGCGCGGCTGAGGCTCAGCTGAACCTCCCGATCTCCACGGTTGAACTGCGTTGACAAAGTCTCGGCCAGATCAGCTTCTCCGCCAGAGGGAACCAATCCGGCAGCCGTGCGCCACGCGGCGCGAGCGACCTCGTCATCCTCGTCCTGCAAGAGCGCCGAGGTGATTGCGGGCCAAGTGTCAGGGTGTCCAAGCTTCGATAGAGTATGAAGGGCCTGGGCCCGCGCTTGTGTGACGTCGGAGCCTAGCTCCGTTAGCAGCCGTTCGGCCACTGCCGACGCGTCATTGCGGATCAGTGCCCACGTCAGCATGTCACGCACATAGAAGTCCGGTTCGATCGCGCACCGGTCAATCAGCACGTCGATGTAGCCCGGGGTCGGGGCGCTCCCCGCTGTGAGAGCCGCCTGTAGCCTCACCGACGAGGCAGACGCTTCCAAAGCGTTCCTCAGCTTTGAAGCCGACTCTTCTATTCCTATTTGGGTCATTGCAACCACCTCCTACATCTATTGAAGACCTTGTCACTGTGTCAAGGTCAACCCAACGCGACGACAATGGGTGCACCCGCGCCCGGTGCGACTTCTGCGCGATTTGAGACGCCGTCAACTACGACGTCGGCGAACTGCACACAACCAAGGAACGCAAAGCCTGATGAGGTCACGGACGATCGACATGGGTACCCTCGGGAGGTTGGTATTCCGGGCATTTCTGTTTACTTCATGCAGCGCTAGGGGCCAGTCGGAATTTTCATAACCGAGCAAACAGCTGATCCGACTCCAAGAGACTCTCACCATCACTTGCTACCACCATCATGTCGAAGTGAGCCCCATGGCCCTGAACGTCGAAATACTGCTTAAACAGCCTGAGGAAGTCTTTAGTGCGTCCGACGTCAATCGTCTGGTCTATGTCGTCCGCGATGGTGTGCGACCCTGAGTTAGCCCAGACATGAAACTGGGAAACCACTCGCTCTTCGATCGGTGATGCGTTGCTGGGCCGATCAAAATCCTTTACGTTTCCTATTGTCTTGAAGTACCCTTCGAGAATTCTTCTGACGATATTGAATACGCCAACACGTACCAAATCTGATTCGTCTTCGGTTTGCGCAGCCTCAACAACTGAATGCCAGAGAAGGGGATAGCTACCGCGGATCTTGGATTTGTATTCGTCGTCACGGACTGTGGTGAACCCATCCAGATCCTTCACAAGCCTGAAATAACGGCGTTGTTTCGATTTCCGATCTGCAGTGTAGGCAGCCTCATGATGAAACTGTGTGTTGTGCGTCAAAACAATGAGTTGGCGGAGATTGGTGGTTCCCTTTATGGCTAGATTCGCGGCATCGCGGATGTACGCGGCGATCATGAAAAGGGCGTCGCTGTCTAGGCTGGAGATCGGATCGTCTATGACGGCCACAACATCTTCAGGTACGCCGCTGGCCACTTCGCTACCGAAGAGTGATTCCCAAAAATAGGCGAAGCAAATGAAGGACTTCTCGCCTTCGGAGAGAGAATCAAATGCAGGGCTGCCATCTTCGCGGACTATCCGATAGCCACCGCTGGAATCACCGGCGCTGCTTAGGCTGAAGCGGTGGAAACCCATCGCTTTGAGTAGCTTGTTGATCTTGTCGGCGACATCGCTCGTGTTGGAAATAGATTTTTGAAGGTCGTCTATCTTCGGATTTGCTAGAGCGTCCTCGTGCTCGCTTTCCGTAATTTTGGTCCGCAGCCCGGTGATTTCCTTTTGCTTTTTTGCTTCAATCCCGTTTAACTTTTTCAGCTCGTTGCTAACGGCGGTGCCAGACAGGAACGCCACCCACCCGTCGGCGACGAGTTTGCCGCGCTCGACGCTGGCATTCTCAACGATCTGTTTGTGTTGCTCGATCTTCTCGTTCTCATCATCAACGAGCTTCGCAAGTTCAGATACAACACCATCCACATCAGAAACAGTGATCGGCTGTGTCGGGTGTGCGCTTCTCTCTCGCAGTTCAGCGAGAAGGAGCTTCGCGGCTTCGCGAACACGCGAGATCGCAGGACTGAATTCCTCTTCCTCGACCTCCGTATCCTCGCTCAACGCAATTTCTAACGCGGAGATCTCACCCTCGAGCTTTGCAGCGACAAGTTTTACAGCGCTTTCAATCTTGAGTGAACCTTGAAGTGCCGCATCGAACCCGCCCTCGAAATACTGAGCTAAGTCATGCTCGAGATTTGCAGGTGCTTGGTTCTGACAAAACGGGCACTTCCCTTGCGCTTCATCTACGTAGTCTCGACCCTTACTGACCCAGTCTTCGTTCTTTAGATGCTGGATGAGTTCTGCGAACTTTCCACCTTGGCCGTGCGAGCTCTTGCTGGAAACCTCGGCGACATCGTCCGCAGATATCAAACTGACCGTCGTAATGTCGGGGAGACTCACACGTATCTTTTTGCCGCTGCTCAAGCTTTGGGCGCGTGTCTTGATCGGCTCCCAGTCAACTTCTGAGTTTAAGGACTGTATCTCGCCGAAACGTTTGCGCGCCTCGTTAAAGAACTTGTCTTGATTGTTTCGAAATCCCTCGAAAACTAGAGGAACTACAGATTCGTCAATATCTTTGTGAGCACTGAAGATCGATTTGCGAGCAGCGACTCGGTAGTTTTCTATGTCCCCAAGCAGGCCTTTCGGGGCCTTGTCGTCGGATCCTGGACCAATCTCTATGCGCCACTGGTTGCGTTTGCTGGTGCGATCCCTGATTTCGTCTTTCAGCGCGTCGATTTCGTCATTAATCGTCTTTGATGTGTCTCCCATAGTGAATATGCCATTAACTCGCTCGGTAAGAACTCGTGATCGGTAAGCCTCGTTGAACACTCGAATCGGAAGATTCGTACGTGCTACATCCCAGGTCGCTCTTTGGGCCGCATCACTTGGCTGTCTGGCCAGCATGCTTGAGATTGTTGACTTGCCTGCGCCATTTGGTGCGAAGATGAAGTTGACCTTCTTGAGGTCACCGAGCCGTAGTGGTTGCTCTCCGAAGCAATAGTCGGCCTGGACGGTGATTGACTCAATTTCCACGATTTCTCCCCATTGATGTTCTTGGCGCTTCGGTCGATATTGCAACGTGACCGTAGCTCGCTTTGCAGTGCCGACCCTCTTCAGACAATATCTGGTCGGGTACCTCACTCGGGGTTGTGCCTGAATTCTTCGGCACGTTGGGGTGCAAAGTGTAACGGGGCGAAGTTCGAGTATGGGGAGTGTCATGGAGACGCAATTCAACAGCGAGACTTTTGGCTCTAGTCCTTATCTCGGGGTCGCAGGTTACGGGGCCATAACAAAGGTTGTTCCGTGGCGTAACTCGGTCGCACTACGGAACAACCTAGCTACATTTTCCTCCGCAAAGTGCACCCCGTATCCGGACGTGAATTCGCGAGAGACTGGACTCGTGGTGCGGAACTCGAACGGTGCCCGACGGGCACCGTGGCATTGACCCGGTGCCAAGGCAACTTCAGGTTCGAGTCTCGCTAAGGAGATCTCTACAAGCCGCCTGTATCTGTGATTGCCTGAGCCCTGCGACGAGGTTCCCTTTGATCCGTGGCGCGGTGACCGCTCATGCATTCACCCCACTACCCGTTGGCGTCGCGCGTGCGAAATATGATCCACGCGGCACCCGATAGCAGGCCGGCCCAACCTGCCATGACAAGTCCGCCAGATATGGGATCGAGTAGGCCGATGCCGGGATATGTAGTGAGGAGCTGGATTCCCGTCAGGTCAGGTAGATATTTCAGTATGGGTACCGCGCCAAGCAGGGAGATGGTGAGACCGAGCACAAGAGGGACAAGCACGACGAGGGTGACGATCAAGCTTCTCGCAAGGATCGTGATCGAGGCAGCGATGAGCGCAATGAGTGCGTAGTTGACTGCGACGCTCAGAATATTCCAGACCATCTCGGTCGTGAACATGCCAACCGACAGTCCGTACTCACCGAGGGCAGCATGTTTCACCAAGACGGCAGCGCTCGTGCTGATGAGGCCGATCATCGCTGACAGTGCCGCGATGACAGCAAACTTCGTGGCGAGTACCCGGCCTCGGCCGGGCGTGGCCAGCAGTGTCGTTCGAAGCTGTCCGTCAAGGTACTCGGTGCCAGTAATGAGTGCGGCGAGAAGGATCACGAGAGGCTGCCCAAAACCTGCCGTCTCGAACCCGTGAGACTCGATGGGGAACGCTGCGGCGGCGGGTGCCAACGGGTCGAACGCGAGACCGGATGTCAGCGCAAGTGCGGGTGGGATGACGAGCGCCGCGGCCAGAGTGGCCTGGATGCTGCGCAGCGTAAATGTCTTGGTCAGTTCGGCGATGAGTACGTGGATCATGAGCTGCGCCTCACATGTCACGGCGGACGAAGGAAACCGCCGCCACCGTCAGCAAAGCGAGAGCCCATGTGGCCTGAACCAGCCCACCAGCGACAGAACCGAGGTGGATTCCTGTAGACGTGTCACTGTAGAGCGCAGCCCCCGCAGCGACCGGCAGGTACTTCGCGCCTTCCCAAAATCCAGCTAGGAAATCGCCGATTCCGATGACCAGGGGGATGACGAGAATGAGTGGCAGGATCGCGGTACGGGCAAGAACGCCGACGGCGAACGCGATGAGTGCAGTAAGTATCCAGGCCAGGGTTACGCCGCCGATGTTCGCCCAGATCGCGGGGGTCAGTGCCCACGGGTCGATCCCGGCGTTGCCGGCGGCGTGGGTGATGACGATGGTGCCCCACATAGTGAGAAATCCGATCACTGCGACCGCGCAGGCAAGCAGTACGGTCTTCACGATGAACACACGCAGCCGCTGCGGAGTCGCCAAAAGTGTCGTCCGGATCTGTTTCCCAGCGCCGTACTCACTACCCGCCCACAGCGCAGCCAGCACGACAACGAGGACATATCCGAAGCCAGCCATCTCGAAGCCTTGGTAGCTGATCGGGATGGGCTCGGCAGAGAACAGTCGAGGGTCATCTGCCGGCAGGTCAGCACCGGAGGCCACGTTTGTCCAAGCCATCGGCCAGGTTGCGAGCATCGTCACCAGAGCGAGGACCCACATCGTTGTCGCGCTGAAGAATTTGGTCGCCTCCGAGCGTGTCAGGGCAAGTGCACTCATCGTCCCCACCCCTCAGTGCCGGTGGCGCGGTAGTCGGCCTGGTTCTCGGTGAGAGCGAAGAACGCGTCTTCCAAAGTGCGGTGTTCGCCCTTCACTTCAGTGGTGGTGCCCGATGCGAGGACCTTGCCTCGGGCGATGATGACGAAGTCGTCGGCTGTCTCTTCCATCTCACTCATCAGATGGCTTGAGACGAGGACTGCTCGGCCTTCCTCCGCAAGCGACCGCAGGAACTGCCGAGTCCAGCGAATCCCATCAGGGTCCAGACCGTTCGTGGGCTCGTCCAACACAAGAACTCTCGGGTTGCCCAGAAGCGCGGCCGCGATGCCAAGGCGTTGCCCCATACCAAGAGAGAAGCCGCCGATCCGTACCTTGTCGGCATCCCGTAGGCCGGTCAACTCGAGCACCTCGTCCACTCGCCGCGTGGGGATCGCGTTGGACTGCGCGACCCACCTCAGATGCGCGCGGGCGGTACGGCCCTTGTTCGCACCGGGGCCATCCAACATCGCGCCGACCTTCCACAACGGCCGTTGAAGCGCACGATAAGGCACGCCATCGATCAGCGCGCTCCCCGAGGTTGCGCGGTCGAGGCCGAGGAGGATGCGCATCGTCGAGCTCTTGCCCGCCCCGTTTGGGCCCAGAAGCCCCGTCACTCGTCCTGGCAAAGCAGAGAAACTGACGTTGTCAACGACCGCCCGGGAGCCGTGGCGTTTGACAAGATTACTGATTTCGATCATGCCTTCGAGTCAACCAAGTCAGCCCCGATGTGTCAGTCTGCAGACGTTGACAATCCGGAGATCAAAGGAGTGGACCCACCGGCATTCAGGGGATGCCAACCAGCCCATTCTCGTAGGCGATGACAACCAGTTGCGCGCGGTCACGAGCACCGAGCTTGGTCAGAATACGACTGACGTAGGTGCGTACGGTCGTTGGCGTCACAAACAGCGCCTGAGAGACCTCGTCGTTCGACAGCCCTCTGCCGATCAGCACCAGCGTCTCCTGTTCGCGGGTAGTGAGCAGGTCCACCCGTTTGTCTCGTCGAGCCGGAGCAAAGCGACTTATCAGCCGTTTCGTCACCTCCGGCGCAAGTAACGCGTTCCCCTCAGCGGCGATGCGAATTGCTCGCAACACCTCCGGGGGTGGGCTGTTCTTCAGCAGAAACCCTGACGCACCTGCCCGCAACGCCTCATACACGTAATCGTCCAAATCAAACATGGTCAACACGATCACGTGCGGACCACCAGGCCGCTCGGCCAAAACGCGGGTGGCCTCCAACCCCGTCATTCGGGGCATCTGCACGTCCAGCAGCACCACGTCTGGACGATGCAGCTCAGCCATGCGTAGCGCTTCGTGCCCGTCATTCGCTTCCGCAACCACGGACATTCCTGGTTCGCTATCCACCAGCAGGTTCAACGACGCACGGATCGTTGCGTCGTCATCAGCGATCAACACCCGGATCGACACTATGAGACACCGCCTGACTCAGCTGCTACCCGACAAGGCATGGTCGCCGTGACGATGAAGCCGGGCGTAGAAGTTGTCGCACGAAATGTGCCGCCCCGTAGTCCGACCCGCTCACGCATCCCTGTCAGACCATGCCCTTCGCGGAAGCCTTGTGGTGCACCCTGCCCGTCATCGCGAACCTCGACTTTGACGCTCTCATCAGAGATGCGCACACCGATGGAAACAGACGACGCTGCCGCATGTCGGATGACGTTAGTCACCGCCTCCTGCGCGATCCGATGGACGGTCGTCCGCAGGGCCGCGGGCAATCTATCCAGATCGCCGTCCACCTCCACGATTGCGCGAATACCTGTGCGCTCCGCGGCTTGTGCGAGGTCAGCCAGTGCTCCGACCAAGGGCAATGAGGAGGGCGTCGCTGAAACACCCTCGTCGTTTGAGCGTTCTTGCTGTAGCAAGTCCTTCAACTCAGCGAGTGAAGTGCGGGCGTCATCCGCTATCTCGTGTAACACGGCACGCAGCTGCGCGTTATCGAGAGTCGACACGTGCGCCGCGATACCAGCACGGACACCGATCGTGCCCAGCGAATGTGAGAGAACATCATGCACATCCCGAGACATCCGCAGCCGCTCTTCCGCACGCGAGCGAGCTGCCGATTCACGCCGCGCCTGCCGGGTTCGCACCCCAAGTACCCACGACGCCGCAAGCACCACCGTGCTCAGCAGCATTCCTCGGAAGCGATCTTCGACACCCTCCGCACCGAGTCCCATCGACAAGAACAGGACAAGAAGAGCAGCAATAAGCATCCACCACGGGAACCGTCGAGAGCCTCGTCGCTCGGCGAGCACGAAAACCGTGAAGCCCGTCAGCACAAATGGATCAGCTGTCACCCCAAATACCCATGCGACTCCCGTCGCCACGGCAGTGACGAGCAATGCGAGAACTGGCCAGCTACGGCTCAGTAGCACGCCTCCCACCGCGGCAGTGGCGAGCACAAGCTGAACCCACCGTGCGTCTCCGTCATGAGGGGGCACAGTCAGCCACAGTCCCGCGATGACCGCCAGCCCGAACACGAGGTTCCGACCCAGGACCCACCAGGCAGACTGGCGCAGAACGGCAGAAGACAACACCTCGCCACCTCTCCGGGCAGTAGTAGCTTTCCCTGTCTTCATGTATCCATCGTAGAAGGTACGTGTCCAACGCAGCTGGCTACCGCGACGCCAAAGAGAGGAGTGATATAAGGCCAGTCCCCATCCAGGGCATGGAACTCCAGCGCTTTGCGCCCGCCCAAATTTGGAGAACGGGTCTTCAATCTGCCCGGTGATAATCGGTGGCGCTCCACAGCGGGGCTGCCACACAACACGGTGATAAACGGTGGCGCTTGAGGCTTGAACCTGGTTTACGTGAGCTGCAAGAACCGCATGTTTCTGCGGATTATGCTCAGCCTTTCCCTGTGTTGCTCGGGGCAGTGAAAAATGGTGGCGCTTCTTGACCCACTTAGGGTCAAGCTCCGGTGGCGCGCTTGTCAGGAACCCGGGTCACTTGTGGGTGATAAACGGTGGCGCACCAACGCCAGCATTGTCTGGTTCCGCCAGCAACGCGTAGCGCCGATGTCTCGAGATTGGCCGTGACTGCGTGCAAAAGTGGCGATCTGCGTCGGCTGGACAATGCGTGCGTGGTGGTGTGGGTCGTAAAGTTACTTGCCAATTCGGAAAATGAACAATATGCTTTCCGTTATGGAAAACAACTTTAGCGGGCCATCGCCAGACGCAGCCACGGACGCCCTGAACGCGCTATCGGCCGACCGGGAACAACTTGCAGCGAACGTAAACGTGCCCTGGGCGCTGCTGGCCGCCTTCGGCGGGGTGGGCGCGTGGTGGGTTGCTGGCGCGGCCTCGGCAAGTCCTGGCGAGAGCTACGAACCGCCCACATCGAGTTGGCTGGCTATAGTTGTCACGCTCGTCGTTTCGTACTTGATCACGCTAGAGACCGGGATCCGCTTCCGATCGATGGGTGCCCGAGCCGGTTGGGCAACGGTCGCGATCATTGCCATCTGCCTCGCGCTGTTCAGTCTTTCTCTCGGTCTCGTGTCTTTCGGCGCGTACTGGGCTGTCTCAATAACCAGCCTTATCGCGTTCGCGTTGACGACGTGGCTGGCTGGCGTCGCTTTTCGATCAGCAACGGAGAAGTTGCGTAGTGAATGAGGTTGCGTTTGATGAGATCATCCACGCGCCCGTGCGATTGCGCATCTGTGGGCTCCTGCGTCCGGTCGAACAACTTGATTTCGCTGTTCTGCGTGACGCACTGAACATCTCGGATGCCACGCTTTCCAAGCACTTGAAGACTTTGGTCACGGCCGGGTACGTTTCCTCCAACAAAGCCGCATTCGCCGGACGAAATGACGCACGCCGCATTACTTGGTTGGCCCTTACCTCTGCTGGACGGGTTGCGTTCGATGCGCATGTCCGTGCCCTGCAACAGATTGCAGGGACCACGACTGGTTAGTCCAATCATGGTGTCGGCTAACACAGCAGCGAAAGCGTAGAGGGTTCTTTGTGACCAAAGTAGCTGGGGTGACTACGGTGAAGCGAGGACTGCGCAACACCTCATCAATGAGACATTCAAGTCTCAGAACCCACGGAACAAGTTCTCGATGGCGCTCCAAGCCCTGGCAACAAGCTACACCATCCTTGTGTGGCGTCGCCGGCAACGCGTAGCGTCGTCATTATGACAACCGAAGCCGACCGCGCTGACCACGACTTTCTCATCAAGTATGCTGGCCTGACAGAAGCTGATCTCTCGGATGAGGCGCTTCGAGAGGGTGATGCCGAGCTTGCTAGAAATCGCGCAGCAGCTCACCAGCAAGCCGTGGCTGCATCGTGGGATGTCGACCGCGTCGCTGTGTTCCTCAACCTCGAGCCCGCCAGTGTGCGTCGTGCTGCGTCGGAGGGCGCGCTGTACTCTTTTGCGTCTGAGGTAGGTGAAGCGATCTGGTTCCCGACGTGGCAATTCACGACGTCGGGTCTTCTGCCGGGGCTGCAGGAGATTGTCCGCGCATTGCCACGCAGCTACCATCCAGTCACTGTCCGCGACCTCATGACGGAGCCGGACGCGGACGAAATGCTGGGTGGTCTCAGCCCGGTGCAGTGGCTCACTGACGGCCATACTCTGGCGGACGTAATGGTGATCATTGATGGCCGCAGCCAGGAGTGAGTCAGCACGGTACCACTGACATCAGATCCGGGTCGCCGCCTACGGGCCGGCTTCTTCCACCGCCTGCCTGAGCTGCGCTTCTAGGTCATCGACGAATGCTTGCGGCTCCTGTTTCCCGTGGATACACGCCTGCACTCGCTCATCGTCAATGGGAATCGTTCGGTTATACCCGCCAGGACCGGTGACCCTGAGGCCGAGACCGGTGTAGGTGTCGCCCGAAATGGTGACCAGCTCAGTGATAACCGGGGAACCGACGGGAAGATACATAGCGCGTTGAGCGGCACGGCCGAAATTCGTCGCGTTCATTGAGAACAGCTCGCCGATCATCGCTTTTCTTCAAAGGGATCGATGACGCTGTGAACCCCGTGCTCGGGGCAAATGAACGCGATGCGGACACCCATGCCAGAAACCGTGGTCGGCTCAGGCTTACAGTCACCACCGCACGCTGGACATGTTCGGTGACTCTCGTCCTTAGGCACGCGGATCGCTGCGCCGTCGGGGCCCTCGAGTTCGTGGTAATCCATGCCTCAAGTCTGCCGCAGTCCATGAACACTTGCACGCCTTTTGGGGAGGCGCTTCTGAGCAGATCTAGGCCCAGCACACCGTTCGGCAGCCTAATGCAAGTCATAGTAGCCAGCCGAGTTCCTGCGGTGCATGGCTGGGATGATCGTCGGCGAGTTCAATATCGATGCTCGAATCGGCTCAAGCGCGTCTGCAACTAGCTCCCCAAGGTGAGCAAGAATCTCGATCTGACCGGTCGTATTGTCTGGGAGTATCGGTGCCATGCTGTTCATGGGCCCCTCGCCAGGCTCTTTGGGTCTAACTCTTGCGGGCACACGCGCGGTCCTTGTGAGCGGCGATCTCACCATCCTGCAATGAGGGCACAACGCTACTTCTCGGCAGAGGTCACGAACTACCGAAACCGCGGGATTGTCACCAAGTTTTGTTCGCCGTTGAGAGCTTCGCGTAGCTGATCGCGTTCATCTAATACGAGCGCCAGCGCAGCGGCGTAGTTCTTCACTCGCTCTGCAAGTTCCATTCGTTCGGAGCTGAGTCGAGTGTTCCGTGCGATCTCCTCGGTAAGCCGGGTTCGGAGCTGGTCGACCTCCGGTTTTGTACGATTCAACATTCGTGCACGCTCTTGGAACGCTTTATTAATGTCAGGGTTGTCGTGCGTGAGCCGATGCCGTTTGACTCCCGCGAGTTCGATGAGTCGCAATCCGGTCAGCGGGCCTTCAACGCGACCTTCAAGAAGATCATCGGCTGCCTGCTGAAGCAAGGTACGGGTTTGTTCAGCCTCATTGTCAGTCATCGTTTTGGTTGCTTTCGTGTTCATGAATCGCTTTTGTGAGCGTGCTTGCGACGAGTTGAGCGCGTTGGTATCTGATCGGCGGCGCAAGGATATCGTCGTTCAATTCGGCGACCATTTCCTTGAGCTCGTTAATATCTCCGTCTGTTCTAGCGATGTTCGAGCAGGCACTTCGACACTCACCGAGCGCTGGCCCTTGATCATTTCGTGAGCAGAGTGCTGTTGTTTGGTTATAGACGCAGTGCATGCCTGCCCCCTTAAATACTTGGAGCGTGGGGTCGGAGAGGAGCGCGTTAGCTTGGCGTCTGGTGGGAATGGTGCGGCCCAAGAACTTCGCGGTAGCAAGCCTTGTACGCTGCTCGAGTTCGGTCGCCGCGGGCCCACTTAGATGTCCGCCATTGTTGAGGTATTCCTCTACGTCTTGAACATTGTCAATTCGTTCGAGCCACCGTTCGAAGCCGAGTTCATCAGGAAAGCCGGAGGCATAACTTCCCGAATATCCCTGTGTGACGTAGGTGGCGACATGTCCATATTGAATCGCTGCAGCCACGAGGCCTCGTGGGCGACGGACGATATGCCAGGCCAGGGTTCTCCGGAATCGACTCGGGCTGACGCGACCATGTGGATCCGCGGGGATGCTGTCTTTTCGATTGTTAGATGTGCAGTAGTCATTCACCCAGTCAATGAATCTGACGAGATCTGTGCCAATCTGCGACGAGGTTCGTGCCGTCCCAGCTCGTAGGTTGTCGGGGGAATTTAACCCACGTATTGCTCGCGGGCGCAATGAATTGGGGAAGAGAAGTCGACCTGAGCTCAGCTTTGTGAGTATTCTTACTGCCTCTGCCGCTAGCGGGTGTACGATCCACGGTACGGACCGCTGCTGCCCTTCTGCCGCTTTCTGGCCATTCGTGTTCTTTGCGGATTTCCACTGAATTCCAGAGACCGCCCAGAGTCCGGTCTTGGAGTCCAAGATCAGGCAGTCCTGTTCGAGAGACAACGCTTCCCCAGGGCGCATCCCCGACAGGTAGGTGAGCAGGACGAAGCATGCCGTCTGAAGGTGTGTTGTCAACGAAATGATCTCATCCCAAGCGAGGAAGCGCCCTCTCCAGAGCTCCCCATCTAGCATGGCCGAACAGGGCACGGTCAGATAGGCATTGTCGTCGATCGGCAGACCCGAACGGGCGATCATTTTACTATCAAATTTAGGAAAAGAATGTCCGGGGCCACGCGCAAGACGGCCCAGGTGCTGCCATCGAACCTCGCGTGTGCCGTCCGCTAAAACCCGCCCAGGAAGCCCAACGTCCGCCTTTTTTAAAGCAGCAAGTGTTCTTCGAAGGCGTTGCTTCCGATCGGAAGCTTGCAACTGCTCTGACTCCACAGGTCTGTGTCTATATTCGTTTTTTATCAGTTCGAGGTACTGATGGTAGCTGCCAACGATGTCGTCGGCAAAGTTTTCGACGAACTGGATCGACCAACCCATGAGGGGTGCCAGGGTTCCATCGGAAATGCGCGGTGTCCGATTCTCACGTTTCTGAGGAGGACGACCTAAGAGGTCATAGGCCCGTTCATCATGCCAGGGCGCAGCTGCGGGCAATTGCATCGACACCGGTACCACGTCACGGTAGACCCAGAGCCGCCGGGTCTCCGTAAGAATGTGTCGCTTCTGGGCATAGGTGAGATCAGTTTCGCTCAGATCGCCCAGCAAAGCGTCCAGGATTTTAGGCGTGGCTTTATCTAAGCTCCGGATTCCTTGAGTCTCAAACCACGTTATGAGTCGAAGAAGGTGTGGGCGTACAAAGGCAATCGTGCGCAATGACGGAAGTGCTTCGACAGGGCCAGCGGGCAGCGGTCGTATTTTCTCGTCGTTGATGAGATGCCAAAAGTAAGTCTTCACGTCTTGCCGCCAGTGTTCCGGGAAAACCTCGAAGTTCAAAGAAATCATCGTGCTGTGATCCTCGAATACACCCGGCGATAAGTCCCATGTAGCGTCGCTGAATCGTGAAAGTGATCCTCGGCGCGTGTCATCAGGTCGGAGCTGACGATTCATGAGTACCGGTGGATCTTCCTCAAGCTGGGCGGTAATTAGAACTTGTGTGTTCATCGGATGTCATACCTTCCTTCGAGAAGTGCTTCAACCATCTGGAAGTCGTGATCACTCGTTTGAAGCGCCATTTCGTCGACGTCAGCACGTTGTTCGCGGAGCAGGTCCTGTAACTGCTCATCAGCAACCTGATATCGCTGGGTCCATTGTTCGGCCGGCATCTCGAGTTTGCGGGCCCGGATTCGCTTGCTCAAAAGAGATTGGACTGGGATGTGTCGTGGTTCCGAGCGGGCGTTGGGGCAGCCTAGGCAGAGCAGGAAAGACGCAGTACAGGCTTGTCCCGCTGGATCGTAAGGTCCGTTATCAGGATCTACACAGGCCGCGGCGATCGTGTCTAAACGTCCATCGAGCAGCTCTTTGAGTTTTCCGGCTGATAGCCCCAACTGTACGGCGAGTGCCTCAGGATCTTGCGCAGCTTCACGCACCTCATCCTCGCTCAGCGTCCGTATGGTGTTAGTGGCACGAATGCGATTTACTTCGTCCGATAAGGCCTCGTCCACGACAGCTTGGTATGTAGGTAGCGAACCGGGATCCTTGGATAGATATGTGTCGGCGAGAGTCGAGGACTTCTGCGCCACTGGGCGCTGGTGAAGTTCGAGGAAAGTGCGGCGCAACCGCATAGTGTCGATTCCGTCGCAATGCTTGTCCTCATGAACCCAGCCGTTCCAAATCGAACCGGATACTTGATTGATCCCTCGGAATCCAAGGCCATTGAACGTTGTCTCGCGGCGTTTGCTGGAATATGCACATAGGAGTCTTTCTGATCCAGCGAATGCGCGTGCACGGTGACAAAGTTCTTCCGCGATCTTGAACAAGCCAAACGGTGAGGCGAAGTCATCGTCATCCTTGCCGCCCTCATCCAGCCAGACGGGCATCGAAGTGAATGAGATATCCATTTCCGCAGCATGCCGCCCTCTGCGCCGTTTCTGCGCGCGAATGAGAAGAACTTCATCCTCGCCTTCCTGATCATCAGCTCGCGCGTGGGCCGTCGTTAGCTCGCAAATCGTTGTCACGTTCTGCCCTGTCAGGCACTGCATGAGAATCACGATCGCAGCGAGTTCGGACAGCGTGGGAAATAGCGACCGGAATATTTTTGGAGAGTTCTTGTATGGACCATATTGGTTTACAAGCCCGCTTTCATACCGTGGAAGATCCCCGTTGGCAGCGATGAAGGCTAATAGGTTTCCGCGCCGTGCCACTTCCGGATCTACAACCTCATCTGAATGCTGCTGCCACGCAGCCAGTTCAGCTTCCATGGTTCGGACTCGTTTGAGGGCGGCGCGAATTTCGGTACGCGCCGACCGCCGAATGGCCCGAAACTCGCTCTCGCTGTAGGCGGAAACTTTGCCGACGTACGCAGCGGACTTCATGGGTGCAAAGAGAAGCTCGCGGAATGGGGTCGGGAGTGAACTATTGCCACGCAGAACGACCCGAATTGCCATCACGATCGATTGGCTATTCTTGGTGCCCTGCAATCTAAGGCCAGCTATGTGCGCCGGACGTAGATCGCTGAGCGCGCGCGGGGGATTTGACGCAGCGTTGAGTAGCTTGGCAAATGCACGAAGCCCACTGTAGAGGTTCTTGGTCGACTCGTTCGTGCGCCTGGTTCCTCCAGGTCCAGTGGCTCGGTCAAAGCCTTCAGCGAAAGCCAGTTCGAGTTCCTCACCAATCTGAAAACTTTGGAAATCAAAGTCTTTCTGAGAGGAACCGTTCTCGGAGAAGACACGCACGATGACTTTGTCGCTCAACCGAATCAGACTGTTTGGACGTTCGTAGCCGTGCTCGGGGAGCGCTGCGCCCTTCATGCACTTGCCCCTATCTCGGAGGGTTCATCAAGACGAACCCGAGGGTTCGTCTGAAGGACTTGAAGGAGTAACTCGGCATCGACCTCGCTCAAGCCGTACTGCAGTATGAGCTGGACATCGAGAGTCAAGAAAGGCTCGAGATAAATGCTCCTAGTTGTCTCGACAGTTGAATGCCCCAGCATTGTCTGAACCAATGACCAGGTGTCCCCAAACTGCTGGCGAAAATCCAAGACGTGGTTATTATTCAGGCCGACATCCCGTCGTTCCCATATGAGGCGACCTACGGCATACCAGCGCAGCGCAAAGCTGTGGCGAAGCATGTGTGGATGGCATACCATCCGATCGATTCCGGAACGCCGTACCCGTTCATTCGCTCGGGAGAAGGATTTATACCAGGCCCGTTTGGGGCGGGGCGAACCGTCCTCGTTTAACCAAAGCATGAGTGGGGCTAAACCGCCGTCATCTCGTGTGAAGAGCACACGTCGTTGATCCGGATTCAAATCATTGAGATTGACTGTTCTAGAAAATGAGGTGGCGGCATCGGTAATCCTTGCCCGACCCTTTTCGTTTACCGACTCAACAATTTGAACGTCGGGTAGCCGTTCGTATAGGCCGAAGGCTTGAGCTTTACGAACAGCCGTAGCTCGTTCTGTTTCGATGTACACCGCGACGGAATTGAGAGTCTGACGCCTCAGCCAGTAGGGGTGACCGCGACTGCCTTTAGCGCAGGCGTCAGCCAGCTGGAGGGTCACATAGTCGCGACTAGGTGCTGGTTCACGTAGCTCAGTCGTGAGCACACTTGCCCATTCCTGAAGCCGCAAGCCACTGCCATAGATTCCATCGACGAAGGCTGCATCCCGAGATTGCGACCGCGGTCGCCACCGAGTCCGCTCAGCCCCGTTCGCTGCGATCCCATGGATGCCAATGTCGCGCCATTTTCGGTAGGCCCCTGGTGACAGCCACTTCACGTCAGCGCCGCGCACCGTCGAAGCCTTCACCATGATCCCGTCAGTCGCCCGACCGGCGTACCGACGAGTTCCCCTAATGTCGGCCCCTCCAAGTAGATCTGGCCCATTGAGGGCCTTCTTAGCCCAGTCGTAGAACAGGCTCAGCGCGGCCACATCCCCAGTCCACGTTGAGCCAGACACAGGTCGCGGGTTGCGCTCATCTGTTCTGCGCCAAAACTTGTAATCGAGCAGATCTTCTTCGGTCGCTGAATCCCAATTAGTACCTTGTCTGACCAAGAAATTCACCCACACACTTAGAGCATGCGCGTACTTGCGATTGGTGCCTTCGGAACGATTACGCATTCGTCCGCTGCCAAAGAACTGGTTCAGGGCAATGTGTGGGTTGCCGTCATTGTCTAGAAAGAATGGTCTTCCAACAAGAGGTGACGGGATCGCTGCCTGCTCAACGGCGATCTGCTGTTGCTCGAAACTTCGTAAGAGCAGTTCGTCACCCATGACCGAGACTCTCCTCGGGAAGAAAAAGAGCTTCCAAGACACATGCTGTTTGATCCCCATGGGCCCATCTTTCAGCGCCGGAGCAGACACCCGCACGCAACACGCCAGAAAGGGGGAGAGAACCTACGGCATCGACGCCGTCGCTCACCGCACCGCGCTCGCCGCAGGCGGGGGCACGATCGCGGTGGTCGCGGGCGGGGTGGACCGGCCCTATCCCAGCGGGCACGTCGAATTGCTGCAGAGTATTGCCAGACGGGGGCTGGTGTGCTCGGAGATGGTGCCGGGGTCTGCGCCAACTCGCTGGCGGTTTTTGCAACGCAACAGAAGCATTTCAGCGTTGGCCAGGGCCACGCTCATCACCGAGGCCGGGGTGCGCTCGGGGTCGTTGAACACCGCGGGGCACGCGGCTGAGCTGTCGCGGGCGCTCGGCGCGGTGCCCGGGCCGGTGACGAGCCCGGCATCTGCCGGGTGCCACCGGTTGATTCGGGATTACGGCGCGACGCTGGTCACCAACGCCACCGAAGCACAAGAGCTGATGGGCATCGGCGTTGACGTCGCTTTGTTCGATCTCGCACCAGGGGGAGACCGGCCACCGCCCCTGCACCGCCGCATCCTTGACGCATTGCCGCTGCGGGGCGCACGCAGCCTCGACGAGGTGAGTCGGGGCGCCGGGGTCGAACGGCAGGAGGCCCGGGGAGCGCTCGCCGAGCTGGAACTGCTGGGGCATGTCTCACAGCAGGAGAGCGCTGGCGAGGCGCAACCGATGTGGCGGCTCACTGCGCGACAATAGAGGCATGCTGCTCAGCTTCGCTATTGACGAGTTTCTCGCTGCGGTGCGCCTGGAATACGGCTACTCGGAGCACACCGTCACCGCCTACCGCGCAGACCTGGCGGAGTTTGCCCAGTTCGCCCAGACACGCGACGTCACCACCCTCGCGGGCACCGACGTTGAGCTGATGCGTGACTGGATGTGGGCGAGACAGCAGCGGGGCATGGCGAAGGCCACGCTCGCCCGTGGCGTGGCCACGCTGAAATCGTTTGGCACCTGGCTGGAACGCTGCGAATTTGTGCCGGCAAACCCGGCGGCGCGCTTGCGTGCCCCCAAACCGGCGCAGTCGTTACCGCGCGTATTGTCAGAGGATCACATGACGCGGCTGTTAGAGTGGGCCGCCCAGCGCGCGGCGGCGGGGGAGCCCGTGCCCCTGCGCAATCACGCGATCCTTGAGCTGCTGTACTCCTCGGCGCTGCGCGTGTCAGAGGTATGTAGCTTGAGCGTTGACGGCTTCGACCGCCGCGAACACACCATTCGCGTGGTGGGAAAGGGCGGCAAAGAGCGCGTGGTGCCGGTGGGCGTGCCTGCCACCCGTGCATTGGAACGCTACCTCAGCAACGCGCGGCCGCTGCTCGAAAGCGCCGCGGTGCACGCGGGCGGCAGCGGCGCTCGCGCCTACGCCGGGGCGCCCCGCCAAGAACTCTTCCTTGGCGAACGCGGGGGACCCCTCGGCACGAGCACGGTATACAAACTGGTCTCCCACGAACTTGAAGCTGCGCCGGGAAGCGGCCCGAGCGGCCCACACACGTTTCGTCACACCGCCGCGACGCACATGTTGAATGGCGGCGCCGACCTCAGAGTGGTGCAAGAGATGCTCGGGCACGCCAGCCTCGCCAGCACACAGGTGTACACGCACGTGTCGACCGACCGGCTGGCCGCCAATTATCGCCGGGCGCACCCCCGCGCCTGAATGACCCTAGTCCCAGGGCAGCAAGCGGGGCTTGCCGCGAAAATAGCGCATGGGATTGACGTACCAGTCGTCCACCCGCACCCCGAGGTGCAGGCACTCGGTTGCGCAGTGCCCGCCACTGGTGACCACGCCCAAGAGGGCACCGCGGTCAACGGTGTCGCCGGCCGCAAGTTCACTCGACACCGGTTCGAACGACACCACCGTTTGGGGGTTTACCCGCACCGACACCACCTCGCGGTCCACGACCCGGCCCGAGAAGGTCACGGTGCCCGACACGGGCGCGCTCACCCAGTCTCCTGAAGTCGCGGGGAGATCAAAGCCGCGGTGCCCGGCCGAATACCGATTCGCGGGCGCCTGAAATGGTCGTTCTAGCGTGAGGGTGTACCCGAGGGGCGGTAGCCAATATTCCGCAGCCGACACCGCTTGTTCGTGGGGAGCTGTCGGAGCTGCCGGAGCAGCGCGAGTGGCCGGTGCTGCAGCCGCAGGCCACACCAGCCCGGCACACAGCAGTGCCGTGCACAGCAGCGGAGAAGACGGGAACCAACGCATAATGTGAGGCTCCCATGAATAGCGGTGCTGGAGGATCTAAAATCTGGATCAGTGGATAACTTGATCTCGCGCCGCGCCGCGTGCACGATGTGGACGGCGTAGATGGTAGACTTTTCGCTGCACCTTTAACAAGGTGACTACGCGTGCCCGAACTAACGATGATTGCCACGGTCTTTGCTTTTGCGAAGCGGCGATCATTGCGGGCACCAGGATCTGGTCGCAACCGCGGCCGATGTAACCAACGCATGCGTTTCGCATGCAGAATAGGAGACGGCCATGGCCGTTGTAACTATGCGCCAGCTGCTCGACAGCGGCGTTCACTTCGGACACCAGACGCGTCGCTGGAACCCGAAGATGAAGCGTTTCATCTTCACCGAGCGCTCGGGTATCTACATCATTGACCTGCAGCAGTCGCTCGGCTACATCGACTCGGCTTACGAGTTCGTGAAGAACACCGTCGCACGCGGCGGCAACATTCTTTTCGTTGGCACGAAGAAGCAGGCTCAGGAAGCAATTGCTGAGCAGGCAACTCGCGTTAACCAGCCCTTCGTGAACCAGCGTTGGCTCGGTGGCCTCCTCACCAACTTCCAGACGGTCACCGGCCGCCTGGAGCGCATGAAGGAGCTCGAGCAGCTCGATTACGAAGGCACCACCAGTGGCTTCACCAAGAAGGAACTGCTGCTCAAGAAGCGCGAGCTCGACAAGCTGCAGAAGTCGCTTGGCGGCATCCGTCACATGACCAAGACGCCTTCGGCTATCTGGATCGTTGACACCAAGAAGGAGCACCTCGCAATTGACGAGGCTGCAAAGCTTGGCATCCCCGTGATCGCTATCCTCGACACGAACTGCGATCCCGACGAGGTTACGTTCCCGATCCCCGGTAACGATGACGCGATCCGCTCGGTTGCACTGCTGACCCGCGTAATTGCTGACGCAGTTGCTGAGGGCCTCATGGAGCGCCACCAGAAGCCCGAGGCCGGCGAAGCTGCTGCTGAGCCCCTTCCCGAGTGGGAGGTTGAGCTGCTCAACGCAGACAAGACCGAGGCCGTAGAGGCACCCGCAGCTGAGGCCGTTGAGGCTCCCGTTGCAGAGACCCCGGCAGCCGAGTAATCTCGGTTCCCTTCAACGACTAAAAGACTTAGGAGTCACGTATGGCTGCAGTAAGCATGGCCGCTGTGAAGGAGCTGCGCGAGCGTCTTGGCGCTGGCATGCTCGACAGCAAGAACGCTCTCGTTGAGGCAGATGGCGACATCGAGAAGGCGATTGAGATCTTGCGTCTCAAGGGCCTGAAGGGTGTTGCAAAGCGCGGCGATCGTGAAGCTAGCGAGGGCCTCGTTGCCGTCAAGCAGACCGAAGGCGCTGCCACGATGATCGAGCTCGTTTGCGAGACCGACTTCGTTGCAAAGAACGAAAAGTTCATCGCACTGTCTGATCGCATCCTGGGCGCAATCGCTGACGCGAAGGCAAGCACCCCTGAGGAAGCCCTTGCGGCTCCCGCAGAGGGCAAGACCGTCGGTGAAGTTATCACCGAAGAGTCGGCCATCCTCGGCGAGCGCATCGTTCTGCGTAAGGTTTCGCGTGTCGAAGCCCCCGCAACCTCGGTGTACCTGCACCAGACCTCGAAGGATCTGCCCCCGCAGATCGGCGTGGTTGTTGGCTACGAGGGTGACGACGCAGACGCAGCACTGTCGATCGCACGTCACATCTCGTTCGCTGACCCGCTCTACCTCAACCGCGAGGATGTCCCCGCAGCTGAGGTTGACAAGGAGCGCGAGCTTGTCACCGAGATCTCGAAGAACGAAGGCAAGCCTGAAGCGGCTCTGCCCAAGATCGTCGAGGGTCGTCTGACCGCGTTCTTCAAGCAGGTTTCGCTCAACGATCAGGTGCACGCACTTGACGCTGACAAGCGCGACGTGAAGAAGGTTGCTGAAGCAGCTGGCATCACCGTTTCGGGCTTCGCCCGCAGCAAGGTCGGCGCGTAAGCACGACCACATAAGGACCCGGGCCCTAGCGGCCCGGGTCCTTCGCTGTGTCCTGACGCATATGATTGGGACGCAATATCGGCAGACTACCCGTCTCACCGATAGCATGGCCTCGAGGCCCGTGGCATCACCGCACGTGATGCCACCACAACACCCCAAACCGGGGTGTGTAATCGAATATTTAGAATTTACCCACCGCAAAGGGGATCCATATGACCGAGACCGCTACCCGCAAACGCCGCGTACTGTTGAAGCTCTCGGGGGAGGCCTTCGGAGGAGGCACCCTCGGCGTGAACCCCGATGTGATTAGCCAAATCGCCCGCGAAATCGCTGCTGCAATGGAGCACGCAGAGGTCGCCGTGGTCGTTGGTGGCGGTAACTTCTTCCGCGGCGCTGAGCTCTCTCAGCGTGGCATGGATCGCGCCCGCGCCGATTACATGGGCATGCTGGGCACCGTGATGAACGCGCTCGCGCTGCAGGACTTCCTGGAGCAGGCCGGCGTTGACAGCCGTGTGCAGTCAGCCATTACGATGACGCAGGTCGCTGAGACCTACATTCCGTTGCGCGCGATTCGGCACATGGAAAAGGGCCGCGTCGTGATCTTTGGCGCAGGCGCTGGCCTGCCCTACTTCTCAACCGACACGGTCGCCGCTCAGCGTGCCCTCGAGATCCACGCTGAAGAGGTGCTCGTTGCGAAGAACGGCGTTGATGGTGTGTACACCGCTGACCCGAATAAGGATTCCACCGCGACGCTGATCGAAGAAATCAGCTACAACGACGCCCTCGTGCGCGGCCTGAAGGTTGTTGACTCGACCTCATTTAGCCTCTGCATGGACAACGGCATGCCGATGCGCGTGTTTGGCATGTCGCCCAGCGGCAACGTGACCGCCGCCATTCGTGGCGAGAAGCTCGGCACCCTCGTACACAGCTAAGCCCCCGGTGCACCGTGCTGCCTGCTTGGCACCGGTAAGCTGGATCTATTCGTACCCGCCAGAAGGAGAACACCGTGATCGAAGAGGTCTTCGTCGATGTTAAAGAGCGCATGACCCGCGCGATTGAGGCAGCAAAGGAGAGCTTTGCGACCGTTCGCACCGGCCGCGCCTCACCGTCACTGCTGCAGAACGTTCAGGTTGATTACTACGGCACCCCCACGCCGCTGTCTCAGCTTGCCTCGGTGCAGAACCAGGATGCCCGCAGCCTGCTCATCACCCCCTACGACAAGGGTGCGATGAAGGACATCGAGACGGCCATTCGCGACATGCCCAACCTGGGCGCGAACCCCTCGAACGATGGCACGGTCATTCGCGTGACGCTGCCTGACCTCACCGAGGAGCGCCGCCGCGAGTTCGTCAAGATTGTGAAGAGCCGCGCAGAAGACGCTCGCGTTGTCGTGCGTAACGTGCGCCGCGCTGGCATGGATGATCTTGACAGCCTGAAGAGCGAGATCGGCGAAGACGATGTCGCGCGCGCTGAAAAAGAGCTCGAAGTAATCACCAAGCAGTTCATCGAGCAGATCGATGATGCGTTCAAGCGCAAAGAAGCAGAGCTGCTGGAGGTCTAACCCACATGGCACACCCCGATAAGCGCGACGATACGCGCACGCATCTCGAGATGAGACGTGCGCAGTTTGAAGCGACGACCGCAAAGATTGAGGCCCGCGCGGGTCGCAACCTCTTCTTTGCGATCGGATCGGGGCTCGTGTTTGGTGCGGTGTTCTTGGTGTGCTTGCTGCTCATCAAGGAACTGTTTGTGGTGCTGGTGGCCGCGCTCGTCTCGGTGGCGCTCGTAGAACTTGCGAGCGCGTTTCGGGTGGCCGGCCGCCGCGTGCCCCGCGTGGGCGTCGTACTCGGTGGCCTGACCATCGTGGCGGGCGCCTATTTCTGGGGCTCGGCTGGCATGCTGTTCGGGCTGTTTGCCGGATCAGCGCTGCTCACCGTGTGGCGGCTCATCGAAGGATTGATGCCGCGCTACGAGACTGCGCCGCGCACGCTGGTGCGCGACGTGTTCTCAGGGCTGTTCACGCTCGTATACGTGGCTTTTCTCGCGTCATTCACCATTCTGATGGTGGCTCCAGAGGGCGGTCAGTGGTGGGTATTCGCCCTCGTGCTGATCGTGGTCTCGGTTGATGTGGGTGCCTACGTCGCGGGTGTGACGCTCGGCAAGCACAAGATGACGCCCCGCATCAGCCCCAACAAAACCTGGGAGGGTTTTGCCGGCGCGGCTGTAGCGGCGATGACCGCCGGCGTGATCGTGTCGATCACGGCGCTGAACCAGCCGTGGTGGGTCGGTGTGCTGCTCGGCATCGTGGTGCTGTTCACCGCCACCGGCGGCGACCTCACTGAGTCGCTCATTAAGCGCAACCTGGGAGTGAAAGATATGAGCACCTGGATTCCAGGCCACGGTGGCTTCCTCGATCGCCTCGACTCACTGCTGCCGTCGGCCGTTGGCGTCTTCGGTATCGCCCTCGCGCTGGGAGCCCTGTAATGCGGCGTTCTCAGGGAGCGGCAAATGGGGCAGGGGAGAATGTGAGTATGCACACGTCATTCCCGCTCGCGACCGGATCTGAACCCGGGTACAACCCCGATCAGGTCGACGACTTTTTAGCGCGGGCACGCAGTGCCTACGAGGGCGCCCCAGATCACGCGACGACGCTGACCTCGCGTGATGTGCGCGGCATGTCTTTCCCTGTCAAAAAGGGCGGTTACGCGGCACGCTACGTGGATGCGGCGCTCGACCGGCTAGAAGAAGTGTTCTTCGAACGCGAGCGGCGTGCTGCGGTGCGCAGCGGCGGCGAGGATGCTTGGTGGGACGACACTCGCGCGCTGCTGTCTGAAGTTCGGGGCCGGATCGAACGCCCTCGCGGCCGGAAGTTCACACGCCGCAGCGTGCTCGCGACCGGCTACCGCAGGTCTCAGGTCGATGCATTCTTGGCCCGTGTGGGCGACATGTTCGAGCGCCGCGAATTTGATATGAAGCCCGCAGACGTACGCGATGTGGTGTTTCACCCCGAGCGTCGCGGGTACGACGAAGACCAGGTGGATGCACTGCTCGACGCTGTTGTCGACCTGATGCTTGCCACGCGTTAATCCAGACGCTGAGTGATCGATAGTTGATCGCGGCTCGCTGCTGAGATAGAATCGTTATATTGTGCCTTTTGTGAAACCTGTATCCCGTTGGTCGCGGTTGCGCGCCCCCGTGGCCGCGACAGCGGTTGCGGTGCTTCTGGGCGCCGCTGTGGTGGCCCCCCTGACGATGGCGAGCACCAGCGCCTCGGCCGATGAATTGGCTTTTCAAGCGCGCATTCATCAGCAGTTCATTCCGACCGAGAATGCTGAACAAGACCTCATCTACACCGATGTGCCGGTGATTGAGCTGCCCGATCCTGAAGAGGAGCGACTGCGGCTCGAAGCTGAAGCGAAGGCGAAAGCCGAGGCCGAAGCCAAGAAGAAGGCTGAGTCAGCCGCGGCCGCAGGCCCTGCAGCCCCCGCTGGCCCCGCGCGGTACACGGGTGGCGGCGCTCCCGCTGAGTGGATGGCAGCGGCCGGTATCCCCGAGAGCGACTGGGGCTTCGTCGATTACATCGCGAACAAAGAAAGCACCTGGAATCCGAACGCCACGAACGCAAGCTCTGGCGCCTGCGGTCTGATTCAGGCGTACCCGTGCAGCAAGGTGCCCGGTAACGGCTATGACCCCGTCGATAACCTGCGCTGGGCGAGCGGGTATGCGGCCGATCGCTACGGCGGGTGGGCCGGTGCGTACGATTTCTGGATCGCCAACAACTGGTGGTGATCCGCGTAGATGGCTCGTGCTCGTCGGGTAAATAAGTACCAGCGTGCCGCACAGAATCCGCCCCAAGACGTGACCCGCCTCGCCTACGGCGGAGCAAGTAAAGAGTCACGACGCGGTGTTGACTGGCTGGTGCGCGAGATTCCCGCACACCGCGCCGAGAAGCATTACCTGTGCCCGGCCTGCCAGACGCAGATTCCGCCGGGGCAAGCGCACATTGTTGCCTGGCACGCAGAACATTTCTTCGGAGATGACGCTGCCGTGCGCGACAGGCGTCACTACCACGCGCACTGCTGGCGCATCGCCTAGCATCGCTGAGTCATCACGAAAGCCTCGATCGAGACCTACTCTCGACCGAGGCTTTCGTTGTTGCAGCAGGGAGACGCTACCGGGCGTGCACGTTCTCAGAGACGCGTGTGGCGCTCTCAGCAGGTGACGCACCGTCGGGCACAACCTCAAAGGTATGCTCGCCGTTCGAGGTGATCATCCTTATGCCCCCGCATGAGACAGTCCAGCGGTCGTTGCCTGGAGCGACGATGAGGCACACCTGTGTATCGGGGTCTATACCTAGCGCGAGCCAAAGCGATGTCCCCTCGTACTCGCCCACGTACTTGCTGGAGGCGGTATTGACGAGGTCGTACGCGTAGTCGCTGAGCTGCGGCAGCTCGTCTTGGGATGTGCGTTCGCCTGCGAGATCGGCGAGCGGTGCCTGTTGGCCCGCACAACCGGTCAACAGCACAACCGAGGCCAGCGTCAGCGCTGACGCTGCAACATATCGCAGTCGGGTCATGCTCCCACCCTGCCATGCTGGGCACCGGGGTTCAAGACACTGCCCGCCAGAGACAAAAGTACCCCCGAGCGAAAAGATTCACTCGGGGGTAGCTGTTGGGGCTGACGCGGTGTCTCGTTAGAACAGCGTCGGGGGAGCGGCGGGTGCCCCCACCTCGACCTCAGGCGTGGGGGCAGCGCCCGCAAGACCCGGGCCGTGATCCGGATCACGCTTGGCCTGGAACGCCGTTGCCGCCGCGCGCGCGCGATCATCGGCGGCCTCGTTCAGCGGGTGGCCAGCGTGGCCCTTGACCCACTGGAAGGTGACGTTGCGGCCCACCATGGCCTCGTCGATCTGCTCGAGCAGTTCGCGGTTCAGCACGGGCTTACCGTCGGCCTTGCGCCAGCCGCGCTTCTTCCAGCCCGGCATCCACTTCGTCACCGAGTTGATGACGTACTGGCTGTCGCAGAGCACCGTGAGGGGCTCAGCCGCGCGCACGCTGGTGGCGTGCAGCAGATCGAGCACAGCCATCAGCTCGCCCTGGTTGTTGGTGGCGCGAGGCCAGCCACCTGCGCGCCACTGCTGGTTGTCAATGACCCAGGCCCAGCCAGCGGGGCCGGGGTTGCCCAGAGCCGAACCATCGGCTGCTGCAATGAGACTCACGTGGTTAGTCCTCCTGCTTAGTGATGTGCGCGATGGGCTGCGTGGCGTCGTTCGCCCAGTCGGCCTCGTTAGCCGAGAGCTTGGGCTGCGTGAGCGCCTCAGCCTGCGTCTCGGCTTCAGCCACCGGGGCGTCCACGAGCCGGCCGGCGACCGTGCTCATCTTCTGCGCGTTGGTGATGACCTCGCCGAGGCTCTCGAAGTAGCGTGCGACCGCCCCGCGCTCAACCTTCAGCTGCGTCATGCGGTCTTCTGCCGCGGCCAACACCTTGGTGGCGCGCTGCTCGGCCGAGTGGAACGTGACCTGCGCGCGACGCTCGGCCTCGAACACAATCGCTGCGGCATCGCTTTCTGCCTGCGCGCGCGTGGTGCGGGCATCGTGCGCCGCATCGGCGGTGACCCGATCGTATTCGGCACGGGCTGTATCAAGCTGCGACTGCAGCTCGGCAAGCTCAGCGGTCGCAGCCGCAATCTCACGGCTCGAAGCATCTTGCGCGGCGCGCTGGCGCTCGGCGAGATCCTGTTCAAGCTCATCGCGCTGCTGCGACGAGCTCGTGGTGAAGGCCAGTGTGTCGGTGTCGATCTGCTCGCGCAGCGCACGTGAGGCATCCTCGGCGCTCGCGCGCAGCTCGGCGAGCGCACGCTCCTCAGCGTCACGGTAGGCGGCGAGCTCAGCGACCGTGTCGGCGCGCAACAGGTCAGTTTCTTCGGTGACGGCGGCGCGCTGGGCGGCCACCTCACGAGCGATGGCATCGGCCTGACGCTCACGCTCGACGCGCAAGGTCTCCTCGTGCTGCTCGCGTGACGCTGCGAGCTCGCGTGCGAGGTTGTCGCGCTCACGTGCCTGGTCTGCGGCGAGCTTGGTGCGCTCGAGCTCGAGTTCGAGCTCGGCGGCCTCACGCTCGACACCGATGGCGGCGGCGACGGCCTCGCGCTCGACCACGTTGTGGTCGGTGGCGGCGGCGCGCTCATCTTCAATGCGCTGTGCGTGCGACACCAGCTGTGCGGCGATGCGTGAGTCATGCACCGACTTCTCGTCAGCGACGAGTGCTTGGTGCGCGGCGAGCTCACGAGCCAGCGCGCGCTCCTGTGCGGTGCGGGCCTCAGCAAGCTGCTGCTCCTGCGCGGTGCGTTCAGCCACGAGACGTGCGTGGTGCGCCTCAGACTCATCGATGAGACGATCCTGATGGGCCGCGAGTTCTTGCCCAATCTTGGCGGCGTGATCATCACGCTCAGTGCTCAGCAAGCTGCGCTGCGCGTCACGTTCTGCCGTGAGCAGCGCTTCCTGCTCGGTGCGCTCAGCGGTCAGTGCGGCACGTTGTGCGTCGCGCTCTGCGGTCAGTGCTGCGTCGTGCGATTCACGCTCGACGGTGAGTTCAACGTGCTGCGCTTCGCGCTCACCCAGCAGCGCGGCGACGTGCGTCTCGCGCTCAGTGCTCAGCGCACCGTCGTGCGAGGTGCGCTCGGCCAGCAGCAACGCAGCCTGCTCGGCCAGTTCGGCGGCGAGGCGCGTGCGCTGCTCGGTGTTCTCGGTCGAGAGCGCCGTGTGGTGCTCGGTGAGCTCGGCCTGCAGCGTGGCATCGTGCGCCTCACGCTCGGCCTGCAGTGTGGTGTCGTGCGCCTGGCGCTCAGCGCTCAGGGTCGACTTGTGCGCCTCAGTTTCGGCCGCGATGCGTGCATCGTGCGTCTCGCGCTCAGCGGCGAGACGAGTGCTCTGCGCGTCGCTTTCGGCGGCAATTCTGGCGCTGTGTGCTTCGCTTTCAGCTGCGATGCGGGCCTCGTGAGCTTCGCTTTCAGCTGCGATGCGGGCCTCATGCGCCTCGCTTTCAGTCGCAATGAGGGCCTCATGGGCCTCGCTCTCGGTGCTAATGCGGGATTCGTGCGCCTCGGTTTCGGCGGCGAGACGCACGCTGTGTGCTTCGCTCTCGGCCGTAATGCGGGCACTGTGTGCCTCGCTCTCAGCCGTGATGCGAGCGTCGTGCGTCTCACGCTCGGCGGCCATCTTCGCGAGGTGAGCATCGCGCTCATTGCCCAGTTTCGCTTCGTGCGAGACGATCTGGCTGCGAATGCGATCATCGTGTGCCTCACGCTCTTGCGTGATTGCGTCATCGTGATCGGTGCGCTCAGCGAGAATCAGCGCGGAGTGCGCCTCGAACTCCTGCGCCACTGAGGTCTCGTGGGCGGCGCGCTCTGATGCGATGCGGGCCTCGTGTGCCTCACGCTCCTGTGCAAGCTGTGACTTCTGCTCAGCCAGTTCTGCTGCGATGGCCGCTTCGTGCGCTGCACGCTCTGACGAGATCGCGGTGTCGTGCGCGCTGCGTTCGGCTGAAATCGCCGCATCGTGCTCTTCACGCTCTTCACGCAGTGCCGAATCGTGGATGGTGCGGGTGCGGGTCAGCTCGGCCTGCTGGGCCTCGCGCTCAGCGGTGAGCTGCTCGCGGTGCTCGGTTTCGGCGAGGGTGCGATCGGCCAGCGAGATCTCGAGGGCGCGTTCGCGCTCGCGTGCGGCTTGCTGGGCAAGCGTCTCAATCTCGGTGCGCGCGGCATCTGCGTCGCGTGTCAGGTTCGCGAGCAGGGCGGCGCGCTCCTGCTCAATACGGCCGTCGTGAGCTGTGAGATCGGCCGCGAGCCGCTTCGCCTGCGCCTCGCGCTCGTTGGCGATGGCGGTATCGTGATCGGCGCGTTCCTGCGCGATCAGTGCGCGCAGCGCCTCCATCTCGCCCGTCAGTTCGCGGCGTTCCTGATCGCTGCGGGCCTCGAGCTCGCGGGAGCGCTCAGTGAAACGCTCCTCAAGTTCTGCTTCTTCGCGCTGGCGCTTGGCTTCAAACTCTGCGCGGGCGCGTTCGCCCTCCTGCACGAGGCGGGCGCGCTCGAGCTGGGCCTCACGCTCGTTCTCGGCACGCTCGCGAGCGAATGCGTCGGCCTGACGCTCGGTCTCTTCGCGCAGCTCATTGGCCGCGGTCTGAGCGGCTGCCTGCACGCTGGCTGCTGCGGCGCGTGCCGCCGCCAGTTCTGCCTCGGCCTCGCGGTGAGCGGTTTCGCGTTCAGCCGTGGCCTCGCGCGTGGCTGAGCTGCGGGTGAGCTCTGCATGACGATCGGCCTCGATGCGCAACTGCTCGCGCTCGGCATTGGCGTGAGCCGTCTGCTCGGCGAGATCGGTGCGAGCCCCGGCGACCATCGTCTCGGCCTGCTCGGCGGCAGAGGTGAGCAGCTCATCGGCGCGAGACTGCGCCGATGACAGCACGCGGGCCGCTTCCTCCTCAGAGGAGCGGCGCAGCTTCTCGGCATCGAGATCTGCCTGGGCCATGAGGCGCTGAGCGTGATCCTCTGCAACCTGCAGGCTCTTCTCAACGCGCAGGCCCAGCCCCGAATACCCGGTCGCACCGAGCTCTGCCACCTGATCTTGCAGGTCGGCGATCAGCTCACGCTGCTCTTGACCGACGAGCGCAGACTGCTGGTGCGCATTCTGCAGCGATTCAAGGTGCGATTGCAGCGTACCGATGTGGCCGGTGAGTGACCCGATCCGCTCATCGACCTCGTCGCGGTTATAGCCACGAAACGCGGGGGTGAACTGTTGGGATGAGTCGGACACGAGGCCTCCGAATACCATTAAGACGATCGCCAGAGCGGAGAATTCATCGCGCGGGCATGTACCAGCATTATGATAGTAGAACCACGCTGCCGCTGCCCGTGAGCGCGCCCCGTAATGTCGTCGGGCGTCACATCATTTGCTGATTTCGTGCAGACTCACGCCCATTCAGCGAACGTTCAAAGTCTGTTCAACCCCCATTCAGCGCCGGATCAATGCCGATCTCGCCCGCTCGCCAACATCGCGAACTCGACAAATGTGCCGTGCGCGCATGGGAATTTCGGAAAGCTCCGGTAGCGTTGGGAGGTACAGAATTTTTTACAGCGAGGAGCGTCCTGTGCGACACGTGCTTGCAATCGTGGCTCTGGTAGCTTCCGGGCTGCTGTTGCTGCTCGGAATCGGCCAGCGAACTTTTCTTGCCGGCCCGGCCGAGATTCGATTTCCCGTCGATACTCAGTCAGACACCGGCTATGCCATCATCGACGCGAAAGAATTTGCGGAGGTGCCCGGCCAGGCGAACGTCGTGGTGCGCGGTGACACCGCGTTCGTGGCGATCGGTGCGACCCGTGACGTGCGTGGCTGGGCTGAGCCTTTCTCGCACGCTGAGCTCACGGTCGATCCAACGAGCAAGACCCTGCTGACGGGCCTGGTAGCCCCGGCCGTGGTCGATGAGGCCGCCGGCGAAGAGCGCGTTGAAACGCGCGATCCGCGTGGCTCAGACCTGTGGGTTGAGGAGCGCTCTGTGGAATCCACCAATACTTCCGAAGATGCAAACGAGACCGATGCGCTGCGCGTGCCGGTTGCTCTCGGCGCCGATCAGTCGGTGATCATCGCCTCGAACGGCAGCGATCCGATCCCCGCCGATGTTGCGCTCGTGTGGGCGCAAGACCGCAACACGCCATGGGCCGGGCCGTTGCTCGCCGGTGGTGCGCTGCTCGCGCTGATTGGCGGCGTGCTGTATCTGCTCGCGGTCGATCACGACCGTCGGGGTCTCGGCCCGCGCCGCGGTCGCCGGGGCCCGCTGCAGGGCCTGCGCAACCGGCGCTGGCTGCGCAAGGGGAAGACCGCGGCTCCGATCGTCGCGGCGGCCCCTGCAGCTGACCACACCGATGCTCCCGCTGATATCTCAGGCGCCCCCGAGGCCGCCGAAGCTCCCGCGGCCGAAACCGGCCCCGCGGTCGATGGCTCCGCAGCTGCTGACTCAGGGTCCAAGCCGCTCGCCCGCATCGCACTGCCACGCGCACGCCGCTTCGCGGCATTGCCTGCGTTGGGCGTCACGCTTGCCCTGGGGCTGTCAGGGTGCACGGCCAGCTACTGGCCGCAGCTGGGCGAAACCGCCGTCGTCGAAGAAACGACGACCCCCGCACAAGACTCGCGCATTGCTCCCGTGCCCGTGACCGGCTCACAGGTCGAGCGCATCGTAGGCCACGTCGAGGCCATCGCTGACGAGTCAGATGAGACGCTTGACGCCGAGCTGCTCGCCACCCGTTTCACCGGTGACGCGCTCGCGCAGCGTGCCGCAAACTACGCGATTCGTGCCGCCATGCCCGAGTACGCGGTGGTGCCTCCCAACCTCACGCACGATGAGCTCGACTACAAGCTCGTGCAGAGCACCGAGGGCTGGCCACGCACCCTGTTCGTGACCGTGGCCTCGACCCCTGGCGATGGCACCGAAGACGCTTCACCCTCGATCGCGATGATCATGCAGCAGGCCAACGCACACAGCAACTACCACGTCTCGCGCATCATCGCGCTGCGCGGTGGCATCTCAATGCCGCAGGCCGCACCCGCAGAGGAGGGCACCGCGGTGCTCTCGGGCGATCTTGAAACCCTCGTGCTGCAGCCGGCTAAGGTGGGCGAAGCCTACGCGGCCCTGCTGCAGAACGGCACCGATATTCCCGAGGCAGAATTCTTCAACCTCGACGGTGACACCCTGCTCGAAAACTACGGTCAAGCACGCGCCGCCAAGGCCCAGGTTGAATCTGACGACAAGGGTCAGACGATGAAGTTCAGCGCGACCGCGCACCAGGGCGAGCTGCAGCAGACCGCCCTGTCGACAGGCGCGGGCGGGGCCCTCGTGGCCACCACCGTGATCGAAGAGCAGATTGTTGACGCCGACGGCGGCCGCTACAAGCCGCAGGCGAAAGACGCGGTCACCGCGCTCTCGGGGCTCTCTGGTGAACAGGATCGCCTCGTGCAGCAGGTAGCGCACCAGCTGCTGTTCTTTGTGCCGAGCAAGTCTGACGAAACAAACACGAAAATTGAGCTGCTCGGTGTCACGAGCGAGCTCGTCGGCGCGACCAACTAGCGCGCATCGGTGCTAGGCCTTCCGCGCTCAGAGGCATGGCACCGATGCGCAGCCGTGTATTGGGGCTACACCACCCCGGCACGCGGGCACGACGGCCCAGGTGCAACGAATCTGAACGAATTATGTGGAGGATGTAACGATGAGTAACCCGATGCCAGCACGAATTCCCGCAGGTGGCGTTGACCTCAGCCACCTCGCCGCACGCCACCAGGCGCAAGCGGCGCAGCAGGGTCAGCCCGGCGGCGCTGCCCCGGCTGCCCCGGCCGGCGGGCACCAGACTGTTGACGTGCCGTCACTGATCGTTGATGTGACCGACGCCACATTCGAGCAGGTCGCTCAGCTGTCTGCGGTCGTGCCCGTCGTGATCGAGCTGTGGGCCGCGTCGAGCGAGCCAAGCAAGACGCTTGGCCCCGTCCTCGAAAAGCTCACCCGCGAGCTGGGCGGCCAGCTGATGCTCGGCAAGGTAGACGTCGACGCAAACCCTGGCATCGTGCAGGCGTTCCAGGCACGCTCCATCCCCACCGTGGTGGCGCTCGTGGGCGGTCGCCCCGTGCCGCTGCTTCAGGGTGCCATGCCCGAGGCGCAGATTCGCGATATCTTTGGCCAGTTGCTCGAGCTTTCGGCTCAGCAGGGGATCACCGGTCGTGTGAGCGCCCCCGATTCGCAGGCGCCGATTGATCAGGGCCCGGCAGAGCCCGCGGCCCCGCAGATCCCTGAAGCTCACCGCGTGGCCGTTGACGCTGCCGAACGCGGCGACTTCGAATCGGCCATCGCCGAGTGGGAGCGCGTGCTCACCAAGGCCCCCGCCGATCTCGAAGCACGCGCGGCCCTCGTGCAGGTGCGGTTGCTATACCGGCTGCAGGGCGTCAGCATCGACGAGGTGCGCACGCAGGCCGGGCTGAACCCGACCGACGTTGAAGCGCAGCTGCGCGTCGCCGACCTCGACGTGTCAGGCGGCCACATTGAGGATGCCTTTTTGCGTCTCCTCGACCTGTTCGTCGTGCAAGACGCCGATGGTCGCGCGATCATTCGTGAGCGCCTGCTCGAACTGTTCGAGGTCGTCGGCGTCGCAGACCCGCGGGTCATTGCGGCCCGCGGCCAGCTCGCCAACCTGCTGTACTAATCCGTGCGGGCCTACCTCGACCACGCTGCCACCTCGCCGATGCCGCGCGAGGTGCGTGAGGCGTACCTCGACGCGCTGGGGGTGGTCGGTAACCCGGCCTCCACGCACCAGCACGGTCAGGTCGCGAGCGAGACGCTCGAGACCGCGCGCGACCAGATCGCCGCGGCGCTCGGGTGCGATCGCGCAGAAACGATCCTCACCGGCGGCGGCACCGAATCCATCAACCTGGCCATCAAGGGCATGTTCTGGGCGCGTCAGCGCGCGGGATCAGGCCCGGTCGTTCTCGTCGCCGCGGGGGAGCATCACGCGACCTTCGAGGCTGCGCAGTGGCTGGAAGCGACCCAGGGCGCGCATCTGGTAGAGGTGCCCATCGATAACGCGGGCCGCATCCAGCCCGCTGCGTTGCACGCCGCGATCGTGGCGACCGGGGCCGAGCGCATCGCGCTCGTGACCCTGATGTGGGCCAATAATGAGGTCGGCACGGTGCAGCCAGTGGCCGAGCTGTGCACGGTCGCCCGCGAATTTGGCATCCCCGTGCACGTCGACGCGGTGGCCGCGCTCGGGCAAGAGCGCATTGACTTTGCCGCAAGCGGTGCGGCGGCGCTGAGCGTCTCGGCCCACAAAATTGGTGGCCCCGTGGGAATCGGCGCGCTCGTACTGGGGCGGCGCACGGTCGCTGACCCGCTGCTGCACGGCGGCACGCAACAGCGGGCGCGATCCGGATCGCAAGATGTCGCGGGCGCCGTCGCTTTTGCGGCCGCCCTCGCCCTCGTGGTCGAAGAAGACGGCACGCCGCGGGCGGAGTGCGTCGCACGCACCCGTGAGCTGCGCGACCGGCTCATCGCCGGAGTGCGCGCGATTGCCCCCGAGGCCGTGCTGCGCGGGCCAGAGCGCACGCCGCGGCTGTCCGGCAACGCGCACTTCACCTTTCCCGGGTGCCAGGGCGACTCGCTCGTGTTCTTGCTCGACGCCGCGGGCGTCTCGGCATCGGTCGGATCGGCCTGCCAGGCCGGGGTGCACGAAATCTCGCACGTGCTGTTGGCGATGGGGGTGCCCGAGGGTGATGCGGCCGGTGCGCTGCGATTCACGCTCGGCCCCGATAGCCAAGCCGCCGAGGTCGATGCGCTGCTTGCCGCGCTGCCCGCCGCGATCTCGCGAGCCCGCGTAGCCGGGCTGTCATAGCCCGTGTGCGCGCTACAGCAGCGCGCACACGGTTTGTATGGATGTTGCGCGGGTAGACTGTCCTGATGAAAATCTTGGCGGCTATGAGCGGTGGCGTTGACTCCGCAGTGGCGGCGGCGCGGGCCGTCGAAGCAGGGCACGAAGTTGTTGGTGTGCACCTGGCACTGAGCCGCATGCCCGGCACAATTCGCACGGGATCTCGCGGTTGCTGCACCGTTGAAGACGCGATGGATGCGCGGCGTGCAGCGAACCTGCTCGAGATCCCCTTCTACGTGTGGGATCTGAGCGAGCGCTTCAAAGAAGACGTGGTGGATGACTTCGTCGCCGAGTACGCGGCGGGGCGCACCCCCAATCCGTGTATGCGCTGCAACGAAAAGATCAAGTTTCAGGCGCTGCTTGATAAGGCGATCGCGCTCGGCTTTGACGCTGTCGCGACCGGTCACTACGCGATGCTTGAGCCGGGCGCACACGGCCCCGAGCTGCACCGCGCGAGCGCGTGGGCGAAAGATCAGTCGTATGTGCTCGGTGTGCTCACCGAGAAACAGCTCGCGCACTGCTACTTTCCCCTCGGCGATACGCCGTCAAAACAGTTGATTCGTGCCGAGGCCGCCGAGCGCGGTTTGCAGGTCGCGCAGAAACCAGACAGCCACGACATTTGTTTCATCCCTGACGGCGACACGCGCGGCTGGCTCTCAGACCACGTCGATCGCACGCCCGGTGACATCGTCGATGCTGGCGGGCAGGTGCTCGGTCGCCACGACGGTGCGCACGGCTACACCGTAGGTCAGCGCCGCGGCCTGTCGCTGGGCACCCCCGCCGCCGACGGCAAGCCCCGCTTCGTGCTGTCGATTCGCCCGGTGTCGAACCAGGTTGTGGTCGGGCCGAAGGAAAGCCTCGAGATTACACGCATCGCCGGCGGTCGCTACAGCTGGGCCGGCGAGCCCGGGTTCGATGTTGCCCAGCGGTTCGCCTGCGAGGTGCAGATTCGCGCCCACGCAGACCCCGTACCCGCTTTCGCCAGACTCGAGCCGATCATTGAGGCTGAGCGCACCGAGGAGCACCGCGTCGATGCCACCCACGAGATCGTGATCGACATTGACCTCGAGCACGCCGAACCGCTGATCGGGGTGGCCCCGGGCCAAACCGCGGTGATCTACATCGGCACGCGCGTCTTGGGCCAGTTCACGATCGACCGGGCGGTTGCCGCCGACGAGCTCGTGCACGCCGCATAACTGTAAACTCGCCGCGCAATCGTGTCGAAGGGTGGCGGGGTGATGCCACGCTTCTACACTTGAGGGGTGACGAAAGATATCTCCCCAGTGACTGCAGTGGCCGATCTCGACTTTAGTGCTGCCCGGATTGAAGCAGCCGAACTCGCCACCGAGATCGATCGCCTGCGCCTGGCTTACTATTCAGAGGGCGCGGGGCTCGTCTCTGACGCTGAGTACGATGAACTCTTTCGGCGGCTAGAAGCCATCGAGCATGCGTTCCCCGAGCTCGCAGGTCAAGACAGCCCCACCCGCGACGTGGGCGCGGCCATCGTGTCAGCCGGCTTTCCAGAGCACGAGCATGCCGAGCGCATGCTCAGCCTCGACAACGTGTTCTCCCTCGACGAGTTTCGGGAGTGGGCTGGGAAGACCAGTGCGGCCGCCGGGCGACCGCTGCGATGGCTGACCGAGCTGAAAATCGACGGTCTCGCGATCAACCTGGCCTACCGAGACGGCGTGCTTGAAACCGCCACCACTCGCGGTGACGGGCGCGTGGGCGAAGACATCACCGAGAACATCGACTTGATCCCGGTGATTCCGCGCGTGCTCACGGGAGAAGGTATCCCCGCGTTTTTTGAAGCGCGCGGTGAAGTATTTTTGGGCGGCGAAGACTTCCTTGCGCTGAACGCACGGCAGCGCGAGCTGCAGGCCGAGTACGCGCAGACGCAGCGGGGCCGCGGCAAGCTGGAAGACCAGATTCCGGTGAAATACCCCGAGTTTGCGAACGCCCGCAACACCGCCGCCGGCAGCCTGCGCCAACGTTCTGACAACAAGACCGAGAGCGAGCTCATGCTGATGCGTGAGCGGCTGGGGCGACTCTCGCTCTACGTGCACGGCATCGGTGCCTGGTCACACCCCGAGTTTGCAAACCAGTCAGACGCCTACCGGCTTCTGGGGGAGTGGGGCCTGCCCGTTTCGCCGCACTTTCGCGTGTTGGACGAGGTCGAAGACGTCGTCGCATTCATCGCTGATCGCGGGGAACACCGCCACGACTTCGAACACGAGATTGACGGCATCGTCATCAAGATCGACGAACTCGCGCTGCACGACGAGCTGGGCGAGACCAGCCGCGCGCCGCGGTGGGCGATTGCGTATAAGTATCCGCCCGAAGAGGTGCACACGAAGCTGCTCGAGATTCGCGTGGGCGTGGGCCGCACAGGCCGCGCGACCCCCTATGCGGTGATGGCGCCGGTGAAGGTGGCAGGCTCCACGGTGAGCCAGGCGACACTGCACAACCAGCAGGTGGTGAAAGCGAAGGGCGTGCTCATCGGCGACACCGTTGTGTTGCGCAAGGCGGGCGACGTGATTCCTGAGGTGCTGGGCGCCGTGCTGGAGCTGCGTGATGGCTCTGAAACCGAGTGGGTGATGCCCACGGGCTGCCCCGAGTGCGGCACTGAACTGCGCGCCATGAAAGAGGGCGACATCGATCTGCGCTGCCCCAATGCGCGCGACTGCCCCGCGCAGGTGCGTGGACGGGTGGAACACATCGGATCGCGTGGTGCGCTCGACGTTGAGGTGCTGGGGGAGATCACGGCCGCAGCGCTGACCGGCCCCGAGGTACCCGCGCGTGCACCCCTGCAGACCGAGGCCGGGCTGTTCGAACTCACCGCAGAAGAGCTGGTGCCGATTGTGGTGATCGTGCGCGACGCCGAGACCGGTGAGCCGAAAAGCGATGAGAAGACGGGCGAGTTCGTGCGTCGCACACCGTTCCAGAAGCTGGGCCCGGCCACCTACCCGCCCGGGTGGGAAGACAAGTCACAGGCCGAGCGCCGTGCCGCCGGCATCAAGAAGAACCACCGTGAGCTGCTGCCCGCGAAAGATGTGCAGACGTTGCTCGATGAACTCGAGAAGGCGAAAACGAAGCCGCTGTGGCGCCTGATTGTGTCGCTCAACATTCGCCATGTGGGGCCCGTCGCGGCACGCGCGCTCGCCGAATGGTTTGGGTCACTCGATGCCATTCGGGCGGCCTCCGTCGAAGAGCTCGCCGAGGTCGAGGGGGTCGGCGGCATCATCGCCGAGTCACTCAAAGACTGGTTTGAGATCGACTGGCACGTCGAGATTGTTGACCGGTGGGCGGCGGCTGGCGTGCAGTGGTCGACGCCCGGTCATCAGGGCCCCGGCGCCCAAACCGTCACCGGCGGTGTGCTCGAAGGGCTGGTAATCGTCGCCACCGGCGCGCTTGACGGGTTCACCCGCGACGGGGCGAAGGAAGCCATCATTCAGGCGGGCGGCAAAGCGGCATCAAGCGTCTCGAAGAAAACGGACTATGTTGCTGCGGGCCCCGGCGCCGGATCAAAGCTGGGCAAGGCCGAAGAGCTCGGCGTGCCCGTGCTCGACGCCGCACAGTTCGCTGTGCTCGTGAGTGAGGGCCCGGCGGCGCTCAACCTGTAGTGCTGGCTCGGTAGTACTCACCCGAGCTCGTTGACGAGCTTCGACGCCGCGTGGACGGCCCGTGTGCGGGCCGTCCACCTGGCGGCCGGGCCGCCGAATACGTGAAGTTGTCCACAGATTGCGTGCTGCACCCCACACGCCCGCGCCGGGTGGCTACGCTGAGTGGGATTCGTGGTCACTCGCGAATTCATAGATCAGGGGGAAACTGACAATGGCTGTCATGGAAACCGCAGTAGCAGGAGAAACCGCTGTAACAGGAAAAACCGCTGTAACAGGAAAAACCGCAGTAACAGAAGCAACCGCAGCACCCGCGCAAAACAGCACCGGCCCGGTGCGCGCCGCCTGGGCCGAAACTGACCCGCTTCTGCAGGCCTATTACGACACCGAATGGGGGATGCCGGTCACCACCGAGGCCGGGGTCTTTGAACGGATGAGTCTCGAGGCGTTTCAATCGGGGCTGTCGTGGCTCATCATTTTGCGTAAACGCGAGGCATTTCGGCAAGCGTTTCGCCAGTTCGACGTGCGCGAGATCGCGAAGTTTGGTGACGCTGAGGTCGCCGAGCTGATGGACAACCCGGGTATCGTGCGCAACCGTGGCAAGATTCTCGCCACCATTTCAAACGCCCGCGCCACTCTCGCGCTGCACGAGCGCGGCACCACCTTGGCCGACATTGTGTGGAGCGCGATGCCCGATACCTCACCCGCTCCGGTGACCGAGGCGGGAGTGCCGTCGCGGTCGAAAGAATCTGCGCAGCTGGCCAAAGAACTGAAGCGGCTCGGGTTTTCATATGTCGGGCCCACCACAATGTATGCGCTGATGGCGGCGCTGGGCATCGTGGATGTGCATTTGATCTCGAGCCACCGCCGGGGGTGCTCGGGGCTGTGGCAGCAGGACGGTACACGCGCGGGCGAACCCTCCTGATCACTAGCCAAGGTGAACTTCACCGTCGGTCGATAGGATAGGGGGGTTCAATGAACCCTTTGAGTTCCGACGTAACGATGGAGCAGCATGCCTGAAACGCCAGTGGGCGCGAGCAGCGAGATCACGGTTGAGGCCGTGCAGCATCTCGCGGGTCTCGCCCGGATCGCCCTCACCGACACCGAGGTCGCCTCGCTTACGAGCGACCTCGGGTCGATCCTCACGAATATTGCCAAGGTTAGCGAAGTGGCCGGCGCCGATGTGCCCGCCACGAGCCACCCGATTCCGCTGAACAATGTGACGCGCGCCGACGTGATCGCTGACCAGTTGACCCGTGAAGAAGCGCTCGCCAACGCGCCCGAGGAGTTCGACGGCATGTTCCGCGTCTCCTCAATTCTCGGCGAAGAGCAGTAGGAGGAGAGCCATGAGTGAATTGATTACACTGACCGCGGCCGAGCTTGCTGTCAAGCTTGCGGCCCGCGAGGTTTCCTCAGAAGAGGCCACCCGTGCGCACCTCGAGCAGATCGCAGCCGTCGACGGCACGCTGAACGCGTTCCTCGCGACCAACGAAGAGGCCTCCATCGCTGCGGCCCGCGCGATTGACGCGCGCCGTGCCGCTGGCGAAACGCTGGGCGAGCTCGCCGGTGTGCCCCTCGCGGTCAAGGACGTGTTGGTTACCACCGACATGCCCTCCACCTCGGGCTCCAAGATTCTTGAGGGTTACCGGTCGCCGTTCGACGCCACCGCCGTTGCCAAGGCTCGCGCCGCCGGCCTCGTGTCGATCGGTAAGACCAACATGGACGAGTTCGCAATGGGCTCGGCCACGGAGAACTCGGCTTACGGCCCCACGCGCAACCCGTGGGACACCGACCGGGTGCCCGGCGGCTCGGGCGGCGGCTCTGCCGCAGCCGTGGCAGCGTTCCAGTCACCGTTGGCGCTCGGCAGCGACACGGGCGGCTCGATTCGTCAGCCCGCAGCGCTCACCGGCACCGTGGGCGCCAAGCCCACTTACGGTGGAGTCAGCCGCTACGGCGCCATCGCGCTCGCATCGTCGCTCGACCAGATCGGCCCGTGCGCGCGTACCGTGCTCGACACCGCGCTGCTGCACGACGTGATCGCCGGTCACGACCACCACGACTCCACCTCACTCGACTTCGCGTGGCCGTCAATGGCCGCCGCGGCACGAGGTGGCGCTGATCCGGCATCGCTGAAGGGCCTGCGCGTTGGCGTCGTCAAGCAGCTGATGCTCGAGGGCGTTCAGCCTGGTGTGAAGGCGCGCTTCGAAGAGACGCTCGCTGAGCTCACCGCAGCGGGCGCCGAGATCGTTGAGATCGACGCCCCCCACTTTGAGTACGCCGTGGCCGCGTACTACTTGATCTTGCCCGCTGAGGCTTCGAGTAACCTCGCGAAGTACGACTCGGTGCGCTTCGGCATGCGCGTGAACCCCGCAGGGGGCGGCACCGTCGAGAACGTGATGAGCGAGACGCGCGCGGCAGGCTTCGGCCCCGAGGTAAAGCGCCGCATCATCCTCGGGACGTACGCACTCTCGGCCGGCTACTACGACGCCTACTACGGCAGCGCGCAGAAGGTACGCACGCTGATTCAGCGTGACTTCGCCGCAGCATTCGAGCAGGTTGACGTCATCGCGTCGCCCACCGCTCCCACCACCGCGTGGAAGCTCGGCACGCACGGCGGCGACCCGATGCAGGACTACCTGAACGACGCCACCACCATTCCCGCAAACCTCGCGGGCCTGCCCGGCCTCAGCCTGCCGATCGGCACCGCCGCAGAAGACGGGCTTCCCGTCGGCCTGCAGCTCATGGCTCCGGCCTACGAAGATGCGCGTCTGTACCGCGCGGGCGCCGCCATTGAGCAGCTCGTTGCGAACCGCGATGGATCTCCGTTCTGGGCACAGGCCCCCTCCCTTGCAGGTAGCTTGGCGCGAAAGGCAGCGAACTAATGGCGAAGACAAAGCTGATGAGCTACGAGGAAGCCCTTGAGCGTTACGAGCCCGTTATCGGGCTTGAGGTGCACATTGAGCTGAACACGAAGACGAAGATGTTCTCTTCGGCCCCCAACACCTTTGGTGCTGAGCCGAACACGAACCTCACGCCGGTGTGCCTCGGTCTGCCCGGCTCACTGCCCGTGGTGAACCACGAGGCCGTGCGCTACTCGATTCGTTTGGGTCTCGCGCTGGGGTGCGAAATTGCCGAGGTCTCGGGCTTCGCACGCAAGAACTACTTCTACCCCGACATGGCGAAGAACTATCAGATCTCGCAGTTTGATGATCCGATTGCGCACGATGGCTCGGTAGAGATCGAGCTCACCTCGGGTCGCGTGGTGCACGTGCCCATTGAGCGCGCACACATGGAAGAGGACGCCGGCAAGCTGAACCACGTTGGTGGCTCAACCGGTCGCATTCAGGGAGCCGAGTACTCGCTCGTTGATTACAACCGCGCGGGTGTGCCCCTCGTCGAGATCGTGACCCGCCCCATCTTTGGTGGCGAGGCCGACACTCCCGAGATTGCTTCGGCCTACGTCGCGGTCATCCGTGAAATGGTCGTTGCGCTCGGCATCTCTGACGCCCGCATGGAACGCGGCAACATTCGCTGTGATGCGAACGTGTCGCTGCGCCCGCGCGGCAACGAAGATGCCGGCATGAGTGTGCTCGGCACACGCACCGAAACCAAGAACGTGAACTCACTGCGTTCAATCGAGCGTGCGGTGCGCTTCGAGATTCAGCGCCAGGCAGAAATTCTGCACAATGGTGGCACCATCACGCAGGAAACGCGCCACTGGCACGAAGACACGGGTGAGACCTCACCGGGTCGCCCCAAGAGCGACGCCGATGACTACCGTTACTTCCCCGAGCCTGATCTTGCGCCGCTCACGCCCTCGCGTGAACTGGTGGAAGAGCTGCGCGCGACGCTGCCCGAGCACCCGACGCTGCGTACCCGTCGTCTGAAGGCAGACTGGAAGTTCTCGGCACTCGAGTTCCAGGACGTCGTCAATGCGGGCCTCGTGTCGGCCATCGAAGCGACGGTTGCTGCGGGCGTTCCCGCTCAGACCGCGCGTAAGTGGTGGACGGGCGAGATCGCTCGTATCGCGAACGAGCGCTCGGCTCAGCCGACCGACCTCATCACGCCCGCACAGATCGTGTCGGTTGTTGAACTGGTCGACGCTGGCACCCTCAACGACAAGCTGGCACGCCAGGTCATTCAGGGCGTCATCGACGGCGAAGGTACCGCCGCCGAGATCGTCGAGGCTCGCGGTCTCGCGATCGTGTCTGACGACGGCCCCCTCATCGAGGCCATCGACGCGGCACTCGCGCAGCAGCCCGACGTGCTCGCAAAGATTCGCGACGGCAAGGTGCAGGCCGCCGGCGCAGTCATCGGTTCAGTTATGAAGGCAATGCGCGGCCAGGCCGACGCGGCCCGCGTGCGTGAACTCGTGCTGGAGCGCGCCGCTCAGTAGCTCGCGGCTCGCCACACTTTCTGCTCCCTCAGCATGCACCAGATTTAGACGGTGCGCGCTGGGGGAGCAGTTGGTTATGCGCTGAAGCTTTGCCACTCTTCAGGTAGCAAATGTGGGCGGGCGCCTGCGCTCACGGCAGAACCGGGCATAGAAAAAGCCCCAACTCGCGCATCTTCATGCGAAAGTTGAGGCTTTTTCTGTGGTGCCGGATGCGGGACTTGAACCCGCACACCTTTCGGCAACGCATTTTGAGTGCGTCGTGTCTGCCAATTCCACCAATCCGGCAAGTATTGAGTTGTTGTGGCCGCACTGCGTGTGGCAACAGAGACCACACTAGCGCAGGATGGGGGTGACAAAAAAATCGAACCGCTATACCACCAAAATATTTCGCTGGGGAATGCGGCTCTGGGGATATTCACCAACTTTCAGCTGCGCAATGTCGTAAACTAGAGGAGTGAATGACCAGAGCACTGCCACGAGCGCTTCGCGACGCGTTGTCGTTGCGGAAGACGAATCCCTGATCCGCCTCGACATCGTTGAAACGCTTCGCGACAACGGCTTCGACGTAGTGGGTGAGGCCGGTGATGGTGAAGAAGCTGTACGCCTCGTCCAGGAGCTGCGCCCCGACCTCGTCGTGATGGACGTGAAGATGCCCAAGCTTGATGGCATCTCTGCTGCCGAGATCATCAACAAGGACAACATCGCGCCCGTCGTGCTGCTGACCGCGTTCAGCCAGGCTGAGCTCGTTAAGCGCGCGAGCGAAGCCGGTGCCCTCGCCTACGTGGTGAAGCCCTTTACTCCCGCTGACCTGATCCCCGCCATCGAGATTGCTCTGTCTCGCTTTGAGCAGATCACGACGCTCGAGAACGAGGTTTCTGACCTCGCTGAGCGCTTTGAGACGCGTAAGCTCGTTGACCGCGCCAAGGGTATCCTGAACGACAAGATGGGCCTCACCGAGCCCGAGGCGTTCCGCTGGATTCAGAAGGCTTCGATGGATCGTCGCCTCACGATGCAGGATGTCGCGAAGACCATCATCGACCAGTTGGGTCAGAAGAAGGACGCCTAACCACTGGCGTACTACGCACAAAGCCCGGAGGAATTTTCCTCCGGGCTTTGTGCGTTTACTGCCGGCCTGTTGCTGCCACGCGGCAGTGGTTAGGCGATGCGCTTATAGAAATTCGTGATGCGCACGGTCGAGCAGCGCTGACCGCGCTCGTCGCTGATGACGATTTCGTGCACGGACACCGAGCGGCCGAGCTTGATGGGGGTGCAGACCCCCGTGACGATCCCGGATCGTGCCGAACCCGTGTGCGTCGCATTGATATCGAGGCCGACCGCGACGTGCCCCTCGGGGGCCATCAGGTTCGCGTGCATGGAGCCGAGCGATTCACCCAGTACAACGTACGCGCCGCCGTGCATCAACATGACGGGCTGGGTGTTTCCCTCAACGGGCATGGTGGCCACCGCGCGCTCGGGGGTGAACTCAAGAAACTCGATACCCATCTTCTCTGCGAGCGCGCCGACCCCGAGATCTCGAATGAATTCCATCCGGTCGGCCAGCGCAGTTGCCTGTGAAGCCTGGGGGAGTTGGCTGGGAACAGAGTCAGACATCGCGAAAATAGCCCTTTCAGATCTGCCTGCCACCGGGCGCATGACCGCGGCGGCTTGTAGGCTGGTGTTGTGTCGAATACGCATCAGCCTACCCTCATGATCATTGATGGCCACTCGTTGGCCTTCCGCGCCTTTTACGCGCTGCCGGTCGATAGTTTTCAAACCCAAACGGGGCAGCATACGAACGCCATTCATGGCTTCATTGCGATGCTCATCAACCTGCTCAACAACGAGAAGCCCGATGCGCTCTGTGTCGCATTTGATATCTCGAGGCACTCGTTCCGTACCGAGGAGTACCCCGAATACAAGGGCACTCGCGGTGAAACGCCTTCAGAGTTCAAGGGTCAGATCCCGCTGCTGCAGGAGGCCCTGCACTCGATGGGTATTAAGACCCTCGAGAAAGAAAACTACGAGGCCGACGATATTCTGGCCACGCTGTCTGCACGTGGGGCCGCTGCCGACTACCGCGTGCTCGTGGTGAGCGGTGACCGCGACACCATTCAGCTCGTTGACGATAACGTCACGCTGCTCTACCCCTCAAAGCAGGGGGTGAGCGAACTCACCCGGTATGACGCCGAGAAGGTGATGGAGCGTTACGGGGTACGCCCCGAGCAGTACCCCGAGATCGCCGCGCTTGTGGGCGAGACCAGCGATAACCTGCCGGGTGTGCCGCGCGTGGGCGAGAAGACCGCGGTGAAGTGGATCAACCAGTTTGGTTCACTCGAAGAGATTCTGCGTCGCCAAGATGAAATCGGCGGCAAGGTGGGCGAGAGCCTGCGCGAGAATGCACACCTGGCCGCGCGCAACCGCCGTCTGAACCGGCTGGTGCGCGATGTTGAGCTCGATGTGCAGCTCACAGACTTCACCCTCGGCGCGATGGACATGGACGCCGTCGCTGAGATGTTCGCGAAGCTCGAGTTTCGCACGCTGCTGCAGCGCGTCGCCAAGATTGCTGGCACCGAGCTGTCGCACGATCCGGCAAAGCCTGCCGAGCCGCTCGCGCCGACACGCCCCGAAGCGAAGCTGTTGATCGATGAGGAGCTGGGGGACTGGCTCGCCAAAAACCCGAGCCCCGCCGTGATGATCTGCGAGGGCCTGGGCGGGCTCGAAGTGGGCGTGGCGACCGAGACCGCTTCAGTGAAGTTTGATTGGCAGCCGGGCGGGCGCGACTACTCGCAGTTCGAGCAGTGGCTCGCCTCAGACGAGCCCAAGGTGTTCTTCGACGCGAAGGCTCAGCTTGAAATTGCTCAGCGCGCGGGCGTCACCGTCGGTGGTATTGCGGGCGACGCGCTGCTGGCGGCCTGGCTGCTGCGCCCCGCAACCGCCGAGAAGAACATCGCAGATGCGGCGATGCGGTTCTTGGGTGAGCAGGTGCCCGAGGGCGACCCCAACCAGCTGGTCCCCGATGAGGGCAGCGTGGCTGACGCCGCGACCCTGGCCTGGTACATCGTGCGCACCCACGAAGTGGCGGTGTCGCGATTTGAGGATCGCACCGCCGAGATTTACTTCGACATTGAGCTGCCGCTGGTTTCGGTGCTCGCCGCGCTGGAAACTCGCGGCGTGCAGATCGACCTGCCGCTGCTCGAAGCACATCAGGCCGAGCTGAAAGACCGTGTTGCAGAACTGCAGCAGCGCGCATTTGACGCGATTGGCCGCGAGGTGAACCTGTCCTCACCCAAGCAGCTGCAAGAGGTGCTCTTCGAGCAGCTCGATATGCCCAAGACGCGTAAGACGAAGAGCGGGTTCACCACCGACGCAGCGGCGCTCGCCGATTTGCAGCACAAGAACCCGCACCCGTTCCTTGACGCGCTGCTGTCGCACCGTGAAGCGAACAAGATGCGCCAGATGGTGGAAACGCTGATTAAGGCCGTGAGCGATGACGGCCGCATTCACACCACCCTCGTGCAGACGGGTGCGAGCACCGGGCGGTTGTCATCGACTGACCCCAACCTGCAAAACATTCCGGTGCGTTCGGAAGAGGGGCGTCGTATTCGCGAGGCGTTCATTTACGCGCCCGAGTTTGAGACGTTGATGACGGCTGACTACTCGCAGATCGAAATGCGCATCATGGCTGACCTGTCGCAAGACGCCGGCCTGATTGAAGCCTTTAACGAGGGCGAAGACCTGCACCGGTTTGTGGGCTCGCGGATCTTCGGCGTTGCGCCAGCTGACGTCACCAACGAGATGCGTTCAAAGGTGAAGGCGATGAGCTACGGCCTCGCCTACGGCCTCTCGGCGTTTGGCCTGTCCAAGCAGTTGGGCATTTCGGCCGCAGAGGCCAAGCAGCTGATGACGGATTACTTCGAGCGGTTCGGCGGCGTGCGTGATTACCTGCGTGCAGTGGTCGATCAGGCGAAGCGCGACACCTACACCGAAACCATCTTTGGTCGCCAGCGTCCCTTCCCTGAGCTGGCAAGCCCGAACCGGATCCTGCGTGAGAACGCCGAGCGTGCCGCATTGAACGCACCCATCCAGGGTTCTGCCGCCGACATCATCAAGCGCGCCATGATTGCGGTCGAGCGTCGCATGCGTGAGGCCGATCTGACGTCGCGCATGCTGCTGCAGATTCATGATGAGTTGATGTTTGAAGTTGCTGCGGGCGAGTGGGACGTGCTCGAGGCGATTGTGCGTGAAGAAATGGCTGGGGCCGCTGATCTTGCGGTGCCGCTCGAAGTACAGGTGGGCCAGGGCGCCAACTGGAACGCGGCCGCGCACTAGTCACACGGTAATAGACGGAGGGGGCGCAGCTGCACGTTCGAGTTCACTCTCGGTCGTGCAGCTGCGCCCCACCTGTGTCAGTTGGCCATGCGGGGAGAAGCGGGCCTCGGCAATGCCGGGGCACAGGCCACGCGACAGCGGGTTGCTTTTGCCCGGGCGTGTCGTGGGTTGTTTTCGCGTGAATATGCGGGGTATGCTGGGGTGTCACATTTGTGACGACCAACCGTGTCCAATGCGGGAGCGCCTAGCGGGTTTCGATGCGTCGAAATTCGGCCCCATGCGGTGCGCACCCGCCTGAATATCCTGTCCATCTGGAGATCAATTACATGACGAACGCAACGACCACTAGCAAGCAGGTCGCAGTAAACGACATCGGCTCGGCCGAGGACTTCCTTGCAGCGGTCGAACTGACCATTAAGTCCTTCAACGACGGCGACCTCATCGAGGGCACCGTAGTGAAGATTGACCGCGACGAGGTTCTCCTCGACGTAGGGTTCAAGACCGAGGGCGTCATTCCCTCGCGCGAGCTGTCCATCAAGCATGACGTGAACCCCGACGAGGTTGTTCAGGTCGGCGACGCCGTTGAGGCACTCGTGCTCCAGAAGGAGGACAAGGAAGGCCGTCTGATCCTGTCCAAGAAGCGCGCTCAGTACGAGCGTGCCTGGGGCGACGTGGAGAAGGTCAAGGAGACCGAGGGTGTCGTTACCGGCACCGTCATCGAGGTCGTCAAGGGTGGCCTCATCGTTGACATCGGACTTCGCGGCTTCCTCCCCGCTTCGCTTATCGAGCTGCGCCGCGTGCGCGACCTCACCCCGTACTTGGGTCAGGAAATCGAAGCGAAGATCCTCGAGCTCGACAAGAACCGCAACAACGTTGTGCTCTCACGTCGCGCACTGCTCGAAGAGACCCAGTCGGCTACGCGCTCTTCGTTCCTCGCAGAGCTCAAGCCCGGCCAGGTTCGCAAGGGTGTTATCTCGTCGATCGTCAACTTCGGTGCGTTCGTCGACCTGGGTGGCGTGGACGGCCTCGTGCACGTCTCAGAGCTCTCCTGGAAGCACATCGAGCACGCCTCTGACGTTGTCGAGGTTGGCCAGGAAGTTACCGTCGAGGTACTCTCGGTCGAGCACGATCGCGAGCGCGTCTCGCTGTCGCTGAAGGCAACGCAGGAAGATCCGTGGCAGGTATTCGCCCGCACGCACGCGATCGGCCAGATTGCTCCCGGCCAGGTCACGAAGCTCGTTCCCTTCGGCGCGTTCGTTCGCGTTGCAGACGGCATCGAGGGCCTCGTGCACATCTCTGAGCTCTCGGATCAGCACGTTGAGCTCGCCGAGCAGGTTGTGGCCGCAGGCCAGAACGTGTTCGTCAAGATCATCGACATCGATCTCGAGCGTCGCCGCATCTCGCTCAGCCTCAAGCAGGCTAACGAGGGCGTTGACCCCGAGGGCACCGAGTTCGATCCGGCTCTCTACGGTATGACCACCGAGTACGACGAGAACGGTGAGTACAAGTACCCCGAGGGCTTCGATCCTGAGACTCAGGAGTGGAAGGAAGGCTTCGACACCCAGCGCGAGAAGTGGGAGCAGGAATACGCTGCTGCACAGGCTCGTTGGGAGTCACACAAGAAGCAGGTTGCTGAAATGGCAGCCGAGGCTGCTGCGGCTCCCGCAGCACCCGCACCTTCTTCGACGTTCTCAAGCGATTCGGCAACGACCGGCGCACTCGCCGACGATGCAGCACTCGCAGCACTCAAGGCGCAGCTCGAGGGTAACTAACCCTCACCGCGCAAGCGTGTGAACACTAGCAGGCCCGGTACCCGAAAGGGTGCCGGGCCTGCTGGCTTTTAAGGGGAGTGCGCGACCGCTAGGCCAGCTGGGTGCGTCGAAGCCGCTTCGCTGCGACCATGCGCTTGAGTCTGCGCGACAACCAGATAATCAGCCCGATGAGCGCCACGAGCGCGATCACGGGCACCACCACCGCCAAAATCGTGAGCACCACCGCGCCCACATCCTCGAGCGTGCTCATCACCGATGCGCCGGCGCCCGCCGTCACGAAGTTAATGGCGGGGCGGGCAATCGACTTGAGAATGTGCGGCACCAAAGCCACCAGCACGCCCATCACAAAGGGCCACACCTCCGCTGAGGTGACGAACGTAGCGGGGTCTGCCACAGCGACGGTGCTGCTGGCTGATCCGGCACTGAATGAAAGGCCGCCCGCAGCTGGGCGCACCACCGTTTGTAACACATCATTGATGGTGTCGAGCGCCGGCACCTTATCGACCACGATCTCAATGACGAGCAGCACGCCGACGATGCCCAGGCTCCAGCCGTTCGTGAGCCAGGCCCAGGTATCGGGCAGATCAATGAGCGAGGTGAACCGGGCGAGCAGGCCCAACCCCAGCAGCGGAATATAGGCATTCAGCCCCGCCGAGGCGGCAAGCACGGTGCCGGTGATGATCTCAAGCATGCAGGCCTCCCACAGTCACCGTCGTTGACAACTTTTGCCCGCGTGACTCCTATGCTCCACGATAGGCTTTCGCCATGTTAGTTGTCGCGCTTACCGGCGGAATTGCCGCGGGAAAATCTACCATTGGATCGCAATTGGAAGGGCTGGGTGCGCTCCGGATCGATGCCGATCAGCTCGCGCGCGAAGCCGTCGCCCCGGGATCACCCGGCCTGGCGCGTGTGATCGCACGCTTCGGAGACGAGCTGCTCACCGCCGAGGGTGCGCTCGATCGTGCTGCGTTGGGGGAGATCGTGTTCAGTGACCCTGCCGCGCTCGCCGAGCTGAACGCCATCGTGCACCCCGAAGTGCGGCGGCTGATGAACGAGAGCATTGCAGACGCACGCCAGCGGGCTGACATCGTGGTGTACGAGATTCCGCTGCTCGCCGAGTCAGAGGCCCGAGACACGTGGGACGTGATTGTCACGGCCGAAGCGCCGATCGAGACGCGCGTGGCGCGGATGCAGCAGCTGCGCGCCATGAGCGAGGAAGCTGCGCGTGCGCGCATCTCGCACCAGGCCAGCGAGAGCGATCGCCGCGCGATTGCCGATGTCGTGATCGATACCGGGGGAACCCCCGAAGACACGAGCGCGCAGGTGCTGCAGCTGTGGCAGCGGCTGCAAGAACAGTTGCGGGCGCAGCCTCAAACGTAGGAGACCGGCCCCCAACGGCCCTGAGAAACTTCGGCCGGCTAGCGGCTGAACTCAGCGAGCCAGTTCAGCTGAAGCTGCGCAATAAACGCGATCACGATGTAGCACACGAGCACGAACACCCAGGCCCACGAGCGCAGCTGCGAGAAGAATGCGCGGGTGCCCGGCTTTACTGAGACCTCACCCGAAGCGTACGGCTGTGCAATCGAGAACCAGAACAGCGGGATCGTAACGACCCACACCACCATGCACCAGGGGCAGAGGGTGCCGAGTGCAAACACGCTCTGTGAGAACAGCCAGAACACGAGGGCCAGGCCGAGCAGCAAACCAGTCTGGTAGATCATCCAGAACCAGCGCGAGAATCGGGCGCCGGCGAGCAGCGCCGCTCCCACCAAGATCGGGGCCATGAAAGCTGCCACGCCGATGATGGTGTTGCTGAAACCGAATAGCGATCCCTGCCACGAATCCATATTGGGGCCGCAGGTCACCAGGATGCTGACATTGCAATTGGGCACATAGTCAGGGGCCTTGATGGTCTTGATGTACTCGGTCAAAAGCTCGAATGAAGCGAACCAGCCGATCGCGCCGGCAATGATCGAAAAAATTGCGAAGGCAAATGGGCGCTGGCGCTTGAGCGATTCGGCGTGCATGAGGCGATCATACTGCGCGGGCCTGTGCCAGCCTGAAAAGGGACTTTTACCCGCGTTTGTGAAGTCAAAAGGCAACCTCAACCGACGCAATCATGCGCTGCGCAGCTGAGCCGTGACATAATGGTAAACGGTGTGAGGCGTGCACATGACGCCGCGCACGCACAGTCTTTTGGCGGTCGCCTGACCGTCACCGGTCCAAGAGCGACCGAGCGCGAGCGCCGAGGCCTCGCGGGGAACAATATGAGCGGCACCCACCGCCGAAAAGGTCGCCGGGGCTTATCAGTCACCGGGAAGAGGAGACACCAGAAATGGTGAAGAACACACCAGAAGAAGCCGTAGTTTCCGAGCAGGACGAACTGATCGAGGCCTCCGGTATCGAGGTCACGGGTGACGCTGAAACGAGCGACACCGTCGAACAGTCGGCCGAGGCCGCGGTTACCGAGGGCACCGAAGCCGATTCGGAGCCCGCGAAGCCCGCCGTCAAGACGTATTCAGAGATGACGCCCGAGGAGCGCTTCCGCGCGACCACGAAGCTCATCTTCTTGGCACCCGACGTGCCCCCGATCCCGCCGCGCCCGAGGCGCAGCGAGATCTTCCGCAGCGATGATCACCGCGCAGACGCGCATGAGCACGAGTCTCGCCGCAACGAGAACCGTCGCTCAGGCTCGTTCCGCAATGATTCATACCGGGGCGATTCATACCGCAGCGAAACCTTCCGTGGAGATTCCTCACGCGGTGACTCGGCACGAGGCGACTCAGCGCGCAGCGAGTCAACGCGCGCTGACTCGCGCCGTGAGTCCACGCGTCGCGAATCTCACGCGAGTGATTTCCGCCAGCTGGATGAGCTGCTCGATGATCACGCGCCGAACGACCACGATTCGCACGACGACGGTGATCGCGCCGGATCGCGCCGCCCCCGTCGTCGTGACATCGAAGATGATGCGCCGCGTCGTGAGCGCCGCCAGGCCCCCATCGTCACCGAGCCGCAGAAGGTTCGGGGCTCAACGCGTCTCGAAGCGAAGAAGCAGCGCCGCCGCGATGGCCGCGATGCTGGCCGTCGCCGCAGCGTGATCACCGAGTCAGAGTTTCTGGCCCGCCGCGAGGCCGTCGACCGCGAGATGATCGTGCGTACGACCGCTGACCGCGTGCAGATCGGTGTGCTCGAGGACAAGGTGCTCGTTGAGCACTATGTTGCTCGCTCGAGCGAGAGCTCGCTGATCGGCAACGTGTACCTCGGCCGCGTGCAGAACGTGCTGCCGAGCATGGAGGCCGCATTCGTTGACATCGGCCGTGGCCGCAACGCCGTGCTCTACTCGGGCGAGGTCGACTGGTCTGAGTTTGAGGGTGGCAACACCGCGCGCCGGATCGAGAATGCGCTGAAGCCTGGCGACCAGGTGCTGGTGCAGGTCACCAAGGATCCCGTCGGGCACAAGGGCGCACGCCTCACGAGCCAGATCTCGCTGCCGGGCCGCTTCCTCGTGTACGTACCCGGTGGTGCCATGAACGGCATCTCGCGCAAGCTTCCCGACACCGAGCGTGCGCGGTTGAAGAAGATCCTCAAGGAGGTGCTCCCCGGCGGCGCAGGCGTCATCGTGCGCACCGCTGCAGAGGGCGCCACTGAAGATCAGCTCACCCACGACGTCGAGCGTCTGACGCGTCAGTGGGAAATGATCCAGCAGCGCGTTGCCAAGGGTGGCGGGCCGGCTCTGCTGCACGCTGAGCCCGACGTGCTGATCAAGATCGTGCGCGACGTGTTTAACGAAGATTTCCACCGGATGCGCATCTCGGGCACCGACACGTTCACGGTGATCGAGAACTACCTCGGCCAGGTTGCACCCGACCTGCTGCAGCGCGTTGAGCGCTTCGAAAGTGAACGCGACATCTTTGATGAGTACCGTGTCACCGAGCAGATTGCGAAGGCGCTCGACCGCAAGGTCTGGCTGCCCTCGGGTGGTTCGCTGGTCATTGACCGCACCGAAGCCATGACGGTGATCGATGTCAACACCGGCAAGTTTGTGGGATCTGGCGGCAACCTCGAAGAGACCGTTACGAAGAACAACCTTGAATCGGCTGAAGAAATCGTGCGTCAGCTGCGGCTGCGCGATGTCGGCGGAATCATCGTGATCGACTTCATTGATATGGTGCTCGAGTCGAACCGCGATCTCGTACTGCGCCGCCTGGTTGAGTGCCTCAGCCGCGACCGCACGAAGCACCAGGTCGCCGAGGTCACCTCACTCGGACTCGTGCAGATGACGCGTAAGAAGCTCGGCCTTGGCCTGCTCGAATCGTTTAGCGAAGCGTGCGAGACCTGCGCTGGGCGCGGCGTGATCGTGCAGCACGATCCGGTATCGCGTCATCGCAGCGAGGGCAACCCGCGCACCGCGAAGCGCGGCCGCAACGGCCAGCAGCAGCATTCGCAGCAGCAGACCCCGCAGCCGCCGGTAGTTCAGCAGCAGTCGCAGCAGGCACCGTCGGCGCACCAGTCAGATTCGAAGAATCAGGCGCACGCGATCACCGATGGCGCAAAGAACATGCTCGCCCAGGTTGCTGCGTCCACGATGCCGGCGAAGTCTGCTGAGAGCATCGACGCGGTGGCTGAGCAGCTCACCGCAGCCGTTGATGCCGCCGCGGCACGCAAGAACCGTCGCTCGGGTAACGGTGGCGCCTCGCAGCGTCAGGGCCAGTCGTCGGCTGCCCCGGCCGCTGCCGCACCGGTCTCGTCGAATAGTGACGCACACCAGCCGGTCACCGGTCGGGTGCGTTCGCGTGTCTCGGCTCAGCCCGAAACCCCTGAGGAAAGCGTGAGTGCATCGTCGGCTCAGCGCGCCTCAGCGGCCACGACGTCTGTGGCCCCCCTAACCCCGGTGGAGAACAAGTCGGCCCCGCGCGCGACTGCCCCCACCGCGAACTTGTTGGATTCTGTGCTTTCTGCGCTGCCCGAGGCTCCCGCCGCGGGTCACGGTCGTGCTCGTCGGCGGGTGTCGACCGGTCAGACCCAGGGTGGCACCGTAGCTGCGCAGCAGTCCAACAAATCTGTATCTGAGGCACAGTCTGCTTCTCAGGTGCAGCCCGCAGCTCAGAAGTCGGCGCAGCCGGCGGCCGAGGTGATCGATCCGGCGCAGGCGGCAAAGCTCGCTCTCGCGCAGGCTCTCGACGCGACCGCAATGCGTCGGGACAAATCTCGCGAATAAATCTCGCGTCGCATTTGACCCGAACGCGGTTCGTGGGATAATATTGACCGTTGGTGCCACCCTTTTCTGGGCGGTAGACAGACTTCGAGCATGACTTGGTCATGATTCGGTATGTAGGACAAACCTTAAGAAGAGGGTGTGAAGTGGTTTACGCAGTAGTGCGCGCAAGCGGCCGGCAGGAGAAGGTCGAGGTTGGCTCGATCATCACGGTGAATCGAGTTAAGGGCGATGACAACGGCAAGCTTGAGCTTCCCGCTGTCCTGCTCGTCGACGGTGACAAGATTACGACCGATGCGGCTGAGCTCGCAAAGGTTTCTGTTACCGCTGAGGTGCTGAATGATCTTCGTGGACCGAAGATCGTTATCCAGCGCTACAAGAACAAGACCGGCTACAAGAAGCGCCAGGGGCACCGTCAGGATCTGACGCGCCTCAAGGTCACCGGCATCAAGTAACGCTTAACGCGACTACATAAGGAGTAGAGACTCATGGCATCCAAGAAGGGCGTAGGCTCGTCCAAGAACGGCCGCGATTCAAACGCACAGCGTCTCGGCGTAAAGCGTTTCGGTGGACAGGACGTCAACGCAGGCGAGATCATCGTTCGCCAGCGTGGCACCCGTTTCCACCCCGGTGTAAACGTCGGCCGCGGTAAGGACGACACACTGTTCGCACTCGCTGCGGGCGAAGTTGAGTTTGGCGCGAAGGGCGGCCGCAAGGTCGTCAATATCGTGACGGCCGCCTAACCACATTAGGCAACTCACGGCGAGGCGGGCTTCGGCTCGCCTTTTGCCGTTTATAGGTAGGGAATTTCAGCATGGTAACTTTCGTGGATCGCGTGCAGTTGTATCTGCAGGCAGGGCGCGGTGGCAATGGCTGCGTGTCGATACATCGCGAAAAATTTAAGCCAATGGCAGGTCCCGATGGCGGTGCGGGGGGCCACGGCGGCAACATTGTGCTGCTCGCCGACCCGCAGGTAACGACCCTGCTGGAATACCACCGCCGCCCGCACATCCAGTCAAAGAACGGTGGCTACGGCGCCGGTGACTGGCGCGCGGGTGAGAACGGCGAAGAGATGGTTCTCTCCGTTCCGATCGGCACCGTTGTCAAGGACTCCGATGGGGAAACCCTCATCGACTTCACCGAGCCCGGCATGCGCTACGTCGCAGCCAAGGGCGGCATCGGTGGTCTGGGCAACATGGATCTCGCGAGCCCGAAGCGCAAGGCTCCAGGCTTTGCGCTGCTCGGCACCGAGGGCTGGACCGGAGAGATCACTCTCGAGCTCAAGACGATCGCCGACGTTGCTTTCGTGGGCTACCCGTCAGCTGGCAAGTCCAGCCTGATTGCGGCCATGAGTGCAGCGAAGCCGAAGATCGCCGACTACCCGTTCACCACACTGCACCCCAACCTGGGCGTCGTGCAGTCGGGCGAGTACCGGTACACCGTCGCTGACGTTCCCGGTCTGATCGAGGGCGCGAGCGAGGGTAAGGGCCTCGGCCTTGACTTCTTGCGCCACGTTGAGCGCTGCAGCGCCCTGCTGCACGTGCTCGACTGCGCCACGCTTGAGCCGGGTCGCGATCCGATGTCTGATCTCGATGTGATTCTGGGCGAGCTCGCGGCATACCCCGTGCCCGAGGGCCAGATTCCGTTGCTCGAGCGCCCGCAGATGATCGCCCTCAACAAGATTGATGTGCCCGAGGCACGCGATCTCGCTGAGATGGTGCGCCCCGACCTCGAAGCTCGCGGCTACCGCGTCTTTGAGATCTCGACCGCCTCTCACGAGGGCCTGCGCGAGCTCGGCTACGCACTGGGCGAGTCAGTCGAGAAGGAGCGCGCGGTGCGCGAAGCTGCGAAGGCTGACCAGCCCCGCATCGTGCTCACGCCGAAGCCTGTCGACCGCATCAACTTCCGTATTAAGAAGGAGGGCGGCACGCACGGCGAGATCTTCCGCATTTTGGGTGAGAAGCCCGAAAAGTGGGTCGAGCAGACTGACTTCACCAACGACGAAGCCATTGGCTACCTCGCTGATCGTCTGCAGAAGCTCGGCATCGAAGACGCGCTCGTGAAGGCGGGGGCCGTCGCCGGCTCTGCCGTCGTTATCGGGCCCGGCGCAGGCGTGATCTTCGACTGGGAGCCCACGGTCACCAGTGTCGGCGAGGTGCAGGCTGGTGTGCGCGGTTCTGACGATCGTCTCGATCCGATTACCCGACGCACCAACCAAGAGCGTCGTGCCGAATACCAGACCCTCATGGATGGTAAGGCTGAAGCCCGTGCCGAGCTCGAGCGCGAGCGCGAGTCAGGCATGTGGGGTACCGACGCTGCCATGTGGGGAGCAGATGAATGAGCGCAGGATCATCATTGTTAGGGGCACGTCGGGTCGTCGTTAAGGTCGGCTCGTCATCGGTCAGCGGCGAGAACGCTGGCCAGATCCCAACACTGGTGGCCTCGCTTGCGCGGCTCCATGCCGCCGGCGCTGAGGTGATCCTCGTGTCGAGTGGTGCGATCGCCACGGGCGTTCCATTCCTGAAACTGGAGGAGCGCCCCGAAGATCTTGCCACGCAGCAAGCAGCGGCAGCGGTCGGCCAGAACATTCTGGTCAACCGCTACCAGCGGGCCCTGACCACCCACGAAATCGTGGCCGGTCAGGTCCTGTTGACCGCACAAGACATCGAGAACCCCACACACCGCGGCAATGCTCGACGGGCAATTGAACGGCTGTTGCAGCTGGGCATTTTGCCGATCATCAACGAGAACGACACGGTCGCAACGCACGAGATCCGTTTCGGTGACAATGATCACCTTGCGGCGCTCGTAGCTAGGCTGCTGTGCGCAGACCGACTCGTGCTGCTCTCAGATGTTGATGCGCTCTACACGGCTCCGCCCAACATTGTGGGGGCGAAGCGCGTCGCGCATGTTCCCCACGGTGACCCCCTCGAGGGGATTCAGATCGGCGAGAGCCAGTCTGGCTGGGGGACCGGCGGCGCCTCCACCAAGGTGCAGGCGGCGAGACTCGCGGCCGATGCGGGCGCGGGCGTGCTGCTCACCGAGACCGGTTTGCTCTCTGCGGTGCTCGACGGCGCAGACCACGGCACCGTTTTTGATGCGGCGCCCGGAGCGTACCTGCAGTAACGCGTGACTCATCTTTGAGCCGTTGCCCCACAACTTTGTGGGGCAACGGCTCGATTTGTTTCAGGGAGTGGGGCCCGATCCAGATAGGCTGTGGCCATGGCCAATACAGACCGGTTTCTCCTAACGCTTGATCGTGCCCGCATCGCAGCGAAAACGTTCGCGACGGTATCGACTGCAGCAAAGAATGCTGCGCTCGAATCCATCGCCACTGCCCTCGTTGCCCACACCCCACAGATCGTCGCGGCAAACGCGATCGATCTCGCGCGCGGTGAGGAACAAGAGATCGGCGCGGGGCTGCTCGATCGCTTGCGCCTCGACGCTGACCGGATCGCGGCGCTGAGCGCCGCGGTGCGCGATGTGATTGCGCTGCCCGACCCCGTCGGTCAGGTCGTACGCGGCGGCACCCTCGAAAATGGTGTGGCTATTAGCCAGGTGCGCGTACCGTTTGGTGTTGTGGGCGCAATCTACGAAGCACGCCCCAATGTCACCGTAGACATTGCTGCCCTGGCGCTCAAGAGCGGCAACGGTGTCGTGCTGCGCGGCGGTAGCGCAGCCGAGAACACGAACAGTGTGCTCGTGAAGGTGATCCAAGACGCCGTGTCACAGGCCGGCTTGGCTGGCGACGCGATCCAGACAATCGATGAGTTCGGGCGCGAGGGCGCAAGCCGCTTGATGCGCGCGCGTGGCTACGTCGATGTCTTGATTCCCCGCGGCAGCGCGGGCCTGATCTCGACGGTCGTGCAGGAGTCCACGGTGCCCGTGATCGAGACCGGATCAGGCATTGTGCACGTGTTCGTCGACGAAACCGCAGACACCGAGATGGCGATCTCGATCGTACGCAACGCCAAGACTCACCGTCCCAGCGTCTGCAACTCGGCCGAGACGCTGCTCGTGCACCGCGGTGCCGCGCAGCGCGTCCTCCCCAAAATTGTCGCGGCATTGCGCGCAGAAGGCGTGAACATCGAAGCGGACGCCCGCAGCCTTGCGCTCACGGGCGGCACGCCCGATGGCGCGTTGCCGGTGAGCGGATCCGGATCAATCGAAGCCGCGACCGACGACACCTGGGCCACCGAGCACCTTGCCCTCGAAATGGGAGTCAAAATTGTTGACTCCATCGACGAGGCCATCGCGCACATTGATCGGTACTCCACGAAGCACACCGATGCGATCGTGACCGCCGACTACCGCAATGCCGAACGCTTCCTCGCAGAGATTGACTCTGCTGTGGTGATGGTCAACGCGTCGACGCGGTTCACCGATGGCGGCGAATTCGGGTTTGGTGCCGAGGTTGGAATCTCGACGCAGAAACTGCACGCGCGCGGGCCGATGGGCCTGAGCGAACTCACCAGCACTAAGTGGCTCGTGCGCGGTGCGGGTCAGATTCGTTAACTAAACCCGGTAGACTTAATCTGATTATCCAATTTGCCACGAATGCAGAGGTTTCAATGTCTGTTCTTGCCACGCTTGCTGTCGCAGCTGAAGAGGGAGGGCACGTTCTCGTAGAACTGCCGATCCCGGCATTGATGTACGGCGTTATCGTCTTCGGTATCTTCCTGGTGCTTGCGGCTGTCACGTTCTCGTTCCGAGACGTTGCAAACCGTCACGCTGAGAAGGCTGAAGCGTACGCTCGCGAGCACGGCGCAAGCCAGAGCTCGCACTAGGTAGGTTCGGTAACCTGTGGCTACGCGGCGACGTATCGGGGTAATGGGCGGAACTTTTGATCCGATCCATAACGGCCACCTCGTCGCCGCGAGCGAGGTTGCCCAAAGCTTCAACCTGGATGAGGTTGTGTTTGTGCCCACGGGAAAACCGTGGCAGAAAAGCAACGTCTCACCCAGTGAGCACCGTTATTTAATGACGGTGATCGCGACCGCATCGAACCCCAGGTTCACCGTGAGTCGTGTTGATATTGACCGTGACGGGGCCACCTACACGGTCGACACGCTGCGAGATTTACATAAAAAGTGGCCGAATGCAGAGCTGTTCTTCATCTCTGGAGCCGACGCTGTTGAGCAGATATTTAGCTGGAAAGACGTGGGGCAGCTGTGGGATTTGGCCCACTTTATTGCTGTTTCCCGCCCCGGGCACGAATTATCGCTCCTGGGACTTTCAGGAGAACACGTAAGCTTATTGGAAGTGCCCGCGCTGGCGATCTCGTCGACCGACTGCAGGGCACGCGTAGGCCGGGGAGATCCGGTGTGGTACCTCGTGCCTGATGGCGTGGTGCAATACATCGCCAAGTACGGGTTGTACACCGAGGAAGCGACGGAACATGAGTGAGAACGAAGAACACGTACCGCTAACGCGGCGTGAGCGCAGACTGCGCGAGCTAGCTGAAACAGGGACGCTTGACCTCTCTGAACTGGCGGCTGCCTCAGCCGAACCCGTTTCGATCCCGAAGCCTGCGGCTGACGACATTGAGATCTCGCCGCTGAACGACGACGGCACGCCTCGCAGCCGACGTGAGATTCGTGAGCTTCGCGAACAAGCTCTTGCTGCGCGAGCGGCCGAAGCCGTTGCGGCTCCCGAAGCCGTGGCTGCTGAGCCCGAAAGCGCGGAGCCCGAGGTCATCGCACCCGAGCCGGTTATCGAGGAGCCCGTCGCTGCTGAGCCCGAGGTCACCTCGCCGGCAGCGCCTGGGTCTGAGACTGAGACAGAAGTAGCTGTTGACACGACCGAGGCCGCTGAGCCGACGGTTGATGCCACCCCAGAAGCTGAAGTATCTGTGCCTGAGGAGCTCACCGGCGAGCTCACCACGCCAGTAGAAACCGCTGCACCCGCAGCTGACTTTGACTCCCTGATTTCGCCGCCCACCGAGCCCTTCACCGTCGAAGAGCTTCGTGAAGCCGAGACCGCGCTGCAGGCGGAAGCTGCCGAAGAGGCAGTAGCTGCTGAAGCTGAGCCCGAGACACAGGTCGCCGAAGCGCCGCCTGAGGCAACGGGTAAGGCACGTCGCAAGTTCTGGAAGCGTAACAATGCTGAAGAGGCAGCGGCGGTAGCTGCTGCTGAATCGACTCCTGAAGCAGCTGCGGTGGAAGCACCTGAAGCTGAGGCAGTACCTGAAGTTAAGGCAGCGCCCGAAGCAGATCTCGCAACTGAGACGGCACCCGAGGCCGACACCGCTGCTGAGGCTGAAGTTGCTGAGGCTGAAGTTATTCCTGAAGCCGAAGCTCCTGCCGCCCCGATTATCGAAGCTGAAGCCGAGACGATCGAACCCGCAGCAGCAGCCGAAGAAGTCATCGTCGAGGTTGCACCGATCGAAGAGGCCCCCGCGGTCATCGAAGAGGCGCCCGTCGTACCCGAAACGCCGGTTGTCCCCGAACCGACCGCTGTGATCGAGGTGCCCGAAGACGTGGCAGCTCAGACGGCGGCCGCTCTTCCCGAGGAAATCGCTTCACCGCGAGATTCCTACTCATTTCCCGACATCGCGCCCCCAGAGGAGTGGCGCTCGGTGTTCGATGATCCCGCCACCCGCAATATTCCGGCTCAGCAGAGCGAAGGCCAGGGCGACTTTGACGACCTGATCTCGCGTGCTGTGGCACAGGAAGGCTCGACAACGGGAACGGGCACTTCAGCGCTCATCCTGCCGTCGATGCCCGAAGAGACGGGCGGGCTCACCGGTCCGCTCGGCGCAACAGGGGAGCTGTACGTTACCGGTTCCATGCGGCTGCCGAAGTCTCTCGGCGAAACGGGCGGGCATGTGTCGCTGCACGATTCGGCTGAAATCGACCCCATCACGGGTGCCGAAACAGTCGATGAAAACGGAACAGTCGCGGGCCCCGCACCAGTGTCTGCACGACACGCCGTGAGTGCGCGCGTAGTATCAGGTGTCCCCGCGGTCGCAAAGCCCACGAAGGAGCGCAGCAAGCTGCCGCTCGTGCTGGGGCTCACCGGCGGCGGACTCCTCATCGTGGTCGTCGGTCTCGGCGTCTGGGGTGCAACGAACGGCATGTTCGGCTAATTCGCGCCCGACACGCACATCATCTGGCAGCAATGCCACCGAATCCACACAGGAGTACACCCTGGAAAACGTAACAAACCTCAGCCAAGAAGTGCTTGACGCGCTCACCGTAGCCGTACGCGCCGCAGACGCAAAGGGCGCAACTTCGCCCGTCGCGCTTGACGTTGCCGAGAACTTCGGCCTCGCCGATGTCTTCCTCGTCCTCTCGGGAAGTGTCGAGCGCAACGTGCAGGCGATCTCAGACGAGATCGAAGACGAAATGAACGCCGCAGGCATTCGCACGGTTCGCCGTGAGGGTCGCGCCACTGGCCGGTGGGTGCTGATTGATTTCGGCGACATCATCGTGCACGTGTTCCACCACGAAGAGCGTGATTTCTACCAGCTCGAGCGTCTCTGGCAGGATTGCCCCGTCATCGATGTGAACAGCATGCTGATCGCGCCGCCGGCAACCGAGCAGCCCGCTTAATAAGCAGCTCACGCCTGCGCGTCAATCCGCAGATACAGCTATCGCGCGGCCCCCTCTTGGGAGCCGCGCGATAGCTGTATCTAGGCCCGTATTAGGCGGCGGGGAGGCCGACCTTGGGCTTGGCCCACGACCTGCCCTGTGCGTCCTTCAAAATGTCGTACTCGACGTCAACGTGGGGTTCGATCGCACTGTACTTGTCGTTGGGTGCCCCAATGACCAGCTGGAAGCCGAGCCCACGCCACGCGCCGATGGCACGCTTCGTGAAGTGGGCATCGGCCTTAATCAGCGCCTCATCCAAGAACACGGGTGCATAGCGGGGGCGCTCGGCGCCGGCATCGCCCAGCTGGTACCGCAGCGCAGCGCCCACAATGAAGGCAATCAGCTCTTGCGACTCGCCGCCCGACTTCTCCCCAATGTGGTCGTAGAGCGCGGCGTGCGCACCGGTTTCGGCGTGCACCTTCTCGGCGCTCACGCGCACGTGATTGCGCACGTCAATCAGCTCACTAAAATCGGGCGAGGTGCGCCGGATCCGGCCGATCAGACGCTCCATACGCCCGTAGGCCTGTTCGCGATCGATCGTCTCATCGGCATCGGTGATCAACGCACGCACATCGCGCAGCTCGCGCCTGAACTTACGACGTGAATCGGTCTGATACTCACGCGGGGTGATCTGCAGCCGGTGATCATCGTCGTAGAAGGGGAGATCGCGCATGATCTGATTGATCGGGTCGATGCGCTCGCGCATCTCGCGCAGCGCACGGCCGAGGGCCGAATCGAGGCTCGTGAGATCGTTGCCAGACAGCTTGAGCAGGCTGTCCTTCCACTCGGCCTCCAGCTCGTGCAGCCCGCTGGCCTCCAGCTCAGCCAGAATGCGCTCGAAGTCGGCGAACGACGTATCGGGGTCTGCTCGTAGGTTGGGGTTCGGCCAGTTCTCCAAGAACCGGTCGAGCGTGCGCGCGAGCGCCTCACGCTGCGTCTCGAGCGCCTCCTGTGCCGCGCTGCGATCATCGAGCAGCTGCTTGGCGGCGACGTTGAGAGCCGCGTCGAAGCGACTCAGCAGGTTGCTGTGACGGGTGTCATCCTCTGCGGGCACCAAGAACCGGTGGTCAAGGTACTCGGTCTGCGCGGGGGAGAGCTCGCGTGCGGCGTCAGCCGCGTCATCGACGAGCGCCTGCGCGGCATCAACCTCGTCAGAGACGGCGGCCCAGTGGGCCGCGACACGCTCTTGTTCGGCCTGCGCCCGCCCGGTGGCCTGCTGCAGCTTGGCGACCCGCTTCTTCGCGTCGGCAATCTGCTGCTGCAGCCCCGCGATCTCGGCGCTGCCGGTGGCAGCGTCGGCGATGATCTGAGCCCAACGAGCACGGTCGCTTTCAACCTGGGCTTCATTGAGTTCTTCCCAGGTGAGCTCAGCCACCTTCGCGTACGCGGCGTGCTGCGCATCGAGCGCATCGAGGCTGGCCGCTGCCGCAGCTTCGCGCGCTACCGACTCGGCGTGCTGTGCGCGCGCGGCCAGAATCTGGTCGGTGAGCTGCTCGATCCGGCGCTGGTTCGAGAACCCGAGCACGCTCGCCTTGCCGTGGCCACCGTGTGAGCCGCGGCGGCCACGCGACAGCTGACCGGTGATGGTGATGGCCTGGGGGTGCTGCTCGAGTTCGCCGGGGTCGGTGACGCAGACGAAGCTGAACTGCTGATCGAGGCGATCCTGCAGCCAGCCGGTGAGCACCGATTCGCGGTAGTCGAGGCGGCCAGGAAGCGTCGCCGGATCAAGATCGGTGCGGCGGGGGAGACCCGCGCGCACGCCCTCGTAGCGCACGCGCACCCGGGTGCACACGTCATTGATCGCGGCGCGGAACTTGGGCAGCAGCGCCTCGTTGACGAGGATCGTGGTGGCAAAGCCGCCCAGCCCCAGCCCAAAGGCGTCGCGCCAGGGCTCGAATTCTGCGCGCACCTCAACGAGCTCGCCCACGAACGGAAGATCACTGACGGCAATGCCCGATGCTTCGGCGAGCGCGATGCGCGCCTCGTGCAGCGCGGCAGGAATATTATCGTTGCGGCCGCTCGCGTGGGTGAGATCAGCCTCGAGGGCCTCCACCTGCGCCGTTGCCTCGCGCACCTCGGCGCGGGCTTCAGCGTAGGCATCGCGGGCGCCAGCTTTGGCGTCGGCACGTGACAGCTCGAGCCGGGCTTCGCTCACGAGCGCTCCGAAAGCCGAAGCCGAGGTGATCTGAATATCGAGCGTGGAGCACAGCACCTCGAAGCGCTCACGCGCCTGGCGTACCGTCGTCAGCCGACGTTCGACCTCGCGCAGCTCACGCTCTGCGATCTCGATGCGTTCGCCACCGGCGCCGCGCAGCACCTCGACGAGGCCATCACGTTCGGCCCCTGCGGTCTCAGCGAGCGCCTGGTGCTCACGCACCACGGCATCGGCGGCGACCTTCTGCTGCTGCAGCTCGGCCTCGACCTTGCGCAGCAGCCCGAGGCGGCGGTCGGCGCGCCACAGCGAGACGAGCGAGCCCTGATCTGAGAGCTGCCCGACCTCATCAATGATGTGCAGGCGATCGATGGCTTCGTCGATGCGGGTGCGCATGCCGCGAATGGGGCGCAGCGCATGGACCTGGCGCTGCGCGGTGACCATGCGGCTGCGCGTGCCCTCGAGCTCGTCAAAGTGCGCGACGACGGCGTCTGCCGCGGCCAGCGTATCGGGCTCCTCAAGCACCATGCGCTTGTACAGCTCATCCACCGTGGTGATTTGCTGACCGGCCTGAATGCGGGCGAGCAGGCTCATCGCCTTCGCACCGGCGCCCGCGGCACCAATGCCCAGCACCGAGTGCACCCGTGCGGTGAACTCGCGATCGGTAGCCACGGTATCAAGGCCCGCGGCCCGCACCTGCGCATCGGCGAGGCGCAGCGCGGCGGCCGGCGCGAGATCGGCGAGGTTAAATGCCCCCTCGACGGTCGCGCGCACGCGCACGGTGTCTTCGATCACGCGGGCGCCAGCCGGAATGTACCAGGCGCGCACAGCGGTGAAGCGTGACCCGTCATGGTCGATCCACGACATCGCAATCGCCGTCCAGGTATCGCTGCCGTCGCCGCGCAGCACGCGCACGCGCGTGCCCTGCTCGGTGCGCGACTCATCGATCTTGCCGCGCCCGTACGAAAGAATGTTGCGCTGGTCTTCGCCGCGGGGGCGACCGGTGACGCCGCCGTTTGAGGCCCCGTTGAACGGGGTGGTGTGCGGCATCATCAGCGCAATGTAGGCGTCCATGAGGGTGGACTTGCCTGAGCCTGATCCGCCGCACAGCAGCGTCGCGCCCGGCGAGAACCGTACGCGATGGGCGCCGTCGTAGCCACCCCAGTTGACGAGCTGAAGTTCGTGGGCGAGCCATTGCTGGCCGCGAGAAGCTGCGGGGATGAGCCCGAAGAGGGTATCGAGCATGGTCACGATGCGAGGTCTCCTCGGTTGATGGTGTTGGTGCTGGTGTCGCCGAACTCAGTATCTGCGGGGGGCTCAGCGCCGGCGGAAACAGATGCGTCACCCGCGCCAGCCGCCGCGGTCTGCGCGCGCAGCCAATTGCTGAGCTCACGGAGCCGGTCAGCGCTCAGCACGATCTCGACGAGCGAGCTGACGAGGTAGCGCCCCTCTGACTCCTCGGTGATGATGCCCTCTTGCCGCAGCCGGGCGAGCGCCGCGCGCACCGCCTTCTGGCGGCGAGCAACGTCGCCATCGGCGGCGGTGAAATAAGTGAGCACGGTCTGCTCGATTTCTTCGACATCGACGCGCACCGACGGCTCGCCCACGGTCGACTCACGCTGGTACACTGTGCGCAGATACACGAGCACCAGGGTCTCTGAGCGGGTGTAGGCCTCATCGCGCAGCAAGATCGGCACGTCGATCTCTTCAGAGCGCACCTGCTGCTTGTAGGCCACCCCGCGGCCCTGATCGACCACGAGCCGCACGAACATGTCGTGCAGACGCGACTCGATCACCGGCTGATGCTCGAGCAGCACCGCCCACTCATCGCTGTGCCGATCGGCGAGCAAGAAGCGTCGCTGCAGCAGCCGCACGAGCACGTGACGCACCTCAGGAGCGAGCGTGCCGCGGTCGCCAGCAAAGCACTGATCCGGATCCTGTTCCATCGCAACCGTGTCAATGAACGGTGCAACCTCACCGGCGGGGGAGTCACTCGGGTCAAGCATCTGAGGCGTCCTTTGTGGGATGGGGGATCACGATTTCTGGTGCGGCGGCGCCGGTGACAGGCGCGCCACTGTGTTCATCGGGGGAGGCGGTGGCCTGCACCCCGACAAACGCGAACTTGCGGGTGGTGCCGTCGGGCCGCTCAGCCGTGACGACGGTGATCTCGTCGCGTTCGGTCATGCCGTTGCCGTGCACGATCTCGAGCAGACCCAACAGGTCAACGGGGCGACGGGTATCTGAGGTAGTGAACGCGTCACCCAGATCGAAATCGTCACCGAGCGTCGCAACGTGGGCTTCGAGCTCGCGGTAGTGCGGCCCGCCCCACTCGCGTGAATCGGTGCCGAGGGCACTCTGCGGGTTCAGCACGTCATCGGCGTGCACCAGCGGCGCGGGAGCCTGCGGCGGCCGCGGGTCGCTGAGCGTCTGCCGCAGGTGACGAATATGGGCGGTGGGGAAGTGCCCGAGCGGGGTCACACGGTCGGTGGGGCGCGACACCTGCATCCACGACTGCAAGCCCGACATCACACCGCGCAAGAGATCATCGACCTCGCGGTCGCGCGCCGGATCATGGGTGCGCACCTGCGCGGTGATCACGTGCGAGGCACGCCGCTGCGCGGTGAGTACCTCTTGCACGCCCTGCTCCACACGCTTCGCAATCGCGCTGAGTTCTTCCCGCTGCGCACCGTTGAGCAGCCGCGCAAAGGGGCGCGCAAGCAGCGTGTGCACCTGGTCGGTGAGTGACTCAATGTGCTCGGGGTCACCGATGAGTCTGAGCGCGCCGGCAAACGCCCGCCCCTCGGGGGTGGCCTGCATCACGTGCTGACCGCGGTGCAGGTACTCGCGCAGCACCTCGCCTGGCGGGCGAACATCGCGGCGCAGATCGGCCACAACGTCACGCTGCATCGCGTTGATTGACTCGGCGACCCGCGAGAAATCTGCGGGCAGCTCGCGGGCCAAGTGCAGCACGTTCTCGGCTTCTTCGAGTAGCAACTCGTCGTCGGTCTCATCGATCTCGCCCGCGTGCAAACGCTCGATCTCGGCATCGATCTCTGTGCGCTGAGCTACGAGGCGAGCGAGGCGACGATCCGGATCAGTTTCTGCGCTCAGCGCCAACTGATCGACCGAGTCGAGCAGGGTGCGTACGCGCGATCGCGAGACGCGCCCGCCGCCGGCGCGGCCAGCGATCTCGAGCGCGCCGACGGCCTGCGCCGAAAGCCGGTACACCTCGACGGTGTCTTCGATCTGGGGCACGAGCCAGCCCACCCGCACCCAGTACCGGCAGATCTCGCGGCCGCTGCCAGCGGGCAGGCCCGGGTCGAGATCGTCGTAGCCTGCGGTGCGCAGCTCATCGATGATCTCGGCCACCTCGACGTGGGCGTCGGCCACGGCGACCGCGGTGCGATCGGCACTAAACAACAGCGACAGGCTCGCGACCACGAACGGCGCATAGCGACCGTGCAGCAGGTCGAGCGTCGGGTTTCGGAACGCAGCAGTGGCATGCTGGTACGCAGCTTGAGCACGCACGTTCGTCATCACCTCAATAACTTGTGAGATTGTGTGGGGTTACGCGAGAAAGCGCAACAAAAAACTCCCGGTCGAAGGCAAGAATGCTCTGCAACCGGGAGTTGATGGTGGATCTGAGGGGATTCGAACCCCTGACCCCCTGCATGCCATGCAGGTGCGCTACCAACTGCGCCACAGACCCGTTGAAGTCGAAGGAATGCTCCCGCGACAACTCCTTTACTGTACACCAACCTCGGGTGCCGGTTGCAAATCGACGACGCTGTTCGCGGTTCCCCGGGCGTGCCGTTCACTCCTCAGTCACGTGGGTGGCCTGGCCCAGGCGCTGGCGCGGCTGCGAAGAGTTGTCGCCGGGCACCATGCGGTTCTGCACATCGCGCACGCGGCCCACCAAGCGGTCGTCGCCGGTGACATTGGCGACAGTGTTCTTGGTCTCGCGTTCGAAGGCGTGACGCTGGTTCGTGTTGCGATAGCGCAGGTAATGAAACATGTAGAACGCGATGCCGGCGCCGGGGCCCAGCAGCCACAGCGCGGCACTGCCCTCGGAGTCACTCGACCAGGGCATCGAAACGGTGAAGGCCGCAGGGACGATGTCGATCACCGAGGCCGCAAATGCCGAGGCAGCAAGCGCTGAGGAAGTAAGCGCGGGCAGGGGGAGCGCCGTGAGCGTGAGGAGCGTGTCGATCATGATGGTGTCCTTCGCGTCAAATCACGAGGCTGGCGATGCCGCCGAGAATGGTGCCCACGATGCCAATGGCAACCGAGATGCCGATGAGTCGCCCCTGACGAATCGGCACGCTGCCCATGGTTTCGCCGGTGCGACCGTTGACGGCGACGTAGTGCACGAGGCCCTGGCCGGTGCCGCCGCGCGGCTGGTAGTAGCTGTATAGCCACACCGGCAGATACACCGATACCCAGCGGGTGCCGTGCAGCGTGAGGCTTTCGTCGGTCCATCTGATGCCGCGGTCGTATGCCCGGGCGGCTTCGCGGGCACGTACGCGAGCGATGGAAAGCGTTGCGTCGGCGGCACGGGGCACCATCGCTTCAACATCAAGGTCGCGTTTCTCAGAGGTGAAACCGCGCAGATAGTTGGCGTTGTATGACACGGCGTGCTCAACGTCGAAGGGCTGAATCGCGTTGATGACGTTGTTGGTGTTGCGAAAGATCGTCATGTCGGCGCGTTCTGCCGAGGATTCGAGCACGAGGTCGTCAACCTCCATGCTGAATGCGCGGCTCACCTCGTAGACGTCGGCGCTGTAGAGCGTGACGGTGTCGTTGTCGCCACGTTTCACTGTTCGCTGCCCCGTGAGAATCTCACCGACACCCTGCAGTGATGCGTGTGCATGGGCGTCAACGACCAGGTACGGCAGATACACGCCAACGACCGAGGAGGGTTCGAACTCGCGTACGAACGCGGGGTGGGCGAAAAACTTGCGGCTCTTGACGAAGGCGGTGACCCGAGAGATCGCATCCTCGCGCGTGATGCTGAAGGGCAGCACGCCGTCGGGCACAGCGCCGTTAGCAAGCTGCTCTGATGCTGAGAGGGTGTTGCGGCACCAGTGGCATCTGGCCTGCATGGCCTCGCCGGTGTTGACGATCACCTCGGCCCCGCACGCCCCGCACTTAAGGGTGAGCACGTCTGAAACATCTTCTGAGATGGCTTGGGCGCCGGTGCCGAGCATCCGGCCGCGCAGCTCACCGATGGGGCTGTCGAGCGAAAACGCCTCGGTGATCTTTGCTTCTTGCCACTGGTGGCGGCAGAAGTGGCAGATCAGCATGCCGGTCTCGGGGCGCAGCGAAATCCCGGTGGAGCCGCAGCGGGGGCACTTGTCGAGCCCGTCGTTCTTGCCCGTTGACGTGTCGACGTAGCTGGGCCCGGGCGGCTCGGTGAACAGCGGATCCTGCGGGGGTTGATCCTGTGGCTGCTGCTGTGGCTGCTGCTGTGGCTGCTGCTGTGGCTGCTGCGGTGGCTGCTGCGGTTGCTGCTCAGGAGCCGCCGGATCCCCGGGGAGTGGCCCCGGGGTTACTGGTGCCGGGGCTGCTGGTGCTGCCGGGGTCGCTTGAGGATTTGGGGTCACCTGTGGGCTCGGGGGAGCCGGGGCTGCCTGAGGCCCCGCGGCAGGCGGCGCGAACGCCCCGGGAACTGCTGTGGGCGCTGGCGGAGCCCCGTACGGTGCAACGGGAGGAACCTGCTGGGCAGGGTTACCGATGTTCTCGTTCACGAATCACCCTTCACCTGGTCACATGGGCGGGCGGGGCTCACGGCCAGCATTACAAACCGAGTGTTTTCTTTTTTGCCGCTTCGAAGTCCTCGGGAGTGATGAGGCCCTGATCGAGCATGGCCTTGAACTGAGCGAGCTTGGCGACCGGATCTTCGGCTGCTGCTGGTGCGGCTGCCGGAGCGGCGGCGGGGGCTGCTGCGGGCGGAGCCGCTGCGGGAGGTGCGGCCTGCTGACCACCCTGCTGGTTGCCGTCGAATGGGTTTTGGTACGGTGCCTGCTGGTTCTGCTGCTGGAAGTTCATGGCCTGCCCGGTCATGCCGAGCCCCATGCCCATCATTGCCATGTTGCCGCCGCCAGCCTCGCCTGCGGCTTCGAACCCGCGGGCCACTGACTGCTGCAGGAACGCGCCACCGCGGTTGCCTGACAGCGCGTCGGCCTTCTTGACGTCGCTGAGCAGCTTGCGGGTGTCTTCGTCGTACTCGACCGACTGGATCGCGACGCTCACAATTTCGAGACCGCGAGCGGTGCGCCACTGGTAGCCGGCCTCCACCGCCGCCGAGAGCGATTGGGCAAAGCCCAGCGAATCGCTCTGAATGCGGGCCATCCGATTGCCCTTGGATGGATCGTTGGTGTAGGCCGAGAACGCCGGGGCGAGCGACGAAACGACCTCGTTGAACAGCTGCACGGCGGCATCGTTATCGAGGTCAGTGAAATCAAAGACACGGGCATCTGCGCCGTAGTAAGCGTACGGCACGAACTGCTTGACAAACAGCACCGGATCAACAATGCGTGCGGTGTAGCTGCCGCGGGTGAGTGCGCCCACCTGGGTGCCGAGGAACGCATCATCCCAATAGATCTCAGACTGGGTGCCGAACTTGTTGTTGGGCAGTTCCTTGAGGTTGACGTAGAACCCGAGCTGCTGTGCGGCCGGCTGCCCGCCAAACTTGAACCGCTCCCACGACTGCTTGATGATCGGGCCGAGAAAGCCGTCGCTGGCAAACACCGATTTCGACTGCGGATCATTGGAGCGATACTCATACCCGCCCGGGTCGGAGATGAACCCGGTGAGCTGCCCATCCTGGAACATGATGAGGGCGTATCCCTCGGGCACGACGATCTTCGAACCATTCGTGATGATGTTCTCAGAACCACGGGTGTTTGATCCGCGACCGGCATTCTGGCCCTTGGCTACTGCGGGGAAGAGTGCCGCGGTGGGGGCCAAGTTCTCGGGTGGCACGAGGAAGTCGATCCATTGATCGGCGAGCATGCCGCCAACTGAACCGGTAAATGCCTGGATGAAACCCATGATGCCCCCTCGCAGTCACCCCGCCCTGCTGAAATGGACGGAGCATGATGTAGCACCGAGCATACCGGGCTCGCTGGTTTTTCAACAGGCGTGGGGCTCTGTGAGGGCGGTGTGAATGATGAGCTCGGTCACAGCAGCCGGCGGCTGAGCGCCCACGCGGTGAGCTCATGGCGATTGGACAGCTGCAGTTTGCGCAGCACCTTCGAGACGTGCGTCTCGATCGTTTTCACCGAGAGAAATAGTTCGGCGGCAACCTCTTTGTAGGTGTAGCCGCGCGCAATCATGCGCATGACCTCTTGCTCTCGCGCTGAAAGCCTGTCTAGTTCGTCGTCTGCCGCGGCGATCTCGCCCGAGCTCACTCCGAACGCGTCAAGCACAAACCCTGCGAGCCGGGGTGAAAAGACGGCGTCACCCGCGTGCACGCGGCCCACGGCCGCGATCACCTCGTTGCCCGAAGCGGTCTTTGTCAGGTATCCACGTGCGCCGGCACGAATCACGCTGACGACATCGTCGGCGGCATCTGAAACGCTGAGCGCCAGAAAGCGGGTGCCGCCTGCCGGTATGTGGGGCACAAGCCGCTGCAGCACTTCGGCGCCTCCACCACCAAGGCCTCCGGGGAGATGCACATCGAGCAGCACCACATCGGGCTGCACCGCAGGGATGAGCGTAACCGCTTCGTCTACAGTGGCGGCCTCGCCCACTACATCGAGCGCGGGGGTGAGCTCGGCCCGCAGCCCCGTGCGAAAGATCTGGTGATCATCGACGATCACCACGCGAATCAGGGCATCGGGTGCTGCGTCGACGGCTGCTGCATCGACAGCCGCCTCGGCTGCGTGTACCTCGTCTGTGTGTGCCTCGTGTGCGGGCACCTCGTGCGAGATCACTGCGTTCATGGGGCATCCTGTTCTGCGGAATGAGTGGTAGCGGTGGCGGTGGCGGTGGTTGTGCTGGTGGCGTCGGAGGCCGCTGCGGGGGTGGCCCTGTCAGCGGAGCGCTGATCTGTGTCGGTGTCTCTCGGAATCGAGAGCCGCACGGCGGTGCCAGCGCCGCCGGGCCCCGCGAGGATGCGTGCGATGCCGCCCGCGCGTTCCATCCGCCCCAAAATTGACTCTTGCACACCCATTCTCCCGGCGGGGAGCGAGTCCAGATCAAGGCCCGGGCCGCGGTCGGTGACATCGATGATGACGCGATCCGGAGCAATCTCGAGGTACACGGTGACGTCGCCGCCAGCGTGCTGTGCCGCGTTCACCATGGCCTCTTTCGCCGCGGCCACGATGGTCGCCGGTGCGACGAAGCCACCGCTCGCGCCCACCGAGACGACGTCGAAGCGCACCGAATGGTGGGTCTCGAGCTCGGCCGCGTGCGCACGCAGCTCGGTATCGACGGCCTCAACAGCAGCGGCTGGTGCGCCATCTGCCGTGCGAAAGAGCCACTCGCGCAGTTCGCGCTCCTGCCTGCGAGCGATGCGTGCCACCTCGCTGCTCGGGTCAGACTGCTGCTGGATGAGCGCCAGCGTTTGCAGTACCGAGTCGTGTAGGTGGGCGGCAATTTCGGCGCGCTCGGTGGCGCGGGCGTGACCGGCACGCTCAGCGATCAGCTCGCGATTAATGCGCAGCAGCCACGGTGAAATGGCCAGGGCAACTCCGGCGAGCACCGCCACCGCCGCTGTGATGACGGTCCACACGCTGGGGGATTGCGAGGTGACAAAGAACAGCAGCACACCCACTGCTACGAGTGCGAGGGCACCCAGCACACGGGGCAGCTGCGTGCGGTGCGCGCGCCCCCGATCAGCGATCTGCCACCAGGTGAGGCCGACGCCCACGAGCACGGCCGTGGCGGGCAGAATCACCTCGAGATCAATGCGCATGCCCAGGCGCGCGAGTACGAGACAGGCGGCGGTAGCCACGAGGCACAGCCCGAGCAGCAGCTCGGCGATCGGCCACCGCAAAAGCGGGGGATTGCTGGGCGGGGGATTGCTGGCGTGGGTGGGCACAGCGCTCGCCGCGAGGGTGGCGGATGCAGGTGCCGAAGAAGATACCGATGCGGGTGCCGACGGCGATGCAGCAATTTGCGGAGGTGTCACAGCGGATCCTGCCGCCGTAAGTGCCGTAGCTCCTGCTGCAGGTCGTGACGCGGATCCTGCCGCAGCCCCTGCCGCTGATTGTGTCGCGGGCCGGGTCAGCGCGCGGCGCAGGGGCACCGGCTGGTCTGATTCGGGGGCAAGCGGGGCCATCCCCCAAAGCCACAGGTAGAAGAGTGCGCCGACGCCACCCACCGCGGCCAGCAGCAACATTCCGATGCGCACGCTGGGTACCGGCGCCCCAATGTGATCGGCCAGCCCCGCACACACGCCAGCGATTACGCGATCATCGCGCGACCGGTGCAGCTGTGGGGAGGGCATGCATCTATCAAACCAGCAACGCGCTGTTACGGGGCGTGAATGCGGCAAACGTCAGGGTCGAATCAGGGTGAACCCCGATGGCCGCCCGCCGGAAACTCGGCAAGACTAGAGACATGAACACCACACCCGACCCCACCCCAGCAACCGGGATGCCTCCGCTCGGAAAGTTCTTCGAGTGGATTCGCGGCCTGGGCATCGCGCGCAGCGACGACCGCTGGTTTGCCGGTGTTGCGGGTGGCCTCGCTGCGAAAGCGAACATCGATCCGCTGATCGTGCGCGGGCTCTTCGTCGTGGTCGCGGTGTTCGGCACCCCCGCCATCGTGCTGTACTTGCTGGGCTGGCTGGTCTTCCCAGATTCAACGGGACGCATGCACATTGAGGAGATCGTGCGGGGCCGGGCGCAAACGGCCGTCGTCACCACGGCGGCGGTCATCGCAGGTCTCGTCATCATCCCCATCCTCTTCGGGCTGTCGTTCTCGCCGGTGTTTCCGATGTGGGGCTGGGACCAAGTTGGAGTGCTGGGGCTGCCCGACTGGCTGATGGTCACCCTGGGCTGGATCGTGCGGGTCGCTGTGATCGTGATCGCTGTGGTGTGGATTCGCAAGCTCGTCATGCGACACCGTGTTCCTGCACCGCCCGCCGCCGCGAGGCCTGCGCCTGCATCTGCTGAACCCACTGCTCATACTGCGCCTGCTGCGCACACCGAGCCCACGACGCCTAGGGGTGCTGCGCAAGCGGATCCGGATCCCTCGTCGAGCACCTCGGACTCGCACCAAACCTCGGACCCGAACCCGAGCTTCGCCCAGCAGGCAGACGACTGGGGGACCCGGTTCGCCGAGAAAGCGGAAACGTGGGGGCAGGGAGTGAGCGAGCAGGCGCAAGCATTGAGTGAGAAGCACGCGCAGCAGCTCGAGACACAGCACGCCGCCCGCAAACTCGGGGCAGCCCACACCCTGATTTCCCTCGCCATCGCGCTGCTCGCCGGCGGGATCGTCGCGCTGCTACTGACCACCGAACCGCTGCGCGCCATTGAGGTGACCGGCACCGCACTGCCCGCGAACGCGCTCGGCGGCATGATCGCGGCGCTCGCCGCACTGGCGATCTCACTCATCGTCGCTGGCATCAGGGGGAAGCACACCGGCTGGGTCGGGTTTCTTGCCACCTGCGGCGTGGTCGCCCTGCTCATCGGCGCGGTGTTTCCCATCGGCACGCAATACCAAATCGTGGGAAACATGAACATGACCGGTGCGCAGGCCCCCGCAGGGGTACTCGTCGCGGGCAACTCATACCTAGACCTGAGCGACCTGGGCACTCAGCCCAGTGACACACGGGCAAGGAATGCGCAGACCCGAGATGAATCAATCACCATCTGGCAGGTCGCCGGTAACTCCACGGTGACGCTTCCCAGGGACCACGCCACTACCGTCACCGTGTATGTGCTCGCAGGCAACGTCACTGACGCGAGTGACACACAAAACCACACCCTCGCCGGGCCGTTTCTGCGCAAACAAGTGATCACGAATTCGGCTACGAGCTCACACACCACCAGCGCCAACAGCAGCACCAACACTGCCACCACCGAGGTCTCCGTGTACCTCATCGCCGGCAATGTGCAGGTAGAGAACGCCACAGGGAAGAGTGAACGATGAACCAGAACGACACGACCGGGCCAAACCAGTCATCAGGCAGCGGACACAGCCTGAACAACGCAGGGCTCGGGCAAAACTGGCCCGGAGTGAGCGACACAGGCCAGGGACTGCCGCACCAACCCATCGAGCGGGGCGGAACTCGCACCGGACCCATCGTGTGGGGCGTGCTGATCTTGGGCTTCTGCTGCTACATTGCCCAACGCGCGTTTCCCCTGGCGGGATGGGACACCGGAACGATCGCGATCGTCACCATCTTGAGCCTCGGGATCCTGCTCCTCGGCATTGGCGTGATCGTACTCATGCGCAACCAGCGGGCCAAACGAGACAGGCAACCGCGCGCATAACTGAGGCAACCCACCGACAAACGTCGATCCTGCCCACCAAACAAGCGACGCCCACAGGTTCGAGCCCAGGCGATTCGGAGTACAGTAAAACCAGGTGGCGGGCCCCCGCACACCGTGTACTCATGGAGGTTGCAGCAGCATGTCAGCACCAGCGCTCTCTGCGACGCAAGTCAAAGAAATCCTCGAACGATCACACGCAGGAGAAAGCCGTGCAGCGCTCGCCGCAGATTTCGGCGTCTCCGTCTACACCATCGACTCGGTACGGCGCGGCCGCACCCGCGGCGCAAAACCACAGCAGTCCAGGTCACTCACCGTCGAGCAGGCCGAACGAATCCGCGAACGCCACGCCTCAGGCGAAACACAAACGGCGCTCGCCGCAGAATTTGGCACCAGCCAACAAGCGGTCAGCCAGATCGTGCGCGGGCTCACCTACAAGGCGTAACCCCGCGTTCAGTCGATGAAGGCTCATCGTTGCGCTCGCCGCAGCGGTCCCTCCCGGTATCCTTGAAGCACGTTCGCTCTTCGTCGATGTCGAGAACATTGACCCGGTCGTGAGTGGCAACACGGTCAGTGCGCATCTGCGGTTGAGCGTTGACGAAGCAGCACTCAGACCCCTATTGAACACACGTATGGCCGCGCTCGATGAGCGGCGCAAGGAGACCTTCCATGGCGACCAAGATGATCCTCGACTGCGATACCGGTGTCGATGACACCATGGCAATTATGTATGCGGCGATACACCCCGACATCGAACTGCTCGCCGTCGGCACGGTGTGGGGCAACGTTGAGGTCGAGCTCGGCACACGCAACACCCTGCGCGTGCTCGACATGGTCGGCCGCACCGATGTGCCCGTCGCGCGGGGCGCTGCCGGCCCGCTGCTGGGCGGGGAGACCGAGTTCGCCTACCACGTGCACGGCCATGACGGCCAGGGCAACGCTGGCGACAACGAGCCCGTGCGTGCTGCCGAATCAACGACAGCGGCCCAGCAGATCATCGATATTGTGCGGCAGCACCCGGGCGAGGTGTGGTTGGTGCCGATCGGGCCCCTCACGAACATTGCGACGGCGCTCGCGCTTGATCCGGAGCTGCCCAAGTTGGTTGCCGGCGTCTCATTGATGGGTGGGTCGGCAGCGGCCCCCGGCAATGTTTCGTTCGTGGCCGAAGCCAACATTTGGCACGACGCAGAAGCGGCGCAGGCGGTGTTCGCGGCGCAGTGGCCCATCATCATGGCGGGCCTCGACGTCACCATGAAGCTGCTCATCACGCCCCAGCACCGTGAGCAGATGCTCGCGGGTGGCCCGGCGGGTCAGTACATGGGTCAGATCATCGACTTCTACGGTGAGTTTTACCGAGACATGGTGTTCGGTGAGTGGCAGTGCGCCACACACGATTCAATCGCGGTCGCGGCGGCGGCGGGGCACCTTGACGTGCGGCTCGCTCCGGTGGTGAACGTTGAGGTGGATACGACGGGTGGCCCCGGTCACGGCCAGACCCTCGTTGACCTGCGCGGCAAGTACCGCGGGTTCCCCGAGCAGGAGGGCGCGCATACCACGGTGCTGCTCGATGTTGCTGACGGCATCGTCGACGACATTGTTGACCTGATTACTGATTTTCAGGGAGCGTAGTCGTGAGCGTGCACACGCCTCGCGTCGCCGTCATCGGTAGCGCGAACGCCGACCTGGTCGTGGAGGTTGCCCGGCGCCCGGGCGGCGGTGAGACCCTGTTGGGTGGCGACCTTGCGCTGTTGCCCGGCGGTAAGGGTGCGAACCAGGCGGCGGCGGCCGCACGTTGCGGCGCGAACGTGTCGATGGTTGCTTGCGTGGGGACTGACTCGAACGGTGGCTTTTTGCTGTCGGAGTTGACCGCTGCCGGTGTGAATGTTGAGCATGTTGCACGGGTGGAGCGGCCCACGGGCACCGCCATCATCTTGCTGACCCCTGATGGTGAGAACTCGATTGTGGTTTCGCCGGGAGCCAACCAGGCGCTCGACGTGGCGGCGGTAGAAGCTGCGGTCATGGCTGCTGCTGCGCCCGTGGCAGAGGGTACTGCAGCCTCCGAGACCGGTGAGGCGTCACCGGGGCGGGCAGGCAGCGTCTGGCGAGACGCACAGGTCGTGGTGCTGAGCCTCGAGATTCCGTTGGAAACGGCACTGCACGTGGCCTCGGAAGCTCACGCTGCGGGAGCCCGGGTGGTGCTGAACGCTGCGCCGTCGGTGCAGCTCACCGGTGACGTGTTGCAGCTGTGTGATCCGTTGATTGTGAATGAGCACGAAGCGCTCGAGGTGCTGGGGGCGTCGGCAGATGACCCTGACGCGACGAACTATGCGCGGCTTGCTGAGCGGCTGTTGATTGCGGGTGCCCGTTCGGTCGTGGTGACGCTTGGCGCTGACGGCGCGATCGTAGCTGAGCGCGGCGCATCATCTGCGGCAGAGGAGCCGCTCGCTTCGCTTACTGCGGTGCCCGCGTACACGGTGCGGGCAGTGGACACCACTGGTGCCGGTGACGCGTTTGTTGGTGCAGTGGCTGGTGAACTCGCGGCGGGCCAGAAGCTTGCTGACGCGGTGCGTTTCGCTACGGCAGTGTCTGCAGTGTCGGTGCAGCGCGTGGGCGCACAGTCTTCGTACGCTGACCGTACAGAGATTGAAGCGTTTATCGTGGAGCGTAGCGCCTAGGCGGGTACGCACAAACGACGCAAGACGGGCGGCGCCCCGAATCGGAACTGGTTTCTGATTCGGGGCGCCGTTTCTGTGGGGAAGCACGAGCATTCAACGAGCAGAAGCTTCGAGTGGGTAGGGGGCAGCGAGTGACGGCTCTGATGAAGCGTCAGCTCTCAAGTGGCTGCGCAAGTGACCGATGCAGGCTGGTGCTGGTGCTGGGGTGCAGGGGTACTTGGTTCCGGGCCCATGTTTGAACTAGGCGCAGTGGTGCCGTGCGCCTCAGGTGCGCTGTTGTCGCTCGCGCTGCCGCTGTGGTTCTTGCCTGTTACGCATGTGTGTCGCTCTGAGTGGTGGTCGGGCTTGCCGCCATCGTTGCTGCGGGTCGATCCACGGTGGGGCGAGTACCTCGGGGAGCCCGTCGATCATGCGAATGTGCCAGTCGTTCGCGTCGAGGTTTCGGTGGTGGTACCAGCACACTAAGACACCGTTGTCAGTGGAGGTGGGGCCACCGTTGGCCCATTCAGTGACGTGATGCACTTCGCACCATGCTGCCGGGATGCTGCACCCGGGAATGATGCAGCCACCGTCTCTCGCGGTGATGGCTCGTCGTTGGTGTGGGGTGAAAATGCGGGTGGGGCTGTCGATGCCAAGGATTTCGCCGCGGGGCCGGTGATGACGCGTTGGGTGGTGCCTGCGCAGATGCACTGTCTCACCGTGGCCATGCTGGTGGGGGTGGGGCGGCCATCGTGACCGTGAATCCAAGCGGTGCCGCTCTTACCGGTGTCACTGTTGCCGCCGCTGCCGTTGTCGCTGTTGATGCTGGCGGCCAGTTCTTGCTGCGTGGTCTGAATGAGCACCGTGACCGGTGCGCCACCCACCTGGGGTGTTTCTGCCGCCCGGGCTGCGATCTCGGCGACGATTTTGAATGCGTCGTGCATCTTCTGCCCATACGAGCGGGGATCAGCCTCGGGAAGTGCCGGCGAATGGTCTTCGGTTGAAGGGCCGCCTTCAGTTGAGGGGTCGTCATCGCATTGCACGAATTCCACCTTGCGGCCTGAACCCCCGGCTCGCGCTGCATGTGCGCCGGCGCCTGTTGCTGCGCCTGAGCCTGTTGCTGAGCCTGGACCGGCGTCTGTGCCTGTGCCTGCGCCCATAGCGTTGGTGTTAGCTGCGGTGCGGGGTGAGTTCACTGCGTTGAAGAGGGAACCTAAGAGGGCGGCTGCCTCGGGAAGCAGGAGGCCATGGAGCGGTACGAGGCCGTTCTTCTCTGGCCCGAGCCACAGGTAGCGCTCGCGCATCGCCGATTCTTCGTTGGGGGCGGTGCCGTCTTGGTCGAGGAAGGTGGACCAGGTTTGGCAAATCAGTTTGATGGTGTCGCAGTCCACCGGAAGTGGTGCTGCCGCGTGACCGGCTGGGTCTAAGCCCTCATCGTCTGGACCCTCATCGTCTGGACCCTCATCGTCTGGACCCTCATTGCCAGGGCCCTGATCATCGGGGGATAAACCGTCGAAACGTTCGGCCGAGGAATAGCCCGCAGCTTGGTCGACGATGCCTCGCTCTGCGATCTCGACCTTGGTGGGGTCGACCCGGCTGGGAAGCCCCGCGAGTGACTTGACGATCTGTAGCGCTGTTTCTTCGGGGAGATCACCTGCGGCGAGCGCATCTGCCACTGCCGGGAATTGAGGTGGGATCGTGCTGCCGGTGAACCCGATGTCGCGTCGGGTGGCGCGTGCCACTTTGAGTCTGCGCCCAATGGTGGCGGAGGAATGCTGTGACAGCCGCTGGAGGAGTTCGGTGGTGTTGCGACAGCCCTTGCGTTTCGCGAGTGAGTTCTCGAGGTGTGGTTCGGAGCGATGGTCGATGTTGCCTGCTGCTGCGATGAGGAGCGCGTTGATGCGGCGTGAGGCCTGTTCGAGGTGTTGCGTGACGCTGAGGAGATCATCGTCGTCCATGAGAGTGAGTGCATCGTGACCCATTTGGGAGGTGATGCCTGCGAGGGCATCGTGTAGATGGGCGATGTGTGGCTGCGCAGCGAGTCCTTGCATGGACGCCGTGGGCGTCTGCGGGATGGATGCTGCGGGACCTCGGAGGTTGCCCGCTTCGTTGCTGGACATGGTTCTATTCTACCACGTATTCGAATATATGTTCGAATGAGTTATTTGGGCATATGTGGGGTGTTGTCGCCCCTATCGTGACGATGCTGCCAGGCGTAAGCTCGCCCCATAGCTCCAGGCATGTCGCGGGAGAAGGGGAGGTGAGTGGGGATGAACAGCGAAGACGGCTCAAACCGCAGCAGGGATATGCCCGGCCCCGACTTCACCATCCCGTGGGATTACGACGAGAACAGGTGGGGTGGCAGCAATAGGGAAGCCACCAGGGGAGGGCTGCCCCTCATGAGCGTCTGCCGCGTACACACGTTGCGCCTCCTCGCCCAGGGCCCACAAGCCACGGACACCCTTGTCGCCGCTGTGGTCTCAGCTATCGCGCATGATCTTGCCCTCGACGCTGAAGCGCTCACGCAGCACACGAGCACGGGGCACAACCGGCTCGAGCTGCGCGTACGCTGGGCCATCGCCTCACTGTGCAGGCTGGGCTACATCGCCCTCGCGCATCGCGCAAGCACGCCTCACCTCTACGTGCTCACTGAGCTGGGAGCCGCCATGCTTGCGCACGATCCGGGGCGAATTAATGAGCGCGGCGCCGGGATGATCCGGAGCAAAGAACCCACGCAGCAACTAAGCGGGCCCGGATCGCCCCCATAGAGACTCAGGCATCGGTGACGGCACAAGCATCCCCGCTCGCCGCAACAACAAAGCGTCCCGGGAAATCAATCCCGAGGCGCTCGCCGCAGATCGCACAGTTCGCTACGCGGCTCACCGCGCTACCTGAAACGCTCCTTACTGAGCAGCTTCCTCAGGAGCCTCAGGATGGAACACCTCACCACCGAAGCGCCCAGCCAACTCAGCTGCCAGCTCATCACAGGTAGAAGCAATCCCCGCGACCACAAAGCCCAGCTCATCAGCAACCAAGTGATCAGCAAGCAGATTGTGCTTCATCAGCAAATCAACCTTGCCCTCCCCGCGATCGATCAACAGGAAGCTTCCAAACACGTAGTCGGCACCAGAGAACGCAACATAGTCACGCAACTCAGCCGTATTCTCCACATTCGACAGCAGGGGAGAGAATACCATCGCCAACGCCGAATCCTCAGCAAACTCGTGCACCCGCACAAACACACGACTCGACCCATACCGAATCGACAGATCGCCATCGTTATCCATCTCGACGCCATCGAACAGCGAACCCATATGGGCCTGAACCAATTCCTTCTGTGCAGTGATATCAGTCATGTTCGCTCGATTCTCTCGTAAACGCCTAGGGGACCAAGAAGAAGCCCACGCCCCTCCACACCAATAAGCCTACCGATGCCCCCGAATTGACGCGGCGCCACACAACCCCGAAGCTGGTGACGTGAACCCCCGCCCCACACACGCCAGCCAGCGCGCCTCCATCCCACCCTGGTCGCTCGCCGTCGCCGCCATGCTCCTCATCCAGCTATCGAACGCACTTTCGATCACCGTCATCGAACAAGTCGGCCCCGCAGGCACCGCATGGCTACGCATGTGCTTCGGAGGCGCCATCCTCTGGCTCATCGCACGCCCCAAACTCTCCACCATCACACGCCGCGACATCCCCACCCTGCTCATCCTCGGCCTCGTCACCGGGTTCATGACCACTTTCTTCCTCGCCGCCGTCGCCCGCATCCCCCTCGGCACCGCCGTCGCCATCGAATTTCTCGGCCCCCTCGCCGTCGCCGCTATCACCAGTAAAAAACGCAGCGCACTCATCTGGCCACTCCTCGCCCTTGCAGGCGTCATCATGCTCACCGAACCCTGGCACGGCACGACCGACCTCATCGGAATCGGGTTCGCGCTCGCCGCAGGGGTGTGCTGGGGCCTGTACAACGTCTTCACGCAGCTGGTGGGCGATCGCTTCTCGGGAATCTCGGGCCTCGCCCTCACCATTCCCATCGCCGCGGTATTCACGATGGCCGTGGGGCTGCCTCAGGTGCTGCACGGCAACGGGGCACTCTGGGTGATCGCCATGGCGGCCGGCATCGCGTTGATCGCCCCGGTGGTCTCATTCGCGCTCGAGATGCTGGCGCTGCGCCGTATGTCGCACACCGCGTTTGGCACGCTGCTCTCGATCGAGCCCGCGCTGGGGGTGCTGATTGGGCTGCTGGTGCTCAGCCAAGCCCCGTCACTGATGCAAATCGTGGGGGTCGCGCTGGTGATCTGCGCGGGAGCTGCGGCGCAACGCGGCGGTGCACGCGATGCTGCTGGTGCTGACGCCGACTCTGCTGACCCCGCTGGCACCCCAGCCGCGCGTACGACTCCGCCGCTGCATCTGGAATCATAAGAGGCATGTTGCACCCCTATCTCGCCGACTCCTCTCGCCCCCGCATCCTGGCGCACCGGGGGCTCACCACCCCGGCCATGCACGCCGCGGGGATCGTCGAGAACTCGCGCGCCGCGATCGAAGCCGCCATCGATGCCGGATCTGACATCGTCGAAACCGATTGCCATCTCACGCTCGACGGCGAGGTGGTGCTGTTTCATGACGCCGATTTGGCGCGGGTGACCGGCGACCCCCGCAAGATCGCCGACGTGACCCTCGCCGAGCTCGCCGCCATTATGGCTGAGCAGGGCGGTGTGATCACGCTCGGGGCGGCGCTCGCGGCGTACCCCACGACGCGCTTCAACGTTGATGTGAAAGCGGGGGCGGCCGCCGAGCAGATCGGCCAGCTCGTGGCGCCCCACGCCCACCGGGTGCTGCTCACGAGCTTCGCCGATGCGTTTCGCACCCGCGCTCTAGCCGCTGCTGCGGCTGCTGAGGCCACGGGCGCCGCTGCTGGCGCAGCTCCGGCCGCTAGCATCGCTGAGCCCGCGGATCCCCAACCCGCCATACGCCGCGCGCCCGCAGCATCACCGGGGCAGCGCGGCGTGATCCGCATTCTCCTCGCCGTGCTCACCGGCATCGGCGTCGCCCGCGCCCTACGCGGCTTCGACGCGCTGCAAATCCCCGAGCGGCAGGGCCCGCTGCGCGTGCTCACGCCCCGGTTGCTGCGGGCCGCCCACAGGCACGGCGTTGAGGTGCACGTGTGGACCGTGAATGATCCGGATCAAATGCGCGCCCTCATCGACCTCGGCGTCGACGGCATCGTCACCGACCGTGCCGACGTCGCAATCGAGGTGCTGCGGCCCCAAAAATGAGCCGCGGGCGCGAATCGCCGCGGCGCGATCAGCTAAAACGTTGGATGAGTGCGCGGCGCCTGTCACACTAGAGAGGTGGCAGACAACCAGAACGGCCGAGTTGCGGTCTATTTAGACTTCGACAACATTGTGCTCTCGTGGTACGACCGCGTGCATGGCCGAAACTCGTTTGGGCGAGACCGGCACCGTATTAGCGAGAACCCCAACGATCCTGAAGTAGTGGCGCGGCTTGAGGCCGCCGCCATCGATGTGGGCGCGATCATTGATTACGCCTCGTCATATGGCACGCTCGTGCTCACGCGCGGCTACGCCGACTGGTCAGCGCCGGTGAACGCGCAGTACCGGTCACAGCTGGTGGCGCGCGCGGTCGACCTCGTGCAGCTGTTCCCCACGGCGGCCTACGCCAAGAACGGCGCCGATATTCGACTCGCTGTCGACACCGTCGAAGACATGTTTCGGCTCGAAGACCTCACCCACGTGGTGATTGTCGCGGGCGACTCCGACTATGTGCCGCTCGCGCAGCGGTGCAGGCGGTTGGGGCGCTACGTCGTGGGCATTGGCGTCGCCGGATCAACGGCGAAGGCCCTCACCGCCGCGTGCGACGATTTCGCGACCTACGACACGCTGCCCGGTGTGGAACGCCCGGGCCGCGAGGAGAAGCCGGCTCGTTCGGGGCGTGGCCGCGGCCGCGTCGACCCCGCGAAGACGGCGACGGGGCAGACCGCCCAGACCGCGGATGGCGACGCAGGCGAACTCGCTGGCGCGACTACTGCGGCAAGTGGCGCTGGGGCAGAGGCCTTGGGCAACGGCGCTGGCTCGGCCACCGCGGCAGAAGCCGGTACGGCGGGGACGGCTGAGACAGCGGGCGCTGAAACGAGCGCTCCCGAAAAAACCGGAAACTCGCGGTCGCGGTCACGCCGCGGATCGCGTGCCTCAGGCGCCGCGTCACGCGCGGCCGCCGGTGCGAACGGTGGCTCAGGCTCCGGCTCCGGCGCCAACACCGGCACCGATGCAGCTGCGGCCGCCGGGGATGCGCCGTCGAGCTCAGCCCAGCCGGCCAAGGCCGACCAGGGCGAGGGCTTCGCCGACGAGATCAACTCGGCGCTCGACGCACTGGACACGCATGATACCCACGGCGACCACGACGAGCATGACCTGCACGACGATGGCGACGCGGGTGACCGCGTGGGCGACCGCACCGAGGACGACGAGTATGAGATCACCGGCCTGCTGATTCGTGCGCTCTGGCTCGGCCAAGAAAAGGACGACTCCGATTGGCTGCACAGTTCAGCGGTGAAGCAGCAGATGCGCCGCATGGACTCATCGTTTAACGAGAAGGTGCTCGGGTTCCGTTCGTTCTCTGACTTCTTGAAGTCACGCTCAGACGTGGCCGAGGTCTCAGGGAGCGGCCACGAACGCCTGGTGCGACTGCGGGAGCAGTCTGACGACTAACTCGTCACGCGGCACACACATCGGCCCCAACCCGCACAGCGGGTTGGGGCCGATGTCGCTTCATATGGAGTCACACACGTGTGGCCGAATTGCCGATCTCGATATGGTGAAGAGCGGTGCACCGTGTGACACGGTGCACTTTCCATGTCAGTGAGGACACCCGGGATACATGACTATTCAGTACGCGAATGAACGTGCGTTTACTCGACCACGACCTGCAGGCCGCGCGAAGCGGCCGCTGGCAATACTGGGCGCGGCAGCATTGGCGTTGCCGCTCATATTGCAAGGTACTGCGGCGCAGGCGGTGAGCTTTGCTCCCACCGATGCGATCGCAGCGATCACTTCAGGCACGACTACTGCGGGCTATCAAGAAGAATTTTTGCAGGCGGTGAACTCGCAGAACATCTGGAACCATGATGTGCACCTCGCCGATACGATCGGGCCGCGCGTCGCCGGTACTCCCGGGGAAGAAGCTGCTGCGGCCTACATTGAGCAGACGCTGACGAGCTACGGGTTTGATACCTCGCGTGAATCATTTGCCGCGACCGCGCAGCTGTTCGCAGACGTGACGCCCAGCCGATACCAAGACGGCTACGCCAGCTGGCAGTTCAGGCCCGCGAGCAACGCGGTAGTGACGGGCGCCGACGCCCCTGTGGCCGACAACCTCGTCGACATCGGCGGCGCAACTGCCGACCTTGCTGAGCGCACCGATCTTGCGGGCGCTATCGTGCTCGCTGACTGGAATACCTCCGCTGCGGTACGCAGCGGCGTGCTCACCGACCTCGCCGCGGCAGGCGCCATCGGTGTCGTGTTCGCGAAGAGCGAGGGAATTTCGAGCCCCGAGGCCCTGCCCAACGTGGGAGCCGTGCCGGCCGAAGCCCAGGGCCTTGTCGTGGTGGGCGCCGCACTCAATCAGGGCGCGCGCATGCGGGCGCTGATCGCCGACGGCCCGCTCTCGCTGTCGATCGCGACGCAGGTTGGCGGCGACACCAGCACGAACGTGCTGGGCGTGCGCAAGGCCGCCAATGGCGACCCCGACGCGCCGATTGTGTACATCGGCGCGCACATCGACACTGTGGTGGGAAGCCACGGCGCGAGCGACAACGGATCCGGATCAAGCATCATGCTCGAGTTGGCTCGGATTTTGGGCTCGTACTCGCTGAACACCGAAGTGCGCGTGGGAGCTTGGGGCGCTGAAGAACAGGGCATCAAGGGATCGAAACACCACGCCTCAACGGTGATGACGCCCGAGGATCGCGATCGCACCATCGGTGCGTGGAACATGGACATGGCGGGCACCGGGCACCCGGGTGACCCCGGCCAAGAGTTTGGCTTCTGGGCGCTCACCGTTGACGGTGACACGGTCGCAGAGAACCCCGTGCTCGAGCTCGCAGACGAGGTATCGAAACTCGCCGGACACGGTGATCTGCAGGTGGGTCAAGTCGGACGCAGCGATCACCAGTCGTTCCGCGACGTGGGCATTCCCGCAGCGGTATTCAGCTGGATGTTCTGGGCTGGCGGAACCAACATCGTGTTGGAACCCGCCTACCACCAGACCACCGACACGCTCGAATTTGTGTCAGAGGAACGCATGGCGATCGCCGCGCAGATTCTGGGCGGATCGGTGTTTCGTGCCGCGCTCGAAGAGGTCACCATCGAAGTGACCGACGAGCAGGGCGACCCCGCGGTGGGGGCCCAGCTTGCACTCAGCTGTGACGGCGAAAACACCTGGCGTGACGCCGGTGTGACCGGTGACACCGGATCGGCCACCACTCACGTGCCCAACGCGACCTGCGACGTAGTCGCCCTTGCAGCCGACGGCGCGCGAGGCAGCGTGGCCGCCGTAGAGATCGCCGCTGACCCCACCGTCAAGATCGAGGTGAGCTCTGACGCGATCGCCCCCGAGGTGATCGCCGAGGTCAGCCCCGCAACGCCCGCATCGCAGTGGCACACGTCGGCTCCGGTCAATGTGACGCTGTCGGCCACCGATAACGCCGACGATGCTCCCGTGCTCGAGTCTTCACTCAACGGTGCCGACTGGGCTGTGGTCACAGAGGCTACGGTGCTCACGACAGACGGACTCCACACCATTGCTGCCCGGGCCACCGACGACTTCGGTAACCAGAGCGACGAGCTCGAAACCTCCGTGGGAATTGACACGGTGGGCCCCGAGCTCAGTGTCGCCGTCGTACCCGAGCAGCGCGGCCAGCTTGAAGTGGCCTCGAATGATGCCACCTCTGGCGTGGCACGCGTCGAGTACCAGATCAAGAACGTGGCAGCGTCATCGGTCGCCGCCATGGGCGCCGAATCTTGGCAGCTGCTGGCAGACGGCGAAGACCTCGTGGACAACACCGTAGTGGCCGCGATCACGTTGCCCAATGGCCAGACGAGCGTGGCCGTGCGCGCGCTCGACGTTGCCGGCAACGTGAGCGAAGTCGCCGAGGTGACGGTGGCCGCGGCCCCGACGTCATCGACGCCGCCCGCTCCCATTCCAACGAATCCGCCCACAACCACACCCACTGATCCGACCACCACTGATCCGACCACCACCACCACCACCACACCCAGCTCCACCACAGCCACCGGCACAACGCCGACGCAGTCGACCACGACGGCAAACGCATCGTTGTCACAGACCGGTGGCATGCCGCTGGTCGGTGCTGGCGCCGTGGGCCTCGTGCTGTTGCTGACGGGTGGAGCAGCGCTGACGGTGCGCCGCCGACAGGCGCGTAACGCCGCCTAGTCAGGCCCCTCAGTAGAGACTGCCTCCCGCGCCCACGGCGCGGGAGGCAGTCTCAGTTGATGCGACGGTCGGTGCTAGCGGGTTGACCCATTGGCATCCGCTGAAGCCTTGGCGTCCTCTGATCCCTTGGAATCACGGCCCTTCTTACTGCCCTTCGGCAGCGGGGCGAGCTTCGAGATCGCAAAGGCCGCGCCATCTTGCTGCATGCCGTTATCGAAGTACTCGACGTGCCCCGACTCATCGAGGCCCGAGGTGACCGCCTGGCAGATGAAATCGGCGCTGACACAGTAGTTGCGCATCTCGTCGGCGTAATCAGCGAGTGAGTCGACGGGGCGGGGGAGCAGCCCGTCGCGCTCCTCGTCATAGCTGCCCGCGTTATAGGGGGCCGCCCCCACAAACCTGGGGTCGCCATAGAACACGACCGCGATGACGGCCGCTGCGGCCTCGGCACTCAGCTCGTCAGCCTGTTCGCCGACGAGGCGATCGGCGGGGGCCGACAGCGCGTCTCCCACCACCATGGCGCCCTGCGAATAGCCGAGCAACACAAATTTCTGCTCGGCGCACTCCAGTGTCTGCTGATTGAGCATGGTGACGAGCGAACGCACCCCGAGGGTGGCGCCGCCGTTGACATCGGTGTCGGCCGGGTACTCCACATCGACGGTGACGACCTGATCGGGCCGTGACTGAGCGATGGTGCGCGCGACCGGAGAGAGCAACTGACCGGTGGTGGGTTCACCGGTGCCGCGCGCGGTCACCACGAGATAGGGGGAGCACTCGAGCAGCTCAACCTCGACCGGCACCTCTTCCGCTTCTTCCTCGGCGGGATCCGGATCGGGCTTGGGAGCCGGGGCCGTGGCGACCTCCTGCAGCGACTCGCGCGTGACCGCCGGATCGGTGGGCGAAGCGCAGCTTGACAGGGCGAGCGCGCAGCCCGCGGTGAGAGCGAGCGCGGCGACGGCGGCGCGGGGATGACGAAGGGTCACGGGGTCTCTTTCGCTCAACGGTGTGCAACGAGCTGGCGGGCTGATGTCGATCGTGCTGCGCCATGATGGCGCAGCAGGGGTCGGCTCCAGTGCCCGGTACCAGCAGATTTGAGAGTACGCCCACGCCCTCGTGAATTTGCAGTGAACGGGCGGTGGCGTATGTGGCGGTGGCGCGCGTGGCGGTGGCGCGCGTGGCGGTGGCGCGCGTGGCGGCGCAGGTTAGCGGCGGCGCGCGATCCGGCGCCCGCGCATGAGCCCCAGCAGCCCGTGCTTTGGGCCCAACAGATACACGAGCCCAAAGACGCAGCCCTGCACCACCACGACGAGGCCGCCCGAGGCGGCGTCGAGCCAGTAGCTCAGGTAGATGCCGGTGACCGCGCTGATGACGGCGAGGGTGGGGGCGATGACGAGCATGCGGCCGAAGCGGTCGGTGAGCAGGTACGCGGTGGCACCGGGGATGATGAGCATCGCGACGACGAGAATCACCCCGACCACCTGCAACGCCACCACCGAGGTGAGCGCCAAAAGGCCCAGCAGCAGCGCGCCGAGCATGCGGGGGCTGAGCCCGATCGCGTGCGCGTGCGTGGGATCGAACGCGAACAGCGTGAGGTCGCGGCGCTTCACCACCAGCACGGTGAACGCAATCAGCGCGAGCACCGCGATCTGGGCGAGCTCGGCATTTGAAACCCCGAGAATATTGCCGAAGATGATGTGGTTGAGGTCGGTTTGGCTGGGCGTCACCGAGATCAGCACGAGCCCCAACGCAAACAGTGTCGTGAAGACGATGCCGATCGCCGCGTCTTCTTTCACCCGCGATGTCGACCGAATCGCCCCGATGAGCCCCACCGAGAGAAACCCAAACACGAGCGCCCCGAGGGCGAAGGGTGCTCCGACGACGTAGGCGAGCACGACTCCGGGCAGTACCGCGTGCGAGACCGCATCGCCCATGAGCGACCAGCCAATGAGCACGAGCCAGCACGACAGCAGCGCACACACGATGGCCGCGATCGACGTGGTGAGCAGCGCGCGCGTCATGAACTCATACTGCAGCGGTTCAAGAATGAGCGAGAACAGATCGGGGGCGGTCATGCGCGCGGCTCCTCGTCGGTGGCGGCTTCAGCGGCAGCGTGGGTGCCGAGCGCGGTGCCCGGGGCGAGGCCGAAGGCCATCGCGAGACGCTCGGGGCTGAGAGCCTCAGCGACGCTGCCGTGAAACAGTACGCGACGCAGCAGCAGCGCGGCCTCATCGGCGAGCCCGGGCACCGCGTGGAGGTCGTGGGTGGAGACGAGAATGGTGGCGCCGCCGGCCGCGAGTTCGCGCAGCAGACGTACAATGGTGGCCTCAGAGCGTTTATCGACGCCCGCGAAGGGTTCGTCGAGTAACAGCACACCGGCCTCCTGCGCGATGCCCCGCGCCACGAACGCGCGCTTCTTCTGCCCGCCAGAGAGCTCGCCGATTTGGCGGTGCGCGAGCTCGGTGAGTTCGACCCTGGCGAGCGCCTCATCGACGGCCCGATGATCTGCGGCGCGGGGGCGACGAGTGAACCCCATACGCCCGTACCGCCCCATCATCACGACATCACGCACGCTCACGGGAAACGCCCAATCAACGGCTTCGGCCTGGGGCACATACCCGATGAGCCCCTGTCGCCGCGCACGACCGGGGTCGGTGCCCCCGATACGCACGGTGCCATGGAGGGGCTTCACCGCCCCCATGATCGCTTTGAACAGCGTCGATTTACCCGAGCCGTTCATGCCGATGAGCCCGGTCACCCGGCCCGCCTGCAGCTGCAGCGTGGCCTCGTCGAGCGCGGTGACCTCGCCGTAGCGCACGGTCAGCCCGTCGACTTCAACACTGGGAGCGAGTGCGCCGGCGGTCATGATGCGTCCTTTGAAGAGGTGAGGCCCGCGAGAATGGTCGCGGCGTCGTGGCTGAGCAGGTCGAGATAGGTGGGCACGGGGCCGTCTGCGGTCGACAGTGAATCGACGTAGAGCGTTCCGCCGAACTGGGCGCCCGCGGCCTCGGCAACCTGCCGCATGGGCCGGTCTGAAACGGTGGATTCGCAAAACACGGCGGGCACCTCACTCTCGCGCACGAACTCGATCACGCCCGCGATCTGCCGCGGAGTGGCCTGCTGCTCGGCATTGACGGGCCAAATGTAGCGCTCGGTGAGCCCGGCGTCGCGCGCGAGGTATGCAAACGCCCCCTCGCAAGTGACGAGCGCCCGCTGCGCCGCGGGCAGCTCGGCCAGCTCGGTGGTGAGCTGCTCACCCACCGCGCGAATTTCTGCGGCGTACTGGGCGCCCCGCTGCGCGTAATTTGCGGCATGATCCGGATCAAGATCGCTAAACGCCGTCACCATGTTCTCGACGTAGGTGACCCCGGCCTCGGGGCTCATCCAGGCGTGCGGATTGGGTTTGCCCGCGTAGGCGTCAGAGGCGATGTCGATGGGGGTGATGCCGCGCGTGACGACGACGTGGGGCACCTCGATTTGCTCAATGAACTGCGCGAACCACGATTCGAGCCCGAAGCCGTTATCGAGAATCAGATCGGCCTCAGTGGCTTTTGCGATGTCGAGCGGGGTGGGCTCGTAGCCGTGAATTTCGGCCCCCGGTTTGGCGATCGAGCGCACGTCGAGATCGTCACCGGCAACGTTGTGTGCCATGTCGGCGAGCACCGTAAACGTGGTGAGCACGACGGGGCGAGCGTTGCCGTCTTGCTCTGCGGGGCCGGCGAGCGCAAAACCTTGGCAGGCGGTGACGCTCAGTAGCATGGCGGCGCAGCCAGCGAGGGCGGCCAATCGAGTGGTGTGCCTGCGGCGTGAGGGCCTAGTCACGAGGAGCTGCTCCGTTCAACAGTGCGGTCACCGAACATCTTGCGACGAGTCTAATCAAATAAGTTCGTCATGGCGAACATTATTTATCGGCTTCCCTCTGAGCGTAGGCTGATGCGTGAAAGGCGGTGCGCATGGTGACACGGCGAGGGGCGGGTTCTCGCGATTCCGCGCGCGCCCACGTGCCGCCTGGCCGGGGCAGCGAGGCTGGCCGTGTGCCGGGCAGCGCGACCGATTTTGCGCCCGGCAGTGCGTCGGGCCGCGGAGCCGGCCGTGCGCAGCGCCGTGTAGATGTTTCGGCGCTCGTGTTGGTCGCGCTCGGCGGCGCGCTGGGCACCCTCGCGCGCTTCGGCGTGGGGGAGTTGATCGTCGGAGGTGCGGCGGCCACGCTCGCGGTCAACCTCGTGGGGGCGTTCGCCCTTGGCGTGCTCGTGACGCTGCTCGGGCGACGCACGGTTGGGGCGCATCAGACCGTGCCGAGTGCGCTGCCGGGCTCGCTGAGCCCAGCTCGCGCCGAACGCCTCAGACTGCTGCTCGGCACGGGATTGCTCGGCGGGTTCACCACCTACAGCGGGCTCGCCGCCCACACCGGCGAACTACTGCAAGCGGGTCAGAGCGCCGCCGCCCTCGCCTACGCGGGCGTCACCCTGGTGATCGGGCTGGGGGCCAGCATGCTGGGCATCTGGGTCGGCGGCCTCGGGCGTGGGGCAAGCCCTGAGGTCACAGACACTGAGGCCACCTCATGACCGGGGTGTGGCTGGCGCTCGGGGTCGCTCTCGCCGGCGGTATCGGCGCCGCGTTGCGCCACCTCGTCGACCAGCTCGTGCCGAAGGGCACCCGGCACGCATTTCCGTGGGGCTTGTTTGTGGTGAACCTCACCGGTTCGTTCGTGCTCGGAATACTGACCGGGCTCGCGCTCGATGACGCGGTGCAGGCCGTGCTCGCGACGGGGCTGCTCGGCGGCTACACCACGTTCAGCTCGGCGAGTCTCGACACCGCAAAGCTGCTCATGGCGCGGCGGTTTACCGCAGCCGTCGCCAATGCTGCAGGCGTCATGGTCGCCGCCATTGCATGCGCGGTGGCGGGGATCCTGCTCGGCCAGTCGCTGTAGCGGGGAGCTTGCCTGGCCAGGTGCGCCTGGGGTGCTTAGCGCACCCGGCGCACCGAGAACCGCTCATCGGGGTGCGCGTACGCCTCTTGCGCCGCGACGAGCTGCAGTTCGCGCTCGCCTGAGGCCAGCGTTGCCTCGAGCAGTGAGTACACGCTCGCGGTCGTGCGCGACAGCGCGGCCGCGGCATCGCCGGTGCGCAAGAAATGTGCGGTGAACAGCGCCGCAGTCACATCCCCCGAACCGTTGGCCTTGAGCGGCAACTGCGGGGTCGCCACCAGCCACGCACCGTCATCGGTGACGGTCATCATTTCGAGGGTGCCCGGCTCACGCTCGGGCCGCTCAACGCTCGTGACCAGCACGGTGCGGGGGCCGCGTTCGCGCGCAAGATCGGCGGCGGCGAGTGTCGACTCGAGTGAATCGGGGGTGGTGCCGGTCAGAAAACCCAGCTCAAACTGGTTGGGGGTGATGAGATCGGCGGCGGGCACGACCCGGTCACGAATCAGGTTCTGCACCTCGGGGGCCACGTGGCAGCCCGACTTCGCGTTCCCCAGCACCGGATCGCACGCATAGATCGCTGCGGGATTGTGGTGCTTCACCCGGGCCACCGCATCGAGAATCGCGTCACCGATGCTGTCGCTGCCTTGGTAGCCCGAGAGTACGGCGTCGACCTGATCGAGGCCGCCGCGCTCTTCAATGCCGGTCACAATCTCGGTGACATCAGCGCCCGAGATCAGCGGCCCGCGCCACGCACCGTACCCGGTGTGGTTCGAAAAGCACACGGTGTGCACGGGCATCACATCGACGCCGATGCGCTGCAGCGGAAACACCGCGGCAGAGTTACCCACGTGCCCGTACGCGACCGAAGACTGGATGGAGAGAATACGCATGTCTCGATCCTGCCACTGGCCCGAAGAACGGTCCAAACATGGCAAGTTCGAGTGGACCAAGCACGGCCTCGTGAGCGGCCACCCCGGTCGCGCAGTGCTAGATGCCGCGCCCCGGTGTCAGAATGCCGCGCGGATCGAGCGCCTGCTTGATCGCCGCCTGCGTCGCCCGCGATACCTCATCGAGCTGCCACGGCAGCTCGTGCAGTTTCACCGAGCCCACCCCGTGCTCGCCGGTGATCGTGCCACCGAGGGCGAGCGCGAGGCGGGTGATGTCATCAAGCACCGCATCGGCCGCCGCGATATCGTCATCGGCGCAGTCGACTGTGCTGTGCAGGTTACCGTCGCCGGCGTGCGCCACCGTTGACACGAGCCGGTCATGGGTGCGCGAAATCTCGGTGATGCCGTGAAAGATCTCGGCAAGCCGGGCCACCGGCACCCCGACATCGCACGAGATCTTCAGGCCTCGCGCCGTGAGCGCCGGGTTTGACAGCCTGCGGGCCTCGATCAGGGCGTCTGAGTCAGACACCTCGGTTTCGGTCGCCCCGTGCGCCACACAGGTCTCGGCGATCGCAGCGGCCTGCGCGGCCGCGGTCACCCCCACCGTCTGGCCCACGAGCATCGCCCCGCGCGGCACCGTCAGCCCGCTGGGCTGAAACGACTCGATGATTTCGACACTCGCCGCATCCATGAGTTCGAGTACCTCGGGGGTGGCCGCGCCGCCCACAATCGCGGTCACGGCCCGCCCCGCCGAGTCAAGGTCGTCGAACGAGGCACGAAAACTGCACGGTGTGCCCAGCGGCACCGGCTTCAACCTGACGGTGGCCTCGGTGACGATGCCGAGGGTGCCCTCTGACCCCACCATCAGGCTGGTGAGGTCATACCCGACAACGTTTTTGCGGGTGCGCGATCCGGTGCGCAGCACACGCCCGTCGGCAAGCACGACCTCGAGGGCGGCCACCGCATCACGCGTAACACCGTGGGCTACGCAGCGCAGCCCGCCAGCGTTGGTCGCGATGTTGCCGCCGATGGTGCAGCTGCGGGCGCTCGCGGGATCGGGCGGATAAAACAGTCCCTCGAGCCTGGCCGCGGCGTCAAGCTCAGCCGTAATCACGCCGGGCTGCACCACGGCGACGCGTTCGTTCTGATCGATCGAAAGAATCTGGTTCATGCCCGCGAGCGACACAATCAGCCCGCCATCGTACGCATTCGCGCCGCCGGCGAGCCCCGTGCCTGCGCCCCGCACACTGACCGGCACCGCGTGCGCGTGCGCCCACGCAAGCGCGGCAGCGACATCAGCGGTCGAAGAAGCCTCGACGAGCGCGAGCGGGGTGCCCGCGGGCTCGGCCCGCGAAGAATCGTGCGCGTGCTGCGCCACCCGGCCAGGCTCAGTCACGAGCCGGTCACCCAGCTGCTGCCGCAGCGTCTGCAAATCATCCATGATGTCCTCCCACAGCTTCGTGGCTCCCAGCGTAGCGCGGCCAGAAACACGCGGCGGCACGGCACGTGCCAGAATTGAGCCATGTCATTGCCGGGCCCACAAGCCACCCCCGTTTTGCCCCGCCCCCTGGCCAACGAAGTCGCCCCCGAGGCATGCGGAGCTGGCCGCTACGCCCCGAGCCCCTCAGGAGATTTGCACCTGGGCAACCTGCGCACCGCGCTGATTGCATGGTTGTTCGCACGCTCCACCGGCCGCAAATTTCTGATGCGTATCGAAGATCTCGATCGTGCCCGCGATGCCGGATCGGCCGCCGATCAGCTCGCAGACCTGGCCCGGTTGGGGTTGGACTGGGATGGGGAGGCGGTGTTGCAGACGGGGCAAGCGGCCGCACACACCGCCGCGATTGCGCAGCTAGCTGCCGCGGGGCTCGTCTACGAGTGCACCTGCACACGGCGCGATATTCTGGCGGCTCCGACGGCGCCGCACGCGCCTCCCGGGGCATACCCCGGCACCTGCCGCGACCGCACACCCGCCGAACGCGAGGCAGCGCGGGCAGCGATCGCCCCGCGCACGCCAGCGCTGCGGCTGCGCGTGCCCGATGGCGCGCTCGCGCCAGCATTCACCGATCTCGTGCTGGGGGAGACCCGCGGCGATATCGATGATTTTGTGCTGCAGCGTGGCGACGGCACCGTCGCCTATAACCTCGCCGTCGTGGTCGATGACGCCGCGATGGGTGTGGACCAGATCGTGCGCGGCGCAGACCTTGCCCCCTCAACGCCGCGGCAGATTCTGCTGCAGCGACTGCTCGACCTGCCGTCGCCGCCCCGCGTGAGCTACGCCCACGTGCCGCTCGTGCTCGGCCCCACCGGGGCACGGCTTGCTAAACGCGACGGCGCGGTGACGCTGCGCGAGCTCGAAGCGGGCGGGGCCTCGGCCGCCGCTGTGCTGTCGCAGCTTGCGGCCTCGATCGGCATTGCGGCAGCGGGCGAGAGCGTCACCTGCGCCCAGCTCGTGGCCCGGTTTGACCCCGCCGAGCTCTCTACCGAGCCCTGGACGTGGAATGGCGAAAGCCCCGCGAGCTAAGGGGCTCGCGGGGCTTGAACGCTGCTGGTGCGTAAGTATTGCTACTTCTTGAGCGCCCTAATGATGCGTGCGAGCGCGCGGCCGGCCACGCATACGAAGGGCACGGCGACCGCGATCAGTGCGATCAGGTTCGGTTCGAACCGGGTCGCGCCATCGCGTGAGACGTATGCCCCCACGGGAATAGCGAACCCGCCACCGCCACCGCCCGAGCCCTCGCCCGAGGCGCCCTCGGCACCCGCATCGCCTTCGCCCGCGCCGAAACCGTATGACGCGCACGCCACCGGCATGATGGTCGCGCCACCGAGTTCTACGGGGTCGCCATAGGCTGCGTGTACGCCGACCTGGGTGACAGTGTCTGCAATCTGCTTCGTGAGGTGTGCCATGCGCTCAGCCTATCCGCTGGCAGCGCGCCTGTCAGCTGAGAAAGACCAGCGACTACTCTGAGTGCCGCGCGCCCGACAGATGCTCAGGCACCGGCCGCTTCGCTGTGATGCCGTCGCCCGACGACACATGCTTGATGCGCCTGATCACCCATGGCACGAGATGCTCGCGAGCCCACACCACATCTTCCTTGCGCGCCGCACGCCAAGTGTGCTCGGGGAGGGGCTGCGGGTCGAGCGGTTCAAGATCGTGGGGCACCCCGAGCGCGGTCAGCGCGGTGCGCGCGATGGTGTGATGCCCGAGTGCGTTCAAGTGCAGGCGGTCATCAGCCCAGTAACGGCTGTCTTGCAGCTCGGCGATCGCCCACTGATCCACCACGATGCAGTCGTGCTTCAACGCCACCTTGCGCACGTTCTCGTTAAAGATCGCGACCTTGCCGCGAATCGTGCGAAACACCGGCTGGAAAGCTGTGTCGACACCGGTGAACATCACAATGGTGGCGCCGGTCTCCTTCAGCCTGGTAACGACTTCGTCGAGCTTGGCGGCGACCTCATCGGGGTCTGATCCGGGGCGAATAACATCGTTGCCGCCCGCGCAGATGCTGATGAGATCAGGGCGCAGATCGAGCGCCTGCGCAATTTGCTCATCTGAGATCTGCTGAATCAGCTTGCCCCGCACCGCGAGATTGGCGTACGAAAAATCGCCCCCGAACCCGGCCAACACATCGGCGAAGCGGTCAGCCCAGCCGCGCAACCCGCCCGGGCTGTCTGCGTCGAGGTCACCAACGCCCTCGGTAAACGAATCGCCCAATGCGACAAACCGCGACCACGGCAGTTCGATCGGTGCGTCGTCGGTGTTTGGCGTCTCGTCAATCGTTGTCATCTGTGATGCTCCCGTGTCACGCCGGCGGCACTACCTGAATGTGCGCTCTGGCTCTCCGGGCTAGTCTAGAGCGTTGTGACAGATTCGGATCAAGGCTTGCATCTTCCAGGTACGAGTGCCGCCGAACAGCTCCCTCCCGCGTATCCCGAGCGCGCCGCGCACGGTACCGCAGGCACTCTGCGCGCGTGGCAGGAGGAAGCAATTCGGCGGTACCTCGAGGCTTCGCCACGCGATTTTCTTGCTTCGGCGACCCCCGGCGCAGGTAAAACCACGTTCGCGCTCAGGCTCGCGGCAATCTTGCGCTCCAACCACACGGTGACCCAAATCATCGTGGTGGCCCCCACCGAGCACCTCAAGAACCAGTGGGCCGATGCCGCGGCGCGCGCAGGTATTCGGTTGAACCCCGACTATTCGAACGCCGATGGGCTCGGCTACGGCCGTCACTATCACGGCGTGGTCGTGACGTATGCGCAGGTCGCGATGAAGCCGGTGCAGCACCGGTTGCTCACCGAGAATGCCGACACGCTCGTCATCATGGACGAGGTGCACCACGGCGGCGACGCGCTCAGCTGGGGTGACGCAATTCGCGAGGCGTACGGGTCGGCCAGGCGCAGGCTATCGCTTACCGGTACCCCGTTTCGCTCAGACGAAGCGCCCATTCCGTTCGTGCAGTACGCGCCGCAGGGCGACGGCTCGCGTGTCTCGCTGACCGACTACGACTATGGCTATGGCAGGGCGCTGGCCGACGGCATCGTGCGCCCCGTGATCTTTATGGTCTACGCCGGCAAGATGCGGTGGCAAACGTCAACCGGCGAAGAAATGGAAGCGGCCCTCGGCGAGGGCAACACGAAAGACGTCACGAGTCAGGCCTGGCGCACCGCGCTCGACCCCTCGGGTGACTGGATCGCGAAGGTGCTCAGCGCCGCCGACCGCAGGCTCACCGAGGTGCGACAGCAGATTCCTGACGCCGGCGGGCTCGTGATCGCCACCGATCACGCCTCGGCGAAGGCCTACGCCTACCAACTGCGCGAGATTACCGGCGAACCAGTGGCGCTGATTCTGTCTGACGACACCGGGGCGTCTGAACGTATCGACGACTTCTCGCAGGACACCTCGCGCTGGATGGTCGCCGTGCGCATGGTGTCTGAGGGCGTTGACGTGCCGAGGCTCGCCGTGGGCGTGTATGCGACCAGCTCATCGACGCCGCTGTTCTTTGCACAGGCCATCGGCCGGTTCGTGCGGTCGCGGCGACGCGGCGAGGTGGCATCGGTGTTCATTCCGAACGTGCCCGCCCTGATGCAGCTCGCACAAGAGCTGGAAAAAGAGCGCAACCACGTGCTCGAAGGCCCCAAGAGCGCTGAAGACATGTGGGACGCCGAGGCCGCCATGATGAATGAGGCCGAACGCGAAGACAAAGCCTCATCTGAACTGCTGGATCAAGAGTTCACGTATCAAGCGCTCGGCTCAGACGCGCACTTCGACCGGGCCGTATTCGACGGCGTGGAGTTCGGCGGGTACGCCGAGGTGGAAACCGAGGAAGAACTCGATTTTCTCGGGTTTCCGGGGCTGCTTGAACCCCAAGAGGTGAAAGCGCTGTTGCAGGCCAGGCAGTCGCGGCAGGCCAAGCGCAGTGCCGCGAAGCAGGGCATCCTTGAGCACGCGCCAGACAAGGCCGAAGCGCCCGAGGCGCTGCACCGCACCCTGGGGGAGCAGCGCAAGCTTCTCTCGCAGCTCGTGGGCATGTACTCACGCGTCTCGGGGGAGCCCCACAAAGACGTACACACCGAGTTGCGTCGCGTCTGTGGCGGGCCCGCCGTGGCGCAGGCCTCGGTGACCCAGCTGCAGAAGCGCATTGAGCTGCTGCGCCGCCGCCTGCGCCCGTAGCGACCGGGCCCGGCGGGGTGCGCTGACTGCCCGACGGGGTGTGCTGTCTGCCCGCCACCCCTGCAGCGCTGGCGCTAGGGTGAAATGATGGCGAAGAAAGCATCAAAGACGGCCAAGGCTGGCGCATCAACACCCGCGACCGTTGAACTGACCCGCGCAGGCATTGCGTTTACCGCACGCAGCTACGCACACGATCCTGACGAAACCGATTTTGGTGGGGAAGCCGCCCGCGAGCTCGGTATTGATGCCGCCCGCGTATTCAAGACGCTGCTGGTGGACGTCGACGGTGCGCTTGCGGTCGCTGTCGTGCCTGTAAGCGGCAAACTCGACTTGAAAGCTATCGCTGCTGCCCGGGCCGGCAAAAAGGCCGTGATGGCCGATCCTGCGCTCGCTGAGCGCAAAACGGGGTACGTGCGGGGCGGCATCAGTCCGCTGGGGCAGAAGACTCGACTCCCAACAGTGATCGATGAGTCTGCGCGCGCGCATGCCACCGTGCTCGTCTCAGGTGGCAAACGAGGCTTTGACATCGAAATTACGCCAGCAGACCTCGCAAAAGCGTGCGGGGCCACCTGGGCCGAAATTGGGCGCGAATAGGCGGGGGAATCCAAAAACCGCGGAATTATGCGCGACACACGCGAGAGTATGGGCCGATTCGAGCACAGCTTTTGTTCCGTGCTAAATTATTACTTGTTCGGCCGGCAACGGAAACGGACAGGCAAGATTCGCGCGGGTGGCGGAATGGCAGACGCGCTAGCTTGAGGTGCTAGTGTCCGAAAGGACGTGGGGGTTCAAGTCCCCCTCCGCGCACGGATCGAAAATCCCCCGGATGAGAGAAATCTCATCCGGGGGATTTTTTACTTATGCCAAGGGTGTGCGTTCGCGCAGTAACTCCGGCCGCTGGGCGGTAATTCCGATCGTTGGGCAGCAACTCCGGTGCTTTCACGTGCTTCGGAGAAATATGAGCTCCCTGATCCGGAATTAATGAAAGCTCCGGTTTTGGTGCGGTGAGAAGGCCAGGTCACACGCAGTACGCAAATCAAGATGTGAGTCTCTCGGCGCATGATGACGGTGGCGTCTTCTACGATGAGGGAGACATGAACGCATCCCAGCCTCGCCCCGAAGCCTCGCCCGCGGGCCCAGCAGCACAGCCGCAGGCTGGCGCGGGGTGGCGGGCGCAACTCGAACGGCTCGTGACGCAGCAGCCCGAAGACCGCTCGCAGCAAGAAGCCCTGAACCCCGAGGCGGGGCCAACGGCCCAGCTGGCATTGCAGTTTGAACGACGCGAGCTGATTCCGCGCACGGCAGATCGCTGGAACGGACCCACTTCGCGATCGGTGAAGCCCGGGCAAGAAGCGGGCAGTGATGTCTACCGTCTCGCCACGCGGCCCGCGCTGCGCACAGCGCGTGGGTGGGCGCGCGGCAATCTGACCTGGTCAAACATTGGGCACCAGGGGAGTCGGCTCAACCTCGACGACGCGCAGCAGCGATGGTTTCGGCAGATCTTTGCGCTGCACCGTGCCGCCACGGTCATCACTGTCGGCCAAGACGCCAATTGGATGTTTCTCGACGACTTTGTGAGCCCTGCCCTCTGGGCGCTGCTGCACCAAGCTGATGAGCTGGGGATCGCGCTCGTCGCTGCGGGGCCGCACACGCCCGTGCAGCTGCATGCGAGTGCCGAGCTGACCCTCGACGCAGCCACTGGCCCTGAGGGGGCGCTCACACTGCAGCCCCGGCTGAGTCTCGACGGCGAACCCGCGACGCTACGGGGAAGCGGCGCGATTGCCGACCACGGCCTGTACACCGCAAGCTCAGAGGCCGCTCGCGAGATTCATCTCGCTCCGGTGGCCGGGGGATTGAGCGCGGCCGAAATCTCGCTGCTCACCGCAGGGACAGCAAAGCGAGAAGCGCTGGAGTTTGTGGTGCCCGCTGCCGAGCGCGAGGCCTTTCTCGCTGACGGGCTCCCAGCGCTGCGGCAGCGTTTTCAGATCGGCAGCGCAGACAGCTCGGCGGCGTTACCGGCCCCGCTGCCCCGCACCGCGCGCCTCACCGCAGCGTGGCGCAACGGTCACCGCTTGACCCTGAGCTGGAGCCTCACCGGCGATGCCGGGGCGCCCGCCCCACAGCTGGCAAGGCTGTTACCGAGCGAACTCATTGACGCCGAGCTCATTCCGGCGGAGTGGGCCGCCGAAGCACCTAACTCCCCAGAGCTCCCCGGCCCCGTCGAACTGCGCGGTGCCGACGCCGCTGAGTTTTTGCACCGGGCCGTGCCCGCGCTCGAACACATCGAAGGCATCGAGGTGCGCGTCACGGGCAACGCCCCGGCATACCGCAGCGAAACGGCAACTCCCAAGCTCACCGTCACCACGGTGCCCAGCGAGAAAGAGGACTGGTTCGACCTCGGCGTGCTCATCACGGTCGACGGCAAAACGGTTCCCTTTGCGCTGCTGTTTCGCGCACTGGCGAAGGGCGCGAAGAAGCTGCTGCTCATCGATCACTCGTACCTGTACCTCAACCATCCCGCGTTCGCACCGCTGGCCGAGCTCATCGCCGAGGGGCAAGATCTTGACGAGTGGGACGCCGGAATCAGGCTCAGTCGACACCAGGCGGCCTTTCTGGCCGGCTTCGAAGACGTTGCCGAGGAGTCTGCCGCAGCCACGCAGTGGCGCGCGCTCGTACGCGGTCTACATAACGAGTATCCCGAGCCTGTCGAGGTGCCCGGCGGCATCAAGGCTGAGCTGCGCCCGTATCAACGCGCAGGCTTCCACTGGCTCGCGTTCCTCTGGCGCAACCGGCTCGGAGGCATTCTGGCCGACGACATGGGGCTCGGTAAAACGCTGCAGTGCCTCACCCTGATCACCTGGGCAAAGGAGGGGGCGCACCGCCCCGACTCCGCAAGTACTATTGCCCCCGAGCGCCGCCCGTTTCTCGTGGTTGCCCCCACCTCGGTGATGAGCAACTGGGCGGCCGAAGCTGAACGGTTCGCGCCCGGCTTGCGGGTGCGGGTGCGCACGGCCACCGAGGCGACCTCGGGTCGCTCCGTGCGGGCAGACGCGGCCGAAGCTGACCTGATCGTCACGAGCTATGCGCTTTTCAGGCTCGATTACGAGAAGTACCGCGCGGCTGCTGAAGATCCGGATCAGGGGATCGCCGGCCTCATTCTCGATGAGGCCCAGTTTGTGAAGAACGGGCATGCGGTCGGCAACGAACTCGCCGAGCAGTTGCCGGTGGCGTGGAAGCTCGCGGTCACGGGCACCCCGATGGAGAACTCGCTGCGTGAGCTGCACTCGATCGCCAAGATCGTGGCACCGGGCCTGTTTCCTTCGGCCCGGAAGTTTGAGGAAGTGTATGTGCGCGCGATCGAGCGGCCGGTGGCCGGGGTATCGGTCGGCCGTGGCGCGGGGAGTGGGCCCGCGGCGCAGGGCGAGTTGCGGGCCACACGCATTGCTGAGCTGCGGCGTAAGCTTCAGCCGTTCATGCTGCGTCGCAGTAAAGACCTCGTGGCCACCGAGCTGCCCGAGAAGCAGGAACAGGTGCTTGAGATCGAGCTCGACCCGGCGCACCGGCAGCTCTATGATGCATTTTTGCAGCGCGAGCGGCAGAAACTGTACGGTCTGATCGCAGATCTCGACCGCCACAGGTTTACGGTCTTTCGCTCGCTTACCCTGCTGCGCATGCTCGCACTCGACGCCTCGCTCATCGACGACCAGTACGCCGAGCTGCCCTCGGCGAAGCTCGAGGCGCTCGCCGAGCACGCGGTCGAGCTTGCGCAAGAGGGGCGGCGCACGCTCGTCTTTAGCCAGTTCACGTCTTTCCTTGACCGGGCACGCACGCGCTTGGAACGTGCCGGTGTGCGCACGGTGACGCTCGACGGCAGCACCCGCGGCCGCGACGCGGTGATTGAGCAGTTTCGAGCGGGAGAAGCTGACGTGTTTCTCATCAGCCTGAAGGCCGGGGGAGTCGGGCTGAACCTCACCGAGGCCGACACGGTATTCCTGCTTGATCCGTGGTGGAACCCAGCGAGTGAGGCCCAAGCGATTGACCGGACCCACCGCATCGGGCAGCAAAAACCGGTGCACGTGCTCAGAATGATTGCGTTGGGCACGATCGAGGAGAAAGTGCTCGAACTCCAGCGTCGCAAACGCGCTCTGTTCGATGCCGTGGTCGACGACGAAGAACTCTTCGCGCAGGGACTGACGGCGGCTGACGTGCGTGAACTGCTGGGTTGATGCGGGGTTGAAACACGGTGGAGTTCCGGTTCTCGAACTAATCTTTGGCGTTGCTGACCGCCCGGATTCGTCAGCCACTGACAAGGTCATGATCGCTGGGCGTCTCGTAGAATTTCACCTATGCAGCTTGCAACTTCTTCTCTGATCGATCCGGCAGTCTTGCCTCTCATTGCAGAGTCTCGCGAGTTCTATGCGCACCGGCGTCCTGGCCGGGGCCCCAGCAGTCTCGGCGAGCTCATTCTGATCCGTGAAGCGACCCCTACACCCGTCGAATGCACGCCGACTCCGTCGGTAGAGACAGTGAACGCTGATGGCCGTAGCGTACGTGTGCGAATCCACACGCCAATGGGGCGACCCGCCACGGGCGTGATCTTGGAGATACACACGGGCGGCTTTTATCTTGGGTCCGCGGCGGGCAGCGACGTTCGGAATCGTCGCCTTGTGGACGCGCTGGGTGTCGCTGTCGTGAGCGTGGACTATCGGCTCGCGCCAGAAGATCCGTGGCCAGCGGCCCCTGACGATTGCGAGACGGCCGCACTATGGCTCGCGGAGCACGCCGAAGCACGGTTCGGCACGTCTCGGCTATTGATAACTGGATTCTCGGCGGGATCCACCCTGGCGGCAGCAACTCTGATTCGGCTCCGAGATCGTGGGAATCATGCATTTTGCGGTGCGGTTTTGCAATGCGGGACGTACGACCTCTCGGCACAGACACCAGCAGGACGCCTCATTGAGGATGAGTACTTCCTCGGCGCATATGCAGGAAGCGCACCGGATCGCACGAATCCGGACATCTCGCCCGTCTTTGCCGAGTTAAAGCACCTCCCGCCGACTCTGATTGTGATCGGCGAGGATGACATCCTCTTCGGGGACAACCTCGCAATGAGCGTAAGACTGCTCGCGGCCGGCGTCGAGGTGGATCTGAATGTTTACCCAGCGTCACCTCATGCGTTCACCGGTCATGCAACCTCCATGGCGCAAGCGGCGCTGAACGACATTGACAAGTGGCTTCGGGACAGGCTTGCGATGACTGGCTGACTGCAGGTCCCAGTCAGAGGTTGGTATCTGCGGCGACGTGGTCGAATTTGGGGTCAACGTCTAGCGGCGTTCCGATTCGGCGTGACCCGGGTCGGATCGACGACATCATGAAAGACGGGCACCCCATCTGCACACGCGGACAGTCTCGGAGGAGAGGTCCGCGACGATTCACGCGCGCAGTATGGCGTGCAAGTGCAGGAGATCTTCGGCGTACAGGTCGAAAGTGTCGTCAGCCGCGGGTGGATCGCCGTCTGGCCGCGGCACATACGCAGTGCGCAGCCCTGCTTTCGCTGCGGCGCGCAGATCCCAAGCGTGCGCCGCGACCAGATATGGCGGTGGCGCGCCTGCGGGCGAGACCGACAGCGCGAGCCGATAGATCGCGGGGTCGGGCTTATAAGTATCGGCGTCCTCTGCCGAAAACACCTGGTGCCAACGCATCCCGGAGCTTTCGCTCAGCCTGGTAAGTACTCGACGGCTGGCGTTGGACAGGCCGGCCACAGTCGCGTCGGCGGCGAGCCGCGTCAGGCCTTCGACCGTGTCTGGCCACGGCTCCAAGCGTTGCGCGGCAGTGGTCAGCGGTTGGACCGCCTCAGCGGGCAACATACCGTTCGCCACCAAATTCTCCAGCGCCTGCGCATCCAGGACGTGGCTGGGGACGAAAGCCGTGTCGCCGGCGATGATTTCGCGTTCTCGCTTGGCGACGTACGTGAGCCACGCGCGCACGACTCGAGCTGAGGCGGCCTCGTCCCAGCCGGTGACGGCGCTTGTCTGCCGTCGCAGGCTGCCGGCCTGATCCACGAGAGTCCCCAAGACGTCAAATACGATCGAGGGTCTGTCAGAATCCAGGGTGATCATATCCAGATTGAACGTGGACAGCTTCTAGTTTGTTCCGGTCAGCACTGATGGTCTCTTGACGATGAGTGATTGTGTATGGCACTTCAACCTGCCGAGCAGGGGAACAGTCGTTGTCGCCGTCGCGGGTCACATGAAATGCGTTGCGGCCTGAGGTTGGTATGTGTGGGCACGCGGTGGAGTTTCGGTTTAACGTTTAATCGCGTTTCGCTTCAGCATCTGGTTCGAGTGCCCGGACCTGCCCGTGGGAGATCCGGGCACTCGATTTATGTGCGGCCAGCAAACGAATCACCGCGGCCTGGGGTTAGCGAAATGCTCGGCTGATCGCGCTGCCGGTCTGGAATAGGGTGATCCACACCAGGAACTTCTGGATTGGACGCAGCGGCCAAGCGACAAGTCCTCGCCACCCTTGGCGTCGCGACCAGGACCTACTGATCCGTACCTGTGTGCCACCGACCGCGTTCACCAAGGCGAATTCAGTCAGAACCGAATTGCCTTGTGCGACGTCGGGATATCCGAAGCTCCATGCGATCCTGTCCGGTTGGTGAATTGCGATGAGCTCAACACTGCGTCGACGAAACTGAGGCTTGATTTTCACAGGCTTGCCGTCTGGATACGTTGCGGGTGCAAAGCCCTCCCAGGTTGTACCTGGCGTTACTTCTTGACTGGTTTGATCGAGGACGCCGATGCTCGGTTCCCACTCGGGGATGCGTGCGGGATCTGTGAGGAATACCCACACCTCGTCCAGCGATGCGGATACGAAAGTCTCAGTCGCTCCCGTGAGCCGCCCCTTCGCTGTCGCTGCGGCCGGCATGGACTTCATCGAGGGCGAGTCGACCCGATCGAGGCATTCGATGAGCACATCGGAAGTCGTGCCGAGGCGGCCGAGGATATCTGTGATCAGACCGCTAGGTTCTGCGACGAGTTCCCGGAGAACGCTGGCAGCGTCGCCTGGCTTGCCTTTGCTGCTGGACTTCGCGATGAGGTTCCGAGCACGAAGAGTCCACTCATACCCATCTGTCTCCTGGAACACGATGCGCCCGGCCTCGGGGAATGACGCCTCGATGCCGAGTGAGGTCAGCTGTGCATTGCGTTGTTCCTCGACGGCGAGACGGGCGCTATCAATGTCGATACCCAGCTCGCGCAGTGCGTGGCCGGCGGACTGGTCGTTGATGACCAATGCGAGGAACAGGTGGTCGATATCGGCTTCGCGGAGCCCGAGCCGGGATGCTTCCTCCATGGCGGCCAGGGAAAGCGATTGGCTGGTTTGAGCGGCGCGGACGAGTTTGTTCATTTGTTCCTCCTGGGCGTCGAGATCGCGGGGTCAATTCTTTTGGAGTGCTTTTTGTGGGCGGCTTGTCGCGTCACTCCGAGCGCATCGGCGATCTCCTGCCAACTCATGCCCGAACGCAACCCAGCCTCGACCTGCTGAAGCTCCAAAGTGTCGGCGAGAACGCGCAACGACGCTACGGCCCGCAGTCCTGCTTTCGGGTCGCTGGTATTGGCTGCTACTGCTGCGATCCGCGACGACTCCATGCAGTCAACCTACGTTGCTAAGTAAGGGGCTGTCAACCTGGGTTGCTTTCTCGTTCGATGAGCTCGACAATTGCAAGGCCAAAGTAGGGTCGACATTTCGGGGGATTCACCGGGTTCTCGGGGGTGGGTACGTGCGGTGACGTCGTGGAATTTCGGTTTAATGTCTCGCCTCTGCGGCTGTAACAAGTCTGGTCGACGGCCTTCCGCACGGACCGCACCAGCTCGGCCAGTAGCGCATCTGCTATCCGGTTCGTGGGCACAATCCGTGCTAGCAGAAGTGACGAGACCTAGCCCTCGCAGCTCACTTGCCTTCTGTACGCAGCTCGCTCCTGTGAGCCACTTATACCAGTGTGATAGGTAGCGTAAGGGAGTGTCCTTGGGTCGTTCTTTTCGTGTCCTGTGGGACGCGAACGCTACGTTGAAACTGGCTGACAGTTGGAGCACGGGCAGCCCTACGGAGACTGATGCTCCATAGTGTAGGTAGCGTAGCCGTTGGATCAGGCCGGTATCGTTTAGGAAGATAGTAATTTTATCGAGCGATCCGCGCATGCTTACCGGAGGGTTGTATCTAACATGATCCTGATCGAAGACTGGCGTCCGCCGATTGTCGAGATGGTGATGACGAAACAGAACCTGGCCGCGTGGGATCCGAACGAATTATTCCCCAACCACCTGCCCGAGGTGGCGGCGACCGAGGAGCTGATCCACCAGGTGGAACAAGCGCTGACGGTGCGCCTTGATAAAGAGCATCGCGGCTTTCTTGGTTTCGCTGACGGCTGGAATTGTTTCCATCAGGAAGTGACTTTGCTCGGTACCACCGGATTAGTCGCAGGAGACCTCCGCGACACAGCATTCGAGGCATTCGAATACGCGCCAGAATTCTTGGAAGAACTCGGGAGATCAACCGAGGAACTTCTGCCGATCGCTGCCAGTAACGAGCAGGGTGACGTGTTCGTGATGTTGATCGAGGACGGCGTCGTCGCACCCAAGGTGTTCTGGATTGCTGAGGGTGAGCTCATCGATACTTTCGATAGCTTCGGCCAATACTTCGTCAGTATGATCGAATACACGAAGCGCCGGATTGCCAAAATGCAGGTGGAAGTGAGAGCTGCTGAATGAGGTTGCGGTGATCGCGCCGAAGCTGTTCGTGTGAGCGATTTCGTTGCTGAGTCAGGTGTTCTGAGGCGCTTCGAGGAGGGCGCCCGACGAATCGATCTTCAGCGTGATCAACGCCAGAAACCTCGCGCCGATCGATTCGCGCCTGAAGCGGGGGTTCGTCGAGGTGGGGATGCGGGGGTGGTACATGATACTCGGCTTGACAGCGCAGCAGGTAGCCGAGCGCGCCGGCATCACGCGCGACACTCTGCGCAAAATCGAGACCGGGGATCCGGGCGTAAGCTTCCGCAACGTCACTCAGGTGCTTCGGGCGCTCGGCGTGCTCGACCAAACCGTCGAAGCAATCGACCTGCTCGGCAGCGACATCGTCAGGTTGTGTGCCGGAAGCCTCACGAAGAAGCGCGCGCGATGACTACCTTCGAGGTCGCTTCGCCGATGAAGTGACCTCTGCTCGTCTAGTCGGTCAGACACACTTCCCCACACAGGCTCGTGTGATCGCAAGGCTGGAAGTGATCGGGTACTGCCGCATGACAAGCTGCTAGTACTCCCTTAACTAGATTTATAGGTGATCTTTTCGCCAGCAGACTTGATGACGGCCTCCGGCGCTAGGCTGCTGGCATGACTCGAACGACTGTCTCCGACCCGCGTGCCCCTGAGCCTGTTGGGCCGTACTCGCATGCGGCACTCGGTGGTGGCGGAATGCTGTTCCTCTCAGGGCAGACACCGATCGACCCGGCAACCGGGAAGCTGATTGACGGTGATGTAGCGGCTCAAACTCACCAAGTGTTCGCAAATCTTGAATCCGTTCTCACCGCCGCTGGCCGAACACTCGATGATGTGATCAAGGTGAATGTTTATCTGGTTGATATGGATGACTTCGCGGCGATGAACAGTGTCTACGGGACGATCTTCAACACCCCCTATCCGGCCCGAACGACAGTCGCAGTGGTGGGTCTGCCGCTCGGTGCACGCGTGGAGATCGAGCTCGTCGCATCAAGCGGGCGCTAGGTCGCTCTGCAGCGCACGCTAGTGATCACATACTGGAGGCATGATCAGTATGACCGAACTCTGATCAGTGCTCCCGCAGCCCCAGCATCGCCATTTCTCAGTCCAACTTCCGGGGAGTAGTTCAGATGAGGTGCAGGAGATTTCGTTTCGACCCACTGTTACTCAGAGTGGTTTCTGACACGGCGGTTTTTGTTTTTCCTTGAATGCAGTCTCATCTTATTAAAGGTTACGCGCCTAAGCTTGGGTATGATTGTTTCATGTCACAGGTTAACTCCGCTCAGCCCCCAGCCTGGCCGGCGATCACCACCGAGCCGCATCCATGGGCGCGAGACCCCACGGTAGTCACCTCGCGGCGTCAGTCACTGCGTGCGCGCGGGGACTACCAGGCGGCCGTCCTGCCGCTGATCGCAGACCTAGACGTGCACCTGGACGCTGAAACACTGGCGGCTGCTGACGATGCCAGCGCGGAACTGGCGCGTTTCGATTCCGAGGTGGGTTCCATCACGGCACCGTTCGCTTCGGTGTTACTTCGTACCGAGTCAGCCTCCAGCTCCGAGGTGGAGAAACTGACCTCGAGCGCCAAGCAGGTCGCCCTGGCTGAACTGGACGCTGCCAAGTCTGGCAACGCTCGTCTGGTTGTTGGGAACGTGCGTGCGATGCAAGCCGCGCTGGAACTGAGCGAGAGCATCAACGAAGATGCGATCATCGCGATGCAGCGCGCGCTGCTGTATGAAAGCGCGCCGGAGTACACGGGCAAGTTCCGAGAGGAACCAGTATGGATCGGTGGCGGAAGCATCTCACCTCACGCGGCTTCGTTTGTACCGCCCCATAACGATCGCGTTCCTAGCCTGATGGCCGACCTCGTGCAGTTCTGCGCCCGCACTGATCTGCCCGTGCTCGCTCACGCGGCTCTGGCGCATGCCCAGTTTGAGACGATCCACCCGTTCTCTGACGGCAATGGTCGCACAGGTCGTGCGCTGTTGCACAGTATGCTCCGTCACGGCCGCCTGACCAGGAACGTCACCGTACCTGTATCGGCAGGACTCCTCAGCGATACCGACGGTTACTTCCGTGCGCTCACGAGCTACCGAAATGGCGACCCGAGCCCGATCATCTTAGCTTTCGCAGATGCCGTGTTTGCGGGCATCAACAACGGTCGCACCCTTGTCGAGGAGCTCCAGGCGATCGCCGCTGGTTGGGCTAACACGGCTCCCGCTCGACGTGGTTCCGCAGGTGTCGCCATTCGCGAGCTGCTCCTACGTCAGCCGGTCATCACGGCCCAGATTGTGGCTGACGAACTTGGTGTCTCGTTCGTCTCTGCAACGGCCACGATCGAGCGACTGGTGGCGGCTGGCGCCCTCGTCCAGACGAACGACTACAAGCGCAACCGCATTTGGCACACACCTGAAGTGCTGGCAGCACTCGATAGGTTCGGTGCGCGCGCACGTCGACAGCGACCCTGAGATCGCTCTCGCCCCCATTGCCGCGGATCCGCCAGGACCTCATTCGAGATTTACTACAAAGCCACCGCTGTCGAGATATGACAGGTATTGAGGTGGCAGCCGGTGCCGCGGCAATGGGTGTGGCGAAGGATGTCACAAAAGGTGCATTCCAGTCAGCACGCGAGCAGAAACATGATGAGTAGAAAGCACTACTTGAAGCGGCAAAGGAGACTGCCGAATTCAAGTACGCGGCGCGGATCAAGGTCAACAAGATGGCGGTGAACGCGACATCAATGGTAGCGGGGACGAGGGAGTGCTTCTGGGCCTCCATGATCTAAAGTTTGACATATCTATTCGCTCAAGAGAAGATATGTACATGCTCACTACCACGCTAGATGCCTCCCAGATTCTGGGGGTCACTCAACGGCAAGTGCAGCTCGCTGTCCAAAATGGTTTGCTTACTGCCGTCCGGCTCGGGCGCACACTTGGCGTGTATGAGCACCAGGTGTTCGCTCTTGAACGCATGGACGTCTCCGGGCGTCGGTGGGACGACAGCACGTGGACTGCTGCTCTCGACTTGCTATCTACTGGCAAGACTAAAGACCTGGGGGGAAGCCAGCGGAGTCGTCTAAAAAAGCGGCTCCGGGAGATGGGTGAAGCTGAGCTTATCGGCCGTGTGCTTGCAGGTCGAGTGACCCTGTACCGTGCGACTAATGAGCAGTTACACTCGCTCGGCTCGGTCATCAATCACGAGACAGACCTGGTCGGGTACGGCACTGCTGTGATTGCGGACCCCAGCCCTGCTTCGCAGGCCAGGTCTCTTGGGTTGGTGAACGACCCTGAAGGCAACGTTGTGGCGGTGAACGCGTCGCGCGCGCACCACGGAGTAGTTGAGGCCCTCGCCTACATCGCTTATGGGTCAACTCGCGAGGAGAGCGCCGGCCGTGAATGGCTAGAGAAGCACCTCTCAAAAACAGTGGGGCGTTAAAGGGCCATCGACCTGAGCTCATCCTGGATGAACCATTCGATGGTGCCTGGGAGGAGCCGCCTTGGCCGCTGGCCACCGAGGTATCCAGCATTCTGCCACGGCATTCCTGGTCTCTGGTAGTTGGGCTTATGTTCCGCGCGCACGCTCACCTCGCCGGGGTGGGGGTCATTCGAGCGACCTCAGACGTGGACGCATTACTTCACCTCGAGACACGCGCCATTACGTTCCCTGAGGCAAGTGCCGCACTGTACGCCAGCGGGTTTGAGCTCGCTGACAGTGGAAGGTTTGCGTACCGTTTTATGCGAGGGGATGACAAAGTTGATGTGATGGTTGCAGATCGTCACGCTGCGCGGCATGCTCCCACATTCCGCAGGTCGCCGTTATTTCCTGTCCCGGCCGGGACCCGCGCTCTTTCTCAAACTTCGAACGTCATCATGCAGCGAGAAGGCGTGGAAATTGCGTCTTTCTCGTTACCCTCTTTGCAGGGTGCTCTCGCGCTTAAAGGTGCCGCGTTTCTAGTGGACCAGCGGGACCATATGCGCCATGTAGAGGACGGAATTGTTCTGCTTTCCTGCATTCAGGAAGTGAGTGAGATTCGGGAGGGGCTTGCGAAAAGAAGTCGCAAGCGCATCCGCAGTTTACTCAAGGAAACCTCGGAGAACCGCCGTGTCTGGCGTACCTTGCCGAGTGACGTTCAACTGCGTGCTCGTGAAGTGTTGGGGGACATGAGCCGCGCCTTCGACGTCACCGGTACTGACAACTCTTGGACCCAAGCTGCACAGCAGGATTTATCGCTACGGTCACCGAAGCTCCCTGTCTCAGGCCAGTCCCGCCGCGGCGATCGGGGGCTCGGTAATACCGCAGGCGGCGGGAACAAAGGGTCCTTCGCGCCGCATCTCCGAACAGAGGCCGATGGGTCTGCGTTGGGTTCGTCTCCGCATCGCGACTAATTGGTTCGCTCAGGTACTCATAGCGGTGAGCCGACCACCAGCGCACGCCAGCGATTACACCTTGGAGGCCCGCGCAACTTGACCGCACCCTGATCAGTGTTCTTGCAGCCCCAGCATCGCCGCTGCGACCCGGGCCACATCGGTTTCAGAAATCACCGTCGACGAACCTTCAAGCACTAAAAGTCGCGCGTCGGGGATCTCGCGCGCAAGAGCTTCACCGTTACCCACGGGAAAGAACGGGTCGCGGCGGCCGTGTGCCACCAGCGTCGGCAGGGCAATCTCACCCAGCCGCTCGCGCCACCGGGGCTTGCAATCGAGGCGCGCGAAGACCGTGCCGAGCTGATTGGCCGGGTGCGCACCGGCTATTCCCGCTGGCGTGCGGTCCCAAATACGCCCGGCAATCTCACGGGCGGGATCCGGATCATTCCCCAGAATCGTGGCACCCTGCGCCGCGTACTCGACAACCGAGGCCCGATCCTCCCAATCAGGCCCGGGCCGCGAAAATAACTGGCTCATCGTGGCCTGGTCGTGATCGGGGAGGTCTGGATCAGTCGGGCCCGGAGCGACCGGCCGGGTGCCGATGAGCGTGAGGGCTGAAAACGACGCCGGGTGGTCGAGCGCGGCAACCTGTGCCACGAACCCGCCCACCCCAATCCCCGCGAGATGAGCTGGACGGTCGCTCAGGTTGCCCGCGAGAGCAACCGCATCGGCGGCGAGATCGCGCAGGGTGTACTGGGGCGACTCTGCATCCCCGGTCGTTGAGGCGCCGGCGTCTCGCAGGTCATACCGCACCACGTACCGGCCGCCCCGGGCGAGCTTCTCGCAGAGGGCATCGGGCCACGAGAACATCGTGGTGCCGCCCACGCACAGAATCAGCGGTGCGGTGGCATTGCCGAACGACTCGATACCGAGCCGCACCCCGTTGACGTCACGCGTGGAAACGGCGGTTGGCAACTTTGGCAGCTGCGTTGATCGGTCGTCCATGGGGTGCTCCGATGAGTGCTGATGAAACGGCGGGCGTACTGTGTTCCATCGTGACGGCACGCAGCTGCGCGGTCAAGGGCTTTCATGTCAGCTGGCAACCGCGAGAGTTGGGAGTATATTTACCTGCAACGGGCGGGGGAGCACCGGCCCCACGTCAAAGGAGATCCCGTGACTGAAGCTCTCGAGAACATGCTGCAGGTCATCACCGAGAACATGGATAGAGCCAAGCTTGACTGGCAGTCAATGAGCATGGTGGTTGGCATCAACGGCGACTTTCTGGGGAGAACCTACGGCTACCTCTACACAGGGGACAGCCCGTTGGCCCTCACCACGGTGAGCCCGTTTGTGATCGCCGAGGCGACGCTTGCGTATCTCGCGACTAAATACGAGGAGCCCGCCGTGTACCCGGTGTACATGCTGGTGCAGCCCGAGCGCGCAACGGGAAAGTTTCAGGTCACATTCGAAGACACCGATTCCAAACGGTGGGCAGTGACGCCCGAGAACCATGAGGAGGTTCGAGAGCGGGTGCGGCCGCGCTTTGAGTAGCGGCAGCTTCCTTTGAGCCGTTTTGCTCATAGATTGATTTCACTGGTTAAAACATCAATACTTTAAGCCTTAATAGGGTTTAACTGAAAGGTATTGATGATGGGGCGAGAGAAAGTTGGAGTACTCGGGGTGGCCCGGGATGCTCTTGAAGTGCTGGGTGGGCAGATCAGGATTGCTCGGATTGAGCGAGGCTGGACGCAAAAGCACCTTGGCAGTGTGTGTGGTGCATCAGAGCGCACTATCTCCATGATCGAGAGGGGACACCCTTCCGTAGCTATAGGCAACGTTCTAAACGCTGCGGTGTCAGTCGGGGTGCCCTTATTTCAGCTGGATGATCCAGAAGAACTTGCCCGTATTCGTCATCGTGGCGAGGAACGAATCGCCTTGATTCCGAAGCGTGTTGCAGCACAGCAGGAGGTGCCGCTTGAGCTCCGCGACTTCTGACCCTTTGGTTCGATGACACCGTGACTAGAGGCTTACCTCGCGCCTAGGTGAATCACGGCACAGTGACCCGGCGCTGCACCGCACGCATTTCACCGAGTTTGACGGTGACCACGCCGGCGAGAATCAGCGCGGCCCCCAACCACTGGGTGCCGGTGGGCACGATGGCGAGCAGCACGATGGTCCACACAATGCCAAACATGGGCTCTGAGTAGCCGGTGAAGCTTGCGACCGTCGCGCCCAGCCGGCGTGACGCTGAGACACCCAGCACGTAGGCGATCACCGTTGAGATCAGCGCCATCGCCGCAACCACCAGCGCGGGCGACAGCTCGACGCCCGCCACCACCGGGGCAACGTTCGTGATGGTAAAGGGAAGAATGCCCACCGCGCACACGATGCCAAGGCCAATGGCGGCAACCAACAGCCCGAGCCCCACGAAGGGGAGCGGCGCAATACCGTGGTTGGAAGACGCGCCGGCCGCATAATAAGCGGCGTTACCGACCGCGGCGACGAGCGCAAAGATGATGCCGAGCGGGTGCAGCGCACCGCCCGAGGCCAAGCCCGAGAGCGTGACGAGCCCCACCACTGCGATCGCGGCCCCCACGAGGGTGAGCGGCGGGGGCGAGACACGGCTGCGCGCCCAGATCCACAGCATCAGCAGTACCGGGCCCATGAACTCAATGAGCAGCGCGAGGCTCGGGGCAATGAACTCGACCGCCAGAAAGTAGGCGAGCTGGCAGGCAACAATCGCGAGCAAACCGAACAACAAAATAGGTTTCCACGCGCGCAGCACCTGATGCCACTGGCCACGCAGCGCGAGCAGGGTGGGCACCAGCAGCACCGCGGCGGCGACCGAGATGCGGGCGGTAGCCGCCGCTCCCGCAGACCACCCCGCCGTCATCAGCGAGCTCGCGAAGATTCCCGACAGCGCAAAGCTTGCCGCCGATCCCACGGCAAGCAAGAACCCGGTTACCGCGGTACGTTTCGCCGCACTTGTCATCGTTATCGTTCGCCTTTCGCGCGCGAGCCCCGATGCCCGCCACCGAAGCGAGCGTATCGTGCAATCTCGCGTAGCAATGCTCAACCCGCAGCCCCCAACCCCACCGAGCCCGATACGCTGGGGGTATGAGCGAAAACACCACCGCCCAGGAGCTTTCAGAGACCGCACGCATTGCGCGCGATTTGATCCGGATCGACACGTCGAACCGCGGCGGGGGAGATGCCAACCCCGAGCGCCCGGCCGCCGACTACGTTGCGGCCTATCTCACCGAGCTCGGGCTGGCCCCCGAGATCTTCGAGTCGGCGCCGGGCCGAGCGAGCGTCGTAGCGCGCGTGGAGGGCGAAGACCTAACGCTTCCCGCCCTCGTGCTGCACGGCCATCTCGACGTGGTGCCCGCAGACCCCGCGGGCTGGAGCGTTGATCCGTTCGCCGGCGTCATTAAGGACGGCATGCTGTGGGGCCGTGGCGCCGTAGACATGAAGGACATGGACGCCATGATCCTTACCGCGATCGCCGAGATTTTGCGCGCGGGCGGCAAGCCCCGCCGCACGGTGATCCTCGCGTTCTTTGCTGATGAGGAGAACGGCGGCGAGTACGGCGCCAGCTTCCTCGTCAACGAGCACCCTGAACTCTTCGCCGGCGCCGGCACTGCCATCAGTGAGGTCGGCGGCTACTCGATCGACGTTGAAGGTCAGCGCGCCTACCTGATTCAGACGGGTGAGAAGTCGCTCGATTGGATCAGGCTGCGTGCCCGCGGCACCGCCGCACACGGCTCGCGCGTGTGGAAAGACAACGCGGTGACGCGCCTCGCCGAGGCGATTGCGGCGCTCGGCCGTCACGAGTGGCCGCTCGCCCTGTGCGACACCACCAGCGAGCTGATCGACGCGCTCTCTGAGATTTTGGGGGAGGACCCGCAGACGGTCGACCCCGAAACGCTGGTGCTGCGCCTGGGCAAAACCGGCGGTTTCATTCAGGCCAGCCTGCGCAACACGAGCAACCCGACCGTGCTCAACGCTGGCTACAAGCACAACGTCATTCCCGACACGGCCGAGGCGCTCGTTGACGTGCGCGCCCTGCCCAGCGAACAGGCCGACATTCTCGACCGGGTGCAGCGCATCGTGGGCGACGACATTGAGATCGAAAAGGTGCACTCAGACATTGGGCTCGAGGTTCCTTTCGAGGGCGAGCTCGTTGACGCGATGACCGCTAGCCTGAAGCGTCACGACCCCGAGGCACGCGTGCTGCCCTACCTGCTGTCTGGCGGCACCGACAATAAGTCGCTCGCGCGCCTGGGCATCACCGGCTATGGCTTCGCCCCGCTCAGGCTGCCGGCAGATCTCGACTTCCCCGGCATGTTCCACGGCGTCGATGAGCGGGTGCCGCTTGACGCGCTCGACTTCGGTCACCGTGTGCTCGTCGATCTGCTGCGCACCTACTAGACACCGAGATCCCCACGGGACATGATCCGGGGCACAGGCCAAGGCGCAAGCCAAGGCGCGTGCCAGCGCAGGGGCCGGGGCGCGCCTGCGCTCGCACACCCTCAGCCTGTGTGGCCGGGGCGTGGGCTATTCTTGAGCGCGGTGCGCCGGAGTAGGCAATTGAGGTGCGCCCTGAAAGGAAATGATGGGAATCTTCGAGGCGATCCTCCTGGGCATTATTCAGGGGCTCACCGAGTTCTTGCCGATCTCGTCGAGCGCGCACCTGCGCATCGCGAGTGAGCTGATGGGAATTGGCGACGCAGGGGCCGCGTTTACCGCGATCACGCAACTGGGCACTGAAGCCGCGGTGATTGTGTTCTTCTGGCGCGACATCACGCGCATCATTGGCCGCTGGTTCAGGTCGCTCACCGGATCGGTGCCGCGCAAGGATCCAGACGCGATGATGGGCTGGTGGATCATTCTGGGCACCATTCCCATTGTGGTGCTGGGCCTCGTGTTCCAAGACCAGATCGAGACGACGCTGCGCTCGCTGTGGATCGTGGCATTCACGCTCATCGGCTTCGGTATTCTGCTCGGCATCGCCGATAAGTTTGGCCGCAAGCAGCGCGACATTAAAGACCTCACCTGGAAGCGTGGCCTGATCTACGGCGGCGCCCAGGCCCTCGCCCTGATCCCCGGGGTATCTCGTTCTGGCGGAACGATCACCGCCGGTTTGATGATGGGGTACACCCGCGAAGCGGCCGCACGTTACTCATTCTTGCTGGCTATTCCCGCCGTCTTTGGCTCGGGTTTCTATCAGCTCTTCAAAGCCATTAAGTCACCCACTGATACCACCCCCATGGGGCTCACGATGCTCGCGACCGTTGTCGCCTTCGTGATCGCCCTCGTGGTCATCGGGCTGTTCATGAAGTACATCTCGAAGCGCAGCTTCATGCCCTTCGTGGTCTACCGAGTGCTGCTCGGCATCGTCATTATTGTGCTGCTGTCGACCGGTGTGCTCACCGCCGACGGTGGTACCGCTATCGCTCAAACCGCTGGAGGCGCACAGTGAGAACCTGGACCCCACCCGAGATCCCCGCGGTGCCCGGCGAGGGCATCGTGCCCAAGCTGTTCAACACGGCCACGGGTCGCCTCGAGCACCCGGCCATCGCCGATGGCAAGGCGCTGCTGTACGTCTGCGGCATCACCCCGTATGACGCGACCCACCTCGGGCACGCGTTCACCTACCTCGCGTTCGACATCATGCAGCGTGCCTGGCGCGACGCCGGCATCGAGACGGTGTATGCCCAAAACATCACCGACATCGATGACCCGCTGCTCGAGCGCGCCGAGGCCACGGGCGTGGACTGGCGCAGCCTCGCCGAAGACCAGATCGGGCTCTTTCGCTCCGACATGTACCGCATGGGCATGATTCCGCCCGAGCACTACATCGCGGTCACCGAGCACATCGACGAGATCGCGCAGGCGGTGCTTGAGCTGCGTGAGCGCGGCTTCGCATACGCCGTGCCCACGGCCGACGCTGAGGGCGAAGACATCTACTTCGACTCGGCCGCGGCAGAGCGCGACTCGCAGTGGCGGCTGGGCGACGTCGCCCCCTATGACCAGGCCACCATGCTGCAGCTGAGCGCTGAGCGCGGCGGCGACCCCGAGCGGCCAGGTAAGCGCGGCGCGCTCGATCCGCTGCTGTGGCGCGCGGCCCGCGACGGCGAACCGAGCTGGGAGAGCCCGGTGGGCCAGGGGCGCCCCGGCTGGCACATCGAGTGCTCAGTCATCGCGACGGGTGCCCTCGGCGGTGCCTTCACGGTGCAGGGCGGCGGCAGCGACCTGATCTTCCCGCACCACGAGTACACGGCCGCGCACGCGACCGCGCTGTCGGGCACCCCGCTCGCGCATGCCTACTGCCACGCCGGCCTGGTGGGTTACCAGGGCCACAAGATGTCAAAGTCGCGCGGCAACCTCGTGTTTGTCTCGAAGCTGCTCGACGGCGGGGCCTGCCCCTCGGCGATCAGGCTCGGGCTGCTCGCGCACCACTACCGCTCTGAGTGGGAGTGGAACGACGCCGATCTCGACACCGCCACCCGCCGCCTCGACGCGTGGAAGGCGGGCCTCGCGCGTCACAGCGATGATGCGGTGTCGTCGGCCACGGTCGTGCAGCAGCTGCGGGCCGCGCTCGCGAACGATCTTGACACGCCGGTGATGCTCGCGACCCTCGACGCTGCGCTCGATCGCGGCGTCGATGACCCCGCGCTGATCGATGCCGCGGTGCAGGCACTGCTGGGCGTCGAGCTGAACCCCAAGGCCTAGCGACGGCCCGGGGCCGATCGCGCCCCAAACCCAGCGAGCCCGGTACCCCAGTGGGGTGCCGGGCTCGCTGGCATTGGGGGCGGTGGGCTACATCTGATCCGGATCCCGGGGCAGCTCAGGATCTTGAGCTTCGGGCCCGCGGGGGAACCGGGGAGCCGATGACTGATCCGGGTCCTCGATGGCCCCACCCAACAGTTTCTCGAACTCCAGTGCGATCGCATCGCCCGTCGTGCCCGCCGCGAGTGCCTCGTCGCGTGCGCGTTCGAGCGTGCGAATGTACTGCGACATCTCCTCATCGCCCTCAGCGATGCGGTTAATGTGGCGCTCCCACTCGTTGGACTGATCGAGCAGCTCGCCGCGGGGAATCACGACATCGAGCAGCTCTTCGAGCTTGTCCAGCAGCGCGAGCGTGGCCTTGGGCGACGGCGCCGAGTGTACGTAGTGGGGCACCTGAGCCCACAGCGACAGCGTGGGAATATCGGCGTCGCAGAGGGCGAGCTCAATGATCGAGGCAATGCCGACCGGGCCCTCATACGTGCTGATCACCGCGCCGGCGGTGGCCCGCAGCGTTTCGTTTTCAGACGAAATGGTGGTCGCGATCTGGCGCGAGTGCGGGGCCTCGGCGTACATCGAACCGATGAGAATCACCGTGTCAAACGCCCACGTCTCGGCGAGGTCGACGATCTCGTCGGCGAAATCTTGCCAGTTGTAGGCGGGTTCGTACCCGGCCAACAGGTACAGCTCGGTGACGAGGGAGCCGTCGATGCGGGTGACCCGCTCGGGCAGCTCGGGGGCGTCCTTCTCGTCAGTATCTGCGGTGTCAGCTAGGGCAGCGGCGTCTGCGGCCTGAGCCGGCTCAGCCGCGGGCACCGATACCGGCCCGGGCCCGGGTACGGGGCCGGGCGTGTGCGGTGCAGCGGGAGCCGCAGCCGGCATCGCGATGAGCCCCGGGCGCACCACGGGGCCGTAGAGCCGAGTCTCTGGCCACTCGAGCGAGCGCTTGCCCAGCGCATCGCGCGTGAGCTTGGGGCGATGCGCCTGGAAGTCGATGTAGCCAGAGGCGCCGATGCTGTGCAGCGGCTCGGCCTCGAGCCGCAACGACAGGTGCTGCAGTGTGTCAGTGGCGGCCTCGCCCGCGTCACCCCAGCCCTGAAAAGCGGCCAACAGCACGCGCGGGGTGGGGCGGGGGGATTCTGACACCAGGGACTCCTCATAGCAGTTAGGACGGCCGCATCTTGAAACCGCCGATGCCGCCACACCCAGGATACCGGCTCGTCATCGGTAGACTGTTGCGGATGACTGAGACACGTATGGACAATGCACCCGCGGCGGTGCTGTGGGACATGGATGGCACGCTGATTGATTCAGAACCACTGTGGCTTGATGTTGAGGTCACCATGCTGGGCCGCTACGGGATCGAACTCACCGACGAAGTGCGCGACAACCTCATCGGCGCTGGGCTGCGCAGCTCAGCCCAGGTCTTCAAAGACCTCGGTGTGCCGCTTGAAATCGACGCCATTATTGCTGAGTGGACCGACGGCGTGATCGCGGGGCTCAACACCACCACGCCCGATTGGCGCCCCGGCGCACTCGAATTGCTCGCTGATCTGCGCGCGCAGGGCATCCCCAGCGCGCTCGTCACGATGTCGGTGCGCAAAATCGCAGACGCGGTCATCGCCCTGCTGCCGGCCGGCAGCTTCGTGACCGTGGTCGCAGGCGACGAGGTTACCCACGAAAAGCCGCACCCCGAGGCGTATCTGCGTGGCGCGGCGGCCGTGGGCGTTTCGATCGCCGACTGCCTGGCCCTCGAAGACTCGATGCCCGGCGTCACCGCGGGGCACGCCTCGGGCGCCATAGCCATCGGTATTCCCAACCTGTTGCCGCTTGACACCTCGCCGGCCCACGAGGTGTGGGCCTCACTTGCGGATCACTCCGCCCACACTCTTGCAGCGCGTTTCACCGCACTGCGTACCATCCACCCCTACAACGCCGGTGACACCGCCGGGACTGGAGAAACCGCGTGAGCGACTCGACCCCCCACGCTGCAGACACGACGACCGAGAACACGCCAGCGCTGCGCGGGCCGCTCGGATTTGGCGATCGCGTACAGCTGACGGGCCCCAAAGGCCGCCTCAACACGATTACCCTGGTGCCAGGTGGCGAGTTCCACAGCCACAAGGGCATGATCAAGCACGAAGAAATCGTGGGCCTGCCCGATGCCTCGGTGGTCACGAACAGCTCGGACGAAGAGTACCTGGCGATGCGCCCGCTGCTGTCTGACTTCGTGATGTCGATGCCGCGCGGTGCGGCCATCGTCTACCCGAAGGATGCGGCGCAGATCTTGTCGCTCGCCGACATTTTCCCCGGCGCACGCGTTGTTGAAGCTGGCGTGGGCTCGGGTGCGCTGTCGCTGCACCTGCTGCGCGGTATCGGCGAATCAGGTGAGCTGTTCTCCTTCGAGCGTCGCGAAGAGTTCGCCGAGGTGGCGCGCGCAAACGCCGCCGCCTACATCGGTCACGCACCCGAGAACTGGACGGTCACCGTGGGTGACCTGCAGGAGGCGCTGCCGAACACGGTTGACGAGGGCAGCATTGACCGCGTCGTGCTCGACATGCTGGCCCCGTGGGAGTGCGTTGACGTAGCAGCTGACGTACTCGCCCCCGGTGGCGTACTGATTTGCTACGTCGCCACCGTGACCCAGCTCTCACGCACGGCAGAAGAGATTCGCCGCAGCGGGCAGTACACGCACCCGCAGTCTTCAGAGACCATGGTGCGTGGCTGGCACGTTGAGGGACTGGCCGTGCGCCCCGACCACCGCATGGTCGGTCACACGGGCTTCTTGATTACGGCCCGTCGCCTGGCTCCCAACACGCAGATGCCCGCGCTGAAGCGCCGCGCGTCGAAGACCGAGTTCTCGAACGAGGACATGGCTAACTGGCTGCCCGACATGGTTGAGGGCCCCACCAACGCCGAGGGTGAGCCGACGTGGACTCCCGAGGCTATTGGCCAGTGGTCGAAGAGCGACAAGATTCTGCGCAAGAAGGCCCGCGAGGCCGTCAAGATTGCGACCGAGCGCGGCGCACTGCCCGAAAACACTGACGACGCACAGCGCTAGTTTGCGTCATTTTCCCCAGGCTCGGTTCGATATGATGGCCGAGTTCCCAACCAGGTTTCTGCGAGAGGTACCCATGCTTCGTCGAGTCATTCCCGCCACAGCAGTTTCAGCACTGCTCATTGCCGGGATCACCGGTTGCAGCGCACAGCAGGCTGCGGCCGACTGCGCGCCGATTATGCAGCCGGGCGCGCTGAGTAACAGCATCGAGGTCGCCGGTGGATTTGGTGCGGCGCCCGCCGTGACCGTCCCCGAAGACATCACGATCAAGACCTCACAGCGCACCGTCGTCGACGAGGCGAGCGACCGCACGGCCGTTGCGGGCGAGAAGACCCTCGTGGGCGTCAACATGGCGTTCTTTGACGTGGCCACCGGCCAGCAGCTGTACCAGAGCCCCGCGTTTGGCAGCACCCAGTCACCTGAGTTCTTGATGGTCGACGAGGCGCAGGCCAACCCGTTGAGCGAGGCCGTGCGCTGCCTCGCCGCGGGCGACCGTGCGGTGCTGGCCTTGGGTCCCAACGAGAGTGTGCAGCTGGCTTCGCAGCTGGGCGGCGCGGGCACCGGCGGTGTCGTGGGCGTGCTTGACGTCACCAGCGTGAGCGAACTTTCTTCACACGGTGCCGTGAAGGGCCTGCCGAACGGGTTCCCAGCCGTCGTCACCAACGATGACGGCCGCCCGGGCGTCGTGCTGCCCCCGCGCAGCGCTCCGGCAGGCACCACGACTGCGGTGCGCATCGCAGGCGACGGCGCTGAAGTGAGCTCTACGAACAACGTCATCGTGCAGCTGCTCGAAGTGAGCTGGGACGGCACGCAGCGCACCAACACCTGGGACACCGGGCTGATGGGCCTCGGCAACGAAGAAGCGATCGCCCAGTCGGGCTACACCTACCGTGCAGCCCTCACTGGCCAGCAGGTGGGATCGCAGGTCGTGGTCGTTGAGAACGAAGAAGGCGGTACGCCCCGCGTGCTCGTCATCGACATTCTCGGCGTGAACTAAGTTTCATCAGTGGAGGCACGTTCGCGGGTGCCCAGCGAGCAGCGGCTATTCAGCCTGGTGCTCGCACTCGTGGTGAGCTCAAAGGGGGCAACGAAGCGTGACCTGTTGCGGTCGGTGTTTGGTTACGCCGACCGCTACGAGGTCGGCGGTGAGAACGCTGCCCTCGATCGTCAGTTTGAACGCGATAAAGAGCAGCTGCGGGCGCTGGGCATTCAGGTCGAGACGCGAGATTCACCGCTCGAACCGGGCAATAACCAGCTCACCCGCTACCGCATTTCAAAGGATCTGCTGCAGTTCCCGGCAGATCTGCGTTTTGATGAGCAAGAGCTCACGCTGCTGCGGCTCGCCGCAATCGCGTGGAGCGACGGCAGCATGAGTGAGGATTCTCGGCACGCGGTGCTCAAACTTGAGGCTCTCGGCTCAGGCCTCGATGTGCGCCATCTTGGTGTGGCCCCCAAACTGGGGCCGGTCGAGGCGGGCGCCACTCAGCTGCAGCGCGCCATCGATGCTGGCCGCATCGTGGGCTTCGAATATACGAACCCCGATCGCGACGCCCCCCTGCCGCGCCGCATTGCGCCGCTCGCGCTGCACCGTGCGCAGGGCCGCTGGCACCTCATCGGCTGGGATCTCGAGCGCGATGCCGGCCGAGTCTTTCTGCTCGCGCGCATCACGAGCGCGGTGCGCATCGAACGCACCCCGTTCGATGAGACGCTGCGCAATCGCGCGCCCGCGGTGATTGCTGAGCTCACGAAGCTTGCTGATCATCAGCGTGCGGTGCTGCGGGTGCGATCCGGATCAGTGGCCGAAGCCCGCTTCACCCCGTACGCCCACCGCGCAGCCGCAGCCGCGGGGGTTGACCGCGATGTCGAGGTGCCGTATCTCGACGCGCACGTGTTGGCGGCCCAGCTCGTGGAATACGGCCCCGATGTTGCCGTGGTCTCGCCTGCTGCATTGAGCGACCTCGTGGTCGCTGCGCTGCGAGACATCCACGCGCTGCACGCCCCGCAGCACCCAGATGATGCGGAGGATGTGCGATGACGAAACCCGTGCACAAAAAGTCGGCCGAGCGCGTGGTCATGCTGCTGTCAATGATCGGCTTTCTGCGTGAGCGCAACGGCGCCACTGTGGGGGAGATCGCCAAACGCTTCGAGGTGACCGCGGCCGAGGTGCGTTCGCTGATCTCGTTCTTGGGCACCGCGGGCGTGCCCGGTGACACCCTCAGCTACCAGCACGAGGATCTCTTCGACATCGACTGGGATGCCCTCGAAACGCTTGACGAGGTGTGGCTCACCCAGGTCATCGCGGTTGACGCCGCCCCCAGATTTTCGCCAGCAGAAACGGCGGCGTTGGTGGCTGGGCTGCACGCGCTCACCCCGATGCTGCCCGAGCCGGGCGCCGCACGCGCCCAGGCGCTCTCGGCGAAGCTCGCCCGCGCGCTCGGCGCTTCAGCACACGCGCTGTCGCTGCAGCAAGACGACGCCGATGCGCGGGTGCCGCTGCTGATCGAAGCGCTGCACGATGGGCGCGTGGTGACCTTTGGGTACCGTGACGCCCACGGCACCGCCACCGAGCGCACCGTAGAGCCGCTTGCGCTGAACCAAGACGGCGACGCCTGGTATCTGCGATCCTTCTGCCTCACGCGGCAGGCCGAGCGCAGCTTCAGGGTCGCGCAAATGTCTGAGCTGCGGCTCGGCGACCCGGTTGACGCGGGAATCGTTGAGTCAGGGGAGTCAGCCGCGCCATTGGCCGAAGCCGAGGGCGGCGAAAGCTACGCCAGCTACGAGCTGATCGCGCGGGTGCCGGCCGAGAGCCTGGGCGCCCTCGCGGGGTTTGCCCCGCGGGTGATCGAGGAGAGTGCCCCGGGCGTGCTGCGCGTTGCCATTCACGCCTGGCATCGCTCGCTCGCACTGCAGTTGATGCGCATTGCCCCGGGCCGCGTCGTCATCGAGTCACCCGAGGCCGCCCGCACTGCGGTGCACGAGTGGGCCAGCCGCGCCCTCGCCGCCTACGACGCCTAAGCGCGCCTGAGATCAGCGTTCGGCCCGCTGGGATAGACTGAAACAATGGCAAAACAGGCGAGCGCCGAGCGCACCTCAGAGGGTCGCATGAGTCTCGGTCAACACCTCGTAGAATTTCGCAAACGCCTGATGATTTCGGCGATCGCGATCGTTGTGGCGCTCGTGGCTGGTTGGCTGCTGTCGACCTGGGTGTGGAACATGCTGCGCAAGCCGGTCGAAGACCTCGTGGTGGCCGGGCGCGACGCCACGATCACCTACGGTGACATCACAAGTGGCTTCGACACCAAGATTCAGATCTCACTGTTTATCGCGGTGCTGATTGCCTCGCCGGTGTGGCTCTACCAGATCTGGGCGTTTCTCGCGCCCGGCCTGACGCGCCGCGAGAAGCTCTACGGCGTCGGCTTTCTGGCCGCGGCCGTGCCGCTTTTCTTGGGCGGTGCCTACGCTGGCTGGACGGTGATGCCAAACATCGTGCGGCTGATGGCGAGCTTCCAGCCCGAGAAAGACGCGTTCTTCCTCGATGCACGCAGCTACCTTGATTTCGCGATCAAGCTGCTGCTTGCCGTGGGTATCGGCTTTGTGATGCCCGTGCTGCTCGTGATGCTGAACTTCATCGGCGTGCTGCGCGGTACATCAATTCTGAAGAGCTGGCGCATCGCGATCCTCGCGATTATTTTGTTTGCCGGTATTGCCACGCCTGCTGCCGACCTGATGAGCATGTTCTTGCTCGCCGCACCCATTGTGGTGCTCTACTTCGCGGCAGCCGGGGTGGCCATTTTGCACGACCGCAGGGCTGATAAACGCCGGGCGAAAGAACTCGCCGAATACGGCATCGACGATGTACCAGCGAAGGATGAGGCGTGACCGAAACCGCGGCAGTAACCGAAGAACGCCCACCCGCGCAATCTGCGCTCGAACAGTTCTCCCGGCGCCTGCCCTACGGCCTCGACGCGTTTCAGCGTGAGGCCTGCGCGCGACTCGAAGAGGGGCGCAGCGTGCTCGTGGCCGCTCCCACCGGCTCAGGCAAAACGACGATCGCCGAGTTCGCCGTCTTTTTGGCCCGCCGCGAGCGCGACGCCCGCATCATTTACACGGCGCCCATCAAGGCCCTCTCGAACCAGAAGTTTCACGAACTGTGCGAACAGTACGGCGAAGACGAGGTGGGGCTGCTCACGGGTGACGTGAACCTGCGCGGTGATGCCCCCATTGTGGTGATGACCACCGAGGTGCTGCGCAACATGATCTACGCCGAGGGCGTCGATACGCCGCCAGCGGGGGAGTCCGCCGCCGGTGGGCGACAGGGCCGCCTGTCTGACCTCGACTTTGTGGTGCTCGACGAAGTGCACTTTCTCGGTGACAAGTTTCGCGGTGCCGTGTGGGAAGAGATCATTCTGCACCTGCCGCGTCACGTGCGTATCGTGGCGCTGTCGGCGACGGTGTCAAACGCCGAAGAATTTGGCGATTGGATGCACGCCGTGCGCGGCGGCACCGATGTGATTTTGTCAGAGCACCGGCCGGTGCCGCTCTACCAGCACGTGCTCACGAGCAAAGACCTGGCGCCCCTGTTTGTGGGACGCGACGGTGAGATGGCGGCCAAGGGGCGCATCAACCCCGAGCTGCGCATGCTCGAAGCAGGTGGCAGCCGCGGTAATCGCGGCGGGCGCGGGGCGCGGTCACGCGGCCGGGCCCCCGAGCGCAGGTCGCGTCGCATCTCGCGCTCCGACATCGCCCGGGCGCTCGATGAGACGCGGCTGCTGCCCGCCATCGTGTTTGTGTTCAGCCGCAACGGCTGCGACCAGGCCGTGCGGCAGTGCCTCTTTGAGGGCATCGCGCTGACGACCCGTGAAGAGCGCGAGCAGATTCGCGCCCGCGCACAAGAAGCCATCAAAGACATGAGCGACGAAGAGCGCCGGGTGCTGGGCGTGCGCGAGTGGCTGGCTGGCCTCGAGCGCGGCGTCGCGGCTCACCATGCCGGGCTGCTGCCCGTGTTCAAGAGCGTGGTGGAAGAGCTGTTTCAGCGCCGCCTCGTGAAGATCGTGTTTGCGACCGAGACGCTCGCCCTCGGCATTAATATGCCGGCGCGCGCGGTGGTGATCGAGCGCCTCGATAAGTTCAACGGCGTGGATCGCGTGCCGCTGAGCTCGGGGGAGTACACCCAGCTCACGGGTCGCGCCGGCCGCCGTGGCATCGACGTTGAGGGCCACGCCGTGGTCGTGTGGCATGACAACGTTGACCTTGAAGCGCTCGCCCACCTCGCCGGTGCGCGCTCGTTCCCCGTGAACTCCAGCTTCCGCCCCACCCCCAACATGGCCGTCAACCTGCTCGAGCGCATGAGCGCCGACCGCGTGCGCGAAACGCTCGAGCTGTCATTCGCGCAGTTCCAAACCGACCGCGCAGTGGTGGGCGAAGCCCGCGAGCTGCGCGCCATGCAAGATTCGCTGAGCGGCTACGACGACGCCGTGAAGCGAGCCCGCGGCGTCGACCAGAAGCGGTGGGAAGACCGGGCGCGCAAGCTGCGCCGCAAGCTTGAACGTGGTCGTCGCCAGATCGCGGCCCGCACGGGCACCATTTCGCGCACGTTTGATCGCGTGGTCGCGCTGCTCACCGAGCTCGACTACCTGGGCGGCACGCTGCAGGATCCGGTCGTCACCGACTGGGGTCAGCTGCTGCGGCGCATCTACGGCGACCGCGATCTGCTCGTCGCCGAATCACTGCGCGAGGGTGCATTTGAAGAACTAGACGCCCCGGGGCTCGCCGCAATGTGCTGCGTGCTCAGCTACGAACCCCGCCGTGATGACGAGGGCGAAGGGCGACTGCCCGGCGGCACCGAGTTCGCGCAATCATTCGACCAGGTGCTCGACATTTGGGAGCGACTCGACGATCTCGCCGACCGGCACAAGCTGCCCCGCGCCGATATGCCCCACGCGGGTCTCGCCGCCACGATGCACGGCTGGGCCAACGGCCAGCCCATCGAACACCTGCTCGAGGCAGCAGGCATCGGCGCCGGCGACTTTGTGCGCTGGGCGAAGCAGACGATCGACCTGCTTGACCAGGTCGCGCAGGCGTGTGAGAACGCCACGGGCCCCGATTACGCGCGCCTCACGGCCCTCGGTACCACCGCGCGGGCCGCGAAGCGGTCGATCAGGCGCGGCATCGTCGAAACGTCGAGCGGCGCGTGACCCGCAAGCTCTTCGCCGTGAGCCCGCTGCCCTGGTGGCTTGCGGCGCCCGCGGCCATCGCGGGCGGGCTGCTGCTTGACGTTGCCACCCCGGGCCTGGCCTGGTGGTGGGCCGCGTTTCCCGCCGCCGCACTGATCCTTGCGGCGCTGTGGGGCCAGCGGGTGTGGGCGGGCGTCGGCCTCGGGGCCGCAGCCGGCGCAGCGTTCTGGCTTGTGCATATTTCGTGGCTGACGCTTTACCTCGGCCCCGTGCCCTGGCTCGCCCTGAGCGCCCTGATGATCGCCTGGTACGCCCTCTTCGGCGCCGCAGTCGCGTTCGCAACCCGCAGGCTCACCGGCATTGCACTGCCGGCTTTCACCGCCGCTGGCCTATGGGTCGCGCGCGAACAGCTGCAGGGCCGCGTGCCCTACGGTGGATTTGCCTGGGGACGCCTCGCACACACGCAGGCCGAAGGGCCGCTTGTGCAATCGGTGTCGTGGCTGGGATTTGCTGGCCTGACCGGCCTCGTCGCGCTCGTGAGCGCCGTGGTGGTCGCGGCGCTGTTCTCGCTGCGTGCGCGCGGGGGAGCCGCGCCCGACCGCCGCCGCGCGGTGCGCTGGTGCGCAGCAGCGGTGGCCCTGACGATCCTCGCTGGCCTCGTCCCCAGCGCGCCCGTGGCGCGCGAGGGCACGCTGCGGGTGGCCGCGGTGCAGGGCAACTCGCAGGCCGCAATTTTCGATGATCGCGAATCCGGATCAGTGCTGCGCGACCACGTGCTCGGCACTGAAGCGCTGCTTGATGAACTTGAAGCCAGCGGTGAGCAGGTCGATGTCATCGTGTGGCCCGAAAACAGCGCCGAGTTCGCGCTCGCCGATAATCCACTGGGCAGCCAGCGGGTCGCCAAGCTCGCGGCGCGCGCCGACGCCCCCATCGTGCTGGGCTCCATTTTGCGCAACCCCGACGAGACGTACACCAACAGTTCACTCGTGTGGCAGGCAGACGGCCCAAGCGAGACCCGCTACGACAAGCGATTCCCAGTGCCGTTTGCCGAGTACATGCCTAACCGGGCATTCTTTCGCGCGCTCGTACCCGACCTCGTCGACCTCGTGCAGCTCGATTACGCAGCCGGCACGACGCCCGCAGCATTCGACGTAGATACCGCGGCAGGTGTGGTGCGCGCGGGCCTCGCCATCTGCTTCGACATCATCTTTGACCAGCAGGCGGTCGCCATGATGGCAGACGACGCCGAGGTGATCTTTGCGCAGACCAATAACGCCGACTTCGGGCGCACCGATGAGAGCGCCCAGCAGCTCGCCATCGCGCGACTGCGCGCGGTCGAAACGGGCCGTGCGCTCGTCAACATCTCAACGGTGGGCACGAGCGCCATTGTGCTGCCAGATGGCAGCGACGCTGACGCCCTCACCCCGTTCACGGCAGACGCTATGGTCGCGACCGTGCCGCTCACGCAGGGCCAGACCCCGGCAACCACACTGGGTGCCTGGATCGCCGGGCTGTGGTGCGCGGCCGCCGCAGCTGGCATGATCACGGCAGTTATGAACGGGCGCCAGAAGCGGGGCGGCACGCGGTAACCGCGGCACCCCGCTGTCACACCCTGCTGCCGACCCGCGGCACCTTGCTGCCGACCCGCTGCCGGCCCGGTATTACTTCTTCGAGCCGCGGCGGGCGCGCAGCAGCTTCAGCCGTTCCTCGAGCAACTCCTCGAGCTCTTCAATGCTGCGCCGCTCGGCGAGCATGTCCCACGGGGTGCGCGCCGACGCGACCTTCTCCTCGAGTTCGGTGCGCGCGGTGCGGCCCGCCTCATCGTCAAGAAAGCCCAGCTCGCCAGTTTTCTGGTCGAACCACTCGGCCGGGGGCTCAGCGTCAGCGTCAAACAAGACCGCGAACCGAGCTCCCTTTTCGGTCAGGTATTCCACGCCGTGTCTGGGGGAGAGCTCTACGCCCGTCTCTCCCTGCAAACTTGTCGCGCCAATACGTGACCCGCGAAGCGTACGATCAGCCATTTCGAGACCTCCTCGCCTCAGACGCGCGGTGCGTCCTAGCCATTTGTTGCAGCGTACTAGTAACGAGGGGCGAGCGGTAGACCCCCGCCCTCGCGGCCCATGGCATGCACAGTCCAGTAGGGTTAACCTGACGTAAACCGAAAGAATTGAGGAGTTCTGGTGACGCAGATTCTTGAAGCCGGCAGTCTTGCCGGTCAGCGTGCCCTCGTGACGGGATCATCCCGCGGCGTGGGTGCCGACACCGTGCGCTATTTCGCTGAGGCTGGCGCAAACGTGGTCGTGAACTTCCGCAACAAGGCACCCCGTGCTGAGAAGCTCGCGGCGCAGCTGCGTGAACTCGGTGTGGAGGCCCTGGTGCAGGGCGCAGATCTCACCGATCCGGCATCGCTTGCTGGCATGATGGACGCGGTGAAGGAGGCCTTTGGTGGCCTCGACATCCTCGTGCTGAACGCCTCGGGTGGCATGGAAAGCGGCATGGCCGAAGATTACGCGCTGAAGCTCAACCGCGACGCGCAGCTGGCCGTGCTTGACGCCGCCCTGCCGTTGATGGGTGAGGGATCACGCGTGGTATTCGTGACGAGCCACCAGGCCCACTTCATCCACACCACCCCCACGATGCCCGAGTACGAGCCCGTGGCGCGCTCAAAGCGCGCCGGTGAGGATGCACTGCGCGAGCGCATTGCCGACCTCAAAGCACGCGGCATCGATCTCATCGTGGTGTCGGGCGACATGATCGAGGGCACGGTCACCGCGACCCTGCTCAACCGCATGAATCCGGGCGCCCTCGAAGACCGCCGCGCGCAGGCGGGCAAGCTGTACAACGTGGCCGAATTTGCGGCCGAGGTTGCCCTCGCCGCGGTCGAGCCCGTACCGAGCGATAACACGCGCCTCGTGGGCGACGTTTCGAGCTTTGGCGTGGAAGCATAACGCCACCGATTTCACGCAACACCGCAGCGGGCACGCACTCTTCACGGGGTGCGTGCCCGTTTCCGTTTTGCGCCCCTGATGTTTCGCGAGTGTTACAGTTTTTGAGCGGCTGCGGCGATATAGCCATATCGCCGCAGATTGTGCAGTTATTTAGGTATTTTGCCCTCGTAATTCGCTGGAGCTTGGTAAAAGTGGTGAAAACACCGAATTTTCTAGTGATAGTGTGGCAAGCCCGCTGACGCACATCACCGCGACACCGACGTCCTGAGCGTCGCGCCAGCCCACCTGGGCCACCGTTGTCCCGCCAGCAGAAAGGGGACGACTATGGTCTCGCACACAGCTCAGAAGTCGATTTTGAGCCAACCCATTACACCTGTAGGGCTCTACGACCCCGCTGAAGAACGTGATGCCTGCGGGCTCGCGGCAGTGGTCTCGCTCACGGGTGATGCCCGGCACGAAACCGTCACGCTCGCGTTGACGGCGCTCGAGCACCTCGAACACCGCGGCGCGGTCGGCTCAGACGCCGGCACCGGCGACGGCGCGGGCATTCTCACCGACATCCCCGACGCACTGATTCGCGCAGAGCTGGCGGCCACGCTGCCCGGCGTCGAGCTGCCAGCAGTGGGCCGCTACATCGCGGGCCTCGCGTTCCTGCCCGTGGGCGCAGCAGAGCGCCGCTCGGTGCAGTACCGCATCGCCTCGATCGCTGCAGACGAGGGCCTCGACGTGATCGCGTGGCGCCCCGTGCCCACCGAGCTCGCCACTCTGGGGGAGGCCGCGGTCGCCGCGGCCCCGCACATTGAGCAGCTCATTCTGGCACCCTCGGGGGCAAAGCGGGCACCTGATCCGGAGTCGCTTGAGCGGCAGGCATTTCGCACCCGCAAGCGTATTGGCCACGAGACCGGCTGCTACCTGCCGTCGCTGAGCTCGCGCACCATCGTCTACAAGGGCATGGTGACGACGCTGCAGCTGCCCGCGTTCTACCCCGAACTGCACGACGACCGCTTCGCCAGCCGCTTCGCGATCGTGCACTCGCGCTACTCCACCAACACCTTCCCGTCGTGGCACCTGGCCCAGCCGCTGCGCCTCGTCGCCCACAACGGCGAAATCAACACGGTGCGCGGCAACCGCAACTGGATGCGCGCCCGCGAAGCGCAGCTCGCCTCTGACGCGCTCGGCGATGTGCGGCAGCTGCTGCCCATCTGCAGCGAGGGCGGCAGTGACTCGGCCAGCTTCGACGAGGTGCTCGAACTGCTCGTGCGCGCGGGTCGTTCGCTGCCCCACGCACTCGCCATGATGGTGCCCGAGGCCTGGGAGAACGAGGCCAGCCTCGCGCCTGAACTCGTCGACTTCCTCGAGTACCACTCGCTCGTGATGGAGCCGTGGGATGGCCCAGCGGCAATGATTGCGACTGACGGTAACGAGCTCGTCGCGCTCACCGACCGCAACGGCCTGCGCCCGGGCCGCACCCTCGAAACCAACGACGGCCTGCTTGTGATCGCGAGCGAGACCGGCGTGCTCGACATCGCTCCCGAGCGGGTGGCACGCCGCGGCCGGTTGCGCCCCGGCCGCATGCTCGCCGTCAACCTCGACTCGGGTGAGGTGCGCACCGACGCCGAAGTGAAGGCCTCGCTCGCCGAGATCGCTCCCTGGGGTCAGTGGCTCGACGAGGGCCGCATCAGACTCTCTGACGAGCCCGAGCGCGAGCCGCTCGTGCACCCGCAGGCCTCGATTCTGCGCCGCCAGCGCACCTTCGGCTACACCGAAGAGGAGGTGCGGCTGCTCATTGAGCCGATGGCGCGCACCGGCGCCGAGCCCCTCGCCGCCATGGGCACCGACACCCCCATCGCGGTGCTCGCCGACCGGCCCCGGCTCGTCTTCGACTACTTTGTGCAGCAGTTTGCGCAGGTGACGAACCCGCCGCTCGACGCCCTGCGTGAGGAGCTCGTCACGAGCCTGCGCGCTGGCATGGGCCCGCAGGAGAACCTGCTGAGCCAGTCGGCGGCGCACGCACGCCAGGTCGTCCTCGACTTTCCCGTGATCGACGGCGACCTGCTCGCGCGCATTCAGCACTTCGGTGAGGACACCCGCATCGAGCGCACCGTCACCATTCGTGGCCTCTACCCGGTCGACTTTGGGGCCCGCGGCCTCGCCGACCGCATCGATGAGATGTGCCGCGAAGCGAGCGCTGCGGCCGAGGCCGGCGCCGAGTTCGTGATCATCTCTGACCGCGATTCGAACAAGGATCTCTCGCCGGTGCCGTCGCTGCTGGCGGTGTCGGCCGTGCACCACCACCTGATTCGCACGGGGCAGCGCATGAGCGTGGCCCTGATCGCCGAAGCGGGCGACGTGCGCGAGGTGCACCACGTCGCCTCGCTCATCGGCTACGGTGCCGCCGCGGTGAACCCCTACCTCGCCATGGAAACGGTGGGTCTGTCGGTGCGCGAGGGCGTGCTCACGGGCATCACCGAGGCCGAAGCCGTCGCCCGCCTGATCAAGGCGCTGGGCAAGGGCATGCTCAAGATCATGAGCAAGATGGGCATCTCAACGGTCGCCTCATACTGCGGTGCACAGGCCTTCGAAGCCATCGGCCTGTCACACAACGTGGTCGACCGGTACTTCTCGGGCACCACGTCAAAGCTCGGCGGCGTCGACCTTGATGTGCTCGCGGCCGAGGTCGCGTCACGTCACCGCGCGGCCTACCCCGATGACACGGCACCGCTCGCTCACGAGCGCCTCGAAACCGGCGGCGAGTACCGTTTTCGCCGCGGCGAAGCGCCCCACCTCTTCGACCCCGAAACGATCTACAAGCTGCAGCACGCCACCAGCACGGGTCGCCGCGATCTGTTCGCCGAGTACACGGCACGCGTGAACGATCAGGCCGAGCGCCTGATGACGCTGCGCGGGCTGATGAAGTTTGCGCCGCAGCGCCCCGCGGTGTCGATCGATGAGGTCGAACCCGCCAGCGATATCGTGAAGCGGTTTGCAACGGGCGCGATGAGCTACGGCTCCATCTCACCCGAGGCGCACGAGACGCTCGCCATCGCGATGAACATGATCGGCGGCAAGTCGAACACGGGCGAGGGCGGCGAGACCGATGAGCGGCTCGCCGACCCCACACGCCGCAGCAAGATCAAGCAGGTCGCCTCGGGTCGCTTCGGTGTGACGAGCGCCTATCTGGTGAGCGCTGAAGAGATTCAGATCAAGCTGGCACAGGGCGCGAAGCCGGGTGAGGGTGGCCAGCTGCCCCCGGCCAAGATGTACCCGTGGATCGCACGCACCCGCCACGCGACGCCGGGCGTTGGCCTCATTTCGCCGCCCCCGCACCACGACATCTACTCGATCGAAGACCTGAAGCAGCTGATCTATGACTTGAAGCGGGCTAACCCCGCCGCGCGCATCTCGACGAAGCTCGTGTCGCAGTCGGGCATTGGCCCGGTTGCCGCGGGCGTCGCCAAAGCGCTCTCTGACGTGATCTTGATCTCGGGCCACGACGGCGGCACGGGCGCGAGCCCCATGAACTCGCTGAAGCACGCGGGGTCGCCGTGGGAGCTCGGTCTCGCCGAGGCACAGCAGACGCTGATGCTCAACGGGCTGCGCGACCGCGTCGTGTTGCAGGCCGATGGCCAGCTCAAGACGGGCCGCGATATCGTGATCGCCGCGCTGCTGGGCGCCGAGGAGTTTGGTTTCGCGACCGCGCCGCTGGTGGTGTCGGGCTGCATCATGATGCGCGCCTGCCACCTCGACACCTGCCCCGTGGGCGTCGCCACCCAAAACCCCGAGCTGCGCTCGCGGTTCACCGGTCAGGCCGTGCACATCGTCAACTTCTTCATGTTCCTGGCCGAAGAGGTGCGCGAGATTCTCGCGAGCCTGGGCTACCGCAGCCTCGACGAGGCCGTGGGCGACACCGACGCGCTCGATATCGATGCCGCGGTGCGGCACTGGAAGGCCGACGGGCTCGATCTCACCCCCATTTTGCGTGGGCCCAGCTTCGCCGAGGGCGCTCCCCGGCGCCACGGCGTCGCGCAAGAGCACGGCGTCGAGGACCACTTCGACATTGCGCTGCTTGAAGCGTGCGGCGCCGGCATTGAGCGGGCCGAACCGGCCGTGTTCGACCTGCCCATCCACAACATTGACCGCGCGGTCGGCACCCTGCTGGGCGCCGAGGTTACCCGCGTGCGCGGTGCGGCGGGGCTGCCCCAGGGCACGATCGACATCACGCTGACGGGCTCTGCTGGCCAGTCGCTTGGCGCGTTTTTGCCCGCGGGCATCACGCTGCGCCTCGTGGGCGACGCCAATGACTACGTCGGCAAGGGGCTCTCGGGCGGTGAAATCGCGCTGCGGCCGCACCCCGCTGAGGCCACGATTGGCTTCGGTGACCAGGGCCGCGTGATCGCGGGCAACGTTATTGGCTACGGCGCCACGAGCGGTTCACTGTGGATTGCGGGCGCCGTGGGCGAACGCTTCTTGGTGCGCGGCTCGGGCGCCACCGCGGTCGTCGAGGGCGTGGGCGACCACGCGCTCGAATACTTCACGGGCGGCTTCGCGCTGATTCTCGGCCCCACGGGCCGCAACCTGGGCGCCGGCATGTCGGGCGGCGAAGCGGTCGTGCTCGACCTCAACCCCGCCCACGTCAACGCGTCTGAGCTGGGCTCGGGCGCACTCGGCCTGTGGCCCCTGGGCGAGATGACGGGCGCGGCACGCGAGGCACTGGAGATCCGGATCGAAGATCTGCTCACCCAGCACCTCGAACAGACCGGGTCAGATGTCGCAAGGCAGCTGATCGATGAGCTCGCGACTGACCGCGAGCGCACGCTGGCACGTTTCACCCATGTGCTGCCGCGCGACTACGCACGCGTGCTTGAGGTGCGCGTGCGCGCTCAGGCCGCGGGCACCGACCCCGATGGCACGCAGGTATGGACCGAAATTTTGGAGGCAACCCGTGGCTGACCCACAGGGATTCATGACGCTGCGTGAGCGTGAGCTTGCGCCCAAACGCCCCGTCGCGCTGCGGCTGCAAGACTGGCGCGAGGTCGTCGACCCGGCAAACCCGCTCGTCGTCGCCAAGCAGGCTTCGCGGTGTATGGACTGCGGTGTTGCGTTCTGCCATCAGGGTTGCCCGCTGGGCAACCTGATTCCCGAGTGGAACGACCTGACGCATCGGGGGCGCGGCAAAGACGCGATCGAGCGGCTGCACGAGACGAACAACTTCCCCGAGTTCACCGGCCGGGCTTGCCCCGCGCCGTGTGAATCAGCGTGCGTGCTCGGCATCAACCAGCCCGCGGTCACGATTAAGCAGATCGAGAACAGCATCATCGATGAGGCGTTCGCGCACGGTTGGGTCACCCCGCACCCGCCCGAGCGGCTCACGGGCAAGCGCGTGGCCGTGGTGGGCTCGGGCCCGGCGGGCCTCGCCGCCGCCCAACAGCTCACCCGCGCCGGTCACACCGTCGTCGTCTACGAGCGTGACGAACAGCCCGGGGGCCTGCTGCGCTTCGGCATCCCCGATTTCAAGCTCGAAAAGGGCCTTGTAGAGCGCCGGATCGAGCAGCTGCGTGCCGAGGGCACGCGCTTTCGCTGCGGTGTCACCATTGGCGAAGACATGCAGTGGGGCGAGCTGAAGCGCCGCTTTGACGCCGTGGTGGTCGCCACCGGGGCCGGGATTGCGCGCGAGCTCACCCTGCCGGGGCGCGAGCTGACGGGCATTCATGAGGCGATGTCATACCTCACGGCCGCGAACCGTGTTGTACAGGGCAGCGCGCTGCCAGCAGAATTCGACGCACGCGGCAAGCGCGTCATTGTGATTGGCGGCGGCGACACCGGATCAGACTGCGTCGGCACCGCCCTGCGCCAGGGCGCCGTGAGCGTCACCAGTCTGGCCATTGGCCGTCAGCCCGGGGTTACGCGGCCCGTCGGCCAGCCCTGGCCGACACACCCGCAGCTGTTTGAAGTGTCGAGCTCACACGAAGAGGGGGGCGAACGCAGCTACCTGGCCTCAACCGTCGAGTTTGTGGGGGAGGCGGGCGCCGTCACCGGGCTGAAGGTCGCCGAAACCGGGTTCACCGAGCGCGGGCGCGAGCCCATCGCCGGCACCGAACAGCTGATCGAGGCCGACCTCGTGCTCATCGCCATGGGGTTCACCGGGGCAGAGCCGGTGGTTGACCCCGAGGTGCGCCTCGAGCGCACGAGCCGCGGCGCGTTTGCGCGCAGCGACGATTTCGCGACTGGTGACCAGGGCGTATTCGTGGCCGGCGATGCGGGCCGTGGCCAGTCGCTGATCGTGTGGGCGATCGCTGAGGGGCGCTCAGCCGCGGCCTCGGTCGACCGCTTTTTGCACGGCGAATCACGGCTGCCCTCGCCGGTGAAGGCGTCAGATCGCGGCTTCGCGTAAGCCAGCAGCGTGAGTGGTGCGGGCAGGGCTGAACCTACGGGTGAGTGCCTGAGCCCGCGCCAAACCGCCGATCAACAATCATTACCCTGTGTAATAAATACATCACCGTACGATATTTCATGCGGTGAGACGTCGACCGGGCACCTGTGCGCGGCGGTATCCTACAGAGGTGACTGACGACCTCATTGACCTGCTCGCCGCCGACCTGTCGGCCGCCGGCTTTTTGCCCGACGCCATCGAAACGCTGCTGGGTGAGCCCGCGAACCGCGCACGCGAAAGCGGCGTGGTGTTCGCCGCCCGCCGCGCACTGGCGCAGCGCCCGAGCTCGCCGCTCGCGACGCTGACGAGCCTGCTGCTGCTCGGCGACGAGGTGCCCGCCACACAGGTAGACGCCGCGCTGCCGCAGCTGCGGGCCGCAGGGCTGGTAACGCTGGGCATCGCGACGAGCACGGGCGACGCGCTGCGCGCCGCCCTCTCACTCAACCCGGTGTTGGTGGCCGACTCGGCAGACGACCAGCACTGGTGGATCATCTCTGACCTTGACGACCACCTGCGCGGCGGCCCGGCCCGCACCGATCACGTCATGGGGGTGGGCGGAGCAACCCGCTCGCTCATCGCCCAGCTGTCACCCGCACAGGTACCCACGGCCCTCGACCTCGGCACGGGCTGCGGCATTGTCGCGCTGCACCTTGCCCTGCGCAGTGAGCGCGTGGTCGCCACCGATATTTCAGAGCGCGCCCTGATGCTGGGCCGGGCAAACGCCCGCCTCAACGGGTACGCCGATCGCATCGAGTTTCGCCTCGGTGATCTCTTCGCGCCGGTCGAAGGCGAGCAGTTCGCGCTCATCGCCTCCAATCCGCCGTTCGTGATCACCCCGCGCAACGCCGATGAGCCCGTCTACGAATACCGCGATGGTGGTCGCGCAGGCGATGCCCTGGCTGCTGACGTCGTGGGCCAGGGGCCGCGCTATCTCGCCCCGGGTGGCACCCTCGTGTGCCTCGCAAACTGGGAGAGCCCGTGGGGCGGAAACGGCCTCGAACGGGTTCGCGGCTGGATCGCGGCGGCCGAAGTGCCCGGTCTTGCCGCATGGGTGATCGAGCGCGACCGCCTCGACCCGCTCGGATACGCGCAGATGTGGGCGCGAGACGGCGGGGAACGCCCGGGGAGCGACAGCTATAACCGCCGATTGGCGGCATGGCTGAACGACTTCGACGACCGGCGCGTGGTGAGCGTGGGGCTCGGCTCAATTCGAGTGCAGCGCATCGCAGGGGAGACCGCGCAGGCCACGCGCGATCCGCTCGTGCATCTTGAGCAGGCCACCGGGGCGTTTGCGTCTGAGCAGGCTGGCGCGACGCTCGCTGCCGCATTCGATGCGGGTGTGCGGGCCGCGCTGATGACCGACGCCGAAGTACTCGACACCCAATGGCTGCGTGACGACGCCGTCGTTGAACACCGCGAGCACGAGCCGGGCGTTGAAGCGCCGCGCGCGATCACCCTCGAAACCTCACAGCCGATTTCGCGCCGTGTGGCCGCGGATCCGCTGCTCGCGGCGGCCCTGGGGGCCTGCGATGGCGAGCTCACGATGGGGCAGATTGCCGACGCGCTGGCGACCCTGCTGGAGATCGACGCCGCCGCTTCGCGACAGGCGCTGATCGCGAGCGCCCGCGAACTGTCGTGGTTGGGGATGCTCACCCCAGCGAATTGACGGCCTGCGCGGCGTCGAAGCCCCGCTCAGGCCGGTAGAGTGGAAATGTGATGCGAACGATTGATTTGCGGGGCCGCGAGCTCACGCGCGGAGACCTGCTGAAACTCGTTCCCCGAGCGGCGCTCAGCGCCGACGATGCTGTGGCGCGCGTGCGCCCGCTCGTCGCTGATGTTGCTGCGCGGGGCGAGGCTGCCCTCCGTGAACAGGCTGAATCGTTCGACGGGGTCACGGGCCATGCGCTGCGGGTACCCGTAGACGCGATTCGTGACTCGCTTGCCGACTGCCCGCCCGAGGTGGAGCAGGCGCTCACCGAGCTCATTGCTCGATTGCGCCGCGGCGCCGCTGCGCAGGTACCCGCCGAGCAGGTGACCCGTATGAGTGACGGCGCGACGATTACGCAGCGCTGGCAGCCGGTCACCCGCGTGGGGTTGTACGCCCCGGGTGGCAAGGCCGCCTACCCCTCATCGGTGATCATGAACGCCGTGTCGGCGCAGGTCGCGGGCGTGCCCGGGCTGGCACTCGCCTCGCCCGCGCAGCGCGATAACGCGGGCCTGCCGCACCCCGCCGTATTGTGGGCCGCTGCGCTGTGCGGCATCGAAGAGGTGTACGCCATCGGCGGCGCCGGCGCGATCGCCGCCTTCGCACACGGTGTGCCCGAGATCGGGCTCGATCCGGTTGACGTGGTGACCGGCCCGGGCAACGTGTTTGTTGCCGCGGCCAAGCGCGTGGTGAGTGGCCTGTGCGGCATCGATTCTGAGGCCGGCACGACCGAGATCATGATCATTGCTGATGCGTCGGCCGACGCCAGGTTCGTCGCCGCCGACCTCATTAGCCAGGCCGAGCACGACGAGGCCGCGGCCTCGGTGCTCGTCACCACCTCGGTAGAGCTCGCTGAGCGCGTGTCAGCTGAGGTCACCGGCAGAGTGTCGCGCACGCGCCACGCAGAGCGCGCCCAGACTGCGCTTGCCGGCCCGCAGTCGGCCGTGATTTTGGTGGACAGCCTGGCCGTCGCAGCGACGCTGAGCAACGCCTACGGCCCCGAACACCTCGAGATTCAGACCGCGATCGACGACGAGGTGCTCGCGCAGATCACCGACGCGGGTGCGATCTTTGTGGGCAGCTACACGCCCGTGAGCCTCGGTGATTATCTCGCCGGATCAAACCACGTGCTCCCCACTGGGGGCACGGCTCGCTTTGCCTCGGGCCTGGGAGCGCACACGTTCCTGCGCCCGCAGCAGATTGTGCGTTACGACCGCGACACCCTGAAGACGCTCGAGGCGCCGCTGTTGGCGCTCGCTGGCGCGGAGGGGCTACCGGCGCATGGCGAAGCCGTGAGCGCCCGCTTCGAGAGTGAGGCGTAGGTCATGCACTGTCCGTTCTGCAGACACCCCGACAGTCGTGTGATTGACTCACGCACCGCAGACGATGGCTTGTCCATCAGGCGCAGGCGCCAGTGTCCCGAGTGCGGTCGGCGTTTCTCGACGACCGAAACTGCGACGCTCACCGTGATTAAGCGCTCGGGTGTGGTCGAGCCGTTCAGCCGTGAGAAGGTGATGAGCGGTGTGCGTAAGGCCTGCCAGGGCCGCCCCGTCACCGACGCCGACCTCGCGTTGCTCGCCCAGCGGGTCGAAGAGTCGGTGCGCTCTAGCGGCATTGCTCAGTTCGACGCGAACGAGATCGGCCTCGCCGTGCTGCCTCACCTGCGTGAGCTCGACGAGGTCGCATACTTGCGCTTCGCGAGCGTCTACCAAGCCTTTAAGTCGCTCGCAGATTTTGATGCGGCGATTGCCGAGCTGCGCGCTCACCCGAGCCCGGCGCCCACCTCGACCCCTCAGGAGTCCTAGCGTCATGCGAATTTATCCGGCCCTGTTTCAGTATGTGCTGCGGCGTATGAACCCTGAGTACGCGCATCACCTGGCGTTCGCTGTGATTCAGGTCGCGCCGGTGGCGCGGCCGCTGCTGGCTAAGTATTGCGCACCGCACGCTTCACTTGCGGTGCGCGCTTTGGGCCTCGAATTTCCGAGTCCCTTTGGGGTAGCCGCCGGCTTTGATAAGAACGCCTCCGGTATTTTGGGCCTAGGAGCCCTTGGATTCGGCCACGTCGAGGTAGGCACGCTCACCCGGCACGCCCAACCCGGTAACCCGAAGCCGCGCATGTTTCGGCTCGTGGGGGATCGTGGCATTATCAACCGCATGGGGTTCAACAACGGGGGATCGGCGGCGGCCGTACCCAAGGTGGAGCGCGCACGCATGGCCCGGCACCGCCCCGTCATCGGAGTGAACATCGGCAAGAGCCGCGTCACCAACGTCGAAGACGCCACCGCAGATTATGTGTGGAGCGCCGAGCGGCTCGCCCCGATCGCCGACTACCTCGCTGTCAATGTCTCGTCACCCAACACGCCCGGGCTGCGAGGTCTGCAAGAAGTCGAGTTGCTCGAACCACTGTTGGCCGAAGTGAAACGTGCTGCCGCGACAACGCCGCTGCTCGTGAAGATTGCGCCCGACATGGACGACACGCAAATCGACGGCATTGTGCAGCTGGCCGTGCGCCTCGGGCTCGACGGCATCATCGCCACGAACACGACGATTTCTCGTGAGGGTCTTTCTGAGAGCGACGACCGGGTGGCCGAAATGGGTGCCGGCGGGTTGTCGGGGGAGCCGCTGCGCACGCGCTCGCTCGAGGTGCTACGCCGCATTCGAGAGGTCGCGCCCGATCCTGATTTTTGTGTCATCTCTGTGGGCGGCGTGGCAGACGCCCACGACGTCTACGAGCGGGTCGCCGCGGGCGCCACGCTCGTGCAGGGCTATACGGCCTTCATCTACGAGGGGCCGTTGTGGGCGGCTAACATCAACCGTGGACTGAAACGCCTCGGCTTTCGCGGCAACGCAGTCACCGCATAACTCAAGCGGTAGCTGACCGGGCATGATCCGGAGCCGCGTGGCGTGTACATTCGCGCAGATACAGAAACTGCCGCTGGCCCCAATCGGGCCAGCGGCAGTTTTTGGTAGCGAGATCGCCCTACTGGGGGAACTGGCGGCGGCGCACCTGCGGCTTGGGCATGCGCAGCGGGCGGAACTGGAACGCACGCATCGCGGCGTACCAGCGGAAACCGGGCTGCACCTGATCTTCGCCAAACTTGGCCACGAGCTTGCGGCGCAGCGTGAACCCGAGGGTCACCGCGTCGATGATCGCGAGCGCCACGAACGCCCAAATCACGAACAAGCTAATAACCTGCATGATGCCGGGGATGAACGTCATCAACAGCACCACGAGCATCATTGGAATGAGCAGCTCGCCCAGGCTCCAGCGCGCATCGACATAGTCACGCACGAAGCGGCGCTGCGGGCCGCGGTCACGCGGGCCCAGGTAGCGCTCTTCGCCGTGCATCATGCCCACGCGTGCGCGCTCACGCGCCTCGTTCTGCTGACGACGCATCTCTTTCTGCATCGTCTTGTCTTTCGAACCAACGATCGGGCGGGCATTGGCGGCCTGCGCCTGCTTGCGCGACGGGGTCGGGCGGCCCTTACCTGCTGCTGGGCCCTCGGCCTCAACCGGGTTGCTCGCGTCTTCAGCGCCCTTCTTCACCAAGGCCTGTCCTCTCAATTGGGTGCGTAATCGCACGAAATAGCTTTATCGACTGACGCCGACACTTGACCCAGACTACCGTGCCTGACCGGGCTGAAATCCCACGTCGGGGGTAGAGTGAGTGGAGATACTTGCATTGAGGGTGAGGAGTGCCCATGAGCACGGAAACTTTAGACGCTGACAGCTCGAAGTCAGCGGTTGAAAACGCCCACGGCGTAACGCTGAGCGAAGGGGCCCGCGAGAAAGTTCGCAGCCTGCTCGCTCAGGAGGGTCGAGATGACCTGCGCCTGCGCATCGCCGTACAGCCCGGCGGTTGCTCGGGCCTGATTTACCAGCTGTTTTTCGATGAGCGTGAGCTCGAAGACGACGCCGTGGTGAACTTTGATGGCGTTGAGGTCGTTGTGGACGGAATGAGCGTGCCCTACCTGAGCGGCGCTTCGATTGATTTCGAAGATTCAATCCAGAAGCAGGGCTTCACAATCGACAATCCCAACGCAGCGGGCAGCTGCGCATGCGGCGATAGCTTCAGCTAGCACGCAAATTACCCCGAAAATCTCAGCGCGACACTCGCGCGTGGTTCGGGGAACGCTCAGCTTCCCGCTAAGCTAACAGGGAGTAATCAGCTTCGCCTGCCCGGTAATGGGCGGCGAGAAATGTTTCGAAAGGTATGCGGTGCGTTCCAATCGTCGAATGAAATGGGTCGCGGCTCCGGTCGCGCTCTCGGCAGCCCTGCTGCTCGCGGGCTGCACCCCTGAGCAGAAGCGCGGCTTTTTGCCCGCCGGCTCTGAGGGTGCAACCAACCACACAGACGGGATCACCGGTCTTTGGGTGACCTCCTGGATTGTGCTGCTAATTATTGGTGCAATCACCTGGGGCTTGATCATCTGGGCGACTATCGCCTACCGTCGCCGGAAGGGCCAGACCGGCCTGCCCGTGCAGATGCGGTACAACATGCCGATCGAGACCTTCTTCACGGTTGTCCCCGTGTTCTTGGTCCTCGGCTTCTTTGCGTTCACCGCACAGGAGCAGGCATCGATCGAAGCGCGCTACGACAACCCTGAAAATGTGGTTGAGGTAGTGGGCAAGCGCTGGGCGTGGGACTTCAACTACGTAAATGATGACGTCTACTTCCAGGGTGTTCAGGTGCAAACCGACAACGAGGGAGAGGCCACGGCAGATACCATGCCTGTTCTCTACCTGCCGGTGGGTAAGACCACCGAGTTGCGCCTTGAGACCCGTGACGTAATCCACTCGTTCTGGGTTGTGGAGTTCTTGTACAAGAAGGACATGATCCCGGGCCAGACCAACTACATGAGCATTACGCCAGAGAAGACTGGCACGTTCATGGGTAAGTGTGCTGAGCTGTGTGGCGAATACCACTCAATGATGCTCTTTGAAGTTCACGTGGTTGAGCAGGACGAGTACGACGCGTATGTGAAGTCGCTGCGTGACGCAGGCAACACTGGGCAGGTGAGCGTGGAGTACAACCCGAACCAGGAGCACTTCTACGGTGACGAAGCCAAGGCCCAGAACGAGAACCAGTACTAAGGGGTAAGGCAGAATAATGAAGAAGGGCAATGTCGTTGTTTCGTGGATAACGTCCACGGATCATAAGGTGATTGGGTACATGTACCTGATCAGCTCCTTTACGTGGTTCCTTATCGGTGGCCTGTTGGCACTGGTGATTCGTGCGCAGCTGTTCGCGCCCGGCCTTGAGGTCGTCGCAACGAAGGAACAGTACAACCAGCTGTTCACGATGCACGGCACCATCATGCTGTTGATGTTTGCAACCCCGCTGTTCTCGGGCTTCGCAAACGTCCTGATGCCGCTCCAGATCGGTGCACCTGACGTCGCGTTCCCGCGACTGAACGCATTCGCATTCTGGCTCTACACGTTCGGTTCGCTGATCGCTGTGGGCGGCTTCCTCACCCCGCAGGGTGCGGCTTCGTTTGGCTGGTTCGCATATGCGCCGCTGTCAGACGTGACGTACTCGCCCGGTGTGGGCGGTAACCTCTGGGTCGTCGGCCTGGCCATCAGTGGCTTCGGCACCATCTTGGGTGGCGTGAACTTCATCACCACCATCATCACCATGCGCGCACCTGGCCTGACCATGTTCCGCATGTCGATCTTCACCTGGAACACGTTGATCACCTCGATCCTCGTGCTGCTGGTGTTCCCCGTGCTCGCTGCTGCGCTCTTCGGCCTCGCCGCTGACCGCGTCTTCGGCGCCGATATCTACACGGGTGAGGGCGGAGCAATCCTCTGGCAGCACCTGTTCTGGTTCTTCGGTCACCCCGAGGTGTACATCATCGCGCTGCCGTTCTTCGGCATTGTCTCTGAGATCTTCCCGGTGTTCAGCCGCAAGCCGATCTTCGGTTACAAGACGCTCGTGTACGCAACGATCTCGATCGCTGCACTCTCGATGACCGTGTGGGCTCACCACATGTACGTCACCGGCTCAGTACTCTTGCCGTTCTTCTCGCTGATGACGATGCTCATCGCCGTACCGACTGGTGTGAAGATCTTCAACTGGCTCGGCACAATGTGGCGTGGCTCGATCACGTTCGAGACTCCGATGCTCTGGTCGCTTGGCTTCCTCGTGACCTTCGTCTTCGGTGGCCTCACCGGTGTCATCCTGGCTTCGCCCGCGCTTGACTTCCACCTCTCCGATACCTACTTCGTTGTGGCTCACTTCCACTACGTCGTGTTCGGTACGGTTGTCTTCGCCATGTTCGCCGGCTTCTACTTCTGGTGGCCGAAGTGGACAGGCAAGATGCTCAACGAGCGTCTTGGAAAGGTTCACTTCTGGGTGCTGTTCATCGGCTTCCACATGACCTTCCTCGTACAGCACTGGCTCGGCGTCATGGCCATGCCTCGCCGTTACTACACGTACCTGCCGTCTGACGGCGTGACGTGGGGTAACCAGCTGTCAACGGTTGGCGCGATGATCCTCGGTGCATCGATGATTCCGTTCCTCTTGAACGTATACATCACCGCACGTCGTGCACCCAAGGTCACGGTTGATGACCCCTGGGGTTACGGTCGCTCGCTCGAGTGGGCAACCTCTTGCCCGCCGCCTCGCCACAACTTCACCTCGATCCCGCGTATTCGTTCAGAGTCACCGGCGTTCGATTTGAACCACCCCGAGGTGAGTGGCGTGAAGCAGCCCGAGCCCGCACCAGAACTCGCACCCAAGAAGTAAGAGCGGAAGGAAAAATACAATGAAGGCTAACGCAGTTATCTTCACAATCCTCACCGCGTACTTCGTGGTGGTTGCAGCGACTTACGTCATCTGGAACTTCATCACTCACGGCTACGTCGAGTGGGCCGGTACTACTGCCCTCGTGCTCGGTGGCGGCCTGACGGGCTTCATTGCCTTCTACTTGATGCTCGTCATCAAGAAGCAGGGTGGCGGCGACACCCCTCAGGATCAGCTTGAGGCTGACATCAATGACGCGGATCCTGAGCTCGGCGAGTTCAGCCCGTGGAGCTGGTGGCCCGTATTCCTCGCATTCGGTTGCTCAATCGTGATGCTTGGTTTGGCTGTTGGGTTCCAGTTCTGGCTCTCCTTCCTCACCATTCCCCTCGTGGCAATCGGTGTGGTCGGCTGGGTGTACGAGTACTACCGCGGCGTTTTCGCCCGCTAAGGTATTCACACCTTGAGCATCAACATCCGACGCGGCCAGCGCGAAGACGGTTCATCCGTTTTCGCGCTGGCGCGCCAGTATCAGACAGGCCGTGAGCCAATCGGTCGCGACGAGTTTCTCGTCGCATTCGATAACGTTTTGCGGCGTCGTGACCAAGAGACCAACATTCTGTTTGTCGCTGAGCACGACTCCCGCGTAGTTGGTTACTCACTGATGACGGTGTCCCGACTGCTTCACGCGCCAGGGCTGACCGCCCACCTGCAAGAGATTGTTGTTGACGAGGCCGTGCGCGAGCACGGCGTCGGCGATCGCCTCATGCAGGCCAACGAGCACTACTGCATGGGACGGGGTGTGCGGCAGCTGTCGGCCTCGACCGGTCGCATCGGCTCGTTCTACAACCACCGTGGATTCGAACCGGTGGGTGAGCACTACCGCAAGATCCTCGATCTCGGCTAGTGGCGTGACCGAGCGTCGCGCCCGCCGTAAGCCCGGTGAAAACCGGGCACGCCTTGTACAGGCCGGACTCCACGAGTTCGGCCTGTACGGCTATCAGGGGGCCTCTACCGCACGCATCGCTGCGCGCGCTGAAGTGCCACAACCCCACGTGTACACAAACTTTACGGGCAAGCCTGAGCTCTTCTTGGCTTGCCTCGACGAGGCGCTCGACCGCGTGCATACGCGCGATACCGCGCTCCTCGCCGCTGCTGAGCTGCTGATCTATCAAGCGCTTGCGACCGCTTTGGATCCGGATCACGGGGCAGTGATCCGGCACCGCCTTGCAGACGTGCTGACACCCGCGCATCGCGACCAAATCGTGCTCGCCGCCGCGTCACGACTCGCCCGGGGTGAACTCCTCGGTGAATGAAATAGTTCGGGCCGGGCGCTAATGCGCCCGGCCCGAACTATTTGGTCTGGGAGTGTCGGGTTATGCCGCGCTGGCCGCCTCGGCCCACGCCGCAAGCTTGCGCTCGCCAGCTCCAGAGTCGATGGTGTCGGCTGCGACGACGAGCTTCGCTGCGAGGCGCTCGAGCAGCGGTGTATCGGCGCTCTCGGGGCGAGCCGCGAGGTCGTATGCCACCATGCCAGCTGCGGCATTGAGTAGCACGATGTCGCGCACGGGGCCCTTTTCGCCGCCGAGTACGCGGCGCACCACGAGCGCGTTCTCTTCGGGGGTGCCGCCAATGAGATCCTGCATCTGCGCGCGGGGGATGCCCAGATCGCGGGGATCGATGTCGTGCTCGGTGAGACCGCCGCGCGTGACTTCCCAGAGCCTTGAGTGACCCGTGGTCGTGAGCTCGTCGAGGCCGTCATCGCCGCGGAAGACCAGCGCCGAGGCGCCGCGCAGGCGGAAGACGCCCACAAAGATCGGGATCTTATTGATGTCGGCGACGCCGACGGCCGATGCCTCGGGGCGCACCGGGTTGCAGAGCGGTCCGAGGAAGTTGAACACGGTGGGGATGCCCAGGTCCTTGCGGGCGCTGGCCACGTGGCGGAAGCCGGGGAGGAAGTGTGCGGCGTGCACAAACGCAATGCCGGCCTGCTCGAAGGTGCGCTCAAGATGAGCCGCATCGAGGGTGAGGTCAATACCGAGGGCACCGAGCACATCGGAGGAGCCAGAGAGGCTGCTCGCCGCGCGGTTGCCATGCTTTACGACGGGCACGCCTGAGGCCGCCGAGATAATGGAGGCCATCGTCGAAATGTTGACGGTGCCGAAGCGGTCACCGCCCGTGCCCACAATGTCGAGTGACATCGCGGGGAGCGCGAGGGGGAGTGCCTCCTGCAAGATCGCGTCACGAAAGCCGATGACCTCGTCAACGGTCGTGCCCTTCGACTGCAGCGCCACCAGGAAGGCGCCAATCTGTGCGCCCGAGGCGTCACCCTTCATAAACCGTGACATTGCCCACTCGGCCTGCGAGACGCTGAGATCATCGCCCGCGAGCAGATTAGTGAGGATGGTGGGCCAGGTTTGCTCGTCGATCATGACCTTCATCTTATCGATCTTCGAAGTTTCTTCGCGGCATCCGAAACGACACCCGCCACACGAATACAGTTACGAGGGTGTTTGCCGATAGGCTTGTGAGGAAACTCGCAGAAAGTTCGGCGCGCCCGCTTCAAGTGAAAACGCACACGAAACTTTCAGCCATAATGGAGGGGTGACTACGACCACTATGAATACCAAGTCAGCCGTGCCAACGGTGAAGCGACCGAATCTCGTCGCCGTCGGCACGATCGTGTGGCTCGGCAGCGAGGTCATGTTCTTCGCGGGGCTCTTCGCGATCTACTTCACGCTGCGTGCCATGAATCCCGAGCTGTGGGCTGAGCAGACCGCTAAGCACAACTTCACGTTCGCACTGATCAACACGTTGATCCTGGTTGCTTCCTCGTTCACTGCCCAGGCGGGCGTGTTCGCGGCAGAGCGTCACCAGCCACGTGCTATCGGCCGCGGCCCGAAGAACTGGGGAACCGTCGAATGGTTCTACCTCACGTTCTTCATGGGAGCTGTCTTCGTCGCCGGTCAGTCTTTCGAGTATGCAACCTTCGTTTCTGAAGGCATCACACTCGCAAGTGACCCGTACGGTTCTGCCTTCTACATGACCACGGGCTTCCACGGCATTCACGTGTCGCTGGGCCTCGTGGCCTTCCTGCTGGTGATTGGTCGCCTCTACGCGGCTAAGAACTTCACGCAGAAGGAATAGACCACTGCTGTCGTCGTGTCCTACTACTGGCACTTCGTCGACATTGTGTGGATCATCCTGTTCATCATCATTTACGTCCTCAAGTAGGGGTCAGGAGTTATCGCCATCATGGCTCGCGCTAAGAAGAACCTTCGCAAGTCAGGTCGCCGGCACCCGCTCGCAACCGCAGCACTCGTCGGAGTTGGCCTGCTTGTAACGGGCGCCGCATACACCGGCTTCAGCCAGACCTCGGCAACCGCTGAGATCGACCTCGAGTCGCCCGCGACTATTGAGGCCGGAGAAAAGCTCTTCGGTGCAAACTGCGCTACGTGCCACGGCATGGGCTCAGAGGGCACCCCTGACGGCCCGTCGCTGATCGGCGCCGGCGCTGCGTCGGTGAACTTCCAGGTGGGCACCGGCCGTATGCCGCTCGCCTTCCAGGGCCCCCAGGGCATGGTGAAGCCGCAGCAGTTTACCGAGGAGCAGACCCTGCAGATGGCCGCGTACGTGGCTTCGCTGGGCCCCGGCCCCTCGCTGCCTGATTCGCAGTTCGTGCAGGCTGATAGCTCCGACGAGGGCATTGCAAATGGCGGCGATCTGTTCCGGATCAACTGCGCCATGTGCCACAACGTTGCTGCAGTTGGCGGCGCACTCACCGAGGGCAAGTTCGCACCTGCTCTGACCGGTGTTGCTCCCACGCACATCTACGAGGCAATGGTCACCGGCCCGCAGAACATGCCGGTGTTCAGCGATGCGAACATCTCGCCGCAGAACAAGGCCGACATTATTTCGTACCTCAAGTACATCGAGAACCAGCCCGCCGTTGGCGGCATGTCACTCGGGTCAATTGGCCCGGTTGCCGAGGGTCTGTTCATCTGGGTCATCGGCCTGGGTGCAGTCGTCGGTCTCACCGTCTGGGTGACCGCGAAGTCGAACTAACGACAGCGCGCTAAGAATTCATGAGTCAGGAGTCAAGGAGCAACATGGCAGAGGAAGCGAAGAACAGCGGCGGCGACGCCGTTGTCGCCGCCCAGAGCCACGACGTTGATGTGGCATCGGCGGGTACCGCCGTTATTTCATCAGACGCCGTGCAGAATCCGGGCCTTCCCCCGCACCGCAAGCGCGTAACGGATCTCGATCCGCAGAAGGCGAAGCGCCAAGAGCGCGTCGTCTACTCGCTCTTCTACATCTCGATCGCGGGCAGCCTCGGCGCCGTACTCGCCTACATGTTCTTCCCCATTGAAACGGGCGAGATGATGGCGATCCGGCTCCACACGCTCTTCGTGGGCCTCGGCATGGCGCTTGCGCTGCTCGCCGTGGGTATCGGTGCGGTCCACTGGGGCAAGGCACTGATGGCGGATCACGAGTCCATCGATATGCGTCACCCGGTGCCGAGCGATGAAGAAACGATGCAGGCCGCGGCCGACGTCTTCACCGTCTCGAACGAAGAGTCGGGCTTCTCACGTCGCTCGCTCGTGCGTAACAGCCTCCTCGGTGCGCTCATCGCGTTCCCGCTCCCTGGCATCACGCTGCTGCGTGGTCTTGCCCCCCAGGATCAGGATCCCGTAGAGCTGGCAAAGCACACGATGTGGACCAAGGGTATGCGCCTGGCGCGCGACCCCTCCGGTGTGCCCATCAAGGCAAGTGAAGTCACGATCGGGTCGGCGTTCCACGTCATCCCCGAGACGCTGAACCACCACGACTTTGAGCACCTCAACGCTGAAGAGCGTGGCGGCAGCGAGAACTTCCTCGACGCGAAGGCTAAGGCCATCGTGCTGCTGATGCGTCTGGATCAGTCTGAGCTGAACGAGCTTCCTGAGCGCGAGAGCTGGTCGTATGACGGCATCGTCGCGTACTCGAAGGTCTGCACGCACGTGGGTTGCCCCGTTGCTCTCTACGAGCAGCACACGCACCACCTTCTTTGCCCCTGCCACCAGTCGCAGTTCGATGTTTCTGAGCACGCGAAGGTGATCTTTGGACCCGCGAAGCGGCCGCTGCCTCAGCTGCCCATCACGGTCGACGAAGAGGGCTACCTCGTCGCTCAGAGCGATTTCCATGAACCTGTCGGCCCGAGCTACTGGGAGCGCCTCAAGTGAGCAGCACCGTAACTGAGACCCCGGCTAAGAACGGCTCAAGCCGTTTCACTTCAGCCGCGGCTACGTATATCGACGATCGCACCAAGATTGGTGGCGTCGTCAAGGAATTTGGCCGCAAGGTCTTTCCTGACCACTGGTCATTCCTGCTGGGAGAGGTGGCGCTGTACAGCTTCATCGTCATCCTGCTCTCGGGTACCTTCCTGACCCTGTTCTTCCAGGCGTCAATGGTTGAGACCGTCTACACCGGCCCCTACGTTCCGATGAAGGGCATTGAGATGTCGGCCGCTATGGCGTCGACGCTCGATATCTCCTTCTCGGTGCGCGGCGGTCTGCTGATGCGTCAGGTACACCACTGGGCTGCACTGCTGTTCGTGGCCTCGATCGGCCTGCACATGCTGCGCATCTTCTTCACGGGTGCGTTCCGCAAGCCCCGTGAGCTCAACTGGGTGATCGGTTTCGTACTGTTCATCCTCGCAATGGCAGAGGGCTTCACTGGCTACTCACTTCCCGATGACGTGCTGTCGGGTAACGGTCTGCGCATTATTGACGGCATCGTCAAGGCAATCCCGGTTGTCGGCACGTTCTTCTCGTTCCTGTTCTTCGGTGGCGAGTTCCCGGGCACCGACATTGTCGGCCGCCTCTACATGCTGCACATCATGTTGCTTCCCGCACTCGTGATTCTGTTCGTGGCGCTGCACCTCGCGTTTGTGGTCATCCACAAGCACACGCAGTACCCCGGCCCCGGTAAGACGCAGCAGAACGTTGTAGGCTTCCCCGTTCTTCCCGTGTACGCGGCGAAGGCTGGCGGCTTCTTCTTCATCGTCTTCGGTGTGATCGTGCTCATCGCGTCGATCTTCGGAATTAACGCCATTTGGGCATACGGCCCCTACGACCCCTCACCGGTGTCGGCAGGTACGCAGCCTGACTGGTACATCGGTTTTGCCGATGGCATGCTGCGCCTCGTACCGCCGGGGCTTGAGACCGAGTGGTTCGGCTACACCTGGTCTTGGAACATGCTGCTGCCGCTGATCATCATCGGTATCTTCATCGTCATCGTCATGATCTACCCCTTCATTGAAGCGTGGGTCACCGGCGACAAGCGTGAGCACCACCTGCTCGACCGCCCGCGTAACGCCCCCACCCGCACCGCAATCGGTGCAGCTGGTGTCACGTTCTACGCAGTGATGTGGGCCGGCGCAAGCTCCGACATCATGGCAACGCACTTCCAGCTGTCCATGGAGGGCGTCATCCACGCGCTCCAGGCCCTGCTCTTCCTCGGCCCGATCATTGCGTACTTCCTCGCGAAGCGCATCTGCCTCGGTCTGCAGAAGAAGGACCGCGCGATTGCGCTGCACGGCTACGAGTCGGGCCGCATCGTTCAGCTGCCCGGTGGCGAGTTCGTTGAGGTACACAAGCCTCTCGAGTCGTACGAGCAGTGGGAGCTCGTGAGCTACCACGACTACGCACCGCTCATGCTGCGCCCCGATGACAACGGCCGAATCTCATTCGGTCAGCGTCTGCGCGCAGGTTTCAGCCGCTGGTTCTTCGAGGATCGCATTGTTCCTCCCACCAAGGGTGAAATCGAGCAGGGCGACCACTAAGGTCTCCCGCTGCGAAAGGCCCCACAAGACTTCGGTCTTGTGGGGCCTTTCGCTTTGCCCGGGCTTGTCGCGTCGGGCTTCCTGCCTGTGGCAGGGCAGACCCGACGGCAGGTCATCACATTGAGCTGCTGTTGAGCGGCAGAAACACGTCAGCCCGGCACCTCATGCGAGGTGCCGGGCTGACGTGTGTACGGGGGACGACCCGTAACGCTGGTTAGTTGTGGCCAGCGATGCGCGGGTCGTGGAACGTGCCGCCAAAGACACGCTCGCTCGCACCCACACGGTCGAGGTAAGGCGTGGTGCCACCGGCCTGGAAGGGCCAGCCAGCGCCAAAGATCAGGCACAGATCGATATCTTCTGCGGCTGCAACAACGCCCTCATCAAGCATCAGCTTGATCTCGCCGGCGAGCTCGTTCTCCACGCGAGTGAGAATTTCGGTCTCGGTGACGGCGACCTTGCCCAACGTGAGGGCCTTCTTCGCGGCCTTCGAGAGATCCTCGACCTTGCCCATCTTGGTCTTGGAGAGGGGCGATTCAATCTCGGCCAGCTTGTGCAGATTCTCCGATGCGTAGAACCGCTCGGGGAATGCGTGCACCATGGTGTCCTGCACGTGCGCCGCGACCTTCCAACCCACGAGGTCGATCAGCTCGAACGGACCCATCGGCAGACCGATGGGAGCGAGCGCGCGCTCAACAACGGGCATCGGTGTGCCCTCATCGAGCGCACGTGCCGCTTCACCCATCACCTTTGCGAGCAGGCGGTTGACCACAAAGCCCGGGCGGTCGGCCGTGATGACGGCGCTCTTACCGAGCTTGCGGGCAGTCTGCATCGCGGTCGACAGGGTCGCGTCGTCAGTGTCGGGCGTCTTCACCACTTCAATCAGCGGCATCACCGCCACCGGGTTGAAGAAGTGGAAGCCGACGAGGCGCTCGGGGTGAGCGAGGTTCGCGCCAATCTCATGCACCGACAGTGAAGAGGTGTTGGTGGCAAGGATCGCGGTCTCAGAGATGATCGGTTCGATCTCTGCGAATACCTGCTGCTTGACGCCAAGCTCCTCAAAGACGGCCTCGATCACCCAATCGCAGTCTGCGTATTCGGTTTTATCGGTCGTGCCGTGAATGAGCGCGCGCACCTGGTTGGCGTCGTCGGGGGAGAGGCGACCCTTCTGCTCGAGCTTGTCGATCTCACCGCGAATGTACGAGATGCCCTTATCCACGCGCGACTGATCAAGGTCGGTAATAAGCACGGGCACGCGCAGCTTGCGTGCGAACAGCAGCGCAAACTGGCTCGCCATCAGGCCAGCGCCGATGACGCCGACCTTCTTCACGGGCTTCGCAAGCGCCTTGTCGGGAGCACCGGCTGGCCGCTTGGCGCGCTTCTGCACGAGATCGAAGGCGTAGATTGACGCCGCGAACTGGTCACCCGAGATGAGGGCGGCGAGTGCATCGTCTTCGCGTTCGAAACCGCGCTCAATGTCGCCGTCTTTCGCTGCCGACAGCAGGTCGAGCGCAACGTAGGGAGCGATGGCGGCGGTGCCGATGCGTGCCTTCAACGTATCGCGAGCGATCTTGATGGCGGCCGGCCACTTGGTCAGGCGTTCGAGCTTGCCCGGCACGTTGGGTCGGTTGACCTTGAGGCCACCCGAAACAACCTGATCGGACCAAGCCACCGACTGCTCGATGAAGCTTGCCGCGCCAAACATCTTGTCGAAGAGCCCCAGCTCAAGCGCCTGTGCGGGCTTCAGCATACGGTTGTTCTTCAGCGGGTTTGAAACGACCACTTCGAGAGCGTTCTCGATGCCAATGAGGTTGGGCACGAGAGTCGCGCCACCCCAGCCCGGAATGATGCCGAGGAAGACCTCGGGGAAGGCGAGTGCCGCGGCCGAAGAATCAAGGGTGCGGTAGTCGCAGTGCAGCGCAATTTCCATGGCGCCGCCCAGCGCAAGCCCGTTGACGAAGGCGAACGAGGGCACGCCGACCGTCTTGAACTTGCCGAGTACAAAGTGCCCGTACTGTGCCATCAACCGAGCGTTCTCGGGGGTGGCGAGCGTCGACACCTTCGAGAGATCTGCGCCAGCGGCAAAGATGAACGGCTTGCCGGTAATGGCCACCGCGGTAATCTCGCCGGCGGCGGCGCGCTGGGTGAGTGCATCGAGTACGGTCGAGAGAGCCTCGAGCGTGCGCGGGCCGAGCGTCGACGGGCGCGTGTGATCGCGCCCATTGTCGATCGTGATGAGGGCGAGGGTGCCACCAGAGGGCAGCGCAACATCGCGCACGAACGACTCGGTGATGACCTCATCGGCCGAGGCCGCGATCAGCGGCGAGAAATCGATTTTGCTGTAGTCAGTCATGGCGTCTTACTTCCTCTTCTTGCCGTCGAAGTGAGGGTTTTCCCAGATGGCCGTGCCGCCCTGACCGAGGCCGACGCACATCGCGGTGACGCCGTAACGCACGTCGGGGCGCTCAGCGAACTGGCGTGCGAGCTGAATCATGAGACGCACACCGGTTGCTGCGAGCGGGTGGCCCAGAGCGATGGCACCGCCCCAGGGGTTGACGCGGGGATCATCATCGGCGATGCCGAAGTGATCGGTGAACGAGAGCACCTGCACCGCGAACGCCTCATTGAGCTCAAAGAGCCCAATGTCGTCGATCGTGAGCCCGGCGCGCTTGAGCGCCTTCTCGGTGGAGGGCACGGGGCCCAGGCCCATCACCTCGGGGGCGACGCCCGCGAACGCGAAGCCGACGAGGCGCATCTTTGCAGACAGCCCCATCTCCTTCGCGGTGTCGGCGCCGGCGAGCAGCGACATCGTCGCGCCATCGGTGAGGGGAGAAGAGGTGCCCGCGGTCACGCGACCGTGCGGGCGGAACGGAGTCTTCAGGCTTGCGAGCCCCTCCATGGTGGTGGTGGGGCGACGGCCCTCATCTTCGGTCGCGAGGCCCCAACCCTGGGGCGAACGCAGCGCCACCGGCACGAGGTCGTGCTGAATGTCGCCGCGGTCATACGCGGCCTGAACCTTCTGCTGGCTGAGCATGCCAAAACGATCCGCGCGCTCCTTGGTGAGCTGCGGGAACCGGTCATGCAGGCGCTCGGCAGTGAGGCCCATGTTGAGGGCCTCGGGGCTCACCAGCTTCTCGGCAACGAAGCGAGGGTTCGGGTCGGCATCGAGCCCGAGCGGGTGGCGTCCCATGTGCTCAACGCCGCCGGCGATCGCCACGTCGTACTGACCCGAGCCAATCGCGGCGCCCATGAACGAGGCGACGGTGAGCGCGCCCGCGCACATGCGGTCGAGCGCGAAGCCCGGCACCGTGTTGGGGATGCCCGCGAGCATCGATACCGTGCGCCCCAGGGTGAGCCCCTGGTCGCCCTGCTGGGTCGTTGCTGCAATACCTACGTCGTCTATGCGCGCCGGATCAAGCCCGGGGTTGCGCTCGAGCAAACCTTGCAGTGCCTTCACTGCAAGGTCGTCGGAACGAGTCGAGGCGTACATGCCCTTCTCGCCCGCACGCCCGAATGGGGTACGTACCCCATCTACGAATACAACATCTCTCATTGCGGCCACTTCGCCTCCATCAGGTATGTGATCTGAGTGAATCCATCCTATGAGACGGAGTCCTACCTGAGGTAACGCTGAACGGAGAATCGCAGAATATCGCGGGTGACCGCGACAGTCATTAGAGGGGTGCTACAAAGGAGGCCGCAAGTATTGGTGCAGTAATGCCAACTTGCCATTCGCGTGCGCCGAGCTCCCTGAGACGGCGTTCGACCGTTTCGGTTGATCCGTCGTAGGGGGCTTCCCACGCAAGTGTGCGCAGCAGGCTCGGCTTCAGCAGGTTCTCGGTGGGCATGCCCTGCTGCTCGGCCTCGGCCTCAATGGCGGCGCGCGCGACGGTCAGCCGATCGGCGGCGTCGGGGTGCCGCAGCGCCCAGTTACGGTGGTGGGGAATGCCACCCGGGTCGCGGGGCTTGGGGCCGGGCAGATCGGTGGTGGTCTTGGCGCGCAGAATCGCCTTCCACCAGCGCATCAGCTCACTGCGACTCTCGCGCCCCTTGAAGGTGGAGAGACGGCTCAGGTCTTCGGGCGAGCGCGGGTTCGCGGCGGCAGCGGCGATAATCGAACGATCCGGAATCAAGCGGCCCGGGGCAATATCGCGCTCGCGCGCCAGTGCCTCGCGGGCGAGCCACAGCTCGCGAGCGAGTGCGAGGGCGCGCGGGGTGCGCAGTGACTGCGTGCCCGAGAGCTTGCGCCACGGCTCAGGCAGCGCGGGCTTTGGCTGCTGCTCGAGCACAGCCTGAAACTCCTGCGCGGCAATCTCCGTTTTGCCCTGACGCTCAAGCTCCAGCTGTACAAGATCGCGCAGATCGGGCAGCAACACCACGTCAAGCGCGGCGTATTCAAGCCAGGCCTCGGGCAGCGGGCGCGTCGACCAATCGGCGGCCGAGTATGCCTTCTCGAGCGTGATGTCGAGCAGCTGCTCGGTCACGGACCCCAGGCCCACGCGTTCGAAGCCGAGCAGTCGCGCGGCCAGCTCGGTGTCGAACAGGCGGGGCGGGCGCAACCCGATCTCGTCGAGGCAGGGAATGTCTTGGGTGGCGGCGTGAAAAATCCACTCTTCACCCGCGAGCGCGGTCGCCAGCGGCGCGAAGCTCGAAATCTTGGTGGGGTCAAACAAGAAGGTACCCGCGTCGCGGCGATACATCTGCACCAGGTAGGCGTCGCCGCCGTACCGGTAGCCCGATGCTCGCTCGGCATCGACGCCCACGGGGCCGTGGCCCGCGGCCAAAGTCGCGGCGGCGGCCGCCACTGCGTCGTCGTCGGCGACAAACGCCCAGTCGGTCTGAAGTTCAGATTGCGCAACCATTGGCTGTGTTATTTCTCCCGCATCCGCGCGCGGTGCGCGGCAATCGAATCGATACCTTCATGGTGGGGGAGGCCTCCCAGTAGGCACAGGAGCTCGGACCAGGCCTCAGCGTGGGCCGCATAGTCTGTGCCGACCGGCGTCCACGAGGCGCGCAGTTCGATCTGTGCGGCGTCCCCTTGCCCGGCGAGCGAGCCGAAGCCGCTCGAGAGGGTCTTGGTCGCCGTCCCCGATAGATAACGATACTCTGCTCCGTGCGAGTCGAGGGCATCGACGAGCCAAGACCACGCAACGTCAGAGATAAACGGGTCGACACCGATCTCTTGTTCGAGCGGGGCCTGGGCGAAACACACGACCCGAAACGGGGCGCCCCATTCAAGCAGCGATGCCGGATCATGCAGCAGTAGAAACCGGCCCGAGCCATACGGCGACTCAAGTGCTTCGGCGGGGTGGCTGTGATGCGGGTCGCGCGCAATCGCGGCGGCGATTGCCACGGAGTGCGGCGCAATGCGCTCGGGAGGGGCGATTTCGCGCGTCACCAGTTCGCTGCGCAAGTGCGCCCCGCGAACCTGCGCCGCAGCACCAGCGAACACGGCGGGTTCGCCCGCGATCCTTGCCATCACACTCGGAACACTAGAGTTTACTGTGAGGAACACAGCCTCGCCACGCCGGTGAACGTCGAAGCTCGCGTGCGACGATGTGTGAAAGCTTTGACGCAGATTGAGGAGGCCCGCGATGAGTGAGGGGATGGCAGTGAAACGAGCCGGTAGCAGGCGATGGGTGCGATCGCCCGCCGCCACGCAACGGCCGGTCACCCAGCGGGTCGCATTTTGGTGCGCGATGGTGGGGGCTGGGGTAGTTGCCGGCGGCGTCGCCGTGGCCGGTGCTGCGATCGCTGGCAGCGCCGCGTTTGCGCGTGCCGCAGCAACCCCGGCCGTGCGCCGCGACACGCCCATTGAGGTGGTGCGTATCGAACGTGCCGCCGGCCAGAGCGTGGTGTGGCTGCGCGGCGCAGAAGCCGATCTGCCCGGGCGTTACAGCTTGATCTGGGAACGCGGGCACGCCCGTGTGGGCGAGATCATCACCCGTGCCGGCGGCCTCGTGGCGCGCACCGTGGTGACCGTCGACGAAGGCGACCTGATCGAAGGGTTGCGGTGCCGCATTACGGGCTGGTGGTACCCGAGCGCGGCCGCTCTCGCTGACGAGAGCGATGACGTGCGTGATGTGCACGAGATTGAACTGCCGCTGACCGGTGGCGTCGCCCCCGCCTGGGTGCTGCGACCCGCGAAGCGTGCCCGCCCGGGGCGCGGCGGCCGCTGGGCCATTCACGTACACGGGCGCGGTGCACTGCCCGCAGAGACCCTGCGCGGTGTGGCTCCGCTCGCCCGCGCCGGCATCACGAACCTGGTGATGAGCTATCGCAATGATCCGGGAGCGCCCGCGGGCGATGACGGCCGATACGGCTTTGGGGTCACCGAAGCGGCTGATGTTGACGCGGCGATTCAGTATGCCCTTGAGCAGGGCGCCTCGCGCGTCACCCTCGTCGGTTGGTCGATGGGGGCGACGGCTTGCCTCGTGGCGGCCACCCGCGGCGCACACCGCGACATGATTGACGGCCTGATGCTCGAGTCACCGGCGATCGACTGGCCCCGGCTGCTCGAACACCAAGCCCGCCTGCACCGCGCACCCGGGGGCCTCGCGAAGCTCGGCATCGCGCTGCTCGAGCGCGGCGTCGTGGCCGCCGACACCGCAGGTGACGGCATCGACTTCACCGCGGTGACCCCAGCGGCCTTTGCGCGTGAGCTGCAGGTGCCCACCCTCATCCACGCCAGCACCGGCGACACCTTCGTGCCCGCTGCTGGCGCCGAAGAACTCGCCAAGCTGTGCCCCAATCTGGTGCACCTGCGGCTCGTGGACCAGGGGGAGCACGTCAAGCTGTGGAACGTTGATGCTGAAAGCTGGGAGCGCGTCACCGAGGAGTTTGTGCGCGTGCTGCCCCGGCCGGCCTGGCGCGGGTAACCCGTTGAAGGGTGGTTGCGGCGCGCCCGCACCGCCGTGAGCGCTAGACTTGCTCCGATGTCCGAACAGCAGCCCACGTCAGCCCGCCTAGTCGACCGACGCCCGACCATCTCGGGCCCGGAGCTAGTGGCGACTCTCGTGCCCCCGCCCCAGTTTGTCCATGCCTCTTTCGAGTCGTACCGACCCGATGACGCGTACCCCTCGCAGGCCGAAGCCCGTGATGCGCTGCAGGCGTTTACCGCGCCTCCCGCTCCCGTGGGCCGCGGCGGCTTCTTTGGCTTTGGCCGTAAGAAGAGCGCTGACGCGGGGCCTCAGGCTCCCGTGAAGCCGGGCATCTACCTTGACGGTGGATTCGGTGTGGGTAAAACTCACCTGTTGGCGGCCACCTGGCACGCCACCACCGGGCGCAAGTACTTCGGCACGTTTATCGAGTACACCGCACTGGTTGGCGCCCTCGGATATGCGGGCGCCGTGAAGGTGCTCACCGGTGCGCGCCTCATCTGCATCGACGAGTTCGAACTCGATGATCCGGGTGACACGATGCTCATGACCCGCCTCATCGGCGAGCTCACATCGAGCGGCACCCGCATCGTGGCGACCTCAAACACGCCCCCGAACGCCCTGGGCGAGGGACGCTTCGCGGCCGCCGACTTCTTGCGTGAAATTCAGGCAATGTCTGACCGCTTCACAACGATCAGAATCGACGGCACCGACTACCGCCAGCGCGATATCACGGGCGACGCTGTGGCGCTCTCAGATGACGCCTACCGCTTTGCGCTCGCTGATGTGAACGCGTCGGGTGAGCGCATGAGCGATGACAGCTTCGGCGACCTCATCGAGCACCTCGCGACCGTGCACCCGTCGAGCTACTCTGGCCTGCTGGGCGGCGTGCAGTGCATCGGCCTGCGCGACGTCTACGAACTCACCGATCAGTCGGCAGCGCTGCGGTTCGTGGCGTTCATTGACCGTGTCTACGACGCACAGATTCCCATTCGGGCGACGGGCGTCTCACTGACCTCCATCTTTGGTGGTGGCATGATCGACGGCGGTTACCGCAAGAAGTACCAGCGCTGCATGTCGCGGTTGAACGCGCTCAGCTCGAGCGAGATCGCGTAACTGAGCATGCTCGGGCAAATCCTTTCGTTTCTGCTTGACCTGCTGCTCAGCGGCAACAAGAAGTCAGGAAAAGGTACCCGCAGCAACCAGGGCGATACGCCCTCGGCTCGCTCGCGGCGCGGGGGAGGCCCGCAGCCTCGCCTGCGCGCCCAGCCCGGCAACGGGCGAGCGCAGGCGCCGCAGTCGACGTCGCAGTCGCGCAACAATTCAACTAACACGGGCAGCCGTGACGGCGTAGAGAGCCCGGGCCAGTACGGCCCGGGCGCCACCCGCGAGCTCACTGCGGCAGAAATTGCGCAGCTCACCCCCTCGTATGACCCCAATCCCGATGGGGATCCGGATCCCGGCGAGATTGTGTGGACCTGGGTGCCGTACGCCGAGAATGACGGCCGCGGCAAAGACCGCCCGGTCTTGATTATCGCGCGCATCGGCAACGGAGCGACCGCGGGCTGCTACCTCAGCACGAAGGAGCACCGAGGCTTCATCTCGATCGGTTCGGGCGCCTGGGATGCGCAGGGACGCGAGAGCTTTCTGTCGCCCGAACGCGTGCTGCGGATCACCAACGACGGTATGCGGCGAGAAGGCCACGTGCTTGACGCTGCACCCTTCTCGCGCGCCGTGGCGCAGCTCGCGCGCGCGCAGCCTCTGCGCGGCCAGCGCTAACGACACGCACCCGCAACAAGCAGTAAAAAAGCTCGCGTGTCGCTCCGTTGCGCGCCATACTGGTGGTGCGCGTGAAGAGTCGCGAATTTGATAACCGAATGGAGTGGGCACATGGGGCTAGAAAACTTGGGTAAGCAGGCTGGCAACTTCGTCAAGCAGAACTCTGACAAGATCAACGAGGCCATCAAGAGCAAACAGGCCGAGGGCATCAGCGATAAGCTGCTCGACGGCGCTGCGGGCCTAGCCAACAAGGTGACCGGCGGCAAGTTCGCTGATCAGGTGGAAGACGTTCGTAAGAACGTCGACGGCCAGATCGGCAACGAGTAGCAATAGTGCGCTTCTCGAATTTCGCCTGAATTCAATTTCTAGAGCGGATGACGAGATTCGAACTCGCGACCCCAACCTTGGCAAGGTTGTGCGCTACCAGCTGCGCCACATCCGCATGTCAGACCCACTCACGTTTCCGTTTCGCGGCGACCTGATAAAGCATATATCGCACTCAAGGTGATCAATGACCAGTTGACGAACGCCGGGCATGAAAATGCCTGAAATTCGTTACCACCATTGACTTTGGGGGCGATATGTGTTGCCGTGACGTTTATGTCGCTCGGGTGTGCCTCGCTGAGGCGGCGGGCTGTGGCCGCAGTGGGGGCCCGGGAGATGCCGGCAGAAACGCAAAAGGTCGCGGCTCCGATGGAGACCGCGACCTGTTGACTACTGAGCGGATGACGAGATTCGAACTCGCGACCCCAACCTTGGCAAGGTTGTGCGCTACCAGCTGCGCCACATCCGCACTGTCAAAACCACTCACGTTTCCGTTTGTGGCGACCTGATCAAGTATATGCTGCTGCGTGGGCACAGGCGAACCGGGGTGCACTCGGCCGACTGCCCAGTCGCCCCGACACGCTAATCACCGCCTAGAATTGGGCGCCCTCATGCACGCCGCATGGCGCTCGATACTCGGGTGTGTCCTGCTGTTTAGACCCCGATAATCAGTCGAACGCGGCGGCGACCCCCGGGATCCGCTCGCGGTAGCCATCGAGCAGTTTGCGGGCGACCGCCACTGAATCGACCAGCGGGTGCACGGCGAGGCCGCGCCAGGCGAGCTCACTGTTACGGGTGAGTGTCGCCTCGAGCGTGAGCTGCTCTGACGCCTTCACCTGGCGCATCAACCCCAGCATGTCGCCGGCGACCGGGGCGACCTGCTGCGGGTGCACCCCTGACGCATCAACCCGGCAGGGCACCTCAATAACGGCGTCATCGGGCAGGCCAGCGACATTGCCCGCGTTCGCGACGTTGAGGATCATGACGGCTGGCGTGCCACCCGCGAGCGCCGTGATGAGCTGCAGCGCCACCTTTTGATAGCCACCATCCTCGACGTCTTCGGTGAGCCTGGCATCGCGGTCTGCTTCTGCGCGTCCCTCAGCCATATAGCTGAACTCGCGCTCGCGCAGCGTGTCTTGCCACAGCTCGAACGTCTCGGCCGGGCCTGCGCCCACGCCCGCGGTGTAGAACCGCTCTTGCTGGCGCTTTAAAAACTCCCCGCGAGTCTCAGCACCGGTGCTGATGCGCGCGGTGGCCTCGCGGGTGAAGTAGTAGTAATAGAGGTACTCGTTGGGCAGGGCACCCAGCGAGCGCACCCAGTCGAATCCGAGGAGGCGTGCCTCTTCAATGCCCTCAAGCGCGGTATCTGAAGCGAGTACCTCGGGCAGCTTGTCGACGCCGTTCACGCTTAGCCGGCGCAGCCACCCCAGGTGGTTGAGGCCGACGTAGTCAAAGTCGACGTCTTGGGGGAGAGCGCCGGCCGCGCGGGTGGCGCGGTGCATCAGCCCGATGGGGGTGTCGCAGATGCCGATGACCCGGTCACCGAGCACGCGCCGCATTGCCTCGGTGACGAGGCCTGCCGGGTTGGTGAAGTTGATGAGCCAGGCCGTTGGCGCGAGCGCGCGCACCCGCTCAGCGAGCCGGGTGGCGACGGGAAGGGTGCGCATGGCGTAGGCGAGCCCGCCCGGGCCCACCGTCTCTTGCCCCAGCACCCCCAGTTCGAGGGCGGTGCGTTCATCGGCGATGCGCCCATCGATGCCGCCGATGCGCATCGCCGAGAAAATAAAGTCTGCGCCAGTCACGGCCGCATCAAGATCAATGCCAAACGACAGCGCGGGCGCCTGCGTCAGCGACGGGGCCAGGTACTCGAGAATTTTACGAATCGTATCGAGCCTGGTGCGATCAACATCGTACAAGTGCAGTTCAGTGATGCGAAGTGGTGCGTCGTCGCGCCCGAGCGCGGCATAGAGCTGAGGGATGCGAAAACCGCCGCCCCCGATGACGGTCAATTTCATAGTGGAAGACCTCATATCTGCAGTCAGCGTGCCTGAGGCCGAGTGTAACGGGGGTGAACGACCCAGATCAATCACTTGGTCATTGAAGGTAAGGAGACGGGCGTGATACTGTCCGAATATGACCGGCATTGCAGACGTGCACGAGGGCGCCTCGCCCCAACAACTTGACCTGTTTCTGACGGGGCCGCTGTTCTTTGACATCATCTTCACCGGCCTGCACGCCGACCCGCAGCCGGGCACCGAGACCATGGCCGACGGCATGGGGTCGCTGCCCGGCGGGGTTGCGAATATGGCGGTTGCGGCCGCCCGGCTGGGGCTGCGCACCGGCCTCGCCGCTGGTTTCGGCGATGACGCCTACGGCCAGTGGAACTGGGAGCTGCTGCAAGACCGTGAAGGCATCGACCTGAGTCGGTCTCAGGTGCTGCCCGGGTGGCACTCCCCGGTGACCGTTTCGATTAATCGGCGCGACGATCGCAGCATGGTGACTCACACCGACGAAATGCCGGTGAGCACCAGCGAGCTCGTGGGTGCCACACCGCCAGATGCCCGCGCCTACTTTGTTGACCTCGGCGATGCCGCAGCCTATACCGAGGGTGAGACGCCGTGGTGGGCTGCGGCGAAGCAGCAGGGCGCGCTCGTGTTCGCCGATTTGGGGTGGGATGATTCAGGGGAGTGGGATCCCCACACCCTGGACAGGCTGGACGGCTGCCACAGCTTCTTACCGAACCACGTTGAGGCGATGGCCTACACGAGCACCAGCAGCCCAGAGGCGGCGCTGCACGCGCTGGCAGACCGGGTGCCCCTCGCCGTGGTGACGCTGGGCGCACAGGGCGCGATGGCGATCGACCAGATCACCGGTGAGGAAGCACGGGTGGCGAGCGTGCCCGTCAATATGCTCGACGCTACCGGCGCGGGTGACGTGTTTGCCGCGGCGATGATCACGGGCACGCTCAACAGCTGGCCGCTCGTGGACCGCCTGAACTTTGCCACGCTTTGCGCGGGGCTCGCCGTGCAAAACTTTGGGGGCTCGCTCGGGTCGCCCGGCTGGAGCGATCTGGCCCAGTGGCGTGCGGAGGTGCTGCAGCAGACGCAGCATGATGACGCCGCGCACGCGCTGCTGCAGCGCTTCAGCTTCATCGACTGCCTGCTGAAGCGCGACGCCCCTGCGTCACGTCGGGCACGCGCCACCATCGACTTCATGCACTAACTTGCCGGCTGCCTGCTGTGCACCGCTGGATGCCGCTGCGAGCTGCTGTATGCCGCTGCGTATCGTAGGCCCGCAGCACCTCGAATGGGAAAGAAAAACCGTGGGGCGGCGTTCGTTACGAACGCCGCCCCACGGTCACTGATGCGAGTGGTTACTCGACGACGGCGTTGGCCGCCTCGTTTGCCTGCTTCAGCGCCTCAGGCACCGGCTTCTGACCGAGGAACATTTCACTGAAGATTGGCCCAAATGCCTCTGACGCGGCACCAAAGTTTGCGCCAACGGGCGCGGGGATGGTGTCGTTGTCTTCGAGCACCTTAAAGAACGGCTGAATGTCGACGTCTTGCGTCTTCCAGAAGTCTTGGTAGCCCTGCTGCGCGGCGAGCACACCGGGGAGGTTCGCGCCGTCAGCACCGATCGGGCTGTTGCCCTCGGTCGTGCCGAGCCACTTCAGTGCCTTCTCGGTAGCGGCGGCGTTCTTGCTGTCGGCGTTACCGACGACTGCGACACCGTTGGATACCGACACGGCGCCTGCGGGGCCCTCGGGGAGCATCGTGACGCCCCAGTCGAACTTGGCGCTGTCGGCCACGTTGGCGAGATTGTAGAGCCCCGACTGGAAGGTCGCCATGTTGCCCTGCAAGAACTGGTCGCGGCTGAAGTCACCATTGGTGTTGGTATCAGCGGCGCTCGGGGCGACGTGGTACTCGTTGATCAGATCGACGATGTACTGGTACGCCTCGACGGTCTTGGGGTCGGTCAGGGTGAACTTGTCGCCATCTTGAAAAGTGCCGCCGTTTGACCCGATGTAGGGCAGGTAGATGGCCTGCAGGTCTTGTGCGGCGTTGTAGCCATACTGCTGAATGCTCTTGGCGTCGAAGGTCGCGTCATCGGCGGTTTTGCCGGCCTTATCGACGGTCAGCTTTTGCAGCGCCTTGATGAGTGTGTCCTTATCGCCGCCGCCCGGTGCCCAGGTGAGACCCGAGATATCCTCCGGGGTCATGCCGGCCGCTTTCAGTAGCTCAGCGTTGTAGTACAGCGCGATGCCGCCGTCTGAAGCCTGCGGAATGCCGTAGAGCGTGCCGTCGTTGGTGAACTGATCGACGACGCCCGGGGCCCATTCGGCCTGGGTCGCCTCAAAATCGGCGCCGTACAGCTCGTTGATGTCAACGAGTGACCCCGCCTGCGCGTAGGCCTTGTACGATGACGCGTTGATCCAGTACAGATCAGCGGCGCTGTTGCCGGCGACATCGGTGCGCAGCTTCGTGAAGTAGTCGCCCCAGGGAATCGACTCAACGTTGACCGTGATATCGGGGTTCTGCTTAGTGAACTCTTCGAACGACTTCTCATAAGCTGCCTGTGCGTTGGTATCCCAAGTGCGGAAGGTGAGCGTGACGGCACCGTCAGCATCTGTGCCACCGTTGCCGGTGTCTCCCGATGAGCACGCGGCAAGCCCGAGGCCAGCAATCGCAAGCACGGAGACGGCCGTGAGAATGCGTTTCTTGAACATGTGTCTGCCTTTCTGAGGTGCTGACTACCGAAAGCTGGTAATCGCGATGGATGAGACGATCTGCTTGTTAAACGCCACAAACAGAAGAATGAGGGGCAACAGGGCGAGTGTCGTCGCGGCCATCACGATGGTCCAGTTGCCGTTAAATTGGGTCTGCACACTCGCCGTTGACGTCGTGATGACGCTCCACTCGGGTCCACTCGTGATGATCAGCGGCCACATGAAATTATTCCAGTGGGTGACCGCGGTGATAATGCCGAGCGTGGCAATAATGGGGCGCGAGAGCGGCAGAATGATCCGGATCAAAATCAGCCAGTTGCCCGCGCCGTCGATGCGGGCCGCGTCGACGAGCTCTTGCGGGATGCCGCGGAAATATTCGCGCAGCAGGAAGATCGCGTAGGGGGAGCCGAAGAGATAGGGGAGCACGAGGCCCCAGAACGTGTTGCGCAAGCCGAGCTCTGACACCATGAGATAGAGCGGAATGATCGTGACGACCGCGGGCACCATCAGCGTTGAAAGATACACCCAAAACAGGGCGTCGCGGCCGGGAAAATTTAGCCGCGCGAAGGCGTACGCCGCGAGAATCGAGAACACGAGCTGGCACACAATCACGATGCCCACGTAGCCCGCCGTGACCAAAATGGAACGCGAAAAATCGACGATCTCGCCCGAGAACAGGCGCTCGAAGTTTTCGAGGGTGAGCGGCCAGGGGAGCGCGAGTTTTGATTCGGTGGCGAGCTGTTGGGGCGTTTTGAGCGACGTCATCACGCTCAAAATGAACGGGCCCAGTACCAACAGCGCGCCGGTAACGAGCACCGCATAGATCCCCACGAGCGTCAGCGGCCGCACCCGATTGGCCGTGATGTTAGCTGAGGTCATAGGTCATTCGCTTCCGAAAGTACGTGTGCTGCACGAGCGTGATCAACACGAGCAACACGAAGAGGATGACGGCGATCACCGAGGCCGCGCCGACATCGTAGTTCCTGAATGCCGTTTGGTAGAGCTTGAACGCGATCACCGAGGTGCTTCCGCCCGGGCCACCCTGCGGGGTGAGGCCGTAGACGGTGTCGAAAATCTGAAACGAGCTGATGATCGAGGTCACAAGCACGAAAAACATGGTAGGCCGCAGCAGCGGAATCTTGATGCTCCAGAAGATGCGGGTGGGGCTGGCGCCGTCAATGCGGGCGGCCTCGATCACCTGGCTGGGAATGACGGCGAGGCCGGCCATGAAGAACAGCGACACATATCCCACCTGCGACCAGATCGTCACCGCAGCCACCGAGGGCAGCGCGAAGGCCGGGTCAGAAAGCCACTGCACATGGGTGCCGAGCAGCTCATTGAGCGCGCCACCCGTGGGCTGAAAGATCCAGTTCCACACGACGCCGAGGGCGAGCGGCGCGCACACCCAGGGGAGCACGTAAATGACGCGCATGAGGGCTGACCCCGGGAGGCCCTTGGTGAGTAGATTCGCGATCCACAACCCGAGCAGCGTCTGCACCGGGATCACAATGACGACGAAGCCGAGCGTGACGAGCATCGACTTCCAGAAACTATTGTCGGCAAGCACCCGCTGCCAGTTTTGCAGGCCCACCCAGGTAGGGTCAGAAATCAGATCCCAGCGCTGCATGCTGAGCCACAGCACCACAACGATCGGCAACAGCAGAAACGCGGCGACGCCGAACAAGCTGGGAGCCACAAGGCCCCAGCCGGCGACGGTAGCGCGCACCTTGGCGCGCTTGGCGCTGTGGGCGTGGTTCGCGGGATCGCCCTGTGATGTTTTGGCGTTGCCGGTGGGACCCGGAGCGCCCGGAGTGCTCGTGCGAGGGGTGGCAGCGTTGGCCGACGGGGCGTCAACGGGAGGCTTGGCTGCCGCTGTCATCGCGCCTCCTTGCGTGCCGAGTGCCGGGTGACCCTCTCTCGTGTAATAGTGGCCGAGAGGCGGCGGCACTGCAAGTACGGTGCGTAATAATGTGTCGCACCGCGGGGCTTTCGGCGCGTGCGCCTGCGCGTTTAGTCTTTGTAGACGTTCAGCATCTGCCAGCCCTCAGGCAACAAAGCGCGCAGAGCAACCATGTTGTCGGCCTCGATGACGCGCAGCCCATCGCGCTTAGCAAACGAGCCGACCGCGGTAATCGCGGTCTCGCCCTTCGCCATCGCGACGGGGGCGAGAATCAAGTCAAACCCCTCGGGTCTGGCCTCTTCGAGGCGCTCGTAGATCTCTTCGAGCCCTTCACCCTTGACTTCGGTCTTGAACTCTTCGACGGGGCGAATCATAGCGTGGAGCATGACTTAAGGATACCGGGGTGAACGTGGTGAGGAGTGTGAGCCTTGAAACGAATGACGTCGGTCAGCACAGCGGCCGAATCGTCATCCGATTCGGCCGCTGTTGCTGACCAGATTCCTCGTAGTGGTGGTGCGCTGCGGCGCTTACGCTTCGTCGTCTGCGGCAGGACGCTCCGCCACAATGAGATAGCGACGCAGCGGGGCTTCGGGGTGATGCGTTTGCCAGTAGCTCGCCTCAGGTAGCTCGGTGATACCCCGCACGATCAATCCAGCTTCGGTAAAGAGCTCCACCATTTCTTCGGGCCGAGCCCCCTCGGGGAAGCGCAAAGCGTGCTCGATGGAACTGTAAGAGAACTCTTGCGGGGATCGCCCGGTGTCGGTGGCTGGCTGCAGGTTGCTCCAGTCGCCCCCGATGTGCAGGTATACGCCGCCGGGGGAGAGTACGCGAAGCCATTCGCGCAGCGTCGCGGCAGGATCAGCCATTGTCCACAGCACATGGCGTTCAACGAGCGCCGTAAACGTGCCGTCAGCAAAAGGCAAATGATCTGCATCGCCCTGCACGAAATCAATGTCGAGTCCCTGCGCTTCGGCTTTCCCCTTGGCGATCTGCAGCATGCTTTCGCTGAAGTCGAGACCGGTGGTGTGATGGCCGAGCTTTGCTGTGAGCTGCGATAAGAAGCCTGTCCCGCAGCCCACATCGAGTACGCGCGCGCCCTGAGCCTGGGGCAGATGCGGGGCGAGCAGCTGCAACCAGCGTTCCATGAACACCTCGTCGGTGACGACGTGTTCGGGAGCGAGGTCATATCGGTGCGCGTTGGTGTGCCAGTAGCCCGTCACCACCCGTTTGATTTCTGCGGGGGTGACTTCGGGGGCGTTGACGGTGGAAGAAGGCTGAGTCATTTGATTTCTTTCTCGAACTGGGATTGGGGATGGGGCCGAAGTGTGGAACGGAGCTGATGCGGAACGTGGCGTTGCGGGTGGACTGGCCGCGGCGCACGAGCAACGGGGCGGGATTGGAGCCTGCCGTATCCGATGCGCGGCACGCCCTCAGGGGTCAGTGTTACCTCGCACTCAGTTGCATAGACGCGGCTGAGCCGTTCGGCGGTGAATACTTCGGCGGGCGAACCAAATGCTTCGACCGTGCCTCCGTTGAGTAGCAGCACGCGGTCGCAATATGCTGCTGCAAGGTTGAGGTCGTGAAGCGCGGCGATCACAGTGATATTTGCGTCTGCAAGTAGATCAAGGACTTGCAGCTGATGGCGAATGTCGAGATGGTTCGTGAATTCATCGAGGAGCAACTCGGAGGGATGCTGGCAGAGCGCGCGAGCGATGCTGGTGCGCTGGCGTTGACCGCCCGACAGCTCCTGCCAAGATCGTGTGGCGAGTAATTGCAGCCCGACCTGTTGTAGGGCGAGCTCGGCGTGTGTGCGATCAGCATCGCCCATGCGCTCAAAGGTGCGGTGATAGGGAGTGCGGCCGAGCATCACCACCTCCATCACCGTCATGTCTACGTCGGCCGATACCTCCTGCTCAACGAGGGCGATTCGGCGCGACCGTGCTCGAAGGGGGAGTGCGGCGACCTCGACGCCGTCGAGTTTGACGCTGCCCGAACTGGGTTTTCGAAGCCCTGCGAGTAGCCGGAGGAGTGAGGATTTCCCAGAGCCGTTGGGACCCACCACGCCGATGCACTCGCCGGGTTCGGCGCAGAAGGTCACCTCGTCGAGGATGGCGGCCTCGCCGATGTGCCAGCTCGCGGCACTCACTGCAAAACTCATGATCTCCCCTTCGCGTTTCTGCGGAGTATCACCGCAAAGACGGGTACACCGATCAGCGCAGTGACCACGCCCACGGGAATCTGCTGAGGGGAGAACACGCTGCGGGAGACGACATCTGCCCACACGAGAAACAAGGCGCCAATGAGCGCGCTCGTCGGCAAGAGCCACCGGTGAGTTCGTGCGCCGAGAAATCGCGCAATGTGTGGGGAAATGAGACCTACGAAGCCGATCGCGCCGCTCACCGCCACCATCGCCGCCGTGAGCAGCGCGGTGAGGGTGAAGAGTAGAAACGTGACTTTTCTGGAGTCAATACCGAGCGTGCGCGCCGTCTCTCGCCCGAACACGAGGGCGTTCAGAGCGCCCGAGAACAACCAGATCACTGATCCGAGAACAGTCAGTACAACGGCCGCAAAAATTACGGAGGGCCAACCTGCCGAGGCCAACGATCCGAGCATCCACGCCACCACCGCCTGCGTGCTGTCGGCGTCTGCATTCGACATCAAAATGAGGGAGGTGAGCGCTGCAAAGAACTGGGAGACGGCCACACCAGAGAGCACCACCCGCAGGGGATTATCCATTGACCTGCCCACGAGTAGCAGAACGAGGGCAAACGCTATCAAACTCCCGACGAATGCCCCCATCGCTAACGCGAACAGGCCCGAGCCGAGCGCAATGCCAAAGAGCACCACCGTGACAGCCCCTGCAGATGCGCCCGAAGAGACGCCGAGTAAGTACGGGTCAGCGAGGGGATTGCGGGTGAGCGTCTGCAACACGGCGCCAGAGACGCCGAGCCCAGCACCCACGATGATCGCGAGCACTGCACGGGGAGCCCGCCCCTGCCACAGGATCGCCGACGTAATGGGGTCTGGCTCACCGTGCGCTATCCCAAAGGTGTGGGCAATGCTCGGCCACACATCAGCGATCCCGATACCCGTAGCTCCCACCGAGATCCCAAAGACGACCGACGCAAAGATAGTCACTGCGCCGCCAATCATGAGGGCAGTGAGCTGTGCCGGTTGCTGATTAGTGCGCAAGATGGAGTTCACGCAGCTCTTCGGCGATAATCTCGAGCGACTCCACCGTGCGCACCGAGTAGCCGCGCGCTGATCCGGGTACCACGATGAATCGATCATTCTTGACCGCTTCCATCTGGGCGGTGATCGGGTTGGACTTCAGAAACTCGATCTTTGAAGCTGCCGAATCGCCCTCTCCGCCGCGGCTGAGATCTGCGAGCACGAGCACATCGGGGTTGCGGTCGGCGAGTACCTCCCACGATGTCGATGCCCAGCCCCCGGCCCGCCATCGTCAAACGCATTGGTGACTCCGAGGAGATCTGCGACGTTGCCGGCATCGCTGATCTCAGTGCCGAGGTATGGGGTGTCGGTCACTGCGTACCACCAGGCAAAACTTATGTCCTCTGCGTGCGGAATGGGCTCAGCGACTGCCTCTTCAACGCGTGTGCGCTGCCCTGCCACGAAAGTCTCAGATGCTTCTTGAACATCGAATATTTTGCCGAGTTCGAGCACTTCGTCGTGGTAGCCGTCGAAGGACACAGCCTCGCCTTCAACGCCGCAGGCGTGGGCCTGGAGATACGTGGGGACGCCGAGGGATTGGTAGCTCTCGCGGGTTCCTCCGCTGTCGGCGCTCAATGACCCCGGGCCAAACGTATAGATAAAGTCGGGCCGGGCTTCGAGGACGACCTCCTGGGCGGGGTACAGGTCTGCGAGCACCGGAATGCTTGCGTACTCCTGCTCGAACTCTTCCAAGATCGGGTCAGTGAGATAGGCCGTGCCGACCATGCGGTCTGCGAGGCCGAGCGCGAAGAGCGTTTCGGTGGCGGTCTGCTCGAGGGTGACAATGCGCTGAGGTGCCGATTCCACGACGACCTCCATGTCGCAACTGGTTGTGGTGAATGGGTACTGCGTGCTCCCCTCGGTTGAGGCGGGGGCTGCGTCGCCCGCGGCCGAGGCGCCCGCGGTGCTGCACCCGGCGAGAAGGAAGAGCCCGGCGACACCGAGCACAACTTTGTAAACGTTAATGGTTCTCATTATCATTAAGTTAGCAGACGAGGGCGCACACGGTGAACCACGGGGCGGGCTTTGCTCGCCAGTTCCGGAGCTTTGATCTAATTCCGGATCCCAGCCCGAGCAGACCTCCGGTTGAACTAAAAGTTCCGTAGTTGCTGCCGGGGAGTGGCGCTTGGCGGAGGCATCATGGATGCCACGCAAGCCGAAAAAGCCTCGGTTCTGCATCTCTGCAAAACCGAGGCTGAAGATGTATTTGTTTGGTGGGCCTTCCGAGCGACTCTCATACAAGTGCCCAGCTCTGAATACGTTGATTTGCCATGTATTCAGGGCACCTGATCGGTGTGCAGGACTGGTTGCGGACTACACGACAGGGGGGGTTGTTTGGGTGTTAGATTCAGGTTCCCAGGCCAGCGGCTAGCGAGACAAGCAGGGCCAAGATGATGGCATTGAACACGTAAGCGAGCAGGATATGCGTTCTTACCGCGGTAAGACCTGCCCGGCTGCGTGGTGTGGCAGCAGATTGCGCCCCTGCGGCCGAAATTGTTAATGCCAATGTGACAAAGTCGGTAAATTTTGGGTCTTCGTGAATGTCGAAATCAAAGCTTTCTCCGGCGGAATCCAATCGAAAATATCGAAGCGCGAATGAATACACGACTGTTGCCCAAGACGCCGCTGCAGTGATCAAAGCGAGTGGGGTAAGGATCACCCGGGTGTCTGATGAACCGTAGACGGTGACTGCGAGTGCAACAGCGAGCGCAGCGCCAGAAGCGGAAATGGGCCAGCTTTCAGCGCTTTTCATGCCCAAGAATCGGGAGAGTGTGCTCGCTCCTCGTTGATGCTGCTTCTTAGCAACTTCACGAAGCTCAGCCGGTGTCTCGTGGCTGAAGACTCGATGCGTCCAGAAGACGTAGGCGATGAATGCTGTGGCTAGGGCAGCGCACGAAGCCGCCGCGATGTTCACAGTGCTCATAGGTAGAATTGCGAACCGGTTCAGCGTGAGCAACACGATGAGGATGAGGGTCGCAGTGCCAAGGGGGATCCCGCCGCGCACTCCGTCATCAAACCGGAGTGGGATATCTCTTGGGGCTCGGCTAACTCTCATGATTCTGGATTCTATGGGTCGTCTTGTTTGCGAGAGATGATCCCCTCGGCGTGTGACTGATCTAACGACAAATGTCGCATTGTCGGTAATGATCGTCGCTGCGCAGCAAACCGGAGCGCGGCAGCAAACACGTGGCTCACCGGCACCTTTATCGTGGCCATTGTGGTGCTCGTGCTGGGGCGTAGAGTCGCTCTGCATCGCCTTCAATCGACGGGACCTTGGGTGCGCGGGAGGCTGGGTATGCCTGGGTCGCCAGCGTCAAGGGGGCGTGGCGCCCGGTCCGGACAGTCTCATTTGCTCCGGAGGTTTGATCTAATTCCGGATCCCCTCCCAGGCAGACCTCCGGTTGACCTGAAATTTCCGGAGTTGCTGCTGGCGAACCGCAGCTTGCCATGCATTTGCCACGCAAAACTAAAAAGCCCCGGTTCTGCATTTCTGCAAAACCGGGGCTGATCAGGTATTAACTTGGTGGGCGATACCAGACTCGAACTGATGACCTCTTCCGTGTGAAGGCAGTTAAGCTCTTGCGTTTGGTTGCGTCTCGTGCGGTTTCATGCCGTTTTGTCGCCCCGTCGTCTCGCCACGTCTCGGCCAATTTCGTTTGGTCGTGCGCGGTTTGTGACGGCTTTGTGACCGCTTGTGACTACTGCCGACAATTAACGACTAGACAACGTTGTGGACTATTCATCCCCTTCTCGTTCGCTGAGCCGCTTGCGCTTGATATGTTTTCAATCATCCGTGTATTAATTATTTGTTTTGAGGAATGTTCAGGAATTTCGCTTCCTTAGCCCTTCGCGGTTTTGGACAAGTCAACAGAAGGAATCAGATGAGTACTCCGGCAGGTTGGTATGACGATGGCTCTGGGCGTCAGCGTTGGTGGGATGGCAACCAATGGGCCGATCGTTTTCTTGACCAAGACGCGCCTCAAAGCGCGCTTGCTGCTGCGACTGCCACGGTGCCTCCGCAATCAGCAGAATCCCCTTCTGCTAGTGGAGCCAAGAAGGCTTGGTACAAACGTTGGTGGGTGTGGCTGATCGTTGGGGTACTTGTACTCGGTGGGATCGGTAATGCACTCGCGGATGAGCCAGAGTCCGTAACTGTGCCCGATCTCATCGATATGTCGGGTAATGAAGCACGGAAAGTATTGAGTGACTTAGATCTTGTTGCAGAGTTCGAAGATGCTACTGGGGAAGACCGTGTAGTCATTGCCCACTCAAATTGGGAGGTTGAACGTACCGATCCTGTTTCTGGGGCAAGTATTCCCAAAGGACAAACTGTCACGCTTTATGTGACGAAGATCAGCGAAGGTGAAGAAGCGCTAAAGGAAGCGGCAGAAAAGAAGGCGGAAACTGACGCGGCGAGAAAAGCTGAAGAGGCGGCGGCAGCAGAGGAAGTCAAAGCCGCAGAGGAAGCGGCAGCAGCGCCAGACACTCGGCCAGTATTAGATGAAATCACCGCTGCTCAGTTCCTCGCACTCGCCTGGGAAGAGCGCTTTTTATACGGCGGCACCGTTCATTGGATCGTAGACAGAATCACGACAGCGAATGAAGACGGGACGTACACCTTTAAGATCGGTGCAACATTCAAGAACGAATACGGCACAAAGATGAAGGCAACAATCGAAGGGGATGTGGGCGGCACAACGGCCGCTCCAGTAATCCTAGATTCGATTCTTTATACTGCGTCCGGGGAAATTCTGAACTACTACTAATCCGAGCCTGCCAGAAGTAGCCACCAAATGTATACGTTGATTCAGGTCTTGCCGAATGCAGCCGGGCTCAGTCTGGTCTATTTGAAATGTTGAGGATAAGAGAAGCAAACTTTGTTTAGCTCTCCTATCCGTACAGTCGAACAAGTGAGGAAATAAAGATGGCAGCAGCAGGTTGGTATGACGATGGCTCTGGGCGTCAGCGTTGGTGGGACGGCAACCAATGGACTGAACACTACTCAGATCAAGCAACTCCACAAGTTAGTAATGGGACTGTGAGCACCGATCTTTTGGCGGAGGGAGTTGCAGACCCAGTTCCCGAAAAGATGAAGATGAAGTGGTACAAGCGTTGGTGGGTCTGGGCGATAGCCGTCGTTCTACTGATTGGGGTAATTGGAAATCTCGCCTCAGGTACTTCAAGCGACCAAATTTCTGATGGAGACGATGTCACTACCTCCGCTCCAGAGAAGACTGAGGTGGTGGAGAAAGTGCCTACTGAGCCTGAGGAGCCACCGGCTGCCGATGCAAGTAGTCCTCCAACGGCCGATGACGTCATTGCTGCGTTCCAGGAGTTCATTGATGAACGCGCGGCGTCTGGCGTCATGATTGCGCAGGCGGTGTCAAGCGTTCAGTTCGAAAATGGTGAGGTACTCGTGACTTTCGACCCTGCGGCCAATGGAGTAAGCCCGGATGTGATGGGAGATCTAAACCCATTCGACAACATGGCAGAGTTCATTGGCACACCAATGGCGTTCACCAATGAAGAAGGGAAGTGGCTGCGCCAAAGCGTCACTTCTGTTCGCACCCAAATGGCAGACGGAACAGACTTGGGTTCGCTCACTACGGCCGAGATCTTCAGAATGGGTACTGGAATGGAATGGTCTGAGGGAATGTGATTTGTGCCCTGCTACGCGCCCCAGCGCTTTGAACGTTCCTGTGAATGGGCTGCGGCAATGCGGCGTGCTCCTTCTGATTCATATCCATTAGCCTCAGCACGCTCTCGGATAGCGGCGGGATTGATGATTGTATGGTTACCCCATTCGCCTCCCATCTGACGGGCGGAAGCTGCCCAGGCTCGCCAGAAACAAGCGCGGCAAGTCTTCTCATTCGCAGGGTTCTTCTCTAGCGTGTACTCGAAGCGGTAGTGCGCTTCACAACCGCAAGTAAGACAGCGCGTTAGCCGGTAGTGCCTTGGCCCTTGGAACGGCTCCAACGGCTCGAGGCCGCCTTCGCGGAGAATCTCAGTGATGTGTTTATCGCACCATGCGGGCCGTGTTCGCGTCGAGTATGCCGCGTCGTTCGCACAGAATTCAGAGGTGCAGATTCTCACCCTCATAGGAAAACCCAACAAACCCTCATCTATCGGAAGATGCCGGGGTTGTGGTGGGGCTAGGGTGATTCAACCTGCCAACCATTTCTCAAGTGCCGTTCAGTAACAAATTTGCGAACTACTTCTTGAATTTGAGCAGATTACATCCAGCGTGAGATTGACCTCCTGCGACGTGACAGAGGAAACTCCGAGCACTCGCGGGTAGCTTCGAAGCATCGACTTCCATTCAGAGACACTGGAGCAAGAAGTAAGCGTTCTCACGAGAATATGATCATTGGTCTGACTTAGCGGTACAACCGCTGCCTTTTGAAAATCTAGCTCACACTGCGAGACAACTGGAGCTGGTTCTGGAGCTGGCTCTGGTTCTGGAGCTGGCTCTGGTTCCGCTGCGGGAGTGGGTTTGGGGCTTCCCAACTCGCTAGGAGCTGCAGCGGAAACATCTTTCTCATGACTCGATGTATCATCGGTGTCGGCTGTGCAACCGACGAGGCAGGAAACGAGTACCGCGGCCGCAAAAAATTTCAGCTTATTGATATTTTGAAGTACACCACTTTCAGAGTGTGATTTTGATATTCGACACACTTGTCTAATTATGGGTAATCGATACAGGTGTCGGTGTTATCGGAAGTGCATCTTCTGACGCGATTCAGCATCTTTTGAAATCCCTGAATGAATCCGTACTTCTCAAATGCATCGCGTGAATACTGTGAGCAGGATGGATAAAAACGACACAAGATGCCCCGCTTTTCGTTGTAGCGTGGCCCTACCCAGTCCTGCCAGATTCGCTTAATTGCGAAGCTCGCTAAACTTCCTAGCGGCCGAGACTTAGTCTCCAACGATTTCTTCCGTATAGTTCGAGGACTTGCATTCAGGGCATTGCTTTTGTACTTGAAGGTTACTGGAAGAAGCTTCCATGTTTCTCATGTTCTGACTGTTATCGCCGCAACAGCAATTTCCTAGGGTTGAGAAGGCGGCTTGCTGCTGCGCTAACACGATCTGTTTTTCTCGCGCAACTAATGAATGCCAGACTTTTCCGCATTGTTTGCAAGTTCTTCTGTATTCCTGAACCACTCTTGTCACCTTTCAGCAGGCCCCCACGTGCAATAACTTCATCGTTATCTGAACTGAACCTTAGCAACACCTAGGCATTGTCATTGGCTTTGTCGCTCGCTCCGTCATTTTAGCTTCTACATTCGCGTGATCTCTCGGCAGCGATCCGGCGCAACCCCTCAGCATCGAAGCCGGTGCGCAGCGCCATGACCCCGAGCGGAATATGCGAGGCCGCCCGCTGCCGCTCGATTGATAGGGCAGCAGGGGTGCTGCCGAGAGCTGTCGTGCTACCGGGCATCGTGATACTGCCATGCCTCAAGGCAGGCCGCTGCGTGAGGTCGGTTACAACCATGCCGACAGCGACAACTATATCGTCGTGACTGCCGGGTGGGTTTTGGAGCTTCACGGTGCCGGGGCCAGTCTCGATGAGTCGCACCGCGAGAAACTCGCGACGCAGCTCGTCATCGTCGGGAAGTTCGAGAGCACGGTCTCTGAGACTGCCCCAGATCGAGCGGGCGAGCCGATTCGCGCCTGCCGAGCTAAACACGTATTCCTCGGTTCGGATGCCCTCGCGGGCGATGTTCGAGGTGAGTTGCTCCGCCTGCATGCGGTCAAAGCGGAGTTTTGCCCCGTATTCCTTACAGATTCTGAGGGTTGCGGCCTCGACATCGCCGAGATCGACGCGCCCACCTTGCCCGTCTTTCGGTCGCCAGCTCATCACGCGGTCGATGACGACGACGCGCCCAGCCTCGCGCTGCTCGGCATGGCCCACGACGAGTGCAGTGAGGTCGCGCCGGGTGCCCACATCTAGAGCCGCCACGTACTCGATACCCGTGCGCTTTGCGAGTACAGCCGAACCGCTACGAATCGCGGCCTCTACGTCCTCCGGGCTAGTGAGCGCGTCGTCGCCCTCTGCGAACTCGCAGAGAATCAACCGCCGCCACTCTGAGGCGCTCAAAGCTGTTCGAGTAGCGTCGATATCGTCAGCATTCCACCACGGTGCGGGGCCTGGGCTCTTTGAGGTGCGCCAGTGCGTCGAAACCTCGGCCTCGGCCCACACTTTCGCGCCGATGCCCGTCGGACTGCCTGCGGTGGTGATGACAATGAGGCGACCGCCTGGCACTTTCGGCACAGCCGACACAATCGCCGACCAGAGTGTGCGGGCGTTCGAGGTGTTCGGCCAGACTGCCAGCTCATCGACCACCTGGAGCCAAGGCCGTTTACCGAACGCGCTCGCCCCGTCGCTCGTCTCGACGGTGACGGTCGCACCGTTCGCAGTGTTGGTCACGCTCGACGAAGTGACGCGCAGCTGCGCGCCGAGTTGCGCCCGGTCGATGAAGCCACGCATAGCGTCGAGGGTCAGCTCTGCCTGCTCTTCATCGGCGGCGTAAACGTGAGAGCTGGAGCCTGCCGGGGCCTCGGTGAGCAGCAGCACGAGCACGAGTGCGCCGACATCGGTCGTTTTCGACATACCTCGCCCGCGCATTAGATAGTGACGGCGAGGGCCGTCGGCGTCGAGTACACCGCGGGCGTCATCAAGTTGGAATGGTTCTGCACGTTCGCCCCACCGCGTGCCGTCTTCTAATGGCAAGGCAGCGAGTAACTCTAGTGCGGCTGGGCCTGTGCGGCTCGTGACGTTCATATTGTGGGCCTTTCGGTGTCTTCATCATTGGGAATGCTTTCTGCTGCCAGGGCGGTGTTTGCGGCTTCGGCGCGTACGCGGTCGAGCGCCGCACGCACGGGGTCGCTGCTGTCGAGTGCCGCGCGGCCCATCTCTGCAAGCTGACTGAGATCGACCGTAGGGGCGAGCTGTCCCTCACGCATAGCCCGAGCGCGAAGCAGAGCCAGCTCAGCTTCGCTTCGCGGGTCAAGCCCGAGACGCTGGCGCGCGTCGGCGGCACGGCGTTCGAAGCGGTCGAGCTGCCTGAGCAATGTCTCACGGGCTTCGCCGGTGTCATCGAGCATGCCGTGCTCGTCGAGATATGCACGGAGCAGCGCAGCGCGAGCTTCTGAATCACTCCAGCTCGCGAGCGATTCAGGGTAAGTGGCGAGGTCGGGCCGCTGCTCAATGAGGCCGCCGACGAGTGCGGCAGCTATCCGTGAGTAAACTCGCGGGCTACGGTGACCGGGGCCGAGCTGCTCGACGTTGCCGTCGCTGAAGGCTTCCGCGGGCGGTGAGCCATTGCCAGCGCCTTTAGGTGGTCGGTACCAAGCTGGGCGCTCTTCAGACGGCAGCGCAGCCGCTTCGCGTGCGGTCATGCCTCGCGGTTTGGTTCGCCCGGCCACTACAGTCGCCCCGCTCGAATATCGTCGGCGAGCTGCGCGAGGTTCATGTGCTCGAATGGTGTGCGGTTCGCCCGTTTTTTGCCCGTCGTGCCCCAGGCTTTCACGCCGTTGAGTTGCACATCGTAAGCGCCGACGTGCCTCTCAACCCCTGCGGCCCTCAGCGCGAGCTTGTCGAGCAGTGACGGCCCCCACGCGCCAACTGCATTGTGCTCAGCGTGGCAGGTTGAGCAGACCTCCGTCTCAGTTTGAGGTGTGCCAGGCTTGCCGCCGAGGCGCTCGGGGCTGAGCTTCACCGAGTGCCAGGTAGTTATTGCCTGCGAGGGCAGCGCGACTACCTCACCAATGCCGCAGATATAGCAACCTGCGGCCTCAGTCGGCACCACTGGCACCGGGCGCTCGGTTCTCGCGCGCAAATAGCCTGCGAACGCTCTGCGGGCGACTCCGACCTGCTGCTCGGTGAGGTGTGACCAGGGCATCGCGGCAGCGGTGTCTGGGCGGGCATCGCGGTCGGCCAAGCCCTCGAAGCGCGACTGCCAACGAAGCGACCCGCCAAGCGTGACCAAGTGCTCAAGCGCGAGCTTGAGGTCTCGGGGCTGCCTCATTGAAATGTTACGGCCAGTCACAGCGACGGCAGCGAGTGCGCGCTCGACAACATCGACGGCAGTCGACCCGGCGTAAGCGAATTCGCCGACAACGACGGCGTGCGGATACTGAGCCGCAAGCTGCGCAGCCTCAGTTCGAAGAGTGGCGCACGTTATGCACCGAGTCATTCTTGTTTCGAAGGGGTCACCGACCGCGCCGCCTTTCCTCGACGCGACGATTTGCTCGTGCGAGGTTCGAGGGCTGTAGCCGATGGCCTTAACGATCTCGGTGCCGGTCTGCTCGGCGCTCGGTGTCCACTGCCCGCATATGCCGCACGGGAGCGCATCGCCGGTTAGCGGCACAATGTTTCGGTAGCGCGGGCTGAGTCTGTTAGTCGAGTATGGGCGCTTCGCTGATTTGGGAGCCGGTGCGGCTGTAGTGGTGTTTGTCATGTTGTCTTCCTCTAGATATTGGTGAGCGGCTTGGTTCGGTTCATTCATGGGGTATTCCCTTCGTCGTGCAGTTGCGAGAGCCAGAACTGCACGGCTTCGAGGCTGAGCCTCAGCCCGGCGCTTTCGAGGGCTGCCTGCACCGCCTCGGGGGAGCTGCGTCGGTCATAGTGCGCCAGGGCGCCCCGCAGGTGAGCCTCAATGCTGCGGCCGGGTGCCGGTGCAGATTTGCGGGGCGGAGGGACGGGCTTCGGCCTCTTCACCGTCGGCGCTGCCGAGATCGCAGCCGTAAGGCTTGCGCGCTCTAAGGATCGAGTTGAGTCGCGAGCAAGGGCGAGTGAATAGCGGTGCTCATGATGCCAGCGGCGACCTCGGCGGCGGATCGTAGCGGTGTCTTCAGGTGTGCAGTGCCTTCGAGGCTTTGCGCCGCACGACGGGCACCGGACAGACTCGGCACGTCGATGACTGATCGTAAATGCCGAGGGCAACGGTTTCTCTCCAGTTTCGGCACGATTCTTGGGTGTTTGTGACGAATTCTGTGACTCTTGCCGGGTCGCCGCCCAGTTGTGGCCTGTCATGGTCATGATTCCGTCCCCTTTCCCTCTTGCTCGCTCGGGAAATGGTCAGTGCTTTCAGCGTGGCGTATAGAGTCCAGATATTGCGCTCGCGGCATCTGACCGCGCCAGCGGCCCGCCCAGTAGCCCGCTGCCGGTTTGGTTTGGTCGGCGTATTCTTCGCACACAGCTAGTAGCGGGCAGCTGAAGCACTTAGCGAACATCGCGCCTTCGGCAGTCCCATCGCCTCGCGCAACGTCGTTGGTAAAACGCTCATCGCCGAGACATCTGGGTCGGTTGCTACTCATCGCCTCGACAAGCTGCTCAGAGACCCCGCGGTGCTTTCGGGTGCGTTGGTAAGAGATGCTCACGAGTCACCACCTCCAGCGGTCGCCTCGATAGAATCGCGCGCACGCGCGGCGTTTGGTCGGGGCCAGTCTGGTCGATTCGAGCAGGCTTCGCGCAGGTCTCCCATGCCCGAATATCTTGACCCGATCACTGTGTTTTTCATTACAGATCACGCGGTCAGGCTCGGGGGCCATCACATCATCACGCCCTAATGGGCGTGTGATGGCGTGATAGCACCCTTTTCGGGTGCCTCGGTTGGAGGTCATCACAAAACCATCACGCGATTCTGTGATGCGAACATCGGCATAATAATGCGGCAGGATCGTCCCGCTCTGCTCTCCATCACGAGCCATCACAGCTTCTCCGTGATACTTCTCAACCATCACAGAAACCATCACAGAGGGCACATGTTTCAAGGTGCTCTGTGATAACAATTTCCGGTGTTTTCTCATCAGTCGTCACCGCCGTTTTCGGCATCATCGTCATTTGTCACGAGCGTGATCGAAAAGCCACGTTCGGCCTGTACTTTTTCGACCAGCCGAGCAGTAACCCCTTTCGGGAATTCCTCATCTGCCGCCTTCATCCGCTCGCGCTCAACTTTGACCAGTTGCCAGGCCTTGTTCTGACCCGCGTCAGTTGGCACGCCAATCCGGTCGAGCAGCTCGCGTACGTCGCCCATGAGATCACCGAACGTGCTGCGTTCGGGTACGAACACAAGCAGGCCGTGCTCGTCCACGCCGCGGCGGAATGTGAGAGCACCACCTTTACCCTTGCTGCGGCGTTTCGTTGGGGTGAGAGAAAAAACTTCGGGGTCACGCTGATCACGCTTGAGAATAAAGCTTGCGCCCACGTCATCGCGTTTGCCGCTGGAGCCTCTGACGCGGTCGCCCGCGTGCCCGGTATTGTCAGTGCGGATCACGGTAAGACCCCGCCGTTTCAGCTCAACCGAGGTCAGGTTATAAAGTCGCCGGAATGTGTCAGAGCTGTTCTCTTCGCCCTCGGTTACTCTTTGGGTCGAGTCGAGCACCACTACGTCACCTGATTGGATGCCGTAAGCGTCGAGTATGTCGCGGAGCTGCTGTGCGCCTTCGTGAGTGTCAAGACCGCTCAGCGGTGGGAGTGAGAGCATGAGCAACCGCTCCATCAATGCAGCGACGTTTGCAGGTGTAACGCCCAGATCGATCAGGCGTTCTGAATGGTCATCCTCGCTGTTCTCCATATCTAAATAGAGAACGCGCCCGCCCACGGGTAGTTGCACCGGGCGACCGATAAAGTCGCGAGCACCGGACGCGGCCGACACCGCCAGCGCAAGCGTTAGCAGCGACTTCCCCTCACCGGCGGGCGCAACGATAGAGACGTGCTCACCTTCGGGCACCACCTCGCCCCAAAACCATGAACGTTCTGGCCTGTCGGGATCGACCAGAGCCGCGAGATCGGCAAGCGGGAACTGTGCCCGCACCTCATCATCCCGGCGCGATGATGGACGCAGCTCGGTCTTATCTTGCCGGCGGCAGAATCCGCAGTGGCTGTGCTCGTGCCCGCTGGTGTTTTTGTACGGGCACGACTCTGGTGTTCCGGGGCCGTCGCCTACGTCTTCAGGTGCAAAATCGAGTTCCACGAGACTCAAAGCATTCACCGCCCTCATTGTCTGGAGCACTATTCATGCACTCGGGGCAGGCATCAGCAGCACGGAACTCGCGGCAATGCTCGTTGCACCATGCAAAACCACGTCGCCATGCGTCGGCACGCTCGGCGCGTAGGACAGAGCCGGGATAGTAGTCACCGTAGGCAACCTCAAGCGCGCTGTGTCGGCTGTACGAAACCGCGAGCCGCACAAGATCACCTTGTCGCTGCTGTGGGGTTGATTCGGTGCGGTAATCCGCACGATTCGATAGCATTGGAATGCCTCCTTTGGGAACGAAGGAACGTATTGAGACGGCGGGTTTCGCGATTTACGCGAACCGCCGTTTTTGCTTTGGTGAGAGCCGTCTCCGTTCTCGTACCTGCGGGGGCATGTGAGGCTCTGTGTTTGGTCAATTCATTGCGGCCTTCCTACGAAGTCGGTGAACTGTGCCTCGCGCTCAGCGCGCGTTCGCGCCCTAGCGCGCGCTCGAAGGGTTTGATCCTCGGCGACGTCTTTCGCGATCACTGCCGCTTCGCGGCTAATCTGGCGTGCCTTTGCTTTTGCAGCACTCTCAGCGATGGCAGCGGCATTGGCTGAACTCCGCCGCTTTGCAACCGCCGCGAGCCGCTGCCGTTCAACCTCGACGGATTTGCTCTCCAAATAGCTGGCACGTTCCTCACGTAGCAGTTTGAGGCGGTGCTCACGTGCTGAGAGAGTCACGCCGCACCGTCATGAGCAATTGCGCGGAAAGCGTCGATGTGTGACTGCGTGATTCGGATATCGCGATCATTCGGTCGGTAATGCCCGAGACGACCCTCTCGGATCGCCTTATCAATCGTGTAGCGGCCCACTCCCAACATCTGCGCAGTCTCTCGGATCGTGAAGTCTTCGCGCCCCGCACGCCTTGCGTCAAGTCGCTCTTTCAGTGCGGTCGCTCTCGCGATAATCTCTTCGTGGCTCTTAGTGATGGTCATGTGCGCAACCCTTTCGCTTGATTTGATTCCATTTCGTAATGCCGTAATCAGTTTCATGCCATCTTGTGCGCACTTGCAAGGGTTGATAAACTGCGCACATGACATCATCGCACTTTCAATGGCAAGTCGTCTCGTGGTCACGATTCGACAAAGAACCTCCCGCGCTCAGCCGGGGCACGATCAAGCTCGGCGACGAGACCCTCGAAGTTCACGAACCACTCGATCCAGCGTGGGAGATGAAACACTTGCGGCGCGGTGCTGAGATTCATGATGAGCGTCGAGGGCTGACTTACAGAGCAACACTCAACCCAGAAACGCTTGAACTAGATCATCTTGAGATCGTGCCTCGTGGGCCATTCACTAAGCCAAATGGTGAATACGGAGATTTCGAGCGATTGCGGTCAATTCCGCTCGAACGTATTCACTCGGTCGTGCGGGCGCACGTCATCTCGGAGAGAGGGGCGGGCAGCCAAGTCACGGTCTTTACGCTGCCCGGTGGTCTCGCAGATGACGGCGACGGGTCGATGCGCAAACCACCGCCTAGCGAGCAGATTGCGAAACTTATGCGCCCCGTGACCGAGGGCGGCCTCGGTCTCGACCGGCGAGGCGTAGCGGCTCATTATGGACGCAATCAGCGCACTGTTGATAGGTGGATAACGCGAGCACGGCAAGAGCTACCCGGTCTGATGCCCCCTGCCAGGGGCATCAACAGCCGCAAGAACCCCGGCGCGCCCGCGCCGGACCAACAATAGAACGGAGAACAAAATGACTAAGGAGAGAACGCACACGGGCAGCCGCCGAGCGGTGCCCGATGACGCCATGAAGCTGTGCCCGAGTTGCGAAGAGCCACGTGGCAACAGGCGGCAGGGTTGGCAGCCGATCTACCAGGGTGACGAGATTCGCGGCTACACCTGCCCGGCTTGCCCGGAATGGGGTGAACCTATTCGCAGAGTAGAGACTGCTCGCGGCGCGCGCTTCGTTGCGGTCGTCGATGCTACCCCGCCCGGTGCTGCCAAGCGCAAGCAGACTAAAAAAACGCTCGTCACCCTCGAAGAAGCGCGGCAATGGGTCGCTGAGGTGCGCGCCGAGGTCGCAGAGCGTGGCGGACTATCATCTCGCGAACTGACGGTCGCTCAGGCGTTCGAGGATTGGCTCGGCGTCGCTGAGCTGAAACCGCCTACCGTGCGGAACTATCGGGCGCAGTTCAAACCTGTCGCTGATGCGTTCGGCACCTTGCCAGTGCGCGAACTGGAACCGCACCACGTCGAGAAGCTCATCGCCAGCATGAAGAGCGGAGGAAAGCGAGACGGCAAGCCTTTCGGCAAGTGGGCTATACGTGCCGCGGTAGGGCGTCTCTCGCAGGCGCTTGACCGGCTTGTGCGGCACCGACTGCTGACGCAGAATGTCGTGCAGCTCGTCGATAAGCCGAAGGACAAGCGAAGCATGCGCCGCACCTTCGAATATTGGAAAACGACCGGCGTCGGCGACGCAGCGAAGTGTCCAAACTTCGACAAGTTCCGTCGCGTTGCTGACGAGCACCGCGACGCCGGAGCCTGGCGGTTGACTCTCTGCGGCATGACGCGAGCCGACATTATGGGCTTGCGGTGGGATGGAGACGTGCACTTCGATGAGAGCGACCCCCGGAACAGCTACGCCGAAGTAAACCAAGGCCGAGTAATTCTCGACGGCAAAGATGACCATGTGGACGACGCGAAGAGTGAGCAGCGCTACCGGAAGGTCTACTTCGAGAGGCTGGAACCGGGCACCGTCGCACTGCTGCGCAAGATGAAGGCACGCCAGGCAGCGGAGAAGCTCGCGGCGGTGTCAGCCTATGAAGATAGCGGATATGTCGTGGTGAATGAGGCAGGCAAACCTTTGCGGCCCGAGCTGTATAGCGACCGTTTTCGCTCGCTCTGCCGCAAGGCCGGTGTGCCAGTCATTCATCTACACAAGATCAGGCACAGCCTGGCGGCGCTGCTACACGAACGCGGTTGGTCGGTTCGACGGGCGGCTCGCTTGCTTGGTCACACGAAGCAAGTGCACATCACGAACTACCTGCCGGATGCCGACAACGACACGCTCGACGACCTCGACGAGCAGCAAGGCGCGGCCTAGTCTCAGCCCGCGAATACGGCAGCGACGGTTCTAGGCGTTGCACTTTCGCGGTTTGTGACCGAGTTTGTGACCGAACGAAGAAAACCCCCGATCCAGGTTCTAGGTGGATCGGGGGTTTTCCGCATAATTCCGCGGCTAAATAAGCCTTCCAGATAGTGGGCGATACCAGACTCGAACTGATGACCTCTTCCGTGTGAAGGAAGCGCGCTACCAACTGCGCCAATCGCCCTTTTTGTCAAGCTTTTCTGCGAAAGCCAACAGATTCGATAGTACACGGATTCACGCACACCACCGTGCGGGCAGGCGCTGACTGGCGGGATCGCGCGGATCGTGCCCTACTCGGTCGGGCGTGTCGTTACCGGGGCGAGCGCGCTATCTAACTGCTGCTCGAGCTCGGTGCTGAGCTCACCCAACTGCTGCAGGGCTGCGCGCTGCTCGTTGTAGTGATCAATGTCATCCTGCAGCCCCTTGAGGGTTTCCTTGAGTTCGGTGCGACGCTCCTCAAGATCTCGCTGCTTCTCGCGCTCGGATTCGATGGTCGCCCGGCTTTTGCTGCGCTTAGGGGCGTTAAGTTGCTGCTCAAGCTCGGCGGCGTCTGCGTCGTAGGCTTCGATAGCGATGTCGTAGTCCGCTTTGCGCTTCTCGACGTCGACGCGCAACACACGCATGCGTTCGCGCAGACTGTTCGAGTCATTCTTCAGGCCCTGAAAGACGCCCTGATAGGCGCGATAGGTCGCAGTGATCGATGAGCGATCCTCGAACCATTGCGCATAGTGTTCCTCGAGCCACTCGGGCAGATCCTCCATCTCGCTGCCCAGAATCGAATGCAGTTCACCCGCAAACGCGGTGTCTGAAAGGTTCGAGTACATCTCCATCCGTTTGGCGAGATCTGGATCAGCCTGCGAACGCTCCTTATAGAGCTTGCGCAGTTTCTCGGCCAGCACCGAGCGATCGCCGGGGCGCATGCGGGCGTAGGCCGCGTGCAGAAGTTCGTGCGCCGCGGTCACCTGCACGATGCCGGCGACCCGGGGGTCAACCACGTTGAAGAGGTGAATGCGATCATCGACGTAACAGCCCAACACATGCGCGGTGACCCCCTGCAGCAGTTCGGCGCACTGGGTGTTGAAGTGCTGGCTGCCATCGAGAGTGGGATGGCTCGCAAGGAAGATGCGGGTGCCATCGTCAGTGAGGTGCAGTGACTGTTGCAGCTCAAGCACGGGGGAGGGCGCTTCAAAGCCGGCCGCGGCAATGTGATCGCTAATGAGCTGCCGATTCATGACGGCGCCGACCGTGGCGGCGACAAGTGCGCACGCCAGGATCGTCACAATGATGGGCCGCAGACGTGCGGCCGGGCGGCCACTCATGCCTCCACCGTACCGGCATAGAGGGTGCCTGGTCGAGGGGTAAAGCGGATAAAATCCGCATGATTCCGCGCGGCACGCCCGGGTCAGGAGGTGTGATTTGCGTGGGTGGCCGCAGCACCCCTATAGTTATCTACGTCGCCGCAAACGGAAACGTGAGTGGGTCTGACATGCGGATGTGGCGCAGCTGGTAGCGCACAACCTTGCCAAGGTTGGGGTCGCGAGTTCGAATCTCGTCATCCGCTCTGGTATTTCAGGTAACTGAAGTACTGCGTGGGCAACCACTTAGGTGGCGTGGCCGAGAGGATAGGCACCGGCCTGCAAAGCCGTTTACACGGGTTCGAATCCCGTCGCCACCTCTCATAACTGAATAGCCTAAAATATATAGGCGCGATTGGCGCAGCGGTAGCGCACTTCCCTGACACGGAAGGGGTCACTGGTTCGATCCCAGTATCGCGCACAGGAGAAATACCTGATCAGCCCCGGTTTTGCAGAAATGCAAAACCGGGGCTTTTTGGTTTGCATGGCAAATGCATGGCAAACTGCCGTGAGCACCGGCGAAATCGGCGTTACGCCAGCGGCACGCCACCTCGAGCGAGGTAGATGCGACGTTCGATCTCAGCCTTGATGTCGTAGCCACCCGTCTTGAGGCGCTCGGTCTGCACCTGTAACGTGCGGCGCCGCAGGGCACGCCTGTTGAGATAAATGGCGCCGGGTGCGGTGAGAATGAGCGCGCATTCGCCATATCTGGTTTTCGTTGATGTTTCGACGATCGCACCCCACGGGACGGTGATCCACCCAGCCATGTCTTTATGGCGGAGGCCCTCGGGGCCCAGTACGAGAATGACGCCTGTATTCGCGATAGCGAGCCAAAAGAAGAATGCGATCAGCGCGGCAAAGAATAAGAGGAGTGGAACTCCCGCCCAGACCATGTCTGCACCGATCGTGGCCGAGATCATGAGCGACGCAAAAGCGATCGCGCCGAGAAGTAGCGCGATTGCGAGAAACCAGAGCACGAACGAGCGCCCCCGAGTAGCGCGAAACTCAAGCTCAGGGATGCGAAGGTCGTCCATGTGCTCGATGGTATCAACGCCAAGGGGCGGTATCGATTTTTCCGTAGTGCCTCATGTCAAGATGATCGCGTAACTCTACTTGTGCCTCACGTGCTTTGATCGCGTAGCCTCGGCTCAGGCGGAGCGAATCTTCACGCCGCCGGTCTGTCGTTTCCGCCGGTTCTTCTTCGCGTCTGCAACCTCGGCCGTGAGGACCTCGGTCTTCCATCGTGCTTTGGTGATGAGCATGCCCTGATACCGGACAATGTCACGGGTCAGCTCGACCGGGTTGAGTTTCGCATACTGTGCCCGCAGTGCACGTTCTTGAGCGTGGGAGAGTACCCCGGCATCGAGCAGCCGCTGATACGGAGTCCTCGGAGCGTCATACACGCGCCGCCTGCGCCCCTGCCCATCCACGCTCCACCCGACTGGCTTTCTCGTGGGGGTGAAGAAGTTCATCTTCCACATCACCACCTGCCAGAGTTTCGTGAGGACGTCTCGTTCGTCGGCGGTGTCGTAGCGGTAGTAGAAGCCATACTTGCGCCCGATGTGATTGTTCTTGGACTCGACGACCGCTTGATCATTTTTCTTGTAGGGCCGGGACCTCGTGAAGAACACCTTCCGTTCACCCGCCCACGCCACGACTTGGTCGTTGATGAACTCGGAGCCGTTATCGCAGTCGAGCCCGGCAACATCAAACGGCAACGCTTTCTCGAGACGATCGAGCGCGGCGATCATGTGTACACGCGCGTTATTGCGGAGGACTTCCAAGTGTGTCCACCCCGTGTATACGCAGGTCGCGGTGAGGGTTCTCGCGAACTCGCCCTTGAGTGTTGGGCCGCAATGCGCGACGGTGTCACACTCCATAAACCCGGGCTCGTGTTCGGCTTCATCCCCGGCTTTCCGGATCGTGATCGAGGTGCGCAGCAGCGCGCCCGACCGGGTGGCTGAGATGCCCTTCAGTTCCAACGCCCGACGGTGTTCGCGTAAGTATCGGTCGATTGTGGCGGCAGACATCTGCAACAGTTCGGCTCGCACCTCGGGGCTGTAGTCGTGACGCCCGTAAACGAGTTCATGATGCGCTTCAAGTCGGGGAATCCATTCGGGGAGCATCTGCTGCATGTATTTCCCGCAGGGGTACATCATGACTCGCCACAGCCACACCAGCACGCGTTGGGAAGCGGCCGAGTATTTGGTCGGTCGATGCCGTCGATGGTCGATCTGGGTGACGTTCTTGGTACCGAGGTGTGGGCTGGTCAGGTAGCGCCTGCCTGTCACGCGTGACATCCCGGTAGTCGCGCAGAACTGGTCCAGAATTTTGGACTTCTCAGCGCGAGAAGCAGTCTTGTAGGCCTGCTTCAATTGTTTGGTGACTTCGATACGTGTCGCCACTGACACCACGCCCTTGTTCATACTCGTTCAGCGTAGAAGTATGCGATCAAAGTATGTGAGGCACGACTTGGGCTACGCGATCAATATACGTAAGGTACGCCGTTTTCTGGCGCACATAGGATCTGCCTGGTATTCTGAACCCGTGATCTCCTGAGTATTTCGACCTTCCCGTGACCGTGGCAGCGCCCGGCGGGATATCTTCGATTCTCAAGGTTGCCCCCATGTCTGCATTGCCCCCATTTGTTGTACCCACCACGTCGTCCACGGCGTCGTTGCACTTACGCGTTGACTCGCTTTCGGTCAGCTTCGCTGCACGTCGTGTGCTCACCGACATCTCGTTCACGGTGGCGGCCGGTGATCGCCTCGGTCTGATTGCCGAGAACGGGTCGGGCAAGTCAACGCTGCTGCGTGCCGCTGCCGGGCTAATCGAGCCCGATCACGGCATCATCGAAATTGCCGGCGGTGACATGCATGGTGCAGCGACCATTGGGTTGCTGCACCAGACGTCACCCTTCGCCGCCACAGACACCGTGGACGACGCACTCGAAGCCGCCATCGCGCGGGCGCGACACGCCGTTGCCGAGGTGGATCGGGCCGCGGCCGCCTTGGCCACCGCGCCGTTTGACGCTGCGGTGGTTGAGGCATACTCGCTCGCGCTTGATGAAGCAGAACGTCTCGATGCATGGACCGCAGATTCACGCACCTCGAGCATGCTTTCTGGCCTCGGGTTGGCGGACCTCGACCGTACACGGCCAACCGATGAGCTGTCGGGTGGACAGCTCGCGAGGCTCTCGCTGGCATGGCTGTTACTGCGCGCGCCCGACGTGCTGCTGCTCGATGAGCCCACGAATCATCTGGACGCCGCCGCCACCGAGTACCTGCTGCGGGTGATCACGCACTGGCGCGGCCCCGTACTGTTTGCGAGCCACGACCGGGCCTTCCTCGATGCCGCGGCGACCAGCTTGGTTGATCTTGATCCGGCACCGCTGCCGCAGCAGCTTGCTGAGGAGCGAGGCGCACCAGGCGCCGGATCAGGGGCCGGGATCACGAAATTTACCGGCAGCTATAGCGCGTATCTTGCCGCCAGAACGCAGGCACGGGCACGGTGGGAGAGACAATATCGTGACGAGCAGCTCGAACTGAAACGACTGCGTGCGGGGGTCGGTGCCAATCAACAGGTGGGGCACGCGGAATGGCGACCGCGCACCGAGACCCGCGCGGCGCAGAAGTTCTATGCCGATCGCAATGCCCGCGTGGTGGCGCGGCGGGTGAATGACGCACGGTCTCGCCTCGAAACGCTCGAGGCATCGCAGCTGCGTGCGCCAGTCACAGAGCTCACGTTTGCGGGGCTCAATGTGGGGAGAAGCGGGAAGCCCAGCGAGCGACCCGAATCGCTGCACGCTGAAGCGCCGCCGGCACTCTTGAGCGGCCCGATCGTCGAACTCAGCCGGGCCGCGGTCGACGGCAGGCTGGTGCCCGTTGATCTGAGCCTGCACGCGGGGGAGAAGCTGCTGCTTACCGGCCCCAACGGGGCCGGTAAGTCGACGTTGGTCGCCTTGATTGCGGGGGAGCTGCAGCCCAGCTCAGGCGGCTGCATTACGGCCCCAGGCCTCAGCATCGGGTTACTCTCACAGCGAGTGCGCATCGCCGACCCACAGGGGCGCGGTGCAGCGCTCACCGCCCAGCAAGCGTATAGCGACGCCGTGGGGTGGGAGCAGGCCGAGGCATTGCCGCTGTCGACCTTCGGGCTGTTGCAGGCCGAGCTTGAGCTGCGCCCGGTCAATCAGCTCAGCCTGGGGCAACAGCAACGCCTCTCGCTCGCGATCGTGCTCGCGAGCCCACCCGATCTGTTGCTGCTCGACGAGCCGACAAATCATCTCTCCCTTACCTTGGCCACCGAGCTGGAACACGCGCTTGAGGGCTATCGCGGGGCGGTCATCGTGGCGTCTCACGACCGCTGGCTGCAGGATCGATGGCGGGGGATCCGGCTCTCGCTCACCCCTGTCTCGCCTAAGTAAGGCACACCGTGGGGCTCGCGCTCAAAGAAACCGATGGCTGTTCCGATAGAATCGTTGGGTTAGCTTCCGACCTTAGAAGGAGTGTGCCCCAGTGGCCGATGGCTTCTCACTGTTCACCGATCGCGCGATCGTCGCTATGCGCGTCGACGGCGAGTTGAAAGATCTCGCTGTCGAGGTTACCGATAGCAACACGGTTGAGCCGGTGTTCATCGACTCCGAAGACGGCCTGAACATTCTGCGCCACTCTGCCGCGCACGTGCTCGCGCAGGCCGTACAGCGCATCAACCCCGAAACCAAGCTCGGTATTGGCCCGCCCATTAACGACGGTTTCTACTACGACTTCGATCCCGAAGCGCCGTTCACCCCCGAGGACCTCAAGGCCCTCGAGAAGGAAATGCAGCGCATCGTGAAGCAGGGCCAGCGCTTCGTGCGCCGCGTTGTGAGCGAGGACGAAGCTCGTGAAGAGCTCGCAAACGAGCCCTACAAGCTTGAACTGATCGGCCTCAAGGGCGGATCAACGGGCGACGACAACGAGAGCGTTGAGGTCGGCGGCGCCGAGCTCACGATCTACGACAACGTCGATCCCAAGACCGGCGAGGTCTGCTGGAAGGATCTCTGCCGCGGCCCCCACGTGCCCTCCACCCGCGTGCTCGGTAACGGTTGGGCGCTGATGCGCTCGGCCGGTGCATACTGGCGCGGCAGCGAGAAGAACCCCATGCTGCAGCGCGTGTATGGCACCGCGTGGGCCACGAAGGACGAGCTGCGTGCGTACCAGACGCGTCTTGAGGAGGCCGCGAAGCGCGACCACCGCAAGCTCGGTGTCGAGATGGATCTCTTCAGTTTCCCTGACGAGATCGGCTCGGGCCTCGCCGTGTTCCACCCCAAGGGTGGCATCATTCGGCACGAGATCGAGACGTTCATGCGCTCGGAGCTGCTGAAGCACGGCTACGACGTCGTCAACACGCCGCACATCACCAAGGGCACGCTCTTTGAGACCAGCCAGCACCTGGCTTGGTACAAGGACGGCATGTTCCCCGCGATGCACCTCGACTCGGTGGTCAACGAGGAGACGGGCGAGACGATCAAGCCGGGCCAGGATTACTACCTGAAGCCCATGAACTGCCCGTTCCACAACCTGATCTTCCGCGCACGCGCCCGCAGCTACCGCGAGCTGCCCCTGCGTCTCGCCGAGTTCGGCACCGTGTACCGCTACGAGAAGAGCGGCACGCTGGCCGGTCTGACCCGTGTGCGCGGCTTGACGCAGGATGACGCTCACATCTACGTCACCGACGAGCAGGTCAAGGGCGAAATCAAGAGCCAGCTCAACTTCGTGTTTGACACGTTGCGGGCCTACGGCTTGAACGATTTCTACCTCGAGTTGTCGACGCGTGACCCCGAGAAGTCAGTGGGCACTGAAGAGCAGTGGGCAGAAGCCGAGCAGACGCTGCGCGAGGTCGGCGAAGAGTCGGGTCTCGAGCTCGTGGCTGACCCCGGTGGAGCCGCGTTCTACGGCCCCAAGATCTCGGTGCAGGCGCGCGACGCGATTGGCCGCACCTGGCAGCTGTCGACCGTGCAGCTCGACTTCAACCAGCCTGCACTGTTCGAGCTCGACTACGCAGCGGCAGACGGCACGCGCAAGCAGCCCGTCATGATCCACCGTGCACTGCTCGGTTCGGTTGAGCGTTTCTTCGCGATTCTGCTCGAGCACTACGCAGGCGCCTTCCCCGTATGGCTCTCGCCGGTGCAGGTCGTGGGTATTCCCGTGGCCGAACAGTACGGTGAGTACCTCGACGACGTCATCGCTCAGCTGCGGGCCCGCGGGGTACGCGCTGAGGTCGATCACGCCGACGACCGCATGCCGAAGAAGATTCGCACGCACACCAAGGCCAAGGTTCCGTTCCAGCTCATCGCTGGTGAAGACGACCGCGCCGCGGGCGCCGTCAGCTTCCGCTTCCGTGATGGCACGCAGCTCAACGGTGTGCCCGTTGCTGAAGCGATTGAGCGCATCACCGCGGCGATCGCGAACCATGACCAGGTGTCGACGGCGTGGACGGAATAGAAACCCTCGCCACCACGGCCGCTGTGGGCTCGCCTGACGAGACACAGCGGCTGTGGGTGCCGCACCGCATGGTGTACGTGTCAGACCATCAACAGCCTGACCACACCGACTGCCCCTTTTGCGAGGCGCCGTCGAAGGGTGATGCCGACGCGCTGATCGTCGCGCGCGGCAAAACCGCATTCGTGCTGCTCAACTTGTTTCCGTATAACAGCGGTCACATGCTGGTCTGCCCGTACCGGCACATCGCCAGTTACGAGGAGGCTACTGCCGAAGAGATCGCCGAGATCGGCGCGCTCACTCAGCATGGCATGGCAGCAGCGCGCGAAGCGCTGCACTGCGACGGCTTCAACCTGGGGATGAACCAGGGCGAGGTTGCCGGGGCCGGCATCGCCGCGCACCTGCACCAGCACATCGTCCCCAGGTGGACGTCAGACGCAAACTTCTTCCCGATCATCGCGAAGACAAAGGCTATGCCGCAACTCCTCGGCGACGTGCGAGACGCCGTCGCCGCTGCCTGGACACACCCATAGGACCCGGGGGTGGCAGGCCCGCCGCGGGTTTCCCGCGGCATCTGCTTCAATGCATAGACTGATATTCAACGTTTGAACTGAAGAAAGAGGAGCTCCGGTGTCAGGACACTCCAAGTGGGCAACCACTAAGCACAAGAAGGCCATCCTTGATTCGCGTCGCGCAAAGGCGTTTGCGAAGTACATCAAGGTGATCGAGGTTGCTGCGCGCATTGGCGGCCCCGATATCTCTGGCAACCCCGCCCTCGGCGAGGCTGTGCACAAGGCTAAGAAGAACTCGGTTCCCGGCGACAACATCGATCGCGCGATCAAGCGTGGCGCTGGCCTCGACGGTGAAGTCGTTGAGTACACGACGATCATGTACGAAGCGTACGGCCCCAACGGCGTAGCGCTCATGGTCGAGTGCCTCACCGATAACAAGAACCGTGCCGCCGCAGAGGTGCGCGGTGCACTCAGCCGCAACGGCGCAACGCTCGCCGACCCCGGTAGCGTGGCGTACAACTTCGCCCGCAAGGGTGTGCTCACGGTTCCGTCCGAGGGCACGACCGAAGATGATGTGCTGATGGCCGTGCTCGAAGCCGGTGCTGAAGAAGTGAACGCAACGCCCAACGGCGAAGCTTTCGAGGTCATCACCGAGGCCAGCGACCTGACCGCGACGCGCGACGCGCTCGTTGCTGCGGGCATCGAATACGACTCGGCTGAGGCCGAGTTCGTGCCGAGCCTCAAGGTTGAGATCGACGCTGACACCGCACGCAAGGTGTTCCGCATCATCGACTCACTCGAAGACAGCGACGACGTGCAGAACGTGTTCTCAAACTTCGACCTGACCGCTGCGGTGCAGGAAGAATTGGCGAACGACGAGTAACGTGCGCGTTATTGGAATCGATCCCGGCCTCACTCGTTGTGGGGTCGGGATCGTCTCATCTGGGGTGGGGCGCCGCGTCGTGTTCGAACACGTCGAGGTGCTCGGCAGCTCTGCCGACGAAATTTTGCCGCGCAGACTGCTGCGGCTGGGCTCGTCGCTCGAGCGCTTATTCGACGGCGAGAAGCCCGACGCGATTGCGCTCGAGCGCGTGTTTGCGCAGCAGAACCTCCCCAGTGTGATGGGCGTTGCCCAGATCAGCGGGGTGGTCATGTTTCTGGCCGCCCAGCGCGATATTCCCGTGGCGTTATACACGCCCAACGAAGTGAAAGCCCAGGTCACGGGCTACGGTAGCGCCGATAAAGCACAGGTCACCACGATGGTGACGCGGCTGCTGGGTCTCGGCGCACCGCCCAAACCCGCCGACGCCGCCGATGCTCTCGCGCTCGCGATTACGCACGCTTGGCATCTGGGGCGCGGTGGCGCACCCGATCGCGTGGGGAAGGGCACTGCCCCCACGAACGAGACCCCGGCGCAGCGCGCGTGGCGTGAAGCTGAGGCGCGCGCCGGTCAAAAACGCAGGCCCAGCCGCTAACTGCCCGGGCGCACGGCGGCTGGCTGATCCGGATCAGCGTGCGCTGGGCGTGTCATTCGGGTCGGGCCTGATGTCGCCCTCGGCCTCGTCTGCGGCGAGATCGTTGAGCGTTTGCAGATCGGGCAGCGTAATTGTGCCGGTCGCCAGTGCTTCTTCGACGGCCTGCTGCACCTGGCGTTGCCTGCGCAGTTGGATGCGGCTGAGCGTGCGCTGCTCAGGCAGGCTCCAGCCGAAGCGCACCGCGAGCAGCCGCAGCACCGTGGTCACCACGACGCACACGATGCCCGCGATCATCACGGGAACATCGAAGGAGAGCAGCACCACAAGCGTGCTGACGCCTGCGAGGCCGGCGACGGCGTAGAGCGAACCGACGTGCATCAGCGCGATCGGAATGTTGAGCATTAGGTCTCGCAGCACACCGCCGCCTACGGCAGCGACCGTGCCAATGAAGATCGAGGGCACCACGGGCAGCCCAAATGAGAGCGCCTTCGTCGTGCCCAGCGCGCCAAACAGGCCGATGCTGATCGCGTCAAACACGGTGATGACGGGGTCTACTTTTTCGAGGAACCTCGCCAGCAGCATCCCCAAGAACGCGGCGAGCGTGCCAACAATGAGGTACAGGTTGTTAGAGAACGCGGCCGGGCTGATGCCCAACAAAATATCGCGCAAGAAACCGCCGCCGATGCCCGAGAAGATACCGATCATCGCAACACCCAGCAGATCGATGCGTTTGAAGCCCGCCGCAAACATGGCACCCTGCAGGCTGCCAACGGCAGCGGCAATCAGGTCGATGGGGAGGGCAATTCTGAACGTCTCGTCAAGCACCTCTCTATTTTCGCGCATCAGTCTGAAGCCTCATAGTTGACCACGCCCAGGGAGCCTGAGCGCGCGGTGGGCGGCGATGGCAAGCGGTGGCGGGCGATGGGCGCGGGCTCAGCCTGGGCGCCCGCGCATGCGAGATACTGGGGGAGTGCCCCTCTACCGCGAAGAAGGCGTCGTCTTGCGTACGCACAAGCTCGGCGAAGCTGACCGCATCGTTACGCTGTTTACCCGCAGCCGGGGTTTGCTGCGCGCGGTGGCCAAGGGCGTGCGGCGCACCACCTCAAAATTTGGGGCGCGGCTCGAACCGTTTATGGTCGTCGACCTGCAGTGTTTCGAGGGCCGCACACTCGACACCATCACCCAGGCAGAGACCCTCGGATCATACGGGGCGCAGATTAGCGCCGACTACGACCGCTACCGCGCCGGCAGCGCGATTGTTGAGACGGCCGAGCGTCTGGGCGAGGGCGGGGTGTCGCTGCCGCTGTATGCGCTGCTGATCGGGGCGCTGCGCACCCTGGCCGCCGGCAAGATCGCCTCCGATTTGGTGCGCGACGGCTACCTGTTGCGAGCGATGTCTGCCGCGGGCTGGACCCCGGTGTTCACGCACTGCGTGAGCTGCGGAGCCCCGGGCCCGCACACCGTCGTCTCGGTGCAAGCCGGCGGGGTGTTGTGCGAAGACTGCCGTATGGCGGGCCCGCCACGGCTCGACCCCGAGAGCGTGGCGTTGTTGAGCGCATTGCTCGAGGGCGATTGGGAGACCGCGGTTGCCGCGAGCGAGCGCCACCGGGAACAGGCCTCGGGTATCGCCGCCGCCTACGCACAGTGGCACCTTGAGCGCGGGCTGCGTTCACTCGGGGTGTCGCGGCAGTAATGGCTGCCCGCCGCAGCTCACCTACCGCGGCCCAGCCGCACCCATTCACCGCAGCGAGCCGCTGATGCTCAGGCTCCTCGTCGTAACCGGGGCGTGAGACGGCCTAGACTTTAACCCATGTCCCTTGCTCCGCAGACCCTGGTTCCCGTCGATTGGACGGGTGAAACACCGCCCGTATTTCGTGGCCCGGTACCCGAGCACATCGCGATCGTGATGGACGGCAACGGTCGATGGGCCAACAAGCGGGGGCTGCCCCGCGTCGAAGGGCACCGCATGGGCGAGCAGGTGCTGCTCGACGTGGTGGCCGGGGCCGTGCAGGCGGGCGTGAAACACCTGAGCGTCTATGCGTTCTCGACCGAGAACTGGCGGCGGTCACCCGATGAGGTGCGCTTCTTGATGGGCTTCAACCGCGATGTCTTGCGTCGTCGCCGCGCGCAGCTCGACGCCTGGAACGTGCGCATGCGGTGGGCGGGCCGAAAGCCGAAACTGTGGGGCTCAGTCATCAACGAGCTGCGCGCGTCTGAGCGTGCCACCGCCAACAACACCGGGCTCACGCTCACGATGTGCGTGAACTATGGCGGCCGAAACGAGATCACCGACGTGGTGCGCGCGATTGCCTCCGAAGTTGAATCGGGCAGGCTGACCGCCCAAGGCATCACCGAGCGCACCATTCAGCGGCACCTCTATGTGCCCGAGCTGCCCGACGTTGACCTGTTCTTGCGCAGCTCGGGTGAGCAGCGCACCTCGAACTTTATGCTGTGGCAGTCGGCGTACGCCGAAATGGTGTTTCTTGACACGCTGTGGCCCGATTTTGACCGCGCCGAACTGTGGCGGGCGATACAGATCTACCATGATCGCGACCGCAGGTTTGGTGGCGCCGAAGACGCCCCATCGGCGTCGGCCTGACCGCAGGCGAGTCACTCGGCTGAACGTGCGAGAATAGAGGCGATGTCTCCTCACACGCTCTCGCCAGAATCTTCTCCCGCTCCGCGCTTGCGCATCGGCCCGCTCGAACTCGACGTGCCGGTGGTGCTTGCCCCGATGGCGGGTATCACCAATACCGCATTTCGCCGGCTGTGCCGCGAACAGGGTTCGGGGCTGTACGTCAGCGAGATGATCACGAGCCGCGCGCTCGTTGAACGCACGCCCACGTCGCTGCGCCTCATCAAGCACCACGAGAGCGAAACAACCCGCTCGATCCAGCTGTACGGCGTCGACCCCAAGACCGTGTCTGAGGCTGTCAAGTTTCTCGTCGGCGAAAATCTTGCCGACCACGTCGACCTCAACTTTGGCTGCCCGGTGCCCAAGGTGACCCGCCGTGGCGGCGGATCAGCGCTGCCCTGGAAGTCTGACCTGTTTGACGCGATTGTCACGGGTGCGGTGCAGGCCGCGGGCGATGTGCCGCTCACGATCAAGATGCGCAAGGGGATCGACGCAGAGCACCTCACCTTCCTCGATGCCGCGCGCGCTGCCGAACAGGCTGGCGTGGCCGCTATCGCCCTGCACGGCCGCACCGCAAACGAGCACTATTCGGGCCAGGCCGACTGGAACTCGATTGCCGAGTTGAAGCAGGCCATCACGAGCGTGCCGATCCTCGGTAACGGCGACATCTGGTCAGCGGAAGACGCGGTGCGCATGGTGCGCGAGACAGGCTGTGATGGCGTGGTCGTGGGCCGCGGTTGCCTCGGCCGACCCTGGCTCTTTGGCGACCTCGACGCCGCCTTCCGCGCCGAATACGGCCAGATCTCGCAGGAAGAGGCTGAGCAGGCCATCGCAAAGCCGCCGCTCGGGTTTGTGATGCAGACCATGCGTCGCCACACCGAACTGCTGGTTGAGTTCTTTGAAGACGAGGCCCATGCGTGCCGCGATATTCGCAAGCACGTTGCCTGGTACTTCAAGGGCTACGGCCTCGGCGGCGAACTGCGCCGCTCACTGTCTGCGGTTGAATCACTCGCCCAAATGGACGAGATCTTTGGCACGATGGATGGCACCATGCCCTACCCGGGTGAGGGCGCTGAGGGGCAGCGCGGCCGCGCCGGCAGCCCCAAAAAGGTGCACCTGCCCAATGGTTGGCTGGACAGCCGCACGAGCGACAGCATTGACCGTGCCGCGCTGGCCGAGGCCGAAATGTCGGGCCACGGGGTCGACGGTGGCTAATCAGGGGCTGCCCGCCGGGTACCGCAGCGAAGACGCTGAACGGTTCGCACCCGAGACCCACAGCGGGGCGCGCAGTGATTTTGCGCGCGATCGGGCCCGGGTGCTGCACTCGAGCGGGTGGCGCAGGCTCGCCGCCAAAACGCAGGTGATGAGCCCCACGAGTGGCACCGATTTCGCACGAAATCGGCTGACGCACTCGCTCGAGGTCGCACAGATCGGGCGTGAGCTCGCGGTGTCGCTCGGGCTGTCGCAAGACGTGGTCGACACGGCCTGCCTCGCGCACGACCTCGGGCACCCGCCGTTTGGGCACAACGGCGAGGTTGCGCTGAACGAGTGGGCCGCCGAGGTGGGCGGCTTTGAGGGGAACGCGCAAACGCTGCGCATTCTCACCCGGCTCGAACCGAAACGGTTCTCGGCCGAAGGCGAGAGCATCGGGCTGAACCTGACACGCGCGACTCTCGACGCGAGCTGCAAATACCCGTGGGCGCTGTCTGAGGCGGCCCCGGGAAGCGCGAAATTTGGGTACCTTGCCGATGACGCGCCCGTGTTCCACTGGCTGCGATCTGATGCTCCGGATCGTCAAAAGTGCGCCGAGGCCCAGGTGATGGATCTCTCTGACGACATCGCGTATTCGGTGCACGATTTTGAAGACGCCATCGTGAGCGAGCACATCGACCCCGAGATTTTGACCGCGCGATCGGGGCATGCGTCCCTGATTCGCACGGTGGAGGCGTGGGCCGATGGCGAGTTCACGAGCGATGAGCTCGGGGCCGCGTTTGATCGGATCTCGCGCAGCGCGACTTGGCTGACTCGCTGGCAGGGGTCTCGTCGTGACCAGGCTCAGCTGAAGAATTTCACGAGTGAGATGATCGGCCGGTTTGCCCGCGAATCCATTAAAGCGACGCTTGCCATGGCGAGTGGTTCGCTTGCCCGCTACGGCGGCAACGTGGTGGTGCCCCGCGAGGTGGAAGCCGAGATTGCGGTGCTGAAGGGCATCGTTGCCGCGTTCGTGATGCAGGCGGGGCGCCGGCAGCCAACGTATCGGCGGCAGCGGGCGCTGCTCACTGAACTGTTGTACACGCTATGGGAGTCGGGCCCGAGTCAGTTGGAGCCTGCGTACGCCGCCGATTATCGTGAGGCGACCTCTGAGGCTGCGGCAAAGCGCGCGGTAATTGATCAGGTGGCGTCGCTCACTGACCAGTCGGCAATTGCCTGGTACCAGAGGATGTGTCAGGTACCTCTTGTTTAAGGGAAATCGCGAAGCGATTTCTAACGAGAGGTACCGGCGCCACTGCGCCACCCCTTCCCCTGTTCTGCGGGGCTCGCATCTGTAGAAGACTAGACTCTCTTATATGGCGGGCAAGATTCGCGCGAGCGACATTGAAGAGGTAAAACGCCGCGTCAACCTTGCAGATCTCGTGGGCGACCACGTGACGCTGAAGAACGCGGGCGTCGACTCGATGAAGGGGCTGTGCCCGTTTCACGATGAGCGCAGCCCGAGTTTTCACGTACGGCCGGCGGCGGGGTATTACCACTGCTTCGGCTGCGGTGAGTCGGGTGACGCGATCACATTTTTGCAGCGCACCGATCACCTCACCTTCACTGAGGCGGTGGAACGGCTCGCGGCGCGCATTCATTTTGTGCTGACCTATGAAGAGGGGTCGACGCGACGCGAGGACGGCCCCAACCGGGCACGCTTGCTCGCGGCGAATCAGGCCGCTGCGGCCTATTTCGTGGCCGAGCTGGCCAGCGACGAAGCGAAGACGGCGCGCGAGTTTTTGACGCAGCGCGGTTTCGATGCGGCCGCCTGCGCCACCTTTGGTGTGGGCTACGCCCCTCGCGGGTGGGACGGGATGAGCGGCGCGCTGGCGAAGCAGGGGTACACGCCCGCCGAGCTGATTCAGTCGGGCCTGGCCTCTGAGGGCCGGCGGGGCGCGTATGACCGGTTTCGCGGCCGCATTCTGTGGCCGATCCGCGACACGAGCGGTCAGGTGCTCGGCTTTGGTGCCCGCAAACTCTACGAAGATGACCAGGGCCCGAAGTATCTCAACACGCCCGAAACCCCCGTCTATCACAAGTCGCAGGTGCTGTACGGGCTCGACCTGGCGAAGCGCGCGATCTCGCGCGGCAAGCGGGCGGTCATCGTTGAGGGGTACACCGATGTGATGGCGTGCCACCTCGCCGGCATCGATTCTGCGGTGGCGACCTGTGGCACGGCGTTTGGCACCGACCATATTTCGGTGCTGCGCCGCATCATGGGTGACGATACCGCAGGCGAGGTCATTTTTACGTTTGACCCCGATGAGGCCGGCCAAAAGGCGGCGTTGCGCGCGTTCTCTGAGGAGAAGCGCTTCACGGCGCAAACCTATGTGGCGCAGGCGCCTGAGGGGCTTGACCCGAGCGATCTGCGACTGCAGCGCGGCGACGAGGCGGTGCGCGAGCTGTTTACGCAGAAGTTGCCCCTGTTTGAATTCGCGCTGCGGCAAGCGGTGTCGCGGTTCGACCTCAACAGCGTTGAGGGTCGTGTGTTCGCACTGCGCGAGGCCGCGCCCATCGTGGCCGAAATTCGTGACCCGTCCCTGAAGCCGGGGTACGCGCGCGAGCTCGCCATGATGCTGGGCCTTGAGGTTGCTGAGGTGCGCCAGGCGGTGCGGCAGGCTGAGGGTGCTGGGCGCAACGCCAATCGTGGGCAGCGCCAGCAAGCCCCACAGCAGCAACGCCGTGATGCCCAGGGTGCACGGCCGCCATCGCCCGATTTTGGCACGCAGCAGTCTAGTGGGCAGCAGTTTGCTGACCCGCAGGGGGAGCACGGGCAGTTTCCTGCCCCGCCCGCCCGCCGCATCGGCATGGCCACGCTGCGCCAGCAACCCACGACGCTGCTTGAGCGTGACGCGCTGATGGCGATGCTGCAGCACCCCGAGGGGGTGGGCAACGATCTGTTGCTGCAGGCGTCGACGGCGCAAATGTTTGATCCGGATCTCGCGACTGTGCGCGACGCCATTGGTGCCGCGCTGGCCGCGACCGGGGCCTGCACGCTCGACGCGGTGGTGAGCGGCGCGCCCGAGACACATCACGGTCTGATTCGTGAGCTGTCAATCGCGCCGATCCCTGAGCGCCGGCTGCCGCACGTCGCCGCCTATGCGCGCGACGTCGTGATTTCGCTGCTTGATCGCGATCTCGTGTCGTTGGGGAGGGAGCTGCGGGCGCGCCTGCAGCGCATCCCAGATCCGGCCGATCCGGCGACAAGACGCATCCAAGAGCAACTCGTCGCTCTTGAGGCCGCGCGCCGCGGGCTGCGATCGGAGTAGCCTAATTGGAAGTTCCCGCGACCAGATCGGGGCGTTCTCGCCCGGGTCGCCAACCAAGGAGATAGTAGATGGCACACCCGGTACCCGAAGCGGATCCCTGCGTCAGCCTGTCTGACCTTTCCCTCGCGTATCCGGCCCACGCCGGTGGTCGAACGTTTCAAGCCGTTGAAGGTTTGAGTTTTGAAGTGGGGCGCGGCGAGGTCGTTGCGCTGCTGGGCGAGAGTGGCTCGGGCAAGTCGACGGTGGCGAGGTTCCTTGCGGGCCGCGGCAATGACGCCGGCGAAAAATCGGCCCGGATCAAACTCGTCGGCGGCAGTGCGAGCGTGCTCGACGTGCCCATGAAGCGACTGAGCCGGCGCACGCGCGCACGCCTCACCGCCTACACGGGGTTCCTGTCGCAGGAGGCCGGGGCGACCCTCACCCCCGAGCTCAACGTCGGTGAGATTTTGATGGAGCCCATCATGGAGCGCAGTAAGCGCTTCGACCGCGATGCCGTTGGTGAGCGCATCGCCGAGATGATGGACCTGGTCGCGTTACCCCTCGCGAAGCTGCAGGAGTACCCCTACGAACTCTCAAAGGGGCAGCGCCAGCGCGTGGCCGTTATTCGATCGCTCATGCTTGATCCGGTCTTTCTGGTCGCCGACGAACCCACCCTGGGTGTCGACGCCAATAACCGGCCCAAGATTGTGAAGCTGCTGCAGTGGTACCGCGAACGCACCAATGCGTCGATGCTGCTCATCAGCCACGACATCGGCATGCTCGAAGCCCTCGTGCAAGAAGTGATCGTGCTGCAGGAGGGCCAGCTGGTGGGCCGCGGTGACATCAATGAGGTGTTCCGTCACGCCGATCACGGCTACGTGCAGCTGTTGGCCCAGGCGCTGCGTGCCAACGCTTATGACGAGATCGTTGACGAGTAGGTCGCGGCTCGCCCGGGAACCAAGCACAGGTGCCGACGATTTGCAATCACTTTCTCGATCTTGTTAAGCTAATCATGTTGCAACGCAATGATCCCCTGTAGCTCAGTTGGCAGAGCGCTTGACTGTTAATCAGGATGTCGCTGGTTCGAGCCCAGCCGGGGGAGCAACACAAAAGGCCCTCACTTCGGTGAGGGCCTTTTTCGTATCTGCGGGTAATCTCGAAGTAAATCTCACGAGGGAGTGAACATGGTTGAGCAGTCGCATCCGGATCGCCACGGTCTCATCATTGGGGTGCCGCCCTACGGCGCGCCCGAGCTGGATGACTCGGTGTGGCTCGCACCCGGGTCGGTGGTCGTCGGAGACGTGCAGATCGGGGCCGACAGCAGCGTTTGGTACAACGCCGTGATTCGCGGCGACTCAGACGCCGTGCGCATCGGCGCACGCACCAATCTGCAAGACGGGGTCGTGGTGCACACGCTCAAGGGCGCACCCACGGTGATTGAAGATGACGTCTCGGTGGGGCACAGCGCGGTCGTGCACGGCGCCCATGTGCATCGCGGGTGCCTCATCGGCATGAACGCCACGGTGCTCAGCGGCGCCGTCGTGGGGGAGGGCTCGCTGGTGGCGGCGGGCGCGCTCGTGCCCCAGGGCATGCAGATACCGCCCCGCTCGCTCGTGGCGGGAGTGCCGGCCCGCGTCGTGCGCGAGCTGCGCGAAGATGATCGCGAGGCCGTGCGGCGAAACGCCGAACTGTATGCCGGCTACACGGTGGCCCATCGCGACGCGACACGCGGTTAATGCACTTCGGCTGTGAACTGGGCCGAGAGGTGCGATAAGCTCGGTTCGGCGCAAGCGCCACCCGGCCGTTCACGGTTCGGGGCTGTAGCTCAATGGTAGAGCCCCAGTCTTCCAAACTGGCCACGCGGGTTCGATTCCCGTCAGCCCCTCCAATGCAAAGCTCCCGCACTTCGGTGCGGGAGCTTTTTTTATTCTCGCGCGCCCCACGCCGCACTCGATATGCGAAAGCGCCCTCCTTTCGGCTAGACTTGCTCGGGTTGCCCGCCTCAGGGCGTCAACACCACCAGAAACCTGCGGGTTTCGGGGCGTAGCTCAGCTTGGCTAGAGCGCCCGCTTTGGGAGCGGGAGGTCGCAGGTTCGAATCCTGTCGCCCCGACCAGGGTCATTTTGGCCCGAATGGCGAACCCCACGATTTCCAACGATGAGAGGCCAACATTGCCGAAGACGACTGCTGAGAAGCTCACCCCGACCCGCGCCAAGCTGAGCGTGGAGGTCACGCTCGACGAGCTCGAGCCGCACCTGAAGCAGGCCTACAAGACCATTTCCGAGCAGGTTTCGGTTCCCGGTTTCCGCAAGGGCAAGGTACCCGCGCAGATCATTGATCAGCGTGTTGGCCGCGAGGCCGTAATCCAGGAGGCCGTCAACGCTTCACTCGACACCTTCTTCCAGCAGGCGCTGGCAGAGTCGGGCGAGGTGCCCATGGGCCGCCCCACCGCAGATGTCGAGCGCTGGATCGAAGCTAAGGATCCCGAGAGCACGCTCCTCCTCGCTTTTGAGGTTGAGGTTCGCCCCGAGTTCACGCTGCCCAAGTACGACGGCCTGAAGCTGACCGTTGACAACGCAGAGGTTGACGAAGCAGCTGTTGACGTTGAGCTGACGAAGCTGCGCGAGCGCTTCGGCACCCTCGTCACGGTTGACCGCCCCGCAGCAACCGGCGACTTCGTTGAGCTCGATCTCACGGCGTCGATCGACGGCGAAGAGGTTGATCAGGCCAGCGGCGTTTCGTACGAGATCGGCGCAGGCAACCTGCTCGCCGGCACCGACGAAGCACTCGAGACGCTCACCGCTGGTGAGTCGACCACCTTCACCTCGCAGCTGCTCGGCGGCGAGCACGAAGGCCGCGACGCTGAGGTTGCTGTCACGCTGACCGCAGTCAAGGAGCGCGAGCTGCCCGAGGCTGACGACGAGTTCGCACAGCTCGCCAGCGAGTTCGACACGATCGCTGAACTGCGCGAGAGCCTCAAGGAGCAGGCTGGCCGCGCGTCAGTCTTCGCCCAGGGCCAGCAGGCACGCGATCTCTTCACCGAGACGCTCATCGAGCAGGCCGGCATCCCCGTGTCTGAAGAGCTCGTTGAAGAAGAAGTTCACCGTCACCTCGAGGGCGAAGGCCGTCTCGAAGACGACGAGCACCGTGCCGAGGTACGCAAGCAGGCTGAGCAGCAGATCCAGCTCCAGCTCCTGCTTGACGCTCTCGTTGAGGCCGAAGAAGTACAGCCGACGCAGAATGAAGTGTCACAGTACATCTTCCAGTCAGCACAGCAGTACGGCATGGAGCCCTCACAGTTCCTCCAGGCACTGAGCCAGGGCAACCAGATGGGCGTCATCCTCGGTGAGGTTACGCGCAACAAGGCTCTCGCCATTGCACTGGCCAAGGCTGAGGTTGTTGACCAGGCAGGCAACAAGGTCGACCTGACCGAGTTCACCGCCGTCGACAACGAGACCGTTGAAGAAGACGAAGCTGACGACGCCGTAGAGGCCGCAGCCGAGGTAGCAGCTGAGGCTCCTGCCGAGGAAGCAGTTTCTGACGAAGAGGCAGCCAAGAAGGCAGCCCGTTCGGCAGCAGCCAAGAAGGCAGCCGCAACGCGCGCAGCCAAGAAGGCAGCAGCTGAAGCAGAAAAGGCCGGCGAGTAATTACTCGACCTAGGTCACACTGACGCGAGGATCCCTCACCCCTTATTGGGGTGGGGGATCCTCGCGTTTACGCAGATGTGCCGACGGCGAACATGCCAGCTTCGACGCCCGGAACTCGGTAACCTCGTAGCAGACGACAACGAATGGAGCGCCGAATGGCTGAACAGACGCCACCGAACAGTGTGTTTGAACGACTGCTCAAGGACCGGATCATTTGGCTCGGATCAGAGGTTCGCGATGATAACGCGAACGAGATCTGTGCCAAGATCTTGCTCCTCGCGGCTGAGGATCCCAAGTCCGACATCTACTTGTACATCAACTCGCCCGGTGGCTCGATCACCGCTGGCATGGCGATCTACGACACGATGTCGTTCGTGCCCAACGATATTGTGACGGTCGGCATTGGTATGGCCGCCTCAATGGGTCAGTTCTTGCTGACCGCTGGTACGAAGGGCAAGCGGTACATTACACCCAACGCCCGTGTGCTGCTGCACCAGCCGCACGGCGGCTTTGGTGGCACCGCAAGTGACATTCAGACGCAGGCACAGCTCATTACCTCAATGAAGAACCGCCTCGCAGAGATCACGGCAGCCCAGACGGGCAAGACCGTGGAACAGGTCAACAAGGACGGTGACCGCGATCGCTGGTTCACCGCCGACGAGGCCCTGGCCTACGGCTTTGTTGATTTTATTCGTGACTCAGCTGCCGATGTCATCGGTGGCGGCGGCACGAGCAAGTAAGTCAGAACAGGAAGCCAGATTCAATGAACATGAACCACATGCCCCGTTCCGGCGGATCCCAGTTGGACATGCCCGGCTCGCGCTACGTGCTCCCCACGTTCGAAGAGCGCACCGCGTATGGCTACAAGCGCCAGGATCCCTACGCCAAGCTGTTCGAAGACCGCATCATTTTCTTGGGTGTGCAGGTGGATGACGCGTCGGCTGACGACGTGATGGCCCAGCTGCTCGTGCTCGAGAGCCAGGATCCCGAGCGCGACATCACGATGTACATCAACTCACCCGGTGGCTCATTCACTGCAATGACGGCCATCTATGACACGATGCAGTACATCCGCCCGCACGTGCAGACCGTATGCCTCGGTCAGGCCGCCTCGGCTGCTGCCGTGCTGCTCGCCGGTGGCACCCCCGGTAAGCGCCTGGCGCTGCCGAACGCCCGCGTGCTGATTCACCAGCCCTCATCGGGCCAGAACGGCCACGGCCAGGCCTCAGATATTGAGATCCAGGCCCGCGAGATCTTGCGCATGCGTGAGTGGACGGAAGAGACGCTGTCGAAGCACTCGAACCGCACTCCCGAAGAGATCCACAAGGATATCGACCGCGACAAGATCTTGAGCGCGCAGGAAGCACTCGAGTTCGGTCTCGTTGACCAGGTGCTGACCAGCCGTAAGAACCCCCTCGCAGCAGTGGGAGCGTAACGTGTCAGGCCCGGGGTGCACCACCCCGGGCCTGCGGCGTGCCGCCCGGCAATGTCTGGGGTGCGCGCTATTCTCTTGAGTAGTTCTTGTTCGAGCGTAAAGGAGCCTCCGCATGGCGAAGATCGGCGAAAGCAGCGACCTGCTCAAGTGCTCCTTCTGCGGTAAGTCACAAAAGCAGGTGCAGCAGCTCATTGCTGGCCCGCAGATCTATATTTGTGACGAGTGCGTTGCCCTGTGCAACGAAATCATCGAGGAGCGGCTGGCTGAAAGCCAGGTCGCTGAGCCCTCTGATTTCACGCTGCACAAGCCGCGAGAAATCGCTGATTTCCTCAACGAATACGTTGTGGGGCAAGATCGCGCCAAGCAGTCGCTCGCAGTAGCGGTGTACAACCACTACAAGCGTGTGCGCGCCATGACGAAGCTGGCCAGCGCCGAAAGCGCTGCCGAACAGGTTGAGATCGCCAAGTCAAATATTTTGATGATCGGCCCAACCGGTTGCGGTAAGACCTATCTGGCGCAGTCTCTGGCCCGCCAGCTCGGGGTTCCCTTCGCCGTCGCTGATGCGACCGCGCTGACCGAGGCCGGCTATGTCGGCGAAGACGTTGAGAACATTTTGCTCAAGCTGCTGCAGGCGGCAGATTTCGACGTGCAACGCGCCGAAATGGGCATCATCTACATTGACGAGATCGACAAGATCTCACGCAAGGCCGAGAACCCCTCGATTACCCGCGACGTGTCGGGCGAGGGCGTACAGCAGGCCCTGCTGAAGATACTCGAGGGCACGGTGGCCTCGATTCCGCCGCAGGGTGGGCGAAAGCACCCCAACCAAGAATTTATTCAGCTCGACACCACCAACGTGCTGTTCATCGTGGCCGGTGCATTCTCGGGTCTCGAAGACATCATCGGTGCCCGCCTGGGCCAGGGCGGTATCGGCTTTGGCGCGACCGTGGCTAGCAAGCGCGACGGCGATCGCCTGTTCTCGCAGGTACAGCCCGAAGATCTGCACAAGTTCGGTCTGATCCCCGAGTTCATCGGGCGTCTGCCCGTGATCGCCACGGTTGACCCGCTCGACGTGTCGGCGCTCTGCGAGATTCTCACCGAGCCCAAGAACGCGCTCGTGAAGCAGTACCAGCGCATGTTCGAACTCGATGGCGTGAGCCTTGAGTTTGAAACCGAAGCGTTGAAGGCGGTGGCCGAACAGGCCGTCGCGCGCAAGACGGGTGCCCGCGGGTTGCGGGCCATCTTGGAAAGCGTGCTCGGGCCCGTCATGTTCGACGTGCCCTCAAACGACTCGGTCACCAAGGTGATTGTGACCCGCGAATCAGTGATGGGCGAAGCCGCACCCCGGGTGCTGCAGGCTCAGATCGGCCGCGAAAGCGCCTAACCAGCTGGCCCCCGGCGCCGTAGCGCCGGGTTAGCCGTCGAGTTGGGCTCGCCTGGGCGGGTTTGCGCCCGCCGCTGACACCGCAATTGCGGCGGCCCTGGCTGCCCGATCCAGCACGTCGTCAATGTGTGTGGCCGCGCCTGGCCCGCCGCGCTCAAGCAGGCTCGACGCCAGCGAAGCCATAAACGAATCGCCTGCGCTGATCGTGTCGACCACCACCGCGGGGGCCGCGGGCACCGCCACTTCGCGCTCTCGGGTGACAGCAATCGCGCCCGCCGCTCCGAGTGTCACCACCACGATGCGGTGCTCACCGCCGGCACCTCTGTGATCGGCACCGTCGCTGTCATAGCCACCGTCACCACCGCGGTCAGGGCTACCGACGCCTAGCGCCAGTACACGCTGGGCAGTCTCGGCGGGGGAGAGCCCCGGGTAGAGCCACTCGGCATCTTCGTCACTCAGCTTGATGAGGTTGGCGCGTGCGGCCGCGCGTTCGAAGCGGGCCAGTGCCACCGCATGATCGGGTATCAGCGCAGGCCGAATATTCGGGTCGAGTGTCACCACCACCTCGGAAGGCAACCGCACGACGTAGTCGGCCACCGCAGCGCCGCCGGGCTCAAGAAAGAGTGCGATAGACCCGGTGTGCACCAGCGCAAACGCTGCGGGGTCAGCGGGGGGTGTGAACCGCCAGTCAATATCAAAGTCGTACCGTGCCGCCCCCGCCGTATCAATGCTGGCACGGGCGGTTGAGGTGCGGGCGGCGGTGAATGATCCGGGGCTAAAATTGACGCCCTCGCCCGCAAGATAATCGCGAATGCGAGCGCCGCGGGCGTCATCGCCCAGATGCGTCGCGAGCGTGGTGTCGTGCCCGAGGCGGCTCAGCCCCATGGCGACGTTGGCGGGGCTGCCGCCCACGTGTTCAATCGGGGCGGCAGCGGCGGGGCCAGGCTCCGCGCGATCAACAATGTCGATGAGGGCCTCGCCAATGATGAGGGCGCGGGGTGCCGCACTCATCGCAGTTTGCGCCCCGCAGAACCCAGCTGCTCGGCAGCCTGCACAACGCGCTCGGCCATGGCGGTTTCGGCGGGCTTGCCCCACGAGCGGGGGTCGTACGCCTTCTTATCGCCGTAGCCGCCATTCACCTTGAGCACCTTGTCCCAATTCGAGAGCATGTGCCCCGCGATCGTGCTGGTGAACGCGTACTGGGTGTCGGTGTCGATGTTCATCTTCACCACGCCGTGCGACACCGCCTCGGCAATTTCGCTGGGGAGCGAGCCCGAACCGCCGTGGAACACGAGATCGAAGGGGCGATCCTTTCCGACCTCGGCGCCGATCTGTGCCTGGATGTCACCGAGGATCTCGGGCCGCAGGTGCACCGAATCGGGGTTGTAGACGCCGTGTACATTACCGAAGGTGAGGGCCGTGAGGTAGCGGCCGCGCTCGCCAGCACCCAGGGCCGCGATGGTCGCGCGCGCGTCTTCGACGGTCGTGTAGAGCTCATCATTGATCTCATGCGAGATGCCGTCTTCTTCGCCGCCCACCACTCCAATCTCAACCTCGAGCATGGTGTTCGCCTGCACACTGAGATCGAGCAGCTCGCGCGCGATGCTCAGGTTTTCTTCGAGCGGCACCGCCGAACCGTCCCACATGTGTGACTGGAACAGCGGGTCGAGGCCGCGCCCGCGCCGCTCAATGGCATCGGCGAGCAGGGGGCGCACCCAATCATCGAGGTACTCGACCGCGCAGTGATCGGTGTGGAGTGCGATGGTGACGCCGTAGTCTTTTGCGACCTCGTGTGCGTAGAGCGCGAGCGCCTTCGAACCGCGGGCACGATCTTGCACGCGGGCACCCGAGAGGTAGAGTGCGGTGCCGAGCGACACCTGAATAATGCCATCGCTTTCGGCGTCAGCGAAGCCCTGCAGCGCCGCGTTGAGCGTCTGCGAACTGGTGACGTTAATGGCGGGCAGCGCAAAGCCCTTCGCCTTCGCGTTGTCGATGATCGCTGCGTACTGATCTGGAGTTGCAATGGGCATATGAGCCTCCGGGTTCTAGGGTGTGCAGCCGCACGAGGTGCGGCGGTGGAAGGAAGTTTCAATCACGCGGTGCGTGAAGGGTGCGTCAGAGCCGGCAATGCGCGACAGCAGCAGATCGACGGTCTCATTGCCCAGGCGCACCACGTCTTGCGCAATCGCGGTGAGGCCCGGTTCGAACAGATCGCTCCACTCGAAATCGTCGTAGGCTGCAAACGCGAGGTCGCGGGGAATATGTCTGGCGGTGCGCCGGGCCGCCCGCAGCGTACCGATCGTCATCGCATTATTGAGCGAGACGAGCGCGGTGGGTGGGTCGGGTTCGCTCAACAGCTCGTAGACGAGCGCTTCGGCGGTCTCGGTGCTCGAATCGGCGTGCAGAATGAGGCGCTCATCGGCGTCGATGCGTGCGGCGACCAACGCGTCACGATAACCGGCCAATCGTTCGCGGGTGGAGTCAAGGCCCTGCAGACCAGACACCACGGCGATGCGGCGATGCCCATGCTCGATGAGATGTTCGGTGAGGGTGCGGGCCGACTGTCGATTCTCGGGCGTCACCTGATCGCACGGCCAATCGAGGCCGCGGTCGAGCAGCACCAGGGGAGTGCCCGACTGTTGCACGAGCGGCCCCACCACGTCGATAAATCCTCGCGACGGGGCCACGATCAAGCCATCAACGTTGCGGTCAATGAGCGACTCCACCACCCGGTGTTCCATCGCATCTTCATCGTGGGTGTCACCGAGCACCAGCACAAACCCGGCCGCCGACACCCGCTGCTCGATGGCGTGCAACAGCGGGCCAAAGTAGGGGTTAGTGAGGCCAGATATGGCCAGTCCGATGGTGTGTGAACTGCCCCCGGCGAGTGTTCGAGCCGCCGTGTTTCTGCGGTATCCCAGCTCAGACACGGCGTGTTCCACCCGGCCGCGAGTCTCGGCGTTGACATGCCTGGTGCCGTTGAGCACATGCGACACCGTGCTCGAAGAAACACCTGAAAGACGAGCTACATCTGCCATCGTGGCCATCAACTTCGCCTCCTTGCGATTTCAGTTGATCAATACAGTAACAGTATTGACCCGAATGAAGAAAGCGCTTGCGCAAGCGCTTTCGTTCTGCCTAAGGTGTGCGTGGACATCGAAGTTCGCACCGAGACCGAGGGAGTTCTCAAAATGAATACCACTGTGAAGAAAAGAATGTTTGTACGGGCCGCAGCGATCGCGGCCACGGCCCTGTTGCTTGGCACCACGGCGTGCAGCTCAGGCGGCACCGCCGACGCCGGCGGATCGGGCAGCGAAGGCGGCGACAGCGCCATCAAGGTCGGCCTGATCACCAAAACCGACTCGAACCCGTTCTTCGTGAACATGCGTGAGGCCGCGCAGAGCGCCGCCGACGAAAACGATGTCGAGCTCATCGCGCTCGCGGGTGCATTCGACGGCGACAACGAGGGCCAGGTCGCCGCGATCGAGAACCTCGTCAGCCAGGGTGTGCAGGGCATCATGATCACCCCGAACTCATCATCGGGCATCCTCGCCGCGATCAAGCAGGCCCGCGATCAGGGCGTGCTCGTCGTGGCGCTCGACACGGCGACCGAACCCGAAGACGCGGTCGATGCGACCTTCGCGACCGACAACCTCGCCGCCGGCGTCGCCCAGGGCTCCTGGGTGAAGGGCAGCCTCGGCGACACGAAGCCCCAGGTGGTGATGCTCGACGGCACCCCCGGTGGCACCGTTGACACCTTCAGGCACGACGGCTTCCTCGAGGGCATGGGCCTGACGAACGATTCGGCCGAGGTACTGGGCATGGAGGACACCAACGGTGACCAGACCAAGGCGCAGACCGCGATGGAGAACCTGCTGCAGCGTGCGCCCGAGGCCAACGCGCTTTACACGATCAACGAGCCGGCAGCGGCTGGCGGATTCGCCGCAATCAAGGCCGCTGGGAAAGAAGACCAGGTGCTGATCGGTTCAGTTGACGGCTCATGCACGGGCGTCGAGAACGTGAAGAAGGGCGTCATCGGCGCCACCGTGATGCAGTTCCCGGGCAAGATGGCCGCCCAGGGCGTTGACGCCATTGTGGCGTTCGCGAAGGATGGCACGAAGCCCGACAGCGGCTTCAACGACACCGGATCGGTGTTGATCACCGACAAGCCGGTCGACGGCCTCGATTCTGAAGACTCGGCTTGGGGTCTGGAGAACTGCTGGGGCTAACTCGCAATATGCCCCGTGATTAGCGATCGAGTGGGCCGCCCTCAGCGGCGGCCCACTCCCAGCAGAAAGACCAACATCATGACCTCCACCCCCACCATGGCTGCGCCGGTGCAGCCCCCAGTTCAGGGACCCTCAGTGCTCAGCCGCGTGGTGCAGGCGCCACTGTTTGGGTCGATGGCCGCCATCATCGTGGCGATTATTGTGTTCAGTATTCTCTCGCCGAGATTTCTCACCCTCGGTAACTTCTCGCTGATTCTTCAGCAGTCAGTGGTGATCGGCATTCTCGCCGTCGCCCAGACACTCATCATCTTGACCGCCGGCATCGACCTGTCGATCGGCGCGATTGCGGTGCTCGGCACCGTCGTGCTTGCGCAGGCAGGCGGCGCGGTCGGCCCAGCGATGGGCCTGCTCATCACGCTGCTCGTGTGCGTCGCTCTCGGCGCCGTCAATGGTGCGCTGGTCACCGGGCTCAGGCTGCCTCCGTTCATTGTGACACTGGGTGCGTTCACGGCCATTGTGGCTGGCACCCGCCTCTTCGCCGGCTCGCAGACCTTCGCCGTCAGCGACCCGATCCTCACCTTCTTGGGCACGACCTTCAACATCGGTTCATTCACCTCCACCTACGGCGTTGTCGTCATGCTGCTCGTCTACCTCGTTATTGGGTACGCGCTGACGCAGACGGCGTGGGGCAAGCACGTGTACGCGGTGGGCGGCAACCCCGTCGCGGCGAAACTCTCGGGCGTCAAGACCGACCGCACCATCTTCTCGGTGTACCTGGTTGCTGGCGTGATCGCGATGATCGCGGCGTGGGCCGCGCTCGGCCGCATTCCCAACGCCGACCCCAACGCCTACCAAAACGCGAACCTCGAGACGATCACCGCCGTAGTGATCGGCGGCACCAGCCTCTTCGGCGGTCGCGGCGGCGTCACCGGCACCCTCATCGGCACCCTGATCGTGGGCGTGCTGCGTAACGGGCTGACCCTCGCGGGCGTCGACAACCTGTACCAAAACATCGCCACCGGTGTGCTCGTGGTAGCCGCCGTTGCCGTTGACCAGTTCATGCGTCGTCAGACATCAAGGTAGGGGGAGTCATCATGACGAACACCAGTAATTCTGCACCCCAGTACGCAGGATCAGCGACCACCGTGGGCGCGCCCCTCGCACTGCAGGCCCGCGGGCTTGTGAAACGCTACGGCAGCGTCACCGCCATTAACGGCGCCGACTTTGATCTGCGACAGGGCGAAGTGCTCGCCGTCATCGGTGACAACGGCGCCGGTAAATCGAGTCTCATTAAGGCACTCGCGGGCGCCGTGATTCCAGATGAGGGCGAAATTCGCCTCGGCGGCGAAGTCGTAAAGTTTCGCAGCACCGGCGACGCACGGGCCCGCGGCATCGAGACCGTGTACCAAGACCTCGCGGTGATTCCCGCCCTCGACATCGCCTCGAACCTGTTTCTCGGGCGTGAGATTCGGCGCAAGGGCATCATGGGGTCGGTGTTTCGCCGGCTCGATATGCCGCGCATGCGTGCCGAATCTACGAAGCACCTCCAAGACCTGAAGATCGGCATCAAATCGGTCACTCAGTCGGTTGAGACGCTCTCGGGCGGCCAGCGCCAGGGTGTCGCGGTGTCACGCGCGGCGGCCTTTGGGCGCGGCGTGATCATCATGGACGAACCGACGGCAGCCCTGGGCGTGCGCGAATCGGGCCAGGTCATCGAACTCATCAGATCGATTCGCGACCGCGGCATTCCCGTCGTGCTCATCAGCCACGACATGCCCCACGTATTCGAGGTCGCCGACCGCATTCACGTGCACCGGCTCGGCCGCCGCGCCGCCGTCGTTGACCCGAAGGAGCGCAGCATGTCTGAGGTGGTGGCGCTCATGACGGGCGCCGAACGGCCCACCGAGCTGGAGGCGGCGGGCGGTGCCTAACTCCTCCCTGCCGCGACCGGTGCGCGGCCTGTTTGTGGGCCTCGCCACGCTCGACATCATTCACCGGGTCGATACCCCGCCCGGCGCGAACGAGAAGATCACGGCGCTCGCGCAGTTTGTGGCGGCGGGCGGCCCGGCCGCCAATGCCGCGGTGACCTTCGCGGCGCTGGGCGGTGAGGCCACGCTGCTCACAGCCCTCGGCGCGGGCACCATCGCCGACACAATTCGCTCCGAACTGCGCAGCGTCGGCGTCACCGTGATCGACAGCGCACCCGAGCTGCGCGATGCCGCCCCGGTGTCGTCGGTCGCGGTGATCGACGCCACGGGCGACCGCTCGGTGATTGGGGGCGATGCCAGCGGGGTGACGGCGCCTGATCCTGACCCGGATCTCGTCACCAAGCTGCTCGCCGACGCTGACGTCGTGCTGCTCGACGGGCACCACCTGGCGCTCGCCCGCGCACTTAGTGCCGCGGCCGCGTCGCGCGGGATCCCCAGCGTGCTCGACGCGGGCCGCTGGAAGCCGATCATGCCAGACCTCGTCACACGGGTCAGCGATGTGGTCGCCTCGGCAGACTTCCTCGTCCCGGGGACCGACTCTTCGGAAGCGACGGCGACCGAGCTGTTGCGCCGGGGGAGCCAGCTCGTGGTCGCGACGGCCGGGGCCGGCCCCGTGCGGTGGTGGGCCAAGGCCCACCCCGGGCAGGAGGCGCCAGCATCTGGCGCCGTCGAGGTGCCCAGCGTGCGCGCCGTCGATACGCTCGCAGCGGGCGACGTGTTTCACGGCGCCTATGCATATGCGCTGGCCAGCCGTGCCGGTGTGGCCCAGCGCATCGGTTTCGCGAGCGAGATTGCTGCCGTGCGGTGCTCGATGGTGGGCCCGCGCAGCTGGCTGGCTGCGGTGTCTCACATTCCACTTTCACTCACTCGAGAATGAGCATAATCATGGTCAACGAAGACCCCAGCACCACCCCCGTCCACGAGGTATCCCTCGACACGCTCGTCGACCGTTCCCGTGCCCTCGCCCACCGCGGCGGCCGCCAGATTCTGGGCATCACCGGCTCACCGGGCGCCGGCAAATCGACGCTTGCTGAGCGCATTGTCGCTGAGCTTGGGCCCGAGCTTGCGGTGCTCGTGCCGATGGATGGCTTTCATTTCGCCGATGAGGTGTTGCACACGCTCGACCGTCACGCACGCAAGGGCGCACACGACACCTTCGACGCGTGGGGCTATGTTGCCCTAATGCGCCGCATCCACGACCAGCCCGGCGCCGCATCGAACGAGCGCGACGGCACGATCTACGCACCCCAGTTCAGGCGCGATCTTGAGGAGCCGATCGGCTCGGCCATTGAGGTGCGGGCCGATGTTCCGCTGGTCGTTACAGAGGGTAACTATCTGCTGTACGCTGCGCAGCCCTGGCCGCACGCCCGCGCGGTGGTCGACGAAGCGTGGTTCTTAGAACCGACCGAGGAGCAGCGGCTTACGCAGCTCATTGCGCGGCACGAACGCTTTGGCCGGTCGCCGGCAGAAGCGAAGGAGCGCTCACTCGGCAGCGATCAGCGCAACGCCGAGCTCATTAATGGCACCGCTGCGGCCGCAGATCTGCGCATACGGCTGCTGGATCAGCTGTAGCGCGGCACAAGCGCTAACTACGACAGCCAATCGTCGTCATCATCATCTGACGCGATAACTGGTGGGGCGGCATTTCCCGTCGCCCCACCAGTTGTTGCTGCGTCGTTCGTTGCTGCATCGTCGAGCGTGTGCACCGCGATGAGCGCCACGTCACCGTGCGCATCAAGCGTCACGATCACGGCGTCATCGAGCGCACACCGCGGTCGACCCTCAAGAAATGTGAGGGTCCAAGAGGAGGCCGACGGGTAGACGGCCTCCTGTTCGGCGATAGCCGAAAACAGCACCGGGGGCACGCCGCGGTGCGGTGCATCACCAGCGCGCCAACGTGCCCCCAACTGCATGCCTTAGCCCTCGACCTGTTCGAGCTGAATCTCAGCGACGGTGACCGAATCAACCTCGGCTGCCTCGATGCGCAGCTCGGTGATGCGACCTACAGCCGACAGATCGGCGGCCGCGAGGGCCAGGCGATCACGGTCGGCAGCGGGCGTGTGCACCACGGCCAGCGTCACCTGGGTGCGCTGAGATGCCTTGGCGTCGGTCTTTGCGCCGCGCACGCGAATGAGCGCTGCGCCCACGAGGGCGAGCAGCCCCTCATCGGCGTCGTCACCCGCGAGTGACGTGACCTCGGCAGCCTCGGGCCATGCGGCGCGGTGCACCGAACCCTCGGCGAACCATGACCACACCTCTTCGGTGGCGTAGGGCAGGAACGGGGCGAGCAGACGCGCGAACACCGACAGAGCGGTGCGCAGCGCGGTGACGGCCGAAGCCTGATCCTGGCCGGTGCCGTTGTGGGCACGCTCCTTGACAAGCTCGAGGTAGTCATCGCAGAACGTCCAGAAGAACGACTCGGTGTATTCGAGCGCACGAGCGTGGTCGTACGCCTCAAACGCGCGCGTCGCATCCTCGATCACGCGGCCGAGGCCGGCGAGCATCGAGCGGTCGAGTGCCTCGGTGACTGATCCGGCGCTTGAAGCGTCGAAGCTCAGCGTGAACTTTGCTGCGTTCAGCAGCTTGATCGCGAGGCGACGGCCGATCTTGATCTGCGTGGGGTTCTGCGGATCGAACGATGCGTCGGTGCCGAGCTTGGCCGAGGCCGCCCAGTACCGCACCGCGTCAGAGCCGTGCTGCTCGAGCATGCCGGCGGGCGTGACAACGTTGCCCTTCGACTTCGACATCTTCTTGCGGTCGGGGTCAAGGATCCAACCTGAGATGCCCGCGTTCTTCCACGGCAGCTGCCCGCACTCGAGCTCTGAACGCAGCAGCGTCGAGAACAGCCAAGTGCGAATGATGTCCTGGCCCTGGGGGCGCAGGCTGTAGGGGTAGACCTGAGCGAACAGCTCGGGGTCGCGCTCCCAGCCGCCCGCGAGCTGCGGGGTCAGCGACGAGGTAGCCCAGGTGTCCATCACGTCGACCTCGCCCTGGAAGCCGCCGGCCTGGCCGCGCTGCTCCTCGGTGTAGCCCGTGGGCACGTCACTCGACGGATCAACGGGAAGCTGATCGGTCGAGGGGATGATCGGCTGATCAAAGACGGGGTTGCCGTCGGCGTCGAGCGGGTACCACACGGGCAGCGGCACACCGAAGAAGCGCTGGCGTGAGATCAGCCAGTCGCCCGAGAGGCCCTCAACCCAGTTTTCGTAGCGCACGCGCATGAAATCGGGGTGCCAGTCTAGTTCGCGGCCGTGGGCCAGCAGACGCTCCTGCAGAGCCTCGTCGTGGGCGCCGTTCTTGACGTACCACTGACGAGTCGACACGATTTCGAGGGGCTTGTCGCCCTTTTCGAAGAACTTCACGGGGTGCGAGATCTTGCGAATTTCGCCGATCAGTTCGCCCGATGCGGTGAGCAGGTCAACGACGGTCTGCTTCGCGCTGAACACGGTCTTGCCGGCGATCTGCGCGTACGCTTCGCGGCCAGCTTCGCTCGTGATGGCCTCGGGTGCCTCAGAAATGATGCGGCCGTCGAAGCCCAAGATTGCGCGGTTGGGCAGCTGCAGTTCGCGCCACCACACGACGTCGGTGACATCACCGAAGGTGCAGATCATCGCGATGCCGGTGCCCTTGTCCTTCTGCGCCAGGTGGTGCGCGAGAATCGGCACCTCGACGTCGAAGATGGGGGTGCGCACGGTCGTGCCGAACAGGGGCTGGAAGCGCTCATCATCGGGGTGTGCCACGAGCGCGACACAGGCTGCGAGCAGCTCGGGTCGTGTCGTGTCGATGTGAATGTCTTCGCCACCGTCGGTGCGGTGGAACGCCAGCTTGTGGTACGCGCTGGGCTGCTCGCGGTCTTCGAGCTCGGCCTGTGCCACGGCGGTGCGGAAGGTGACATCCCACAGGGTGGGGGCCTGCGCCTGGTAGGCCTCGCCGCGCTCGATGTTGCGAATGAACGCAAGCTGCGAGGCGCGCAGCGAATCCTGGCCAATGGTGCGGTAGCTCTGCGTCCAGTCAACAGACAGGCCGAGCGTGCGCCACAGGTCTTCGAACTGCTTCTCGTCTTCAACGGTGAGCTGCTCGCACAGTTCAATGAAGTTGCGACGCGAAATGGGCTGCTGATCGGCGGCCTTGATGCTCTTGCCTTCGCCACCGTTGTGGGGCGGCACGAAGCCGTCTACGTAGGGCAGCGTGGGGTCGCAACGCACGCCGTAGTAGTTCTGTACGCGGCGCTCGGTCGGCAGACCGTTGTCATCCCAGCCCATCGGGTAGAAGACGCGCTTGCCGCGCATGCGGTGGAATCGTGCCACCGTGTCGGTGTGCGTGTACGAGAACACGTGGCCCACGTGCAGCGAACCTGATGCGGTGGGCGGGGGAGTATCGATGCTGTAGACCTCGCCTGCGCCATCGCGGTCAAACGCGTAGGTGCCCGCTTCGTCCCAGACTGCTCCCCACTTGTCCTCGAGGCCTTCAAGTTTCGGCTTGTCGGGGATCGCGCTCATGCGTGCTGCTCCGGTCTCGACGTATCGTCGGGTTCGATATGGACGGCACCGTGTCGTCGGCCCTTGCGGGCAGGGTGCCTAGTAGTCAACCCCATTAGTCTACCGGGGGATATGGTGGCCCGCTTGGCAGCTGCCTGCCCCGTGTGGCGGCTGCTTTCGCGGGGCCGGGCTTGCTGCGCTGCGCGATGATCCGGATCATGGGCCGTGCGGCCGAAACGCCGCTACGCCCGTGCGAGCTGCGCGAAGATTCGGCAGCCCGCACGGGCGTAGCGGGGGTGGGGAGCGGAGGTGGGTGCTGGGCGCCCACCTCGAGTCCCTCAGCGGTAGGCGGAGCTACTTCGTGAGCCCGTCGACGTACGCCTGGTTCTCAGCGATCCAGCCAGCCACGATCGGGGCGTAGTCGTCGCCCGAGTACTCGTTGAACATCTTGGCTTCGAGCGAGTGCAGCTGATCAGCGTCCATCTTGAAATCGGTGAGCCAGCCCGCCACCTCGGGGAACTCGTCGGCGAAGGTGCTGCTGCCATACGAGTAGATGCTTTCGGCCTCGCCGAGGGTGCCCTGGGGGTCCTCCAGCACCTTCAGATCGTAGGCGTCAAAGGCCCAGTGCGGCTGCCACAGCGTGACCACAATGTTCTCGCCCTTCGACATTGCCGTATCGAGCTCGGTGAGCATCGCGGGGGTCGATGAGATGACGTAATCCATCTGTTCGAGGCCGTACCCGGGGACTACGGCTTCTTCGGTGGCGCGGGTGAGGCCAGCGCCGGCCTCGATGCCGATGAGCTGGTTGTTGAAAAGCTCGGCATTGTCGGCCAGCTCGTCAAGGGAATCGATGGGTGCGTCGGCGTTGACGGCGATGGCGTTTCTGGCTTCGGTGTTCCAAGCCCCCAGCTCGACGATGTCGTCACCGTACATGTCGAGATAGTTTTCGTGCGTGAGGGGCAACCAGATATCGAGCACGGTGTCGAAGTCGCCGTCGGCGAGACCCTGAAACACGGGGCCCGGGTCGGCGGTTTTGATGTCGACTGAGTAGCCCTGTTCCTCGAGCACGGCCTTCCACAGGTGCGTGACCGCGATGTCTTCATCCCAGTTGAACATGCCAATGGTGACGGTGCCCTTGGATGTTTCAGTGGCAGACGTTGCTCCTGAATCTGAGCAACCGGTGAGGGCGAGCGCGGCGGCCGCGCCAACGGCGAGAGCTCCGGTGATCAAACGCTTCTGCAAGTGGTTCCTTTCGGGAAGTGATGCATGGGTGTAACAAGTTGCATGGGTGTAACAAGATGCTGGGGGTACAGCAAAGGGCGTCACCCAACCCCTAGATCGTGATCGGGTGACGCCCTCTACACCGCTGGCTTTGAGCCGCGGTGTCAGCTATCGACAGTGCTACTTGGTGAGACCGTCGACGTATTCCTGGTTCTCTGAGATCCACTCAGCGACGACCGGTTCGTAGTCGTCACCGTCGTACTCGTTGAACATCTTGTCCTCGAGCGAGTGCAGCAGCTCTGAGTCCATCTTGAAGTTCTTCAACCAGCCAGCGACCTCGGGGAAGTCCTCGACGAAGGTGCTGCTGCCGTACGAGTACAGGCTCTCAGCATCGCCGAGCGTGCCCTTGGGATCCTTCAGATCCTTCAGGTCATACGCGTTGTATGCCCAGTGCGGCTTCCACAGCGTGACCGCAATGTTGTCGCCCTTTGACATGGCGGTGTCGAGCTCGGTGAGCATTGCGGGGGTCGACGAGATGACGTAGTCCATCTTCTCGAGGCCGTACCCGGGGATCACGGCGTCTTCGGTGGTGGCGGTGAGGCCGGCGCCGGCCTCGATGCCGACAATCTTGTTGCCGAAGAGGTCGGCGTTCTTGGCCAGCTCATCGAGTGAATCGATGGGAGCATCGGCGTTGACCGCGATGGTTAGCTGTGCCTCATCGTTCCATGCGCCCAGCTCGACGATGTCGTCGCCGTACTGCTCGAGGTAGCTGGCGTGCGTGAGCGGCAGCCAGACATCGAGCACGGTGTCGAAGTCGCCATCGGCGAGACCCTGGAAGACGGGGCCGGGGTCGGCCGACTCGATCTCGACGTCGTAGCCCTGCTCCTCGAGAATGGCTTCCCAGAGGTGTGTGACGGCAATATCTTCATCCCAGTTGAACATGCCGATGGTGACGGTGCCCTTGGAATCGCTGTCTTCTGTTGCATCTGAGCCGCTGCTTGAGCAGCCGGTCAGTGCGAGCGCGGCAGTGGCGCCCAATGCGACGGCTCCGGTGAGGAAACGCTTCTTCATGATGTTCCTTTCCTTCCGCGGTGTGCGCGGTTGTTGGGGATCCCAGCGCGTAGGGCGCGGGGTGGTGACGGGGCGAGCCCGCCAAATGTGAGGGCCAGTGCGCCGCTTATGCGGCGACGGGCTGCGCTGCGTCAGGCTCTGCTGCGGCCTGGGCCGCGGCGGGCTTGCGCTTCTTGGTGCGACTGCCGAGGGCGCCCGTGGTGCGGTCAAGAATCATCGCGAGGATGACCACTGACACGCCGGCTTCGAAGCCGAGGCCCACGTCAATGCGGTTGAGGGCCTTGACGACCTCGCCGCCGAGCCCGCCAGCGCCCACCATGCCGGCGATGACGACCATCGACAGCGAGAGCATGATGACCTGGTTGACACCGGCCATGATCGAGGGCATGGCGAGGGGCAACTGAATCTGGCGCAAAATGCGGCCGGGGGTTGAGCCAAACGCATAGCCAGCTTCAACAACCTCGGTGTCCACGCCGCGAATACCGAGCTCGGTGAGGCGCACGCCGGGGGCGAGGCTGAACACGATCGTTGCGACGATGCCGGGCACCACGCCGATGCCAAAGAACATCAGCGCCGGGATCAGGTACACAAAGGCCGGCATGGTCTGCAAGAAGTCGAGAATCGGTCGAATGACCTTCGACGCAGTGTCGTTGCGTGCCGCCCAGATTCCGAGCGGAATCGCGATGAGCAGCGAAATCACGCTGGCGAGCAACACCAGTGCGAGCGTGTCCATCGCCTCGGCCCACTGGTCGACGCCCACGATAACGGTGAGGCCGATAGCGGTGCCGAGGGCGAGCTTCCAACCCTTGGCGAACCAAGCGAGCGCAACGAGCACGATGATGATGGCCCAGAAGGGCGGCTCGGCAAAGATAAAGTCGAGGCCGTCATAGGCGCCGCGCAGCACGGTGCTAATGACCGAGAAGAGGCCCTCGCCGGCTTCCTTCAGCCAATCAACTACCGCGCTCGCGCCGTCTCCCAGTGGCAGTCTGAAGTCGTTCATGCCTGCGCCCCCTCATTCGTAATCATTGCTTCGGGTGAGGGGCTCTCTGCGGCAGCGCCCTCGGGCACGCGGCCCGGGTGGGTCTGCTCGAGCGTCTCAGTGATGACGGCCATGGGCACGTCGGGCGTGGGCTCAATAATGGGAATCTCGGTGGTGACCGCGGGCACGTTCGTGAGCGACGCCAACAGGGTAACGCGCGGCACAACGCCAATCAGGCGGCCCTGGTTATCGACGACCGCGACGGGCAGCGGGCTTTCGACCGCGAGCTCGAAGAGATCGGCGATGTACTGGTCGCGATCGACGACCGAGGGGGTGGGGCGCACGAGCGCGGCAAGATCGGTGCCGCCCTTGCGCACCTCGCGCAGCATGTCCTTGTCGCGCACGACGCCGAGCAGCTTGCGACCGCTCGTGGTCACGAAACAAGCCGAGGTCTGCAGGTCGCGCATCAGCCGCAGCGCGGCACGCGGGCCAGCCGAGGCCGGCACAACCGCGCGCGGCGGCTCCATAACGTCACCGGCGGTGAGCACGCGGGCGCGGTCAACGTCTTGCACGAACTGGGCCACGTAGTCGTTGGCCGGGTCGGTGAGAATATCGTTGGGGGTGCCCACCTGCACGATGCGGCCGTCGCGCATCACCGCGATGCGATCCCCGAGAAACATGGCCTCGTTGAGATCGTGGGTAATGAACACGATGGTCTTGCCGAGCTCTTGCTGCAGCTCAACGAGTTGCTCTTGCATTTCGCGCCGGATCAACGGGTCGAGCGCCGAGAAGGCCTCGTCCATGAGCAGAATGTCGGTGTCTGCGGCAAAGGCGCGGGCGAGGCCCACGCGCTGCTGCATGCCGCCAGAGAGCTCGCCGGGGAGGTGATCTTCCCAGCCCTTGAGGCCCACGCGCTCGAGCCAGTGGTTCGCGCGCTCGCGGCGCTCGGCCGCGGGGACTCCCTGAATCTCGAGGCCGTAGGCGGCGTTGTCGCGCACGGTGCGGTGGGGGAGTAGGGCGAAGTGCTGAAACACCATGGAGAGGCGGTCGCGGCGCAGGGCGCGCAGATCGGCTGCGCCCATGCCCACGATTTCGTCGCCGAACACTCGAATGGAGCCATCGGTGGTTTCGCCCAGGCCGTTCAGCATGCGAATGAGGGTGGACTTGCCCGAGCCGGACAGGCCCATGACGACGAAGATCTCGCCCGGCTGTACGCTGAAGCTGGTGTCGATGACCGCGGCGGTGCCGAGCTGTTTGATGTCGTCGCGTGAAGCGCCGGCGCGGAGCCGCTTGACCGCTTCCTTGGGTCTGCGACCGAAGACCTTGTACGCCCCGGTCACCTCGATGGCCTGCGCGTCAGGCGTGCTCGATGCTGTTTGGTTGGTCACTCTTGTATCTCCTACGCGGCTGAGCCGCGAAATTCTTGAGAGTACGCAAAACGCAGTGTTTGCGTATATTTCACGCATCCCACTGTGGGTGGCCTCTCAGTAGGCCGGTTTGTGTATTGCGGGGCGAACAGGGGTGAGGGGCAATCAACTCAACACGGGTCGCCGGCTCTCGACGATTGGGCCCGCGGACGAAAAGCACAATGTTTGCACCCTGTTCGCACACAACGCTGTCTTTGACGCTAACAAGTGATTGTGGTGCAGCGCAAGGGTTAGCGCGCGCTCGCATGCCCGCGTAGCACACATGCTTGCGGGCCTGATCAGGGATTTTGATATTGGCCGATTGTTACCTCGTCGTTACATGCGGGCACTGATAGACTGGCGGCATACAACTGTGATCCGGCAATCACCGGGGAGTTTTTGGCAGAACAGCACCCGCGTCGCAAGGCGCGAGCGCCCAGTAGAACCAAACGGTTACGGCCCGTTATCGCCGAATGAAGTGGCTCGCTCAGATGCGTGCAGGCGCTCCTGAAAAGGGGCGGCTGAACGGGGCTGGGTGGCAAGCGGGGTGGTACCGCGGGTGAGGGAAATCCTCGCTCGTCCCGGCGCGAAGGATCGCACGCACGAAGCGCGCGTGACACATTCAGCACCGAGTAAGGACCCACATGCCCTACCCCCAGCAGCCCACGGGCGACGCCGCGCAGCCGAACACCGGCGCAGCATTTGGCGTGACCCCTTCGCCGTCGTTCCCCGCGCTTGAGCGTGGCGTGCTCGACTTCTGGGCAAAGGACGACACCTTCGCCGAGTCGCTGCGCAGCCGCGAGGGCGGCGAAGAATGGGTCTTCAACGACGGCCCTCCCTTCGCGAATGGCCTGCCCCACTACGGCCACCTGCTCACCGGGTATGCCAAAGACGTGTTCCCCCGTTTTCAGACCATGCGCGGCCGCCACGTCGACCGCAAGTTTGGCTGGGACACCCACGGCCTGCCCGCAGAGCTCGAGGCGATGAAGCAGCTCGGCATCACCGAGAAGTCTGAAATCGAAGACATGGGCGTTGACGCGTTCAACGCGAAGGCCCGCGAATCGGTGCTGCAGTACACCCGCGAGTGGGAAGAATACGTCACCCGCCAGGCTCGCTGGGTCGATTTCGACGGCGGCTACAAGACCCTCGACCTCTCTTATATGGAGAGCGTGCTGTGGGCGTTCAAGCGCCTGCACGATCAGGGCCTCGCCTACGAGGGCTCGCGCATTCTGCCGTACTGCTGGCGCGACGAGACCCCGTTGTCGAACCACGAGCTGCGCATGGATGACGATGTCTACCAGATGCGCCAGGATCCGTCGGTGACGGTGGCGTTCCCGCTCGTGGGCGAGCAGGCTGAAGCCCTCGGCCTCGCCGGCACCCGCGCGCTGGCGTGGACGACGACCCCGTGGACCCTGCCGACGAACCTCGCGCTCGCGGTGGGCCCGGCCATCACCTATTCAGTTGTGCCCGCGGGCCCGGCTGGTGCAGCTGACGGCGGCGAAGCTGGCGTTGCCACCTACCTGATCGCCGAAGAGCTCGTCGCGAACCACGCCAAGGATCTCGGCTACGAATCGGGCAAGGCCGCCAGCGAAGCGGTCACCCGCACCGTCACCGGCGCTGAGCTGGGCGGCACGCGCTACGAGCCCCTGTTCGATTACTACACCGACGTCGAAGAGTGGGGCACCGGCACCGCCTGGCAGATTCTCGTCGACGGCTACGTCTCAACGAGCGACGGCACCGGCATCGTGCACCAGGCCCCCGCCTACGGCGAGGACGATCAGCGCATCGCCCAGGCCGCCGGCATCCCCACCATCCTGAGCCTCAACGAGGGCGGCCGCTTCTTGAGCAGCGTCCCCGATGTTGCTGGCGAGCTGTGGATGGACGCGAACCGGCCTTTGATCCGGATCGTGAAGGCCTCAGGCCGCCTGCTGCGCGAGGCAAGCTACGAGCACTCGTACCCGCACTGCTGGCGCTGCCGCAACCCGCTGATCTACAAGGCGGTATCAAGTTGGTTCGTGCGCGTCACCGAGATCAAGGATCGCCTGCTCGAGACGAACGAGCAGATCAACTGGGTGCCCGAGAACGTGAAGCACGGCCAGTTCGGCAAGTGGCTCGAGGGCGCACGCGACTGGTCGATCAGCCGCAACCGCTACTGGGGCAGCCCGATTCCCGTGTGGAAGAGCGACGACCCCGAGTACCCGCGCACCGATGTCTACGGCTCGATCGCCGAGCTCGAGGCCGACTTTGGCGAGCTGCCGCGCAACGCCGAGGGCGAGATCGACCTGCACCGCCCCTACATCGACTCGCTGACGCGCGTGAACCCCGATGACCCCACCGGCAAGTCGACGATGCGCCGCATCGAAGACGTGCTCGACGTGTGGTTCGACTCGGCCTCGATGCCGTTCGCGCAGGCGCACTACCCGTTCGAGAACCAGGAATGGTTCGACACACACCAGCCTGCCGACTTCATCGTCGAGTACATCGGTCAGACCCGCGGCTGGTTCTACGTGCAGCACGTGCTCGCGACTGCCCTGTTTGATCGCCCCGCGTTCAAGAACGTCATCAGCCACGGCATCGTGCTCGGCTCAGACGGCAACAAGATGTCGAAGAGCCTGCGCAACTACCCCGACGTCAACGAGGTGTTCAACCGCGACGGCTCAGACGCCATGCGCTGGTTCTTGATGGCCTCACCCGTGGTGCGCGGCGGCAACCTCGTCGTCACCGAAGAAGGCATTCGTGAGGGCGTGCGCCAGTTCATTCTGCCGCTGTGGAGCACCTGGTACTTCTTTAGCCTCTACGCGAACGCCGATGGCCTTGAGGCCGAGCGCCGCACCGATTCGAGCGATCCGCTCGACCGCTACATTCTCGCGAAGACGGGGCAGCTCGTGCGCGAGGTGGGTGACCACCTCGAAGCGCTCGACACCACGAGCGCGGCCGACGCGCTGCGCAGCTACGCCGAGACCCTCACCAACTGGTACGTGCGTCGCTCACGCGACCGCTTCTGGGAGGGTGTGAATGGCGAGAACGGTAAGCCCGAAAACAAGCAGGCCTTCGACACGCTGTACACCGTGCTCGAAACCGTCGCACGCGTTGCCGCGCCCATGGCGCCGCTCGTCACCGAAGAACTGTGGCGCGGGCTCACCGCCGGCCGTTCAGTGCACCTGACCGACTGGCCCGATGCCGCCGAGTTCCCCGTCGATGACGAGCTCGTCGCCGCGATGGACGAGGTGCGACAGATCACGTCGCAGTCGCTCGCCCTGCGCAAGTCGCGCAAGCTGCGCGTGCGCCTGCCGCTCGCCGAGCTCACGGTGGTCACCCAGCGCCCCGCTTCCCTTGCACCCTTCGCAGACATTCTGCGCGAGGAGCTCAACGTGAAGCAGGTCACGCTCACCGAACAAACCGAGCAGAGCGCAAGCGAATACGGCATCGTGCAGCAGCTCGCCGTCAACGCGCGCGCTGCAGGCCCGCGCCTCGGCAAGCAGGTGCAGCAGGCGATCAAGGCCGCGAAGTCGGGCGACTGGGCCGAAGAAAACGGCGTCGTGATCGCCGGCGGTATCGCGCTCGAGCCCCACGAGTACGAGCTCACGCTGCGTGCCGGCGGCGACGGCGAAGACACCGCCCTCACGCTCATCGCGGGCGGCGGGTTCGTACTGCTCGACACCGAGACCACCCCCGAGCTTGAGGCTGAGGGCATCGCCCGCGACGCGATCCGTGCCGTGCAAGAAGCACGCAAGAACGCGGGCCTCGAGGTCAGCGACCGCATCGTGCTCGCACTGAACGCCGAGCCCGCGCACGCCGAGGCCCTGCAGGTACACAGCGCCCTGATCGCCGCCGAGACCCTCGCCGAGGGCATCGCGGTGCAAGAGGCCATCGGCATCGACGTGATCGTCGACGATATCAAGTCGCCGGGCCGGGGCGTCTTCATCTCGGGCGCCCGCGCGCTCGGCGTCGACAAGGCACCATTCATCATCACCATTGACGCAACCGAGGCAGCAAGCCTCGCAGGAGGCACACGTTGAACGCCGCAGAACGCGTCTTTGAAGCCCTGCTCGAACGAGTAGGCGAGGCGAACCCGCGCCCGCGCATCGAACCGGTGCGCCGGCTCGCTGAGCTTGCCGGATCGCCGCAGCTGTCGTACCCCGTGATTCAGGTCGCGGGCACCAACGGCAAAACCTCGACGAGCCGCGCGATCGAATCGATTATGCGCTCGTACGGGCTGCGCACGGGGCTGTTCACCAGCCCCCACCTCACCGATTTTAGTGAGCGTTTTCTCGTTGATGGCGAACCCATCGACGAAGACGTGCTCGCGTCATCGTGGGATGAGCTGCAGCTGCCGCTGCAGGTGGTTGACGCCGAGCTCGCCGAGGCGGGCCACAGCCCCATCACCTTCTTTGAGGCCCTCGCGGTACTCGCCTTCGCGGCCTTCGCCGACGCGCCGATCGAGGTTGCTGTGATCGAAGTGGGCATGGGCGGCGAATGGGACGCGACAAACATCGTCGAGGCCCAGGTGGCCGTGATCACGCCCATCGGGCTCGATCACGTCGCCATTCTCGGCAGCGATCTCGCCGAGATCGCACGCACCAAGGCCGGCATCATTAAGCCCGGTTCAATCGTGGTGAGCGCGGCGCAGGATCCGGCCGCGCTTGCTGAGATTGCGGCCGTGGCCGAATCGCACGGCGCCCCGCTGCACGTCTTCGGCGAGGCCTTTGCGCTCGTTGACGACCGGCTGGCGGTCGGCGGTCGCCAGATTGACGTGCGCGGTATCTCGGGCGTCGGGTATGAGCCCGCGTTCGTGCCGCTGCACGGCGCGCACCAGGCCGAGAACGTGACCCTCGCGGTCGCCGCGGTCGAGGCGTTCTTTGGCGCCGAACGCCCCATTCCCGGCGAGGTGCTCGAAGACGGCCTCGGTCAGCTCACCTCTCCGGGCCGGCTGCAGCTTATCGGCACCGACCCGGTCGTGTACGTCGATGCGGCGCACAACCCGCACGGCGCTCGCGCCCTGGCCCGCGCCGTCGAAGAATCGTTCGCGTTTGACGAGCTTGCGCTTGTCGTGGGCGTGCTGGCCGAGAAGGATGCGGCCGGTGTGCTGCACGAGCTCGCCCCCATCGCGCACAAGGTCGTACTGACCCCCGTCGACTCACCGCGCTCAAGCGACGTCGAAGCGCTGTACACGATCGCCGAAGCCGAGATCCCTGACACCCCCATCGAGGTGGCAGACTCGCTCGCCGAGGCGCTCGACACCGCACGCGATTGGGCGGCCGAGAGCAGCGGCCGCGCCGTGCTCGTCGTCGGCTCGGTCGTGCTCGCGGGCGAGGCTATCGCCTTCGCGCGCGCCGAGGGTTGGGGCAACAAATGAGCCGTGGCCGGGCGGGCGCTTCGGGCGCAGGCGAGAGCGTAGAACCCGAAGACTTCGAGCTGTCGCCGTCTGAAAACGCAGCCCACGATACAGCGCTGCGCATCTCGGGCACCAAAGATCTCACGATGCGCACGCAAAAGGCACTCGCATCGATTGTGCTCGGCTTCGAGCTGATCATTGTGGTGCTGATTGGGTTGACGCTGTTTGGTCTCGGCACGCTCGAGCCGCGCTACCTCGGCCTCATCATTGGCGGTGCACTCGCGCTCGTGACCATCGCGGGCCTCGGCTTTATGCGCGTGGGCCGCGTCGGTATCAACATCGGTTGGGTGCTGCACGTCTTGATGATCGCCACCGGGTTCTTGGTGCCCGCCGCGTTCTTCGTTGGCGCCATCTTTACGGCGCTGTGGATCTACTGCATGATCAAGGGTTCACGCATGGATCGTGACCGGGCCGCCTGGCTCGCCACGCAGTAACTCACGCCACCCCGTCACGTACCGTGCGGCGCACCCCGCCGCGCAACCTCACTACACTGAACACGACCCCTGTTCCAAAAAAGGAGTATGCATGTCTGCAGAAGAAACCCTGATCTTGGTGAAGCCCGATGGTGTTGCACGCAACCTGACCGGCGAGATCCTGCGCCGCATCGAGGCAAAGGGCTACCAGATCGCTGACCTGCGTATGGTGACGCCCAGCCGCGAGCTGCTCGCTGAGCACTACGCCGAGCACGAGGGCAAGCCGTTCTACGAGCCGCTGCTCGAGTTCATGCTGTCGGGGCGCATCGTCGCCGTGCGCGCATCGGGCAACCGCGTCATCGAGGGCTTCCGGTCACTCGCTGGCACCACCGATCCCACGACCGCGGCGCCCGGCACTATTCGTGGCGACCTCGGCCGCGACTGGGGCCTCGCTGTGCAGCAGAACCTCGTGCACGGCTCAGACTCCACCGAGTCGGCCGAACGTGAGCTCGCGCTCTGGTTCGCATAATCCAACACCCACGGCATTCGTGCTGAGGAAATAGACGGCGCCCTGATCAAGCGAGTGAACAATACTCGCTTGATCAGGGCGCCGTTGATGTGTGTACGACCAATCTCGAGGGAGTGCAATGACGCACCACACACCCGGTGATCCCCAAGCTGAGCACAGCGGCAGGCCGGCCAGCCTGAGCGCCGCTGAGGCGCGCCGCACTGGTCTTGCCGCACAGGGCTTTACTGCGACGCCCCGTCTGCGCAAACGCCGCCCCTTCGACGCCGCGCTCGAGAAACTGCATGTGCTGCAAATTGACTCGGTAAATGTCTTTGCGCGCAGCCACTACCTTCCCGTCTTTTCACGCCACGGCGGCTACGACCCTGAAGCCCTCGACCGCCAACTGTGGGCGAGCGGCGAATACACCGAGTACTGGGCGCACGAGGCCGCGTTTATTCCGGTCGCCGACCGGCCCCTGTTTCACTGGCGCATGCACGATTTTCGTGCGCGTCACACCGAGCGCGCACAGCAGCTCGCGCCGATGATCGAGCGGGTGCGCGCGCAACTGTCGGCCGAGGGCCCACAATTCGTGCGTCAGCTCGAAGAGGGGCCTCGCGTGGCGCGCGGCCCGTGGTGGGACTGGAGCGAAACGAAGCACGCCGTTGAGGTGATGTTTGCGCGCGGCGAGGTGGTGTCGGCCGGCCGCGAAGGCTTTCAGCGGCGCTATGCGCTCGCCGAGCAGGTGCTGCCAGCGGCCGGGCTTGCCGAGGTGCCGCGCGTTGACGCGCAACGGCAGCTGATCGAGCGGGCCGCGCGATCGCTGGGCGTAGCGACGCTCGCTGATTTGGCCGATTACCACCGGATCCGGGCCGCAGAGGCGCGTGCCGCGGTGCGCGATCTGGCAGACGCGGGGGTGCTTGTGCCCGTGACCGTGGCAGGCTGGACGACCTCGCGGGGCGAGCCCGAAACGGCGTGGCTACATCGTGACGCACGGGTGCCGTCGCGGCTCGCGCCCCATGCGCTGCTGACGCCGTTTGATCCGCTCGTGTGGTTTCGTCCCCGCGCCGAGCGCATGTTCAACTTTCACTACCGCATTGAGATTTACACGCCGCAGGCCAAACGTCAGTTCGGCTACTACTGCCTGCCGTTGCTCGTGGATGGGCGGATGGCGGGGCGCATCGACCTGAAAGCCGATCGTGCCGGGCGGGCGCTGCTCGTGCAGGCGGCGTGGCAGGAACCGGGGGCACCCGCGCGCACCGCCGAGGTGGCGACGCAGCTGCTCGCCCGGGCCGCCGCGTGGCAGGGGCTCTCAGAGGTGCGGGTGACGGGCGTGGGAAACCTCGCGCTGCCAGCGAATTTTACGGCCGAGAACTAGCCCGAACGAGCGCTTGATCGATAGTGTGGATGGCAACGGTAAAGCGCCGTCATTCACTGCAGAATGAGGATCTACATGTCACGTACATACATTGTCACCGGAGCCGCCTCGGGAATGGGCGCGACCACGACGAAGACACTGCGCGAACAAGGTCACACCGTGATCGGTGTCGATCTTGCCGGCGTTGAGGTGTCGGGTGACCTGTCCACGCACGACGGCCGCATCACGGCCGCCGCCGAAGCCGCCGCACTTGCCGGCGGAGTCGTTGACGGCGTCATTGCGTGCGCGGGGATCTCAGCACCCATCGCGAAGACCACCTCGATCAACTTCTTTGGTGTGACCGAGTTCTTGACGGCACTGTTGCCCGCCCTGCGCGCGTCTGACGCGCCCCGTGCCGCGGTCGTGTCATCAATGGCCACGCTCCACCCGGTGACGGTCGAGCTGGTCGAAGCTCAGCTCGCGGGTGACGAGGCGCGTGCGCTCGTTGAAGCCGAAGCGCTTGCCGCGCAGGGCCCCCAGGTCGGTTACCAGATCTACGCGTCATCGAAGCGTGGGCTGTCGCGCTGGGTGCGCCGCGAATCGATCAGCGAGGCCTGGGCTGGCAGCGGTATTCCGTTGAACGCGGTTGCCCCCGGCACCGTCATCACGCCGATGACGCAGGAGCTGCTGTCGACGCCCGAGGGCGCCGCATTTACCGATGCCGCGGTGCCGATGCCGCTCAACTACCACCAGTCAGCGCAGTCGATCGCCGACCTGCTGATCTGGCTCACGAGCGCCCAGAACACACACTGCGCCGGCCAGACGATCTACTGCGACGGCGGCGCCGACGCGACCTTGCGCGGCGACGACGTGTGGGCTTGGAACGACTAATTTCGTGAGGCCACACTGCCCACGCTGACGATTATTCTTCGTTCAGCGTGGGCAGTATTGCTGTGAGGACGCGCGCCAGTGTTTTGTCGCTCGTGGCGTCGAGCGATTCCACCCGCGCGAACTAGTCTGCGCTGGGTGATGCGCCGGTCGGCTCGCTGATTGGCGTGCTGTCAGGCCCGCTCGTCTGCCGCTCATCGATGGCCCGCGAGCGCTCACTCATGTGCCAGAACGCCGCGTTCAGCCCGCGCTCAAACGCTTCGCGATCGTCAGGGGCAACCGCGCCCATGAGCTCACGTGCCATCCACTCACGGCTCGCCTGTACCTTCAGCATCGCGCGCTCTGCGTGTTCGGTGAGCGTGACCAGCACCGCGCGGCGATCGGTGGGATGCGGGTTGCGCCGTGCAAAGCCGGCCGCGGTGAGCCCGTCAACGAGCGCCGAGACACTGCGCGGCGTCGTGCCGAGAATCTTGGCGAGCTGCTGCTGGGTAGAAGGGCCGCCGTGGTAGAGCACGCGCAATGCGTGGACGCGAGTCTCGGTGAGGCCGGTATCGGCGAATGCGCGCTGCGTTTCGCGGTCAAACAGTGCAGAAACAGCGAGAATTCGGTCGAGAATGGTGGGCTCCATGTCCGTGACACTACCAGTTAGTTACAGCATGGATCTAATTTGGGCGGGGGCGGGAGCGGCTCTTGGTGCAAAGAAGATCGGCCTTTCCGCGCGCTGACCCGCATACACAGAGAGAGTCCCTCTAAACTGTTTCTTATATCTCCCGGATCTTTTGGGGGCATCGTCCAGACATTGACTAATCAAGCAGGTGTGTATGCGCGGCATTATTCTCGCGGGTGGATCAGGTACGAGGCTCTGGCCCATTACTAAGGGCATCTCCAAGCAACTCATGCCCATCTACGACAAGCCGATGGTGTACTACCCCCTCGGCACGTTGATGGCTGCGGGCATTCGCGAAGTGCTCATCATTACGACGCCTGAGTACAGCGACCAGTTCCAGGCGCTGCTGGGCGACGGATCGCAGTGGGGCATGCGCCTCGAGTACGCGGTGCAGCCCTCGCCCGACGGGTTGGCGCAGGCCTTCGTGATCGGCGAAGAGTTCATCGGCGACGAAAGCGTTGCCCTCGTGCTCGGCGACAACCTGTTTCACGGCAGCGGTCTCGGCACTGCCCTGCGACGCAATCACGACATTGATGGCGCGCAGGTCTTCGCATACCCGGTGGCCAACCCCAGCGCATACGGCGTGGTCGACTTCGACGAGCAGGGCAAGGCCCTCTCGATCGAAGAGAAGCCCGTCACACCCAAGAGCAATTACGCGGTGCCCGGGCTCTACTTCTACGACAACGACGTGGTCGAGATCGCGAAGAACGTACAGCCCAGCGATCGCGGCGAGCTCGAAATCTCATCGGTGAACGAGGAGTACCTGAACCGCGGCAAGCTGCACGTGCAGGTGCTCGATCGCGGCACCGCGTGGCTTGATACCGGCACGTTTGAGTCGATGATGCAGGCCGGCGAGTACGTGCGCATCATCGAAGAACGCCAGGGATTCAAGATCGGCTGCGTGGAAGAACTCGCGTGGCGCAACGGCTGGCTGAGCGACGATGAGCTCTACGCGCTCTCAACGCCCCTCGTGAAGAGTGGATACGGCGTGTACCTGCGCCGTATTTTGGAGCAGAAGTGACCGTAGCGCCCGGTGACGTCTTAGTGATTGTTCCTGCATGGAATGAAGCAGAGAACGTCGGCGAGACAATTCGGGAAATACGTGCGGCCGATGCCCGCTACCACGTGATTGTGGTTGATGATGGCTCCACCGACGCCACGGGCGAGGTGGCGCGTGAAGCTGGCGCCGAGGTGCTGCGCCTGCCATTCAACCTGGGCGTGGGCGGTGCGATGCGTGCCGGGTTCCATTACGCTCACCGCAACAACTACCAGGCCGCGATTCAGGTGGACGCCGACGGGCAGCACAACCCCGCCGATATCGCCCCCATTGTGGCCGGGCTGGCGAACGCCGACATCGTCATTGGTGCGCGCTTCGCAGACGTCGGCACATATGAGGTGCGTGGTCCTCGCAAGTGGGCCATGGTGTTGCTGGGCCGCGCGCTCAGCAATATCGCCAAGACGCGTCTCACCGACGTCACCTCGGGCTTTCGGGCCGCGGGGCCGCGCGCCATCGAGCAGTATGTCGATTACTACCCGGCCGAGTATCTCGGCGACACCATCGATTCGCTCGTGGGTGCCCTGCGTTCAGGGCTCACCGCCACGCAGGTGCCCGTCGCGATGCGTGCCAGGCGGCACGGCGTGCCGAGCAAGGGCGCATTCGGTTCGGCCGTGTACCTGCTGCGCTCGGCCTTCGCGTTGCTCCTCGCAGTGACGCGCCCCGGCACGAAGAAGACTTACGCAGCCGCATCAACACAGCACACCCAGCAGGAGGTGAGCGCATGAGCCCCGATCTGCAAAACAGCGCGGTGGTAATCTTCGGAACCGTGCTCGCCCTCGCGATGGTGATCATCATCCTCGTGCTGCTGTCGAAGCGTCAGCTTGGCGAGAAATACGCCGTGCTGTGGCTCTTGATCGGCATCGGCGGGCTCATCGTGGTCGCGGTGCCCGGTCTGCTCGACCAGCTCACCCGAGCGCTCCACGTGCAGCTGCCGTCAAACCTGCTATTTGGCGGCGCCATTTTGCTGCTCGTGGGCGTCGCGCTGCATCTCTCGTGGGAGCTATCGCGCGCCGAAGACGAAGTGCGCAGGCTCGCTGAAGACTCCGCCATCAACGATCTTGAGATCACCAAGCTCGCGCGTCGCGTCGCGCAGCTCGAGGCGCAGGCATCCGGCCAGCGCGATGAAACTTCATCTGGCACGCCCGACACTGCCACCGCGGCAGAGTAGCCGGCCGCCACTCAATGAAAACCGTTTTTAAGCGGCTCGCCGGGTTCACCGGCTTTCCGCTGCTTTCGCTGATCGCGCCGTTTCTGATTCTGCCCATCATCTCGCGCACCGTCGGTGACGCAGGCTGGGCAAACTACGCCGCCGGGCAGTCCATCGGCGTGCTCGCGGCGATTGGCGTGCTGTTTGGCTGGGGTGTGCTGGGGCCGGTGCGCATCGCGACCACCGCAGACGAGGGGGAGCGGCAGAACATCTACCGCGAGAGCCTGCACACCAGACTCACCACGTTTATGGTGTTTGGGCCCGCCGCCGTCATCATCACGCTCGTCATCACCTCTGAATCGTTTCAGCTCGAAGCGGTGCTGATGGCCATCTCGGGTGTGCTCGTGGGGCTGAGCCCCAACTGGTTCTGCATCGGTATCGGTAAGCCCGTGCTCATGGGCATCTACGACGCCATCCCGCGCATCATCGTTTCGTTCGCGGCGATCCCCTTCATCTGGATCACCGGCCTCGTGTGGATCTACCCGGTCGTACTGATTCTGGTGAGCCTGGGATCAGTGATCCTGTTCTCGCGCATGATTCTGCGTGGCTCAGAGAAGAAGCGCTACTCGGTCTCGCGCACCGCCGAATCCCTGCGGTATCTGCTGCCCACGGCGCTGATTGACTTCACCGGCAACTCGTATGGCTCGACCCCGGTGCCGATTGCCACGGCATCGCTGGCCGCCCCTGACGCGAGTACGTTCAGCTCGGCCGAGAAGCTCTACCGCATTGCCATCATGTCGGTCGCCGCGCTCGGCGACGCATTTCAGGGTTGGGTGCTCGAACCGAACGTGGTCAACCGGCTGAAGCGCCATCTGGCCGCGATCTATTCTCACGCGGCCCTCGGGCTCGTGGGCGGCGCGGCGATCGCGCTGCTCGCACCCTGGGTGACCGGGCTCGTGTTCGGCGAGAACGTGGCGGCAACGCACGCGCAGTCGATCTTCTTCGGCGCGTCACTGTTCTTCATCTCGGCGACGACCCCGTTGATTCGCAACATCATGATCCCAGCGGGCAAGTTTCGCCGCGTCTTCGGGGCGACCGCCGTTGCTGCGATGTTTGGCCTCGCGATGATGATCACGCTGGGCATCGCCGGATCATCGGCAGGCATCGCCGCAGGCCTCGCGCTCTCAGAGTGCTTGATCTTCGCGGTGCTGTTGCCGCAGGCCATCGTGCAGATGCGCCTGGGAGACAGCGCGCACAGCGAAGCACCCGCCGGTCAGCAAGCTGCCGGCGAAGAAGCCACCGGCGAGTAAACCTGTGGGCGTCCGAATATCGGGCGCCCGAGCATCGGGGCGCCCGGATCCGGACAACGGGGCGCCCGGATCCGGTGCGTGATGTGCCGGGAGCCCCGAGCACATCACGCAGTCAGTTGGTTACGCGCGATCCTCGCGGGCAGCCGCGGCGTGCTTCCACGACACCTTGCGTGAGGTTTCGGCGACGGCATCGGGAATCTTGCCCATGCGGCGCGCCAAGCCAGCTTTGAGACCGGCCCACAGCACCGAGAGATACGCGCCCTTGCCGCGCGAGCAGTACCAGGCAAAGCCGTAGTGCATCATTTCCCAGAACGTATCGCGCAGCATTTGCACGCGGCGAGGAGAACGCAGCAAGTACATCTGGTTCAAGATGATGCGGTTGCGCACACGGTAGTAATACCGAAACGGGCTGCTCACCGAGATCGAGCGCAGGTTACCGGCGCCGTTCACGAGGAACCGGCCAAACACCCGCACGTTCAGCATGTGCCCGAGGCTGTGGGGCATGTTCAGCGCGGGGGCACAGACACAGTCGTAGCCCTGGCGAATGGCGCGCTGATAGTACTCAGTGTCGACAGAGTCGATAAAGAACTCACCGCGCTGCGGGCCGAGCTGACGAATCGCGGCGTAGGGCATTAGTAGGCCCGACTGAATAGGCTGATATGCCTCAAGAAATCCCCGCTTTTGCGGCATATGGGTCTGCGCGAGGCCCATGAAGAACTGCGGGGCAACCATGCCAACGTTGAGGCCGTTAGCCATGCTGCGGTCAAAATGTTCAACGAGCGCGGCCACGAAACCCGGAGTCACCCGTGAATCTTGATCGAAGGTGATGACCAATTCGGGGTCATAATCGGCCACCGTGACGTACCCCAGATTGATGGCGTCGGCGATACCGGCGTTCTCGGGCTGTCGCACGACACGCACGCCCTGCGCTTGCAGCTGCGTGAGTACCTCATCGGCCGCGGCACCGCTGCCGTCATCTACGACAACGATCTGCTTCACCTGTTCGGCGAGCAATTCACAGTGCAGTAGTAGCGAGGGCTCGGGCCGAAAAGAGGTGACGATCGCAACCACCCGGTGAGCTGCGGAGCGAACGCGCGCAGCGTCCGTCGAGGCCTCAACGGCGGGATCGCCTGAGTAGTGTGGAGTGACGTCTTTCATCGAACCTACTCTATCCTGGTTGACGTGCCTGAACCTTTAGAGCCCACGCCCCGAGCATCGGTGTCTGTGTGCATCGCAACGTATCGCGGCGAAAAGTTTGTGGCTGAGCAGATCTCGAGCATTCTCGATCAGCTCGGCCCCCGTGACGAACTCGTAATCGTTGACGATGCCTCGCCCGACCGCACCCTAGAGGTGATTCGCGGCTTCACCGACGCACGCATCACCGTGATTGAGCAGCCCAGCAATCAGGGATACGTGCGTACCTTTGAACGCGCGCTCTCGCAGGCAACGGGGGAGTACCTCTTACTCGCTGACCAAGACGACCTGTGGGCGCCCGGTCGCGTAGACCAACTGTGCGCCGCCCTCGAGCACGCAGACGTTGTGGCATCGAACCTCGATTTGCTGGGCGTTGACGCGAACGGGCAGGCCGCCAGCACCGGGCGACCTATTCAGGGGCCGCTGGGCATTCGCGAGTGGCGGCTACCCCGGGTGGGTAAGCGCGCGCCGCTGCGCAATGTGTTCGGTGTGACGCTCGGCATCATGCCGTACTTCGGCTGCGCCATGGGCGTGCGGCGATCGTTTGCCGACACGGTGCTGCCATTCCCCGCCTGGCTGCACGAATCACACGACCTGTGGATCGCGATCTGCGGCAATCTCGCCGGGAGCATGACCCACCTTGAGTGTGTGTCGACCTACCGCAGGCTGCACGACGACAACACCTCGCCATCCAAGCCCAGATCACTTCCCATGGTGCTGCGCTCTCGCCTCCTTGTTTTTCGCATGATTCGAGAGGCGCGCAGGCGTCGCTCACTACACAACGAACACCTGACCCCGAAGGCCGGTAAATGACCGATTGGTTCGCCATCGCCCCCACACTGTCGGCCGCGGCCGCAGTGGTGCTTCTCCCCGGTCTGCTGATCGGCTTCGTGCTGCAGCTGCGCGGGCTCTGGCTGTGGGCCGCCGCAGGCCCCATCTCGGTGTCGTCGATCGCGATGTCTTCGGTGGTGCTGTCGCTCGTGGGGCTGCCCTGGAACATTGCCACGGTCGCCGGCTTCGCCGTGGTGCTCGCCGCCGTGGTGTGGCTGTGCGCCCGGGTATGGTTCAGCCAATCGGCCTTGCGTATCACCGCGGCAGATGACGCCCAGAGCCGACACGAGATTCGGCTCGGCTCACGCGCGTTCGGAATCGTCACCGCCGCGGTGCTGGTCATCGGCGGCGCCATCATGTTTTGGCGGGTGACGCAATCGATCGGTGACCCGAGCAACATCTCGCAAACGTTCGACAACATCTTCCACCTCAACGCCGTGCAGTTCGTGCTCGACACGAAAGACGCCTCGCCGCTCACCATCGGCCTGATGAACTCGCCCTCGGGCAACCTCGGCTTCTACCCCTCGGGGTGGCACGCCCTCGTCTCGCTCGTTGTGCTGATGAGCGGTGCGTCAGTCGCCGTGGCGACGACGGCCACGATCGCCGCGGTCGCCGCGCTGATCTGGGTCTCAGGTGCGGTATTGCTGTCGCGCACCCTCTGGGGATCCGGGCTCGCGGTCACTCTCGTCAGCGGCGCAGTCTCCGCAGGATTTGCGGTCTTCCCGCTGCTCATGACCTACTACGGCGTGCTGTACCCCATGTTTTTGGGGTTCTCGCTCGTGCCCGTCGCATTGGCCGTGGTGCTCGGGCTCACCCGCTTCGAACGCGATGCGCTGAACCTCGCGCTGCCCACCCGGTGGCTGTTGCTGCTGGGGCTGATTCCCGGGATCGCGCTCGCGCACCCGGGGGCGCTGATGGCGCTGCTCGCGTTCTGCGTGCCGATCGTGCTCGCGTGGGGCTGGTTCGCCCTGCGCGCCTCGAAGAGCCCGCTGAAGGTGGCGGGTGTGCTCGCGCTCTTTCTGGCCGCGGGATTCGTGGCGCTGCTGAAGATTCGCCCACCCAAGGAACAGGCGACCTGGTGGCATATCACCTCGCTGTTTGGGGCGACGAAAGACTTCGTGACCTCTGAGCTCGATCAGAGCTTCATTCCGGTTGTGCTCGGCGTGCTCGTGCTCGTGGGCGTGCTCGTCGCGCTCATTCGTCACCGCAAGACCGACATCTCCGTGCTCGGCATGTACGTGGTGGCCGCGGGGCTCTACGTGACGGTGGCGAGCGTGCCCGTGTGGTCGTTGGGCGGCGCCCGATTCTGGCTCACCGGTGTGTGGTACCAAAACGTGCCCCGCATCGAAGCGATGACCGTGTTCGCGACCCTGCCGCTTGCGGTGCTCGGCGCGAGCTGGCTGATCGAGCGGCTCGTAGGGTGGGTGCGTCGGGGCAGCGAAACTGCCGCGGGCGCCGGCGCGGGCAACCAGGCCCGCCGCCTCTCGATTGCGATCACCGCGGTGCTTGCGGCGCTGGTGCTCGTGGGCGTGCAAAGCAGCGCCCAGCTGCACCGCGTGATCGAGCGCTCATGGAAGAGCTACCAGTTCACCGAGAAAGCCCCGCTACTCTCCATCGATGAGCTGGCACTGCTCGAACGGCTCGATGAGCACGTTGAGCCAGATGCCACGATCGTGACGAATGGCTGGACCGGATCAGGCCTGGCATACGCTTACGCCGATCGCTGGGTCACGATGCCCCACGTCATGGTTGACTTCACCCCCGACGCTCTGGTGCTCAACGGTGCTCTGAACCAGATGGCTCCGGGCAACGAGGTGTGCGACTCTGTTGAGGCCGAGAACGCCGAGTACGTGCTCGATTTCGGTAAACGTGAGGTGCACGGCGCTCACCACGACTTCCCAGGTCTTACGGGGCTGTCGAAGTCGCCGGCCTTTGAACTCGTGGACCAAGAGGGCAAAGCCAAGCTCTATCGCATCGTCGGTTGCGGCCCCCAGAGCGAGGGGCAGGAATAACGATGAGTGATCAGCAGCCATTCCTCGACATCTTCATTCCGCACTGGGGAGACACCGCATACCTGCGGCTCGCCGTCGAGAGCGTGCTCGCGCAGCATGACGACCGCTGGCGACTCACCATCGTTGACGACGCTACATCGGGTGCCGCGGGGAGCGAAACGCTGGCGTACTTCGCTGAACTCGCGGCGCTGAATGACTCGCGCATCACGACGATGGTGAAGCCCGTCAACGAGGGCATCACGGCAAACTTTCGCACCTGCGCGCAGCTGGCGACCGGCGGACTCGTCACCATCATGGGCAACGATGACCGGCTGCTGCCCGGGTACGTGCGCACCCTGCTTGCCGCAGGCGCCGCACACCCCGAAGCCGACATCATTCAGCCCGCCGTGCACGTGATCGATGACGCTGGTGCGCCTGCGGCCTCGCTCGTGGACTCGGTGAAGCAGCGGCTGCTGCGCCCGCGGTCTCATGCGCCGGTGCTGCTGGCCGGTGACCAGCTCGGGGCAAGCCTGCTGCGCGGCGATTGGCTCTACTGGCCATCGCTGTGCTTTGCTCGCGAGACCCTGCAGCGCCACGACTTCCGTGACGGTTTTGCCGTCATTCAAGACCTCGCGCTGTTGATGGACATGTTCTTCGACGGGGCCGCGCTGCTCGTGCTGCCGGCCAGCGACCCCGACGACTTCGTCTTCGAATACCGCCGGCACGATGAGAGCGCCTCATCGGTCGCGCTCACCGAGGGCACCAGATTCGCAGGGGAGCGTGCCTACTACGCGCTGGCGGCATCGCTGGCAGGCGAGCGGGGATGGCGGCGCACGGTGCGCGCGGCGCATCTCAGGCTCACCTCACGCGCTCACGCGGCCACCCTCGTGCCGGGCACCCTGGTGCGTGGCCGGTTTCAGGCGACGGGGCGGTTGCTGCGTCACGCCCTCGGAAATTGAAACGGGCAAGTTCCGTTCACCGCTGTACCTCATCGGCGTGCTCACAGGCACTCCGGTAGTATAAAAAACGCTCGTGCGTGAATCAGTTTCCGTGATTCCGCACCATATTAACTCAGGAGGAGCCTCGTGGCCCGCAAGATTCTCGTGACCGGTGGTGCCGGTTTTATCGGCTCGAATTTCGTACACTACCTTGTCAACAACACCGACGACATCGTGACGGTGCTCGACAAGTTCACCTATGCGGGTAACGCAGCGTCGCTGTCGGGCCTGCCCGAATCGCGCGTCTCAGTGGTGCGCGGCGACATCTGTGACGCGCAGCTCGTCGACGAGCTTGTCGCTCAGTCAGACGTGGTCGTGCACTACGCCGCAGAGTCGCACAACGATAACTCGTTGCACGACCCGAAGCCGTTCCTCGATACCAACATCATTGGCACGTACACGCTGCTTGAAGCCGTGCGCCGCCATGATCGTCGCTACCACCACATCTCCACCGATGAGGTGTACGGCGACCTCGAGCTCGATGATCCCGAGCGGTTCACCGAGCACACCCCGTACAACCCTTCGTCGCCCTACTCATCGACGAAGGCCGGCAGTGACCTGCTCGTGCGCGCCTGGGTGCGTTCCTTCGGTGTACAGGCCACGCTCTCGAACTGCTCGAACAACTACGGCCCCCGGCAGCACGTTGAGAAGTTCATCCCGCGTCAGATCACCAACATCCTGGTGGGTGAACGCCCCAAGCTGTACGGTGCGGGTCTGAACGTGCGCGACTGGATTCACGCCGACGACCACTCTTCAGCGGTGCTGCGCATCGTCGAGGCTGGCCGCATGGGTGAGACCTACCTGATTGGTGCCGACGGCGAGAAGAACAACAAGGATGTCCTTGAGATGATCCTCGCGGGCATGGGCCAGCCCATCGACGCTTACGATCACGTGGTCGACCGCCCGGGTCACGACCTGCGCTACGCCATCGACTCCACGAAGCTGCGCACCGAGCTCGGCTGGCAGCCCTCGTTCCCCGACTTCGAACAGGGCCTCGCCGCCACCATCGAGTGGTACCGCGACAACGAGTCGTGGTGGCAGCCGCAGAAGGCGCACACCGAAGCCAAGTACAAGGAACAGGGTCAGTAACCATGGCGGCAAAACAGCTCTCGGTGCGCGAGACCAACATTCCCGGCCTGGTGCTGCTTGACCTGCCCGTGCACGGTGATAACCGTGGCTGGTTCAAAGAAAACTGGCAACGCGAGAAGATGACCGCACTGGGCCTGCCCGACTTCGGGCCGGTGCAGAACAACATCTCGTTCAACGACAAGACCGGTGCCACGCGTGGTATCCACGCTGAGCCTTGGGACAAGTTTGTCTCGGTGGCGACCGGCAAGATCTTCGGCGCCTGGGTTGATCTGCGCGAGGGCCCCAGCTTCGGCGAGGTATTCACCGCCGAGCTCGACGCCTCAACCGCAATCTTTGTGCCCCGGGGCGTGGGCAACAGCTACCAGACGCTCGAGGACAACACGGCGTACGTGTACCTCGTCAACGCTCACTGGAGCGCCGAAGCGCAGGGTGAATACACCTTCTTGAACCTCGAAGATGAGACGGCCGCGATTCAGTGGCCGATCCCGCTCGAGAACGCTGAGCGCAGTGATAAAGACCTCGCGCACCCGCGCCTGGCCGATGTCACGCCGATGAAGCCGAAGCGCACGCTCGTGCTCGGCGCGAACGGCCAGCTGGGCCGGGCGCTGCGTCTTGCGATGCCCGAGGCCGACTTCGTCGGGCGCGACCAGGTCAACCTTGAGGCGGCAGATCCGTTCGCTGGGGTGCGCTTTGCAGATTACGACACGGTGATCAACGCCGCCGCCTACACCGCGGTCGACGTCGCCGAGACCGCCGAGGGTCGCGCCGCGGCCTGGGCTGCCAACGTCACGGGCATCACGAAGCTCGCGGCCGCCGTGGCGGGCAGTGGCATTACCGTAGTGCACGTGTCGAGCGACTACGTGTTCGACGGCACCCGCGAGTCATACACCGAGACTGACGCGTTTGCGCCCCTGGGCGTGTACGGGCAGACGAAGGCCGCCGCCGACGCCATCGTGGCGACCCTGCCGCGGCACTACATTGTGCGCACGAGCTGGGTCATTGGCGATGGCAACAACTTCGTACGCACCATGGCGTCGCTCGCCGAACGGGGCATCGATCCCGCGGTCGTCAACGACCAGGTGGGCCGCCTGAGCTTCACCGAGGATATTGCCGCGGGTATCGCGCACCTGCTGCAGGCGCGCCCCGAGTATGGCACGTACAACCTCACCAACGAGGGCCCCGCTGAATCGTGGGCACAGATCGCCGCACGCGTATTCGAACTGACGGGCCACGACGCATCACGCGTTTCGGGCACCTCGACGGCCGAGTACTTCAAGGGTAAAGAAGCAGCTCCTCGCCCGCTGAACAGCACGCTCGCCCTCGACAAGATCGAGGCGACGGGCTTCGTGCCGCGCACGGCCGCAGACGCGCTGGCCGCGTACCTGGCGCAGGGCGCGTAACGCTCCGGCGCCTCGCGAGCCGCGTCAGCGGCGGCTAGGCAAGACAATGCCCGCGGTACGAGATCGATCGATCTGGTACCGCGGGCGTTGTGCTGTGTGGGGCGCTCGCACTCGCATTCACATTCGCGAGAGCATCACACTGTTACAGTGTGTAACTTACTTCTTGACCGCATAAAGCGCTGGTCAGTGCGGCTTTATGCGGTACCACGGCCTAGAGGTGACCGGCCGCGTCCATGCTGCGCAGTTCGCGCTTCAGCTCAGAAACCTCATCGCGCAGACGCGCGGCGAGCTCAAACTTCAGCTCATCGGCGGCCGCAAGCATCTGTTCGTTGAGATCTGAGATGAGACCCTCGAGCTTCGCTGCACCCTCGCCGGCGATGGCTCCGGCGCGGGCAGCGCTCTTGCCCTTCGCCCGCTGAGGCGAGGCACCCTTGCGCTGTGCGTGCGCGCCCGAACGAGACAGCACGTCTTCGGTGTCGGCGGCCTCGCGCGACAGCATCTCGGTAATGTCACCGATCTTCTTGCGCAGCGGCTGCGGATCGATGCCGTGCTCGAGGTTATAGGCGACCTGAATCTCGCGGCGACGGTCGGTCTCCTCGATGGCCGCGCTCATTGAACGCGTGATCTTGTCGGCGTACATGTGTACCTCGCCAGAGACGTTACGGGCCGCGCGGCCGATCGTCTGAATGAGTGAGGTTGAAGAGCGCAAGAAGCCCTCTTTGTCGGCGTCGAGAATCGATACCAGTGACACCTCGGGAAGGTCGAGGCCCTCACGCAGCAGGTTGATGCCAATGAGCACGTCATAGACACCGGCGCGTAGCTCGGTCAGCAGCTCAACGCGGCGCAGCGTATCAACGTCAGAGTGGAGGTAGCGCACGCGCACGCCAGCCTCTTCCATGAACGTGGTGAGCTGCTCAGCCATTTTCTTGGTGAGCGTGGTGACAAGCACGCGCTCGTCACGCTCAGCACGCAGGCGTACTTCCTCGAGCAGGTCATCAATTTGTCCCTCGGAAGGCTTGATGATGATCTTGGGGTCGATGAGGCCGGTGGGGCGAATGATCTGCTCTACGACACCGTCTGCGCGCTCAAGTTCATACTTACCCGGGGTAGCCGAGAGGTAGACGACCTGACCCACGCGCTTTTGAAACTCCGAGAACTTCAGGGGCCGGTTGTCGAGTGCACTGGGCAGACGGAAGCCGTGATCGACGAGTGTGCGCTTGCGCGATGAGTCACCCTCGTACATTGCGCCGATCTGGGGCACAGCGACGTGGGACTCATCGATGACGACGAGAAAATCATCGGGGAAGTAGTCGAGCAGGCAGTGCGGAGCCTCGCCGGGCTCACGGCCATCAATGTGGCGTGAATAGTTCTCGATGCCCGAGCAGAAACCAATCTGCTCCATCATCTCGAGGTCAAACGTAGTGCGCATGCGCAGCCGCTGCTCTTCGACAAGCTTGTTCTGCTGCTTCAGCTCCCTAGAACGAATATCGAGTTCGTCGGTGATCTGACCTATGGCACGGTTCATGGCTTCGCGGCTGGCCACATAGTGCGAACCGGGGAACACCGAGACCGTCTCGACCTGCTTCACGACATTGCCCGTCACGGGGTGCAGGTAGTAGAGGGCTTCGATTTCGTCGCCGAAGAACTCAATTCTGATGGCGAGCTCTTCGTACATCGGAATAATCTCGACCGTGTCGCCACGCACCCGAAAGTTGCCGCGCACGAACTCGATGTCGTTGCGCTGATACTGCATATCGACAAAGCGTCGCAGCAGTACGTCGCGATCGAGTCGGTCACCGACCGCGAGCGGCACCATGGCCTCGTAGTATTCCTCCGGCTTTCCGAGGCCATATATGCACGACACGGTCGACACGACGATGGTGTCGCGGCGGCTCAGCAGCGCATTGGTGGTGGAGTGGCGCAGCCGCTCTACCTCGGCGTTGACTGACGAGTCCTTCTCAATGAAGGTGTCGGTCTGGGGCACGTAGGCCTCGGGCTGGTAATAGTCGTAATAACTGACGAAGTACTCGACCGAGTTGTTGGGCATCAGCTGACGAAACTCACTGGCCAACTGTGCCGCGAGGGTCTTATTGTGCGCCAAGATGAGCGTCGGCCGCTGCACCTGCTCGATCAGCCAGGCAGTGGTTGCTGACTTACCGGTACCGGTGGCACCGAGCAGCACAATGTCGGTCTCGCCCGCATTAATTCGCTGCGTCAGCTGCTCAATGGCGGCAGGTTGATCGCCGCTGGGCTCGAATTCTGAGACCACTTCAAAGGGCCGAACACTGCGCGTGGGTTCCATGGGGGAGAGCCTACCGAACACCCCTGACGGGCGACCGAAAAGTGACGAAAAGCGCGGTCAATTGTTGGCCCGCTGGGTGCGTGCGTGTGTTCTGTGTTCTGGTGCGTGCCTGCTGCGTGCGTGCGTTCGTTCTGCGTGCGATGTGCTGAGTATGCCGGTGGGAGCTGGCCCGAGGCCCTGCTCCCACCGATGCAAACCCACGCGAAACAGGCGGCGTTCCCGCGCGCCCTGAACGCACCGCCTCGTGAGCGGGGTTCCTTCAGCTACTTGGTAGCGGTCTGCACGATCTTTGCCGCCGAGCGCGAATCGAAGTTCGCGAAATCTGCCTTGAGCGCCGCCATTACGACGCCGATGGCCCGGCCGCCCTGGCCCGCCAGCTGCTGTTCGGCGACGATGCGTTCAACGAACGCGCGCACCTCGTCCTCGCTGGTTTCCTGGGGGAGGAACGCCCGCAGCACCTCAGCCTCAAGGCGCTCGTTATTGGCGCGCTCAGGCTCGCTCGCGCCGTCATAGATTTCGGCGCTTGCTTCGCGCTTCGCTACTTCTTTCTTCACGACCGCAATCTGCTCTTCGGCCGAAAGCTCGTGGCGTGCCTTGCCGGCGGTCTCTGCTTCGCCCAGGGCGCCAAGAGCCGAGCGAATAGCCAGCAAACGGCGCTCAGCGGCGTCCTTTGCGTCGCCGGGCTCGGCCGCGGCGCGGTCTTTCATAGCTGTGCGCTGCGCAATGGTCAGTTCTGCTTTCAGGTCCACGTGGGATCTCCTCAATTTGGTGAATCTTGCCTGCGCGCGCGGCAGCTCGCTCGGCACGAACGAACGCGTCGAGTGCGTCACCACGACACCCTGTGTAGATTATCGCGCTCACGTGTCGCCTGGCATGGAACGGGCTGCGAAACTGGGCAAAACGGTCCCGGATCAGGCCATCCCGCCCCCAGAAAATCGACAGATCCCGCAATGTCTGAGGGTGATGCGATCATGGAAACATGAACTTCAGCACCTCTCTTCTCGATCAGCTGGCGGCGGCCTGCCAGCTGATCCACGAGGTGCCAGAAGCGGCGTCGATGCCCGCCGAAATGCAGCAACTTTCCGACGCTGATTTGGTGGCGGTGCTCGAACGGGCGGCCGCGCTCACGCGTGCGGCCGAGCGCATTCAGATCACGGCCTCGGGAGTGGTGGCTCAGCGTTCCACCCGGGCAATGGGGCACAGCGGGGTGGCGCAGTCCCGCGGCCACCGCAATGCGGTTTCCCTGGTGCAGCAGATCACAGGGGTAAGTAACGCGCAGGCCGCCCGCGAGGTTCGGGTGGGGCAATCCCTCCTCGAAACAGCTGTGGCCGTCGACGGGGGCGGTGAGGGTGAAGCCACCGAGTCGCAGCAGATACCGGGTGAGCAACCAGCTGCGAGTTGGCACGCAGCGCTTGATCAGGCCTTCAGTGCCATGCAGATTACCTCCGATCAACACAGCGCGATTCGTGTGGGGCTGGGCGACCCGCCCACGCCCACTGAAGCTGATGTCGCGGCGGTAAAGGCAGCCGCTACGGCGGCGGGCGAACAAGCAGCGAGTTCGGGCGAAGTCTCAGATGAAGAAGCGATGTGCAGGGCGGTGGCAGTGTTTCATGGGGCGTGGAGCCTCGCGGTCGAACACCTGCTTGACGAAGCGCCGATTCGCACGGTCGAGGAGCTGCGTAAGACGGCTCGGGCGGTGCGCGACAAACTCGACCCCGAGGGGGCCGAACAGCGATTCTCTGACCGATACGAGGCCCGCTCGCTTCGCATGTGGGTTGACGCGAAGGGCGTGCACCACGGCTCATTTACCTTTGATGATGAATCGGCGGCTTGGGTGCGCAGCCTCATCGACGCGGCCATGCGCCCCCGCAGGGGCGGCCCTTCATTCGTGAACCCGGCCGAGAAGGCACAAGCAGCTGAGCTGCGTGACGATCCCCGCAGCAACGAGCAGCTCACCCACGACCTCCTCATCGAGGTGCTGGTGGGTGGCACCCTGGCCACGGTCGAAGACGTATTTGGCGTGCGCCAAGCCGGAGTTCGGGTCGTGCGCGTCATTGACACAGGCGCCGACACTGATACCGGCGCCGACACCGATACCGGCGCCGACACCGATACCCGCGCTGACACCGCATTCCTCGAGGATGACGGAACCCCGGTTCCGGTCGGGGTTGCGGCCCGCACCGTGTGCAACACGGGCATCGTGCCCGTCACTACCGACCGGGCCGGCAACCCCCTCAACGTAGGCCGTGAGCAGCGACTCTTCACCCCGAAACAACGCATCGCACTTTCATTGCGCGACGGGGGATGCAGATGGCGGGGCTGTGACCGGCCCGCAACTTACTGCGAGGCCCACCACATTAATGCGTGGGTGGCCGACGGCGGCCGCACCGATATTGATCGAGGAATCCTGCTGTGCCGGTTCCACCACATGCAACTCCACCACAACGGCTGGAAAATCACCCGCGGTGGCGGTGGCGGTGGCGGTGGCGACGACGGTGCCAACACCAACACCAGAAATCCTCGTGGCGAACCATTCGTCCTGCATCCACCAGGGGGAGCGCCCGAAGATGCGATCGAACTCCCCATCAGGGCCGCGAGGGCTTATGCGTGGAGCGGCACCGCGCAACCCTCGGTAAGATTCAGGCCGGGCCGCAGCCGGCCACCCCAAATGGTGCCACCCGAGACATGGCGCGGCTTACGCCCCCTCGGTGGAAACACCAGGGCGCGAACCCACGCTGCAGCCGCAGCGACCGCGGCCGACAAAACGAGAACCGGTCACTCCCGAATAAGCGATGAGACCAGTGGACGTGAGCCGCGATCGGGCGAGGCAAGACCCTAAATTCGCTTCGGCCAGAGAACTCTGCCTAGATCTGCCCAGCACGATGGCCAACGGTGGTCCTGGGTGTGTAGCCAGAGCAGCTTGCATGCAAAGCATGGCGGTCAGCCCGCAGGGGACGGTGGATGCTGATCCGGCGCAGGTAGTTGGTATGGGCGTAGGCATGTAGGTGTAGGTGTAGGTGTAGGTGTAGGTGTAGGTGTAGGTGTAGGTATGCGTCCGCCTGCTCGAGAACGGCCGTTGCCCACTTTTATCGCGGTGCCCAAAGCCCACGCCCATTTCTTTGAGTTCTTCCCGTTGCTGACAGCTCCCTTGAAATATTCGTAGATATGTTCGACCACTCAGGTTGCGCAGGCCTAAGATGGATTTGTGACCTCGCGAAGCACTTCAGCCACCCCAGCCCCTATCCGTTCCTCTGCCGCGCACGCGCAGATCAGCGTTCAGGGGGCCCGCGTCCACAACCTGCAAAACGTGGACCTCAAGATTCCTCGTGACTCGATGGTGGTGTTCACCGGGTTGTCGGGCAGTGGGAAATCAAGCCTCGCCTTCGACACCATTTTCGCCGAGGGGCAGCGCCGCTATGTCGAGTCCCTGAGCGCCTACGCCCGCCAGTTCCTCGGCCAGGTAGATCGCCCCGACGTCGACTTCATCGAGGGCCTCAGCCCCGCCGTGTCCATCGACCAGAAGTCCACGAACCGCAACCCGCGGTCAACGGTCGGCACCATCACCGAAATCTACGACTACATGCGCCTGCTGTGGGCCCGCATCGGCGTACCCCACTGTGCCCAGTGCGGTGAGAAGATCGCCGCCCAGACCGTGCAGCAGATCGCCGATCGCCTCATGCAGCTGCCCGAGCGCACCCGTTTCCAGGTACTCGCCCCCGTGGTGGTCAAGAAAAAGGGTGAGTTCGTTGATCTCTTCCAAGAGCTCGCCGCCACCGGTTATTCTCGCGCCATCGTCGACGGTGACCTCATTCAGCTCTCCGATCCGCCCAAGCTGAAGAAGCAGGTAAAGCACGAGATCTCGGTCGTCGTCGACCGCCTCGTCGCCGGCCCCGATGCCCTCGGTCGCCTCACCGACTCCCTCGAAACCTCCCTGAAGCTTGCGGGCGGCATCGTCACCATCGATTACGTCGACCTCGACGCGAAAGATCCCGAGCGCACCCAGCAGTTCTCCGAGCACCTCTCGTGCCCCAACCAGCACCCCGTGCAGCTCACCGAAATCGAGCCGCGCACCTTCTCCTTCAACGCCCCCTTTGGCGCCTGTGGCACCTGCTCAGGCCTCGGCACCAGCATGTCGGTGGACGAAGACCTCGTGCTGGGTGACCCCGAGCTGTCGATCACCGAAGGCGTCATCATCCCCTGGACCAGCCAGGGCAAGAGCCTCTACCAGTACTACGACAAGTTGCTGCGGGGTCTCTCTGAAGATCTCGAGTTCTCACTCGATGACCAGTGGGGGAGCCTGCCCGAAGAAGTGCAGCAGGCCGTGCTCTACGGCAACAACTTCAAGGTGAACGTGCGGTGGAAGAACCGTTTCGGCCGCGAGGTGAAGTACAGCTCGGGGTTCGAAGGCGTGATTCCGTTCATCGAACGCCAGTACGCCGAAGCCGAAAGCGACACCAAGCGTGACCGGTGGAGCGAATTCTTGCGTGAGGTGCCCTGCCACGCCTGTAACGGTCAGCGCCTCAAACCCGAAGTGCTCGCCGTGACGATCAACAGTGAATCCATTGCAAACGTGGGGGAGTTTAGCCTCGAGAACGCCAAGCGTTTCTTCGACGAGGTCACCCTCACCGAGCGTGAAGCCAAGATCGCCGCCCAGGTGCTGCGCGAGATTCGGCTGCGCTTCAACTTCCTCATCGAGGTCGGCCTGGGCTACCTTACACTGGCGCGTGCCGCCGGCACCCTGTCGGGCGGCGAAGCCCAGCGCATCAGACTCGCAACCCAGATCGGATCAGGGCTCACCGGCGTGCTCTACGTGCTCGATGAGCCGTCGATCGGCCTGCACCAGCGCGACAACCGCCGCCTCATCGAGACGCTAATCAAGCTGCGCGACCTCGGCAACACCCTGATCGTCGTCGAACACGACGAAGAAACCATCGAGGCCGCCGACTGGATCGTCGACATCGGTCCCGGGGCCGGCGTCGAGGGTGGCACCGTCGTGCACTCCGGCAAATACGCCGAACTGCTGAGCAACACCCGCTCCATCACCGGCGATTACCTCGCCGGGCGCCGCGAGATCGAGACCCCCAAGAAGCGCCGCAAGCGTGACAAGCAGCGCGAGCTGAAGGTCGTCGGCGCCCGATCGAACAACCTGAAGGGCGTCGACGCGGTCTTCCCCCTTGGCGTCATGACCGCGGTCACCGGCGTCTCAGGCTCGGGTAAATCCACCCTCGTCAACGACATTCTGTACCGCGTGCTCGCCAACCAGCTCAATGGTGCTCGCCTCGTCGCGGGCAAGCACACCCGCATCACGGGCCTCGAGCACCTCGACAAGGTCGTGCACGTCGACCAGGCACCCATCGGTCGCACCCCGCGCTCCAACCCCGCCACCTACACGGGCGTCTTTGACAAGATTCGCAACCTCTTCGCCGAGACTGTTGAATCGAAGACGCGCGGCTACCTGCCCGGTCGCTTTAGCTTCAACGTGAAGGGCGGCCGCTGTGAGGCCTGCTCGGGTGACGGCACCCTGAAGATCGAGATGAACTTCCTCCCCGACGTGTACGTCGCGTGTGAGGCCTGCGGTGGCAAGCGCTACAACCGCGAGACCCTGCAGGTGAAGTACAAGGGCAAGAACATTTCTGAGGTGCTCGATATGCCCATCGCCGAAGCCGAGAAGTTCTTCGAACCGATCTCCTCGATTCACCGCTTCATGAAGACCCTCGTGGACGTGGGCCTGGGGTACGTGCGCCTCGGCCAGAGCGCCACGACACTTTCGGGTGGCGAGGCACAGCGCGTGAAGCTTGCGACCGAGCTGCAGAAGCGCTCCAATGGCCGCAGCATCTATGTGCTCGATGAGCCCACGACGGGGCTTCACTTCGAAGACGTGCGCAAGCTGCTGCTCGTGCTCAACGGCCTGGTCGACAAGGGCAACACCGTGATCACCATCGAGCACAACCTCGACGTGATTCGCAGCGCCGACTGGGTCATCGACCTGGGCCCCGAGGGTGGCTCGGGCGGCGGCATGATCATCGCCGAGGGCACCCCCGAGCAGCTCGCCAAGCATCCCGACAGCCACACCGGCCACTTCCTCGCTGAGGTGCTGCACGGGCGGGCGAAAGCCTCAGCGTGAACTCGGGCCTAACTTCCGATACGGGAGTGAGCTCGGGGATGGGCGAGGACGCGGGCGAAGGCCTGGGTGATGGCGTGGGGCCGTTCGGCGAGACCGACCGGCGCCACGAGTTTCGCCCTGCCCAGGGCGAGATCCCCACCAGCCCCGGGGTGTACCGTTTCAGCGACCGTCACGGGCGCGTGCTGTACATCGGCAAGGCGAAGAACCTGCGCTCACGGCTCTCGAACTATTTCCAGCCGTTGCACGCCCTGATGCCGCGCACCCGGCGCATGCTCGCGCTCGCGGCGCGCGTCGACTGGACGGTGGTCGCGACCGACACCGAGTCGCTCGTGCTCGAGCACACCTGGATCACCGAGTTCAAGCCGCCCTTCAACGTCCAGTTCAAAGACGACAAAACCTACCCGTACCTGGCCGTCACCCTGCGCGAGGAGGCCCCGCGCCTCACCATCACGCGCAACGAGAAGATTCGCGGCGCCAAGTATTTTGGCCCGTACCCCAAAGTGTGGGCGTTGAAAGAAACGACCGCGCTGCTGCAGCAGGCCTTTCCCATTCGCACCTGCAACGACGCCGATTACAAGCGCGCCATGCGCTCGGGCAAACCCTGCCTCGCGGGCCAGATTGGTCGCTGCGCGGGCCCCTGTTCGCGCCAGGTGACGCTCGAGGAGCACCGGGCACGCGTCGAAGAACTCGTCGCGTTCTTAAGCGGCGGCGACACGAGTCACCTGCGCGCCCTGCAACAAGGCATGCGTGAGGCGGCGGCGACTCAGCGCTACGAAGAAGCGGCTCGCCTGCGCGATCAGGCGAGCGCCGTCGAACACGTGCTCGAGAAAAACTCAATCGTGTTCGGGCACGACGTGAACGTCGATGTCTTTGGGCTGCGCTCCGATGAATTGGCGGCGGCCGCGCATCAATTTATTGTGCGCGGGGGCCGGATCCGGGGCGAACGCAGTTGGATCGTCGATGTTGAGCTCGATGATTCCCCAGCCACGCTGCTTGAGCAGGTGATCCAGTCGGCGTACGACGGCGACCGGGTGCCGCCCGCGCAGATTTTGGTGCCCCAGGCGCCCGCGAATCAGCCCGAGCTTGAAGCCGCGCTCAGCCTGAAGCGACCCCGCGGCGGCAAGGTGAGCGTGCACGTGCCCGAGCGCGGCGACAAAGCCCAGCTGTTTGAACGCGCGGTGCTCAACGCCGGCGAACACCTGATGCGCTACAAACTCAAGCGTTCGGCCGATATCACCGCGCGCACCGACGCCCTCGCCGAGCTGCAGCAGTCCCTCGATATGAGCGAACCGCCCCTGCGCATCGAGTGCATTGACGTTTCGCACCTGCAGGGCACCGGCGTCGTGGCGTCACTCGTCGTGTTTGAAGATGGGCTGCCCGCGAAGGGCGCCTACCGCAAGTACCGCATTGAGCAGACCACCGACGATACCGACTCGATCTATCAGGTGGTGTCGCGGCGTGCGGCGCAACTGAACGCTGCGAAAGCGGCGGGGGCGGCCCCCAGCGGCATCTACCGCGATCGCCCCCAGCTGCTCATCGTCGACGGCGGCGAACCGCAGGTGAAAGCGGCGGCCCGCGCCCTGGCCGAGGCCGATATTCATGACATCACCCTCTGCGGCATCGCCAAACGTCTCGAGGAGGTCTGGATTCCCGAAGATCCCTTCCCCGTGATCCTGCCGCGCACCAGCGAAGCGCTGTTTTTGGTGCAGCGCGTGCGCGATGAAGCCCACCGCTTCGCCATCACCTTCCAGCGTCAACGTCGCAGCTCGTCAATTTCCAGTCAGCTCGCCGAAATTCCAGGTCTCGGGCCGAAGCGCGTCACTGCGCTGCTGAAACATTTCGGATCGGTGACGCGTTTGCGGGCTGCTTCGCGCGATGAATTGGCCTCCGTGCCGGGTCTCGGCGAGTCACTTGCAGATGTAGTTCTTAGTCACCTGAACGTGAACGGCTCACACGGGGGCGCGGCTGACGCTAAGATTGATGAAGCATTGCAAACAAACGAGGGAGGTGCTGAGTGAACGAGCCAGTCTCAAAACAGGAGATTCTTATCGTCACCGGCATGTCTGGTGCCGGTCGCAGTACCGTCGCAAACACGCTTGAAGACCTCGGCTGGTACGTCGTAGACAACCTGCCGCTTGCAATGTTGAAGACGCTCGCCGATATGGCCGACCGCTCAGGCGGGGCCCTGCCACGCATTGTGGCCGTGGTGGATGTGCGCGGTCGCGACCTGTTCGCTGACATTCAGCACACCGTCGCCCAGCTGCGTGAAACCGCCACCGTGCGCGTCGTCTTCCTTGATGCCACCGACGAGATTCTGGTGCGCCGCTACGAAGCGGTGCGCAGGCCCCACCCCCTACAGGGTGAATCGGGGAGCCTGCTCGAGGGCATCAGACTCGAACGCGAGCGGCTACAAGAGCTGCGCGCTTCGAGTGATGTGGTGATCGATACGTCGCGTTACAACGTGCACGATCTGTCCACCGCGACGCGCGAGCTGTTCTCTGACGAGAATACGCCTGGCCTGCAGCTGTCGGTAGTCAGCTTTGGGTTCAAATACGGCGCCCCCACCGACGTCGACCTGATGGTTGATATGCGGTTCCTACCCAATCCTTTCTGGGAGCCTGATCTTCGGGCGCTCACCGGCGTTGATGCCGAGGTTAAAGACTATGTACTCAGTCGCGATGGCGCGGCAGAGTTCCTCGACCACTACGTCGCGGCGCTCACGCCAGTCCTCGCGGGATTCCAGCGCGAGAACAAAAGGCATGCGTCGCTCGCAGTCGGCTGTACCGGCGGTAAGCACCGTTCGGTTGCAACGGCCCGCGAACTCGCGGATCGCCTTGCAGGGCTTCCGGGTGTCAGCGTTAGTCTGCGCCATCGCGACCTCGGTCGCGAATAAGACGCGTTCACACCCGCGCCCAATTTTTCGCCTTCCTGTTTGAGAGGATCCCTATTCGTGCTGTCTACCCCCGAGGTTAAGAACGAGCTCGTTCGTGTACCGGTGCAGCGCACCGGAGAACGTATGGCCGAGGTTGCGACTGTGTTGCGTGTCGCGGGCGGTCTGCACTCCATCTCGGGCCGGATTGCCCTCGAGATCGAGCTCCACACCCCGCAGATTGTGCAGCGTGTGCGTAAGGACCTCGCGGAGCTCTACGGTGTTCGCTCTGATGCAAAGCAGTTGCCCCCGTCGACGACACGCCCGGGCGCCCCACAGTTTCTCGTGCGCGTGATTGATGGCGAGACGCTCGCCCGTCAGCTCGGCCTGCTTGACCAGCGCCGCCGCCAGATTCGTGGCTTGCCGAACCGTCTCACGACGGGCGCACAGCCCGAGCTCGCAGCGATCCTGCGCGGCGCGTTTCTTGCGCGCGGCAGCCTGACGGCCCCGGGCCGTTCGGCAAGCCTCGAGCTCGCATGCCCCACGAGCGAGGTCGCCATGGCCCTCGTGGGCGCCGCAAGCCGTCTCGGCGTCGACGCGAAGAGCCGCGAGATTCGTGGCCAGAACCGCGTCATCGTGCGCGATACCGACGCGATCGGCGTGATGCTCGGTGTGATGGGCGCTGAAGACGCGCGCACCCGCTGGGAAGAGCTGAAGCGTGCCCGCGAGACCCGCGCCACCGCAAACCGTCTCGTGAACTTCGACGACGCGAACCTGCGCCGTTCGGCCCAGGCCTCGGTTGCTGCCTGCGCTCGCGTGGAGCGCGCGCTCGAAATTCTCGGTGACGCTGCTCCGGATCACCTGAAGTACGCCGGCTCGCTGCGTCTGACGCACCGCGAAGCCAGCCTTGACGATCTCGGCGCACGCGCTGAGCCCGCGCTGACGAAGGACGCAATTGCTGGCCGGATCCGGCGCCTGCTGGCCATGGCCGATAAAGAAGCCGAAGCGCGCGGGATCCCGGGCACCGAGGCGAGCATTCCCGACGAAATCGCGTAATGCAGGCTGGGTGACGCGCCGCGGTGCGTCGCTAGCCATCGGCACTTGAAGAGTGTCACCACACGAGGGTCCGCTTGTCGAGAAATTGACGGCGGGCCCTCAGTGTTGTGGGGTGTTGCGCCCTAGACTAGAGGTGACAACTGTTCGTCTTATCGTCTGGAGGGCCATATGGCTGCCTATTCACTTCCCGATCTTCCCTACGACTACTCGGCACTTGAGCCGCACATCAGTGGCAAGATCATGCAGTTGCACCACGACAAGCACCACCAGGCTTACGTAACCGGCGCCAACACCGCGCTTGACCAGCTCGCCGAGGCCCGCGAATCGGGTAACCTCGCGAACGTCAACAAGCTTGAGAAGGATCTTGCGTTCAACGTTGGCGGTCACGTCAACCACACGATTTTCTGGAACAACCTCTCGCCCGAGGGTGGCGACCGCCCCGAGGGCGAGCTCGCTGCAGCTCTCGATGACAGCTTCGGCTCGTTCGAGAAGTTCCAGGCTCACTTCACGGCCACCGCACTCGGTGTGCAGGGCTCAGGCTGGTCAGTGCTGGCTTGGGACACGCTCGGTCAGCGCCCCAACATCGTGCAGATGTTCGATCAGCACGCCAACCTCCCCGCAGGCACCGTGCCCCTGCTGATGCTTGATGTGTGGGAGCACGCGTACTACCTCGATTACCTCAACGTGCGCGCTGACTACGTCAAGGCATTCTGGAACATCGCGAACTGGCAGGACGTTGCAAAGCGTTTCGAAGCTGCTCGTACGCAGACCCCCGGCCTGATCTAACTCGGCCTGTACCCCCGTGGCCTGCACCTGTGCAGGCCACGGGGCGCTTTTATTTCAGCAATCTAAGGAACCCGCTCTCCACATGCGCACTATCGAATCACTCGGGTCGCTTCGCTCTCGGACGGTTATCGTCCGCTGCGATCTCAACGTTCCTCTCGCCGACGGCGTCATCACTGACGATGGCCGCATTCGTGCGTCACTCACTACGATTCGGGAGCTGCGCGACGCAGGCGCTCGGGTTGTGCTCATCAGCCACCTGGGCCGCCCCAAGGGCGAGCCCGAGGCTCGCTTCTCGCTGCGCCCGGTTGCCGCGCGCATGGCCGAGCTGCTCGAAGTACCCGTCAACTTTGTCGCTCAGACGGTGGGCGCTGACGCAGACGCTGCGATCACGGGCCTCGCCGATGGCGACATCGTGCTGCTCGAGAACCTGCGCTTCAACGCGGGCGAAACCAGCAAGGATGAAGCTGAACGCCTCGCCTTCGCCAAGCAGCTCGCCACGCACGCCGACGCCTTCGTCTCAGACGGGTTTGGTGTCGTGCACCGCCGCCAGGCCAGCGTCACCGAGCTCGCCGCAGTGCTGCCCAGTGCAGCCGGCCGCCTCGTCGCTGCCGAGCTTGAAGTACTCGAGCGCTTGACCGCTCGCGCCGAGCGCCCCTACACGGTCGTGCTTGGTGGTTCGAAGGTCTCCGACAAGCTCGGCGTCATCTCGCACCTGCTCGAGCGCGTTGACACGCTGCTCATTGGTGGCGGCATGCTCTTCACCTTCCTCGCAGCGCAGGGCCACAGCGTGGCATCCAGCCTGCTCGAGAAGGATCAGCTCGACACCGTGCGCGGCTACCTCGCCGAGGCTGAGCGTCGCGGTGTGCGTATCGTGCTGCCGACCGACGTGATCGTTGCTGCCGCCTTCGCGGCAGATGCGGCTCACGAAACCGTTTCGGCTCACGCGATTGGCGAGAGCAGCTTCGGCGAAGCCGGCATCGGGCTCGATATTGGGCCCGATTCGGCCGCTGAGTTTGCCCGCGTCATCAACGAATCTGCCACCGTCTTCTGGAACGGCCCCATGGGCGTGTTCGAGATGGAGGCATTCGCCGGCGGCACCCGCACGGTTGCCCAGGCGCTCACCGACACCGACGGTTTCACCGTTGTGGGCGGCGGCGACTCCGCTGCCGCAGTGCGAGCCCTCGGGTTCGCCGACACTGATTTTGGCCATATTTCTACCGGCGGCGGCGCAAGCCTCGAGTTCCTCGAGGGCAAGCAGCTGCCAGGATTGGAGGTGCTCGCATGAGCGACGCACAGAACACCCAGACCGCACGCGAACCCCTGCCGTTCGCAGAGCGCACCCCGCTGATCGCGGGCAACTGGAAGATGAACCTCGACCACCTGCAGGCCATCGCGCTCGTGCAGAAGCTGTCGTGGTCGCTGAAGGATGCGCGTCACGATTACACCGACGTCGAGGTAGCCGTATTCCCGCCGTTCACCGATCTGCGCTCGGTGCAGACGCTGCTCACCGCAGATAAGCTGCCGATCGCTCTGGGCGCACAGGATCTGTCGCCCGAGGCTGCCGGTGCATTCACCGGTGACATTTCGGCCGCAATGCTTGCAAAGCTCGAGGTGCACTACGCACTCGTTGGCCACTCAGAGCGTCGCCAGGGTCACGGCGAATCTGACGAGCTGATCGGCGCGAAGGCCGCCGCGGCTTCCAACGCTGGCCTCGTGCCCATGATCTGCGTGGGTGAAACCGCCGCCGATCTCGAAGAGCACGGCCCCGCCGCGATCCCGCTCGCCCAGATGCAGGCCGCCGTTAGCGCCCTGCCCGAGGGTGCCGAGTTCGTCATCGCGTACGAGCCCGTGTGGGCTATCGGTAGCGGCCAGGCCGCTTCGGCCGAGCAGGCCGAGGCAGTCGCCGCGGCACTGCGTGAAGCTCTGCGCGACACGGTGGGCGACGAGCGCGCCGCTGCGACCCGTATTCTCTACGGCGGTTCAGTGGCCAGCCAGAACATTGCGGGCTTCATGGCCCAGCCCAATGTTGACGGCGCGCTCGTCGGCGGCGCAAGCCTGAAGTCAGAAGAATTCTCGCGGATCATCCAGTTCCGCAAGCACGTCACGGGCGCCTAACTAGCCCGACTATACTGGGGCGTAGGTTTTCCGCGCCCGCAACCCGTGAAAGGTCACTCACGTGCTCATTCTTAAGATCGCTCTGATCGTCATCCTCGTGCTGACGAGTCTTCTGCTGACGCTGTTCATTTTGCTCCACAAGGGCAGGGGTGGCGGGCTGTCCGATATGTTCGGCGGCGGTGTCACCTCGAGCCTCGGTTCGTCAGGTGTTGCCGAGCGTAACCTGAACCGCATTACGATCATCGTCTCTGTCGTTTGGGGTGTCTCGATCATCGGCCTCGGCCTGCTCGAGCGGTTCTCGGTCGTCTAAAGCGTCATCTCGTAAGCCCGACGTCTGTATTGGGCGTCGGGCTTACGTTCGCACTCGAAGGAAAGGTTTTCAGTGGCAGGCAGCAACGCCATCCGCGGCGCACGTGTCGGATCAGGCCCCATGGGGGAGAAGGATCACGGCTCGCGCGCAGAGCGCACAATGATTTCATACTGGGACGCCCTCGGCAACGAAACGGTTCGCTACTTTGCGTCTGATGTTTCGCCCGAGGAAATTCCTGAGCTGATTGATTGCCCGGCCTCGGGTCTTCCGGCTGGCCGCGACAAGGCTAACCCGCCCCAGGTATTGAAGAACGAGCCTTACAAGACGCACCTTGCGTACGTGAAGGAACGCCGCACCGAGGAAGAGGCTGTCGAATTGCTCGACGCCGCTCTCGATAAGCTGCGCGCACGTCGCGGCACGGCACGCCGCAAGGCATAAGCGGTTCGTCGGTACAACGGCGATACACCAACGGCGGGCGAAACCTTTTTGGTTTCGCCCGCCGTTTGTTTTTTCTCCGGATCATGCTCGCGCGGTGCTGTGGGGAGGTCGCGACGCAGTAACTCAGCAACTCAGTAACTCAATGTCGCTGTAGCGCAGTCACGGAGCACCCCGAAAACGCAGCGGCCCGGTGCTCCACTGGGGAACACCGGGCCACTCGCGAGCGCGATATCTCACGCGATCAACTTACGCTGCAGCAAAATTACGCCGCGATCAACCTACGCCGCCGTGAACTCGGTGATCAGCTGCTCCAGCACACTGGTGTCGCGCTGCGCGAGGGCGATCGCGAGCACGGGCCGGCCGCGCTCAATCAGCACGCCACGGTCACCGCGGGCCTGCGCACTGATGAGGGTGCCAAAGCTCGTTTCTGACTGTGCGATCGCGAGATCTTCTTCACCCGGATCAGAGATCTGCAAGAACGCGCCCTGCGCGGGGCCGCCCTTGTGCAGCTGGCCGACCGAGTGCAGGTAGCTCGGGCCGTAGCCGAGCGAGACGGGCACGCCCAGCTCGCGTGCAAGCACAGTGCGCAGCCGCTCGAGGGGTTCACGCAGCTCGCCCGCAGGATCGACGTACGCCTGCACGGCCAGGTAGCCGTCACGCGGGGTGATCTCGCGCAGCGTGGCCGCGATCTCGGCGGCCGTGTTGGCTGCCGCGCCTGCGGGGGCGGCGAGCACGGTCACATCGCCTGCGGCGGTCACGGTCGTGGCCGCTTCGGTGCCGTCGAGCTCGGCGAGGGCGGCGCGTGCCGCGATCTTCGCCGACTCCACGTCGGGCTGGTTGAACGGATCGATACCCATCAGGCGACCGAGGGCCGCGGTCGCGACCTCCCACAGCAGGAACTGTGCGCCGAGGTTACCGGCGACGGTGAGGCCCTGCGATCCGGAGCCTGCGTCAGCAGCAGCATCAGCAGCACCAGCCGCGCCCGCATCAGCGGTGACCCGCACGACCACGGCGCTTGCGGGCACGCGGTCGAATTCGGGGGCGTCATCGGGCAGCGCGATCGGCAGCACGCCGAGGCCGTCCTTGCCGGTCGATTCGGCGACGAGCTGCTCGGCCCAGCGGCCGAGGCCCCAGCGTGCCGAAGCATCCTCGTTCACCGCGAGCACGAAGCGTGCGGGCAGACCAGCATAGATCGCGGCGGCGAGGCGCAGCGCGGGGTTGGTGGGGGTGTTGAGTGCGAGCTCATCGCGCACCGCAGTGCCCGCGGCCACGAGGCCAGCGATATCGGCGCCCGCGAGCCCGGCAGGTACGAGACCAAACGCGGTGAGCACCGAGAAACGGCCGCCCACATTGGGGTCGGCGAGGAAGACGTGACGGTCGGCCGCGCGCGACTGCTGCTCGAGCGGCGAGCCCGGGTCGGTGACGATGACGACGCGCTCACTGGGCGTGATGCCGGCGTCGGTGAATGCCTGCTCGAACGTGTCGAGGTGGCTGCGGGTCTCGATCGTGCTGCCCGACTTCGAGCTCACGATCACCGCGGTGCGGCTGAGGTCGCCCTCGAGCGCGCGGGCCACGGCGGCTGGATCGGTGGAATCGAGCATCGTCAGTTCGATGCCCGCCCACTGCGCGATCACGGCGGGGCCGAGGCTCGAGCCACCCATGCCGCAGAGCACGAACCGGTTCACGCCCTGCGCGGCGAAGGCCTCGCGCAGTTCGTCGATCGCGGGGATCAACTCGCGCGCCGCGGGATCGACATCGGTCCAGCCGAGGCGAACACTCGCCTCGGGCTGGGCCGCTGCGCCCCACAGGGTGGCGTCGAACGCAAAGATGTTGCTTGCAACCTGGTCTGCGACCAGGCGCGTGAGCGCGTCGGTAAATTCGACGCGCTCACTGAGCTCTGAAGGAAGATCCACCCGCATGGCGGGGGCGTCAGAGCCTAGATAATCGGTGTTCACTTCTGATCCTTCAATGCCGCCTCGACCGTCTCGGTGAGCTCAGCCCACGAAACGTCAAACTTTGAGAGTCCCTCGATTTCGAGCAACTCGGTCACCTCTGCGTAGTCGACGCCCAGGGCGTCGAGCGCGTTGAGCACCTGGTTCGATTCTGAGTAGCTGTCAGAAATCGTGTCGCCGGTGAACTCGCCGTGATCGGCCACCGCTTCGAGGGTTGCCTCGGGCATGGTGTTCACGACGTCTGCGGCCACGAGGCCAGCCACGTAGAGCGTGTCGGGCAGCGCGGGGTCCTTGACACCCGTCGACGCCCACAGCGGGCGCTGGCGGTTTGCTCCCAGCGACACGAGGTGCAGGGCACGCTCGCTCGCGAAAGCTTCCTCGAAGACCTCGTAGGCGAGGCGTGCGTTTGCGAGGCCTGCCTGGCCCTTCAGCGCGAGCGCCTCGGGCGTGCCGAGCGCGTTCAGGCGGGCATCGATCTCGGTGTCGACGCGCGACACGAAGAACGAAGCGACCGAGTGGATGCGCGACAGGTCGTAACCGGCCTCGCGAGCCTGCTCGAGGCCGGTGAGGTATGCGTTGATTACCTGGCGGTAACGCTCAATGCTGAAGATCAGCGTGATGTTGACGCTGATGCCGGCGGCGGTCGCGGCGGTGATCGCGGCGAGGCCCTCGACGGTGGCGGGGATCTTGATCATCGCGTTCTCGCGATCGACCTTCGCCCACAGCTCCTTGGCACGGGCGGCCGTGCCCTCGGTGTCGCGCGCCAGGTTCGGCTCGACTTCGATCGAGACGCGGCCGTCGCGGCCGTTCGTCGCGTCATACACGCCGCGCAGCACGTCGCAGGCATCTGCAACGTCGGCGCTCGTGAGCTCGGTGATCGTCGCTTCAGCGTCAAGTCCGTTGGCGGCGCACTCAGCGATGCGGGGGCCGTAGCCGATGCCCGCGCCGATGGCCTTCTGGAAAATGGTGGGGTTCGTCGTCACACCGACCACGCTGAGATCGGCAACGGCCTGGGCCAGGCTGCCGGTTTCGATGCGCTCGCGCGACAGATCATCGAGCCAAATGCTGACGCCAGCTTCGCTGAGCGCCTGGGTACGCGGGTTCGTCATGGGAACTCGCCTCCTTCTTTGTGAATATACAGAGCGTGAGGGGCCGCGGGCCGGGCCTCCATGTGTCGAGCGTCGGCTCGACCCGCGGCGATGCTCAGGCGAGGCCTGAGCGACACTCAGGCGGGGCCTGAGCGGTGGCTCGGGCTAGGCCTGAGCGAGGCTGTCGTGCGCAGCCTGCACCACAGCGTCGGTGGTGATGCCGAACTGCGTGAACAGTGTTTCGTAGTCGGCCGAAGCACCAAAGTGCTCGATCGATACCGAGCGGCCGCGATCGCCAACGTAGCGCTCCCAGCCGAGCTGCAGACCGGCCTCGACGCTGACGCGTGCGGTGACGGCCTGGGGGAGTACGCTCTCGCGGTACTCGGCGGTCTGCTCGGTGAACCACTCGAGGCAGGGAGCCGAGACGACGCGTGCGCCGATGCCCTCGGCCGCGAGACGTTCACGCGCCTCAACAGCGAGCTGCACCTCAGAGCCGGTCGCGATCAGCACAACGTCAACCGAACCGGTGCCCGACTCAGCGAGCACGTAGGCGCCCTTGCGCACGCCGGCAGCTGCCTGCTCGGCGGTGGCGAAGTCGCCGCCGCGTGCCTGCACGGGCACGTTCTGACGCGTCAGCGCGATACCGGTGGGGCCGCCGTGGCGGGTGAGGATCTCGTGCCACGCAATCGCCGTCTCGTTGGCGTCTGCCGGGCGCACCATGGCGAGGTTCGGAATGGCGCGCAGCGTAGCGAGCTGCTCGATGGGTTGGTGCGTGGGGCCGTCTTCGCCGAGCGCGATCGAGTCGTGGGTCCACACGAACACGCTGGGCACGTTCATGAGGGCCGCGAGGCGTACCGCGGGGCGCATGTAATCACTGAAGATCAAGAACGTGCCACCGTAGCTGCGGGTGTTGCCGTGCAGCTGGATGCCGTTGAGGATCGCGCCCATGGCGTGCTCGCGAATACCGAAGTGAAGCACGCGACCGTAGGGGTCGCCGCTCCACGAGCTCGTGGAGTGCTCGGCGGGAACGAACGAGGGCACGCCGGGGATCGTCGTGTTGTTCGAGCCGGCGAGGTCGGCTGAGCCGCCCCACAGCTCGGGCATGACGGGGCCCAGCGCCGCGAGCACCTTGCCGCTGGCGGCGCGGGTGGCGAGGCTCGTGCCGGGCTCGAAGTCGGGGAGCACCTCGAGGGCCTCGGCGGGCAGCTCCTGAGCTTCCAGGCGATCAAACAGTGCCTTGCGCTCGGGGTTGGCCGCGGCCCACGCGTCGAAACCGACCTGCCATTCGGCGCGCGTCGCCGCGCCGCGCTCGACGGCCAGGCGAGTGTGCTTAATGACCTCAGGGGCGACATCGAAGTGCTGATCCGGATCAAAGCCCAGTACGGTCTTCAGCCCAGCGAGCTCGTCAGCGCCCAGCTTCGAACCGTGAATGCCGCCCGTGTTCTGCTTGCCGGGAGCCGGCCAGCCGATGATGGTCTTCAAAATGATGAGGCTCGGCTTGTCGGTCGCGGCCTTTGCCGCCTCGATCGCCTGGAACAGCTCGGCAACGTCTTCAACGTAGTTGCCGGTCTTGTTCCAATCGACCTCGATGACCTGCCAACCGTACGAGTCGTAGCGCTTCGCGACATCCTCAGAGAACGAGATATCGGTGTCGTCCTCGATCGAGATCTGGTTCGAATCGTAGATCGCGATCAGGTTGCCGAGGTTCTGGTGACCCGCGAGCGACGATGCTTCGCTGGTGACGCCCTCCTGCAGATCGCCGTCGCCGGCCACCACGTACACGAAGTGGTCGAACGGGCTCTGGCCCGGGGCGGCCTCGGGATCGAACAGGCCACGCTCGTAGCGGGCCGCGTACGCGAAGCCGACGGCCGAAGCGAGGCCCTGGCCGAGGGGGCCAGTGGTGATCTCGACGCCAGCGGTGTGGCCGTACTCGGGGTGACCGGGCGTCTTTGAACCCCAGGTGCGCAGCGCCTTGAGATCATCGAGCTCGAGGCCGTAACCGCCCAGGTACAACTGCACATACTGCGTGAGGGACGAGTGGCCAACCGACAGGATAAACCGGTCGCGACCCACCCACTTCGGGTCAACCGGATCGTGGCGCAGTACCTTCTGGTGCAGAAGATACGACACCGGAGCCAGGCTGATCGCCGTACCGGGGTGACCGTTGCCCACCTTTTCGACTGCATCTGCCGCTAATACGCGGGCGGTATCTACCGCTTTGCTGTCGAGTTCTTCCCACTGCAGTTCGTTACCCAAGGGACACCTTTCCTCGTTACGTGCGCGTCTCTACGCACCCTCCATGATCCTATCGACTTGACGGGCTATCATGGGGGACGATGTCCACCCAAAATGATGCTCAGGTACAGGTTGCCTCGACCCCTCGGTCGATGGGACGCACGATTAAGAACTACGTGTCACTCACGAAGCCACGTGTGATGGAGCTGCTGCTCGTAGTCACCGTGCCTGCGATGATCCTTGCCGAGGGGCGCATGCCCAATCTCTGGCTGGTGCTCGCGACGCTGATTGGCGGGGCGATGAGCGCCGGATCGGCCGGAGCCTTCAACTGCTACATCGACCGCGACATGGATCGCAAGATGAAGCGCACGAAGAATCGTCCGCTCGTCACGGGTGAGATTTCTGACCGTAACGCCTTGATTTTCGCCTGGGTGCTGGGTGTCGTGTCGATCGCCTGGCTGGCGCTCACCACGAACCTGCTTGCCGCGGGCCTCGGTGCTGCCGCGATCTTCTTCTACGTCGTGATTTACACGCTGCTGCTCAAGCGCCACAGCGAGCAGAACATTATTTGGGGCGGGATCGCCGGGTGTTTCCCCGTGCTCATCGGTTGGGCCGCCGTCACCGGCAGCCTCGACTGGGCCGCGTGGGCGTTCTTCCTCATCATCTTCCTGTGGACCCCGGCGCACTACTGGCCGCTGTCGCTGCGCTACCGCGATGACTACGCCGCAGCTGGTGTTCCCATGCTCGGCGTGGTGCGCGGGCGTGTCACGGTGGGCCTGCAGACCATCCTGTACACCTGGGCCACTGTAGCCTCGAGCCTGCTGCTGATCCCGTTCGGCCCCATGGGCTGGACCTACACGGTGGTCGCGCTCGTCTCGGGTGCGTATTTCTTGATCGAGGCGCACAAGCTCTACAGCAACGTGATTCGCGGCGAAGAGGGCCAGCCGATGAAGGTGTTCCACGCATCGATCACGTACCTGTCGGTGCTGGCACTCGCGATTGCGATTGATCCGCTGCTGCCGTTCTAACGCTTGGTGCTGACTGGCCGGCTTCGCGGCCGGTCGGCCGGTCAGCTTGCTTGACACCGGTGCTCCTGTTGTTTAGGGGCGCCGGCGTTTTGCGTTAGTGGGCACTCAACGGCCCGAAACACACCGCGCGCGACATGCCTTACACCGCCGCACCGCACGCAATATGCGGCACACACACCACACCACAGCCCGCACTCCAGACCCGCTACATTGCGTATCTTATTTATTCGCGAGGTGCCGAAAACGCGTATTTAAGATACTTGCTGGCTATTTAGATACCCAGTGGGCGAGTGCGCTGTTCCGGCGTGTACGCGTGAGGGTGTTATTGGGTGGCGGTAGTGCTGGCCTGCGCGCTGGCACCCTCGATTCTGCCCGCCCGCGACCTCGACTCTGCCCGCTGGCAACCGCGACTGCCGCCGCACAACGCAAAGGCCCGGGTGGGCCGCTCCTTTTAGAGCAGCCCACCCGGGCCAGAAGTAAATGCAGCGGGAACTGTAGTCCCGCCTCACCCAGCGCTAGTCTTGCGCGACCGGGCGCTTCAGACGCAGCACCGCAATGGTCATCGCGGCCGCGGTGAGCGACGCCAGCACCATGTGCACGCCCACAGCGAGCGGCGGCAGTCCGTTGCGGGCCTGGTAGACGCCCACCAGAATCTGCACGACGAGCACAGCGAGCAGTGCCACGAGCCAGGGGAGTGGCCGCAGCTTCTGCACGACAGCCCAAACGAGCAGCACGACCGTGAGGGCCAGTGCCGTGTAGCCCGGCCACGAGTGAATGTGGCTCATCAGCACGGCGTCGATGCCGTCGCGCTGAATGGTCGAGTCGCCCGAGTGCGGGCCCGATGCCGTGGTCAGTACGCCCACGAGCACCGTCAGCGCCATGGCGAGCGTGGTGACGTGCGTCACGATGGCGAATGGCTTGGGAACGACACGCTCACGCGCGCCCGGGGCTTCATTCATGCGGGCAATAAACGCGGCCGTCAGGCAGACGAGGCCGAGCGACACCACATAGTGGAACGCAACGAGGTTCGCGTTCAGGTGCATCCAAACGATGACGCCGCCCACGAACGCTTGCAGCGCCACCAGGCCGAACACGATGAGCGCCAACACGCTGAGGTCGCGACGCTGGCCGCGCACCTTCCAGCTAAGCACGAGAGTGAGGATCGCGAATACGAGCAGCGGGCCCGAAATGGTGCGGTTGCCGAACTCGATCAGCGAGTGGTAGCTGAGCTCATCGGTGGGCACCAGGGATCCGGGTGCACAGAGCGGCCAATCGGGGCAGCCCAGCCCCGATCCGGTGAGGCGCACAGCGCCCCCAGTCGCGATGATGAGCGTATTAAGCACAAACGAGGCCCACGCGCTGAAGCGCAACCAGCGTGAAGGAACGAAGCTGGATGTGGGAGTGCTCTTCGCTGTGGCTGTGCCGGTGGACGTGCGAGACAACAGGGCTCCTATCAAGGTGCTTCTACTCCCTGGGAGCGCATGGCGCGCCCCTCCCTTTTTCAGTCAGAAAAAGGTAGAATAAGAAGCTGTGGTTGTGAACGTCGATTCGACGTGCTTTTTACTGCACGCGATCGTCGTAATTCACAGCTCAGACTACTGCACCGTTGCGGAGAACCTGATGAGTGCGGCTCCCGCCGCCGGGCCAGCATTTCGGTGTGGCATGGGTTTTCTTTTCAGACGGACTGAACAAAGAGGGAGGGATCATGCCAGAGGTACTGATCGACCGGCCCGAGCTTGAAGGCTTGGGCCAGTACGAGTTCGGCTGGCACGACACTGACAAGGCCGGTGCGCTTGCCAAGCGCGGTCTTAGTGAGCAGGTCGTGCGTGAAATCTCGGCTCTGAAAAACGAACCGGAGTGGATGCTCGAGCGACGCCTGAAGGCGCTCCAGATCTTCGGGCGCAAGCCCATGCCCACATGGGGCGCAGATCTGTCTGGTATCGATTTCGATAACATCAAATACTTCGTGCGCTCTACCGAGAAGCAGGCCACGACTTGGGAAGAACTTCCCGAGGAAATCAAGGACACGTACGAGAAGCTCGGCATCCCCGAGGCAGAGCGTCAGCGCCTCGTCGCCGGCGTCGCAGCTCAGTACGAGTCTGAGGTTGTCTACCACCAGATCCGCGAGGATCTTGAGGCTCAGGGCGTACTGTTCCTGGACACCGACACCGCACTGCGCGAGCACCCCGAGATCTTCAAGGAGTACTTCGGTACCGTGATCCCCTCGGGCGACAACAAGTTCGCTGCGCTGAACACGGCCGTCTGGTCGGGCGGCTCATTCGTGTACGTACCCAAGGGTGTTCACGTTGAGATCCCGCTGCAGGCCTACTTCCGTATCAACACGGAGAACATGGGTCAGTTCGAGCGCACGCTGATCATCGCCGATGAGGGCAGCTACGTCCACTACATCGAGGGCTGCACCGCCCCGATCTACAAGTCGGACTCGCTGCACTCGGCCGTGGTTGAGATCATCGTGAAGAAGAACGCCCGCGTGCGTTACACGACGATCCAGAACTGGTCGAACAACGTGTACAACCTCGTCACGAAGCGCACCATTGCTGAAGAGAGCGCCACCATGGAGTGGGTCGATGGCAACATCGGCTCGAAGGTCACCATGAAGTACCCCTCGGTGTACCTCGTGGGCGAGCACGCCAAGGGTGAAACCCTGTCGGTTGCATTCGCAGGCCCCGGCCAGCACCAGGATGCCGGCGCCAAGATGGTGCACCTCGCACCCCACACGAAGTCTTCGATACTTTCGAAGTCGATCGCTCGTGGCGGCGGCCGTACCGGTTACCGCGGTGAGGTACGTGTGGAAGCTAACGCTCACCACGCAGCCAACTCGGTAGTGTGCGACGCCTTGCTCGTTGACACCATTTCTCGCAGTGATACGTACCCAGCAATCGACATCCGCACGGATGACGCAACGCTGGCTCACGAGGCGACTGTGACGCGCGTGAGCGAAGAGCAGCTCTTCTACCTGATGAGCCGTGGCCTGTCTGAAGAAGAAGCCATGGCCATGATCGTGCGCGGCTTCATTGAGCCGATCGCCCGTGAGCTGCCCATGGAGTACGCGCTCGAACTGAACAAGCTCATTGAGATGAGCATGGAAGGATCCGTCGGTTAAAGATGTCTACGCTTCAGACAGAACAGCACGGCTTCAAGGCCCACTCTGATGGTGACTGGGAGAACCGGGCACCGATTCAGACACGTTCGGATCGCTTCAAGTCGACCAACCTGGCCGACTTCCCCGAGGTGACTGGCCGCGAGGTGAACTGGAAGTTCACCCCCGTGGCACAGCTGAAGGATCTGCTTTCGGGCGACCTTCAGGGTGGCGTACTGCCCAGCGAAATCGGTGAGGCCGAAGGCGTCACCGTCACCACCATTCCGATGGACTCTGAGCTCGTTGGTCGCGCGGGGATTCCCGAGGACCAGGCCGCTGCAAACGCATGGGGCCAGGCGCAGGTCGCTCAGCACATTCTGCTGACGAGCCCCGAGCGTCAGACCGTGACGGTTCGCCGCACGGCACTGACCGCAACGGCAACGGCAGCGCACACGGTCATTGAGACCGCACCGCAGGCCGAGGGCCTCGTGATCATTGAGAACACGGGCAGCGCAAACCTCACCGAGAACCTCGAAATCGTTGTCGGCGCGGGTTCAAACCTGACCGTCGTTTCGATCCAGGAGTGGGATGCAGACGCACACCACCTGGCCAGCCACAACGTGACCGTGGGGCGCGACGCGAACCTGCAGCACATCGTGGTTTCGCTCGGCGGCAAGGTTGTACGCATCAACCCGTCGGTGCACCTTGACGAGCAGGGCGCAAACGGCGAATGCTACGGCGCCTACTTCGCCGATGCAGGTCAGCACCTCGAGCACCAGGTCTACATGGACCACAACGCTCCCCGCACCCGCAGCCGCGTTGCCTACAAGGGCGCGCTGCAGGGCGAAGGCGCACACGCTGTGTGGATCGGCGATGTACTGATTCGCCGCGTTGCTGCCGGTACCGACAGCTACGAAGAGAACCGCAACCTCACCCTCACCGAGGGCACCCGCACCGACTCGATCCCCAACCTGGAGATCGAGACGGGCGACATCGAGGGCGCAGGCCACGCATCGACCACCGGTCGCTTTGACGAAGAGCACATCTTCTACCTGCAGAGCCGTGGCATCTCAGAGGACGAGGCACGCAAGCTCGTCGTACGTGGCTTCCTCATCGACGTTATTCAGCGCATCGGCAACGAGCAGATCGAGAACCGCCTGCAGCAGGCTATCGAGGCGGAGCTCGAGCAGAGCGTGCTCGCGTAATGGCTCGAGAGAAAGTCATTGCACTGAGCGAACTGGTTCAGGATCAGGCAACCCGCGCGGTTGTTGGCGACGTGCCAATCGCAATCGTGCTTGACGGTCAGGGGCAGGTGCACGCCATCGGCGACACCTGCACCCACGGTCAGATCAGCCTGTCTGAGGGCTTCGTCGAAGGCGAAACGCTGGAGTGCTGGGCGCACGGCTCCCAGTTCTCCCTCACGACTGGCGTGCCGCAGAATTTGCCGGCTTATGAGCCGGTTCCCGTTTATGTCGTCGAGATTGAAGACGGCGACGTGTACATCGACACCACCATCACGAAAGAGATTTAAAGCTATGGCTTCCGTTCTTGAAATCAAGGACCTGCACGTCAGCGTTTCGACCGAGCAGGGCGACAAGGAAATTCTGAAGGGCGTCGATCTGACGCTCAAGCAGGACGAGATTCACGCCATCATGGGCCCCAACGGCTCGGGTAAGTCGACCCTTTCGTACGCTATTGCGGGTCACCCCCGCTACACCGTAACGAGCGGCTCGATTCTGCTCGACGGTGAAGACGTACTCGAGATGAGCGTCGACGAGCGTGCACACGCAGGCTTGTTCCTGGCAATGCAGTACCCCGTCGAGATCCCCGGCGTGACCAACGCCAACTTCCTGCGTACCGCGAAGACTGCGATTGACGGCGAAGCACCGGCAATCCGCACGTGGATGAAGGACGTCAAGGACGCCATGGGCAAGCTGCGCATGGACGAGTCCTTCGCGAGCCGTAACGTGAACGAGGGCTTCTCAGGCGGCGAGAAGAAGCGCAATGAGATTCTTCAGCTCGAGCTGCTCAAGCCGAAGTTCGCTGTGCTCGACGAGACCGACTCAGGCCTCGACGTTGACGCACTCAAGATCGTTTCTGAGGGTGTCAACCGCGCCAAGGAGAACACCGGCCTCGGCATCATGCTGATCACGCACTACACGCGTATCCTGCGTTACATCAAGCCTGACTTCGTACACGTGTTCGTGGACGGCCGCATCGCAGAGCAGGGTGGCCCCGAGCTCGCGACACGCCTCGAGGAAGAGGGCTATGACCGCTTCCTGACCAAGGCGTAGGCTAGAGCCCATGGCAGACGAAACGGTGGTTTCTCCAATGACGATCGATCCCGAGTTTCGGGAACAAGCGATCGAAGCGTTGAAGAACGTATCGGACCCCGAGCTCGGCGTGAATATCGTCGACCTGGGTCTGATTTACGATCTCGCATTTGACGAGGAACACGATGCGCTCGTAATCAGCATGACGCTCACGAGCGCGGGTTGCCCGCTCACTGACGTCATCGAGAACGATATTTCGGAGTGCCTTGACGGACTCGTCACGGCCTTCCGCATCAACTGGGTGTGGATGCCGCCGTGGACGCCAGCTCGAATTACCGATGACGGGCGCGATATGATGCGCGCTCTGGGTTTTTCGATCTAAGCGCGTGAGTTCGAACCCTCTCCGCTCGCCCGGCGATCCGCGATTGAACCGGATCGCCGGGCCCAGCGCCCTTGTTATCTTTGGCGTGACAGGTGACCTGTCACGCAAAAAACTAATGCCTGCGGTGTACGACCTCGCTAACCGAGGTCTGCTGCCCCCGGGATTCGCGCTTGTTGGTTTCAGTCGGCGCGACTGGGCCGACCGTGACTTCGCAGAAATCGTGCACGACGCCGTACGCAAGTACGCTCGCACGCCGTTCCGCGAGGAGACGTGGCGCCAGCTCGCCGAGGGCATCCGTTTTGTACAGGGTGGATTTGAAGACCCTGAAGCCTATGTGCGCCTGCGCGAGACGGTCGACGCCCTCGACCGTGAACGCGGCACCATGGGCAACCATGCCTTCTATCTGTCGATTCCGCCGAAGTCGTTCCCCGAAGTCGCTCACCACCTGAGCAGCTCAGGGCTCGTCGACCGTGAATACGACGACCAGCGCTGGCGCCGCGTGATCATTGAAAAGCCCTTTGGTGAAGATCTCGAATCGGCCCAGGCGTTGAACGCGACGCTCGAATCTGCCTTCCCCGCAGATTCGATCTTCCGTATCGATCACTACCTCGGTAAAGAAACCGTGCAGAACATTCTGTCGCTGCGTTTCGCGAACTCGATGTATGAGCCGATCTGGAACCGAAACTACGTCGACCACGTGCAGATCACCATGGCCGAGGACATCGGTGTGGGTGGTCGCGCTGGCTACTACGACGGCGTCGGCGCAGCCCGCGACGTGATCCAGAATCACCTGTTGCAGCTGCTCGCCCTCACCGCCATGGAAGAGCCGATCTCGCTCAGCGCCGAACACCTGCGCAATGAGAAAGAGAAGGTACTCGAGGCGGTTCGCCTGCCCGAGAACCTCGCAGAGGCTACCGCCCGCGGCCAGTATGGCGGCGGCTGGCAGGGCGGCGAGCAGGTGCCCGGTTTCTTGGACGAAGACGGCATGAACCCCGACTCTCGTACCGAGACCTACGCTGCGCTGAAACTGTTTGTCAATACCAGGCGCTGGGCCGATGTGCCCTTCTACCTGCGTGCGGGGAAGCGGCTCGGGCGCCGAGTGACCGAGATCGCGGTGGTGTTCCGCCGTGAAGCCGGCGAACTCTTCGCGAAGGCACACGGCACCGACATGGGGGCCAACGCCCTCGTGATTCGGGTGCAGCCCGACGAAGGCATCACGATGCGTTTCGACGCAAAGGTGCCCGGCACCGGCACGCGCGTGCGCGACGTCACGATGGACTTTGGCTACGGCCATGCGTTCACCGAGGCGAGCCCCGAAGCCTACGAGCGCCTGATCCTTGATGTGCTGCTCGGCGACGCACCGCTGTTTCCGCGGCAGGCTGAGGTTGAGCTGTCGTGGAAGATTCTTGATCCGATTGAGCAGTTCTGGGATTCGCTGCCCGAGAAGCCTGAGCAGTACGCTCCGGGTTCCTGGGGCCCCGAATCAGCACATGCGCTTGTTGAGCGCGATGGTAGGAGTTGGAGACGACCGTGATCGAACAGCTTCCGAACACCAACGTCAGCAAAATTGCGAACCGTTTGGTGTCGATGCGACTCGAGGGCGGCGTCTCCGCCCTCGGGCGCGTGCTCACCCTGGTGATCGCCGCGCCCGATTCCATTGATGAGGCGGTTGTTGAGGCCGCCAACCACGCTTCGAGCGAGCACCCGATGCGCGTCATCGTGCTCGTGGCACGCCCCGATGAACCCACGCCCCGGCTCGACGCCGAAATTCGCGTGGGTGCCGACGCGGGTGCCAGCGACGTAATTGTGCTGCGTGCGTACGGCGAGGTGTGCAGCGGGTTGGAGAGCCTCGTCAACGGGCTCCTGCTTCCCGACGCCCCGGTAGTGGTGTGGTGGCCAGGCAAGGCCCCCGAGCGCCCCGGCGCACACCCGCTGGGCCGCATCGCGCAGCGGCGCATCACCGATAGCGCAGCGGTGCAGGCCGATGCTTTCACCGAGCGCGTGCTGGCCTATACCCCCGGCGACACCGATCTTGCGTGGACCCGTTTGACTCGCTGGCGCGAGTACCTGGCCGCGATTCTCGACCAGCCCGGCTTCGGCCCGGTGCTCGAAGCCGAGGTCGTGGGCGGGCCCGAATCACCCTCGACCCGCATTCTCGCGGCCTGGCTCGAGCTCTCGCTCGAGGTGCCGACGAGCTGCCGGCTCGAACGCGACGATTCCCCGCTGGGCGGGGTGCGTTCGGTGACGCTGCGCAGCGCCTCGGGCGAAGCGCAGCTCGAACGCGTAGCTCCGGATCGCGCCATCCTGCGTCAGCCCGGGCAACCCGAGCACGAAATCGTGCTGCCGCGGCGCACCCTTCGCGAATGCCTCGCGGAGGAGCTGCGCATCCTCGACGAAGACGAAATGTACGGTCGCGTCGTTGCACAACTTGAATCACACACACGAACGGAGCAGCCCGCATGAGCGTAGGCGCAGCAAACATCGGTGTCGTTGGCCTCGCGGTCATGGGCGCAAACCTGGCCCGTAACCTCGCAAGCCGCGAGGGCAACACAGTCGCAGTATTCAACCGCAGTCACGGGCGCACCGAAGCGCTGGTGAACGAGTTTCCCGAGGCCGGGTTCGTTCCCGCCGCAACGTACGCCGAGTTCGCGGCGAGCCTGTCACGCCCCCGCACCGCCATCTTGATGGTGCAGGCCGGCGCGGCTACCGACGCCACGATCGACGCGCTCGCTGAGGTCTTCGAGCCCGGCGACATCATCGTCGACGGCGGCAACGCCTACTTCCCCGACACGATTCGACGCGAGCGTGCACTGCGTGAGCGCGGCTTCAACTTCGTGGGCGTGGGCATTTCAGGCGGCGAAGAGGGCGCCCTCAACGGCCCCAGCATCATGCCCGGCGGTTCAGACGAGGCGTGGACCACGCTCGGCCCGATCCTCGAGAGCATCGCCGCGGTCGCCGAGGGTGAGCCGTGCGTTACGCACGTCGGCCACGACGGCGCCGGCCACTTCGTAAAGATGGTGCACAACGGCATTGAATACGCCGACATGCAGCTCATCGCTGAGGCCTACGACCTGATCCGGCGCGGCACCGGAAAGTCACCCGCTGAGATCGCCGAGATCTTTGCTGAGTGGAACACGGGCGAGCTCGAGTCATACCTAGTCGAGATCACCGCCGAGGTGCTGCGCCAGGTGGATGCCGAGACCGGCGCCCCCCTCGTTGACGTGATTCTTGACCAGGCCGGCGCCAAGGGCACCGGCGCATGGACCGTGCAGACCGCGCTGTCGCTGGGCGTACCCGTATCGGGCATCGCCGAGGCAACGTTCGCGCGTTCGCTGTCATCGCAGGCCGCTCAGCGCCAGGCTGCTCAGGCACTGCCTGGCCCCGATGAGAGCTTCACCGTCGCCGACGAGGCAGCGTTCATCGAAGACGTACGCCAGGCGCTGTACGCCTCGAAGATTGTCGCCTACTCGCAGGGCTTCGACGAGATTCGTGCGGGCGCCGCCGAGTACAACTGGAACATCGACCTCGGCGCCGTATCGCGCCTGTGGCGTGCCGGTTGCATCATTCGCGCCCAGTTCCTCAACCGCATCGCCGACGCGTTCGCCGATGACGAGGCGCTGACGCTGCTGATGGCCGCCCCCTACTTCGCAGATGCACTGGCCAACAGCCAGAGCGCCTGGCGCCGCGTGGTCATTGCGGCCACGCAGGCAGGCATCCCGTCGCCGGCGTTCTCGTCATCGCTCGCGTACTACGACGGGCTGCGTGCAGATCGCCTGCCCGCCGCACTCGTGCAGGGCCAGCGCGACTTCTTCGGCGCGCACACCTACCGCCGCGTCGACCGCGAGGGTTCGTTCCACACCCTGTGGTCGGGCGACCGCACCGAAATTCAGGCATAGCCATGAGCGCGCTCACCGTACGAGAGGTTGACGGGCTCGCCGAGCTGGGTTTGGCCTGCGCTGACGAGATCATTCGCATCTGCGCAGCCAGGCAGGGGCAGGGCGAGGTGCCCTGCATCGCTCTCACCGGTGGGCGCGCAGGCGCCGCGGTGCTTTCTTCTCTCGGTGAGCGGGCTGCCGCCAGCGATGTTGATTGGGCGCGCGTGCGCTTCATCTGGGGCGACGAGCGGTGGCTGCCTGCGGGCGATGCCGAGCGCAACGATCTGATGGCCGACACGTCGCTGTTTGCTTCGGCGACGGTTGACCCAGCTCTCGTGCACCGCGTTGCTTCGAGCGATGCCGGTCTCAGCGTTGACGAGGCCGCAGCTCAGTACGCCGCCACCATCGCTGAGATTACTCACGTTGACGTGTCGCTGTGTGGGGTGGGGGAGGACGGCCACGTCGCTTCGCTCTTCCCTGGCCGCGATGACCTGCTCGTCGATGCCGTCGGTACGCCCGACGCGATCGCCGTGCGCGACTCGCCGAAGCCTCCCGCTGAGCGGGTGTCGCTGAGCTTGCCCGCGCTGCGCCGCGCCGAGCGGGTGTGGCTGCTCGCCTGTGGCGCCGGTAAAGCCGAGGCCATCGCTGATCTGCGTGCGCGGCGCGAGCCGCTCGTACCCGCCGCACTGGTTTCGGGGCGCACCGAAACGGTGCTGTGGGCCGATGCTGCGGCGTTGGGATAACGCGGTTCACTAGCCAAGACACGGGGTGGGGTGCGCTCGCGGAGCGATCATGCAGTCTGAGCGGGTAGACTAGTGAGGTTGCCCGCCCACCTGTCTAAGGAGCCCCACCAGTGATCACCGTCGAGAACCTCGCGATCGACGTCGGCGCACGCCGTCTCATGGGCGGCGTGAACTTTCGCGTGAACCCCGGCGATAAGATCGGCCTCGTCGGCCGAAACGGCGCGGGCAAGACCACCCTGACGCGCACCCTCTCGGGGGAGCTGCAGCCCGCTGAGGGCAGCGTCACCATCTCGGGCGAGCTCGGCTTCTTGCCGCAGGATCCTCGCACGGGTGACCCCGAGCAGATTGCACGGCACCGCATCCTTGATGCGCGCGGCCTGGGCACGCTCACCAAGAACCTTGAGCAGGCCACGCTTGATATGGCCTCACCCGACGCGGCCGTTGCCGAAAAGGGCATGAAGCGGTTCGGCAACCTCACCGACCGGTTCCACGCGCTGGGCGGGTACGCCGCCGAGTCTGAGGCTGCATCGATCTCGAACAACCTCGGCCTGCCCGATCGTATTCTTGATCAGCCGTTGAAGACCCTCTCAGGTGGTCAGCGCCGCCGCATTGAGCTCGCTCGTATTCTGTTCTCTGACGCAGACACGATGATCCTCGATGAGCCGACGAACCACTTGGACGCCGACTCAATCGTGTGGCTGCGCGAGTTCTTGAAGACCTACAAGGGCGGCGTGATCGTGATTTCTCACGATATCGAGCTCGTGGGCGAGACCGTCAACCGCGTCTTCTACCTTGACGCGAACCGTCAGGTCATCGACACCTACAACATGAACTGGAAGCTGTACCTGCGTCAGCGTGCCGCCGATGAGGAGCGCCGCCGCAAGGAGCGCACCAACGTCGAGAAGAAGGCTTCGGCGCTCAAGGACCAGGCTGCCCGCTTCGGTGCAAAGGCTTCAAAGGCTGCGTCGGCTCACCAGATGGTGGCCCGCGCCGAGAAGATGCTGTCGAGCCTTGACGAGGTGCGTCAGGTTGATCGCGTTGCGAAGCTGCGCTTCCCCGATCCCTCGCCCTGTGGCAAGACTCCGCTGATGGCGCAGGGACTGTCGAAGTCGTACGGCTCGCTCGAAATCTTTGCCGGCGTTGATCTCGCGATCGACCGCGGTTCAAAGGTGGTTGTGCTGGGCCTCAACGGTGCGGGCAAGACCACGCTGCTGCGCATGCTCGCGCAGGTCGATGCTCCCGACACCGGTGAGATCATCGAGGGCCACGGCCTGAAGGTTGGCTACTACGCGCAGGAGCACGAGACGCTCGACGTCAAGGCCAGCGTGCTGCAGAACATGGTGTCGGTGTCACAGCACCTCACCGAGATGGAAGCGCGCCGCGTGCTGGGCTCGTTCCTGTTCACGGGCGATGACGTGCTGAAGCCGGCCGGAGTGCTCTCGGGCGGCGAGAAGACTCGTCTCGCGCTGGCCATGCTCGTGGTATCGAGCGCCAACGTGTTGCTGCTCGATGAGCCCACGAACAACCTTGACCCCGCGAGCCGCGAAGAGATTCTCGACGCGCTGGCGCACTTCACCGGTGCAGTGGTGCTCGTGTCTCACGATCACGGCGCTGTCGAAGCGCTGAACCCCGAGCGCGTGCTGATTATGCCCGAGGCGACCGAAGACCACTGGTCGAAGGATTACCTCGATCTGATCGAGCTTTCCTAGCAATCGTGTGTAGCGTGCACATGCACGCTACACACGCAGGGCATTAAAAATGGTCTTGGCGATTTCGCCAAGACCATTTTTAATACCCGTTGTCTGATCAGTTGCCGAGCAGCTCATCCTCAATATCGGCATCGCTGGGGCCGCGACGGCGCTTGCGCACCGCATCACGGCGCTCGAGCTCTGCGACGGCGTCACTGCCCTCGTTGAACGTGCGGTACTCGCGCTTGGCGGCGTACAGCACGCCGATGCCGGCGATCAAGATGAAGACGTACCACTGCAGTGCGTATGAGAGGTGCGGCCCCTCATCGCGCTCAGGCTTCGCGGGCAGTGCCCCGTGTTCACCCGCGGGCGACTCGCTCACGAGCATGCCGTAGGCACCGGTGTAGGTTTCTGCCTCAATGCCCGTGATCTGCGCAACGGCGGGCACATCGATACTGGGGACCGTGAGCGCGCTCGAGGTGCGCCCTGAGATCTCGGGCTCAGCCGCGCGCAACCGCACCTCAACGGTGACCGTGCCCTGGGGGGCCTGGGGGAGCTGCGCCATATCGAATCCAGCCGACTCGGCGGCGTTACCGTCCACCGGCACCCAGCCGCGATCGACGTAGAACACGCGACCGTCGGTGGTCTGCAGCGCCTGAATCATGTCTGAGCCCACCCCGTCGGGCCCGGGCCGGTTGCGAGCCAGCACAGGGTCGCCCACATATGTGCCCGTCACGGTGGCGGTGCGCCACTTCTGCAGCGACTCATCAAACGAAGCGGGGTCGGGGATCTCTTCGGCGAGCGGGATGGCCGGGGCGCCGTAGTTGGCGTCGATGCGGTCAATCTCGGCGCGGGCCTCGCCGCGGCGCTCGAACTGCCAGTTACCCAACCAGACACACGCGATCGAGAAGATCAGCATCATGGTGAAATACCCCAACCAGCGACGCGACCGTAAGAACGACCAGCCGGGCATTTCGCTCGGGGTGGATGCGTCGGCCACAGCGGCGGGGGCGCCGGTGGTCTGCGTGTCAGTCATCGATCTCCTCGATCGTGCGCACCTCGAGCGGGAATCCCCGCGTCTCAAGGAAATCGCGCAGCGTGGGTAGGTGGGGCTCACATGCGAGCCATGTCTTGCGCCGGTCTTCGGCGTGGATCTTGGGGTTGCGCCACAGCAGTGCGTAGGCGGCCTCGTCGCGGCAGCCCGCGCGTGAGCACTCGTATCTCAGCGAGGTGGTGCCGCCGAGAATGCCGGGCGTAATGACGCCGCTCATGAGGCGTCCTCGGGAGCGTGATCGGCGGTGCGATCTGCAGTACGGCCCTCGGAGTAACCGGGGGCGGCCGATCGGGCAGAGCGGCGTGCCGGCTCAACATCAAGCACAATGAGTGTCGGCTCATCGGCGGGGCTGTCAGCCTCGGGGGCGGCGTGAATCTCGAGCGGCTCGGGCGCGTCGACCTCGGTGCGGGTCTCAGTCGCGACGGCGTTACCGACCATCACGGCGAACCAGGGGAGCACCACGGTGCCGATCGCGGGCAGAATGACCCACCAGCCGTGCACCCAGAAAAGTGAGACCACGCAAGCCACCCGCAGCGCCATAGCAATGAAATACATGCGCATGCGGTGCGACCGGTCTTCGGCGGCACTCACTCCTGCAGACGTGACACGATATTCCTGGCTCATGCGCTCCCTCTTCAACCTCTTCAGCCTACGCCGTATGGCTGAGACGTACCCCGGGCTTCACTAAGCTGGAGCCAAGTTTCATCGACGGAAGGATCTCTATGACTACCTCGCGCACCGTTCTCATCACGGGTGGCAATCGCGGCATTGGGTACGCAATTGCCGAGCGGTTGCTCGCCGATGGCCACCGGGTCGCCGTGACCGCACGTTCGGGCGAAGGCCCCGAGGGCGCGCTCACCGTGCGGGCCGACATCACCGATGCGGCATCCATCGACGCCGCGTTCACGCAGGTCGAGGCCGAGTACGGCCCGATCGAGGTGCTGGTGGCCAACGCCGGCATCACGAAGGACACGCTGCTGCTGCGCATGTCTGAAGAAGAGTTCACGAGCGTCATCGACACGAACCTCACGGGCACGTTCCGCGTCGTGAAGCGTGCAGCTAAGGGCTTCCTCAAGGGTCGCTTCGGGCGCGTCATCATGCTCTCGAGCGTCGTCGGCCTGTACGGCTCACCCGGGCAGATCAACTACTCGTCGTCAAAGGCCGCGCTCGTCGGCTTTGCGCGGTCACTGACGCGCGAGCTCGGGTCACGAAACATCACCGCCAACGTGATCGCCCCCGGATTCGTCGAAACCGACATGACCGCAGCGCTCCCCGAAGAGCAGCAGCAGAAGTACCTCGCGTCGATCCCCGCCGCGCGCTTCGCGCAGGTGTCAGAGATCGCGGGCGTTGCTTCGTTCCTCGCGGGCGACGACGCCGCCTATATCTCGGGCGCCGTGATTCCGGTCGACGGTGGCCTGGGCATGGGGCACTAGGCACGAACTGAGGCTGGGGCCGGGTCGGCAATGATCCGGATCAGCACGAGGCAGACAGCCTCGCGAGTGGGTGGCAGGCACAGTTTGCCACCCACTCGTTTTCTTGGGGACTTTGCCCGGTCAGGCCTAGCTCAGGCGATCGAGCAGCGGGATCGCGAGCGCAAGATCGCCCTCGATGGCCTCGTCAGCGCGCTCGACGACGACGGGCTTGCCGTTGAAAGACACGCCGATCTGGGCGACCTTCATCATCTCGAGATCATTCGCTCCATCACCGATGGCGACGGTTGCCGAAAGCGCGATGCCGCTGTCTGTGGCCCACTCCTGCAGGGCGTCGGCCTTGGCTGAGGCGTCAATGATCGGCCCCACGGTGCGGCCGGTGAGTGCCCCATCAACCACCTCGAGGCGGTTGGCGCGCCAGAAATCGAGCCCCAGCTCTTTCGCGAGCGGGTCGAGCACCTCGTGGAAGCCGCCAGAGACGACGCCCACCTTGCCGCCGCGGCGGTGCACCTCGGCCACCAGTTCACGAATGCCTGGGGTCAGGCGAATGCGCGCATATGTGTCGGCGAACACGGTATCGGCGGTGCCGGCCAGTGTGGCGACGCGCTCACGCAGGCTCTCGGCGAAGTCGAGTTCGCCGCGCATGGCACGTTCGGTGACCTCGGCGACGGCCGCGCGGCTACCCGCGGCATCGGCGATGAGTTCAATCACCTCATCCTGAATGGTGGTGGAATCACAATCGAGCACAACAAGGGGAGACACTGTCATGCTCCCAGTCTATGCAGCGTGCCGCACCCTGCCGCACGGGTGAACTCGTTAGGCTAAGAACATGACCAACGTGCTGCGCCTCAACGATGTTTCATACGTGCGAAATCAACGCCCGATTCTCGATAACGTGAGTTGGTCGGTTGAAGATTCTGAGCGTTGGGTGGTGCTTGGCCCCAACGGGGCAGGAAAAACCACGCTGATGAAGCTCGCGATGGCAGCCGACTACCCCACCACGGGCAGCGTCGACGTGCTCGACGAACGCCTCGGCAAGGTTGACGTGTTTGACCTGCGCACCCGCATCGGCTTTGTGTCGTCGGCTTCGGCGCGCCGCATCCCCGCACACGAACTGGTGCGCGATGTGGTGCTGACCGCTGCCTACTCGGTTGAGGGGCGTTGGAACGAGCAGTACGACAGCATTGACGTGCGTCAGGCCGAGCGCGTGCTTGCCGAGTGGGATCTTGCCGATTTCGCTGACAACACGTTCGGCACGCTCAGCGATGGCGAGCAGAAGCGCGCCATGATCGCCCGCGCCGTGATGACCGACCCGGAGATGCTGCTGCTTGATGAGCCCAGCGCGAGCCTCGACCTGGGGGCGCGTGAGCGCCTGCTGCAGATGCTCTCGGGCTTTGCGCGTTCACCGTACTCGCCCGCCATGATCATGGTGACCCACCACGTGGAAGAAATTCCGCCGGGGTTCACCCACGTGCTCATGATGCGCGGTGGCAAGGTGCAGGCCGCTGGCCCGATTGCTGAGACGCTGACCGCCGAGAATCTCGAGGTGACATTCGGCATGCAGTTTGAGCTGGCAGAGGCAAACGGCCGCTACGCGGCGACCGCTCGACCCTAGTTTCTCGACACGCCCGCCGTGAGGTGGGTAAATGCATTCACTCTTTCTGATAGAGTTGAACATTGGCGCGGGAAACCGCATACGCTTCGGTGCGCGCGTCGCACCATGACCACGCGATTTTTTTAAGGACACTCATGAAGACCGACATCCACCCCGAGTACAACGCAATCGTGTTCCGCGACCTGGCGTCGGGGGAGACGTTCCTCACGCGCTCCACGCTGACCAGCAGCAAGACGATCGAGCTCGACGGCGAAACGTACCCCGTTCTTGACGTAGAGATCTCGAGCGCTTCGCACCCGTTCTACACGGGCAAGCAGCGCATCATGGACTCGGCCGGTCGCGTCGAGAAGTTCAACCAGCGCTTCAAGGCCTTCGGCGCGTAAGCAGCTGCTGTATACAAACAGCGGCCAAACCTTTCGGGGTTTGGCCGCTGTTTTGTTGTCTCTAGCGGTGCCTGAGGATCGAGATGCCTCGGGAAAGCACTGAGCCTGGCCGCCGCCCCATGGGGCATCGGCCAGGCTCAAGACACCTGCCGCAGCGCACGCGCTGCGTGAACTGCAGTTAGCCGCGCACCGGCCAGCGGCCGTCAGCGACAAACAGCGGGTCGCGCGCGCGGCGCATGTAGGCCTGGAAGTTCTCGGCCTGGGCGACCGCCCACCCAATTTGGGCGCGGTGCAGTTCGTCGAGCTCGGGCGGCGCGACGTCGGCGTACTTCTTCGCGATGGCCTGCATCACGCGGCCCGCCGCAATTGCGTCTTCGCCGGCGTCGTGGGCGTTACCCAGCTCTACGCCGTAGTGCGCCGCGGTGGCCTCGAGCGTGCGCTTACCCTTGCGGTATCGATCAAACTGCTTATCAAGCAGCAGCGGATCAAGCACGGGGGCGACCTCGGCAGGCCAGGCCACTCCGTGGCGAGCAGCCTCAGCGGCCATGAGGCTGAGGTCAAATGGTGCGTTATACGCGACGATCGGGTACCCGCGATCGATCATCTCGCGCAGCTGCGCGACGATCTGCGCGACGCCCACGCCCGCGGCCATGCCGCTGGACTGCGCAATCTCAGTCGTGATGCCGTGCACATTGGCGGCACCTTCGGGGATTTCAACGCCCGGATCAATCAGCCAGTCATAGCGTTCAAGGACCTCGCCTGCGGGGCCGAGCAGGGCTACGGCGGCGCTCACGATACGTGCTTCAGCGGTGTCGACGCCGGTGGTTTCGGTGTCAAACACGGCAAGGTGCGTGGCCCAGAGGGGGAGAGTATTGGTCACGGCAAATCCTTTCGTTACCTCGATGCTACCGGCCACCCCTGACACGCCCGATGCGCAACGCGCGCACGGGCAGCACGCGGGGGAGTCCAGACCCCTGTCAGAGGCGGAAGCTACGATAGCTGTGTGACTAATGCCCAACCAACACTGACCGTTCAGACGTTGGGCGTGCCCACCCGAGTGTGGCAGCACGGCCCCGATGATGGTGAAACCATCATTTTCGTGCACGGCTTTCGCGGTGATCACCACGGTCTAGCCGGTATCGCCGAAGAACTCTCCCGCCAGCAGCCCGGCGTGCGCATTCTCGTGCCCGATCTGCCCGGCTTTGGGCAGACGCCAGCGGTGCCCGGCCGCACACACGATATTGCGCTGTACGGCGAGTGGCTGTGCGCGTTCGCACGCGAGGTCGCTCCCGAGAAGTTCGCGATCCTGGGCCATTCATTTGGCACCCTGGTGGTGACGGCCGCGCTGCAGGCCGGTCTTGATCCGGTGCGCGCGATCTTGATCAATCCCATTTCGGCCCCCGCGCTCGAGGGGCCGCAGGCGGTGCTCACGCAGCTCGCGATCGGCTACTACCGCGTGGCCGATTGGCTGCCCGAGACGCCGGCCCGTGCCCTGCTCGGTAACGGCCTCATCGTGCGCGGCATGACCGAGGTGATGGCGAAGACACGTGACCGTGAGCTGCGCCGTTGGATCCAGGGGCAGCACGCCGCCTACTTCAGTAGTTTTTCTGACGCGAAGACGCTGCTTGACGCGTTTCGCGCCTCGGTGTCACACACGGTGCTCGAAGCGACCGCGGTGTACACCATGCCCACCCTGATTATTGCGGGGAAACGCGACGATATTACCCCGCTCGCCAAGCAACTCGAGCTGCACCGCCGCATCGCAGGTTCCACGCTGCGCGTGATCCCGGATTCGGGTCACCTGGTGCACTATGAAGCGGTTCAAGACACGGTCGCGTACGTTATCTGGCATCTGACCGGCCAGGGCGATACCTTCGAACATCACGATGTAACCGCTCACGCGGGGGAGTAGACCGCATGAACATTATTCACATCACCGATCTTTCGATCCCTGAGCTGCGCGACTACACGCAGCTCACCGACGTTAATCTGCGCCGCATTTTGGAGCCAGCAGAGGGGCTCTACCTGGCCGAGTCACCCAAGGTGATCGAGCGCGCGCTGCGGGCCGGGCATCGCCCGCGCTCAGTGCTGCTGCTCGAGATTTGGCTTGAGCAGTTGGAGCCGCTGCTCGCCGAATACCCCGAGGTGCCCGTCTACGTCGGCACCTCTGAGCAGCTGGAGCAGCTCACCGGGTTCAACATGCATCGCGGCGCACTCGCGTCGATGCACCGCCCCGCACCCGTCGACCCGCTCGAACTGCTGCAGAACTCGCGCCGCGTCGTAGTGCTCGAGGGCTTGGCAGACCACATGAACGTGGGCGCGGTGTTCCGTGCCGTCGCGGCGCTGGGCGCCGATGCCGTGCTGCTGAGCCCCACCTGCGCCGACCCGCTCTACCGTCGCGCCGTGCGCGTGAGCATGGGCGCCGTGCTGCAGGTGCCTTGGGCCAGGCTTCCCGGCTGGACGCAGGCGGGCCCGATGTTTAAGGAAACCGGGTACGAGCTCACGGCGTTCGCGCTGCGCGACGACGCCGAAGACCTCGCGAGCTACGTCGACCATGTGCCTGAGCGCCTCGCCCTGATGTTTGGATCTGAGGGTCACGGCTTGAGCGAGCGCGCCCTCGCGGCGGCGACCCAGTCGGTCGTGATTCCGATGGAACATGGGGTCGACTCGCTGAACGTGGCGACCGCGGCTTCACTTGCACTGTGGGCGGTGCGCACAGGCGACGCACGCAGCAAGCAGAGCGGATCCAAGCGGTGAGCGCGTCGCGGGTGGGCCGCCGGGGCGCCCTGTGGTTCTCCATCTTTTGGGCCGCCGTGGGCGTGGGCTCCTACATGTTGGGGGTGCGCAACGAGTTCGGCCAGCGCGCCGAAGACAGCGTGCTCGACGCGGCAGAATTCACCACGTCACCGCCGCCACCGCTCAACCTCGTATCGATTCCGAGCGTCGCGGTTGCGCTGCTGATCATCGGCGTGGTTGCCCTCGCGGTGCACGGCATTCGGCGTGCGGCGGTCGTCACGATCGTGCCGGCCCTCGCGATCGTGGCCTCGCAACTGCTGAAGCAGCAGCTACTCACCAGGCCCGAACTGTTCGCGCTTGACCTGCCCAACACCTTTCCGAGCGGCCACATGACGGTGTTTACCGTCTTGACCGCGGGCCTCATCTGGGCGGTACCCTCACGGGGCCGCGCCCTCGTGACCCTGGGATGCGCGGTGCTGCTGGGCGCCGCGGGCTGGCAGCTGCTCGCCTACGGTTGGCACCGCCCGAGCGATGTGCTCGGGGGAGTCGCTCTGGGTGCGCTGGCCTTCTCGCTCGCGTGTTTGCTGCGCCCCGCCACTGCACGCGGCGGCGCCCCCATCATGGGCCGCACCGTCTCGGTGGGCCTCGCGATGTGCGGCTGGGTGCTGGTCGCCGGCGGCGTGGCACTCGCGCTGGGCGCGTGGATGGGGGAGAGCCCCGATCTCATGCTGAGCGCTGGCCAGTTCGGCGGCATCGGCATTAGCGCGCTCGCCAGCCGATCGCTGCTGTTGCTCAGCTCGGGCCGCTAACAAGCTCGCGAGCCCGGCAGCTACAGCACCGCGCCGTAGCGCTCCCCAGTAACCGCGCCGCCCGTCACCGCGGGCTGCCCGGCCACCCACACCTGGCTGACCCCTGTGGCGAGCTGCCACGGGTCGGTATAGGTGGCATGATCCGTGATCAGCACCGGATCAAACCGCACCAGATCGGCAACACTATTCGGGGCGATCACGCCGCGATCGGTCAGCCCGATGCGTGAGGCAGGAAGCGACGTCATCTTTCTGACCGCTTCCTCGAGGCTCAGCAGCCCGAGTTCGCGCACATATGTTCCGAGCACCCGGGCAAACGTGCCGAACGAGCGCGGGTGCGGTGTTCCGCTGCCGGCGGCTGACAGCGTCCACCCGTCACTTGCGACCGACACGAGTCGATGCTGCAGTACCGCGGCGACGTCGGCCTCGGCCATGGCATGGTTCACGATTGCGACGGCGGCACCGTGCCCCGCAAGCACGCGAAGCGCGGCTTCTTCGGGGCTGCACCCGAGCTGCTCACCGATCTCGGTCAGCGACTGGCCCACGGCCCAGCGATAGTCTGACCCGGTCACCGGCCCCAGGTCGGCGATGCGCACCCCCGCGGGGTCGACGTCGTACCCAAACCTGGCGGCAAGGCCGGCCGCGACCCTGCCGCGTTCGGTCGGGTCTGCGAGCCGCGCCAACAGGGCCGCCGGCCCGCCATCGAGCGCGAAGGCCGGCAGTCTCGACGTCAGGGTCGTGCTCGACGCCGTATACGGGTAGACGTCAGCGGCGACATCCACTCCGCGGCTTTGCGCGGCGTCGATCAGCTCGAGTGCCTGCGCGGTGAGCCCATACTGGGCGGGGCCCATGGCTTTGAGGTGTGAGATTTCGAGCCTGGCACCGGTGGCCTCAGCGGCATCGATGGCCTCGGTGACCGCCGCAATCAGCTGCCCAGATTCGTTGCGCAAGTGCGAGGAATACAGCAGGCCGGCCTCAGCCGCGGTACGCACGAGGGCTTCGATCTCGCCAGCGTCAGCGTATGACCCGGGGGCATAGACGAGACCCGTGGTGAAACCGCGCGCGCCCTGCGCAGCCGCCAGCCGAATCTCTGCCTGCATCTGCGCCACCTCTTCGGGTGAGGCCGGGCGGTTCGCCATGCCTAATACATGGGCACGCAGCGAGGTGTGACCGATCTGCGTGACGAGGTTGACGCCGGGGCGGTGCGAATTGGTGACCCGCGCAAACCCCGCCGCGTCACTCCACTCGCCGTCGAACACCGAATCAAACTGGGCGCTCGCCTGTCGCAGCATGTCGAGGTTGCGGGTGGGAAACGCTGACGCGCCACAGTTACCCGTGACGACCGTGGTAATGCCCTGCATTAGCTGGGTTTCGGCGGCGGGCGAACCCTGCACCGAAAAATCGGCGTGCGAGTGCAAATCAATAAAGCCGGGCGCAACCACATCGCCGCCCGCATCAGTGGTCGACTTCGCCGCTGCGAACGCGAGCTCGCGCTCGGCGCCGACCGCCGCGATCCGGCCGTCGCGCACGCCCACGCTCCCCAAGAAGGGGGCGGCGCCTGAGCCATCGACAATCAGCGCGTTTGTAATGAGTGAATCAAACATGGCTACCTCGTTTCGAGAAACAGCATGAGGGCGTACATCAGGGTCGCGGGCACCAGCAGCATCCACCCCGTCAGCAACATCATTCGTAAGTTCTTTGAGCGGGCCAGCCCCATCGTGCTGACCATGTTGGGGTTCGGAAACGGGCCGTACGTGTCAGCTTTTGAAGCAAACAGCAGCACGATTACCCAGGATCCGGCGCTCACGCCCATTTCGCCCGCGAGCGGACCAAACACCTTGTCAATCAACACCACCTGGGCCGCGGTGGCACCGGGCACGCCCACCCAGCCGATGAGGGCCACGATGAGTGTGAACAGAAACGGTGAACTCGACTGCAGCTGTGGGCCGAGCAGCGTGAGCACGGTATCGAAGGGCTGCAGCCGGTCGATGATCAGAAACAGCACCGCGAGCAGCCAGAACATGGCGAACACCCCGGCCATGCTCCACATGCCGCGCCCCATCGCGGCGAACCAGCGTTTGAGGGGGAGCTTCGCGCCGATGCCCGTGGCGATCGCCAGCAGTGGCAGCGCCATGAGCGGAAAGATCAACCCGACGCCAGTGACAATCGCGACGGCGACCAGCACCACCAGCAGGCCGGCGAAGACGACCGTGGCGCGGCGCGAGGAGCTTGTGATGGGAGCGCTCGTGTCGGCAGCTTCTTCGGCGGAATAAAAGTTGCCCGCGCGGGCGCTGCGTTTCTGCACGATGGGCACCCACACCAGGCCAACGGCGAGCGTGAGGGCCGCCAGCGGGCCGGCCCCGTACAGCACATACTGCCCGTACCCCACGTTTGCGGCCTGCATAATCGCGACGTTGCTGCCCGCGAAGGGGGCGAGCGCGAGCCCCGCACAGCCACCAACGAACATCAGTGTGGCGGTGGCGATGCGGGTGTAGCCCAAGCGAGCGGCGACCGGGATCAACAGCGGCGCTGCGATCGCGAGTGCCCCGGCGAGGGTGCCGAGCGACGCGACGAGCACGAGGCACGCGAGCATAATGCCGAGCGCGACGGTGCGCGGGCCGCGGTGCCCCACGAGGCGCAGTACCCCGCCCACAATCACCTGGGCCACTCCGGTCTCGCGCAGCACCCCGCCCACTCCCGCGCCCAACGCGATGATGAACCCGATGATCGTCACCTGGTTCGTGAGCGAACCGACCAGCATGTCGCCAGCCTGCGACAGCGTCGGCAAATTCAGCAGCAACGCGGCGGCCAACGCCACCAGCGTCGACACCAAAATACTCATGCCAGAAATGGCGAGCACGGCATACAGCGCAATCGGCATCAGGCCCCACAGCGCTGCCGGGTCACTGCCACCGGCGCCCGCGGCGGCACGCACTGCGGGCGACACCACGATCGCCAGCACGATGCCGGCGATGGCGATCACGATGCGAAACAGGTTCATGGGGCGGTGCCAGGGCAGGGGCGCGCCCCGCGCAATGATGGGCTTGGTGGTGGTCTGCATTGACCGGCCTTCCAGTGGGGGAGTGATGGGGTTAGGGCAGATCGATGAGGCGGGCTTCTCCCGCCTCGGCAACCACTTCGCTGATGAGCTGGGCCCGGCGCGCAATCTGGAACGAGCGGGTGCCGGTACCAGTGCCGGCGCGAGTGGTGTAAACCGCTGGCCTGGGCAGTGAGTTATAGCTGAAGTGATTGGTTGCGTAATACCCGCCCGTGTCGGGCACCGCGATGAGATCGCCCGCATGAATCTTAGGGAGCTGCCGATTCGTGGCGATCAGGTCGCCTGCGAAACAGGCGGGCCCGGCAATATCGTAGGCGTGGTGAGCTCCGGATCGGGGCACGCCCTCAGGCGAATACACTTCGACCCTGAGCGGCCAGGCATCGGGCATGAACACCGTACGCGTGGCGACCTGCACCCCGATGGGGGTGACCGCGATCGTGCGGGGGCCGGCCTGTTTGACGTACTCCACCCGCCCAATCAGCATTCCGGCCTTCGCGGTGAGTGCACGGCCAAACTCAGTCGCAATGCGGTACTTTCCCGAGAACAGTGCGGGCGCATATTCATGGAGGGCACGCGCGTGGTCGTCGAAGGTGGGCGTGATCTCGTCTGACTGGAAGTTGACGCTGAGCCCACCGCCCACATCGATCGTGCTGATGCGTTGTTCGCTGGCCGCCGCTTCGACCTTTTCGGCGAGCCGCACGACCGCCGCGATATCGCCCGCGGTGTGCTGCAGCGAGACGCCCTGTGAGCCCGAGTGCACGTGCACCTGTGTCATCCAGGGGCGCGCCACATAGGCGTCGATGATGCGCTGCTCAAAATCGGCGAGCCCGATTCCAAACTTCGATGTGGGGGTGCCCGTGCTCATCGCTTCGATGCTGCCGGCCCCGCTTTGCGGATTAATGCGAAAACCGATGCGGGGAAGCGGCCCGTGCCAGGCCGTCACCGCACGGTCGACGCGGGCGAGCTCTTCAAAGTTGTCTACGTTGAAGTGAACACCGTGTGAGATCGCCTCAGCAATGTCTGAGACGGTTTTGGCGGGGGAGTCATAGATGATGCGGTGCGCGGGGAAGCCCGCGGCGAACGCGATCTGCAGTTCCCCGGGGCTCGCCACCTCGCAGCCCAGCCCGAGCTCGGCCAGGTGCTTGAGCACGGGGCGCAGCGCGAGAGACTTGGCTGCCACCGTGTGCAACGCGACCACATGAGCGGGATATGCGCGCTGTAACTGCGCAACGAGTTCGTCGAGCGTATCGAGATCGATCACCGCACACAACGGTTCGGCATCGGTGAGCAGCCCGCGACGGGCCACTTCGGGCAAGACGCTCTGGCGCCGGCTGGTGATGGGGTGCAGTGAAAGGAGTGGTGACGAGAGATCGATGTCTTGCGGAGCAAGCGATGATGTGGTGAGCACAATGTCAGGCTACGTCGGCCGCGCGCTCACCGGCCCCTCCGTTTCTGATGAATATCAGGGTGGCAACTGTGCATTACTGAGGTGAAGCAGCGCTGGCCCTGGTCTCAGCGCGCACACCACACAGGGTTCTGTGTTCAAACAAGCCAGAACGCGCACAAGTTCACGATGTTCGTGCAGCCTGCTGGCCAAAGAGTTACGCTGCTCAGATGGATACGCTGCGTCTGGAAGCTGTGCTCGCTCCCGCCGAGGGGCTGCTTATTCCGCTGGGCCCGACGCCAGACGAGGCGGCGCTTCAGCGGCCCGTGACTGGGCTAGAAATTTATCAGCCGGGCACACCCACGGATTACACCGACCGCATCGTGCTGGTAATGACCGTCATCGACGACGCTCATAAACTGCAGCAGATACAAGCAGAATGCGGCGGTGCGGCGGCCCTGGTTGTGCAGCCAGACACTGCGGCCGGGCTGAGCATGACGGGCGCACCGGTCACACCGGTCGTACTGCGGCGATCACCGTGGGTGACGATGGACGCGTTGATTCGGGCATTGACCTCGCTCACGCGCATCTCGGCGCATGACCAGACCGGCCCAGCTGAACAAGCCGCAGAAACACTGGAGCGCGATGCGGCGCTGGCCGTTCACCGACGAGAAAGCGCCCTGCTCGCGCTGTTGCAGGGCACAACCGAGGCGGCAGTCCCCGCCGCGATGCTGGGGCTACGGCCCGACCTTGACCACGTGGTGATTGCGTCGGCGGTCGTTTCCAAGGATCTTGAAGCACTACGGCTGTCGTTGTCAGTCGGGTTTCCCGAGGAGCGCAGCGTGCTGTCTGACGGTGTGCTGTTCTCGGTGCTGCCCGTGCACTCGGTGGTTGCTGCCGAGGCGCTGCGCCCGGGGCATCCGGTCGAGACACAGGCCCGCGTGACCGATGAGCTGCGCGCCCGCCTCGGCCGGGCCGTGCACACCTCGGAGGATCTTCCCATCGGTGTGGGGTCGGTCGTATCGGGGGTGTTTAGCCTGCATGAATCGGCGGCGGTGGCGCGAGAGACGCTGCGCGCGTTGAAATTCAAGTTGGGGGCGCCGGCGCTTGCTGATGCACGCGGGCTGCGTATTGCCGGGGGAGCGGATGTCGCAGATGCGCTCGCGTTGATTCGGGCGGGTGATGCGCTGCGCCCGCATGGCGCGGCCCTTGCCGAGCTGCTCACGCTGCTCGCCGAATACGATCGCGTACACCACAGCGGGCTGCTGCCGACGGTACTAACCGCGCTCGAGCACCGGGGCAACCTGTCGCAGGCGGCGCGGCAGCTGGGGATCCATGAGAATTCATTGCGTACGCGCCTAGAACGCATCAGGGTGCTTTCGGGCATTGACCTCAATGAGCCCGTGAGTGCGCTGCGAACGATGGTGGCGTTTCTGGCGAACCCGGGGATCCATAACGAAGCCCGGTCTTAACCGGCGCAGCCTGGGTCTTGGCCGCGCGTGGTGGGCTGGAATCGGCCAGGCACATCGAGGCCCTAACATCCTGATCAAGATATAAAAGATATAAAGCTAATCTGAGATATAAAACATATAAATCAAGTTTCTGTTACGCTGGGGGCATTGCAAGGAGGCCAGCATGGACAGTCCGTTTCGCCCGGGGTTTGGGAAATCACCGCCATTTCTGGCGGGACGCACCGACGCCCTGATTCAGCTGCAGTCTGGTCTCGAGGTGGGGCAGTGGCCCCAGGAGCGCGGCATCTTGATGACCGGGCTGCGCGGCGTCGGCAAAACGGTGATGTTGAACCACGGCGAGGATCTGGCCGCTGAGGCCGGCTGGCAGGTCGTGTCTGAGACCGCCTCGCGCGGCTTTTTCGAACGCATCGTGGGCGTACATCTGCCGCAAATTCTGCAGCGGCTCAGGCCGGGCCCAGCCTTTCGCATCACCGGGGTCTCGCTCGCGTCTCTCGGTAGTATTTCGGTGGAATACCCTGATGGCCGCACTGAAACGCCCACGTTTCGCGGCATGGTGAAGCAGATCCTTGACCTGCAGGCGGGCCGCGGCGGCCTGTTGTTTACGCTCGATGAGGTGTCTTCGGCCTCGGCCGCCGAAATTGGCGTATTTGCGGGGGAGTACCAACACCTCGTGCGCGAAGACGCCGAGGTGGCGTTCATGGGCGCCGGGGTGCAGGGCGAAGTGAAAGGCCTGCTTGCCGACAGTTCATCAACCTTTCTGCGCCGCTGCGCGCACGTCACGATTGGCATGCTGTCGTATGAGCAAACGATCTCAGCGTTTCAAAAGCCCATCGTTGAACACGGTCGCGCGGCGAGTGACGCGACGCTCGAGTATCTGGCCCGAGCGGCGCAGGGATACCCGTTTCTCGTGCAGTCCATCGGCGATATTGCCTGGCGGGCCACACCTGATGCGCGCGAGATTTCACTGATCGACGCTGAGACCGGGCATCGCAAGGCCCGGCGATCGATGGGCGCATTTATTCACGAGCCGGCGCTATCTGGGCTATCGCGTGTGGATCGCAGCTATTTGGCGGCCATGGCACGTGACGATGGCCCGAGCCGTTCTGAAGATATTCGCGTCAGAATGGGCAACGTTGAGCCGGGGTACGCGTCGATGTATCGCGCCAGGCTGCTGGCTGCCGGATTGATTCAGGAGGCGGGCTACGGGTACGTCGATATTAAGTTCCCGTACCTGCGCGAGTATCTGCGCAACCTGATTGCTGCCAACGCCAGGCTCGACCGCATCGATGGCCTGAGTCTCGACGCAGGTTTCCCTCCGCCGCCAGCGCTGGACTGACGCCGGCTATGTATGGTGAGCTGTCTTTTGATCCGGATCATGCCAGCTCACCACACAACTCCAATGCGGCTCAAACCGGCTCATTTCCACTTCTCGTCACTGAGTCGATAATCTATATTATGTCAGCTTTAAGGGAAATGCCCCTCTTGTGGTTGACCCACCTGTACCGTTTTCTGCGGCTACCGCAGTGCGCGTTGCTGGGCCTGCAACTCGATGGCTTGGCGTGAGCTGCCCCAGGTCTCGGCCTTGCGATTCTCGGTGCGCGTCACTGCGATGCCAGGAACACCCCAATTCACCAAGAGGTACGAAACCTCCGAGTTCTGAGCCGAACAACACGCGCTTGATACGCCAACGCTCGCCACGGGGCCAATGTCAAGCTTCATTCCGTCTTTCGTGATGATTGATGAGTTCTCGAGATCACACCCAGGTTCGCCCAGCTGGGCCAAGTCATCGAAAGGATTATTTCGTGAGCGACATGCCACAAGGCCAGTAACCCGAGGTGGTTGACCTAAGTCAACGAATGGCGTATAGTTGACTTTCGTCAACGAATGATTCGTGGGGTGACCCGCATCGGTTCGTTTAGATTTCACGGGCCGCTCCCTCTCGCTACCTGGCGTCAGCGTGCGTTCGGCTCGGGCACAACACTCCCCTTTGAACCCAGCGAGGATTTTTACCCGAATGACCAGTTCCAAAAACTCCGTTCCCGGTGACGGAATACTCACCGGCCGCGCGCTCAACCTCGCGCTCACCGGCCTCTTCATGAGCATGTTTGTCTCCATGGTTGCAATGAATGTGGTCGGCACTTCAATGCCGGTCATTATTGCAGACATCGGAGGCTCACAGGCGTCATACACCTGGGTCGTAATGGCGACCTCGCTCGCATCGGCGATCGGCACTCCCATCTGGGGCAAGCTCGCCGACCTCACGAGCAAGAAGGTGCTGATTCAGACGGCACTGGTGATTTTCACGCTCGGATCCATCTTCTCGGGCATGGCACACGATCCGACGTGGCTCATTTCCTTCCGCGTGCTTCAGGGCCTCGGTGTGGGCGGCCTCGGCGCCCTGGTGCAGATCGTTCTCGCTGAAATTGTGAGCCCTCGTGAGCGCGGCAAGTACATGGGCATTATGGGCGCGATCATGGCAGTCGCGACCGTGGGTGGCCCGTTACTGGGAGGCCTGCTGACGGACACCGTCGGCTGGCGCTGGAACTTCTATGTGGCCGTGCCGATCGCCATCGTGTCGATCATCATGCTGCAAAAGACCCTGCACCTCAACACCGCAAAGCGCAAGATCAAGATCGACTACGCAGGCGCAGTGCTCATCTCGGCCGGCTTCTCAAGTCTGCTGATCTGGATCACCCTGGGTGGGTCTGAGTTTGACTGGATGTCATGGCAGACCTTCGTGATGGTGGGCGCCGGTGTGCTTATGCTGGTGGCCGCGGTAATCGTGGAGATGAAGGTCGAAGAGCCCCTCATCCCCCTCACGCTGTTCAAGAACCGCACCTTCACCCTGGCTTCCATCGCCAGCATCTCGGTGGGCGTGGCAATGTTCGCGACGGTTGTGTACCTGGGTCAGTACATGCAGCTGGCACGCGGGCGCTCGGTGATCGAATCAAGCTTGCTCACGCTCCCCATGATGGGCGGTCTGCTCGGATCATCAACCCTCGTCGGCCAGATCATCTCGCGCACCGGTAAGTGGAAGCGTTACATGGTTATCGGCGGCGTCTGCCTCGTCATCGGTACGGTCATGATGGGCCAGCTGCGCTATGACACCGACATGTGGTACGTGGGCGTCTCAATGTTCATCTTGGGCTGTGGCGTGGGCATGACCATGCAGAATCTCGTGCTCATCGTGCAGAACACGGTGGCCCCCACTCAGATGGGTGCCGCGAGCTCGGCCGTCACGTTTTTCCGCACCATTGGCGGCAGCGTGGGCATGTCCATCATGGGCACCGTGCTGGCGCACAAGGTGATGACCTTCCTTAACGAAGGCATCGCGAAGCTTGCGCAGACACACCCGATGCGCTTGATGGCGTTGAAGCGTTGCAGAGCGGTGCACTGCCGAAGGTTTCTGAAATTGCTGAGCCACTGCGCTCGGTGGTCGAAGATGCCTACGGTCACGCCATCGGTGACGTGTTCTTCGCGGTCTCTCCCCTGGCGCTCGTCACGCTGATCGCAATTATCTTCCTGCCCAACATTCCGCTGAGCTCGAAAAGCAACGCTGAGCGTCTCGCCGAGCAGTCAAAGAAACTGCCCGCCGAGTCTGCTGGTGCGACGCTCGTGGAGGTCTCAACCGGTGCGATTCCTATGATTGACGTCGACGCCGCCGAGCGCGCAGCGGCCGAGCGTGATCGCGGTGAGAACCCGCCCACGGGTCGCGACTCGCGCTGATCGTGAACACGCCAGAACCTGCGGTTCCGTTTCTTCCCGCGGTTCCGTTTCAACCCGCGACTCCCCCACGTGACACCCTGATGCCAGAGATCATCGCTGAGTTTTCTGAAACGGTGGCGTTCGTGCGGGGTCGCTGGGCGAGGTACGCGGCAGAGTTTCACCCCGAGTTGAAGAAGGCGGGCATCGCGATGCTGCAGGTGATTCGGCGCAATGGATCGACCACGGCCACCGAGCTGTGCCAGCTGCTTGATATGGATAAAGCGCTGGTGAGCAGGCAGATCACGAAGCTGCGCGAGCTGGGGCTCGTCGACGCAGCAGCTACTCCTGAAGATCGCCGCGTGGTGTGTTTGACCGCGAGCGATCAAGCCGTTGAATTCCTTGACGGGATTCGGGTGCGGTGGGCTGAGACCTATCGTGAGCGCTTCACTGACTGGAGTGTCGAAGACCTGCAGCAGCTCAAGATCGGGCTGCGCAGGTTTAACCAAGATCAGGGTTAGCGGCACGCGATAGTTGGGTCACAGCCCCTGGTGGTCAAGAGCCACCGCGAAAGCAAGATAGACTGATATTAGCCACGATCACCCACTCGCCTGGGTGGTCTGGTCAGACCCCGGTTCGAGTGATACTAGCGCTCAGCCGGGGTCGTTTTATATGTACGGGTCATACCCGCCGCCGCACCTAAGCCCGGTCGGGCCCGTAGCACGGCCCGGGTAGAATGGTGGGATGGACTCCCCCTATGTGAAGATCTGCGGCATGCGCGATCCGCAGCTCACCAAGCTCGCTGTGCAGCTTGGCGCGCAGGCCATTGGGGTCGTCATGAGCCCAGGCACCCCGCGGCACGCGACCGATGCTGAAGCGCGAGCGGTGATTGCCGCTGTGCGTCAGGAGTCGCCGGCTACCGGGCAGCCCTGTGCCGCAACGCCCGCTGTCGACACCGTGCTCGTGGTGAACAAGATGGCTGCCGAAGAGGCTGCCCAGCGTGCGGTCGCGCTTGGCTTTGACGTGCTGCAGTTGCACGGCAAGTACACCGCAGCAGACGTGGCGGCCGCGCAGGCGATCATTCCGCGGGTGTGGCGAGCGGCCTCACTGGCCCACTTCCCCCACATTGTGCCGGGTGAGCTGGGCGAAGAACGGCTGCTGCTCGATGGCTCAGCACCCGGATCGGGTGAGCGCTGGGACTTTGGCGATCGTGCCCCCCAAGAGTTTGGTGACCACTGGCTACTCGCCGGCGGGCTCTCCCCCGCAAATGTCGCCGCGGCTATTGCGGATCTCTCGCCCGCGGGTGTTGATGTCTCAAGCGGCGTCGAAATGGCCCCGGGCATGAAGAGCGCCGAACTCATTGAACAGTTCATCGCGCAGGCGCGCAGTGTGCCGCTCGCGTGAACAGATAATATCTGATTCTGGTGTTTTTCAGAACTACACTGTAATCTGATCGTTATATTTAAATCGTGACGAACTCGTACACGTCCGCCTATTGAAAGCTTGCATGACTGACGCACCTCCCGAACCCCCCATAGATGCTCCCACTCGTAAGGGTCTGCGGGCCTCCCTGCGCAACGCAGGCGATGAGATGGCATTTCGGGTTCCCCGTCGCACGCATGTACCGGCGGCGGCTCCCGCTCTCGCTCCCCCGCGCAAGCCGCGCAGTACCCGCCAGAAGTTTGCTGCGGCTGCCGCCTCGGTGTGTGTCTCGGGCCTCGCGCTTGTCGCGGTGATGCCGATCGCCAGCCAAGACGAGGTCGCTGTCTCGGCTGCGGCTCAGCAAGAGCTTTTCGCCCAGCAGGAGCTTTTCTCCGAAACCGCCGTCGGCGATCTGCCCGATTCGTTCGCCGAGGTTGCGGGTGTGGCCACGGCCGAGGTGACCGAAGCATCGTATGAATTCAACCCAAAGGTGTGGGTGAACTACCCCTTCGCGCGACAGGTCATGCTCACCGACCCGTATGGCTACCGCACGGCGCCCGTCGAGCAGTTCCACGACGCACAAGACTTTGCGGCAGCCTCGGGCACGCCGATCCAGGCGGTCGCAGACGGCGTCATCGTCGAAGCAGGCTTCGCGAATGACGGCTGCGGCTTTGGCCTGAAGATCGATCACGAGATTGACGGCCTAGAGGTATCGACGCGCTACTGCCACATGGTTGATGGCTCGCACGATCATAAGGTCGGCGAAGACATCAAGATGGGCGACTTCGTGGGCGAGGTCGGCGCGACCGGTATGGCCTTTGGCGCTCACCTGCACTTTGCGGTGCGCATCAACGACGAGCCAGCCGAACCGATGGAGTTTCTCGCCAAGTACAACACTACGCCGCGCACGGTCGCCAAGCCGGTTGAAGCGGGCGCTGCGACACCCGCCGACGCCACGGCTTAACAGCCTCACCCACGAGAGCGCCCTCCGAGCAAGAATCTTGCCCGGAGGGCGCTCTCGTAGTATCCGCAGTGATTACGCTTCGGGGCGGGCGATCGGAATCCTGCGGCCACGCACCTGTTCCTCAACGTTCTGAGCGATCTGTGCTGCGGTCAATCCAGCTTCGAGTAATAGTTCGTCGCGTGAGGCATGATCGGGGAACTCGTCGGGGGTGCCCAGCTCACTCACTGCGGTGTCAACGCCCGCATCGCGCAGCGCCTGTCGAATACGCGTGCCGACTCCCCCCACGCGAATGCCATCCTCAATACTGATGAGCAGTCGGTGCGAGCGCGCGATCTCAACGACCGAGGCAGCGACGGGAACCACCCAGCGCGGATCAATGACCGTGCAGGTAATCCCCTGCGCGCGCAACAGTGCCGCGGCTTCAAGCGCCACCGACGCCATGGGGCCGACCGTGACGAACAGCACGTCAGTGTCGACACCTGGTGTATCGGCGCTCAGCACATCGACGCCATCTGCGCGCCGTTCGAGCGGCACGAGATCCTCGGGAACAGAGCCCTTGGGGTAACGAATGACCGTCGGGCCATCATCAATCTTCACGGCCTGGCTGAGCAGCTCGCGAAGCGTCGCGGCATCGCGAGGCGCGGCGATCCGGATCCCGGGAACCACCTGCAGTGTCGCAAGGTCCCACACCCCGTTGTGGCTCGCGCCATCGGGGCCGGTGATGCCTGAGCGGTCGAGCGCGAAGGTCACGCCGGCGCGGTGCAGCGCGACATCCATCATCAACTGATCGAGCGCGCGATTCATGAAGGTTGCGTAGACCGCGACAACCGGGTGTAGGCCGCCATACGCGAGACCGGCGGCGCTTGTGACCGCGTGCTGCTCGGCGATACCCACGTCGATGACGCGCTCGGGGTGCCGTTCAGCGAGCAGATCGAGACCCGTCGGCTGCAGCATCGCGGCGGTGATGGCGATGACACGCTCATCAACGTCGGCGATATCGGCGAGGTGCTGGCGAAACACCTTCGTCCAGCTGAGGCCAGCCGAGGGTGAAACAGGTTCACCGCTATCGGGATCGATTTTGCCGATCGCGTGGAACTGATCGGCGAGATCATTCTCTGCAGGGGCGTACCCGTATCCCTTTTCGGTGATCACGTGCACGAGCGTGGGGCGACCGTAGCCCTTTGCCTGTCTGAGGGTTTCCTCGACCGCTGAGAGATCGTGGCCGTCAATGGGGCCCAGATACTTGATATCAAGGTTTGAGTAGAGGTGATCATTGTTGCTGGCGCGGCTCAAGAAGCCGTGTAGCGCTCCGCGGGCACCGCGGTAGAGGGTGCGACCGGGCTGACCGAGGCGCGAGAACAGCTTCTCGCTGCCCTCTTGCAGATCGCGGTAGCTGCCCTTTGACCGCACACCGTTCAAGAACCGAGCCATGCCGCCGATGGTGGGGGCATACGAGCGGCCATTATCGTTGACGACGATCACCAGGTTGCGATCGTTATCATCGGTGATGTTATTGAGCGCTTCCCAGGTCATGCCACCGGTGAGCGCACCGTCACCCACGACAGCGATCACGCTGCGGTCGAGCTGCCCGGTGCGGGTGAACGCGCGCGAGATACCGTCGGCCCAGCTCAACGAGCTTGACGCGTGTGAACTCTCAACAATGTCGTGCTCTGATTCAGAGCGCTGCGGGTACCCGGCCAAGCCGCCCCGCTGGCGTAGGCCGCTGAAGTCTTTGCGGCCGGTGAGGATCTTGTGCACATAGCTCTGATGCCCCGTGTCAAACACGATGGGGTCGTGCGGTGAATCAAACACCCGATGCAGCGCCATCGTCAGCTCAACAACGCCCAGGTTGGGGCCGAGGTGGCCACCGGTTTTCGCGACCTCCGAGATCAAAAACTCCCGAATCTCGGCGGCGAGCATCAAGCATTCCTCATGCGTCAGCAACTTGAGGTCTGCAGGAGACTCAATGCGGTCCAGAATCGCCACCCGTACACTCCATTTCCCTGCGAGCCACCAGGCCCGCGCATCCCCACAGTCTACCGCGAAACGAACGCCGCCCCTGCCCCGCGAATGCGGGACAGGGGCGGCGTTCGTGTGCTACGTAGGTTATACCAACGAGCGGAGTACGTACTGCAGAATGCCACCGTTGCGGTAGTAATCTGCCTCACCCGGGGTGTCGATGCGCAGATCGGCATCGAACTCGACCACAGCGCCGTCAGACTTGACTGCCTTGACCGCGAGGGTCTTGGGAGTCACGCCCTCGTTGAGCTGCGTGACGCCCGAGATCGTGAACGTCTCGGTGCCGTCGAGGCCCAGCGATGCTGCGCTCTCACCGGCGGGGAACTGCAGCGGCAGCACACCCATGCCGATGAGGTTCGAGCGGTGAATGCGCTCGAAGCTCTCGGTGATGACCGCGCGCACGCCCAGCAGGCTCGTGCCCTTGGCTGCCCAGTCACGAGATGAACCCGAACCGTATTCCTTGCCACCGATCACGACGAGCGGGATCCCTGCGGCCTGGTAGTTCTTCGATGCATCGTAGATGGTCGACTGGGGGCCGCCCTCGAGCGTGAAGTCGCGCGTGAAGCCGCCCTCAACGTTGTCGAGGAGCTGGTTGCGCAGACGGATGTTTGCGAACGTACCGCGAATCATGACCTCGTGGTTACCGCGGCGTGAGCCGTAGGTGTTGAAGTCCTTCGGCGCGATGCCGTTCTCAACCAGGTACTGGCCGGCCGGGGTCTCAGCCTTGAAGCTACCTGCGGGGCTGATGTGGTCGGTGGTGACCGAATCGCCAAGCAGTGCGAGGGCGCGTGCACCCTCAACGTCGGTGACCGGGGTCAGCTCGAGCTTCATGCCATCGAAGTACGGTGCCTTACGCACGTACGTCGACTTCTCATCCCACTCGAACGTGTTGCCGATGGGGGTGGGCAGGCTGGTCCAGTGCTCGTCACCATCGAAGACGGTGGCGTACTTGGAGCGGAACATCTCGGGGTCGATCGACGCATCGGCGATCGTCTGTACCTCGATGGGGTCGGGCCAGATGTCGCGCAGGAACACGTCGTTGCCGTCGCGATCCTGGCCGAGCGCCTCAACGTCGAAGTCGAAGTCCATCGAGCCGGCAAGTGAGTACGCTACGACGAGCGGGGGGCTCGCGAGGTAGTTCATCTTGATATCGGGGTTGATGCGACCCTCGAAGTTACGGTTACCCGACAGTACGGCGGTGACCGCGAGGTCGTTGTCGTTGACTGCCTGCGAGATCTCTTCGTTCAGCGGGCCAGAGTTACCAATGCAGGTGACGCAGCCGTAACCGACGGTGTAGAAACCGAGGGCATCGAGATCGTCCTTCAGGCCTGACTTCTCGTAGTAGTCGGTGACTACCTTGGAGCCGGGAGCCAGTGTGGTCTTCACCCAGGGCTTGGGCTTCAGGCCGAGTGCGTTCGCGTTGCGTGCGAGCACACCAGCGGCGAGCATCACCGAGGGGTTTGACGTGTTGGTGCACGAGGTGATCGAGGCGAGGGTGACCGCACCGTGATCGATCGTGAACTCGCGGCCTTCGCCGTCAGTGACCTGCGCGGGGTTCGAAGCGGGTGCGTAGTTCTTCAGGTCAGTTTCGAACTGATCCTTCGAACGCGACAGCTCGATGCGATCCTGCGGGCGCTTGGGGCCAGCGATGGAAGACACAACCGTGCTGAGGTCGAGCTCGAGGTACTCGCTGAACTCGGGCTCAACGGCGGGGTTGTGCCACATGCCCTGGGCCTGCGTGTACGCCTTGACGAGCTCGATCTGCTCTTCTTCACGGCCCGTGAGGCGCATGTAGTCGAGCGTGATCTCATCGATCGGGAAGATCGCGGCGGTCGAACCGAACTCGGGGCTCATGTTGCCGATGGTTGCGCGGTTTGCGAGCGGCACTGAGCCAACACCCTCACCGTAGAACTCAACGAACTTGCCGACCACGCCGTGCTTACGCAGCTGCTGCGTGATGGTGAGCACCACGTCAGTTGCGGTCACACCGGCGGGGATCTGGCCGAGGAGCTTGAAGCCCACGACGCGCGGGATGAGCATCGAGATGGGCTGGCCAAGCATGGCTGCCTCTGCCTCAATGCCGCCAACGCCCCAGCCCAATACGCCCAGACCATTCTGCATGGTCGTGTGCGAGTCGGTGCCGACGCTCGTGTCGGGGTATGCCTGCGTGACGCCATCGACGTCGCGCGTGAAGGTCATGCGTGCCAGGTACTCAATGTTGACCTGGTGCACAATGCCGGTCCCGGGGGGAACGACCTTGAAGTCATCAAACGCACCCTGGCCCCAGCGGAGGAACTGGTAACGCTCACCGTTGCGCTGGTATTCCTTCTCAACGTTGCGAGCCGCGGCGTCAGCCCGGCCGTACACATCAGAGATAACCGAGTGGTCGATCACGAGCTCGGCAGGTGCCAGCGGGTTGATCGAGTCGGGGTTGCCACCGAGGTTGGTGACGGCCTCGCGCATCGTCGCGAGGTCGACGATGCAGGGCACGCCCGTGAAGTCCTGCATGATGACGCGAGCCGGGGAGAACTGAATCTCCGTATCGGGTTCAGCGTTTGCGTCCCAGCTACCGATTGCCTCAATGTGCGACTTTGTCACATTGGCGCCGTCTTCGGTACGCAGCTGGTTCTCAAGAAGCACCTTCAGGCTGTACGGGAGCCGCTCGTGACCGGGGACCCGGTCAATGCGGTAAATCTCGTATTCCTTCTCGCCCACTGCGAGGGTGCTCTTTGCGTCGAAGCTGTTTACTGCTCCCATGAGGCTCCTCCAAAATATCTCGATGTCGAGATAACTCTACACTGATTTAGCGACCCAGTCCCTTACGGGGTGGGGGTGTTTTCGCCAGTACTGTCAACGATATCGCCACTAACTTCATCTGATGAACGATGCAGTCCACTCAGCACGACCCAGGTGACGACTACAACGAGCGCGAACAACGGCAGACCCATGACGAGGCGGGCGACGCCCAGCGCGTCAGTAAACCCGGCATCGTCGGTGGCGCGGGCCGCAAAATACAGCGGCAACTGCACGGCGAGGCGCAGCACAAACATGCCGAGCCACACCACGGTGAGCCAGATCGCAGCGCGGCGAATCGGCCGATTTGTGCGCCACGAGTTGCCCTGGCCGGTCGCAAAACCGTAGATGATGCCAAACAGCGGCCACCGCACCACAAGCGAGATCAGTAGACCGAGGGCCCAGGCGATATTGGTCAAAAACCCGGGCAGGTAAAAGTTCTCACCGCGGCCGGTCATCAGAGTGGCGGCGACCGCGACGGCGGCCCCCAGCGCACCAGAAATGGCTGAGGTGACGTTCTCGCGTCGGGCGAGCCGCACCACAATCGCCAGCACCACAAAGGCGGCCGGAGCGATCGACGAGATCTTCGGATCTCGCGTGATGGTAAAGCCGATCAGAAACAGCAGCCCGGGAGCCACCGCTTCGATGATCCCCCGCACGCCACCAATCGCGCCCATCACCCCGCGAGACGACAGCGACTCCCCCTCGGTCACCCGCCCAATGGCGTGCGCCATGCCGCCCAGCGCCCGGGCGCGCTCGGGCGTCTGGGGATCCGGATCATGCATTGCGCCCGCCTCGGGCTCGCGGACCGAAGCCTCGGGCTGCGACGGGGCCTCGCTCACGCCTGCTGCGCGGTGTTGGGCTGCTGAGGTGCCTGCACGCCGGCGGGCACCTTGAGGGGCAGCAATTCGCTCGGGGGCATCGGGTGGTCGCCGCGCACCACGACGATCTCGCGGAACAGGTCGACCACGTTGGCCAGCGCCTCGGCGTCAACCGCGGCCTTGCCCATGATGACGCCTCGCAGCATCCAGCGGGGGCCGTCGACCGCGACGAACCGTACGGGGCGTACGCCGCCGCCCTGGTCAGCGGGCACGGGGGTCTGAGCAATGAGGTCGGTGCCGAGCGCGCTTGCTTCTTCGCTCGTGACTGCACCCTGGGTGGCGAACTGCTGTGCGAGCTCGCCGCGCACGCCGTGCCACAGGCCCGTCGTCTTGGGGGCCGCAAACGCCTGCACCTGCAGCAGTGACTCTGCGTACTCCAGCGATACGGCGACGACGCGGTTGGCGCGCTCATCAACCTCGAGGCGCAGCTGCAGCCCCTCGCGCGGAGCTACCTTCACGCCGCCCAGGTCGACGTAGGGGCGCATTGCGGGAACCTCTGAAGCGTCAAAGGGGCCCGCCTCGGCGCGGTCTGCCGGCGCAGATTTTGAATCGTCAACCTCGGGAGTGGCATCGGCGCCATCGTGCAGTGCGACCTCATCGGCCGCTTTGTCTGCGGGGCTCTGGTTCTCTGTCATGTTCTGTTTCGCTTCCTGAAAATACCGCTCGAGGCGGAATGGATCGTGCGTAAGTGGGTGCGCCTACGAGGCTGAAGCGCCGTCGCGGATGCCGGTTGAACCGAAGCCGTTCGCCCCGCGCGCGCTCTCGGGCAGCTCTGCCACGGGTACAAATACGGCGCGTGAAACGGGCATGATGATGACCTGTGCGATGCGGTCACCTGGTTCAACCTCGAACGGGCGTTCAAGGTCGGTATTGAGCAGGGTGACTTTCACCTCGCCGCGGTAGCCAGCATCAACGGTGCCGGGGGCGTTCAACACGGTGATGCCGTGCTTCGCGGCCAGGCCGCTGCGCGGCACCACGAACGCCGCGTAGCCCTCGGGCAGCGCGATCGAGACGCCCGTGCCCACGAGCGCGCGGGCCCCCGGTGCAATCGAGACCGCCTCGGAAGCGCGTAAATCGGCGCCGGCATCATCATGGTGCGCATAGCTCGGCGCACTCTCGGCAAGGAACGGAATAGTTACGACATCAGTCACGCCAATAGGTTACCGGATCGGGCTCAGGGCACGGTGTACCCCGTCACCAGGATTGTCAGGTGAGGCGCGAGATACTAGAGGTATGACGAGTGACTCCGCAGCGACGCCCCAGCAGACCACATACCGAGAGCGCCTGGTTCCAGGCCCAGGCATTTTTGTGGCCCTGGTGCTGGCGATACCGGCGGTGGCCCTGGTGATCACCCCCATCGAGAGCGGGATCGCCTGGCCCGTGGGTATCGCGGTCTACCTGATCGCGGTGATTACGCTGCTGCTGCTCGCCCCCGTGGTGACGGTGCAGGGCGGCACGCTCACGGCGGGCCACGCGAGTATTCCGGTGGCGCAGCTGGGTGAGGCAGAAGCTCTTGGATCAGAGGGACTGCGCCAGGCGATCGGGCCGGGGCTCGACGCACGCACCTTCATGCTCGTGCGCGGCTGGATTCACCGCGGGGTACGTATTGAGAACATTGACCCGGCTGATCCGGCACCGCATTGGATCATCACGACCAGGCACCCGCAGAAGCTGATTGATGCCATTCAGGCCAGCAAGTAACCAGCAGGTAGCAACACGAAGGCCCGCGATGGAAATTCCATCGCGGGCCTTCGTGATTCACATTGAGCGCTCCCGGCACTGTAGTGCCGGCGCTTCGTGCCTAAATCGCTAGCGCGATTTAGATTGAGCACTCAGCGCACACCGGACCAATGTCGGTCTGGTGATCGAGCTGTGAACGGTGGCGAACCAGGAAGCAGCTCACGCACGTGAACTCATTATCCTGCTGCGGCAGCACAACAACGTCGAGATCGACGTCAGACAGATCAGTTCCGCCCATCGTGAAACTCGGGTTGTCTGCGTCCTCGGTGTCAGAACCCGAGGCTCCCTTAACGGGGCCGCGCTCCTTCAACGCCTCAATTGATTCGGCGTCTTCTTCTGTCTTGCGCGGGGCGTCGTAATCGGTGGCCATTCTCTCCTGCAATCCCGTGCCGTGTGTCGGCACCTCAAGTCTCGAGCGGCCATAGTCTGCCCTATATCTGCCCCTTTGCGCAAACTCTGAGACAGTGAGTTCACTGTGCGCGTAGTGTGGGGCGAAGTCACAGTAACCAAAATCGAGACGTATGTTGCTCACGCGCCGCGTCAATGCGTGTTTTCTACCACGTCATGTGCCAATCTTGTTCGCGAACCACGGAAGGGAGCGCGCCGATGAACGAGCTGCGTTTTGTGCGACGCGAAGAGCGATCGCTGATTCTCGCGAACGCGAGCGACGATGAATTCCGACTGGTGATTGACGATCTGCTGATGTCTGAACTCAAGCACGCCAGTCGTAAGGAACGCGAGACGGGCCGTGTGCGCCCTCGCGAGATCCAGTCGCTGGTGCGCGCCGGAAAATCGCGTGCCGAAATTGCCGCCATGACCGGCCTCGAAGAGGCAGACATTGAGCGGTATGAGGAACCGGTGCTCGCAGAGCGCCGCTACATTCTTGACCGTGCCCACGCCATCCCCGTGCGCACGGATGCCAATGATGACAGCGATCAGCAGTTTGGTGCGGTGATTGCCGAACGGCTCATCGTGCTCGAAGCTGAAGCCACCGACTGGTCAGCGTGGCGAGACGAAGAGACGGGCTGGTTGATCAGCCTCGAATTTATTTCTCGTGACGTTGCCCATCGCGCACTGTGGAGCTTTGATCACCGCAAGCAAACCCTTGCACCGATCAACTCTGATGCGGTGAGCATGTCTAAGCAGGGCGATGTCGGTGACCGGCTGATTCCGAAGCTGCGTGCCGTGGATAACGGCGACCGTACCTCTCAGTTCGCAGAGGTCAGCGAACCGCAGAGCGATAGCCCCGCCCAGTCGCGCCCGGCGCCCGCGCCCCTCACGCCCGCGGTGGCTGCTGCTGACCGCGCAACGGCGGCTCAGTCAACGACGCCAGCACAGGCGAAGCCCGAGGCGAAGAGCGATTCGAAGAGCGAGAAGCCCGCGGGCGATGACGCCGCTCAGACGCGCCCGAAGCCTGCTGCGGCCCCTCACGCTCCAGCCGCTGTGGCGAGCCCGGCGGCTCCCCCAGCCGCCCCGGTGAACAACGTCTTTACGGCGGCTCGGGTGAACGCTGAGCAGCCCGCGAAGGTCGCCAAGGGTGCCCCTGTTGCTCCAGCTCCCCTGCCCAAGCGGATCTCGAAGCCCGCTGCTCCGCTCGACGCTAACGCCGAGTATGCGCGGCGCCGCGAGATTGACCAGCGCGCGATTAAGAGCGACGACTCGGGCCCCGTGGACTTCAGCCAGACGGCCGATCTGCTCGATGCGCTGCGTCGTCGCCGAGGCGAGCGCAAGCTGGCCGAGGTGAAGGCGCCCGACAACACCGATACGACGCCCATTCAGACGCCGGCGCAGGCATCTCAGCCGACCGCGCCGCGCCCTGAGGCGCCCGCCACGGTCGAGACGGTGCCGGCTGACGCGGCACCGCTGCGCGGCCTGAAGAAGTCACGCAGCATCTGGGGTGGTGCCGGAGTTGCCTCGGGTGTCACGCCCGACAGCCTGGCGAGCGACAGCGACACGAGCCGCGATGCCCAGGCGGCGCCCGCTGAGCCCGCAGCGCCGGCTCAGCCCAAATCACTGGTGCCCGTGACGCTCGCGGCAACCCCCGCGCTGACCAACGTCACCGCTGCCCCGCCGGCCGATGCCGCAGCTGATGCGCGCGCGCCCAAAAAGGGTCGCGCATCGATTCCCAGCTGGGACGATATTTTGTTCGGCACGCGAAGTGACGAGGACCCTGCAACCTAGATCCGGATCCCAGATCTCGATCTCACCGCGGCCACAAGCCTCGGGCGCCCTCAGGCACCCGAGGCTTGTTTAGCGCGCGTAAGTGGCTGCGGCCCGCGCCACCACCGACGCAAACGGGGTGCCCACGAGCGCGCCACCGAGCGCGAGCGGGATGCCGCGCTCTTCCTCGCTGAATGAACCGTGCTGCCCGATCATGTCGCGGGCCGCGGGGTCATCGGTGGAGAGGTAGTACGCGACGCGCTTGCGTGCCGCGATGAGCACATCGCCGAGGCGCGCTGCGGCCTGCGCGTCGACGTCACCGAAGCAGCCCGTGGCAATAAATTCTTCGCGGGTGCCCACCCAGGCGAGTGCTCCCTGGTTCTCGGCCCAGGCCCGCGCCACCTGCGTGGCATCGACACCCGCATCGAGGTATAGCGACCGAAACCGGGGCTCTCCCCCGACCTCGGTGACGCCCTGCATCAGTGCGGGGTCAGCGTCGAGCATCATGTGCTCGTGTGCGGCGACATCGATAATGCCGTGGTCTGCGGTGAGCACCACGCCCACATCAGCCGGCAGGGTGCGCAAGAAGCCATCGAGCGAGGCATCGAGCTGCTCGAGCCTGCGCACCCATTCGTTGCTCTGCCACCCATAGGTGTGGGCCGCACGATCGAGCTCATCGACGTACAGGTAGACAAAGCTCGGGTCACCGCCGCGCACCACGCGCGCCGCCTCAGCGAACCGATCCTCGATGCGCTGGCCCGATAGATATTCGGCGCCCGAGAGATTTGCGCGCGTCAGGCCGCTATCGGCGTGCGCTGGGCGCCCGATCACGTAGGGTTGCGCCCCAAGCCGCTCTGCCGCGTGGAACAGGGGCTCGCTACGTTGCCATGCACGCACATCGTCGATGCCGTCCCACTCGCTGAGCGTGGTGCGCAGCCCCAGCTCAGGGTGCCTGATGCGATAGCCCAGGAGGCCGTGTGTGCCCGGCAGCTGGCCTGTGACCAACGTGGTGAGGGCCGCGCCCGTCGTCGACGGAGCGACCGTCTCGATGCGCTTACGGGGCATGCGGGCGAGCGTCGGGGCGTGGCCGATGCGCGCGCCGAGGTTCGCGTGCCCGAGCCCGTCAACCGCGATGATCACGAACGACCTGATCGCGGGCAACTCGCCCAGCTGCGGTGCATCAGGGCTGATGGGACGCGAAAATGCGTCGGCAAGGGTGGCGGCGGGGTCATGGCCCAGGCCGCGCGCGAGGGCAGCGAGGCCAGCTGGCGCAATCGCGGCAAGCCTCCCGCCGTTGTCAGTGGCTATCGATAGCATTGTTTCATTATGACCGACGTCCCGAATAACACCTCTGCAGTCACGCCCGCACACCCTCACGAAGCCCCGGGCGAACGCATCGAGGACATCGATATCTCGCAAGAGATGGAGGGCTCGTTTCTCGAGTACGCCTACTCGGTGATTTACTCGCGCGCCCTGCCCGATGCGCGCGACGGCATGAAGCCGGTACAGCGCCGCATCCTCTTTATGATGCAAGATATGGGCCTGAAGCCCGAGAAGGGTCACGTGAAATCGGCGCGCGTGGTCGGCGAAGTGATGGGTAAGCTCCACCCACACGGCGACGCCTCGATCTACGATGCGCTCGTGCGCCTTGCACAAGACTTTGCCCTGCGGTTGCCGCTCATTGACGGCCACGGCAACTTTGGTTCGCTCGATGACGGCCCGGCCGCGTCGCGATACACCGAGGCTCGCCTGGCGGGCGCGGCGATCGCCATGACTGACTCGCTTGACGAAGACGTTGTCGATTTCGTGCCGAACTACGACAACCAGATCATGCAGCCCGAGGTGTTGCCCTCGGCGATTCCCAACCTGCTCGTGAACGGGGCGAGCGGTATCGCGGTGGGCATGGCGACCAACCTCGCTCCCCACAACCTCATCGAGGTCGTTGACGGCGCCAAGCACCTGCTCTCAAACCCGCGCGCCACGGTCGAAGAGCTAATGGAGTTTATCCCCGGGCCCGACCTGCCCGGCGGCGGCACGATCGTTGGGCTCGACGGCATTAAGGATGCCTACCGCACCGGCCGTGGCGCCTTCCGCACCCGCGCCAAGGTGTCGGTGGAACAGCTCGGCCCGCGCCGCACCGGCCTCGTCGTGACTGAACTGCCCTATCTCGTTGGCCCCGAGCGCGTGATCGAGAAGATCAAGCAGGGTGTTGACGCGAAGAAGCTGTCGGGCATTTCTGACGTCGCTGATCTCACCGACCGCAAAAACGGTATGCGGCTCGTGATCACGCTCAAGACCGGGTTCTCACCCGAAGCGGTGCTCGAAGCGCTCTACCGGTACACCCCGCTCGAAGACTCGTTCAGCATCAACTCGGTCGCGCTCGTCAAGGGCCAGCCGCAGACCCTGGGGCTGCGGGAAATGCTGCGGGTGTTCCTAGATCACCGCATCTCGGTCATCACCCGCCGATGCGAGTTCAGGCTGCGTAAGCGCCGCGATCGACTGCACCTCGTTGAGGGGCTGCTCATCGCGATCCTCGACATTGATGAAGTCATTCAGGTGATTCGCGCCAGCGATGACTCTGACAGCGCGCGCTCACGCCTGATGCAGGTGTTTGACCTGTCAGAGGCACAGGCCGAGTACATTCTCGAGCTGCGCCTGCGACGGCTCACGAAGTTCTCGCGCGTCGAGCTTGAAGCCGAACGCGACGAACTCAGCAAGGAAATCGCCGAACTGCTTGAGATCTTGGGGAGCGAAGCGAACCTGCGTAAAGTGGTCGCGACCGAGCTCGATCAGGTCGCCGAAACGTATGGCACACCGCGGCGTACGCTGCTCACGGGTGCGGTTATGCGCCCCGCGCGTGCCGGCGCCGCCCCGAAGTCACTCGAGGTTGCCGACTCCCCCTGCGCCGTGATGCTGTCGGTCACGGGCCGGGCGTTGCGCGTCGACCGCGACCCCGAGAGCGGCGAACTGCCGCGATCAACATCACGCGCCACGAAGCACGGCGCCGTACTGGCCACCGTTGAAGCGACGGTGCGCAGCGAACTGGGCGCCATTCTCAGCGACGGCACGCTGCAGCGATTCACCCCCGTGGATCTGCCGCTCGTGCCGGGCGCAAGCATCGCCTTCTCGGCGGGTGTGAAACTGCTCGATTACCTGGGCATCACCGACAAGAAGCTCAGCGTCGTGGGCATTGTGCCCCTCGAATCTGATGCCCTGATCGGTTTGTTCACCAGCCAGGGCGTGGTGAAGCGTGTGGTGCTGAGTGATTTGCCCGCCAAGCCCACGTTCGAGGTCATTACGCTGAAGGGCGACGACCGGCTGCTCGCGGCGTTCCCCGCCCCCGATGGGGCCGAGTTCGCCGTCGTCACCAGCGAGGCGCAGCTGCTGCGGTTCCCCGCGGCGACCGTGCGTGCGCAGGGCCGGCCCGCCGCGGGTATGACGGGCATCAAACTGGGCGCAGAAGCCCGCGTGGTGTTTGCCGGCGCAGTGCCCGAGGGTGTTGAGGCGCGAGTCGTGACCGTGGCAGACAGCTCCATCACGCTGCCCGGCACCGATGTCGCCACCGCGAAGGTCACCGACTGGGCCGAGATTCCCGCCAAGGGCCGGGCCACGGGTGGCGTGCGTGTGCAGCGATTCTTGAAATGGGAAGACCAGATCTCATGTGCGTGGGTGGGCGCGGGCGAACCGCGCGCGCTGTCACTTGACGGGGCGGCACGTAAGCTGCCCACCGAACTGGGCAAACGCGACGGCTCGGGCACCCCGCTCGACGGCGCGGCCGCCTATGTGGGCGTCGCTCCCTAACCCAGTACTGCCGGTGTGGGCTGTCATCGCCTGATGGACAGCCCACACCGGGCGAAGCAGCTCACTGCGAAGCGGCACACTCAAACCGAAACGGCGCTTCCCAGCATGATGCTGGGAAGCGCCGTTTGCTGTCGTCAGCGCTGCGAGGCGCCGTGACGCGGGCAGAAGGCCCGCGTCATGCGTCGATGCGGTCGCGATCCATGTCGTCGGCGTTGTCGATGATGAACTCCTTGCGCGGGGCGACATCGTTGCCCATCAGCAGCTCAAACATCGCCGACGCTGCGTGGGCGTCTTCGAGGCGCACCCGGCGCAGTGTGCGGTGTTCACGATCCATCGTGGTTTCGGCCAGCTGATCGGCGTCCATTTCACCCAGACCCTTGTAGCGCTGAATCGGCTCTTGGTACTTCTTGCCGCGCTTGCGCAGGTCGGCCAGCAGCTTGTTCAGCTCTTGTTCGCTGTACGTGTATACCGTCTCGTTTGCCTTGCGGCCGGCGTGCTGAATGATCACGCGGTGCAGCGGCGGCACGGCGGCGTAGACGCGACCGGCCTCAAGCATCGGGCGCATGTACCTGAAGAACAGGGTGAGCAGCAGGGTGCGAATGTGGGCGCCGTCGACGTCGGCGTCGCTCATCAAAATCACCTTGCCGTACCGCGCCGATTCGAGATCGAAGTCACGCCCAGAGCCCGCGCCGATCACCTTAATGATCGAGCCGCACTCGAGGTTGTTGAGCATCTCGGCGACCGACGCTTTTTGTACGTTGAGGATCTTGCCGCGAATGGGCAGGAGCGCCTGAAATTCGCTGTCGCGTGCGGGGCGCGCGGTGCCGAGCGCGCTGTCGCCCTCCACGATGAAGATCTCAGTCTCTGCGACCTTCTTGGAGCGGCAATCGATGAGCTTGGCCGGAAGCGAGGAACTCTCGAGCGAGCTCTTACGCCGTGCGGTGTCGCGCTGCGCGCGTAGGGAGATGCGCGCCTTCATCTCGGAGACCATCTTTTCAAGCAGGGCACCGGTTTGGGCACGGTCGGCCTTCTTGACCGATTCGAAGCGTTCGGTGAGGCCCTTGACGATGGCCTTCGACACGATCGCCCGCACCGCAGCGGTGCCGAGCACCTCTTTGGTCTGTCCCTCAAACTGGGGCTCGGGCACGCGCACGGTGACCACCGCGGTCAACCCGGTGAGCAGGTCATCCTTATCGGGCTTATCGGTGCCAGCCTTCAGCTTGCGCGCGTTTGTTTCGATCTGCTTGCGGAAGAACCTGGTGATGCCCTGCTCGAAGCCGGCCAGGTGGGTGCCGCCCTTGGGCGTTGAAATAATGTTGACGAAGCTCTGCACCGAGGTGTCGTAGCCGGTGCCCCAGCGCAGCGCAATGTCGACCTCGCAGTTGCGCTCGACCTCGCGTGAAACGAGGTGACCGGTGACCTCATCCATCACGGGAACGGTCTCTTTAAACTTGCCCTCGTCGGTGATGCGCCACGTGTCGGTGAGCGGCGAATCGGTTGACAGAAACTCAACGAACTCAGAGAGCCCACCCTCGTAGGAGAATGAGTGCACCGTGGGTGCGCCAGCCTCGTCAAGACCCTCGGGTCGTTCATCGCGAATCTCAATGGCCAAACCGGGCACCAAGAAGGCAGTCTGTCGGGCGCGCGCGATGAGCGACTCGGGCTCGAAGCGCGCCGTCGCCAAGAAGATCTGTGGGTCGGCCCAGTAGCGCACCCGCGTACCGGTGACCCCGCGCTTTGCTTTGCCCACGAGGCGCAACTGCGAGGCGTTGTCGTACGGGGTGAACGCGCTCTCGGGGCCCTCGCCCGCGAACTCGCCGGGCTCACCGTGCCTGAATGACATGGCCCAGGTCTTACCGGCGCGATCCACCTCGACGTCGAGACGTGAGGAGAGTGCGTTGACGACCGAAGCACCCACACCGTGCAGGCCACCAGAGGAGGCGTAGCCTCCCCCGCCGAACTTGCCGCCGGCGTGCAGCTTCGTGAACACGAGCTCAACGCCGCTCAGCCCACTCTTGGGCTCAATGTCGACGGGCACGCCGCGGCCCTTATCGGTCACGGTCACGCTGCCGTCAGCGTGCAGCGTGATGCCAATCTCGTTGCCGTGGCCGGCGAGGGCCTCATCGACCGAGTTGTCGATGATCTCCCACAGGCAGTGCATGAGGCCGCGAGAATCGGTGGTGCCGATGTACATGCCCGGGCGCTTGCGCACCGCTTCGAGCCCCTCGAGGACCGTGAGGTGCCTGGCCGAATAATTCGACTCTGATGCTGCGGTCTTCGATGCACCTGAAGCTGTGTTCTGTTCGGCCACTCGGCGGATCTCCTTATTAGACGTTGACTTCTCTAGCCTAATTGACACCGCCGACATTGGCTGGCCGCGGGCTCGGCGCGTACAAACTTTCGAGTGCGCTATACACATCGCAGGGTCAGGCAACACCCAAAAGCGGTCACCCCAAGACCTAAATGCTGCCGGCAAGGGTGGTCACACTACGCGCACAGCGAACCAGGCCCACGAAAAATCGCGCATTTGGGTGATGAGTGATTGGATAGGAAGTGAACATATATCGGACGAGGAACGGGAGGACGAGATGTCGACTATCGAGCATGACCTCGCGACTGACACTCAGGCCACTGATCGCCCACTCACGTCGCTGGATCGCTGCGACAGCTGTGGTGCACAGGCGTACGTGCGAGTTGCGCTTGGCGGCAGCGAACTACTGTTCTGCGCCCACCACGCAAACAAGCACGAGGCGAAGCTGAAGCCCATGGCTGAAGCCTGGCACGACGAGAGCCACAAGCTCGGCGCATAGCCCAGCTGGGCCAGCGCGCGCACCTCGCAGATTGCGACCACGCAGCTGGCGAACCAATAGGTAAGGCCCCGGGATCACTCCCGGGGCCTTACCTATTGGACTGTCGATTTACTCGAGGTAGTCGCGCAGCTGCTGCGACCGCGACGGGTGGCGCAGCTTCGCCATCGTCTTCGACTCGATCTGACGGATGCGCTCGCGGGTAACCCCGAACGTGTCGCCAATCTGGTCGAGGGTCTTCGGCATGCCGTCACCGAGGCCAAAGCGCATGCGGATCACGCCGGCTTCGCGCTCAGACAGCGAATCAAGCAGCTGCTCGAGCTGCTGCTGCAGCATCGTGAAGCCCACAGCGTCGGCGGGAACAATCGCCTCGGTGTCCTCAATGAGGTCACCGAACTCGCTGTCACCGTCTTCGCCCAGCGGGGTGTGCAGTGAGATGGGCTCGCGGCCGTACTTCTGCACCTCGACGACCTTTTCAGGGGTCATGTCGAGCTCGCGGCTCAGCTCTTCAGGAGTGGGCTCGCGGCCCAGATCCTGCAGCATCTGACGCTGCACGCGGGCGAGCTTGTTGATGACCTCGACCATGTGCACGGGAATACGGATCGTGCGGGCCTGGTCAGCCATAGCGCGCGTGATGGCCTGACGGATCCACCAGGTGGCGTAGGTCGAGAACTTGAAGCCCTTGGTGTAGTCGAACTTCTCGACGGCACGGATCAGGCCCAGATTACCTTCCTGGATCAGGTCAAGGAACTGCATGCCGCGGCCGGTGTAGCGCTTCGCAAGCGACACCACGAGGCGCAGGTTGGCGCCCAGCAGGTGGCTCTTGGCACGCTGGCCGTCACGGGCAACCCACTTGAGCTCGCGCTCAAGCTTCTTGGGCAGACCCTTTTCGGTGCCGAGCTTCTCAGCGGCAAACAGGCCCGCCTCGATACGCATAGCGAGCTCGACCTCTTCGGCCGCGTTCAGCAGTGCGACCTTACCGATCTGCTTCAGGTAGTCCTTTACCGGGTCTGCAGTCGCGCCGGGGATGGCGGTCGTGTAGGTCGGTACGTCTTCTTCTTCGCTGGCCTTCAGCACAATTGCGCCGGTGGGCAGCGGTTCGGTGACGGTCGCGGCAGGCTTCTCAACCTCGACGGGCTCTTCTTCTGCTGCGATGGCGCTGTAATCAATCGCGTCAGATGACTTCTTCCTCGAAGTCTTCTTCTTGGCAGCGGGTGCTACCTCGGCAGCTTCAGCGGCCTTCTTTGCAGCAGCAGCCTTGGTCGCTGCCGCCTTCGTGGTTGCGGCCTTAGTAGCCGCTGCCTTCGTCGTAGCCGCCTTGGTGGCCGTAGCCTTCGTAGCTGTGGCCTTGGCGGCCGCAGTCTTCGTCGCCGTGGTCTTCGCGGCGGTGGCGGTCTTCGTAGTGGTCGTCTTCTTAGCGGTCGCCTTTGGCGCCGCCGCTGTGTCGTCCTTCACCTCTGCGGCATCCTCCGCGGCAGACTGAGCAGTCTTGGCCGAGGTCGAGCGAGTAGTGGGGGTGGATGCAGTTGCCACGCAGCCGCCTCTCTGTGTCGGAATGGGGCTGTGTCACCAAACGGGCGAGTGCTCACAGCATGAAAACCCATGTCAAGCCTGCTTCGGTCCGATAGGGGACCTCAACGCAAACTTGGATGGGCTAGCCCCTCCATTATTGCACGATCGCGCCTGTGTGTTTTACCACGTGAGCCGCCGGCACGGAAGGGCCAATCGTGCTACTCGCCGTGATCCGGAGCAGCTTCGTCAGAATCAGGGCCCGGGTCACCCGGGGCCTCGGGGTACCCAAAATCACCCGGGCCCCGCTGCTGCGCCAAGAATCGTTCGAGCTCGCTCGCGATTTGATCGGCGCTGGGCAGTGAGCCATCGTCGCTGATCAGGGGCGAGCGCGTCTCGTGATCTTCCATATAGGTGTCGTAGCGCTTCTCGAGCGTGCGCACCATCTCGAGGGACTCGTGATTCTCACTGATCTGGGCGTCTACCTGCTCGGTGAACGTGCGCGCCCGGGCCCGCACATCATCGGTGGCAAAGATCAGCCCGGTGGCCGCCATCAGCCCGTCGAGGGCGGCATACAGCGCCTCGGGGTATTCGGTGCTCGCGAGGTAGTGCGGAATCAAAAGCGCGAGGCCCGCGACCTCCTCGCCCAGCGAGTGCAGTCGGTATTCGAGCACGTGCGCCGCAGAAGCCGAGAGCTTCGTGTTGGGGCGCCACGCCGAACGCGCCTCAATGAGATCCTCGCGCGAACCACTCACCGTCATCGAAATGGGGCGCGTGTGTGGCACCGGCATCGGGATCGCATGGCTCCACGCCGTGATCGAGACCTCGAACTCGTGCACGAGCAGCAGCACCGTGTCGATGAACAGTTCCCAGCGGTAATCGGGCTCGAACCCGCTCAGCAGCAGGAAGGGGCTGCCGAGCTCATCGTGCGCGAGGCTCAGGGTGAGCTCTTCAGGCTCATAATCGGTGAAGTGGTCGTTCTCGAAGGTGATGACCGGGCGCCTTGATCGGTAATCGAGCAACAGATCGGTGTTGAACCGCACGATCACCTCGGGCTTGCACCGCTCCCACAGATACTCCTCGAGTTGCGAAATCGCTCCCCCGGCGTCGCTGAGCCCTTGCAGCGCAACAATCAGTGGGATGCCACGGGGCACCTGGGCGCGCCTATCGGCGTACTCTGCAGAAAAGATTGAATCGCTCACATATCCATCCTATGAACAGCGGCTCCGGATCGGGCCCGTTGTGGTGACGCCGTGAGCGAAACCCTCAGCGGGGGTGCCCCGGGCCCCCATATTGGGGCGGCGACGACACCTGTGCGCAAATGCTCGCGACGGGCACCGCGAGTGCATCCCTCAGCACTCCTCATGCGGGTGTAGGCTAGTCACCGTGCGCCCTTATCGGGCGCCCTTTTACATGCGAACACACCGAGGGAGATCCCACTTGGCCGATCAGCAGTTTGACATTGTCGTCCTGGGCGGAGGAAGCGCGGGTTACGCAACCGCTATCCGCGCTACGCAGCTGGGTATGACCGCAGCTGTCATTGAGAAAGACAAGCTCGGAGGCACCTGCCTGCACCGTGGCTGCGTGCCCACCAAGGCACTGCTGCACTCCGCAGAGATTGCCGACGTTGCGCGCGAGGGCGAGAAGTACGGTGTGCTTTCGAGCGTCGCCGGCATCGACATCGCGCAGGTCAACAACTACCGCAACACGCTCGTTGCCGGAAAGCACAAGGGCCTGCAGGGACTCTTGAAGGCCAACGGCATCACCGTGATTGACGGCTTGGGCAAGCTCATCGCCCCCAACACCGTGCAGGTAGGCGCAGACCGCATCATCGGTAAGAACGTGGTGCTCGCCACCGGTTCGTACTCTCGCTCACTCCCCGGCCTCGAGATTGGCGGCCGCGTCATCACGAGCGAGCACGCACTCGAGCTCGAAGAGATTCCGAGCAAGGTCATCATCTTGGGCGGCGGCGTGATCGGCGTTGAGTTCGCCAGCGTCTGGCGTTCATTCGGTGCCGACGTCACCATCGTTGAGGGCCTGCCCCACCTCGTGCCCAACGAGGAAGAGTCTGTGTCAAAGCAGCTCGAGCGTGCCTTCAAGAAACGCGGCATCGGCTTCAAGATCGGCGTGCGTTTCCAGTCGGTCACGCAGGACGCCTCGAGCGTCACCGTCACGCTCGAAGACGGTACGCAGCTCAACGCTGACTACTTGCTCGTCGCCGTGGGCCGTGGCCCGGCCACCCAGGGTGCTGGCTTCGAAGAGGTTGGCGTCGCGATGGATCGCGGCTTCGTGCTCGCGAACGAGCGCCTCGCCACCAACGTTCCCGGCGTCTACGCCGTGGGCGACATCGTTCCTGGCCTGCAGCTTGCACACCGCGGCTACCAGCAGGGCATCTTCGTGGCAGAAGAGATTGCTGGCCTCAACCCGGTGATCGTCGAAGACGTCAACATCCCGAAGGTCACCTACTGTGACCCCGAGATCGCGTCGGTCGGCCTCACCGAGGCGAAGGCCAAGGAGAAGTTCGGCGCAGACAACGTCACCGCGTACGAGTACAACCTCGCCGGTAACGCCAAGAGCTCCATCCTGGGCACTTCGGGTTCAGTCAAGGCTGTGCGCGTCAACAACGGCCCCGTGGTCGGTGTGCACATGATCGGCGCACGCGTCGGTGAACTCGTTGGCGAAGCTCAGCTCATCGTGAACTGGGAAGCATACCCCGAGGATGTGGCACCGTTGATTCACGGCCACCCGACGCAGAACGAAACCATTGGCGAAGCGATGCTGAAGCTCGCTGGCAAGCCGCTGCACGCGATTTAATCGCCCAGAGATTTAAAGAACGAACGGAGATATACACGATGAGTGAATCGGTAGTCCTCCCCGCACTGGGTGAGAGTGTGACTGAAGGAACGGTCACCCGCTGGTTGAAGAACATTGGCGACACGGTTGAGATTGACGAGCCGCTGCTCGAGGTCTCGACCGACAAGGTCGACACCGAGATCCCCTCGCCCGTAGCTGGCGTGCTCGAAGCAATCTTTGTAGAAGAAGACGAGACCGCTGAGGTTGGCGCTGAGCTGGCACGCATCGGTGATGGCACGTCGGCAGCCCCCGCGGCTCCCGCAGCCGCACCGGTTGCTGAGCCCGTAGCTGCCCCCGCAGCTCCCGTTGCCGCACCGGCAGCTCCTGCTGCACCGGTTGCTGAGGCAGCCGCTGCCCCCGCAGGCGATGGCCAGGATGTTGTTCTCCCCTCACTGGGCGAGAGCATCACCGAGGGCACCGTCACGCGCTGGCTGAAGGAGGTTGGCGATTCGATTGAGGTCGATGAGCCGCTGCTCGAGGTTTCGACCGACAAGGTTGACACCGAGGTTCCGTCGCCCATCGCCGGCATCGTTCAGGCGATCATGGTGCAGGAAGACGACACGGTTGAGGTCGGCGGCGTGCTCGCACGCATCGGCTCGGCAGCTCCGGCTGCGCCCGCAGCTCCTGTTGCAGCCCCCGCTGCCCCGGTTGCGGCTCCCGCACCCGTTGTAGCCCCTGCTCCCGTGGCTGCCCCGGCACCCGCTGCTGTAGCGCCTGCTGCTGCCCCCGCTGCTCCGGCTCCGGCCGCCGCACCGGTTGTGGCTGCTCCCGCAGCTGACGCAAGCAACGCCACCTACGTCACCCCGATCGTGCGCAAGCTTGCAAACGAGCGCGGCGTCGACCTCGAGAAGGTCACCGGCACCGGCGTGGGCGGTCGCATCCGCAAGGAAGATGTGCTCGCTGCTGCAGTTCCCGCCGCCGCGGCTGCTGCTCCCGCCGCGAAGGCCAAGGCTCCGCTTGAGGTTTCACCGCTGCGCGGCACCTCGGTCAAGATGAGCCGCCTGCGTAAGGTCATCGCTGAGCGCGCTGTGCAGTCACTGCAGAGCACCGCACAGCTGACCACCGTGGTTGAGGTTGACGTCACTCGCGTGGCCAAGCTTCGCCAGGCCAAGAAGGACGAGTTCCTCGCCAAGACCGGCTCGAAGCTTTCCTTCCTGCCGTTCTTCGCTCTGGCGGCCGCTGAGGCGCTGCGCACCTACCCGATCGTCAACGCGACGGTCGAGGGTGACTCGATCAGCTACCCCGATCACGAGAACATCAGCATTGCTGTTGACACCGAGCGTGGCCTGCTGACGCCCGTACTGCGTGACGCTGGCGAGAAGAACCTCGCTCAGATCTCGGGTGAGATCGCTGATCTCGCTGCACGCACGCGCGACAACAAGCTGAGGCCCGACGAACTCAGCGGTGGCACGTTCACGCTGACGAACACCGGCTCACGTGGCGCACTGTTCGACACGCCGCTCGTGTTCCTGCCGCAGGTGGCCATTTTGGGCACCGGCGCCGTCGTGAAGAAGCCCGTTGTGGTTTCGACTCCCGAGGGCGACAGCGTGGCAATCCACTCCACCGTCTACCTCGCACTGTCGTACGATCACCGCATCGTTGATGGCGCAGACGCAGCACGGTTCCTCAGCCAGGTGCGCGCGCGCCTCGAGGCTGGCGACTTCGAGGGCGACCTCGGAATGTAATTGATTCACCCAGGTGGTTTTTACCTCCTCACCTGCGGCCGCGATTTCCTTCGGGACATCGCGGCCGCTGTGTTTTCTAGCGGCGGTGTTGGGGCGGCCTGCTCGCTGGGGCTCGGCGTAATTTTGCTCCGGATCGCGAACGCCACACACTCACTCGCCAACTGCGCATTCCACTCCCCCGTGCGTCGCGCAGCCCCTGCCTCGGCAAGCGAAGTGATCGCCTCATCGATCGCTTCCAATAGCAGCGGTGTAGCTCCCACCCGATCCCACATGCCGAGCGTGATCACAATCGCGCGGCGCGGCACGCCGAGCGTCGCGCAGCCCGCGTCGTGCCCAAGTCGTTCGTGCGCCGCGACGCTCACGCCCGGTTCGCGGCACACCCCCAAACTGCGGTAGCCAATGCCGCGGGCACAAAACCGTTCGAGCCGATCGGCCAACATCGCGGCGGCACCGGCGGTGCGGCCTGCGGGCGGTGGCGAATCTCTCGGAATCATCCCTTCACGATGCCCCGTTCTTCGGCGCGAAACAACCAGATAGTGCGGGATGTGAATAAGTCGATGATCCGGGGCAAAATCGGGGCGCTGTGAGCGAACAGCGCCCGACAACGCACGCTGTGTGCGCGGCACTGAGCAAGAGGGGATATTCTGGTAGGTATGGCAGAAAAGAAGGCGAAGCGTCCCGGTCGCATTAAGCAGATGATCGAGGTCTATCGGACCACCAAGGTTCATGATCGAAACCTGCCGTTGGCATTGCTCGCGTGCTTCCTCGGCCCCATTGTGGTGGCTGTGCTGCTCGCGCTGCTGCTGCCCGGTAGCGTGTGGTTCAGCTGGATCCTGTGGCCCGTCACGGGCATCTTGGTGGGCATTCTGCTCGTCATGATCGTGCTGGGTCGCCGCGCCGAAAAGGTGGCGTACGACCAGATCGAGGGTCGCCCGGGCGCTGTGGGCGCCGTAGTACAGAGCGCCTTGCGTCGCTCATGGCGTGGCTCAGAGGTTCCCGTCGCCATCAACCGCAACCAGGATGCGGTCTACCGCGTCATCGGTCGCGGCGGCGTCGTGCTGATCTCAGAGGGCTCACGCCAGCGCACGCAGCGCATGGCTTCTGATGAAGAGCGCAAGGTGAAGCGCGCGCTTTCGGGCGTCACCGTCGTGCACCTGTACGTCGGCCCCGATGGCGACGGCATCCCCCTCGCCAAGCTCTCGAAGTCGCTCGTGAAGCTCAAGCCCGCCTTGAACCGCAACGAGATCGCGGCCGTGTTCAACCGCCTCGCATCGCTGCAGGGCACTCCCGTGGGGATCCCCAAGGGAATGGACCCCAACAAGGTTCGTTCGCAGCGGCCCCGCTAAGCAATGTCGAAATCACAACCGCAGAAATTTGGGGACCTCGCTCCCAGTGAGTGGCCGGGCGAACGCCTCGGCCTCCCCGCAGAGGGTCAGCGCTCAGTTGGTCGCATTGGTCGGCGCTTCGCCGCCATCGCGATCGACTGGGCGCTTGCCTCATTGCCCGCCTACCTGTTGATTGGCGGCCCGTACGCAGCATGGTGGCAGCTCGCCATTTTTGCCGGCATGCAAATCATCTTCATCCCCACTATCGGTGGCTCCATCGGGCACCGCCTGTTGGGCATGCGCGTACTGCCGATCGCCGGCGGCTGGGTGGGGATCTGGCGCCCCCTCGTGCGCACGGTGCTGCTCTGCCTCGTCATACCGGTTGCGGTATGGGACTCAGATGAGCGTGGCTTCCACGACAAAATCGCTGGGACTGTACTGATTCGCGCGTAATCGCATCTGTAACACACGCGAAACATACTTCTCATGGTGGTGAAATGCGATTCGCGTAAGCTGGTGCTAACGAGCGATACCGTTCGGCGCATCAGCAATGAGGAGCAGCATGTTCAAGAATCCCCAGGAAGTCATCGACTTCATTAAGGAGACGGACGTCAAGTTCGTCGACATCCGTTTCACCGATCTTCCGGGCGTGCAGCAGCACTTCAACATCCCGGCTTCGGCAGCTGACCTTGATTTCTTTGAAATCGGTCAGATGTTTGACGGTTCGTCGATCGCTGGCTTCGCAAGCATCGCAGAATCAGACATGCAGCTGATTCCCGATCCCAGCACCTGCTACATCGATCAGTTCCGTGCCGAGCGCACCCTGATCGTCGTGTGTGACATCTTCAACCCCCGCACGGGTGAGATCTACGCAAAGGATCCCCGTCAGGTTGCGAAGAAGGCCGAGCGTTTCCTCGCTTCGACCGGCATCGCCGATACGGCCTTCTTCGCTCCCGAGGCCGAGTTCTACATTCTCGACTCGGTGCGTTACGAGACCACCCCTCGCCGCACCTTCTACGAGATTGACTCAGAAGAGGCAGCTTGGAACTCGGGCCGCAAGATGGAGGGCGGCAACCCCGGGTACACCACCCGCGAAAAGGGCGGCTACTTCCCCGTCTCCCCCACCGACAAGCAGGCCGATCTGCGCGACGACATCTCGCTGCGCCTGATCGAAGCCGGTCTGATTCTCGAGCGTGCACACCACGAGGTGGGCGCCCCCGGCCAGGCCGAGATCAACTACCGCTTCAACACGATGGTGTGCGCGGCAGATGACGTGCTGAAGTTCAAGTACATCGTCAAGAACACGGCCGACATGTGGGGCAAGACGGCAACGTTTATGCCCAAGCCCGTGTTCGGTGACAACGGTTCAGGCATGCACACCCACATGTCACTGTGGCAGGACGGCGAGCCGCTGTTCTACGACGAGAACGGTTACGCCGGTCTGTCAGATCTGGCCCGCTGGTACATCGGTGGCATTCTGCACCACGCACCCGCGCTGCTCGCGTTCACGAACCCCACCATTAACAGCTACCGTCGCTTGGTCAAGGGCTACGAAGCACCGGTCAACCTCGCCTACTCGGCAGGTAACCGCTCGGCCGCCGTACGCATTCCGCTCACCGGCTCGAACCCCAAGGCCAAGCGCATCGAGTTCCGTGCACCCGATGCATCGGGTAACCCGTACCTCGCCTTCGCTGCTCAGCTGATGGCCGGCCTCGACGGTATTCGTAACCGCATTGAGCCGATGGATCCGATTGATAAGGATCTCTACGAGCTTCCCCCCGAGGAGGCTAAGAACATTCCTCAGGTACCCGCATCGCTCGAAGAGGCGCTGCGGGCACTCGAGCTCGATCACCAGTTCTTGCTCGAGGGTGACGTGTTCACCGAGGAGCTCATTGAGACCTGGGTGACGATGAAGCGCGAGACCGAGATCGCTCCGATGGCGCTGCGCCCGCACCCGTACGAGTTCGAGCTCTACTACGGGATCTAAGCCATACAAACCGGTGATCGGCACGAACTGATCACCACAACCTTGGTCCGCACGTGCTGTCGTTGCGAAAGCAATGACAGCACGTGCGGACTTAGTTTTACCCATAATCGGCGACCCCGTGCCAGTAATTGGTTTGGTCGCTGCATCGTATAAACGCAGAGGCAGGATATTGATGTTCGATATGAGTTCAGACTTCGACGCCGGAGACATCATGAAGGCCGTAATGGACGCCGCTTCCGAGCAGGTCTCCCTAGCCGCGGCAGACCGGGCGATGGAGTTGGGCGTAAATGACGCCGATCAAGCAGCGGCGGCTGCGTTCGATCTTGATCTGAATGTAGACGGGATCGACATCGCTGTTGTCGAGGCACGCGCCAGGGAGATTCTGCTCGAGCGGCTAAGCTAGCTCACACTCAATTAGATCATGACTAGCAGCGAAGCCCCTCGGGTGGAGTGTGTGTTTCCCAATATTGGGAAACCTGCCACTGCAGCGTTGAAGGGGACTGCTGTCTCAACCCTGGAGCAGGTTTCAATGCTTACGCGTTTGGAGCTATTGAAGCTACACGGGGTCGGTCCGAAAGCGATACGTATTCTCGAGGCAGCATTAGCCGAGAATGAGTTTTCATTCAACGGTGAATGACGAGGAGGATCCCGCTCGCGTTCGTCGCACGATTGGGACACGGTCATTCACCCATTTCATGTGAATAATTGCGGTGTTATAGGGAGTGCAGGCGTACGATTCCTGGAATGAATATCAAGTTAGAAAACGTAGGGATTGTTTAGTCGGTGCATTGGAGAGCGCTTGTGTGACGACCCGATAGCGGGCGTGTAGGTATCCAATAGCGCCCGAGTCAATATGGAGGTCTTTGGGGGGCCACGCTCGTAGGCTCCTTCTGCCGTCCGCTGTTACCGGACGACAGAAGAAGCAACTCTGATGGTACATAAGATCAAAGCGCGCGCCGCCCGTGAGCAGCTCATATGGGAGACCGTGGCAGATATGACCGAGTCAGAAGTCCACGAACGGCTCTTCCCCGACAGAAGGAACCGCGGGAGTATCTACGAACAGCCCGGCTGGCACCAACTACATGGAGAGCTCGAAAAAGTTGGGGTCAGGTTGAGGGTCCTCCTCTGCGCAGCGTACCGAGGCTGCTGCCACACGTCAGATGCCCGCAGTGTCAGCAGAAATACTAGGAGACCGGATCGGCAGTGTCGTGCATGCCAGTACTGCTTCATCTAGTGGGGGCAGAACGCGGTCGAGAGGTGAAGGTCGTCGCCTGGCCCGGCTAGAGCACGGGCGGGCGGGGTCGACTGCTTTCGTCTCGTTACGCCCGCGCTATCGGATCGATACACAGGCGCTCTCCGAAGCCTCTGCTAAACAGGGATCGCAGTAAGTGATCTTGAGGATGCGATCGCATTCTTCGTTGATCTCGGTCTCACCGTTGTGGGCAGGGATACGATCAGTGGTGAGTGGGCTGACACTGCGGTGGGGTTTGACGGAAACCACGCCAAGATTGCTCTTCTGCAAACCCCGGGCGGTCAGGATTTCGTTGAACTGTTCGAATACATTTTTCCGATGGCGGTTGAGACTGACCCGACACTTCCCAACGCGATCGGAATGCACCGTGTTGCGTTCTCAGTGGAGTGTCTCGAGGCCGCGCTAGACGCTGCCGCAAAACATGATTGCTACCCGCTTCGTGGCATCGCAACCTACGAAGACCAATACAGACTCACTTATGTGCGGGGTCCGAGTGGGATCTTAGTCATGCTTGCCCAAAGTCTGAAGTGAAGTTCAGCACCGTCGATGCTTTCCTTGCCCCGAGTTCACGTGCTCTTCGTGATGCGTGCAACGCGTCGACTGGTTAGTGCGAATATGGGCGGGGCGCACATGGACACCATGTGGTCATTCCTTGCGTCCCGCGTAGGGTAGGCTTAGCAATGTCGAACCTCCACGTTCGGCATGACCCCGGGCTGTTTACGCAGCTCGGGGTCTTTTGTGCGTTAGCGCGCGCTGGAGTTCTTAAAGCGCATTCGGGCAATCACGGCGAGCACCGCGACAAGAACCGCACCCCAGGCGAGGCCGAAAACCGCAGATAAGCCGCTGTCTAAGAGCCAGACCACGATGCCCGTGCCAGGAATCGCGTGTGTAATGCTCGAGAGCACACCGTACGGTGCGGGGACGCCCACCTCGGCTAGGTTCGCCAGCAGAATGTGTCCGCCTACCCAAAGCATCGCTACCATTCCCACGAGGCTGAGGGCCTTGAATACCCACGGCATGGCTTTGACGAGCCAAGTGCCCACGATCTTCAAGAAGCGCGGGGGCTTGCGGCGCAGCCAGAATCCAACATCGTCCATCTTGACGAGCAGCGCGACGGTGCCGTAGACCGCGACCGTCATCATGATCGCCACAACGATGAGAATCGCGAGGCGAATGCCCCACGAATCGGTCTCGATATTGGCGAGTGAGATGAGCATGATCTCAATCGACAGCACGAGATCGGTGCGTACCGCGCTCGACACGATCTGTTTCTCAGACGTCTCGGTGCGCTCGAGCACTTCTGCCACGCTGTGATTATCGCTGTGCCGTTTGCCGATGGAGTGCCAAAGCTTTTCTGCACCCTCATAGGCGAGGTACGTGCCACCAACTAGCAGCAACCACGGAAACACCCAGGGTGCCCACGTACTCAGCAACATGATGCCGGCCACGATAAAGGCCTTGTTGATGAGGGAGCCGCGCGTGATCTTCCACACCACCGGCAGCTCACGCTTCGGGTTCAGGCCCTGTACATACTGGGGCGAAACCGCGGCGTCGTCGATGACGACCCCCGCCGCCTTCGCGGAGGCCTTCGCCGCGCCGACCGCCACGTCATCGAGCGAAGCGGCGGCAGCCTTGGCGAGCACTGCGATGTCATCAAATAATGCGAAGAAGCTTGCGCTCACGGGAGATTCCTTCGTGATGGTGCCGCAGTTTGGGGCAAACGCGGCAGAGACTTCTACTTTAATCGTGCAGCCCCGTGGAAACGTCGGGGAATCACCGGTACTTCAGATTGGCAAGCTGTAGGCGTGATAACCAGTGTGGGCGATCATCGTAGGCTCGCCCACGAATACCCCGCAGGTCCATGCGCAACGTGAGACATATCTCGAGTGCCTCCACGCTATTGGACAGGCGGCATGACCGGTTCTTGCTCTCTGGATGACGCCCATGCCAATGTGGGACCATAACCATGAAAAGCTGCGTTGGGATTGTGGCCAGCCTCCTCATAGTGGGCTCCATGAATGGTTGTGGTCAAGTAGTCGACACCGGGACCCTCATCATCGAGGCAGCTGGTCACTGCATCGCCGAAGCCACACTCACGCAAGGTTCCTCGACCGCCAGATAGATCATCGATGGCACGAATTGTGAGCTCTCCGACTGAGACTCGGGCACACAACGTAGAACGCCCCGCCAGCGATCTTGAGGATCAGCTGGTGGGGCGTTCATAGCTCGGGCGCGACATCACTGGCGCGGGATAGGTGGGCGTTTGGTCAGGATTCAAGTTCGTCTTCGAACTCAGCCCCGTCTTCTGAGAGTAGGGCTTCGAGGAAGCTTTGTAAGTACTGCATAACGATAAGGTTACGCTTGTATAACGAATTTTGCTAGAGGTGTTGCAAAATTTGACGTAACCAATCAGTGAACGATCGGTGAACCGCTACTGCAGCGGAAACCGCTCCCCCTCGGCATACCCAAAGAACACGCGCTCGGTGACCTTGCGGGCACGCCGCGAGACGGTGAGCCAGCGCTCTTCAAGCTCGGTGGTGCGGCCAGATTCCCAGCCCAGCACCCCGGTGATGCCTTCAAGGTCGTTCCAGTCAGTGGGGAGGAAGTCTCCCCCGCGACCGTTCCACAGCTTCAAAGCTGAGCGCACCGAGCTTGCGAACTCCCACGACTCCTCAAGCTGCTCGGCGTCAGTGGCGTCGATCAGGTCGAGCTTCACGGCTGAGGCCAGCGCGCCCAGCGTCGATACCGTGCGCAGGCTCTCGTGTGCGCCGCCGTGTTCGAGCTGCAGCAGCTGCACGAGCCACTCCACGTCGCTCACACCGCCCGGCCCCAGCTTGAGCTGCCGGCGCGGATCGCCGCCCCGCGGAAGCCGCTCGGCTTCGACGCGCGCCTTCATGCGGCGCACCTCGCGCACCCGGTCCTCGGGAAACTGCGGGGGGAAACGCAGTTCGTCGGCGAGCGTCATAAAGTCTTTTCCGAGGGCAGCGTCGCCGGCCACCGCGCGGGCACGCAAGAGCGCCTGCGCCTCCCATGTGACTGACCACCGTGCATAGTAGCTGCGGTATGACTCGAGGCTGCGCGCGATGGGGCCGTTCTTACCCTCGGGTCGGAGATCGAAGTCGAGGTCGACGGGAAACTTGGGGTCGGAGACGAGACTGCGCAGCTCCCCCACGATCTTCATGGCGTACCGCGACACCGCTTCGGGTGACGCCGCCGCGCCCTCGTTCTCTCCCGCGCCACCGCGATACACGGCTACGAGGTCAATGTCTGAGGCGAAGCCGAGCTCGCCGCCGCCGAACCGGCCCATGCCGATGAGGGCAAGCTCGAAACCGGCGGGGGCAGAGCCCGCACTGTCCCGGCGCACGGCCGACAGCAACGCATCGAGCAGGGCGGTGTGTGCGGCATCCAGCCCGCCTGAGACCTGGGCGTCAGAGAGCACCCCGGTGACACGCCCCATCGCGAGGCGCAGTACCTCGCGGCGGTGCACCGCGCGCAGCGAGACGGCAGCCTCGGCGGCGGTGTCGCGGCGAGATGCGAGCGAGCGCATCTCTTCGACCAGCGGGGCGAGCGCACGCGGGGCGAGGTGCTCGTCGCGTTCAAGCCACGCCACCGCGTCAGGGATTGACTCGAGCAGATCGGCGGTGAACCGTGAACTCGACAGCACCCGCATGAGGCGTTCGGCCGCGTCGGTGCCGTCGCGCAGCAGCCGCAGATACCACGGGCTGCCCAGGTTGGCCTCGCTGACCCGGCGAAACGCGAGCAGCCCATAGTCGGGGTCGGTGCCGTTTGAGAGCCATCCCAGCAACACCGGCATGAGATTGCGTCTGATGCGCGCGCGCCGGGTGGTGCCGCGGGTGAGCGCGGCGAGGTGCCGCATGGCGCCCGCCGGATCGCGAAACCCGATACTCGACAGCCGTGCGAGCGCGGCATCGCTGCCCAGCACCAGCTCTTCATCGGGCAACGCGGCCACCGCGCTGAGCAGCGGGGCATAGAAAATCTTGAGGTGCAGCTTGCGCACCTCGCGCTTGGTTTCTTCCCACAGCGCACGCAGGTCGCTGCCGGTGGCGGCGAGGCCAGAGGCACGGGCCAACACCCGCAGTTCGTCATCACCGGTGGGCATGATGGCGGTGCGCCGCAGATCTTGCAGCTGCAGTCTGTGCTCGAGCACCCGCAGCAGCCGGTAATCGGCGCCCAGCCGTTCGCCGTCTGCGCGCGCGATGTACCCGCCCTCTACGAGCGCCCGCAGTGCATCGAGGGTGCCGGCCACGTGCAGCCGATCATCGTATTGACCGTGCACGAGCTGCAGCAGTTGCGCACTGAACTCGATATCGCGCAGGCCGCCCGGGCCCAGCTTCAGCTGCACCTCAAGGTCTTCGTCGGCAATGTGCTCGGTGACGCGCTGGCGCATGCGCTGCACCGATCCCACAAAGTCGGTGCGTGAGGCCGAGGTCCACACGGCCTCACGGGTGTCGCGCGTGAAATCTGCGGCGAGCTCGAGATCGCCGGCGAGCGGGCGTGCCTTGAGCAGCGCCTGAAATTCCCACGCCTTCGCCCAGCGGCTGTAATAGGCCTGCATCGATCCGGGCGTGCGTACGAGGGGGCCCTGGCGGCCCTCAGGCCGCAGATTGGGGTCGAGCTCCCACAGCGGGGGCTCGAGCGCGGGGTCTTGAATGCCGCGCATTGTCTCGCTCGCGAGTCGCGTGCCGTACCTGATGAGGGCCTCGCCCTCGACCACTGATTCATCGGCCGAGTCGACGACGAAGATGACGTCGACGTCAGAGACGACGTTCAGTTCTTGCGCACCGCACTTGCCCATGCCGACAATACCGAGCCGCACTGCGGCGAGGCGCTCGGCCTGAATCGGCGGCCCTGATTCACCGGCGAGCAGCGTGGCGCGGGCCACCTGCAGCGAGGCATCGATGGCGGCCGCCGCGAGATCAGAGAGGCAGTGCGCCACCTCTTCAAAGACGTCGGTCGCACGGCCATCGCGGCCCGCCAGCAGATCGTACAGGCTCAGCTCAGCGAGCAGCTCGCGGTAGCGCGTGCGCAGCGCCACCCAGCCGGCTTCGGCCGTGAGGGGGGTGCCAGGAAGCGCATCGGGCGCGGCGCCGATCGCCCGCAGCAGCTCGCTGCGCGCTTCATCAAGGCCGATGACACGGCCCCCGCCCGCGAGAATCTGCTCAAGCCGCTCGGGGTGCCGAATAAAGAAATTGCCGAGCGCGGGCGAGGCACCCACGAGCAGGCAAAACCTGGCGAGGCTCGCTGAATCGAGCGCACGCGCGCGATCCTGATGCTGCTCCACCAACCGAAGAATCGGGGTGAGCGCAGCATCAGGGTCGGCAACGCCCACGAACCCGTTGAGCACCTGCATCACGGGCTTATCGAGTTGCGCGGCGAGTTCGCCGAGCAACTCACGCGACCCGCCGAGCTCCTGAAAGCCGGCGCGTGCGACATCAGCGAGACGAAGCTCGACGGGCGACACTGCCATTGTTAGATCGTGTCGAGCATCGAGCTGAGCTCGTACGGCGTGACCTGGCTACGGTACTCGGCCACCTCGCGACGCTTATCGCGAATGAGATACGCGAACACCTGCTCGCCCAGCGTTTCGGCGACGAGCTCAGAGCGCTCCATCACCGCGAGGGCGTGGTCGAGGCTCGTCGGCAGCGCGTCGAAGCCCATCGCGCGGCGTTCACCGTCGCTGAGCGCCCACACGTTGTTCTCTGCCTCGGGCGGCAGCTCGTACTCTTCCTCGATGCCCTTCAGCCCGGCGGCGAGCATCACCGAGAAGCCCAGGTAGGGGTTCACGGCACTGTCCATGCCGCGGTATTCGACGCGCGCCGCGCCGCCCTTGCCCGGCTTGTACATCGGCACGCGCACGAGGGCCGAACGGTTGTTGTGACCCCAGCTCACGAACGAGGGGGCTTCGTCGCCGCCCCACAGACGCTTGTACGAGTTAATGTACTGGTTGGTGACCGCGGTGATTTCGGGGGCGTGGCGCAGCAGGCCCGCAACGAAGCGGCGGCCGGTCTGCGACAGCTGGTATTTCGCTCCCGGATCATAGAACGCATTGGTATCACCCTCAAACAACGAGAGGTGCGTGTGCATGCCCGAGCCCGGGTGGCCCGCCAGCGGCTTGGGCATAAAGGTGGCGTGCACGCCCTGCGAGATCGCAACCTCCTTCACCACTGTGCGGAAGGTCATGATGTTGTCGGCCGTGGTGAGCGCGTCTGCGTAACGCAGATCGATCTCATTCTGGCCGGGGCCCGCCTCGTGGTGGCTGAACTCAACCGAGATGCCGAGATCCTCGAGCATCTCGACGCTTTCGCGACGGAAATCGTGGGCGGTGCCCCCGGGAACGTTATCGAAGTAGCCCGCGCGGTCAACGGGAATCGGGCCCTCGGGGCCAAACTCCTTCGACTTCAGCAGGTAGAACTCGATCTCGGGGTGCGTGTAGAACGTGAAGCCGCGATCGGCGGCCTGCGCGAGCGTGCGCTTCAGCACGTTGCGCGGGTCGGCGACCGCGGGCTCACCATTGGGGGTGCTGATGTCGCAGAACATGCGGGCCGTGGGAGCCTGCTTGCTGCGCCACGGCAGCAACTGAAACGTCGCCGGATCAGGTACCGCGAGCAAGTCAGACTCATACGCACGCGTGAGCCCCTCGATCGCTGACCCGTCAAAGCCGATGCCCTCGTTGAAAGCACCCTCAACCTCGGCCGGCGCAAGCGCCACAGACTTCAGCGTGCCCGAGACATCACTAAACCAGAGTCGCACAAATTTGACCCCGCGCTCCTCGATGGTACGAAGAACAAAATCTCGCTGCTTGCTCACGCCTACTCCGTCCTGCCATGGGTTGTTGGCTGCTGGTGGCCGCCCGCCGCGACCTTCCACCTGCCCACCTTATCGGGCGAGCATGTCGGGCATGTTTCGTTTACGGAGTGTTAGTCATTTTCTGCGTCTTCTTCGCGCCACAGCCGGGCGCGCTCGTTAATGACTTCTTGGCCGTGGGCGGCCTCTTCGGGGGTCTTGTACGGCCCGATACGGTCAACGCCAAACGACTGCGGCCCGCGCTCAACCTGATTGGTGCGGGTATTGAACCAGTAAGTCTCTTGGGGATCGTCGATACCCCAGTCTTTGCCACTCATAGCCATCGCCTCCTTTGGCGCACCTTGCGCACACTCCTAGACTAGAGCCATGCCCTTCGATGCACACGGACATTTAATTCCAGGTTCTCTTCCGCCCGTACGTGCGGTTCCACAGGAGATCATTCGCCCACCCTATGTAGGGCTCAAAACTCCCCCGCCGTACACCGGCGACAACACCTACAACGATGAAGAAGTAGCCCGCATTCGCGCCGCTGGCCGCATCGCCTCGGGCGCGCTCGATGCCGTCGGTGAAGCGGTGCGCCCCGGCGTCACCACCGCCGAGCTCGATCGCGTGGCACACGAGTACGTCGTGTCACACGGCGCCTACCCCTCGACGCTGGGGTACCGCGGCTACCGCGCCTCATCGTGCACCTCGGTCAACGAGGTCATCTGCCACGGCATCCCCGATGACACGGTGCTGCGCGAGGGCGACATCGTGAACGTCGATGTCACCGCATACCTCGACGGTATGCACGGCGACACGAACCGCACCTACCGGGTGGGGCAGGTGTCTGAAGAGGTCGACCTGTTGATCGAGCGCACCCACGAGGCCATGATGCGCGGCATCAAGGCGGCCAAGCCCGGCCGCGCCGTGAACGTGATCGGCCGCGTCATCGAAACCTACGCAAAGCGTTTCGGCTATGGCGTGGTGCGCGACTTCACCGGGCACGGTGTCGGGTCATCGTTCCACTCGGGGCTCATCATCCCCCACTACGACTCGGCCCCCACCTACGGCGACATCATCGTGCCGGGCATGGTGTTCACGGTTGAGCCGATGCTCACACTCGGCACACACCAGTGGCGCCAGTGGGCAGACGAGTGGACGGTCACCACGAGCGATAAGAGCATCACCGCCCAGTTCGAGCACACCATCGTGGTGCGCGAGAACGGTTTTGAACTGCTCACCGTCTCGGAGTAAAGACCTCTCGCTTGGCACACAAAAAGCCCCCAACTTCAGCATATTCATGCCGATGTTGGGGGCTTGGTGGAATGGGCCAGATCATACGCCGGGTTCTGTCCCCCAAGGTTTAACGCTCAGGGTGGCGGTCATCTATCTCGGATTACCGTTACCGGCACTCTCTAGCAACCTACCCGAGGACTCGGCGGGGCGCGTCATCATCCTCTGTCTGGTCTTGCTCCGAACGAGGTTTACCTGGCCGCTCGTGTTACCACGTGCGCCGGTGGTCTCTTACACCACCCTTTCAGCCTTACCGACCGCAGCAAGCTGCGGCAGGCGGTCTACTCTCTGTTGCACTTTCTCGCGGGTTACCCCGGGTGGGTGTTACCCACCATTCTCCCCTGTGGAGCCCGGACGTTCCTCGGCGCGAACACTTACGTGCCGCGACGCGGCCGCCTCACCAACCCATTCCGTGAACTGAGTATACCCGGTTCTAGTCTTCGTCGACGCGCACGAGGATCGCGCCGGTGCCCGGGCAGAACACGAGCTCGTCGATGGGAGCCTGACGAATGTCGCTGATTTCTGCGGGCGCGAGGGTCATGTTGCTGGCCTCAGAAACGTTGCCGCGCAGTCGCGCCGCGCCGATGCCGATGCGCTTACGCAGCGACTCGTAGAGGTCGTAGACGTCGCGCTGCAGCTCGGCCGACAGCCCGAGGCGTTCCTTCACGTTGATCGCCAATTCGCGATCAATCGCGGCCTCGGCCTTGTCGAGTTCGGCCTGAAACTCTGCGCGTCGCCCGTCGACGCCCGCGAGCGCCGCCTCTGCGGCAGCGAATGCCTGGTTGGCGGCATCCTGCAGCTCCATGATGGCGAACTGCTTCTCTTCAAGCTTTTCGGTGCGGGCGGCGAGCTGCTCGAGCTCGGCCGTCAGCGCCTGCGCTTCCTTCGCTGAGCTGCTCGAAGCGAGCTTCTCTTCGTCGCGCTTCACGCGCTGAGAAACGAGCACAACATCCGACTGGATGCGGTCGAACTCAGCCGAGTGCGTATCGAGGTCGCGCTGGGCAGCCATGAAGCTCTGCTTCGCGGCGGTCAACTCCCCCGACAGCCCCGCGAGTGCGGCGCGCTGCGAAAGCGTCTTTCGTTTGCGCTGCTGCTGCGCGATCGTTGTGTCGAGGTCCTGCAGGTCGAGCAGCAATCGCTGCTGGCGGGGGCTAGCCTTCATGTCTCCCATCCTACCGGCCCTTGGCGGCGGCGCTGGCAGCACCTGCGGCAGAGCCCACGGCGAAGTCCCACGGGTCGGTGCGCTTTTGGCTCACGCGCACCTCTACTCCGGGCAGCATCTCGGCGAGTATCTCGGCCGCGCCGTCGAGCCACAGTGACTCACTGGCCCAGTGCGCCACGTCGATGAGCGCGGGGCCACCGGTGGCGAGTGTCAGCTCGATTGACTCCTGCGCCGGGTGGTGCCGCAGATCGCTCGTGAGGTAGACATCTGCGCCGCGCACGGCCGGGTGGTCGAGCAGACTATCGCCCGCGCCGCCGAGCAGGGCGATGCGCTGCACGGCGCGATCCGGATCCCCGGCCACCCGCACCCCGCTCACCGTGGCGGGCAGTATCGCAGCGACCCGCTCAGCGAAGTCGGCGAGGCGCTCGGGGCGCGCAAGGTCGCCCACGCGCCCGATGCCGATCGCGGCGTCAGAGGCGTGGGGCACGATCGGCGTTGCGTGCTGGAGCCCCAGACGTTTCGCAATCACGTCAGAGACGCCAGCTGCGGGCTGATCAGCGTTCGTGTGCGCGGCATAGAGCGCGCAATCGGCGCGGATCATGCGCGCCAGCAGCGCACCCTTTGCGGTGTCTTCGGCGAGGGTGTGAATGCCGCGCAACAGCAGCGGGTGATGGGTGAGAAGCGCGCTCGCCCCCCACTCGATCGCCTCATCGACGGTCGATGCGACCGCGTCGACCGCGAGCAGCACCCGCGTGAGCGGCGCGTCGTCACGGCCCGAGACGAGCCCGACCCGATCCCATGATTCTGCGGTCTCGACGGGCCACAGCCGCTGGGCGGCCGCGCGCAGGTCGGCGAGGGTGTGTGTGGACTCCATGGGTTACCTCCGCAGCAGCTTGCGAGCGATGCGGTTGCCCAGCACCTGCACGATCTGCACGATGATGATGATGATGATGACGGCGGCCCACGTCACGATCGGGTTGAACTGACGGTAGCCGTACTGCAGGGCGAAGTTACCCAGGCCGCCGCCGCCAATCACGCCGGCCATTGCGGTCATATCGACCACGGCGATAAACGCGAAGGTATAGCCGAGCACGAGCGGCCCAAGGCCCTCGGGAATCAGCACGGTGCAGATGGTGCGCAGCGGGTGCGCCCCCATCGCGCGCGCGGCTTCAATCACACCGGGGTTCACGGTGAGCAGGTTCTGCTCGACGAGACGGGCGATGCCAAAGGTTGCGGCGAACGTCAGCACGAACAGCAGCGCGGGGTCGCCGATACCGGTGCCCACAACGACGCGCGCCAGGGGCTGCAGCGCCGCGATGAGAATCACGAACGGAATCGGGCGGAAGAAGTTCACGAGGAAGTTCAAGATCCAAAACACGGCCCGGTTGGCGAGCAGGCCGCCCTGGCGCGTCACGGTGAGCGCCACGCCCACGATCAGTCCAAAGATGCCGCCGAGGCCCATGGCGATGACGACATAGATGAGCGTCTGAATGGTGGCTTCAAGGACTTTGCCGTCTGCAAGGAGTTCGAGGAGCTTATCCATTACGCGAGCACCTCCAGTTCGGTTTCTTGTGCAAGGGCCGCGATCGCGTGCTCCACCTGCAGATCGTTACCAATGAGTTCGAGGGTGAGGCGGCCGAAGCTTCGCCCACCCACGTCTGCGATGCCGCCGTGCACGATGTTGACGCCCACGCCGCGCTCGGCGAGGGTGCGAAACACCACGGGCTGGTCGACGTCACCGTCGCGGAAGGTCATGAACACCAGCTTGCCGCGGTGCCGCTTGCGCAGCTCTTCGAGGTGCGCGGCCTCGGGCTCAGTCGGCAGCGCAGTGGCCACAAACTTCTTGGTGGTCGCAGACTTCGGGGCAGAGAAGACCTCGTACACGTCGCCCTGCTCGACGGCGCGGCCGCCGTCCATCACCGTGACGCGGTGGGCGATCGAGCGCACCACCTCCATCTCGTGCGTGATCAAAATGATCGTGATGCCGAGGTCGCGGTTCACCTGCTGCAGCAGGGCGAGCACCTCCTGCGAGGTCTCGGGGTCGAGGGCGCTCGTCGCCTCGTCGGCGAGCAACACACCGGGGTTCGTCGCGAGCGCACGGGCAATGCCCACGCGCTGCTTCTGCCCACCCGAAAGCTGATCGGTGAAGGCGGTGGCCTTGTCTGCGAGCCCCACGAACTCGAGCAGCTGAGCGACGCGCGCTTTCCGCTCGGCCGACGGCATCCCCGCGATGATCAGCGGGTACTCAACGTTTTTCGCCACGTTCTTCGAGTGGAAGAGGTTGAACTGCTGAAAGATCATGCCGATGCCGCCGCGGGCGGCGCGCACCTTCGCTTCGGGCAGCGCGGTGATATCGTCATCGCCCACGAGAATCTGGCCGCTCGTGGCCTGTTCGAGGCCGTTCACCAGGCGCAACAGGGTGCTCTTACCGGCACCCGAGTACCCGATGATCGCGTGGATCTCGCCCGATGCGACGTCGATCGAAACATCATCAACGGCGATCACGGGGGCCGCCCCTTTTCCCCGACCCGGGTAGCGTTTGCCGACCCCGATCATCTGTACGCGTGTCATCGATACATTCCCTTCGATGCTGACAACTGGTGGGAAACGCAAATCAGGGCGTTCGGAAGAAAACCGAACGCCCTGATTGGTGTGCGCTTGCTTACTCTAGAAAGCAGCTTACTTGCTTGCGCGAACCTGTTCTTCTGCATCTGCAAGCAGGGCCTGCAGGTCAGAGACGGGCGTGCTGATCATGATGGCGCTGTCACCCGAGTTCTCGAGTACGCCAGCCTGCACCTCTTCGTTCGTCTGGTAGATCTCGACGAGCTTCTGGTAGGTCTCGTTCTCGACGTCGGCGTTCTTTACCGCGAAGACGTTGGCGAACAGCTGTGCTGCCTCATCCTCGGGGTCATCCTGGTAGAGGGCGTCGGCGAAATCGAGGCCCGCGTCGGTGACGAAGTCGTTGTTCACAACGGCCGCGTCAACGTCGGCGAGTGAGGTTGCCGTGAACGATGCGTCCATCTCGGTGACCTTGACCTTGGACTTGTCGGCGACGACCTCATCGGGGGTCGAGAAGAGGGTGCCGCCGTCGCTCAGCTCAACGAGGCCGGCTGCCTGCAGCACGTTGAGTGCGCGGGCGCGGTTGCTGGGGTCGGAGGGAACAGCAACGGTGCTGCCCTGCTTGAGATCCTCAAGCTTGGTGTGCTTGGTGGAGAACACGGCGAGGGGGTAGATCGCGGTCGAACCGATGATCTTCAGGTCGTCATCGTTGGCCACGTTGTAGTCAGCGAGGTACACGATGTGCTGGAACTGGTTGAGGTCGAGCTCACCCTCGCTCAGTGCGGGGTTGGGCTGGTTGTAGTCGGTGAAGTCGACGAGCTCAACCTCGATGCCCTCTTCGGCTGCAGCGTCGGTGAACGTTGCCCAGTAGGGATCGCTCGCGCCCACGACGCCGATACGCACGGCGGCGTCTTCAGCCTTGCCGGCCTCGTCAGCGGCGGGTGCGCAACCGGCGAGTGTTGCCGCACCAGCGAGGGCGAGAGCGGTGATCGATGCGGCGATGATGCCGCGCTTCTTGCTAAACATTCTGATGCCCTCCCAGGCCGTTCAAGTGTTGTGGTGGTGCTGCTCATGACCCGCGGGCTGAGCGCATCCTTCACGAAAATCTGAAGGTGAACACCTCAAGACTGAAGCACGAGACGCGCGGCAGTGAAATCGTGATGTCACACAGCGTCACAGGCGTGGCATACTGTGGTGCGACGCTCATCGTCGCGGCGGGCAGGCCGAAATTGTTAAGACCGAAAGGAATTTTCCGTTCACATGATTCAGCGTGCTGATGCTCATCTCGAGGCGTGGAAAGCGAAGCAAGAGCTCGCAGAGCGGATGATTCCGCTGATTGGCCAGCTCTATCGCGATCGCGATGTTGTGATGTCGGTGCATGGCCGGTCACTGATTGGGCGCTCACCGATCGACATCATTCGGGCACACAGCTTTGCCCGCAAGATCGACGACGTTGAGTTGCCGCTTGAGGATACCTCGGCGATCGTCGAGGCCCTGTCGAAGATTCAGCCCGGCCCGGTATCGATCGATCTCGCGCTGTTGGCCGCGGGCTTCCGCGCCGCAGGCGCCACAGATCTCGATGCATACCTGCGCGAGACGCTCGCCCCCGCCATCAACGCCGGGCCGAGCACGGGCACCGATGTGGTGCTCTACGGTTTTGGTCGCATTGGCCGGCTGCTCGCCCGCATCATCATCGATCACGCCGGCAGCGCCAACGGCCTGAACTTGCGCGCCATTGTGGTGCGCAAGGGCGGCGAGAACGATCTCATGAAGCGCGCCAACCTGCTGCGCCGTGACTCGGTGCACGGCCCCTTCAACGGCACCATTCGCGTGCTCGAAGACGAAAACGCGATCCTCGCCAACGGCGTGCGCATTCAGGTGATCTACTCGAACGACCCCGCGGCCGTCGATTACACCCAGTACGGCATCAAGGACGCCATCCTGGTTGATAACACGGGCCGCTGGCGTGACGCCGAGGGCCTCGGTCAGCACCTGAAGAACGAGGGCATCGCCCGCGTGCTGCTCACCGCCCCCGGCAAGGGCGACATGCTCAACGTGGTGTACGGCGTGAACAGCGACAAGATCGACGACTCGCACACCATCTTGAGCGCCGCATCGTGCACCACGAACGCGATCACTCCCGTACTGAAGGTGCTCAACGATCGCTACGGCGTCAAGCGCGGCCACGTTGAGACTGTGCACTCGTACACGAACGATCAGAACCTGATCGACAACTTCCACAACGGTGACCGTCGTGGCCGCTCGGCAGCCCTCAACATGGTGCTCACCGAGACGGGAGCGGCGAAGGCCGTGTCGAAGGCGCTGCCCGAGTTCGAGGGCAAGCTCACCGGCAACGCGATTCGCGTTCCCACCCCCGATGTCTCGATGGCGGTGCTCAACCTGCAGCTCGAGCGCGAGACCACCCGCGAAGACATCAACGAGTTCCTTGAGCAGGTGTCGCTGACTGGCGCGCTGCGCACCCAGATCGACTTCGTCGAATCGCCCGAGATTGTCTCGAGTGACTTTGTCGGGTCAAACCGCGCGGGCATCGTTGACGGCCTCGCAACGATCGTCACCGGTGACAGCGCCGTGGTCTACGTCTGGTACGACAACGAGTACGGCTACAGCTGCCAGGTGGTGCGCGTGATCGAGAAGCTCGCGGGCAACCACCCGGCGCACTTGCCGGCCCTCGACGCCTAACGATTCACCGCTTTCGGTCAATCTCTTACCTATCGCGCGCGCCCTTTCTGGGCGCGCGCGATAGTCTGTATGTAGGACGTCATATTAGGCGTTTGCACCCGCGAGAAGGGACCGATCATGGCCGAGAAGTATCTCATTGGAGTCGACGGATCGGAGCACAGTCGCGTTGCGTTGGCCTGGGGCCTCGCACGCGCTGCAGAGCGCAACGCTGACGTTGAGCTGCTCCATGTTGCCGACGATTCGTTCCTGTCTGAGAGCGTCGCATTTCTGTCTGAAGCGCAGCAGGCTTCGCAGCAGATGCTCGACTCTGAGACGGCATATGCAAAGACACTGGGCTTCACCGGCAATATCACAGGCACCGCAGTGGTGGGTCACCCCATCGCCGAGCTCGAAGCCGCTTCAAAGCGCGTCGACCTGCTCATCTTGGGCGCGCACAGTGGCAGCCGCTTCGCCGGCTCGTTCTTCGGCACGCGTGCGGTGAAGGCCGCCGCGACGGCGCACTGCCCGGTCGCGGTGATTCCCAAGCACGAGGTCTCCCCCGGCGCCGGTATCGCGGTGGGCATCGATGGCTCTGAAGCCTCGAAGGTCGCCATCGCGTACGCCGCCGAGGCGGCGTCGATGCGCGGTGTGCCGTTGATCGCAGTCTACGCGTGGATGGCGCCCCTCACCCCGGGTCTCGAGTACCTGTGGAGCGAGGAGCTCGTTGAAGCTCAGCGCTCGGCGGCCGAAGAAGCCATCGCTATTGGTGTCGCGGGGCTCGCCGAGCGCTACCCCGATCTCACGATCGAGCGTCGCATCGTGCAGTCGCCGCCCGTGGCCGCGCTGGTGCAAGTGGGCGAAGAGGTCGAGACCCTCGTCGTGGGCAGCCGCGGGCGCGGCGGTATTTCGCGCCTGCTGCTCGGCTCGGTCAGCCATGGCGTACTGCAGGCCCTGCCCTGCCCCGTCATCGTGACCCGCGCCACAGCATGACCGACGCACGTATCGAACGACTCATCACGGTAGGGAACGTTGGGGCAGGCTCCCCGGGGTTCCCTCCCGAGGGCCTCACCCTCGACAACAATGTCTGGCTCGTCGGTAACGACGACCAGGTGATTGTCGTCGATGCAGGTCACGACGCGGCCGCCATCGAAAAGGCGGTCGCCGAGCGTGAGGTGCTGGGTATTTTGCTCACGCACGGCCACGAGGACCACATCAACGCGGCCCGCACCGCGGCCGCGGCGCTCGACACTCACATTTATCTACACCCGGCAGATCTCTTTTTGTGGGAGCTCACCCACGGTGATGCGATGCCCGATTTCGAGCTCGCAGACCGCGCCGTCTTTGGCGTCGCGGGCACCGAGGTCGTAACGCTGCACACCCCGGGTCACACCCCGGGTTCGGTGTGTTTCGCGCTGCCTGGTCTCGGCACGGTGCTCACGGGCGATACCCTGTTCCAGGGAGGCCCCGGTGCCACGAGGTGGGATTACTCGAGCTTCCCCGACATTCTTTCGTCGATTGACGGGCAGCTGTTCACCCTTCCCGAGAGCACACGCGTGCTGCCGGGGCACGGTGATGAGACCTCAATCGCACGCGAATTTCCTGAAATGGAGGCCTGGCGCTCACGCGGCTGGTAACTCCCCCGTTTGAAAGGCCAGCATGGCTCCGCTCACCCCTGTACGCCGCGCGATTGCGCTGTTTACTCTCGCCCTCGGCGGATTTGGAATCGGGGTGACGGAGTTCGCGAGCATGGGCCTGCTGCCCGATATTGCCCGCGAACTGCTGCCGGGCTATGACGCAGACCCGCAGGCCGTGATTGCGCGCGCCGGTGTGCTCATCACCGCTTACGCCCTCGGCGTGGTGGTGGGTGCACCGGTGTTTGCGGTGCTCGCCGCGCGCATGCCGCAGGCGTGGCTGACGTTCATTCTGCTGGGCCTATTTGTGCTGGGCTCGGTCGCATCGGCGTTCATGCCCACCTTCGGCACGCTCGCCATCTTTAGATTTATTGCCGCGCTGCCGCACGGCGCCTACTTCGGTGTCGCCTCGCTGATCGCCGCCCGCATCATGGGCCCGGGCATGCAGGGCCGCGGGGTGGCGCTCGCGCTGTCGGGCCTCACCATCGCCAACGTGATTGGTGTGCCGCTCGCCACCTGGCTGGGCCAGACCTCGGGCTGGCGCTCGGCATACGTGCTGGTGGCCGCGATCTTCGCGGTGACGCTGATGCTCGCGCTGTTCTTCTTGCCGCGCTACCCCGGCGACCACACCCGCAGCCCCATGAAGGAGCTCTCGGCGCTCGCGAACATGCGCGTCTGGATCATGGTGGCTGTCGGCGCCGTGGGTTTTGGCGGCTTCTTCGCGGTGTACTCGTACATCGCCGAGGTCACGACCCGCGAAACCGGCCTCGGAGAGCACACGGTCCCCTGGGTGCTCGCGTGCCTCGGCGTCGGCATGACCGTGGGTAACTTCCTCGGTGGCTGGGCCAGCGACAAGGATCTCACCCGCACGATCATGGTGGGCTTTACCGCGTTCATCATTTCGCTCGCGGTCTACTCACTCGTCGCGCAGACGCCCGTGGGCCTCATCATTTCGGTGTTCTTTATCGGCCTAACGTCGTCGACGCTGATCCCCACGATTCAGACCCGCCTCATTCGCATCTCGCACGAGTCGGCGCTGCTCGGCGCGGCCATCAACCACGCCGCCTTCAACGTCGGCAACAGCCTCGGTGCGTGGCTGGGCGGTGCCGTGATTGCGGCCGGCCTCGGCTACCGCGCCCCCGGCTGGGTGGGCGTGATTCTCGCGATCCTCGGCCTGCTGCTCGCGATCACGAGCATCGCGGTCGAGCGCCGAGACAAAGCCCGCAGCCTCAACACGGTCGGCCTCCCCGTTATGGGCGAGGAGTAACGAGGCAAAGCTGCGCAAGCTGCTTGGGGGCGTACGCCCCGGGATCCGGATCAACGAGGCCAGCGCCCCGATGATCCGGATCTTTCTCGTTAGACGAGCGGTGAGTGGCCCGCCAGCACGCGATCGACCGCGGGCACCGGGCCCGGAGCCGAGCCGTCGCCGAACGGCGAACCGCCAAGGCGTTCGCGGCCGTGGGGCTCGAGCCAGCCCGCGAGATCGGGGCCCGCGGGCACGATACCCGTCGGGTTGATGTCGAGGTGCGTGCCGTAATAGTGTTGCTTGATCTGCACGAAATCGACGGTGTCGCCGAAGCCGGGCGTTTGGAACAGCTCGCGCGCGTACGCCCACAGGTGGGGCATCTCGGTGAGCTTGTTGCGGTTCGTCTTGAAGTGGCCGTGGTAGACCGGATCGAAGCGCACCAGGGTCGTGAACAGCCGCACATCGGCCTCGGTGATCACCGGGCCGAGCAAGAAGCGGTGTGTCGCGAGACGCTCCTCGAGCCAGTCCATCGCCTCCCACAAACGCGCGTACGCGGCATCGTAGGCGTCTTGGCTGCCGGCAAAGCCGCAGCGGTAGACGCCGTTATTCAGCTCGGTGAACACGCGGGTGATGATCGGCCACATCTCATCGAGGTGCTCTTTGGGCAGCAGATCGGGGGCACCCTCGCGGTGAAACTCGCGCCACTCGGTCGACAGATCAAGCGTGATCTGCGGGTAGTTGTTCGTGACGACGCCACCCGTTTTGATGTCGACGATCGCCGGCACCGTGATGCCGCGGGGGTAATCGGGGAACCGCTTGAAGTAGTTCTGCTGCAGGCGCTCGGTGCCCAGCACCGGGTCAACGCCGCCGGGATCAACGTCAAACGTCCACGAGCGCGCGTCGTGAATGGGGCCGGGGCGGCCGAGTGAAATCGCCTCTTCGAGGCCGAGCAGGCGGCGCACGATGACGGTGCGGTTCGCCCACGGGCACGCCGGTGCCGCCACAAGGCGGTAGCGCCCCGATTCGACGGGCCAGGCCTGAGCGCCTGCGCTGAGCCCGAAGCCCAGGGTGCCGATCTTCGACTCGGGCGGGGCGGGCAGGGCGCGCACCGCTACCGGGTCTTGCACAATGCGGTCTTCGATGTAGTTCGTGTCGCGCTCAAACGACTCGCCTGCGTTTACATAGCTGGCAGCAAATTCAGTCATGTCGTGCTCCTCTGTGGTGAGTGGATACGGCTGTGAGTGTGTACGGCGTTGTGGGTTGCCCGATGTCCGTCGTACGTCGACGCGGAGTTAGGCGGGCAGCGTGTGGAACTTGCGATCCACGTAGACGAGCGGCGCTGCGGGCTCTTGGAAGACCGCATCAATCACTTCGGCGACTACGACGACTGAAGAGCCGACGGCGAGTGAGTGCAGCGTGCGGCAGCGCAATGCGGCACGGGTGCCCGGCAGGTAGGGCTCGCCCGTGGGCAGCGTCTCCCACCCCTGCTCCTCGGTGAAGCGCTCAGCACCCGAGACGGCAAACGACTGCGCAATCTCAGCGTGCCGCGAATCAAGCAGGTGCACGAGGTAGGTTTCAGCGTTCAAGATGCCGCCGGCGCTGCCGGTGGCGCGGGTGACCGAGAACGAGATCGCGGGCGGATCGATACCCACCGACGCCACGCTCGACGCCGTGAGCCCCACGGGCCCCGCCGCCGTGTGCGCGGTAATCAGCGATACCCCCGCCGGGTGCTCACGGAACGAACGCTTCAGCGCTTCAGCGCCGATGACCGTCTCGCGCGATTCTGAATCCTCTGCAACCACTCGCGTCATGCGGGCACCCCTAATATCTCAAGTTGATGGTTGGGTCGCGGGTGCGACCCCCACTGGAGGCTAACGTGCAGCCTCACGTTTCATTCCTGGGCGGCCGCACGGTCTGTCACGTCGAGCTCAGCGAGTGCGGCCAGCTGGGCTGCGGTGGCGCCGGCGGCTCGGGCAGCGGCGCTGAGCTGACCGGTGGCGCGGGCGATCTTCGCGAAGCTAAGCGAGTGGGTTGCGCCCGCGGCCAGCAACACCGGCTCCACGACGTCGAGCAGCGCGGCGTCGGCGCCGGGCATCAGCTCGGCTTCCCACTCGCGCCAGGCGCGGCGCACACCCTGAACATGGTCGATCGCCAGCACCTGATCGTCTGCGAGCTCGATGACCTCGGGGGCGGCTGCGGTATCGGCGGCCGAGCCCGTTGCAGCAGCAATCTCGCGCAGCATGGTGATGACGCGGGTAGTGCGAATCTCGGCGGCGGGGGCCACCAGGGCGGCGTTCTCCCCGATGCGCGCGCCTAGCTCAGCGATCACGCCCGCGGGCATCGTGGTGCTCGGCTCCCAGCCCAGCTCACGTACCCCCTCGGGGGTGCGTTCCTTGAGGTGCCAGCCGGCATCTTTACCGCCAGCCCGCGACCGCAGCGCGAGGCCGCGGGTAGCGAGATCATGGCCCGGGGTATCGAAGTACGTCGCGACCAGCTCGTGGGTTTGGGGCGCTGACGCGGTGAAACCTGCGGCCGCAAAAGCTGCGGTGGCGGGAAGCGGGGTGTCGCCTGACACCTCGTACTTTCGCTCGAGTTCCATTGATTCTTGAGCTGATTCATGAGTCACCCCTCCAGTGTATGGCCGCGCGCCCGGATCTAACTGGAGTGCTGCACCTCTAGCCCAGGCGACCATGTTGGGTTCCCAACGGCTGCGCATATTCTTAGTGCGGAATAGTTCAAGCTCAACACTGGCCATGCGAGTTCGTAACATGCCGCAGCCACAAGCATGACTGCGCAATAACGCAGTGTGCACATCTGACAATTTGTGATGCTTCACTCGGCACAAAGAAAGGCCGTCCCTTGCAGATTTCCTACCCAGAAGCCGTTGAGATTCTCCGAGAGTACCTCGCTGATCGAGGACAAACACTGCAGCTCCGGGGGCACGCCTTGGAAGACGAGGAGCACTATCTGGTGCCGCACTTTGCCGGAGTGGTCATGGGAGATATTGAGATCAGCCCTGTTGGCAATTCAACATATTTTGTCGACAAAGTGAGCGGTGAAGTTACCAGCCATCTTTATCATTACGAAATGGCTAAGTTCGATGCGATGACAAAGGTCAAGACAAAACTCAAATAGAACAGGCCTGGATCGCAACTCGGACACTGCTATCCGGCTGGGTGACTGGTACATAGAGGCTGATCGTGGGACGCCCACTAGATACACTGACCTGGTGGAGAACCGTAACATCGACCGGCAGGCGCTTCTGGAGCGCGCGAGCGAAACGTGCCGCAGCACCGTGCAGGCGCTGCAGCTTGCCAAAGTGCCGACAGAAGCCCTTGCCGAGTACGTGGCCCCCAGGCGGCGGTTGCTGATAATGCGCGCCGCCACAATGCGCCCGCTGGGCGACGCATGGCGCCTCGGCACACTGCTGCTCACCACTGACGGTGCGCTCTATGCGCTGTCCGGATCAACGCGGGCCGCCGAGCGCGGGCGCCCCGGCTACCAGTCGGAGTCGCGTGAGGAGCGGCGCGAACTCGCCGCCGCGGCCCTCAACGGCGGGTACCCCGTGGGCACGCCCGTGAACTTTGATGCGGTGCGCATCGAGCTCGATGACACGCTGGGCGATGATCCGGAGCTGCCCGTGGGAATTTCAGGGGGCGAGCTGCGTGTCAGATGGCGCGCCGGGGCACCCCTCGACGGTGCGCAGACGCTGCAGGCGTATGTGCGGGAGCGGTCGGAGCTGCTGATTCACCCGCCGCTCGGCGCGAATTAGCCGCGGTAACCTTGCTGGCGCCGTGCTGACCCCGCGCTGACGACGCGGCCTGCCGCGTCACACAGCGTCACACGGGATCGCGTGGGAATAGGGCGGCCCGGTGCGCGGTTTGGGCTGATATGACGCTCTCGACCGCCCAGTCTCGTTCGCTCGCCACGACGTTGCTCGATGACGCAGACCCCTCGCCGTTGTTCACGCCGTTCACGCTCGGTGATGCCGCGCTGTCGAACCGCTTCGTGATGGCGCCCATGACCCGCGGGTTCTCGCCGGGCGGTGTGCCCGGGCCCGAAGTCGCCGAGTATTACCGTCGCCGCGCCGCGCACATGGGCCTCATCGTGACCGAGGGCACCTATATCGACCATCCATCGGCCGGGGGCAGCACCAGCGTGCCACGCTTCTACGACGCAGATGCCCTCGCGGGCTGGAAACACGTAGTTGACGCGGTGCACGAGGTGGGAGGCCGCATCTTTCCGCAGCTGTGGCACATCGGGGTCACGCGGCACGAGTGGTCGGGCCCGCACCCCGAATCCCCCACCATCGGTCCGTCGGGGCTTGGCTCTGACGGCGCACCCTTTGGCCGGGCCGCCTCGCTCGCCGATATCGACGCGATCATCGCGTCGTTCGCGCGCGCAGCCCTCACCGCGAAAGAAATCGGCTTCGATGGCGTCGAACTGCACGGTGCACACGGCTACCTGCTCGATGCATTCTTGTGGTCGCGCACCAACCAGCGCACCGACCGCTACGGCGGCAGCATTGCCGCACGTACCCGCCTCAGCGAAGAAGTCGTCGCAGCCGTGCGCGATGCCGTGGGCCCCGATTTTCCCGTCGTGTTTCGGTATTCACAGTGGAAGGGCGCTGACTTTGATGCGCAGATCGCCAGTACCGCGCAGGAGCTCGACACGGTGCTCGCTCCGCTGGCAGCTGCTGGAGTGAGCGCGTTTCACGTCTCGACCCGCCGGTACTGGCTGCCGGCGTTTGCGGGAGACGACCGCACCCTCGCGGGCTGGACGAAATCGCTGACGGGATTACCGACAATTGCGCTGGGCTCAGTGGGCGTCGGTTCACCCTTCCTTGGCGCCGATGCTGAGCTGCCCTCGTTGTCGCTGGCCCGACTCATTGAGCTGTTTGAGCGGGGCGAATTCGACCTCGTGGGGCTCGGGCGCGCAGTGCTTTCTGAGCCCACCTGGACAGCGAAACTGCGCGACCGGCGCCTGGATGAGATTCGCCTCTACGAGAAGAGCCACGAAGAAGAACTGTTCTAACGCGCGGGGTCTGCCGCTCCGCGTGCGGCGCAAGCCCCTGTCGCTCGCTGCGTAAGCACGCAGTCGTTACACACTGTAACGAGACGCTGCTGACCTGCTGTGGCCTCGATTCAGTCGCGGAATCAGCCACACCAGCACCACCATCACCACGAGCTCGACACAGGTCTGCGTCACCACAACCAGTGCGGCGAGCTCAAACGGTGCGGGCAACGCAAGTACGAGCGGCAGCACCACGAGCGAGTTGCGGGTCACGCCGCTGAAGAGCACGGCGCGGGATCCGGGGCGATCAAGCCGCGCCACCCGGCTCGCTAAAGCTCCAAGGACCGCCATGATCGCGGCGAACAGCAGGTACAGCGGCACGGCCGCCGCGAGCCTGCCCAGGTGCGCGCCAATGCCTGAGATGTGGGCGGCGACCACGGCGGCGAGCAGCATCATCATGAGGGGCACCATGGCAGCTGACCCCACACGCATGAGGTCGGCGGCAGCGGGCCAACGTGCGGCCGCGAGCTGCGTGAGCACCGCGGCGGCGAGGGGCAACACGATGAACTGCACGAACGCCGTGGCGAGCGGGGCGAGGTCGATCGCGCTTGCCTGCTCGGCCCCCAGAAACCATCGCAGGTACACGGGCAGCAAAAGCATCTGGGCGAGCATGAGCAGCGGAGTCGCCGCGAGCAGCCGTTGCTGGGCTCCCCCGGCAAGCCCCGTGAACACGATGACGTAATCGATACACGGCGTCAGCAACACAAACAACACACCCACGAGCAGCACCTGGTCGTGCGCAATGAAGCGCGACAGCGCGAAAGCCACCGGGGGCACCAGCACAAAGTTGACCACCAGCAGGGTGGCGAGGAACCGCCAGTCGCGGGCGGCCCGCCGCATCTGCGCGAACGGGAGCCCCAAGAACGTGACGTAGAGTAGCATCGCGAGCACCGGGGCGACCGCGAGCTGGGCGATGCCGAGCCCCGCGAGCGCCCCCACTAGCAGAGCTGCGAAGTACAACGGTACTTGCAGGCGTTCCATGGGCGGGCTCCTTAGGGCGTGAGGCTCTCTAGATCACCCAGCCTAGGCCCGCGGAGTTGGGGCGGCGCGCGGCCTGGTTGATGTTGCATGGGGGCTGGTGCTGGCCTTTACGAGAGCTTCTCGTCTCTCTTTGTCTTTCATCGTGTTTCTATGGCCATAGGCTGAAAGCATGAGAAACCCTGCCCTCGTCGTTCTGTACGCACTTCCACTCCTTGTCATTGTGGCTGGAATCGCCATCGGTATATCTACGGGAGTTGAACACTCAAACTTTGACGCTGCCAAGGCCAGGAAAGACATCATCAAGGTCGTCGGCGACGAAGCACTTGCACCGACTTTGAACGAACTGACCGACACAGCTCAGATTCGTTTCGAGGCGGGGCGCACGCTTTCTCTCTCGGTAATGGCCGGAGGCGTATCGGGGCTGCTGCTTCCGATCGCCGTCACCGCCATTGGCAGATCTCAGAAGAACGCGACGCGGGAGCTCGCAGAGACGCTGCAGTCATTTCGTCGCGACTAGGCCGGTAGCCCAAGGGGCGCACGGCGCTGATCTGCCCTAAGAATGGGTGAGCTTCTGCGTCGGTGCCAGCGGAAGCTTGGACTCGCAGTCACTAGCTCCGGAGTATTCAGTAATTCCGGAGCCCTGGCGCCAGATCGCTCCGGAGTTAGTGAGAGTTCCGAAGTTGGTGCAGTCTTCGGCGCCAAAAAATACTGCGGCGACGCCCCGACGACGCTGATCTGCCAAGAATTGAGTAGATGGGCCGGGTTTCCCGGGCCACGGCCCACACCCCGCGCATTCAGCTCCGCAAATACCGATTCAATACCGTCCAAGCCGGGAACCCCCAAAGTGCCATGGGAGTGGTTATGATTTCCGGCATGGAAACTTCTTCTGGATCAATATCTTCGGTGTCGTTTTCGGGCTGGTGGCGGCCTCCGTCGGCTTAATCGTACTGTGGGTGGTAATCCGAAGCGCCGTGTTATCGGCTTTGCGTAAGCACTCCCAAGAGGCAGCCTCGATTCACCGCGGTCAATAGCCCATGAATCGAAAACCGCGAAGTCTTAGATAAGTCGAGCGGTACAGAACTTGCGCCGAAACACCCTGAAACTAAAAAGACCCCCACTCCGAAGAGTGAGGGTCTTGATTTGGTGGGCCCGGCCGGGATCGAACCGACGACATCCACGGTGTAAACGTGGCGCTCTACCAGCTGAGCTACAGGCCCTTGTTGAGTTGTTTTGTCCTTGCGAACTCCATAATCATATGAGGGTTCGCGCACCCTGCGCCAATCGGGCGTAACCCTCGCGTGTCTCGGCGAGATTCCGCGGTTTTATGTGCCGGGGGTGGGCCTCGCACAAGCGAAGCCCACCCCCGGCAAAACGCACTACTTACGCGAGTTCTGCGATTGCCTCGCGGTACGACGCGAAGTCACGAGCCTGGCCGGGGGCCGTCTCGAAGGCGGCGAGCACCTTGCGGTCTTCGCCGATGACGAACGTTGCACGGGTCGAGATGCCGGCCTCGTCAACGAACACACCAAATTCCTTGGCAACGCCACCGTGCGGCCAGAAGTCAGACAGGATCGAGAACTCGTAGCCCTCAGCTGCAGCCCATGCCTTCAGCGTCCACACCGAGTCAACCGAGATGCCTACGAGGCGCACCTTGCTATCGGCGAAGATTGCGAGGTTGTCGCGCAGTTCGCACAACTCGCTGGTGCAGATGCCCGAGAAAGCGAGGGGGAAGAATACGAGTGCCACGGGGCCCTCGGCCACGAGCTCTGAAAGCGTGAGCGATTCACCGTTCTGATCCGACAGCGTGAAATCGGGGGCCTGCGTACCTACTGCGAGTGACATGTGATCTCCATTCCAGGCGCTCGCGCGCCATCAAATTCTTCGGTCACACCACCTTATCCACCGCGCGGCTTACTCTGTGAGACGAATCTTGTTCGGAATCTGATGATTTCCACTACAGGAATCCGTTTTTTGTGGCGACATTCGCTAGTCTGGTAGATGGCCCGCGAATCGGCGGGATCGCCCGTGCCCGCCCAGCGCTAAACCCCGCGCTAATCCCCGGCACAGACTCATGGTGAATGGAGCCCTAATCTTGGCTGTGAACCCGCAGGATCCGTATGCACCGGATCGCGTAGATGTAGACCCACAGGAGACCACAGAGTGGCGCGAGTCGCTGGACGCCGTCGTCGACGAACGTGGCCCCGCTCGCGGTCGCGAGATTATGACGAGCATGCTCGCGCGTTCGCGCGAACTGCGACTCAGCGTACCGATGGTCCCGACGACTGACTACGTCAACACCATCGCCGCAGGCGATGAAGCCCCCTTCCCCGGCAACGAAGAACTTGAGCGTCAGTACCGCTCGTGGATTCGTTGGAACGCAGCAGTTACCGTGCACCGTGCGCAGCGCCCCGGCGTTGGCGTCGGCGGTCACATCTCGACGTACGCGTCGGCTGCTTCGCTGTATGAGGTTGGCTTCAACCACTTCTTCCGCGGCCAGGATCACCCGGGCGGCGGCGACCAGATCTTCATCCAGGGTCACGCCTCCCCCGGCATCTACGCCCGCGCGTTCCTTGAGGGTCGCCTCTCAGAGGAAGACCTCGACGGATTCCGCCAGGAGAAGTCGAAGGAGGGCAACGCCCTTCCCAGCTACCCGCACCCGCGTAGCCTGCCCGATTTCTGGCAGTTCCCCACCGTGTCGATGGGCATTGGCCCGATCAACGCGATCTACCAGGCGCAGACGAACCGCTACCTCACGAACCGTGGCATCAAGGATGCCTCGGATCAGCACGTGTGGGCGTTCCTCGGCGATGGCGAGATGGACGAGGTTGAGAGCCGTGGCCAGCTGCAGGTCGCAGCGAACGAGGGCCTCGACAACCTCACCTTCGTGATCAACTGCAACCTGCAGCGTCTCGATGGCCCGGTGCGCGGTAACGGCAAGATCATTCAGGAGCTCGAGAGCTTCTTCCGTGGCGCCGGCTGGAACGTCATCAAGGTTGTTTGGGGCCGCGAGTGGGATGACCTGCTCGAGCGCGACACCGATGGTGCCCTCCTCAACGTCATGAACACGACGCCCGACGGCGACTACCAGACGTACAAGGCCGAGAGCGGCGCGTACATTCGCGAGAACTTCTTCGGTAAGGACGAGCGTGCCGCTCGCCTCGTCGAAGATATGTCTGACGATGAGATCTGGCAGCTGCGCCGCGGTGGGCACGACTACCGCAAGGTGTACGCGGCCTACGCTGAGGCGCTGGCTCACAAGGGTCGCCCCACGGTGATTCTGGCGAAGACGGTCAAGGGCTACGGCCTGGGCCCCCACTTCGAGGGCCGCAACGCGACCCACCAGATGAAGAAGATGACGCTTGATGACCTCAAGACGTTCCGCGACACCATGCACATCCCCATTACGGATGCGCAGCTTGAGGCTGATCCCTACAAGCCGCCGTATTACCACCCGGGTAACTCGCACGAGGCGATCCAGTACATGTTCGATCGCCGTCGTGCGCTCGGAGGGTACGTCCCCGAGCGTCGCACCGAGCACACCGAGCTGGTACTGCCCGAGCTGAAGTCGTACGCGATTGCATCGAAGGGCACTGGCACGCAGGAAGCTGCGACCACGATGGTGTTCGTGCGCATGCTGAAGGATCTGATGCGCGACAAGGGCTTCGGCTCACGTTTCGTGCCCATCGTTCCTGACGAGGCGCGCACCTTCGGTATGGATGCGTACTTCCCCACCTCGAAGATTTACAACCCGCACGGCCAGAACTATGCGTCGGTTGACCGCGAACTGCTGCTCGCCTACAAGGAGAGCCCGCAGGGTGTCATGCTGCACGTGGGTATCAACGAGGCTGGCGCAACCGCGGCATTCACCGCCGTGGGCACGTCGTACGCGACGCAGGGTGAGCCCCTGATTCCGATCTACATCTTCTACTCGATGTTCGGTTTCCAGCGCACCGGTGACGCAATTTGGGCTGCCGGCGACCAGATGGCACGTGGCTTCATCATTGGCGCCACCGCGGGCCGCACCACGCTGACCGGTGAGGGCTTGCAGCACGCTGACGGCCACTCGCTCGTGCTCTCGAACACCAACCCCGCAGTCGTCTCGTACGACCCGGCATACGGTTACGAGATCGGTCACATCATGCGTTCGGGTATTGAACGCATGTACGGTGGCGTGCACCCCGACCCCAACGTCATGTACTACATGACCGTTTACAACGAGCCGATCGTGCACCCCGCCGAGCCTGCAGATGCAGACATCGAGGGCATCGTGCGCGGTATCCACCTCGTCAGCCCGGGCACCGGCGACGGCGTCAAGGCGCAGATCTTCGCTTCGGGCGTTGCTGTGCCGTGGGCTCGCGAAGCACAGGCGATCCTGGCAAGCGACTGGGGCGTCAACGCTGATGTATGGAGCGTGACGAGCTGGTCTGAGCTGCGCCGCGATGGCATTGCCGCCGAGGAGCACAACTACCTGCACCTCGATGAGACGCCCCGCGTACCGTACCTGACGCAGAAGCTGCAGGGCTTTGAGGGCCCCGTCGTTGCTGTCAGCGACTGGTCCACCGAGGTTCCCGATCAGGTGCGCCAGTTCGTGCCCGGCGATTACTCGGTGCTCGGCGCCGATGGTTTCGGGTTCTCTGACACTCGCGCTGCCGCTCGCCGCTTCTTCCACATTGACCGCGAGTCGGTCATCGTGAAGGTGCTGCAGCGCCTCGCTATGCAGGGCAAGATCTCGGCCGATGTGCCGCGTCGTGCCGCTGCACAGTACCGCCTGCTCGACGTCAACGCCGGTACTACCGGTGGCGCCGGCGGGGAGGCATAACCACTCATATGGAGGGAACGAAGGAGCAAGAGCTCGCCTGGCTGCGTACCATCACGGGCGAGCTCTCTACCCGCACGATCACCAGACTCGACGACACGCTGCCGTGGTACGGCAACATGCCGCCCAGTCGACGGTCGGCGGTCGGGCTCGTTGCACAGACGGGTATCTCCTCGTTCATCCAGTGGTATGAGGATCCGACCTCAACCCCGTGGATCGCGTCTGACGTGTTCAGCGCGGCTCCCCGCGAGCTGCTGCGCTCGATTAGCTTGCAGGAAACCCTGCAGCTGATCCGCGTGGTGGTCTCGGTGGTTGAGGATCGGGTGGCCCCGCGCAGTGAAGCGCTGCGCGAGGCCATCCTCCACTACTCACGTGACGTCGCTTTTGCGGCGGCTGACGTGTACGCTCGCGCCGCCGAGGCGCGCGGTCTGTGGGACGCGCGCCTCGAGGCGCTGGTGGTCGACTCGATCCTCACGGGCGAGAGCGACGATGAACTTCCGAGCCGGATCGCGGCGCTCGGCTGGCACGGCGACGGTGAGGTCGCGGTGCTCGTGGGCTCTGCCGATCGCGTCGTCGATGTCGATCAGCTCAGGCGTAACGCCCGGCACGCCGGAGCCGATGTGCTCATCGGCTTGCAGGGCACCCGGCTCGTGCTCGTGCTGGGCCGGATCGAACAGACCCGCCCGCAACAAACCCACTCGGGTGCGGTCGCAGACCCCCTTACTTTCCTCGAGATCGCTGAGCGACTCGAGCCCGGCTTCTCAGAGGGCCCGCTGGTGCTCGGCCCCACCGTTGCGAACCTGATTGAGGCGTCGCGCAGTGCGCGTGCCGCGCTCGCGGGCGTCGCAGTGGCGCGGTCGTGGCGACACGCCCCTCGCCCGGTGGGCGCAGACGATCTGCTCCCCGAGCGCGCGCTCGCGGGTGACGGACTCGCGAGGCGCACGCTGATCGAGCAGATTTACGAACCGTTGCTGGCACACTCCACTGAGCTCCTCGAGACGCTGTGGTGCTACCTCGACAACGGCCGCTCGCTCGAAGCCACCGCTCGTGAACTCTTCGTGCACCCCAATACGGTGCGTTACCGCCTCAAAAAGGTCACCGAATTGATCGGCTGGAACGCCACCGGCGCGCGCGAAGCCCTCATCCTTCAGTCGGCCCTCATTGCCGGTTCTATCGCCCAACATGGCCCTCGCCGCACGCAAATCCCCAAGAAATAACGCTTTCATACAATGAATTGCTTTTTTTATGGTGGGTTATATGCAGTGATTCGGCCCTTCATCTGAGAAACTGTAAAGCGTGATTGTTATCGCCTGCCCGGGTCAGGGCTCCCAGACTCCCGGTTTCTTGAATGAGTGGCTTGAACTGCGCGGTGCGCAAGAGTTCATCGCCGACGCTTCTGAGCGCTCGGGTGTTGACCTCGCCACGCACGGCACCGTCAGTGACGCCGACACGATCCGTGACACCGCGGTGGCACAGCCCCTCATCGTTGCTGCCAGCTTGCTGGCGTGGCGTGAACTGGCTGCACGCACCTCACTCGCGGGCGTCGGCGTCGCCGGCCACTCAGTGGGTGAGTATGCGGCGGCTGCTGCTGCTGGCGTACTGACCGACGGCGACGCACTTGCCCTGGTGGGCACCCGCGGCCGCGCAATGGCTGAGGCCGCTGGGCGCGAGCGCACCGGCATGGCCGCGGTGGTTGGTGGCGTCGAGGCCGACGTGATCGCGAAGATTCAGGCCCACGGCCTCACCCCCGCCAACCGCAACGGTGGTGGGCAGACCGTCGCCGCCGGCTCCCCCGAGGCGCTCGCTGCGCTGGCTGCGGATGCCCCGCGCGGCGCCCGCGTGATCCCGCTGCAGGTCGCTGGCGCGTTCCACACCGACTACATGGCGTCTGCGGTGCCGACGCTCGCTGCGGCTGCTGCTGGCGTCTCGGTCGCTGATCCGGATCGCCCGCTATGGACTAACTCAGACGGTACCCTCGTCACCGAGGGCCCCAAATTCTTGGAGCTGCTGGTGTCCCAGATTGCGCACCCCGTGCGCTGGGATGCCTGCATGGCGAGCTTCCAGGAGGCCGGCATCACCGGCCTCATCGAGCTTGCTCCCGCCGGAGCCCTCACCGGTATCGCCAAGCGCGCCCTCAAGGGTGTGCCGACGGTGGCCGTCAAGACTCCAGCTGACCTCGACGCTGCGATTCAGCTGATTGCCGATTCGGCCAACTAGGCCCTGAAAGGATTCTCATGGCTTCCCTCACTCAGCCGACAGGCCCCGCGCACACGCGCATTCTCTCCATCGGTGCCGCCCGCGGCGACATCGACGTGCCCAACGATGACATCGTGGGCCCCATCGACTCCTCTGACGAGTGGATTCGCCAGCGCACCGGTATCGTGCAGCGTCGCCGCGCCAGCTCAGACATCGGCGCAGTCGACCTCGCGGTCGCCGCAGGCGAAGAAGCCATCGTCAAGTCGGGCCTCGACCGCAGCGAGATCGATGGCGTCATCATCTCGACGATCTCAAACGTCGCCGTGACGCCGTCAATGGCGGCACTCGCAGCGCACCGTCTCGGCCTCACCCCCGCCGCAGCGTTCGACATCTCGGCAGCCTGCGCCGGTTACGTCTACGCCGTTGGTCAGGCCGACGCGCTCGTGCGCGCCGGTAACTGCAAGAACGTGCTCGTGATCGGTGCCGAGAAGCTCTCTGACGTCATCGATCCGACCGACCGCAGCATCTCGTTCCTGCTCGCCGACGGCGCAGGCGCTGTTGTGGTGGGCGCGAGCGACCACACCGGCATTGGCCCCACCATCTGGGGTTCAGACGGTGAGCGCTGGGACACCATTCGCATGACCTCCACGTTCGCAGAGTACCGCGCGAACCCGACCGAGGTGGCGTGGCCGACCCTGCGTCAGGATGGCCAGACGGTCTTCCGCTGGGCCGTCTGGGAGATGGCAAAGGTTGCCCGCCGCACGCTCGAAGAATCGGGTATCAAACCTGAAGAGCTGGCCGCGTTCATCCCCCACCAGGCCAACATGCGCATCATTGATGAGCTCGCGAAGCAGCTGAAGCTGCCCGAGTCAGTCGTCATCGCACGCGATATTGAGATGCAGGGCAACACCTCTGCCGCCTCGATTCCGCTGGCCATGCACGCACTTCGTGAGGAACACCCCGAGCTCTCGGGTGGGCTCGCCCTGACGATCGGCTTTGGCGCCGGTCTCGTCTTCGGCGCCCAGATCGTCGAGATCCCGTAACCTCGCGCGTGGCCTGCGCCTGGGCGCCAGGCCACCCCGTAAACTTTTACAGCCTCAACCCATATTCAAGGAGAAACAACAATGGCATTCAGCAACGAAGAGGTCCTCGCAGGACTCGCCGAGCTCATCAACGACGAGACCGGAATCGCGGCTGACGTCGTGGCTCTCGACAAGTCGTTCACCGATGACCTCGACATCGACTCGATCTCGATGATGACCATCGTCGTCAACGCCGAAGAGAAGTTCGACGTCAAGATCCCCGACGAAGAGGTCAAGAACCTGAAGACCGTCGGCGACGCCGTGGACTTCATCGTCAAGGCTCAGGCCTAAGCATTTCCCTGGCGGGGCGCAATAGCGCCCCGCCTCCAAAACTTTTCACCTACGTGGAGCACTCACACATGACGAAGAAGATTGTCGTTACCGGTATCGGCGCATCGAGCCCCATTGGTGGCACCGCACCCGAAAGCTGGGACGCTCTCCTCGCCGGAGCCTCCGGAGCAAAGTCCCTGGACTTCGATTGGGTTGAGCAGTACGCACTGCCCGTAACCTTTGCAGCAAAGGCCAAGGTGCAGCCCACCGACGTGCTGGCGCGCCCCGTGGCAAAGCGACTCGACCCCTCAAGCCAGTTCGCCCTGATCGCAGCAATGGAGGCGTTCGCTGATGCGGGCATCACCGAGCTGGACAACGATCGCCTCGGCGTCGACTGGGCAACCGGCATCGGCGGCCTGTGGTCGCTGCTCGACGCGTGGGACACCCTGCGTGAGAAGGGCCCGCGTCGCGTCTTGCCGCTGACCGTGCCCATGCTGATGCCCAACGCTCCCGCAGCTGCGGTTTCGATGCACTTTGACGCCCGCGCCTACGCGCGCACCGTCGCATCGGCCTGCGCTTCGAGCACCGAGGCCATCGTCAACGCATACGAGCACCTGCAGGCGGGCTACGCTGACGTAGTCATCGCCGGCGGCTCAGAAGCAGCGATCCACCCCATCACGCTCGCGTCATTCAACTCGATGCAGGCGCTGTCCAAGCGCAACGATGACCCGGCAACGGCATCACGCCCCTACGACATCAGCCGCGACGGCTTCGTCATGGCCGAGGGTGGCGCAGCGCTCGTACTCGAGACCGAAGAGCACGCACTCGCTCGCGGCGCACACATCTACGCCGAGATCGCCGGCGGCGGCGTGACCGCAGATTCCTACCACATCACGGCTCCTGAGCCCGAGGGCAAGGGCGCAAGCCGTGCCGTAGAGATGGCACTGCAGCAGGCCGGCGCGACCGCCGATGATGTGACGCACATCAACGCGCACGCCACGTCGACTCCCGTGGGCGACATCGCCGAGTACACCGCCCTCAAGCGCGTGTTTGGCGATCGCGTCCACGAGATTCCGGTCTCTGCCACGAAGGGTGCCACGGGCCATCTGCTCGGCGGCACCGGTGCACTCGAGGCGATGTTCGCGGTGCTCGCGGTCAAGAACCGCATCGCTCCCCCGACGATCAACCTCACCGAGCAGGATCCGGCGATTCTGCTTTCGGTGTCGGGTGACACGCAGGCACTGGGCGATGGCCCGCAGCTCGCGATCTCCAACTCGTTTGGCTTTGGTGGCCACAACGCAGTTGTCGCGATCCGCTCGTACAACTAGTCTCTAGCCACTCACCTCAGCCGCGGCCGCAGTATTCCACACCATCACGGGTTACGGAGTATTGCGGCCGCGGCGTCTCACGCATGCGCGGCGACCGGTCGCGCGATACGGTACTTGATATGAAGCCTTTTTTGCTCATCACCACGCGTGGTGAAGACACCGAGGCCGCAGACGAACATGCGGCTTACTGTCGCCTCACGGGCCTCCTCCCTGAGGACCTTGAATGGCGACGCATTGAGTCGGGCCCCCTGGGCACCATCAACTTTTCGGCCTACTCGGGCATCATCTTGGCGGGCAGCCCGTTTACGGTGAGCGAGCCAGCCGAACGCAAGTCGCCCACCGAACTGCGGGTGGAAGCTGAGCTCGCCGAGCTGCTCACCGAGGTCGTGCGCATCGACTTTCCGTTCTTGGGTGTCTGCTACGGCATTGGCACCATAGGTGCGCACCAGGGCGCCAAGGTCGACCGCACGTTTGGCGAGAGCTCACAGGCGATGCGCATCAGCCTCACCGAGGCCGGCCAACACGACCCGCTGCTGCACCAGCTGCCCGCCACGTTCGACGCCTTTGTGGGGCACAAGGAAGCGATCAGCGAGGTGCCCGATTCGGTCGTGGTGCTCGCCAGCTCACCCAGCTGCCCAGTGCAGGCCTTTCGGGTGGGCCGCAATGTCTACGCGACGCAGTTTCACCCCGAGCTCGACACCGCTTCGTTCACATCGAGGGTGCGCACCTACGCCAATCACGGCTACTTCGAACCCAGCGAAGTGGATTCGATCATCGAGGGCGTTGAACGCGCAGATGTGCGCGCATCGCACATGGTGCTCGGCCGCTTCGTCGAGGAGTACATCTCATCGGGTGGTACTGAGGCGATCGCTGAAGAGCCGCTGAACGAAGACGCGCTGTTCTCCGTCTAACCTTTGTTACCGGCGCCCCGACGCGACCGTTCGCCCAGCCTGCCCTACTCGAACAGCGCCTGCGCAATAAACTCGCCGCGGGCCGCGCCCGCAGGCACCGCCCACAGCCCCGAGCCAATGTGCCTGATGTATTCGTTTAGTAGATCGGGTTTCAACGACCGCTGCACCCGCACGAACGTGGCGGGGTCACGCTGATACGAGATGAAAAACAGCCCGGCAGAAAGCTGACCGAGCTCATTCGAGCCATCGACGTAGTTATAGCCGCGGCGTAGCATCCGCGCCCCGCCATTGTGCAAGGGGTGTGCGAGGCGCATGTGGGCCGCGATGTCAATCGCGGGCTGCGCCGTCTGTTCGGGATCCGGGGCAGTAAAATCGGGCTCCGTGAATTCCTCGCCGCCCGAGAGCGGCCCGCCCGCAAGCTTCGTGCGCCCAAAGATGCGCTCTTGCTCAGCGAGCGAGGAGCGATCCCACGACTCGATCGTCATCTGAATCTTGCGGGCCACGAGGTAGCTGCCGCCGCGCAGCCACTCGGGAGCTTCGTCACCCGCCCACAGGTGCTCGGCGAGTTCCCCATCATCCTCAGCCATCAGGTTCGCGGTGCCATCCTTGAACCCGAAGAGGTTGCGCGGGGTGTCTTGCGCGCGCGAGGTCGATGCGGTGCGGCCGAACCCGAGCTGGCTCCAGCGCAGGTGGGCGCGGCCCGCGGCGATGCGCGCGAGATTACGTATCGCGTGCACGGCAACCTGCGGGTCATCGGCGCACGCCTGCACGCACAGGTCGCCCCCGGTGTAGCCGGGCGCGAGCAGGTCGAAGGCGAACGACGGCAGCGGCTCAAATGCCTGAGGCAAGCGACCCCGGATCCCATACGGATCAGCCTCACCCGCATCGTCAGCTGCGCCCACAAACAGTGCACGGCCAAGGCCAAAGGTGAGCGTGAGGTGGCCCGATCCGAGCCCCTCAGCCTCGCCGGTGTCATCGGGCGGCAGCAGCAGTGAGTCTGGTTCGACGCCGGTGCCCACGGGCTTGCCCTGGGTCAGCATGCTGGCCGCTTCGCTCCAGTCGCGCAGCAGCGCAATCAGGTCGTCGCGGCCGGTGCCGGCGAGCATCGTAAACGAAGCAAAGTGCAGCCGGTCTTGGGCGGGCGTCACGATGCCCGCCTGGTGCGCCCCATAAAACGGCACGGTGGCCTGGCGGCCACCGTCTCGGCCACCCGAGAGCGCGGGCACCCCGGCGATGCCGGGCACTCCCCCGGCCGCGGCGATACCGCCGGTGCCGCCGACGAGGAGGCCGGCGGCACCGGCGCCTGCGAGGCCGAACAGCCCTCGCCTAGTGGGACGCACGGCCATCGTTAGCCCTGCACGACCGCAGCGGTGAGGCGCGACAGCGGCTCGCTCAGCGCCGTGAGCGCCGCCGCGAGATCGTTGCGTTCGGCCTGTGTGACGGTGTCGTACGACACGAAGCCATCCTCGTAGGAGCCGTAGGTCGCAAGCAGTTCGAGCATGCTCGCGAAGCGGTCGTCGAGTTCGGTCACGAGCTCGGGGTCGCCCGCCGCGAGCGGGCGCACCGTGTCGAGGGCGACCTGGGCGCCCTCAACGTTGGCCGTGAAGTCGTAGAGATCGGTGTGCGAGAACTCGTTCTCTTCGCCGGGAAGCTTGCCATCGGGGGCCGCGATCTCATCGAGCAGCCCCTTCGCGCCCTCCGTAATATCGGCGAGGGTCAGCGTGAACTCGGGGCTCGCGACTTTGTCCTTGAGCTCGGTAATATCAACCACCAACTGGTCGCCCACGACCTTGCGTTCGGCGGGGGTCAGCGGGGTGAGATCATCGTCGCCGGTGTAGCGGCCTGCGGCGACAGCCTGTTCGTTCCACAGATCCATCTCGATGCGGTGGAACCCGGTGAAGGGCAGGCCTTCTTCATCGGCGCCCGGCTTGCGGTAGTCAATCTTGGGGTCGAGGTCGCCAAACTGCTCGGCGGTGGGCTCGATGCGCTCGTAGTTGATGCGGGCGATCGGAAAGAGCCGCTTGGCTTCGGCGTCATCGCCAGCCACATACGCCGCAACGAACGCCTGCACCTGCGGCACGAGCTCTTCACTCTGCGCCTTCACATACGCGATGTACTGCGCAACGATGGCTTCTTCTTCGGGGCTGGTCTGCACCTCATCGCCCGTGATGGTGAAGGCGGCCTGCCCCACTCCGGCGCCGATCATGCCCGGCTTGCAGCTCGTGAAGTAGTCACCGGGACCGGCCTGAATGGTGAGGTCGCGGCTTGCGCCGGGGGCGATGTTCTCGACCTCACCCACGATGGTGAGCTCGTTACTGCCGAGCACATAAAACTCGCTCACCTTCTTGCCGTCGTTCTTAACCGTGAACGTGATGGTGCCACCCGCGGCCGTCGCGGTCTCGACCACGCAGTCGGTGTCGGTGGAGGTGACGGCAATGCTCGTCGCGCTGGGCGCGGCATTGGGCACGCAGCCGGTGAGCAGCAGCATCGTTGCAGCGGCGGCCGCGCAGGTCGCGGGGAGGGCGTACTTGTGGTGCACGGAAGATCCTTATGAGGTAGTTGGTGGGTGAAAGAAAGTAGGTTAGGCCGACAGTGCGACTTGCTGCGCGGCGACGGCTTCAGTACCGGCAGCGCCGTCGGCCGCGGCAGCGTCAGCGCGCCCTGCTGCCCGCTGCTTGCGACTCTGCGACGCGAATGAGCCGCGCAAAAATACGATGAGAGTGGGTACGAGGTACGCGAACCAAGCGAATACCTCGAGGCGCGTCATCTCGGGGGCAAACCCGAGCGTGCCCTTCAACAGGGTCGCCACGATGCCATCGGGGGCAATGAGGTGGGGCACCCGAAATGCCCACGCATTCTCGCCAAACCACTGCGCGACAAACGCGCTCGCGCCAGCGGGCGCAAGGGCGAACGGGCCGGGCAGCACGCCGGCTTCTTGTAGGTCGTGAATGCCATAGGCGAGCACGCCGGCCGCGAAAATGATGAGCAGCACGCCAGACCAGCGAAAGAACCGTGTGAGATTGATCCGGATCATGCCTCTAAAGAGCGCCCAGCTCAGCAGCACCGCCACCAGGATCCCCGAGACGGCGCTAACGAATCCGACGAGCGGTGAGACGTCGCTGGCGCGGGTCGTGGCCCAGATGAACAGGGCGGTTTCGATGCCTTCGCGGCCCACCGAGATGAAGCCGATGGCGGCGATCCCCCAGCCGGTGCCGGCGCGTTCGAGTTTGCTGTGCAGTTCGCCGCTGAAGCCCTTGGCGGCGCGCAGCATCCAGAACACCATCCACGTCACCATGATGACCGCGACGATCGAGAGCGTGCCGCCGATGATTTCTTGCGCACGGAACGAGAGCCCATAGGCGCCGTAGGTGAGGGTGGCGCCGATGATGAGGGAGAGTGCGACGGCGCTGCCGACGCCGAGCCAGATTTTGCGCACGGTATCGGGGCGCCCGGTGCGGCTTGCCCAGGCCAGCAAGACGCTCACGACGAGCGCGGCTTCGAGCCCCTCGCGCAGGCCGATCAATAGAGTTCCGAGCATCGGCCCTCACCTTCCCTCAACATGTGATGTTAGTAAGGCGTGCCTTACTGGAAAAACGTACCACGATTTTTGGGTGATGACTCGCTTCACGGCCAATTCGGTGCTGTGGGCAGCAAAAAGCGGGTGTGATCTGTGAAGATCACACCCGCTTGAGGTGAAGCCTGGGCGCTTCGAGCGCCGAAAGAGTTACTCGGCGAAGTGAGAAACGAGGAACCAGCGATCCTTATCGAGCTGCTGGGCCAACGCGATCACGATATCTTGGCTGACGAGGTCGACGTCGTCGAGGCCCTTCACTGCGGCGTAGACGGTGGCAATGGTTGCGTCGAGCTGCGCCACGATCTCGCGTACCGTCACGTTCGAGGGCTGGAAGCCGTCGCTCAGCTGCGGCGTCGTTGTGCGCTGCGCAACCGTGCCAATGCGGGCATCGAGGGGCAAGCCCAAAGCCACGATGCGCTCGGCGACCGTGTCTGAACCGTCTTGTGCGTGCGCCACGATCTCATCGAGAAACTCGTGCACGCCAATGAAGTTTTCGCCGCGCACGTGCCAGTGCGCCTGCTTGCCATTCACGGCAAGTGCCACGAGGTCGTGGACCACGGGGGTCAAGTACTGAGCAACGCCGGTGGGGCGATGAAGGTCGCCCTGCGCTGCGGGAACGGTGATCTGCTTGGTGGCCATCGAGGTGTTCCTTTCACTGTCGCCGATATGCGAACACCCCTAACGCTACGCCCTTTTGAAATGCGCGCAAGCTAGGTAAGGCTGGGCTTTGTCGCCGTGCGTAACATCTTCGGGCCCCCTCAACTCGGCCACCAACGAGACTGGCGGCACGCCCACGGCCTGTACAAACGGGGCGATGCGATCCAGTAAGATGAAGGGGTTGTCTTGGGGCAGTAGCTCAGTTGGTTAGAGCACACGACTCATAATCGTTCGGTCGCGGGTTCAAGTCCCGCCTGCCCTACCAAATGCAATGATGCTCAACTATTTCAGTTGGCTTCAGATTCTCTTTAAATGCTGATGCGCGTTTCAGTCATCAGGCCTGGTAGCTCACCTTGCTTGCATAAATGTGCTGATGCCCACCGCAAACAGCAGGTAGGCACAGACGAAGCGCACTCCGTCGACCACTACGAAGATCAGAAACCAACCACCGATTCGCTTCTTGATATTTTTGGTGTGGTGGCTCGTGCTGGGGTTCGCCGGGTCGTACGCGACCTCCATCTTCATGCCGGCCACGGGATTTGATTCCACGGGCTCTTCGTCGTACCCCGTAAACACGGCCCCCTCTGGCGTCGTGAACTCGTACACCCCGTGATCTGATGGCGTGCTGTCTTCGAGAATGGCGGGGAAATGCTTCACCTCGGTGATGGTTGCGTTCGCCCTCGGCCAGCTCGAGACGATATGCACAGATTCCCGCAGGCGTCTAATCAGGCCACGACGCCGATGAGTATGCCCACACCATCGAGGGCAACGCTCAAACCATCTCAGAAGTTAGTTTTCATTTCACGAGTATAAATCGGCGCGCGGCATGTTTTAACCATGCGCAACCCTTTTCGTGAACTCATCCCAAAAGCAGGACAGTTACGCCACGGGTGCCGCTTCTGGCGGGGTGTATTGCCACGCGTTCGACCGCCTCAGATAGGATTCCTACTAAGACATGAGCCTCGTGGTGGGCGGGTAGGGATCTCGCCGATCCAGAGTCCCGTTACTCGGTTCTCCCTGTCACCAGATCCCAGGCGTCTCGAGCAAAATTTCCTTGAAGAGTGCCTGTGGAGACGACGAGCAGGCCATCCCCAATGATGATGGTGTCAAGGTACCTGTGTTCAGAGCTCGGGCCCTGATCAAATACGACTTCTTCGCCGATTGCGTCGAGCTCAACGTACACGGAGTCACGTAGAGCTGACGTGAGATCGGCTGCGGTTTGGTCGCTAATGGCCGCCAACCCGAGATCCACGCCACCATCTGACTGAGGTATCCCCCAGCTGCAATAGATCTGCTGAGATCCGCCTTGCAGAGCTGCCATAGTCGCAGGACCGAGCCTGTTTTCAAGCAACGGTTCAACCGCCGCGCCTGTGTCCATGAACTCGATATATTCTGAATAGCCTTTGACTACCTCTAACGGAATAACCTCTTCACACGTGGCAGGCAGTATTGGACCCACTGCAGGAGGTTCCTCTGCTTCTGGCGTTGGGGCGGGCTCTGAAATCTTTTCAACAGCACCGGGCGTAGTCGGTTCTGTTGCCTGAAGTGATTTCGGTTGAGCCCCCGGAGCTTCTGCGCCACACCCTGTGAGGGCAAGGGCGGCTACCGTGGCCAGCACTGCCGTGGTGCGTGTGCAGCTGAATCGATACCGGGGGTGCGTCATGCCTTCAGCCTAGCTGGACTCGCAACTCATGCTGCCCCGCTTCACTACCAGCTGTCCCACGACGCTAATTCGCGAACGGATCAGTGTCGCGCCACGCCCTACCGAGACCAGCCTCGCGTGCCGCTTCTTGCACCACTTTGCCCGGTGAGTACCATCGCCCCGCTTGTCACTGTGTGACGCGAGTAACCCAGCTTTAACGAGAGCCGTGAGGTCACGAGAAGCCATCTGTTCCGAGATAACCTCTCCGATTTCTTCGAGAGCTGCCAGATACCGGGATCGAGTGGTTGTGCCACCAAACAGGGCAGCGGAGAGCACCTCCACCGCCCGCTCAGGTAGAACAGCAGCCGCGGCCAGTTCTTCCATCTTGACGGCGGCCTTGCCGGCGGAGGTGATTCGATGCTTGAGTTCGGAAGCCTGGTTGAAGTGCGCCGTTAGTATGAACCGCACCCAGGGGCGTGCAGCTTCTGAATTACGATCCGCGGTTGCCCAGTTCCCCTGACCGACCTGAGCAAGAACATCGTAGTAAGCCTGTGTGCGACGCCCCAGAAACTCTTCGATTCCCATAAAGATTGGCGCTGAGTCGCTGGCCTTGGCAAGCGTGAGACTTTGAATAATGCGGGCCATCCGCCCATTACCGTCCTTGAATGGATGGATCAAGACGAAGTTCAGATGAGCCATGGCCGCAGCGATCAGCGGGTCCTTACCGCTCAGTGCACCCGCCGCAAAGGCATCATCAGCGGTTCTGCCTGATTGCCAGGGGCACCCTCATGGGCGTTATCCCCCGTGGTCTCCTGGATCACATACACCGGGCCAGTTCTGAAACGACCAGGCCATTTAGAAGGATCATACGAAGTGACCATGAAGTGCAGGCTGCGAATCAAGGACGCATCAAAGTTAAACGCACCCTGCGCCAGCTGCAGCACGTAGGCCATCGCTAACTGATACCCGGCCAGCGCTTGGCTCGTCTCCTGGCTTACCGATGCGGGAGTCTCGCCCGCCGCGATCGCGCTCACCTCATCAACGCTGGCAAGAATACCCTCGATGCTATTCGAGCCCTGGATATTTCTGGCCAGCGTCGTGCGACGCAGAGCACCAGTCCATCTGTAGCCCAGGCAAAGGTGCAGCCGAAGTTCTTCATTTAGCACTTCGATGCGGTCTCTGACCGCTTGCTCGGCGGAATCGAGCGGAGGTGCTGTGAACATGACCTCTCCCTTTGCTTGACGTTATTAAAGCATCATCCCATTTCCGCAATGACGTTTAGTAAACATGATTGCGGCGCCAAGCTTGAAGCCTAGGGTCAAGTAATGATCTGGGCCTGAGCCTGGGTCTGAAGCACACACCGAAGAAGAGGATAGATGTCGCCCACGAAACCACTGCTCACTTCGCTTCAAATTGCGCTGTGCATGGCAGGTGCGCTCTTTGCCCTCAGTGGCTGCGCGAGCGAGGCCGCAATTTCACCCCAGGATGTATCCGTCGAGGCAACGGACCCACTTGAGCAATTTGGCGGCGAAGCGAAAGGCATGAGGTTCAAGACGCCGCTATAGCGAATGAATGCGCTCAAGCGGGTTTACTCTTGACTCAGACCATGGATGATCTCTGGGAGCTTGACGCCAACTAGATCGATCAGGCCGAGTTCAGCACGCGTGAGGCCAGCACCATCGCGCACTGGGAGGAGCTTGTGCAATCTAGCGCTTCTGGGATCTCTGAATCATTAGCAGACGTAGCTCGTGTGGCGACGAACGAGGACTACGAGCTTAACCTGAACGAGGAATTTTGCACCGCAACGAGCCATCTTGCGGGTATCTGCTCCGAGAACAGCTCTCCCCTTGTCACCAGTCCCTCGAACGGTGCCTGATCACGCGATTCAGTGAGAGCCGTAGGGGCCATCGTGTGCTTTAAGCATCAATCGCGCCAATGATGTTTATAAACATCATTGGCGCGATTGCGTTTAAGAACAAGTTAGATAATGATCGTGGTCTGCGCGGCCGGGCCTCCGCGACGTACCTTGCGCGTGATCCAGATGACGAGGCAGCCCACCGCGATCACGCAGAGCCCACCAACAACGGCCACTACGGCAAGGGCAAGCTCGGGCCAGACGAGTCCGATCACGCCGCCGATCACGAGCAAGATGCCGGGCACGAGGGCTGCGATCGCGCCCAAACCTCGCCCGCCAGCGCGCGACACCGCCGCGCCGACAATGCGCGATGCAAAGGTGATCCACACTGCACCCAGTGCAAGCAGGCCAATACCAGCGAAGGTGACGAGGGCGCCAGCGATAGCTTCAGGCAGCAGGAACGAGCAGATGCCCAGCACCGCGAGCAGCGCGCCACCGAACAGCGCGATACCGCCGCGCGTCATCAGCCCGATGCCATTGACGAGCAGCGCCGTGCCCACGAGTATTCCCAGCAGCCCGGTGGCCGATGATAGCGGCCAGAAGACCAGGCCGATGCCGGCCACAATCATCAGGGCGCCGACCAAGAACCCGATCCACGTGCGCGGTGCACGTCGGTTGCGGGCAGCACCCTGCGTTGCCCCTTCGGGGCCGAACTCTGAAGGAAACTGAATGCTCACATTTCCACTGTAGTGCGGCAACCCTATGCGGGGGCTGCGGGTTTAGCGGCGTTCGTTCTCAGCGTGAGTTTGACCCGCAGCAGGGGCAGCAGACTCAGCAGACGTCGCGGGGGCGACCGTGTCAGCAACGCCGTCGGTTGTCACAGCGGTGCTTTCAACGATGACTGACTGACCCGTTTGCGGATGGTACCGGGCGAGACCAATGACCCCCACCACAGCCACTATGCCGGTGACGATGAAGCCAATGATGGCCCACCCGGGGGCCCCCGCGGCCTCGTTCAGCACAACGATGCCGATGAGCACGGCGATCAGCGGGTCGATAACCGTGAGCCCGGCCACCACGAGGTCGGGCGGGCCAGACGAGTAGGCGTTCTGCACGTACACCATACCCACGAGTGCACCCGCGAGCAGTGCGGCTACGCACAGCCAGGTCAGCAGGTCAAAGTCGCCCTGCTGCACACGGCCGATGACCGCTTTCGCGAAGGTGGCCACAAAGCCGTAGAGCACGCCGGCGCCCACGATGTAGAGCAGCGCAATGGCGCGGCGACGCAGCAGCAGCAGCGTGCCGATTGTGACGATGAAGACGATACCAAACAGCACCAGAATAATGATGAGCTTCTGGTCGGTGACGGGCCGGTCAGAGGCCGTGAACGCGGCAACCGTAACGAAACAAATAGTGCCGGCGACGCACATGCCAATTGCCGACTTTGCCCGCTTGCCCAGCTTCACTCCGCTGAGCTTTGAGTTCAGCACCGAGGTGATAACGAGACCCACGACGCCGATGGGCTGCACCACGATCAGCGGTGACAGCGACAGCGAACCGATCTGCAGTAGCACGGCGAGCCCCAGCAGCAATGTGCCAATCACCCATGACGGTCGTGCCACCAGCTTCAGCATGTGGGCGATTGACAGCCCGCTGCCGGCGCTTTCGCCGGTGAGTCGCTCGACCTTGTTCAGGCCGCGCGACTGATACTGCGCACCGAACGCCAGAAAAGCTGCGCCCAAGAGCGCCACTGGTATTCCGAGGAACTGATGCGGGCTGAGGTTCTCTGCTTCAGCCCCATTTGCAGTAGCAGCGATCATCGTCAGCGCGGTGAGCGCTGGAACTGCAAGGATCATGCGGTGGTGTTTCGCTCGCCGCGCATCACAGCGAGCAGCCGTTCAGCCGCCTTGGGCACTTCGTCGTTGACGATGATCTCGTCGAACTCTTCGGCGGCGGCCAGCTCAATCTTGGCCGTCTCAAGGCGCCTGGTGCGTTCTTCTTCGTCTTCGGTGCCGCGGCCGACGAGGCGGTTCACGAGCTCATCCCAGCTGGGGGGCGCCAGGAATACGAGCTTCGCCTCCGGCATGCTGGCGCGCACCTGGCGGGCGCCCTGCAGATCGATTTCGAGCAGCATCAGCTCACCGCGTGCGGCAGCTTCAACGACGGGGCCGCGCGGCGTGCCGTAACGGTGCTTGTTGTGCACCGTGGCCCACTCGAGCAGATCGCCGCCCGCGAGCATACGGTCAAAGCCCTCATTGTCTACGAAATAGTAGTGCGAACCGTCAACCTCGCCGGGGCGGGCATCACGGGTCGTCGCCGACACCGACAGTCGCACCTCAGGGAAGTGCTCACGAATATAGGTGGCGACGGTGCCCTTACCGACGGCGGTGGGCCCGGCCAGCACGGTCAACGGCGGGCGATCTCGCTCGCCGGTCACGCCCATGCGCTCGTGCACGAACGCGGTGAGACGGTCGCGCTGCAGCTTGCCGAGGCCGCCGAGGCGCTTCTTGTCTGAAATATCGAGGTCGCGACGCACACGATCTGACTTCACCTCGCCAATGGCGGGAAAGGACAGCAGAAAGTCTGTGATGCGCAGCGTTGCCGCGGGACTCCCCGGTACCAACGACTGCTCAAGCACGCGCAGCGGAGTGGTATCGCCACTGCGCAGCTTGCGCTTAAGCTCTGCGCGGGCCTGGCGGGCCGCGACCGCCGCACGGCTCGCGGCCGTACGATCAACTGTGGGCATCGGGTGAGCACCCGGGTGCATCTTCTCGCTCATCACTACCACGATACCCCCTTTAGCCCGGTCACATGGCCTGACGATAAAAAAGGGCCGGGGTGCCGCACCCAAAAACGCGAATGCTCGGCGGGGCCTGAAGTGGCCCCGCCGAGCATCTGGATGCGCGGATGTTACGCCGCGAGCGCTGCCTGAATGGCTGCGGCGCGTTCTTTGATCCGGATCGAAAGACCGGTTGAGCCGCCGCGCAGAATGCTGCGTGATTCGTTGGCGAGCAGCGCCTGCCCGATGCCGCCGAAGATGCGATGCGCGTCTTCGATACGGGCGCCCTGGTGGCCGAAGCCGGGGGCGAGTACGGGGAGGGCTGGGCCCGCGGGCCGCTCCCCCGTGGCGATGCCGAAGTCATCGAGTGCGAGGGTCGCGCCGAGCACGACGCCAATGGAGCCGACCTCGTGAGCTGCAGGATCGGTGTCGTGAGACGCGGCGTGCACTGCGTTCCAGTCCTCGGCGTCAGCGACCATGGCCGCGGCGACGGTGCGACCGTCCTCACGAATGGCGCGCTGCACCTCGCGAGCCTCGGGATTCGAGGTCGCGGCGAGCACGAACATGCCCTTGCCGTGATCGGTGACGTGGCGGAAGGCGCCGGCCAGGCTGTCGAAGCCCTGGTATGCCACCACCGTCATCGCGTCGGCCTCGAGCGGGGCGCCCGGGGTCAACCACGCATCAGCGTAGGCGGCGAACGTCGAACCAATATCGCCGCGCTTCACATCGGCGACCACAAGCAGCCCGGCCTCGCGCGCATCAGCAAAGACGCGCTCGAGGGCCGCAAAACCCGCCGAACCAAAGCGTTCGAAGAGGGCAATTTGCGGCTTCACGCACGCGGCGACGCCGGCGGCGGCCGCGACGACGTCGCGGCCCATCCGCTCGGCACCGGCGGCATCGTTGTCGACGCCCCACTCATCGAGCAGCGCGGCGTGCGGGTCAATGCCGGCGCACAGGTGGCGGCCCGCCGCGAACTGCGCGGCGAGCCTCCCCCCGAACGTGGGCACGGTGTGCGTCATTATGCGTTCAGCGCCGCAGCGCGGTCGGCCGAGTACTCCTGCAGTGACTTCACATCGAAGCTCACCGCAGCAGCCGACAGCGCGCCCACGGCGGCCGACAGCTCAGAGATCGTCGTGAACACGGGTACGCCACCGGCGACCGCGGCCGCACGGATCTCATAACCGTCCTCGCGTGCCGATCCGCCCGAGGGCGTGTTGATGATCATGTCGACGCGGGCGCCGTTGATCAGGTCAACGATCGTCTCGCCATCAGCGCGAGCCGAGTGCTTCAGCACCGTCTGCGACTTGATGCCGTTGCGGGCGAGCACGACCTGCGTGCCCTGCGTGGCGAGCAGCGTGTAGCCGAGCTCCTGCAGGCGCAGTGCGGGCAGCACGACCGCGCGCTTGTCGCGGTCAGCTACCGACAAGAACACGGTGCCCTCGGTGGGCAGCGGGCTGCCAGCGGCAGCCTGGCTCTTGGCGAACGCGGTCGGGAAGTCGCGGTCCATGCCCATGACCTCACCGGTTGAACGCATCTCGGGCCCGAGCAGCGAGTCGACGACCTGACCCTCCTTCGTGTGGAAGCGCTGGAAGGGCAGTACGGCCTCCTTCACGGCGATCGGAGCGTCGATGGGAATGCGCGAACCGTCACGCTCGGGCAGCAGGCCCGAGTCGATGAGCTGCTGCACGGTCTCGCCGGCCATCACGCGAGCGGCGGCCTTGGCGAGCGGGGTGCCCAGCGCCTTTGACACGAACGGCACCGTGCGGCTTGCACGGGGGTTCGCCTCGAGCACGTAGAGCACGCCCTGCGCGATTGCGAACTGGACGTTCAGCAGGCCGCGCACGCCGAGGCCCTCGGCAATGCCGAGTGTGGCCTCGCGCACCCGTGCGATCTCGGCGTGGCCGAGGGTGACGGGGGGCAGGGTGCAGCTCGAGTCACCCGAGTGCACACCGGCCTCTTCGATGTGCTCCATAATGCCACCGACGTACATCTGCTCGCCGTCATAGATGGCGTCGACATCGATCTCGATGGCGTCATCGAGGAAGCGGTCGATCAAGAGCGGGTGGCCTGCGCCCACGAGTGCGTGACCCGCGATGCGCTCGAAGTAGCCGTGCATCGAGTCGGTGTCGTACAGGATCTCCATGCCGCGGCCGCCAAGCACGAACGAGGGGCGCACGAGCACGGGGTAGCCGATTTCTTCGGCGATGCGAATCGCGCCTTCCTTGTCAATGGCGGTGCCATTGCGCGGTGACAGGATGCCAGCGCGGTCAAGGATCTCAGAGAATGCGCCGCGCTCTTCGGCGAGGTCAATCGCCTCGGGCGTGGTGCCGAGGATCGGAATGCCTGCGTCCTTGAGAGGCTGCGCGAGGCCGAGGGCCGTCTGGCCACCGAGCTGCACGACGACGCCGACGAGTTCGCCAGAAGCCTGCTCGGCGTGGATGACCTCGAGCACGTCCTCGAGCGTGAGCGGCTCAAAGTAGAGTCGATCGCTCGTGTCGTAGTCGGTCGAAACCGTCTCGGGGTTGCAGTTGATCATGATCGTCTCGTAGCCCGCCTCAGACAGGGCGAACGAGGCGTGCACGCACGAGTAATCAAACTCGATGCCCTGACCGATGCGGTTGGGGCCCGAACCGAGGATGACGATCTTCTTACGGTCAGAGGGCGTCACCTCGGTCTCTTGGTCGTATGACGAGTAGTGGTACGGCGTGAGCGCGGGGAACTCGCCGGCACAGGTGTCGACCGTCTTGAAGACGGGGCGCAGGCCGAGGCCGTGGCGCAGGCCACGAATCTCAGACTCGCTAACACCGCGCAGCTGGGCGAGCTGTACGTCAGAGAAGCCGTGATCCTTAGCCTCGCGCAGCACGTCAACGGTGAGCTGCGGGGCAGCAATAACCTGCTCGGCGACCTCGTTGATGAGCACGATCTGGTCGAGGAACCAGGGGTCGATCGAGGTCGATGCGAAGACCTGCTCGATCGTTGCACCCAGGCGCAGGGCCTGCTGAATATCGACGATGCGGCCGTCAGTGGGGCGCTTCATCGTTTCGAGCAGATCCTCGACGGTGCGCGTCGGCGCCTCCCAGTGGAAGGAGCTGCCGCGCTTCTCGAGTGAACGCAGTGACTTCTGCAGCGCCGAGGTGAAGTTGCGACCGATGGCCATGGCCTCGCCCACCGACTTCATGGTGGTGGTCAGCGTGTCATCAGCGGCCGGGAACTTCTCGAACGCAAAACGCGGCACCTTCACGACAACATAATCGATCGAGGGCTCGAAGCTTGCGGGCGTCATCTTCGTGATGTCGTTCGAGATCTCGTCGAGGCGGTAGCCCAGGGCCAGCTTCGCAGCGATCTTGGCGATCGGGAACCCGGTGGCCTTCGATGCGAGGGCCGAGGAGCGTGATACGCGGGGGTTCATCTCGATGACGATGATGCGGCCCGTGCGCGGGTCGATGGCGAACTGAATGTTGCAGCCGCCGGTGTCAACGCCCACCGAGCGCACGATGTCGATCGAGATGTCGCGCAGCTTCTGGAACTCACGGTCGGTGAGCGTGAGCGCGGGGGCCACAGTGATCGAGTCACCCGTGTGCACGCCCACGGCGTCAACGTTCTCGATCGAGCAGACAACCACCGAGTTATCGGCGTTGTCGCGCATCAGCTCGAGCTCGTATTCCTTCCACCCGAGGATCGACTCCTCGAGCAGCACCTCGGTGGTGGGGCTGTAGTGCAGGCCGTCACCGACGATGCGTACGAGCTCTTCTTCGGTGTAGGCGAAGCCTGAGCCGAGGCCGCCCATGGTGAACGAGGGGCGTACGACGAGGGGGTAGCCCAGGTCCTTCGCGTATTCCTTCGCTTCTTCAACCGTGTTGACGATGTACGACTTTGCGACGTCTGCGCCGCACTCGAGCACGAGCTGCTTGAAGATCTGGCGATCTTCGCCGCGGTTGATGGCCTCGGGCTTTGCGCCGATGAGCTCAACGCCGTGCTTCTCAAGGATGCCCTGCTCGTGGAGCGCCATGGCCGCGTTCAGTGCGGTCTGGCCACCCAGCGTCGGCAGAATTGCGTCGGGCTTTTCCTTGATGATGATCGACTCGATGACCTCGGTGGTGATCGGCTCGACGTAGGTGGCGTCGGCGAAATCGGGGTCGGTCATGATCGTTGCGGGGTTCGAGTTCACGAGGATGACGCGCACGCCCTCTTCGCGCAGCACGCGGCAGGCCTGGGTGCCTGAGTAGTCAAACTCACAGGCCTGGCCAATGACGATCGGCCCTGAGCCGATGACGAGAACAGAATTGATGTCTGTGCGCTTAGGCATTAGTTGGTCTCCTCGGTGCCGGCGTTGGTGCGCTGCTGGTGCGCACGAACCGTTTCAGCGAAACGTTCAAAAAGGTAGAAGGCGTCGTGCGGGCCTGCCGCTGCCTCGGGGTGGTACTGCACCGAGAACGCGGGGATGTCGAGGCATTCAAGCCCCTCGACGACCTGGTCGTTCAGGCTGTAGTGGCTCACCTGTACGCGGCCGAAGCCTGCGGGTGACTCGAACTCGCCCTCGATGGGCGCTTCGACGGCGAAGCCGTGGTTCTGGGCCGTGATCTCAACGCGGCCGGTGCGCTTATCGAGCACGGGCTGGTTGATGCCGCGGTGACCGAAGGGCAGCTTGTATGTGTTCAGGCCGAGTGCGCGGCCGAGCAGCTGGTTGCCGAAGCAGATACCGAAGTACGGTACGCCGTCGCGCAGCATCTCCTGCAGCAGCGCCACCTGGGTGTCGCTAGCTGCGGGGTCGCCCGGGCCGTTCGAGAAGAACAGTGCGTCGGGAGCGATGGCGCGCACTTCGTCTGCCGTGGTGGTGGCGGGCAACACCACAACGTCGAAGCCGTGCTCTGCGAGGTAGTTCACCGTCGCGCGCTTAATACCGAGGTCGAGCACTGCGATTGTGCCGATCCGGGTCGCGCCTGCTGCGACAGCAACGTCGTAGCGCTCGGGGGTGGTGACGGTCGTCGACAGGTTCTTGCCCGACATGCTCGCCTGCTCGAGCACGAGCGTGAGCTGCTCTTCGTCGCTGAGTTCGAGGGCCGCGCCCGAGAACACGCCAGAGCGCATCGCGCCCGCTGAGCGGATGCGGCGCGTGACGGCGCGGGTGTCGATGCCTGAGATGCCGACGATGCCGTCGTTCACGAGGTCTTCATCGAGTGAGCGCTGGGCACGGAAGTTCGAAACCCGGCGCGCCGGATCGCGCACAATGAATCCGGCGACCCAGATCTTGCGCGACTCCATGTCGGTGTCGTTCATGCCCGTGTTGCCAATGTGGGGGGCGGTCATCAGCACGATCTGGCCGGCGTACGACGGATCGGTGAGGGTCTCTTGGTAGCCCGTCATGCCGGTCGAGAAAACAATCTCACCGAAGGTCTGGCCCGTAGCACCATAGGCGCGGCCCGCAAATCGCGTGCCGTCCTCAAGAACCAACACGGCGGCACCTGTCGGTACCGCGCTCGCCGGCGGCGCTGTTACATCGGTGGTGTGCGTAGTCACGCGTCCTCCTGGGTCGTATCTGTAGATGATGTTGAAGTGTGCGCGGCGGCCTGCTCGGCCCCCGCGAGGGTTTGGATGGAAATCTGAGAGATGGCGGCTTCAAACTGCTTCTGCTGGGCAGGCTCGTCGAACCGGAATCCCGATTCAAGGGCGCGGCCCTCGGGGGCGCGCCACTCAAGCACCGAGATGCCACCGGATTCTACGGCCTTGCCGATGCGCCCATTGGCACGTGAGGTGCCCAGCACATCGCTTGCCGGAATCGAGATGGGAGCCTCGCCGTTGATCGCGATGATGACTCCCCCGGTCAGCACGGTGAGCTCAGCCCGACCCTTGTAGCGCAGGCCAGCGATCGACACGCGTTCGAAGGCGAGCCCGAGCTGTGTGGTCGACACGTACTGCACGCCGACGAATTCTGCGATCAGCGCGCCCGCGAGCGGGGCGACGTTGAGCGCAATGCCCGCGTCGCGCTTGGCGCGTGCACGCCAACCGAGCCACATCAGGGCGAGAATCAAGACGGCGATCCCCACCATCAGCAAGGCGAAACCGGTGCGGCTCATGCCTGTGCCGCCTGCGCGGTCTTAGCGGCCTGCGCGACGACCTCGGCGGCAACGAGTTCGCCCTGGTCGAGGGTGAGTTGGCCGTGGCGCACCGTGTAGGCCACGTGGCCTGCGAGCGTCATGCCGAGGAACGGTGAGTTCACACTCAAGCCGCGCAACCGGGCGAGATCGAATTCGCTTTCACCGTTGGGATCGACGAGCACGAGGTCAGCGACCTCGCCGGCCTGCAGCGCGCTCGGGTGGCCCTCGAGGCGGCCGATCTGGGCGGGCTTGTGCGAGAGCAAGTGCTCAAGCTCTGCCCAGCTCGCGTGACCCTCGCGTACCAGCGTCGTGAGCGCGATCGGCAGTGCCGACTCGAGGCCCACCATGCCAAACGCTGCCGCGTCCCACTCACACTCTTTCGCTTCGACCGGGTGCGGGGCGTGGTCGGTGGCGATGATGTCGATGACGCCATCGGCGACCGCCTGACGCAGGGCAACCACGTCTTCGTTGCGACGCAGCGGCGGGTTCACCTTGTAGCGGGGATCGTAGCTGCGCACGAGCTCTTCGGTGAGGATCAGGTGGTGCGGGGTGACCTCGGCGGTCACCTGCACGCCGCGGGCCTTCGCCCAGCGAATCACCTCGACCGAACCTGCGGTCGAGAGGTGGCAGATATGCAGGCGTGCGCCCACGTGCTCGGCGAGCAGCACATCGCGGGCGATGATGGACTCCTCAGCGACGGCGGGCCAGCCCTTCAGCCCGAGCTCGCTCGAGAGCGCGCCCTCATTCATCTGAGCACCCTCGGTGAGGCGGGGATCCTGCGCGTGCTGCGCAATCACGCCGTCAAAGGTCTTCACGTACTCGAGCGCGCGGCGCATCAGCAGCGGGTCGTGCACGCACTTGCCGTCGTCTGAGAACACGCGCACACCGGCGCGTGACTGGGCCATCGCGCCGATCTCGCTCAGGCGTTCGCCCGCGAGATCTTCGGTGACCGCACCGATGGGGCGCACCGTGGCGTAGCCCGCGGCATCGCCCAGAGCCTGCACCTGTTCGACGACGCCAGCGGTATCGGCCACGGGCATCGTGTTGGCCATTGCGAACACGCTCGTGAACCCGCCGGCAGCAGCGGCGCGGGTACCCGTCAGAACAGTCTCTGACTGTTCTCCGCCGGGCTCGCGCAGGTGGGTGTGCAGGTCAACGAGACCGGTCATGGCGACGAGACCGGTCGCGTCGATGACGCGTTCGCCCTCGCGTGCGGCGAGATCGGTGCCGCGCTCGACAATGCGACCGCCCGCGATGCGCAGGTCAACGGTGGGAGCGGCGAGATGATCCCCCGCGCGCTCGGTGATATCTGCGGCGAGGCGTGCGCCCCGAATCAAGATCCCAGAAGCTGATGCGTGCTCGGCGTTCATACTGCGTCTCCTCGTTCTCCAGACAGCAACAAATACAGGGCGGCCATGCGCACAGATACGCCGTTGGCGACCTGCTCCAGCACGGTCGACCGCGGTGAGTCAGCGGCGCCAGAAGAAATCTCCAGGCCGCGGTTCATCGGGCCGGGGTGCATCACGATGGCGCGTTCGCTCAGGCGAGCGAGCCGGGTGTCATCGAAACCCCAAATACGAGCGTACTCGCGCTCGTTGGGGAAGTAGGCCTCGTGCATGCGCTCAGTCTGAATGCGCAGCAGCATCACCACGTCGGGGTTCTCGACCGCGAGTGCTTCGTCGAGGGAATGGTGGATCGTGACGGGCCAGGCGCGTGAGCCATATGGCAGCAGCGTCTCGGGGGCTACGAAGCTGACCTGGGCGCCGAGGGCGCGCAGCAGCCACAGGTTTGAGCGGGCCACGCGAGAGTGCGCGATGTCACCCACAATCACAACCGACACGCCATCGAGGTCGCGGCCGCGGCTGGCGTCGCCGTGAATGCGGCGACGCATGGTGAACGCATCGAGCAGCGCCTGCGTGGGGTGCTCGTGTGTGCCGTCGCCGGCGTTCAAGACACCCGCGTCGATCCAGCCGCTCTGCGCGAGACGCGCGGGGGCGCCCGATGCGGGGTGGCGAATCACGACGCCGTCGGCACCGATCGCCTGCAGAGTCTGAGCGGTGTCCTTCAAGGATTCACCCTTTGAGACCGATGATCCCTTGGCGCTGAAGTTAATCACGTCGGCGCTGAGACGCTTCGCTGCGGCCTCGAATGAGATGCGCGTGCGCGTCGAATCCTCAAAGAACAGGTTGACGACGGTCTTGCCGCGCAGCGTGGGCAGTTTCTTGACCTCGCGCTGCTGCGTCGCCGACATATCTTCTGCGGTGTCGAGAATCAAGATCGCGTCGTCGCGGCTGAGCGTGCGAGTGTCGAGCAGGTGCCTCATGCGCTTGCCTCATCACCCTCGGCGTCAGAAGAGATCGTAACCTCGTCGATGCCATCGTGCTCGAGCAGGCGCACCGAGATGCGCTCGTGCTTGGCGCTGGGCAAGTTCTTGCCGATGTAGTCTGCGCGAATGGGCAGCTCGCGGTGGCCCCGGTCAATCAGCGCGGCCAAGCGCACGGCCTTTGGCCGGCCATGATCGCCCAGGGCATCGAGCGCGGCACGCACGGTGCGGCCCGAGTACAGCACATCGTCAACGAGCACGACCGTGGCCTCATCGATGCCAGCTACGGGCATGTCAGTGCGCTGCGGTGTGCGGGTGGGGATGTGCGCGAGATCGTCACGATACATGGTGACGTCAAGGCTGCAAGCAGGAATGTCGATGCCCGAAATGCGAGAGATGATGGCGGCGATACGCTGCGCCAAGAAACTCCCCCGCGTGGGAATACCGACCAAGACGAGGCCATCAACGCCTCGGTTTGCCTCGATAATTTCGTGCGAGATTCGAGTCAGTGCCCGCGAGATATCAGCGCTTTCCAGCACAGTACGCGTACCCATATTCGAGCCTCCCTTCTCCGCCTCACTGGACGGCCCTTAAAGAAAAGCGGTAACTCGTTCATCCTAGCGCAGGTTACGGCAACGTCGAAGTCGCCCCGCGCATGGGTGTGCCGCGGGCTTCGGGGAGGCTCATCGGCCTCCCCGAAACTCGCGGCACCGGTGTTTACTTCTGTGCGTGGTCGGCGATCTTGCCGAGCACACCGTTCACGAATCGGCTGGAATCCTCGGTGGAGTATTCCTTCGCGAGCTCGATCGCTTCATCGATGGCCACGGCGGGCGGAACCTCGTCGTTGAAGAGGATCTCCCACGACGCGATGCGCAGCAGTGAACGATCGACGTGCGGCATGCGGTCGATGGTCCAACCCTGCGCGTAGGTCACGAGCAGTTCGTCGATCTCTTCGCGGTGGTCGTTCACGCCGTCAACGATCTCGCGAGCGTACAGCCAGGAGGCGGCACGATCGGGTTCGCTGGAGGCGCGCTTTGCTTCAGCAGCGAGGATGACCGCAAGGGCTTCATCGCGTACGTCGGCCTGGAAGAGCATGTCAAGGGCGCGCTTACGCGCCTTGGTACGAGCTGACACTAGGGATTAATCGTTGACACGGCCGAGGTAGTCACCCGTGCGGGTGTCTACCTTGACTCGGGTACCGGCTTCAAGGAAGAGGGGTACCTGAATCTCGGCACCGGTCTCGACGGTAGCGGGCTTGGTGCCGCCGGTCGAGCGGTCACCCTGCAGGCCGGGCTCGGTGTAGGTTACTTCGAGCACCACTGATGCGGGCATTTCGAGGTAGAGGGGCTCGCCGTCGTGCAGACCGATCTGCACCTGCTGGCTCTCGAGCATGTACTTCGAGGCATCGCCGACGACGGTGGCCGAAACGTTGATCTGATCGTAATCAGTCTGGTCCATGAAGACGAAGTCTGCACCGTCCTGGTACAGGTACTGGAAGTCACGGCGGTCAACGCTTGCGGTCTCAATCTTGGCGCCAGCGTTGTAAGTCTTGTCGATGATCTTGCCCGAGACGACGTTCTTCTGCTTGGTGCGAACGAAAGCGCCGCCCTTGCCCGGCTTCACGTGCTGGAATTCAACAACGTTCCAGAGCTGACCGTTCTCTTTAATAACGGTGCCGTTTTTGATGTCGTTCGAGGTTGCCATAGCGGTGATGCTCCGGATTCTATAAGGTTCGAGCGCGAAATGAGCGCCGATCTAGTATACGCCCTGACTATTCATTTTGCCTGAAGCGCGCAGGTGTGGCGTTCCCGATGCCCTTCGTCGCGGTAGTGTCGCGCCATGCACATGATTTTTCGCACGCTGTGGCACCTCCAGATTACGTCGCGGCGCGGCCCCCGTCTCGGCCTTGCTGACGTTTCGGTCTCTCCGTTTCGCGTGTGGCCCACCGATCTCGACATGCTGAACCACATGAATAACGGGAAGTACTTCTCGATCATGGATGTCGGCCGGTTCGACCTCATTAAGCGCAACGGGATATGGGATCTCTTCCAGCAGGAGGGCTGGTACCCGGTGGTCGTGGCGCAGACCATCACTTACCGCAAGTCACTCAACCCCTGGAAGAAGTTTGCGATCGAGTCGCGCATCTTGGGCTTTGACGACCAGGCCGTTTACATGGAGCAGCGCTTCACGCGCCCGTCGAGCGGCGGCCCCGAGATCTATGCACGGGCCGTCGTGCGGGCGCGACTGTTGCGTCGAGCTGGCGGAACCGTGCCCATCGCCGAGCTCATCGAAAAGACCGGCGCCGACACCGCGAACTTCGTGGTGCCCGCCGACATTCTCACGTGGGGCCAGCAGTCACGGCTCCCGTCGACCCGCGACGATGCGACCAGCGTCTGGGAGTAGATACGCGGCGTTCTCACGCGCAGCGCACTCGCCCCAGCCGATTAGGTACAGGCTGTAACGAAAGTTTGCGGGTTACCCTCGGCCCAAGCCAGGCCAGACCGCGCCAGGTGCTGAAAGGCACCGCACAGGCCAGCATTTCAGTGAGCCTTGCTGCGTGCGCTCCCCCCGCGCGACATACATACACTGTGTATCTAAGGCGCTGCAGGCCGCCCCGCGCGAGGTTACGCCGCTAGGTCGACCGGTGTGCGGGCCCCGAGGTGTGGGCCCTGGTTGCCGATCTCGCGGCAGCTGATGCGCACCGCCCGATCTGCGACGTCATAGACGTGACGCGCACCGAGTTTGCCGGCCGCGAGCCCGCCGGCCAGCCAGGTGAAACTGGCGTGGTCGAGCGGGGCGAGGCCGGCGGTGACGCGCATTAGCTGCAGCATCAGCATCTCGGGCAGCGTCACGTGCGGGCCATGATCAAAGTTCAGGCCGAGCAGCGCCGGCGCGGCACCGTCGGGCACGAGCCGCAAAGTCCAGCGCACCCCCGGCCGGCCACTCGATGCGTCAATGAAGGGCCCCGCGGTCACATCTCCCAGCAGCCCGAACTCGCGCACCGCCTCGGTCGCAATCACAAAGGGTTCACGAGGGTCGAGCTGCTCGGGGTGCTGCTCGGCCGCCCGCTGAAACAGCCCCTGCCAGGAGTCAAGCCCAAGCCCGTACGGAGCCGGCACCGGCGTGAGCCCCGCCTCGAAGCGATCTGCGACGGCGCCGAGGTCAACGAGCCCGGCAAAGCTCTCGGGCGCCGGCAATTCAATGTCGCTGTCGCGCAGCACGTCGCGCACGAGCGCAAACGCCCCCAGCACCGCATCGCGCGCTGCTTCGTCTGCCACGTCGTTCCAGGCGAGAGCCGCGTGACGGCTTTGAAACCGGTTCACCTCAGCGCCCAGCTGTGCCTCGAAGGTATCGCGCGCGGGCACACCGGGTGTCGCGCTGCCGTCGCTCAGCACCCCGCGTCGCCCCAGCCGGGTCTCGGCTTCGCCCGCGGTGAGGGCCCGATCAAGCGTGGCCGCGAGCCCTGGAAACAGGTTGCGCGCCAACTGCGCAGCTTCTGGGCGATCACTCATGAGTTACGACTTTCTCCTCGGTTGTCTGTGCCACGGTATCCCAGTGCCACGGTATCCCAGTGCCACCGTATCCCACGGCCACCCTCGCGTGAGAGCGGCCCGGTCACGATAACCCGCGTCGAATGAGCGCGCTCACCGTCTCGGCCAGCTGCCCCGGATCATCCACGCGCGAGCCGCCCGGTGCGTATCTTTGCCGCACATCGTCGTTGCCGAGCCCGATGCCCCACACGCTGACTCCCATGGCGCGCAGGCGCCGCAGTTCGTGCGCCGCGGCGACGACATCGTTGGTGCCGCCGTCGCTGATCACGAACACGATGCGACGCCGCTGGCGTGCTTCGGCAACGCCCTGCAGTTGGGCGGCGGCGACGGTGAGTGCCGCAGCATCGTTGGTGGAGCCCTGCGGTGACGTGATCGCAGCGATGAGGTCATCGCGCACGTCGTCGCTCATGCCGCTCGCGAGCGGTTTGATGAGGTGGGCGCGCGAATCGAACACGATGAGGGCGGTGCGCAGCTGCAGTTCAAGATCGACCCCGTGTACGGCCTCGGCCTGAGCGATATCGCGGGCCGCCGCGGCGAGCCCCTCGAGCATGATGATGGCGGTGTCGGTGGCGGCCTGTGCGGGGCGCCCCTGCATCGACGCCGAGCGATCGATCAACAACACGTAGTCAGTGTTGCCGCTGCGTTCGGTGCGGCGGGTGCGGTGCTCGCGCTGCAGAAACACGCGGGGGCGTTTCACCCCGGCACGCACCTGCGCCAGCCCGTCGGCGAGGGCCCGGGTGTCAAGCGCCTCACCCTCGGCCTGGGGGCGGCGCCCCATCGCGGCGACCGTCGCCACGCGCTCATGGGTCACTTCGTGCCACACCTCGCGCATCCGCTCAATATCGGGGGCGAGGGAGGCCACCCGCGCGGCGTACTCGCCGCCGCGCGCGCCAAGACCCCCGCCAGCGCCGGGCCGCACATCCCCCGCGTCGCTCTCGCCCGGCTGGGCATCGATGTCGGCGAAGGCCGCGGCCAACGCGCCCTCGCTCGGCAGCGGAGTGTCAAGAAACGAGGTGACGTCGCCGGTTTGGTCGGCCTGAAAGAGGTCGGCGCCCTCGGTGTTATCGGCTTCTGATCCCTGGGGCGCCTGCGCGGGCTGCTCTTCGGGGGCCTGCGGCTCCCCCGCGTCGGTGCCCTCGGGGTCTTCGGCATCCGGCTCAGGGGCCGCACTATCGGCCTCGGCCCCGTCGGCGGCGGGCCCTGAATCCTGGCTCTCCGCGCCGCCCTCATTGGGCGGGGCGACGGCGCCATCGGCGCCCAGCCCGCGATCGGCGGCATCGCGGGCGAGCAGCCGCTCGTAGCCCGGGCTGAGCAGCGCCACGGCACGCTCGAAACGTTCAAGGGCTGGGCGATCCGGAGCAGCCTGCAGCACCCACCACACCGCTTCGCCCCGCGCATCGCCGAAATTGCGGGCGCGCGCCCATTCCTCAAGCACCAGGGGGTCGAGCCCGCTCGCGCCCGCGCGCTCAGCAAGATCTAAAGGATATAAACAATCTAAACCGTCTAAACCAGCGAACCGCTCAACGTCCCCAAATCCCACCGCGAGCACGAGCGCGAGCCACTGATCGCGCCGGGTCTCGACGCTCAGGTCGCGCGGCAGCCCGCGGTGCAGCGCGGCCCCCAGCGCCTCGCGCATGCCGGGAAATACCGCGGTGACCTCGGCGGCCGCCTGCGCCCGCGTGATCGCGGTGAGCAGCGGAGCGAGCTCGGGCCGGGCCCGGCCCAACATGCTCGCGCGCGCGGATCGCTCGGGAGATACGCGCAGCCCGCGCACGCCCTCCCAGAGCTGCAGCAGCGCGAGAGCCGCGGCCTCGGCGCCGCTGTGCCCGCGGCTCGTGTACCACCCGAGCCCGGCGCGCAGCCCCGTGTTATCGAGCTGCCAGCGTTCATCATCGGTGACCGTCACCTCGATGCCCAGCACCGCGGCAACCGCCCGCAACGCCTCGCGCGCCGCCACTTCACCCTGCATACGCTCACACTATCTGTCGCGGGCGACACTGGGCGAGTCCCGGCTGGGTGAGTCACGGCGACGGTGATAGCGTGACGAGTATGCAGAGTTTCGATTCTCACCCCGCCCTCGCCGAGCTGCGGCACCTCGCCCGCGAAGCACGGGCGGTGCGCATCGCGGCTCGGGCGGCGAATAACGCTGCTCCGGATCGCGGCCCTGATCACGATCAGGCGCACCTCGCCGAGCTGCGCCGCGACCTCGCCACGATCGAGGCACGCCGCGATGAGATTCTTCGCGATGTACAGGTCGCCCAGCTCTACGGCCGGGCGCTCGATGATCGCGCCACCACGCTGCGCGTCGCCGTGCAGATGTTTCAGCGTGAACAGCGCGCCCAGGCCCTGCGCGATCGCGCCGATGCCGCCACGGCCCGCGCCATTCGCGAGCACCGCCTGCTCACCTCGCGCGAGCAGGCCCGCGCCGCCGAGCTGCGTGAGGCCGCCGACTACCTCGAGACGCAAAGCCCCGCCATTGATGTGGCGGCCCGCCGCGATGCAGTGCTTGCCGCGGTGGGGGCCCTGAGGCTGCGCGAGGCGCGCACGCAGATGCGCGAGGGGCTGCTGCGCACCCAGCAGATGCGCGGCATTATCGCCGAAGCGACGCCTGCGGTGCTGCGCGGCGACCCCATTTTGTTGCTCGGTGAAACCGGTGGCGCAAAGACCGCCCTCGCCGAGCACCTCGCACGTCACGCTTCGGGGCGTGAACCCGAGCTGGTGTCGGGATACGGCGACATTACGAGCGCTCAGCTCATCGGTTCACACGAGCTGCGCGTCGAACACGGAGCGACCGTCACGAGCTTCGCGCCCGGCCCGCTACTGCGCGCGATGATCGAGGGCCGCCCGGTGATTCTCGACGAGGTGAACGCGATGCCCGCCGAGTTCTTGAAGCGACTCAACCGTATTCTGCAGCTGCGCCCGGGCGACACCCTGCACGTGCAAGAGAACGCCGGAGCCCCGGTGCTCATCGCCCCGGGGTTCGCGATCCTTGCGACCGCCAACGAGCAGACCCCGCACCGCTACCGCGGACTCGACCGGCTCAGTGCTGAACTCGTCAACCGCTTCGGCGCCGGCAGCTATCGGGTGCACTATCCCGATGCGACAAACCGGTACGAAGACTACCCCCGCGAGAACGCGCTGCTCGCCGCGGCCGCCATCGTCGATGCGCGCGGGCAGCTACCCCCGCACCTGCCCGAAGAGGCACTCACCCGGGCGGCGCGCGCCGCCTTCATCAGCCAGCAGGTGTTTGCGGGCGCCCACGGCGAGGGCTTTGGCAATTACGTCTCCACCGAGCGCGATATCGACGGCCGCCCCGGCCTCGAAGAAACGGTGCTCGCGCCGCGCACGCTCGTCGCGATTATGCACAAGGTCGCTGCAAGCGCCGGATCAATCACCCTCGACCACGCGCTCTCGCGCTTCGTCGAGGGTGTGATGCACGCTGAGGATCGCCGGGTGCTGGCCCTAATTATTTCGGGCCAGGGGTTCCGGATCGGCCAGGGTCTCTAGCGGCGCTGCCACCGCGACGCCCCGTGACCGTGAAGCCTCGGGCCCTCAGTAGCGCGGCGGTCACGCCGTCGCCCTGGGTGAGCTCGCCCGAGTGCGTGCCGTCGTAGATGGTATCGACGCCGCACGACGGGCTGCGCGCCTGCAAAATGGCTTCGGTGACACCGTGGGCACGGGCGATCTCGGCCACCTGATGGGCGCCCGCCACGAATGGCGCGGTGAGGTCTTCTCCCGATTCGGTGAGCACGCGCGCGGTGCCAGCGAGCACGTCACTTCCCGTGCCGCCGACGATCTCGACCGCCGGTCGCGGGGTGGGCAGGCCGCCGAGCTGTTCGGCGCACGCCGCAATGGCGCGCCCCTCGTGCACGGCGCGCACAATCTCGGGGTCGGGCTTGGCCCGCCCGTCGTACCGACAGGGCAGCCCCGCCAGACACGAGCTCACAAGTTTCAGTGATTCAGTCATGACGGGGCTGCCTTAAACGGGGCGAGCTTCTAGCTCGAGACCTCTTGGTAGGCGAACTGCAGCACCGACTGATCGACGCCGGCGAGCACGCGGGGCTTCGCGATGTCATCGAGCACGATGAAGCGCAGCATCCCCGCGCGAGCCTTCTTGTCGCGCTGCATCGCAGCGAGCAGGCTTTCCCAGCGGCCGCCCGGGTAGCTCAGCGGCAGCGTGAGTGAGCTAAGAACGCGGCGGTGGCGGTCAACGGCCTCGTCAGAGAGCGATCCGGCCATGCGGCCCAGCTCGGCGGCGTACATCATGCCGATCGAGATGGCGACGCCGTGACGCCACTGGTAGCGCTCGGCGTGCTCGATGGCGTGGCCGAGGGTGTGACCGTAGTTCAAGATTTCGCGCAGGCCGCCCTCGCGGAAGTCCTCTGAAACGACGCGCGCCTTCACGGCGATTGACAGCTCGACCACGCGCTGAAACTCGGGGGTGGTCGGATCGGTGGCCCGGTCAACGTCGGCCTCGAGGATCTCGAGGATCTCGGGCTCGGCGATAAAGCCGCACTTGGCGACCTCAGCGAACCCGGCGAGCAGTTCGTTGCGGGGCAGCGTGGCGAGCAGGTCGAGGTCGCAGATCACCGCGGCGGGCGCGTAGAACGTGCCCACGAGGTTCTTGCCCTCGGTCGTGTTAATGCCGGTCTTGCCGCCCACTGAGGCGTCAACCATGCCCAGCACGCTCGTGGGAATCTGCACGAGACGCACTCCGCGCAGCCAGGTGGAGGCCACGAATCCGGCGAGGTCGGTGGCCGCGCCGCCGCCCAGGCCGATGACGGCGTCGGTGCGGGTGAAGTCGGCCTGGCCCATGATCTGCCAGCAGAACGCAGCCACCTCGACCCGCTTCGCCGATTCGGCGTCGGGAATCTCGGCGAGCAGCACCTGCGTGTAGCGGGTGCTCAGTGCCTCGCGCAGTTCTGAGGCGACGCGCCCCACGGTCGGCGTGTGCACGATGAGTACCTTTGAGACGCGGTCGCCCAGCGCCTCGGGTACGCGCTCGAGCACGCCGCGTCCCACCGTCACGGTGTAGTTGGACTCGCCGGTGACCTGAATCTCGGTAATGGCCTGGTTCATGGGAGTACCCCGTTCATGTGCGAAATAAGAAAAATGTGTATCGCGGTCGGCTAGCGCTTGCCGCGAAAGCTGCGTGCCCAGCTCGCCACGCGACGAGCGAGCTGTTCTTTCGTTGCGCGATCGGTGCGGTAGGTGACGTCAGCGACCTCGTCATAGAGCGGTTTGCGCTCCTGCAAGATGCGCCCCCACGCATTGGGATCGTCACGCAGCAGGGGCCGACGAGACAGGTTGGCGGTGCGCAGCACCGCCTCCTGTGTGGTCATCAGCAGCACCACGGGGTGGTGTGCGAGCAGTTCGCGCGTCGACGCGGTGAGCACGGCTCCCCCGCCCAGCGCGAGCACTTTGCCAGAGCCCGCGGCAAGCTCGGCCGCGATGACCTCGGCCTCAAGCCGACGAAACTCGGGTTCGCCGTGGGTCGCAAAAAAGTCGGTGATGGGGCCGTGCGCGCGCACAAACACCGCGTCGCTGTCAACAAACGGCACACCGAGTTCACGGGCGACACGCTTGCCGAGGCTGGTTTTGCCCGCGGCCATGGGGCCCACGAACACGAGCACCCGCTCAGTGACCTTGACGGTGCCGCGCCGTCTGCGTCGGCGCCTGGCCCGCAGCGACTTCGGTGCCGCGCCGTCGGCTGAGTCAGCTGCGCTCTGCGACGTGGAGTTCTGGCCCCGCGCCCCGCGCCGCTTCAGCGGCACCACCGAGAGTGCCGCCGTGATGGGCGACATCGGGGGCAGCGGCACCGCCCCAGTTTTGGGCGCGCCACTCTCCCGCGCCTCGCTGCCGGGGGTGCCGGTCAGCGATCGCGCGGGAGTGGGGTCGACGCTGGGCGGGCCGGCTTGTCGCCCGGCCCGCCGTGAACCGCTCACGATTCGATGACGGTCGCCAGCCGCTCGGGGATGGCCGCGACATACGACTCAAGATTGCGTCGTGTCTCGGGCACGCTATCGCCGCCGAACTTCTCGGTGACCGCGTCGGCGAGCACGAGGGCCACCATCGCTTCGGCGACGACGCCCGCAGCGGGAACCGCTGAAACGTCGCTGCGCTGGTGGTGTGCCTTGGTTTCTTCACCGGTTTCGGTGTCGACGGTGGGCAGTGCGTGGGGAACCGTGGCGATCGGCTTCATGCCGGCGCGCACGCGCAGCACCTGACCGGTCGTCATGCCACCCTCGATGCCACCGGCGCGACCCGTGTCGCGCGCAATGCGGCCGTCTTCGTTGATGTGCAGTTCGTCGTGGGCCACAGAGCCACGACGTCGGGTGGTTTCGAAGCCGTCACCGACCTCGACGCCCTTGATCGCCTGAATACCCATCAGCGCGCCGGCGAGGCGCGAGTCGAGGCGGCGATCCCAGTGCACGTATGAACCGAGCCCGGGCGGCAGACCGTAAGCGAGCACCTCGACGATGCCGCCGATGGTGTCACCGGTCTTCTTCGCGTCATCGACCTCGGCGACCATGCGGGCGCTCGTGGGAGCGTCAAAGCAACGCAGCGGATCAGCGTCGAGAGCATCAACGTCGGTGGGACGGGGCAGCGAGGCGCCAACGGGCACCTCAACATCACCGATCGACACGGTGTGGCTGACAAGGGTGATCCCGAGCTCAGCGAGGAACGCACGAGCGACCGCACCGAGCGCTACACGCGCCGCGGTTTCGCGGGCGCTGGCGCGCTCGAGCACCGGGCGGGCTTCAGCGAAGCCGTACTTCTGCATGCCCGTGAGGTCGGCGTGACCCGGGCGGGGGCGGGTGAGCGGGGCACCACGACCGCGACTCTTCTCAGAGAGTTCGGTCTTTTCGGCGCTCATCACCTCGGTCCACTTGGGCCACTCGGTGTTGCCGATACGAATGGCCAGGGGGCCACCGATCGAGACACCCTGCACAACGCCACCCGAGATGTTCAGTTCGTCCTGTTCGAACCGCATTCGAGAGCCTCGGCCATACCCCAGTTTGCGCCTGGCGAGATCAGCACGGATCTCGTCAAGTGAAACGGGCACGCCCGCGGGTAGGCCCTCGAGGACAGCAATCAATTCTGGGCCGTGAGATTCTCCGGCAGTGAGCCAACGCAGCATAATCACTATCCTCCCATATCTGGGGGGCCCAAACATATTCGGTGCGACGTTAGATTACGCTGCGGCCTCTCGCATGGCCTGCAATACCCGTGCTTCATTGGGCAATGTGGCCGTGGGTGACCCCATCACGAAGATGCGCACCTGCACCAGGGCCTGCTCGACGAGCATGTCGATGCCGCTGTGCGCGGTGCCACCGGCGGCACGCCAGGTCTGGGCGCCGTGTGACGGCCAGGGGCTATATGCCACGTCAAAAAGTGGCGCAACGCCCGCGGGCACGGCGAGCCCGCTCCAGTCCACTCCGTGACCGGGCAGCGTCGAGATCACGAGCGTGGGCGATCCAGGCGCGGCTGCCTCCTCCGGTGTCACCGGTGTCGCAGCGGGCAGCAACTCTGCAGCCGCCATTTCCAGCGGCGCACCGGTCACCCCGGGCGTGCCCGCGAAGCGACGGGTGATCTCCGTGGCCGCGGTCAGCCGCCGCGCCATCACCGTGATGTGTTCGGCGCCGAGGCTGCGCGCGGCAAGCACTGCAGAGCCCGAGGTGGCGCCGGCACCCAGCACGATCGTGCGGGTCGCATCGAGGCCAGCGCCCGCAATCGCGCGGGCGAGCCCTGCGACATCGGTGTTAAAGCCAGCCCACTGCGGCGCCGCTGCACGCGACGTCTCTGCATGAGCCATCCCAGCATGCGCTGCAGATGCCATTGCTTCGTCATCGACGCGCAGCAGCGTGTTCACGACCCCGCTTTCAACGGCGACGGGGTCGAGCGACACGGCGCTGCGATACGCCTCGTCTTTCAGCGGCATGGTGACCGAGAATCCGCGCCACTCGGGGCCGCGGCCCGCAAGTAGCGCGGCGAGCGATTCCTCGCCGCACCGAATCGCCCGGTACTTCCAGTCCAGGCCGAGCTCGCGGTATGCGGCCCGGTGGATCAGCGGTGATTTCGAGTGCGCGATCGGGTGACCGAGCACTGCGAGCTGCCGCGCGGGGGCGGCAGCCGCAGCCACAGGGGTCATGGTCAGCAACCCTGGTCGGGGTTGGCGACGCACCACTCGTTGAGCACGCCGACGGCGGCGTTGTGTTCATCTTGTGTCACGCTAAACACGGTCTCGCGTGTTTCGAGGTTCACGGCCACGAAGTAGATCCAGTCGCCGGGGGTGGGGTTGAGCGTCGCCTCGATGGCGTCGGCACCCGGGTTAGCGATGGGTCCCTTCGGCAGGCCCTTGTGCACGTACGTGTTCCAGGGATTGTCGTCAGCCAGCGCTTCGTTGGTTGACCAGACGCTACCGTCATCGTGCTGACCCATGCCGTACTGCGCGGTCGAATCCATCTGCAAGATCATGTCGTCGGCGAGCCGGTTGTAGATCACGCGCGACACCTTGCCGAAATCTTCCAGGCGACCGCTCTCGCGCTGCACCATCGCGGCGATGGTGAGCACGCGCTCACGCTCGCCCTCTTCGACACCGAACTCGCTGAGTACTTCTTTTTGTCGGTTGACGAGGCGCTGAATGGCCTCCTCACCCGTCGTAGTTTCTTCGAACTCGTAGGTCGCCGGGAACAGCCAACCCTCGAGGCTATCGACGCCCTCAGGAAGCCCGTACTGCGAGGGATCCTTGGCGGCCTTCTGCAGCTCCTTGAGCGGAATATCGGCGCCGGTGGCCACGAGCTCGAGCGTCTGCTCGACCGTCTTGCCTTCGGGAATCATCGCCGTGAATGCGAGACGGTTCTCGGGATCCTGCAGCGCCGCAAGCGCCGCCTTCGCGCTCATGTGCAGCTTCAGGCTGTACGAACCCGGCATGAACTCGACATCGGGCGATTTCACCAGCAGGTCGTAGAACGCTTCGCTCGTCTTCACCACATCGGCGGTGGCGAGCGAGCGGGCGATGTCTTCTCCGATTTCGCCCTCTGAGATGACGATGATAGCGTCGCCGTCACCCTCGCCCTCGTAGTCGTTGGTGGTCCACCCCATGGCGAGCGACACCGAGGTGCCGTACTGCGACCACAGGTATGACCCCGCCGCGGCGAGGCCACCCAGCAGCAACACCGTCACCAGCAAAGAAATCGTGAGGCGCTTGGCCACGCGGCGGCTCTTCGCCCGCTTTTCTTCGCGACGCACAGCCGCCACTCCCCCGTCAGATGGCCGTGCGTTCACTAGCTAGTCCCCTCGTTCAGCTCAACCGCCTCACCCGGGGCAACCCCCCGGGAGCGTTCGGTATCGAGCGCATGCTGCAAAATCACGACGGCCGCGGCCTGATCGATGATGCTGCGGCTCTGTTTCGTTTTCTTGCCTGCCTGGCGCAGCTGCCCCTGGGCAGACACCGTCGACAGGCGCTCGTCAACGAGGCGCACCGAAACCTCGGCCGCCGCGAGATGCCGAGCGAGCCGCTGCGCGAACTCCACCGCGTCGTCAGTCGACAGGGTGCGCTCGCCACGCATATTCAACGGCAGCCCCACGATCGCTTCCATCGCGCCAAGCTCTGCTGCGATTTCTGCGATCCGGATCAGGTCTTGATCCCCACCCAGATCGCGCGGCACCGTCTCGACCGGGGTCGCAAGCATCGCGTGGGGGTCGCAGCGCGCGACCCCCACACGGGCCTTGCCGACATCAATGCCGAGGCGTACTCCTGGGCGCACTAGCCCGCCAGGCTTCGACGGATCTCGGCGAGAGCCTCACCGATCTTCGAAACATCGGTGCCACCGCCCTGAGCCAGGTCGGGCTTGCCGCCACCGCCGCCGCCGAGCACCTTCGCGCCCAGCTTCGCAATGTCGCCAGCCTTCACGCCCGCCTCGCGAGCGAGGGGGGTCGTGGCCGCAAGCACCACGGGCTTATCGGGGCCATCGCCACCAGCGATGGTGCCCGCGAGCACGACCACGCCGGCCTCTGCGCTCAGCCGCTCACGCAGCTGCATCGCGAGGGTGCGCAGATCGTCGGCTGAGCCCACGCGGCCCAGGTCGGCGAGCACGGTGCGCGAGGCACCCACCTCTTCGGCCTTTGCCAGCAGCTCGGGCACGCGGGCCGCAAGCTTCTCGGCCTCCATTGAGGCGACCCGCTTCTCGGCGGCCTTGAGCTGCGCGCCCAGATCCTGCACGCGCGTGATGAGCTCGGCACGGGGCACCTTCAGGCCGCTCGTGAGCTGCTGCACGATTGCGCGCTCAGCAGCGAAGTTACGGAAGGCATCCATGCCAACGAGTGACTCAATGCGGCGGTTCGCCGAACCCACGCTCGTTTCAGAGACGAGGCTGATCAGCCCGATCTCAGCCGAGTTGGCAACGTGCGTACCCGCGCAAAGCTCGCGCGACCACGGGCCACCGATGTCGACCATGCGCACGCGATCGCCGTACTTCTCGCCGAACAGCGCCATCGCACCCAGTGCCTTCGCCTCGGCGATGGGCATCTCGCGCGTGACCACCTCGTGGTTCGCACGAATGGCCAGGTTCGAGATCTCTTCGATCTCGCTCTTGGTGTCGTTCGACAGCGCTTCAGAGTGCGTGAAGTCGAGGCGCAAGTAGCCCGACTTGTTGTACGAGCCAGCCTGGTGAGCACCCTCGCCGAGCACCTGGCGCAGCGCCGCGTGCACGATGTGGGTGCCCGAGTGGGCCTGGGTGGCGCCGCGACGGTAGTCAGCGTCAACGTGGGTTTCAGCCCGCGCATCGACCGCGACGGTGCCCACGAGCACCTTCACCGTGTGCACGATCAGGCCGGGAACAGCCTTCTGCACGTCGAGTACCTCGGCTTCAAACCCGTCGCCCACGATGAGGCCCTGGTCGGAGTCTTGGCCGCCTGCCTCAGCCCACAGTGAGGTCTCGGCGAGCACGATCTCGGCGATCTGGCCCTCGTGCGCTTCCTGTGCGGGCACGCCGTCAACGACGATGCCGAGCACGCGGCTCTCATGGGTGAGCTCGGTGTAGCCCGTGAAGACGGTCTCACCGAGGCCGCGAAGCTCCTTGTACACCGACAGGTCGGCGCGCTGGCCCTTCTTGGCCTTCGCATCGGCCTTCGCACGGTCGCGCTGCTCCTGCATCAGAGAGACGAAGACCTGCTCGTCGACACTGACGCCGGCATCGGCGGCGATCTCGAGCGTCAGCTCGATCGGGAAACCGTGGGTGTCGTGCAGCAAGAACGCGGTGTCGCCGGCAACGGCGGTGTGCGCGTCGGTAGCTGCGGCGACCGCGGTCTGCAGAATCTGGATACCCGAGGCGAGGGTACGCAAGAACGTCTTCTCTTCGGCGTAGGCGACCTTCGAAATGTGATCGAAGTCCTGTGCAACAACGGGGTACGCGCCCTGCATGGCGTCGCGCGACACAGGGAACAGCTCGGCGAAGCTTGCGCCCATGACACCCATCAGGCGCATCTGCAGCACGACACGGCGCAGCAGACGACGCAGAATGTAGCCGCGGCCCTCGTTTGAGGGCGTCACACCGTCTGAGATCAGCATCAAACCGCTGCGCACGTGGTCAGCGATAATGCGCAGGCGCACATCGTCGGCGTGGTCTGCACCGTACATCTTGCCGGCAACAGCGGCCGCGCGATCGAGCACCGGGCGAACCTGGTCGATCTCGTACATGTTGGCGACGCCCTGCTTGATGAACGCGACGCGCTCAAGGCCCATGCCGGTGTCAATGTTCTTCTTGGGCAGCTCACCGAGAATGGTGAAGTCGGTCTTCGACTTCACGTCGGCGACCTGGTACTGCATGAAGACCAGGTTCCAGATTTCGACGTAGCGGTCGTCATCGGTGGCGGGGCCGCCGTCGATGCCGTGCTCGGGGCCCATGTCGAAGAAGATCTCAGAGCAGGGGCCTGCGGGGCCGGGCTGGCCGGTCGACCAATAGTTCGTGTCCTTGCCGAGGCGCTGAATGCGTTCGTCGGGCAGGGTGGAGTGCTCGCGCCACAGCGCGATGGCCTCTTCGTCTTCTTCGTAGACGGTCACCCACAGGTCTTTGGCCTCAAACCCGAGGCCGCCGTCTGCTTCGCTCGTGGTGAGCAGCTCCCAGGCAAAGCGAATCGCGTCTGCCTTGAAGTAATCACCGAATGAGAAGTTGCCGCACATCTGGAAGAAGGTGCCGTGGCGGGGCGTCTTGCCCACTTCTTCGATGTCATTGGTGCGAATGCACTTCTGCACGCTGGTGGCGCGGGGGTACGGCGCGGGCACCATGCCCGAGAGGTACGGCACGAACGGCACCATGCCGGCCACCGTAAACATCAGGCTCGGGTCGTCGCTTACTAGAGAAGCCGAGGGCACAACCGTGTGCCCTCGCTTTTCAAAGAAGTCGAGCCAACGGCGGTGAATCTCGGCGGTCTGCATCCGTGTCGTATCCTTCTACGTTTCAAACTGCAAGTAGCGCGTGTGCGTTACTGCTTGGTGGTGAGGTCGCGCAGTGCGGCCTCGAAATCTGCGTCGTTCGGTTCGGCTTCGTGATAGCCGTTTGAGAACGCACGGCCAAACTCCTCTAGCCCGCGTCCGACGCGGTCAAAAAACCGGCGCCCCTCGGGCGTCTGATTGACGAAGTGTGCGGCGATAAAGCCCAGCACGACCCCGTTGAGTAGCCACAGCAATTTGCGCATGACTTGCTCCCTTCCGACATCGATTGGGCGCGGCAAGACCGCGCGTAAAATCATCATCCCCCAGCTTAGCGGGCGCCATTCAACAGCGTGCATACGCGCCAGGGAAAACACAGCGAGGGGTGTCGGAAAGAATCCGACACCCCTCGCAATGGGAAAAGCTTAGCGGCCTGAGTAGTACTCAACCACGAGCTGTACTTCACACGTCACGGGAATCTCGACGCGCTTCGGACGACGCAGCAGGCGTGCCTGCAGCTTGTCCAGCTCGACCTCGAGGTAACCGGGGACGGGGGGAAGAACCTCAGCGTGGCCACCAGCGGCTGCCACCTGGAAAGGCTCGGTGCCCTCTGAACGTGCCTTCACGTGGATCTGCTGACCCGGCTTGACGCGGAACGAGGGGCGGTCAACGATCTTGCCGTCAACCAGGATGTGGCGGTGCACAACCATCTGGCGTGCCTGTGCGGTGGTGCGGGCGAAGCCTGCACGCAGCACGAGCGCGTCAAGACGCGTCTCAAGGATCTCGACCAGGTTCTCACCGGTCAGGCCGTCCTGACGACGGGCTTCCTTAAACGCAATGGTCAGCTGCTTCTCGCGAATGCCGTACTGGGCGCGCAGACGCTGCTTCTCGCGGAGGCGAACGGCGTAATCGCTGTCGCTCTTACGCTTGGTGCGGCCGTGCTGGCCGGGGCCATAGGGGCGCTTCTCCAGGTACTTAGCCGCCTTCGGCGTCAGGGCAATGCCCAGTGAGCGCGACAGGCGGGTCTGGGAACGGGTACGCGACGTAGTCGACACGTGGATCCTTTCGGGTTTGCTATTCGCGATTCAGGTTGAATCGCGCGTTCTCTCGGCTGTGTCACGTCCGCACTAATCTGGATGATCCTGGCTGCAAAGCAACCCGGGCCACCGCTCTAGTGCTCGCGACGTAACGAACCGTGTTTCGGTGAGGGAACGACCAGCGCAGAAACCCGGCTACGGGGTACCTGCCATTGTTGTGTCGTGGGCAGCCGCTCACGAACGCAATGTTGGCCAACGAAAACCCTACCACGGTTTTGCCCTCGGGGGCTACGAACCTCTCGTGATGCGCCGGATCTTTTCCAAGCGATCTGCCACCTCGCGTTCGTTGCCGTGCTGCGTGGGAGCGTAATACTCGCGCCCCACCAACTCGTCGGGCAGATACTGCTGGGTCGACACGCCGCGCGGGTCATTATGGGGAAAAATGTATCCCTGCCCGTGGCCGAGTCGCTTCGCGCCCGGATAGTGCGCATCGCGCAGGTGTTTGGGCACGAGACCGAAACGGCCGGCCTTCACATCGGCGATCGCCGAATCGATGGCGTTGATCACGGCCCCCGATTTCGGCGCCGTCGCGATATAGATCGTGGCCTCGGCGAGCGGAATGCGCGCCTCGGGCAGCCCAATCATTTGGGTGGCCTCTGCGGCGGCGACCGCGATCACGAGCGCCTGGGGGTCGGCGAGCCCCACATCTTCTGCCGCGTGCACCATGAGCCTGCGCGCAATGAACCGCGGGTCCTCCCCCGCCTCGATCATGCGGGCGAGGTAGTGCACGGCAGCATCGGGGTCAGAACCGCGCATCGACTTAATGAAGGCGCTGATGACGTCGTAGTGTTGATCACCCTTTTTGTCGTATCGCAGCAGCGCCCGATTGACGGCGAGCGAGACGAGCTCAGCGGTGATCCGGGGTCGCTCATCATCGCCCCGCTCGGCGGCGAAGGCCGAAGCCGCCGCAGCCTCGAGGCCCGTGAGCGCACGCCGCGCATCGCCCGAAGCCAGCTGCACCAGGGCGTCGTAGGCCTCATCATCGACGTCGAGGGCGTCGGCAAAGCCGCGCGGGTCGCTAGCCGCCCGCACCAGAAGTGCGCGCAGATCGGTCTCGATGAGTGGCTCGAGCGTCAGCAGCAGTGAGCGCGACAGCAGCGGGCTGATCACCGAAAATGATGGGTTCTCGGTCGTCGCCGCGATCAGCGTGACCCAGCCGTTTTCCACGCCGGGCAGCAGCGCATCCTGCTGCGCCTTGGTGAAGCGGTGAATCTCGTCGAGAAACAGCACAGTCGGAATGTCGAAGAGATCGCGGTCATTGAGCGCGCGTTCCATCACGGTGCGCACATCCTTGATGCCGGCGGTAATGGCCGAGAGCTCAACAAATCGGCGGCCACTCGTGTGGGCAATTGCCTGCGCGAGGGTCGTCTTGCCCGTGCCGGGCGGGCCCCACAAGATCACCGACACGGCGCCGTTGCCCCCGTCGGAGGCGAGGGTGCGCAGCGGAGAGCCCGGCAAAAGCAGGTGTTGCTGGCCCACAACTTCGTCGAGAGAGCGGGGCCGCATACGCACGGCGAGCGGCGCAGTATGCGCTGGAGGAGTGTGGGTTGTCACACTCCCATGCTACTTAAGCGCCAAGCTGTGGCATAGTGGAGTGGTCTATCCGTACGGTCGGCACGCCGACCGCCCTTCCACTATGACAGGTGAGCAAAACCGTGACTGAAGCGACAGGCCAGAACCCCTGGGGACGAGTCGATGAGGACCGCACGGTCTACGTGCGCGAGGGCGAGGGCGAACGCGCCGTCGGCGCCTTCCCCGACGGGACCGCAGAAGAAGCACTCGCATACTTCGAACGCAAGTATGCCGATATCGCAGGTCAGGTGACGCTTCTCGAAGCGCGCATCGCCCGCGGTGTTGCAGACGCTTCGGCGGCCGATACCGTAGCGAAGCTGCAGGAAACCCTCGTTGAGCCGGCAGCCGTTGGCGATATCGAAGGCCTGCGCACTCGCGTAGCTGCACTCGTAGAGAAGACTGCTGTACTCACCAAGCAGCAGAACGCAGAGCGCGACGCGGCCAAGCAGGCTGCAGTCGCCAAGCGCGAAGCAATTGTCATCGAGGCCGAGGCACTCGCTGCCCAGCCCGAGGCTTCCATTCGTTGGAAGGACACGAGCGAAGCGTTCGAGAAGCTCTTCACCGATTGGCAGACCGCTCAGCGCAGCGGCCCCCAGGTGCCCAAGGCACAGGCTGACGCGATGTGGAAGCGGTTCCGTGCCGCACGTCACTCGTTCGATGCCGCGCGCCGCGCCCACTTTGCCCAGCTCGACGCCAACAACAAGGACGTCAAGCAGCGCAAGGAGCGCATCATCGCTGCAGCCGAGGCGCTCGCGCCCCGCGGTATCGAGGGCATCCCCGCGTACCGTTCGCTGCTCGATGACTGGAAGGCCGCAGGCCGCGCGAGCCGCAAGCTCGACGACCAGCTGTGGGCCCGCTTCAAGGCTGCAGGCGATCAGCTCTACGCCGCAAAGGCCGCAGAAGCCGCTCAGACGAACGAGGAGTACACGGCCAACCTCGAAGCCAAGGAAGCCATCTTGGTCGAGGCTACGCCCATCCTCGAGGTGAAGGATCACGCTGCAGCCCGCAAGCAGCTCACCGCGATCCAGCTGCGCTGGGACGAGATCGGCCGCGTGCCGCGCGAGTCACTGCGCGAGGTCGAGGGTCGTCTGCGCAAGATCGAAGATCACGTGAAGGCGCTCGAAGAGGATCACTGGCGCAAGACCAACCCCGAGACGCAGGCTCGCAGCGAAGGTCTGCGCGGCCAGCTCGAGGCGTCAATCGCTGAGCTCACCGCTGAAATCGCTGAGGCGACCGCCGCGGGCGACACGAAGGCGAAGGCTGCCGCCGAGCAGACACTGGAGACCCAGCGTTCATGGCTCGCCGCCATCGACGGCTAATACCGCAATACCCGTGCCGAGCTTAGGCTCCGCACACCTGACACGATGCCGCTGGCTCTTCGGAGCCGGCGGCATCGTGCGTTGGTAGCATCGTGCGTTGGTGGCGGCCATTCGCCCCCGGGCGCGAGCACCCAGCACTTATCCACAACTCGACTCGGGGGTCTGGCCTTTCGCCCGCGGTCCCCGCATGATGCTGGTATGCCCCAGACATCTTCAGCACCCAGCACTGTCGCCTCCAGTGCTCCAGAGCCCTGCGCCCTCGCTCCCAGCGCGGCATCCCCCAGTTCCACCGTTCCCAACATCACCGTTCCCAGGCTCCACACTTCGAGGCCTGGCCGCACCCGCATCAACTTTGAACGCTGGCCCGCCGCCGTGCGATCGGCCGAGCTGGCGCACGGCACGCTCGTGCGCTGCGGCCCGGGGGTGCGCCTCGCGGCGTGGCCTGACACGCCAGCGACACGCGCGCACGTACTGCGGGAGCTGCTCGGCACGAAACTTATCCCGATCTTGATCTCGGCGGCGTGGGTGTGGGGCTGCGCGGGTGAGCCGGGCTCCCCCATCAGCTGTTCAACGCGCGGCGGCGGCAGACCCAAACTCGCGTGCGCCCGCACCATGCGCGTGCACGAGTTTCACTACGCCGCCACCGACCTCGTCGCTTGCGATGGGGTCGCGTTGCCAACGCCAGAGCGCACGGTGTGCGATCTGTTGCGACTGGAAGAAACATTCACCGTGAGCTTGGCCGTCACCTGCCGCCTCCTCGTGCAGCGCGGGCAGCTGTCACGTGAGCGCTGCCAGGCGGCACTGCACGCGGGACCCGGGCGTCACCGAGCCCGGGCGCTCACGCGCCTCGCCGCGTTGCTCTAGGAGATTGCTGTTCGCGCAGCCCGCGCCAACTAGTTCGTGATGCGGTAGACGTCGTAGACGCCCTCGATGCGTCGCACCGCGTTCAGCACGTGATCGAGGTGCGTGGCGTTGGCCATCTCAAACACAAACTTGCTCAGCGCCAAACGCGAGGTCGAGGTGTTCACCGACGCCGACAAAATGTTGACGTGGTGCTCAGAGAGCGTGCGCGTCACATCTGAGAGCAGACCCGAGCGGTCGAGCGCCTCGACCTGAATCTGCACGAGGAACACGCTCTTGTGCGTGGGCGCCCAGTCGACGTCGACAATGCGCTCGGGCTGCTGCTGCAGCGTGATGAAGTTGTGGCAATCAACGCGGTGCACCGAGACGCCCTGACCCTTGGTGACGAAGCCGCGAATCTCATCGCCCGGCACCGGGGTACAGCACTTGGCGAGTTTCGCCAGCACATCGCTGGCACCCTTCACCATCACGCCGCTCGAGTCGGTGGAGCGAGACACGCGTGGCGCCTCAATGATGGGCATCGTCGCGAGCGCCGGTTCAGACGAGGTCTGCTCGTCGAACACGAGCGCGGTTACCTTTTCGACGACGTGCTGCGCCGAAACGTTGCCCTCGCCCACCGCGGCGTAGAGCGCCGCCACATCGGCGTACCGCAGTTGCAGGGCGACCTGCTGCAGTGACTCAGAGTTCATCACGCGGTGCAGGGGCAGCCCCTGCTTGCGCAGCGTCTTGGCGATGTCGATCTTACCGGCCTCGGCCGCCTCTTCGCGGCGCTCCTTGGTGAACCACTGGCGAATCTTGTTCTGAGCGCGCTTGCTCTTCACAAACGTCAGCCAGTTTTGGTTCGGCCCACCCTCGGGGTCCTTCGAAGTAAACACCTCAACAACGTCGCCGTTTTGCAGTGACGTTTCGAGCGGCACGAGGCGGCCGTTCACGCGGGCACCCATCGTGCGGTGCCCCACCTCGGTGTGCACCGCATACGCAAAGTCCACCGTGGTGCCGCCCTCGGGCAGACCGATCACGCGGCCCTTCGGCGTGAAGACGTACACCTCTTTCGCGCCAATTTCGTAGCGCAGCGCGTCAAGGAATTCGCTCGGGTCTTCGGTCTCGGCCTGCCAGTCTGAGATGTGGGCCAGCCACGCCATGTCATTGGAGCTGGGGGCAGTACCGTTTTGTGCGCGCTGCTTATACTTCCAGTGCGCGGCGACACCGTACTCGGCGCGCTGATGCATTTCTACCGTGCGAATCTGGATCTCGACCGCGCGGCCATCGGGCCCGATCACGGTCGTGTGCAGCGACTGGTAGAGATTAAATTTGGGGGTGGCGATGTAGTCCTTGAAACGCCCCGGAATGGGGGTCCACCGCGCGTGCACCGCACCGAGCACCGCGTAACAGTCGCGAATCGACGACACGAGCGTGCGAATTCCCACGAGGTCGTAGATGTCATCGAAATCTCGGCCGCGCACGATCATCTTCTGATAAATCGAGTACAGCTCTTTCGGGCGGCCGGTGACTTCGCCCCTGATCTTGCTCTCGCGCAGGTCAGCTTCGATCGACGCGGTCACCTCGCCGACAATCTTCTCGCGCTCGGGGTTGCGCTGCGTCACCAGATTTTCAATCTCGGCGTAGAGCTTCGGCTTCAAGACGGCGAACGAGAGATCCTCGAGTTCGGCCTTGATCGACTGGATTCCCAGGCGGTGCGCGAGCGGCGCATAAATCTCGATGGTTTCTTGCGCTTTACGCTTCGCCGAGTCGCTGGGTACGAAGCCCCAGGTGCGCGCGTTATGCAAGCGGTCGGCGAGCTTAATGACGAGTACACGAATATCGCGCGACATTGCGACGACCATTTTGCGTACCGTCTCGGCCTGAGCCGAGTCGCCGTACTTCACCTTGTCAAGTTTGGTGACGCCATCAACGAGCATGGCGATTTCTTCGCTGAACTCTGCGGTGAGCTGTTCGAGCGTGTATTCGGTGTCTTCGACCGTGTCGTGCAGCAGTGCGGCCGCGATCGCGACCGGTGCCACGCCCAGCTCAGCAAGAATCTGAGCGACGGCGATGGGGTGGGTGATGTAGGGCTCACCACTGCGGCGCTTCTGGCCGCGGTGGGCGCGCTCTGCCACCGTGTATGCGCGTTCGATGACGCTGAGGTCGGAGCGCGGATAGTTTCCGCGCACCGTGCGAATCAGCTGATCGACCGCGCCGGGCGCGGTGCCGCGTGAAAAAATTCGAGGTACTAGGCGCCTGAGCGCAGCCGTACCGCCCTGCGAAACGTCACTGGCTACCATGTCAGACCTCCTCGAATGATTGAACGCTACACCACACCCGGCATTTCCAACGAACCGGGCTCTACGACGCGCTGGTCGCGGGCGAGGCCGGCTCGTCGGCGACTGCCGTTGCGGCGGGTTCTTCGCCGCGCAGCTTCAGTGCCTTTGCATCGTGACGCTTGATATCTTCGTCGCTCTCGCGCAGGTGTGCGTACACCGGCGATGCGATGAAGATCGTCGAGTATGCGCCGACCAAGATGCCGATGAACAGCGCCAGCGAGATGTCGCGCAGCGTGCCAGCACCGAGCACGAATGCGCCGATGAACAGAATCGACCCAACGGGCAGCAACGCGACAATCGAGGTGTTGATCGAACGCACCAGCGTCTGGTTGACACCGAGGTTCACGGCCTCGCCGAAGGTCTGGCGCTCGCTGAGCTGACCGGGCAGGGTGTTCTCGCGGATCTTGTCGAACACCACCACGGTGTCGTACAGCGAGTAACCGAGAATCGTCAAGAACCCGATCATGGCCGCGGGCGTGATCTCGAAGCCAGAGGCACCGTAGATGCCAGCGGTAATGACGAGGTCGTGCAGCAGGGCGATGATGGCCGCGAGCGACATCTTCCAGGTGCGGAAGTACAGGGCCATCACGAGCGCCGCAAAAATCAAGAAGACGAACAGTGCAATCACTGCCTGCTTCGTGATGTCTTGGCCCCAGGCCGGGCCAATGAACGAATACGTCACTTCATCGGCTGAGACGTCGTACTGCTCAACCAGCGCGGCGGTGACTGCACGGTTGTCGGCATCGGTGAGGGCCTCGGTCTGCACACGCAGGTCGGTGGGACCCACGAGCGTGACGCGAGGTGCGCTCTGCGGCAGCACCGATTCAACGGCCTTCTGCGCAACCGCCGGGTCGCGATCCTGCCCCTCGGTGAGGTGCACCTGGAACTGGCTGCCACCGGTGAACTCAATACCGAAGGTGAATCCGCCACGGGCGAGCGGCCCGATGATGGACAGCAGAATCAATACCACCGATACCGCGTACCACAGGCGACGCTTACCGATGAAGTTGATCGACTTCTCACCGGTGTAGAGCGCGTTGCCAAAATCTGCGAATGAACGAGCCATGTTAGCTCTCCTTTCCAGCGGCGGCCTTGCGCTCCGCAATGGTCTGTCGGCGCTCGGCTTCGCGAGCACTCTTCACGTTCTTTTTGCGATCGGCCTTCGCCGGTTCGCGGAATGCTGCGCGACCGCGGTACACCGCGCCGAGTGCCTGCGGATCGAGACCCGAGAACTTGTGGCCGGTGCGGTAGAACTTCGTGCGTGCCAGCAGCGTCATCATCGGGTGCGTGAACAGCGCAACCACGAGGATATCGACGAGCGTGGTGAGGCCGAGCGTAAACGCGAAGCCCTTCACGCTACCGACGGCGAGGATGAACAGGATCGCCGCGGCGAGGAAGTTCACGCCGTCAGAGGCGAGCACCGTTCTGAAGGCTTTCTTCCAACCGTTTTCAACCGCGCTCTCGATCGAGAAGCCGTCACGCAGAGCGTCACGTATTCGCTCGAAGTACACGATGAAGGAGTCGGCGGTGAAGCCCACGGCGACGATGATGCCGGCGACGCCCGCGAGCGAGAGTCGGTAGCCCTGTCGCCACGAGAAGAAGGTCAACAGCAGGTACGTCAGCACACCGGCCACCACGAGTGAGGCAATGGTGAGCGAGCCGAGCGCACGGTACTGGAAGACCGAGTAAACGACGACGGCCAGCAGACCGATGAGGCCCGCGAGCAGGCCGGCCGACAGCTGGCTGGTGCCGAGCGTTGCCGAGATATCCTCTTGGCTCTGCACGGTGAAGTCCATCGGCAGTGCGCCGAACTTCAGCTGATCGGCGAGGGCCTGAGCCGACTCCTGAGTGAAGCCGCCGCTGATGGAGGGGCGGCCGTCAAGAATCTGGCCCTGCATGGCGGGGGCAGACAAAACGTTGCCGTCAAGCACGAAGGCGAACTGGTTCTGCGGTTCAGCAGCACCGAACAGGCGCGTGCTGATCTTGCCGAAGTCAGCGGTGCCCTTCTTGTTCATCGTGATCTGCACGACCCACTCGCCGGTGGTTGCACCGCTCTGGGTGGTGCCCATCTGTGCGGTGGCGTCGGTGATGACGTCGCCGCCGAGCTCGACGGGGCCGAGCAGGTACTTCGCCGTGCCGCTGTCATCACAGGTGATGAGCGGTCGGTCGGCCTTCGCATCGCGCGAGTCAAGGGCCTCTTCCGATGCACAGGTGAAGGCCTCGAACTGCGCGAGCAGCGCGGGGGTCGCCCACGCCAGATCGCCGGCGCTCTTCGGCAGCGGATCAGGGTCAACAGGACCCGCGGCTGCTTCTTCGAGCGCCTTTTCTTGAGCGGCCCGCTCCTTTTTCTCTTCGGCCGTGGCGTCGTCAGCCAGGGGCTGCTGCATGTTGACGCCCATGCCAATGGTGAGCACGGGGCGGAAGTCGAGCTTCGCAGATGCCTCGATGCGCTGCAGCGTGGCCTCATCAGCCTTACCCGGAATAGCTACCGAGATGTGCTGATTGCCCTGCGTGGTAATTTCTGCCTCTGACACACCCGCCGCGTCAACACGCTGCCGAATGATCGACACCGCCTGCTGCAGCTGGTCGCCAGCAATGGCTTTACCATCGGTCTGCTCGGCGGCGAGCAGAATCTGCGTGCCGCCCTGCAGGTCGAGGGCCAATTTGGGGGCCCAGGTTGCGCCGCTGCGCTCAACGCCGTAGGCGATGAGACCAGTGAGACCAACGATAACGATCAGAAGGAAAATCAGGGATTTACGAGCCCTGCGCACAGCGGGAGACGACGCCACGGTGACTGCTTTCTATGAGAAATTGAAGGGTGCCGAGATGACACCTCGGCTTACGCCTTAGGGGTCTGCTCTTCGCCCGGGTTCTCGGTTGAATCAGCTGAGGTGGGCTCTTCAGCCGCTGCCTCGGTCGTTTCAGCGGCTGCGGCGTCTGCCTGCGCTGCTGATTCGCCGCTCGCGAGACGCTCGCCGAAGGCGGGATCGTCGTCGGGAGCGATGTCGCTTGACTGGCTAGCGTCAGCTGAGTCAGCGAGCGGGGTCACGACCTGGCTAATGGCGTTGCGGTGCACAATGAGGGTGCTGTTGCCGCTGCGAACCGTAGCGCGGTTCGTTTCTTCGTCGATCTCTTCGAGCGTCGCGAAAATGCCCGACTGAAGCATCACCTCGGCGCCCGGTCGCATGTTGGTCTGCATCTCTTCCATAGCAGCCTTGCGCTTCTTGCTGTTGCGGAACATGAAGAAGATCATCACTGCGATGAGGGCAAACATCATGAGGGTAATCGGGTCCAAGGGAGGTCCTTCCAATGAGCGTGCACGCACGCGGGGCACAGATCTTGCCAGCCTATCGTGATTTAGCTGACAGCTCGCCCCCGGGACCAAAGCTGAAAATCTTTGATCCGGATCATTGCCTTAGACGGGCCGCAGCCCAATATGTTCCCAGCCCAGCCGCGTCGCCACGCGGCCGCGAGGGGTGCGCGTGAGCAGGCCCGCACGCACCAAAAACGGCTCGACGACGGCCTCAATGGTCTCGGCTTCTTCGCCCACCGACACGGCAAGCGTTGAGAGCCCGACGGGGCCGCCCTCGAAACGTTCGACGACCGCGCGCAGCACCTCGCGGTCGAGGCGGTCGAGGCCGTGATCGTCGACGTCGTAGAGCGCGAGCGCCGCGCGCACGGCCGCGGTGTCCCCCGGCGTATCGTGCACGAGGCTGTAGTCGCGCACGCGGCGCAGCAGCCGGTTCGCGATGCGGGGGGTGCCCCGTGAGCGGCGCGCGATCTCTTCGAGCCCCGTCTCAGAAACTTCGAATCCGAGTAGGCCCGAGGCGCGGGTTACCACGCTCGTGAGCTCATCGTCAGAGTAGAACTCGAGGTGCGCGGTAAACCCGAAGCGGTCGCGCAGCGGGTTGGGCAGCAGGCCAGCGCGCGTCGTGGCACCCACCAGGGTGAACGGCGCAAGCTCGAGCGGCACCGAGGTCGCGCCGGCGCCCTTGCCCACCATAATGTCGACCTTGAAGTCTTCCATCGCGAGGTAGAGCATCTCTTCTGCGCTGCGTGCCATGCGGTGAATCTCGTCGATAAACAGCACCTCGCCCGGGGTGAGCGCAGACAGTACCGCGGCGAGGTCGCCGGCGTGCTGAATCGCGGGGCCCGAGGTTTGGTGCAGCGGCTTGCCCACTTCGGCGGCCACGATCATCGAGAGCGTCGTTTTGCCCAGGCCGGGCGGGCCGGCAAGCAAGATGTGGTCGGGGGTGTGGTTGCGCATGGCGGCCGCGTTCAGCAGCAGCCCCATCTGCTTGCGCACCTTCGCCTGGCCCACAAACTCATCGAGGGTGGCGGGGCGCAGCGCGCCCTCGTAGCCCTGATCGGTGGGGGTGGCCTGCGCCGAGAGCTCGTCGCTCATCGCCCGCCCCCTCGTGCCGCCTGCAGCAGTGCGAGCGAGGCACGCAACAGCCCGGCGTTATCGGTGGGGGCGCCAGCGGCCAGCGCGTCTTCGACGGCGCCGGCGGCGGCCTGCTCGTTCCAGCCGAGGCCCATGAGGCCATCGCGCACGGCGTCGGCGTGCGATGCCGCGCCACCCACGGGGGCGACTGTTTCGTCGGCGTAGCTGGCGGCCTGCAGTTTACCGGCGAGCGAAATCACGATCAGCTTCGCGGTTTTCGGGCCAATACCCGACACCTTGCGAAAGACCTTCTCGTCTTCGGCCGCCACCGCGCGCGCAACCTCTGCCGGGGTGAGCGTCGAAAGCACGCCCAGGGCGCTGCGGGGGCCGACGCCGGTGACCCCGATGAGGTGACCGAAGACTTCGAGCTCGTCTGAGGTTTGAAAGCCAAACAGGGTGAGCGAGTCTTCGCGCACCACCAGTGAGGTGTGCACGGTGACGACGTCGCCGACCGAGGCCTGCGACACCCGCCCACTGGGCAGTTCCACTCGCATGCCGAGCCCACCGACACCTACTACGGCCCAACCGGCCCCTGACGAGAGCACTGGGCCCGACAATGATGCAATCACACGCTCACTCTAAGGTGCGCAGCTGCCAGACAAACGTCGCCGCGCCGCGCATTCGAACAAAAGTACGAATGGGCGGCGCGGCGACGGGTTTTCAGCCCAACTCGGGCACCAGCTTCTGCTGGCGCCGGGGCTGATAATGCAGCTAGTTAGACAGCGGCTGCGACCTTCTCGGGTGCGCTGTTGCGCACGGCACGGTTGACCGCGCTGACAATCGCCTTCAGCGTCGCCCTGCTAGTGTCGGCATCGATACCGACGCCCCACAGGCGCTGGCCGTCAACCTCGAGGTCAACGTACGAGGCGGCAACCGCGTCGCCGCCCGAGCTCATCGCGTGCTCGACATAATCGAACAGGGTGACGGTGTGGCCGTTCGCATTGAGGCCGTTGATGAAGGCATCTACGGGGCCGTTACCGCGTGCGGTGAGCTGACGATCGTCGCTACCCGCGCGGTAGTCAACATTGAGCTCGGTGACGCCGTCGCCGGCACTCGTTGATGCGGTGCGGAACAGTTCGTACTGGCCCCAACGATCAGACTCGGGCGAAGCGGCGGGCAGGTACTCATCTTGGAAGATGGTCCAGATGGCGTCGCTCGACACCTCGCCGCCCTCGCTGTCGGTGACGTTCTGCACGACGGCGCTGAACTCAATCTGCAGCCGGCGCGGCAGGTCGAGGTTGTGGTCGGTCTTGAGCAGGTACGCGACGCCGCCCTTACCCGACTGCGAGTTCACGCGAATCACAGCTTCGTACGAGCGGCCGAGATCCTTGGGATCAACGGGCAGGTACGGCACGGCCCACTCGATCTCGTCGACGCTCACGCCTGCGGCCTCGGCATCCTGCGCCATGCGCTCGAAGCCCTTCTTGATGGCATCCTGGTGCGAACCCGAGAATGCCGTGTAGACGAGGTCGCCAGCCCAAGGGCTGCGCTCCGGGACGCGCAGCTGGTTGCAGTACTCCACCGTGCGACGCACCTCATCGAGGCGCGAGAAGTCGATCTGCGGGTCGATGCCCTGCGTGAACATGTTGATGCCCAGCGCAACGAGGTCGACGTTACCGGTGCGCTCACCGTTACCGAAGAGGCAGCCTTCGATGCGGTCGGCGCCCGCGAGGTAGCCCAGCTCGGCCGCGGCAACGCCCGTACCACGGTCGTTGTGCGGGTGCAGCGACAGCAGCACGTTCTCACGGTGGTTCAACCGACGGCTCATCCACTCGATCGAGTCGGCGTAAACGTTGGGGGTCGACATCTCTACCGTGGCGGGCAGGTTGATGATGACCTTGCGATCGGGGGTCGGCTCGAAGATCTCGATGACGGCGTTCGATACCTCGAGCGCGTATTCCAGCTCGGTGCCGGTGTACGACTCGGGTGAGTACTCGTAGAAGACCTCAGTGCCAGCGCAAATGTGCTCGCTCGCGCGGCACATCTTGGCGCCCTCGATGGCGAGCTGCTTGATGCCCTCGCGGTCTTGACGGAACACGACGTCGCGCTGCAGCACACTCGTCGAGTTGTACAGATGCACGATGGCCTGCTTGGCACCGATGATCGATTCGTAGGTGCGCGTGATCAGGTGCTCGCGCGCCTGCGTCAGCACCTGAATGGTGACGTCATCGGGGATCGCGTCTTCTTCGATCAGCTGGCGCACGAAGTCGAAGTCGGTCTGGCTTGCCGAGGGGAAGCCCACCTCGATCTCTTTGTAGCCCATCTTCACGAGCAGATCGAACATGACGCGCTTGCGCTCAGGGCTCATCGGATCGATCAGCGCCTGGTTGCCATCACGCAGGTCGACGGCGCACCAGCGCGGGGCCTTCTCAATGCGCTTCGACGGCCAGGTGCGGTCGGGCAGATCTACCGGGATGATCTCGTGGTAGGGACGGTACCGGTGGAACGGCATTCCTGAGGGCTGCTGCGTGTTCTTCATTGACTCGTCTTTCTCATCTTTGGGGTTTTCAGCCAAACACGAACACCGCGACGAGGACGGCCGATGTGGTTAGGCCTCGTCGCGGCAGCTAAGAAGGAGCGTACCGAAGAGCATGGTTTCAATCTAGCACACGGCTGCTGGCGAAAGACGCGCCCGTGACACGCGCCGTCTTGCACGCACCGCTAGCGTAGAAGACATGGTCGCTCACTCGCCACACTCCCCCGCACCCACCGCGCGCATTATCGCACTCGCGGTCGCGCTGCTGTGTGCCCTGCTGCTCTCGGGTGCCTGGCAGGCGCTCACCGCACGGCCCGCGCACGCCGACGTGCAGAATTTCAGCTATGACCGCTGGCACGTTGCCGCCGACATTGGTGTCAACGACGAGGGCCGCGCCACTGCGCGCTTCACCGAGACCATCACCGCAAGGTTCCCAGATCACGATCAGAACCGCGGTCTCGTGCGCGGCATTCCCGGCCGCTACGAGGGGGCGCCCCTGTCGCCCAGGGACTTCACCGTCACCGACGTTGCGGGCGACGCGGTGCCCTTCGAAATCGAACACGATGACGGCTTCACCGCGGTGCTCACGGGCGATGACCGCTATCTGCACGGCGTGCACACCGTCGTTATCAGCTACACGCTCAGCGACGTCATTCTCGCCCGCGATGACGGCGCCCGCGACGAGTTCTACTGGGATCTGCTGGATTTCGAACACGCGCAGCAGGTCGATTCGTTCTCGGCCGAGGTCACCTTTGATGCCGCGCTCGCCGAGCAACTCTCGGGCGACGCGCGCTGCTACGCGGGTGCCGCGGGCTCTGACGCTGAGTGTGTGATCGAACGCGGATCCGGATCAGCGGGCGCAGAACCTTTCAACCCGGCCGCGGCGACCTGGAGCGTGGCCCCGCTCACGCTCGAGGCGCGCGAGGGCGTCACGGTCGCGATCGGGCTCGCGCCGGGCGCGGTGACCCAACCGGCGGCGCGGCTGCCCAGTTTCGCTCTCGACATCGCTCCCCTGCTGATCGCTGGCGCGGGCCTCCTGCTGAGCGCCGCCGCGTGCGTGAGCGTGATGCGTATGCGCCGGAAGCGGCGCGTGCACCGCGGCACGATCGTCGCGCAGTACGACGTGCCCAGGCAATGGCCCCCGCTGCTTGCCGCCGAGCTTGCGGGCACCTCGCCCCATCCCGTGCCTGCTCAGATCGTGCATCTCGCGGTCACGGGCGCCCTCAGAATCGAGCTCGAGAGCAAGCCAGATGGCACCCTCGTGAGACCGAAGAAACAGCGGCCGCGTTTGCGGTTGGTGGATCCGGCGGTTGCAGAAGAGCCGCTCGATCACGCCACGGTGGCGCGGGTGTTTAGTTCGGCTGTGCCCGGCACCGTATTTGAGGTACCGCGCAAGAGCGAGAAGTTTGCGAGCCGCATGGAGAAACTGCGCAGCGACGGGCGCGCTGCGGCGTTCAAGCGCGGGTACGTCACGCGCGTGTACTCTGCGGTGGGCCGCGTGTTGGGTGTGGCGGGGCTGGCGCTCACCGCCGCCGCGTTCGCGCTCGGATGCGTCGCGATCGGGCAGCGCGAAAGTCCGCTCGCATTCGCGGCTATTCTCGTCGAGATCGTCGCCGTCGTGCTCGCCGTCATCGGCGTCAAGCGGCACCGGGTGTTCACCGCGCAGGGCGCCGAGGCCCGCGAGTATTTGCTGGGCGTGCGCGAGTTTATTCGCGTGGCCGAGGCCGATCGCATTGCGATGCTGCAGTCGGTGACGGGTGCCGAACGGCTGCCGGCCGGCGACGCGTCGGTCGTGCAGCTGTACGAGCGGCTGCTGCCCTACGCGATGCTGTTTGGGATGGAGAAGGAGTGGACGCGCGCGCTTGAGGTGCAGTATGAAGCGACGCCGCAGGGCGCGAGCTTCGCACCCCACTGGGTGGCGGGCACGGGCGCCGTGGGCCTCATCGGCGTCGGCAGCGCGCTCGAAAGCACCATCTCGCAGTTCACGTCCACGTTCACCTCGGCTGCGGGCTACACCGCGAGCAGCTCGGGCGGATCAACCGGCGGAGGTTTCGCCGGCGGCGGCGGGGGTGGCGGATTCTCGGGCGGCAGGTAGCTCTCGCCCCACTGACGCAGAAAGCCCCAGTTCAGTGAACTGGGGCTTTCTGCGTCAGACAGCGTGCGGGGCTTAGCGGGTGCGCGGGCGGTAGGTTGCGCTACCGAAGCCCAAGATCAGGTAACCGATCATCGGGAACAGCCAGAGCAGCACGATCGAGAACAGCCCGCCCTTGCCAAATCGTTCGCCCGTGCGAATGGCAACGAAGATCGCGAACACGATGTTCACCAGCGGAATAATGTAGAGCAGCGTCATCCATGCCGAGTAACCCGCAACCTTCACGAGCACGAACATGTTCACGATCGGAATGATCGCGAGGATCCCGGGGTACCCGGCCTTGGTGAAGACCTTCCACAGACCAATGGCGACGATCACATACACGATCAGCGCGAATATGCCAGAGGTGCCGTTCAACGCAAAGAGCGTGTTGAGTTCGGCCTGGTCGGTGATGCTATCGATCGCTAACATGGTGTGTCCTCCGTTGGATGTCGCGCACGCGCTAAGAAAGTTTAGAAGCCCAGCTTACCCAGCGCCTTCGGGTCGCGCTGCCACTCCTTCATCACCTTAACGCGCAGCGACAGGAACACGCGGCGCCCCAGCAGCTTCTCAATCTCGTGCCGGGCGCGTTCGCCCGAGCTGCGCAGCTGCGACCCGCCCTTGCCGATCACGATGCCCTTCTGGCTGTCGCGCTCAACATAGATCGAGCCGTAGATGGCGAGCAGGCCATCTTCGCGTTCTTCGCGGTCATCGACGCTCGCTGCGAGCGAGTGCGGCAGCTCTTCGCGGGCGCCCTCGAGGGTCGCCTCGCGAATGAGCTCAGCGATGCGGTCGTCTTCGTTCTCGTCGGTCGTCTGATCGCTCTCATAGAGCATCGGCGAGTGCGGCATCATGCACAGCAGCACGTCAGAGAGCACGTCGAGCTGCTCATCGGTGACGGCCGAGATAGGCACGATCGCATCCCACTCACGCAGCTCGCCCAGGCGGGTGAGCTGATCGATGATCTCGGTCTTCGAGGCCTCGTCGACCTTGGTGAGAATCGCGACCTTCTTGGCACGCGGAAAATCTTCGAGACGATCGTTAATGAAGCGGTCGCCCGGGCCGAGCTTTTCGTTGGCGGGCACGCAGAAGCCGATCACATCGACGTCGCCAAGCGTCGCTTCAACGAGCGCGTTCAGCCGCTCACCCAGTAGGGTGCGCGGGCGGTGAATACCCGGGGTGTCAACAATGATGAGCTGGCCATCTTCGCGGTGCACAATGCCCCGGATCGCGCGACGCGTGGTCTGCGGCTTCGGGCTCGTGATCGCAACCTTCTCGCCAACAAGCGCGTTGGTGAGAGTTGACTTCCCCACGTTGGGGCGACCCACGAATGAGACAAACCCCGCCCGCAAATTCTGTTCCTCGTTCATCATTCGTCCTTTTCCTCGGGCACTCCCACCCAACGCGCCTCAACAGTTGTGAGACGCTGCAGTTTGCGCATGACGCCCACTGCAATAAGTTCAATTCCCGATACCACGACGGTGTCGCCCGCATCGGGGAGGCGACCCAGTTCCTTTGCAACCAGACCACCCACAGTGTCTACTTCGTCGTCATCAAGTTCGATGTCGAAAAGTTCACCGAGTTGTTCCACGCTCAGCCGTGCGCTCACCATATACGAGCCGTCTGTTTGCGCGGTCACCTCGGGGAGATCTCGGTCGTGCTCGTCGTTAATCTCGCCCAGCAGTTCTTCGATCAGGTCTTCAAGGGTCACGAGCCCAGAGATGCCACCGTACTCATCAACGACCAACGCAAGATGGTTGGCGTCACGCTGCATCTGGCGCAGCAGGCTGTCAGCTCGCTGCAGCTCGGGCACAAAGATGGCCGGCTTTGCGATGCGAGTCACCGCAGCGGTCTCGGCTTCCTCAGCGCGTCGCAGCATGAAGCCGCTCGCGTCTCGCAGATACACGACGCCCACCACGTCATCTACGTCGCCCGCGATGACGGGTACGCGTGAGTGCCGTGAGGCGAGCATCTGCTCGAGTGCTTCGCGTACCGGCAGATCGCTCGACAGAGTGACCATGTCAATGCGCGGCACCATCACCTCGCGCACGAGGGTGTCACCGAATTCGACGAGCGAGTGAATGTACTCTCGGTCGTCGTCTTCGAGGAGCTCTTGCTCAGCGGCCTGATCCACCATCGAGAGGAGCTGCTGCTCATCGCGAATGTGAGCACGCCCTGCGGCGCGCCCCGGGGTGACCCGGTTGCCAAAGCGCATCAGCGCCGTGGCGATGGGGCCCAGCAATACCCGCACCGCGCGCATCGCAGGTGCCGCAAACCGAATCACCGCATCGGGGTGGTGGTTTCCCACCGTGCGGGGGCTTGATCCTACGAGCACGAACGTGGTCGCGGTCATCACGAGCGTCGCAAGGATGAGTTCAAGCCACAGCGCCTCAAGCGAATACGCAAGCACGAGAGTAATCAAGACCGCCGAGATCGTTTCGGCCAGCACACGGGCGAATCCGATCGCCTCGAGGTGCCTCCCCTCGTCTTCGGCAATCGCCCGAATGGCGCGGCCCGTGCGGGGAGATTCGTCGGCAAGTGTGACCAGTTCTGCTCGTGAACGCACTCCGAGGGCAGCGTCAGCGGCCGCGAGGAGGCCGCCCGCGCTGAGCAGCAAGACTGCGGCCCCCAGCAGTACGAATACGAGCGAGAGACTCAACGTGAACGCTCGTGCATGGCGAAGGAGAGCAGCAAATCGCGCTGCAATCCAAACATTTCTGCCTCCTCATCGGGCGCGGCGTGATCGTAGCCGAGCAGGTGCAGCATGCCGTGAGTCAGCAGCACCGATACTTCCTGTGCCAGGTCGTGGCCTGCGGCCTCACCCTGTGCCTGGGCGATCTGCGGGCAGATCACGATGTCGCCCAGCAGGCCTGCGGGGGTCTGCGCGTCGGCACGGCCGGGGCGCAATTCATCCATCGGGAAGCTGAGTACGTCGGTGGGCCCGGGCAGATCCATCCACTGCACGTGCAGTTGCGCGATCGCATCTTCGTTCACCAGCATCACACCGAGCTCGGTCGACGGGTGCACATGCATGGATTCGAGCACGAAGGCTGCGAGGCGCTGAATGCGCACCTCTTCAATTTCGATGTCCGACTCGTTGTTGATCTCGACGGTCATCGTGACCCTCCCTGGGCGTTTTCGGGGCCTTGGTTGCCCCGTAATGGTTGTGATGGGTGGTTCTGAGCCGGCTGTCGGCGCGGGTCCTGTTGCTGCTGCGCCGTGCGCCGTTCGTCATAGGCGCTGTACGCATCAACGATGCGGCCCACGAGACTGTGGCGCACGATGTCGTCGGAGTCGAGGTATGCGAAGTGCACGTCATCGACGCCGTCAAGAATCTGGCTCACGATGCGCAACCCACTCGAGGCGATCGGCAGATCCACCTGGGTGAGGTCGCCCGTGACAACCATTTTCGAACCGTACCCGAGCCTGGTCAGAAACATTTTCATCTGCTCGGGTGTGGTGTTCTGTGCCTCGTCGAGCACAATGAAGGCTTCGTTCAGGGTACGTCCGCGCATATATGCGAGCGGGGCCACCTCGATGGTGCCGCTGGCCAGCAGCTTCGGCACCACATCGATGTCCATCAGCGAGCCGATCGCATCAAACAGCGGCCGCAAGTACGGGTCAATTTTATCTTCGAGTGAACCAGGGAGATAGCCCAGCCGCTCTCCCGCCTCGACGGCAGGGCGGGTCAAAATAATCTTTGCAACTTCACGCCGCTGCAGTGCCTGCACCGCTTTGGCCATGGCGAGGTAGGTTTTACCGGTGCCCGCGGGGCCCACCCCAAACACGATCGTGTGTTCGTCAATGGCGTCGGCATAGGCACGTTGACCACGCGTCTGCGGGCGAACCGAGTGGCCGCGCACGGTGACAATGGGGGTGCTGAGCGCTTGGGCGGCGGTTGGGCCGTTGCCCTCGCGCACCATGCGGGTGATTTCGCTCACGTCGTTCGCTGACACGGCACCGCTGCCCCGCGCGAGCTTCACGATCTCACCGACGGCCAGCTCAGCGGCGCGCACCTTCGCCACGGGGCCGCGCATCGTGAGCACCTGATCGCGCACGTGAAAGTTCACCCCGGGGTGGTGGCGTTCGAGGTCACCGACGAGTCGGTCGCGGTGCCCGAGCAATGAGCCCAGGTCAACGCCCTCGAGAAGTACCGTGCGCTGCAGTTGCGGCGCGTCTGAGTGCGGAGCCTGCATATCAGGATCCAATGAGCGAACTCTCCTCGAGGTTGCCCGCGAGTACGTGCGCGTGCACGTGGAACACGGTCTGGCCGACGCCAGCGCCGGTGTTGAAAATCAAGCGATACTCTCCCCCGGCGTGCTCGTCTGCCAGCTGCTGTGCAACCTGAATCATCTCGGCGAGCGTTTCGGGCTCGGCCGCGGCAAGCTCGGTGACGTTCTCGTACGCCGTCGATTTAGGGATCACCAAAATGTGTACGGGAGCCTGCGGGCTCATATCGGGGAACGCAATTAAGCGCTCCGTCTCAGCGAGGATCTGCACTGGGATCTCGCCTGACACGATCTTTGCGAACACCGTCTCTTTTGCCATAGCGCTAGTTTAGAGCAGCCTGCTTGGGGCGGGCTACCAGCGACCGAGCGCGACGTTCAGCACAGCGAGGGCTGCGGGGCCGGCCGACGAGGTGCGCAGCACGGTTTCGCCGAGCACGGCGATCTGCGCGCCGGCCGCTTCAAGCCGGTCAAGTTCGGTATCAGAAAAACCCCCCTCAGGGCCCACCACCACGACAACCTCGTGTGCACCGCCCGCACCTCCGTTCAGGGTCGCGGCGTGCGCGCTCACCCACGCGCTGAGCGGGTGATTACCGCGCGGGTGCAGGGCAATCACCTCGGTGCTTGGGAGGGCTGCGAGCTCGCACAGCCCCGCGAGGCTGGTGAGCGGGCGTACACCCGGAATGCGCGGTCGCAGCGACTGTTTCGCGGCCTCCCGGGCGATCCGCTGCCACTTCTCGCAGCCGCGCTCGGCCTTATCACCGCTGCCATTCCACCGCGACACCGAGCGGTTGGCCTGCCAGGGCACGATCGCGTCGACGCCAAATTCGGTCGCCTGTTCGATGGCGCGCTCATCGCGGTCGCCCTTCGCGAGCGCCTGCACGAGCACCAAGGCGGGCGCGGGCGTTGCCGCCTCGTGCACCGTGTCGAGTCGCACCGTAAAGCGATCGCGTTCGGCGGTTTCGACCTCGCCCTCACCGATGCGGCCCTGGCCATCGCCGATCAAAATGCGTTCGCCGGTGCGCAGCCGGCTCACCCGTACTGCGTGGTGCGCCTCGTCACCCGTCACCTCAACCACGGTGCCGGGTGCGAGCGGTGCCTCGGCGAGTTGCTCCGCGTAGTACAGGTTTGCCATGCGCCTAGTTGCCCTTGAAGAATCGGTCGCGCAGCTTGCCGAAGAGCCCCTGCTGGAACTCGCCCAGGTACGGCTTCTCTTCGCCGCGCAAGGCAGCGAGCTGCCGCACGAGGTCCTTTTCGCGGCCCGAAAGTTTTGCGGGGGTAGTGACCTGCACGGCAATTTTGACATCGCCGCGGGTGGTGGAGCGCAGCCCCTGAATACCGCGGCCGCGCACCGTGATGATGTCGCCCGATTGGGTGCCCGCGGGCACGTCGGCCTCGAGCAGCCCGTCAATGCCGTCAAGTTTGGCCTCGACGCCCAAGATCGCGTCGGTCATCGATACCTGCATGGTGCACAGCAGGTCGTTGTTATCTCGGCTGAATACATCGTGGTGCACGACGCGGAACTCGATGAACAGGTCGCCGTTGGGCCCACCACCGGGGCCCACCTCGCCGCCGCCGCGCAGCTGCAACCGCGTGCCGGTGTCGATGCCAGAGGGAATATCAATGGGGATGGTGCGGCGCTCGCGCACGCGACCCTTGCCGCCACACTCGACGCAGGGGTTCTCGATGACCGTGCCATAGCCCTGGCAGCTGCCACAAGGGTGCATGGTGACCACGTTGCCAAACAGCGAGCGCACCTGGCGCTGCACCTGGCCGTGACCGTTGCACACGTCACAGGTTACGGGGTGAGTGCCGGGCTGGCAGCTGCTTCCTTGGCACACATCACACAAGACGGCCGTGTTGACGGTGACGTCGCGCTGCACGCCAAACATTACGTCTTGCAGGCTGACGTCGACACGAATCATCGCGTCTTCGCCCCGCTCGGCGCGCGGGCGCGGGCCGCGCTGGCCACCGCCACCGAAGCCGCCACTGCCGAAGAAGGTTTCGAAGATGTCACCGAAGCCGCCAGCGCCACCCTGACCGCCCTGGCCACCCATGTCATAGTTCTGACGCTGCTCGGCATCGCTCAAGACGTCATAGGCGTGCGTGACACCCTTGAATCGCTCTGAGGCTTCCTCGCTGGGGTTTACATCGGGGTGCAGCTGACGTGCCAGCTTGCGGTATGCCTTCTTGATCTCTTCTGGGGTCGCTTCGCGCGAGACTCCGAGGGTTTCGTAGTGATCGGCCACAGGCCTAGCTCCTCAGTGGTTGTAACGGTCATGTGACGAGGGAATCATGCTGAGTCCTCGCCCAAGATTTGGTTCAAATATCTAGCAACAGCGCGTACGGCGGCAATATTTCCCGCGTAATCCATGCGCATGGGGCCAAGCACCCCGAGTTTCGAGGAGTCCCCCGCGTCTTCGTATCGAGACGCAATCACCGAGGCGGTGGAGAGCCCATACGGCGCGTTCTCGCGGCCGATGGATGCGGCCACGGTGCGGCCCTCTTGCGCGAGCTCGGCAAACAATCGCAGCAGGGTGACCTGCTCTTCAATCGCGTCGAGCACGCCCGGCAGTGAGCCGGCGAAAGCATCGATGCGGGTGAGATTTGCGGCACCGGCCACGGCAATGCGATCGCTGCGGTTGGCTTGCAGCTGACTGCGCACCACCTCGATCACGCGCTCAACGACGGTGGCCTCTGCGGGCTCGGCCCACTCGCCAACTGTCTCAAGCAGCGCGCTCACGGCAGCGACACCAGATTCGACGTCGCCGCCCACCACTGCTTCAGCGATGCGCGAGCGCAGCCCGTGCACCCAGGCCTCGGTGACCCGCGTTGCCGGCAACCAAGCGAGCTGCTGCTCGACCACTCCCGTGCCCAGAATCAGCACGCACAACACGCGATCTTCGCCAATGGCGACGAGGTCGATGTGACGCACAACGGTGGCGCGCAGTGAAGGATACTGCACAACAGCGACCTGATTGGTCAGCTGCGAGAGCATGCGCACTGTGCGCCCCATCACATCGTCGAGGTCGCTGGATTCACCCAAAAATCGCTCGATGGCTGATTTTTGCGAACCTGAAAGCGGCCGGATCCTCGCGAGGGTATCGACATACAGCCGGTACCCCTTATCGGTGGGCACGCGCCCAGATGAGGTGTGCGGCTGGGCGATCAGCTCATTCTCTTCGAGCAGGGCCATGTCGTTGCGAATCGTCGCGGCCGACACCCCAAACTCATGCCGATCGACGATGGCTTTTGAGCCAACGGGTTCGTTCGAAGAGACGTAATCGCCCACGATTGCGTGGAGCACAGCGAGGCTACGTTCAGAGACCATCGACCCATCCTCCTAGCACTCGCTGTTTACGAGTGCTAAGTCTATCGCAGAGCACCTGGTCGATACCAAAGAGCAAATCTCGGTCACTCCAGCAGCCGGTGCACCACAGTGTCGGCAAGCAGCCGGCCCTGCAGGGTCGGTACCACCCGACCACCGATGGCAGCGCGACCGTCAATCAGGCCGCTCGCAATCAGCTCGGGCACTGCCCGGCGTCCCTCAGGCCCCAAAAGTTCAATTGGCAGGCCGTCGGCGATCCGGGTCTCGAGCAACACGCGCTCCTCAAGCCTGGCTGCGTCGGTGAGCAATTCGCGCGAGTGTGCGGGCGAAACGCCCGCGGCCACGCGCTGGGCGTACGCACCGGGGTGCTTCACGTTCCACCAGCGCACGCCACCCACGTGGCTGTGCGCGCCGGGGCCCGCCGCCCACCAGTCTTCGCCGGTCCAGTACGACAGGTTGTGGCTCGAGCGTGTTTCGGGCGTGCGCGACCAGTTGCTGATCTCATACCACGACAGGCCGGCCTCACGAAAGCGTGCGTCGGCGAGCTCGTACATTTCGGCGTGTAGATCTTCATCGGGCTCGGGCACCTCGCCGCGGCGAATCTGGGCGGCGAGCTTCGTGCCGCGCTCGACAATCAGCGCGTAGGCCGAAATGTGGTCGGGATTCGTGGCCAGCGCCGCATCGATCGACCGCTCCCAATCAGAGAGCGTCTCCCCCGGCGTGCCATAGATCAGATCGACGCTCACCTGCAGACCCGCGTCGCGCGCCCACCCAGTGACGAGCGGCACGCGCTCGGGGGTGTGCGTGCGATCAAGGGTCGCCAAAACGCTCGGCACCGCCGATTGCATGCCGAAACTGGCGCGGGTAAACCCGGCCTCGGCGAGGGTCGCGAGATACGCGGCATCCACCGAATCAGGGTTCGCTTCGGTGGTCACCTCGGCGCCCGGTGCGAGACCCCACTCGTCCTTGATGCGCTGCAGCATCAGGGCAAGGTCGGTCGCGGGCAGCAGGGTCGGCGTGCCACCCCCAAAGAACACCGTCGATACCTGGCGTTCGGCAACGCCCGAGCGCCGCAGCACATCGGCGCCGAAGCTGAGCTCCCAGGCTGCCTGTTCGGCGTAGTCGTTCTGCCTGGTGCCGCCGAGTTCTTGCGCGGTGTAGGTGTTGAAGTCGCAGTACCCGCAGCGCACGCGGCAGTACGGCACGTGCACATATACGCCGAAGTTACGCTCATCGCTGCCGACCGCTGCACTTGCAGGCAGCAGACCGTCTTCGGGCGCCGGATCCCCTTCGGGGAGCGCACCGGCCATTTAACTGGCCTCGGGTGCGGCGCCGGGCAGCAGCGCTTCGAGCTGGCTCGTCACCGTATCGATCGCGACCTGCAGGTCACTGCGGCCCTTACGGCCAAACAGCCCGACCTTCGCCGGCGCCAAAAAGCCCCGGCCGACGGCCCACACGGAGTCGTCTTCACGGTGCTCTACGAGAAACAACTGCTCGCCAATGGCACCTTCAGCGTCACTCGTGCCCCAGGCAAACCCGGCGCGACGCGGCTCGTTGATCGTGTAGATCACGAGTACGTCGCGGGGGGTGGCCCCGGGGCGGGTGATGCGGGCGCGGGCGCCCGCTGCGATGAAGGGGGTGCCGTCGGGCGCGAAGTGCTCTTCGCGCTCGACGGGGGCCTCGGGTGTACCGTCAACACCAAACTCGGGGCCGGTGTAGGTGTCGGAGTCGGCGCCGCCGAGCTCTTCCACGGTGACCCCGGCGCCGCGCTGGGCGCCCCAGGTCATCAGGTGGCTCGAAGCCGTGAGGAAGCGCGGCTGACCGCTGCCGAGGCGCACACTCTCTTCATACGGAGTGGCGCCCGCGGGCGGAAAGCGAGTGATGTCGGGCAGCTTCGAGGCGCCCACCGCGGCGTACGCGACCGGCATCTCGACATGGCTGCCGCGACGGGGAGGCGTTACGGCGTTCACTTCTTGCCGCTTTCCTTGCCATCGACGTCGCCCGAAAGCGCAGCGATGAAGGCCTCCTGCGGCACCTCGACACGACCAACCATCTTCATGCGCTTCTTGCCTTCCTTCTGCTTTTCAAGCAGCTTGCGCTTACGGCTAATGTCGCCACCGTAGCACTTGGCAAGGACATCCTTGCGAATGGCGCGAATGTTTTCGCGGGCAATAATGCGCGATCCAATAGCTGCCTGAATCGGCACCTCAAACTGCTGGCGCGGAATCAGCTTGCGCAGGCGATCCGTCATGAGCGTGCCGTAGGCGTAGGCGTTGTCGCGGTGCACAATCGCGCTGAACGCGTCAACCTGCTCGCCCTGCAGCAGAATGTCGACCTTCACGAGGTCAGCGGTCTGCTCACCCATGGGCTCATAGTCGAGGCTGGCGTAACCCTGGGTGCGGCTCTTCAGGTGGTCGAAGAAGTCGAACACGATCTCACCCATGGGCATGCTGTAGCGCAGCTCCACGCGTTCGCCGAGGTACTCCATACCCATCAGGGTGCCGCGGCGCGACTGGCACAGCTCCATGATGGTGCCGGTGTAATCCTTCGGCGTGAGAATGGCGACGCGCACGACAGGCTCGCTCACGCTGGCAATCTTGCCGTCGGGGTACTCAGAGGGGTTCGTGACCGTGATCTGGCTACCGTCTTCAGCGGTGACCTCGTACACCACGCTGGGCGCGGTGGCGATCAGGTCGAGGTCAAACTCACGGCGCAGGCGCTCTGAGATGATCTCAAGGTGCAACAGACCGAGGAAGCCGCAGCGGAAGCCGAAGCCGAGCGCGACTGACGTCTCGGGCTCGTACTGCAGCGCAGCGTCTTCAAGCTTCAGCTTGTCGAGCGCCTCGCGCAGCACGGTGAAGTCACTGCCATCGAGCGGGTACAGGCCCGAGAACACCATCGGCTTGGGATCGGTGTAACCAGGCAGCGCTTCGGCGGCGGGCTTCAGCTTTGCGGTGACGGTGTCGCCAACCTTCGACTGGCGCACATCCTTCACGCCGGTGATGAGGTAGCCGACCTCGCCCACGCCGAGCCCCTTGGTGGGAGTCGGACCGGGTGAAGATACGCCGATCTCGAGCGCTTCGTGATCTGAGAGCGTTGACATCATCATCACCTTTTCGCGCGGCGACAACTTGCCGTCGATCACGCGAACGTAGGTGACCACGCCGCGGTACGCGTCGTAGACCGAGTCAAAAATCATTGCGCGGGCAGGCGCGTTCGCGTCGCCCACGGGTGCGGGGATGCGCTTGACGACGTAGTCGAGGAGTTCCTCAACACCGGCGCCGGTTTTGCCCGAGACCTTCAAAATATCGTCGGGGTTGCCGCCGATCAGGTCGGTGATCTCGCGCGCGACCCGCTCGGGGTCTGCGGCGGGCAGATCAATCTTGTTGAGCACGGGAATGATCTCAAGATCGTTCTCCATGGCCAAGTAGAGGTTCGCGAGCGTCTGGGCTTCGATCCCCTGAGCTGCGTCGACCAGCAAGATGGCTCCCTCACACGCGGCGAGCGAGCGAGAGACCTCGTAGCTGAAGTCAACGTGACCGGGGGTATCGATCATGTTCAGGGCGTAGGAATCACTCCCTACATCCCAGTGCATGCGAACGGCCTGAGACTTGATCGTGATACCGCGCTCACGTTCAATATCCATGCGGTCGAGGTATTGGGCACGCATCTCGCGCTCGGGCACCGTACCGGTGACCTGCAGCATGCGATCGGCGAGCGTGGACTTACCGTGGTCGATGTGCGCGATGATGCAGAAGTTGCGGATCTTCGCGGGATCGGTCGACGCCGGCTCTGGGGGGTTCACACTGCGAGGAGACATTACCGGCCATTATCGCATGCGTCAGCTGCTAATGAGGCACCCGTCGCGCCTCAGGGTGTCGAACTGGCAGTATAAGTACATGGCCAACGTTGTCGCGCTCTATAGATACCCTGTCAAAGGTTTCACCCCCGAAGCCGTGGATTCCCTCACGATCCTGCCTGACGGGCGCGTGCGCGGCGACCGGGTGCTGGCCTTTCGGTTCGGCAACGCCGCGGTGCCCGAAGACCGCAATGGGCTTGATTACTGGCCCAAATCTAAGGGTCTCGCGCTGCAAGACTTTCCATCCCTCGCGCCGCTGCGCCTCACGTTCGATGAAAGCGCGCAGCGGGTCACCGTGCGATTGGGTGCAGACACCCTCGTGGAGGCCGCGCTCGATGAGGCCGGTCGCGCTCTTCTGAGCGATGCTTTGGCTACGTTCGTGCTGGAGTCGGGTGAGGGGCGCAAACTCACGCGAGAGGGGCGGCTTCCGCTCGCGCTCGTGGGCGACGGTGTGCAGTCACGTTTTCAGGATCGGGCGCGCGGGTTTGTTTCGGTACACAGCGAGGCGAGCGTGCAGGCGCTCGGCGACGCGCTGGGGATGCCGATCGACGATCGCAGGTTTCGTTCGAACATCGTTGTCGAGGGGCTCTCCCCCAATGAGGAACTCTCGTGGACCGGCCCGATTCGCATTGGCGACGTCGAGTTTGCGCCGCAGGGCGCGATCGCACGCTGCCTCGCTACGCACGCCAACCCCGACACCGGGGTGCGTGATGCCCGGGTGCTCACCACTCTCACGGGGGTACTGGGTATGGCAGAACCGCAGCTGGGGCGACTGCTGCTGCCCGCGGGCGTGAGTGAGGATGGCGCGGTACCGGGCGCGCTCGACACGGGTTTCTCGGGCGGCGTGATCCGGATCGGTGACACGGTCAGCGCCGTCTGACATATTTTCCACGATCATCTGATAGAGTGAGTTCTTGACTTGCGTGTGGATAACAACCACACACCCCGAGACGGTGCCCTCTCCACCCCTCGGAATCAATTCGTCAATCTTTACCTTTTTAAGGACACACTTAACGTGGCAAATATCAAGTCGCAGATCAAGCGCATCAAGACCAACCTCAAGGCTACCGAGCGCAACCGTGCTTACAAGAGCGAGCTGCGCACCGTAATCCGCGCAACCCGCGAGGCCATCGCTTCGGGCGACAAGGCTGCTGCCGAGGCGAAGCTGCAGCTTGCATCACGCAAGCTGGACAAGGCTGTGTCGAAGGGTGTTATCCACAAGAACCAGGCAGCGAACCGCAAGTCGGGCCTCGCAGCCAAGGTTGCAGCTCTCTAAGCTGAACCGGTTTTAAGAAAGGCTCCCGCTTCGGCGGGGGCCTTTTTTGCGTGCCCGGGTGCACGCTGCAGAAGGGGCGTGCTTGCGCTGATTCTAGTTCTGGCGCGGGCTCCGGCCCTGGCTCTGGCGCTTCTCTACCTCTGGCGCTCCCCCTGTTCTACTGCTCTGCTCCGCTGTGCTGCTCTGCTCCGCTGCGCACTGAGGCCCGTAGCCGACAAAGGGGCTATACGCCTGCGCTGAAACCCCTGTTCTTCTGGGCTCGCCACCCCGGACACGTTTGGGGCTATACCCTGACGGCGCCTTGACCCGCGCTGCTCGGCGGCGCTGACGTGTGGCTTAAATATCGTGCGGTTCGAACGTGGTGTTGCGGTGTGCTTTGGTGAGAGCCTGGGTTGCCCGGGTGACTGCTTCGGCGAGGGCTTTGGCGGTCGCAGTGGCGGTCATGGTCGCAGTGTCTGTGTCTGTGTCTGTGTCTGTGTCTGTGTCTGTGTCGCTTACCGTGCAGTTATCGCGTGTGGCTGCCGAGTCGGACTTGCGGGCGATCGCTGCGATGTTTCGTGAGGCCCGTTCGCTGGCCGTGCAGATCGGGCAAACACAGAGGGGGTCTTCACTCAGGTGCACCGGCTTCTCAGACCTTCTCCACCTCATGCTGCCCCATGAATCGGTATAGTCGGCGTCGGTGCCGGTGCTGCTGGTACTACTGGCGTTCGAGCTGCCGCTGGCATTCGAGCTACTGCTGTTTTCGGTGAGGTCCTCACTGCTGTTCAATCCCCCGTCGACATTGCCCTCCCCGTCATGGCCAGAGTTGTCCCCTCGGCCGGGGTTTTCGGGTCTGTCGCCGCCAGAGTTGCCGCCGCTTGGGGTATCACCGCCGCCGTTGTCACCATCGTCGTTGTTGCCTTCTCCACCAGGGTCGCCACCCGGCAGGAAGTGGAGTTTGTGTTCGGGATGATCGGTGTACACCGCCCCGGTCGGGCTCGCCCACCACAGAACTCCCTCTGGAGTTTGAGTCACTCGCCACTTCGCATGCACCGGGAGATCGGGATGCTTCAACGCATGGTGGGCGGGGCAGAGATGTTGAAGGTTAGTGATTGTGGTCGGGCCGCCCTTGGCCCATTCCTTCGTGTGGTCGATCTCGCACGATGCCACCGGCACTATGCACCCCGGGAACCGGCAATGCAGATCCCTTGCCCGCAACGTTCTCCGCATTGCTTCCGTGGGCTGCCGCCTACTCGTCGCCACCACCTCACCGTCAGGGGAAAGGAAGATCGCGTCCCATCCCGGGGCGATCTGGGTGAACGCCCGCGCCGTTTCCGTATCAATGGGCCCGTATCCCTCGAGAGTGGCTGTGCCCCCGGCCGGGATCACAATCGAGATGTTCGCTTGAATCCCCAGAAAAGCTTCGCCCGTGTTCGTCGCCTGGGCACCCTCACCGCCGTCCATCACCGCCCCCGTGAGGGATTCACTCGTGGAGCCTGTGGTGTTCGATGTGCCGGTCTTACCGGCGCTGCTCGCGTTCCCCGTGCCGTTGGCGCTGCTGTTGCCATTTGATGTGTTGGTGCTGCTGGTGTTGCCGGCGCTGGGGCGGGGGACGTCGCCAGTGAGGAGGAGTTCCGCGAAAATATCAGCCCGCCGATTCCCCAACGTGCGCTTCACCTGCACCACCGTCTCCCCACCCGCCGAAGTCGATGGTGCTCGTGCCAGATCGAGAGCCTTGGCCGCTTTCGCGGTTTTGTGGAGCCGATTGATAATGCTGTACCCGATCACCGCCGGCACCGTCGCAATGATCTGCACCATCCCGTACGGCAACTCCACCAGGCACACCTGCCGCTCCGCCGCCGCCAAATAATGAAGCTCATCAACCGAGTGAGGAGTGAGGTGCTGCGCGATCTGCCGCGCCTTGTCCCGCGACCTCGCCGGGCTCGTAGCCTGCGCAATCTCCACACACCGAGTCTCATAAGATTCGTGTTCGGTCTCGCCCACGACCCCGCCCTCGGCGATAATCACTTTCGCGTGCGCCATCGTAATCGAAGCTTCCGCCACCGCGGCGAACACCACCGGGTAGCCGTACACGAGTTCGTATGCGTCGCCCATATGCCTGAGTACCAGCCGGTCACTCACCCCCAGCGCGAGGGCCACATCAGCGGCCTTTGACCGTAACCCGATACTGATCTCACTGTCGATCTGAGTGCGATCGAGGACCAGTTTTTGAAGATCAGCGAGCTGTTTCGCTTTCCTCGCCTCAAGCATCGTAACTTCTTGCGATGCGGCCACATATGCTTCGCGTATCTGCTTCGCTTCACGTATCTCGTCATCATCGGGAGGAGTGAACTCGAACTGTACTCGTGAGCCCGCACGACGTCCCCCAGGCTGTTTGCCTGGATCGTTATTGAGGTGACCTGCACCTCGTCGTGTGGTGGCCATAACCCCATTAGACACCACACCTACGACATTTAAGATCGACAGGGACGAGCGGGCCACTGAACGGGTCACTGATCAGCCATTTGCGCTTCATCAAGGGGGCGTGCTTTGACGAATGTCCCGCACATTTGCGGAGAACATAGGGGACACTCGCAAAAAGACGCCTCAGTGAAGCATGTTTACTTCAGCTTAGGAAATGTCCATGACTTGGCTGAAGCCGGGGCGGCTAAATGGTAAAGCGTTAATGCCATGGCAGAGCCAGCTGAGGCTGCAGCCCCGTGCCGGCACTAGTTACCGCAACAAGCCCGGTAGCGGCCAGGGTAAAGCTGCCCGCGAAGCAGACACCACCCGGCACAACTCGATGGACTCCTCACTCCTCGAGTACTGCCGAGCGCCCCCACACCGTGTCTCGCCCGCGTAGCCCGAGCTTCTCAACCCTTCCGCTGGCTTTTAACCAGCGCGACAGGTTCGTTTCGGGAGCCGGAAGCCGCCCAGCAACCTGTCGAGTGATCGCGATCGCTTCACTGGAGGTAAATTCGTCGCCAAACAATGCGAGCGTGAACTCCCAGTCAGCCCAGAGCCTGCGGGCGACTTCGGCGGCTGCGGCGCTGGCGATGCGGTCGTGATCGAAGGGAAGCCCCAGCGGTTCGCCGCCGAGGCGTGACCAGGTGAGCGCTTCACCCAACCCGCCAGCCTCACCCAGGCCAGCCCGATCATCCACCACACCCAAACCATCACCCCGCACACCGAGCAGCACCAGGTGGCCAATCGAGATAGTGGCGCCACGGGGATCTCGGTTGGTGCCATCGAAGGCGCCGAACTGCACGACCTCCCGCACAGCTCCAGTCGCGATACCTAGCTTGCTCGAGACGGCCCGGCGTGCGGCCGCGTCGAGGCTTTCGCCGGGGAGCAGCAGCACCCCTGGTAGCGCCAGGCGCCCGGCAAAGGGGTCGAGCTTGCGCTCGTGCGTGGCGTACAGCAGCTCCCCCGATTCACGCCGCAGTGCCAGCACATCGACTGAAACGAGCGGCTGCCCCCAGTCAGTCATCGGTTGCTCCGCATCGTCTCGCGCACTTCGGCGAAGCTCTGCCTGCGCACAAACTCGCCGTCGGTCCACACCTCGCGCAGCTCGCTCGCGGCTTCTTGGTCTGGGGTGGCCTGTTCGATCAGGGTGAGGGTGCCCGCCCCATCTCGTGTCACCGCGAGCCGGCCGCGTGCGCTTTTTTTCATGCCGCTGTCGGTGACGGGATCCTTTTGCAGGTCATATCCCACGCCGTCCACCTGCGCCCAGGTCGCCTTGACCGCGCTCTGGAAGGTGTCGCGGGTGTTGTATTGGTAGGTGAAGGACCCCACGCCGAAGACTACGTTGGTGGAGGCGAAGCCCTTAGCGGCGAGCCTGTCGATGATCTGCTGGGCGCGCTCACGCGTGATGGAGTCGCCATAGATGGCCCCGATGTGGGAGTCGAGCACGGCGTAGCCCAGCTCGTTCGTGGTGCCCCCGAAGGTGTCCCAGAGCAGTTCAATGACGCCCTTTTGCGCCGGAGTAACCCCTGCGCCCAAGCGCGGCTCGGTGCCGCAGAGAATATCGACCGGATCCCCAGAATCGGGCCGGATCACCATTTTGCCGTCGCGCGCCAGGATGCGAGCTTTGTGCGCGGGCAGGAAGTCGGTCAGCACTTCCCACAGGTCGAAGGTGTCAGAGACGACGGAGAAAATACCCGTGGGGTACAGGTCGATCAACCGAGAGAACATTTCGCGCTCCCCCACCACCGCGGTGCCCGTGCACATCACTGAGTGCTCGGTGGCGGGAACGCTGCCTGCAACGTACTCGCCGCCGTAGAAGTCTTCGATCCACTCGAGTGATGGCAGGGAGTCGGTGCCGGTGAAGGAGAGCAGGTGGCCCGCCCCAGATGCCGCAGCGGTTTCGAGGCTGGACATGCCGCGGAAGGAGAAGTCGTGGCCCTGCCAGTCAATTGCTGCGGGGTCTCCGCCCGTGCGCGCGCACCCGGCCTCGAGCACCTTGCGAAACTCGTGGGCGATGGTGGCAGAGGTGGAGGGCTGCCACACTTCGGCGGAGATGATGGTCTCGATGTAGTTGGTAAGCCAGAAGAACTCGGGGTCGGTGTTCTCGAATGTGAATGACGGCACGCGCACCGGCACCGCAGTTCCTTCGGGAACCGCGTTGAAGGTCAGCGGCAGGTACCCCTTGCGGTGCAGCGCACGAATGTGTGCGGAGCCGATCGTGTTGGGCCCGAGGATCTGCGTCAGCCGCTCTTCGTACAGCGCGCACACTTCGTCTTCATCGGCGGCAAAGAATGGTTCAAACCAGTCAGTGAGTTTGCCCAAGAACGCCTGGAGCCCGAAGTGAATGACCTCGTCGACGCCTTCTACCCGGCTGCCGCGGTTGGTCCAGTTGGAGTACACAATCTCGGGGGTACCAGCGAGCAGGTAGGCATCGCGGTGGCCGAGCTTGTACACATCGGTGAGCATGAGCGCCTTGATCGGGGCGAAACGATTCTTCAGCATGATCAGTTCCTTTCGGCTGCCAGGTACGGGGCGAGTTCGATGATGGTGGGGGCGAGCGCGGCGTGGGTTGATCCGGGGTGTGAATCAGTGGTGAAGATGCGCCCGAAGCGCTCGGTGAGCTGGGCGGCCCGGCCCGAGAAGATGCCGTGGCTGACCCACAGGTCGAGGCGGCTGCGATCGAGGCCGGTGGCCTCGGCGAGGCCCATGAACGTGCCGCCGCCATCGCAGATGTCGTCAACGATCAGCACGCGGCCAGCATCCGGCAGACCCTCGGGTGCGTGGAAGCCGAGCAGTTTGCCCGTTGCGAAGTCGCGGCTTTTGGTGGCGGTGAACAGCGGCAGCCCGGCCCGGTCGGCCACGAGCTGCGCCCGGTGCACCGCTCCCGCGTCGGGGGCCATGATCGCCGTGTAGTCGCCGTGCGGAAGCACGCGCTCGGTGATCACGCCCGTGGATTCTACGATGCGAATGTTGGTGATGAGCGACGGAGCCACCGGTGAGTGCGGGTCAAAGCACACCACTTCGTCGAGCTCGGCGGCGTTAATGAGGGCCGCGTAGATCTTTGCGCCGAACGGCACGCCGCGATCGGCGCGCGCTGCCGGGAGGTAGGGAATGTGGGCGACGGCTCGGTAGCCCGTGCTGCGCACCCAGTCGGCCCAGAGGCCCAGCACGATGAAGTCATTGGCGTCGCAGCCGGTGAGCGTGGCGTGCGACGGGGTTTCTTCGGCGGGAAGGCGCAGGTGCCATTCGCCGCCGGGAAACTGGAAGGGTTCGACCGCCGAGGGGACGGTGGTGCCGTCTGCGCTGAGTGCGTGGAGTGTGATGGTCATGACATCAGCGTAACACGCTATTCGTCAAAATGACGAATAGATTTCAAATTAAATCAAATGCTCCGGATCGGGGCGCAGCCTTCGCGCCGCGCGATCACCGCGGTGAATTGGCCTCGCGGCCTCGTCGCGCCACGAACAGAACATACTTTTCGAGGGCGTACTGCGGGTCGCGCGTGCCGCCCTTGAGCAGCCACTCGGTTTCGGCCGCGAGATCGATCGCGCGGGCGAGCTCTGCCTCGCGCCAGCCGCGAGTTTCTTTCATTGCTCGCTCGACCTGCCAGGGCGCCATGCCGAGATCTTTGGCGAGCTGACCCGCAGATCCTCGCAGGCCAAACACGCGGGCCATGCCGCGCACCTTCATATTCAACGCCGCGAGCAGCGGAATCGGATCGATGCCGCCGGCAAATGCCTGCCGCAGCAGCACGAGCGCCTCGGCCGGGCGCCCCGCCGTGGCGGCATCGGCCACCTTGAAGCCGTTGGTTTCTACGCGGCCCTCGGTGGCGCGGGTCACGTGATCTTCGTTGAGCTGCTTGCCGCTCACTTCGATGAGCTGGGCGCAGGCACCGGCGAGCTCACCGAGGTCACCCATGTAGGCGGCCACCAGCTGCCGCACGGCACCCGGTGTGATCTGGGCGCCGAGGCGACGCATTTCAGCCTGGGCAAAGGCCAGGCGATCCTGGTCCTTTTTCATCTCGGGGCAGGCCACTTCGATGCCGGCGCCACCACGCACGAGATCGAGGAGCGCTTTGCCGCGCTGGCCGCCCGCGTGCCGCAGCACGAGGGTCGCATCTTCTGCCGGCTCCGTGACGTAGCGCCGCGCATCACTTAAGAATGCGTCAGAGCAGCGCTCAACGTTGGTCACGCGAATCAGCCGAGGTTCAGCAAACAGCGAGGGGCTCGCGATCGTGTAGAGTTCGCCCGCGGTATAGCTTGCGGCGTCGAGATCGTGCAGCTCAAGATCGCTGCGCTCGGCAAACATCGTCTCGCGAATGCGCTGCACCGCGCGATCAGCAAGGAAAATTTCGGGACCACTCACCAGCACGACCGGCGCAGGGTACGCCTCATCCCACTGAATCGCCGGTGTCTTGGTAGTTGCGCCTCGTGATGCCACGCTTCAAGCCTACTCGTCACTACTGACAGGGCGCCCGCGTGCGGCCCAGATTGTGGGGCCCGCGCCGCGGTGATCACCCGGGGAGATCGCGATTGACCCCAAGAGATCGGTGCGCAAAGCCAAAGTATCTGCCCGCGCAAGCGACGTGAGTAAATCGCGCGCGGGGTGGCCGTAGCCGTTGCCTTCGCCCACCGAAACGAGCCCCACCCGGGCGTGCACGGCGCCATACATGCCCGGGTGCTGATCGCGCGACCCGTGGTGAGCGACCTTCACCACATCGGCCACGAGCGCGCCGGCCGCAGCCGCGTCGCCCGCCGGGGTCTGCGCCGGGTCATACTTCGCCAGCAGCGGCCCTTGCTCGGCCTCCCCCGTGTCCGCCAGCAACAGCGCCGTCAGACCTCCCGTATCTGCACGCATCACTAAACTTGCGGCGTTGCGGCTGGCGGGCGTTAGCCCGCGATCCGGAGCAAGCAGTGCCCACGCCACCCCGGCGTCATCGCCCGAATCGCCCGCGCTGCCCACCTCCCACGAAACGTCGGCGGCCTCGAGCTGCGCGACCATCGGCCGATGCTCGCGATCCTCGCGCGTGGGCGGGGCGATGAGCACCCGCGCGGTCTGGGGCAGAATCGCGCCGACGGCCCCGATGTGGTCGCGATCGTCGTGGGTGAGCACGAGCAGCGGAATGCGTGAGATGCCGAACTGCCGCAGGCACGCCCGCAGCTGTGTCTCGTCGTCGCCGGTGTCGATGAGCACGGCCTCGCCGGGGGCCGCTCCCCCGCCGCGCAGCAAAATCGCGTCGCCCTGGCCTACATCGCAGGCGACGATGCGCCAGCCGCTGGGCACTTCGGCCTGCTGCATCACCGGGGCAACGAGGGTGGGGCCGACGAGGGCTCCGGCGGCGGCCCCCAGCAGCACCGCGACCCAGGTGCGCAGCTTCCTCGGGCCGAGTCCCAGCGACATCCAGGGCCGGATCACGCGCGCTCCGCTGCGTGTCAGTCTGCCGGTGGCGAGCAACCAGGCCGCCACCAGGGCCGCCTCGACCCCGCATAAGAGCAGCGCTCCGGGCACGCCTGGCACCCAGTCCCAGCGCGCGAAGGGCAGCTCGGCGGCGACCTGCGCGGTGGCCTCCACCCACCGCGCGGGGAAGCTTGCCGCGACCACGAGGGCCTGGCCGAGGGCAGGCGACACCGGGCCCGCCAGCAGCGCGGCCAGCCCGAGCCCCGTGCCCGCCGGGGCGGCCGGGCCCGCGAGCACGTTGGCGAGCAGGCCCGACGCGGGAATTCCGTCTTGCAGAAGCAGCAGCAGCGGGCCGCAGGCGAACTGTGCCGCGGCCGACACCGCAACCGGCAGCGCGATCCACATGGGAGCGCCGGTGAGTCTGCGCAGCCCCTCGGTGAGTTCTGGTGCGCACACAATGATGCCGCCGGTGGCGGCGACCGACAGCGCGAAACCGGGCTGCCAGGCCTGCCACGGATCGATGATTAAGAGCACCGCGATCGCCAGGCCGAGCGCCGGTAGGGCGACCGCACGCTTGCCGCCGTATGACGACACGAGCAGCACCGCGCCCATGATGGCGGCGCGCTGTACGCTCGTGTCGGGGCCGACGATGAGCACGAATCCACCAAGCGCCACCCCTGCGGCAACCGTGCGCATTCTGCGGCCACAACCAAGCCATGACAGCACCCAGACCGCGGCACTGGTAACGAGCGCGCAATTTGCGCCAGACACAGTGGACTAAGGAGGTGGGTAGGCTGGACCCATGGATTCAGCTGGTCAAACCGTCCGAGAGTATCTCCGCGTATCGTCGGACCGATCGGGTACCGGCAAGAGCCCCGGGCAGCAACACGAAGAGATGGTGGCGACGGCCAAGCAGAAAGGCTGGTTAGTTCACTCTCGCCCTTATGAGGACACTGACCGCAGTGCGAGCCGGTACACCAAGAAGGTACGTGAGGGTTTTACCGACCTCCTCGATGACCTAGAAGCCGGCAACTTTGGAGCTGACATCCTCGGCCTGTGGGAGTCGAGTCGTGGATCCAGACGCACCGGCGAGTGGATCGACCTGATCGAGCTCTGCGCAAAGCAAGGCGTGGGTATCTGGGTACTGACCCATGGTCGTGTCTACGACCCCACCAACGCACGTGACAGGCGTTCATTGCGAGAAGACGCCTCTGATGCCGAGTACGAGAGCGACAAGACCAGCGAGCGCCTACTGCGCGATGTGCGCGCCAACGCTATGAAGGGCCGCCCGCACGGGAAGAACCTCTACGGATATGAGCGTTTGTACGACAAACACACCCGAGATTTGCTTGAAGTAATTGAGCACCCTGACCAGGGCCCGGTTGTGAGAGAGGCCGCACGGCGCGTGTTGGCCGGTGAGACCTACTACGCGATTGCCAGAGACTTCAACGTGCAGGGCATCCCAGCCAGACGGCCGAAATTCAACCCGCAGCGAGAGGTCATGGGATGGACGGCTCCGGCTGTGAAACAGATGCTGACGATGCCTGCGTATGCCGGATTGCGCCAGCACCAAGGAGAAGTACTCGAAGACGTTGACACGATCTGGCCCACGCTGATCGACCGTGACTCGTGGCATAAATTGCAGGCAGTCATGGCTGGGCGGAGCAAGCTCAAAGGTAACCACTGGGAGACAAAGTATCTACTGACCGGTATCGCTGTGTGTGGCGAGTGCGGCAATAATACCCGCACGGGCAAGCAGAACGCAGGTCGCCGGCAATACGACAAGGTGACGGGTGAGAAGCTCCCCCTCGCCACCTACAAGATCTACACATGCCTAGGCACGCCGGGCAAGAAAGGTTTCCACGTCGCGATGCGCTTGGAGTTCTTGGACGAGCTGGTAACCGAGGTCGTCTTGGCTCGTATCAAGCGTCCAGACTTTCTGGCGCAGATCGGCCAGGCCGACCAAGGAGTCGACACTGTGCGTGCGGAGCTGCTTCAGGAGATAGAGGGCCACCGAAAGTGGCTGGAAGAAGTCCATCAGCTCGCGATGGAGACCAAGAACCTGACCATGCTCTCGCAACAGGAGCAGCAGGTACGACCTCTCATCGACGCTGCACAGAAGAAGCTTGAGTCTCTTGCGCAGACTGACCCACTGGTCATCAAACTTGCCGGAGCCGATGATATTGATGCCAGCTGGCAAGAGATGTCAGTGATGGATCAAAGGCAGGTCATCAGGCTGTTGGTGGTACCGAAGATCAACCGTATGCCCGATAGCCGCAAAGGCCGTAAAGGCATCTACCCTGACCGTGTGGATTTCGCCTGGCGCTAAGCGTCCACAAGCTTCAGCCGGAATTTATGCCTACGGCAGAACGGCAAGCGGGGCTCGTTGGAACCCAATAGTCTCTCCGTCGAGGGCAACATCCCCATGATGAGTTCCTCCAAGCTGTCAGCTTCCCTCTCTCCGGGACCCTGTCTAAGACCGGGTTCATCCGTTGACAGCTAGAACGTTTAAGGGCTTTAGAGCCCGCGCAGCCGAATACACGGGTTCGGATTCTCCAAATCGAGCCCGAAAACCGGCATTTTGACTTCTACACGCACCCCCCTTGTTGACCCCGCTGTCTGTGCTGATCAGGCCAAGACTCAAGCCGAGAAAGCTTCGCTCAAAGCATGGGCAGCGGGCATCGCTGCCAGCGCTCCCCCGGTGAGCAAAGATGTCATCCTCCAAGTCAATGCTCTGTTCACGGCCACAGCATCGCGTGTCGCAGCGAAGAGTAATAGCGGTGTACGGGACCTGGATCTTGCTGCCTGATCAAGGCTGATGGGCTCGTTTTCAAGAACGCCTAGACGCCAGAACGCCACTCGATCACATCGCCACATATACCAACATTTCAGTGAGCACGTCGGAGGCATACGACAGACTCTGATCATGGCTCGAAAACCTCCACTCCCTGCATACCTCTCCCCCGATCAGGTGATCGCGTTGCAAGACGCTCTGCTGTCGAACGCGGACCGGCTGCTCCGAGGTGCGCTGACAATGCTGGATCATGCAGATCTGTCGCTCGCTCGATCGCTCGCGATCCTTGGCATGGAGGAGTCCGGAAAGGCAATCGCACTGCATGAGCGGCGCGTAGGGATCCAGTACGCACCAGAGGGCGAGGCATTTGTGGATCAGTGCCTCTTGGATTTGTGGGCGCAGCACACACTTAAGCTCGAGACGGTGCATAGCTTCTTAGTGCAGGAGCAATACTGGTTCGGCGTCGAGCCTGCAGATCCTGAGGAGAACGAGCAGATCCTCGGGACCATCGACGCCTGGAAGCGCGACCACAATACTTTGAAACAGCGCGGGTTCTACATCGATGTCAATCCCGAGGGAGATCCGGTCACACCTGAGGAGGTCGCCGATGCCGAGGCCGTGCGAGCCGTGATCGGTCACGTTCATCAGATCGGGTGGCAGTTGCGTCTCGGCGAGCACATCGAAGGCAAGAGTCAACGCGAGCGCGCAGAGGACATACCTCCGTCGAGTGAAGAAGAAATAGAAGAGATGCGCCATGCATTTCGTAGCGTTGACCCAGTGATCCGCGACGGAATTATCGAGTCAATGCGCCGTGGCGAGACTGGCGAACCGATCCGGAATGCAAGCTATGCATTCCGCGCGCCGAGCAGCCCGTTCGAAAATGTCGGAAGACCTGGATATGAAGCGCAGGACCGCGAGCTTCGGGCACTTTGGGAAGAGGGCAACAGCGCACAAGAAGACGTCAGCAACTCGAATGAGTGAAGCTGCGGGGTCGAATGCGATGTCAGGTAGACGACTGCACTGACTCACTCCCGGCTGCGGCCTTCAACGATCTCCATGACAGCTGCCAGCGCATGGTCATCTGTGAGCCACTGCACCGGACTGAGCCCGTCCAGCGCTTCGTCCGGCTCCGTCATGAGGTCATGCACTGAGACCGGGTGGTAGCTGCGAGGCAGCGCCCGGACAATCTCTTGCAGTCCTGGGAGGAGTCCCGACGCCGTGAATTGCCACGACGGGAACCAGATGTTGTCTCCTGACACAGATGCAAAAGAGTACAGCGCACCCTCAGTTGCAGCACGACGCACAGCGTCGTGCTCGAGGTTGAGGAATACTGCGACCTGGCTGGCGTCCCACGAGTCGGCGACGGCCTGCAGGTGAGCTGCTGCGCGGCTTTGCACGAGCTCTGCGTCGCCTTCTCGAAGCGCCTCATCCGAGAGCTCAGCTGCCGTCATACCGGCGTACTTGATGAGAAAGTCATGGTCAGCGCGGTCGCCTTCGGTTGTCATAGTGACGACGCTATGCGGTGTTGGGGGCACCAGACAAGGATTCTGCGGGTCCGCCACCGTTTATCACCCATCGGTGAGCTAGATTCCTGGCGGGTGCGCCACCGGCATGCGTCCCCTCAGGGGACACTTAGCGCCACCGCTTATCACCGCTGTACAGACGTCAAGGGCAGAGCCTGACCATATTCCGCAGAAACATGCGGGGCTTGCAGGTCATGTCAGCGAGGTTCGTGGGTCAAGCGCCACCGTTTATCACCCTGTTGCGTAGCAGCCGGGCTGTGGAGCGCCACCGTTTATCACCAGTCAGATTAAAGAGCACTACTGCTAGGTTTCCAAGCCACCACTGGCTTGCTGGGTTGGTTCGCCATCCCGTAGCTGCACTGCCGCCACCGGCAAGTGTCCCCTGAGGGGACACTTAGCGCCACCGCTTATCACCGCTGTACAGACGTCAAGGGCAGAGCCTGACCATATTCCGCAGAAACATGCGGGGCTTGCAGGTCATGTCAGCGAGGTTCGTGGGTCAAGCGCCACCGTTTATCACCCTGTTGCGTAGCAGCCGGGCTGTGGAGCGCCACCGTTTATCACCAGTCAGATTAAAGAGCACTACTGCTAGGTTTCCAAGCCACCACTGGCTTGCTGGGTTGGTTCGCCATCCCGTAGCTGCACTGCCGCCACCGGCAAGTGCCCACTAGGGGACAAAAAGCGCCACCGCCTATCACCGCCGTGCAGACGTCAAGGGCAGGTCAGGGCAGATTGGGCAGATGCTAGTAGATAGCCGACCGTGCCGGCGCGAGTCTCGGTCAGGCTGGTAATGGCAGGTCAGCGTGGTGGAGTTGGGCACTCGGAGGGAAGCTGCGTCGTGAGCAGGTGTGCCCGATGGTGATGCTGAGCCCGTGGGGCCACCCTGGAGCACCGCGTCGTGAGCAAGTGGGTGCATGCACGTCAGGAAGCGAATGAGGCTGGCAACGGAGGGTCCTGTGGCTGCACCCCTGGTGCTCTACGTCAGTAAAGGGGAGATGTAGCGAGGTTTGTAGCATGATGTAGCACGGTCAAAAAGGTTGCTACAAAATGCGCTCCGGCCTTCGCCCTGTCAGAACAAGGGAAATTTGTAGCTTGTAGCACTGGAGCACTCTTTTTTATAAACCCATAGGGGGGTGAAAAGGGAAAACGCAGTCTCTGCTACTACCTGCCCTATACATTTCCCTATATATGACTCCCGGTTCAAAAAAGGGTGCTACATCCGCTACACGTCATGAAATCATCATCTAGCCGCGGAATTACGAGGTTTTTGACATGCATCACGCCACCAAAAAGCGCGCTACATGTGCGACTCACAGCCCAACAGCCCACTTCCTGACGCACTTACAGCCAGCATGACGTGTACTTACATCACGCGCCCGGCGACGCCTTCAGGCCTGCGATCTACTGATCTATGTCGCCAATGGCTGACTGGGCCTGTTCGTACTCAGCCGGGCCACTGCTCTGTACGAAGATCATCTGCCAGCTCATCGCGAACCTCACGATCAGCAATTTCTTGCTCCAGGTTTTCGACGTTCAACGCCAGCTCGGTGACCTCGTCCTGCATCGCTGCAAGCTTGACTTTCGCCAGAGCTAGTTCGGTGCGCTGCCTCCGCAATGCTCGGTCGATGCTGGTGGCACTATCCAGAAGCGCCTCAAGCTCAGTGTCGAGAATCTGCGCAATACCCACAGCCTCGTCGAGCTTTACGCCACGCTCACCACGCTCAATGCGGGCGACCGCTGAGGCGTCGAGCTTGATGTCGTAGTGCACGCTGAGCTTCTGTGCGAGCTCAGCTTGGCTCATGTCTATGCGAACTCGTTCCTCGCGCAGACGCCGCGCAAATACCTGAGCTGGTGAATTCAACATGGTGACCCCTGACGGTAGTACTAGGTGATTATCGCCAACCCTATCGCGTGACTTGTAAGAATCACCTGTGACCTGTAGACTGTATGTATGACCTCAAAGGTCGTCCCGCCGCACAGTGGTAGCAAGCTGGCGATAGCGGGTGACAGGACGTATGCAGTGCCGTGAGCTGAAATGCCCCGGCGTCTTGTACACGGGCGGCAGTCCGGTACTCGCAAATATGTGCAGCTTCAGGGTTGAGATACCCCGGAGCCTTGTATACGGGCGGCAGCCCGGTACTCGCGTAGAAGTGTAGCTCCCCGGTTGAGACACCCCGGAGCCTTGATCCCGATGTGAATTTGCGCCATCGAGATCTCGCGTAGAGCAATCGCGCTCCGTCACCACTCTCACGAGGTATTCCGATGACTACTGCAGTCGCCACCACCCCTGCCGTCGATCTCGACGCACTTGACATGAACGAGCTGCTAAGCCCCCGCAAGGTCGCTGACGAGCTCGGTTACATCTCTCACGCCACGGTGCTTGTCCGTATCCACGAGGGCCTGCTCCCTGCGCTGCGCGTGGGCACGCACTTCAAGGTTCGTCGCAGTGATATGCACCTGCTGGCCAGGCCAGTCAAGGCATCGGCCGTCCAGTTCGACGCATTAGTCAAAGACATCGTCGACACCCTCCCCAAGCTCAACGCTGAGCAGAAAGGTGAGCTGGGTCGCCTCTTGGCCCCCGCCGCCTGACAAAAAAGAGAAGCCCCGGCGAACCGGGACTTCTCAATTGTTCAAATTCTTCAGCCTGCGAGTTAGAGCTCGTTACCAGGCTTACTTATAGGAGACTTCTGTGTCTACTTTACCCGATAATGACACTCATTACCAGTTGCCGTTCGACCTCAGCCCTGCGCAGAAAGCGCAGTTGCTCGTAGCTCACTCCCCAGTTCAGACCGAGCAGGCTGTGCCTGCTGTTTCTGCACCAGTCGACGTAGCTGTACCTAAATCCACTGGCAAGCGCGTCCGCACCGATCAAGCTATCCAGTCTCTGTCGATGGAACTGCTGGATTACTTCAGCATGCAGGAGACCTCTGATCCAGCACCGCAGAACCTGATCACGACGTATGTCACTGAGGAGTACCTGAAGCACATCGTCGCGACGAATGTTCCTGAGCCTCGGCGCGTGGAACGTCAGCTCCTGACGCTGATCAACGAGATGACACGTAACGAAAACCAGAAGATGCCCAAGGGCGAGACTCGTTACGCACTGGCTCGACACCTGAATTACTGGCAGCTGGCGCAGATTCTTCTGACGCTCAACCACGTGATCCGGATCGCGCCTAACGCCAAAGACACAGATCGTGAATACGACCTGCTGGCCATGTACCGAGCGACAGGCAGCATGCAGGGCACGTACACCACCAGCGAAGATGACATTCGTATGGCGGCTCGGGCGTACCACGCCCAGCGCACCCTCAACGACTTCAAGGAAGTCCTCGCGGTACTCAAGGAAGACTCGCCTCGGATGCACCAGTGCGAAGAGCGCGATCTGATCGCCGTCAATAATGGTGTCTTCTTCTACGGTAACCACGACACTGATCTCAAGATTGACGGGAAAGCCTTCAGCTTCAAGGCGAAGAGCTTGCACCCCTTTGATCCGACGCTGGTCTTCGTATCCAAGAGCCGTGTGAACTACGTCGCAGCTGCCGTCAAGCCGGTCATCACGCACCCCAAGGACGGCACCGTTTGGGACGTCGAGAGTTGGGTCGAGGAGTTCTACTTCACCGAGGGCGACGACGATTTCAATCTCAAGAACGACGGTATGGCTGCTCTGATCTGGGAGACCATCGGAGCGATCGTGCGGCCGCATGTGCGCTGGGGTAAGACCGCTTGGTTCTACTCAGAATCCGGCAACAACGGCAAGGGCACCCTGTGCGCCTTGATGCGTAACATTGTCGGGTCTGGGTCACACACCTCTATCCCGCTGTCAGATTTCGGCAAGGAATTTGCGCTGGAGCCTTTGGTGCGAGCCAGTGCTGTGATCGTCGATGAGAACGACGTCGGAACGTTTATCGACAAGGCCGCAAACCTCAAAGCCATCGTTACCAACGACGTCATCCAGATCAACCGTAAGTACCGCATGCCCATCGCTTTCCAGTTCTGGGGCTTCATGGTGCAGTGCCTCAACGAGTTCCCGCTGGTCAAGGACAAGTCAGAGAGCTTCTACCGCCGACAGCTCTTTGTGCCGTTTACCAAGTGCTTCACAGGTGCTGAGCGCAAGTACATCAAGGACGACTACCTGGAGCGACGCGACGTGCTCGAGCACGTGCTCTGGTACGCGCTGCACGTTGCTGGCTCACGCACACCGGGCGAGTACTACGAGCTGGCTGAGCCGCTGGCGACCAAGGTCGCGCTCTCGGAGTACAAGGAAACCAACGACCCTGTGAGGGCGTTCTGGATGGAGTTCCGCGACAAGTTCGTGTGGGATCTGGTGCCGTTCACCTTCCTCTACGACCTTTACAAGGCGTGGTTTGTAGAGGTATCTCCCTCGGGTTCACCGATTAGTGCTCAGCGCTTCATCAAGGATCTCTTGCCGATCATCCAGACCGACGATGGGTGGCACTGCCCGGACAAATCCAAGGCTGTCCGACCGGGGCTCCGGATGAAAGATCCCGAGCTGCTCATCGTTCGTCACGAGCTGAAGAACTGGTTCAACCCGCTCGAGAAGAACAACAAGAACCCGGACCAGGCTCGTTTGGCCAGCCCATCGATTGCTGCGAACTACCGGGGAATCCAGCGCATGACCCAAGCGATGGTCAACGCCACTACTGCAACCGCTGTTCCATCCTCTGCCGACGCCGACAACTAACCAACCCAAGGAGAAACCCATGAACATCAACCCCACTCCCCTGACAGCCGGCCTGCGTCGCTGGGCCGAGGGGTCACTGCCTCTGAGTGCTGCAGTGCAGGTCCTGAGCACTACGTTGAACGGCCGTCTGCTCAGCGGCCCGTGGATTCGCTCTGATGACCAAGGCCATTACTGGTTCGACGCTGATCTTGCTGCCGAAGAAGGCGGCTATCTCTCTGGCGGAGAAACTCGTGTGTTGAGGATTGCAACCTCCTTAGCCTCCAGCAGCCATCCTGTCGACCTCGCTGAGGTCATGACCAGCCTTGACGACAAAACGGTGCTTCTGGTGCTCCAGGCACTGGCAGTGGCTGGCGGGATCACGCTGAGCATGTCTTTCGTCTAGCTATTCTTAGCACCATCTTGCCTATGTTTTGTAGACCATCTACAATTAAAGTATACAAAGTAGCTAATTTCTTCACTGATTTAGCCAAAGATAACCATTGGCTGCCACTGAGCAGCAGGGACGAGTAACGAAATGACTAAGACACAGCAGCGATTCACTGTTGATAGCGAGGATGTGCTGGTCACGGGCTGGCTCGAAGCACAAAAGAACTTGAGCATGTCGATTCATGTTCTGATCAACGACTACGTGAAGCGCTTTGGCAGCACCGACGCATTCACCGCGGTCATGTCTCGTGGCCTTGATCCCGAGGCCGTGCAGCACAGCAGCCAGGTTGAGGCTGTGGAGGCGCAAGTTGTGGCTCCGGCGAAGCCAGCTCCAGCTAAAAAGACCTCGAAGCCTGCTGAGCCCGTGCTGGATGAAGACACTTCCAAGTCAGCACCGGCTAAAGAGAGCACCGAGAGTGCTCCGCCAGCTGATTTCCCTTTCAGTCGCTGACCTAGCACTGACCATTTCAAGCAAAAAGGATCTAGATCATGACTGTAAATATCATCGCCGGAGCTGACATCGGCAACGGATACACCAAGGCTGTACTGAAGGACGTCACGTCAGAGCGCACTGATGAAGTGGACATGCCCTCACTGGTACGCATCGTGACTCACGACAAGCAGAACCCGACGCCTGACAGCGAGGTTGCAACTGTCTTCAATTCAGATGTGTCTTTCTACAACCGTTTGGACGCCCGCTTCGAGACGCCTCTTGTCTCAGATCAGCACCGACGTCTCTTTGGCACGTCCGCCCTTGACTCCAAGGGAGCCATCGAGGAGTTCGACACCGTCAGCGGTGCGTCGAAGGCGCAGCAGCAGCTCTCCAAGGTGCTGGTCTTGGGCACCATCGCCGCCAAGGCGCTGAAGGATTACGTCTCGGCTGAGGGGATTCTCCCCACTGACGAGCTGGATGTGAGCGCCACGGTAGCGCTGGCACTGCCCGTTCATGAGTACCTGCGTCACCGCGGTACTTATGCCGACGAGCTGCTCGCACATGAGCAGGCACACACCGTAATCATCGAGAACTTCGAGACCAAGGTACGGGTGAATATCACGTTCGCTGAGGTCATCGTGAATGCCGAGGGCGCATCAGCACAGTCAGCGATCGCTGCTCACGGCGAGTCCCTGATCCAGTACATGCTCGATGAGGCCCGCACCCACAACGACGCACATGCGACGGCTTTGGTGGGCATCGAAGCCTCAGATATTGCTGAGGCCAAGGGCGCTATCGGCATCGACATCGGTGACGGAACGACTGGTTTTATCGCCACACAGGGCACTGACGCGGTGTTCAACGACAACGCCTCACGCAGCTTTGACCGCGGCTACGGCTCGGTGCTGCAGGACGCTTTGGATGCCATGACATCGGCCGGCGAAGGGACGGCTTTCTCCTCACGGAAGCACCTTGCTGAGTACCTTTTGGCTACCCCGAACCGGCTGGATAAGCAGCGTCACGCACACGTCAAGGGTTACGTCGACACCGAAGTAAAGCTCTTCGTTTCAGAGGTTGCAAAGCACCTCGCGGAGTCGCTGCGCACAGCGTCGTCGGCGCAGGTTTTGTACGTCTACGGTGGCGGCTCCGGTGCCATCCGCGAACACCTTTACCCTGTCCTGCAGGAGACGATCTCGCGTACCAAGCCCGGCAGTTTCGTACCGGTGATGTACCTCGATGCAGGGTTCTCTCGGAACCTGAATCGTGAGGGATTGTTCATCGCCGCGAAGGACGCTGCGGCGAAGTAGCCGCTGTCTTCTGGAGCCCCTGGATCTGTTGGATCTAGGGGCTTCTGCATAGGCAGACAGCCTGCCCGCCACATCCACACAGGCGGCTAGATGCCACCTGCAACAACAACAGATAGGAACTCAATCATGAGCAACTCAGAACAGTCACCTTTGGCCACGATTTCCAATAGCGACCCGGGCCGCCTGGTGCATCATTGGGGCCCCTTTTCGTACTACGAGGGGTTCAACTCCGTTGACATCGTTCGCAACGGTGGAGAGGACGCAGGTAGCACTCGGATCTCTCTGACGGGCGACGGCTTCGTCGAGATCGTCACCTCATCGGGTCGCAAGCTGTACGTCAACGAGGCAGGTGCCGTCACCGTTTGGCGGAAGCAGTCGGAGGGAGAAATCTGCATCGATACCGATGATTCGGTCACTTTCGAATCTGGAGATGGCACCACTGACACGGTCATCAACCCCGACGGCAGTATCGAGCTGCGTGAGCAGGATGCTGACCTGATTCTCCTGAGCCTCCCGCTGAAAACCAAGGGTCTTCAGCTCGACTGGATCTGGCTTCAGGCCGAACACGGAGTCGAGGTCGCTGTAAAGCAGTTGATGGACAGAGCGAACATCTCTGAACGGGTCGCGACCCGACGGATGCGGCAGGCACGCAAGTACGGACCCGAATCGTTTGAAGCACCCATCTGGGGCCCAGAGCGGGCTCAGGCTTCCTAGCTCAGCAGTGGCAGCCAGGCGGGCCGCACAGCGCGTGTAGCCCGCCTCGTTCGCTCCCGCTACCGACTCTTTCGGTGCACCTTTCGCTCCCGCTTCAGGTGGCACCGAGAAGCCCACGACCTTTTCGCTCCCGCTACGGGTCGAGGGCAAACAACAACAAGACGTGCAGCACGCACGACACCTCACCAGAGAGAGAGTGACCACGATGAGCAAGCTCAGCATCGACGAAGAGATGAAACTGGCCAAGAAGGCCCACAGCGAGAAGATGCGCAAGCTCAAGCAGAAGCAGGCTGACGAGGAGAAGCGCATCACTGACAGGGTGCTGGAAATCCTGCAGGGCGACGAGTATGAGGCGCTCTACAAGCAGCTGTACAAGCAGTCGTTCCAGGAGCTGCAGGCCCAGCGCTTGGAACGCAGCCGTAAGGCGAAAGAAAGCCGTGATGGCGGCTCTATTGCCAGCGTCATTCCTATTGTCGAGGAGGCTCTCGACGAAGCTGAGTCGCAGTACTGATGGCGTAGGTGTCGGTGCGTAGATCGAACCCCGGTTGCAGATGCAGCCGGGGTTTTGTCATGCCCAGCCACACAGCGGTAGCGACGATGGCTGGCATGTGCTGGCGCAGCACTGTTGCACATGTACCCTCCGCTCCCGCTTCGTGGGATGCACTGGGGTGCAATGCATGGTGCAGCGCCAGCGTCGCCCGTAGCAACGCGAAGGGTTGTCTTCCCCCGGGTATCGGGCCGGAGTCTATGAAGCGGAGCGAAATAGACGTGAGGCCTGATCGAGAGTGATGGTGGCCGGCGCAGCCGGTAAGTTGCGCAGCAACTGTATACACCATCACTACTCGTCAGGTTTGTTACCGGGCGATACAATGGGTGCAGGTGCGGAGCATCAAAGACATCGCACGGTGTGGTGGTCGTAAGACAGTGAAGGGGAATTGCCATGGCGACGAAGGAGCAGCAGGGCATCCCCAAGCTGACGGAGAGCACCGTTAGTCCTGGCGCAGCCAGGGTTGGCGCAGCCGTGGTCGATGAGGCGAAGCCGAAGAGGTCTACTACGTACCCGATCAGTGGACGCGTAGCGGTCGCTGAGCTGGTGTTGATCGATGAAGCAGCGAAGCGTCGTGAGATGAAGCGATCTGATTTGGTCGTTGCTGCTGTGTTGCAGTTCATCGGCAAGGGACGAGCAGGTGCACGAGCAGTTCGTGTTGATGTTCCTGATGAGGTGCGCCGAGAGGTTCGAGCTACGCAGAAGTCCCTCGAGCAAAACACTGTTGCGCTCAACCGTTTGGGCCACAATGTGCTGCCGCAGCTCAAGCGTTATTGGTCCGGCGAGAACGTGCACAACGGTGAAATCGTGGCTCTGCTGACGAGCATCGATCAGCAGCTGGCGACGCTTACCGCACAGGGTGATCAGAGCGCCCGAAAGCTGCGCGACGTACTCACCCGCGACTCGTGGTGATGTAGCCGTGTACAACGCTATTCAGAGCAGCGACTCGGCCAGCCGGATCATCGGGTACGTCCTCAACGAAAAGCTCGATGCCGAGGTCGACCGGTGCATGTACGCCTCAGGTATTGGCTGCGTGGCCAGCACGGCCAAGGCTGACTTTGCTGACACACGCGACAGGTTCGATCCCAACGACAAGCTGACAGTTCAGGCATACTCTGCCGTCATCAGCGCATCCAAGGAAGAGTTTGATCCTGCAGATCCAGAGCAGGTCTACCAATTCCACATGGTGTCGCAGCACGCTGCTGAGATGACTTTCCCCGGTCGTCAGATCCTGGTCGGCACTCAGATCGATGGCGAGACTGGTCTTGTCCACTCACACTGGGTGATCTCCAATGTCGCCCATGAAGATGCTGAGATGACGCACACCGTCAAGGGGAAACAGGTCACCGAAAAGGTTGTCGCCGGTAAGCCATTTAGCTCAGCCATGTCCAACGTGTTCCGCATCCGTGAGGCGACAAACGCGGTGCTGGCCGATGAGCAGTTCATGGCATCTGTCGGCTACGACAACTCTCGGCTGGGCAAGCTCATGAGCGTGCGCGCTGGCCTGGACAGCCAGGGGCTCAACTTCCTGGTCGGAGAGCACGCATATGACAACACGGCGCTTGTTCGTTCAACCCGCAGCACCAACGGGTGGTTGGGCGAGCTCAAGGCTCGGGTCGAGCACGCGAAGGCAGAAGCCACCAGCGAAGAGTCCTTCCGGGAACTGCTCACCCATGACGGCGCTGTCGTTCTCAATGAGCGTGGCAAGAACAAGACGTGGTCGTACACCTACACTGACGGCGCTGATCGCACTCACACCGCACGAGCCGGCTCCAAACGTCTGCACAGCAACGACTTCAGCCGCAACGCGATTCTGGTGGCCGCAAAGGAGAACAAGATCGCTGCCGAGACGCGACAGGTATCCCCACAGGTGTTGGCTTTTGAGGCTCAGCAGGCTGCACAGCAAGCTCGCTTCGATCAGCGTCAGGCTGCACGCGAGGCCAGCACTCAGGCCAAGATCGCAGCGAATGAGCTTGCGTCCCAGAAGCGTCTCGCCGAACGGGCAGACGTTAAAGCTGCAGCAGATGCCTTGCGGGCCAGCAAAGATGCGGAGCACCAAAAGGCTGTGCGCGCAGTTCTGGATAACCCGCCAGCACGTTTCGCACAGCTGTCTGACGCGGCGCGCATGGAGCAGCTCGATAAACTGATGATCGTCAAGGAAGAGCAAGCCGTAGGTCTGTCAAAGCGATTCCGCACTGGGCAACGTGAGGCCATGCGCAGGGCTCACGGCCTGAGCTACGACGAGGCAAAGTACCTGGACACGCTGTGGGAGGAGCAGGGCTGCCCTGGGACCGCCTCTGAGCGCCCCGCTGAGCAGTTGATCGAGGATGAGCCGGCAGAGCGCACTGAGGTCGTTAGCGAGAGTCCTGTTGCCCTTGAGCCCCAGCGAAAGCAAGCTGCACAAAACGAGGTGAATGCTGGCGGGCCGACGTTTGCGCAGCTGCTGGCTGACGTTGAAGATGCCACACCTGAAAGCGACACGTCTTGGCTCGAGAAGTTCTACCCGAGCCGTCCTCGACAGGTGCCTTCACCAGAGCCTGTGGAGCAGGAAGCTCCGGCTAAGCCCGAGGCTGTCATCGTTGAGGCAGAGGAGCCCCAGCCAGAGCATGTCGACGCACCTGTTGCGGAGTCAGAGTTGGTGGATCCAGTTGAGCTGACGCGAACGGTTGTAGCTGCGCCGGTTGAACAAGAACCAGCTGTACCTGATGCTCCGCGAGAGTCCCTGCTGCGCATGGTGCAGCGTCCCAACCAGCGTAAGCAGCGTGCCATCACGGCCATGGCTGAGTTCGAGGAACAGCATGCCTGGAGGGCACTGGCTGATGCTCAGCACTTTGATGACTCCCGTGTGCCTAGCGGCATCGGCAAGGCGTGGTTGGACGAGTTCGGTGACTATCTCGACCCTGCCGTCAACGAGCAGCTGCGGTTGCGGGTAGCTCTTCTTGAAGCACGCGATGCCGAGTACACCGCAGGTCGTGCAGTCCTGACGGAGCGTAGTGGTCTTGAGACCGCTGGCGGCTTCGTCGACAGGCATGCACCGAGGTTCAAGAAAATCGATCGAGAGCTGCGTTGCTCCAATAAGCGTCGTGAGTGGTTGGTTGCAAAGCTCACAGCAGGTGACTACGACATCAGCGACGAGGATCGCAGTGCGTATTTGAAGGCAGTCATCGACGAGAACGCAGCACAGATTGATCAGCCCAACCACGAGAGCGACCAGCAGCTCTCGGTGCAGTAGGTTCCCTGGTATTACTCTCTGGCCGTAGGAGCCCACTTACTTGCAAAGGTAGGTGGGCTCTTTTGTGTCTTGGTGGTGTTGATTCAAGCATGGTGCTTACACATTTAGGAATTACATGCAGCACCCACTTTGCATGAATAGCAAGGGTCATTTCATGGGAAGTCATGGTGTGAATAGCAAGGGTCATTGTGGGGCTTGGTGGCACTTCATTGAGCTCTAGTTGGGATTCACTGCTCAGACGCCACACGGCTCACATATGACAAGCAACTACAGCTAGCTCTCTGCTGGAACAAGCTCACCTTTGGCTGTTCCAGCCTTCTGGTGAGCAAGCTAGGCCTATGGAGCAAGGGAAATAGGAAGCACGTAATCTACCGGGGGTAGTGCCTCCATATTTCTGGTAGAATTAGAGCACCCGAAGCGCTCCTTGACCGCTTGATAGACACCATTAGGTGCTCGGGTTTCTGCATATCCGGACACCGCCTATCAGGCAGGCAACGGATATGAGCAAGGGCGGCTTCAAAGCATTTCGCGGTTCCTCCGCGGCTGCTTCCGCATACCTGCTTGAAACCGGTGCCGCACGCCTCGATGAGTACTACTCCGAAGGCGGAGAGCGTGCCATCCAGTACGGCATCATCGGTGACGCTGGTGTTGAACTGAGCACCCTGAATTCTGTTGAGTTCACTGCATGGATGGAGCACCGCGACCCGGAGACCGGCGAGCAGCGCGGTACCTTCCGTCAGCGCACCTACGTTGACAAGAACGGCGAGACCAAGCTGGGCGGTACTCCCCTGTTTCAGGAGACTCTGGTTTCCTCCTCCAAGTCGCTGTCATTAGCTGCTGCGGCTGACCCTCGTATTGCAGACGCCTTAGACGCTGCGCAGGCACGTGCCGCTCTGGCCGGCGTTGAAGCTCTCCAAGAGCATGCCGTGACCCGGATTGGCCCCAAGGGTGCCCAGTACCAAGCAAAGCTGGAACGGATGGAGTTCACCTCCGTTCAGCACCGCACTTCCCGCGCTGATGACCCGCACTGGCACCGACATGTTCAGATCACTCCGAAGGCTTTTGCCGAGGGCAAGTGGCGCTCCATTGATGGTGCAACCCTCTACCGTTTGTCCGGTCGCATGCATGCTGCCGCTGACCTGTCGATGTCGGCTGATGTGCCGTTGCGTGAAGCGATCGCTGAAGCCGGTTACACCTGGATCCCGGGTGAGGGCGGCGGCAAGATCGTCGAGTTCGAGCACCTGGTTGATGACTTCTCTTCACGACGCGATCAGGTTGCGGAAAACCGTGAAGCACTCGAGACCCGCTGGCGTGCTGAGCACGTCGGTAAAGAACCAGGCCCGAAGCAGCTGCGTGCTTGGGATCAGCTGGGTTGGTCACACCAGCGCCCGGCTAAGTCTGTCAAGGGTGACGTCACCTCACTTGATGCTGATGGTCTTGCGCAGGGTCTTGAAGATGTCGTAGGCCAGAACACTGACCACTTCGTTGCTGGCCAGAGCGCAGATCAGATCAGCCCTACCGTCATTGCTATGACGGCCCTTGACGACCTGTCGCAGAGTCATTCAGCATGGTCTGCTGCTGAGCTCAACGCAGCCATTGACCGTCGCATCGCACAGACGTACCTGCTCGGCACCGATGGTGTCCCCGAGCTACGTACCGCTGCCTTCAACGCCGCACAGGTAGAGCAGTACTCCTTCTTCGACGACGGCGTCGTGATCGAAGGCAACCGCCACTACACCTCGAAGGCTGTCATGGCCACCGAGCAAGACCTCACTGATCGACTGACTGCTCGCGCACAACAGCGCGGCTCGGATGGCACTGTATTCGCTGACCGCGGCGGCTTCACTCTCTCCGACGAGCAGGTCAAGGCCGCGCAGACCATCACGGGTAATCACGCTCTGGTGGTCATCGAGGGCGCAGCCGGAGCCGGTAAGACGACGATGCTCGACGCAGCCAACGAGCAGCTCAAAATTGATGGTCGACGCATGGTCGTCGTCTCCCCTACTAAGCGTGGCGCACTGGAGGCTGGCTCAGCAATCGGTGCCGAAGGAAACTCGGTGCACTCGATGCTGTACCGCGCTGGCGCTTCCATGCACCCGGACACTGGCAAGTGGGTCATTCCTCAGCAGTGGAAAGAACAGCCCGCTGAATTCACCATCGACGGTGACACGGTGCTGGTGGTTGACGAGTGCGGCATGCTCGACCAGGACACTGCTCGTGTGCTGCACAAGTACGTGGACGAGGCCAAGCTGGGCACCTTGGTACTCACCGGTGACACCAAGCAGCTGGCTGCTGTGGGCCGCGGCGGCTACATGGCCCGTGCTGCTGAGCTGACCACTGTTTACAGTGACCTGCAAGACGTGCGTCGCTTCCGTACAGCTGATGGCCAGATCGACACGCAGTACGCTGACGCCTCAGTTGTCCTGCGTGAACGTGAAGGCGTTGATGACTTCTACAACTTGCTGGATCAGCGCGGTCAGGTGCAGCTAGGCACCTCGGAAGAGGTCATTGATCGCGTATCTGAGACGGTCGCCCTAGAGCTGATCGCTGATGAAGAGTCGCTGGCCATCGTTTCGACAAACGCCACTGCGCAGCGTGTGAACCATGCTGTGTTCGAGCGTTTGGTTGCGGCGGGTGTCGTGGATGACAGCCGTGTCGTCTATGGCCTGGATGAGGATCCAATCGCTGTCGGCGCTCGTGTTGCTACCCGGCAGAACGATCGTGACCTCGATGTTGCCAACCGACAGACCTTCACTGTGGATCGCGTCAATCAGGATGGTCGCATCACAGTCAAGGACGAGAACGGTCGCCACCGTGAGCTGACCGCCGAGTACGTCGCCGAGAACGTGCAGCTGGCTTACGCAGTCACCGCCCACGGTGCTCAGGGTATGACCGTCGACACGGCTCACACGATTCTCAGCGACCAGATGGACGCGGCTGGGGCTTATGTAGCCCTCACCCGTGGCCGTCACGCCAACGTTTTGCACGCTGTGGCAATTGACCAGGACGATGCTCGTGAGCAGTTCTCCCAGGCTATGGCTCGCGAGAGCGCTGACACGGGACTCGAAGGCGCGCTCAAGGCATCGTTGCAGGAGCTTGACGGCTTGGATGTTCCGACGCAGCCACTGGCACCGACCCAGGCTCCTGTGGCCCGGGATCGTCAGGCCAGCGGGTTGAGCGATGAGCAGATGCGTCAGGCCGAGCTGATCGCTGTCGTTCGTGACGAGCACAGCGATGGCAGCGTTGACGTTGATTTCCAGTTGGCTTCCTACGGCCAAGCTGCGCAGGGTCAGAAGAGCCTGCGCCTGCAGGAAGCCAAGACCGGTCAGCGGTTGAGTGCAGAGCAGTACAACCAGCTGTGTGCAGCATCCAGCGGCCGTGACCTCGAGGTTGACCCTGATCCCTTGGAAGACTTCGGCAAGCGTCTCCTTTCCACTGGCGGCAACGACGTGATGGTTGAGGGCAAGCACGTCATTGCAGTCAAGGGTGACATCCAACAGCAGCAGGACGGCAACTACACCGTCGACGTCGTTTCCCTGCAGGAGTCCACAGCTCACCAACTGATCCAAAAGGACGTGCTGAGCGTCCAGCGACAGAGTGAAGACAAGGCGCACAAGCAGCCTGCACCTGCACAAACTACGCAGGCAACGACGGACACCACAGAGACCACTGACGCTGCGCCGGCTAAACCGCTGAACCCGGCGATGGCCAAGATGCAAGCCATGCGCCAGCGTCAGAACAAGCAGAACACCCGACTGCGGAAGGAGCGTGAAATGGATCAGTCACAGGTTCAAAGCCTCTAAGCACACAGTCACCACACGCAGTCGTGAACACAGAAGAAGGAGGCAGCGCTTATGGCACAGCCCAAGATCGACAAACGGGAAGTCCAGAAGATCAAGTCGTCCATGGCCAGCAACGGCGAGGCCAAGACTGCTCGGCGATTCAACGAACACTCGCCGGAATTCCAGAAGGTCACCGAGCAACGCCAGCAACGCAAAGCTCAAGCCCGCAAGGGACAGGCCGCACATTTTCAGAACAGCAGCAACACCAACCAGAAAGGCAACACCATGTCACAGCCCACCCAGAAGGCCAAGCCCGCTACCCAGACCGCGAAGGCCAAGCCCGCTGCCCAGCAGCGTGCCGCCAAGAAGCAGCCGATGACGGCAGGTCAGCAGAAGGCGGCGCAGATGAAGCAGAGTCAGAACCGCCAGAACTCGCGACTCGCTCAGGCCAAGAGCAAGAGCCAGTCGCAGACCCAGAGCATGTAGCCGTGGCCTGGCTTAGCCGTGACGGGACGGCGTTCCTGGGAGTAGGTCAGAGCAGTGTTTGCGTCGAATGTGATGAGCCGACACACCTCAGCGAAGACCATACGCAGCACGCGCCGCACTGTTCCCAGTCACTCGACACGGTTGCTACGCCGCCTCAGGCACCGAGGCGCACGACAGACCCCAACCTGTACGTGATGACTGAGAGGGGCTTTGAGCAGGCCATCGTCGTCGAGAGGCGTCGTGAACAGGCCCGCAAGAGCCGGTGATCAATTCAAGAGGTAGTAGATACAACAAGACCCCGGTGGCTATGCCATCGGGGTCTTGTTCTGTGTTGGTGCTGGTTTACTTCTTGGTCTAGTCCGCGAACATCTCGGTGTAGTCCTTCAGCTTGACCTTCATACCGGACATCCCGCGGAGCAACAGCCGGCCCTCTCCCGGGTGTCGTGGCAGGAGTTCTGATCCTTGGTACGTCTCGGTTTTGTCCGTGGAGCTGCTGCGCCGGCCGTTGGCGTCAAGGGACTCTACGCGCCGCTCACTTGGCGGTGCGGTCCATGCTGCCAACTCAAGCAGTTCCTTCTCGATGGCACCCACACCGATCAGGATCGACGGGAAGATGGCCAGCAGTGCGTCTGCTTCTTCTTTGCCGAATCGGGCGATGAACTGGGTGCTGTGCTGTGCCGCGACGTGGAACGTGAGGCCGTATGAACGCAACAGACCCACGGCTTCACGCAGCCGCTTCCAGGGCGCGATAACGGGCATCTCATCGAGCACCATCAACATCTTGGGCATCTTCCGGGCGAAGCCAGTGACCCAGTGGTTGACGATGGCCTCAATGACCGAGACAGCTGCTGCTGCGCCCGCACCGTTGGATGGTGAGACAAGGTAAAAAGTGGCTGTCGGATCTTCGAGCATGGCCGGCTTGAAAGGTGTGGAGCCTTTGCCTCCACGGATGGCGCGCTTCTTCCAGCTGGAAAGAGCGACACGGAGGTTAATGCCGACGGAGTCGCGCTGCTTCGGATCGAGATTCTTGGTCGCCTCGATGTCCAGTGCATGCACCGAGTCGCGGAGGCCGGCCCGCATGGCGGCTGTGTCCCAGCTTGGTGTGTCGAAGTCGAACTCGAAACCCCCACCGTCTTCGCCATCACCCTCGTCACCGCCAGGATTCAAGATGGCTTTGAGCACCCACGCGATGCCACCACCGTCGACCCACTCTTCGGTCTCAGGATCGGGGTAGCCAGCGCCTGCTTGAAGCAGGCAGGCCAGTACGCCGAGTGACAGTGTTGCCCAGAAGTCAGAGTCACCACCGCCCCCGCCCTTGCCGCCACTCACGCCCATAGAGCCGACCTGCACGAGCAGCGTCGCGAGGTCGTAAGCAGAGTCATCCGTGTTGCCGTCACCATCGGGCACCAGCAGTGCACACGGATCGTTGACCAGCGGCATGAGACCAGCCGGAATCTCATCGAGATCGACTTGACCGGTCAGATCCATGAGGTAGGTCGGACCACCGTCACGAGCTCGATGCTCGGCGGTCATCTCAGCGAGGTCGCCCTTGGCACTGACAGCGAAGACCGGCCCATCCCACAGCATGATCGCCGGGGCCAAGACGGTGCGGGACTTGCCGACACCAGAGCCAGCAAGAGTCAGGTTGTGGACACCACCCTGCGCGGGCTTGACGACCTTACCGTTCTCGTCAGTCTCGAAGCCTACGAATGGCGTGCGGTCATCACTGACGTAAGCCTTCTTCGGTTCAGCCATCACGGTATCCACGGCTCCAGCGAAGTCAGTCGCTGTCTGCTTGATCTTGTCGAAAATACCCATTACTTGGGTCACCTCAGTCTGGCTAGTTCGTATAAAGCTAGGATTTGTTCTCTTCTTCGAGATCTGGTGACACAGCCTTAGCTCGGCCAGCACCTGATCTCTTCTGCTTGGCCCGCTCCTTGTCCCAGCGGGACTTCATCGCGGCTTTGCCGGCTGCAGATGCCCGGCTGGTTGCCGCTTCGGCCTCAACTTCAATCCGAGAGATAACGTCCGGCTCCCCGATCGAGTCCAGACCGACCAGTATCAGCGCACGTGCCAGCAGCCCAGGGCTGATGCCCAATTCGGCGGCAGCGCGCCGAAGGCGGGTCTTATCGTCTGCAGCCATCGGGATCGTCAGCCGTGTATTCAAGTCGGCCATCACCTTGGCTCCTTAACGTTGAGATATTCGGATAATAAGATTATAGCAAAGTATACAATTTTATGCTATCTTTGAAGTACCCCGAAGCGCTCCTTGACCGCTTGATAGATATCACTGGTGTCCGGCGTACCCATTTCCCGGCACCTACTTACATCAAGCCGGGAAAGGAAATCGCATGTGGAAACTGATCTTCGGAGGGATCGTCGTCTTATTCGTGGCGGGGTTCATTTTCTTCGCAGGCTACGTCGTGGGTACGACAGTCTCCCCGTTGAACGTGCCTAGCGCAGCAGCAAACGTGGCCGGGATCTGGGTGAGCAGCCGTGGCTGAGACCCGATTGTTTGAAGCAGAACGCTCGGCATGGATCAAGGGCCATCGCTGGTTCGACAAGCACAGTGCCTCGCAACGCGCTGAGCTCCTGGCCAGTCAGGCCCGCAAACTTGACCGCACAAAGGCCGGTCTCGGTGACACTGCCATGCACGAGGCAAAGCTCAAGAGCACCATGCGGCTCTGGGCAGAGCGCAGCGAGGACACTGGCACATCTGCTTTGGGTGCTGTCGCTTACGTCATGTACACGGGGCTGAAAGCCTGCTGGTTCGGCGTCACGTGGGGACTGAGCTGGGTGCTCTACAAAGCTTGGGAATCAAGGGCTGCAACACATCGAGTCATGGTGTTGCCGTACTTCGTCGCAGCAGCTCTCGTCGCAGTCTTGTTCTTGCTTGGTCGCCCTGCCGGTGGCGACCTCTGGCTGATCAACACCTTGGCCAGCGGGCTGGAAGCCAGCACCGGTGGGTGGATTGCGCCACGAGTACTCTCCGGCTGGTACGCCGCAGGCATGGTCAGCTGGCTCGAGATCCAGATCGTGCTGGCCTTTGCCGCCGCTGGATGGCGCGCCTACAGCTGGGGTTGGGCCGCACCGGCTGTCCGCAACGTGGCGCAGGGCCAATCAATGGCCACTGACAAGGGCGTCAAGATCATCTCTGGTCAGGACGCTCCAGATAACAACAAGACCAAGGCGTCCGCCGAGGTCGATGCAGGATTCAAGATCATCTCCAGCCCCAAGGAAGGGAGCAAGAACAATGTCTAACGAGACACGGCACGATGGACCTACCCAGCCCCGCATCGAGAACGTTATTCGAATTGACGGCGGACGCGACTGGGGAGGCATGCTGATCACACTTTTGGCGACGGCCGGCATCATGGCGATTGGTTACCAGCTCTCGCTGGGGCCGTTCGCAGATGTCGTAGCCACAGGCATGACGGTGTTTCTGGTGACCTTGGTCGGCTACCTCTTCAAGGCAGGTATCTGGAATTTGCCACCGTCCGGGCAGGACAGCGATGACCTGGCATTCACCAAGAGCACGCTGCGTCGGATCTACGACGAGATCCAGACGTCGATCGCCCGCAGCGGTGTGGTGAAGTTGATCATCTTCGCTGCTCTCTACACAGCAGGCTTCCTGTTTCTCAAGGCTGGCATGGGCGTACTGTTCGGCCTGCTTAGCGGAACGTGGATGGCTATCGGCGTCGGGTTGCTGTTCGGCGCAGGGCTTATCGCTCAGAAGGAAATTCTGGCTTGGCTGCGCAAGCTCAACACCAAGAAGGGGCGTAAATAATCATGAAGAAGCAGGCTATTGCGCTGTCTCTGGTGGCAGCAGTCCTGTTGGGTACGACAGCTTGCACTAGCTACCCTGGCAGCGACGAGATTGCCGCTGAGTACTACGCACAGGTACGGGCCGAGGCAGCAGCCGAGCAGATCCCATCAGATACTGAGCAGCAGCAGGATCCAGCAGCTCAGGAGCCAGCCGTCGAACAGCCGGCCTCTGAAACTGACTCGTCGAAGGGCACCGCCCCGCAGTCTGGGACGGAGTACTTCCAAGCGAATCAGCGATTCTCTCCGGTGCTTGATAAGTGGGTCGTTGACGGAACTACGGTTAGCTTCAAGCAGTACTCGTGCGCGGGATCTGTCACCGGCGAAGGCAACGGCACTCTTGCACCCACCGGCTACGCAGACGGGTCGCTCGAGATCACGTGGGATCCGGACGCTACCGGCGTGGACTCTGTTGGCCGCAATCTGGAGATCACCGATAGGTACTTGAGTCAGCTGCACGGCATTGACGACGGGGCGGCCATCGTCGACAAGAAGGCCGCAGCAGTCAAATTCACCAAGATGTGCGGCGAGCTTGGAGACACGGTGCTGAAGCTCCTGCTCTAGGGCTACTCCCCCAGCTGGTCAGACAGACAGAGAAAAGCAAGACCCCGGTTGCAGCTGCAGCCGGGTCTTGTGCTGTGTGGTGTCGCGCTCGAAGCGCATAAGGGCGGGCACAGCCCGCTCGGGTTATTGATTGAAGGGAAAGGATCCTTCATCCACCGACCTACTGACTAGAGGCGCAACCCATGTCAATCACCATCATCGCCACGTTCGACTACAACCATGCGCGTGAGCTCTCCTACCCGAACCCGGCACAGCACTTCGCAGCCCAGATTCATCTGGCAGCCGACCCTCACTGTACGACTCCCGATCTTCCGGACATTGCCGAGCTCACCAACAATCAGCTGCTGAACATGTACATGCACGCCCTCAAAAATCCGTACCGCAGCCGCCTGCGCGAAAACGCCGCGAGCCTTTCACACTTCGAGGGTGGGCTGGCCGTCATGCATCAGGAGATCGTCCGCCGCATGGGCAGCTAGACCAAGAGCAGTAAAGACTGGTGGGCATAGCCCACCCGGGCGCAGAACTGGTAGCGATTGCTGCCGCGGTGACTGCGCCTCACCGTCAGGAAGAACCCCACTTGCCTTCATTGGCAGGTGGGGTTCTCTTTGTCTGGTGCCGTCTACGCAGCACATAAGGGCGGGCATAGCCCGCTCGGGATGGATTTCGAAGGGGAAAGAGCCCTTCACCCACCCCGAACAAGGAGCTACTTGTCATGACCGTCACCACCACCCCATTCACCGCAGTAATTTCACGCGATGCCTCAGGCCGGCTCTCTGATACTGAGCAGATGCTGCTCTGGAGCGAACTTGTGGAGCGTCGACTCAAGGGCACCCGCGACAACTTCGCGGCGTTCATCGATGAGCGCAGCGCCCGAGAGAACCTCGACCCAGCCTCAGCCACCCGGTTCGCGGTACTGCTCCAAGACAGTCTCGGTACGGATCTTGGTTCTCTGGCTGTCGACTACTTCGAGCGTCGCGACATGCTGATGCATCTCGATGATGCGGCCGAGGGGCACGCCCGTGTTCTCGACGACCTCGAGCGTCGCGACGCTAAGCGCAGCGCTGACTCGATTGAGCCGCCTCTTACTATTGCCAAACACTTGACGCTCACTGCGGCTCATGCAGTCGAAGGATTCGCTGGTAGTTTCCTCGATCCCATGGTGAACGCAATCAAGCACACCTGGTTCGTGCATGGCCATGATGATGAACTCTTCACCAAGCTGCGCGACACCATTGCGAAGAACGCGGCTGACCACAAGACCACGGCGTAGCTCCGCCGTCGGAGAGAACCCCACTTGCCTTCATTGGCGAGTGGGGTTCTTTTTTGTCCGTGGTCGCCAGTGCTACAGCGCAAGCCGCGCGGCTGCCGCTTTGAAGTCAGCGGTGCAGATCTCAGTGACGGCTGGCTCTGATTTGAAGGAGCTGGCCCACTGATTGAGGTAGCCCCGGCAGAGCTGGCGATCAGCGATGCGGTCCGCCTCGGTGTAAGCGACGTCCAGATCGAACAGTGATAACTGGACAATAGCGACGGTGGCAGTGCTCATGACGGACTCCTCAAGGTGGTGGATCTTATTCTCGAGGGATTCCCGGAGCAGCTGTGCTGCACAATCTGGCAAAGGGTTATCAGTAGCATCCGCCGCGATTACATGTCGGATCGTCTGTCCCCAACCAGAGAGCCTATTGAGGCTGGTCGCTCATGAATTGAAGGGCCCTATTGCCGAGTTCGTTGAGGAGCATCTCTGCCGCTTCGGTTCCACCGGGCTCCTGGGAAAGACTCGCCTTCAGTTGCGTGATCATATCGATGACGTCTACGTCTTCCACTTGGGCAAGCCAGGCGGTAATTCCTTCGATAGTCAACCCCGTCGCCTGTGGCAGCAAGAGATCGACAAGGTTACTACGCACAACGGCAGCCCCCATCTGATTCTTGTTTCGCTGGGCAGCAGTGAGCGTCGACCCCCTAGCTATAGCTAGGGACTCGTCGTCGTGACCGGTACTGATCTCATAGTGAGTCGGGAGTTCCTCAGCAGAGGCTCCCCCACCAGTGATCAGTCGTGGTATTGCTTGTTGGCGCACCCAGCTCGAGATCTCATCCAGCTCGTGCATCATAATCGGCCATTCGTCGGTATCTGGCCGGTTGATCCCAAGCGCCGGCCAGAGATCGGCAGGTACGCGTTGGCCCAACGGCGTTTGCGCGATGACCTCACCAACGTGCAGTGGAAGTTCGGGGCGTAGCTCCACGTCGTTGATTGAGCGCACCACCTCGTCGTCCCGAACGATAGTTACGAGCCGGACCGCAATTGTCGCAGGCGTCCGATGCTTCGATCTATTCGTGTGCAGCGCCAAGCGTGCAAGCGGGTGCAAGTCAGGTCGGATGTTGCGGTGGAACGGCTGTAGACCCTCCACGCGACGCAAGAGTTCACTACCGGCCGCCAGCGAGTCGGGCGTCTTCCGCTTCCGCTTCTTCACCCATTCGACGTAGTCGTTGTGTTTCAGGCTTGCCGGCATTTCTATCGACCGAGCAGCGTCTTCGCTAAGTGGCTCACCGTTGAGAAACTCGGCTTCAGCAAACAGGGTGTGCTCGAGAGCGGCACGCAGAGTGACGAAGGCGTCGGCTACCAACAGTGGGAGCTTTCGCGGGATGGGAGCAAGCCTCTCGACGACCGCGTCGCTCATGGCTCCGTTGGGAACTTCACGGATCCGGATGACATCTTCACCACGAAGATACGAAAACAGCAGTTCACCGATCTGAGCAATAAGTTCGTCGGCATGCGCAAGCGTCGCGATCACCCCGAGGTGTCGTTCGGGAAGCCACGTGGGCACAGCAGATGTCATGTCATCACCTTAAGGCGCATCCAGGACAGGTCGCAGAGCGTTCAACAATCGGTCGCCTATCCGAGCACGGACTGAATTCCGTCAGATCATCAGAAGTCGCGTACCGACCGTTCAACAACCCGTTCTATAAACAGTGTTGAGTTGAAGCCAATAACTGAACCTGTTTATTGAACGGAGCCTCATCGTGGCACTGGTAGGGCTTGTTGTCAGTGTCCAAAGGCGGGGCAGCTTCTGTCCGAAGTCCTCAACGCTCTTGTGCCCAACGCGATCATCATGGGGCGTAAATCGACTGCCAGCTGTCCCATGCGCATCAAGACACTCGCTCCACGGGCGCAAACAACCGACATGTCGAGCGTCGCTCTCCCGAACTACAGACGGGCGAGCAACCCCACGAACTCGTCGGCCATAGCGAGATGCTCAGTGAGCTTCTCGCGGCGTAGCGCAGCACCCTCACGGACTTCATTGAGGCGCGCACGCAGCAAGGCATCGTCAGGGGTGACGGCCAGCGCGTCGACGACGTCCAGCAGCTCGCGCATTTCATCGAGTGTGTACCCGAGCGGTTTCATCCGTCGAATGATCAACAGCCGCTCGACGTCCGTTTCGGTGTAGAGCCGGAAGTTGCCTTCTGTGCGCGCGGACGGTGACACAAGACCCGCATCCTCCCAGTGTCGAAGGGTGCGCAGCGACAGAGACGTGCGCTCGGTAACTTCACCGATCCGCATGGTTTCCTCGTTGGCCACAGCCGAACCTCCTGTCGATTTCCTCACAACACTAACGTTACGTTAGAGTCGGGGTCGGCGCGGCTCTCGCGCTCGAACCCCCTATCTTCCCGCGTCGGGCTGACCGACGCCTGCGCGCCGCTGCGCAACCCATTCGTTATCCCCGCTCTCACGAGAGAGCCCAACAATCGGAGGGCATATGACTGCCGTCACCCCTACACGTGATGCCGCATCGCGCTATCGCATCGAACCCACCGTCATACAGGCGCTGCGAAGCCCGCGCCTGCTAACCCGCGAAGTCCTCGCCGGCCTCGTTGTCGCCCTCGCGCTCATCCCGGAAGCAATCGCGTTCTCGATCATCGCGGGCGTAGATCCACGCGTAGGCTTGTTTTCCTCGTTCGTCATGGCGGTCGCTATCGCGTTCCTGGGTGGTCGCCCCGCAATGATCACCGCCGCAACGGGCGCTATCGCGCTCGTCATCGCACCGGTCGCCCGCGAGCATGGCATGGACTACTTCATCGCCACCGTCCTTTTGGGCGGGCTCATCCAGATCGTTCTGGCGCTGCTCGGCGTCGCAAAGCTGATGCGGTTTATCCCTCGTTCGGTGATGGTCGGATTCGTGAACGCGCTGGCAATCCTGATCTTCACGTCGCAGTTCCCGCAGCTCATCGGTGTCCCGTGGCTGGTTTATCCGCTCGTTGCCGTCGGACTGCTCGTGATGTACCTGATGCCGCGGCTGACGAAAGTTATCCCCGCGCCCCTAGTCGCGATCGTCTTACTGACAGCCGCTGTCATCGTTTTCGCCTGGAACGTCCCGAACGTGGGCGACCAGGGCGAGCTGCCGAGAAGCCTGCCCGAGCTGTTCATTCCGAACGTGCCGCTCACGTTCGAAACTCTCCAGATCATCGCGCCCTTCGCCCTCGCGATGGCCGTCGTCGGGCTGCTCGAATCCCTCATGACCGCGAAGCTTGTCGATGACATCACCGACACCCACTCCCGGAAGACCCGCGAAGCCCTAGGTCAGGGAGCAGCCAACGTCCTCTCCGGCGCGTTCGGAGGCATGGGTGGCTGCGCGATGATCGGCCAGACGATGATCAACGTCAAAGCATCCGGCGCACGCACCCGCATCTCGACCTTCCTTGCAGGCGTGTTCCTTCTCGTGCTGATCCTCGCCCTCGGCGACGTCGTCGCTGTGATCCCCATGGCCGCCCTCGTGGCAGTGATGATCCTGGTAGCGATCGCCACGTTCGACTGGCACAGCATCCGACTGAGTACTCTCAAGCGGATGCCCAAGAGCGAAACCGCAGTCATGCTCATCACTGTCATCGCGACCGTCTGGACCCACAACCTCGCCGTAGGCGTCATCCTCGGAGTCATCGCCGCAATGATCATGTTCGCCCGCCGCGTCGCGCACTTCGTCAGCGTCACCCGCACCATCGACGACAGCGGCACAACGGCGACCTACGCTGTGAATGGCGAGCTATTCTTTGCCTCAAGCAACGACCTCACCACCCAATTCGAATACACAGATGACCCCGAGACTGTGGTCATCGACATGAGCCGCTCGCACGTATGGGACGCCTCAACTGTCGCGGCTCTCGACGCAATCATCACCAAGTACGAAAACCGCGGCAAAACCGTCACTATCGAAGGCCTCAACGACACCGCCGCAGCCTTCCACGGTCGCCTCACCGGGAACCTCGGCAACGGCCACTGACCACCACATACCACTGACCGGGAGCTGGCCCAGTCTGTTCGCAATCGCCCGACAGGTCGTTCACCGTCCCGACAGTTTGGGCCACACCCGTGGACCCACAGCATGCACACCGTGAGCAACGAGGATTGTGGGCGGAAGCACTGACGCCTTCGTACATTTGACAGTTCTCTTTGCGTGAGGCCGCGCGTCTTGGTGGCTCGTATTTCGTGTCCTGCAATCGGTCGGAATTCAGCACAGTTCAACTGGACCTGACGACGCACAAAAAGGCTCTCTCGCAATCGAGCGTTATGTGAGAGGCTCCCGGCTGGACGTCTCGTTCAGCGGTTTTGACGTAGCTCCGCAGGTCATATCTCACATGGTGGTCTCTCATATTGGGTTTACTCACAAACCCCGGTAAAATGAGAATTACCCCGAAGACCGCCATGCTGTCTTGTTCTTGAAGTTGGACCATTACGTCCATTACCGAGGAGAAGACTCTCTCATGGATATTGGGTATGCCCGCGTCAGTACCAAGGATCAAATCCTTGACCGTCAACTGGATGAACTCACGGCCGCTGGATGCGACCAGATTTACTCAGAGAAGGCATCAGGTAAGAAGGGCGCTGATCGACCGCAGTGGGATCGGTGCCTTGCAACGCTGCGTCAGGGTGACCGGTTGGTTGTTGTCGAGCTCTCGCGACTTGGCCGGCATCTTGGTGAGCTGGCGAAACTTTCGGAAGAGCTGCAGGAACGAGGGATCGGCCTGAAGATCCTCAACCTTGGAATCGACACTACGACGCCGGCGGGAAAGCTCATCTTCAATATCGTTGCGGCTGTCGCTGTGATGGAGCGAGAACTGCTGATCGAGCGCACCCACTCTGGACTGGCTGCTGCCAGAGCCAAGGGGAACGTTGGCGGCCGTCGTCGCAGCATCACCGACGAGCAGATCAAGGAGGCTCAGGAGCTCTATGACGAGCGCAGGTTCTCCATGGAAAAGATTGCGCGCGTCGTTGGCGTAAGCCCGGCAACGCTGTACCGCTACCTCAAGGTAGGTGCGCAGTAATGGCGCGACGCATAACACCGGAAGAATGGATCGCCAAGGCGATCGCACGTCACGGTGATCTCTATGACTACTCGAAGAGCGTGTACCTCGGATCCATGTTAAAGGTCATCATCATTTGCCGCGTGCACGGTGAGTTCACCCAGCGACCGCAGAATCATGTGAACCGAGGACAGGGCTGCGTTCGGTGTGCTGGGCTCTACCGCCCGACTACTGAAGAGTGGATTGTCCAGGCTCGAGGTGTGCGTGGAGAAATGTTTGACTACTCCAAAGTGGTGTACATCAACGTCGATTCGCCAGTGACGATCATCTGTCGGGTCCATGGCGAGTTCAACCAGACTCCGTGGGTTCATCTGCATTGCACTCACGGGTGTCCACGATGTGGCGTCGACGCCATGGCCCAGGCATCGCGACTGGGTAATGATGAGTTCGTCAGCAGGGCGCGGGAAGTTCATGGCAACATGTACGACTACTCGAAGGTCATGTATCAGGGCCTTGGATACAGCGTGACGATCATCTGTTCAGAGCATGGCGAGTTCTCCCAGAACGCAGGAAATCACCTGGGCGGACACGCCTGTGCTCGCTGTGCTGGTCTGTACAACTGGAGCACCCCAGAGTGGATCGCTGTAGTGCGCGAGGTGCACGGAGATCTCTACGACTATTCCGAGACCGTCTACGTGAACTCCACCACCATGGTGACGATCATCTGTCGTGAGCATGGAGCCTTTCGACAGGTAGCGAAGGATCACGTCAAGGGCGTCGGTTGCGCGCGCTGCGGCGGGGGCATCCCCCACTCCTCTGATGAGTGGATTGTACGCGCCAGGATCACTCACGGTAATCGCTACGACTACAGCTTGGTCATTTACGTGAATCAAGCAACCAACGTCATCATCATCTGCAGAAAGCATGGCAAGTTCTCCCAGAACCCTCGTGGGCATGCCGAAGAAGGTAGTGGCTGTAAGCGATGCAGCGTGTCACGGGGTGAATACCGTGTAGCTGAAGCGTTGGAGAATCTGGGGATCGAGTTCGAGCAGGAGTGGGCGTTCGAGACGCGGAAAGATGCCGGCCGGCGCAGATTCGATTTCCTCTTGCCAGAGCGCAGAGTGCTCATCGAGTTTGACGGGGCCCAGCACTTCAGACCGGTGTTCTGGAACCACAGCATCACCGTCGAACAGGCCGAGGTTGCTTTCGAGAAGGTGAAGCACAGCGACGGTCTCAAGAACGATTGGGCAAAGGCCAACGGCTACCACCTGCTCAGGGTGTCGGATCTGGAGACTGTTGAGGATGACGTGCTGTCATTTATTGCAGCGCTTGAGCGCCAGGAGTTGCACGTCAGCTGACATTGGCACCGTCAGGAGAACCCCCGTGGATGATCCGCGGGGGTTCTCCTTTGTCGTCTCTCCGGGCAGAATGGTCGCATGGAGTACCACGAGCTTGAGGGCCCCGACGGAGTATCGATCCGAGTGCCCAAGAACGACGGGTACAGAACCTGCCCAGAGTGCGGTGGTGACTGTGAGCCAGACGTGGCCGCAGGCGCAGCTGGCATGGGTGTGCGTATCGCGTTCATTTGCCCCGAGCATGGCGTTCACAGCGTGGTGGATCCCTTTGAGGATCGTCGCTGAGCCGAACCGGGTGTCGGTGGCTGCTGGCAGGATCCGCTGCATGAGTACTGTCACCGGAGAAGTTGTCCACCACTTGTACCAGCGTGGGCCGGCGCTTGATTTGATCCCTTACTGCGGGGCAATCCCCGGTCGCGACCGGCTGACAGGTAGCTGGCACACCGGTCACGACCGGGATGAGCTGTTGCTGTGTTTGGAGTTCGGGCTAACACTATGCCTGCCGTGTGCATCACCTGCGGCGCTGGGCGGCTTCACGCCGTTGATTCTGAGCGAGGATGGCGAATAGGCTCACTTCACAGCAGCGGCAGGTACACCTTTGGGCCAAGCATCGGTAGTGGGCCAGTCCTCGGCGTAGGGTGCCGCGGGTTCTTGTCAGCAGTAAGCGGATCCAAGCTGAAAACCTGCACACCGAGAGACTTGAGCCGCGCAAGTACGTCGCGCTTTGCTTGGCGAATAGTCGGTTTAGGGTTCCCACCCCAGGCCCCAAGAATCTCGGTGACTTGATACTTCGCGATCACTTCCTCGATCGCGTCACAATTGTCCTGCGAAAGCGAGGCATCGTAGGCAGATAAATTCGCCGGGTCTGTGGCCCGTTCGGGATACAGGTTGAGCATGACCCAGCCGCTGTATTGGTGTTCGATGCTCGCTTTGATCAACCGGTCAATTGTCTTGTCCGAGACTTGCTCGCTGGCATACGACGGGTTCATGCAGAGCGCGATGAGCGGCGGATTTCCGACCGACCAGCCAGCGTCGTTACCGAGGAAAAAACGATGCCCTGCCTCGGCAGGATCTGGCTTCCATAAGGTGGCCTCGTGTCCCTGGGGGTAGAACATCACCATGAGTGCTCCATTCGTTCACGACGATCCAGCGATTGACAGTTATGTTCTACGTAGCTACTGATTCACGCGAACCGCAAGATCATACCGGAGCTGACAGCAGCGCGCCGATATGATCTGAGATGACCCGAAAGATCATGAATCATTCCGGTTGCGAGGACGCGCAGCCGGCGTCGGCGCGCCCAAGAAGAATCAACGAGAGAACGATGGCAAAACTAAATCTCAAGGCCGTCGAAGAACGCGTCGCCCCACTTGCAGGTCGAGAATCGTACGACCGCGAATTCATCTTCGATTTGTTGTTGGCTTACGGAAAGCCCAAGGGCAACGTCACCCGATTGAAGAACGGCACCTCGCTCAACGTCGCAGCTGACCCATCACGAGAAGTGGCGCAGAAGAACGTTGTCTACTTCCGTGAGACCAACGGCGACCCACTGGCCGAGCTCGAAGAGCTACGCATCTCGGCTTCGGTGGTGCGGTACGGCCCGCGGTTCGTGATCGTTACGGATTACGACGAGGTCGTCGCGATAGACACGCAAGTCGGCGAAACCATCGGGTTTGACATCCGCGACATCGACAAGCACTACACTTTCTTCCTGCCCTGGGCTGGCATGGAGAAGGCGCAATACGTCGCCGAGAAGATTGCTGATGTCAAGGCTGCCGAGCGCATGGGCAAACTCTTTGATGAGTTGATGGCAGCGAATCCCGGATTGCTTGAGCAGCCAAACGGACGTCACTCGCTGAATGTGTTCTTCACGCGCTTGCTGTTCTGCTTCTTCGCTGAGGACACAGAGATCTTTGACGGGAGCCAGTTCACTAACGCTGTGGGGTCGCACACTCAAGTCGATGGGTCCGATGCCGCGGACTTCTTGCGGGACGTGTTCCTCGCGCTTGATACTGAGCTTGCTGAAGACAAGCCGCACCATCTGGCTGCCTTCCCCTACGTCAACGGCCGTCTCTTCACCGTGACCGATGACGAGTTCGTGCCAGAGTTCACCAAGTCGGCACGGCAGTTGCTGATCGAGCTGGGCAACCTGGTTTGGCGCGAGATCAACCCCGACATTTTCGGCTCGATGTTCCAGGCCATCGTCACACCCGGTAAGCGCGCAGACCTTGGCCAGCACTACACCTCGGTGCCAAACATTCTCAAAACCATTGAGCCACTGTTCATGGACGAGCTGCGCGATCAGTTTGACGCTGGATTCGACAGCGTCAAGAAGCTCGGCGCACTGCTGGACCGGATCAGCGAGATCAAGGTGTTCGACCCGGCCTGTGGCTCAGGAAACTTCCTCATCATCGCCTACAAGGAGCTTCGTCGACTTGAGCACGGCATCCTTGAGCGCCTCTTCGAGCTCGATAGCAAGCACCAGATGCTGTACGCCGAGTCACGGATCAATATCGAGAACTTCTACGGCATCGAGATCGATGACTTCGCGGTCGAGGTGGCGATCCTGTCGATCTGGATTGCTAAGCACCAGATGAACACCGAGTTCAAAGAGAAGTTCAAGCTCTCGATTCCGCTGATCCCGCTGAGAGAGACGGGTCAGGTCAAAGCTGGAAACGCAGCAAGAATTGACTGGACCCAAGTGTGCCCGAACGACGGGCAGTCTGAAATATACCTAATTGGAAACCCGCCGTACTACGGATCAAAGCTTCAAACAGCAGAGCAAAAGGCTGATTACACTTATGTAATTGAGAACACAGGCCTATCCAAAAACCTGGACTATATTGCCCTGTGGTTCATTAAGGGTGCTCAGTACATTCGCGGTAGCAAGTCCGAACTTGCTTTCGTGACAACAAATTCTCTCTCGCAAGGCCAACAAGTTGCGCTCCTATTTCCGTTCTTGGTCAGTCTGGACTTGGAGATCGGGTACGCGTATACATCATTCAAATGGACGAACAACGCGAAGCGAAACGCTGGCGTGACAGTTTCAGTCATAAATTTGCGTGTCCCTCGGGTGGACCAGAAGTATATCTACGCTGGCGATCTGCAGATCAAGGCTACAAACATCAACGGTTACCTTGCCGATGGTGACAACTTTGTTGTCACGGATCGCCGTAAACCGCTGTCAGGCCTTCCCCCTATTTCCAATGGCAGCATGCCAAACGACGGAGGAAATCTCCTGATCAAAGAACCTGCATGGCGAGACCTGATCGAAAGGGATCCAAGATCCACTGACTATACGAAGGCGTTCACGGGTACCGAGGAGTTTATCGACGGCACTGACAAGTACGTCCTATGGCTGACGTTGGAGAATCATGCCGTCGCAGCCGAAATTCCAGAGATCGACCGAAGAGTGCGCGGAGTATTAGAGCATCGATCAAAAAGCACTCGCCTCGCCACCAAGAAACTAGCAGACGTTCCATGGCGCTTCGCTGAAGTGCGATACCGCGAAACCAATTCGATTCTGATTCCGCGCCACTCATCAGAAAGGCGGGACTACATCCCGATTGGCTACCTGGGTCCAGATACCGTCATCGGAGACTCAGCAAGCGCCGTGTATGATGCCGAGCCATGGGTTTTCGCCCTCCTAACGTCGCGCGTTCATATGGCGTGGACTCGCGCCGTCGCGGGCGCACTCGAGGATCGAATTCGTTACTCCAACACGATCGTCTACAACAACTTCCCGGTGCCTCCGCTATCCGGCACGGTCAAGGAGAAGCTCACAGTCGCTGCCCTGCGAGTGCTGGACGTCCGTGAGTACCACTGCGAAAAGACGTTGGCTGAGCTTTACGACCCAGACAAGATGCCGGCGGACCTTCGTGCGGCCCACACTGCCATCGATGAGCTAGTTGATTCCATCTATTCGAAGAGCGGCTACGAGACGGACGAACAGCGATTGTCGGACCTGTTTGGTATGTATGAGGCCATGACTGCAGCTGAAGCTTTGAAGGGTAAGAAAAAATGAGCAAGACCGAGAACATCGTCGATGTGACGTATTCCCAGACCGGGGCGTCAGTGCATACTGACGCACTGGGCATGCGCGAGATGCAGCAGCGCGTCTTCGAAAAGCGCGATGCGCAGCACCTGCTGGTGAAGGCTCCCCCAGCCTCGGGTAAGTCTCGTGCACTGATGTTCGTGGCGCTCGACAAGCTCTACAACCAGGGCCGCAAGAAGGTCATCGTTGCGGTGCCGGAGCGTTCAATCGGCGCATCGTTTGCAACCACGCCACTAACCAAGAACGGCTTCTTCGCCGACTGGGAAATCAAGGATGAGCACAATCTGTGCACGCCTGGGTCATCATCTGGCAAGGTCAAAGCTTTCGTGGATTTCCTCAACGGACCGGACGCGACTCTGGTGTGTACGCATGCGACGTTGCGCTATGCCTTTGAGAAGCTCGCCCCCGAAGCGTTCAACGGCACAGTGCTGGCAATCGATGAGTTCCACCATGTCTCGGCAGATACCGAGTCAAACCGCCTCGGTGCATTGCTACGTGATGTGATGGCTGGCTCGGATGTGCACATCGTGGCCATGACTGGCTCGTACTTTCGCGGCGACTCGGTGCCTGTGCTGTCGGCCGACGATGAGGCACAGTTCACACCGGTGACGTTCAACTACTACGACCAGCTGAACGGCTATGAGCACCTGAAATCTCTGGGTATCGGCCACCACTTCTACCAGGGGCGTTACACCGACGCGATCAGCGAGGTGCTGGACCTGGACAAGAAGACGATCCTGCACATCCCTAGCGTGAACGCTAATGAGTCGACAAAGGACAAGATCGAAGAGGTCGGCTTCATCATCGACGCGATCGGTGAGGTCGTGGATACCGAAGAGGACACCGGGATCATCCGGATCCGTCGCGCCGATACAGGCGCGATCCTGCGCGTGGCTGATCTCGTTGACGACACGAACCAGAAGGCGCGTGCTGACACGCTGCATTACCTCTCGACTGTCGCATCGAAGCAAGCCGACGCGGTGGACATCATCCTGGCGCTGGGTATGGCGAAGGAGGGCTTTGACTGGCCGTTCGCCGAACATGCTCTGACGGTGGGCTACCGCTCCTCGCTGACTGAGGTTATCCAGATCATTGGTCGCGTGACCCGCGACAGCCCCGGCAAGACGCATACCCAGTTCACGAACCTTATCGCCGAACCAGATGCGTCACAGACCGAGGTCAAGGTCTCGGTCAACAACATGCTCAAGGCGATCACTGCGTCGCTTCTGATGGAGCAGGTGCTGGCGCAGAACTTCACGTTCAAGGCCAAGCGCGATGGCGATGCACCGGAACCGGGCACGCTGCGCATCAAGGGTTTCAAGGAACCCTCGACTGATCGCGTGAAGCAGATCGTGGACACCGACCTGAACGATTTGAAGGCCACGATTCTGCAGGATGACACCTTCGCTCGAGCCGCTGCCGGCAGCATCGATCCTGAGACCACGAACAAGGTACTCATCCCGAAGATCATTCGCGAGAAGTACCCGGACCTGACCGAGACCGAAATCGAAGAGATCCGCCAGCAGGTTGTCGTGGACTCGGTGATCAAGAACGGTGAGGTGCGCACGGTCGGCGACCAGCGGTTCATCAAGATGAGCGAGAAGTTCGTCAACATCGACGAGATCAATATCAACCTGATCGACTCCGTCAATCCGTTCCAACGCGCCTTCGAAGTCATGTCCAAGTCGGTCACAACGAACGTGCTGCGGATTATTACCGACGCTATCTCGGCGACGCGGATCGAGTTCACCGAAGAAGAAGCACTCGCCCTGGTACCGCGGATCAAGAACTGGATCAAGGTCAACGGCCGTAAGCCCGACTCACGTGCCGAAGATCCGACAGAAAAGCGTCATGCAGAAGCGCTGATCTGGCTCCAGCGGGCCAAGCAGAAGCTCGAAGCAGACAAGCGCGCGACAGAGATGATGGCTGGCGAATGACAGAGCATGAAGACGAGTTCGAGGCTGCACCAACATCGCTACAGGACCTTATCGACAACGACCTCGATGGGTTGCTGGACGTCCCAGAAAAGCCAAAGAAAGCAACAGCCACTGATCGGCTACAGCGTGCCTTCCTGGAGATCGTAGAGTTCCGTCGGACGCACGACCGGTTGCCGAGTGCAACGACCCGTGACATTGCTGAGCGCAAGCTTGGTGCCCGGCTCGATGGGATCCTGGCAGACGATGCAAAACTAGAAGAGCTGAAACCACTCGACGAGTTCGGGATGCTAGAGGTCGCTAAAGCACCGTCGTCCCTGGAAGATCTGCTCGAGGACGACGACCTCGATGACCTGCTGGGTGACGAAACTGGCATTCTTGATGTGTCAGACCTGCCGGTGTTCAAGCGCCCTGAATCGCCAGACTCGGTGGCTCAGAGGGTGAAAGCCCAAGACTTCGACCTCTTTGAGCCGCTATTCAAGGCAAAACATGCCGAGCTCGCTGACGGGACCTACCAACTGATGCCGTTCACCGGCATGGATCTCATCCGTGAAGGTGTGTTCTTCGTACTTAGCGGTGTGATGTGCTTCGTCGCCGAGGTCGGGGACGATGTGGATCTGGTTGTTGGTGGAAAGCCGAAGCAAAAGCAGCGTTTGCGCGTGGTCTTCGAGAATGGCACAGAATCGGCGATGTATAGACAGAGCCTCATGACGCGTCTGTACGAGGCCCAGGGGCAGGTTCTGGCGCGTACAGGGCACGATGTGAGCGAAGTACTTGACCCCGACATCGAGAGTGGACATATCTACGTGCTGCAGTCGATGAGCACAGACCCCCAAGTTGCGAACATCAAAGATCTGCACAAGATCGGGTTCTCGACCACCAGCGTTGAGCAACGGGTCAAAGGCGCGTCGACTTCACCGACGTATCTGATGGCACCGGTCAAGATCGTGGCTGACTACCGGGTGTACAACCTCAAGGCCTCGGCGCTGGAGAACCTGCTGCACCGCGTCTTTGCAGACGTGCGCCTCGCCCTGACCCAGGTGGACAAGAAGGGCCAGAACTACGATCCGTCTGAATGGTTCGTTGTGCCCCGCGACGCGATCAACGAGGCTGTGGCGATGATCATGTCCGGTGAGATCACCGACTACGTGTACGACAAGGTGCAACAACGCTTAGTGGGGTCCAAGCATGAGTGATTCCTTTCTTGATGGCAGCGACGGCACAAGGTCCACGTCGGCGAACGAGCCCGTGAGCTTTGACGATGACGGGGAATTTCGGCATCTTGATGCCTGGAATTCGTTCCAGTTCGATCCGCCGCTAACTCACACAGATGCTCTCAAACTTGTGTCACACGCGGATGAGCTTGGGTATCGGATGCTGTTCCGACGAGCCGACTATTCAATCGAACAGATCCAAGAACAACTAGTTGCCCGAGGACCTGGATCATTCTTGAATATGGTCTGGCTCCAAGAAGACATCTCCGTTAAGGAACCGCCGAAGACGGCGGAGCAACGAATGGCAGGCCGTCTTCAGGCACTGGCCCCGATCCGGGAGCTGATCATCACAGATCCGTATCTGTACACAAGCTCCCGGAAGCGAGATAGCCAAGATTATGCGGCCTCGGTAGCGAGAATGATTTCGCCCGCTTTGACAGATGGCTTGCGCATCACAACTGTTGTGAGTCCTTCTCAGAATGATGAAACAGTGCGGACGGCTGTTCTCGAGCATCTACATGCGCATGGTCGAGATCTAGAGGTCAACGTAGTTGAGTCCAACGATTTCCACGATCGATTTTGGATCGCAGACCGTGAACGAGGACTGATCCTTGGGACCTCACTGAACAAGATTGGCAGCCGAATATTCTTTGTCGATGAACTTCGCCAATCTGACGTTGCAGCAGTTCTCGCTGAGGTGGATGCGATCGTTGGTTCAACTGAATAGGTAGTTTCAGCTAGTCAAACGGAGAGGCCCCTGCAGGCAATATTGTGGGGGTCTTCCGCTTCTCCATGTCTACTAGACCCCCGCAGATCCCAGTCAGCGCAACAAATCCGCTACCCACCTCCTGATCTAACAGTGTCCCCGCTAACAGCAACAAGATGCGAAAGTGAACTGGACCGCATACGTTCGTCGAGCAGATCGCTGACCAAAGCGGTGTCGCCCACGGCGAAGCCTGGCACGAGTGATGCCCAGGCGACTTGCGCTGCCGTGTCACGCAATTGTGCACGCAGGTTCGCCGCCACGATCATGCCAGGTGACGCCGGGGTGATCTCGCTCACCCGTTTGACGCTGATGCCAAATGGTGCTCCTGAGGTGGCTTCGAGGGGCACCGGGTGCCCCTCGATCAGCAGTTCGGTGCCCGGCGCCCAGAACCGGGGTGCCGTATCCTGTGCCTCGGCGTCGCCACCTATTCCGAGATCCGTTTCGGTGCGGGCAAACCACAGCACGAGCTTGGTGCCGTGGCGCTGCTCCAGTAACGTGGCCGGGCTCCAGCCAGAAATCGCGTTCTCAGTAGCCTCGGCATCCAGTGCCGGGTAGTCACTCAGCGCGACCCTGAGCGCCACCGATTCGCCCGAGCTCACTGCAGCCTCAATGTGCGGAGCCTCGCGTTGCGCTTCAGCAACGCCAATACGCATTCCCGTGACCATCACCAGGGCGGCGCCTACAGCCGCGTAGGCGAAGATCGCGTGGCTCAACCACTTTCGACCGCGGATAGCTGCGACTGCGGCTACCCCACCGACGACACTCGCCAGACACACGAGTACCCACCAGCTTCCTGGTACGGCGACCGAGATCGCGGTCACCACCCAGAGCACCAGGGCCGGGCCAAGCACCCGCCAAGTTCCTGGTGGTGCACGCGGCACCGGTTCGGCCGTGCGCGAGCTCACGGTGCGCTGACCCTCTATGGTCGTTGCATCGCTCATACTGTCACTCGATCACGAAACCCGGCGAGCGTCTTCGCGCCGATTCCAGAGACCTCGAGCAGCTGGTCAACGCTTGTGAAGCCGCCGTTTTGGGTGCGCCAATCGATGATGCGTTCGGCGAGTGCTGGCCCGACCCTCGGCAGTGTCTCGAGCTGGGTTGCGTCGGCTGAGTTCAGGTTGATGGTGGCACTCGCCGGCGCTTCGCTAGGCGGTGCGTCTGCGGGAGCGGCGTCACCCGGCGGGTGCGGCTGTCCCGTCTCGGCGGCGGCTTCAAGCGCAGCAGCCACGGCGGCCTTGTCGGGCACCACCAGTTGTTCGCCATCAACGAGGGGCCGCGCAAGGTTCAGGCCCGAGAGCACGGCGGCCCCGGTCGCGCCGCCAGCGGCTTCAATGGCATCTTGTGCGCGCGCACCAGCGAGGAGTTCAATCACGCCGGGCCTCGCGACCTCTCCCACCACGTGCACGAAGATCAGCGCTCCCGCGGCTGTGGCCGCACCAGGTCCACTAGCAGCATCGCTACTGTTGCCCGCTGCGGATTGGTCCCCCGCTAGCGGCCGAGCTTCGGCACCGGTTCCAGCGCCCGTGCCGGCTCCAGAACCAGTCGCACCATTTTCTCCCCCGCCGCCCGTCAGGCCGCCTGAGCCTGTGCCGGCGTCTGCGCTTTCACCGAGGCCGTCTGCATCAGCCACGCCCGCCATCGCCTCGGCCCCAGCGTCTGGTGCGACATCCCCGCCCAGTGAGCTCGCGGCGACGATGCCAATCGTGACGATAACGGCGACCACGAACACCGCGATGCCCGCAAGCACCGGAGCTTTCACGGCGCGGGCGATCCGGTCTCTCAGTGAGCGCTCTGGCACCCGCTCCAAAGCGGGCTCCACCGCGGGGCCGCTGCCGACGCGGGCACGCCACCGCTCGCTGGCGATGATGTCTTCAGAGCGCAGCGTCGGTGGTTCTTCCTTCGCGTGAGCCGGGCTCGAACGGTTGTGCATACTCGCACCGTAATTCGCTCCACGGCACTTCTCTAGGCCTTTCACGCCGGTGTGGAGAAGACCGCCCTTTCACGTTAATCGCCAAGCTGGGGACGAACCAGAAGAACTAGTTGCAACATCAATGTTGCACCTGAAACATGAATGTTACAATTGGGTCATGGATATCAGCACGATGATTGAACAGGTCGGGCGCACACCGACGTCTACCGCGCGCCTCACCGGGTTATCTCGCATGACTATTCAACGTGTTCGTGAGGGAACTTCGGTGCCCACAATTGCCACACTAAGAGAGCTCGCGCTGGCAGCTGGGTACGACATCGCGGTCACCCTCGTCGCCCCTGGCGATCCTGCCGCGGCCGTCGCCGCACGCGTGATGTACGACTCCATGCTCGCCACCTCAGTCGCAGAATCCGATGACGTTGCGCAGTGGGTTGCCCGCCTCAAGCGCCATCAGCTCACCGCACCCGATGAAGTGCTCGCGCTCGCGGGAAAGTACGCGGCGCCCCAGCACCACCCTCAGGCTCGGTTCTTCGCACCGCGCAGTGGGTTCTCACACGACCGGCTCACTTCAGCGGTCAACAGCGCTGGCGTTACCTCGCAAGGTGCGTTTGCGCTGTCAGGTATTGCCGCCGCCGATTATTATCTGTTCACCTCGGGCAGCGTAGGCCCCGTCGTGTTGTGGAGCGAGCACGCCGAGGCCGCCTGTGACGCGCTCAGCGCAACGTTTCGCGAAGCTCCCGATTACCAGCCCGGGGGTATCTTGGTCGCGCCCGCCCCGCCTGAGTATTTCGTCGATTCCCTCACCGATGAAAAAGAACATCTCACCGTCGTCTCACCGATCCAAGCGGCCCTCGATTTGCACGGGCTCGGCTATACCAACCTCGCGTTGAACGTTACAGAAGGGTGGTGAGGAATGAACCCCGATCTTCCGCCGCAGAAACAGTGGGGGCGCAGCGCCGCTGAGGCCGCTCACCGACGTGCCGCTCACGCAACCGGGCCCGGCGCATCCCGCCCCGGTGAACGCGCTTCACGGCTTCGCGCCGATCCGTCGCTCGTCACCACGGGCCGCATCAGTTGGCAGCCCCAACTGGTCGATTTTTCGTTGATCCCCGAGTCGCCTACTCCGCGAGCACTTTTTCGCCTCGAGAAAGCGTTACCCTCACTGATCTGGAACGCCGCCGCGCTCGAGGGCAACACGTTCACCCTGCCGCAGGTGCGCACGTTACTCGAAGGCGTCACCGTGGGCGGCAAGCGACAAGAGGAAGCCGAACAGATTCTGGCGCTGAGTGCGGCCATGGACCTCATGGTGCGTGAGGTTCGCTCCGGCACGTTCACTCTCAGGAAGGAACTTTCAGACGCGGTGCACGGTGTCGTCGCGCGCCACGAGGCCATCGAGTCTGGGCATTTTCGCGGCGAAGGGGTCACCCAGGGCGGCGGGGCTGTGCGCCTCGCGGGCGGCGGCACCGTCAAAGGGGATCGCGCAGGTGATCACGGTGAGCTGCTGCGCGCCGATTATGAGAACCTGCTCGCATCCCTTGCCACGCTTGACGATCCTCGAGCCACCGCCCTGGCCTACTTTTGCTCGGCAACTAGGTCGCAGTTCTACTTCGACGGCAACAAGCGCACCGCCCGCATCATGATGACCGGCGCCCTACTGCAGGCGGGTTTCGAGGCCATCAACATTCCATACGCCAGGTCTGAAGAATTCAACGTTGCGCTCGATCGGCTCTTCCAAACCGATGACGCCACTGAGCTGATGGAGTTCTTGACCACCTGCGCGCCAGAGGTATCTGGCAGCTAGAACTGGCGGGCGGCCACGTCTGCGCGGTGCGAGTCCGCCAGCAGCTCGCGCAGCCTGTCGGCTACGACCGGGGTGCCCGGATCAGCAAGATAGTCCGCCGCAAACACGGCCATATCTGCGACATAGATCGGGGTGTACGCCCCTGATTCTGGTTCGAAGCGCCAGGCCTCGGCAAGCGTGCCAGCATCCACTGTGTCAAAACCCAGCGCAGATACGAGAGAAGCTACAGCCTGCTTTGCGGCCGCGTTATCGCCCGCGATGAAGAGCGCGGTGCGCGGGGTCGAGCCCGCAAGGTTTGGAATGTGGTGGGCGAGAATGCCGTTGAATGCCTTCACCACGACCGCGCTGGGCAGCAGCTCTTGCTCGTGTTTAGTCGGTGCGTTGGAGAGCGCTTGTGTAACGACCCGATAGCGGGCGTGTACGTATCCAGTAGCGCCCCCGCTTCGTTTCCCGAATGATGGTTCTCACCCGCGGCAAAGCGCCTCGGGTACAGAGAACGGATTTCAATGACGAATTACCGGCAAATAATGCTGCTCTTGTTACAGGACCAGTCGTATCGCCAGATCGCCTCGATCGCGGCTTGCTCGCAGACCACCATTTCGAAAGCACGTCGCGTGCTCCATACCGAACAGCTGACGACCTCCACACAAATCAACGCTCTCACCGCAGAAGACCTTGACCGGTTATTCAACGACGGCCGTAAGAGCGTGCCAGGCGAGTTCGTTCCCGTCGATATTGAGAAGATCATTGCAGCGAGACTGGGCCGCAAGAAACCACCACTGAAAGTGCTCTGGGCAAAATATCTGAAGCACGACCCCATGCCAGGGGCCAGGTTTTACGGCTACGAAAGATTCTGCCAAATCGTGGCGGAGCATGTGAGAACGAACGACCTCACCTCACCGATCGTTCATGTGCCTGGCCACACCATGCAAGTGGACTGGGCCGGCACCCCGATGTTCATCACTGACCCCATTACGAGAACCACCACCAAGGTGTCCGTGTTCGTCGCGACGCTGCCGTATTCCGGTCTCGTGTTCGCCTACGGCTGTCTCGACGAGAAGCAGCCAGCTTGGCTTGACGCCCATCGGCGGGCCTTCGAATATTTTGGTGGGGTCACCCTGGTGGTGGTGCCAGATAACGCATCAACCGCTTCGAACCAGATCAGCCGGGCCGAGCGTGCCCGCGATGTGAATCCTGCCTACGCAGAGTTCCTGGAGTACCACCAGACAGCCGCCGTTCCCACTCGTTCATACCGTCCCCGGGATAAAGGCCATGTCGAAGCCGGCGTGAAGATCATCACGAACTGGGTCATTCATTACCTCGCTGATCAAGTGTTCGCGTCACTTGATGACTTGAACGCTGCTGTTGCTGAGCGAGTCGAAAGCATCAATCAGCGGACCCCGTTTCGCGGAGAACACCGTTCCCGTGTTGAGTGGTTCAACGAGTCCGAGCGAGATGAACTCATCTCGCTGCCCGAGAGACGGTGGGAGCCTGTCACGTGGCGAAATGCAAAGGTACATCGTGACTGGCACATCCAGATCGACACCATTAAGTACTCCGTCCCCTACGAGTTTGCTGGTCGTCAAGTCTCGGCACGCATCATCGGCGACACGATCGATGTCCTCAGTGACGGTGAGATTATCGCGACGCATCACCGGGGGCAACGCAAGAATGGATATGTCACCGTCCCCGACCACGCTCCTGCCTATATGGAAGAGACCGCAGGGCTTTGGACGCGCGCCTATTTCCTGCGGCAGGCAGCCAAGGTCGGGCCAGGTACTGTGGCCGCGCTCGAACGACTCCTCGACGGGAAGAAGATCGAAGCGCAAGGGTTCCGTTCTTGCATGAACATTCTCGAGCTCGGGAAACGAAGTAACCGATCCCTGCTAGAACATGCCTGCAGGCAGCTCACCGATGAAGACCCCCATCGGCAGATCAGCTACACGGCAGTGAAACATCGCCTCACCGCCATACGTGCTGAACACCATGCGCGCCCGCAGACCGAGTCAACGGGAAGGCCGGGGGTTCCATCTTCTGCTGGGGCGGGGTCGCCTGGCGTTCGTGACACGAGTCGGGCGTATCTCGCGGGGGCTGCTGCGTTCAGTCTCGATGCGCTCACTGGCCGGCACCAGGAAGGGAGAGATGATGTTTGAGCAGCACCTCACCGCTGACGACATGCCCCTATTCACCAAGCTCCGTATGACTGCGTTTGGAGAAGCGGTTGTTGATATCGCCAACGACCCCCAGTTTGATGAGTGGACGTTCTCGCAGAAAATCCGGCATGCCCTTGGCCGAGAGATCGCTGCGCGGGATGAGCGGCGTTTCTTGAAACTTTTGAAAGCGTCCGGCACCCCCAACATGGCGGCCTGCGTGGAAGATATCCACTACCTCGAGGGCCGAACATTGAACCGAGAAGTCGTGGCCAGGCTCGCGGCCTGTAAGTGGGTGGATAACACTACGAACCTTGTCATTTTGGGGGCCTCGAGTGTCGGGAAGTCTTATCTTGCGCAGGCGCTCGTGAACGCGGCTTGCCGCAGGGATTACAGCGCGAAATATTATCGGCTGGATGACCTCGCGAACCAGCTCGCGGTCTACGATCGCAGCGATGCTGCCCGGTTAAAGTTCTTAGACGGACTACACACGTGTGATGTGCTGGTGCTTGATGATTTCCTTACGACACCGATTAGCAGCGAGACCGCCGCGGAGCTGTTGAACATTCTGGCGTCGCGTGAGGGGCGAGGATCTACTGTTGTGACCTCGCAGTTCGATCCCGAGGACTGGTATAAATCGTTGCACGATGCGGTGATCGCGGAGTCCATTTTGAATCGGATTGTCTCGAATGCGGAGATTGTCCAGCTCGACGGGCCGAACATGCGCACCCATGCCACGGTGATTCGTGAGGCGGGGGACGTCGCCTGACCCGGGTTAGCGCGGGCGGGATCGACTGCTATCGGGTCGTTACGCCCGCGCTATCGGATCATTACACAGGCGCTCTCCGAAGCTGCGGCTAAACACTCTCGGAGGTCAATTGGAAACAAGACAACCCCGAGGCTACGCAGCAAGGCTGCGAGCGAAACTGTGGCTACGGCGGAGACCGTAAAGATTGAAACGATAAAGAGTGCGTTGAAACCGATCGCGGCACGCATCACAGCACCGCTTGGGCCCTGCATGTAGCCCAACGATACGGAGAGGCTGGGGATCATGAGAACGAAGACGAGTACCAGTCCTCCGAGATAGACGAGGACAAACATTTTGATCGAAAGCAACTGATCGACCAGGCTGCCGGGGATTCGTACTTCCTTCCAGGCTTTGTTATTTGGAGCGATCGCCTTCCGTGCGGCCTTGAGGAAGCGGAAGGTCGAAAATACCCATGCTCGCATCATATCTTTCAGAAGGTTGCGCAGGGTTGGTCGCGACTTTCCTGAAGCAACGGCCCACTTTCTGAGAGCGCCCAGCGGCAACCGCGAGGCCCAGAAAAGCAGGGCGATAGGGAGACTGATGACGTACGCGAGGGCCATCGTTGTAGGAAAAAGCCATGCATGCAAATACGAAAGCAAAGACTGCGAACGCGCCCACTGCGACAAAATCATAAAGCCGCTGGAGGAGCGGTGGAACTTGACCTGGCCGACTTTCGAACGAGCGAGAATAGCGGCGGGCAAGGTCGACTGCCCGAATGAGCAGGCCGAGGGAAGTCACTAATAGAAGGAAAGGCATAGGGGAAGTGTCCCCGAGACCGCTGACATCCAGGTTCTTAGCATCTCCAGAGGGCCTTACCTCCTACCCGATGTACCCTCAAGTTTCTTCGAGCTCGCCGATGTCACCCGTCATCTGAGGGGCTTCATCGGACTAAACCCGGGAGGCGACAGGTAGTGCGTATTATCGTATTCTGATTCAGAGTTCTTCTGAGAGAGCTGCTTCTCATTCGGAAACGCCGACAAGTCTGGATCTTCCCTTAGCTTCCGCATCGGCCGCTATCCAGAAACCTTGCGCTTCGGACGACCGGCCCACTGATGAGTCGTCCACACTTCAGCGACAATTCTGCGAATGATCAGGAGGGCATTGGCCAGCTGCACCCATGCCCTAGCGACGTCGATGCCGCGCTTGGTCATGCGCACGAGCTTGCCGAAGTTGTTGTGCCAGGCGTTGGTGCGCTCCACAACCCAGCGTCGGCCCGCTTGAAGCGGGACACCCTTGGTGGTGATTTCATGTTCGCAGCCCAGCTCCTCGAGGAGGTCCCGCGTCACCCAGGAGTCGTAGCCCGCATCCAGGTGCACCGTGATTGTCTCAGGAAGGTCGAAGCCGAAGCGGCCCAGGCACTCAAGGGTTGGTTGCAGAAGCGGGCTGTCGTGGCGGTTAACGGGCGCGAGAACGACTCGGGTCGGCTGGACTGAGCAGTTCTCAGTAACGCTCGAACCCAAAATCTCACTCTTTCACGCACGAATAGAGCGCGATGCGCATTCATTGTAACAATCGGTACAGGAGCCTCCGGGGTCACAGCTCGGTCCTGCACCGCAGAGCAAATCTGCTGCGGGTCGCATGAATGCTCAAGGTATCCCCTTGTTTTATGTCACCCGTGTTCAAGACACCGCTTGCGCCGAGGTTGCTGCTCACAACCCATATTACGAAGCCGTGGTCGGCAAGTTCAAGTTACAGGTCCCTCTCCACATCCTTGACCTCACTCAGGTACCACCGGACACCAGCGTGTTCGATGACTCGCACGACGACATCCACCACCAAGTCGTAGCTATGGCGTACTAAGTCGAGCAGATCACACGCCCTGTAATTATCGACGGCAACCACCCCGTTGACCATGCTGCTCCACAGCTTCGCACCGAGGCCTTTCAATGGTGGACAAAACCCACCATCGACGTCCTGATGTATCCCTCCCGTGTAAGTGAAGGTGGGAAGAGTCTCGTCCTATTCTTTGGCGATGATCTTTGGATCAACCCCACCGACTTTCAAGAGCCCGAGGGAATGCGGCGGATAAAGCATGAACAGGAACGTCAGCGCACCGATCCACTATTCGTTATCGACCCGGCGTCGGTTCAGACCCAACACATGAAGCGCTCGATTACTGTGGAGTGGTGACCAGCGCCCCGGTAACCAGCCCCGCAGTCACGTGCGGCAGCATTGAATTTGTCGAACCATCAGTACGTCACACACCCACACTTTGACACATCACAAATTTCACTGATTCGCTGAAGGGAGTGCGGCACCCTTTAATGCCGCCAGCAGAAAGGAGTGTGTCACCCTCATGGCTAATAGGGGGTGAGCCTTAAAGGTGACACTGAAGTTCGACGCCTGGAAGCGGGGAAACCTCATAAAGGCGCCGGATTCGGCTGGACCCGGCAAAGCCTGGTATCCAGCGGTCTATGAAATCTGAGGTTTTGCAGCCACGCCAACATGACACCTCCTACACAAAGCTGTTGAGCAGAAATCGATCAATGGATGTCAACTGTTTTCGGAGGTTACGCCCACGTCTACCTTCGGAACTGAGATTGCTTGTCGTTGGTTTTGAGTGTCGACGTATCCTGCACGCCACACAAAACCTGCCACAAGGAGCAGTGCTGCGCCGGCGACGAGCATCCACCAAGGAAATCCGGGGAGCACTGACTCTTGGCCAAGTGACCTTAGATCACCGGGTGGCGTCGGTGTCACTCGCTCCCCTGTCACAAGGATGCGGTGCGTGTTGATCCCGAGTGGAGTACAGGTAACAAGTGTCACTAGATCACGCTCGGGTTCGGCTCGGAGTGAATCTGTGTCCTCCGGCGCTATGACACGTGTCTCACGAATCTCGTATGTCAGCACTTCACCGAAGGTTTCGATTGTAAACCGGTCGCCTTCCGCGACACGGTCGAGGTTGCTGAACATTGTGGCCTCGGCAAGACCGCGGTGGGCGGTGATCACTGACCGTGTGCCGTCTCCGCCAACAGGGAGATGTGATCCTTCGAGGTGCCCTGCACCTTTCAACAATATGGAGTCAGAAGTGCCGTGGTAGATCGGGAGGTCGACATTCGCGACGGGGAACCGGATCCGTGCCATAAGACCTTCCTCATTCGCAGTCAATGTTGTGTTGTAGTCGTAGTCGGCATTTGATGTACCAGTTCCAGTTGGGACAGTCGCCCCTGCGAGAAGGTCGACACCTGCGGTGAGCGCTTCGTTGTACCGAAAAGCTTCCACCATTTGCGAGCTAGCATCCGGGGTGACTTCTTCCACTTGTGTGGAGTATGCCTTCACGAGCTGCGACTGGCTGTAAGCAGATAGCCACTGTGCCGTGTTCGGATACAGCGCCACGATCACTCCGATGAGAGTGACGAATGCGATGACCCAGGAGAGCATGGACGGTCGCCACTTCGAGCCTCGGGCAGCAACGGAAGACTGGGCTTCATCGTGCTGCTTCGGGTCAACCGTCAAAGTCATTCGTTATCTCCTAGATGCCTGGCTTAGTGCACTTCATGCCGAGTCTTGAAACGATGGGGAGCAGCATGATCGTGCTGCTCCCCATCAGGGCGACGCTAATGCGCCTCAGCGGTCGGGGTTAGACTGCTGCGTTCTTGCGACGGCCGCGCAGCGATGCTGCTGTGATACCGCCGATAACCAGAGCAAGGCCACCCGCGATCAGACCAGCCTGGCCCGCACCACCGGTGAGCGGGAGCTCCGGCACGTTCTGCTTGGTGTTCTCGATGACCACGTCAGCCGAAGCCGATACGCCGGCCTTTACAGCGACCGGGGTGAAAGCGTCATCACCGGTCGGGGTGATGAAGCCGGTCGGAGCTTGCGTTTCCTTGACGAAGTAGCAACGCTCAGTTGCGCCCTGGTTCGGGTGGTTATCAGAATCGGTCACGTAGAGACCGGCAACGTCGACGACACCGTTCGCACCACTCTTGAACGTGGTCTCACCGCTTACAGCGATAGGACCTGCGCCGGGCGTGGTAGCCGAGCAGTCAGCCGCGTACGGCTCGTTCGACTCATACACCTCGAAGATCGCGCCAGCAAGACCGGTCGATGTGGAGTCACCATCGACCTTGTTGATCTCCAGGTCGCCCCAATGGCTCTCGACCTTGTTCGAAGGAACGCCTGTACCTTCCATGTTCGGGTCGTTGACGAAGAGGTCTGCTTCGTTCTCGATCTCGCCGACTTCGATGACGGTACCGGAGAACACAACCTCAACCTTGCCGCCGACAACAAACCCAGGATCGTTCACATCGATGTGCACGGGAATGAAGTTACCGGCGGCACCAGCGGTCATGAAAGCTACATCGACGCCGTTGATCTTCACTGACTCGACAGCGGGGCCGCCGAGCTTCGAATCAAGCGTGTCAGAGATAATGAACGACGCATACTGCTCGCCATCGGGGAGCGGCTTGATCGTCGTGGACACTGGGAACTTCAGGGTGCTGCCAAGACCGTAGCCGCTGGGAGCTTCAACTTTCTTCTCCACGACGTTGAGCGTGTTCTTCGGGAACACATGCACGTCGTACAGCCAGTCACCGGCGTACGGCGACGGCACCGTCACGATGAACGGTGCAGACCCGTGCGAAGCGCCAGCGGGCAACGTGGTTTCACATACAAGGTAAGCGCCGATGGTCAGGTTTGGCACCGTCGCGATGCCACCCGCGGTAGTGACTTCACCGAGCGAAGCACCGAGGGTCTCTCCTGGCACTTCACAGGCACCTGAGCTGTTGACCTGCGCGATGAGGGCTTCGAGATCGTTCCAGTCGTCCCCGTTAGTAAGGTCGAGGCTTTCAATCGGCCAGGTGGTGAAGCCTGCACCATCAATCGCGTCACCGAAACCTGACCCAAGCGCACCAGTCTTCGGGTTACCGGGGTCAGCAATCGGGTCGGTCGTCTCGTGTTTGTGGATGATGACTGACCCGTCGTCCACTGATGTGTCGATGTTGCCGGGTGCCGCCTCGGTAGCGTGAGCGGCGGAAGTGGCGGCAAACATCCCGGCGAGGCCGAGAGCCACAACTCCACTTGCTGCAAGCGCGCGAGTTGCGCGGTTCTTACGCACAGTCATGAGCGTGTTTCCTTTCTTATGTTTCCGCCAGCAGATGCCACGGAAGTGTGTGGATACCCGTTTTGGGTATGGCGCTGCCGGGCGGGCACGCAGTCGAAGGTTTTGCGTGCCCGCCGGAGAGCCGGTGAGGGTTTAGTTGAGTAGGTCTACGCCGTCAGCTTCTGTGAGCCGCAATCTACGGGCGCGGACGATCAGGAGTACAGCTGCGGCGAGCATAATTCCGCCCGCGGTCAGCAAGATGGAGAAGGTTCCAACACCGCCGGTCAGCGGGATAGCGGGTACGTTCTGTTTCTCGTTCACGATGTCACCGAGGTCAAGGTCGCCGTCAGCATTCAGGTTGTCAACGCTGATCGTGACGTTCATGGGATCGGTCAACAGTTTGAACCCCGCCGGCGCTTTCGTCTCTACCAACTGGTAGTCGCCAGCTTTCAGCGGCTTCACGAGGAAGCCACCTTCTGCCGGGTTCTGGTCAGTCTGGTCAGCGCAGTCAGCTTCTGTGTCTGCGACACAGTCGAGCACGGTAATAGCCTTATCACTGATCTGAGCACCGTCCTCGTCAAGCGGGACGAGGGACCATTCAGAGCCAGCGAGCGGCGTGGCAGCTGCGTCGTCGCCGACCTTCTGCCAGTGCAAGCCAGGAAGTTCAAGCGGATATTCAACTTCCCCACATATGCGTGCAGCCTGCTCATCGGTGGTACATTCTGGAGTCTCTCCGTCACCGAGGAATGCGACGTTCCGCACGTTTCCGTCACCGGATGCACCGAGCTTCACAGTGTAAATGATGGTCACAGACTCGCCCGGGGCGAGTGGGCCGTTCCAGACCAAGCGGGGGTTCTCAAAGTTGATCGACCCGGCCGCGACACCGTCTACTGTAGCGACGGCGTCGTCCTGGTAGACGGCATCGTCAAGAACATCGGTCATGTCGTCTGTGATTACGGCAGGTGCGGTTTCGGTGTATGTACCTGGTCCGTCGTTCGTCGCCGTGACGGTGTAAGATACGGTATCTCCTGGTTTCACGTCTGCGTTCGCGTTTGAAGTCTTTTCGACGTTCAGTTTCGGTAGAACGAACACGTTGGCTTCATCGCAAGGGTTGATCAGTTCTTCCTGCGAGCTATCTGCAGGAAGCTCGGTTACTGCACATGCTTCATTGCGCAGAACCTCTGAGTCAGTGCCACTGAGGTCGAATTCGAACTCCTCGGATTCAACGGAATCGCCCGAAGCGAGCTCATCGATGGTCCATACCGGGTCATCACCGAACAGCGGGTCGCTCACCACGATATTGGTCAGGTCGCCCTGTCCGGTGTTGGTCACTACGAACTTGTATTTCGCCGTGTCGGTTGGAGCGAGCTGTGGCCATTCGGCTTCGTTCTCGTCTTGAGCGTCAACCCATTCGCCGGCGCTATTCATCACATACTTCTTGAGGTCGTATGCGTAGTACTGCGAGACGATGGTTGGCGCAGAGATGCGCATGACCAGTTCGGTATGCGAGGCTCGGCCCTGAACACGGTTGACGTAGGTGTCGCCGCCTTTAGCTCCGTCAGTGCTGATCTTCACTTGGAAGGAACGCTCAGCGCTTGGCAGTAATTCGCCAGCAATCACGCGGATTGCGGTGATGCTGGAGGCATCGGCTGGCTTCGTGTCGGTCCAGCCGACAGTGTTGCCGTCGATGTTTCCGGCAGCGCCGTTGGAGGCGTCTGCTGGATCGTCGCTCAAATCATTGACCGAAGCAGTGGTGTAGTACACCGTGCCGCCATCAGAGAGGACAACGTCCTCAACGGAGTAGTTTCCGGAGAAGTCCGTGCCACGCTCGTCGCCGTTGTACGGAAGGATGTCAATCAGGTCAGTGAATGACTGCGGGAAAGGATCGTCGGAACGAAGCGAAACAGTCCAAGATCCTTCGCCTGATCCGTTGCCGTCAACGTTCGGGATGAAGTTCTGGTCTGCGGACTTGCCAATGATTGTTCGGCCGTCTTGCGATATCGTAACCGATGCCACACTCGCCCCGCTCGTGCGTCCTTGCACAGTCGCATTAGCCGAGTTCACCAGTCGTTCACCAGGAGCCGCCTTTTCGTTAGCTGTTGCCCGGTAAGTCAGTTCCTGAGTTTCATTGGTCTGAACACCATCGAGGTTCCAGGTAAGGACTTGTGCACCATTTTCCTCGGTAACCGTTGGATCTACCGTGGCGGAACCTTCAACATAGGTCAGACCTGCCGGAAGCTTATCTACGATAACGAAATCGTCGACAGTTTCTGGTGCGGAAGTACCGCCGTTAGCCGAATATGCCAATGTAAATTCAGCTTCTTCACCCACGCGCAGTGAAGGGTTATCGACGGATTTCCTGATATTCGGGGTCAACCCCACTACACGTAATAGGTCACGATGCGCGTTGGTTGTTGGGTAGCGGGCGGGCTGCGCCACCGTATTGCCAGCGTTGTTGGGCAGCACCGCCGGGGCCCAACCGGTTCCGCCTTGGAAGTGGTGGCTAAACTGCCACACATCGGTACCAACAGGAGTTGAAGGCTTGATGGTCTGTGTGACTTCTAACAGTGCTCGTGGGTGCCCCTGTAGGTGACCCCTGGTCATGACAGCTCTCACGGCCTTGATCGTGGACTTATTAGCAGGTTCGGTGGTGAGCCAGCCAGTGCCAGCACCAGGATTGCTACCAGCCAAATCACCACAAGATACTGCCCCCGGGTTGTAGTTAGTCTGGTTGGGGTTCAACCCCGGAACGGCCCCGACGAAGTACTGTATCGTGGCACCTGGAATTGGCTCAGCGCTGGGGTGAACAACAGTAGTAGCGCCGGTAAATTCCGTGTACTTGTTATCCAGGATGTGACACAGGATTAGCGAGGTATTTGCAGGTCGGTTGCTCTGTGTAACTGCTTCAGCAAAGTAGCTGACCGAGAGAACTTCAGTACCCTGCGATACCCGATAGGTGTCGTCGAGAGGCTGGCCGCCGGAATTGGTGTATGGTCGCTGCCAGTTGGAGGCCCAGCCGCCAGGGTTAAGCCAGGTTTTATTTACCCTGTTGTTTGATGGATCGTCGTTCGCAACTCCACCGCTCGGTGCCTGGTATTCAGGAGCGCTACTGGTAAGGACTACATTGCCAGGGTTTGCTGCAGTCACATTCACAATGATCTTGCCACTGGCGATAGCTACCCGGTCAGCGGGAAGGGCATTTCCGCCAGAATCTTTCGAGGGCACCTGTGTCTTGGAATAATCCAATCCGCTCAACGTCATCGTGGCATTGGCGCCTGTGCCGGTGATGTTGCACTCTGGGAACGGAGCAACCTGATCAGCCGGATCGGTGATTCCTGAATTGGGGTGTCCTGAAGGGAATGCATCTACGAATGGGCCGCAATTCCCAATTGAGGTCACTGAACCTGCGCTAGGGACTGCATTCAGGTTGTAAGACACCGAATCTGGTCCGGGATCGCTGCCTTCGCCCCAATATAGGGTCCATTCGAACTGTACTGCGCGCTGGTTGCCCGGAGATTGGGCAAGAGCGGTTGGGTTGGTCCAGTCGATATCCATCATGAACGGATTTTCGATATTGGCAACAAGCTGATCAGCGTTAACGTCACCTACCCGAGCATCGAAGGTGACTGTGTCGCCTGTGGATCCCTTGACCTGCAATGGAACTTGCAGTGCTAAGGCGGTGCCTTCAACCTGCTCGCCGAAATTACAGGTCAGTTCAGTTCCATCGTCAGAAATTGCTGACTGCGGAGTGACTCCCTCAACGAGACAACTCTCGGGGATCTGAGTGAATTCCGCGTTGGCAACGGTGAAGTTCGCCGTAAAGTTCTCGTTGACAGTGTCGTCAGGGGCCGGCTGGTCATCATTGAGATTGATCCTGACCTCAGTATTGAGCACCTGCCCTGTCGTGAGGGTTTCAGGTGTTCCGCTGGCCCATTTTACTGTAACTTCAGAAACTGGTTCTGCAAGTGCAGGTGAACCAAGTAACGTAGATCCCAAAGCGAGGATCATGCCTGAGGCAAGGACCTTAGATCGCCTGAAATAAGTGATGAACTCTGACCGTTTCTTAGGGCGAGCCCCCCTGGAACGCCGGAAAGCGTTCCGAGCAGGGGGACGCTCCGGTTTATGAAAACTCATGATTCCCTTTCATGCTGACCTAATGTAAGTGATAGATGTTCGGCACTTCTTGCAGCGGATTCAGAGTAGGCGCTAAAATCAATCCAACAGATTGATTCCGCACCTTTACCTGTCCCCCCGTGGGCATATGCACACCCAGCGGTCGATTCGGTAGCTTGAGCCGGTGCGGCTGCTGTGGGCAACGAAATGAGCCCCCCAAGAACAGCAAGGGAGAGAATGGCTGTACCTGATCGTCTCAATACCTGTCTTCTCCGGGCGTTTAAGCCTTTGAAGTCATGAGTACGCCGCGAGCGCGACGCAACCCATTTGCACAGGTTTATTAGCTTCATCCTTGACTCCTTGTATCCATTGTTCGAATCATTGGTGGGTTCCACACCAAAGGACTACATACCTTATAGCTGTACGTGACTGCTCATAATGATCCTGATTGGCCCACTCCAAAGCATCCCGTTTCAGAAATCGGCCTGCTTTACATGACACTAAAATGGCACTTCAATTAGCCCTTACGCATCGGAGTGAGACTTCAATGCAGGCAGCAGCATGATGCTTGACGAACAGGGGTCCCAGGAGCCGAACCTGGAGATTGCAGCTGTTGCAGTAGCTGCTAGCGGTTCAACTGTTAAAACATCAGGCGTAGGAGAGATTCCGGGTAGCGCTCTTTTGGGAACATCCCAGGCCTCGTAGGGGGTCACGTGCGGACCACTCTCCCAAAGATGTCGAGAAACGCATTATCCCGAAACCTTTAGGTATGCGGGATAAACAACAAACTCAAGACCTCAGGTCAGTGTATTTAGTCCTTGGAATAGACCGATACTCATTATTTTCGAGCGATAAGGAGAGGTACCTGATGGTTTCTCGACGTTCGGATAAGATCTCACATATCAAAAGCCCACAGATCCGTGTGGGAAGACCAAAGTTGGGGGAGAAGGTTTCTGTGCGCATATCGGGGGATATAGGTTTCGTCGAGGCGAAGTCTCTACCTGAAACCGCACCTTCAGCGAATCGACATCTCTCCATTTGGCGCGCCCAAATCCTTTCGACCGTCATCCCCTCTCGAGCAAGCCTGATCGTACTGTCGGGAGGTGCGGGCTCAGGAAAGTCGTCGACAGCGCTACAAATAGCTTCTGCTTTCAGTGACACAAAGAATGGGACTTATGCATGGGTTAAATGCCACCCGGGGCTCACTTCGTTAGATGAATTCTCCCGAACCATCGTCGACGATGTCTCTCATGCGATAATTCACCGCGGCGCAGAGACCAAAGGTCGTATGCCACAGCGCTTTGAGAGCCTCCAACACCCTGCCGAAAGAATCTTCGCTCTTGGAGCGGCTCGCGAACCAATGACCATAGTTCTGGATGACTACCACCTGGCTTCCTCGAAAGAAAACGATTCGTGGATCCTGGAATTAGTGGAATCTGGGGAACAGCTTTGTATCGTGATTACAACACGTGTTCCACTCACCGAATTCACTAACCCGATATCCGCCCTCCGAATTTCAATAATCGAGATACCTCAAGACATGCTGCATTTCAGCGTTTCAGAGATTAGACAGCTCTTGAGGCTTCGTCAGCCTTCCGCTTTTAAGAACAGTAAAAGGGAGCTCGAAATCATAGCAAATGAGGTCTTTTCTCATACAGAGGGATGGCCTGGAGCAGTCCATGCAATCTCAATCGGATCTCCTATCCAACAAAATCACTTCGATCTTCAGCTTTCACAGAAGTCCTTCTTCACGATGATCGAGACATGGATCAACACACTGGACTCCGAGGTTCGGATCGCTGTCTGCGCTTCAGCTCTCCCGTCTGAATCGAGCACCACACTCATTGCTAAGGTGTGCGAGCTAGATGCAACTCAAACACGCATGCTCTTCGAGTGCTACAACACTCTTGGAGCGATTTTCACTCTAGACGAGAGCAACACCCGCTGGTACCGTCACCAACGTCTCGTACGTATTCAGTTACTCACCCTCGCGAAGCAAGTGCTCAGTGAAGACAACCATTTCCGACTCCTAGGAGCGCTTTCCCGAGCACTCAAAGACTCAGACCCCCTTGAAGCCGCTAGGCTCGCTCTCCAAGCTGGACAGTGGAACCTGCTCAACGAGATAGTGAACCACCACCCTAGCTGCATCAACCTCACTAGCCCGGCAGATTCTGCATCGTTCGCTTTTCAAGAAATACCTCACCAAGTAACAAAGAGCTACCCTGCGCTTCACTTCATGTCACTACTGGCTGAAATCGGTTCTCCCCATAAGTCAAAGCACCGCCTCATAACTTCGAGTCTTAGGTTCTTAGGGAATGCATTAGTCGCGAAGCAGGTCGAGAACCCTGCGAGAGCTGGGATGCATAGTGCTCTTAAAATGGGCGCAGCCCGGATGATTGGGCGGGAAGCTCAATCACTCACTTACGCTCGGAAAGCAGATGTTCAACAGGAAATTTCTGAAGTACGGGACAAAACAGAGTCTGCCGAACTCAAATGTCTAATCTCTGAACACATCGCGATAACCTACCTGGTGAGCGAGCGATTCCATGAAAGCGCTTCGCAACTGGAACGCCTGTCTAATCTAAGGCAAACTGCTGCACCAAATCGGCTACCGCATCAATTCGCTCTTCAGGCATTTGTCGCGGCCTGGCGAGGTGATCTTCGCACCGCAAAACGCTCGATCGAAGCTGTGACTGCGCGTACTCCCAAACCAAATTGGTTCGCCGGCTACGAAGCGGCTGGTTTTCATGTTGCGAGCGCGCTACTCGAGTTAGAAGATGCGAACTGGCGTTCAGCCCGACGCCAACTCGACAGCTATTCCGAGATGCGCCAGGTATCTGAATTCTGGCCTCAGCTCACCTGCATTGAGGCTCTCATTATCGAGGCCCAGGACGGTCCAGACGAGGCCTTGAATCGTTTGACCTGGTTAATTGAATCGAGTTCTAACGCTCAGATGTTATCCAAGACAAACAAGGCTCTACTAGATGGCCTGAGTTCACGACTGGCGTGGCGTGCCTCACGCACCGTACCAATTCCCGGCATGCAACAAGCCCGAACTGTGGGTCATGTAATCAGCCAGTTAAGTTATGGCCGGAGCGCTGGTGCGCGTTCAACTGCTAGTGAAATACTACGAAACCCGAGCACTGAAAACTTCCCACGCCGTAAGTGCAAGGTACTCCTGCTGCATGCGGAAAGCGCAAGGTGCATGGGCGAGTTGGAAATCGCTCAGCGGTCTTTCAAATCCGCATTGGCGCTCGCTGGGCAGTATCGGCTCACTCTTCCGTTTAGGGTCCTGCCAGATAGCAGTATGGACGCTCTAACGAACCTAATCAATTCTCGCGATACTGACAACTCGCAGCTAGTGACTGAAACACGAGGGCTGCTTTCTACCGCAGAGGTACGCGCTTTGTCTTCCATTTTGAAACATGGCTCGATTGCGTTGGCCGCAACTAATCTGCATCTCTCCCCGCACACGGTCAAGAATCAGGTACGAAGCGCATACAGAAAGCTCGGCGTAAACAAGCGGAGCGACGCGATTGCGGCTGCTATCGAGGCCGGTTATCAGCTTTCAGGCTAAAAAGTGAAGCTCCCGCTCGACGAGACACCCACCGGTCTCCTGCCGACGACCCCAAGCGCATTGTGGTCCCTCGAAGCGGGTATCCCGCAGGCGCGCGGCAAACAGCGTGAGTTAACCAAAAAATCAGGAAGCTCTGTTCGCTCTGCGCGGCGGTTGAGTTCGTCACAGAGCGCTGGTCACGCAATCGCGAACTTACAATTTGGCTTCTGGATGATGCTCACGGCCGGTGCTCGGGAGTCAACGATCTGGACCCCAATGCTGTCTCCTATTTTTCACGGCGTCACGCGTGGCCAGGTACACGATCCGATGAAGAAACTGAATACCCTCCGAAACCGACTCGCCCACTGGGAGCCAGTATTCAGCACTACGACCGGTCTCGCTAAACGGCTGCACGAGTTTGACCAGTTCTTTTCTTGAGTGGACTCGGATGTCGCGGGGTGGGTGGGTGCTCGTTCGACCATCATGGAGACGATCAAGCATTGCCCGGTGCCGGGCCTGAGCGTTGCTCCGCCAAGCTACTTGGGCAGTAGTGCCCCGTAGAGTGGTGTAACGAACCCCGAGTAACAACGGCCCCACTGAAAGAACAGCGTGGCCACCGGGGACACCTTCGAGAAGCCTTCTAACTCTCACTCGAAAGGGCATCACACCGATGACCACTCCTTCTATTGTCGACCCTGCTGCTGTTCTCACCCAAGCCCTGGGCGACGCTTCGCCAGATCTGATGCGCACCCTGCTGCACACCATGATCAACACGCTCCTCTCCGCCGAGGCCGACGCGGTCTGCGGCGCCGAGTACGGCACCCCTTCACCAGACCGCACGAACTCCCGCAACGGGTACCGGGCCCGCGAGCTCGATACCCGCGTCGGCACGATCGATGTGCAGATCCCGAAACTACGGCAGGGCAGCTACTTCCCTGACTGGCTCCTCGAACGACGCAAACGGTCCGAGTCAGCGATGATCACCGTCGTCGCTGACGCCTACCTCGCGGGCGTCTCCACGAGACGCATGGACAAACTCGTGAAAACGCTCGGCATTCACTCACTGTCGAAATCGCAGGTCTCTCGCATGGCCACTGATCTCGACGAACACGTCACCGAGTTCCGCACCCGACCGCTCAGTGATGCCGGCCCGTTCACGTTCGTCGCGTGTGACGCCCTCACCATGAAAGTACGTGAGGGCGGGCGAGTGATCAACACGGTCGTGCTCGTCGCGACCGGCGTCAACGCCGATGGGCATCGTGAAGTGCTCGGCATGCAGGTCGCGACGAGCGAGACCGGGGCGGCGTGGAACATGTTCTTCGCGGACCTCGTCGCGAGAGGACTGACCGGAGTGCAGCTCATCACGTCAGACGCACACGCTGGCCTGGTCGAGGCCATGCGGGCCAACTTTCCCGGCACCAGTTGGCAGCGTTGCCGCACCCACTACGCCGCGAACCTCATGTCGGCCTGCCCGAAGCAGATGTGGCCTGCCGTGAAAGCAATGCTGCATTCCGTCTATGACCAGCCCGACGTTGCAGCTGTCGAGGCACAGTTCGACCGGCTCCTGGACTACGTCGGCGAGAAACTGCCTGGCGTGCACGATCATCTCGATGCTGCCCGCGCCGATATCCTCGCATTCACGGCGTTCCCGAAAGATGTGTGGCAGCAGATCTGGTCGAACAACCCCAACGAACGTCTCAACTGGCGCATAGCCTCAGTTGGTACGGGTAGTCCATCTACCCGGTACTCCTATTCTGGGCAGGTGGTACTGCCGCGCGTTATGCGCTTTTCTGGAACTAGCGGCACAATACGGTGCTGCTGACACAGTTTCAGGAGGTGGCCGGTGATGGCCGATTACCGAAAAATCATGGATCTGCTCCTCGATCAGCGCAGCTACGCGACGATCACGGAGCTTGTGGGATGTTCTCGCCGAGAGGTTGCAGCAGCGAAGAAGGTGATCGCGACGCGCGGGATTACTCGCGCTTTGTTCCAGCCCATGACCGATGCCGAGGTGCGGGGTTTGTTCCCCGATGGGCGCGCTCGAGTGAGCGATGATTATGAACAGCCCGACTACCGACGGGTGGTGGCATCGATGCGGAAGAATCGGCATTTCACGCTGCAGCAAGCCTGGTCACGCTATGTCGGTCAAGATAGCGGAGGGCTGAGGAAATATGGGTACGCCCAGTACTGCCATCTCTTCAGCGACTACCTGAGGAAGAACGATCTCGTCGCGACGCTCAAACATGAGCCGGGTCGGGCGATACTTGTCGATTGGGCTGGCGACACCCTCGACCTCGTCGACCAGGCAACCGGGGAAATCACCAAGGCGATCTTGTTTGTTGCAGCGCTCCCGTTTTCGGGTGCGGTGTTCTGCCACGCGTATACGGACATGAAATCACCGTCGTGGATTGACGCGCATGCGCGTGCGTTCTCGTTCTTTGGGGGCACGACGAAGTTGATCGTGCCCGATAACCCGACAACCTCGACACATCGGCTGCGGCAGGGTGATGCGGAGCGGGTAGTGAACGCACGCTACCGGCAGTTCGCTGACCATTACGGAGTCGCGGTCGTGCCCGCCAGAGTCAAGAAACCACGCGACAAAGCGGCTGCCGAGAACGCGGTAAACGTAGTCAATAAACGTGTCATCGGATATCTTGCCGAGGAAACATGGTCGAGTCTTGCGGAGTTGAACGAAGCGATCGAGGAGCGGGTACACGAGATCAATCACGTGATGTTACGCGCCGACGACACCACCAGATGGGAACGATTCGAGACCGAGGAAGCGGCAGAACTTGGGCCGATGCCTGCCGACCCGTTTGAAGAAGTCGAGTGGAAAGACGTGAAGGTGGGGCGGAACTACCACGTCACCTGCAATTACATGCACTACTCCGTTCCCCATGCTTACGCTGGCCGCCTCCTTCGGGCCCGACTCACCTCGGCGAGAGTGGCAGTGTTCGATGGGCACGATCTTGTCTGTGAACACCGACGCCTCACCGGGCGTAAAGGCCAGTATGCGACCCAGCCTGCGCATGTGCCGCCACAGCACCGCAACATTGATGGGCTGTGGACCAGGCGATGGTTCACCGATCTCGCGCGGAGCTTCGGCCCCGCGACCGTGACCGTGATCGAGCAGGTTCTTGACCGTCAGCAGATCGAGGCGCAGGGCTTCCTCGACTGCCAGAATATTCTCACCGGGTTGGGGAGGCGGAACAAGCAGCGACTCGAGGCTGCCTGCCAGCAGGTGTTGAACCTCGGAACGGCACCCACATACACCGTGTTGAAACGCATGATGGCGGGCATCGATAGCGACGTCAAGAAACCTGCACCCCGAGTGCCGGCAGGGTCAACGCAGAAAGGCCAAGCAAAGCGAGTGAGTCCCGTTAAGTTCGAAGAGTTTGCTGACGTGTACGTGCGCGACGCTTCTCACTACGCCCCAGGCAACGGGCAGCAGGGAGGCGCAGCCTAATGTTCAGCAGCGAAGACCACGAGAAATTCCGCACCCTCAGGATCACGCACGTTGCGCTCCAGTTCGAGCAGCTCATCGCTGATGAGGCGAATGACCATCTCACCCCCGAACAACTCTTTCAAACCGCCGCCGATTTAGCGCTCGGGATCCGGCGCGAGAACCGGGTCAACGGGTTCATCAAGAAGGCCGGGTTCCCTCATCCGACCGCGTCAGTCGCAGAGATCGACTATCGAGAAGGGCGTGGCCTCACTAAAGTCAGGATGCAACGTTACGCGGCAGCCGCATGGCGGCAAGACCCGAGGAACGTGCTGATCATGTCACCTACCGGCGGCGGGAAAACGTATCTAGCGTGCGCGATCGGGATCGCGGCCTGCCACACCGAACACTCGGTGACTTACGTTCGCATGGATGACCTTGCCCGCCGCCTCCTCGTCGCGAGGGGTGACAGCATCCAGCATCAGCAGCTCTTGAACGACCTCTCAAACGTTGAAGTGCTTATTTTGGATGATTTCCTCACCATCGGTATTGATGCTGACGCCGCGAATGACCTCTTCACAATCCTCGCGAACAGAGACACGAGGCTGCCCACGATTATCGCGTCACAGTCGGGGCCGGGCTATTGGCTCGAAGCGCTCCCGGACCGAGTCGCGGCCGACTCGATCGTGAACAGGCTCGTCTCTGGCTCCCGCCGCATCGATCTGGGCACTATCGATATGCGGAGCCTGCACGCCGAACGCGCACGCAAGAAAGAGGACCACTGGGAGTAGCAGGAGCGAGCGGCCTGGCATCCAGCGTCTTCGACTGGGTGCCAGTACCCCCTCGCCAGAATAGGAGTACCGGGTATGTGGACTACCCGTACCATCAAGGGCTACTTGTCATCAACAAAGAAATCAGACGTCGCACTGACGTTGTCGGTATTTTCCCGAATCGAGACGCGATCACCCGGCTCGTTGGAGCGGTCCTGGCAGAGCAATCTGACGAGTGGGCGGAGGGCCGCCGATACCTCGGACTCGAGGTGTTGGCTCGTTGCAGGGTTCGCCTCATCACGGACAACGTTGCTGAGGAGGTGGCTGTGGAACTACCCCTCACGTTGACTGCGTAGCCAAGCTCATTCTCGAAGAATGATCGTTACACCACTCCACGGGACTTGACCACTTGGGCCTGGTTTTCTGACGAATATTCCGCGCAGTTCGTGCCTCCAAAGCGTATCCGACTCGAAGATACTAGCGGAGCGAATGCGACCGACCTCCCCCAAAAGAATTGGGGCGGATGAGGATACCGAATAACTCCGGGGAGATCTGCGATTATCCTCCGGAACTAGCTCAACCTTGTAGGAGGGGCTACCTAGCCAGGACAGGCCCGTTGATCCGGATCCACAAAGCCCCAGATACGCCTGTGGCCGCTACCCACCAGAACGGTGAGGCAGCGGCCACAGTGCACAGCGGGGGTCGCAGCCAGTGCTGCGGGCCCCGCACAAGCCCTAGCTTGCGGGCTTCGTTACGATGCTGACGATCTTGGGCACGCGCACCACGACCTTGACAATCTCGCGATCACCAATCGCTGCCTGCACGGCCGCGCTCGCGAGCGCGGCAGCCTCGGCCTCAGCCTCGGTGACCGATGCGGGCAGCGTGAGCCGGTCGCGCACCTTCTTGTCGACCTGCACCACGAGGGTGACCTCGTTCTCAACGAGCAGTGCGGGGTCGGCGGTGGGCCAGGTCTGCAGGGCAACGGTGGGCTCGTGGCCCAGCTTCGCCCACATGTCTTCAGCCGCGTAGGGTGCGAATAGCGACAGGATCAGCGAGACCGCCTCTGCCGACTCGCGCACGGCAGGGTCACCCACGCCGCAGCCCGAGTCGATCGCCTTGCGGGTCACGTTGACCTGCTCCATGAGGCGTGCGACAACGACGTTGAACTTGTACGACTCGATGAGGCTGGGTGCGTCGGCGAGCAGGTGGTGCGTCGCGCAACGCAGGCCCTGGTCGCCGGTGGCGAAATCGGCCGCAGCGTTAGCACCTGAGTGCTCAATGTCATCGGCGATGCGCCAAGCGCGCGCCAAGAACTTGGCCGAGCCCTGCACCGACACGTCGGCCCAGTCAATGTCATCCTCGGGCGGGCCAGCGAACGCGAGCGTCACGCGCAGCGCATCGGCGCCGTGCGCCGACAGCTCGGAAGCGAACTCGACGAGGTTACCCTTCGACTTCGACATCTTCGCGCCGTCAAGCAGCACCATGCCCTGGTTCAGCATGTCCATGAACGGCTCGTCGAAATCGACATAGCCCAGGTCGTTCATCACCTTCGTGATGAAGCGCGAGTAGAGCAGGTGCAAGATTGCGTGCTCAACGCCGCCGACGTACTGGTCGATCGGGCCCCACTTCTTTGCAGCGGCGGGGTCGAACGGCTGCGTCGGATCGTTCGAAGCCATGAAGCGCAGGTAGTACCACGAGCTGTCCACGAACGTGTCCATGGTGTCGGGGTCACGCTTCCACGTTTCGCCCGTGGCCTCGTCGGTGACGGTGGACCACTCGGTGGCGGCACCCAAAGGCGACGAGCCCTTCGGCTTCAGATCGAGGCCCTCTGACGACGGCAGCTCGACGGGCAGTGACGCCTCGTCGACGGGGCGCATGTCGCCATTCTCGTTGTGCAGAATGGGAATCGGGGTGCCCCAGTAGCGCTGGCGTGAGATCAGCCAGTCGCGCAGGCGGTACGTGGTCGTCTTGCGACCGGTGCCGCGCGCTTCGAGCACCTCGATGGCCTTCGCGATGGCTTCGGTCTTGCCGAGGCCGTCGAGCTCGCCCGAGTTGATCATGACGCCTGCGCCGCTGGTGGCCACGCCACTCACGGCGGGGTTCTCGAGCGCTGCGCCGTCTTCGTCGCGCACGTCAACAACCACCTGCACGGGCAGGTCGAACTTGAGGGCGAAGTCGAGGTCGCGCTGGTCGTGCGCGGGCACGGCCATGATCGCGCCGTGACCGTAATCGGCGAGCACGTAGTCGGCAGCCCACACCTGAATGCGCTCACCGTTTACCGGGTTGATCGCAAAGCGGTTCAAGAAGACACCGGTCTTCTCGCGCTCGCTGCTCTGGCGCTCAATCTCGGTCTGCTTCTGCGCCTGAGCGAGGTAGCTCTGGAACGCTTCGCGCACCTCATCAGAGGCATCCTCGACGAGTTCAGCCGCGAGGTCTGAGTCGGGAGCGACGACCATGAAGGTGGCGCCGTGCAGCGTGTCGGGGCGCGTCGTGAAGACGGGAACGCTCTCGTCGCGGCCCTCGATCTGAAACTCAACCTCGGCACCGCGTGAGCGGCCGATCCAGTTGCGCTGCATGTTGAGCACCTTCGCGGGCCAGCGGCCCTCGAGCTGATCGAGATCGTCGAGCAGGCGATCGGCGTAGTCAGTGATGCGGAAGTACCACTGCGTCAGCTTCTTCTTCACCACGATGGCGCCCGAGCGCTCAGAGGTGCCGTCAGCGAGCACCTGCTCGTTGGCGAGCACCGTCTGATCTACCGGGTCCCAGTTCACCCAGCTGGCCTTGCGGTATGCGAGGCCCTTCTCGTACATCTTGAGGAAGATCCACTGGTTCCACTTGTAGTACTCGGGGTCGCTCGTGTGCAGCACGCGGCTCCAGTCGAACGACGGCGCGTACAGGCGGAACGACGCCTTCTGCTGGTCGATGTTCGAGTACGTCCAGTCGCGCGGGTCAACGCCGCGCTTGATGGCCGCGTTCTCGGCGGGCAGCCCGAAGGAGTCCCACCCGATCGGGTGCAGCACGTCGTAGCCCTGGCCGCGCCAGTAACGTGCCAGCACGTCACCGAAGCAGAATGCCTCAGCGTGACCCATGTGCAGGTCGCCTGAGGGGTAGGGGAACATGTCGAGGACGTACTTCTTGGGCCGATCTGACACCTCATCGGTGACCTCGAACGGCTTCAGCTCATCCCAAACCGGCAGCCACCGATCCTGAATTGTTTGGAAGTCGTAGCCCTCGGCTTCACGCCCCTGCTCAGTCACACACACCTCGATCTCGTTTGGGAGGGCCCGCGACGGCGGGCACACACCCGTCTAGGATACCGCGCCCGGGCATCCTCGCCGCGCACCGCGCCCGCGCCCCAGGCGTGTCAAACGTCTAGAGTGCGCGAGGCACCAGCGCCGCAAGCACCGCAGCGGCCTTGAGGTCTTTCTCTGCGTGCTCACTTGCCGGGTCTGAATCTGCGGTGATCCCGCCGCCGGCGCCCACGAGCGCGGTCTGCCGCGCGCCTGCCAACCCTCGCAGCTCCACCCCGCGAATGGTCATCGCGAGCTCGGCGTCGCCGCCGTCATCCAGCCAACCAAAGCACCCCGCGTAGAGCCCCCGCGGGGCCGCTTCGAGTTCGCCCAGCAGCTGCATGGCACGGCGTTTGGGGGCGCCCGTCATTGATCCGGCGGGAAAACACGCTGCGATCGCGTCGAACACATCGAGCCCATCGGCCAGCTGCCCGGCGACGGTGCTCACGAGCTGATGCACGTGCGGGTGCTGCTCGACCCGCAAAAATTCGCGCACGCCCACCGATCCCGGCGCGCACACCCGGCTGAGATCGTTGCGCATCAGGTCGACGATCATGAGGTTCTCGGCCCGCTCTTTCGGATCGTTCGCGAGCTCTGCGGCGAGCGCTTGGTCGCGGTTGCTATCTGCGTCTCTGGGGCGGGTGCCTTTGATGGGGTGGGTAGAGATTTCTCGGTTTCGCACGCTGAGGAAGCGTTCTGGGCTGGCGCTGATGAGGGCACGGTGGCCGGTGCTGATGATGCCGCCGCGGGTCGCAGTGCCTAGGCGGCGTAGGCGGGTGTAGATGTCGATGGGGTCGAAGTGGCCGTTTGTGCGTGCGGAGTCGGTGAGGCAGATGACGTAGGCGTCGCCGGCCGTGATGGCTTGCTGACACTTGGCGACTTGGGTTTCATACGCGGCTCCGGATCGGCGCCACGCAATGTCGGTTTGCGCCAGGTGCGCGGTGTCGGCGCGAACCTGGGACCGCATGCCTCGCCTGGCCCGTGCGATGACGCTGGCGTAGTACTGTATCCCTGCGGCGAGCGCTTCGTGCGTGTGTGCGCGTAGTTCGAGGGTGTCGCCAGTGAGGGCGAGTACGGCGTCGAGGCGCAGGGCGAATGCGGGCGGCTCGTCGTCTATCGCCGGAGTGAGGTCAGTGAGGGCGACGCCGAACTCGTAGCTCAGCGCGGTGACCCAACCCCCGTGAAATCCGTCGCGCACAGCTGTCGCAGGGATGGAACCTTGTGGGTCTTCGTGTGAGTGGCGGTGTGAGTGGCCGTCTCTACGGTACCGGCGGTCTTGTTCGTTGCGCAGGTGTGTGAGGAACTTTCGTTCGCTCCCCCGTGCGCATTCAATAATGTGTTCGGTGGCGCCGAAGTAACTGACCTGGGTCTCCCCCTGGGCGGGAGCCTCTCCATCGAGCCAGCACCAGGGGTGGCCCGCAGCGGCAAGGGTGCGGGCGAGGGTTTCGGCGTCGAAGGAGCCTTCGATTGGCCGCCTCACGTGTGGCGCACTGGTTTCTTGCACTCCACTAGCGTAGTCGCAGCGCTGGATGTATCTGCCTCAATGGGTATGGCCGCAGTAGCGGGCGCAGTGAGAGCCACAGGTGCGGCTGTTCTATCTTCCCGAACACTGCTGGCGTGCCTGGTACGCTCGCCGCATGCCCGCGCACGCTCCCCAGGATTCTTCGCTCCCTGTTCCGGATCCCTCTTCCTCTGCACGGCAGGCAAGTAATGGCCTCGGCACGGAGCCCAGCGCGGAACTTAGTACGGAGCTCAGCGCGAGCGTTCCCTCTCGGCAGCTCGCGGTGGCTGATTCGTTTCGCACGCGTGTGCGCGCTGACGTCACCGAGGTGCGGGGGCTTGCGCTGCACCTGGCACGGTTCCGTCAGTCCGCGATTGAAGCGTTGTCAGAAGTTGAGCCGTTGCTTGAGGTGTTTCCTAACCCTCAGGCGCCAGCTTCCGCTGATTCACGCCCAAATCTTGATTCGAACACAGTTTCGAATGCGCTAGATGAGTTCCTCACGGAGGCTCTGGAACGCATCGATGCGGCGGGCGAGGGGTTTCCGCGGCTCGAGCTGTGGCAGACGTCCCCCGCGCTAGGGAAGCAGGCAGCGCAGGAAGCACCAGGAACACAGGCAGCGCAGCAAGCAGGCAGTGCGCAGCCCCCACAGCAGGTGCCCTCTGTACAGCTCGTGCCCGGCTGGGAGCTATCGGTGGCGTTGCGACCCCTCCCTGTGATCCGGGACAGTATTGAGTTGCGTACCGCGCCACTGCCCGCAAGCCTCGTCTCCCCTGCTCGCAAGGGCCCGAATATTGCGGTCTATAGCGAGATTGCGCGCTCGCTGGGGTGCGAGGGGCTGCTGGTTGACGCCGATGGCGCGGTGATTGAGGGCACGACGACGAGTCTGGTGTGGTGGGATGCCGCTGGGCGTGGGTTCGTGGCGGCGTCTACACAGCGGGTGCCGTCGGTCGCCGAAGCGCTCGTTGCCCGTGAGGCCCGCAGCCTCGGGGCGCCGCTCATGCCTGCCACGGTGACTCCCGATCAGTTGGTCGGGCGCGACGTGTGGGCCGTGAATGCCCTGCACGGTATTCGCCCGGTGCGCTCAATTGATGGGCAGGCGCTGACGGTGCACGATGCGGGGCGCCTGGCGAGGTTTCGCCTCGCGCTTGATGGCACGTGGGAGCCGGTGCGCCCCTAGCCCTTCGGGAGGTCGCTATCCGGGGATCGCTCTCCAGGGGCGCTAGTTGCGCGGTGAGATGCCGCGGCGCTGGCGGGTGATGCGCCTGATCATCAGGGCGATATCAACGACGGCGTCGAGAATGGCGAGCCCGCCCGCGAACCCTACGGCGATGAGCCACCAGGGCCGGTGGTCGCTGGTGGCCACCCAGGCGAGGGCGGCCGATCCGAGGGCGAGTTCAGGGACGATCGAGAACAGCATGCGTGCCGGCTGGCGTACCGTTGCCGCGTAGATGCGACCGAAGATGCCCTTGCGCTCGATCTCGCTGGGCGATGCGGTGTCGTGCACCTGCAGCACGGCACGCATGGACGCCCAGAATCCGCCGGGTTCAACCCGGGTCACGCGCGCGGAGTCCTCGCCGTCTGTAGCAAACCCGCCAGCTTCAAACACGGCTGCGGCGAGCGCGGGTAGCTCGAGGACTGTGAGGACGCGGGTGAACCAGTGTTCGTCGGGCGGGAGCTGCAGGGCGGTGGCGAGCTGATGCGCGTCGATGTGGGCGAAGGCTGGGTCGCTCAGCAGGCGCGTCATTTCGGATTCGGGGTCGAGGTGGGGGTTGGCGAGGCTTGCGAGCACGGCGGCGAGGCCGGGGTGATCCCCCGTGATTGCCTCAAAGGTCTCCTCATCGCCCAGTACCGGTGTGGTGGGCGTCTGCCACGTGAGGGTGCACCCCTGGATAAGGGCGCCGCGTGAAGTGAGGATGGTGAGGTAGCGGTCTTCGCCGATGGCGCTGAGTTCAATGACGGGGGTTTCGCTGCGGGTCCAGCCGTGCCTGCCGGGGTCGGCCGCCGCATCTTCGAATCCAACGATGGTCCAGTCACCGTGGGTGATGGTTTCGAGGGGTGATTCGGCGTCTTTGGCGAGCATGGGCAGCAGGTCGGCCTTGCCTCGGAAGATGAGCACGGGCGCGGGGTCGTCTGCGTCAGGCAGCTCTACGACGATCGGCCCCGAGTCGCCATGGGCGTCATCGTCGGCACGGTCACCCGAGTGGCTTTCATCCGCGCCATCACCGCGTTCGAACGTATCTTCGATTTCTGTTTCGTTGGCGTCGACGTATTCGCCTGAGATCTCAACGTTGGCGCGTGTGGCGGCCGCGAGTTCGGCGCACAGCTCAGCGACGCTCAGGCCCTGCTGGGCCTTACCGTTTTCGAGCACGAAGACGCGTTCGTCTTCGGTGGCGGCGAGCGCGATAATCACTGAGCGGTCGGCTTCTGTGACTCCGGCGGCGCGGGCCAGGGCGCTCAGGTCGTATTGTCCGACTGCCGCGAGCAGGCGTCGCGAGCGCAGGTGTGCTGTCACCGTATCGACGGTGAGGGGGTAGCCGGGGTTGGGGTGGAGCTCTCCGGTGAGCCGAACGGCGGGTACGTAAGTCACCCGTCAACTGTAGTAAAAATGGTGGGTGGCCTGCAGCCGGGCCGGGGTGTCGCGGGTGCTGATGAAACAGCACCCGCGATGCCCCTGAAGGCATTTAGCCCTGAGGGCGTTTAGCCTTGTGCCTGCCTGAGCTGCGGGTAGGCCGCTTCGAGCGGGGCGCTGAGCGCCGCTTTCAGGTTGATGGCGGTGTCGTCGGCGAGTACTTCATACTCCCCCGCTTCGGTGGCGTCGAAGATCATCCCTACCAGTACGGCGGGGTCGGTCTTGGGGTCGGTGACGCCGGCCGCCATGGCGGTGTCGACCCAGCCCACGTGCACGCCGACGACCTGCACGCCAGCGGGCAGCAGTTCGATGCGCAGTGAGTTCGTGACCGACCACAGGGCTGCCTTGGTGGCCGAGTAGATACCCACGCTCGCGTGCCACGACAGCGCCGAGTGCATGTCGATAATGGCGGTGTTGCCGCCGTGCGCTGCCAACACGGGGGCGAATGCCCGCGAGAGGAACAGCGGACCGAGGAAGTTGACCTCGACGTTGGCGCGAATCTCGGCGTCGGTGTGGCCGAGCACGCCGGCGCTGTGCACGCCGGCACCGGCGTTGTTGATCAGCACGGTGACGTCGGGGGCCGCCGCAACGGCTGTCTGAATCGATGCCGGATCAGTGGCATCGAGCGCCAACGGCACGATGCGGTCGTCATCCCAGGTGCGCGGGTTGCGCGCCGAGGCGTACACCTTTGCCGCACCGCGGGCGAGGGCTTCGCGCACGAAGCGTGTGCCGATGCCGCCGTTTGCGCCGGTCACGAGCACTACTGCGCCATTGAGTGAAGTCATGTGTCTGCTTTCTGCGTGTGGTGGTGGTGTGCTGGCGGGTTAGGCGGTGGCCAGCGCGGGGTAGTCGGTGTAGCCCGCTTCTCCGCCGCCGTACAGGGTGGCCGGGTCGACCTCGTTCAGCGGGGCGTCGGTGCGCAGGCGCTCCACCAGATCGGGGTTAGCGAGTGCGAAGCGACCAATCGGCGCAATGTCGGCGAAGTTCGCGTCAATGTCGGCGGCGATCTGGTCGCGGCCACGGCCATAACGCACCACGAGCACGGCGGTCGGCCACACCTCGCGGAACGAACGCAACAGCTCATCGTCACCGATGTGGTGCACGTGGAGGTACGCGAGATTGAGGTTGGCGAGCTCGCCGACGAGGTAGCGGTACTGGGCACGCACGGCTTCTACCTCGCCCTCGTTGAGGCCACCGAGCGGCAGTGCCGGCGAGATGCGAATGCCGGTGCGGTCGGCGCCGATTTCGTCGGCCACGGCCTGCGCGATCTCGATCACGATGCGGGCGCGGTTCTCAATTGATCCGCCGTAGGAGTCGGTGCGCTCGTTCGAGTTGGGCGACAGGAACTGGTGCAGCAGGTAGCCGTTCGCGGCGTGAATCTCGACGCCGTCGGCACCCGCAGCGATGGCCGAGGCAGCCGCGTGACGGAACTCGGCAATCACATCAGCGATCTCCTCGGTGCCCAGTGCGCGGGGCACCGGAATAGGCTGCACGCCCGTGGGGGTGTGTGAATCCTCGCCGGGAGCGATCGCCGAAGGGGCGACCGGCTGGCGATGGTGCGGGGTGTTATCGGGGTGCGAGACGCGGCCCGCGTGCATCAGTTGGATGAACAGGTGCCCACCCTTCTCGTGCACGGCGTCGGCGACCTTGCTCCAGCCCGCAACATGCTCGGGAGTGTAGATGCCGGGGGTGTTCAGGTAGCCCTGGCCGTCAGCAGAGGGCTGCGTGCCCTCGGTGATAATAAGGCCCAGGCCGGCGCGCTGCCCGTAGTAGTCGACCATCAGGTCACTCGGGGTGCCATCAACGTCGGCGCGGTTGCGCGTCATCGGCGCCATGGCGAGACGGTGCTCGAGCTGCATGCGGCCCAGGGTAAATGGTGTCCACAGTGAAGAGGAGGTCATGAGGTGAGTTCCTTTACATCGCACGATTACTGACTACCGGTCGGTAGCCCGGCACAACGGGGCAATCAACACTGTCGTGAGAGAATGAGCGGAAGCAGATTCGAGGCCACGCGACAGTGACCATGATCATAACTGAGTGTACTCATACTTTATTCCCAGGAGGATACTTCTCATGACGTTCACAGCACCCGCGCTGGGTCGGCGCGAACGCAACAAACTCGAAAAACTCGAACGCATCACCGCTGCCGCCACCGAACTCTTCGCCACCCACAGCGTCGACGAGGTCACCACACAACAGATCGCCGACAAAGCCGATATCGGCGCGGGCACCCTCTTCCTCTACGCCAAAACCAAGGGTGAGCTGCTGCTGCTCGTACAAAACGCCCACTACGCCCAGGCGCTCGCCGCAGGGCAGGCCGCGGCCGCAAAGCTCACCGACCCGCTTGATGCGCTGCTCGCCATCGTCACCCCCGTCGTGCGCTGCAACCGGGTCCAGATCGAGAACGGGCGCACCTACCTGCGTGAAATGGTGTTCGGCGACCCGGGCGAACCGCACCACGCCGAGGCGCTGAGCATCGTCGCCCGCACCAAGCAGGCGTACGCCGAGGTACTCACCCGCGGTGGCGCGGTGACCGATGACACCGCGCGCACCCTCGCCCACGTCATCTCGTCGATCACGTTTCTCACCATGGCCAGCGGCGCGCATCTGCACCCCTCAACCGACGCGGTGATCGCAGATATTCGCACCCAGATCGCGGCGGTGCTGCCGCAATAGCGTACGCACGCCCGCGATCAGTTATTCACGAGCCCGCCATCGACCACCAGGTTCTGACCGGTGACGGCCCGCGACCACTCTGAGGCGAAGAACAGCGCCGCGTCAGCGAATTCGCGCGGCGTCGTCACCCTGCGCAGCGGGCTGGCGGCGGCAATGTATTCGAACACGGCGTCAGGGGTGGCGGCGCTCGCGTCGGTCGTGCGCAACAGCCCACCAGAAATCATGTTCACCGTGATGCCGTCGGGCCCGAGATCGTGCGCCAGTGTGCGGGTGAGTGAGAGCAGCGCCGCTTTCGCCGCGGTGTAGTCGTGGTACGGCACCACCGGGTGCTGAAACAGATTCGTGCCCACGGTAATGACGCGCCCAAATCCTCGCGCACGCATGCCGGGCAGCACCGCCTGCACCGTGTTGAGGGCCCCGCGCACGGTGCCCTCAAACTGCGCAGCCACGTCATCCCAGCCGATGTCTGCTGCCTTGGGTCGGTCATCGCCGTTGAACGAGAACGCGGGCAACGCGTTACTCACCACCGTGGTAATTTCGGTGCCAAAGTGCGCGGTGGCATCAGCCACGATCCGGTCGACCGCCTCACGGTCGGTCACATCTGCCTCCAGTGCAATCACGCGGCCCGCGCCGTGCTCTACTTCGAGTTCTGCGGCGAGCGCCGTCGCTGCTGCGTGGCTGCTGCGGTAGTTGATGATGACGCGAGCGCCCTGCTGGGCGAAGGCGCGCACGAGGTGGGTGCCGACGCCGCGGCCGCCGCCGGTGACGAGCACGGTTTGTTCGGAGATGGGGAGGGATGCGGGAAGCGGGGTGGTGTCAGTCATGAGCGTGAACCTTCGTTGGTCTGCATTGCGTGAGATACATGAGTGGTGTGCGTTATTTGCGGCGCCTGGGCCGCGCTCCAGAGCGCGTGGAAGTGGTTGATGGGCCCGTGGCCTGCGCCGACCCGCAGCTCGGCCGCCGACTGAATGCTGTCGGTGAGCCAGGCTTTGGTTTCGGTGAGCGCGCGCCGCCAGTCGCCGTGCACGGCGAGGCGTGTGGCGAGCGCGGCCGACATCGAGCACCCGGTGCCGTGGGTGTGCGGGGTGTTGATCCGGATCCCGTCGAGCACAAACGGCGCTTCGCCCGCGCCCACGAGCGCATCGGGGCAGGCCATGCCTGCGAGATGCCCGCCCTTGACGAGCACGCGGGTGCCGGTGTCTTGGGCGAGCCGCTCCCCTTGGTCGAGGGCGTGCGCCCAGTCGCGGGCGACGGGTTCGTCGAGCAAGATGGCAAGTTCGGGCAGGTTGGGCGTGACGAGATCGACCCGGGGCACGAGGGCGCGCAGGGAGCCCTCGGCGGTCTCGTCGAGCAGGCGGTCGTCGCTCGTGGCGATCATCACCGGATCAAGCACGACGATCGGCGGGGGGACCCGGGTCAGCCAGTCAGCCACGGCATCGATGATGGCGGTGTCGCCGAGCATGCCGATTTTGACGGCGTCAATGGTGACGTCATCACTCACCGCGTCGAGCTGAGAAGTGAGAAATGAGGCTGGTGGCGCATGGGTGGCGCGCACGCCGCGGGTATTCTGCGCGACGAGCACGGTGACGGCGGCCATGCCGTAGCCACCGTTCGCGGCGATGCTTTTCAGGTCGGCGTGGATGCCGGCGCCGCCCGTGGGGTCGGTGCCGGCGATGCTCAGCACGCGGGGTATCTGGGTCATGCGCTCCACTCCTCACGTAGCTGGGCCGCGGCTTCGCGGGCGTCTGTCGCGGCGCAGATTGCCGAGACGACGGCGATGCCTGCCGCGCCCACACGTCGCAGGGGCTGTGCGTCGGCCAGGCCGATGCCGCCGATCGCCACGCACGGCAGTGCTGCCTGCGCGGTGACCGCTGCAAAGCCGTCGATGCCGAGCACCGGCGGATGGTCGGGTTTGGTGGAGGTGGCGCGCACCGCCCCCACCCCGAGGTAGTCGGCGGTGCCCGCCGGTAGCGCGCGCACCGCGGCGAGGTGGGCCGCACTGTCTGCGCTCAGCCCGAGAATGGCGTCCTCGCCGATCAGCGCCCGCACGGCGCGAGGGTCGAGGTCTCCCTGCCCCACGTGTACGCCGTGCACCGCAGCCCCCAGGGCTTTCGCACGGGTGAAGACGTCGACGCGGTCGTTCACGAGCAGGGTCGCCCGGTCGCTTATTGCGTGTGCGAGCTGCAGCAGGGTCTCGAGCAGCTGCTCATCTGAGGCGTTTTTGTGGCGCAGCTGCACCGTGGTGGCCCCGCCCGCAACGGCGTCGATCGCGGTCTGCACCACCCCGCGCTCACCACACAGGGCCTCATCGGTGACGAGGTAGATCGAGAGATCGATGGCGCGCGCTGAGGCATCTGGCACTGAGATATCCGACACTGAATCGTTTGGTGCACTCATGACAGCCTCACCCGCGCTGCGACGGTTGCGGCGTCAAGATCGTGCAGCCGGTCGATGAACCGCCACCCGAAACTGCCGGGGCCCTCTGCATCTGCCGCAGCGAGCTCGGCGGCAATTGTATACACGGCGGTCGCGGCCGCCGTTGCGGCGAGCACATCCAGCCCACCACGCGGGCTAGGCGCGTGGCCGCCCGATGCTGCGCTCTCGTGTGTGAGCGACAGGAATGCCGCCGTGACCGCGCCGAGTGCGCAACCGCCCCCGGTGACCTGCGTAAGCAGCGGGTGGCCGTTCGCGACCCTGATGGTTTCAGTGCCATCGGTGATCAGATCGACCGCGCCCGAGATGGCAATCACCGCGCCGGTCGCCTCGGCCAGGTGAGTGGCTGCGGCGAGCGCGGTCTCGGGAAGATCGGTGGCGTCGACGCCGCGGCCGCCGCTCCCCTGGCCTGCTAGTCCGATGATCTCTGAGGCATTGCCGCGAATGGCGGTGGGTGCCAGTGCGAGCAGTTCGCGGGCGAGATCGGTGCGCACCGTCAACGTGCCGACGGCCACGGGATCGAGCACCCACGGGGTGCCGGCGTCGTGTGCCGCATGGGCCGCTTCAAGCATGGCGGTGCGCTGTTCGGCGTGGGGTGTACCCAGGTTGATCAGCACGCCAGAGGCGATGCGGGCGAACTGGCCGGCCTCAATGGGCACGTCGACCATGGCCGGGGCGGCGCCTAAGGCGAGCAGGGCGTTCGCGGTGAAATTTGTCACCACCGTATTGGTGACGCACTGCACGAGTGGGGCTCGCTCCCGCAGAAAATCGAGCATTTGGGCGCATTGTTCAGAGGTTAGACGCGTGCGCATCTATAACATCCCTTCGCTAGTACTAACTAGATCAGGTTCGACGGGTGTAATCTCAGCCCGCCATTCGGCGACGGGCACCCCGTGTCACAGAGCCCAACATAGCCCACGAGTTCAGAAACACCGAAATTTCATGTCACACAGCTACGACCAGCACCAAGTTTGCTCCGCACACCCACCAATCACTCAGTGACGGATGCCCCGTCTGAAAGCGACCGCCAGGCCTCCATGCTGTCGCGCCCAAATTGCCACGCGTGTACGTCAAGGCGAGTCGGACGTTCTTGGGAGACGGTGATGCGATCAATATTTCGGCCATTATTGGAATGCACGTGAATCCATCCGGGGGCACGCCACCAGACGTCGTCGTGGGCACCGTAGTAGTCGGGTGCGCCGAAAGCTACGTCGCTTCGCCTAGCAACGTTTGACCAGCCGTCCATGAAGCGAGCAAAGCCCACTCTGCTCCCGTCAACTTCCACCGCGGTGACGATTCTTCCCGTGCCCGACAGCTGTACGTGAGCACCGAGCTGCGTGCGGGCGTAGACGACAGTCGCATCGGTTTGGGGGCGCCCGAGCAGATCAAGATAGATTGTGTAATTGCCAGAACTACGCGACGGCATCGCCATGGTCGCATTCTGGCCGCTCATGACGGCGGTGAGCTTAACCAGGGTCGCGTTAGCCTGACCCGAGCTGAAGTGCACCGCCAATTCTCGACGACCGTACCGATACAAATCGGCATGCCCGGCCGTTGCTGAGGGCGGCCCCCATGCCGAGTGCAACTGTTCTCGCGTCGCTGGCCACGTCATGCCCGGGACAAGTGTTCGGGCATACTCATTCGGCTCATCGGCCTCGCCCGTGCTGATCTCAACCTGCGCGATCGCTATGTTGCCGTCTTGCACTTGAACTTTGAGCCCAGCGTCCCAAACAATGAGCCGCCCGATGCCGCCCGAAAGTATCTCGTGACGTCGCCGCGCTCCGCCCGTCTGCTCGATAACCTCAACAAATGCATCACTAAACTCGGGAGTCCCAAGCGTCTCAAGGAGACGCCCGAGGCGGCCCGGAGGAAGGGTCCATTGCAAAGTCGGCTCAATGCTGATCTGGGATAGGCCCCCGGCTTCGAATTCAAGAAAGACCCGAATCCCGTCCGCAGCAAACTCGTCACGAGTGGCGTCTACCGGCTCGCCCAAGATCAAGTGCGCAAGGTCGCGCGTGCTCCCCTGCGTGAGCCCGGCGATCAGCCCTTCGGGGCGCGGGTACGAGTTTTCGCCGGTGAGCAAGAATGTCAGACGATGCACTACCCCGTCCACGATGCACGGTTGCCAGGACTGAGCTGCAAGTTGCTGCACAACTTGAACGATGTCGTCCTCTGGCGTTGCCCCGAGTACGTCAGCGTGACGCCACAGTTCACCGTGAAATGGCGTCTCTATTGACCGCGATGGTGCCGGAGACCAGACTTCGGGTGTCTCTTGGCGCTTTCCTGGGTGTGATAACTCCAGCTCGGGGTGCTCGCCACGCCAGCATTCCATTTCGAAAGGCGTTTCTAGCCATCCCTCGGTCAGCACCTGAGCGTACTGTTCAGGGGTCAACGCGAACCGCGCGTCGGCTGAGCCATGCCCGACCTGCTGATCAACGCCGATCCACGGCCGCCCCGTCGTCGTCTCGACCCCCACATTGGGGCGTCTGAGTACTTGGACAAAGTGCTTGGGCACTGCTTGTTTGCGTTTGCGCGGCATCTGCGAATCACCCCCTGGAACACTCATTGGCTGAAGTAGCGACTGGCCAAGCTTCGCACAGTCGATTGGCGAGTTTCACCTATGTGGTGTGTTTCATCTGAGCCAAAACTACAAGCGCAAGATGTGCGTCAGAATCAACCGCGCCTCGACGCCCCCGATCAGGCCCGAGCTCTACTGCTTTCTCAGACCGTTCCGCGACCACACGCGTAGGGATCACCCATGATTCTGTAGTAGCTTCCGAGAGCACCCTGGGCGCTGGATTTTCTCCATCCTCGCTGCCATCGTACTGGTGCCGATCTTGGCTTTCATCGGCACTTACGTATGGGTACACAATGCCAATAATGCAGCTGCCCAACGAGTTGAAGAGCGCCTGCTGGCTTTGGAGCTGCCACAGCACACTGAGCTGGTGGATTCCTCATGGGCGGTCTCGCGGTTTGCCGGTGCAGGAAACGGCACGCATCAAGGGGGCCGCGCTCCTAATCCGAAGCAACCTCAAGCCAGAAGCCCTTGACTCGTTTTACGAAGCGCAGCCGGCAGATCAGCAGGTTATGGCAACAGACGGAGAAGAGATTGGCCGGGAGTCAATGCTTTTTAACGCGGGCACTGACCAAAAGCCCTTCGGTGGAACCAGCAGAAGTAGCCGGTCAAGCAAAACGTGGGAGCGAGGCCAATAAGCGGCCTCGCTCCCACGTTGGTCACGCGCGATCCGGGTCACGATTTTTGATCCGGATCATGCTCGCCCGTGCCTCACTCAGGTGTGACGCAGCACGCCGCCTTCCCGCCGCACGAGTCCCGTAGCGTCATCTCGCAGGTCACGCGGAATCGCCACTTGGGGTGCGGGGACGCACGTGCTGCCGTGCCGATCGATACAAAGTAGAAGGAGTCGATCCAATGATCTTCGGGATCAACTCAAACTTCTCTAGTTTCGCTATGCCTGTTCGTACATGGCGATGTAACGGCCGACTACGCCACCAACGCGCAGCTTGTCAATCGCCTCGGGGATTTCAGCCTGAGTGATGAGGTTGATCGGCGGGTTTAGCTGGCCAGACTTCATGAGCTCGTAGAGCGCCTCGAGGTCTTCCTTGGTGCCAGACTTTGAACCCTTGATGGTGAGCTGATTGATGATAATCGGGTAGGTGTTGATGGTTGCCTCAAGGCGACCCATTCCGACCTGAACAAACGTTCCGAATTCAGCAAGCGTCTCAATGGCGGCGGCCGTAGTTGTTCCGAAACCGGCATAGTCGACGATCAGGTCGAGGTTCTTATCCTTGAACGCATCAATCGAGTCGGCAATGCCCGCGAGTCCGATCTCGTCAGCCAGCTTCCGCGTTTCGGGGTTCACTTCAGCGCCATAGACTTCAGCACCAGAGAGCGCCGCAACGCGCGCGCCGATGTATCCCAAGCCGCCAAGTCCGATCACGCCGACCTTCATTCCGGCTTTGGCCCCACCGACGGCCATGATCGCGTGGTAAGCCGTCAGACCAGCATCAGTCGCCATCGCGCCGAGCTCGAAAGAAACCTCGTCGGGAAGTTTGACCAAGTTGTCGTTGGTGGCGAGTAGACGGGGGCCAAAGCCACCGTCCCATTTGCCGTAACCTAGGGCGTCGCCATCGCTCATCACCGGGGCCAGGCCGACGCGGTCGCCGACCTTCCACTCGTCCATGCCCTCGCCGACTTCAGTGATTACACCGGCGTTCTCGTGCCCCATGGTGCGAGGGAGCTCTGGGAAGAGTGGCATCCAACCCGCGTCATCCAGAGCAGTCACGTCAGAATGGCAGATCCCTGCAGCCCTCACCTCAACCACGACCTGCCCCGGCCCGGCGTGCGGCTCTGCGACCTCATTCAACTCGAGCGGCTGGTTGGTACCGGTGAACTGCCATGCCTTCATGAGGGAATCTCCTTTTGTATGCGCATGTATCTAACTCACTGTATTGCAACGGCCTAGGAGCCCAAATTATTCCCAATCATACGACGAATCGGGCGGTTTTGAATTCTGTTCGAACGCTTACGACATGCTACCTTTCGCTGCTCAGGTTGCCAAGGCCAGCCGCTCCGCCCGCAACTCCGCCGGCACCTCAGCGTGCGTGATCAGCAGCACCGAGCGGTCTGCCGGCACCGCCTCCATGAGGTCGCGCAGCAGCTTGTCGGCGAGCGGGCCGTCGACACCGGCGGTGGGCTCATCGAGCAGCACGACCGGGAAATCGGCGAGCAGCACGCGGGCGAGCGCGATGCGCTGCCCCTGGCCGCCCGACACGAGCGCGCCGCGCTCACCGGTCCACGCATCGAGGCCACCCCGCGGGCGTGCCCAGTCGGCGAGCCCCACCCGCTCGAGCACGGCCCAAAGCTCGTCATCGGTAGCGGTGTCGCGCGCGAACTTCAGGTTCTGGCGCAGGTCGGTGTCGAACAGGTGCGGGGTTTGCTCGCACAAGCCCACGGTGGCGCGCAGCGTGTGCGTCGGTATCGACCGCGCCTCGACTCCCCCGATCAGGTACGAACCCTCGTAGTTCAAGAATCCCTCAAGCGCGAGGGCGAGCGTGCTTTTACCAGCGCCGCTCTCGCCCGTCACAATAAGGGTTTCGCCCGGGCGCAGGGTCAAGTTCACGCCGGCCACCGCAGGCCGCGAGGCCCCCGGGTGGCGCACGGCGACATCGATAAGCTCGATCGTCGTATCTGCAAGCGGCGCGACCGCGCCAGTTCCCGCAGCACCGGCAGCCGGCGCTTCAAGCACCGCACCCTCAGCCAACTCAACCGGCAGTTCAGCGGGTAGCTCCCCCTCGGTGAGCCCTGCGACCCGGTCGGCACTCGCGCGCACCGCGCGGGCGGCCGCAAATGCCGCCGGCACCTGGGCGAAGATCTCAAATACCGCGGTGGGCAGCACGGTGACGGCGGCCATCAGCGGCGCGTTAAGCGCACTGGGTGCGACGAGCAGAAGCGTGACGAGCGTCGCAGCCCCCGCCCCACACGCCAAGATCGCGCCCGTGCGGCCCGCTGATCCGGCCCGCCCCAGCTGCACGCGTGACAGCTGCGCTTCGGCGTCGGCGATCGTGGCGCGCGCCTGCCCCAGCGCGCCAAAAGCTGCGAGGGCGTCGGTGCGGGTGAAGCGCTCGAGCAGCGCATCGCTCAGGCGGGCCCGGGCCGCACTCAGCTCGCGGTCGTACGAGCCCGCTGAGCGTGCGGCGAGCCAGATGGCGAGCGCACCCGAAACGGCGAGCGACACGAACAGCACCAGGGCGGCCACGGGCGAAATCAGGGCGACCGCGATGAGCGACAGGGCGACGACGATCGCGCTCGTCACGAGCGGCCCGCGCACCCGCAGCGGCTCGTCTTGCAGCTGATCAACGTCGTCAACGAAGGCGGCGAGCAGCTCACCGCGGCGGCTCGTGGGCAGCGCCCCCGGAACCCTCGGCACCAGCGCCGTAAACGTCTCTGCCCGCAGCGGCGCCAGCTGGGCAAGGGCCGCATCGTGCGTGTTGAGCCGGTGCGTGTATCGCAGCGCGGCCCGCCCAATCGCGAGCGCCCGCACCCCCACGATCGCAAATGTGAGGTGCAAAATGGGCGGCTGTTCTGCCGCGCTCACGATCAGCCACATGCTCAGACCGAGCAGGCCCACGACGCACAGGTCGGCCAGCGCGCCCAGTGTATTGCCGGCCACCGTTTTCGCGCGCGGCGGCAGCGCACGCGCGATCACGCGCTCGCGAGGTGTTACTGCGCTCATGAGGAAGCTCCCTGGGTCACGGTCGGCACTGCGGGGTCGGTATCTTGCGACGCAATTTCGTGGCGATCACGCTGCTCCGGATCGCCCAGCGTCACCACCCGATCGGCCGCGGCCAGCACGGCGGGGCGGTGGCTCACCACGAGCACCCCGCGGCCGGCGCTGGCTTCGGCGCGCAGCATGTCGCAGATGCGCGCCTCGGTGTCGGCGTCGAGCGCCGAGGTGGGTTCGTCGAGCATGATGATCGGTGCGTCGTGTGCCCAGGCGCGGTAGAGGCCGCGGGCGATGGCGACGCGCTGCGCCTGCCCGCCCGAGAGGCCGCTGCCCAGGGCGCCCAGGGGGGTTACGGGGTCAACGTCGGGCAGTTGCGCGGCGTGCAGCGCCCGCACCACGAGCACCGGGTCTGGGGCATCGTCGCCCAGGGCGACGTTTGTGGCGACCGTGCCACGGGCGAGATCTGGGCGCTGGCCCACCCAGGAGACGGCGCCCGGGCGGCTGAGGCGGCCGCTCGTGACCTCGGCGAACCCGAGCACGGCGGCGAGCACGCTGGATTTACCGGCTCCCGAGGGCCCTGCAAGCGCCACGACTTCGCCGGGTGCGACGGTGAGCGAGACGGGGCCAGCGACCTGGCGTGCCCCGCGGGCCACGGTGACATCCTCGAGCGTGAGCGTGGAGGCGGTGTCGTCGCCGGCGCTGTCGGCAGCGACCCCGGGAGCCACCTCGTCAGCCCCGCCCTCGATAAGCGCGAACACATCTTGCGAGGCGGCGAGCCCCTCGGTCGAGGCATGGAAGGCCGCACCGACCTGGCGCACGGGAATGAACGCCTCGGGCACGAGCAGCAGCACGAAGAGGCCGAGCGCGAGGGGAAAAGCGCCCTCAACGAGGCGCGTGCCCACGGTCACCGCGACGAGCGCAATGGAGAAGGTGCCGGCGAGGTCGAGCACGAAACCCGAGAGAAAGGTAACCCGCAGCACCTTCATGGTGCGCACGCGGTAGTCGTCGGCCTCACGCGCGATGCGTGCGGCCTGGCGGTGTTCCCGCCGAAAGATTTTGAGGGTGGAGAGCCCCTCGACCGCGTCGAGGAACGACCCCGAAAGCCTGCGCAGCTGCGCCCACTGGCGATCTTGCACCGCCTTCGTGGCGAGCCCGATGAGCACCATGAACATCGGAATCACCGGGAACACGATGAGCACGGTGACCCCGCTCACGGGGTCGGCGAGCAGAATCGTGGCGACCAACACGGGGGTCGCGATCACCGCGAGAATCAGCTGCGGCAGGTACCCCGAGAAGTAGCCGTCGAGGGCGTCGAGGCCGCGCCCCAAAATGGTGCTCGTTTCAACGGTGCCGGGCGCGCTCGCCGGCGCACTCACCCCAGGGCCATCCCCGCCGGCGGGCCCCATGGCCCGCCGGTCGAGGGCGTTAAGAGCCGCGCTGCGCAACTGTTCCTTCGCCCGCACCGCGCCGCGGGCCGCGGTGACGTCCATCGCCCAGCCCGCAAGGGCGCGCACGATAAACGCCGCCGCGGCGTAGGCGATGAGCTGCGGCAGTTGCCGCTGATCCGGGGCATTTTGGGCGATCTGCCCCGCCCCTCCACCCGCGCCAGCGAGCACCGGCAGCGCGATCACCGTGAGGGCGTTCGCGAGAAACCAGCACCACGCGATGGTCGCGAGGGTGCGAATGAGGCCGAGGCCTCCGCCGAGCGCAAGCACGCGGCGGGCGGCGGAGGCATAGCGCAACAGGCGCGGGTCGAGGGGTTTCATGGGTTAGTGCGCTGCCGTTTCTGCCGGAATGGCGTCGCGCGAGATGCGCCGGCGGAAGACCCAGTAGGTCCACGCCTGGTAGGCGATGACGAGCGGCATCGTGAACACGGCCACCCAGGTCATCAGTTCGAGCGTCTTGGGCGAGCTCGCGGCCCCTTCGATCGACATCGAGAACGCCGGATCAATGTTTGAGGGCATCACATTGGGGAACAGTGCGAGGAAGATCGCGAGCAGCACGAACGCGATCGCGATCGCGTTGCCGGTGAAGGCCCAGCCCTCACGCCCGCGCAGGTTCGCCACCCACGCCGTGATCAGCGCGACCGCGGCAACCGCCGAGGCGGTGACGATCAGCCAGATCATGTCGCTGTCGAGGTGCTGCATGATCGTCCAGATCAAGAAGGCTGCGCCCACCACGATGGTGACGATGCCCGCCTTCGTGGCGAGTGCGCGTGCGTTGTCGCGCATCTCGCCCGTGGTCTTCAGCGCCACGAACACGAGGCCGTGGGTGAAAGTGATCAGTAGCATTGCGAGCCCGCCGAGCAGCCCGTAGGGGTTGAGCAGGGTGAGCAGCGTGCCTTCGAAGAGCCAGCCGCCTCGTTCCATCGGCACGATCGGCATCCCCTGTGCCAGGTTGGCGAATGCGACGCCCCACAGCAGCGGGGGCAGCACCGACCCCCAGAAGATGAATTGGTCGAACCACTTCGTCCAGTTCTTGCCCTTGCCCTGGTGGCGGTATTCAAATGAGACGCCGCGCAAAATCAGGGCGACAAGAATGAGCAGCAGGGCGAGGTAGAAGCCCGAGAACATCGTGGCGTACCACTCGGGGAACGCGGCAAATATGGCGGCGCCCGCGACGATCAGCCAGGTTTCGTTCAGATCCCAGACGGGGCCAATGGTGTTGATGATGACGCGGCGATCGGTGTTGTCTTTGCCGAGAAACGGCAGCGACATCCCCACGCCGAAGTCGAAGCCGTCGAGCACGAAGTAGCCAATGAGAAAGGCGCCAACGATGAAGAACCAGAGTGTGGTGAGTTCCATGAGGTGTCTTCCTTTCTAGTAGACCGTCGCGAGCGACTGGTGGTCGGTGTCGCCGTCAGCGGTCTCGCCAATTTCTGGCGGGCCTGCCTTGGCGGCCTTCGTAATGAGTTTGAACTCGAGCACCGCAAGGCCGCCGTAGACGATGGTGAACACCGCGAGCGACACCATCACGGCCCAGGCCGGTACGCCCGGCGATACCGCTTGTTCGGTGGTCATCACCCCAAACACGATCCAGGGCTGGCGGCCCATCTCGGTGAACACCCATCCCACGAGTGAGGCGAGCATCGGCAGCGGTGCCGTCCAGATCGCAACATTCCAGACCCACTTGGGCAGCTGCACCTGCTTCTTGCGCGTGATCCACAGGCCAACGAGCGACACGAGTGCTGCGAGTGCGCCGAGGCCAATCATCCAGCGGAAGGCCCAGTAGGTGATCCAGATAATCGGGGCGAACTGGCCATCGGTGGGGCAGGTGAGCAGGGTGTCGCCTGCACCGCAGTACATCTCGGTGTAGGTGCTTTGCAGGTCACGAATGCCCTCCACACTGCCGTCGAAGCTGCCCGTTGACAGGAACGACAGCAGGTACGGAATGCGCACCGAGAAGATTTCGTGCGCGCCATCGGGGGTGCCGAGGCTAAACAGCGAGAACGAAGCGTCGGCGCCCGAGGCTGAGTCATAGAGCGCCTCGGCCGCGGCCATCTTCATGGGCTGCGTTTCGGTCATTACGAGGCCGAGCGAGTGGCCCGAGAGGCCAACGCCCAAGAACCCCAGAATGTTGGTGACGGCACCAAACCTGAGGGTGGTGCGCATGTCATCAACGAACTGGTTGCGCTTGAGGTGCCAGGCGGCGACCGCGACCATTACCGTGCCGGCAAACATGACCGCGGCGAAGATAGTGTGGGGAAACTGGGTGAGCGCGACGGGGTTTGTGAGCACCGCGACAATGTCAGTGAGTTCTGCGCGCCCCTTCTCGTCATTGAGCTCGTAGCCCACGGGGTTTTGCATGAAGGCGTTGGCGGCGAGGATGAAGTAGGCCGACAGCACTGAGCCCACCCACACGCACCAAATCGTGGCGGCGTGAATCTTCTTGGGCAGCTTGTCCCAGCCAAAGATCCACAGCCCAATGAAGGTGGCTTCGAAGAAGAACGCGATCAGTCCCTCCATCGCGAGCGGGGCCCCAAAGATATCGCCGACGAAGCGGGAGTAGTTTGACCAGTTCATGCCGAACTGAAACTCCTGCACGATGCCGGTGACCACCCCCATCGCGAAGTTGATGAGAAAGATCTTGCCAAACAGTTTGGTGAGGCGCAGGTACTTCGGGTTATCGGTCTTCACCCACACCGTCTGCAGAATGGCCACGATCAGGGCCATACCCACCGTCAGTGGCACAAAGATGAAGTGGTACAGCGTCGTTAATCCGAATTGCCATCGCGCCAGATCAAGGGCGTCGAGCATAAAGTACAAAGTTGGCTCCTGACTATGGAATTGTTCCCAGCCAAAAGCTAGAAACCCCGTAGTGAGATCTGAGAGAATTTCACCCCCAGAGCGTTCAAACTTGCGTTGAACACTCTCAAATTTATCGAGATTTTTACCTGATCGCGAATGCATTTTGACGTCAAGATTTCTTTAGCTTCACGTCAAGATTGTCTTCGCTTCACGTCAAGATTGTCTGCGCCGCGCGGCTCCCCCGCGCCACCCCCGAGCCCCGCGCAATCCTTGAGGCACCCATTCGTTTCGGTACTGTTGCAAGTGCAGCAACATGCTGCGCCATGCGACCTGGGCCGGTGCGGCCCCACCTAGGCGTCGCGGGCCCTGATTCGCTCACACACTGCGATGCGCGCCTGAGCAGTTTGCCGCGTACACGAGGAGATCGATTCACGATGATGGGCTTCAACCACGCAATCTCAGGCGCCGCCGCCTGGGTGGCGGTTGCGTCTACCGCACCCGCGTTCCCCGCGCTCGGCATCGTCGAGGTCGAGCCCTGGCAGCTGATCACCGGCGCGGTTGTGTGCGCGGGTGCCGCGCTGCTGCCCGACGCCGACCACCACAACGCCACCATCGCGCATTCGATTCCGGTCGCCGGTCGCGTCGCGGCTGGTGCCGCGGGTTCAATCACCGGCGGGCACCGTCACGGCATGCACTCGATCCTCGCGATCATCGGTTGCTGGTTTGCCACCGGGTTCATCGGCACGCTCAGCGCGCAGCCTACGTGGTGGCACCAGGCGATTCCGTGGGGCGCCGCCCTCGCCGCGGCCGCGCTGTTTACGTTCGCATTCAAGGTGCTCACGATCGCAAAAACGTGGCCGCTCGCGTGGTTGATGGGCATCGTGGCCGCCGCCGCGCTCACCCTGTTTCTGCCCGACCAAATGGGCTGGTTTCAGCTGTGCGTCACGGTCGGTTTCACCGCGCACATCGCGGGCGACTTTCTCACCTTTGAGGGCATCAACTGGTTCTGGCCGCTCAAGTTCAAGGCTCCCAAGGTTGTGAAATCGCTGCCCGTCATCAGCAAGATCTGGAAGGGGAACGGCTACTTCGCGCTTCCCATTTTGGGGCGCACCGGATCCCTCGCAGAGCGCGTGCTGGGCACCCTGCTGGGGCTCTATGCCCTCACCGGCCTTATCGCGAACCTCATCGCGGTCTACATTACGAAATAGCCCGGCCACGGCCGGGGCGCCAGCATATGGACGCCCCTCAAGCCGAACCGCGTACACTGAACAGGTGACATTGAACGCCCAGCCCGATTCCCGCCCCCGCTTTGCGGCGCGCTTTGAGGACTGGATGCAATCGCACCGGGCCAAGCGCGCGATCGCGCAGGGAAAAACCCCGTCAGTCATCCCATACATTGGCTACGGCACCACCGAGTGGGTGCGCGTGCTCGGCCGCGTGCTGTACTTACGCCCCGACAGCCGCGAACACACCCGATTTCGCCCCGATGTCACCGCTGTTTCTCGCGTGCGCGGCTGGCGCACGTTCACCAGCTTGTCGGTGCCGCATCAGCCGGTGCAGGTGCTCGTTGACGGGGTGCCCGTCGCCGAGGTGGTGGCCGATCGCGGCGGCGTCATCGATTCCATCGTGCCCGTATCGCTCGATTCGGGCTGGCACACGCTCACCTTGCAGACCGGCGACAGCGAGGCCGCCGATGCGCCCGTGAAGATCGTTGACCCGCAGGCGCAGCTCGGCGTCATCTCAGACGTCGACGACACGATCCTCATCACCGCGCTCCCCAAGCCGTTTGTTGCCGCGTGGAACAGCTTCGTGCTCGATGAACACGCCCGCAGCGCGACCCCCGGCATGGCCGTGATGCTCGATCACCTCACCGCTCACCACCCGGGCAGCCCCGTCATCTATTTGTCGACGGGCGCCTGGAACGCGGCCCCCGCGCTCAGCCGCTTCTTGGCGCGCAATCTGTACCCGATGGGCCCCCTGCTGCTCACCGATTGGGGCCCCACGCACGACCGTTGGTTCCGCAGCGGTCAGGAGCACAAGCGCCGCGAACTGCAGCGCATTGCCCGCGAGTTCCCCGATATGCGCTGGATCTTGATCGGCGACGACGGCCAGCACGATGAGGGCCTGTACCACGAGTTCGCGACCGCCTACCCACAAAACGTGGCGGCCGTGCTCATCAGGCAGCTCTCCATCAGCGAGGCTGTGCTCGCCGGCGGCCGGTCGAAGGCGCGCGTCAACCGCAGCACGAGCGGTGTGCCCTGGGTGTATGGCCCCGATGGTGCGACGCTGCGCGAAGAACTCAAAAAACTCGGGTTGCTGTGACCTCACCCGTAACTCGCCCGTGGCGCCGCTTCGAGCGCAATTTAACTGGCCGTTTTACGGTGAAGGTTCGCCCCTCATGGTTCCAGCTGCTCAAGGGCGCTGCTGCCTCGATCATCACGTGGTTTGTGTGCGCCGCGATATTCCCCGATCAGCTGCCGCTCTTCGGTGCGATCGCCGCGCTGCTGGTGATGCAAGACAACGTCGACCAGTCGCTCACCCGCGGCATCGAGCGCGTCATTGGCGTCTTGCTCGGAGTTTCGGTCGCCATCGGCGCCGGCACCGTATTTGGCAATGCATCGTGGCTGTTCATCGCCGCGATCCCGGCCGCCATGGCCGTGGGCTGGCTGCTGCGCATGACCCCGTCGTCTGCGAACCAGATCGCCATCAGCGCGCTGCTGATGATCGCGCTGGGCGGTTTGAGCCTCGATTACGGGGTGGAGCGGTTCGTGGAGACCGCAATCGGCGCGGCGATTGGGGTGCTGATCAATGCGCTCGTGGTCGCCCCGGTGCGCAGCTCGTCGGTGCACGAGGCGATTGCGACGCTCACCGACGATGCGGCGCTGGTGCTTTCAGAGATCGCTGACGGGCTTTCTACCCCGCGCGATGAACCGTGGCTTGCGCAGATGCTCGCGAACGCGCGCGCACTGCAAGATGAGCGCAGGCACGTGCATCAGTTGCTGCGTCAGGCGCGCGAAAGCCTGCGGTTCAATCCTCGCGGCCGCCGCTACGCCGAAACGCTCGCCGATGACGACGACCAGTTTCAACGGCTGCAGCCGATCGTCACGCAGGTGATCGGTATGGCACGCGCCCTCACCGACCTCTACTCCCCCGAGCTCGCCGCAGACCCGGCGGTGCAGGGCATGGCCGATGAGATGCGCCGCGCCTCCCACGATCTTTCGCGGCTGGTACACGAAAGCGCGGGCGAGTTCGAAATGATCGAACCACCCGCGCTCACGAAACCGTACGTTATTCCGCAGCCCAACCCCGAGCACTGGGTGCTCATCGGCTCACTGATGGAAGATCTGCGGCGCGTGCGGGGCCGGATCACCGGAGAGATCGTCTGACCCCGCACTACAGGCGGCGTACCGCCCGGTAAGGCTTACGCCTGGAGTGCTGCCTGGATGTCGAGCGTGATCGTGACATCAGAACCGAGCAGCAGGCCACCCTTTTCGAGGGGAGCGTTCCAGCTCAGGCCGAAGTCTTCGCGCTTCACGACGGTCTTGGCGGTGAAGCCGACCTTGTAGTTGCCGTAGGCATCTTCGCCGAAGCCACCGAGCTCGAACTCGAAGCTGACGGGCTTGGTAACGCCGCGCATGGTGAGGTCGCCGTCAACGATGAAATCGCTGCCGTCGGCACGCACGCCGGTCGACACAAACGTGAGCTCGGGGAACTCGTCAGCGAGGAAGAAGTCACCGGTGCGCAGGTGGCCGTCGCGGTTCTTCTCGTTCGTGTTGACCGAAGCAACCTCAGCGGTGGCGGTCACCTTCGACTCGAGGGGGTTCTCTGCGGTCTCGAACGTGGCCGAGAAGTTCTCGAACTTGCCCTTGACCTTGCTGATGGCGAGGTGACGAACCGAGAAGCCGACCTCCGAGTGCGTGGGGTCAATGGCCCAAGTGCCAACGCGGTAGCCGGGGATCTGTTCTGCGGTGATCGACATGCGATGCCTTCCTATCGTGGTCTGGCCGGGACCGGCCTCACAGAAGGATAACGCCGATTGGGCGACTATATTCCCTTGCATCTAACTTTTTTGAAAAAGTTTTTTCACGGGACCGTTTGCGTTCACGGGGTGGCCACGCATGCACATGACTGCGCACCCCCTGGCCACCCCGCGCTCAGCCACCCCATGAACAGGTGAGGCTACCGGGGGCGGCGCTTTGCGCTGGCCCGTGCGCGCTCGGTGGTCTCGTCGATGCCGGCGACCGGTTCGAAGCTGCCGTAGCGGGCCTTCGCGGCCTGGGCGATCAAGAAGTCACTGACCGCGGGGTTCTTCGGCAGCAGGGATCCGTGCAGGTAGGTGCCGATCACGTTGTGGCTGCGTGCGCCCTCGGCGCCAGAGGTGGGGTTGTTGCCCGCGCCCTGCAGCACCCGCCCGAACGGGGTTGAGCCCTCGCCGAGCGTGGTGTTGCCACTGTGGTTTTCGTAGCCAATGACCTCACCGAAGTCTGCAGATTCGAGCACAATGTTGCCGATCATGCGCTCCGAGCCACCACGGGTTTCCACGTCGAGCACCCCGATACCCTCGAGGGTTTCGTCGGTGCTGGTGATGAAGCGGTGACCGAAGAGCTGGTACAGCCCGCACACGAGCAGCATGGGGGCGCCCGCTTCGGCGAGCTGGTGAAACTGCTCGCGGCGACCCGCGAGATCTGCGGCGACGCGGGCCTGGCCTGAGTCTTGGCCGCCGCCACCGATCACGATGTCAATGTGCTCGGGCAGCGCGTCACCCGGGTTCAGGTCAACGACCACCGGGGTGAACCCCTGGGCGCGTGCGCGGCGTGACAGCGCGAGCACGTTGCCGCGGTCACCGTAAATGTTCATGTCGCGCGGGTAGAGCGAAAGAATGACGAGCTCACGCGTCGTCTCCTGTGAGTGGGTCACCAGATGTCCTCCACGTCGGTAACGAGCGCGAGCGCACGGCGCAGCTCGAGCATGGCGGTGTAGGTGCAGTAGATGCGGCGCGGCTGCCCCATGGTGCGCTCACGGAAGGCCGTGAGCGCGGCGCCGAGGTCCTCTTCAACGTGCCCAACGGCGACGTCGTCGTGTTCCAGCCGCAGCGCCATATCCCACGCGCGAGTGCCGCTGATGAGGTTGACACCGTCGGTGGCGAGTGTCGAGAAGTCGACGTCCCACAGCCACGACATGTCGCGGCCATCAGCGTACTGGTCGTTGATCGCGATCATCGTCGCGACCCCGGCCGCCTCAAACGAGGCGAGCCCGAGCCTGAAGCCTGCGGGGTTCTTCACGAGCACGAGTTCGAGCGGTTGGTCGTCGAGCACGAGCTGCTCGCCACGGCCAAACGCGGGGCGCACCTGAGAGAGCGCTTCGACGATCGCGGCCGAGTCTGCGGTCGGCTGGTTGGCGATGCTTTGGCCGGCCTGCGGGCCCGCCGCCAAAATCATGCGCACGGTCGAAAGCGCCGCGGCGGCGTTGAAGGTGTTGTAGAGGCCCTCAAGCTTCAGCGAGGTGTGGTGGTCTTCGCCGTCGATGACAAACGTTGCCTTGTGGTCGCCCAGCTTCGTGAGCGTGACATCGGCGGGCACCGCGTCAGCCGGTTCGGGCGAAGGCGCCGCTGCCGCATCGGCGTGAAAATCGTCATCGCTCGGGAACGTGGCGAGCAGGTCTGGTGCGAGCCCAAAGTCGCGCACCTGGGGCCCGCCCGCGCGCTCGCGGGTGATCTCACCGATGCGGGCGACGAGGCGATCTTCGCGGTTGACGACGAGGCCACCGGTGGTGGCATCGGCGATGCGCTGCAGGTAGCGGGCGGTCGTGTCGATCTCGCCGAAGCGGTCGAGCTGATCACGCAGCACGTTTAGCAGCAGCGTGAACCGCGGCGGCACCCGGTTGATGAAGTACATCGCGTGGGCTTCGTCGAGCTCAATCACCGCGACATCGGCGTCAATGCGGCCACTCAGGGAGCACTCCTGAATGGCGGCGGCGACCACGCCGCGAGAGAAGTTTGATCCGGTTTTGTTGGTGAACACGCGTAGGCCGCGGGCCTCCAACATTTCCACCACCATCTTCGTGGTGGTGGTTTTGCCGTTGGTGCCGCTCACGGCGACCACCCCGTAGGGCAGTCGGCCGAGCACACGGCCCAAGAACCCGGGGTCAATCTTTTCGACGACGAGCCCGGGCAGAGCTGAGCCGCCGCCGCGCAGTCGCGCCACTTGGCGCACTGTCTTACCGACGGCGGCTGAAATTACATCACGCATGCGTTCCAGCCTAGTGGCGGGTTACTCTGCGACGTGCCGCCCACGCGGTTCGCCGCGCAGCTCGCGCGGCAGAAGGTCGGGGCGAACCCGGCGCGTGCGCTCGATGCGCTGCTCGGTGCGCCACGCTTCGATCGCTTTGTGGTTGCCACCCAGCAGCACCGGGGGCACCTCACGGTCGCGCCAGGAAGCCGGCTTGGTGTAGCTCGGGTACTCGAGCAGCCCGTCTTCCTCGTGGGATTCTTCCACGAGGCTTTGCGGGTTGCCTACGACGCCGGGAACGAGGCGGCCGATCGCTTCGATCATGGCGATCGAGGCGACTTCACCGCCGTTCAGCACGTAGTCGCCCAGGCTCACGAGTCGCACGCGGCCGCGGGCCGAGTACTCGTCGAACACCCGCTGATCGATGCCCTCGTAGCGGCCGCAGCCGAACACGAGGTGCGATTCTTCAGCGAGTTCGCGGGCCATGCGCTGGTTGAACACGTCGCCAGCGGGTGACGGGAAGATGATGAGCGGATCCGGATCAGGAACCTGCGCAGCATCGGAGGCTTCAGCAGCCTCAGATGCCGCGCTGTCCAAGATGCCATCGAGGCAGACGCCCCACGGTTCTGGTTTCATCACCATGCCGGCGCCACCGCCCGCAGGCGTGTCGTCGACCGTGCGGTGCTTATCGTGCGCGTGTTCGCGCAGATCGTGCACGCGCACGTCAATCAGTCCCTTGTGCTTGGCTTTGCCCAGCAGCGATAGTTCGAGCGCGTCGAAGTAGCCGGGAAAGATTGTGACGACATCGATCCTCACGCGGGGTCCTCCCCCTCAGCGGGCTCGAGTTCTTCGAACAATCCCGCGGGCGGGGTGACGTGCATGACGCCGGCTTCGAGGTCAACGCTGGGCACAATCGCCTCAACAAACGGCACCAAAACGGGGCCGTTGGCAGTGGTGACGGTGATCAGGTCTTGCGCCGGGAAGTGCTGCACTTCTGCAACCTTGCCAAGCACCTCGGGGCCGTTGGCGCCCTCGCGCACGACCTGCAGCCCAACGAGCTGGTGGTCGTACCATGCGTCATCTTCTTGGCCCTCGGCGACAGCCTCCTCGTCGATCCACAGGATCGCGCGCACGATGCTCTCGGCCGCGGTGCGGTCGGGAACCTCGGTGAAGAAGCCGACGGGGGCCTCGTTGAACCAGCGCAGCTCACGCATCGTGATGGTGCGCCCGAACCACTGTGAGTCTTCGGGTACCTGAAGGTAGAACACGGCGCCGGGGGTGAAGCGCAGCTCGGGGTTGTCGGTGAACAACTCGAGCTTCACACCGCCCTTGAGGCCGTGGGGTTTCGTCAGTCGGCCAACACGCAAGCTCCCCGCCCCGCTAGCGGGACGGGGAGCTTGCGCACGCCCGGAAGCGTCGGCCATCAGGCGCCGCCCTCGACAGTGGCAGCGTGCGCCGCGTCAGTAACGACGGCGTCGGTTTCAACTGCGTCAGCCTCGATCACGCTGGAATCGACCACATCAGTGTCAATCACGTCAACGCGTACACGACCAGATTCCGACAGTGCCGAAACCACGGTGCGCAGCGACGACGCAGTGCGCCCGCCGCGACCGATCACACGGCCCAGATCCTCGGGGTGCACGCGCACCTCGAGTACCTCGCCGCGGCCGGTATCGCGTGAATCCACGCGCACCTGATCGGGGTGCGCAGAGATTCCGCGCACCAGGTGATCGAGCGCTTCAGCTAGCGCCTGTTCAGCCAAGGGTCTTAGGCCTCGGTGGTCTCTGCAGCTGCTTCTTCAGCGGGCGCCTCTGCGGGAGCCTCAGCAGGCTTCTCAGCCTTGGGGCGCAGAACAGCCTTCTTCGATGCGTCAGCAACGAATGCAGGCTTGGCCTCGGGAGCGAGAACCTTCGACTCGGTGCTACCAACACCGGTGTGCTTAGCCCAGTCGCCCGTGAGCTTCAGCAGAGCAGCAACCTGCTCGGTCGGCTGTGCGCCAACGCTGAGCCAGTACTGAGCGCGATCTGAATCGATCTCGATGAACGAGGGGTGTGAGGTCGGGTGGTACTGACCGATCTCCTCGATGACGCGGCCGTCGCGCTTGGTGCGCGAGTCAGCAACAACAACACGGTAGAAGGGGGCGCGGATCTTACCGAAGCGCTTGAGGCGAATCTTGACAGCCATGATGACTCCTTGAATTGAATGGCACGACGCCTCGCGCACACAGTGTGTGGCCGGCGTGAAAACCTAGGGACGCGTATTTCGCGAACTTGTCAATTTTGGCACAACTGAGCCAAAATCGCAATTTTTGTTGCGATCAGGGGTTTTAGTGCAACCTATGCGGGGAAACCTCAGCCAACACGTCGCTCAAGGGCCACAAACAGTCGCTCAGCAACGCCATCGTGGTGCACACCGTCGTGTTCATACTCGTTCGTCACCCACGTATTCACCCCGCCGACGCGGCGCGCGGTGTCGAGCGAGAGCTCGGCATCGACGTACATATCGGCGAAGTAGACCGCCGCTTCAACAGGCACCTCATTTGCTGCGAGGCGCGCGTGATCGTAGAGCGCGATCGGCCACTCGCGCGAAGCGAGCAGTTCAACGGCGTCACGAAACCCGCGCAGCGCGCGAATCTCTTCGAACATCCAGGGGAACGCCATCTCGCCGGTGAACTGCAGTGGCCTGCGACTCTCGGCGAATTCGGGGCGCGCGTCGCGGGCACGCTGGGCCGCCCAGGCAGAAGGCCCTGGCCCATAAATGCTTTCTTGCAGGGCCATGAACAGCGGGTTCGTCGCGTATGCCGTCGCCTGCCCGACCGTGGCGATAAAGGTGTCGCTGAGCCGCGTCTCGCCCGCATCGGCAAAGGCCTCGTCAAACATCCAGTGCACCCGGTCGTAGCCCGGGCCCATCCCAAAGTCGAGGCCGAGGGTCTGCAGCCGGCGCACGGTCAGCAGGTCACCGTCGGGCAGATATGTCTCCCCCGCCGCGAGCACATCGGCGACGCGGCCGATGCGCTCCGTGAGGTGCCCGAACCGCTGCGCAAAGACGCGGTTCTTCTCGCTGACGCGCGGAAACGTGCGGCGGTATACCTCGTCGGGATCCGGATCAATCGACGCCAGCCCGCCCGTCACCGCCGAAGCCACGATCGCCTCGGGAGCGACCGACAGGTAGTGCAGCGTGAGGAAGCCGCCGTAGCTTTGCCCAATGCTCCACCACGGGCGGCCGGCGTAGTGCGTGTGCCTGATCGCCTCGAAGTCGCGCACGATCGAGTCGGCGCGGTGCAGCGACAGCCGGCGCGCGCCCTCTTCGGCGGCCATCTCGGCAAAGTCGCGGCCCGACAGCGGGGTCGAGCGGCCGGTGCCGCGCTGATCGGGGATCACCACGCGAAAGCGCTTCAGCGCCGTATCCAGCCAGGCGCCGCGTGCGAGGGGACGTGGGCCCTTGCCGCCCGGGCCACCCTGCAGATGCACGAGCAGCGGCAGTTCTTCGTGGCGCTTTTCGGCCGCGACCAGTTCGCGAGCAAATACGCGAATCGTTTCGCCGCCGGGATCGTTCCAATCCAGCGGCACATCGGTCCAGATATCGCGCGCGGCGATCGCGGTGCCAATCAGGTATTCGGCGCTACGGTGCATGAGGTCCTCCTTGACTGATACAGCACAGCCCGCGGCATGAATGCGCGGGCTGTGCTGGTGCGTGCGATGTTGCGGCAGTGCGGGTGGTGCGGATGCGGTTAGCGCAGGCCCTTACCCAGCATCTGCTGCAGTTTGGCCATCTCTTCTTCGCTCGGGGCAGCTGTTGCTCCCCCACCGCCGAGTCCGAAGCCCAAGCCCGCGGGGGCTGCGGCCTTCGCGGCTTCGACGCCCGAGAGTTCTTGGGCGCGCTTGGCCGGGTTGCCCGACTTCTTCGAACCCTTGCCCTTGGTCTGCTGCTTCTTCTTGCCGCCGTGGCTGCCCATGCCGGGCATCGGCCCCATACCGGGGATCTGCGGCATGCCGCCGCGCGCAACGGTCTTCATCATCTTGGCGGCCTGCTCGAAGCGCTGCACGAGCTGGTTAACGTCGGTGACGGTCATGCCCGAACCCTTGGCGATGCGCAGACGACGTGAGCCGTTGAGCATCTTGGGGTTCTCGCGCTCGGCCTTAGTCATCGACTGGATGATGGCCTCGGTGTGCACGATCTCGCGCTCGTCAAAGTTGTCGAGCTGCTCCTTCATCTTGCCCATGCCCGGCAGCATGCCCATCATCTTCTTGATGGAGCCGGCCTTGCGCATCTGCTGCATCTGGCCGAGGAAGTCGTCGAGCGTGAACGCATCCTTCGCGATCTTCTCGGCAACCTTGCGCGCCTCATCCTCATCGAAGGCGCCCTGCGCCTGCTCGATGAGCGTGAGAATATCGCCCAGGTCAAGGATGCGGCTGGCCATACGGTCGGGGTGGAAGGGCTCGAAATCGCCCAGGCCCTCACCGGTTGAGGCGAACAGAATCGGCCTGCCCGTGACGCTGCGAATCGACAGCGCAGCACCACCGCGTGCGTCACCGTCAAGCTTGGTGAGCACCACGCCGGTGAAGTCGACGCCCTCTTGGAACGCCTTCGCCGTGGCGACCGCGTCTTGACCGATCATCGCGTCAATCACGAAGAGCACTTCGTCGGGGTTGACGGCCTTGCGAATGTCTGCCGCCTGCTTCATCATCTCGGCGTCAACGCCCAAACGACCGGCGGTATCGACGATCACGAAGTCGTGGTGCTTCGCCTTCGCCTCAGCCACACCGTTCTTGGCGACCTTGACGGGGTCGCCCACACCGTTGCCGGGCTCGGGCGCGAACACTGCGACGCCCGCCTGCTCGGCCACCACGCTGAGCTGCGTGACGGCGTTGGGGCGCTGAAGGTCACACGCGACGAGCAGCGGGGTGTGCCCCTGGCCCTTGAGCCACTTGGCGAGCTTGCCCGCGAGCGTGGTCTTACCAGCGCCCTGCAGGCCGGCGAGCATGATGATCGTGGGCGGGTTCTTCGCGAACTCGAGGCGGCGCTGCTCGCCACCGAGGATGCTGACGAGCTCCTCGTTGACGATCTGCACGACCTGCTGAGCCGGGTTGAGTGCCTCGCTGACCTCGTCGCCGAGGGCGCGATCGCGCACCTTGCCGGTGAAGTCCTTCACCACGTCAAGCGCAACGTCGGCTTCGAGTAGGGCGCGACGAATCTCACGCACCGTGCTGTCAATGTCAGACGCCGACAGCTTGCCCTTCGCCCGCAGGTTCTTGAAGGTGTCGGTGAGCCGCGCAGAGAGGTTTCCGAAAGTAGCCATAGTGTCTTAGATTCTACCCTGCGCGGGTGCACCGATATTGCACCGGCACACCCGCGGGCAGCGAATCACCGCTATTGGCCGCCGTAGTCGTAGAAGCCGCGCCCGGCCCCCTTGCCGAGCCAGCCCTTATCGATGTACTCGCGCTTCACGAATTCAGCGAACTCGCGCATATCAGCGTCGTCGCTGTCTTTGCCGAGGTTGTACGGGGTCATCATGCCGACGATGTCGTAGATCTGGAAGGGGCCCACCGGGGCACCGGTCGCGATGCGCCAGGTCTTGTCAATGTCTTCAAACGAAGCGACCTTGTTGACGACCAGCTTCGCGCTCGCGTTTAGAAACGGCACGAGCAGCGAGTTCAGTACGTAGCCCGGCTGCTCTTTATGGATTCTGATCGGCACCATGCCTATCTCGGCAGCGAACTGCGCCACCGCTTCAAACACGGCCGGGTCGGTGCCCGGGTGCCCCATCACCTCACCGGTGTTCTTTGACCACACCTCGTTGGCAAAGTGCAGGGCGAGAAACTTCTCGGGGCGGCCCGTGAACGGGGCGATGTCGCTGGGCAGCAGCGTGGATGAGTTGGTGCAGAAGTTCGTTTTCTCGGGGGCAAGCTTGCCCACCTGTTCCCACGTGCTCTGTTTAATATCGAGACGCTCGGGCACCGCTTCAATCACGATGTCGGCATCGACGAGCGCGTCTGCAAGATCTGATGAGGCACGAATACGCCCCACCGCGGCCGCCAGCTTCTCGGGCGTCGCGCCCGGCACCTCGGCGAGGTATCGCGGCTTCAGGTATTCCCATCGCGCCGGCAGATTGCCGAGGATCTCATCGTTGAGATCGTACGCGACGACCTGTTTGTCCGAGTAGGCCGCTTGAAAAATGATCTGGGAGCCTAAGACGCCCGTGCCCAATACGGTCAGGTTCTGCATGTTCACCCTTTCTCGCATGCGCCGCCCCGATGGCAGCGCTTACGGCCTGGCGGCCGAAGCGAAAAGGGTGGCCGTCAGGCCTCACTTCCCTATATTACCAGCGAAAAGCCACACGTGGGAGAAAAATACGCTGAGTGACCCGCCCGTAGGGGTGGGTCACTCAGCGGCGGGTGCGGCATGTAGCCAGCGAATGCTGCGTGAAGCTGGCGAAATTAGCCGACGAGCTGCTGCGCGAAGACGTGCGGCGTGAAGCCGGTGAGATCACCGATGCCCTCACCCTGGCCCACGAGCTTAATCGCCAGGCCCGTCTTCTGCTGCACCGAGAGCACAAACCCGCCCTTGGCTGAGCCGTCGAGCTTGGTGAGCACCAAGCCGGTCACGCCAGCGTGCTCGATGAAGGCTTCGGCCTGCGCGAGCCCATTCTGGCCGGTCGTCGCGTCAAGCACCAGCAGCACCTCGGCGACGGGGGCCAGCTTCTCAACGACGCGGCGCACCTTGCCAAGCTCATCCATCAGGCCGCCCTTGGTCTGCAATCGGCCGGCCGTGTCAATAATGGCGACGTCATAACCGCCCTCGATCGCGCGCTCGACGGTCTGGAACGCAACCGAAGCGGGATCTTGGCCGTGCTGCTGCGGGCGCACAATGTCGACGCCTGCGCGATCGGCCCACGTGGCGAGCTGCTCGACGGCGGCCGCACGGAACGTGTCTGCCGCACCGACGATGATCTTCTTATCGAAGGCGGTGAGGTAGTTCGCGAACTTGCCGATCGTGGTGGTCTTGCCCACACCGTTCACACCGACCACGAGTACGACCGCGGGGCGATCAGACAGCGTGAGTGTCGGATCGTATGCCGCGAGCCGCTCTTCGATCGCGTCGCGCAGCATGCGCCGCATCTCTTTCACCTCAGTGACGCGGTGACGTTCGACGTCTGCGCGCAACTGATCAAGGATCGAATCGGTGACGTCGGGGCCGAAGTCTGCCGTGATGAGCGCGGTCTCAAGATCGTCCCACGTGTCATCGGTGATCTGCTCGGGGCCACTAAAAATGTTCTTAAAAGCCTTCGAGAAAGACCAGGATCGCTCTGCCATGCCTCAATCCTACCGGTGGTCAGCAATTTTCAGCCGCGACGCCCCCGCGATGGCCCTGCAGCGACCCCATCACGACTCCCGCGACAACGCCTCGCGCTGTAAAACGGTGAGGCTGGCGACAAATGATCCAGATCAATACATAGGAAGTTCGCGGCCGACCTGGCATTTCACCGGGCAGTTGGTACAGAAATAAGGGGCGGCCCGCCGCCCAAAATTGCACCATGCCAACAGCCGAAGCAAACCAACGCCCGCGATTCCGCTATATTCGGCAGCAGCAACGTGATTTTGAGGTGCGGCGGATTTTACGCCAGCACCCTGCATTTGAGACAAGACGGAAAATGACCAATGGAGGTCAAGTGATCCTCTCCACCCCCAGGAGTGCGGTGTCCCCGAGACGCCTTTCGCTTCTGATTCTTATCGGTGTACTCGCGATGTTTGGCCTCTCTTCGCTGGCGCTGCCGCCGGCGTACGCCGACACGTGCGCACCCGATCCTGCCACCGCCTGCATTCAGGGCATCATCAAGACGAGCGCGGGCGACCCCGCCGCGGGCGTCACCATCGACCTCGACGAGGGCGCTCAGCAGACCGAAACCGATGACGCTGGCCGGTGGAGCTTCGCGGTCGACGCAGACGGCGAGTACACCGTCGCGCTCGACACCGCGACCCTGCCCAGCGGCGAATTCGCGAAGGGTCAGGCCGAGCGCACCGTCAATGTGAAGCTCTACAACAGTGTGAGCGCGCTCTTCCCGCTCACCGACGATGAGGCCGCCGCCGCGGCCCCAGGCGCCGCGGGCACCTCGGGAGCTTCGGGCACCGATGCACCCGCGGGCCAGGCCCCCGCCAGCACGAACCAGTCGGGCGCCGCTCCCGGTGCAGCGACCGCGACCGAAGCCAGCGGCGACGGTTTCTCGTGGCCGCGCCTGTGGCAGCAAGCCGCCTCGGGTGTGCGCATGGGCCTGCTCTTGTCGCTCGCCGCCGTGGGCCTGTCGCTCGTGTTCGGCACGACCGGGTTCAGCAACTTCGCGCACGCCGAGATGCTGTCAATGGGTGGCATTCTCGCGTTCCTGTTCATGTCACTCACCGGCAACATCTGGCTCGCGGGCGGCATTTCCGTCGTGCTCATGGCCGCGTTTGGCTGGGTGCAAGATGCGGCGCTGTGGAAACCGCTGCGCAAGAAACGCCTGAGCCTGATGCAGCTGATGATCGTATCGATCGGCCTCTCCATCGTGCTGCAGAACGTCTTCCAGTTCTTCTTTGGCGCCAACGTGCTGCGCATCGACCCGAGCACCCCCAAAACCATCACCATGCTCGGCGTCACCCTCACCGTGCAGTCGTATGTGGCGATGGCCATCGCGCTGGTCGCGATCGTGGGCGTCGGCGTCGCGCTGAAGTTCACACGCTTCGGCCGTGCCACGCGCGCCGTGTCAGATAACCCCGCGCTCGCCGAGGCCTCTGGCATCGACGTGAACCGCGTCATTAGAGTGGTGTGGATCGCCAGCGCCGCCCTCGCGGGCCTCGCCGGTGTGCTGCTCGGCCTCGTGCTCAACGGTATTTCGTGGAACACCGGCTGGCACTTCCTGCTGCTGTTGTTCGCTGCGGTTGTGCTCGGCGGTATCGGCACCGCCTTCGGCGCGGTCATCGGCGCCATGATCATCGGCATGATCGTTGAAATGGCCAACATTTGGCTGCCGGGTGACCTTAAGCACGCCGCAGCACTCTTCATTCTCATTGTCGTTCTGCTGATTCGTCCGCAGGGCATATTCGGCCGCAAAGAGCGGATCGGTTAGGGGCGAACGATGGAATTTCTACTCAGCCTGCTGCAGTCCATCCTGCAGACCGCACTCAATCCCGTCACGGCGGCCTTCGTGCTCGCCGCGATCGGCCTCAACGTTCACTTCGGGTTCACCGGCCTCATGAACATGGGCCAGGCCGGCTTCATGCTCATCGGCGGCTACGGCTTCGTCATCTCAGTGATGAACGGCCTCGGCGTTTTCCCCGCCATCATCATCTCGATGCTGAGCTCGGCACTGTTCGCATTGCTGTTGGGCATCCCCACGCTCAAGCTCAGGGGTGACTATCTCGCCATCGTGACGATCGGCGCCGCCGAAATCGTACGCATGGTGGCCCGCCTCGCGAACCTCTCCCCCATCACCGGCGGCCCGAGCGGCATTCAGAGCCCCAACTTTCGCGTTGAACTGAACGCACTCTCGCCTCTGCCCGAGGGGCGCACCTCCTTCCTCGGCATGAACTATATGAACACCGGTGTCGATGACTGGTGGTCTCGCATCATCGCGTGGGGCCTCGTCGCCCTCTTCTTGCTCATCACCTGGCTGCTGATGCGCAGCCCGTGGGGCCGCGTACTCAAGGGCATTCGTGAAGATGAAGACGCCGTGCGCAGCCTCGGCAAGAGCACCTTCTCGTACAAGATGCAGGCGCTCATGATCGGCGGCGTGATGGGCGGCTTCGGCGGCATCATCATGGTGCTCCCCTCGGCTATCAACCCCGATGGCATGGGCCGCGCCACCACCTTCAACCTGTGGATGATCATGCTGCTGGGCGGTGCCGCCACCATTCTCGGCCCGCTGCTCGGATCGATTTTGTTCTTCGTCGTGCGCCTCGTGATCTCAGCGGTCGCGACCGAGTTCGTGCCCTCAAGCATCCTCGACGCGCAGCAGACCGAGATCGTCTCGTGGATCTTGATCGGATCGATGCTGATGCTGCTCGTGATATTCAGACCCCAGGGCATACTCGGAAATAAGAAGGAGTTGTCGTTCAATGTCTAACTTGTTACGCGCCAACGGCTCTCAGCTGCTGCACCCCAACTACCCCAGCGATCGCGAAGCGCTGCGAGCCACCCTGCGCACGCTCGATCAGACGCCGGGGGTCTCCAAGCCCGATTCGATTCTCACGGTCGACACCATCGAGCGAAAGTTCGGCGGCATGACGGCGGTCGATGTCGACCACCTCGAGGTGCAGCGCGGCGCCATCACCGCGCTCATCGGCCCGAACGGTGCCGGCAAAACCACCTTCTTCAACCTGCTCACCGGTTTCGACCGGCCCTCGAATGTGGCCGGTGTCTTCGGCGGCGGCGAGGGCAAAGCAAAGTGGTCGTTTGAGGGTCGCAATCTCGGCCGCACGAACGCCACCCGGGTGGCGCGCGCCGGCATGATTCGCACCTTCCAGCTCACCAAGGCACTCGACCGCATGACGGTGCTCGAGAACATGCTCATCGGCGCCGCCAATCAGCCCGGCGAGAACCTCTTCGTCGGGCTCGTAAAGCCGCTGTGGGCGAAACGCGAGCAAGAGAACATCGAGCGCGCAGAAGACCTGCTGCGCCGGTTCAAGCTCGATGCCAAACGTGACGACATGGCCGGCGGGCTCTCGGGCGGGCAGAAGAAGCTGCTCGAAATGGCGCGGGCGCTGATGGCCAACCCGTCCATGATTATGCTCGATGAGCCGATGGCGGGCGTCAACCCGGCGCTCACCCAGAGCCTGCTCGACCACATTCAGATGCTGCGCGATGAGGGCACCACCGTGCTCTTCGTTGAGCACGACATGCACATGGTGCGTCACATCTCAGACTGGGTCGTCGTGATGGCCCAGGGCCGGATCATTGCCGAGGGGCTCCCCGAAGACGTAATGACCAGCGCGGCCGTCGTTGACGCCTATCTGGGTGCGCACCACGACCGCGATCTCGGCGACGATGACGTGTTGACCACCGGGGTGATTCGGGCGATCGCAAACGAGGTCGCCGAAGAAACCGCGCAAGAAATTTCGGAGGAGGCACGATGACCACCCAGGCCGAGCCCATCATGCGGGCAGAGAACCTCGACGCCGGGTATCTGCCCGGCATCAACATCTTGAACGATTGCTCGCTCGAGGCCCGCAAGGGCGAACTCGTCGGCATCATTGGCCCCAACGGCGCCGGCAAATCGACGCTGTTGAAGTCGCTGTTTGGGCTGGTGAACATTCGCAGTGGCAAGGTGATGCTGAACGGGCGCGACGTAACGGGCCTGAAAACGAATGAGCTCGTGCGCGCCGGGGTCGGCTTTGTGCCGCAGAGCAACAACGTCTTCCCCTCGCTGTCGATCGAGGAGAACCTGCAGATGGGGTTGTTCTTGAAGCCGCGCGAGTTTGCGACGCGCATTGACGAAATGTGGGATCTGTTTCCGATGCTCGCTGACCGGCGCAAGCAGCAGGCGGGTTCGCTCTCGGGCGGTGAGCGCCAGTCGGTGGCCATGGCACGCGCGCTGATGATGAACCCGAGCGTGCTGCTGCTTGATGAGCCCAGCGCTGGGCTCTCCCCCGTGCGGCAGGACGAGACGTTTATTCGCACGCGTCAGATCAACAAGACGGGTGTCACGATCATCATGGTCGAGCAGAATGCCCGCCGCTGCCTGCAGATCTGTGATCGGGCCTATGTGCTCGACCACGGCACCAACGCCTACGAGGGCGCAGGGCGCGAGCTCGCGAACGATCCCCGCGTCATCGAGCTCTACCTCGGTACGCTCGCGCAAGACGTCGAAGCGAAGGCCGGGCAGGCTGACGCGCAGGCCTAACAGGCCGACACGTAAGCGGGGCTGAGCGCCCCACAGACGCAGTCGGTCGAGTAAGTCACCCAGATAAGCAGTAAGGCCGTGTAAACGGCCCACAACACAACAGCGGCTGGTCTCCCAAGTGGGAGATCAGCCGCTGTTGTGTTGGAGCGAGGATTAACCCTCGATCTCACCCACTGCTACCGGGGTGTTCTCGGCATCGTACTTGTAGATGCCGATCAGAGCGGTTGAGGGCTCGTTGTCGGCGTTGAGAGGACCGCCGCCAGCCTTACCGAGGTAGTGGATCTCCTTGCCGTCTTCGAGCAGAGCGAGGCAATCAGCGTAGGTTGAGCACTCGTCGCCACCCTTATCGCCCGAGACCGCGTGCAGGTTCTTCACGATCGTGTCGGTGTCGGTTGCGCCACCCTTCTGTGCCGCGAGCGCTACGAGCATGACTGCGTCGTAGGCCTCGGGGGCAAAGTTCAGGCTCTTGCTGGCGTCAGAGGAGGCCGCAACGAGCGCCTTCTCGAACGCGTCGTCGACGGTGCGACCGGGCGTGGTGCCCTGTGCGCCCTCGAGCAGGCCCGCGTCGAACTCGGGGTACGGCACGGTGTTGCCGTCAACGAGGTAGAGCTTCGAGAGGTCGAAGTCCTGCGCTGCGAGCTCGGGGATGGCCTGCTTCGCTTCCACGTAGCTCACGATCGCGATCGCGTCGGGCTTGGTCGCGAGTGCGGCTGTGACCTCTGACGAGAACGTGGTCTGTGCTTCGGGGAACTCTTCGCCCGATCCGGTGGCGCCGTAGCTGATTTCGCCGCCAGCCTCTTCGACGGTGGTCTGCAGGTTGTCGCGCAGGCCCTTACCGTAGTCGTTGTTCTGGGCAAGCACGGCGACCTTTGCGTTGCCGTCCTGCAGAATCAGGTTGCCCAGTGCACGGCCCTGAATGATGTCAGAGGCGATGGTGCGGAAGTAGAGGTCGTTGATACCCGCGAGCGCGATACCGGTGTTTGAGGGCGAACCCATCAAGATGCCGGCCTCGGTGACCTTCGGCATGGCGGCGTTGGTGTTGCCGGTGCCCATTGCGCCCAGCACGAATGCGGGGTTGGCCTTGATGATCTCGTCGACGCTCTTGTTCATGATCGTCGGGTCGGTGGGGTCGTGCTCATTGGCTTCGACAACGACCTCAACGTCGTTGCCGCCGACGCCGCCGGCCTCGTTAATCTCTTTCACGGCGAGTGCTACGCCGGCCTTGGGGCCGTAGATCAGGTGCTCAAGTGAACCCGTCTGTGGAAGTAGCGTGCCGATGCGAAGTGCCTCGCTGCTCGCTTCGCTGCCGCTGTCTGCCGCGGGCTTAGAGGTGTCTGCTGGAGCTGCGCCACCGCTGCTGCAGGCCGAGAGCGCGAGTGCCGCGCCGGCCATGAGAGCGAAAGCACTAGCGGCCTTTTTGGAGTAAACCTTCATTGGCAACTACCTTTCGTCATTGAAACGTCCCGACGCACGGGACTTGTCGACGAGCTTAACGGTTCGGGTGCCAGCAACTGGTATCGGCCATGCCGTAGAGATGAATTCGTTAGATTTCAGTACCTATTCGCGCGCTTATCTTGGCCTTTTCCGCAAATGGGTAGGGCTGCCAGATTTGCTGTGCCGCCCCAGTAGCTGAGGGTGCAGCGATGCGTAGGTCAGCTGTGGGTCTGACATCCCAGACGGGGCAAACAGGTCAGGCGGGCCAGGCTGGTCACGCGTCTTCGCGTCCCACCCGCTGGCCGACGACCTGCGAGATACCGTCTTGCCGCATCGACACCCCATACAGCGCGTCTGCGATCTCCATCGTGCGCTTTTGGTGGGTAATGATGATGAGCTGAGAGTTCTCGCGCAGCCGCTCGAATACGAGCAACAAGCGGCCCAGGTTTGCGTCATCGAGGGCAGCTTCCACCTCATCGACGATGTAGAACGGGCTGGGGCGGGCCTGGAAGATGGCGACCAGCCAGGCCACGGCCGCGAGCGATCGTTCGCCGCCCGAGAGCAGCGACATTCGCTCAACCTTCTTGCCCGCGGGCCGCACCACAATATCGATGCCGGTGGCGAGCAGGTTGCCGGGTTCGGTGAGGGACACCTCGCCCGTGCCACCCGGAAACAGAATGGGAAAGACCTCGGCGAACGCGGCCCGGGTGTCTTCGAACGCGGCCGCAAAAATACCCTGCATTTTTACGTCGAGGTCACTGATGATCGCGAGTAGATCGGCGCGGGTTTTGGTGAGATCCTGCAGCTGATCTGAGAGGAACTGGTGCCGCTGCTCAAGCGCTGCAAATTCCTCGAGCGCGAGCGGGTTGATGCGCCCCAGGCGCGACAGTTTCTTCTCGGCCGCGGCGAGCCTGCGCTCTTGCTCGGCGCGCACGTACGGGATCGATGCGGGGTGCGCGGTGCCCGGGGCCCTGGGCGCGCTGGCTTCGGCGTCGAATGATCCGGATCCTGCGGGCTGCAGCCCCAGTTCTGCCGCAAGTTCGGCCTCGAGCTGGCTGGCAAAGCCCGCGGGCAACCTGGCCCGTGGCTGCTTCCCCGATGCGGGCCGCGCAGCTGCGCTTTCCGCCGTGTCAGCCTCATCGCCTGCCTCCACGGGGATGGGCTGATCGGGGCCGTACTCTGCGAGCAACACAGCTTCGGTGAGCCCGAGCTCTCCGTTTGCGCGCTCGACAAGGGAGGCGAGGTGGAGCCTGCGCTCGTAGCTTTTGAGCTCAGAGTTGTGCGCCTGCTCGGTGAGCCGGGCCAATTTCGTGCGCAGCTCGGCCTCTTGCGCGCGCAGCTGCGTGAGCTCGTGGTTGCGGCCTGCCCACTCGGCCTCGGCCTGCTGCTGGGCCTCGCGAGCCTCGGCGACCGAACGGTCACACGCATCGATGATGGCGGGCAGCGCGTGGGCCACCCTGGTTGCGCGGTCAACCTGGCGTGCACGCAGCACCTCGCGGCGGGCGGCTTCATCGGCGGCCCGGCGCTCGGCCTCAAGCTGAATACCGAGCTCGCGCGCGCGGGCAGTTGCCGCCCGCACCCGCTCACGCGCGGTCTCGAGCGCGAGCCGCTGTTCGAGTTCGGTGGCGCGGTGCGTGTCGAGCGCCGATGCGAAGGCATCGCGCTGGCTGACATCGAGCACGGGGCGCGGCTCTTCGGCCGCGGCGTCGAGCGCCCGGGTCGCTTCGGCAAGCGAGGCTTCTGCCTGTGCGGCTTCCGTCTGAACGAGTGTAATGGACTGCGCCACGCGTTCGGCCTCGGCGTGCGCCGACTCGGCCCGCGCCGTGAGCTGATTGCGCTGCTTGGCGGTTTCGGCCGCGCGCGCATCGGCCTCGCGTAGGCGCGCGTACGCGGCGTGTACGTCACGCTTGGCTTGCTGGGCGCGCTCGCGGTGCTCGGTCAGCGCCGTGGCCGCCGTCTCGGCGGCTTCGCGTACCCGTGCGAGCGACGCCGCTGCCTGCTCGAGTTCGGCCGCCAGCTCGATGGTCGAGGGCGGGTGACCCGACCCACCCGTAAGCGTGTGCGGGGTGAGCACATCGCCCGCGGCCGTCACGATGAGGTAGCCGGTGCCAGCGTCACCGCCGAGAGTGTTGCTTTGACCGCTGGTGTCGCTCGCCGCGCTGGCGGTGACGGCCCCCAGGGCCTCGGCCAGCTGCGCGGCAGCAGTCAGGTGCTCGACCGCGTAGCTGCGGGCAAGCAGAGCACGCACCCCGTCAGGGGCATCAAGCAGGGTGTCGGCGAGCGGCGTCGCGCCGAGGCTGCGGGCAATGGTGGTCTGCTGCGTTGTCGCCGCGCTGCATTCGCGCGCAGATGCGTCGCTGAGTGGTGCGGCAATGACCGTGCGCACGGTGCCGAGGTCGCCGTCGCGTGCCGTGTCAACCGCGGCAGTGGCGTCGGCGAGCGTGGTGGCGAGCAGTGCGTCAACGTTCGCGCCGAGAGCTGCGCCCACCGCGGCTTCAAAACCGTCGCGCACCCGCACGTGGTCGGCGACGCGGCCGGTGATGCCGGGCTGGGCAGCACCAAGCAGCGCCCCCGAGGCGTCGCGCGCCTCAAGCAGCCGAGTGAGGGCGGTAACGCGGGCCTCGAGCCCGGCGCGTTCTTGTTCGATGGCGTGCAGTTCGTCACGGGCCGCATCACGGGCGCGCTCGCACGCGACCTGCGCCTCCTGCGCGGCACGGTGGGCGGCCTCGAGTTGTTCGGGGGTGAGCTGCTCGGGGGTGAGCTGATCAGACGAGCCCTGCTCGCCCGATCCCCCTGCAGTGTCGCTCGCGTCATCTCCAGCCGCGCCACGCACGAACGCGTCGAGTGCCGCCTGGGCGGCCTCGGCACGCTCCTCGGCCTGCGCTAGCGCCTGGGTGCGGCGCGTGAGCTCTTGTGCGAGCGTGGCGTGCTTCTGGCCGGCGGCTTCGGCACGGCCGCGCAGCTGCGACAGCGCGAGGTCATGCTGCGACACGAGCGCGCTGAGCTCAGCGATCTGTTCATCGAGCGCGTCGACCTGGGCGCGGGCCTTCAGCGATGCCGACTGCGCTTCGCGCCACGCAGCTTCGGCCGTGGGCACGAGTGTTGACAGCCGCGCGGTTTCGGCGGCCGCGTCATCGACGACTGATTGGGTGAGCCGGCCCGATTGATCCGGAGCTTCAGCCTGGGTCGCCAAGAACGTGAGCCGCTGCTGCGCCTGTGTGTACAGCCCGCGCAGCTGCTGCTGCACGCCCTCGAGCCCCACCGTGATGCGCCTGGCGGTGTCGAGGGCCTCCCCCGATTGCTCGTGCTCGAGGAGGGTGACGCGCTGCTGCTTGTGGTCGTGCTGCTCTTGCAGCACGATGCGCTCGGCATGCCGCTCAGATTCGACCTGGGTGAGGCCGTCGAGTTCGTGGCGCAGCTGGGTGACGTCGTCGGCGAGCAGGCGCGCTTTGGCGTCGCGCACGTCAGCCGCGATGTGCTGGGCTTCGCGGGCCACCTCGGCCTGGCGCCCCAGGGGCTTGAGCTGGCGCCGGATCTCCCCCGCAAGGTCTTGCAAGCGCGTCAGATTGGCTTCCATGCCGTCGAGCTTGCGCAGGGTGCGCTCTTTGCGGCGGCGGTGTTTCAGAATGCCGGCGGCTTCTTCGATGAATCCGCGGCGGTCCTCGGGGGTGGCGCGCAGCACGGCGTCGAGCTGCCCCTGCCCGACGATGACGTGCATCTCACGGCCGAGCCCCGAGTCGCTCAGCAGCTCTTGGACGTCGAGCAGTCGGCACGTTTCGCCGTTGATGGCGTAGTCGCTTGCGCCGCTGCGAAACAGGGTGCGGCTGATCGTCACTTCGCTGTATTCGATCGGCAGTGCGCCGTCGGCGTTGTCGATGGTGAGTTTCACCTCGGCGCGGCCCAGCGGGCCGCGGGCTTCGGTGCCGGCGAAGATGACGTCTTCCATTTTGCCGCCGCGCAGGGTTTTGGCGCCCTGCTCGCCCATCACCCAGGCGAGGGCGTCAACGACGTTGGATTTGCCCGAACCGTTGGGGCCGACGATGGCGGTCACTCCGGGTTCGAAGTCGAAGGTGGTGGGTCGCGCAAACGACTTAAAGCCCTTGATGGTCAGGCTCTTCAGGTGCACGCCATCTCCTCACTGCGTTACTGGGCGGCGCCCGGGTGGGGTGCCGTGATCGACGGGGGCGTGCGAGTGCCCGGTGGCGCACGGCCGCATCTCGCCGAAGTTCTCTCTCAAACTGTAGCGGTGCGCGGGCTGAACCGGCGGCCGCGCCTTGCGTGTGTGCCCGAAGACCCAGCACACTGGGGGCATGAGTTCAGCAGCATTCAGCAGGCTCCCGGTGCGCAGGGTCGAAGCGCACCGCCTCGCGCCGATGGCCCGACATGAGTGGCCCGCCACCGTGCCCGCAGTCGCTCAGCTGCTCGCTGAGGGGCTCGATCTGGCTGCCCTCACCGTCTTCGTGGGCGAAAACGGTGCCGGTAAGTCAACGCTCATTGAGGCGATCGCGGGGGCGTTTGGGCTGAACACCGAGGGCGGCACCCACAATGCAATGCACCACACGCAGCGCACCGAGTCGGTGCTGGCCGATCACCTGCAGTTGGTGCGCGGGACCGGCAGCTCGAAGCAGGGCGTCTTCTTACGCGCCGAGACCATGCACGGCCATTTCGCCTACCTCGATGACATCGCGCAGCCCGGCCGCCACAACTTTCAAAGCCACGGCGAATCGTTCATCGAGTTCTTCACCTCGCGGGCCCACCTGCAGGGCCTGTGGATCTTCGACGAGGCCGAGTCGGCGCTCTCGTTCAATGGGCAGCTCGCCCTGCTGTCACAAATCACCGAGCTGCTCGCGGCCGGATCGCAGGTGCTGCTCTCAACGCACTCGCCGATCTTGGCTGCGCTGCCCCAGGCCGCGCTCTATGAGCTGGGCGACTGGGGCCTGCGCCCCGCAACGTTCGATGAGCTGGCGATGACGCAGAACTGGCGGCTGTTTCTCGATGCCCCCGAGCGCTACCTGCGCCACCTGGGTTAGAACCGGGGCTCGACCTTCGGCAGGGTGCCGTCGTCGAGGCGCGGGCCGAACCCAAACGCGCGGCTCGCGGCCGCATGCACGAACCAGGCGAGACCGGCGATGCCCACGCCCCAGAACCCGGTGGCGAAACCGCCCGTGACAAACAACACCACAATGCCGATGGCGAGCACCACGATCGGGCCAAGCATGCCGATCATCGAGTTGTACAGCGGCACGCGGCCGGGCTTCATACGCCCGTCACCGGTAAACCCGCCAATCAGCGGCAGCGCGGGCAGCACCCCCGCAATGATCGCGACGGTCGCCGCCGGCAGACCCCACTGCACGCAGCACATCATCAACACAACAAACCATACGCCGGCACTCATACCCCAGGTCACGCGCGGAAATCCCATACCCACCATGGTATCGGGCGGCACAAGGTCATTCTGGGAGCAGGCGAATGATCCGGATCTCCACAGGAATAAGTTGCATGCGCAAGCAGTTAAGCCCAGTATGCCCCACACCCCCGCAACCTCAGCACGCCCCAAACGCTCACGCGCCCTCATCATCACCGCGATCGCGATCGCCGTCGCCGCCCTCGCCGCCGCAGGCATCTGGTGGGGCGTCACCGCGGCATCGTCAGCCAACACTGCGGCGAGCGCCCAGAGCGCGGCGCGGGCACTGCCCGATGACACCAGCATGGGGGCCGTGGAGCTCGTGACGGCATCGCTCGCCCCGATGCAGGAGTACTACGTGAACGCGGTGGGGCTCGACGTGCTCGACGCCAGCAGCACCCAGGTCAGTCTCGGCCGCGACGACGCCGAACTCATCACGCTCACCCTCGATGACGGCCGGCCCGTAGACACCGCCACCCAGGCGGGCCTCTACCACTCGGCCATCTTGTACCCCGACTCCCCCTCGCTGGCCCGCGTCCTCTCACACATCGCCACCGCCGCCCCCGAGAGTTACAGCGGCAGCGCCGACCACTCCGTCAGTCTCGCCTTCTACTTCACTGATCCCGACGGTAACGGCCTCGAGCTCTACACTGACACCCCCGAAGACACCTGGGTGTGGAACGACGGGCTCGTCACCATGGGCGCCGCACCCCTCGACCCCAACGTCTTCATTCAAGAACACCTCGGGCAGACCCCCAGCACCGAGGACACCGTGATGGGCCACGTACACCTGCGCGTGGGCAACCTTAACGATGCCCGCGCGTTCTACGCCGACACCCTCGGCTTCGACGTCACCGCAGAATCAGACGGCGCCCTCTTCTACTCGGCCGGCGGCTACCACCACCACCTCGCCACCAACACGTGGATGAGCGACGGCGCGGGCGACCGCCCCAAGGCCCAGGGGCTGGGGCACTTCACCGTGCACCTGGGTGACGATGCGGCGCTCGCCGCCGTGGCCGATCGGCTCGAGGCTGCGCAGGTGGCGTTTACGAATGATGCGGGCCAGCTCACCGTAGATGACCCCTGGGGCAATACGATTCGCCTGCTGGGCACCCCGGCGGCGTAACCGCGGCCTGACTGCCTTGCGCACGGGAAGTCTGGCGGTACCCGTCGTGGCCGCTAACCATCCCCACGCACTTCAACGCGTTGGGCCAACCCGACGGGTGGGGGCCTCGATCTTCGATCTTCATTAACATGGCGATTTTTGTGGTGATTGTGTGCGGGCTGGCCTGGCTCTCGTGCCACCCGCGCATCTTCAACTACCCCCGCATCGTTTCTGAGGCGAACGCCCAAGAGATGTATCGCCCCGGGGAATTCATGACGGTGGGCGTCACTGCCTCGTGCGCGCTCATTAACGCGGGGATCCTCGCCTCTGCTGGCACGCAGTTCAATGGCGCGTTACTTATTCTCCCCGGGGTGGCCGTCATGCTTGGGGCGCTGGGAGTCGGCCTGACCCGCATGTTTCGGGCGTAGCGTTAGCCCAGCGGGGTAATGGTCACCGGCACTCCCAGGTCGTAGAAGTGCTGCGTGTGCGTGCTCTGCATACCCTGAATATCGATCGATGCTTGATCGCCCACCGGCACCCAGTCTTCACCAAACCACAAAATGAACTCACTAAATGGCATTTCGTGCCAGCTGAAGGCTTCGTCGCTCGTGATGCGGAATGATTCCACGATCTCTCCGCTGGGCAGCTCGATCAGGTCTTGCCCCTCTTCGACCGTCCAAGAGGGTTGTGCCTGGATCATTTGCTTCGTTTGTTCGAGGTCGGAGTAGATGCGGTAGAGCTCGCCTGCGGCACCTGCCAGTTGTTCTTCGAGGTTCTCTGATTCAAGGTCGCCCTTGACCGGGCCCGTTCCCTGGTCGATCCAGATGACTCCATCGACGTAAGAAATCTTGACCGCACCGTCTGAGCCCTCGAGTGTGCCTTGAAATTCGTAGGTGGGGTTGTAGGTGAATTCCACATCGCCCGATGAGTCTGCGGTGACTCGCATTTTGCCCGAGCCGTAGCTGGACAGCGCTTCAGAGACACAGGTGCCCAGCGCTGCACCATCAAGGGTTGCGCCAGGCTGTAGGTCGAGCGCGGCGCACGATGCAGGAACTTCGCGCTCGGTTTCTTCGACCGTTGCTTCTTCGGCCACGGTTTCTTCCACCACGGTCTCTTCGACGGGCACCGACTCAGTGTTTTTCGCGCTGGGAGCTTCAGGTTCTGCAGCGCACCCGGTGAGCCCAACGAGGCCTAGCAAGAGGCCCGAGGCGGCAGCGGTCACGGTGAGTGTGGGGCGAGTCTTCATCGACAATCTCCTTGTAGTGGCGTCGTGGCTACGGCGTCTGTACGACGGCAGGTCGGCTTCGACCCGGGCGCGCACCCCACCAGCCTAAAAGAAACCACGCCGCCGATGTAACCCCCGAATTCCCCACGTGCAGCCGCTGTGACGCTCGTCGTCGTTGCTTTCATGTCACGTTCCCGGTAAACTTTCGTGACATGATCGCCATCTCTCCCGCCGCTGCAATCCGGAGCACCCCGGTGCGGTCGTTCGTGCATGTCAACCGGCTGCCCGGGACTGCGTCCGCTGCACGTCAAGCAGCTTCCAGAGCGGCACGGAGCGGAGAGCTCATGCCCGTTCGTCGTGGCCTCTACTACCGCGGAGCGAAGACTCGGTATGGAATGACTCGGCCTCGTATTGAAGAGATCGTACGAGAGGTTCTCGGGGCGGAAGGGAACGGTCCGGCCGGGTACTCCGCTGCGCGCGAATGGGGCGTAACCACCCAGGTTCCCTCATCGTTCCATGTCGCGGCGTTGTGGACGGCCGAGCCGATCGAAGGCGCCACACAGTACTCACGCAGCAACAGGGAACGCGCGAGCCTCAACGCAAAGGAGATCGCGCTTCTCGAGTTGATGCGCGCGCCAGAGGTGTACGTCGAGGCTGGTTGGAAGACCTTGGCAAGCAAAGTCCGTGACGCACTTGTGGATGGTGAGATTAACGAGGGTCGTCTACGCGTCGCGGTTGCGGGAGAGCGAAACATCGCGGTGCGCGAGAATTTCGACCGGCTCGTCTCGGATCTGGCCGTCGCATGACCGAGCGTCTCCGGGAAGCCCCCGATGATCTCGAAGCACTCGTGGGGGTAACTGCGGAAGCCCTTGGCATGCCTACGGTATATGTAGAGAAGGACTTCTGGGTCACCGAGGTACTCCGCGCCGCCAGTATCGACCGCGCCGTGACATTGCCGGACGGTTCGACCGCACCGACGACCTTCACGTTCAAAGGCGGGACCAGCCTCAGCCGAGTCTTCGGGATCATCAAACGATTCTCGGAGGACGTCGATCTTCTCGCGGTATTTCCGCGGGAGGCCTCGTTGGGGGCCCGTCACAAGGTGCTAAAAGAAGTCGACCAGGCGGTGAAAAGCCACCTCGCATTCCTGAACTCTCAGGTCCTCGTGGGCTCATCAACGACAGGGATCAAGCGCTACACGACGTATCTATACCCAACGGCAAACAGCGACCCCTCACTGAAGGAAGGTGTTCTACTCGAGCTCGGGAGTCGAGGCGGTACGCAGCCGTCCGCGGTGTACAGCTATCGGTCGCTTGTCGCCGAGCACGCGATCACCATCCTTGGCGAGAGCGAGGCTACGTGGGAGGAATTCGCTGCGTTCAGCGTCAATGTCTTAGCCCCGGAGCGGACCCTGTTCGAGAAACTTGCGGCCGTACATGACGCGGCTAGCCGAGCCGACAGAGACGCACTCTTCAAGCACGGCCGCCACTTCTACGACATCCACTGTCTCCTCCAGGACAAACAAGTAACAGACGCGCTTGAGAACCTTGGTGACGAAGGGATCAACGCACTGGTCGACGATATTGATAGCCAGAGCGCTGCCGCCGGCTTCTCCTCGACACCACGGCCGATCGAAGGCTACGCGCACAGCCCTGCATTTGATCGCGAACATCCCGCGCGCGGCACGATCGAAGCGGGATATGAGGCAGCCCAGGCGCTCCTCCATGGAGACTTTGTTTCCTTAGACGAGATCATCAGCGCCGTGCGCCATCAACGCGGGCTGCTCTAGCAAACAAGATACGCAAGATCCGGGGCACCCACGAACAGTGGACACCCCGGATCTCAACAACGATGCGCGCGCGACTTAGTCTTCGTCAGCGATCGCGCGCACCGCCTTGCGGTCGGCAATCATTGCGTCACGCACCTTGCGGCGCAGCACCTTACCGATCAATGACTTCGGCAGTTCCTCCCACACCACGTAGGTTGAGGGGCGCTTGTATTCGGCGAGGTGTTCGCGTGCGAGCTCGCGAGCCGCATCTTGGTCGAACGTCGCGCCGGGCTCGAGAATGACGGCCACCGTGATCACTTCGGCACCACCGCCGCGAGGCACGCCCACCACGGCGGTCTCGGCAACGCCGGGCACGCGGTTGATGACGGCTTCAACCTCGCTCGGGGCGACATTGAAGCCGCCCGTAATGATGAGTTCCTTCTTGCGGTCCACCACGGTGACGAAGCCGTCTTCGTCTTGCATTACGAGGTCGCCGGTGCGCAGCCAGCCGCCCTCGAGCAGCGTCGCCGCGGTGTCCTCGGGCCGGTTCCAGTACCCCTGAAACACCTGCGGGCCGCGAATGAGCAGCTCGCCCACTTCGCCGAGCGCGAGTTCGCGGGTCGGTTCGTTTTGGTCAACGACGCGAATATCGGTCGACGGGAACGGCAGCCCGATCGCACCGATCTTGCGCGATTCGTTGAAGGGGTTCGCCAGCGCCACGGGGCTGGTTTCGGTCATGCCGTAGCCCTCATTGAGCATGCTGCCGGCAAGGTCTTCCCAGCGCTTCACGATCGCGGGCGTCAGCGTCATCGCGCCCGAGATGGCGTAGACGACACCGCTCAGGTCGAGCTTGCCGTCGCGGGCCACGCGTGAGAGCCGGTCGAACATCGGCGGCACCGCGGGCACGAAGGTCGGCGGGAACCGCTTGGCGGCCGCAGAGACCAGCTCGGGATCAAAGGTCGGAAACAGCACGGCCCGCGATCCGGTCTCGACGGAATAAATCACCGAGAGCAGCAGGCCAAATGAATGGAACATGGGCAGCAGGCCATAGATGTTGCCCTCACCGCGCACGAAATCGGGCATCCACGCCGCGCCCTGGCGGGCGTTCGCCCACAGGTTCTTGTGCGTGATCATGGCGCCCTTGGGGGTGCCGGTGGTGCCCGAGGTGTACTGCAGGCAGGCAACGTCATCGAGCGTGGGCCGCGGGTGCGATGCGGGCAGGGCCGCCGAGCGCTCGAGCGACGCGAATGCGACGGTGCCCGGGGCGGGCGCCGTCAGCTTCTCGCGCGACTCGCGCGCCTTCTGGATCGGCAGCTTCAGCGCCAACCGGGTGCCGAAGGGCATGGCGCGGGTGATATCGACGGCGATGACGCTGCGGATCCCCAGCTCTGCGGGGAGTGACTGAATCGTGGGCGCCACCTTGTCCCAGGCGATGACGACCTGGGCGCCGTGGTCACGAAACTGCACCTCGAGTTCGTCGCGCGTGTAGAGCGGGTTGTGCTCAACGACGACCGCGCCGAGGCGCAGCACGGCGTAGAACGCGATGATGTGCTGCGGGGCATTGGGCATGATCAGGCCGACGCGGTCCCCCGCCTTCACCCCGAGCTTGTGCAGCCCGTGTGCCACGCGAGCGACGCGGTCGCCCAATTCACGGTAGGTGATGGTCGCACCGAAGAAGCTGACGGCGTCACGGTCGCTCCACTGCGTGACGCGTTCGTCGAGCAGATCAACGAGAGATCCGGTCACCGTCTCAATATCGACAGGGGTGCCCGGAGCGTAAAACTTGTTCCAGGCGCGAGTATCGTTCATGTGCATACTTCTAAGGATAGAAGCGAAACGCCTCAACTGTGGCTTCTGCCACGCTACATCTTTGCTGGGCGAAGTTAGTGAGCTTCGCGCAAAGCCTCAGCCACGGGCGTCGCACCGTCGTTAAAGCTAATGGTGCGGCCGATCGTTGACGGGTCAGCGAGGGTCGCGGCGATCACTTCGGCGACGGCCGCTCGTGAAACGGTGGTCGAGGTTTCAGCGCGCACATCGATGCCCCCGGCGAAGGGCTCGAGGGTGAGCGCGCTCGGGCCGAGCACGGTCCAGTCGAGGTCGCTGGCGCGCAGGTGCTCATCGGCGGCGATCTTGGCTTCGGCGTAGTGCCAGAACGATGACTCGGGGTCGATGCCGTGGTCGCGTGCGGCGTTGAAGTACGACACCATCACGTAGCGGCGCACCCCGGCGAGGGCAGCGGCGTCCATGGAACGCACGGCGGCTTCGTGATCGACCGCGCGGGTGCGTGCGGCGTTGCCGCCACCGGCTCCGGCAGACCACACGACGGCGTCATGGCCGGCGATGAGCTGCGCAAGCTGCTCGGTGTCGAGCTGCTCGATGTCGGCAACTACCGCGGTGGCGCCCGTCGCGGTGACCTCGTCGATGTGATCGGAGTTGCGAATCACAGCGGTAACGGTGTCACCCCGCCCTACAAGGAGGGGCTCCGTGAGCAGCGCGATCTTGCCGTGTCCACCAAAAATCAAAGTGCTCGTCATGGCCCCAGGCTAGCCCGTAAGGTTCTGAAACGGCCGTTTGTGACTGTTTGAGTAGTGTGCTCAAGCAAACTCGGTGTGCGGTGAACTGGATTCGAACAGCCTGGTTAGAACTCAAGCAACCGCGACAGCCATTCATTGCGTGTCTTGATCATGGCGCGCGAGAGCTGCGAGTGCGGGGCAAAGCCGTCGAACCCGTGAAACCCGCCGGGCCACACGTGCAGCTCTGCGATACCCCCGGCAGCCCAGATGCGTGAGGCGTAGGCCACATCTTCATCACGAAAGACTTCAGCGCTGCCGACGTCAATGAAGGTCGGCGGCAACCCCGAGAGGTCTTCGGCCCGGGCGGGAGCCGCGTAGATTGACACGTCAGCGGTGCCTCGGCGCGAGCCCAACAGGGCGTCCCATCCGGTGAAATTGCTGGTGCGATCCCACACCCCAATGCCTTGGATCTGGTGCGACGAGATCGTTTCGTTGCGGTCGTCGAGCATGGGATAAATCAGCAGCGAGGCCCGCAGGGCCGGGCCCTTGCGATCGCGAGCGAGCAGGGTGACTCCGGCGGCGAGCCCGCCGCCGGCTGAGGCGCCGGCGACCACCAGGCGTTCGGCATCGATGCCGAGGTCGGCGGCGTGTTCGGCGAGCCACAGCAGCCCGGCGTAGCAGTCTTCAACGGGCACGGGGTCTGGGAAGTCGGGGGCCAACCGGTATTCGATGCTCACGACTACGGCGCCGTGGCTGGCAATGTAGGGCAGAAAGGCTTGCACTCCGGTGAACCGATCGCCGAACACCATGCCGCCGCCGTGAATATGGAAGATGCCCGGGCCAGCCGTGGTTTGGCCGGGGCGACGGTAAATCGAGACGATAATCTCGCCGCCTTCGTAGCCTGCAATGGTTCTTTCTTCGTGGGAGGCCCCGAGGCTTGTGACCAATTCTTCGAGCGCCGGATCCACTGGTCGCTCACGAAGCAGCGGGATCATGTGGGGCGTAATGGTGCAGGGAATGCTTTCAGAAAGCTGGCCGAGTGCGGCGTTGAGCTCGGGGTCGAACGGCGGAGCAGGGTTCACATGCATGCGACTCTCCAATGGTGGTGAAGGCCGCGACGTTGCGGCGCTTCATTACATATTGGCAAGGACTCCACCTGGGCAGGTAACAAATATTCGTTTTTGCCCAACGACACGCTGAGGCAAGATGAGACGCGCCGAAGCACGATGCGGCACCGAAGCACGCAGTGACAGGCTGTAACTCGCAGAAGGGTGTTCACTCACTTGCGGTGAGCCCGATAGTCTCCTTTTATGGCCTCGTCACCGCAGACGACGATGATCGTCAAGCCCCCACATCAGATGCAACGCTGGATTTGTGGTGCCATTGCTTGCCTTTTGCCCCTCGTCGCAATCTTCCTCAGCCCCGCCCGAGCCGACACCGCCCTGGTCTACATCGGCATGCTGCCGGCGATTGTCGCACTCACCATTAGCCCACGGGTCGCCCTCGCGACAGCCGCAAGTACCGGCGCAGCAGTCTTCATCGGCCTCCTCCTCAGCACCAACCCCTGGGCCGCGGCCGCATTCATGGTGCTGCTCGGGCTCGGTGTTGCCTGGTCTTACCAACGTGGTTGGCAGGCTGCCGCTACGTACGTGGCCTCTCAGGGTGCACTCGCCGCCGTCTCGGCACCGCACGCCAAAATCCTCAACGAGGTCACGGTTTCACCGGTGGTCTCTGCAGCCGTGGTCGCAGGCTTCGTGCTCTTCGGCGGGCTCTGGGTGGCGATCGCAGGCTACTTCTTGCTACCTGACCTCCCGAAGCACCCGAAGGAATCACCCACTTCCAGTGAGCTACGCGTCTTCGCGGTAATCCTCTGCCTCATGCTGGGTGTGGGCACCGTGCTGATCATGACTTACTCGTCCACGAGCAATGGCTGGTGGGTGCTCCTCACCGCGCTTGTGGTGCTCGAGCCTGGTCATCAGCACACGATGCGCCGTGCCCTTGAACGGTCTGGCGGCACCATCGTGGGTGGCGGCCTCGCAGCCCTGGCCGTCATCTTCATCAACAATCCACAGCTCATCAGTACGCTCGGCCTGCTGGCCGCCATCGCCAGCGCCGTGACCTACATCAAGGCCCCCTACTGGGTGTTCTCAATGACACTCACGATGGCCCTGGTCTTCCTGGTGACTCCCGTCGGCCGCGTGCTGCACGGCGATCTCGAGCGGGTGCTGTTTACCGTGCTCGCCGCGCTCCTCGTTGTCGCGCTCTCGGCGGTGGCGCACAAGATACAGCGCCGTCTCGGCAGAGCTCAGTAACGCGACCGGCCGCGCGAGCCATTCGCGCGCACGCACGCTGGGGCTCCAACCCACATACCCGACACTCGTGTGCATATGTAACAAATCATGCACAGCCCTCGCTCCCTACGCACGCCGCGGCTACGCTGAAGCAGACGCCAGGCGGCGCCGGATCGGCGTGGATCCCCCAACTCCGATTCGCGAGAGAAGGAGTTTCGTATGTCTGCAAAGAGTTCCGCACCCAGCGCACCCCCTCCGCCAACGATGGGGCGCAAGCTCGCCGCCGAGGTGTTCGGTACGTTTCTACTCGTATTGGGCGGCGTCGGCACCGCGGTCTTTGCCGCCAACTTCCCTGACGCCGAAAACAACAGCCTGGGCGTCGGGTTCGTGGGCGTCGCGCTCGCATTCGGGCTCACCGTGCTCGTGGGCATCTACGCCGTCGGGCACATTTCAGGTGGCCACTTCAACCCCGCCGTCACCCTCGGTGCCGCCGTTGCCGGCCGCATCCCCTGGAAGGACGCCCCCAGCTACTGGGTCGCCCAGATCATCGGCGGCGTACTCGGCTCTACCGTGGTCTACGTCATCGCTGTGGGTGGGCCCGATGGCTTCGCCACAAACGCAGTGGCGGGCGGTTTCGCCTCGAACGGTTTCGGTGAACACTCACCTGGCGGGTTCAGCCTGGTCTCGGTGCTGATCGCTGAGATCGTATTGACCGCGGTGTTCCTGTTCGTCATCTTGGGGGCAACGTCGAACCGCGCACCCGCAGGATTCGCCGGCCTCGCGATCGGGCTAACGCTCACCCTGATCCACCTGATCTCAATTCCGATCAGCAACACCTCGGTCAACCCCGCGCGCTCCATCGCCGCAGCAATCTACGGCGGACCCGACGTGCTCGCTCAGGTGTGGCTCTTCATCCTCGCTCCGCTGGTCGGTGCACTGATCGCTGGCGTCGCCTACCGCCCGCTCTTCGAGGGACGCAAGCCCTAACCCGCCCACGGGCATTCATTACAGTATGTAAAGACCCATCACGGCGCCGCTACTTCTTGAGGTCGACCACCGCGGCGCCGTAGGCCCGAATGAGATCATTTGCGGCGACCCGTGCCGCGATGCCGTGCACGCCAGTGCCAATGACGATCGTGCGGCCGACAAGACTGTCATCCACGATCACGGGCCACGCGGTCTCGGCACCAAGGGGCGTGATGGTGCCGCGCTCATACCCCGTTGCTGCGAACGCGGCATCGGCATCGGGTAGTGAGAGCTTGTTCACGCCGAGGTGCGCGCGCAGTTTGGCCCAGTTGAATTGCGCTTCGAGCGGGGCCACCACGAGCAGAAACGAGTCGCCCCGCTGCACCACAATGGTTTTCACGATGGCCGCCCCAGCAAAGTCAGAGCTAGTCGGGCGGCCCACGCTCTCGCGAATGAGAAACTCGACCGCCAGCCGCCGCGTCGCAGCATCAGCGCGGGCGCGCTCGGGGTGGATTGAGGCGGGCGCGACCTGCGCTTCCCGTGCGGGTGACTCTGACATATCGATGAGCTTCCAATCATTGGGATCATGCTGCACTGCCCGGTGTAACGTGCGTGCCGAGTGAGTTATTTCCCGCACACCTCGGGGCGTTCCACGCGATAGCATTTCCCCATGCACAGTCACGCCGACACCTTCACGATCCGAGAGTTTCGCGAGGCCGACACCGAGCAGACCGTGGCACTGTGGGAGGCCTGCGAGCTAATTCGCCCCTGGAACGATCCTCGCGCAGACATTGCGCGCAAGCTCACCACGCAGCCCGAGCTCTTTCTCGTGGCCGAAGACGCGGGCCCGGCCGCAGGCGCCAGCGCGCAGGCAACCCCACGCATAGTCGGTTCGGTGATGGCGGGGTACGACGGACACCGCGGCTGGATGTTTTATCTCGCCACCGCACCTTCGCATCGCGGGCGGGGCATCGCACGCGCCCTCGTCGCCGAGATCGAGACGCGCCTCGAGGCCCGCGGGTGCCCCAAAGCTCAGCTTCTGGTGCGCGCTGATAACGCGCAGGCCGTGGGCTTCTATCGGGCGCTCGGCTACGACGTGAGTGACGTTTTGGTGCTGGGTAAGCGGCTCATTGAGGACGAAACACCCGCCTAATTACGCGGCTCGCGCGTCGAGGTGATGGAATAGAGGCATGACCCCCAAAGCTCCGCGCATGACCGATGCTGAGTCGCGGGCGTGGCTCGGCTTAATCACCCTCGTGCAGTTGCTCCCCCACACACTCGATGGGCAGCTGCAGCGCGACTCCGAGATGACTCACTTTGAGTTCTCGGTGCTCTCGAATCTGTACACGGCGCCCGAGTCGACCCTGCGCATGACCGAGCTTGCGGCGAGCACCGCGGCGACGCTGCCGCGGTTGTCGCACGTGTGCACGAAGATGGAGAAGCGGGGCTTGGTCGATCGAACTTCGTGCCCGACTGACCGGCGTGCCACGAACGTCCAACTCACGCCGAACGGTCGCCGCGACTTCATTCGCGCGATTCCCGCGCACATCGAGCTCGCCCGCAAGCTCGTGATCGATGCGCTTTCGCCGTCGCAGATCGAGGCTCTCGCCAATATCTCAGAAACCATCGGCGCACGCATCGCCGACCATCGCGCAGGCTAAGCACCGTAACGATTCGCTGCACTGCCAGTGAATTCGGTGTGTGGGCGCGGCACGACCGCACCCCGGCATTCTTGATCCGGATCCTCCCCCGATCCAAGCCTTCTCCCAGGCGCCCAGAAAATGATTGTAGGGACAAGTAAAGTTCGATCTGGGAGTTGTGTTGAGCGAATCCGCTGGGCAGAAATCGGTAAAGCAGCAGCGCGCGCAGCAGCGTGCACAAAAGGTAGAGGCGTACCAGCAAGAGCGTCGCGCGCAGCAGCGCAAGCGCCGCATCGGCATCATCAGCGGCTCGGTCGGTGGTGCGGCAGTGCTCGCCCTCGCGGTCACCTTCATTGCCACCTCGGCTGAACCCGCCAAGCGCCCCCAAGACATCGCGATCGCGGGGCTCGAGGAGTTCACGAATCTCCCTGCCACCCACGTGGGCCCAGACCCGGTCGACTACGAGGGCAACTACGGCATGCAGCCGCCTGCGGGCGGCGACCACTTTCAGGCGTGGTTGAACTGTGGCGTCTACAGCGAGCCGCAGCAAAACGAGAGCGCCGTACACTCGCTCGAGCACGGTGCCGTGTGGGTGACCTACAACCCCGAGACCGTCACCGACGCGCAACTCGATGAGCTGCGCTCGAAGGTGCCCGATCAGTACTCCATCATTTCCCCGTACCCGGGCCTCGAAACGCCCTTTGCCGTTTCGGCCTGGGGTGCACAGATCACGATGGACTCCCCCGATGACGAACGGCTCGGTCAGTTCGTAGACCGCTACTGGAAGTCGGCCTCGGCCCCCGAGCCGGGCGCTTCATGCATGGGCGCCAACGAGGGCCCAGGGCGTGTCATCTAATCGCATCGGCACGGGCCTCAGCGTCTTCATCGCGACGGTGATTGCGCTGGTGCTCGTGGCCGGATCGCTGATCATCGGACGCGTCTCAGCGCACCCCGAGGTCTTTCCGTCGACGCGCAGCGCCGAAGCAGGGTTTGCCCGCGACATGCAGACCCACCACAACCAGGCGGTCGAGATGTCGTTCATTGTGCGCGAGAACTCGAGCGACCCGGCGATCAGGCTACTCGCCTACGACATCGCCACTTCGCAGGCACAGCAGGCCGGTCAGATGTTTGGCTGGCTCGCGCTGTGGGGGCTGCCCCAGGCGTCGCCCGAACCGGCGATGACCTGGATGCATCGGCCGATCCCCGGTGAGGGTGGCGCGCACGCGGCGCACACGCAGGGTGCAGCATCTGCTGCGCAGTCGACTACGCCACCCGAGGTTATGCCCGGGCTCGCAAGCTATGAGCAGGTCGAGGAGCTGCGCGCCGCGACGGGCGTCGCGGCCGACAGACTCTTCCTTGAGCTAATGATTGCGCACCACGAGGGCGGCGTCGACATGGCCGATGCGATCGTGAAGCGCAGTTCGAACCCCACCGTGACCGACCTTGCGGGCAGCATGATGAAGGCACAGCAAAGCGAGATTCAGCTGATGCGGGATCTACTTGCCGAGCGCCAGCCCGCTTAATGAGCTCGCGGCCAGATAGCCGCGAGCTCGCCGGGATTGGAAAGCCGCTGAGAAGAATGCGTCAGCCGCTGGGCCGAGTTACTCGGCTGCGGCAGCCGGCGCTTGTGAGACCGGCGGCGGGCAGTTCAGGTGGGTGGGCTTGCCCGGGCCGCCGCGCACGATCTGGTGATCAGCCATGAGTGCGTGGCACACGGGGCACGTCGGGTTCGCCGGCGTCACACCCGCGGGTTCGTTGGGGTCGCCCAGCTGCGCTGCTCCCTCAAACTGGTAGAGCAGTCGTCGAAATGCCGCCCAGATACCGGGCTGGCCGTCGTAGGGGCTGGCATGCCAGAGCCGTCTTTTTCGTTCGCGCACAAACAAACACTAACATGTTTCGTTCGTACACAAACGAAGATAGAGTGGCTGCCATGGAGCCACTCTCGAGCGAAGCCCTCGAACTCGATCAGCAGGTGTGTTTTGCGCTCGCAGTCGCCAGCCGCAGTGTGATCGGCGCGTACCGCCCAATCTTGGAGCCGCTCGGGCTCACCCACCCGCAATATCTCGTGATGCTTGCGCTGTGGGACGATGCCCCGCTGCGCTTCGGCGAGATCGCGACGGTGCTGCGGCTTGATCCGGCGACGCTCTCCCCCATCATTAAGCGCCTCGAGCAGTCGGGGCTGATCGAGCGCACGCCCGTGGCCGGCGATGAACGCACGTTCAGCGTCGCGCCGACGCAGGCGGGGCTGGAGCTGCGTGAACAGGCGCTCTTAGTGCCACCCGCGGTTATTCAGCGACTGGGTTTGCCCGTCGAACGCCTCATGGCGCTGCGCGACGAGTTGCACGCCGTCATCGAGTCCGTCGAGCGCTCGGCATAACCGAGCGCTCGCGGCTCGACCCGTGTCACCGCTGCGCACAGAGCACAACGAGAACGGTGGGTGAGGCCAGATACCGCGCCTCACCCACCGCTTGGAGCCGCGCGGTTCAGCCAGCTGGCATCGCCGCGTGTATCTCAGTTAGGCCTTCACTGCACCCTTCAGTGCCTTGACGCCCTGCTGCACGAGCTTCTCGACCTTCGCAAACTCGTCTTGCTTCGCCGCAATCAGCTCAAGCGCGTTGAGACCGGCATCGAGGATGTTCAGCGTCAGTTCATCCACCGCCTTGAAGTGGTGGCTCACGTCGCCCGCAAGGCCGCCCTCAAGCGCCAGCTGGCTGATGAGATCAAGCTTGAGCTCCTTCGAGCCCTCAGCAAAGCTCAGCTTGTGGAAGTCCACCCACACGACGTTAGGTCGAGTGGTCGACTCAAATGCGTAACGCTTGTTCGTGGCGTCAAGCACGACCTGCCAGATGGTCTGCGACGCATCGGGCTTGCCCTTGTCGGGGGTGCGGAACGGCTGGGCAGCATTGCGGATGATGCTGAACATCGCCGCCATTGCCGCGGTCTGCGTCTTGGGCGTCTCCTGGTGCTCAACATAGTAGGAAGCGCGAGCAAACCGGTCAGAGGCGAGCGTCGAACCGGGCAGGGGCTTGTCGCCGCCGAGACCGTCGTACTCCTTGACGAGCTCAATCTGCTTGTCGAAGGTCGGCGAGTTCGTCATGACCTTGTAGTCACGGCCGTGGTGCACCTGCACCTTGCCGTCGATGTACTCGATGATGGCCGAGTCACCCGTGGCGTCGTTGATCGCGAGGTGCAGTGCGGGCACGATGTGATTCGTGGGATCGACCAGCTGCACCACGCCGACGTTGGATTCCTTCGTCCACGCGACCGCCTCGGCGACCGTAGCGAAGTTATCGAGGTAGTACTGCAACCAGATCGCCTGGCTCAGCTGCACGTCGTCAGCACCGGGCTTGCCGTACTCAGACTCGGCGAGCCACAGAATGTGCCCAGCGAAGCCTTCTTCGTTCATGCCGTCACAGGCGATGAGGTCGAACGCCGTGGCAATCACGCTGCCGTACTTCGCGGTCCACTTGAGCTTTCCTTCGACGCCGTCGTGGCGCTCTACCCCGCGGGGCAGCTTCCACAGGTTCGTCAACAGATCCATGTGAAAGTCCATGTTTCGTCCAACAATGACTGCCCCATTTGCGTCGGGCCAAACAACTCTGGTGCACATAAAGTTACCTCTCACTTCGTCATGACTCGGGTCATCTGGCACAGTAGTGGAGCATTTCTCGTTTGTGAATCATCCTCTCTATCACCCGGTGTGAAATTTCACGCCCACATTGGCTACTTAATTGACATGTGTCGGGTCAAAATAAGTACGGGAAGTTACGCCGCGCCGGGCGCCCGAGCCGCAAAACCGGCCCGGGCAGCACAAAGGGCCCGGCCGAAGCCGAGCCCACTGCGCTGCACAGAACCTAGTTGAACTGGTTCATGGTGTTGTCCTTACCGCCGGCTTTCAGCGCTGCGTCACCCGCAAAGTATTCCTTGTGGTTATCGCCGAGATCGCTGCCGGCCATGTTCTGGTGCTTCACCGTGGCGATACCCTCGCGAATCTCGCGGCGCTGCACGTCGCGCACATAGGTGAGCATGCCTTCGTCACCGAAGTAGCCCTTGGCGAGATTATCGGTGGACAGTGCCGCCGTGTGGTAGGTCGGCAGCGTGATCAGGTGGTGGAAGATGCCGGCGCGAGCCGACCCGTCACGCTGGAACGTGCGAATGCGCTCATCGGCGAGCTGTGCGAGCTCGGTGCTGTCGTACTCAACGCTCATCAGGTTCTCGCGCTTGTACGCCGAGACGTCCTTGCCCTGTTCGAGCAGCTCGTCGAATGCCTGCTGACGGAAGCTCAAGGTCCAGTTGAACGAGGGGCTGTTGTTGTAGACAAGCTTTGCGTTCGGCACGGCCTCGCGAATGCGATCCACCATGCCGGCGATCTGTTCAACGTGCGGCTTCTCGGTTTCGATCCACAGCAGGTCGGCGCCGTTCTGTAGCGAAGTGATGCAGTCGAGCACGCAACGGTCTTCGCCGGTGCCCGCCTTGAACTGGAATAGGTTGCTGGCCAGGCGCTTCGGGCGCAGCAGCTTGCCGTCGCGCTTGATGATGACGTCGCCGTTGCCCAGTTCGTCGGCCGAGATCTCTTCAACGTCGAGGAAGGAGTTGTACTGATCGCCCAGGTCGCCCGGGGTGTTAGTGACCGCGAGCTTCTGGGTGAGGCCGGCGCCGAGCGAGTCGGTGCGCGCCACGATGATGCCGTTGTCGATGCCCAGATCGAGGAACGCATAGCGCACGGCGTTGATCTTCGCGATGAAGTCTTCGTGGGGCACGGTGACCTTGCCGTCTTGGTGGCCACACTGCTTCTCGTCAGAGACCTGGTTCTCGATCTGAATGGCGCAGGCGCCCGCCTCGATCATCTTCTTAGCTAGCAGGTAGGTGGCTTCGGGGTTACCGAACCCGGCATCGATGTCGGCGATGATCGGCACGATATGGGTTTCGTAGTTGTCGATCTGCGACTGTGTGAGCTCAACCGCCACCTCGTCGCCGGCACGGCGCCCCTCGTCGAGCTGCGTGAAGAGGAGGTCGAGTTCGCGGGCGTCTGCCTGGCGCAGGAAGGTGTAGATCTCTTCCACGAGCGCGGGCACCGCGGTCTTTTCGTGCATCGACTGGTCGGGCAGCGGGCCGAACTCTGAGCGCAGGGCGGCGACCATCCAGCCCGAGAGGTACAGGTACCGCTTGTTGGTGGTCTTCAGGTGCTTCTTGATCGAGATCAGCTTCTGCTGACCGATGAAGCCGTGCCACACACCGAGCGACTGGGTGTAGACCGAAGAGTCGTCATCGTACGCGACCATATCGCGGCGCATGATGTCGGCGGTGTACTGGGCAATCTCGAGGCCGGTCTTAAACCGGTTCTGTGCGCGCATGCGGGCGACGTACTCGGGGTTGATCTTGTCCCAGCTGGAACCGTTCTGCTCAATGAGTGCTTTCACGGCTTCGATGTCGTTTTGGAATGCAGTCATGATGACTCCTCGTTCGTGTGGCGGCTACCGGATCACGTTCGTTGTGATCCTTTGGGCTACTTCTCACTCTGCCCGCACAATGCCCATCAACACCCCGCTTTCAGGGGTGAAGATTGGCAGTATTTCTACTGATTAGAAATAGTGGCGGCTGCGAGGCACCCAAAACGTCGCCCGCACACGACGGCGGGGACGGTGCCTGAGCACCGTCCCCGCAACCTTGAAGCGCCTCTCGTTAGTGCTCGACCGCCGGTTCTGCGCCGTAACCGGTGAGCGCGCGCACCTCCATCTCGGCGGCCAGTTTCTTCGATTCACGTCGCGGATCGGTGAGCGATCCGATCCAACCGAGCAAGAAGCCCAGCGGAATCGAGATGATGCCCGGGTTCTTCAGCGGGAAGATAGCAAAATCGACCCCGGCGCCGAGCATCGAGGCTTCGTCGCCCGACACCACGGGCGAGAAGGCGATCAGCAGCACGGCCGAGAGCAGGCCGCCGATCATTGACCAGACGGCACCGCGGGTGGTGAAGTTTTTCCAGAACAGTGAGTACAAAATCGTGGGCAGGTTGGCCGATGCCGCCACCGCGAAGGCGAGCGCTACGAGGAAGGCGATGTTTTGCCCCTGCACACCGATACCACCGATGATGGCGAGGGCGCCGATCACGAGCGTTGTGATCTTTGCGACCCGCACCTCTTGTTTCGCCGTGGCCTTGCCCTTCTTCAACACGCTGTTGTAGACGTCATGCGAGAACGAGGCCGAGGCGGTGATGGTGAGCCCGGCCACCACGGCGAGGATCGTGGCGAATGCGACGGCCGAAATGAAGCCGAGCAGCAGCGGTCCGCCCAGGTGCAGTGCGAGCAGCGGCGCAGCAGAGTTCTGACCACCGGGGGCGTTCGCGATCGTTTCGGGGCCGACGAGGGCGGCCGCACCGAAGCCCAGCACGAGGGTGAAGAGGTAGAAAATACCGATCAGCCAGATCGCCCACACGACCGAGCGTCGGGCTTCCTTCGCGGTCGGCACGGTGTAGAACCGCATCAGCACGTGGGGCAGGCCGGCGGTGCCCAGCACGAGGGCGAGGGCGAGCGAAACGAAGTCAATGGGGTTCGCACCGTACTGCAGGCCCGGCGACAAAATCGCTGCACCGTTCACGTTCTCGGGGTTGTTGACGGCTGATTCAAGCAGCGCCACAAAGCTGAACTTGTTGATGGCGAGCACCCAGATCGTCATCGCGGCGGCGCCCAGAATGAGCAGGAATGCCTTGATGATTTGCACCCAGGTGGTACCCTTCATGCCGCCGATGAGCACGTACATGATCATCACCACACCGACGACGGCGATGACGAGCGACTGCCCGAGCTTGTCGTCGACGCCGAGCAGCAGCGAGACGAGACCGCCCGCGCCGGCCATCTGTGCCAGCAGGTAGAAGAACGACACAGCGAGGGTGGTGAGCGCCGCGGCCATGCGCACGGGGCGCTGCTGCAGCCTGAACGACAACACATCGGCCATGGTGAACTTGGCGGTGTTGCGCATCAGTTCGGCGACGAGCAGCAGTGCGACCAGCCAGGCGACGAGAAACCCGATCGAGTACATGAAGCCGTCATAGCCGTTAATGGCGATGGCGCCGCAAATTCCCAAGAACGAGGCGGCCGAGAGGTAGTCGCCGGCGATGGCGAGACCGTTTTGGCGGCCGGTGAAGGATCGACCACCGGCGTAGAAATCGGCGGCGCTCTTATTGTTGCGGCTCGCCCTGATCACGATCACGAGCGTGACGGCGACGAACGCGAGGAAGATCGAGATATTGAGCACCGGGTTTTGTTTACCCGCGGCGTCTTCGAGGTGCAGCATCATGCCGTTCATCGCACGCCCCCTTCGGCACCCGCGACAGCGCCGCCGGCTTCAAGCGTTTCAAGTTCTGCGCGCAGCGCGGTCGTGACGGGATCGAGTCGTTTATTGGCGAATGAGACGTACCACATGGTGATCGCGAACGTGGTGACGAACTGGGCCAGCCCAAACCACAGGCCCACGTTCATGCCCCACAGGGGCTGGGCCATGAACTCGTGCGCGAATGCGGCGAGCACGACGTAGAGCAAGAACCAGAGCATAAAGGCGATCGCGAGCGGAAACACGAAGCTGCGAAAGCGTCGCTTCATGGCTTGAAACTCGGGGGACGCTTGAAACGCCTCGTAGTCGATTGGTTGCCCCGTTTCGGGGGCGGGTGATTCGTGTGACATGTGGCCTCCTTGCCGCATGGATGGGGTGGCATCATTGCCACCCCTGGGGTGAATCGTAGGTTGGTGCGAGGATCAAGCGTGGCTAGCGCGGCAGCGTCAACACTGACGTGGTGGGTGCGCTAAAGGTGGTGGACAGTGCGGCGATGAGGGCGTCAATCACAGCCGGATCCTCGATCGTGGCAGGAACAGTGTAAGACTCACCATCGACGATCTGGCGCATTGTTTTACGCAAAATTTTGCCCGAGCGCGTCTTGGGAAGCCGCTCAACAATGGTGACGTCACGAAACGAAGCCACCGGCCCAATCTGCTCGCGCACGAGCCGCACAAGATCGGCCGCGACGTGCTCGTGCGCATCGAGGCTGCCGTGCTTCAGCGTGATGAAGCCCGCGGCGCGCTGCCCCTTCAACGGGTCGGCGACACCGATCACGGCACACTCGGCGACCGCGTGGTGCTGGGTGAGCACCTCCTCGAGGGAGCCGGTGGAGAGCCGGTGGCCGGCCACGTTGATGACGTCATCGGTGCGGCCGAGCACCGTGAGGTAGCCGTCGTCGTCGAAGAACCCGGCGTCGCCGGTGGCGTAGTAGCCAGGGAACGCGGTGAGGTACGAGTCGATGAAGCGCTGTCGGCTCCCCCACACTTCAAGCAGCGCGCCCGGTGGCAGCGGCAATTTGAGCGCAATGTTGCCCTCGACGCCGGGTTCTGTGACGTCGTTGCCGGCGCCGTCGAGAATGCGCACATCGAAACCGGGCATGGGCACGGCGGTTGATCCGGGTTTCATTTCGAGCTGCTCAATGCCGAGCGGGTTGGCGCAGATCGGCCACCCGGTCTCGGTCTGCCACCAATTGTCGATGACCGGCACCTGCAGCCCATCGCGGGCCCAGTGCCAGGTCTCGGGGTCCATGCGCTCCCCCGCGACGAACAGCGCGCGCAGCGACGAGGTATCGTGCGTGCGCAACTGGCTGAGCTCGGGGTCTTCGCGCCTGATCGCACGCAGCGCCGTGGGAGCGGTGAACAGCACCTTGGCCTCATAGTCATCGATCACGCGCCAGAATGCGCCAGGGTCTGGGGTGCCCACGGGCTTGCCCTCGTAGATCACGGTCGTGGCGCCCGCGAGCAGCGGCCCGTACACGATGAACGAGTGGCCCACCACCCAGCCCACGTCTGAGGCGGTGAAGATCGTCTCGCCCGGCCCCACGTCGAAGATGTGCCGCATCGCCCAGGTGAGCGCCACGGTGTAGCCGCCGCTATCGCGCACGATGCCCTTGGGGCTGCCCGTCGTGCCCGAGGTGTACAGAATGTACAGCGGGTGATCTGCAGCAAGCGGCACCGGATCAGCGGGCGTTGCCTCGCTTTCAGCGGTGAGCCAGTCGATCCACGCAATGCTTTCCGTTGATCCGGAATAATCTGCGGCGGAGCCGGGAACTTGCGCCCGATTGTGCACAATCACCGCTTGCACCCCCGAGGCGGCGTCGTCGCAGATTTCGAGCGCGCGGCGCACGAGCGGCAGGTACTCCACGACGCGGTTGGGTTCGATGCCGCCCGATGAGGTGACGATCACCTTGGGCCGCGCGTCGCCGATGCGCACCGCGAGTTCGTTTGCCGCAAACCCGCCAAACACGACCGAGTGGATCGCGCCGATGCGTGCGCAGGCCAGCATCGCGACCGCGGCCTCGGGCACCATCGGGCAGTACACGAGCACGCGGTCGCCGGCGACGACGCCCTGGTCGCGCAGCACGCCTGCGAACCTGGCCACCCGGTCGCGCAGCTGGCGGTAGGTGAGGCGCCGCACCGAATCGGTGACCGCCGAATCGTAGATGATGGCGGCCTGGTCGCCGCGCCCCGCCTCAACGTGGCGGTCGAGCGCGTTCGCACACACATTCAGTTCGCCGCCGCTGAACCAGCTCCAATCGTCTGCCGCGCGCTCTTCGAGCGCTTGGGCGGGTGCGGTGCTCCAGGCGACCTGTTCGGCGGCCTCAAGCCAAAACCCCTCGCGATCAGACAGGCTGCGCTCTCGTGTCGCCGCGTAGCCGCCCGGGGATGCAACATGTTCGGGTGTCATCACGTGTTTCTCCTTCGAAATCGCTGACGCTCGCTGCTTCATTGCAGGAGTTGTGGTCGATCATAAAAAGGGGCGTTAGCATGGGGTACCCCCGAAAGTTGGTAGTCCAATGATGAACCCCACCGACAACGTGCAGCGCATTTTGCAAGACGCTGTGTCAGAGTTCTCTCGCACCACCGGGTTTCCGCTCGCCTTCGGCGGCCTCGAGGCCGCCGGCAGCGCCACCATCACCGCCCTCGCCGGGCACCGTTCGATGAGCCTGCACGGGCTGCGCGTGGAGGCCGACCGTGGGCTCGGCGGCAAGGCCCTCGCCGAGGGGCGGCCCAGGCTCACGGGCGATTACCGCAAGTCTGCACTGATCACCCACCACTACGACGCCGAGATCTCGGCCGAGGGCATCGTCGCCCTGTTTGCGGTGCCGGTGCTAGTCGACGGTCGCGTGCGCGCGGTGCTGTATGGCGGCACACGCGGCGCCTCCCCCGGTAGCTCGTTCGCTCCCGCGGCCGCCGAGATTTGCAGCTCACTGGCCCGCGAGATTCGCGTCGAAGATGAGGTCGTACGCCGGGTTGCCCAGCGCCAGCTCGAGGCGCCCAGGCTCTCGGGCGCGATGATCGAGTCGCTGCGCGAGGGGCATGCCGAGCTGCGCCGCATCGCCGCCGATGTGCAAGACGAGTCCATTCGCGCACGGCTCACCGCACTCGAACAAAAACTCACCCAGCTGGGAGCCCCGCCCTCACCGTCGAAGCTCGAGGTACATCTCACGCCGCGTGAAATCGATGTGCTCGCGCACGCGGCGCTGGGCGCCACCAACGTCGAGATCGGCCGCAGCCTCGGGCTCACCGAGAGCACCGTGAAGAGCTACCTGAAAACCGCCATGTCGAAGTTTGATGCGTCGACGCGGCACTCGGCAGTGGCGGCGGCCCGCCAGGCCGGGTTGATTCGGTAGTGCCCGTATACTCGGGCCGTAAAGCAAGCATCGCGGAAGGAAGCACAACCATCGATACCGACGAGTCCTTGGGCGGCCCCCAGCCACCCGTTGTGGTGCGCACCGATCGACTGCGAGGCGCGCAACTGGCCGGCGTGCTCGTGGCCGTCGGAATCGCCTGGGCCGCGAGTATCGTCATCGCACTCGGTACGAAATCTGTCTGGGCGTTCGTACCCAGCGGCGTGCTGCTTCTCGGCCTGCTGTGCCTGTTGGTGCTCGCTCGGGCCAGCGTGCGCATCGATGCGCACGAGGTGAGGTTTCGTGCACCGTTCTACTCACGCACGCTGCAACGAACCGATATCACCGAGGTCGTGGCCGCCCCCGATGATGGGTTACCCGAGGGCAGCGTGAGCTGGTTCATTACCCGCCACGACAACCACACGCGCACACGCATTAACTTCGGCGGCAGCGCATCTGTCACGGTCACCGGCGGCGATGGGCGCCGCGTGCAACTCGTGGTGCGCGATCTTGCGACCGCGCAACGCATTGCCGAAATCATACGCCGCTAGCTTGCTCTGCCGCCTCTTTCGCTGCAGCAGCAATAGCCGCGCGCCCCAGCCGATATTGTGGGGGCATGACCAGCCTGAACGTCAGCGCGTCACTGACAGCTCAGACATCGTGGGGTAATCGGTGTAACCGACGGCGAGATCTTCATCGGTGTCTGGGTAGAACGTCGAAGGATTCGGCGTATTCAGGGCAGCGCCCAGAGCGATGCGCTCCGCGAGATCTGGGGTGGCGATGTAGTCACGACCGAACGCCACCGCGTCAGCATTTCCGTTCTCAATGTGACGAGAGCCGTCGGCGGCAGTCATCTCTTCGTTCGTGATCACCGGCCCGCCAAACAGGCGACGAAGTTCACCCACGAGGCTGTCAGAGCCTTCGATCTCACGCACGAATAGGAAGGCGATCCGGCGCTTTCCCAATTGCTCAGCGACGTAACCGAACAGGGCGCGGGGATTGCTGTCGCCCATATCGTGCTCTTCGCCGCGCGGGCGCAAATGCACGCCCACGCGATCGGGGCCCCACATTTCAGTCACGGCGTCGGTGATCTCGAGCAAGAACCGGGCGCGGTTCTCGATCGTGCCCCCGTACCGGTCGGAGCGGCGGTTCGTGCTGTCTTGTAGAAACTGGTCGATCAGATACCCGTTGGCCGCGTGGATCTCCACGCCGTCGAAGCCGGCGCGCTGGGCGTTCTCTGCCCCGCGGCGAAAATCCTCGACGATGCCGGGAATCTCCCCAAGGTCAAGCGCGCGCGGCTGAGTGTACGCCCGCTTGGGGCGCAAGCGCATCACGCGCCCAGCAGGGACAACGGCGCTCGGGGCCACGGGAAGTTCGCCGCCGAGGAGCTCGGGATCAGAGATTCGCCCGACGTGCCACAGCTGCAGGACGATGCGCCCACCGGCGGCGTGCACCGCCTGCGTGACCTGTTGCCACCCGGCGACCTGGTCATCATTCCAAATACCAGGCGTGCCGTGGTAGCCGACTCCCTGCGGGCTGACGGAGGTCGCCTCACTGATGATCAGCCCCGCTCCGGTTCGCTGCGCATAGTACTCGGCTGTGAGGCCATCGGGGACGCGCTGGTCACCGGTTCGCGCCCGGGTCAGCGGTGACATCACGATTCGGTTCGGGATCGAAATGGCGCCAAGATCGAGCGGGCTCATCAGATGGGACACGCGGGTACTCCTTCACTCACGGCGCACGGCAGGCACCACAGGACATTCTCGGCTCGATCAGTAAACGAATCACGGTGAGCACTCCCCGACCGTAACAGGCAGAGGAGCTTGGCTATTCCGCCCGTTCCGTCGAATCGCTGAACTACTCTCGAGGCTCGAGGCCCCTCACGAGCTACGCGGTCTAACTACTGCACACTTTTATATGTTCGGAGCGCTCGGAGTGCCGACAGGATGGCAACGAGATCAACGATCTCTTGCAGGAGCGCACCCACGACCGCGGGCAAATAACCGAAGGCGGCAACGAGCATCAGAGCAACCGAGATGATGATGCCCATCCAGATCGACTGCAATGCGATCTTGACGGTACGACGCGAAACATATGCGACATCTGCCACACGCGCAATGTCGTTCGAGGTGATCACCGCCGCAGCAGATTCACTCGCGACCGTAGCCCCGCGGCCCGCCATCGCGATGCCCACCTCGGCGGCAGCCAGCACGGGGGCATCGTTGATTCCATCGCCAACCATCAGCACGGGACGCGACCGCATCGCCTGCACGATCTCGACCTTGGTCTGGGGCGTGGTTTCAGCATGAACCGTGCGAATACCAACGGTGTGCGCCACAGATTCAGCGGTTGAGCGGGCGTCGCCGGTCACCAGCGCGATCTCTGTCACACCAGCTTCGCGCAGGCGAGACACGGTTTCGGCTGCGCGCGGACGAATCGGGTCGGACAGAATGATGATGCCCGCGAGTTCGTCGCCGACGGACACGTACACGGCAGCTTCTCCAGCGCCGAGTACAGGGCGGGTGATCGGCCCGGCCACTTCCTCGATGAACGCGGGCTTCCCGACTCGCACCTCAGCTCCCCCGACCAGCGCGGCGTGCACGCCGTTCGTAGCCACTTCGTCAGCCGTCGTAACTTCTAATAATTCGAGCTGCTGCGCTCGCGCTGCTGCGACGATCGGGTCGGCGAAGACGTGCACGGAGTACTGCTCGGCGGTAGCCGCGAGCCGAAGCGTCTCGACCGCTGAGTGAGATGCTGGTCGGATATCGACGACGTCAGCTTTGCCCTCGGTCAGGGTGCCGGTCTTATCGAACGCGGCCGAACGCACCCGGGCGAGCACCTCTAAGACGCTTCCGTCCTTAATGATGACGTTCAGCTTTGCCGCTGAACTCATGCCTCCCATGAATGCGATCGGCGTGGCAATGAGCAGCGGGCATGGCGTCGCGACCACGAGCACTTCGGCGAATCGCACCGGATCTCCACTGAAGAACCAGGCAAGGCCTGCGATGAGCAAAGCAACAATCGTGAACGGCACTGCATACCGGTCGGCGAGACGCACCATCGGCGCCCGCGAGTCAACGGCCTCTTCCACCAGTCGCACGATCGAGGCATAATTCGATTCAGACGCAATCTTTTGCGCACGCATCGAAAAGCTGGTTGTGCTGTTGACTGTGCCAGACAAAAGCTGATCGCCCGCGCGATAGCTCACCGGGATCGGTTCACCGGTCACTGATGACTCATCAATCGTGGCGTGATCCGAAATCAGCACCCCATCAACGGGAAGAATCTCTGACGAGCGCACCAGCAATTCATCGCCGGCTTTGACCTCATCGATCGCGATACGTTCAACCTCACCCGTGCTGGGGTGAATTCTCCCCGCGAAGGCAGGGGCCCTATTGAGTAGCTGGTCCAGTTCCTTGCTTGCGCGACGGGTGGCAAAGTCTTCTAGCGCTTCTCCCCCAGTGAGCATCAACGCGATAATGAGCCCTGCCACATACTCCTGCACGGCAAGGGTTGCGATCATCGCGATGACCGCGAGAATATCGAGCCCCCAATGCCCGCGCATCAAATCTTTGAACATGTCGATCGCCGTGACCACGATCACGACACCGAGCACGAGATACGCGGTGACCGCAAGGGGCATCTCTGCGCCAGCTAGCCAGAGCACCACTCCCGTCGTCAGACCGACCAGCACGAAAATCATGAGCTTGCGGTTGCGGAGAAACTCCACGGTCGGAGAAAGCGCGCGTGACGATTCACTCGCCTGCGCTGCGAGAGCCTGAACTGGCATTGCTACGTCCTCAGTCTTTCTGTGTGACCGCGGATAGTATACTGAGCGCAGTCACATCATTGATCATTATCCGCCCTTGATTCGCTTGCGCTTCGATTGACGCAAACCATGGGTAGACCTCCGTCATGATCCAGTATGGCCTGGCATTCTGACACGCACTCTACGCATTCACCGTTTTCCGCAGCAACGGCGCTTCTATACACGTGCCGTAGCCGTGTGCGCATGGAAGCAGCGTACGTCGAGCATCTCGGGATTGCTTCGAAGAGGAGCTGGCCTATGCCGACTCCGGGGCACATCGATTTCCAGAGTGATGTCTCAGGACATCGTGGACACCCACGGCCACGTCGCTTGCACTCGCAGTCCGACGTACATAATGTCGCTAATTCCCACATCTGACCCCGAAGGTTTACTGAAGGAATTGGTGGCAACTAATCTGTCATGACACGAGAATGACCAGAAGTACCGACTAGGAATTCCCTTTACGGATGAGCAACAGGAAAAGAAAAACTCAGGGTCCGCCGAGAGGCGAAATACCGAAGTTTCAAATTCAGGGCCCAAGTCGCGAAGCACCAGTTTCCGCGTTGTTTACCTGCGTCTGACATGCTCTGTACACCGAGTCCGTGAGTCAATCGCGCGGGCGCAGGCGACAGGGGAACAAGATCTTCATTCGAGTCTCTGTATTCACGCTCTTTGGCGCGCTGCTGATCGCCCTGTGTTATGAGGCGTTGATGGTCGCCCCTGTCACGCACGACATTGTGAACTGGTTGGGGCCGCTCGTACTTATCGTGAACGCTGCGTTCATCCTGCCAATAGTGTGGAAAGCCACCAGGCCACCCCTCGCGAAGCGCAAAGAATTCATTGGCGCTCCTGTGGGCGTAGGCACACTTGTTTCCGCGTACGCCACGGGCAGCACTCTCAACGATCAGCCTCAGATGAAGTTCACCGTCGACGTCGAGACGCTCGAAGGACGCACCTTCCGCACGACGATAAAGGAATACGTCAACATCGCGCTCGTCAGCGATTTTGTTCCCGGCGCAACGGTTCCTGTGCTGTATCTACCAAATAATAAGATCGCTTTCGCACCTGTGGCTCATGAAGAACAACTGGCCGAGGTCCTGTACCAATCGCGCATGAGACAGGGAAAGCTCACCGAACAGCAGGTGCACGTGGCCAAACTCGGACTGAGCGCGAAGGCAGTGGTCATGCAGCTTCAGCCCACCGGAGAAATCGGAGCTGATGAAGCCGTCATGCGCATCAAGCTGAGGGTGACCCGCCCAGACGGATCAACGTTCGATTCCCACAGAGAAATGCCGGTGCCGGGCATCGCCCTGCCAGGTTTACAACCGGGTTCGGCGGTCGAGGTGAAATACATCCCGAGTGATGAAAGCTACGTCGCCGTAAGTACACGCGTGCGTTGAATCTGGCGATATTGCGGCCATGCAAGCCGTATTCGAGGCGTCAATCGTCAATGCGCGAGGCGGGACTTGGAAAGCCCCTGCCCTGTCTTACGACGGCGTACCGGCCGAGCTGATTCGCTGGCTACTTGCTCAGGGAGCCGATATTCACGCGCCCGATGAAAGAGGCCGCACACCGCTGCACCATCACTCCGGCTCATGGAATGGGCAGCCTGCGCTACTTATCGGTTTGGGGGCTGACCTCGAACGGACTGACGATAGCGGCCGCACTCCCCTATTCGACGCGAGTAGTCATTCGACTCACACTCGCACCTTGATCAACGCCGGGGCCAACGTTCTCGCTGTCAATGACGACGGCGAAACGGCGCTGTTGTATCGCCTCAGGCGCACGAGGGGGTCAGACCTCGTACAAGCTGCCTCAGTTGCTGCGGCTCACATTCAAGCGGGCGCACCACTCACCCAGGAGTTGCAGCACGCCATCCACCTGATCAGTGAGGACTTCGAACAGATTCGTGAAGCGTTCGATGAAGCTGCACTCCCTGGAACAGAAGCTGCGCTTGCCCAGTTGCTGAAACTCTTCAGCGTTGAGCCGGCCGCACCCGTCGTGAGGCACGATGGGGTTTCACCAATCAAGGTCAACGCCGCAGCGTGGCCCGACCGCTTCAACGCACTGTGGGATTACCTTGTGCCAGCAGCAGGCAGCGCGAATACGGTGCAGGGCGAGGTGATCAGAGTGGCTGGCCGCATTGCGGCAGAGATTGGCGGCAACGGGGGTGCCAACTGGAACTCCCGATACCGCGAAATGCTCAGTGAGTATCCCGCCATGCTTGCGTCTGCCGTGCCCCTCCCTGACGCCGATCGCGCAGAGGCGCGCGCCCTCGCACGGGCGCTCAGTCGCGGCCGAGGCAATGAAGAAGAACTCGATCGCATACGCGAGCTCGCAACGCGTTGGGTCGGCCTCAACCCGACACCGATCCCTCACACGCCGAGGTAAGCTAACAGTCTCCGCCGTTAAGGATCAGGTACCGAAAGTGGGAACCCATCTACCGCTTACGCTGACACTTCGGGCAGAAGTGCGACGAGCGCCCGCCAAACGGCACCCGCTTAATAGCGCCGCCGCACCGCGGGCACGGTTCTCCCCCGCGCCCATATGCATTCAGCGAATGAGCGAAGTAGCCCGACTGGCCATTGACGTTCACGTATTGCTCGTCAAAGCTCGTACCGCCCTCTGCGAGGGCCTTTGAGAATACCTCACGCAGGTGCATCAGCAGCTCAGCGGCCTTGCGCACGCTGAGCGATGATCCGGCGGTTTCGGGGTGCAGCCTCGCCCGCCACAGTGCCTCGTCAGCGTAGATATTACCCACCCCGCTGATGAGCGTCTGGTCAAGAATCAGCACCTTGATGCCGCGGCTGCGGGAGCGGATCGCGCGCACAAACTCGGCGTCGTCGAAGGACTCCTCGAGCGGGTCAGGCGCAATGTGCGCGGCCTGTGCCGGCACCGACGCCAGCTGGGCGGCGGTCACGTCGGCCAGCCCGCGTGCATCGGGTGTCAACGCGTCGAGCGCGAGCGACCCAAAGAGGCGTTGGTCGGCGAAGTCGAGCCTGAGCTCACCGTGCTGCGGGTGTTCGACCCAGAGTCTGATGCGCACGTGCTTGTCGTCTGGCGCGTCAAGAGCGCGCAGCAGCACCTGGCCGCTCATGCCGAGGTGGGCCAGAAGCGCCTGCTTCTCAGACACGGGGATCCAGAGGAATTTGCCGCGGCGGCGCGGGGCCGCAAGGGTGAGACCCACGACCCGGCGTTCAAAATCGGTGGCGCGTTCTGCGCCGGCGAGAGCGCTCAGCGTCACGCCGTGACCGCCCTGCCCGTCATCGCCCGTGAGCGGCACGTGCCGTTTGAGCGCCCGAGAGTCGAGCACCTCGCATCCGATGATGCGGGCGCCGGTGACGGCGGGGGCAAGCCCCGCGCGTACCACTTCGACCTCGGGCAGCTCAGGCATCAAATAACCCGCTAGGAGTTCTTCCGAGCGTTGAGCTGCTTCACCGCATCGCGTGCGGCAGCCAGCTCGGCCACCTTCTTGCTGCTGCCGCGACCAAAGCCGGTGACACCGTCAAGGGTGACGGTTGAGGCGTAGCGCTTCGCGTGGTCGGGGCCCGTGCCAGCCGTGAGATACGGCGGGTGGGGCAACCCCAGCTTCGCGGCTTCAGCCTGCAGCGTGGTTTTGGGGTCAAGCGAGTTAGTGAACCGGGTGGGGTCTGCCAGCAACGGCGCAATGAGGTCGAGCACGAAGCGTGCCGCGATCTCGCCGTTCGTTGACAGGTAGACCGCGCCGATGAGCGCTTCGACCGTGTCAGCGAGGATGGAGGCCTTGTCACGGCCGCCGGTGCCTTCTTCGCCCTTGCCCAGGCGTAGCCAGTCGCCGAGGTCGAGCCCGCGGGCCACCTCTGCGAGTGCCACGGTCGACACGAGCGCCGCACGTCGCTTTGCGAGGTCGCCCTCACTCAGCTCGGGGTAGTCCTTGTACAGCTTGACGGTGACGGCCTGGCCCAAGATCGAGTCGCCCAAAAATTCGAGCCGCTCGTTGTGGGGTGCGCCGTCGTGTTCGTATGCCCACGACCGGTGCGTGAGCGCGAGCTGCAAGAGCTCGTCTTTTACCGCAACACCGAATGAATGCAGAACGCCGCCGGGGCCGCCCTGAGGCGTTCCCGACGGCGTCGCAGCTTCGGTGTGCGGGATCGATGAATCGTTCCCTGTCACGCGATAAGACTTACGCGTCAGCTACCTTGCGGCCCTTGTACTCAAGGAACAGGGGGGTGCCCTGTGAGTCCTCGACTACGCGAGCGCGGTGGGGAAGGCTGTAAACGGTCTTGCCGTCAACTACAGTCTTGACCAGGGTCGGAACCGAGGCCTTCCACGCCGAGCGGCGGTGACGGGTGTTCGAGCGCGACATCTTCCGTTTCGGAACAGCCATGATGTTCTCTTTCCTACTTGCTTTTAGACTCGGGAAACTCCCCCGAGCCAGATTTTTGGTCAGCCGTGACCGTGCCCGCTGTGAAGCGAGCCAGTGCTGCCCACCGCGGATCAAGATCTGCGTCAGACGACACTGCAGCCTCGGCCTCGCGCAGCTCACCGGACTCGGGATCGAGCCCCGGGCAGTCCGGGCGACACACTGGCTGGAACGGAAGTGCAAGCACTACCGCGTCTCGGAGCGGGGGTTCAAGATCCACGTGATCACCGTGAACCCCATACTCGTCGGCCTCTGTAGGAGTATACGCGAAAAGTTCCTGGAACTCGACTTCAAACGGCGTGGCGAATTCTTTCAAGCAACGACCGCATTCTGCGTGCAGTGTGGTGTGTGCGTCGACGGAGGCAAGGATGCCCTCGTGGACTGATTCCAAGCGAACGTTCAGCTCAAGTTCTTCACCCTTGCGGATGACGGCGAGAGCCTCGCCAAACTGTTCGGGGATAGCAAAGGTTCGCGAGCGTTCGCGCATCTCCCCCGGTCGCTTCGCGAATTCGCGAATGTTTTCTTCATATACGCGCGTGGCGTTCATCAAGCGGGCCTTGTCTTATCGAGGAAGCGGGCAACCGCTTTCGGTACATATGGGGTGACGTCGCCACCGAGCGATGCGACCTGGCGCACGAGCGTGCTTGAGACGTGGGCGTGCGCGGGGTCGGGCAGCATGAACACGGTCTCGACGTTTGCGAGGCTGCGGTTCATGAGCACCATCGGTGTCTCGTAGGCGACGTCGATTTGCGACCTGATGCCCTTGACGAGCACATTTGCGCCCACCTCGGTGCAGTAGTCAACGAGCAGACCCACCGACCAAGAGGCGATGAGTACGTTGTCTGGAATGTCGGGGTCTTCGGTGATTGATTTTTGAATCAATCCCACGCGCTCCGAGATTGGCAACATCGCATCTTTGCCCGGGTTATGAACCACGAGCACATGCACCTCATCAAAGATCTTGGCGGTGCGTCGGATCACGTCAAGGTGCCCCAACGTGACCGGGTCGAAGGAACCGGGTACGACGGCGATCTTACTCATGCCTCTACCCTAGCGGTGCCGCCCCTGGGATATGTCGAATAATTATCAGACCGCAGATTACAGCCCGTGTTCTTTCGCAAAAATGACGGCGTGCACGCGATCGCGCAGCGCCAATTTCGAGAGCACGCGCCCCACGTGGGTCTTCACGGTCGACTCAGAAAGGAACAGGCTCGCGCTAATTTCGGCGTTATTGAGCCCGGCCGCGATGAGCTGCAGCACCTCGCGTTCGCGCTCGGTCAGCTGCGCCAGCTCCGGATCAAGCCCCGCCTCCCCCGCATTTTCTTCGGTGGCGGGCGTCGTGCTGAGGCCAATTCGATCGATGAGTCTGCGGGTGACACTCGGGGCCATCGCGGCATCTCCCGCGGCAATGCGCGTGATGGCGGTCACGAGGTCTTCGGGTTTGGCGTCTTTCAGCAAGAACCCTGCAGCGCCGGCACGAATCGCGTCGAGTGCGTATTCGTCAAGGTCGAACGTGGTGAGCACGAGCACCCGGGTGTCGGGGAATCGGCGCACGATCTCAGCGGTTGCGTCGATGCCGTTCATGCCCGGCATGCGCACGTCCATGAGTGCGATGTCGCAGCCCTTGCCCTCGGCGCTGAGTCGCTCGAGCACGGCGAGGGCCGCACGGCCATCGCTGGCTTCGGCGATGATCTCGAGCGCGGGCTCGGCAGCGAGCATGAGTGAGAACCCGGTGCGAATGAGTTCTTGGTCATCGACGATCATGACGCGAATGGGGGCGGTCGACATCAAAAGGTCCGTTCTTCGTGTGGTCATGGCGGGGTGCCGTCCAGAGTCTGGGGCGCAGTCTAGGGTGGTGCGCGGTCGTGCGCTACTTCGCAGTACTGGGGTCGGTGTCTCGTGCGTCAAGCGCCGCGGGCAGCCTGACGCGCATTTCCCAGCCGGGCCCCTCTTCGGCGGGGCCGGCTGCGGCCTCGCCGCCGAGCATGCGGGCGCGTTCTTTCAGCCCGGCGAGGCCGAGGCCAGCGCCGAGGCCGGTGCGCAGTGGAATCGCTCCGGTAACCGGACCGAAGTCACGCACGGTCACCCTGGTGGCGTCGCGGGTGCTGCGCACGGTGACGTTGACCTGGGCGCCACGGCCGGCGTACCGCAGCACATTGGTGAGGGCTTCTTGCACGGCCCGGTAGACGGCGAGCTCTTGGCCGCGGTCACCCGAGGGTTGGCCATCGATGCGCAGCCCCACCCGCAGCCCGGTGTCGCGAAAGCCCTGCGCGAGATCTGCGAGATCGTCCATGCCGGGTTGCGGGGCGAGCTCGGGTGAATCGTCGCCCGAGCGCAGGGCGCCGAGTAGTCGGCGCATCTCTGCGAGGGCGGTGCGGCCGGTCTCGGCGCTCTTGCGCATGGCGTCGCTCGCGGCCTCGGGCGCGTTCGCGGCCGCGCGGGCGCTTCCCTCAGACAGGGCGATCATTACCGACAGCGAGTGGGCCACTATGTCGTGCATCTCGCGTGAGATGCGGGCGCGTTCTTCAGCGACCGCGAGCCGGGCTCGCTGATCGCGTTCATCGACGAGCTGATGCGCGCGCTCAATAATCGCTTCAACGTAACGGCGGCGGTTACCGAGGTTGATGCCAAACATCACGATCGCCAGATACATCAGGCCGGGCATCGACGAATACGACAGCAGGCTGCGTATGTTATGCCAGGCGTCGAGTGAAACACCGTTGCTTGCCGCTGTGGAGATCTCGTCGCTCACCGCGAACACCGCCTGTGTGATCGTCACCACCATCACAAACCCGTACCCCGCCCATGCGGCCCGCACGCTGCGGTAGACCGGTACGGCGTACAGCATGAAGCAGAGGGCCACAAACGTAGCAGCGCTCTGCACTTCGTGTGGTCCTAGCGTCGCTATCGTGACCGCGAAGAGCCCGATGAGGGGAAACTTGCGCCGGTACAGCAGCGCCGCGGCCACCACAAGCACGCGCAGCACCGCGAAGGGCCACCACGGCCAGTCCAGGTAGCTGGTGGAGTCTGCTCCGGCCGCGAACATGCTCAACTCGGCGTAGTCGAACATGACACCGATGCCCGCGCCAATGAAGTACCACACCACGATGAACACGTCGACCGCAAGTGGGTGCGTGGCCAGAAACTGTCGAAACAGGCCTGGCGGTTTGGGCAGCACTGCGTCGGTGCTGGTCACGCTCGTCATAGGTTCACCCTAACTGCTGCGGGCCCCGCGAGAGTCTCGCGGGGCCCGGCATTCGTGTCTTGCGATTAGCGTGCGTCGCGCTTGGTAAATAGGATCGCGCCGGGCACGACCGTGACGATCGCCCACACCGCGATGGCGCACAGGGCGCCCCAGTAGTCGAGACCGCTGCCCATCTGATCGGCGGGCAAGATGCCCTGGGCGAGCGTGTTACCGAGCGTCATCGGCAGGTAGTCCATCACCGTGTACACCCAGTCCCAGCCGGTCATCGACATGATCGACAGCGCAATGGGGGCCACAAACGTGACACCAGCGACGATGCCGATCGAGGCCGCGGCGTTGCGAGTGAGTGTGGCAACGCCATAGGCGAAGAGTGCGAGGAGTACGAGGTAGCCCACGGTGCCGAGCACCGCCGAGATAATCTGAGGGGTCATGAATTGCGCTGCAGCCCCGGGGAAAATCAGCGTGGCGACCCCCATGCTGCCGCCAACGATAAGCAGCGCGGTGAGTGCTGCGCCGACGGCGAGCACAGCCGCCTTCGCAAGGAATACCGGCATGCGACGGGGCGCTGCGACGAGCGTCGACTGGATGAGCCCACTCGCGTATTCGCTCGACATGACGAGCACACCCAGCACGCCAAAGATCAGGCCAAGGAAGGGTGCCGCGGTGGTGCCCGACAGCAGCAGGTACGTGTTCAGGTCACTCGCGCTGGCCGCGGCAAGATCATTCTCAGCGTTCCACAGCACGGCGATGAGGGCGCCGAGCCCGAGGCCGGCTACGAGGGTGCACAGCAGCGTTGCCTTCACGCTGCGCAGTGACGACAGCTTGATGCGTTCTGACCGCAGCATGCCACCGAAGCTGAGCTTGGCACCCATGACGGCCGTGCCCGGGGTCACTTTTCTGGGCGGGGTGGGCGATGCTTCGCCGGGTACTTTGCTGCCGTCAATGACGAGGGTGGTGGTCATGGTGTGTTCCTTCACATTCAAGGGGCCCGCGCGGGGCGATGGTGGGGGCGCGCACCGAATTAGGCGGCGTAACGCTCGGTCGTGTACTCGACATCGTCTTGCGTGAGCGACAGGTAGGCGTCTTCGAGGTTTGATCCGGAGCTTGCAAGCTCGTGCAGTTCGATGCCGGCGTTCAGCGCGATGCGGCCTACCTGAGCGGTTTCGATGCCCTGGGCAGTGAAGCCCGCGTCGCCTGAGGAGTCGAGGCGGCAGCCGGGAATCTCGCGCATGATGAGCGAGGCGAGGCGTGCCGACTCTGGGCTGCGCACGGTCACCATGCGCTTGCCCTGCACGTCGAGGAATTCGGCGAGCGGGGCATCTGCCTTCACCTGGCCGCGCGCCAGCACGATGATGTGGTCGGCGGTCTGCGCCATTTCGGTCATCAGGTGGCTCGACAGCAGCACGGTGCGGCCCTCGCTCGCGAGGAAGCGCAGCAGCTCGCGAATCCAGCGCACGCCATCGGGGTCGAGGCCGTTCACGGGCTCATCTAGGATCAGCACGCCGGGGTCGCCCAGCAGCGCCGCGGCGATGCCGAGCCGCTGCCCCATGCCGAGCGAGTAGCCGCCGACGCGTTTGTGCGCGACCGATTCGAGGCCGGTCTGCTCGAGCACGTCGTTCACGCGGCGGTCTGAGATGCCGTGGGTGGCGGCGATGGCGCGCAGGTGACTGCGTGCGGTGCGGCCGGGGTGCACCCCCTTTGCGTCGAGCAGCGCCCCCACCTGGGTGAGTGGCGAAGCCATCTCGCTGTACCGCATGCCGTTGACCGTGACGGTGCCCGAGCTGGCTTTGTCGAGGCCCAGGATCAGCCGCATCGTGGTTGATTTGCCTGCGCCGTTCGGCCCCAGAAAGCCAGTCACCTGGCCGGGTGCGATGGAGAAGGTAACGTCATCCACCGCGCGCTTGTCGCCGTACTGTTTGGTGAGCCCGCGTGCTTCGATCATGAGCAATCCTCGTCGTTCCGGCCAGACTTTCTGGCCTCACTATTGAAGATATGGCGCACCCCGGGGTCAGCACATCGACCAAAGGTACCGACCCCGTAGTACCGCGGTACCACGGGATGTTCGGGCAGGTCACTCCCCTGGGCTGACCGAGGGCTTCGCGGCTTTGGCACGGCTGGCCAGTGACGCTGTTACGACTTCGCGAGGTTCTCGATGTGAGATTCTTCTGCGGCGATGCGGCTCGCGAGCAGCGGATACTGCTCAAGCAGCGGGTCGCCGTCGAGCAGATCTGCGGCGACCTCGCGGGCGTGCACGATGAGTTCACCATGCTCGGTGACGCGCAAGAGGCGCAGGGTCGAGCGCCCGCCCGACTGCCGGGTGCCCAAAATATCGCCCTCGCGCCGCTGCTCGAGGTCGGCCTCGGCGAGCTGAAACCCGTCGGTGGTGGCGGCGACCGCCAGCAGCCGCTCGAGGGCGGGTGTGCCCTCTTCGGCGCTCGTCAACAGCAGGCATCGACCTGCGTGCTGGCCGCGCCCCACACGTCCCCGCAGCTGATGCAGCTGCGAAATACCGAAGCGGTCGGCGTTGCGCACGATCATCATGGAGGCGTTGGGCACGTTCACGCCGACCTCGATCACCGTGGTCGAGACGAGAATGCCGATGTCGCCCGACGCGAAGTCTTGCATGATGCGGTCTTTCTCGTCAGTGGGCATGCTGCCGTACATGCCCTCCACCCGAATGCCCTCGTATTTGCGTGACCGACGCAGCAGCGCGACGGTGTCGGTGACGTTGGCAACGGGCGGCTTCGGCGGCGCTGCGGGGGCGTTCGCGTCTGCCGCGGTGTGCGCGGCGACCGGCCCATCAATTTCGGCATCAAGCTCGGGGTCGAGTTCAGTCTGGTCAATCGCGGGGCACACGAAGTAGATCTGGCGCCCCTCTTCGAGCTGCGAAAACACTTCCTGCCACATGCGCGTCTTGCGGTCTGGCGTGTATTCCTCGTGTACGACCACTGTTTTGATGCCCTGTCGCCCAGCGGGCAGCTCTTTAATGGTGGACACCTCGAGGTCGCCAAACGCGGTGAGGGCGACCGTGCGCGGAATGGGGGTGGCGGTCATGGCGAGCGTGTGCGGGTTGTTGCCCTTTTTTCGCAGGGCTTCGCGCTGGTCAACGCCAAAGCGGTGCTGCTCATCGATCACGACGAGGCCGAGGTCGTACATTGACACTTTGTCACCCAGCAGGGCATGCGTGCCGATCGCGATGCGGGCCGCGCCCGAGGCGAGCGCAAGCAGGGCCTTCTTGCGCTCAGCCGCCGGCATGCGGCCGGTCAGCAGCACGACGCCGACCTCTGCCGCGAGATCTGGGCCGAGCGATTCATTGATGGAACGGAAATGCTGTGAGGCGAGTACCTCGGTGGGCGAGAGCAGCGCGCTCTGCCCGCCATCTTCGGCGACCTGCAGCATCGCCCGCAGCGCCACGAGGGTTTTACCTGAGCCCACTTCGCCCTGCAGCAGACGGTGCATAGGATGCACGTCGGCGAGATCGTTCGCGATGGTCTCGCCCGCGCGCTGCTGGTCGCCCGTGAGCGTGAACGGCAGTGTGCCGTCGAATCGGGTGAGCAGCTCACCGTCCTTCTCGCGGGGCATGGCGGGGGCGAGCCCCACCCGGCGCCTGCGGTCAAGCAGCGCAAGCTGCAGCTCGAACGCCTCACGAAACAGCAAACTCTGGCGGGCCTGCTGCCAGTGCTCGTCGACCTCGGGTTGGTGCACCAGGCGCAGCGCCTGATCAAAACTCATCAGACCCTCGGTCGCGACCACGTACATCGGCAGCGGGTCGGGCACCGGATCAAGCTGGTCGAGCACGACACCGATCGCCCGGTGAATGGCCCACGACTGCGCCTGCCCCGTCGCGGGGTACAGCGGCACGGGCACCTGCGACCACGCCTTCGCGGCGGCCTCGCTCAGCGCTTCTCCCCCGGGCGCATCGTCGCGATGTTCAAACAGCTCATAATCGGGTTGCTGCAGCTGCAGCGCACCGCGGTACTCGCTCACCTTGCCGCTGAATACGCCGCGGCGACGCGCCTGCAAATCCTTCAACCGCCATTTTTGGTTAAAGAAGGTGATCGTGAGAAACCCCTCACCATCGGTGATGCGGGCCTCGATCAGACTGCCATTGCGGCGCTGCATGCGACGCTCACGCACCTCAAGTACCTCGGCCACCACCGTGATGTGCTCGCCAATGGGCAGCTCTTTCAATGGCGAGAGCTCGCCGCGCTTCGAATAGCGTCGCGGAAAGTGCATCAGCAGATCTTCTACCGTGTGCATTTCGAACGCGCGCTCGAGCACGGTCGCCGTGCGGTCACCAATGATGCCGACAAGCGGCGTCTCGAGGGTGACATTTTCCATGTACTCAGCGTACCCGCACCCACTGACACGGCGCGGTCGCAGCGCGCGCCGTGCGCCACACGGTACCCTCGAATCGTGACGAGGATCATTTCAGGAGTTGCCGGATCGCTCAGGCTCGAAGTCCCCCAAGCGGGCACACGACCCACGAGCGACCGCGTACGCGAGGCCATCTTTTCTACGCTCGTATCTTGGGGCCTCACCGAAGACGCGCGCGTGCTTGACCTCTACGCCGGATCAGGGGCCCTGGGCCTCGAATCGGCGAGCCGCGGTGCAGCCTCGGTCACCCTCGTCGAGAAGAACCAGCAGGCCGCAGGCGTGGCCGAGCGCAACTGGCGCACCATCAAGCCCTCGTTTGCGCATGCTCGCGTTCAGCCGCCCGTCGTCGAGGTGGCGAAGCAGTCGGTGCAGGCGTTCCTCGATGCGCGCGCCCTGCGGGATCCGGCGCCCACCTGGGATGTCGTGTTTCTCGACCCGCCCTACGACCTGGGTGAGGCCGAGCTGTCAGCGAACCTCGCCGCGCTCGTCCCCATGCTCGCGGCCGATGCCGCGGTGCTCGTGGAGCGGTCTTCCCGCTCCCCCGAGCCCACCTGGCCCGCGGGCCTCGAGCCGGTGCGTGACAAGCGTCACGGCGAAACCGCGCTGTGGTGGGCAGAGCCCACGCAGTAACTGCGTGGGCTCTACCGGGCCGTTAGATGTACCAGGCGTCGAACGTGCGCACCCCATACGTGGGGGCCACGGAGCGGTTCCAGCGCGATGCAAACCGCTCCTTAGGTGCGTCTGAGGCCTTCGCCGCAGCCTCACCGGCGCTCGACAACGACGCACAACCCGAGGCGTTCGCCGCCTCGGCCCAGGCCACGTACTCGACGTTCGCCCGGTGCGAGGCCTCAATCGCCTCGTAGAGGTCGTCGAGCAGGGCGTTCCCGTCAGGAATCTTGTCGACCGGCATCGCGTCGAGCGCGCTCAATAGCTCAGACCGGTTATCGCGCACAGCTTCCATCGCCGAAACGGTGTCTGAATAGCCGCCCGCTGACGCCGTGCAGTACTGCAGCTTGGGTAGCGCATCCTTCAACAGGGCACGCCCCGAGTACGCCTTTTCGAGCACCTCGATCATGTACCGCACCTGGTCTTGGGCGGTGTCTTCGGGGGCCTGCACGTTGAAGGCACCGTCTTGCTGCGATGTTTCTTGCACCGTACGTACGCTCTCTCCCATGGGCACGAACACGTACTGCACGAAGCGTTGCTGGTCGAGAGTCTTGTGGTTGGCCGAGTCACGCCGCACCATCGTGCCGATTTCGTAGTCGAGCGTGATGTGATCGCCGTTCGCCATCTCGCCCGTGTACCGTGACAGCCCGGCATCCCAGTCGACAGCAGCCTTCGCATCAGCGCTGGTGGGGTTGGTCGCGCCTACTGAGTACTGCACGTTTGAGGAGCCGGCCTCTTGGTAGGCCATAAACGTCGGCTCAGACTGCGACAGCCCGCACACGAGCACCCAGCCGTCTACGAACTCGGCCCAGGCGTATGTGTCGGTTTTGGCGGGGCATTCCTCTGTGATTGAGCCGGGCAGTGAGGCTCCTGTCGCCGCGGTGCCGGCCGCTGTGGCGCCCTGCACTGCCCCCATAAATGTGTAGCTGTCGAGCCGGTGGGATCCCTCGGCTGTGGAGCAGTCGGTGCAGTAGTAGTGCGAGAAGATCACCCCTGCCGGGCCGCCGATCACCTCAGCCACATCGGTGACTTCAGCGAACGAGCCCGTGTACACCTCGGCGCCGGTTTCACCGTCGAAGATCGCCACCTCTGAGAGCGCCTGATCTGTGGGACCGCTGAATGCAAGCACCTGCCCGCCAGACACCGCAATGTTTCGGTCAGACACATTGGTGTCCACCACCGTCTCGGTGCCTGTGCGCAGATCAACCACTGCGAACTTCGCGGCCGCTTCCTTCCACACCAGCACGCCGTCGCCCGACTCACGCTCAACGATCTGGGGGGCCTGGTACCAGCCGGGCAGCGCACCGTCGATGGTCCACAGCTTCTTGCGACTCTCGGCATCGAAGGCACGCAGGGACTGGGCATCGTCGATCAGAATCACGGGCTTGTCGGTGCCCGCGATATCCCAGGTAAAGGTGGTCGACTTGACGAGTACTTCGTCGTCGGGGGCTGAGCAGCCGTCGCCCGCGTATGACACGGTGTCACCGCCCGCGAGCCACACGCAGTCGGGGTTGCTGGCGTTATTCACGTTCCACCCGGCTTCGCCAGAAACCGGCTCAGAGGCAAGCTCTTTTCCTGTCATTGAGCGCGACACAATGGCTGCGGGCTCAAGCACACGCAGTTCGTCACCGAATCGCTGCACCACCCCCAGCTCACTGGGCACACGGAAGGTCAGCCCGGCCGCGTTAAAGCCCACCACCTGGGCCTCTGAGGTGGCGCACACACCTTCGGTGTGATCATCGTTGAGTACACAGGAGTCGGGGCGGCCCAGGCCATCTTCGGTCCAGGCCACCGCACCGGTGTCACCATCGATAAAGGCCCAGCTCACCGGCTTGTTACTGTGATTGGCCGAGGGCACGAAGCTCACGAGCGTACCGGTGGCAAGCTGCACTGGCTGATCTTTGCGCTCGGCGACGTTAATCGGGCCCTGCATGCGGGGCAGGTAGCCGCTCACGCTCGCCGAGGCGCCAATGTCACCGCCCTCGATGCTCCATTTGGCTTCGAGGCCGTTCAGAAAGCGGTCGCCCTCGGCGATCGTGCCGGTGTCTTCGACCTCAGCAGCGGCTGAGCCGCCGCTGTCTTGCCCAAAGGGCCAGGTGCCAGTCACTGCGAGTGCCACGCCACCCGCGGCCACGAGGGCGGCGCAGATCCCCGCGGCGAGCCACGCGGCGCCCTTGCGCTTCTTTCGCTTCGGCTGCTCGGCGGCAGCGCCAGCTGGCGGGGCCGGGTGCCCCATCGGAGGCAGCGGTTCGGCCGCGGGCATTACTCCTGCGGGCGGCATCGCCGCCATCGGGGGCGGCATCTGCAGCGAGGGCGGGGGCAGCTGGGGCTCGGGCATCGGGGTACCCGAAGGGGGTGCCATGGGAGCGCCAGAAGGCGGCGCCATGGGCAGCCCGGCAGGGGGCGCCATCAGTGTGATCGCGGGGGCGGGAGGAGCTGCCGGGATCACCGGGTCGGGTGCCGCGACTTCGGTGGGGGCGTCGGCGTTGTCGGGATCCGGAGCTGCGGCAACGATTGTGGCCTCAAAGTCGCGCGCGACGATCGTCTGCTCGTCTGCGCGGGCCGCGACCGTGCGGGTCTCTTCATCATAGCTCGCGGCGGTCATCGTGGCATCAAACGACTGATCGACGCGCTGTGATGCCCCGCCGTTATCGGCAATCCAGTCGCGCAGCCCGTCATAGCAGTTGGGATGCGCAGAGATCTGTGCCCACAGATCGGGTCGATTCGCGGCGAGCCCGGCAAGCTGTTCAGCTGAGGCGTCGGTCGGAACGCCAGCACCACTGGCATCCCAGGCGGGGTTCGGTGTCGGGGGCTTCGGCATCGGGGCTCCTGTGTTGGCTTCAACGAACAGGCCTTACCCGCTCGTAGTCTCCAAATAGTCTATGTGAGCCCTACGACGTTTCAACACAAATGTATAAAAGCTCGTCAAACAGGCATCCTGCATCACGCAGGGCGTCGTTTCGGCGGGTGAGATTCGCGGTGAGTTCATCCCGTCAACAGCGCGTTGCCGCGCGGTAAAGCCCGGTGTGAAATCCAGTCAAACATGCCAATGAGTTAGTATTCAGGCATGGAGCAGCGGCCATTTATTCACTCCGTCGCGCGTCTTGCACGCGTGATGAAAGAGGCGCGCGCCGAAGCGGGAATTACGCAGGAACAGCTCGCCGCCAAGGCCAACATTCCGCTTGACTACATCGTCGACGTTGAGGCAGGCCGCCCCCGCGCCGAGGTGGGACGCGCAGTGATCGCGCTCAAAGCTCTCGGACTCAATCCGCGCGCAGTGCCCGCAACCCACCCCGATGCATTCGCGGCCGACGGGACGCTCAGACCGGAGTATGTGCAGCATGCCTGAAGCTCTTGAAGTCTTCAAAAATGGTACACATATTGGGCTGTTCATACGCGAAAGCGACGGACGCATAAACTTCGTTTACAACGCAGATGCCCCAGAGACACCAATCTCGCTGTCTCTTCCCAGGCACGGCGCTCACACGAAGCGCGCTGCGGAGAACTTCCTACGAAATCTTCTGCCTGACAATGACGGGGTACGCGCCCGATGGGCACGACATCTCAACACGGCAGACCATCCATTCGATCTCCTCAAGCACACCGGCGAGGACGTTGCCGGTGCGCTCAGCTTGCTTCCTGAGGGATCCGGCCTGGGACTCGGGACAAGCGCTGCGCGCCTCGCCTCCAGCGACGAGATCGCGGACCGCATCGCATCACTCATGGACGACAGAGATGCCTGGATCGCGCCGGAACACATCGGCAAGGTGCGCATGTCCCTAGCCGGTGCGCAAGGAAAGTTCACCCTCACGCAGGTAGACGAAACCTGGTTCTGGTCTTCCGCCGTTCTCCCCTCCACCCACATCTTCAAGCCGGCTTTCCACGATGTGGAGAGCGCCCCGGAGTTCGAAGCAGGCTCCCTGGCCCTCGCTCGAGCCGCCGGGATCAGTGCCCCCAAAGCTTCGGGCGTGCACATCCTGGGGCAGCACACCTACGTGGTGGAGCGCTTCGACCGACGCATCACCGACGGAGTGGTCACCAGGATCCACACCGAAGATTTTGCTCAAGCCGCGGGCCGCGATCCCGGGCAGAAATACGGCATGAGCGCGGCGCATCTCTTCAGCACGCTGCGAGAACACTCTGATGAAGAGAGCCAATACCAGCTCGCACACATGCTGATCTTCAACACCGCTATCGGTAATTCTGATGCGCACGGCAAAAACTATTCCGTCTTCTTGGATGGCGGTGTTCGCGTTGCGCCCCTGTACGACGCGATACCTACCACCATCTGGCCGAAGTACGACGAAGATAAGCTCGCAATGAAAATTGGCGGGGCTGAGCGGTCACCTGAGGTGCAGGCAGCACACTGGGCAAAACTGGCCCGGGCAAACATGCTCGACGAAGACCGTATCGTTGCGCTCGCCCGCAGCACCTATACCACCGTCGCAGATCAAGGGCATGACATCTTCCGAGCCGCAGGCGTGAGCGGACGCATGCTGGCGCAGTGGGACCGCTTGGTGGCATCAACCACTCGCCATCTCAGCGTTCAGCAGCCCGCCACGATAGACATGGCGCTATCTCCCAAGCCGGTCGCGCTGCGCAGAGGCGACCATGAGTCAGCAACACCGCTGAGCACGCGAGACCTTGGGCTCGAGCTCGACCTCGGCTTGGATCTCCTGGATTAGCCCCTGCCCCGTATGTGGCAAGGTAAACCGCGGGCGCCGCGCTTCCCTTTCGGGAGGCGCGACGCCCGCGGCTATCGTGCAGCGTCAGTTATGAACGCGGCAGCAGGGTGTACTTCGACGAGAGGAACTCGTGGATACCTTCGAAGCCGCCCTCGCGACCGAGACCCGACTGCTTCAGGCCACCAAACGGTGCCGCAGCGTTCGACACGAGGCCGGTGTTCAGGCCCATCATGCCGCTCTCGAGCTTCTCGATCATGCGCTGACCGCGGTGAATGTTCTCGGTGAAGACGTAGCTCACGAGACCGTACTCGGTGTTGTTCGCGATCTCGACAGCCTCGTCCTCGGTCGAGAAGCGGATGATGCCCAGCAGCGGCCCGAAGATCTCTTCGCGCATGATCGCTGACTGCGGGGTCAGGTGATCAACGACGGTGGGCTGGAAGAAGTTGCCCACGCCCTCGATCGCTTCGCCACCGGTGACGATGGTCGCGCCGGTAGCAACAGCGTCTTCGACGAGACGTGCCGTGTTGACGACAGCCTTGCCGTCAACGAGCGCGCCGATGTCAAAGCCCTCTTCAGCGCCGCGGCCCACCGTGAACTCGTTGACGCGAGCCGCGATGCGTGCCGCGAACTCATCAGCGACCGACTCGTGCACGATGACGCGGTTGGCGGCGGTGCAGGCCTGGCCGACATTGCGGAACTTCGCCAGCATGGCGCCCTCAACTGCGCGGTCGAGATCTGCATCTTCGAACACGATGAGCGGGGCGTTGCCGCCGAGCTCCATCGAGGTGCGCAGCACGTTCTGTGCCGCAGCCTCGAGCAGCTTGACACCCACGGGGGTCGAGCCGGTGAAGCTGAGCTTGCGCAGGCGCTTGTCAGAGAGCAGGGCGCTCGACTGTGCGCTCGACTTCGACGTCGCGACCACGTTCACGACGCCGGCGGGCAGGCCAGCTTCTTCGAGCAGCTGCGCGAAGAAGATGGTCGTCAGCGGGGTGAGCGCTGCGGGCTTGATCACAACGGTGCAACCGGCAGCAAGCGCCGGAGCGATCTTGCGGGTCGCCATCGCGAGGGGGAAATTCCAGGGAGTGATGAAGTAACAGGGACCCACGGGAATCTGCGACACCAAAATGTTACCGGTGCCCTCGGGGTTCTGGCGGAAGTCACCGGGAACGCGCACGGCTTCTTCAGAGAACCAACGCAGGAACTCGCCACCATAGTTTACTTCACCGCGGGCTTCAGCGATGGGCTTACCCATCTCCATGCTCATGAGCAGCGCGAAGTCTTCCTTGCGCTCCATCAACAGGTCGTAAGCGCGGCGCAAAATGTTCGAGCGCTCGCGGCTCGAGGTACCTGCCCATGCGGCCTGTGCACCGACAGCAGCGTCAAGGGCGCGTACGGCATCTTCGACCGTTGCGTCGGCAATCGACTTGATGGTTTCGCCTGTGGCCGGATCCTGCACGTCAAACGTAGCGCCCGAGGTCGAGGGCTCCCAGGTGCCGCCGATGCCGAGGCCATTCTGAACGCTGTCGAGCAGTGCCTGCTCGTTGGGCTTCAATGCCATGATGTGTCCTTAAATTTCTAGTTGCCTTCTGCCCCGCAACGCAGGCCAGAAACTAGCTGAAACGTGAATGGGTCTTGCGCGCGAGCGCAAGATGACGGGCGACTGCGGGTGCGCGGTCGACCACAGGGTGGGGCAACCGCGGTAGACCCGCGCCCCCATAATAACGGGTGACGTGGAGGGATGCTGAGCAGCCCTCCACGTCACCCACGCCAGTGTTAGTTGGCGGCCAGTGCGTCTGCGATGACCTGCAGGCCCTCGCGCAGCAGCTCGTCAGAGATCGACAGCGGCGGGAGGAAGCGCACGACGTTGCCGTAGGTGCCGCAGGTGAGCAGAATGACTGCTTCGTTTGCAGCGTGCGAGGCGATCGCGCCGGTGAGGGCAGCGTTTGCCTTCTTCGAGCCCGACTCAACGAACTCGACAGCCATCATGGCGCCGCGGCCACGGATGTCGCCGATGCGGTCGTCGGTCTTCTGCAGCTCAGTGAAGAACTCGGTGATGATTGCGCCGATTTCGCGGGCGCGCTCTGCGAGGTTTTCCTTCTCGTACGTGTCGATCGTTGCGAGCGCAGCTGCACACGAGATGGGGCTACCGGCGTAGGTGCCGCCGAGGCCACCCGAGTGAGCCGAATCCATGATGTCAGCGCGACCGGTGACAGCCGACAGCGGCAGGCCGCCAGCGATGCCCTTTGCGGTGGTGACAATGTCAGCGACAACGCCCTCGTGGTTTGCCGCGAAGAGATCGCCCGTGCGAGCGAAGCCGGTCTGCACCTCGTCGAGGATGAACACGACGTTGTTCTCTGTCGACCACTTCTGGATCGCGGGGAGGAAGCCCTCAGCGGGAGCAATGAAGCCACCCTCGCCCTGGATGGGCTCGATGATGATCGCTGCGAGGTTACCCGCGCCGACCTGCTTCTCGATCTGCGAGATTGCCTGTGAGGCAGCCTCTGCGCCGGTCAAGCCATCGCGGTACGGGTACGAAGCCGGTACGCGGTAGACCTCGGGAGCGAAGGGGCCAAAGCCATCCTTGTAGGGCATGTTCTTAGCGGTCATGCCCATGGTGAGGTTGGTGCGGCCGTGGTACGAGTGATCGAAGACGACCACTGCAGGCTTCTTGGTGAAGTGGCGAGCGATCTTGATCGCGTTCTCGACGGCTTCAGCGCCCGAGTTGAACAGTGCCGAGCGCTTCTCGAAGTCACCGGGAACGAGCTCGTTGAGCTTCTCAGCTACAGCAACGTAGCCCTCGTAGGGGGTAACCGTGAAGCAGGTGTGCGTGAACTGCTGCACCTGGTTGATGACGGCTTCAACGACGGCGGGCGACGAGTTGCCCACGCCGGTCACGGCGATGCCTGAGCCGAGGTCGATGAGCGAGTTGCCGTCAACGTCAACCATGACGCCACCGCCAGCTGCAACGATCGAAACGGGAAGGGCCACGCCAACGCCTGAGGCTACAGCGGCGTTCTTGCGGGCGAGCAGCTCCTGCGACTTCGGGCCGGGAATGCTGGTGACGAGCTTGCGCTCCTGAGGAAGCGAGGGACCGCCGATGATGTCGACCATGGTGCTGTATCTCCTTAAAAGTAATGGCCCGGTCAACCGCGCACCCATTTGCGCGGAATGAAACCGATTGACTTCAGACTAGCCCCTGCACCCCGCAACAAAACGTGCCAGAATGGTGAACGTATGGCTAATCTTTCGACAGCTTGGCAGAACCAGACGGGGCGGCTTTTTCGGTGCAGAATTCAACCACAGGGGTCGCTCATGCCACCCCCGGCCACCCCCTCATTGAGCTGGGTGAACTGCTCCACGAATACCAGCTGGGACTGGTGTTAATCGCAGGGGTCACCGAGCACACCACGTCACTTCCGGTGCAGTGGGTGCACGTCAGCGAGCTCGAAGATCCGACCCCGTTTCTCACCCCGCACACGGTGCTCCTCACCACCGGCGCACGCTTCGATGCGGTGACCGAACCAGCCGATGCAATGGCCTATGTGCAGCGCCTGGTCGACTCGCGCACCACGGCGCTCGGCGTCGCGGTCGGCCTGCACTGGGATCGCGTGCCCACCGCAATCGTCGACGCGTGCGACGCCCTCGACTTTCCGCTCTTTCGCGTGCCCTACGACACCGCCTTTATTACGATCTCGCAGACCGCGGTGCGATTGCTCGATGCGCAGACCCGCGAACGCGACCTGTGGGCGCTCGACTCTCAGCGCGCGGTAGTGGCGGCGTCGCTGCACCGCGATGGCTTGGCGGCCGCGGTGCGCGAGGCTACGGCGCGGCTAGGTCGCTGGGTGTCGATCACCGACCGCTTCGGCCGGCTGATCGAGTTGGCCCCTGCTTCGGCACACAACCCCGAGCGCGTGGAGCGCATCAGGGCCGAGGCGACCCGGCTGCTGGCGCGCGGCGTGAGCGCCGGCCGCATCGGTGAACGCGATGGCGTTGGCATGCGGCTGCAGACCCTGGGCCGGCGCGGTGAGGTGCTGGGCGTGCTGGTGGTTGAGGAGCACGGCTCCCCCGACAGCGCCGAGCGCACCCTGTTTTCCCTGGTCGCTGCGCTCGCGACGGTGCAGCTCGAGCTGCGCGGCGGCGCCGACGAGGCGCAGGCGGCCATTCGCGAGGCCGTCACCCAGGTTATTTTTGCCGGCGATCTCGCGCTCGCCCAGCAGCTCACCCAGCACACCCCGCTGCAGCTGCCCGAGAACCCGATTGCGGTGGTGAGGTACGACGCGGCGCCCGCCACTGATCCGGAGTTCGATCAAGACCTGCGATCGTTCGATGCCGGCAGCCGCGGGTTCGTGCGCGCCGAAACCTCGGCGCGGCCGGTGATTCTCACCGAGACGCGGCACCTCGCCCAGCTGCGGCGGGTGTTCGCGGCCCACGGGGTGCCCGCCGGCATCTCGCAGCGCGGCGCGATCGAGGAAGCGGCGAAGCTCGCCGAGCAGGCCGAGCGCGCCTACGAACACGCGACCTCGAATGACGCCGCGGGCCCGGTTGATTACCGCCCCGCCGTGCACGATGGGGTGCTGCACCTGTTGGGTCGCGACCCCGAGGCTCGCGAGCGTGCGCTGAGCCTGCTCGCGCCGGTGCGCGAGCACGACACGAAGCACCTCGACCAGATTGAGCGCGGCCTGACCGTGTGGCTTGCGCACCACGGCCAGTTCAGCGCCGCGGCCACCGAGCTCGGGGTGCACCGGCACACGCTCAAATCGCGCATTGCGACCGCAGCGAACCTGCTGCAGCGCGACCTCGATTCACCCGATGCGCGGGCCGAACTGTGGGCGGCGCTGCGGCTCAGCCCCGGCGATTAAGCGCGATAGGCGCGAACGGATCCCAGCCCCGGGCCGCATATGGGGTGCCATTGAGCAGCAGCTCCGGATCCCCCGCCGCCCGGTGCCCGACCCGTCCGATCTGGTGAAACCCGACCGGCAGCGCGGTGGCTGCCGGGAACGTTGTGAGCAGGCCGTGATCTTCGCCGCCCTCGAGCATGGCAGTGACGGGCACCTCGAGCCCGTACTGGGTGCCGAAGTGGGTGGTGAGCGCTGCGCCGTCAAGGTGCAGGGCGACGTCGCTCGCACGCGCGAGCCTGGCCCCGTCGAGCGCGAGGCCGTCTGACACATCCATCATTGCGGTGGCGCCCGCGGCCGCCGCGATCGGGCCGAGCGGAATGGGCGGGGCTGGCGCGAGCTGAGCCGACAGCAGCTCGGGGTGTTCGGCCCACAGCTCATTCAGTGTGCGGGAGTGGGCCACCCCGTCATCTGCGGCATGCGAGAAGAGTAGCGAGAGACCGAGGCCCGCGAGGCCCAGCTCGCCGGCGTAGGCCACGATGTCGCCTTCCGAGGCGCCCGACCGGGTCACCGCCGTCTCGTGCGCGACCTGGCCGAGCGCGGTGACGGCCGCCATGATGACGGGCGCGGTGCCCAGGTCGCCCCCGACTACCCCGCACCCGGGGGCGAGGGTGCGGCAGGCCGCGTCGAGCCCCTCAGCGATCTGCTCGAGGAAGGCGACCTCGGTGCCCTGTGGCACCGCGAGCGAGAGGGTGAGCGCCGTGGGGGTCGCCCCCATCGCCGCGACGTCTGACAGGTTCGTGGCCGCCAGCTTCCATCCCAGCTCAAAGCCTGCGTGCCAGGGCAGCCTGAAGTCGGGCCCCTCGATCATGGTGTCGGTGGTGATGACGGTGTCGAACCCCGGCCGATCACCGATCACGGCACAGTCATCACCCGGGCCGAGTGTGGCCGCGTGTGCCGCCGTGAGTTGGGCGAGGATGCGGGCGAGTACGCCGCGCTCCCCGAGTTGCCCGACCGTTACTGTGCCTGCCGTCTTGTTCACGCTCTCAACCTATCGCACGCTCCCAGCCAGGCGCCGGTGCGCGTCGATAAGCTGAACGGGTGAAACGATCAGTCTTCAGGATCATCTCCGCCGCCTCAGCGGTCGCTGCAGCCACCGCGCTGCTGACCGCGTGTGCGGGTGATGTTCCGCTCGACCCAGCCCCCGAAGCCAATAATCCGGCGTGCGCCGAGGTGACGGTGCGGTTGCCCGAACAGGTGGCGGGCCTCGATAAGCGCCACACCAACGCGCAGGCGACTGGGGCGTGGGGCGACACTGCTGCGGTGCAGCTGGTGTGCGGCATCGAGCCGAGCGGCCCGACAACCGACACCTGCGCGACTGTGAATGGTGTCGACTGGATCATCGACGAGTCGGCGGCCCCCATTTACCGTTTCGAGGCGTATGGCCGCGAGCCCGGCTTGGCCGTGTACATCGACTCAGAGGTCGTCAGTGGCACCGATGCGGTGCTCGATCTCGGTGCGGTGGCGCGCCAGCTCCCCCAGACCAGGCAGTGCACGTCGGTGGCCGACAGCTTCGACCTGAAGTAACTACTGACGCGTATATAAGGGCGGGGCAGCTTCGGCGGCCTCGCCCTTTTTGCGCATCCTCGCGCATCGTGGCCGTGGGGAAAAGCAAAGGGGCCGTGGATGTCATCACATAAAATGCGACAACCCCCACGACCCCTTCTAAAAAGGTGTCCGGCGGTGACCTACTCTCCCACACCCTCCCGAGTGCAGTACCATCGGCGCAGTCAGTCTTAGCTTCCGGGTTCGGAATGTGACCGGGCGTTTCCCTGACGCTATAACCACCGTAACGTTGTTTATATATAACCACACGATCGCTACACACGCGAAAAGGCGCCACTTCCCGGGAGTGGCAAGCTGCCGCCGGCGCCCGGTTGTGCCGCAAGGCGGATGCAATCTCGAGCTCGAGCGGCGACCCGGAGGAACTCAGAGCCACCCAGAGCCACTCGGGACCACTCAGAGCCAGCCTGGGATACCCGCGGGCGCCCTGGAGGCGCGCCATGCGCCACTTCCCCACCGCAGAGCGTTGCGCAACCGAAACGCTATTGTACTGTCTATGGTGGTAGTGGGTAAAACAAAGGGGCCGTCAGGACACGCTCACTCAATCGTGAACATCCTAACGACCCCTCCATGAAAAGGTGTCCGGCGGTGACCTACTCTCCCACACCCTCCCGAGTGCAGTACCATCGGCGCAATCAGTCTTAGCTTCCGGGTTCGGAATGTAACCGGGCGTTTCCCTGATGCTATAACCACCGTAACTCTATCAACACACAAACCACACCCAAACCCTGACACCAAAAAGTGCCCTTGATTTGGGGGTGTGGCCGTCCGTTGGGAACCACAAAGTAGACGCGAACAATCGTTACACTAAAAATCTTATGCCCAACAAGTGGGAAGAAATCAAACCATCGGCTTATTAGTACCAGTCAGCTCCACCCGTTACCGGGCTTCCACATCTGGCCTATCAACCCAGTAATCTACTGGGAGCCTCACACACCAAATGGTGTACGGAAATCTCATCTCGAGGCCGGCTTCCCGCTTAGATGCTTTCAGCGGTTATCCATCCCAAACGTAGCCAACCAGCCATGCCCTTGGCAGAACAACTGGCACACCAGAGGTCTGTCCAACCCGGTCCTCTCGTACTAGGGTCAGATCCTCTCAAATTTCCAACGCGCGCAGAGGATAGGGACCGAACTGTCTCACGACGTTCTAAACCCAGCTCGCGTACCGCTTTAATGGGCGAACAGCCCAACCCTTGGGACCAACTCCAGCCCCAGGATGCGACGAGCCGACATCGAGGTGCCAAACCATGCCGTCGATATGGACTCTTGGGCAAGATCAGCCTGTTATCCCCGAGGTACCTTTTATCCGTTGAGCGACAGCGCTTCCACAAGCCACTGCCGGATCACTAGTCCCGACTTTCGTCCCTGCTCGACCTGTCAGTCTCACAGTCAAGCTCCCTTGTGCACTTACACTCGCCACCTGATTACCAACCAGGCTGAGGGAACCTTTGGGCGCCTCCGTTACTCTTTAGGAGGCAACCGCCCCAGTTAAACTACCCACCAGGCACTGTCCCAGAACCCGATCAGGGTCCATAGTTAGATATCCAATATGACCAGAGTGGTATTTCAACAACGACTCCACCATAACTAGCGTCACAGCTTCACAGTCTCCCACCTATCCTACACAGGCCACACCGAACACCAATACCAAGCTGTAGTAAAGGTCACGGGGTCTTTCCGTCCTTCTGCGCGTAACGAGCATCTTTACTCGTATTGCAATTTCGCCGAGTTCACGGTGGAGACAGCTGGGGAATCGTTACGCCATTCGTGCAGGTCGGAACTTACCCGACAAGGAATTTCGCTACCTTAGGATGGTTATAGTTACCACCGCCGTTTACTGGGGCTTAAATTCAAAGCTTCGAACCCGAAAGTCCTAACCTCTCCTCTTAACCTTCCAGCACCGGGCAGGCGTCAGTCCGTATACATCCACTTGCGTGTTAGCACGGACCTGTGTTTTTAGTAAACAGTCGTTCCCCACTGGTCTCTGCGGCCACCACACCCTTTCAACGTAAAGTCTAATAAGCGGATGGCCCCCCTTCTCCCGAAGTTACGGGGGCATTTTGCCGAGTTCCTTCACCATGATTATCTCGATCTCCTGAGTATTCTCTACCTGACCACCTGAGTCGGTTTGGGGTACGGGCAACAGCAAACCTCACGTCGATGCTTTTCTAGGCAGCATAGGATCACCTGCTTCCCCCAAAGGGTCCGCATCGTATCTCACCCTTCATGTCCCAAACTATTAATAAGGAACAGGCTACATACTTACACCGGGACAACCATCGCCCGGCACAGGCTACCTTCCTGCGTCACACCTCACGCTCACCACCCGAGCTTTGGGTTCGCAGCCACCACCCACACATCACCCGAAGGATCCATGCAAGCTTAGGTTTGCTTAGCACTACTCGTTAGGCCTTTGACGGTTTACCGCCGGTACGGGAATATCAACCCGTTGTCCATCGACTACGCCTGTCGGCCTCGCCTTAGGTCCCGACTTACCCAGGGAAGATTAGCTTGACCCTGGAACCCTTGGTCTTCCGGAGGACGGGTTTCTCACCCGTCTTTCGCTACTCATGCCTGCATTCTCACTCGTGTAGCCTCCACGGCTGGTTCACACCGCCGCTTCAATGGCCACACGACGCTCTCCTACCCATCCAACGGACTGAACCACAAAAGGCTTGTCTATACGTTAAATGCCACAACTTCGGTGGCGTGCTTGAGCCCCGTTACATTGTCGGCGCGGAATCACTTGACCAGTGAGCTATTACGCACTCTTTCAAGGGTGGCTGCTTCTAAGCCAACCTCCTGGTTGTCACAGCAACTCCACATCCTTTTCCACTTAGCACGCGCTTTGGGACCTTAGATGGTGATCTGGGTTGTTTCCCTCTCGACTATGAAGCTTATCCCCCACAGTCTCACTGCTGCGCTCTCACTTACCGGCATTCGGAGTTTAGCTGACGTCAGTAACCTTTTCGGGCCCATCGGCCATCCAGTAGCTCTACCTCCGGCAAGAAACACGCAACGCTGCACCTAAATGCATTTCGGAGAGAACCAGCTATCACGAAGTTTGATTGGCCTTTCACCCCTATCCACAGCTCATCCCCTCAGTTTTCAACCTAAGTGGGTTCGGTCCTCCACGCGCTCTTACACGCGCTTCAACCTGGCCATGGATAGATCACTTCGCTTCGGGTCTAGGACATGCGACTGAATCGCCCTATTCAGACTCGCTTTCGCTACGGCTACCCCACACGGGTTAACCTCGCCACATATCGCTAACTCGCAGGCTCATTCTTCAAAAGGCACGCCGTCACTAGAACAAGCTAGCTCCGACGGATTGTAAGCAAACGGTTTCAGGTACTATTTCACTCCCCTCCCGGGGTACTTTTCACCTTTCCCTCACGGTACTAGTCCGCTATCGGTCATCTGGAAGTATTTAGGCTTATCAGGTGGTCCTGACAGATTCACACGGGATTTCTCGGGCCCCGTGCTACTTGGGATACTCATCACGCGGTAAAACCATTTCGGATACGGGACTCTCACCCACTCCGGTCGACCATTCCAAGTCGTTCTCCTATAGCTTCACTCTCACGTTGACAGGCCGGCAGACCCATCCAACAAGTCCCACAACCCCGACCATGCAACCCCTGCCGGGTATCACACATGACCGGTTTAGCCTCATCCGGGTTCGCTCGCCACTACTACCGGAATCACTGTTGTTTTCTCTTCCTGGGGGTACTGAGATGTTTCACTTCCCCCCGTTCCCTCTACCCGCCCTATATATTCAGGCGGGAGTCACCAGGTACACAAGTGCCCTGGCGGGGTTTCCCCATTCGGAAATCCTCGAATCACAGCCCGTTTATCGGCTCCCCGAGGCTTATCGCAGATTACTACGTCCTTCTTCGGCTCCAGATGCCAAGGCATCCACCGTTTGCTCTTAAAGATTTGAAATCACATAAGTATCAGAAAATCACATTATAAATAATGCGACCAATGAAAAAAATTTAGTATCAACAACAACCCGTAGGTTGTTGTTAGATGCTCGCGTCCACTGTGTAGTTCTCAACGTACGGTCGATCCCACCCACGCCACCAACAAGTGCGACAAAGGCGGGCCCGAAGAAACCAAACACCCACACCCCCAAAAGGAGTGTGGCCGGCTGGGCCTTCAGGACCCAATAGTATGCACCTAGTAACAACCCACCATCACGCCCCACTGTTCCAACCAAACCCGTAAACGGACTCGATGTACTTACTGCGACGATCTAGCAACTTGTCTTATCAAATGTTCCACCCATGAGCGTTCAGCACCACACGAACGGTGATGTTCTGAACATTCTGCAACAACAATGTTGTTGAGTGCTCCTTAGAAAGGAGGTGATCCAGCCGCACCTTCCGGTACGGCTACCTTGTTACGACTTAGTCCTAATCACCAGTCCCACCTTCGACAGCTCCCTCCCACAAGGGGTTAGGCCACCGGCTTCGGGTGTTACCGACTTTCATGACTTGACGGGCGGTGTGTACAAGGCCCGGGAACGTATTCACCGCAGCGTTGCTGATCTGCGATTACTAGCGACTCCGACTTCATGGGGTCGAGTTGCAGACCCCAATCCGAACTGAGACCGGCTTTTTGGGATTCGCTCCACCTCGCGGTATCGCAGCCCATTGTACCGGCCATTGTAGCATGCGTGAAGCCCAAGACATAAGGGGCATGATGATTTGACGTCATCCCCACCTTCCTCCGTGTTGACCACGGCAGTATCCCATGAGTTCCCACCATTACGTGCTGGCAACATAGGACGAGGGTTGCGCTCGTTGCCGGACTTAACCGAACATCTCACGACACGAGCTGACGACAACCATGCACCACCTGTATAGAAGTGTCCAAAGAGTTGACGATCTCTCGCCCGTTCTTCTACATGTCAAGCCTTGGTAAGGTTCTTCGCGTTGCATCGAATTAATCCGCATGCTCCGCCGCTTGTGCGGGCCCCCGTCAATTCCTTTGAGTTTTAGCCTTGCGGCCGTACTCCCCAGGCGGGGAACTTAATGCGTTAGCTACGACACAGAACCCGTGGAACAGGCCCTACATCTAGTTCCCAACGTTTACGGCATGGACTACCAGGGTATCTAATCCTGTTCGCTCCCCATGCTTTCGCTCCTCAGCGTCAGTAGCGGCCCAGAGATCTGCCTTCGCCATCGGTGTTCCTCCTGATATCTGCGCATTCCACCGCTACACCAGGAATTCCAATCTCCCCTACCGCACTCTAGCCTGCCCGTACCCACTGCAAGCCCGAGGTTGAGCCTCGGGTTTTCACAGCAGACGCGACAAGCCGCCTACGAGCTCTTTACGCCCAATAATTCCGGACAACGCTTGCACCCTACGTATTACCGCGGCTGCTGGCACGTAGTTAGCCGGTGCTTTTTCTGCAGGTACCGTCACTTTCGCTTCTTCCCTACTAAAAGAGGTTTACAACCCGAAGGCCTTCATCCCTCACGCGGCGTTGCTGCATCAGGCTTGCGCCCATTGTGCAATATTCCCCACTGCTGCCTCCCGTAGGAGTCTGGGCCGTGTCTCAGTCCCAGTGTGGCCGATCACCCTCTCAGGCCGGCTACCCGTCGTCGCCTTGGTGAGCCATTACCTCACCAACAAGCTGATAGGCCGCGAGTCCATCCATCACCGATAAATCTTTCCCACAACTGACCATGCGGCCGCTGTGCATATCCAGTATTAGACACCGTTTCCAGTGCTTATCCCAGAGTGATGGGCAGGTTACTCACGTGTTACTCACCCGTTCGCCACTCATCCACCCCAGCAAGCTAGGGCTTCAGCGTTCGACTTGCATGTGTTAAGCACGCCGCCAGCGTTCGTCCTGAGCCAGGATCAAACTCTCCGTAAAAAATTACATGCCCCACCAGAAAACGGAAAAAGCTTCCCAGCAGAACGAGTTCAACCTGACAAAAACGAACATCATTACTGACGTTCATATAATTTGTCCAAAACAACCCCACCAATCCGAAGATCGGGAAGGGTTTAAATAAATTGGCATTTGACAATTTAAGTGCACACTATTGAGTTCTCAAGGACCAGACACTCCCCGTACCAGCCAAAGGCCTTCCGAAGAGCAACCTGTCTAACTTACCACAACTTCAAGTAAGTATTTGCGCAAGCTAATGAGCCGGACTGTTGTTCCGGCCCGGCAGCGTTGCAGCGACAAGAGATAACAATACGCAGATGCCAGGGTGAAGGCAACTATGGCTAGTTACGTGGCGTGTCGCCACTGTTTACCTGCAATACACCCACTTTCACGCCGGTTCACGACTGAAACACTCGTCGCAGCCTCCGAACGCAAACAGCTCCCACCGCCCGAGAGGGCGATGGGAGCTGAAGTAACGCGGCATAAACCAAGAACTGATTAGTACGCGGGACGCTTTTCGATCGCGAGCTCAATGAGCTCGGTGATCAGTTCGGTGTAGCCGAGGCCTGACTCTTCCCAAAGCCTGGGGTACATCGATACCGGGGTGAAGCCGGGCAGTGTGTTGATCTCGTTGAGCACGGGGCCATCTTCGGTGAGGAAGAAGTCGATGCGAGACAGGCCGGCGCACTGTGCCACTTCAAACGAGCGCACGGCGGCGTCGCGAATCGAGGCGTACTCGGCGTCGGTGACCTTCGCCGGCAGTTCAAGCTCAATACCCGCAGCGCCCAGGTACTTGGCCTCGAAGTCGTAGAACTCGCGACCGGTGAACACGATCTCACCGATCACTGAGCTGGTGCGGGGGCGCGCTCCCCCACGGCCCTCGAGTACGGCGATCTCGACCTCGCGGCCGGTGACTCCCGATTCGATGAGCACGGTGCGGTCTTCGGCGAACGCGACCTCGAGTGCCTGAGCAATCTGCGAGGGTTCGTTCACTTTGCTGACGCCCACTGAGGATCCGGCGCGCGCAGGCTTCACGAACAGCGGGTAGCTGAGGCCCTCGTCGAGTGAGTCAGCGAGGCCGGGGTTCTGCGCGAGTTCGTCGCTCGTGATGGTGCGCCAGGGGGCGACCGGAATGCCCGCGGCGGCGAGCACGGTCTTCACGGCGTGCTTATCCATGCACAGCGCCGAGCCGAGCACTCCGCTGCCGACGTACGGCAGATCGACGAGGTCGAGCATGCCCTGCACCGTGCCGTCTTCGCCGTAGGGGCCGTGCAGCATCGGCAGCACCGCGTCGACGTGGCCGAGCGTGGTGAGCGTTCCTTCGGCAGAGATCGCCGAGATCTCGCGGGTATCGAGCGAGGCGGGCCACAGCACGCGGGTGCCGTTATCGGTCACCTCGGGCAGGTCGCCGGCCTTGAGTTCGTAACCGCTCAGGTCGGCTTCGCTCATCAGCACGGTCGCGCCGCGCTTGGTGAGCCCCACCAAAATCACGTTGAACTGTTCGCGGTCAATGGCGCGCAGCACACCGGCGGCGGTGACGCAGCTGATGCCGTGCTCGCTCGAACGGCCGCCGAACAACAGCACTACGGTGCGCTTCGTGCCCGCCTGCGTAAGGGTCGAGTCATTCACTGCTGGGATCCCTTCATCCGGTTGACCAACCGTCGCCAGCGGCTGGGCGCCTGCCCCGCGATGCTGAGCTCGGGTTGCGGCACGCTGTCCTCAGTGGCGAGGTGCGGGCCAAGATTCTTCGGCGCCATGGTGCCCTCGAGCACCATCTGCACCTGCTCGACGATCGGCATCACGATGCCGCGTTCGCGAGCGAGTTCGAGCACCGGGGCGACCGAGGTGATGCCCTCGGCGACCTGCTGCATCTGCTCGCGGGTCTCCTCTTGTGAGTAGCCCTGGCCGATGAGCCGGCCCGCGGTGTTATTGCGTGACAGCGGCGACTGGCAGGTTGCGATGAGGTCGCCGAGACCGGCGAGGCCCGACATCGTGGCGGTTTCGCCGCCCGATGCGATCGCAAACTCGGTCATTTCGGCGAGGCCGCGCGTGATGATGGCGGCCTTAGTGTTCTCGCCGTAGCCAACACCGTCGACGATGCCGATGGCGAGCGCGATGAGGTTCTTGAGCACGCCGCCCAGCTCGGTGCCCACCACGTCGGTGTTGACGTAGGTGCGAAAGTACGGGGCCGAGGCCGCGGTCGCGATCTCCTGCGCGACTGCGAGGCTTGAGCACGAGGCGACGGCGCCCGTGGGCTGCTCTTTCGCGATCTCGAGCGCAATATTCGGGCCCGATACGACGGCGATGCGATCCGGATCAAGATCAAGCGTGTCGCTGATGACCTGCGACATACGCATTGTCGTGGTCTTCTCGACGCCCTTCACCAGGCTCACGAGCACGCTGCGCTCGCCCAGGTGGGGTTCGAGGTCGAGCAGGTTTTGGCGCAGCGTCTGGCTCGGCACCGCGAGGAACACGAGGCTCGCGCCCGCAAGCGCCTCGGCCATGTCGCTCGTCGCGTTGAGCGACTTCGGCAGGTTGATGCCGGGCAGGTACTGGCTGTTGCGCTTGGCGACCTGAATTTCGTTGGCGATCTCGGGGCGCCTGGCCCACATGGTCACCTCGCAGCCGGCGTCGCTGAGCACCTTCGCAAAGGTGGTGCCCCAGCTCCCCGAACCGATCACTGCCACCTTGCGGCCGCGGTTACGCGCGGCCCGCTCGGCCACCACTGGATTCGGTTTCGTGGTCAAAATCGCCCCGTCTCGCTCTGCTGATGCTTGTTCGGATCCCAGCGGTCAGTGGGCGGTGTTTCGCCGCGCAGGCCCGCCAGAAGCTCGGTAATGGCGGCCATCAGATCGGCGGTGGCCGCGTTGACGGCTCGCTGGTCGATCGGTTTGGCCAAGTATTTGCTCAGATCGAGGGGCTCGCCGATGGCGATCTCGATCATCTTGCGGGGAAACGGGTGAATCTTTTTGCCGTAGCGCGGCATCAGCTTCTGCGTGCCCCAGTGCGCCGCGGGAATCAGGGGGATGCCCGATTCGAGCGCGAGGCGTACCGCGCCGCTTTTGCCGCGCATCGGCCACAGATCAGGGTCACGGGTGAGCGTACCCTCGGGGTACACGATGACGCCCGAGTTGTTCTCGATGAGCTGGCCGGCAGCGCCCAGCGCGCCGCCCTGCCCAATCGCACGCGAAGCACCCTCGCGCTCCACGGGAATCTGACCCGAGGCGTGCATCAGCTTGCCCAGCACGGGCACGCGAAACAGGCTGGCCTTCGCCATGAAGCGGGGCAGACGCCCCAGGTGCCACACAGCGGCGCCCATCGCGATCGGATCGATCTCGCTGTAGTGGTTGGGGGCCAGAATGAACGGGCCCTTCTCGGGCAGACGCGAGTTCGGCGTGAACCGATACTTCGCCATCAGCGACCATATCGGCAGCGTGACGCCCGCGAGCACCCAGAAAGTTGAGGGCTTACGCTTCTCTGCCGAGGGCTTGCTGCGCAGCTTCACCGTGTCAGTCATAGTTCAATTATCCCGAATCGCGCGCACCGGGGAGGCATGCAACCCCGGTGCGCGCGTCGCGGCTAACCTTCGTAGACGAAATCTGCGCCCAGCTGGCGCAATTTCTCAATGAAGTTCTCGTATCCACGAGAGATGATGCCGAGGTTGGTGACTTTCGTCTGACCCTCGGCGGTGAGGCCTGCGATGAGGTAGCTGAAGCCACCGCGCAGATCAGGCACCTTGATTTCGGCGCCCGTAAGGGCCGTCGAACCAGAGATCACGGCGGCCTGCTCGAACTCGCGACGCTTCACGCGGCGCGCGTCATCTTGCAGCCCATCCTTGTAGACGTGAATGTTCGCGCCCATCTGGTTGAGGGCATCGGTGAAACCGAAACGGTTCTCGTACACGGTTTCGTGAATCGTTGACTCGCCCACGGCCTGCGTGAGCGCGACGACGAGCGGCTGCTGCCAGTCGGTCATGAAGCCGGGGTGCACATCGGTTTCGATGGTCACGGGCTTCAAATCGCCGCCCGGGTGCCAGAAACGAATGCCGTCGTCGTGCACCTCGAAGTCGCCGCCAACCTTGCGGAAGACGTTCAGGAAGGTCATCATCTCTTCCTGCTGAGCGCCGCCGACGAACACGTCGCCGCGGGTCGCAAGCGCTGCCGAAGCCCAGCTTGCGGCCTCGTTGCGGTCGAACAATGCACGGTGGTCGTACCCGCGCAGCTCTTCGACGCCCTCAATGAAGATGACGCGGTTGGGCTCAACCGTGATGATCGCGCCCATCTTCTGCAGAATGCAGATGAGGTCAATGATCTCAGGCTCGATGGCCGCGTTACGCAGCTCAGTCTGACCCTTTGCGAGCACACTGGTGAGCAGCACCTGCTCGGTCGCGCCGACCGACGGGTACGGCAGCTCAATGTTGGCGCCGTGCAGGCCATTGGGGGCCGTCAGGCTGATGCCGCTGGGCAGCTTCTCAACGACTGCGCCAAACTTGCGCAGCGCCTCGAGGTGGAAGTCGATCGGGCGGTCGCCGATGCGGCACCCGCCCAAATCAGGGATGAATGCTTCGCCCAAACGGTGCAGCAGCGGGCCACAGAACAAGATGGGGATACGCGAGGAACCCGCGTGGGCATCGATGTCTGCGTGGTGCGCCTGCTCAACGTTTGAGGGGTCAAGGCGCCACTCACCGGGGTCGGTGCCCCGAGTGATCTGCACGCCGTGCAGCGCGAGCAGGCCAGCAACCACCCGAATGTCAGAGACATTGGGCACGTTGCGCAGCACGCTCGTGGTTTTGCCGAGGAGCGCAGCAACCATTGCCTTGGGGGCAAGGTTCTTTGCGCCACGCACCTCAATACGGCCCTTCAAAGGGTGCCCACCGTTGATGATGATTTCATCAGAGGTGAGTCCCACGCGCGCGCCCGCTTTCTGAGCGTCGAGCTTCAGGCCTTCGGATTCGTTCTCAGTCACGCGGCCTCCACCGGGGTTGTCGTCGGCATCCAAGACGGACGGCGCTTCTCAAATTCTGAGATTACACCCTCGTCCCGAAGCGTCAGAGAAATGTCGTCGAGTCCCTCTAGCAAACGCCAGCGGGTGTACTCGTCAACCTGGAACGGCACGGTGAGATCTCCGGCCGTCACCGTGCAGTCTTCAAGACTCACGGTAAGTTTTGTCCCGGGATCGGCATCGATCACGGCCCACAGCTTTTCAACATCGGCCTCGGTCACCTCTGCCGCCAGCAAGCCCTGCTTGCCGGCGTTACCGCGAAAGATGTCGGCGAAGCGGGGCGAGATGACGACGTTGAAGCCGTAATCGCGCAGCGCCCAGACGGCGTGCTCGCGTGAGGATCCGGTGCCAAAATCGGCGCCGGCGACGAGAATCTCGGCGCCAGCAAACTGGGGCTGGTTGAGAATGAAGTTCTCATCCTGGCGCCAGTGGTAGAACAGGGCGTCATCGAAGCCGGTCTTGGTGACGCGCTTCAAAAAGACGGCGGGGATGATCTGGTCGGTGTCGACGTTCGACCGCTTCAGCGGCAGCGCGACGCCGGTGCGCGTGGTGAATTTCTCCATGGCGTTACGCCCCAATCTTCTCGGAGGATGCTGCGGTGCTGTCTGAAATGGCATCGTGGGTGATGCCCTTGGCGGCATCATCGCTGAGATCCCACGGACTTGACAGCGTGCCGCGAATCGCGGTGGCCGCTGCCACGAGCGGCGACACGAGGTGCGTGCGCCCGCCCTTGCCCTGGCGACCCTCGAAGTTACGGTTCGACGTTGACGCGCAACGCTCCCCCGGCTCGAGCTGATCAGGGTTCATGCCGAGGCACATTGAGCAGCCGGCGAAGCGCCACTCGCCGCCGAATGCCTCAACGATCTTGTCGATCCCCTCGGCTTCGGCCTCGAGGCGCACGCGCGCCGAACCGGGCACGACCATCAGGCGCACGCCGTCAGCTTTCTGCTTGCCCTTGATGATGTCGGCGAAGGTGCGCAGGTCGTCGAGGCGGCTGTTGGTACATGAGCCCATGAAGACCGCGTCAACCGGAATCTCCTTCATCGGGGTGCCCGCGGCGAGATCCATGTATTCGAGCGCACGCTCAGCTGCGGCGCGCTCGTTGGCATCGGCAATCTGCGCCGGATCGGGCACATTCTCACTCAGCAGTACGCCCTGGCCCGGGTTCGTGCCCCAGGTCACGAACGGCTCGAGCTCGGCCGCATCGATGAAGATTTCCTTGTCAAAGACGGCGCCCTCGTCTGAGGGAAGCGTGCGCCAGTACGCAACAGCCTCATCCCAGTCGGCACCCTGCGGTGCGTGGGGGCGGCCCTTAACGTATTCAAACGTCGTCTCGTCGGGGGCGACCATGCCGGCGCGGGCGCCAGCCTCGATCGACATGTTGCACATCGTCATGCGGCCGTCCATGGACAGCGCACGGATGGCCGAGCCGCGGTACTCGAGCACGTAGCCCTGCCCGCCGCCGGTGCCGATCTTGGCGATCACGGCGAGGATGATGTCCTTCGCGGTGACGCCGGGGCGCAGTTCGCCCTCGACGTTGATCGCCATCGTCTTGAACGGCTTCAACGGCAGAGTCTGCGTCGCCATGACGTGCTCGACCTCACTCGTGCCGATGCCGAACGCGAGCGCACCAAACGCACCGTGGGTCGATGTGTGGCTGTCGCCGCACACCACGGTGATGCCGGGCATCGACAGCCCCAGCTGCGGGCCCACCACGTGAACGATGCCCTGCTCTTTGTCACCGAGCGGGTGCGAACGCACGCCGAACTCCTTGACGTTGTCGCGCAGAGTTTCAATCTGCAGGCGGCTCGTCGGGTCTTCGATCTGCTTGGTGATGTTGAGGGTCGGGGTGTTGTGATCCTCGGTCGCGATCATCAGATCGACACGGCGCAGCGGCCGATCCATCACGCGCAGGCCATCGAAGGCCTGCGGGCTCGTCACCTCGTGGATGAGGTGGAGGTCGATGTAGATGAGGTCGGGCTGCCCGTCCTCCCCCTTGACTACAACGTGATCATCCCACAACTTCTCAGCGAGGGTTCGGGCCGTGCCCGTGCCCGCGTTGCTCTGAACGTTCTGCTCACTCATGCGTGCTTCTCTTTCGGTCTGTGCGTCTTCTCTAACGCTGCGCTGCGCGAAATTATTCGGTCCCTGCGCGGTAAGTTCGGCCATAATTGAACTCCGCGACGGGTGACCAAATGGGTTAAGCCCCGTCGCGGCGGTGAAGAAGCACTCGCCACGATCGCATTTGACGAGTCTAACACCGGGCGACGGGGCCAAGCTCAAGCACGCGCAGGGTTACGCGTCTTCGTGCATTTCTGCTGCGCCCAGGTGCAGGTGCTCGCCCTTCGCCTTTGCCTCGCGGTTCGCCTTGATGAGGCTGGCCACGGTAGCAATGGTCATTGCGCCGAGGATCACGAGCAGCGACGTGATGGTGCTGATATCGGGCACCCAGGTGACGTGCTCGCCGCCGTTGATGAACGGCAGTTCGTTTTCGTGGAGGGCGTGGAAGACCAGCTTCACGCCAATGAACGCGAGGATGAAGGCGATGCCGTACTTCAGGTATTCGAGGCGTTCAAGCAGGCCGCCGAGCAAGAAGTAGAGCTGACGCAGACCCATCAGGGCGAACACGTTCGCGGTAAAGACGATGAACGGGCTCTGCGTGATGCCGAAGATCGCGGGGATCGAGTCGAGCGCGAACAGGAGGTCGGTGGTGCCGAGAGACACGAACACCAGAATGAAGGGGGTCCACATGCGCTTGCCGTCGACCATGGTGCGCATCTTGCCGCCGTCGTAGTCGTCGGTGATGGGCATAACCTTCTTGACCTGGCGAATCAGCCAGCTGTCGCCGGCGGTTTCTTCGCCGCCCGGCTTGACCTGCTGCCAGGCAGTCCAGATCAGCCACGCACCAAAGATGAAAAAGATCCAGATGAAGCGCTCGATGAGCGCGGCACCGAGCAAGATAAAGACGCCACGGAAGATCAGGGCGAGCACGATGCCCACCATCAGAGCGCGCTGCTGGTACGCCGTCGGAACCTTAAACGCGGCCAGAATCAGCACGAAGACAAACAGGTTGTCAATCGACAGGCTGTACTCGGTGAGCCAGCCGGCCAAGAACTCGGTGCCGTGCTGCACATCGCCGAGCAGGAAGATGCAGCCTGCGAACGCCAGGGCGAGCGCCACGTAGAACCCGACCCACAGGCTCGCTTCGCGCATCGACGGCGCGTGGGGCTTGCGCACGATCAGCAGCAGGTCGACTAACAGGATGCCAACGAGCACCACCATCGATCCGATTTCAAACCCAATCGGTAAAACAGATGTCACGAGGATCACTTTCTTTCGGTGGGCGGGTGCGCCAAGTACCGAAAGTCTCTCCCCGACACGGATCCGGATCATTCGCGAGCCCTGAGGCCCGCGGCAGTGATGCCGAATTGCGTCGCGCCCGCACCGGCAGCGCGGTCGGCGCGCTACGTATTGACGACACGGGCGAAGATGGGATACTCCCCTTCGCGTCGATTAGTATACGCCGGGGCGCTGAAGCCGCGCGGGCAATCAGAATTTTGGGCGCGGCGACCGGTACGATGAAGCTCAGTTTTGACCATCGACAGATTGACCTCATTGGGAGACCGAGTGAACCGCACCCATCAAGCCCCGATCACGCGCAGCGCAGAGCGTGGGCCGGGAATCGCTTCGCGCACGCTTGCAGGCTTTGTTTTTGCGAGCCGCTGGTTGCAGGCTCCGCTGTACCTCGGCCTGATCATTGCGCAGGCTGTGTATGTAGTGCTGTTCTTTGTTGAGCTTTGGCACCTCGTTGAGAACGTCATCCTCTCAGGCCACATCGACGAAACAGACGTAATGCTGAGTGTGCTCGCCCTCATTGACATCGTCATGATCGCGAACCTTTTGATCATGGTGATCATTGGCGGCTACGAAACCTTCGTGTCGAAGATTCGCGTGCAGGGTCACCACGACGAGCCCGAGTGGCTCTCGCACGTCAATACCAACCTGCTGAAGATCAAGCTCGCCGTGTCGATCATCTCGATCTCGTCGATCCACCTGCTGAAGACCTTCATCGAGGTCGGCCGCATGGATGAGAACGGGCTCGTGATTGGTGCCGACGGCAAGATCCTCTATTCGGCAGAGGGTGTGTTCTGGGAGGTCATGATCCACCTCGCGTTCATTGTTTCGGCAATTGCGCTGGCGCTGATCGACAAGATGAGCCATCACGGCCCGTCTCACCCCGGCGAGCAGTTCACCGCGTCGTCGATCGAGGCTGAGCTGCTGAGCAGTCCGTCGGCACAGGCTGATGCCCCCGTCGCCACGCCTGCCCACGCCTCCCCTGCTGTTACTGATGACGGATACGTCACGGTGCGCATGCCGGCGGGTACACGACTCCCCGAGGGCGCAGAAATAGTGCCTGAGCAAAAGAACCGCTAAGCTGGTTCTCGGTCAGCTTTGGCTGGCCGTTCGCGCGAGTGGCGGAATTGGCAGACGCGCTGGATTTAGGATCCAGTGTCTTCGGACGTGTGGGTTCAAGTCCCATCTCGCGTACTATTGTGATGTCTCAGGACATCATGGACACCTGAACCCACGGAAACGTGGGTTCAGGTGTTTTTCTTTTGGTAGTTCTTTTGGGTATCGATCGTGTATTCGCCCAAGACTTCCCCGGTATGCGTGATCACGGTCGCGTGGTCGCCGTTCACGAGACAAATCACTTCCGTGCGGGCATACCCTCTCCCGATGCCCAGGTGGCGTAGCTTGCCGGCATATCGGAGCGTGATACTCCCGTTGGCATCGACAATGTCGTACCTCACTTGCCATAACGCTGGCGATGATGGTTTCGCGGGGCTGGCTTTCGGGATCAACGCATACGCAAACGCCGGCGTTTTGCGCCCCAGTGCCCGGTGTGGCCGCTGTTCGTTATAGAACTCACGAAACTGGTCCAAAACGTTTTGCAGATCAGCGATCGTGTCGGCGGGGTGCTGAGCCAAATACTTTTTGAGTGTCTGCCAGAACCGTTCGATCTTGCCTTGCGTGGTCGGCTTATACGGGCGTCCGTTCTTCTGGGTAATGCCCTCGATTCTGAGTAACGTTTCGAACGCGTTGAGGCCGGCCTGACGTCCCCCGCGCGCCAGCCTGGCGGTGTAGACCATCCCGTTATCGGTCAATGTTGACGCGGGAAACCCGTGTGTTTGTGCCGCCGTGGTGAATGTCTCGACCACGATTTTGCCGGTCACCCGGTGATGGACGGTGAGGTGCGTGAGGAACCGGGCATGGTCATCAAGCCAGCCCACAATCTCGACTTCCTGGCCGCTAGTGAGTTGCCAGTGCGTGAAGTCAGACTGCCACATCTCGTTGGGTTGCGAGGCTTCGAATCTCTTCCATGATGACCGTGGTCGTTTCTGGGGTTGCGGGGTGATGTGGTGCGCGCGCTGCAGCACACGCCAGACCGTGGTGCGCGAAACAACAATGTCTTCTCGGGCGAGATAGGCGCAGATCGTGTCGGCGCCGGCATCGCTGCCCTCAACGGTGAGGGACTCGCGAAGCGCGAGAATACGGTCGCGTATCTCAGGGGCGGTCTGGTGCGGGGAGGTATGTGGTGCTCGGGATTGGGGAGCGAAGGCGGCGTCGCGGTAGCTGAGGCCTTGCACAGTGATAGCGAGGATGAGGAGTGGGTTGCGGTGCACTGTCCACTATGTCCTGAGACATGCGCGGATGGGCAAGGGGGTGTGTCCACGATGTCTGGGGACAGGCGTCCACTATGTCCTGAAACCACACACCATCTCGCGTACTAAATGTTAGGCCCCGACTTCCCTTTGTTTAGAAGGAAAGTCGGGGCCTTTCTGCGCTCGGGGCGAGAACCAGCTCTCGTTTGCCTATCCCCTGGCGATGCCGCTTTTGTGGGGCTGTCGTTCAGGATCATGGCGTGGATAAACACCTGCGTTGAGGTACCGAAACGCAGAAGGCTCTAGTTCAAAGCAATGACACCTGCGTTGAGGCTGCTCGCGAAGACCAGCCACAGCACGTACGGGATCATGAGCAGTGATGCGGGCTTCGACCATTTCCATGCCGACACTGCAAGCCAAATCACGCACAAGATGAGCGCGATGATCACGACGAGTGCGATCCACCATGCCGGTTCCCCAATGAGTGGATATCCGGCGAAGAAGATGGGTGTCCAGATCGCGTTGAGGGCGAGCTGCACGGTGTAGATCGTGAGGGTTTTCTGTGCGGCATTGGGCTGGTTTTCACGCCATCCGTTGCGCCAAATCATCCAGCCAGCGACGGCGATCAAGAAATACAGGATCGACCAGGCTGGCCCGAATACGGAGTTCGGTGGGCTCCAATCCACCTTCGCCGCGACTGCATACCAGCCGTCGGTGTGAGGCATGGAAGCGAGTGACCCGAGGAACGCGATCATCGCGACAACTACAAGCAGCACGACACCGATAACGATCTGGCGGGCTGCTGGTGGGCGAGTGTTCATTTGGCTACCTCCTGAGTTGGGTTTGCTAGTTCGGCAAATTCGAGTGGCCCCGAAGGGGCCGCTGGGCGAAGGGAACAGCGGTGACTGATTCAACGAAGGAACCACTCGCGAACATCTACAAAATGATCGACAACGGTGAGAGGTAAACGTACCCGCAGGAAACCGATGCCTATCGTTTGGACTGTGTGTCGTAACACAAGCAGGGAACACGCCTTTCCCCGGAGGCAGTGAGGCCCGCCAAGCGTACATGCCGACGGACCTCACTGAGCCTTACTCGGCGACAGTCCGAGATCGGAACAGGTCAAAAATGGTGATGATCGCAGCAATTCCCACCACGATGTAGACAACGTTGGATCCGACAGATCCCTCACCAAATATTGCGTCGACGAGGTTGAACTGGAAGGCCCCCACGAGACCCCAGTTCAGTCCGCCCACGATGAGGAGGAGTTTCGTGATGATGAAAAGTGCGTTCACGATTCTTCCTCCATTTTGAGACCGACGCCGAGAGCGAAGAAAGTGGGTGCCCATTCTCCGATGAAGAGCCCCCACCGGTCTGACTGTGCTTTCGAATCGTTTTTGCCGCGGGAGATCATCCAAGAAGTGAATGAGATTCCGACAGATATCAATCCGGCGGTGTAGGCGTGGTTACTGCGCACTCCCCATTTGTTGAGCTGGCGCATTGGGTTCCATGCGGTCGCTGCGGCTGCTTTCTTTACTTCTTTCTTCATGTTCATGGTTCCTCCTTTTGCCTTGGGTTCACCAGTGTGCGGGCTGATTTGTGGGCAGGCAATGGGCTATCTGAATTCTGTTGGGTTTTGATAACCCGGCACAAAACTGGAAGGAAGAAATTGTGAGTACTCGAAACGAAAATGACGAATTTTGGGTGCTTTCTCGAGCACCGAAGCTTACGTTCATCCGAGAAGGGACGCCCATGACTGCGTCCCAACACAAGACCATTCCCCCGCACCGAATCCATATCGCTCGAAGTAGCAATTAGGGTTAGATCATGCGTGAGTACGAGGATTTAGTGGCCGAGGTGGGGCGAATCGCCGTCACCTCCCGCTGCGTCGATGACGCTCTCAAGCTTGCACGGATCTACTCATGGCAGAAGCCAGACTTCCACCTCGCGATGTGGCCTGAGTGTCTCAACATCGGGCAGGTACGGAGCTCTGTGGAGCTCGCATCCGAGCTCATTGAGTGGAACAGCCCGGCGGAAACCGAGGATGAGCGCGACACTCTCGCATTCCTCTCCGCGAATAGGCTACTCATCATGCCCAGAGCGGTCCGCCGAAACTACCTACGGCGTGGACCGATTACTCCCCTCACTCCGTGCGGGACTGCGAATCCGCTTCTTTGCGATCCAATCGGGTCCACGGAAGGTTGAGTACGAGGCGTTCTCGGTCTGGATCAGGGCGATCCCACGCGACAATCATCAAGGTCGCGAGCGGCCCGACGAGCAGACTGATGAGGAACCAGCTCCACCGAGACCGATCCTTTTGCTCCGCAAGGCCGGCGTTGACCAATGCGAGCGTGAACCAGAAACCACTCATCGGAAGGTAATTATCCATGGCTGAAGCCTAGCCGTCACCTGTCTCTTACCCCTGCCACTCCACCTGCCCTAGAAGGGTTCGTCATCGCACCAATCTGGAGGGGAATCAGTGCGTTCGTTCTCGGTAGAGCGATTCTTGATGGAGTCGCTCGGGGTGGAGCGACTCTCTGTTGAGTCACTCTCGGAGGAGTCGCTCCCTGTGTTCTTTGCCGAGGTGCGCGGCACGAAAGGCTTGTCCCAGCCTGGCCCCCACACAGATTCCGCTGAGACCCGCTCTGCCCGGGGCCGCTCAGTCACGCCTGTTGTTTCAGTTGCTTCTGTTGAGAGTGGTTGCTCTGCTCCAGGTGGTTGATCAGGGGGCGGCCCGTCCGGGGCTTCGGGCCCATCCGTCCCCTCACCCGGGGGATCTGGTCTGAATCTCACCGCGCTCTCGGGTATGTCTTCATATTTCCGCCCGGTGGGACTCGTCCACGTATACACACCATTCTTGTCTTGGATAACTTCCCACGGGAGTGGCGTGTTTGAGGGTGTGGTGTCGGCGACAGATGTGGCCCAAATTGTCACTGCTCGTTGCCCCGCCCAGGGCCGCGTCAATGGTGTGGTCGATGTCGCATTTTCGTAACGGCATACGACACCCAAAGAACCTGCAATGCTGATCCCTCGCCCCCAGAAACCTTCGCAACTCCGCCGAGGGCCGGTAGGTATCCACGGTGATGATGGTGCCCGTCTCGGCATCCACCTTCACCTGCTCCCAGCTGCTGGTCGCGCAGGCCAGGTCTTTCGCGGTATCAGTATCAATGGGACCGTAACCCGCAAGCGAAGCCGGGTGACCCCTACTGCTTCCCGCCGCTTCTTCGGTCGCGGTCGTGGTCCCGGTCGCGGTTCCTGTCGCAGTTCCTGTCGCAGTTCCTGTCCCTGCGGTGGTTCCCGTCAGTCGGGTGATCGGCACGATCACCTGCACCCGCGCCGTGATACCACCCATCGGGGTGCCCGTCGTCATCGTCTTCAAGGGATCACTCACCAACAACATGTCACACAACAGATCGGCACGCAGCTGATCCGTGGTGCGGGTATCCACAATCTCGGGAGATCTTGTCTCCCCGGATTCGCTCACACCGTCCTCGGGTGCCGCGGCTTCTCCCCCAGCACCACCCTGGCCCGCCTGGTCGCCGAAGGTTTCGGTGTTTCGGTGCGCGATGATGTGGTGCGAGAGCTGATCGACCCGGTCTTTAATGCCATGCGCGAGAGCCGCGGGGAGATGCGCGATCAGATCAGCCATCCCGTCTTCCCGATCAATCACCATCACGTTACGGCCCGCACACGCCCGCTCGTGACGCTCATCAATCGTCACCTCAGCACACCGCTCAGCAAGTTCCTTCACGAGCGGGCGCACCCGCCCCACCGTCTCCGCCTCCGCCAACTGCAACGCTTCCCGCTCATACTTCTCACGACGCTTCGCATCAGTAATGATGACGCCCGCGTCCACGATCGCGCGCACATGACCTTCAGATACCCGGCCCGCCGCCAACGCCCGATACGTTCCCGGGTAGTCAGTGATGAGGTCAGTCGCGCGTTCCATTTTCGCGGCCACCGTACGATCCGATTCGTGTACCGCCGCCCCGATATCGGTGTGGACCATGCGGTAAGCCATCGCTTGGCTCTTCGCGAGCGAACGACCCGACTGCACCCCGTGGGGAATGCACTGCGCGATCCCCTCCGCAATCGTTGACCCCGCCTGCAGGAGAAGTGCTTCAGCCGCCTGTAGGGAACTGATTTGCGCCCGCACTGCCTGGATTCCAGACACGACGTTATCGAGTGCAGCGAGCAACTCCGTCGGTGGTTCCAGCAGTGAGAACTTCATGTAAACATTGTCTCAGGGACCACCGACAAAGCACTTCGATGGGGCGTTCTACCGCAAGATTACACGGAATAAGTGCGGCAGGCACTCAGAAATTCAGATATCCGCTACGCATCTGAAAGGGGCGTATCCCAGTGAACATCTCGTGATTTGCGGACTCAAAGCAGAACCACTCGAGCAAACATGGCGCGAGCCACCACGAAGCCCCATGACGACCGCCCGTTCGTTCGTTCGTTCGTTCGTTCGACCGCTCGACCGACCACCCGCAACCGTTTTCAACGTTTCGCCAACGCACACGGGCGTTGACCCAATGGTCGCCCCCGCTGACCCTCTCCCTTCTTGCTACAGTGTTCGAATGCCGACTCACTGGAAGAATTACCATGGGCTCACCCCGAGATCATAGGCAGTTCAGCACACGAATTCCGCGCCGTGGTCATGAGCACCCCTAGTTTTCTTCTACGCTTAATGCCATGACTGAACTTGCGACCTCAATCTTTGAGGCAATGTGGATCGCCGGCATTTTGGCGTTCGCCATTTCTGGCGCTCTCGTCGGTGTGCGACACAACCTCGATATTCTGGGCGTGCTTGTAGTCGGTGTCGCCACCGGCATCGGCGGCGGTATTATTCGCGACGTGATTCTCGGAGTCCACCCGCCAGTTTCGTTCATGGTGTGGCCGTACTGGACGACGGCACTGGTGGGCTCGTTCGTCGTGTTCTTCATTCACCCCAGCCTCACCAAGATTCGTCGCTTTGAGCTGGTCTTCGACGGGTTCGGGCTCGGCATCTTTTCGGCATACGGCGCCGCAATCGCCACAGAAGCAGGCTTCGACATCATGACCTGTATTTTCGTCGGCACGATCGTATCGATCGGCGGTGGCGTAATTCGAGACATGCTAATCAATGATGTTCCTGGCGTGCTCACCCGCGATATGTACGCCGTGTCTGCCATCTTGGGAGCGAGCGTCGCAACCGTGATCACCCGCCTCACCGGCGACATGCTGATTGCGTCAATCATCGGCGGTATTCTCGCGATTGCGCTCAGGCTCACCTCGCACGCACGCGGATGGAACCTGCCGAAGCCTCGCAAGGTCACCGCTTAAGCCGCCCAACCCCGCGGCGACAGTACCGTCGTTTGCTAGCCTGTAACCCACCAGCGCAGCAAGCTATTTCAGAGAGGAGCGCACGTATGCAGAAGAAATCATGGGCATACGTGCGCTTCGTCGCGCTGATGCTGAGCGTCGGAGTGATCCCCTTTGAGCCGGGCATTCCGCTTCCTGCTGCCCTCACTCTCCTAGCACTAGTGCTGCTGTCGGCCGCACCGCTAGTGGCCGCGCTCACGCAGCGCGTCTTGCGCGTCATCACCGATGGCATCGCAGGCACATTGCCGCATGCGCGGCCGGTGTCACAGCCGCCACGATTCACGCTGAGCGCCCCCGTCACCGCTGGGAGTGCGCAGCCTCGCGCGCCCACGACGCACCGGTGTGCCCTCAGATAAGCGACCGGTGGCGTCTGTAATGTTCTAACCCTGTTCTCGCACTGTCTCTTCGGGCACGTACTGTTCCGTCAGCACTCGCGAGAATTGAGTTCATTTTGCATGCCAAACACCGCGCACGTCGGCTACCGCTCTTTCGCCGGCCAGGCGAATCACCTGCGCCGCCGCCCCTGAATACCCCCACCACCGCCGTTGCTGAGCTGAGGCAGGCGAGCGTCACCGCCGATCAGACCCCTCTACTAGCGCCGGTTTCGTGCCAGGTTCATGCCGGGCAGATCATGGCGGTGCGCGGCGAAAATGGCGCCGGCAAAACCACGCTGCTGAAACTGTTGGCGGGGCACACCATCCCCACCTCGGGAACCGTGCAGGTGTGCGGTGAGAGCCCCAGCGAACGCGATGCCGCGTTTCGTCGCCGAGTGGCTGCGCTCATCGGGCTGCCACCGATGGCATCAGACCTCACGGTCTTTGACCACGTGGCGCTAATCTCGGCCACCTGGCACCCCGAACCGCGGCGGGCCCAGCTGGCCGCCGAGCAGGTGCTTGCCGAGTTAAAGCTCACGGCGCTCGCCACCCGATACCCCCACGAACTGTCCTCGGGCCAGACGCAACTGTTCGCGCTCGCCTTCGTGCTGGTGCGGCCGTCGCGGCTGTTGCTGCTCGATGAACCCGAGCAGCGGTTAGACCCCGGCCGCGTTGACATGATTGCCCAGGCGTTACTGGCTCGCCGCGCCCAAGGCGCCGCGATTGTGGTCGCCACGCACAGTGAGCGATTGACCCGGCAGCTCGCAGATCACTCACTCACACTCGAGGCCGCAGCATGAACCGCCACGAGCTTGCCGCCGCCCGCAAGATCTGGCGTGCCCGCCGCCCGGTGTCCGCCGGAGACCGGGCCCACACCGTCTACGCTGCCGTCTTACTCACCGTCATCTGCGTCGTCCCGCTGGCTCGCGCCCTGTGGCTGGGCGCTTCAAGCCCCGCCGGCGTCGCACTAATCACGGCAGGTGTCGCCCCTGACGCGTATCTCGCCGCCGCTTCGATGCTCGCGCTGCTGTGCACGGGGGCGCTGCTGCTCGGGCGCATACGCGGGCCCGCCTTTCTCCCTCCCTTTCTGGTCCACGCATGGGGTACGAGCCCACACAGCAAAATGACCATATTTCGACGCCGGATCATCGCCACCTCGATCATCGCTGGCGCCACGGGCGCGGGTCTCGCCCTGTGCCTCGGAGCCATGCTGCTGGGCCACGGCGCCATCACACTTGCAGGCGTCGCGTGGCTGGTGAGCGGAGCTTTATGTGCCGGATTGAGCCTGCCGCTCGTGTGGCTGGGCGGGCAGGCATTCCCGGTGGCGGTGCCATTCGTGGCCCTTGGTCTGCTGGGCGGCGTGGTACTCAGCACGGCATTCCCAGGCACCGCGGCCATCGCGGTGAATGGCTGGTCTGCACCCGTCGTCGTGATCAGCATGGCCGCATGCGCCCTGCTGTTGTATGCGATCCTCCCCGCCCTACTCAATCGCCTGACGCTGCACGACCTTGCCCATCAATCGGCACAGTGGGCCACCGCCACCGCCCTGATTTACTCGTTTGATCTGCCGGCGGTCAGCACGCTCTATCAACGTAACCCTCGTTTGGGGCGTCATATGCGGGCGGTGCGCCTCAGCACCCACCTCACCTGGGTGTTCTTCGTGCGCGATGCCGTGGGGGCCATGCGCACCCCGGGCCGGCTACTGATGGCGCTCACCGCCACGGCCACCGCCGGGGCGCTGCTCGCCGCCCCGGTCATCCTCGGCATGCCCGCGTGGGTGATGCCGATGACCGCGGCCCTGCTGCTCTACGCAGCGTCTCGGGTACTGGCGCAGGGGCTCATCTATGCGGCCGATGCCGTGTCTGACATGCCGCTGTTTGGGGTGAGTGATGCCAGGCTCATCGCGTACCACGCACTGTTTCCATTGGTCACGCTAGTTGGCACGCTCATCACGACCGCGACACTGTGCCCTGTGGTGGGCAGCGTGGTGGGTACTGTTGCGGGCAGCGCCTCTCCCCTATATTCACTAGCGAGCGCGGTGTTTCTTTGCGGAGCTGTGCTCGGTGTGCGGGTGGCCACCTCGCTGCGCGGGCATTTGCCGCCGTTGCTGCTCACGCCCATCGGTAGCCCCGTGGGCGATCTCAGTATCGTGACGTGGGTGATCTGGGTCGGATTCGATCTGGCCCTTGTGCTGGTGAGCGGGTGGGCTGCGGCGTTACTCCCGCAGGCACCGCTCATCGCCGCCGTCGTGGGCGCGGCCGTGGCCGCCCTCATCGCGGCGCGCTGGCGCTCGCGGCGCTAATGCACGGCGTCAGCTCACCGCAGCAGCGCGAGGCACCAGCGCGAAGCAGCAGCGCGCACACGCCCCACAGCACCGGCCCACCTTTGCCCCTAGCAATATCTCCACGAAATGACTAGCGTTCATATAGGCTTGGCGATTCAGAGCGCCCGTTCGCGACGCTCTGCACATCAAGTCGTTATTCAGATGGGGGAACCGTGGCTGCCGCCGCAACGAAGTCAATGATTGCCGACGCAGCCGCGCACGAGTTCATCGCTCGCAGCTACGCCGGCGCATCGCTGTCGGCCATTGCCAAGCGTTTGGGCCTCACCAAGGGCGCCCTGACCTACCACTTTCGCACCAAAGAAGACTTCGCCACCTACTTCCTCGCCGTCTCGCGCGCGGCCACGAGCCAGGCCGATGCCTTCTCGCGCGCCGAGTACCCCGACAGCGGATCCCACCGCCTGCTGCTCTACTTCATGCTGATGACTCACTGGCGCACACAGTCGCTACAGCACGCCGCCGGCATGTCACTCTTTGGCGATAAGTCGTCGCCGATTATGGGTTCTGAGCTACTCATTCAAGAGTGGCTGCGGCTCAGCCAAGATGCCTTCGAGGTGTGCGATGCCCAGCACAAACTCGACCCGCATATCTCACCGCTCGATGCCGCTGAAATGCTGCTGCTAACGAGCCTCGGCAGGTCGCTGTTCAGTCGCTACGCGCGCAATAATCCGCCCGAAACCAGACCGCTGCGGTTTCTCAGAATGTCGCTGGCGGCCGCGGGCATCCCCGATGTTGAGGCGCACGCCGACGAGGTGCTGACCCGCTACGCAGGGCTGCTGCCCGAGCTCGAATAGCCGGGCACGCCCCGCCGCTACACGAAGACGGCCGTGGGGCGCGCGATGTGCGCGATGCCCCGCAGCAACGCCGCCGGCACCACCCCGCTCGACGTGGGCGTCTGCGCGAGCGGCTTATTGGTGATCGAGAAGTCGTAATCTCCGGCGGTGCCAGTGGCCTGAATGCGATGATGGGTCAATTGCGCCCCCGGATCAGCCACCAACCGCACCCGCACCGCATCCCACATGTCAGTGGCGGCGGCGAGGGCAACGCCCACGTTCAGTGAGGCCGGAAACCGGCTGATCGCTTCGTGCACGGTACCGTCAAACAGTTCGATGGGAGTCTGCGTGGTGCGCAGCTGCTCACCCTCGGCCGCCGTCATCCACGGCTGCACCAGGGTACGGGCCAGTTTGGTGGACGTCAGCGACACGTGCGTCAGACCGCCCGAGCGTGCGGCCGCCCCCAGCAGGTCGAGCCCGCCAATGGCCCCGGCGGTGAGATAGCAGCGCCCCGGCCCGTCGCGCAGCAGGGTGTAACGCAGCGATGCATCGGCCAGCGCCCCCAGCGACGCGGGCAGCAACGATACCCCGGCCGCAATGATCTTCGGGCCAGCGGCGCGCAACGCTGCGCCCGTCGCGCACTCCACAATCAGGTCACTGTGAGCGATGGCCGCATCGAGGCTGAGCACGCGGTGCGGGCTGGCGATCGCGCGATCCGGATCCCGCATCACCACCCCCATCAGCTGGGCGCCGGGCACCCCACCGGCCGCAAGTTCGTCGGCGACCGCCGACCCGATCGCGCCGTAGCCCAACACGGTGACGCGGGTGATCACATCAGCACTCATGCTTCCACCTTAGACACGATCGCGCGCGGGAATGCGCAGGCCCGAGGCGATGAGGCGGCGCACCAGTTCGCGGCCGGTCACCGGGGTCGCCCCCGCCGCCACGAGCCGCACGTGCATGTCATCGGGCACGTCGTAGTGGTCGAGGTCGAATCCGCGGTCGGGAATGCCGTTGGCGCGGGCGAAGGTGTGCAGCTCCTCGAGTGACAAGTCGCTGACGAGGTGCGCCCACAACCGGCCGTGGGCGGGCCACTGTGCGGCATCGATCAGCACGGTCATGAGCGGGGTCCCTACTTATATAGACAGCTTTGTTATACGCAGATCGCCGCTGCGCCCCGAATTGCGGGCCGCAGCGGCGATCGTGTTACCGCGCAGGCGGTGACGGGTTATACGTCTTCGTCTACCCAGTCCATCGACTTCGAAACGGCCTTGTGCCACTGGCGCAGCTTGCGCTCGCGGGTCTCGGTCGTCATGGCGGGCTCCCAGCGCTGCTGCTCCTGCCAGTTGGCGCGCAGGTCGTCGAGGTTCTTCCAGAAACCAACCGCGAGGCCGGCTGCGTACGCAGCACCCAGCGCGGTGGTCTCGGCAACAACCGGCCGTACCACGGGCACGCCCAGCACGTCAGCCTGGAACTGCATGAGGGCCTGGTTGGCCACCATGCCGCCGTCGACCTTGAGCTCGGTGAGCTCAACGCCAGCGTCAGCGTTCACGGCGTCGAGCACGTCGCGCGTCTGGAAGGCAACAGCCTCAAGCGCGGCGCGGGCGATGTGGCCCTTGTTGACGTAGCGCGTCAGGCCCACAATGGCGCCGCGAGCGTCGGGGCGCCAGTACGGTGCAAACAGACCCGAGAACGCGGGCACGAAGTACACGCCGCCGTTGTCTTCTACCGAGCTGGCGAGCTCTTCAACAGCGGGAGCGCTCTCGATGATGCCGAGCTGGTCACGCAACCACTGAATCAGTGAACCGGTGACGGCAATCGAGCCCTCGAGTGCGTAGTGCGCGGGCTCGTCGCCGAGCTTGAAGCCAACGGTGGTGAGCAGGCCGTTCTTGGAGTGAACGATCTCTTCGCCGGTGTTGAAGATCAAGAAGCAGCCGGTGCCGTAGGTGTTCTTGCTTTCGCCCTGGCGGAATGCCGCCTGGCCGAACGTGGCCGCCTGCTGGTCGCCCAGGATGCCCGAAATGGGCGTCTCACGCAGCAGCGAGGAGTCTTCGGCGTAGCCGTAGATCTCAGATGATGAGCGAATCTCGGGCATCATCGAGCGCGGCACGTTGAAGATGTCGAGGATGTCGTCGCGCCAGGTCAGCGTCTCGAGATCCATGAACAGGGTGCGCGATGCGTTGGTGACGTCGGTGACGTGCACGCCGCCCTCAACACCGCCGGTGAGGTTCCACAGCACCCAGCTGTCGGTCGTACCGAACAGCAGGTGGCCGGCCTCTGCGTCTGCGCGAACGCCGTCAACGTTCTCGAGGATCCAAGCGATCTTGGTGCCCGAGAAGTAGGTAGCGAGCGGCAGGCCAACGATACCCTTGAACCGGTCGACGCCACCGTCGGCCGCGAGGCGGTCAACGATGTCTTGCGTGCGGGTGTCCTGCCACACGATGGCGTTGTATACGGGCTTGCCGGTACGGCGATCCCACACCACAGCGGTCTCGCGCTGGTTGGTGATGCCAATCGACTCGATGTCGTGGCGGGTGAGGTCGGCACGCCCCAACGCGATACCAATGACCTCTTGTACGTTCTGCCAGATCTCGGTGGCGTCGTGCTCGACCCAACCTGCCTGGGGCATGATCTGCTCATGCTCTTTCTGACCGACGGAGATGATGTTGCCGCCGCGATCGAAGATCATGGCACGCGACGATGTCGTGCCCTGATCGATGGAAATAATGTATTCAGCCACGATGCTGCTCCTTCAAAGTGAAAGTCAGTGGAATTTGTGAATGATGCGCAGAGGTGTGTCCTCAGCGTAGACGTGTTAAACGAGACCCAACAGTACCGGCGCAGCAAATGCTGCAAGGGCGCCGCCGACGAGCGGGCCAACAACCGGAACCCAGGCGTAGCCCCAGTCGCTTGCACCCTTGCCCTTGATGGGCAGAATGGCGTGAGCGATACGGGGGCCGAGGTCACGAGCAGGGTTAATGGCGTAGCCGGTGGGGCCGCCGAGCGACATACCGATACCGACCACGAGGAAGGCAACGGGCAGAGCGGTCAGCGGGCCGAGGCCGCCGGGCACACCCACCTGAATGTCGCCGTAGTCAGCAAATGCGAAGACGATGAACACGAGGGTGAACGTACCGATGATCTCGGTGGTGAGGTTTGCGCCGTATGAACGGATTGCAGGGCCGGTTGCAAAAACGCCAAGCTTGGCGCCAGCATCGGGCTCCTCATCGAAGTGTTTGCGGTAGGTCACCCAGCACAAGATCGCGCCCACAATTGCGCCGAGAACCTCGGCGACAACTGCGATTGCGAACATGGTGCCGGTGATGCCACCGCTGATGAGCAGACCGAGGGCTACTGCCGGGTTGAGAATGCCACCCGAGTAGGCCGAGGCAAGCACGCCGATGAAGACGGCGAAGCCCCAGCCCCAGGTGACCATGGCGAAACCGCCAGCGTTGCCCTTGGTTTTTGCCAGGGCAACGTTGGCGACTACACCACAGCCGAAGAGTGCGAGCAACGCGGTGCCCACGAACTCAGAAGTGAAATATAGACCTAGGTTTACGGTTTCCATGGAGACTTACCCTATATGGAGGTAAGCCCCGTCTTTCCAAGTTCGATGCGGTGTGCGTCAACGAGAATGTGAGTAGCACGTGCGATCTCAGCCGCGCGCTCTTCCTCGGTCCAGCCGAGCTCGGCGGCGAGAATGGAAGCCAATTCCTCAAACAATTCGACGGTCATGTGGCCGCAGAATGCCAGTGAAGTACGGCGCTTCAAAAGATCGTCAAGGTGCACGATCTGCTCGGTGCGCGTCAGGTGTGCAATTTCCTCGGCGTAATAGCCTCGGGCGTGTCGAAGTTCGGTCGGCTGCTCGGACAGAGCGTCTAGCACCTGAACCGCACGAGTGCCATACCGTGTGAGGAAACTTTCAACGAGGGCGGTATCGCGACCATCGGCGTTGGAGGTTACCCACAGGCGCCGTGCATCGTCGGTGGTCGGGAAGTCGCGACCGCCGCCGATGGCGAGGTGGGTCGTATCGACCGTGCGCTTGCCGCCGATGCGGTCCATGACCTCGGTGGAAAGGTGCTCAGCGAGGGCGCGGAAAGTGGTCCACTTTCCACCGACGAGGCTGAGGGTGGGCGTGGCGCCCGCCTTGCCATCGACGATTCGGTAGTCGCGTGACACAAAACCGGGGGCCGTGTCGTCGTGTGTCGGCAGCGGGCGAATGCCCGAGAACGAGTAGACGATGTCAGAGGGCTTGATCTCGATCTTGGGGAAGACGTGCTTCACGAGATCGAAGAAGTACTCCACCTCATCATCGGTGCAGACGGTCGCTTCGCGCGGGTCTGCGTTGATGTCGGTGGTGCCCACGAGTACGCGGTCCTTGAGCGGGTAGATCAGCACGATGCGGCCGTCTGAGTGCTCGAAGAAGATTTCGCGGCCACGGGTGGCGGCGAGCAGCTCGGGGTGGTCGAGCACGACGTGCGAGCCCTTGGTGCCGCCCATGTAGTGGGTGCTGTCGCCGAGAGCCTCGTTAGTGAGGTCGGTCCAGGGGCCACTCGTGTTGACGATGAGGTCAGCTGCAAAGTCAAACTCTTCGCCGGTCACTTCGTCGCGCAGATGTGCTCCACCTTCGGCGTTGCCGACGGCTGAGACGTAGTTGAACGCGCGTGCGTGGCTGCCAGCGGCCAGGCCGTCGAACAGTACGTCGAGCGCGAGGCGCTCGGGGTCGTGCATCGACGCGTCGTAGTACGTTGCCGTGTACTTCAGGCCCGGGTTAATGTCGGGCAGCTCGGCGAGCGCACGCTTCTTACCGAGGAAGCGGTGCTTGGGCACCTGGCCGCCGTCGCGTGAGAAGGTGTCGTACATCATCAGGCCGATTTTGATGAGGAAGGCGCCGCGCTCGTTGGGCTTGCCGCGACCGTGGGTCACGAGCAGGCGGAACGGTGCCGAGAGGATACCCGAGAACGTCTTGTAGATCGGGATCGTGGTCTCAAGGGGCTTCACGTAGTGCGGCGCGATGCGCAGCAGTCCGTTGCGCTCGGTGACCGACTCCTTCACGAGACGGAATTCACCGTTCTCGAGGTAGCGAATGCCACCGTGCACCATGTGGCTCGAAGCAGACGAAGCGCCCGATACGAAGTCACCGCGTTCAACGAGTGTCACGTCGACACCCTGCAGTGCGAGATCGCGGAAGGTTGCGATGCCATTAATACCGCCACCGACGACGAGCACACGCGCGTTCGGTCGGCCCGTGAGACCGGCAATGCGGCCTGCGGCGCTCGAAAGCTGTTCTTGCGACACGGTTTCCCCTTGATTGTTTACTGACCCTTTTACTCACCCAGCTTGTCCCCGATGTGGTCATGGGTGCAAACTAGTTGAACATATGTGCAGAAACACCGTGTCTGCACCCGTTTGGAGCCAAATTGTCACCGCAGTCACGCACGTCACGCGCCGAACAGGCCCTGTGGGCCTCACGGCTCTACTACCACCAAGACCTCACTATGGAGGCGATCGCACAAGAACTCAAGGTGTCGCGCTCCTCTGTTTCCCGGCTATTAACCTTCGCGCGCGAGAGCGGGCTCGTCGAGATCACGATCCATTCCCCCGAGGCCGCCCAGAACGAACTCGAGGCCTGGTTCGCCAACACCTTTGGCGTCACCGCGCACGTGGTGCGGGCGCCGTCGCGGGCCACTAAGCTCGAACGGCTCGATCGCACGGCCCACACGGCCGCGGCGGTGCTCACGCAGGCGGTGCAGTCGCAGCTCACGATCGGGGTGGCCTGGGGCTCGACCCTCTCGGCCGTCGCGAGCCACCTACAGGCGAAGCCCACCCACGATTCACACATCGTGCAGATGAACGGCGCAGTCAACCTGCGCACCACGGGCGTCGCCTACGCCGGCGAGCTTTTGGGCCGCTTTGCCACGGCCTTTCAGATGGCCGTGCACGAATTCCCAGTGCCCGCGCTCTTTGATGACCCCGCAACGAAACAGGCCATGTGGCGTGAGCGCAGCGTGCACGCGGTGCTCGAGCAGCAGGCACGCGCCGGGGTCTTCATGTTCGGCCTCGGATCCCCCCGCGCCGAACTCCCCTCGCACGTCTACTCGGGCGGTTACCTCGACCGGGCCGACCGCGCCAAGGTGAAAAACTACGGCATCGTGGGCGACTGCGCGACCGTGTTCTATCGCGCAGACGGCAGCGACGACGGCATCGACCTCAACGAGCGCTCGAGCGGCCCCTCGCTCGATGCCATCCGCGAGATTCCGCACCGCCTGTGCGTCGTATCGAGCTCGTCCAAACGCGACAGCCTGCGCGGCGCCCTCGCCGCCGGCCTCATCACCGAGCTCGTCGTCGACGAGGTGCTGGCCCGCGCGGTGTACGCCTGGCATACGGGGCGCGGCCGCTAACGGGGCTTTTGATCCGGATCATAGCCTCGCTGCCGGATCACAGCCTCGCTGCCGCCTCGCGCTCGCGCGCATCACTGCGCAGCGCCTTGCGGCTCGTGATCTCCCACCCCGCCCACACGCTCACCGCGGTCATGAGTATCGCAGGCAGCATGGCCGCAAAATCTGTCCAGTGCATGTTCGCGGTGAGCCCGAAGAGCCAGGTTGTCATGGCGCCCGTGAGCGTTCCAAGCGCGGCAAATGCGATGCGGTGTAGCCAGCGCCGCCCGTCACGTTGCAGTAGCCTGCCAAGCCCGTAAGCCGCGGCTCCCCCGTAGGTCACGGCCACTCCGGCCGAGATCGGTGCGCAGATCATCACCATGGCGATCATCGACACCCCCATCGATCCGTAATCGGTGGCGACTGCCGCAGATAGTCCATCCGATAGCAGCATGTCGAGCAAGCCCCACAACAACATCGACACGGGAAACCCGACGTTAAAGATCAGCAGCGTCCACAGCATTCCGCGCCCGTATTCGGGGCCGGTGAATGCCATCGGCACATCGGTGGTGCGCGGGGACGGGGCTTGGGGACGAATGGGAATTTGGCCACCCTCGGGCACAGCTGGTGCGGCCATTTTCTGCTCCATCCCTCACGAATATTCAGCCATCATTGCACACACGCGTAATCTATGCCCCGCGCAGCCTGTGCGAACCCTCCTACGCATTTGGTGCATGTCAGCGGCCCCTGGTAGCGTCGTTGCTGTAGCGGCGTGTGCCGCCGTGTCAGGCCTATTGAAGCGAGGTGAGATCGTGCCCAGCGATAGTTGCAGTTTCCAGCCGGGTCCCACTCCCCCTTCAGCCCTGACACGCTAGTAATCACAGCGCGTTTGGGCGAGCCTTAGGGGCTCGGCATTCTTGAGAAATTCATGCGGGAAGTTCCGCGTGACCCATTTGCCAGCACGCATGGCTGGCCCCACCGAAGCGGTGCCTCATGAATCACACGCAGCCCCAGCCCATCCCCACGCCCATCGATGACACGATCGAGCTGGTCGAACGCCATTTGAGTGCCCGCGATCTGCCCGCGCTCACCGAGCAGCTCGGCCAGTTGCCCGTGCCCGATGTGGTGCTCGCGTTCGAGCGGGTGTCGTCGAAAGAGCGGGCGGTGCTCTACCGCCTGTTGACGAAGGCGCGCGCCCTTGAGGTGTTTGAGCTGCTCGACCCCACGCTGCAGAGTGATCTGCTGCACGGGCTGCAAGACGCCGAGGTCACCCGCATCTTTGCCGAGCTCGACCCCGATGACCGGGCCTGGCTCGTCGACGAGGTGCCCGCGGCGCTCGCGACCCGGCTGCTGCGCGGCCTCCCCGAGGCCGAGCGCGCCAGCACGGCTGCCCTGCTGGGATACCCGCAGGGCAGCGTCGGCCGACGCATGACCCCCGAGTACGTGTCGACCCGCAAGAGCTACACGGTGGCCGAGACCCTCGAGCGGGTGCGTGCGGGTCTTGCTGACGCCGAAACGGTGTACACGATCCCCGTGCTCAACGACGCCCGCAGGCTCGTGGGCATCACCAGCCTGCGCGAGCTGCTGGGGGCCGACAGCGACGCCCTGATCTCAACGCTGATGAGCGACCCGCATTCGGCCGAGGCCGTCGAGGAGGCCGAGATCGCGGCCCGCCGCGTCACCGACCTCACGCTGCTCGCGATGCCCATTGTCGATAGCGAACAGCGCCTCGTGGGCATGCTCACGATCGATGACGCCGTGCGCATCCTCGAGCACGAGGAAAGCGAGGATGCGGCCCGCCAGGGCGGCACCGAGCCGCTACGCCGCCCCTACCTGTCAACCCCCGTGTTCTCGCTCGTGAAGTCACGCGTGGTGTGGCTGCTGGTGCTCGCGATCGGCGCGACGCTCACCGTGCAGGTGCTGGAGGTGTTCGAGGCCACCCTCGAGCAGGTCACCGTGCTCGCGCTGTTTGTGCCGCTACTGATCGGCACCGGCGGCAACACCGGCAACCAGGCCGCCACCACCGTCACCCGCGCCCTCGCGCTCGGTGACGTGCGCCCCAAAGATCTGATGCGGGTGCTCACCCGCGAACTGCGCACGGGCGCCACCCTCGGCCTAATGCTCGGGGCGCTGGGCTTCGGCATCGCCTCGATCGCCTACTCGCTACAGATCGGCGCGGTGATCGGCCTCACACTGCTCGCCATCTGCACCGTCGCAGCGGTCGTGGGCGGCGGCATGCCGCTGCTCGCTCGCGCGGTGAAGGTCGATCCCGCCGTGTTCTCGAACCCGTTCATCTCAACGTTCGTTGACGCCACCGGCTTGATCATTTACTTCATGATCGCGCGCGCGGTGCTCGGCCTGTGACCGGCGCGGCCTGGGGCGGGCTCGCGATCGCGTGGATCGCCGCCGTGGCGATGCCCGGCCCCGATGTGTTCTTGCTGCTGCGGCTGGCGGTGCGCGAGCGCCGCGCGGCCGTGCTCGCCGCATGCGGCATCATGGCCGGCAACCTGGTGTGGGTCGTGGCATCCGTGCTCGGCATGGGCGTGCTGCTGGCGGCGGTGCCCGCCATTCTGCCCGTGATTCAGATCGCGGGCTCAATCGTGCTCGCCTACCTCGGTGTCATGAGCTTGCGGGGCGGGCTGGCGCAGCTTCGCGCGGCACGATCCGGATCCCCCGATCTCGCCCCCTCTCGCGCCGCACGTCCCTTCTGGCTCGGGCTCACCACGAACCTCGCGAACCCGAAGGCGCTGATCTTTTTTACCGCGCTGCTCAGCCAGTTTTTGCCGCCGCACGCCAGTTTCGGCACCCAGCTCGCCATCATCGTCGCGATGGTGGTCTCGGGTCTCGCCTGGTTTGTGGGGGTCGCCGTGGCGGCCTCTGGCGCGAAGTTTCGGGCCTGGTTTGGGCGCGCGGCCCCCGGTTCGACGTCGTCGCCGGCCTGCTGTTCATCGTGATCGCCGCGGCCATCACCTTCGAGGCCGTGCGGTCGCTGCTCGCGTAGGCGGCGGGCCAGCTCGGCTCAGTGCGGCACAGCACAGCGATGCTGGGATCGCAGCACATAAAACGGCGATGGGCCGTGCGCCGCAGTGGCGCACGGCCCATCGCCGTATTCGAGTCTTTACGCGTTACTCGCCGAGGCGCGAGAGAATCTCGGGCGCCAGCGCGGTGAATGCGTTCGTGCGGTGCGAGAACTGATCCTTCTCAGTCGCCGAGAGTTCGGCCGCCGAGCGGGTCATGCCCGCGGGCTGGAAGATGGGGTCGTAGCCGAAGCCGCCCTCACCGGCGCGCTCGCGCAGCAGGGTGCCCTCCCAGACGCCGAGCTCACAGATCTCAGTGGCAGGCTGGCCCAGCACCTCGGGGTCGCCAGGGATCACGAGGGCCGCGGCGCACACGAAACCGGCCTGACGGTGTTCGTCAGCGACGTCGGTGAGCTGCCACAGCAGCAGGTCGACGTTCGCCTGGTCCTTGCGCGCCGGGCCGCCCCAGCGGGCCGAGAAGATCCCGGGGCTGCCGCCAAGCACGCCCACGGTGATGCCCGAGTCGTCGGCGATCGCGGGGAGGCCGGTGTGGGCCGCCGCCGCACGCGCCTTGATCAGCGCGTTCTCTTCGAAGCTCAGCCCGTTCTCGACGGGCTCAGGCCCGTCGTAACCGATGAGTTCGATGCCGGGAATCTGCGGCCCCAAAATGCGGCGCAGCTCCTCGAGCTTGTGTGCGTTGTGTGACGCGAGTACGACCTGGCGCATGCTTAGGCTCCCGCCGTTTCGCCCGCAAGCACATCGCGCTGCAGCTGCGTCAGCTCGGCGGTGCTCGCGAGGGCGAGGTCGAGCAGCACGTCGAGCTCGGCGCGCTTGAACGGCACGCCCTCGGCGGTGCCCTGCACCTCAACGAAGTCACCCGATCCGGTGACAACGACGTTCATATCGGTTTCGGCACGCGAATCCTCGATGTACGCGAGATCGCTCACCGCGGTGCTGCCGACGATGCCCACCGACACGGCCGCAACCGAATCCTTCAGCGGCTGCGCCTTGCGGGGCAGGTGGCCTTCGGCGCGTGCCCACTCGATCGCGTCAGCGAGCGCCACATAGGCGCCCGTGATCGATGCGGTGCGGGTGCCGCCGTCTGCCTGCAGCACGTCGCAGTCGATGACGATGGTGTTTTCGCCCAGCGCCTTCGTGTCGATGATGGCGCGCAGGCTGCGGCCGATGAGCCGTGAGATCTCGTGCGTGCGGCCACCGATCTTGCCCTTCACCGATTCGCGCTGCATGCGCTCGTTGGTGGAGCGGGGCAGCATCGAGTACTCGGCGGTCACCCAGCCGGTGCCCTGGCCCTTGAGCCAGCGGGGCACGCCGGGCGTGAACGAGGCGGTGCACAGCACGCGGGTGTTGCCGAACGAGATCAGCGCGCTGCCCTCGGCCTGCGCGCTCCAGCCGCGTTCGATCGTTACGGGGCGCATCTGTCCTACGGTGCGCCCGTCGGCGCGGGTGAACTCAGACATGGGTCTCCTCGGTGTTAGTGATGTCTACGATACGGCGCGCGTGGCTCGACATGCCAGAGCGTGGGGCGCCGTGAGATGGGAAAGTGTGTGGGGTTAGCGCGGCAGGGTGATCGTGCCCGTGTGCACGAGATCGACCGTGTCGATACCGATGCCCAGCATGCGGCGGGCGAGATCAACGAAACCGCTCGTGTCGGGGCCGGTAGCCTCATAGCGCAGCACGGGATCGCCGCTGGCCGCGGGGCGCAGCAGCTGCAGCTCGGTGAGCACGCTAAACACCTGGTTTGCCGTTTCAATGTCACTTGAGACGAGTGCCACATCGGGGCCGACCACCTGTTTGATGGCGCCGCGCAAGAAGGGGTAGTGCGTGCAGCCGAGCACGAGGGTATCGATGCCCTGGGCCATCAGCGGGGCCAGATATTCCTCGGCCACGCGGTGCACCTCGGGGCCGCTCGTTTCGCCGGCCTCAACGAGCTCAACGAACTTGGGGGCCGCGGCCGAGCTGAGGTGAATCTCTGGGCGCATCGCGAACAGGTCGTCATAGGCGCGCGATTGAATCGTGCCCTGTGTGCCGATCAGGCCGACCCGGCCATTGCGGGTGATCGATGCCGCGCTGCGCACGGTCGGGCCGATCACCTCAACGACGGGAACGTCGTACCGTTCACGCGCGTCACGCAGCACCGCGGCCGAGGCCGTGTTGCAGGCGATGACGAGCATTTTGACGCCCTGCGCTACGAGGTCATCGAGAATCTCGAGCGCAAATCTACGCACCTCGGCGATGGGACGCGGGCCATAGGGCGTGCGCTCGGTATCACCGACGTAGATCATGGATTCGCTGGGCAACTGATCCCTGATCGCGCGCGCGACGGTCAGTCCCCCGACCCCCGAATCGAAGACGCCGATCGGCGCCTCGGGGGAAATACTGCGTTTACTCACCCGGTAAGCCTACCGCGCTCGTGTGGTGCGCTCGGCGAATCACGCTTTGATCCAGGTGTGGCGGTGCAACTCGGTGAGGCCGTGGGCGGCGATGCCGGCGTAGTGCGCCGCCGAGCCGTAGCCCTTATTCGACGCCCAGGCATACTCGGGGTGTGCCTCGTCGGCATCGCACATCAGCTGATCTCGGGCGACCTTCGCCCCCACCGATGCCGCGGCCACACTCGCGCAGAGTCGGTCGGCACCGATGCGGGTGCGAATATCGAGCGGCGCCTTCAATACCGGGGTGAGCCAGTCTTGTGAGCCATCGAGAATGATGACCGCGTGCGTGACATCGACGCCCTGTTCGTGCAGTGAGAGCAGCGCGCGACGTGCAGCTTCGCCGAGCGTGGCGGTGATGCCGCGCTCATCGATTTCGGCGGCGCTGGCGTAACCCACCGCCCCCACGCCCCATTCGGTGAGCAGCGGCGCCACAAACGTGCGTCGTGCCTCGCTCAAGAGTTTGGAATCTCGCAGCCCCGCCGGAATATCGGTGATGCTGGGGAGCACGGCATGCGCGCCCACGGCCACGGGGCCGGCGACGGCGCCACGCCCCACCTCATCAATGCCGATCACGACGGGGGCGCCCGCAGCCCACAGTTCACGTTCGTAATCGAGCGTGGGGTCTTTCGCGGGGTCGGCCTTCAGCGGCCGCATTACTGCGCCACGGTTTCGTGCGCGGCGCTGCCAGCCTGCTTGGCCTGCTCTACCCCGGTGAAGGTGCCCTCGGGCACGCCCAGCCAGGTGAAGTGGTTCAGCGGCCAGTTGATGACAAAGGCGCGACCGACGACCTCGTCGAGTGGCACGAAGCCCTTGCCCGGCTGGTCTTGGTTGTAGCGTGAGTCCTTGCTCTGGTACCGGTTATCGCCCATCACCCACACCGAGCCCTCGGGTACGGTGACGTCGAAGTCAATCTTTGAGGCGCGAGTTTCGCCCTCGGGGATCACGATGTAGGGCTCGTTGATCGGCACACCGTTCACCATAATGCGGCCCTGCGCATCACAGCACTGCACGCGGTCGCCGCCCACGCCGATCACGCGCTTGACGACGTACTCGCTGCTGGTATCGGCGGCAAGGCCCACTGACTGCAGCACCTTTTCAGCGCCCTTGGGCGGCTGGGTGGCAGTCGGGTAGAGCCATCCACCCGGATCCTTGAACACCACGATGTTGCCGCGCTTCACACTGATCACATCGGGCACCAGCTGGTTTACCAGAATGCGGTCGTTGACCTTCAGCGTCTCTTCCATCGAAACTGACGGAATGTAGAAGCTGCGCACCAGAAACGTTTTCAGCAAGAACGACACCACAAAGGCGACGACGAGAATCACGAGCAGGTCACGTATGAACCCCAGCACTCCGCCGCCGCGCGATTTCTTTGACGGCTGGTTGGCGGCTTCACTCATGGCTGCTCCTTGGTGAGGGGCGCCATCGGTGAGGTGGCGCACCATACTAAACCCCCACCCAAATTAAGTGGGGAGACACCTCAGGCTCCCACCTTTTCGAGATGGGAGCCTGAGATTGTCACAGGTGTGTTGAAAACATCCTGCAGAAAAAGCGTGACTTAGCGGTCGCGCTTCTCCTTGATCTTTGCCTTCTTACCGGTGAGCTCGCGCAGGTAGTAGAGCTTCGCACGACGAACATCACCGCGGGTGATGACCTCGATCTTCTCGAGTACGGGCGAGTGCACGGGGAACTTACGCTCCACGCCAACCTGGAAGCTGATCTTGCGAACGGTGAAGGTCTCGCGAACACCCTCGCCGTGGCGAGCGATTACGACGCCCTGGAATACCTGTACACGTGAGCGGCTACCCTCGACGATGTTGACGTGTACCTTAACGGTATCGCCAGCACGGAATTCGGGGATGTCACTGCGAAGTGACGCGGCGTCGACGTAGTCGAGCTTCTGCATGATTGTCTCTCTCTGCGCCCGCCGTAAGTCGGGATCGCGGATTTCGAAAAGTACTTGGGTATTTGGCACACGGTATGTGCGGACCCTTACGGCAGTGCCGCACCGTGGCACAAGATTCAATTATGACACACGCGCGGGCTCTGCGCGAAACTCCCGGGTTTCGCCCCGTGTGTCAGCGGTCACTGGCATGATCATCAGTATGGATTCTCAGGCAGCCAATCCCCTCTCCCACACCCCCACCGGCGACACGCGGGCTGATGCGACGGCGCTGCTGCAGAAGCTCACGGGCCGCGCAGACGCACAGTTTCACCCCGGACAGTTCGAGGCGATCAGTGCGCTCGTTGATGATCGCCGCCGCGCCCTCGTCGTGCAGCGCACCGGTTGGGGCAAGTCTGCGGTGTACTTCGTTGCCACCGGGTTGCTGCGGCAGCGCGGCGCCGGCCCCACGCTGCTTGTCTCCCCGCTCCTTGCCCTGATGCGCGATCAGGTGGAGGCCGCGGCTCGCGCCGGGGTGCGCGCGGCGGCCATTAACTCAGCGACGGCCGACGAGTGGTCGGGCATCACCGAAAAGCTCGCCGCCGACGAGATCGACGTGCTGCTGGTCTCGCCCGAACGGCTCAACAACCCCGAGTTTCGTGAGCAGCAGCTGCCTGGCTTGCTCGCCCGCATGGGGCTGCTCGTGATCGATGAGGCGCACTGCATCTCTGACTGGGGGCACGACTTCCGCCCCGACTACCGCCGCATCGCCACGCTGCTGGGCGACATCGACCGCACGATCCCGGTGCTCGCGACCACCGCGACCGCAAACGGCCGCGTCGTCGCCGACGTGGTCGAGCAGCTGGGAAGCGACGTACTGACGCTGCGCGGCTCGCTCGCCCGCACCTCGCTCAGGCTCGGCAGCCTGGTGCTGCCGTCGGCCCGCGACCGCCTCGCGTGGCTGGCCGCGCACCTGGGCGGGCTGCCCGGCAGCGGCATTGTGTATGCGCTCACCGTGTCTGCCGCGGAGGACACCGCGGCGATGCTGCGCGATGCGGGTCTCGAGGTGGCCTCTTACACCGGCCGCACCGACCCTGAAGAGCGTGAGCGGCTCGAGCAGGCGCTCAAGGCCAACGAGGTGAAGGCGCTCGTCGCGACGAGCGCGCTGGGCATGGGCTTCGATAAACCCGACCTGGGGTTCGTGGTGCACCTGGGCGCCCCGTCCTCCCCCGTCGCGTACTACCAGCAGGTGGGCCGCGCCGGCCGCGCCACCGACCACGCCGATGTACTGCTGTTGCCGGGTCGCGAGGACGCCGAGATTTGGCGCTACTTTGCGACGGCATCCATGCCTGATCCGGATCGCGCGCAGGCCGTCATCGCCGCACTTGGCAGCGCCCCGCTCTCGACCCCCGCCCTCGAGGCCCGCGTCGATCTGCGCCGCACCCAACTCGAGCTGCTGCTCAAGGTGCTCGATGTTGACGGTGCCGTGCGGCGCGTGAAGGGCGGCTGGGTGTCGACGGGCGCGCCGTGGCATTACGACGCCGAACGCTACACGCGCATCGCCGAGGCCCGGGTTGCCGAGCAGCAGGCCATGCTCGAGTATGAGCGCGGCGCCATCTGCCGCATGGAAATTCTGCAGCGCGAACTCGATGACCCGGCGGCCGCACCGTGCGGCCGGTGTGACGTGTGCGCCGGGCCGTGGTACCCGACCGAGGTGTCTCGCGAGGCGACCGCCCAGGCCGCTGGCCGCCTCGACCGCACGGGTGTGCCCATCGAGCCGCGCGGCATGTGGCCCACGGGCGCCGATAAGCGCGGCCTGTCGGTGCGCGGCCGCATCGCCGTTGGCGAGCGCGCGCTGGCCGGCCGCGCCGTGGCCAGGCTCACCGATTTGGGCTGGGGCGGCGCCCTGCGCGAGCGGTTCGCCACGGGGGCGCCCGATGCTCCCATCGACGCGCGCCTCATGGAGGGCGTGATTGCGACGCTGCGCGATTGGCCGTGGGCCGAGCGCCCCGTGGGCGTCGTGGCGATGCCCTCGCTCACACGCCCGCAGCTGGTGGCCTCGACCGCCGCCGCTATTTCTGAGCGGGGCAAGCTGCCCTTCCTGGGCACGCTCGAGGTGGACCCCACGCGGCCCGTCACCGGGCCCGGCGGCAACAGCGCCTTCAGACTCGCGTCGGTGTGGGATCGCTTCAGCGTGCCAGAGGCACTCGCGCAGGTGCTTGCAAACGCACCCGGCCCCATCTTGCTGGTCGACGATCTCGTCGACAGCAGATGGAGCCTCACGGTGGCGGCACGCGAGCTGCTGCGCGCGGGTGCCCCTGCGGTGCTGCCGTTCGCGCTCGCCAGCGTGGGGTAAGCGCAGGTCACCGGCCCGCCCCCGCAGTGGAGGCTAGAGCGATGCGGCCGAGGCGACCGAGGCGATCGAGGCGACGCTCGGGGCAGACTGCACCGACACTGCGGAGGGAACAGAAACTGTAGAGGGCGCCGAGACTGCGGAGGGGGCTGAGACTGCAGAGGGAGCCGAATCAGCGGCCGGAGTGGACGTCGCCGGTGACGACGCTGCCGGTGATGACGCTGCCGAGACCACCGTTGCGGAGGACACCGCAGACACCGCGCTATTCGAGGTGGGCGCAGAGACCGCAGTCGAGGCACTCGCCGATGACACCGTGTTCGTCGCAAAGTTTGCCGTGACGGTGCCCGGGTCACTCACCGAAGCGTCGGTTCCCGTCAACACACCACCGGGCACGATCTGCCCGGCATCGGTGCGAAGATCGAGCGCATTGGCCGCGGCAACCGCGCCGCCGGCGAACAAAGCAAGACCCATCGCGCCGGTCGCCCCGTAAACGATCCACTTCTTCTTGTTCATATTGCTCATGGTGCTCTCCTCAAAGTTTTGGTTGGTGTGCCAGCAGATCTCAGGGTTCCATTTGCTGACATGTTCAATACTCCAGGTCCCCGCTAAGCCGAGAAGTAAGACACCGTGAGAGGTTTCTTAGAGTCAGCGGGTGACTGGCATTCTGACGGTGCGCCGCCGTCAAGCACCGCACGAGCAGCACGCAACAACGTCTGTACGAGCGCCTCGTCATCGGTGTCGGCTGCCGCCAGTGCGTGGCCGAGCATGTGCACGGCAAAGAGGGCGCGCACGGCCTGATCCGGAGCCCACCGGTCGCACCCCAGATCGGCGAGCTCCCACACGCGAGCGCGATGCCCGATCGGCGTTAAGAGCGCGCTCACCGTCGCGTGCGCAAGAAACGCCGCGGGGTCTTCTGCCTCGTCGCCGACCCCCATCGTGTCGATGTCGATGAGACCGCTCACAGCGTCGCCGTCGAGAAAGAGTTGCCCGAAGTGCAGATCGCCGTGCACCACCCGCGGCGTTCGGCCCGCTCCCCCGGCCGCGAGCAGATCGCGCACGCGCCGGGCGATGTCGGCGACGTCGGTGACGTCGGCACCGATGGCAACGTCGGCAACGGCGGGCCGCCCGATCAGCCGCTGCTCGTACCAGTCCAACCGCTCGGCCACACCGCGCACCGGCCTTGATATGTCGACCTGCGCGATCCGGGTACGCAACTCGTCCACCCGATCCAGCAGCGGGCCTGGTTGCCACGGCGCATCGGCAACGGGCGTGCCGGCCGCATTCTCGAGCAGAATCACCCCTGCCGGCGACCACCCGAGCGTGGCGGGGACGGGCAGCCCGGCGCGCGCGCACGCTGCGTGCATCTCGACGATGCGCTCGACGCGACGCGCCTGTACGACCTTCATCCACACTCGCTTGGCTGTCGCCTCCGCGAACAGTACAGCGCGGCGCCCCGGGCGATAGGCCACAAACACCGGAGGCTGGGCGTCTGTGATGCCGAGCCGGGCGAGAAGCTGTTCGGCGGCGTCGTGAAACGCGAGCGCGGGCAGCACCGAGAGGTGCGGGTCTGCAGGGTGCAGCCAGATGCGCGCCTCAGGGGCAGCGCCTTCTCCGAGCACCATTCCCGTTTCGGTCTCGACCACAACCTTCGAGGTATCGACGTAATAGCGCAGCGGGTCGCTGCCCGGCTGCTGCGCGACGTCGAAACCGACCACCGATCCGGCACCCAGGGGCTCGCGCGACACCAGCGTCACTGACGCCGCGGCCACCTCGAGCGCTTCGGCGAGCAGCTCGCGTTCTGCGACGGTATCTAAATCACTCACCTCTCCATTGCATCACGAAAGCTCGCACTGGCGAATGAGATTTCTCTTATGTTCACGGCGTGCACTGCGCACTGCCGCGATACTGGAGGGGTGACCCCCGAGACCAGACCTATGCCTTCCCGCCGCGGGCCCGCGTTTTCGGTGCGCACGCGCATCGTGTCGATGATCACCCTCGTCACCGCGTTCGGCCTCACGGCCGTGGGAGTCTCGGTCTATATGGTCGAGCGGCATCGCATCTTGGAGCAGCTCGATGTGCGGTTGACTGCAAACCTCGACTCCGCCCGTTATATCGTCGAGGAGGGGCCCGGCACCACCGCCGATTGGGATTCGTCACGGGCCGCGCTCACCGCGGTCGTCGAGCGCATGAGCCCCGATGACAATACCGGCGCGCTCGGAATGGCCGAGGGGCGCATCATCACGGTGCCCGGTATTCAGCTCGACCTCGATCTGCGCGACGCACACGACTTCGCCGACCATGTCGAGCGCGCACGGCACACCGACGGCCCCACGATCGGCACATATGCCGAGCAAGGGGTGATCTGGCAATACCTCGCCGCTCCGATCTCGATCGCGGGCTCAGCTGACCCCGCCGAGGTGGTTTTCGTCTTGGTGTACGACACCGAAGCCGAACTCGCCGAGTTCAATGAGGCCGCCCGCATGTTCATCATCGTGTCGATCATCGTGCTCGCGGTGGTCGCCGCGACGGGCACCATCGTCGCGACCCGACTGCTGCGCCCGCTGCGCCACATGCGCGAGACGGCTGAGCGGGTGTCGGCCCGTTCCCTCGACGAACGGCTTCCCATCGTCGGCAACGATGACGTGGCCGAGCTCGCAGAAACAATGAACGAGATGTTCGATCGTCTTGACGGCGCGCTCGATTCGCAACGGCAGCTGCTCAGCGATGTCGGGCACGAATTGAAGACCCCCATCACCATCGTGCGCGGCCATATCGAGCTGATGGATCCCACCGACCCCACCGATGCGCGCGACACTCGCGAGCTGGTGATGGATGAGCTGCAGCGCATGGGCCAGTTGGTGCAAGATCTCTCGTCTGCCGCGGCTCTGCACGGCCCGAGCCCGGTGCATCTCGTGCCGGTCGACTCCTCAGATCTCGTGCGGCTCATTGCGAGAAAAGCGGCCGCCGTCGACGGCGCGACGGTGCAGCTGGGCGAGGTGGCCGAAGTCGTCGCGCTGCTCGACTCCGCGCGCATCACGCAGGCGATGTTGCAGCTTGCACAAAACGCGGTGACGCACGGCGGCGGCGCTATTGAGATCGGCAGCCGCTGCGATGCGCGGACGCTGCACCTGTGGGTGCGGGATCATGGCCCCGGCATCGACGACGCCTCAAAGACCCTCATCTTCGAGCGCTTCGCCCGCGGTGCCGGTGCGGGCAATCGTGCGGGAAGCGGCCTCGGTCTCAACATTGTGCAGGTCATCGCACGCGCCCACAGCGGCGAAGTCGAGGTTTCTGACGCTGCCGATGGCGGCGCAATCTTCACCATCACGGTCCCTATCGGCGACCCCAACACCCCAGGAGCGTAATCTGTGCCTTCCATCCTCATCGCCGACGACGAGCCCCGCATTTCGGGGTTCGTGGAGAAGGGCCTTCGCGCCGCTGGCTTCGCAACCCGCGTCGTGGCGAACGGCACCGACGCGTTACATCTCGCGCTGACCGACGAGTTCGATCTGCTGGTGCTCGATGTCAATATGCCCGGGCTCGACGGGTTTCAGGTGCTCGAGCAGCTGCGCGGATCGGGCTCCCGCCTCCCCATCATCATGCTCACCGCCCGCACCGAGCTGCAAGACACCATCACCGGGTTCGACGGCGGCGCCGACGACTACCTGGGCAAGCCCTTCCATTTCGATGAGCTGCTCGCGCGCATTCGGGCACGCATTCGCCCCGACGATGCAGCGGGCACTCCCGACGCCCAGGCCGGCGACGTGCGCCTTGACCTGCGCACCCGCCGCGCCCACGTGTCAGATCGGGTCGTCGAGCTCTCAGCCCGCGAGTTCGCACTTGCCGAAGAACTCGTGCGCAACGCTGGCCAGGTACTCAGCCGCGAGCAGCTGCTGAGCCGCGTCTGGGGGTACGATTTCGATCCCGGATCAAATATCGTCGACGTGTACGTGGGCTACCTGCGTCAGAAGCTCGGCCCCGGGCGCATCGAAACGCTGCGCGGCATGGGCTACCGACTCATTACCTAGGGCGCACATCACCTGGGCTGGCTCGTCGGCGCACCTATTCGCCCGCCTCAGTGCTGGCAGCCGGCGCACCAGTACAGCTTGCGCGCCCCAAACTCCTCGAGCAGAATGTTCGCCCCGCACCGCTTACACGGGGTGCCCTCGAGCTTGTACACCCAGTGGCGTTCATCGCGCTCAACGAGCGCCTTTTGGTAATCCTCGCCGGTCAGCCCGTCGATGGTCATCATCTGACCCACCGTGATGCCGATCTCGAGCAGATATGCCCAGTCGTCCCACAGCGCCTCAAGCACGGTGCGGTCGAGCGTGTTTGACGGGGTGTGCGGGTTGATCTCGGCACGAAACAGCATTTCGGCCCGGTAGACGTTGCCGATGCCTGCGACCACTGACTGATCCATCAGCACGAGGCCAATGGGCGTCTTCTTTTTGCTGACACGCTCAACGAAGCGCTGCTTTTCTGCATCGGTGTTGGCGTTGGCAGGGTCGGGCCCCAGCTTCATGATGACCGCGTCCACCTGCTCGGGGGTGAGCACCTCGCAGGCGGTCGGGCCGCGCAGATCGGCGCACACGGCATCGTTGAGCAGGCGCACGCGCACCTGGCCCACCGGATCGGGCGGAAACGTCGATGACGCGTCTGACTGCTTATCGTGCTCGGCCATGCGCACACGGGTGCGGCGGGGCGCCCCAATCGACGTCACCGAGTCTTCGGCTTCAGCATCGAGCGGGCGGGCGCCGCTGGGCCGCGAGTGCTCCCCCGTTTGCCCCAACTTCGAGTGCCCGGGGGTGTACCCGTGAATCTGAATGGACGGGGCCACCTGCACCTCGCCCGCGAAATCCCAGGCGCCGTAAATGCCCAGGTGCACGCGCAACCAGTGGCCGCCCGTGAATTCGAGAAACATCTGCTTGCCGACAGCGCGCGCATCGATCATCTCGCGGCCGCTGATCAGCGCCGCTCCCTGCGCAAAGCGGCCCTGCGGGCTCGTCACCTCGGGCGACGTGCCCACAAAGTTCACGGCGAACTGGCGCGCAATGCGATGTACGGAGTGGCCCTCAGGCATGATGTCCTCTGGTGTAGATGGTGAAAATCGAGCGCGGCGCCCAATGTTCAACATTGAGCGCCGCGACAGAAAAACTTGGCGTTGCTTGCCGTGACCGTGAGGCCACGGCTCGTGCACGCCTGGGGCGTGCGCTTAGAGCGCGTCGACCTGCTTACCGGCAATCGCACCGGTGGTCTCGTACTCACCGAGCTGGTTGATGCGGCGCACGTGACGCTCGTCACCGGGGAACGGCTCCTGCACGAACAGATCGATGAATCGAATGGCGTCGGCAACTTCGTGCTGACGCGCACCGATCGAGATCACGTTGGCGTTGTTGTGCTCGCGGGCGAGCTGGGCGGTCGAGTCGTTCCACACGAGGGCGGCGCGAATACCGGCGACCTTGTTGGCGGCCATCTGCTCGCCGTTACCCGAACCGCCAAACACGACGCCCAGGGCTTCGATGCCGTCGCGTTCGTCGCGGGCAACCCCCAGGGCCGCGTTAATGCAGAACGACGGGTAATCGTCGAGGGCGTCATACTCGGCTGGGCCGTGATCAATCACTTCGTGGCCAGCATCGCGCAGATGCTGCTGCAGCTGCTGGCTGAATTCGAGTCCGGCATGGTCGGTCGCAACGTGAATACGCATGTTGCCGATCCTACCGAAGTCTCTGGGCCGAAACAGCTCCCAGAGACCTCGGGTGTGGAAATCGCTTAGGAGAACTGCGGGCCGACGGTGCGGCCGCGCTTGATCTCGTAGAATCCGGGCACGCTGGCGGCGGCACGAATGCCGTCCCACAGCTGCAACGCGGTCTCGCCCGTGGGCGCCGGGGTGACGACGGGGCCAAAGAATGCCACACCATCAATCGAGATCACCGGCACACCCACATCGGGGCCAGCGATCTTGATCGCGTGATCGGTGTTGGCGCGCAGCTCGGCATCAAACGACTCATCATCGGCAGCCTGCGCGAGCTCGGCCGGCAGGTTCACTGCGGCGAGCGCCTCGGCGATCAGTGCGTCGAAGTCGGTGCGGCCACCGGGGTGGATGCGGGTGCCGAATTCGGTGTAGAGGCGGCCGACAATGTCGCTGCCGTGTGCGCGTTCTGCGGCGACGGCGACGCGGCCCATGCGCTGGCCCTGACGCTGGCCTTCGGCGTGGCTACCCATGTCCTTGCCCTCGTTCAGGATGGCGAGGCTGACGGGGTGCCAGGTGATGGTGAAGTCGCGTGCCTGCGATACCTCAGTGGCCCAGCGGCTGGTCATCCAGCACCAGGGGCAAATCGGGTCGAACCAAAACTCTACGGTGGGTGCATTCTCGGTCATGGTTTCACACTACCTCGGGATGGGGAAGAGAGTCTCGATCTGTGTGGCTTGTTCTGCCGTGGGCACAACATGGGTGCCGGCGTGCGTGGCCCCCACCATAAGAGCAACCAAATGTATTGGGACGCGCCCCGCTGGGGCAGCAAGCTCGGCAGAAGGATAGGGAACAGGCATAGGCTGGGCATATATTCTCAGTTTTTGTGCTTTCGATAGGAGCAGCTGTGCCAGGAACGAACCTCACTCGCATTGAAGCGCAGGAGCGCGCCGCGGTCGTCGCCACCCACACCTACGAGATCGTGCTCGATCTCATGACTGGCCCCGAAACGTTCGCCGCCGACACGACGGTGCGCTTCTCGGGCACCCCGGGCGCCTCGACGTTTATTGATTTGATTGCTGATTCGGTGGAGCTCATCGAGCTGAACGGCACTGCGGTTGATGCCGCTGCGGCGTTCGCTGATTCCCGGATCGCGCTCGATGGTCTCGCCGCCGAGAACACGTTGCGCATCGTGTCAACGCAGCGCTACATGAACACGGGCGAGGGCCTGCACCGGTTCGTGGATCCCGCCGACGGCGAGGTGTACCTCTACTCGCAGTTTGAGGTGCCCGATTCGCGCCGCATGTTCCCCGTGTTCGAGCAGCCTGATCTGAAGGCGACGTTCCAGTTCACCGTGACGGCCCCGGCACGTTGGAAGATGGTCTCGAACCAGCCAACCCCCGAGCCCACCGCGGCCGGCGAGCGTGACGGCGAGGTGCTCGCCACCTGGGCGTTCGAGCCCACCCCCATCATGTCGAGCTACATCACGGCGCTCATTGCTGGCCCGTACCACGAGGTGCGCAGCGAGCTTACGAGCACCGATGGCCGCATCATCCCCCTCGGTGTCTTCTGCCGCGAGTCGCTCGCCCCGCATCTTGACGCCGACTACGTCTTCGAGAAGACTCGCGAGGGTTTCGCGTTCTTCGAGAACGAGTTCAACTACCCCTACCCGTTCGATAAGTACGACCAGCTGTTCGTGCCCGAGTACAACATGGGCGCAATGGAGAACGTGGGCGCGGTAACCTTCACCGAGGCATACGTGTTCCGCAGCCAGGTCACCGACGCGATGCGTGAGCGCCGCGTCGTCACGATCCTCCACGAGCTCGCCCACATGTGGTTTGGTGACCTCGTCACCATGCGCTGGTGGAACGATCTGTGGCTGAACGAGTCGTTCGCCGAGTACATGTCGACGCTGGGCGTCGCCGAGGCTACCGAGTGGTCGGGCTGCTGGACGACGTTCGCCGCGTCTGAGAAGTCGTGGGCCTACCGTCAGGATCAGTTGCCCTCCACTCACCCCATCGTGGCCCCCATCAGGGATCTCGAGGACGTGCTCGTCAACTTCGACGGCATCACCTACGCCAAGGGCGCATCGGTGCTCAAGCAGCTCGTCGCCTGGGTGGGCCGCGAGCCCTTCATGCGCGGTGTGCACGACTACTTCGTGAAGCACCACCACGCCAACACCGAGCTGCCCGATCTGCTCAGCGAGCTCACCGCGCAGAGCGGCCGCGACCTCACCGAGTGGTCGAAGAAGTGGCTCGAGACCGCCGGCGTCAACACGCTGCGCGCCTCGTTCACGCTCGCCGCAGATGGCACGTACGACAGCTTCGCGATCGATCAGACCGCAGCTGCTGACTACCCCACCATTCGCCCGCACCGCATCGCACTCGGCCTCTACTCGGTCGCAGATGGCGCACTCACCCGCACGCACCGCGTTGAGGTCGACATCGATGGCCCCCGCACCGAGATCGCTGAGCTCGTGGGTCTCGCGCAGCCCGATCTGCTGCTGCTCAACGACGACGATCTCACGTATGCGAAGATCCGGCTCGATGAGCGGTCGCTCGCGACCGTCGCCGAGCACCTGGGCAGCATGAGTGATTCGCTCGCCCGCGCGCTCGTGTGGGGCACGCTGTGGGATGCGACGCGCGACGGCGAGATGCCCGCATCGCGTTTCATCGACATCGTGCTCGCGCACATTGAGCACGAGGATGCGTCGACGACGCTGCGCACGCTGCTGAACCAGCTCGTGCAGTCGGCGGCAAGCTACGTCGCGCCCGAGCGCCAGCAGGCCGCGATCGAACGCACCGCAGACGCCCTGTGGGCACTGGCGCAGCGAGCCGAGGCCGGATCAGATCGTCAGTTCCAGTTCGTGAAGATCTTCACGCACCTCGCGTCGACGCCCGCGCAGCTTGACGCCGTGCAGGCCCTGTTCGACGGTTCGCAGGCGCTTGAGGGTCTCACCCTCGACACCGACCTCGGCTGGGAGCTGCTGTTCGCGCTCGTCGCGGGCGGCCGCGCAGGCGAGACCGAGATCGCTACACGCCAGGAGTCAGATCGCACCGCGACCGGCAACCAGGCCGCGGCGCACGCACGCGCCGCGATCCCGACGGCAGCGGGTAAGCAGGCAGCGTGGGCATCGGTCTTCGAGGCCAGCGATCAGCCCAACGCCATTGTGCGCGCCACGGGCCTCGGCTTCACGAACGTGCACGATCGCTCGCTGCTCGCCCCGTTCGTGCCACAGTTCTTCGCGGCCCTCGTGCCCGTGTGGAACTCACGCAGCCACGCGATCGTCGAAGAGCTCGTCGAGGGCTTCTACCCGTCGCCGCTCGCAGGTGACGCCCTCGCCACCGCGTCGCGTGACTGGCTCGCCGCGAACGAGGATGCGGCCCCCGCGCTACGTCGCCTCGTGATCGAGCTGCTCGCCGGCGTCGATCGCGCCATCAACGCACAGAAGGTCGACGCAGAGGCATAAATGGACGACGTCACCGAAGAGGTCACTGAGGAGGTCACCGTCGCCACCGTCGCAAGTAACGCGGTGAGTGACTTCTTCGTGACGTTCCAAACCCCCATCACCGTGATCATCATCATCGTCGCGGCGATCGCCATCAACTGGGTGCTGCGCAGGCTGCTGATGCGCGCAGTGACCCAGATCGTGCGCGGGGTGAAGAAGGCGCAAGACGTTGATACGACGTCTGAGATTCACGTCTCGACGTACATCAAGGCGCGCGCGGTGCAGCGCACCCGCACGCTCGGCACCGTCGGGCGTGCGGTCATTACCTGGGCGGTCGTCGTCGTCGCGCTGATCCTCATTTTGGGTCAGCTCGGCGTCGACCTCGCCGCCCTGCTCACCTCGGCCGGTATCGTCGCGGCCGGCCTCGCCTTTGGCGCGCAGAACATCGTGAAAGATATCTTGAACGGCATCTTCATGGTGTTTGAGGATCAGCTGGGCGTGGGCGACGTCATCACGGTCGGCGAGATCAATGGCACCGTCGAAGACGTGGGCATTCGCGTCACCCAGGTGCGCGCGCTCGATGGCACCCTGTGGTTCGTGCGCAACGGCGAGATCCTCACCCTCGGCAATGCGTCGCAGGGCTGGGGCCGCGCGGTGCTCGATATGACCGTCTCAACCGACAACGATATGGCGAAGGTCGAAGAGGCCGCGATGACCGCTGCCAAGTCGCTGCTCACCGACCACGACATCGCACGCAAGGTGACGGGCGAGCCCGAGGTGTGGGGCGTCGAGAGCGCATTCGGCGACCGTGCCACCCTGCGCCTCGCGATGCGCACCCGGCCCGAGGCCCAGTGGGCGGTGCAGCGCGCCCTGCGCTCGGCCCTGATGCGCGAGTTCGCCAAGAACGACATCAAGCTCGCAGACAAAATGCCCGACTTCCCCGGTGGGGCGGCCTAATGCACAGCAAGGAGGCAAACATGCCTGAGATTCACATCACCGCGGCATCAACCACCCCGCAGGTGTTTGACCGCGAGGCTCCGCAAGAGCCCACCCCCGTCGACCCCGCGTCGCTGTGGGCACAGGTGGGTGGCACCGACACGTTCGAGCGGCTCGTGCGCAAGTTCTACGACGGCGTGCGCGAAGACCCGATCATGGCGCCCATGTACCCCGAAGACGATTGGGAGGGCGCGATCTGGCGCCTGCGCGCGTTCTTCGAGCAGTATTGGGGCGGGCCCAAAACGTACTCGGCGAAGCGCGGCCACCCGAGGCTGCGCATGCGCCACAACGTGTTTCCCATCACGCCGGCGGCGCGCGACCGGTGGCTCTTCCACATGAATGCCGCGCTCGACGAGGTAGCACTCGCCCCCATCCACGACGCCGCCTTCCGCGATTACATCGACCGCGCAGCGCAGTCTCTGGTGAACAAGCTCGAATAAGGCGGGGTGGGGCGGCTGGTGTGTGATCCGGATCATCAGGCATCAGCTCCCCGAATCGCGCGAGTGCCGCGCCTGTATCGCGGCACCGCGCGCGCATAGTACGCTGGAGATATTGCCTTCGTAGCTCAGGGGATAGAGCAACAGCCTTCTAATCTGTCGGTCGCTGGTTCGAATCCAGCCGGGGGCACCAGATTCACGAAACACGAAACCGCGACACGTTGATGTGTGTCGCGGTTTCGTGTTTCTCAGGGAGCAATTCGCCCCGTATCCCTATTCAGGCTGCAAGAGCGTACGCGATGCGGTTACTTCGCCGTCGTCTCGCGCCCAAGTCGAGGAATAGAACATACCGCCTGGCCCGCTAAGAATCGAGACCTCAGCCACATCGGCGCACGCACCATCGGGGTTGTGATTCACACGCTCCACGAAGTGCACCCTAATCGTTTGTGGTTCGTTGCTCGGCTCACTCATTTCGACAATCTTGGGTGCCTCCCAAATGCCGCTGCAGTTCAAACCTTGGTATTCGAAGGAACCAGAAATCAAGCAGCCGTCATCTTTGAGTACTGTTCTGAGGCGATAGCTTGCGCCATGAGGTTCAACGATATCCCCCACCCAAACCGCAGAGTCTTGTGAGCCGTTCAGCTGTAAGCGGCGGCGCTCAGTTCCGTCCAGACAGTTCGACTCGGTCACCTTCTGCTGCACCTCAGGCCGGGCTTCGTCTTGCTTTGATTCGCGCGGCACCGGAGCTGGTGTGATCTCGCGCTCTGCGCTGCTCGATGATCCGCCGTCTTCGGTCGTGGTTTGTGAGACCGAGCCGATCGCGATGCATCCGCTGAGCGAGCCTCCAAGCAGAAGTGCTCCCGCCACTAGAAAAATCCTCGACAATGCACGATATTTCTTGTTCACAGCGCCTCATTTCCGGTGGTGTTGCACGGTCGGATGATTCCCCGCAGCCTACCAAGACTCTTAAGTGACTCAAGTAGGCACAATGAGAAAGCCAGGTAAAAGTTATGAACTGGCCCCTAGCGTTTCCCCTTCCGAAGCCACACGCTTCTCAACACCGCTCCTTTCGTTGCGTACCCGCCAGTTTGGCCATTTCACCTGACTACCACCCATTTGGGGCACCCTTGAGGGCATACCACCCGGGGGTATATGATCAGCCGTAACGCCCCTATGAGATAGACCCATGTACGGGCAGCATGATGTTCACAATTGAATATGGCATGACCACGGAATAACCTGCGGAACCTGCGAGCTTCATGCTCTCAAATGAGTCAAGAAGATATCCGTTGGGCACCGAGCATGAAGACGCGCACGAAGGCCGTGAGAACGGCAGCTGCCGCAATCCCGATGCTTACGCACACACCGCCTGGTCCTGACAACGGCCAGGCACAGAGGAGCTCCCGTTGAAAGACCCGCACGCAGATCACATGCCGTCAGCAGCCCATCACACTGCCCACGACGCTGGTGCAACGACCGGATCACACGAGCACTCCATAGCTCCTGCGCCCATTGATCACACCAGAATCGATCATTCCCCGCACGAGCACGCACTGCATGCGGAGCACTCGGGGCATCTGAGCGACGATGACGCGCATGACGACCATGCTGGCCACGGCGGCCACGGTGGACACGCGGGGCACGGCGCTGATCACGTTGCGCAGTTCCGAAAGCTGTTTTGGATCAACCTGATCATCGCTATTCCGGTCGTCGGGTTCTCAGGCATGTTTGCGATGTTGCTCGGCTATACCCTCCCCTCGTTCCCTGGGGCAAATCTAATCGCACCCGTCCTCGGAACGGTGACGTATGTGTGGGGAGGGCGACCATTCCTTTCCGGAGCAGTCAGCGAGATTCGCGCCCGCAAACCCGGGATGATGCTGCTCATTGCGCTTGGGATTACAGTTGCTTTTCTTGCCTCTTGGGGCGCAACACTTGGCCTACTTCATCACGAACTCGAGTTCTGGTGGGAGCTCGCCCTGCTGGTAGTAATCATGCTGCTCGGGCATTGGATCGAGATGCGTTCGCTCGCTCAGACCACCACCGCACTTGATTCACTCGCAGCACTGCTACCCGATGAAGCAGAGCGCGTCGAAGGCGACCTCATTGTGAAGGTCGCACCGACAGACCTTGCCGTGGGTGACGTGGTCGTGGTTCGCCCGGGCGGAAGCGTACCCGCCGACGGAACAATCGTCGACGGGCGCGCTGACATGGATGAGTCCATGGTCACTGGCGAATCCCGCACTGTTGTTCGCAGCATCGGCGATACCGTCACCGCCGGTACGGTCGCCACTGATTCAGGTCTGCGAGTAGAGGTTGCCGCCATCGGTGATGACACCACCCTCGCAGGTATTCAGAGGCTCGTCACCGAAGCCCAGAATTCCACTTCTCGAGCGCAACGAATCGCCGACAAAGCTGCGGGCTGGCTGTTCTGGTTTGCGCTGGCCGCGGCCGCGATCACCGCGATCGTATGGTCGGCGGTCGGCAGCCCTGACGCCGCCGTCATCCGCACGATCACCGTCCTCGTTATTGCCTGCCCCCATGCGCTCGGGCTCGCCATCCCCCTCGTCGTCTCGATTGCTACCGAGCGCGCTGCACGCGGTGGCGTGCTCATCAAAGACCGGCTTGCCCTCGAGAGCATGCGCACCATCGACGCTGTCTTGTTCGACAAAACCGGCACCCTCACCAAGGGCGAACCAACCGTTACCGGTGTCGCGGCTGTCGGTGATCGCACACCCGAAATGGTGCTCGCACTCGCGGCTGCTGCCGAGGCCGACAGCGAGCACCCACTTGCGCAGGCCATCGTGCGCGCCGCGCAGGATCGTAACCTCACGATTGCACAAGCTACGGGGTTTTCTTCGTCTCCGGCCGTCGGTGTCACCGCAACCGTTCACGGCGAAAAGATTCGCGTCGGCGGGCCACACCTCCTCCATGAAGAGGGCGTCTTCGAAATCGATGCGGCTGAAACCTGGCGGGGCGAAGGAGCAATTATTCTCCACGTCATCCAGGATGGGGTGGTTATCGGTGGGCTCAAGCTTGCCGATGAAATTCGGCCCGAGTCTCGCGACGCCGTCGATGCTCTGCACAAACTCGGCGTCGAAGTGGTCATGATCACGGGCGACGCCGACGCTGTCGCTCAAGCCGTCAGTAAAGAGCTGGGCATCGATCGAGTGTTCGCCGGCGTTCGCCCCGAGGACAAAGCTGCGAAAATCGTTGAGCTACAGACCGAAGGTAAGCAAGTCGCAATGGTGGGTGACGGCGTGAATGACGCCCCGGCTCTCGCTCAGGCTAATGTCGGTATCGCTATTGGCGCCGGCACTGATGTGGCGATTGCCTCGGCGGGGGTGATCCTCGCGAGTTCTGACCCGCGCTCGGTGCTGTCGGTGATCGAACTGTCTCGGGCCAGTTACCGCAAGATGAAGCAGAACCTGTGGTGGGCAGCGGGATACAACCTCATCTCGGTCCCCCTCGCCGCTGGCGTGCTCGCCCCCATCGGCTTCGTATTACCGATGTCAATTGGCGCGATCTTGATGTCGCTGTCTACCGTTGTGGTCGCACTCAATGCCCAATTACTACGCCGTCTCGATCTCACCCCCGCAAACAGCACCCAGACGATCCTCGGTCGTTGAAAGCAAAATTGTACCGATGACCACTCGGTTATCGATGCAACCTGCAACCCAGAACAGGAATCTTCATGACCTCCCAGCAGCCCGTTCTCGTCGGACCCCGCGTCGCTCTCCGCGATCCGCAAGAGAGCGACGTCTCGGCTCTGCTCGCGATTCTGCAGCAGCCAGAGGTGTCGCTTTGGTGGGTCGGTTTTGATGAGGCTCGTGTGCGGGCTGACTTCTTGGAACAGCCAGAATCCACCCGGGTGATCGAGTTGGAGGGCGCGGTGGCAGGCGCAGTGGTGGTGCTTCGCAGCACCGACCCCGAGTACCCCACCACGATCATGCACATCTTCCTTGGAACCCAATTTCGCGGGCAACGAATTGGCGAGGAAAGTCTGGCGTTAGCCATTCGACACGAGTTCAATGACGGTATTACGCGGATCACCCTTGACCCTAATGTTCATAACACCGGCGCTATCCGCAGCTATGAACGACTGGGCTTTAAGACCATCGGAGTGCTGCGCGACTATCAGCTGCGGCCCGGCGGACACATGGAAGACGCGCTCTTCATGGATCTGACGCGGTCCGATTTTCCAGAGGGTCCCCCGCTGCCGCAGATCAAGATCGGCTGAGCGTTCAGGTACAGACAGCACCAGCCATAGACGTACCGCCAACGGTACGTCGTATCGCAGATGGTACATCTTTCGCATGGATACCACGTTCAGCCCATCTGGTGATGCTGACGCAACTGTCGCCGCACGGGTGCTTTTTGATCCGGAGATGAATGTAGCCGTCAGGCCCGGCGTGCAGAAATGGTTGACACGATTCTTTCGTTTCGGCCTCGAGTCCCCTGAGTATGTGGTTGCAGAGGCGGGCACGAGTCACGGCCAGTACATCATCTCTGGCGCTCCGGCAGCGGAGAATTTACTTGACCTGTCGATACTTGGGCCCACCATCATCTGGGCAGAGCATCACGATGAAGTGTCGGAGCATCTCGGGGCAGAGCTTCGGGAGACCGCGGGCTATCAACCAGCAGGATTCATCGTCGCACATGCGCCGTCAGAGACATTTATCGACGCATTCATCGCCCTGCAAATATCCTTTGCCTCACCCATTCAAACGATGTTGGACGGGCACGGCCTGGGGCTCACCGCGGTGGCCCGAGAGATCACGAAGGATTGGTGAGCACTGATGGCATCGAGGAGACAACCCCGCTCATGCGATTCCTGGCAACTTGCGCCACTCGTAGCGCGCGGCCATAACGCTTCCCAGCAACAGCCGCAGGTGCGAATCTTTCCTGCTGCTTGTCTAAGACACTGCTTTAAGAGCAAAAGCCTGCTGCTCCTCCGGGAATGCTGCAGCCATTAGATCGATCTCTCCGCTTGATATCCCTGCAGCCCGTGCCACCTCAGGCCAGTCTGTTACAGCATCCACCACTTCGTGCAGTGCGGTGCCGACCTCCTTTCTCGTGAGGGCGTAGCTGTCAGCGGTAGCGATGAGGTTTCGAATGTCTCGCTGGCGCGGGTCGTCGGTGGATGAAATCGGCCTCGAATTGATTCTTCCGCCGCCGATCGAGGGGTTGATATCGAAAGCTGGGCTTAATGTCCAACCTCCTGCAGCGCGCAGAAACCCATGGTTTTTCCAGTGATCATCATCGTTGGAGATGAGCACACTTAGCGCGACCCGTTTGAACAGATCCTTGAGCTGGGCGCGATCGCCGCCGGTCACGTCATCTGTAATATCAGCAAAATCTTCATACGTTACTCCGCTATGACCCTGTTCCCCCAACTCCATGGCCGTGGCCGCCGACATGTACCCGATGCGTTCACCGTGAGGGCCACGGTCAAAGCGGTGTAGCGCAAGACTAGACTTCCCATCCGAAGTTCTTAGAAGATCCCCGCGCTGCACATTAATGCCTGCTTTACCGGCCAGGACGATAGCTACGTACTCCCAGGCTTCCCCGTCACGTTGGCGATCGCGTTCAGATGGGAGCTTAAGGAGCCTGAGGTGTTCATCTATATAGACGCTTACTTTCGGCCGCGCTCCCCCGGCCGATGTACCAGGTGCACCCAATAGCTCAAGGTCCTCCGCAGTCGCTTCATGTGCCTCGAGACGCGCCGCAGCCTCAGCGTATGCATCCAGTCCGTAGTGCCTCAGATCCATAACTTGTGAGGGACCCAGCCACTCGCCTCCGCCATCACATTGGAAGCGAATCGCTCCAAGCCGCGTTTCGTCAGCCGCCAGCGCAAGGTAGTCAAATTCGTCAATTGAGCGCGGAATGTTGCGGTCATTTTGTCGAGCATTAGCGAGGTCAGCATCAATAACGCGGCGGCCCCAGTCGTCAGGGGTTAGATCCTGAAATGCTCCAAATAGTCGCTGGTCCTCTCCAGAGTAGATCTGCCCTCTGCCTCTAGTGAGCTTAGGGTCGAGTTCATATGCGCCCGCTGCCTGGAAGTAGCTCTGGTCATACAAGAATCCACTGCCCCCCAGCGACCGGCCGCTACCAAAAGAGGCCGTCAAACGCCCCGCTTTCACAGTGCTTCCGTTTATGTCGACGTAGACATCCAAACTGTCGTGGAGCTTCACTTTTTACCGATCACTTCGAGAGCCAAAGCTCGTCCTGAATCAGTTTTGAATGGGTCAGTGCCCGACACAAAGTGGTCAGCAAAGCCAAGCGCAGTAATTACGGACATAAGCGATTCGATCTTGGGTGAACCCGTCCCGTGTTCGATTGCGCGCAAAGTATCGCGGGTCACGTGAGCCCGGCGAGCCAGTTCAGCGGCGCTCATCCCTTGCAGTTTCCGCCACGACGTAATGTTTTTACCCAGGCTCAACAGCCGACGCTCACGAGCAGGCGATGATCGGCGAACCATAATAAATCTCCCTCTAAACTGGCAGGCAACAATGGCATTTTAGCACGAAACTGACCTTTATAGCTGTCAACACTAAAACGATAGCCTCTGCCAGCGCGGCGACACAAAGCGCCTCCATGAGACCAGCAAGGCAGTTCAAGCGGGCTGCGCTCACAGTCGCCCGAGTAGTAATGTCTCGGCATTAGTGCGCCGGAGTGGGCACGGGCGGCGGGTTTTGCGGCACAATCTGCCGGCCGAGTTCGGTCGCTAGATTGGCTGCGTAGTTTGCGAGGGCGCCATCCCACTCGGCCGTGCTGTAGCTCTGCGGCCCGGGCACAATCGACACCGAGATCGTGACCGCTCCCATCGGCGATTGCGCCTCGGGTAGCGTGGCGACAGCCGCCTGATATCCGCCAAAGAGCGGCGTCTGCATCACCCAGTCATCGCGCAAGAAAACCCCCAGCCCATACGTCCATTCCGAGGTGAGGGTGTGGCAGCTGCGGCAGCCCTCGAGCGGGGCGCCAAAGCCGATGAGGTCAGTGGAAATGAGTGCCTGGTATGACTCGGGCGTCAGCAGTTCCCCGCGGCCGACGATCGCGTCAAAGCTCGTGGTCATATCGTCGATCGTGGTGGTTTCGATAGCCCCGTGCGGCAGGGTCCATGACGGGTTCCAGTAGGTCGAATCTTCAAAGATCCCCCGCTCTGCGGTGAAACCATGCACGACCGGGCTCGGCACGTGTGCGGTGACACCTGCGACGGTGCCCTCGAGTTTCAACGGGTCGAGCACGTACTGAGAAATCAGGTCTTCGAGCGGCGCATCGCCCGCGGCTTCGAGGACGTGGCCGAGAATAATGTAGCCTGCGTGCGAGTAATCCCAGTTTGCGCCCGGGGCAAAGAGCCGCTGGCTCTCGGCGCTATAAGCGAGGAGCTCGTCTTCGGTCCACGCTCGAAACGGGTTCTGGGCTTGGGCGGCCAAGAAGTCGGCGTTCGCGAGATGGTCGGGGTATCCCGAGGTCATCGAGGCCAGCATGCGGGGTGTGGCTTGATCTGCGTCAGGCAGATCGGGCAGCCAGCGCGAAATCGGTTCATCGATGTCCATCAGGCCTGCGTCAGCCATCGCAAGCATGGTGGCGGCAACGTACATGATGGCAACGGCGCCATTGCGAAATCTACCCTCAGCCGTCACCGGAAACCCGGTCATCGCCTCGCCGTATGCCACGGTGTCAACGGACTCGCCATCGATCATGACCTGGGCGACGAGCGACGTGAGCTTCTTGTCTTCGAATTCTTGTGAGGCGAGTTCTCCCAAGAGCGCGCCGACTTCCGCGTGCTCCTCAGCATTGGCCCGGATCGTCGCGGCGGTGCCGGTGCTTGGCGCGACGGCGCACCCCGCAATCAGCAGCGATATGGTCAGCGAGGCGAGCGCGCCAAGCACACCAACGCTTCGACGGCGGTGCGAAGACGAGAGGTATGTAAGACGAGAGCTCATGGGGCTCAGAGTACCCACGCGCGTGCCTGCGAGACAGGGGACCTAGGTCCCCAACCGCGCAGCACGTACGGGGCTGGCCCAGGTGGGGGCCAGCATCAACGCCGCGGAATCGTGAACTCCCCCGTCGCCGTCGTATCTGGCCCGAGCCGCCAGCCCATGCGTTTGTGCGTACGTACCCCAATCTCAGATTCCAAGATCTGCGTACCAGGCGCGGCCCGCTGCAGCCCCAGCTCGACCTCTTCAATTTCGGCCAGGTGGCGCAGCCAAATATAGAAGTTCAGGTTGGCATCACCGGTAGTCACCGCCGCCAAGCGCAGCGACCGAAATGACTGCAAATATTTCTCGGCTTCGGCCAGCTCCCCCGCCGGCACCCGAGCCCACCACTCGCAGGCGACCGGGTACCCCGAGTATTGCTGCGCCAGCTCACATCGAATCACGAGCGCACCGGTTTCGAGCGCGAGACGGATATATCGCGCGGCGGTGGTCGGATGCACGCCGATGGCTTCTGCGACCTCGGCCGCGCTCACGCGTCCATTCTGCGCGAGCAACGGGAGCATCTGGTCGAGATGCGGAATAGGCGCTGAATCACGAGGCGTCACGGGATGTAAGGCCTTGAGGCGACGCTCTTGCGCCGGATCAAGAACATCCAACCGCCACTCGTGCCCGAGGGCAATATTTCGAGTGGCCACCGCGAGGTGCGTACGCACGACATCGGGGTCCTGCCGCACCTGCGGAAATACCGTGTGCGAAATCTCGTGCCAATCATTGGCCATGACCGTGAGGCGAAAGTCCCAGTTTCTGGTGGTCTCTTCGACGTGACTCACCTGGCTGATGGCACACATTCGTTCGAGCACGGCATCGCGGGTACCGTGTGCACACTGCAACCCCACGAACGCCAGCGCACCATTGGTCGGAGAAAAACCTCGGTAACCCGTCACCCAGGCATGACCCGCAGCACGGATTTGAGCCCAGCGCTCGGCGACGGTCACGGGATGCACACCCAAGACTTCCCCCAGGTCTTTCCAGCTGGCCCGGGGAGCGATTTGCAGTGCGTGGATGAGCTCGAGCTCACTGAGTGAAAGTTTCATGCAGCTTTCCTTGGAATTTAGCGTTCATTTAGCAATTTTTCTTTAAGTATTCATCGCTGACTACGCGGTTGCTCTAAACATGGAGGATAACCTACAGCAGAAAGGGCTGCCAGTGGATACGAAAACTTCAGCCGACCTTACGGTGGCTTTGCTCGATGAGACCGGAGCGATGGCGGCAGACCTCGCGCACCTGCGGCACAAACTGCACCAGTTCCCCGAAATCGGCCTGGACTTGCCCCGCACACAAGAAGTCGTACTGGCAGAACTTGACGGTCTCGGATTCGAAATCACGCTCGGCACCGAGCTCTCGTCAGTCGCCGCCGTACTTCGCGGCGGCAAGCGCGACGACGCCAACCCCACAACGGTGTTGCTGCGCGCTGATATGGATGCGCTCCCGGTACAAGAAAGCACTAACATGCCGTACGCATCGCTGATCGACGGCGCAATGCACGCGTGTGGGCACGACCTGCACATCACGATGCTGTTGGGTGCCGCGAAGGTATTGAGCGCCCGCCAGGCAGATCTCGCCGGCGACGTCGTGCTCATGTTTCAACCCGGCGAAGAGGGCCTCGACGGTGCATCAGTGATGGTCCGTGAAGGCATTCTGAATGTCTCAGGGCACCTTCCCGATGCCTCATTCGGCATGCACGTGATGAGCGGGCTTGAAACAGGCGGCACGGTGTTCTCGAAGCCGGGAACGGCCATGGGCGCAGCCGACACGTTGCACGTGACCGTGCTCGGCAGCGGCGGTCACGGCTCTGCCCCGCACCTGGCGAAGGACCCGATCTCGGTCGCCGCCGAAATGATTTCCTCGATCCACGCCATGATCACGGTGGGCACCATTCAGGCCGGCTCATCAGCAACGGTCATCCCTGAAACCGCAATGTTCAAAGCGACCGTGCGCTCCTTTTCCCCCAAGACGCAAGCTCGCCTGCGAACGGCGCTAGCAACCCTACTCGAATCAATTGCGATCGGACACGGCATGACCGCCGATGTGGTCTATGAAGATCAGTATCCAATGCTGATCAACGACGTGACCGAGCATGAGTTTGCGCAGCGCACCGCCATCGAGCTGTTCGGCGACGATCGGTATCGCGCGGCGGCCCATCCGCTTGCGGCATCAGAGGATTTCTCTCGCATTCTGAATGCGGTGCCCGGCGCATTCCTCTTCTTGTCTGCTGCTCCCGAGGGCGCAGATCTTGACGCGGCAGCGTTCAACCACTCCCCCTATGCCGTTTTTGCCGATGACGTTCTCACCGATGGCGCCGCGCTGTATGCCCGGTTGGCCATCGATCGTCTGAACCGGTAGTTCTAGCTACATACGAAAACCTCGCGTGCCCCTCGTTCATCGGCACGCACTCCGACCAAGTCAAAGGAGACATCATGACTGCTACCAACACCCCCACCAGAAGTACCGGCGCCGAGCGCCGCAACACGATCCGCACCCTGCTGGGTACTGGCGCCGGCAACGCCGTCGAATGGTACGACTGGGCAATCTATGCCACGTTCTCGACCTACCTCTCGGCTCAGCTGTTCAGCCACGAAGACCCCACGAGTGCGTTCCTCGCGACCCTCGCGATCTTCGCGGTCGGTTTCGTCGCACGCCCGTTTGGCGGGTTCTTGTTCGGTTGGATCGGCGACCGCGTCGGCCGCACTACCTCAATGACGCTCTGCGTCGCACTCGCGTCGCTCGGTTCGCTCGCCATCGGTCTGGCCCCCAGCTTCGATCAGTGGGGAGCTTGGTCATCGCTGCTGCTGCTCGTTGCCCGCCTGGTGCAGGGCCTGGCGCACGGCGGCGAGACGCCCAACGCGCAGGCTTATCTTTCTGAGATGGCGCCCGCTGAGAAGCGCGGCCTGTGGGCTTCGCTGATCTACGTTTCTGGCACCACCGGCACGGTCATCGGCATCCTCCTCGGAGCGATCCTCACGGTCACGCTTTCCACTGATCAAATGAATTCGTTTGGTTGGCGCATCCCGTTCATCGTTGGCGCTGTGCTCGGCGTTGTGGCGCTAATTCAGCGACTGCAGATGCGCGAGTCGAAGGCCTTCGAGATCAACAAGGCTGAGACCGCCGCGATCACGTTCGAGAAGAAGAGCTTGTTCTCTGAGTTCATGGAGAACAGGCGCTCAGCACTGCAGATCATTGGCCTGACCGTCGGCTTCACCGTCGTGTACTACGTGTGGAGCGTCTCGACCCCCGCCTACGCGATCAACGTACTGGGCATGTCACCCTCAGATGCGCTGTGGCCGGCGTCATCGCCAACGTTGCCTTCATCGCGGTGATTCTCGCCTGGGGCAAGCTCTCTGACCGCATCGGGCGCCGCCCGGTGCTGCTCATCGGCGGCATCGGCGCTGCGGTGATGTACTTCCCCGCGACCTGGATGATCCAGGGATCCATCTGGAGCCTCGCGGGTGCCATGATCGTCATGCTGATCTTCGTGGGCGCACTTGCGGCCGTCACCCCCGCGGTGTTCCCCGAGCTCTTCCCCACTTCACTGCGCACCATGGGCGTCGCTATTCCGTATTCGCTGTGCGTCGCAGTCTTCGGCGGCACGGCAGCGTACCTGCAGGCCGGTTTTGCGGCGTGGTTCGGAGATGCAGGCCCCACGGTCTTCGGTCTGTACGCCGTACTGCTACTGATCGTTGGCGCCTTCACCGCTTACACCCTGCGCGAGACGAAGGGCATCGATTTGCACCCGACCGCCAGCGTTGAAACCGTGGCTCCCGCCTCGGCAACGAAGTAATGACTTGGGGGTGATCGGATGGGAAGCCATCCGATCACCCCCAATCAGCGTTCCAGCACACCCTGAAGAGAGAAGCACGAGATGTCTCACCCCGTTCCGCACCATGATCAGTTCGCCTCCCCCGTTGATCCGGTGCCGCTCGTCGAAGCTACGCGCGGCCCAATCATCGAGAGCACGCATTTCGGATCTTTTGCGATCGTTGATGAGCACGGCACGGTGCTAGCGAGCGCGGGCGATATTGCCTCGCCGATGTATGCGCGGTCAACATTGAAGCCGCTGCAGCTGGTGGCGATGCTGCGTGCCGGTCTCGAGCTTCCTGAAGATTTGCTGGCGTTGAGCGCCGCCAGCCATTCAGGAGCCCCGGTGCATCAGGAGGGCGCGACTCGTATTCTCGCGCTGCACGGGCACGGCCCGTCGGCGTTACGAAACACAGTCGATCTCCCCTACGGTGCCACAGAAAGAAACGCACATCTCCGAGCTGGTGGCGCCCCGTCGCAGTTGGCGCAGAGCTGTTCAGGCAAACACGCGGCCATGGTGGCCACGTGCGCGCACAACGGCTGAAGCACCGAGGACTATCTTGATCAGGCGCACCCCCTGCAGCAGTTGATCGAATCCACGATCGCAGAGCTGACCGGTGAATCGTCTGCTGCGGCCACGACTGATGGCTGTGGCACCCCGCTGTTCGCATATTCGCTGCGTGCGACCGCGCTGTCATATGCGCGTTTGGTAGCTGCGGCGCCAGAGTCACCTGAGGGGCGAGTGGCTGCGGCGATGCAGGCGCACCCGGATCTGGTGGGCGGCGAGGATCGAGACGTCACGGCGATGATGCGCGCGGTGCCCGGTCTGGTCGCGAAGGATGGCGCCGAAGCGGTGCAGCTCATGGGTCTCAAGGTGAATGGCGTGGGCATTGGCGTGGCCGTGAAGATTTCAGACGGCGGCGACCGTGCGCGCCTGCCCATCTCGGCAGGAATACTGCGCGCCCTCGGGGTTCCTGCAGACGCTCTCGCTACACTCCCTGCGACCAACATCCTCGGTGGCGGGCGCCCCGTCGGTGAGCTGCGGGCCACTGCAGCAGCCACGGCCGTGCTGGAGGAGCTCACCCGCTCGGCTGCGGCCCAGACCGGCGCGAAGTGATCGCGGCCTTTCTCAGCGGGCCGATCGTAGACTGAGGCAGAGCGGAATCTGCGGCCATCGCGCCGCAGATTTTGCTTTGCCCCGACTCCTTCCGAAAGGTCGCCTTGATGAGCCGTCGCTCTGCGTTTTCCACCCGAAGTTTGCTCACCGCGGTCGCCGCCCTCGCCATCGCTGGGCTCACCCTTACGGCCTGTGCTGCACCCGCATCAACGACTGCACCGACTACGTCAAGCACCGAGTCTTCGACCGACGCGTTCCTAGCTGATCACAATCTTGACGGCCTCGACGCGGCTCAGATTATCGAGCAGCTTGACACCATGCCGGTGGCCGACCGGCCCACTGATCTCACGGCGTCGGTACAGCCGGCAGCGCTCGTACTCGCCGACACCCAGGGGCGCGAAACTCAGCTGGCGATGCCGGCCGATGAGGTCTATATCTCGGTGGCGCCCTTTGAAACGCAGACCCACGACTGCTATTTTCACAGCCTGACGACGTGCCTGGGCGAGCTCGCGAACACTGAGGTACAGGTAACGCTCACCGACAATGCCACCGGCGACGTGCTCGTCGATGAGGTGCAGCAGACATTCGATAACGGCTTCGTCGGCTTCTGGATTGCGCGTGGTCTCGAAGCCACCCTCACCATTGAAGTTGATGGCAAGGCGGGCACCGCGCAGGTTTCAACCATGAACACAGACGACCCGACCTGCATCACCACGCTCCAGCTCACGTAACCGCGCTGGGCAGGAACGCGGTAGCGCGCTCCTGCCCAGCGCTGAGCCCCGCTGAGCCAAGGCTCACGAGACTGGCTATGACGGCTGATCCGGCGCAGCTACATCGCCCGATCAGCGCCGCCGTTAGCTGCTGACCGCAGTGAGCTGCTGGGCGAGGAATGCCTGCACGTCAGCGAGCTCTTGCCCGTTGATGCCGTGGGCCAGGCCCGGGTACACCTGCGAGGTAAGGGTCGCGTGGGCGGGGAGCCACTCGTTGGTGCGCTCGACCGCGGCCGCCGTAATGACCTGGTCCTCGGCGCCACGGCCACTGAATACCGCGGGGCGCGACTCGCGCAGCTGGGCGTCAGCGGGCTGCTCCCCGCCCATCACGAAACCTCCCAGAATCACCGGGGCGACGACCCGAGCGGGCTGCGAACGCAGAAGCTGCGAGGCCATCAGGCCGCCCTGCGAGAACCCGATCGGCACGACCACGGTGCCCGCGGGCAGCTCGGCGTCAACCCACGCCCAGATCTCGCTCGTCGCGGCGTCGGCGGCGGCCGGATCGGGGTTGCCCGGCGAGGTGATGTGGAACCAGGCGTACGATCCGGGACCGAGCTCGACGGGCGCCCGCAGCGTGGCCCACCGCATGCCCGCGGGGAGCACCTGCGCGAGCGGCTCGAGATCGCGCTCATTCGAACCAAATCCGTGCAAGAACAGGGCCACGGGGGCATCATTCTCGAGGTTCCAATTGGGTGAGGTGATGGCGTGCAGGGTCATGGTGCGCTCTCTCGTTGGCGTAGTGATGCGGTGCGGCCGCGCGGAGTGCGCAGGCCTCGCGGTCTTCGTTGCACCTGCAACCGAGGGGGTGAGCGAAATATTCCCCTCGGCGCTGTCGTCACATGCCCACGGGGCGTGCTCGATCTGGCGGGGTGCCGATCTCATCGATGTGATGCCCCGCGCACGGGGTGCGTGTGGCGGTTGCCCGCTGAATACGCTCGAGGTTGAACCAGCGCACCTCATCACGCAACCGGCACCAGGCAATCAATCGCCACCGGTCTTCGGCGAGCGCGAAGATCATGGGCTCCACCTCGCGCTGAGTCTCATGGTGTTTCGCGTCGAGGTAAGTGAGGTTGACGGTGGTTTGGTCGATGATGGCCTGCTCGAGCACCGAGAGCACACGGCGCGAAACCGTGGCCCCCACGTTGACCCAGACTCGCTGCGACAGCTCAGCAGCTCGTAGGCGCGTCGCCGGATCCATAACATCGAACACCTTGCTCATAGCCGCACGAGCCGAGTCTGAGAACGGTGTTTGTGGGCTCGCCGCGACCACGGCACTGAGAGCCAGCGCCTGCGCCGCCGTGAGATTCACGGGAGGCAGCGACGAGATTTCTGTCAGGCCGTAGCCTCCGCCGGGCCCGGTGCGCCCCCACACCGGTAGGCCTCCCGCTTCGAGCGCGGCAAGGTCTCGCTTGATCGTACGCACGGTGACCTCGAACTCGTCGGCGAGCTGCTGCGCCGTTCGGCCCCGCTGACCCGCCCGCCGCAGCGACTCGGTGAGGGAGTGTAGGCGCTCAGTTCGATTCACATGCCCACTATCTCAGAAATAGTGAAGCGATTAGTGACATAGGGCTGTCCACCTCCCACTCCACTATGGACCTATGCAGAAACATTCCTCAGCTCTCACCTCGTTCGTGCTGGTTCCCGGGTATTGGCTTGGCGGCTGGGCCTGGGATGCCGTCGCCAGCGAGCTACGGTGCCTCGGGCATCACGTCACCACCGTCACTCTTCCCGGCCTCGACCCGCTCGATCGGCAGCGCACCACCCGCACCCTCGATGATCAGGCCGCAGCGCTACTCACGGCAGTCAACGCCGCTGACGCACACGGCACCGAAGTGACGCTCGTGGTGCACAGCGGTGCGGGCGCCCCGGCTTCGCTGCTACTCGACCGGCATCCCGCTGCGGTCGCACGCATCATCTACGTCGACAGCGGGCCTGTGGCCGACGGCTCTGCCTTTGATGGTTCGCTGGACCCCGAGCTGCACGAGGTAGCGCTGCCGCCATTCGATGAGCTCGCCGCAAGTCTCGACGGGCTCAGCGAAGCAGACCTCGAGACATTCAGGCAGCGAGCGGTCCCCCAGCCGGCAGGCATCATGCGCGAATCAGTGTCCCTACATAATCCGCTGCGTCGGCACGTGCCCTCCACGATCATCGCCTGTTCGTTTCCGGCCCAGGTACTCGAACAGATGACGAGGGAGGGGCACCCAATGATGGCCGAGACCGCGACGCTCACTCGTCTCAACTATGTGGATCTCCCTACCGGGCACTGGCCGATGTGGAGCAGGCCCGTGGATCTCGCCGCTACTCTCGCCAAGACCGCCGCTCGCGCCGAGGGTGCTGAGGGCGCCACGGCCGCCGGGGCATGAATCGTACCCAGGTTCCACGGCCCGGTACCGCAGCACGATCCGGATCCTTCCCAATGCGAGCATGCTGGAGAGCATGAACCAGAACACACATCTTCGTTTGGCCGCATCTGTCGTGACCGGTGGCCTCGCTCTGCTGGCGCTGACCGGGTGCGCCTTTATTGAAGATATTCAGAAGACCAGCGCCGATGCCTGGGCGGTGACCTACGAGGTCAGCACCGACACTGAGGCAGCAACTCCGCTGCAGCAGGTGACCTATCTCGATCAAGAAACCCGCGCGGTCGAGGTCGCGCCCGTCACCCTCGACGAGGCCCTGGCGCAGCCGACAGCGGCCGAAGACACCGCCAGCTGGCAGACCGACACGCTTGCGCTCACCGGGGCAAAGGTTTCTGTCAGTGCGACTCCCCCGGCCACGGTCACGGCGCACTGCCGCATTCTGCTCGATGGCGAGCGTGAGATCGCCGCCGAGACGGGAGGCCCCGGCGAAGAGGTGACCTGCGAGGCTGTCACGCCGCCGTTTGATAAATAGCCCCGCTGTCACAATTTATGACTATACTCATAAATGAGTACAGTCGCGGCTTGCTGCGAGTCATTTACCGCAGAGGAACCATCATGCGCGCATTCACCATCGACGCCTACAAGGGTGATCTCCACGAGACTGAGGTCGCCGAGCCCACGGTCGGCGACCTCGATGTGCTCGTCGAGGTGGCTGCCGCGGGGCTCAACCAGCTCGATAACAAGATTCAGTCGGGTGAATTCAAGGCCATCCTCCCCTACGCGCTCCCCCTCACACTGGGCCACGATCTCGCGGGCACCGTGCTGCGCGTCGGCGCTGGGGTCACCGAATTTGCCCCGGGAGACGAGGTGTACGGGCGCCCGCGCGACCACCGCATCGGCACATTTGCCGAACGCATCGCCGTCGATGCCGCAGACCTCGCCCCCAAGCCCGCATCGATCAGCACGATCGAGGCAGCCGCCCTGCCGCTCGTCACGCTGACCGCGTGGCAGGCCCTCGTCGAAATCGGCAAGGTGCAGCCCGGCCAGCGCGTGCTCATTCACGCGGGGGCCGGCGGAGTTGGGTCAGTCGCGATTCAGCTCGCCAAGGTGCTGGGTGCCACCGTCGCCACGACGGCGAGCGCCGCCAACGCCGATTTCGTGCGCAGCCTGGGCGCTGACATCGTGATCGATTACCGCGCACAGGATTTCGAGCAGGAGCTTTCGGAGTACGATTTCGTGCTCGACAGCTTGGGTGGCAAGAACCTCGAGAAGTCGCTGCGCGTGTTGCGGCCGGGCGGCATCGCGGTGGGCATTTCGGGCCCGCCAACGCCCGCATTTGCCCGGGCGCAGGGTTTGGGCGCGCCGGTGCGCCTCATTCTGGGGGCGATGAGTCGTGGTGTGCGTGCGCAGGCGAAGAAGCTCGGCGTCACCTACGAGTTTTTGTTTATGCGCGCGAGCGGTGAGCAGCTGCGTGAAATCACGGCGCTCGTGGAGGCGGGCAAGCTGCGCCCCATTGTGGAGCGCACCGCACCGTTTGCTGATACCCCGCAGGCGTTGGCTGAGCTTGCCGCGGGTGGGTTTCGCGGCAAGTCGGTGATCACGCTGCGGTAGCGGCCCGCACGAGGGCGACGTCGGTGTTCTCAACGACGTCGCCGTGCTCGTCAATGAGTACGGCGCGCACCCGCGCGGCCCGGCTGCGGGTGCGGGGCAGCACCGATCCGGGCTGTTCGACCGGTACGTTCGCTTCGCCCCACTGCTGCATGGCCACGAGCACGACCTTGAGGCCTTCGCCCTCGGCCGTGAGCTCGTAGGCCTCGCGTGCGCGGTGCCCGGGCGCTTGGTACGGGACGCGTTCGAAGACGCCCTGCTCAACGAGGGCAGCTAGCCGGGCGGTGAGCACGTCGCTCGCGATGCCCAGTGACTCACGAAACTCGGCGAAGGTGCGTCGCCCGAGCAGCGCCTCGCGCACCAGCAGAAAGCTCCAGGCGTCGGTCAACACACCCAGCGACCGCACAATGCCGCAGCGGTTTTCGAGGGCTTCGGCCAGAAACGGTGATTTGCGCGGCATGGCTTTAGTTACTCTCGCTCGCGAGCTGCAGCTCGCCCCTGCCAAAGGAGAAGTTCTCTTTGGGCACCGGCATGAGGGCGATGAACACGTCATCGGGTTCAATACCTAAGGCGTCAGCTGCATTACGGCAGATCACGGCGACCAGCTTTCTCTTGTCGGCGAGCGGGCGCTCTGCGGTGAACAGCACGGTGATGATGATCGCGCGCTCGCTGCGCTGCATCCCCATATACCCCGGATCGAGAAAGAGTTCGTCGGGCCCGTGTGTGGTGAGCGCGACAAACTGGTCGGCCGCGGGAATACCGAGGGCCTCGTGCAAGGCTTCGGGCAGCGCCCGCGCGAGCGCCCGTTTGCGCTCCCCCGAGAATTGCTGCTCGGGCAGATGTACTTGAAATACCGGCATCGTCGCGGGTTCCTTTCACACGCTTGCCGCACGCACTATGCGCAAGCTCACACAACCCAGCTGGGTTGCTTAAACAAACTTAGCATCGGTAGTGTGGACTCACCATGGGTAATCTGGCCCCTGCACCGTCTGGTCATCTGCATCTAAGGAACTCGATTGACATCGTCGTCAGACACTTCCGCTCTCGGTTCGCGCACACTGCAGTACCACCGCCCCGAGGTTGATAAAGCGAAGCTGTTCGAGAAAACCGGTATCGATCAGCTGCGCTCGCTGCTCTCGGGCGATACCCCGCCCCCGCCGATGAGTCGTCACATCGACATGGATTTCGTTTCGGTCGCCGTGGGTGATGTCGTGATGACGGCCCACCCCGATGAGTCGCACTACAACCTCATCGGTTCGGTGCACGGTGGCTTCTTCGCTACCCTGCTCGATTCGGCCTGTGGCTGCGCGGTGCACAGCACCCTGCCCGCGGGCGTCGGGTTCACCACGCTCGAGCTCAAGGTCTCGTTTCTGCGCCCGATCACCGCCGATACCGGCGTCGTGACCGCGCACGGCTGGGTCACGAAACCGGGCAGAAACGCGGCATTTGCCGAGGCCGATATTCGCGATAGCTCGGGGCGCGTGCTCGCAACCGCCACGAGCACCTGCCTCGTCATTCCCGCAGCGCCCACCCCGTGAACCAGGTAACGCCGGGCACGCAGCCCGGCCGGTGGCGCCTCGGCCGGCGCGGCAGCTTCTGGGCCGCCGCCCTGGTGCTCGCGCTCGTGCTGTGGTCATCTGGTGCGCCCAGCGTGCTGTACCCGATCTATGCCGAGCAGTGGGCACTCACTCCGCTCACCGTCACCACGGTGTTTGCCACCTATCAGCTGGCACTACTGCTGGTGCTGCCGCTCATCGGCAACCTCTCCGATCAGATTGGCCGACGCCGCGTCATGATCTGGGGCGTCGCCCTCATCGCGGCCTCGGCGGTGCTGTTTGCCATCGCCCCCAACGTCTCGTTCCTGTTCATTGGCCGGGCGCTGCAGGGTGCCGGGGCGGGCCTCGCCATGGGCGCGGCCACGGCTTCCCTGCTCGAGAACAACCCCCGCATCAATCCCCGCTTCGCAAGCTCGATGGCCACGGTCGCCACCGCGACGGGCCTCACCATCGCCCTCGCGCTCAGCGGCCTCCTCGCCGAGGTCACCCCGCTCCCGCTGCTGTGGAGCTACGTGGTGCTGCTCGGGCTCTCCCTCGCCTCAATCACGACGCTCGCACTCACCCGCGACGATCGCCCCGCGCACGCCAGCCGCTGGCGCCCCCAATCCCCCAGCGTGCCGGCGGGCATCAGGCTCCCCTTCGTGGTCGCCACCTTCTCGGTGTCGCTCGCCTACTGCGTGGGCGCGATTTTCCTTTCACTCGGCGCGCACATGATCACCCAGTTCGCGCGCACCGACAACAGCGCCGTCGTGGGCGCACTCCTCGCCCTATCTGCGGCGGCGATCGGCGTCACCGCGCTGTTCTTAGCGCGCGTCTCACCCCGGGTGTGCGTGTGGCTCGGCGGCCTCTTGACTCTGCTGAGCCTGGGGCTGATGTGGGCAGCAAGCAGCGCCGGATCAGCGCCCCTCTTCATCCTCTGGTGCCTAGTCGGCGGCACCGCGTATTCCTTCGCGTTCACCGGCGGCCTCGGGCTCATCAATCGGGTCGCCCCCATACACCATCGCGGGTCAACACTGTCGCTGCTCTACCTCGTGGCGTACGCGTTGCAGGCCGTCACCGCGATCGGGGTCGGTGCCATCGCCACCTCCGGAAGCCTCGGGTTGGCGGTGATGGTCGCAGCTCTTGCGATCTCGGCGCTGTGCCTCACGCTACTCGCGCTGCTGTGGGCGACAAAAAATAGCGCAAAATAGGCCGCTTTCGCTGGCAGAATTTCTGGGCACCCGCGGCACTGTTGCGTCAGCTGAAACTCCCGGGATCCGGCCCCGGCGCGTCGCCAATGAGGCCGTGGCCCCCAGCATGATCAGCCCTACCGCGCTTTTTCGACAGTTGTTAGGCTCGAATGGTTACGAGCCGCCGGGGTGACTCGCTGGCACTTCCGTCTCCAACGAAGGAACGAAGCTATTGTCTGTCGCAGCTGAACCGACCCCCAAAGACGCAGAACCCGACATAGGAGCTTTATCCCTGAAATCGCCGGCGCCACGGTGGCCGGTGCTCATTGGCTCGGCAGCCGTGATTCTCGCCATTGCGCTGTGGGCCATTTTGGCCCGCGACCAAGCCGACAGCGTCATCAACACGTTGGTGGCGTGGACCGCTGAAAACTTCGGCTGGTACTACGTACTGACCGCAGGCCTCGTGCTCATCTTCGTGATCGGCCTCGCCTTCTCACCCGCCGGCCGCACGAAACTCGGCCCAGATCATGCCAAGCCGCAGTTCAGCATGTTCACCTGGGCATCCATGCTGTTTGCCGCGGGCATCGGCATCGACCTCATGTTTTTCTCCGTGTCAGAGCCGGTGGCACAGTACGTTGGGCCGCCCTCGGGGGACGGCGGCACCATCGAAGCGGCCCGGCAAGCGATTGTGTGGACCTTCTTCCACTACGGCCCCGTCGGCTGGGCGATGTATGCACTCATGGGCGGCGCGTTCGCCTACTTCGCGTACCGCCGCAACCTGCCGCTGAACATTCGCTCGCTGCTCACCCCGCTGTTTGGCAAGCGCGTCGAGGGCTGGGGCGGCCACACCATCGACATCCTCGCGGTGCTCGGCACCGTGTTTGGCATCGCGACCACGCTCGGCATCGGCGTGGTGCAGCTGAGCTACGGCATGCACGTGCTCTTTGGCACCCCCGACGGGGTGGCCGCGCAGATCTCGCTCATCGTGCTCGCCGTTGTAATGGCCACCCTCTCGACCGTCTCGGGCGTCGAGAAGGGAATTCGCCGGCTCTCAGAGGCGAATGTGATTCTCGCGATCGCCCTGCTCGTCTGGATTCTGATCACCGGCGAAACCAGGCGACTGCTCGAGGGCCTCGTGATGAACGTCGGCGATTTTATGACCGGGTTCTCGGGCATGCTCTTCGACACGTTCGCGTGGGAGCGCCCCGACGACTGGATGCAGGGCTGGACCTTATTCTTCTGGGCGTGGTGGATCGCCTGGGCCCCCTTCGTGGGGCTCTTCCTCGCCCGCATCTCGCGCGGCCGCAGCCTGCGCCAGTTCATTTTTGGCGTGCTGGTCATCCCATTTGGATTCATCGCCATCTTCATCTCGATCTTCGGCAACTCAGCCCTCGAGATTGTGCTCGGCGGCAACGCCGCGTTCGCCGACACCGCAATGAATCTGCCCGAGCGCGCCTTCTTTGACCTGCTGCAGCAGTATCCCGCCGCCCCCGTGGTGATCGCGGTCGCGCTGCTCACGGGGCTGCTGTTCTATGTCACCTCGGCCGACTCGGGCGCGCTCGTGCTCTCAAACCTCACCTCGCACGTCGTCGACCCGAAGCAAGACGGCAGCAAGCCGCTGCGCATCTTCTGGTCGATCACCACGGGCCTGTTGACGCTGGGCATGCTGCTCGTGGGCGGTGTCTCGACACTGCAGCAGGCCACCCTGATCATCGGGCTACCGGTGTCGGTGTTGCTCTACCTCGTGATGATTTCGCTCTTCAGGGCGTTGCGCACCGAGGCCCAGCACATCGAGGGCTACGAGGCCACGAAGCCGCTGCGGTATGCCCCCGCCGAAACCAGTTGGCGCAGGCGGCTGCGGCGCTCCACCACTTTCCCGCACCAGGCGCAGGTGATGCGGTACATCGATTCGGTCACCGAACCCGCGCTCATGGATGTCACCGATGAGCTGCGTAAATCGGGAGTCGAGGTGGAGTGTGAGCGCCTCGACGTCGAGGGCCTCGGCGTGCAGGCGCTGCACGTCACCGCACGCTTCCCTGACCAGCAAGACTTCACCTACCAGATCTACCCGGTGGCACACGAGCTGCCCAACTTTGCGTACCGCAGCGTGGGCACCTCTGAGTATTACTTCAGGCTTGAAGTGTTTACGGCCACTGGTTCACACGGCTACGACGTGTACGGCTTCGATAGCGACCAGATCATCTCTGATGTGCTCGGCCACTATGAATCCCACCTCGAATATCTGCGCATCTCTTCGGGTGGCACCGACGCGTCGGTGGGTGAGAACGAATACGTCGTCACCGACTGGAGCGACGATTTTGAGCCGCCCACGTCGCCCATCACGCTCCCCTAACAATCTTCATCATTCCCATTTGCAAAGCAGGAGAACATTATGACCGCAACACTGTTCATTGACGGAGCCTGGTGCTCGGCCACGGCCGGCGGCACGAGGCAAATCCACTGCCCCGCAGACGGCACGTTTGTCGCCGAGGTTGACGAGGCCGGCCCCGAAGACACGATCGCGGCAATTCGCGCGGCGCGCACCTCATTCGACGCGGGCGTGTGGGCACAGAGCCCAGCTTCTGCGCGCGGCGACTTTTTGCTGAAGGTGGCCGCTGGGCTGCGCGAACGCAAAGAAGAGTTTGCCCGTGCTGAGGCCCTCGACACCGGCAAGCGCATGGTCGAGGCCCGCCTCGATATGGATGACATTGCCGCCTGCTTCGACTACTTTGGCAAGCTTGCCGGGCAGCACACCGGTCGCATCGTTGACGCGGGCGACCCCAACATCAACAGTCGCATCGAGGTCGAACCCATCGGCGTCTGCGCGCTGATCACCCCCTGGAACTACCCGCTGCTGCAGGCCGCCTGGAAGATCGCTCCGGCGCTTGCCGCGGGCTGCTCGTTCGTGCTGAAGCCCGCCGAGCTCACCCCGCACACCGCAATCTTGATGATCAAGCTGCTCGACGACCTCGGGCTGCCCGCGGGCGTCGCGAACCTCGTACTCGGTGCCGGCGCAACGGCGGGCGGACCGCTGTCCACGCACGAAGACGTTGACCTCGTCTCGTTCACCGGCGGCCTCGAAACGGGCCGGCTGCTCGCCGCGAACGCTGCGGGCACCGTGAAGAAGATCGCCCTCGAGCTGGGTGGCAAGAACCCCAACATCGTGTTTGCCGACGCCGATTTCGATGCGGCGCTCGACAACGCGCTGAACGCGGCATTCGTGCACTCGGGTCAGGTGTGCTCGGCCGGCACCCGCCTGATTCTCGAGGAGAGCATCGCCGAGCGCTTCACTGAAGAGTTCGTGCGCCGCGCTGAGGGCATCAGGCTTGGCGGCCCGTTCGACGACACCGCCGAAACCGGCACGCTGATCTCGGCGGCCCACCGCGACAAGGTGCACGCCTACGTTGAGGCCGGCATCGCCGAGGGCGCGCGCCTGCGCACCGGCGGCACATTCGGCGAGGGCGACCTGGCTGGCGGCTACTACTACCTCCCCACCGTGCTCGACCGGGTCGTGCGCGGCATGAGCGTGGTGCGCGACGAGGCATTCGGCCCCGTCGTCACCATCGAAACGTTCACCACCGAGGACGAAGCGATCGCAATCGCCAACGACACCATTTACGGTCTCGCGGGCGCCGTCTGGTCGAGCGAAGCCGGCCGCGGCGAGCGCATCGCCAAGCGGCTGCGTCACGGCACCATTTGGATCAACGATTTCCACCCCTACCTGCCGCAGGCGGAGTGGGGCGGTTTCAAGCAGTCGGGCTTTGGGCGTGAGCTCGGCCCGACCGGTCTTGCCGAGTACCAAGAGATGAAGCACGTTTATCACAACCTCACACCGGCCGTCACCGGCTGGTTCCCCGAGCACTAGAAAGGTGAATCAGTTGCACACTACACACTCCTTTGATTACGTCGTCGTGGGCGGCGGCTCGGCTGGCGCTGCCGTCGCGGCACGCCTGAGCGAAGACCCCAGCGTGACGGTCGGCCTCCTTGAGGCTGGCCCGCACGACGCCGACGAGCAGGTCGTTTTGCAGCTTGACCGCTGGATGGAGCTGCTCGAATCGGGGTTCGATTGGGACTACCCGATTGAGCCGCAGCAGACCGGCAACTCGTTTATGCGTCACTCACGCGCCAAGGTGCTGGGCGGCTGCTCGTCACACAACTCGTGCATCGCGTTTTGGACGCCGCGTGAGGATCTCGACGAGTGGGCCGAGAAGTTCGGCGCCACCGGGTGGAGCGCGAACGAGACGTTCCCGCTCATCACAAAGCTCGAAACCAACGAAGATGACGGCCCACTGCACGGCAAGAGTGGCCCCGTCAACCTGATGAACGTACCGCAGAAAGACGCGTGCGGTGTGGCGCTGCTCGATGCGTGCGAGCAGGCCGGTATCCCCCGCGCCCAGTTCAACACCGGCGAAACCGTGATCAACGGCGCCAACTTCTTCCAGGTGAACCGGCTGCCCAACGGCACTCGAGGTTCGTCGTCGGTGTCGTATTTGCACCCGATCCGGGATCGCGAGAATTTGACGGTCTTGACCGGGGTGCACGTTAAGCAGCTCGAGTTCGATAGTGAGAATCGCTGCACCGGCGCGCTGATGCTCGATAACGCGTTTGGGCGGGCTTCGCGGGTGACCGCGGCCCGCGAGGTGATCGTGTCTGCCGGGGCGATTAATACTCCGCAGCTGCTGATGCTCTCGGGCATTGGGCCGCGCGAGCACCTCGAAGAGGTCGGCATTGAGGTGCGGGTCGATAGCCCGGGCGTCGGCTCGAATCTGCAGGATCACCCCGAGGGCGTCGTGCAGTGGGAAGCGAAGCAGCAGATGCCGCGCGATTCGACGCAGTGGTGGGAGATTGGGGTGTTTGCCCCGACCGAGGAGGGCCTTGATCGCCCCGATCTCATGATGCACTACGGTTCGGTGCCGTTCGATATGCACACGTATCGCGCCGGCTACCCCACCGCCGATGAGATGATCTGCCTCACTCCCAATGTCACGCACGCCAGGTCGCGCGGCACGGTGCGGCTGCGGTCGATCGATTTTCGCGACAAGCCCCTCGTTGATCCGAAGTACTTCTCTGACCCCGAGGGTCACGATCTGCGAGTCATGCTCGCCGGTATCCGCAAGGCCCGCGAGATCATGTCGCAGCCCGCGATGGCCGAGTGGGCGGGGCGCGAGCTCGCTCCCGGTGTCGAGGCGACGACCGATGAGCAGCTCACCGAGTACATCTACCAAACGCACAACACGGTCTACCACCCGGTGGGCACGGTGCGCATGGGGCCGGTCGACGATGAGATGTCGCCGCTTGATCCGCAGCTGCGGGTGAAGGGTGTCTCGGGGCTGCGCGTCGTCGATGCGTCGGCCATGCCTGAGATCGTCACGGTGAACCCCAACATCACGGTCATGATGATGGGCGAGAAGTGCGCTGAGATGATTCGCTCGGGCAACTAGCTCGGTGCGATTGCTGGGGAGCCGGGTGCGTGTGTGCGCCCGGCTCCCCAGTGTCTTTTGCGCGGCTGCCGTGCGGCTCGCGCTATTACACCCCGTCTGCGCGGGTGTGCGCGGGAACGATTTAGTATTGGCTTATGGATCTGTATCAGCTGCGGGTGCTGCGTGAACTTGGTGACCACGGCAGCGTCGCGGCCACCGCGCGCAGCCTGGGCATCACCTCGTCATCGGTGTCGCAAACGATCGCCACGCTACAGCGCACCTTCACCGCCCCGCTCACTCAGAAGCGCGGTAGATCGGTCGAGCTCACCGAGGCTGGCCGGTCGCTCGCCGTCGCCGCGATCGGGGTGGCCGAAGCGATGGCGCGCGCCGAATCAGCGGTTGATGAGTTCATCGGTGGCGTGAACCGTACCGTGCGGGTGAGCGCGTTTCACAGCGCTGCAATTGCGTTCTTTCCGCTGCTGGCGGCGCGACCCCCATCAGCTACGTTCCCCGGGGTGGAGTGCGTCGACGAAGACGTCGATCGTGACTCATTTCCGACCCTCACCGCGCGCTATGACCTTGTCATCGGCGGCCGTATGAGCCACACTCCCCCGTGGGATCAGCAGCGCCTCACCGTGATTCCGCTGTTGCAAGAGCCCATGGACATCGCCATGCATGAAAGCCACCCGCTCGCGGGCAAAACGCAGCTGCATCCCGCGGATCTGTTGGGCACGAGCTGGATCTCCACGCACGCAGGCTTTTCACCCGCCGATCTTTTGCAGAGCATCTCAGCGGCCGCCGGCGAACCGATGCGCGTCGCCCACCGTATCAATGACTTTGGCGCGGCCTCAGCCATGGTGGCGGCAAGCTCACACCTCACCATTGTTCCCCGTCATACCGTTCGCCCATCTCTCCATGAGCACGTCGTGCTGCGCCCCATTGTGGGCGTGGCCAGTACGCGGCACATCGACATATTGATGCGGCCAGAACGAGTGCACCACCGAGCGGTCGCCCACGTCGTTGCGGCGCTGCACGACATCGTTCAGGCTCAGTATGCGCCGCTCAGCGATCGTGAAGCGGGCACTACACCCACGAGGTAGCAACTGCGGCTTGTTCTGCTGCACGAACACTTCTACCATCAGCTAAGGTCGCTCAGGCATTTGCCCGGGCGCACTGCGGCAGCAGCCCGCCCACGCAAAGGAACTTGAATCTCCCATGACGCACCCGACGCCCAAGCCGAAGTTCAGCTCGACCTTTATTTTCGAGGTCGGCGCCCTTGACGATGACTTTCACCGCATCGACAGTGAAATTGCCGAGCGGGCACGCCTCATCGATGGGTTCTTGGGTGAAGAGGCGTGGCACAACGAAGAAACCGGGCTGCACGCCGAGGTCTACTACTGGTCAAGTATGGAGCCGTTGCGCGAGCTGATCAGCATGGACACACACCAGCTCGCAAAGAGCCGGTATGGCGAGTGGCTGGGCGAGTACCGCGTCGTCATTTCTGAGGTCCAGGCCGTGTACGGCAACCCCGCGCTCGGTCTCGAGCATTCCCCCACACCTGTGGGGTGACCCACCGGATGATGCGCTGGGTGAATTCCCTCGCATTCTCCCCGCCCGTGCGGCCCAGATTCTAACCTGAAAGTATTCGGGGCAGACGTACTTCACCGAAGCGCCCCGGCTCACTGAAATCACGGATGGAACGGGGAACACGCATGCATTACAGCAGTGGCAACTACGAGGCATTTGCCAGGCCGCGTAAACCCGCAGGCGTCGATGACAAGACAGCCTGGCTCGTTGGCGGCGGGCTCGGCGGCATGGCCGCCGCCATCTTCATGGTGCGCGATGGCCAGATGGCTGGCGACAAGATCACCATCCTCGAAGAGCTCAACCTCCCCGGCGGCGCGCTCGATGGCATCAAGTACCCCGAGAAGGGGTTCGTGATTCGTGGCGGGCGCGAGCTCGAAGACCACATGGAGTGCCTGTGGGATGTGATGCGGTCTATTCCGTCACTCGAGGTCGAGGGCGCCAGCATGCTCGACGAGTTCTACTGGCTCAATAAAGACGACCCCAACTCATCAAAGCGTCGCGTCACCGAGAAGCAGGGCCAAGACGCCGGCACCAACTTCAAGTTTGGCCTGAGCGCGAAGGCGCAGAAGGAAGTCGTCTCCATCTTCCTCGCGACGCGCGAGTCGATGGAGAACAAGCGCATCGACGAGGTGTTCAGCAAGGAATTCCTCGCCTCGAACTTCTGGCTCTACTGGCGCACCATGTTTGCGTTCGAAGAGTGGCACTCGGCGCTCGAAATGAAGCTCTACCTGCACCGCTTCGTGCACCAGCTGGGCGGCTTCCCCGATATGACGTCGCTGAAGTTCACCAAGTACAACCAGTACGAGTCATTCGTGCTGCCGATGTACACCTGGCTGCTTGATCACGGCGTCAAGTTCCAGTTCGGCACCACCGTCACCGATGTGCAGTTCGACATTAGCGACGGCGTCAAGAAGGCCACCCGCATCGATTGGGTGCGCGACGGTGAAGCCGGCGGCGTTGATCTCACCGACAACGACATCGCGCTCATCACGATTGGGTCGCTCACCGAAAACTCCAACAACGGTGACCACCACACCCCGGCAGAGCTGAAAACCGGCCCCGCCCCCGCGTGGGATCTGTGGAAGAGCATCGCCAAGAAGTCCCCCGATTTTGGTCGCCCCGAGGTGTTCTGCAGCGACATCCCCAAGACCAAGTGGGAGTCAGCCACCGTCACCACGGTCGATGACCGCATTCCCGCTTACATCGAGAAGATCTCCGAGCGCGATCCGTTCTCGGGCAAGGTCGTCACCGGCGGCATCGTGACGGCGCGCGACTCACCCTGGCTGATGAGCTGGACGGTGAACCGCCAGCCGCACTTCAAGGCGCAGAAGCCCACCGAGCTCGTGGTGTGGGTCTACGGCCTCTTTGTGGAGGAGCCCGGTGCCTACGTCAAGAAGGCGCTGCAGGACTGCACCGGCGAAGAGATCACGCAGGAGTGGCTCTACCAGATCGGCGTGCCCGTCGAAGATATCCCCGAGCTCGCCGCCACCGGCGCGAAGACCGTGCCCAGCATGATGCCGTACGTGACTTCGTTCTTTATGCCGCGACAGGCGGGCGATCGCCCGGCCGTGGTGCCAGAGGGCAGCGTGAACTTCGCCTTCATCGGCCAGTTCGCCGAAACCACGCGCGACTGCATCTTCACCACCGAGTACTCGGTGCGCACGGCCATGGAGGCCACGTACCAGCTACTCGGTGTGGAGCGCGGTGTTCCTGAGGTGTACAACTCGACCTACGATCTGCGCTTCTTGTTGCACGCCACCAAGATCCTCGCAGATGGCGCCGAGCTCAACCTGCCGGGTGGGCACTTTGCTCAGCGCCTCCTGGTGAACCAGTTCGACAAGACTGAAGTGGGTCAGCTGCTCACTGACTTTGGTCTGGTGCCCGCGCTCGGCAAGACCCAAGCGCACGACCGAAGTGACGACGCGATTGCTTAGCTGAAGCTGACCCGCGTCTCTTGCGCCTCACCAGGCCCGAGAGACGCGGGTCACATCGCAGGCCCTTCTTCACCGCCCCGCCGGCTCATTTTCGCCGGCGGGGCGGTTCGGCCGTCTTACTGCACCGCACTTTTTCCTCACTCTTCCCAGCCCTGGAGGGCCCTTGGACGCCAGAACCCGCATCGCCGCCCTAGTCGCCGCGCGCGACCCCGCTCACACCCGATTCTTGTTGGCACTCGCGGTGTCTGCGGGTGTGGGGGCGAGCGTGCTCACGGCGTCCTTGCTGTTGCGAGGGCATCCCGCTCAGACGAGTTTCTTGGCGGTGCCGCTGTTTCTCTCTGCAATTGCGGGCAGCATGGCCCAGGATCGCACCGCCATCGCCCGGTTCACCACCACCGTCCTCATGATTCCGAGCGTGGTGATCATCGTGCTGGTCGCTGTGACGCTGTCGCAATCGCGCATCGCCGTCACCATCGCGTTTATTCTCGTGGTGGGAGCTGCCGTGTGGGTGCGCCGCTTCGGCCCACGCGCGGGCGCCATCGGATCACTGTGCTTCATGGGGTTCTTCTTCACGCTCATCATGCAGGTGACAGCCAAAGATCTGCTGCTGTTCTGCACGATCTCAGCGATCGCCATTGCGGCTCAGGCGCTGATGCGCGCGATCTTGCTGCTGAAGCGGCCGCGTCGCGAACTCACGGTGCTGCTGCGAGAGCTGCGCGTCGCCTCGGCCAGCGCGATCCACGGCTCACGACACCCGCAGCGGGCCAAGAATCGGCGCGCGGAGCTCGCTCGCATTGATGAGGTGGCGCGGTCGATCTCAGCGTGGCAACAAAACGTGCGCACCGACCACGAAATTGGGTGCGACGAGCACACCCTCGACGCGCTCGTCTTGGAAGCGCGGGTGAGCACCGAAGAAGCCTGCGCCGCGATCGCGAGGGCCGGTCACGCAGCGCCGTCTGACTCCGCCGATGCGCACGGAGACCAAGGGCAGAACCAGGGGCAGCAACACCAGCATCACGCACTCCCGCACCTGCTTCCAGAGGTTAAACCACACTCAGACCCGCAGCAGTTACTGCGGCACGCCATCGGCTAGATCATGACGGTGCTTGACGACCACGCCTCTGACGCAGAGGTCGCGGCGGCGACATTGTGGGCCACCGAGACGCTTGCGGCGCCATCGGGTGCCGTGCCCGCTGATCTGCGTGTGCAGCAGCTCGCACGCGCGCTGCTGGCGCACGCCAAGCTGCGTGCGGTGCCGCTCACACCGCAGCACGCATCGCCCGCGGGCCAACCGTCCGCCCCCGAGCGCGCACAGGCAACGGCACTGTCAGGAACACCGGCAGGACCACCGGTACCGGCAGCAACACCCTCAGCAGCACCGTCAGCTGCGTCGGCCGTTGCAACCTCCGGGTCGCCGTCGCAGGCTCCCCCGCAGCAACCCACGCTTCCAGTCGCAAAGGTTCCCCGGCAGTGGGGATGGAGCCACTGGCGCCCCTCGACTCGCATGGCGGTGCAGGCGATCATTGCCGCCTCGATCGCGATGTTTATCGGCGAAGCTATCTCTTCGGCCCACTGGTACTGGGCCATCATCACCGTGTTCATTATTTTCTCGGGGGCCGCGACCCGCAGCAGCATTCTCACGAAGGCATTTCGCCGGGTAGCTGGCACCGCGATCGGCATTGTCGCCGGCTTCATCATCGTCACGCTCATTGGCGATCACACCCCCGTGATTGTGATCGCCTGCATTCTCGCGGTGTTCTGCATGCTCTACTTTGGGCCGCTCAACTACACCTATTCCCCGCTGTTCATTTCCATCATGCTCGTGTGCTTTTACCATCTGACGGGACTGCTTAATCACAGCATTATGGAGTTGCGCGTCGGCGAGACGCTGCTCGGAGCCGTCGTTGGGGTGCTGTGCGCCTACTTCATCATGACCACCAGTTCTCGACCCGCGCTAGTCGCCCAGGTTGACGCCTACTTTGATGCGCTCGATTATCTGTTGCGCACGGTCGCCGGGTCACTCACCTCGGCTTGCACCCGCGAAGAGGTGGCCAATAGCTTGCATCAGCTAGACACCGCCCAGGCCGCTGTTGACCGCTCGCTTTCGTCAATGTCGACCGCGTTCATCGTCGATTCACCCCGCGAGGAATCAGACGCCGTGCACCTCATGTACATTGCGACGCGGGCGTCAGCGCAACTCGCGCAGGCGGCGCAGGCTGGGCCAAACGCGACAAGCTCGCAGACGGAGCCCGGCACACAGCAGGTGCCCGGCGCACAGCAGATGCCCGGTGCTCGCGTCATCTCCGCAGCGATCACCGAGGTGCTGGTGTCATCTGAGGCCGCCCATCATGCGTTGAGTTTTCCCAATGAGCCGGAGGCCGTGACCGCTGAGCAGCAGCTTGACCGGCCCAATATTCTGTCGCACATCGATCAGCTGCCGGGCTCCGCTGATGACCCGGCCACCCATGCGCTGATGGCGCTTGCCCGGACGAACTGGGCGCTGCACCACATCACCGATCGAGACGCCACGCACGCCTAAGCCCGCAGCGGGAGCACCCCGGTCGCGTTCTCAGACTTCCATCGATAGAATTGCCGCGTTCAAACATTGCAACGTTGCAACATCATCGAGGATGACCCCATGACCACTCGCACCACGCCTGCCGCCGAGCCACCGGGCGCACCCCGCCCGCGGCGCGCAGGCACCTCCCCAGCCGGGCCAAACCCGAGCAGCCCCGGCGGCCCGAGCGGCCCCCGCGTTCCGCTGGGCCGCCGCACCTGGCTCGCCATCATTACCGTTGGGTTCGTGGGCCAGCTCGCCTGGACCATCGAGAACATGTACCTCAACGTGTTCGTCTACAACGCCATCACCACCGATCCCACCGTCATCGCGACGATGGTGGCCTGCAGCGCCGCAGCAGCCACACTCGCCACCATCGTGGTGGGCGCCTGGTCTGATCGCTTGGGCAAGCGCCGAGCGTTCATCTCGATCGGTTACATCGTGTGGGGTCTGTGCACCGCAGCCTTTGGGTTCTTGGGGCTCCCCGACAGCACCGTCAGCGCAGCCGCCCCCGTCGTACTCACAGCGATTATCGCCGTCATCGCGCTCGACTGCGTCATGAGCGTCTTCGGATCAGGCGCCAACGATGCCGCCTTTAACGCGTGGGTCACCGACTCCACCCACGTCACCAACCGCGGCCGGGTCGAGGGCTGGCTCGCCACCCTGCCATTGATGTCGATGCTGGTGGTCTTCGCGCTGCTTGATGGGCTCACTCGCGCAGGCGAGTGGACGCTATTCTTTGGCATCATCGGCGCCGTCACCACGCTCACCGGAATTGCGAGCTGGTTTCTCGTGCGCGACCGCGAAGTTCCGCCCACCCGCACGACGGTGTGGGCAGGCATCGTGCACTGGTTACGCCCCAGCACCATGCGCGCGCACCCCGCGCTGTATCTCACGCTGCTCACCTACGCGGTGCTCAGCATCAGCGTGCAAACATTCTTACCCTATGTAATTATTTACCTTCAGCACTATTTGCAGATCGAGGCCTACGCCATCGCGCTCGGCATCACCCTGCTGCTCGCCGCCGTGCTCAGCGTGATCGCCGGGCGCATCATGGATCGCGTCGGCAAGACCCGGTTCTTACTCCCCGCGGTGGCCGTGTTCGCGATGGGGCTAGTCGCAATGTTCTTTGCCCGCGATCTCATCGCGGTCATCGCCTCGGCCACCGTCATGATGGGCGGCATGATGGCTTCCCTCGCCACCGTCGCCGCGATGACCCGCGACCACACCCCCGCCGCCCACGCCGGCAGCATTCAGGGGGTGCGCATGATCCTCGTGGTCATGGTGCCGATGATCATCGGCCCGTTCATCGGCGCGGCAGCCATCACGGGCGCCAACAATACCTTCACCGAGCTCGGCGTCACAAAGTCAGTGCCGGGCCCCGAGATCTTCTTGGCCGCAGCCGCTGTGCTGTTGCTCGTTCCCATCACCGCATTTCTGCGCTCCCGAAAGGTTCGCTCATGACCAGTCCCGTCGCCTCCGCGTTTGGTTACGCCGCCGACATTCCGCTCGCCGAGTACCCGCGCCCGCAGCTCGCGCGCGACAGCTACCTCTGCTTGAACGGCCACTGGAACTATGCGTTCACGGCCGAGGCCCAGCCGCCGGCCGCGTGGGACGGCGAGATTTTGGTGCCCTACTCCCCTGAGGCGCAGCTGTCTGGGGTGGGCCGCCAGCTCGACCCCACCGAGTACCTCTGGTACGAACGCACGCTCAAACTCCCCGCTGGGTTTCGTAAGGAACGCCTGCTGCTGCACTTTGGGGCGGTTGACCAAGACTGCGTCGTGTACCTCGACGGTGTACAGGTGGGCGCGCACGAGGGCGGCTATCTTCCCTTCACAGTCGACCTTACGCACGCAATCGGCGACGATCGGGCCGCGCACACCCTGCGAGTGCGGGTGCGCGATGTCACCGACCAGAGCTACCGTTCGCGCGGCAAGCAGTCACTCAATCGCGGCGGCATTTGGTACACCCCGCAGTCGGGCATTTGGCAGACCGTGTGGCTCGAGTCGGTGGCCGAGGCCCACGTCGAACGCCTCCAGATTCGCCCCGTGCTCACCGACAACCCCGCCGAGAGTTTCGCCGAGATCACGGTGCACGCCCCGGCCGCCACCGTGCCCGTCGAGGTCATCATCAGTGAGAGCGGCGTCGAGGTAGCCCGCGCGCAAGGCCCCGCGGGTGAAACGCTGCGTCTCCCCATTCCCGAGGTGCGCCCGTGGAGCCCGGCAGACCCGTTCCTCTACGACGTCGAGGTGCGTCTGTGCGACGACGTCGTCACGAGCTACCTCGGCATGCGCTCGGTGGGTATCGCCCCCGATGCCCTCGGCAAGCCCCGCATGATGCTCAACGGCACCCCCTACTTTCACTGCGGAGTGCTCGACCAGGGCTACTGGCCCGACGGCCTCTACACCCCCGCCAACGACGCCGCGCTCGTGCGCGATATTCAGGCGATGAAAGACCTCGGGTTCACGATGCTGCGCAAGCACATCAAGATCGAGCCGCTGCGCTGGTACTACCACTGCGATCGCCTCGGCATGCTCGTGTGGCAAGACATGGTGAGCGGCGGCGAGCGCTATAAGCCGCTCGTGATCACGGCCCCGGTGCTCTCGCCGATTAAGTTCAACGACCGCCGGTATGGGCTGTTTGGGCGCGCAGATGCCGCGGGCCGCGCCGAGTTTCTGGCCGAGCTCGACGCGACGATCGAGCTGCTGCAGAACGCCCCGAGCGTTGTTACCTGGGTGCCGTTTAATGAGGCCTGGGGGCAGTTCGATGCCAATGAGGTGGCGCAGCGGGTGCGTCGCCTTGATCCGGATCGCATCATCGATCACGCCAGCGGCTGGCACGACCAGGGTGGCGGGCAGCTGCGCAGTTTGCACGTGTATTTCAGGCCGATTAAGCCGCGGCGCAACTGGGGCGCCGATGGTCGCGCCGTGGTCGTTTCTGAGTACGGCGGGTATGCGCTGCGGTTGCCCGGGCACGAGTTCAGTGAGCGCGAGTTTGGGTACCGCCGGTATGCGACCGGGGCCGAGCTCACGGCGGCCTATGCGGCGCTGCATCGCGAGCAGATTGCGCCCGCGATCGACGCGGGGCTGTCGGCGATGGTGTACACACAGCTCTCTGACGTTGAGGATGAGCTCAATGGCATTCTCACCTACGATCGCACGGTGACCAAGGTCGATGCCCGGGTGCTGCGCCAGGTGAATCAAGAGCTGCATGACCGGTTCGCGGCGGCTACGGCGGGCATGGAAACTGCGGTGGGCTCCGGATCAGCGGCCACCCTACCCCCGGTGTCGCCCGGTGCCGTGGCTCACCCGGGTCGCGCTGCCGCCGCGGGCGGGGCAGTAAACGGGGCGGCGAGCTAGTGGCGGGGGAAGCGCGCGCAGGCGCTCCCACGCTGAAGGATGTGGCCGCGCTCGCCGGGGTGTCGTATCGCACGGTGTCGAACGTCATCAACGGGCACCGCTACATCAGTGATGCCACCCGCGTGAGCGTGGAGGCCGCGATTGCCGAGCTCGGGTACCGCCCGCAGCAGGCCGCGCGGCAGTTGCGCAGTGGGCGCAGCATGCTGCTGACGCTGTCGGTGCCGTTCGTATCGCACCCCTATTTCGCGCAGCTCGCGCACGCAGTCGTCACCGAGGCCGAGCGCGTGGGGTACGACGTGGTGATCGATGAGACCCGGGGTCTCGTCGAGCGTGAGCTGCGGGTGGCCGGTGGGTTTCGCACGTTGCTCACCGACGGCATCATTTTCAGCCCCCTCTCAATCGACGTCGATCAGATCGTGGCGGCGCAGAGCGCGACCCCGCTCGTGTTGCTGGGTGAGCGGCCGCGCGATGCCCGCGTCGACAGCGTCGTGGTGAACAGTGTCACGTCGAGCGCCGCGGCCACCCGGCACCTGATCGATGCGGGGTGCCGGGCTCCCGGGTTTCTTGGGGCGGTGTCGCCCGGGGTGGTGGGCGCTCCCCCGGCCGATCTCAGACTGGGTGGCTATCAGCGGGCCCTCGATGAGGCCGGCTTCACTGTGCGGCCGGAGCACGTGATTGCGGTGTCGCAGTGGGACGTCACCGGGCCAGATGGGGTGTACACCCGGCAGGAGGGGTACGACCGCATGCGCGAGGTGCTCGCTTGCCCCGGCGGGCTGGCCGAGATGGATGGCCTCGTGTGCGCGAATGATCAGCTCGCGGTGGGCGCGCTGCGGGCGCTGCGGGAGGCCGGGCTGAACGTGCCGGGCGACATCTCGGTGATCGGGTGGGACGATATTCCTGAGGCGGGGTTCACGTCACCCCCGCTCACCACGATCGCCCCCGATGTGAACGCGATCGCGCGCCTCGCCATCGAGGTGCTGCTGCGCCGCATCGCTGACCGCGACGCGGCCCCCGCGCTGATGAGCGCACCATATCGGTTGGTGGAGCGGGAGTCGACGCGGGTGCCAGGGCACAGTGAGAACCAGCCGTCAGGTTAATGCCTGTGTTTCGAGCGCGCGCTACTGTCCACGCCGCTTTCTTCCAACCATCACCACTGCGACGGCGATGCCCCCGAGCACCACGATACCGCCCGCAATCGTCCAGGGCAGTAGCGCCCCGGCCAGGCCACCTTCGGGGTTGGCAGACTCCTGTGGTTTGGCTTCAGCGCTCGGTGCGGTCCCCTCAGCTGACTCCCCCGCTGGTTCATCGGCCGGTTCTGCCGAGGTTTCATTTTCAGGCTGCTCGTTTTTGCTCGTCTGCAATGCTTCGACTTCTTCCGCCGTCGGCTGACCGAGTGCCTTGTCCATGAGCGGGTTCACGTCGGGGTATGTCATCGGATCAGTCTCGAGAATGCCCGGCAGCGATGCAAGCCCGTAGCCCAAACCGTTGGTGACGTCGCGCTGAGTGCCGTTTTCGCTACCGATCGCCGAGTGGATGAGCGCCTGAATGATTTGGTTACCCGTAGCATCGGGGAATTTCTGCATCGCCAGCGCAACGATACCCGCCGTCAGTGGGGTCGCGAACGATGACCCTGCGGTCGTCTCCATAACTGGGGCATCATGGGTACCACCGATCACGCCAATGTCAACGCCGGCATTGACCACAGTGATCTCCTTGTTAATCACTCGGGCTCCATCCGCTTCTATCAGCAGGTCAACCTCTAAATTCACTGCGGCAACCGAAATCACTCCGTTTATCCCACTAGCAAATCGCTTCGAAAGGTTTGTGCTCTCATTGGGGCTAGCCCCGACAACAACAACTCCGGCCGCGAGTGCTCTGGCAATGGCGGGGATGTTTCGTTCAGATGCCCCGGTGCTAATAGCAATTGATATGACGTCAGCCCCGTCTGCTATCGCCTGGTCTATTGCGTTTGCCCACTGATCCACAATCTCACCGTCTTCACCGCGCACGAGTGCATCACAAGTTTCGACGCTTCCCACCGCAATAAACTCGACTTCAGCCTCGGGCGCTATACCGCCAGGCAGGCCGAGTACACCGTCGGGGCGCACGAGCATCTGCGTGACGGCAGTGCCATGCTGTACCTCACGAGTTGCGCCGTCGTAGGTTCCCACCGACTCCGGGCAGATGTGGTCGTCATTCACCGTCAGGTTCGCGCCCGTGAATGCCGGGGAACTCGGATCGATCATGTCGTCAATGACCGCTATCTTGACGCCTTCGCCGGTGAGCCCCTGAGCGTGAGCACTGGGAATGGCTATGGCCTCGCTCCACCACCTGGGGTCATCAGCGGCCATCGCAGCAATGGGCGCGGTGGTACTAGCAAGCCCGAACCCTACTGCGACCGCAACCATGGCCGACAGCAACGCACGAATCCGCGGGCGAAAGTGCGCCACATCGCCGCCCCCGCACGAGGAGCCCCGCCCAACCGATTGACCTTCGGGGTTACGAGTATTCGAGGTTCTAGCCATGCGAGTTCCTAACCGCAAGGGACAAGTGTGCCGAGCGACGAACGCCCGGCACCTCATCACGAAGAGTGTGTGCGTGCCGAGTTTATCTTCGGGAGGCAACGCCCGAATAGCCCCAAATGACGGGAGTACTTCAGGTTCGAACATCTCGTGCTCAAATTGCACTCACAGCTCAAACGTGCATAATTGCACTTTGTGACTCAAAGTGCATTACCAACGGGCCGGGAGGCCAAGATGCGACGTACCCGCATCGCCATCACCGAACACGCGCGCAAGCTCACCGCGGCCCACGGGCTGTCGGGTTTCACCATTGAGGATGTCTGCGCCCCCGCAGAAATCTCTCGCCGCACCTTCTTCAACTACTTCGAATCAAAAGAAGCGGCGGTGGTGGGCGCGACTCCCGCTGATCTGTGTGACAGCGACGCGATGCGGGCGTTCGTGGCGGCAGGCATCGCCGATGGCCAAGTGAGCCCCACCCTGCTCACTGATCTTGTTGAGGTGGCCATCGTAAATTTCGACGAGGTCATCGACATTGCGGGCACGCTCACGCACGTGAACGCGATCATCATGCGTGAGCCCGCCTTTATGGACAAGTTCATCGCCGACTCCGAGGCGATGCAGCAACAGCTCGTGCAGATCATCGCCGCGCGCGAGGGCCTCTCCCCCGAAGACCCCAGAATCTCGCTCGCGGTGCAGCTGCTGGGCGGGCTGCTCCACGCAACGGCTCACTCTTACTTCTCTCATGCACCCACCGGCAGCATCGGCCCCGCGCTGCGGCAGTCTCTCGCCTACACGCGCGAGCTGTTCGCCCCGGCACCCACGCAGGCACCGGCACCCGCACCGGTCACGACCGCCTAACCCGCGGTCCCCTTCACTTTTCTGCACGACCCCATTTTGAAAGGGACTCTTCGCATGTCCTCTAAAACTCCCACCGGTCAGGTCAAGGCACACAAGCCCGCGCCTGGCGACGGCCCGCTACTGCTCACGCAGCGCCGCATCTGGATCATCTTCTCCGCGCTCGTCGCGGGCATGATGCTCTCGAGCCTCGACCAGACCATCGTGTCGACCGCGATGCCCACCATCGTCGGTCAGCTCGGCGGCGTCGAGCACCAGGCCTGGCTCACCACCGCATACCTGCTCGCGACCACCATCGTGATGCCGATCTACGGCAAGTTCGGTGACGTGCTCGGCCGCCGCACCCTGTTCCTGATCGCGATCGCGCTGTTCACGATCGCGTCGGCGGGCGCGGCATTCGCCCCCGACTTCACCTGGCTGATCATTTTCCGCGCCATGCAGGGGCTTGGCGGCGGCGGGCTCATGATTCTGTCGCAGGCGATCATCGCCGACATCGTGCCGGCTTCTGAGCGCGGCAAGTACATGGGCCCCCTCGGCGCGATCTTCGGTATCTCGGCGGTGGCCGGCCCACTGCTGGGCGGCTACTTCGTTGATCACCTCACCTGGCAGTGGGCGTTCTACATCAACATTCCCATCGGCATCGCAGCCTTCGCGATCGCTTGGTTTACGCTGCGACTCCCCAGCAAGCGCGCCACCCACAAGATCGATATCGCGGGCGTCGTGACGCTCTCGATCGCCACCACCTGCCTCATCTTCTTCACCGACTTCGGTGGCAGCCGCGATCACGGCTGGGCTGCGCTCGAAACCTGGCTCTGGGGCGGCGGGCTGATCATCTCGGCGTGCCTGTTCGTGCTGGTTGAGGCACGCGCCGAAGACCCCATCATTCCGCTGTCGCTGTTCAAGAACCCGATCTTCGTAAACGCCACCGCCATCGGCTTCACGCTCGGCCTCGGCATGTTCTCGGCCATCGCGTTCGTGCCCACCTTCCTGCAGATGTCTTCGGGCACCTCCGCCGCCGTCTCAGGCCTGCTGATGCTGCCCATGATGGTCGGCATGATGGGCACGTCGATCTGGTCGGGCCTCATGATCACCAAGCGCCAGCGCTACCGCATCTACCCGATCGTCGGCACGCTCGTCACCGCGGCCGCCATGGGCGCCATGACCACGCTCGCCGCGAGCACCCCGATCTGGCTGATCTGCGTCTACCTGTTCGTGTTTGGCGCGGGCCTCGGCCTCATCATGCAGGTCGTCGTACTGGTCGTGCAGAACGCGGTCGATGCATCAATGGTCGGCACCGCAACGAGCACGAACAACTACTTCCGCGAGGTCGGAGCCTCCCTGGGCGTCGCGATCTTCGGCGCCATGTTCACCACGCGCCTCAGCGACAACCTGGGCGGCGTCTTCGCGGGCGCTGGCATGGCGAACCCCGAGCAGGCGGTCGCCACGATCGATCCGCAGTCGCTCTCGCAGATGCCCGAGGCGATTCGAGAGGGCGTCGTGACCGCCTACGCTGATTCGCTCGCGCCGGTGTTCTGGTACCTGATTCCGTTCATTTTGCTCGCGTTCTTGTTCGCACTGTTCCTGAAGCAGATCCCGCTCTCAGATCAGTCGGGCATGGTCGCGCGCGGCGAGGCGATCGGCGGAGCCGAGGCCGAGGCACTCGCTGCCCAGCAGGCGAGCGATCTCGAAAACGCTGCGGCGCACACCGCTGATCCGGATCACAAGCCCGCCGCCGACACGCAGTAACCGCGTGAGCTGGGCGATGCCCGGGGTGACTTCGGCGGATTTTAGTGATCCTCGCAGCACCGGGGTATGGACCAGGCGGTAGGAACTAGTTTTACGCAAAACGCTGGGCTGGGGTTTCCCAGCCCAGCGTTTTGCGTGGACGACCGTTCAACCACTGAGCCACGACCTCAAGATCTTCCAGCCCATAAATTGATAGGTCGGTGCCCTTCGGGAAATACTGGCTTTGAGCGCTGATGTTGCCGTAAAAACACCCCACCAAAATGGTATCAATAGTGATACCATTAACCATGGCCAGCGTGGACAAGATCCTAAGCAATATGCGGGCCAGCCCCAAGGGCATCCGGTACGCCGATCTCCAAAAGGTGTGTGACCACTACTTCGGGGAAGGCCGCCAGATGGGTGGCGCTCACCGAGTGTACAAAATGCCGTGGGCAGGTGACCCCCGGATTAATATCCAGGATGCAAACGGTAAGGCGAAACCGTATCAAGTTCGCCAAGCGGTCTCAGCTATCGACAAGTTAGGAAAGGTACAGCCATGAGCTCAAATCACTACACGTACCGAGTAACTTGGTCTGCGGAGGACGAGGAGTTTGTCGGAACGGTGGCCGAGCTCCCTTCACTGTCGTTCTTGGACGAAGTCTCTGCCCAAGCCTTCGTCGGCATCCAGGCGTTGGCGGCCGAGGTCGTCCAGCAAATGCTCGATGAAGGAGAGACCCCTCCTCAGGCACTTGCCGATCGGACTTACTCTGGGAACTTCATGATCCGCGTAACCCCAGAAACACATCGGAAGCTCGTTATCGAAGCTGCCGAGCAGCACGTGTCTTTGAACAGACTGTCGGCAAGCCGGCTCGTAGGCACGTAGGCACGTAGGCACGTAATGTTCCCCCTCTCGTTGTAAAACACAAGAACCCACTCGGTAGCCCTTCTGTTACTCCGGGCGTTCGTCGTTTCTGCCCTGAGCGCAGTCGCGCACCCCACCCACCGCCGCCAGATAGACTCACCGAGTGACCCGCTCCCCCAAATCTAAGCTGCCATTCGAGGTGTGGGCTCTCGTCGCCGGTGCATTCACCGTCGCCCTCGGATACGGGGTGGTCGCCCCGGCCATCCCCCAGTTCGCCCTCGAATTTGATGTCTCGAACTTCGCCGCCTCAGCCATCGTGAGCGCATTTGCGGGCATGCGCCTCGTCTCGGCTCCCTTCGCGGGCTGGGTCGTCGCCAAGTTCGGTGAACGCCGCAGCTACACGATCGGCATCTTGATCGTCGCGATTTCAACGGGCGCTGCCGCGTTCGCGCAGGACTACACCCAGTTTGTGGTGTTGCGTGGGGCGGGCGGCGTGGGCTCGTCAATGTTCACCGTCGCCGCCACCGCCCTGCTCGTGAAGATGAGCCCGTTGAACGCGCGTGGTCGCGTCGCGAGCCTCAACGCGGCGGGCTTCTTGCTCGGCGGCTTGTTGGGCCCCGTCTTCGGCGGCATCGTGTCGGTCTTTGGTCTGCGCGCCCCGTTCGTGTTCTACTTCTTCATGCTGCTCATCGCCGCCGCGGTGGTCGCGATCGCGCTGCGTAATTCGAAGGCGGCCGGTAGCCCCGGTGTCGGCACCCCCAAGGCCGAGGCGATGCCATTTGGGGCGGCGCTGCGCATTCCGCAGTACCGCGCGCTGCTGCTGTCGGTGTTCACGTTTGGGTGGGCGTCGTTTGGGGTGCGAGTGTCGATCGTGCCCATCTTTGTCGCCGTCGTGTTCAACGGTGACGCCGCCATGGCCGCGTGGGTGCTCGCCGCCTATGCCGCCGGCAACGCCATCTTCATTTTCCCGTCGGGCCGCTGGACCGACTCCGTTGGCCGCAAGCCGCTCTTGATCATCGGCATGCTGGTGCTCGCCATCACCTATTGGGCGTTCCCCCTCGCCCCCAACCTGTGGCTGGCGATGCTCGCGATGCTGCTCGCCGGCGCGGGTTCAGCGCTCGCGAACCCCGCGCAGCAGGCCGTGCTCGCAGACGTATTGAACGGCCGCAGCGGTGGCGGTGTCGTCGCCGGCTACTCGATGGCGAGCGACCTGGGCGGTGTGCTTGGGCCCCTCGTGGCGGGTTTCGTCGTTGACTTCGCTGGCTTTGGTTGGGCGTTTGGCATCACCGCGATTTTGCTATTGGTGGCCATGGTCGGCTGGACCTTCGTCACCGACCTCAATAAGAAAGGGACCGCGGCCGCATAAGCGCCCGCGATCCCTCTCGCATCGTGCAGCCTGAGGCTGCGTCGAAAGATTAACCCTCGAGGTCGTCCTCGCCCGGCATCCAGGTCAGGCCGGGCTTGCCCCAACCGTTGCGGCGCAGCGCCTTCTGCGCACCCTTGCTCTCGGGGTGCACGAGACGATCGACGTAGAGCAGACCGCTGAGGTGATCAAACTCGTGCTGCAGGATGCGCGCGAACCAGCCGCTCGCCACGATCTCGAAGGGCTTGCCGTCAATGTCTTGGGCGCGCAGAATCGCGCGTGCTGAGCGGCGCAGTGCGAAGCGCTCGCCGGGGAACGACAGGCACCCCTCAACCTCTTCTTCGTCGTCGGGCAGGCCCGGCTCAAGCGGCGCGATCCACAGCTCAGGGTTGATGGCGACGCCGCGAGCGGGTGCCTCGTCTTGATCCTCGTAAATCCACACGAACACGCGCTTGCCCACGCCCACCTGGGTTGCGGCAAGGCCCACGCCGGGCGCGGCCTCAGTCGTCTCGAACATGTCGTCGACGAGCTGGCGCAACGCGTCATCAAATTCGGTAACGGTCGCAGCGGGGGCGTGCAGCACGGGCTCGCCAGAGATCACAATAGGAAGAACTGCCATGCCGACTAGTCTACCGGCGCTGGGGCTCCCCTTCGGCCCCGGGCCGCGCCCAGCCGAACCCTCGGTAGACTAGAGCGGTCGCCCACGGCACCCCGCCGCACACGGGCACCCCATGCAAGGAGCGAGAGTGTCGAACACGCCAGCAGAACAGATCGTCTGGATTGACTGCGAAATGACCGGACTCGACGCTGACCGCGACGGCCTGTGCGAGATCGCGGTCATCGTCACCGACTTTGATCTCAAGCCGCTCGATCCGGGATTTGAGATTGTGATCAACCCCGGCCCCGATGCGCTCGCGAACATGAATGATTTCGTACGCAATATGCACGAGACCTCGGGGCTGCTGCCCCGCATCGAAGCGGGAGTTTCGCTCGAAGAGGCCGAGACCCAGGTCATCGCGTACCTCAAGCGGTTCGTCACCGCCGGCCGTCGCCCGCTGGTCGCGGGCAACACGATCGGCATGGATCGCCGCTTCATCGCGAAGTACCTCCCCGCGCTTGAAGAGAAGCTGCACTACCGCAGCATCGATGTCTCGACGATCAAGGAGCTCAGCCGCCGCTGGTACCACGCCGCCTACTTCGGTGCGCCGAAGAAGCGTGGTGGGCACCGTGCGCTCGCCGATATCGCCGAGTCAATTCAAGAGCTCGCTTACTTCAGGGACACCGTTATGGTCGCGCAGCCCGGACCCAACAAGACAGCTTCAGCGGCGATCACCGAGTCAACGACGAAGCACTACGCCCCGCTGCTGGACAGCATCATGGGCACCGAGGGCGAATCGCCCCTCGCGTAACGCAGCAGCAGCGTCTCGCCTGCGCGCAATACCCGGGCGAGACGCATGCTGCGCGGGGCCGATGGGCCCGCCGCAATGCGCCTTGATGAGCCCGCCTCGAGCGTGGGCTCGATCGTGAGGCAGAGTTCGTCGACCGCGTCTGCGGCGAGCAGCGCCCCCAAAAAGGTGGGGCCGCCCTCGCACTGTATGCGGGTGTGCCCCAGGGTGCGTAATGCCTCGGCCACCTGGGCGCCGTCGACCCGGCCCGGCGCGTGCTCGCCGATGATCACGACGTGGGCGAGCCCCTCAAACCTTGACGCCCGCGCCGCCCCCGCCCGCGTGGTGAACAGGATCGGCGGCACCGGGGCGTCAGTGAAGATCTCAGCGTCTTCGTCGAGGTCAAGTGCCCCCGACACGATCGCGAACACCGGGTGCGCGGGTTTGCCGTGCGCTTCGCGCCACTGCACTGATGCTGCGTCGACGCGCATGGCTGTGTAGCCCTCGTCGCGCACGGTGCCCGCGGCGACGAGCACCACGTCGGTGACCCGGCGCAGCAGCCCGAACAATCGTTTATCGGCGTCGCCCGACAGCCCACCTGAGAGCCCGTCGCGCGTCATCGCACCGTCAATGCTCGATACGAAGTTCGCCCGCAGTGCCGGGTGATCAAGTTCTGCGAGCAGGGCTTCGTCGGTGAGGCCGGTCTCGGCCGCGGGGTACAGGCCGTCGATCGCAATGAGTTCGGTCATTAGACGTTGCGGGTGGGATGGGTGTTGTGCTCGAGCCGCACGGGATCGCGCCACCCCAAAATGGCCTCGGTCATGCGCACGGCATCCACGCTTTCGGCGACGTTGTGCATGCGCACGATGCGGGCGCCGTTCATGATGCAGACCACCATCGCGGCGAGCGAGCCGTGCAGTCGCTCCTGTTTGGGTCGGTCGATGGACTCCCCGATGAAGTCTTTGTTTGACACCGCGGCTAAAAGCGGTAGCCCCAGCTGCTGCAGTTCGGCGTACCGCCGCGTGAGTTCGAGCGTGTGCAGGGTGTTTTTATCGAGGTCGTGACCCGGGTCAAGAATCAAGCGGTCACGCGGAATACCGGCGGCGCAGGCGCGCTCCACGCGCTCGGCCAGATACTCCTGCACCTCGTGCACCACATCGGTGAAGTGCGCGGCGGGCTTTTCCTCGCGCCACGGCCCGACACTGTGGGTGAGCACAACAGAGGCCGAAGACGCGGCGATCACGCCAGCCATCTCGGGGTCGCCCAGCCCGCTCGTATCATTGATCACGGCGGCACCGGCCGCAATGGCGGCCTGCGCCACCTCGGCGCGGTTGGTGTCGACCGAGATCACGACATCGCTCTTCGCCGATACCTCGGTCACGAACGGCACCACGCGGTCAATCTCTTCTTGGGGCGACACCCAGGGCCCACGCCCAAACGGCACTCCCCCGACGTCGATCCAGTCAGCGCCCTCGGCGTCAGCGGTGAGCGCTGCAGCCACCGCCCGGTCGAGGGCGAAGGTGGCGCCCTGATCGTAAAACGAGTCTGGTGTGCGATTGATGACGGCCATCACGGCGACCTGTCGGTCGAAGTCGAAGCTGCGCCGGCCAATCACACGCGCGGTCATGCGAGATCCTGCGCCGTGATGGTGCCGCGCGTAATGCGCGTTTCGGCCTGGGTGGCCGGCCCGCCAATGCCGCGCATCGACATACAGAAGTGTTCGGCCTCGATGCGCACCCCCACGCCCGCGGGCGTGAGTTCTGATTCGAGCCAGTCGGCGATCTGGCTGGTCATGCGCTCCTGCAGTTGCAGGCCAGCGGCGAAGTACTCCACCACGCGCGCCAGCGTTGACAGACCCACGATCTGCTCACCCGCCGCGTAGGCGAGGGTGGCGGTGCCCCGAAACGGCAGCAGGTGGTGTTCACACATACCCACGAACGGAATATCGCGCATCACGATCGGCCCGTCATACCCGTCGCTGGGCATCAGCGTCGCCTCGGGCACGGGGCCGCGGTCGATCAGCCCGGCAAGCGTCTGCGCCACCCGCTCGGGGGTGCGTTCAAGCCCGCGCGCCTCAAGGTCAACGCCGAGCGCCCGCAGCAGGTCACCCGCGGCACGGGTCGCCGCCGCAATATCGGTAGCGCCAGCCTGATCTGAAGTGTGCGAAGCCATAGAGCCCACCGTACCAATAATCCCGCTGCGGTTAAGAGGCGTGGCGGTTCGTGACGCACGACCGCGCGATGGTTACTCCATTACGGCGAGCACCGAATCGAGAATGGCGGCGAGCCAGTCGAACACGAGCACCGTGCCGTGTGTGGCTTCTTGCGCCAGCAGCCGCTCGTGATCGTCACCCGTTTCGAGCCCGATCCGGGCCGCCATCGCCAGCCGCAGCGCGGTGATCGTGCGCGCCCACACCGGCAACGATTCTGAGGTGATATCGACTTCGACCGTAGTCGCGTCTGTCGCGATGCCCGCGCCGAGACCCAAATCTGAGGTCACCCGCATCGCATCTTGGATCTTGCGGTTGACCAGCCCCTGCTCGGTCACCCGGCGGTAGCCCGCGGCGTCTTCAGGCTCGGCGTAGGCGTCAGGAAAGAGCCGGGCCAGCGCGGGGTCTTCGGGGGGCTCCTCAGAACCACCGATCTCGAGGCTCGCGAACAGCGGGTCGGGGTCGAGCGCGGTCTGGCTGTAGTCCTGCAGCAGCTGTGTGAGCTGGGTGACCAGCTGGTCGAGCATCGCCGCTTCGTTGAGCTCAAGTTTGAGGCGCAGCCCGTCGCCGGCAAGTGGTGCAATTTTCACGGCTGGCCTCCCTGCTGCAGGGTGGCCCACAGCCCATACTCGTGGAGCGCTTCGACGTGCATTTCCATGGCGGCACGCTCCCCCTCGGCAACGACGGCGCTGCCGCGATGGTGCACCTGCAGCATCAGCTTCTCAGCGCGCTCCCGATCGAAGCCGAAGTGGCGCCGAAAAACGTACGACACATACGACATCAGATTGACGGGATCGTCCCACACGACCGTCTCCCACATGCGCTCTTGCTGCGCCTGGTCGATCGTGTCTGAGCCGGGCAATACGTGCCCCGACGCCCCCGCGTGCGCCCCGTGGTCGAGCCGGTCTACAGTAATCGTTGGCATTATCCCCATCCCAACTCGTGAATGCGTTGTTCACTCAGCCCATAAAAATGCGCGATCTCGTGCACTAGCGTGATGCGAATTTCTTTCACGAGTTCATCATGATCGGCGCAGTGTGCCAAGAGATTCTTGCGAAACAAAATAATGCGGTCTGGTTGTTCGCCGTAGCCGTAGACATCACGCTCGGCTAGCGAGAACCCCTCGTAGACGCCCAACACGTCGGTGCCGTCTTCGGGCACGTCTTCGATGACGAAAATGACGTTGTCGAGTTGGTCAAGCATGTCGTCATGCAGTGAATCAAGGCCATCAGCGACCAGTGATTCGAACTCCTCAGGGGATAACTCGAGCATGTCTTCACCCTACACACGAAGCGTGTGACAACGGGAGCAAATTTGTGGTGACGCTTGATTCTGGCGGGCGGCACGCGCGAGGTGCACACGATTTGGCATCGGGCTGAAGGGGTGGGTTATGCTTATGGAGTTGCCTCGTTCGCCGCAAAGCGAACAAGTCAGTATGGTGGCTATAGCTCAGTTGGTAGAGCACCGGCTTGTGGTGCCGGTGGTCGCGGGTTCGAGCCCCGTTAGCCACCCCAAGGAATCAGCCCCCGACTTTCGAGTCGGGGGCTGATTTGTTTTTGTGCGCGTATCCCGCCAGCAGCACCGCTCCCGTAGGCTCGTTTCAAGAAACCACTTGAAGCGTAGGAGGCATTCATATGAGCGCCGATTGGCCGGGCACTATCGACACCGAAGCGCTATCTGAGGGCTTCGTCGAACAGACGAACCTCCTCGCTGATGCCGCGAAGGCCGGGAACTGGGCCGAAGTGTTCAGCCTCTTGGATTCGCATGACGCGCTCACACCGAATCAGTGGCGGGTCTCCGGAACCTCTTGGTTCACTCCCCTGCACCAGGCCGCGTGGCTCGGCGCATCGGCCGAGATAGCCGAGCAGCTGATTCGCCGCGGTGCCTGGCGGGCGCTGCGAGACGCCCGCGGCGATCGCCCGATCGATATCGCCAGAAAGCGGGACCATCACCACCTCGAAGATGTGCTGAACGTGCGCGAGCCCAGCCCCCGCGAGCTGCAGAAGTTTGCGGCCTGGGATCACCACTTAGCTGCCTTGGTTGCCGAGCGCACCGACAGGCTTGCGCCGGTCAAGATCAGGCCCCTGCCCACCGAGCTCGTAGCGATCGAACAGCTCACGGAGCTGTGGTTCAGGTACCCCGGCATGTACGGTGGGTTTGGCGTCTCGATCCACAAGAATCGCCTCTTCGTCGAGAGTTGGTCGCGCGTTGTCGACGGCTCAGGGCAGGCGCACGTCATTACCGAGGGCGGCTTCGTGTGAGCGCGCGCCTCCGCGGCTCCCTGCCGTGGCATGGGCGCCCCACACCAGCACGGCCGCGAGTACCGCGAGCGCCATAAAGCCCGCCCACGCTCCCCCAACGAGCACCAGCAGCATCCAGCTGCCCAGGCCTGGGCCCAACCCGGCGCCCACCGATTGCACGGCGACCAGTCACCCCTGTTCGCGCCCCTGCGTGTGCGGCGCCGAAAGCTGCGCCACGTAGCTATTCGGCATCGGCGCAAACACGCACTCGCCCACCGAAAACAGCACCCACCCCGCGATCGCGAGTACGGGCACCGTCGCAAAAATTCCGGTGACGGCCACCCCCGATGACATCACCACAATGCCGAGCATCAGCGCGAGATGCGCCGGCATCCGCTTCGTGACATAGCTCAGCGGATACTCGACAAGAATCACGATCACCGGGTTAATGATCAGCAGCAACGCATAGAGCTCCACGCCTCGCGGCTCAGCCTGCAACCGCAGCGGCACAGCGCTATGGTGCTGGGCGACTGGCCTGACGCTTCACGCGGCGCAGTGTTGCCGCTCGCGCAATAGGCGAAAACGAAGACAGCTCAGTGTTGCCCCGCACCACCCGCCGTTAGATCGGCGGCTGCAGCGATCTCGGGTCGACCGCGTTGCCCCGCCCAGTGAGTAGGCGTGCCGGCGCGAGCCCCGCCGCACCGAATTTGCCGCGCACCGAGTCAACCGCCTGGTCGACGGCAGTGAGGTGTTCGTCGTCGTTCCACAGCCCCATACCGCCGGCTGACGAGTCGCCGAGTTGTTCGGCGCGTACTCCAATGAGGCGCACGGGTTGCCCCTCGACCCACGCCTCGTCGAAGAGTTCGCGGGCGGTCGCGTAGATGCGTTGCGTCGCGTGTGTGGGCTCGGCGAGCGTGCGCGATCTCGTGATGGTTTCAAAGCTTGACCAGCGCAGCTTGATCGCAATGGTGCGGGCGGTGAAGCCGCGATCGCGCAGCCGCTCCCCGATCTTTGACGACAGCCGCAGCAGCTCGCGCCGCAGTGCCTCGCCGTCGGGTTCGTCAAATTCAAAGGTTTCTTCGTGACCGATGCTTTTTTCGGTGCGCTCAATCTCGATGCCTCGGGCGTCGCGGCCGTTCGCCAGTTCGTGAAGCTTGTGGGCACTCGAGGCGCCCACAATGCGGCGCAGCGAGTCGAGGGGTTCTGCCGCGAGATCGGCGACCGTGTGGATCGCACGCGCCGACAGCGACTTCGCGGTCGCCTGGCCCACGCCCCACATGGCGCTGACGGGCAGCGGGTGCAAGAAGTCAAGGGTGCGCTCGGGCGGAATCTCGAGCACCCCATTGGGTTTCGCGCGCTGCGATGCGAGCTTGGCCACGAACTTGGTGCCGGCAAGCCCCACCGATGATGGCAGCCCGAGCTCAGATTGAATGCGCTCACGAATTTGCCTGGCGATCTCGGCGGGCGGGCCAAAGAGCCTGGTGGAACCCGCGACGTCAAGAAACGCTTCGTCGATGCTGAGCGGTTCAACCAGGGGCGTGAACTCGGTAAAGATGCGCATCACCTCGCGCGAAGCGGCGCGATACTTTTCGAACACCGGCGGCACGAGCACCAATTGGGGGCACAGCTGTTTGGCGCGCGCGATGGGCATCGCCGAGCGCACCCCAAAGCGCCGCGCTTCATAGCTCGCACTCGACACCACCGACCGGGCGGTGTCATGGGCGGCGGCCACAGGGCGCCCCACGAGTTCGGGGCGATCGAGCAGTTCGACCGAAACGAAAAAGGCATCCATGTCGACGTGCAGGATCGATGCCTCCCGCCGCGGTTCCTCGTTCATCCTGCTATTGCATCACACACGTCTGACAAGTGGCGCACCGACACTACGGCGCACTGGCTCCGACACCGCGCATTAGCCCAGCGTTTCAGATTCGATAATCGAGAGCCCCCGCGCCCGCAGCCTGTGCCGCTCAGCGTCGAGGGTCGCCATCAGCCGGTCACGGGTGCCGTGGGTGTGCGCCCGCGACAGTGCCACCGCTGCTGCCGGATCGCCGGCGCCGATCGCCTCGGCGATGGCGCGGTGTTCGGCCCGCAATTGTGCACGTGAGGCCTCGGTACGCACTTCGAGCCAGCGCGTGCGCGAGATGCGAGTCATCACATCACGAATCGCGTCGGCAAAGAAATGGTTGCCCGTGAGCATCGCGAGTACGACGTGAAAGTCGGTGCCGCCGCGCAGCCCCGTTTCGGCGTCATCGGGTTCGCCCTCGGGGGTTTCACTGAGTTCAACGAGCGCCTGCACGGCCTCGGCGTCTGCCTGCTGAGCCGCCAGCGCGACGATGCCCGCCTCGAGGGTCTCGCGAAACTCCATGGCCGAGCGAATCTCGGTGAGATCAACCGGGGTGACCTGCCAGCCGCGCCCCAGGCGCCTCGTCAGCCCCTCGTTCTCGAGCCGCATGAGGGCGGCCCGAATGGGGGTGCGTGAGGCCCCGAGGGTGTCTTCGAGCCCGCGCTCAGACAGTCGTTCGCCTGGCAGCAGCTCAAGCGACAGCACGAGCGCACGCAACCTGTCGTAGGTGCTGCGTTCGCTCGACGGGGTGGTCTCGTGCGACGTGGTCATACGGGCTCCAATGCTTTGGTATACCATCATGGTATTCCACACCGCGTCGTGGCGCACCCCGCCACGCACGAAGAGCAAGGGCGTTCATCGCGTGTCTTCCGTAACTCACAGCGTCATTCCGACGAAGGCCTGGCGCATGCTGGCGCTGGGCGTTGCTGCCCAGGCCGCTGGCACCATGCTCGTCAGCACGCCCGTGTATTTGATTCCCATGCTGCACCTCGAACGCGGCATGCCGCTCGTGTCGGCTGGCACCCTGGCTTCGGCGCCCACGCTCGGCATGGTCCTCACCCTCGTAATGTGGGGCTACGTGGCCGATCGTTTTGGCGAGCGCTGGGTGATCTCTGGCGGCCTGGCCCTCACCGCCGTGTTCGCGTGTGCGGCGGCGGCCACGGGCAACCTGCTGTGGCTGGGGGTGATGCTCGGGCTCGCGGGCGGTGCCTCGGCGAGCACGAACGCAGCCAGCGGCCGGGTGGTCGTCGGCTGGTTCCCCAAGGAACGCCGGGGCCTCGCCATGGGTATTCGGCAGATGTCACAGCCGCTGGGTGTGGCCGTCGCCGCCCTCGTTGTGCCGCCCCTCGCCGAACAGTTTGGCATGCACGCGCCCCTGCTACTCGTCGCCGCCATCTTGCTGGTGCTCGGGCTCGCCTGCATGGCCTGGATCGAAAACCCGCCACGCAAAACCGCTGCGGTCTCGCTCGACGGCACCCCGCAGTTGGCCGTCAACCCCTACCTGAAAAATGGCTTTCTCGCCCGCATTCACGCGGTCTCGATGCTCCTCGTGCTGCCACAGTTCGCGCTCACCACCTTCGGCATGGTCTACATGATCGCCGTGCTGCACTGGTCAGCCACGGCCGCCGGCCTCATCATCGGCCTGTCGCAGTTCATCGGAGCGATCGGGCGCATCGCCATTGGCGCGCTCAGTGACCGCCTGGGCAACCGCGTGGGCGTGCTGCGCTGGGTCGCGCTCTCCGCCATCGCCGCAATGTTGGCGGTCTCACTCACAGGCGCCCTGGATTGGCAGCTGGCGGGAGCCATCGTGCTCGTCATTGCGTCGACAATCACGGTCGCCGATAACGGCCTCGCCTACACCTCGGTAGCCGAGGGCGCCGGCACCGCCTGGGTGGGCCGCGCGCTCGGCATCCAAAACACCGGCCAGTTCATCGTTGCCTCGGCCGTGGGGCCGGGGCTGGGTGCGCTCATCGCCGTGGTCGGGTACCCGGTCGCGTTCGCGCTCGTGGCGATCGCGCCCCTCGTCGCAGTGCCGCTGATCCCCAAGCACGATCAGCACAGCGACGAGGCATAACGCGCGAGTGGGCTAGCGGGCCTTGCGTTCCCGCCAGTCGGCCGCGCTACCCAACAGCTCCTCGATCGCCTCGTGGAACCGCCTGGTGGGGGCCCCCGGAGTGGTGTCGCCGAAGTACCGCGTCGACCAGACGCCCAGGCGCTCGCGGGCCACATCGTCACCGATCACCCGGTCAAGCACCTCGTCGATACGTGCACCGTCTGCGGCGTTCAGCCACTCACACTCGCTCAGGTAGCCGCCCTCATCGATGGAAGCTTCGGGGGCAGCGGGGCGCGTCACCATCAGCGGCTTGCCCGTGGCGAGCCGGTCGTAGACCATCGCCGAGATATCGCAGATGGCGACATCGGGCAGGCTGAGCTGCCACCCCAGCGCGGGCGCCGTGTCATAGACGTGCTGCGCTGAAGCGTCGCGCTTGTTGGCTTCTTCAAGCATCGCGATGATGCGGGTGTTGGCCGCCCCAAAGTCGGCATCGACCACGCCGCTGCGCGGGTGAGGCCGGTAGACGACCCGGTGGCGCCCGGTTTCCAGCAGCCGCGCGACGAGCCGTTCGCCGTGCGTGGCGACCGAGCCGTAGCTCGCGGCCGGCCGGTCCCCCTCCCAGGTGGGGGCATACAGCACCACGGTGCGCGAGTCGGGGGTGAACGGTGGTTCGCCGCTGAGGTGGTCGGTCTGCGGGCGACCAATCGCGATCGTGCGCGAGTCGACGTCGTACCCCCACAGCGCGTTCGTGAGCCGCTCACGCGCGGCCTCGCCCGCCACCATCGCATAATCGTACGTTTTGTACTGGTTGCTGGTCATGTACATCTTGTCACTCTCGCCATGATTGACGAATACATGCCAACGCTCGCCGTAGCGCATCATCTGAAAATTGCGGGTGTTCTGGTTGACGTACAAGATGACATCGAGGTCTTGTTCGCCGATCACGCGCTCAATGTCGGTCACCTTGGGAACGAACGCGACCTGCAGCCCGCTCTCTTGCATCAGCTGGCGGGCGCCCGCCGCGTTGCGTGCCAACACGAGCACCGGGTGCGTGTTCGCAAGCTCGGCCAGCGGGGCATACCACTGCCGCATTTGGTAGATGTTGACGTCGCTGTCTGCGAAGTACACGCCCACCCGAAAGTGGTGTTTGGGCAGCGGTCCCCTAGCCGCCAGCAACTCTCGCAGATCAAAAAATGCCCGACGTCCCTTGAGTACGCGCCGCGCCAGCCGGGCCGCGCGCTTCACATCCTTCGCAATCTGCATCCGTCCAGGATACCCGGGGCTTGCTTAACGCCGCACGAAACCTCCCGGTCGCGCCGCCCACTTCTCTCAGAACTGGCGTGCGCGCGGCAGCTTCCCCAGCGCGTATGGGAGGATCGGGGGGTGAATCGGCCCCCCTCTGCAACGCCCCTGACGCTCCCCCCGCTGCCCGAGCAACCCGCGGTGAGCTACGTCATGCCCGTCTTAAATGAGGCCGGGTTTCTCGCCAGCGCGGTGCACACGGTGCTCGCGCAGCAGTACCCCGGCGAGAAGGAACTGGTGCTCGCGCTCGGCCCGTCCACCGACAACACCACCGAGATTGCGCGGCAGCTGCAGGCGCAAGATCCCCGCATTCGCCTCGTAGAGAACCCGGCCAGAGACATTCCGGCCGGCCTCAATCTGGCGATCGCACACAGCCAGCACCCGGTGATCGTGCGCGTCGACGCGCACTCTGAGCTCACGCCCGACTACACCGCGCGCGCCATCGAGGCCCTGCGCGCAACGGGCGCCGCCAACGTGGGCGGGATCATGCGCGCCGCCGGATCCGGATCAGTGCAGCGCGCTATCGCCCGCGCCTATAACAGCCCGTTTGGGTTGGGCGGCGGGGCCTATCACGGCGACGGCGTCGCCGGCCCGGCAGAATCGGCGTACCTCGGCGTGTTTCGCCGTGACGCGGTCACCGCGGTGGGCGTCTACGACCCCGCCATCTTGCGCGGCGAGGATTGGGAGCTCAGCCTGCGGTTGCGGCGCGCGGGGTACGGCGTGTGGTTCGAACCGGCGCTCGGCGTGACCTATTGGCCGCGGGCCAGCCTGCGTGATTTGTCGCGACAGTTCTTCGCCACCGGGGCGTGGCGTGCGCAGCTCGTACGCAAATATGGCCGTGCCAACCCGTGGCGTTTCTTCGCCCCCGGCGCGCTCGTGCTGGGGCTCACCGTGAGCGTGGTCTCGCTCCCCCTGCTCGCCCTCGGGGTGCTGCCGTGGGCCTCGGCCTGGCCCGTGCTGCTCACTCCCCTGGTTGCTTACGCCGCGGGGATCGGGTTCGCGACCGTGAAGATCCCCGGGCAGCAGGGCCTGCGCGATCGTGCGCTCACCGCCGCGGTGCTCACCACGATGCACTTAAGCTGGGGCACCGGGTTCTTGCGCGGCATCGTGTTTGGCGCCCGCAGCGTCGTCGACCGCTCCCGCATTCGCGGCTAGCGACTTCAGGAGAGACTGGCCCGCAGGAAGCCGCGGGCGGCAGGCCGGTGACAGCAGACCGCTGCAGCGAACAGCTAGTTACGCGCGCTCGGCGAGGGCGCCGCGCTGCTCGAGCTCGTCAAACACGCGCGACGCGGCTTGCCCATCATCGTGCGGGTTGAAGGTGTCGCGCCAAGCCTCGTAGCGCGCCGAGTACTCCTGCACCCACGCGGCGTCGAGCCCGTTCGCGCCCAGCGCGAGCGCGTGCTCGGCTACCTCATCACGGGTGCCCAGAATCGGGCCCGGGGCCTGCGCTTCGAAGTCGAAGGTGAACCCGCGCTCGCGGTCGCGATACGCCGCGAGATCGGGGGCAAAGAACACGAGCGGTAAGCGTGCGACGGTCGCGTCGAACATGATCGACGAGTAGTCAGTGACGACGAGATCAGCGGCCAGCAGCACATCGTTAATATCATCGTGCGCGGTCGCATCGATAACGAGGCCACGCGAGTCACGGGCATCAAAGATGTTGCGGGAGCCCAGGGATCCGGGGCCGGCGTAGCCGCCGAAGCCGTGCGTGCGGGTGTGGCCGCGCGCGATCACGACCCAGTCGTCACCGAGCTCGTGGGCCAGGGCGTGCACGTCGAGGTCGTTGACGACGCCCACACCGCCGTCGCGCCAGGTCGGCGCGTACAGCAGCACGCGGGCTCCGGCGGGCACGCCGAGCGCGGCACGCACCAGCCCCACCTCGACGGGGTTGCGGTCGGCACCAATGACGGCCTGCGCGAGCCGGTCGCAGCGGGGATACCCGGTCTCGAGCACCTGACCTCGGTAGGCGTAGCTTGCGCGAAACTGCGCCGTCGAGTGCGGGTTCTGCGACAGCATCAGGTTCCAGCGGCGGCTCTCACGCTTGATCGCAAGCCGCGTGCGCAGGCCAACATTGGGGCGGCCGAGCGCGAGGTGCTTGAGCATGGTGCCGTGCCAGGTTTGCAGCACGATCTGCCCGCGGGCCCGGCGAAAACCATACCGCAGCCAGTCATTCACCACGAGCACCCGGGCGTAGCGGCGGGCCGCGCACCAGTCTTTGCCGCCGACGAGCAGGGCGACGGCGCCCTCGGGCACCTGCTGGGTCTCGCTCGTCACGCTCCAGTAGCGGGTGACATGCGGGGCGCGGGCCGCGATCTCACGATCGATGGCGAGCGGGTTGCAGCTCACCTGGCGGCCGTAAAAGCTCTCAAAGAACACGGCGGGCGTCGCGATGAGGTCGCGCGCGGGCTGTCTGAGACGCATGATCTCGTCGAGCACGCGGCCGGCCGCGCCGCCCTCGGCGTGGGGGTGAAACCGTGCAGCGAGCGCGCGGGTTTCAATGACTGCGGCACGCTGCGCCGTCGTCGAGGTCGTAAGTTCAGTGAGGCGCTGCCCCACAGCCTGCCAGGAGTGGCTGATGCGGCCGCCGCTGGTCACCTCGAGCGGTTCGTAGAGCCCGCGCGACGCCTGGTAGGCGGCGAGATCGGGCGCGAACCACATGATGGGGCGGCCGAGCAGCGCGAAGTCGATGGCGATGGATGAGTAGTCGGTAATCAGCCAGTCGATGGCGCTCAGCAGCGGGGTGATGTCGCGCACAAGGTCTGCGCCGAGCAGGTGCACGCGGGCGTGCGTCCATTCGACCCACGCACCCTCGCCGAGCGGGTGCGATCGGATGATCAGGTGTGCGTCGGCGCGTTCGAGAGCGGCCTCGATCTCGGCGCGTTCGGCGGCGCTGGGCAGTGCCGGGTCGACGTCGCCGTCGCGCCAGGTCGGGGCATACATCACGAGGCGCCCGGCGCTCGCGGCCCCGGGAACGAGCTCGAGCAGGCGTGCGCGCGTCACGGCCTGGGCTGCGGGGTCGTGCAGTTCTGCGGCGAGCGCATCGTCTCGGGCATCGCCGAGCACGCGTACTTTGCCGGGGGCGACACGAAATGCCGAGCGGAGCCGGTCTGCCGCGATGGGTGATCCGGCGACGAACAGGTCGACCTCGGCTGCGCCGCGCAAGTACATGCGGCGCAGTACGCGGCGCAAGATGGCGGGGCCCTGCACCGTGGTGGTGACCGGGGAGTCGAGGTGTAGGCGTTTCAGGGGGGCGCCGTGCCATAGCTGGGTGACGAAGCCGCCCGATACGCCGAAGCGGTTGACGTCGCCGAGGCCGTGGGTGACGACGATTTGGCCGGCGCGCAGGGTGGCCCAGAAGCCATCCCAGCCCTGTTTCATAACGGGGGTGAACCCGTGGGCGCGGGCGTCGGCGGCTTCGGCCTGGTCTGCAGCGAGCCAGGTAATACGCGATGCCGGATCGCGCCGCAGCAACTCGGCGGCGACCGCGAGCGCGCCTTCGCCGACTCCGGCCCCGCTGCCGAACGCCCAGCGGCTGGCCACGCGCGGTACGAACCACGAGAGGATGAGCGCGAGGACGTATTTGGGCAGTGCGAGGAGCTTGTCGAGGTTGCCTCGGTCGAAGCGGAATCGCGTGGAGCTGCTCATTGTGTCAATGCTACGGGATACAGGTGAGCCCCGAGTCTCAGACTCGGGGCTCACCTCCAGCTAGGCGTGGCCTGTGCTGGTTACCGGGGTGTGTTCGTTACCACTCGAGGGTGCCGAGCTTGGCGTCGGTCTGGCCGGCCACGCCACCGCGGGTGTAATCGATGGTGACGGTGCTGCCGCCGGCGTTCATGCGCACGAGCGCTGAGACCGAGGTGCCGTCGACCGCGGGCACGCCGTTGACGGCGGTGATGACGTCGCCTGCGCGCAGGCCCGCCTTTTCGGCTGACCCACCCTTGATGATTTCAACGAGCAGGCCGCCGGCGTGGTTGGCGTCGGCGTCGGTGTCTTGGGTGGAGTCGGCGACCGATGCCCCCAGCAGGCCGTGCGAGGGCTGGTCGCCGGCGATGATCGAGTCGGCGACGCGTGAGGCGAGGTTCGCGGGAATCGCGAAGCCGAGGCCGTCGCTGCCGGCAACGCCGTTGGAGCTCGTCGGTGAGGCGATCGCCACGTTAATGCCAATCAGCTCGCCCTTGCCGTTGAGCAGCGCGCCGCCCGAGTTGCCGGGGTTGATCGACGCGTCGGTCTGGATCACGGGCAGGGTGACTGCGCCGCCCGTGGTCTGCTGCTGCGGCTGCTCTTGCTGCGGAGCGCTTTCGTCGGGGGTGTTGAAGCGGAAGTCCCAGGGCATGCCCGAGCCGCCGTCGCTCTCATCCTGCGGCGTCGAGGGAGCCTGCGGAATCAGCGCGCTGCCGACCGTGATGCCACGGTAGAGCGAGCTCACCACACCGCTGGTGACGGTGCTAGCGAGGTTCAGCGGTGCGCCGATGGCCACGGTCAGATCGCCCACGTTGAGGCTGTCTGAGTCGGCGATTTGAATGGCGGGCAGCCCCGTAGCGTCGACCTTCACCACGGCGAGGTCGGCGTAGGGGTCGATGTCCACCAATTTGCCGTCGAGAATGCGGCCGTCGCTGAGCTTCACCCGAATGGTCGGGTCTTGCGCGGCGGCGCCGTCGAGGGTCACGACGTGCGCGTTGGTGATGATGTAGCCGTCTTCGTTGTAGATCACGCCCGAGCCTGAGCCGCTCGCGCTGGCGCCTGCGACCTCGAGGGTGACGACGCTGGGGGTCGCTACAGCAGCCACACCTGAGATCGCGGTGGCCGTTTCAGCGTTGTTCAGCGTCAGTGATCCGGTCGTGCCCTGCGCGACGGGCTGCTGGCTGGTGTTCGCCGAGACAACGGCTGCGACGCCACCGCCCACGACGCCGCCCAGCAGCGCACCGATGGCGAGACCTGCGAGCAGCAGGCCGGTGCGGCTCTTGGGCTGTGCCTGATGCGAGCCGCCCTGATCGCCCGGGCCGCCACCGTCACCGTTGTCGCCACCTCGCCACCCTGGCCACCGTGACCGCTGAGGTTGCCGTGACCGTCGTTGACACCGAGGCCAAATGCCCCGAGGCCGAGCTGGCTCTGCTGGGGTTTTGCCTGACCGTGCGACAGCATCGGAGCCTGCGTCTGAACAGGCGCCTGAGCCTGCACCGGAGCCTGCGGGTACTGGTGCTGCGGCGCGGGGGCCGGGTAGCTGTGCGGCGCAGGCTGCGGATACTGCGTGGTGGGCTGCGCCGTCTGCACGGGCTGCGGGTACGCCCCGCCCTGCGACGCCGCTGCCAGGTGAGGCAGCGGCGTCGTGAGCTGGTCGGCAACGGGTGCCGGCGTCTGCGTCAGCGGCGTCTGCTGGGCAGGAGCCTGCTGCGCGGGGGCCTGCTGAGCGGGCTGAGCCTGTGGCATCGTGGGGGCAGGCGCAGCACGGTAGGTGTTGGGCTGCGTTGCCTCGTTCCCGGCGGCAGAGGCGGGCTGGTGGTTCTCGGGCGTAGTGGCCATGGTGGCTCCCTTCGTATGATTACACTCTGGCCCGTGAACCTATGAATTTGGTTTGGAAGCGCTGCACAAGCGCTGCGGGTCACGATTTCTTTCGATTCTTTCGCGCCATCCCGAGGCCGCATGCTGCCAACCCCAGCACCAGCACGGCCCCTCCGATGACGATGAACTCTCGGTTCTCGAATCCGGTGCGAGGCAGCTCCGGATCCCCCGGCGCCCGCGGCACCGGCGGTATAGCAGGCGGCGCACTGGGCGGGGTGACCGGCGGGGCATCAGGGGGCGTGACTACCGGCACGATCTCGAAGTTCTCGCGCTCGGCTCCGCATTCACCCCGGTGCACCTCATATTCCTCACCGTTCTCGATCAGCACGAGCGTTTCAACGTATCCACCCAGCCCCACATGCTCGGGCAGCGCGGTCACCTCTTTCGAACGGTACGTGCCGGGTTTGGGCACGCGCACACCGACCGTGTCTGAGAGCGCGACAATCTCGGTGTCGGGGGTGCACACCATGGCGCCCTCACGTGGGCGTTCATAGGCGGTGAAGCGCACCCAAAACTCGATGTCTTCGCGCACCGACAGTGCGCCCTCGACGAGGGCGGTGTCATATACCGGGTCGCCGACGGTCACGGTCGAAGTCGCCACCGTCGACACGTCAGGGCGTTGCAGGCGCGTGGTCTCGTGTTCCACCCCGCAGTCGCCGCGGTGCAGCAGCTGCTTCTCCTGCTCGGGTTCCACGAGCCACAGTGATTCCACCCACCACACGTCACTCCCGTAGGCGGGCAGCGCGGTGAGGGGAGATGATTCGTAGGATCCGGGCCCCTCCACCAGCACCGGGTCACTCCCCCAGATCAGATTCTCAACGCCGCATTCTGCGAGCTCGGTGCCGGTGAGGGAGGCTTCGCCCTGGTACGCCTCGAAGGTGATCTCGTGGTGCACCCCGTCACGCGCGCTGAGTTCGCCCTCAACGATGGCGGTGTCGGTCATTTCGTCTCCGATGGAGGCAAGCGGCATGGCCTGCGTGGTGACGGTGGCCCCGGTCAAGAAGGTGGTCTCGTTGGCGATCCCACATTCACCAACCGAGAAGGGCACGCGTTCGTCTCCTTGGATCAGCCACAGCGTTTCGACCCACCAGATTTCGCCCTGCCACTCGGGCCGCGCAAATACCCCCTCGCTCACCACTTCACCGGGCCCGGTCACCTCGATGGCCGGCACCTCAAACAGCAGGTTGCTCGCGTCACACACGGCGGGCGTCTCGTTTTTATCGGTCAGGGCTTCGTCTTCTGCTGACTCTGCTGCGTGTTCATCATCGGCTTCGGCGACCGAAGCAATTTCGGGCTCGGGCTCTTCGGTCGCGGCTGGTGCGCCCCGGTATCCCTTGAACTCGAGCTCCCAACGCGTTCCCTCGGTGGCGGCGAAGTCTCCGCTCAAGATGGCGGTGTCGGTGAGGTAGTCGCCCACGATTGCATCGGGCATCGCGAGTGTCTCGACGCTGGGGTGGGCGATGCGGCTGGTTTCGTTCTCAAGTCCGCAGGCGCCCCGGTGCAAGACTCGCGGCCCGTCACCCTCGTCGATTTCGAGGGTTTCCACCCACCACAGGGCGACGCCGTGTGCGGGGGTCACCTTGAACCCCGGTGATCTCACCTCACCCGTTCCGGTCACCGGCACCCGATCTGAGCGAAACACAATGCTCTCGGGGGTGCAGGTTGCGGCGGCCGCGACGTCGTCGGCGCGGTACGCCTCAAACATCAGTGTGTACGACACGTCTGGAAGCAGCCGACCGCTCACCGTGGCGGTGTCATAGGCTTCATCGCCGATGCGCAGGTCTGCGGGTGCCTGCGTGACGACGCCGGGCTGATTAATGCGCGTGGTCTCGTTGGGGAGCCCGCACACGCCCTCGTGTTTCAAGGTTCCTTGCGAGTACACGCGTTCCACCCAGTGCACGGTTCCCTCACTGCGCACCGCGGCCGGTGCACTCGAGTAGTTTCCTGGCCCCGGCACCGGGATTCCTTCGTCGTGGAATACCGGTTGGGCGAGGCAGCGGTCCTTCTCAGACAGCGCAGAGAGTTCTTGCTCGGTCCAGCGTTCAGGGTCCCTGCGTTCTTCAAGTACCGGGGTGCGCGCAGAATAGAAGACGGGGTTGCCCTCATCATCGAGCACGGACTCGTCGTTCTCGTCCAGTTGAGGCACCGGGTATGCCAACCCGTTGGCGTCAACGCCTTCCGTGGCGACGCCTTGTTCGTCGGCCGCAGCAATCTGGTTTCCGTCGCTATCGAGCAGCGCGGCCCCCTCGGAGTCGGCCCACCAGGTGTACCACAGCGGCTGCCCTGTCACTGGATCCTCAGCCTGGGCTTCATAAGGCTCCCCCAATTGTGTTTCCCAAACGGGCGAGTATTTGGGGGTGCCCACCACGGGATAGAGGTAGGCGGTGAAACTGGCGGTCGCGCCGGGCCACATCTCTAGCGTGGTTTGCTTTTGTGCCCGCACCCGCAGTTCGTCCGTCATCGTGCCACCCACCTCAGCGGAGGGTTGAGCCTGCGAAGAGGCCGTCGGCGGGGCGAGCGGGGGCGGCAGTGTGACGGTGGTGGCGGCGAAGGTTCCCTGCTTCTTGGGCTGTGCCGCCTTACCGATTGACACGGCCACACGTTGCCCGGGGTCACCGGCGGCCGTCAGCGTGCCGTAAACGTCAAGTTTGGGTTCCCACCCCGCTTTTCCCTTGGTTTCCCAGGTGCCGGTGACCTTGATGCGGGTAGCTCCTGCGGTGGCATCGACCGCCCGCTCAGACGCACTTGAAGATGACACGCTCAGCTTCGTACTGCCATCGCGAGAGAACTTCGCCCCGGTCACGCTCAGCGAGGTCGTGCCCTTCGGGAACGAAACGATGTATCTGCCGGGTTTGCCCGCCGGATCGGGGGTGAGCTTCAGCGACCCCAAGATACTGGGGGCCGCGACAGGAGCCGTGGCATTCGTTTTTGCCGTTTCATACATTTTGTCGGAGCGCGCAATGAGCTCCCGCCCCCGACTCGACCCTTCGAGCGCCGAGATAGTGCGGTTGAGCTGTGGGTTTCCCTGCCCGAAGTTCTCTCGCATGCGCCAGATCGTGAGCTGCAGCGCCGCAGCCGTCCACGCACTGGTCGATTGTCCATATTTATCAATGAGGTAGTTCATCTGTCGCATGCCGTTGGGGTCACCCCAGGAGTTCAGTAGGCCCGCGCGGCCGGGCAGCGAAGTGACCCGGCCATCGAGCCAGGCGTGCCCCGTCGGCTCCCCCATGATGATTTCGACGCAGTATGCGCGCGTGCCACCAGGCAGCTCAAAGATTGAGATATTTACCCCGCCCGGAAACGACACGGTTTCCACCCGGGGCAGCGCCGCAGCTGCCGTCGCGCCAACCGCCACACTGCCGGTGAGCATCGCGGCGAAGGCCACCAGAACGCTACAAAGTTTCAGCAACCATCTTGTTCGCGGCGGTTGCGAGCCTCCCCGCAACCTTGCCCGACCAGTGACACGCATGAGTTCCTCCTTGAATTCATCAAACGGTTCCCAAGTGGGGCCGCCTACGCCGCCTATAGGCAGCTCCCATTGATCTTGCGCGGCTCAAAGTCGCCCCGGGGTTCCTTTCCACAGGGCCGCAACACGCCACTTAGGGTCGCTCGATTCGCGACGTCACACATGCCGTGATAGAGTTATCTTTTGTAACGCGGGATGGAGCAGTTCGGTAGCTCGCCGGGCTCATAACCCGGAGGTCGTAGGTTCAAATCCTGCTCCCGCAACTGTGAGAAAGGCCCCTGATCAGGTGAAAATCAGATCAGGGGCCTTTCGCTTTGCCTCAGCACGGTGACTTTTCATGCGCCGCCCCCTTCCCCACGCGCGCCAAACTCGGCACCAGGCACCTCCCGCTCGGCAGCCACAGAGCCCCCGCCTATTCGCGACTGTGCCTTTTGAACCAGGGCGTTGACCGCTCATGTGAACGAATCATTGATTCACCAGCGCACTCACACACCCAGAGCTCGAAGTGACTTGGCACCTACAGCAGTGCGGTGGCTTCAATCTCGACGAGCACGCCGGGCTCAAAAAGCTGCACAACCGCAATCAGTGATGCCGGCGGCATCGGCAACTGCAGCCCAATCTCCGGGGCCACTGCTTCAACGCCGGCCATAAACTCCCCCATTTGGGAAGTCTCCCACTCGGTGACGTACACGGTGAGGCGCACCACATCGCTAAATTGCGCCCCCGCTGCAACCAATCCACGGTGAACGTTTCGCAGTGCCTGACTCACCTGGGAAGCCAGGTCAGTTGGAACCGGCTCCCCCGCAGGCATGTGGGCGACCTGACCTGCCACATGAACAAAACGAGTTCCCGTGCCGACGGCGACGTGATGGTACGGCGTATTTTCGATCATTCCGTCTGGGTCGAGGTACTGCACTAGCATGGTTTTCTCCTTCGTTGAGTTCCCGCAAAATGCAGGTATCAAATTTATGGCGCATAGTCCTTTCGGGAAGCGCTAGTCCATGTATCGGAAAGCAAGATTCTGGGTATCGGGAAGCAGCCCTCTTGTAGCTGCTTCCCGATACCCAGCATGGCGCGGTTACTCCCAGTAGCCCGGGGCCTGCCGGGCAAGCTCATCGCGGTGTCGGCGCATATCGATCTCGCCGAGGTTGATCTTCTTCGAGTGGTTCACCAGACGGTTCACGATCGAGTCTGCAGCTACTTTGTCGGGCAGCACGTCCACCCAATAGTCCGGGCCCGACTGCGACGCAATCATCGTCGGGGCACGATGTTCACGATTCGCGAGGATCGTAAATAAGTCGGCTGCAGCATCAGGGTCGATACCCACAGTGAGGAAGTCATCGATGATGAGGAGATCCACCCTGGAATACTCGTTCAGCATGGCCTGATGTTTAATGCTGTCATGCCGGGCGATCACGAGTTTGCGGGCAAGGTCGTCCATACGCACGTAGGCGACGGAGTGACCGTTCTGGCAGGCCGCTACTCCGAGCGCGCAGACGAGATACGTTTTCCCGCCGCCCGAGGGTGAAGTGATGAGCAAATTCAACGTCTCGGCCTTCCAGTCCTGGCCGGCGTAGCGTTGCATCCGTACTTTGGTGATGCCGCGGCCCTCTTGGTAGTCGAGTTCAGCGATCGAGGCTCCGGGGAGCGGGAACGCGGCTTTCTTGATCGCCCCGCTGACCCGGTTCGCGTGGCGCAGTTCGAGTGCGTCAGTCGCAGCAGTCAAGAACAGTTGCTCCGGCGTGAAATGGTCGTTCGCTTCATCCGTGATGAGTTCCTCGAAGCGGGTCGCGATATGAGCGACACGTAAATCACGGAACATTTCGTAGTCGTCATCGGTGAACATTAGAACGTCCTCCGCTCGCCCAGCTGACGGTAATAGTCCGCGCCACGTATATACGCTCCGGAAGGAGACTCATCCGGGGTGGCGGCTTCGCCCGCTGCAGCCTCAAATGCCGGACGTTTCCTGGTCGACGCGGCCGGCCGTACTCGGGCCGGCTTCTTTGCATCGGAATCGATTGCAGCCATGATTCGTTTGATCGTTGTGTATGTCGGGTGCCCACCTGTTGACAGAATCTGCTGGCAGGCGGCTTCAAGACGCAGCTTGTTGTTCTTTCCGAGGCTGTCGAGAATGTTTCGGCAGTCAAGGAATCCCTGAGCCTCGAGAGCACGTCGGTCAATGACCTGCCCGATCACTTCGACCGTTGCTGGGCCGAATGCGCGGGCCCGTTGTAGAAACCATTCCCGTGACCAGAGCCCGTCCACGTTTTGATACTGGGCAGGTAAATGTGCAGCCTCCGTCACATACTGCCCTTTTCGCCCTTGGAGTCGCGCATGCTCACACACGATGGTTTGGCCATCGAACACTGTGACCTTGGAGCTGGTCAGTCTGACCCGGAGCAGCCTGCCGGCATGCTCATGCGGGACGGAGTAGTACTGCGAATCGCAGGTGATGTGAGAGTTGCGCTGCACTTTCGCTTCTCTCCACTCCACCTCTTCAAATACGTCAATGGGAGCGGGCCGAGGAATCCGGCTTCCTCCGTGCTAAATCGTTCATATCGTGTCGAACCATCAACGCGCCGAATATCGTGGTTGATCTCATGCACCCGAATCGCGATCGCAGCGTTCAAATCCGTGAGGCTTGTCCACACGTCTTCGGTGAGGTAACCGATCACTCGAAGATTCACGACGTTCACACCAGATTCAACGGCAGCTTTCTCTTTCGGTGACCTCACTCTTGTGGGCAGCACCGACGTGTTGTAATGATCGGCGAGCTGTTGGTATCGATCAGTCACGAAGCGAGCTGCGTCTCCGCGCACTCTTCTATGGGTAGCAGTCAATGCATTATCTGGGATGAGGATTTGGGGTACCCCACCATAGAAATTGAATGCGCCGAGATGGCCTGCCAGCCATGAGGGCATCGTCATGTCCATGAATGCCTCGCACCACAGATACCCCGAGAAAGGGAGCACCGTGACAAACAGGTACGCTTTCGTGACCGAGCCGGTGACGGCGTCGACGAGGGGAATGGTGTCGCCTGCCCAATCGATGAACAATGTTTTCCCGGGCTGGTGGGTGAGGACCGCAGTCAGATCATATTTGCGGACATGCTCGGCGAACAAAGCGCAGTATTGCGAGTAACCGTACTTGCGTAACTGTGTTGTGAGTGTTGTGTACGAGCGCCATCCCTGCAGCAGGGTGTAATGACGGTTCTTCTTCATTGATGCCGCGACTTTTCCGTAGTCGGGAGCCAGGTACTCGGCAGAGACCCGGGCACGTCCGTCAGGGAATAGCGCGGTAATCTCGGCGTCACTCAGCTGGGCCAAGCGGGCGGGCGTGATGCCTTGTTCGTTGAGTGTTTTCTTCGCTACCGCGATCGTTTTCTGCGAGGCACGTACGTGGGCCTCAATATCTCGGTAGCTGTGGCCTTTTAGCAACAGGCTCATAATCTTTCGGTAGTCGGTCATGACCGGGGCCCTCATTTCTCCATTGAGATGACAGCAGCGTCATTGCCGCTAAGGCTCAGGAGAACACACGAATATGAGACGCTTCCCGATGCCCGGAATCGTGCTTTCCGATAGGTGGACTACTGCTTTCGGATACCGCTACTCGCCAATTTATACTTGGTGAAGGAAAGACACTTCAACGAAACTAGGTATCGTGCCAGAAACCAGCCCAGCCCACCTGAGCATCTCGCCGTCACATCGTGAGCTCCTCGACCAGGTTCTCGACAAATGGTCGCTGGCTGTATTGAGTGAACTCTGCGACTCCCCCAAGCGTTTCAATGAGTTGCGTCGCGCGATTACCGACGTCAGTCAGAAGTCACTCACCAACACCCTGCGCCGACTGGAACGCAATGGCGTCGTCGATCGGCACGTACTGAGTTCACGCCCCGTGGCCATCCGATATGAGATCACCCCACTCGGTAAATCGATGCGAGCGCCCATCGATGAGCTGCTGAGCTGGGCCGCAACCAATATGTCAGAGATCAATCGCGCCCGCGATCAGTTCGACGAAACCCTCGACAACACGCCCGCCCCCGGGTCCATTTAGATGAGACCTGCATGCCGCAGGTAGGCTAATCCTTGTAACGCGGGATGGAGCAGTTCGGTAGCTCGCCGGGCTCATAACCCGGAGGTCGTAGGTTCAAATCCTGCTCCCGCAACTGTGAGAAAGGCCCCTGATCAGGTGAAAACCAGATCAGGGGCCTTTCGCTTTTGTGCCCCCTGCTGCGGGTCAACCAGCACCTTTGCGGCCTATAGGACAAAACGTGTGGGTTTTGTTGAGCGTGTCTCAGGGCCTGCCCGCCCATCCGCTGCGTGTCCATAGCCCTTCGTTGGCATCGAGGCCGGTGTCATAGAGCGATACTGGCGCTGCTGGATCTTTCGACTCTGGTTGTGCAGTGTTCGTGTGTTGCCGTTTCTCGGGTTGGTGTTCTTTGAGGATCACTGCTGGGTTCGGGAACTCTGAATGCAGATACAACCACCACTCGATCGCTCGTCGTTGATGTTCTTCTGGCATGCCCCGATGGAGGCGGAGCAGAAGCCTCATCTGGGAGTTCGTGCCTCCCTCGATCTCGTTCGTCGTGGAGGGCACGTTGAGATGCGCGAGTTGCGGGCTGAGGAACGTAAATAGATGGCCGCCCTGGATAGCGCGTTGTAGCACTTGGTAGCCCGACCTGAGGCGTTGATGCGTGTACCACCAGGTTTGGTTCGGCCTCGCCCACGACGGCACCTCGGCCGCGTGTTTGCGATACGTGCGTTCCTTGGTGAGGTGCAGGAACGAGTTCTCCCAGGCCAGGAAAAGCTGCGCCCATTCCTCGCCCCCAGTGACAGTTTTTACGCGGGTGAGTTTCAGAGCAAGGCCCCACAACCCCTGACCGGCAGGCGTTTTTGAGCGGGTCGTGACGTGTTTCCGGACGTTGCGTTGGAGATGCACGAGACAGCGTTGAACCTGGGCCGTAGGCCAATGAGTATTGAGCGCAGCATGCATGCCCGATCCGCCATCACACACCACGACCAGGGGCGCCGGCAGCCGTTGCATGAGCGCGCCCCAAGCAGCCGCTGACTCACGAGAACACCATTGGAACGCGACTACGGTTCCGCGGTGAGTGGCGACCAGCACACACCAGCCTGTCCGCAGATTGAACCCATCGATCTGGAGGACGTCGTACACCGCGCCAGTGACTGGAATGACGGGGCGGAGCGCCCAGCACCAGGCCGTCGTGCGGCGGAACTGTCGAGCTGCGCTGGCACCTCCGAGATCAGCCTGCGAGGCCTTCCCCGTGATCCAGGTGAGGAACTGATCCAGTTGCGCTTTGCGTGTCACATCGGGGCGTTTCCGAACCGATGAAGCACCGCATTTGGGGCATCTCCAACGCACGGTTCCCGCGGGGGTCGTGCCATTCCTGACGAGCTTGGTGTTGCATATCAGGCAGGTGGTGGTGTTCTCGCTTTTGGGCACAGTTAAGGGTGCCCGGGCATAGCTTCCCTGGGTTTACCGCGTCATCCTGGGGCTAGATCAAGATCTCGTACACACGTTTTGTCCTATAGGCCACCTTTGCCAACAATATCTCTTGACCGTTACGCAATACAGATAGTCAAGATCGTGCGCAGTAACGCGCTGAACCGCGTGCGAACGCTCAAGGCCGAGGAAGGCAAAGACCTGTGGCTAGCGGGAGGCGGCAAGCTAGCCCATTCCTCGTTACCAAAAATTGATCGCCTCATACTCAAACAGCACCGGTCCATCATCGGAACTGGTATCCCGCTCTTTAACGGGCCTTTCCAATCTCAGATGCTTGAACCCAATAACGAGACGCTACTCGACTCAGGTATGCGAGTTCTTACCTACGACCGCGCCTGACCCCATCTTGCTTTTAGCGTTCTCAACGAAACAACAAACGCTGACCGTGCCGCTTGAGTCTTCCCGGTCAGCGTTCCCCTTTACGGGACACCTCAAACAGCCGTAAAGGGCTGGCCAATCGTGCGCACTATCGCACCCAGAAACCAGGCGACTCTTCTGCCCATCCGTCTCCGAACTCTGCAGACGGCTTCTCGCCGTATGCATAATCCGTGCCCTTGAAGTTGACCATCATGGGTGCTTTGTCTGCACACGCAGAGCCAAGGTCATCACCGTTCTCAGCGATCAAAAGGAGACAAACGTCTGTCGGTCGAGCTGAATTTGATGCGGTCGCGAACGTTACGCCGTCGTATTCACCGAGAAGCTGTGCCGATTCTGCGTCGAAGGCAATGTCCTCGGTCTTGCTACTGACCTGTGAGACTAAAGATTTGACTCCAGAAGCCTCAGCTGAATCGCCAGACCCAGCACAGCCGGAAGCGACGAGCACGAGCATTCCTGCGGCAGCAGTGGCCAAAAGTGTATTGATGCGCATGTCGCCAGCCTATCGGGGCAGTCAACAGCCGCAAATAATTTAGATCGGCATATTAGACAGAATCTACATAGACTGAAATTGGCACGCGTCGACGGCAATCGCTACCTCCGCAGTCATTATTTTCATGTCACTGATTTGAAGGAGCAAGGCCCATGTCCGATCCAGATCTCCCCAATGACCAGGTTCCACAGCAGCCAGCGCCTCAAGCTGCAACTCCGCCCCCGTATACACCAGCTCCCCCGACACAAATCCCTCCCACCCCACAGTACGGTGCCGCATCTCCAGTGCCTCCCGCAGGCTACCCTTCAACGTATCCCGCAACGCAACCCGCAGCAGCAAAGGGACTCGCACTCTCAGCAATGATTGTGGGCATCGTTAGTTTGTTGTTGTTCGCGGTCCCATTTCTGGGAGGCATTGGTGGCATCGTCGCCGTTATTCTCGGCATCATCGCCCTCAATAAGGCTCAACCAAAAGGCATGTCCATTAGCGGCATCATTACCGGTGGCCTCGCCGTACTCGCCTCGATTACTCTAGCTTTTGCCACCTATGCCTTTTTGGTCGGGGCGCCCGCCGCAACCTCAGCCGTACTTACTGAACTTGAGCAAGCCGCTGAAGAACTCGATGAAGCTACTTCCACCACCCCAGAAGAAGTCACCGAAGCACCAGCGCCCACAGAGGAGCCAGCACCCACAGAGGAGCCAGCACCCACAGAGGAGCCAGCACCCACAGAGAAGCCAGCACCCACAGAGGAGCCAGCGTCACCAGCAGCTGGCGAGTGGACCGAGGTAACGACCATGACCGGCAATGCCGATCAGCAGTCGGACACGATCCACCTGTCAGGCAATAAGGTGCGGGTCACCTATGATTTCACCGACGCATCAGGCCAGGGCACCATCGTAGGCGCAGTCTATGTACTCACCGAGGGCACCGACGTCATGGTCGACGGCGCGTTCCCAGACGTGATTGTGTCTGAGGCCGGCTCAGGCGAGACCATTCTCCGCAAGGCCAAGGGCGAATATTTCTTGAAGGTCATGGGCGCAAACACCAATTACACCGTGACCGTGGAGGAACAAAAGTAGCCCGCAGAATTCACAGCGCTCCTCCATGCACACACAGCTCCGCGCGAATCGCCGCATAATCACCACGAATCGTCGCCTCAGTGCACCCCTGGTAATGTTAACTCTTGTAACGCGGGATGGAGCAGTTCGGTAGCTCGCCGGGCTCATAACCCGGAGGTCGTAGGTTCAAATCCTGCTCCCGCAACTGTGAGAAAGGCCCCTGATCAGGTGAAAACCAGATCAGGGGCCTTTCGCTTTGCCTCAGCGCTCAGATGACCGGGCCGCCCGGATCAGGCCCGTCAATTGTCGCAGCGTGCCCCGAGGGGCGCAGGGTTACGCCGTCGTTTCGCCGGTTGCGCGCCGTTCGCATCTCGTGAAACGCATAGAACCAAGAGGATACCGACAGCGCAACGAGTACGAGCACGATCACCCAGATCGACTCAAGAAGATTCACCTGGTGTAGCGCCCATTGCACGATCGCCGTCACCACGATCGCGCCCGTGAGCACGCTGATAATGGCCGCCGTCACAATCAGTCCAACCGGCTGGTGCAGCTTGTGTGAGGTCTCACCCGACATCGATGCATACTTCTTATACTCGGCTAGAGTCATGCCGTTTCTCGCGGCCTCACGCTCGGGGATGCCGCGGTAGTACTCCCGCCGCTGGGCACGGGTCGGATTGTCTTTGGGGTCGCGACCGTGCGCGGGCTGAGCCATGATGCCCATACTATCTGCACCACGCATCTCCCCCAGCTAGACTGCACGGGATGCTTGCCGACCAGTCTTCCCTTTGCGCGCCAACCGTTCACTCAGTTCAGCCCGCTTCTGGCCTGCACGCGATTCACGCTGATTTTCTCGCCGAGCGCCTGCCCGAGACCGACGAAGACGTGCATATGCTGGCGTCGATCGCTGAACACGTGATCGCGACGTACAGCGAACCCGGCCACACAGTCTTCGATCCCTTCGCTGGGTTCGGTACGACGCTCGAGCGCGCCACCGCACTCGGCCGCGCAGCGATCGGTATCGAGTTGCTGCCCGAGCGTGTAGAGCCCCTCAGCGCCCGCGTACCGCGCGCTCTCGTGATCGAGGGGGACGCCAGAGAACTCCTCAGGCTGCTCGTCGAAACCCCCGAGGCGCAGCGCCAGGCACCGGTTGATCTCATTCTCACGTCTCCCCCGTATATGACGGAGCATGATCATGAGGCTGACCCGCTCACCGCGTACGAGCGTGACGGCGGTGACTACGGCAGATATCTTGCCGAGTTGGGGCTCGTGGCCGCCCAGTGTGCGCGCGCCGTAAGGCCGGGCGGCTTCGTGGTGTGGAATGTGGCCGATATTCATTTCAGGGACCATACGACGCAGCTCATTCATGACTGCACCGGGGTGCTCAGCGAGCATCTCTCCCACGTGGAGACCGTGCCGATCCACTGGGATCGTCTGCCCCACGATCTCGTCGCAGACGCGTTACTGGTGTTTCAGCGCCCCGACGCTCACTAGCCTCCCGTAGAGACACGAATGCGGGGCCCGGCATCATGCCGGGCCCCGTATTTGTGTGTGGTGCGCGGCGACCGTTACGGTCGCCGCGCGGTCTCGCTACTCAGCGGCGAGTGCCGCTTCAAGCGCTACCTTTACCTTCTCGTCAGCGACGCCGTATGCGGCCCAGTCGCCCTTCTTCATAGCAGCGTCACGATCCTTGAACGCGGTCTGCATCTGCTTCAGTGCGTCATCAAGCGACATCGCAGCGCCTGAGCCGCCGCCGGTCGATCCGGATTCCTTATCGTCAGCCGGGGCTTCCGATTCATCGGCCGGCTCGTTCTCGTCGACCACCACGTCGCCGTCACCGGCGTGCGCCCCTGAGTCACCGTTGAAGAGCGCGTCGAGCGCGCCATCCAGGGTGTCCTCGAAGGCGATCTGGTCACCGAAGGAGACGAGCACCTTCTGCAGGATCGGGAAACTCGTGCCCGTCTTCGCCTGAACGTAGACCGGCTGCACGTAGAGCAGCCCGCCACCCACCGGCAGTGTCAGCAGGTTACCGCTGATCACGTCGGTTTCGCCCTGGCGCAGAATGTTCAGCAGGTTCGACACCTTCGAGTCGGTGGTGAAGCTGTTCTGTACCTGGCCGGGGCCGGGGATCGAGTTACTCTTGGGGAGCGTCAGCAGCTTCAACGAACCGTATTCGTCAGAGACCTTGCCAGCTTCGGTACCCGCATTCGAGTTCGCAGCGAGGTAGCCCGTGAGAATATCTCGCGCGGTCTCCCCCTCTGCTGCCGGAATGTACGTCGAGTAGATCGAGTAGTTCGGGTCAGCCTTGGCACCCGCCGCGAGCGTCAGGTAGTAGGGAGGCTGCAAGAACTTCTGCGCCGCAGCCTGCGACGAAGCAACCGGATCATTAGGCGTACGCCACTTGTCCTCTGCCGAGTAGAACGCGTCGGGAGTGGTCACGTGGTATTCGCCGAGCATCGCGCGCTGCACCTTGAACAGGTCAGAGGGGTAACGCACGTGGCTCATGAGCTCGCCGCTCATCTCAGAGACGCTCGACAGCGTGCCGGGGAAGATCTTGCCCCACGACTTCAGCAGCGGGTCTTCGGCATCCCACGCGTACAGCTTGATCGAACCGTCATACGCGTCAACGGTAGCCTTCACCGAGTTGCGAATGTAGTTGATCGGCTTCGGCAGCGGGTTGCGCTCGCGGTCAACGGAGTCAACCAGCGCCGCGTTCATGTCGGTCATTTCAGAGTACGGGTAGTCAGCCGACGTGGTGTAGCCGTCGATGATCCATACGATGCGGCCGTCAACCACCGAAGAGTACGGTGAGTCATCGATCGTGAGGTACGGGGCGACCTTCTTGACGCGGTCAACCGGGTTACGGTCGTAGAGCACCTGCGAACCGTCAACCACGGCACCCGACAAGAGCACCTCCATGTCCTGGAACTTCAGGGCATAGATCAGCTTCGTGAACAGGTTGTCGAGCTTCGGTCCACCGTCACCTGAGAACGTGGTCATGTTCTGCTTTTCGGCTTCGGCCGCGGCAGCCTCATCGGCAGCTTCTTCAGCGGCGTCAGTGGCGGCCTGCTCTTCAGCAGTTACCTCGGGCACTGCTGCGGCGTCAGCTTCGTCTGCGGGAACCGCGTCATCGACGACGGCTTCGGCAGTGCTTTCAGCGTCAGCCGGGAAATCGAGCTCGATCGACTTCTTCCGCTCGCCACCCACGATGGAGTAGGCGGGAGAGTTCAAACCGAAGTACACGCGCGGCTCGAACTTGCCCAGCTTGCCGCTTGACGGGATGCCGCTTTCGAGGAAGACGGGCTCACCGCCTGCAGAGCGCTGGTTGCCGTATGCGGCGACGAGGCCGTAACCGTGGGTGTACACGAGAGTGCGGTTGTACCAACCAGTCTGGTCACGAATATCGATGTCGCGAATAGCCGACACCGTATCTTCGATCTTGCCGTCGATCTCGTAACGGTCAACGTTCAGCGACTTGGGGAACTGGTAGTACTGCTTGATCTGCTCAAGCTGCGCGAAGGTCGGTGAGACGACCTCGGGGTCAATGATGCGAATGTTCGCGGTGGTGGCGGCGTCGTTACGCAGCGCACCGGGCTCAGCGTCGGTGACAGCGTCGTAACGCTCGGTCTTCACACTGTCGATGCCGTACGCGGTGCGTGTGGCATCAATATTGCGCTGAATATATTCAGACTCGAGGCTCTTCTCGTCAGGCTGTACCTGGAACTGCTGCACAGCCCACGGGTAGCCCATGCCCAGCACGATGCTCGATACGAGGAACAGGGCGGTGCCGATCACGGGCAGGCGCCACTTGCCGGTGAAGGCCGTCACGAGGAACAGCACGGCGATGATGATCGCGATGCCCGCAAGGATCTGCTTGCCGGGGATCAGCGCGTGCACGTCTTGGAACATGGCGCCGGTGCGCAGGCCCTCGGTGCCCGTCAGCGCACGGTACTGGTCGAGCCACAGGCTGACCGCCTGCAGCAGCAGGTAGACCGTGGCAAGAATCGCGGCCTGAATACGGGTGGCCTTCGAGACGCGCACATCGCGGCCTGAGAACGAGATGCCGCCGTACAGGTAGCTGGTGGCAACGCCCGCGATGAGCGACAGCAGCACAACCGCTGAAGCAAAGGCAACAATGCTCTGCAGCATCGGCAGATCAAACATGAAGAAGGAGACGTCAAGACCGAACTGCGCGTCTTTCTCCCCCGTGTTCTCACTGTTGAGCCACAACAGGGCACGCTGCCAGTTCGCGGCCGCCGCAAAGCCACCAAAGAGGCCAACGAGAATGGGCAGGGCCCACTTCACGAGCCTGCGCAGCGGCTCAAACAGCTCTTGGTAGCGGTCGAGCTGCGCGGTCAAACGCGCATATACCGGGCGCTTGCGATAGGCAATATCAATCGCAAAGAATACGGGTACGGCCAATCCGAGGAAGCCGATCACAAACATCGAGGCGGCGGCTATCCACTGCGTGGTCAACACCGGCAGGAAATCTACCTGTCGATACCACAGCACTTCGGTGATCACTGCGGCTGCCGCGAGGAAGCCGAGGATAAGGGCCACCACGATCACGATGGTCACCGCAAGCGGTGACAACCGGCGCGGACGGGCGGCCTGAGCATTAATGTTCTGGTCGGTCACGTCTCTGTATAACTTCCTGTCCGAGCACGCGCCCGTCGGTGCCGGGCGCTGTCTATCCATTCAGCCTATCGTTCAGCCCGCCATTAGGCCTGACAATTGCCGTGGTGCGCCCGCAGCGTAACCCCGCCCGATTAGCCCTCCAGGCCGCACCGTTCGAGGCCCGCGACCGCATGCCCCGCGGCGGCTGATTCGAGCGCGGCTTCAGCCTCGGCGAGCGTGGCCACAGGGGCCACCGTCAGATCAGAGGGAAACCCCTCGACATCGCCGCAGTTGGCCATCGGCATCAAAAACAGGTCACTTTCGGCTTGCGATGCAGCCCAGGCTTTCTGTGTCAATCCCCCGATCGCGCCCACCTCGCCGCGCGCGTTGAGGGTGCCCGTGCCCGACACGGTGAGCCCGTTGAGGGTGGAGGTCTCGCCCAGCCGGTCGAGAATGGCGAGCCCAAAGATGAGCCCGGCGCTCGGCCCACCAATGTTGGGCACGCTGATGTCGACCTGCTGCGGCAGCTCGAAGGTCGTGCTGATCACGACGCCCAGGCGCGGGTCTTCACCGGGGCCAGGGGCCTTGGGCTGCACACTTTCGATCCGGATCTCGCCCTCGCGCGCAATCTCGAACTCGATCGGCCCGTCTGCCGCAGATACGGTCTCGAGCAGCTGTTCGAAGTTCTGCAGCGGTTCACCGTTGACTTTGTTGAGCACGTCGCCTGTTTTCAGCTTGCCTGCGGCCGGGCCCGCTTCGTCCACGCCGCCGATGCTGAGGGTGGTGCCCACCTCGAGCCCGAGCTGGGTGAACGCGGCCGCCGCGGCCTGTACCTGTGACGCATCCATCTGCAGTGAGTTGTACTCCTCGCGCTGCTCGACCGTGACGCCCTCGGGGTAATACTCGGCCACGCGAGCGATCTTTTGCGACGGGTCAAACAGGGCGGGGATCAGCGCGAGCCAGCCCAGTGGCTGCTGCGGGCTGCCCGCAATCGAGACCGTGAGCAGGTTCAGGGCGCCCTCGTTGGCTTGGTGCGAGGACGCGGTCTCGCGTTCCCCCTCCACCTTCAGCACGGGCACGGCCTCGCCCTCGAGCTCGATATCGCCCAGCACATCAACGACCGGGCCCGGGCGTTCGATCGCGAACGGTGACGGGATCACCGCGCTCGCAAACACAACGAGGGCGATCAGCATCACCACAGATTCGGTGCGGTTACGCCGCACGAATCCGCGCACGCTCGCCCACACATTCGCCGCGCGGCTGCGCACAGGGAGGGGCTCGTGGGGCTTCGGTTCGAGGGTCACACGGCTTCTTTCGTTGAGTGGTGCGCGGGGCTCACATGCGGCCGCTGCCGTGCACTGTTCGCACACGGCGCAACGCAACACGTCGATCGCTCGCCAATCTAGCAGGCAGTTTCTGGCCGTGTGCCGTACCGTTAAAGTTGCACCGACCTGAAGGAGCATAGACATGGGAACTGGCGACAACAACCGTCCAGAAGACTCCGGCAACGGCCCCGACTTCGAGGAGCTTCAGCGCCTGCTGCGCGACATGTTTGCCGGCAACGGCCAAGCAAACAGCCCCGCAGACGCCGAGCAGTTCGCGAAGGCCGCGGGAATTCCGATTGACCCTGCGACGCTGCAGAATCTGTTCAGCACACTCCAGGGCGCGATGCAAAACCCGAGCGATGGCATCGACTGGTCAGTGACCCGGCGCACCGCGATCGAGGTCGCAAGTGACGGCGCACCCGCCGCAGATTCGGCCCCTTCCCTGCGTGCCTTCCCCGTCGCAGCGCTATGGCTTGACGAGGCCACTGAGCTCGGGCCCACGCCCGACGCCCCACGCGTACTGAACCGCATCGAGTGGGTGCAGCAGACCGTCGACACCTGGATCGCGCTCGCCGAGCCCGTTGCCGATTCGATCACCGGCGCACTCATGAGCGCCCTCGACCAGCAGATGCCCGAAGAATTTGGTGACGCCCTGCGCGGCGCCACCCCGATGCTGCGCAGCGTCGGCGGCGCCCTATTCGCCGTGCAGCTGGGCACCATCATCGGCAAGCTCTCGGGCGAGGTCGTCTCGGCCGGCGATGTGGGTATTCCGCTGTTGTCGGGCCCCGGCCGCGAGGGCGGTGCTTTGCTGCCCGCAAGCGTCGCGAAGTTTGCCGAGGGGCTCGACCAGTCCCTCGACACCGTGGTGTTGTATCTCGCCGTGCGCGAGCTGGCACACGCCAGGCTGTTCCGCCACACAAAGTGGCTGCGCCTGCACCTGTTGACCGCGATCACCGACTATGCGCGTGGCATTCGCATCGACCACGACCGCATTCAGGAATTCGCGCAAGATCTTGACCCCGAGCACCCCGAGCAGATTCAAGAACTGATCGCGGGCGGCGCACTGATTCCGCCCAAGACCGAGGCACAGGAGGCGGCTCACGCTCGCCTCGAGACAATGCTTGCGCTCGTTGAGGGCTGGGTCGATGTCGTCACCGCTGAGGCGGCCAAGCGCATCCCCGGTGCCGAGGCTATCGCTGAGATGGTGCGCCGTCGCCGCGCGACCGGCGGCCCCGCTGAGCACGCATTCTCCTCCCTCGTTGGGCTCGAGCTGCGGCCGCGACGACTGCGCGAGGCCGCGGCGCTGTGGCGACTTGTGTCTGAGAACGGCTCGCAGGCCCTGCGCGACGGCCTGTGGGCGCACCCCGATCTGTTGCCGACGGGCGAAGAGCTCGATCACCCCGCCCGGTTGCTCGAGCGGCTCGGGCTTGCGGGCGATACCGCCACGACCGAGGCCGACGAGTTTGATGAGGCGCTCGCGCGGCTGCTCGACGGCTCGCTGCCCCCGCACGTCGATGACGCGGCAAGCGATGACACGGCGGGCGAAGAGCTCGGCGATGCCGGCCCCGCTGAGGGTGGCGCAAAGCCCGAGTAATCGGCGACGCATCACGTTGTGACTCGGGGCGGCAGCCATGTGGGTGCCGCCCCGAGTCGTCCACAGCATCGCTGCACAGCGCGGTTCTCGTGGTCCACACAAGTGTCTTGTGGATAACCCGCAGCGTACGTATTTCTGCCGCATACTCGATGCATGTCTGAACTGCTGATCGACCCCAATCTGCCGCTGTGTTGGGAAGATCCCGACACCCTGCGCGTCGGTTTTGAACACGCGCACGCACGTTTGCACGATCCCTCGCCCGGTGTGCAGCGGCTGCTGTACGCGCTGTTGCGCGGCGTCGACCCCGCGCTTGTGGCTGAATCGGCACGGGCCGTGGGGATCTCGGCGCAGGAGGCGCGCGAGGTGCTCGCCGCTCTTGCCCCGGCGCTCGTCACCCCCGCCACGTCAGCGCGTGCGGCACGGGGTTCACCCGCGCTGTGCATCGCGGTGTGCGACGCCGGCCGTGAAGTTGCTGGCTTGGCGACCGCGCTTGCCGGCACCGGGCTGTGCCGGCTCGATTTCGCACTCGAAACGCAATCCCCCGATCTCGTGGTGCATGTCGAGCGGTTTCTCGAGCCCCTCGCACGTGCACAGCGCTGGTTGATCGCGGGCATCCCGCAACTGCTCATTCGGTTCACCGACACCGCGGTGCATGTTGGCCCCATTATTGAGCCACCCGGCAGCCCCTGCCACACCTGTATCGCGCTCGATCTCGTGTCACGCGACCCGTCGTACCCGGTGATGGCCGCGCAACTCATGCACGTCACCCCGCGCAGTGAGACGGCGGGCACCGCCGGTGTGGCTGCGGGCTTTGCTGGCTCGCTGATTCGCGATTGGAAAAGCGGGTTAGAAGATGCCCGCCGCACCCGCATCGTTATTCCCACCAGCCACGGCCGGGTGCATGCGCCGCCCTATTTTGAGACGGTCACTCCGCACGATGACTGCGCCTGCATGCTCGGGTAGACCCGGTTAAGCGTGAGTCGGCACGGGTCAGACCGCTAGCCCCGCCTCCGCCAAGAAGCGTGACGGTTGCCGCCTGCCGCGAGCACCGCCCGCCACTCCTGAGAGCCGCAACGAGTCTTTCGCACGCGTAAACGCGACGTAACACAGCCGCCGCTCTTCATCGATGGCGTCTTCATCGGCGGCGTGCGCGATGGGCAGCACCCCCTCGCTCATCCCTACAACGTGCACGAGCGACCATTCGAGGCCTTTCGCCGCGTGGATCGCGCTCAGCGTCACCGCCTGCAGCGTCGGCTCGTGTTGGGTGCGCTGCCGCGCGATGAGTTCCTCGCTGAATTCCTTGATTCCGGCGCCCTCGGGCATCTCATCCACCAGTGACAGCAGTGCCGCGAGTGCCTCCCATTTTTCACGGGCGGCCGCCCCCTCGGGGGCGCGGGCCGTCCAGCCGCTCGAGCGCAGCACATCGCTGACAATTTGAAACAGCGGCCGGGTATCGGCGACTTTGGCTTCACCGCGCATCAGCATCACGGCCTTGCGCACGTCGGCACGGTCAAAGAACCGTTGTGCCCCGTGCACCCGCGTGTTTACCCCCTGCAACTGCAGCGCCTGTTCGAATCTCGCCGACTGGGCGTTGGTGCGGTAGAGCACCGCGATCTGTGACGCGGGCACCCCCGAATCAACGGCAGCTTTAATCGAGGCGGCCACCGCAGCGGCTTCGTCTCCCTCAGAGGCGAACATTTCGAAGGAGGGCGCCTGCACCACTGCGCCCTTGCCCTCGGTCACGGCGGGACGATGTGCCCGCAGTGTGAGTGCCCCGGGCCGGTCACGCATCAGCTTGTTGGCGAGGCGCACCACGGGTTCGGTGGAACGGTAGTTGCGTTCCAGCTTGATCTGCCTGGCGTGTGGGTACTCCGCCCCAAACTTCAAGAGGTACGAGCTTGATGCCCCCGCGAAGGAGTAAATGGTCTGGCTCGCGTCGCCCACCACACACAGGTCATCACGGTTGCCGAGCCACGTTGACAGCAGGGCATGCTGCAGCGGCGAAACGTCCTGGTACTCGTCAACGGTAAAGAAGCGGTAGCGTTCACGCACCTGCAGTGCGACCCGCGGTTCGGCCTCCAGCATGCCCGTCATCAACACGAGCACGTCTTCGAAGTCGATCTGACGTCGCTCTTCAAGAATGGCCATGTAGCCGCGCTGCACGTCAACGATTTGTTCAGCGGTGAGCCCCTGCGGCAGCGGGCGGCTCTCGATGCGAGCTTCGTAGTCGTCGATGCTGAGCATCGACGTTTTACGCCACTCAATTTCTGAGGCGACATCGCGCACGGTCTCGCCGCTCGCGCGTAGCTTCATCGATTCGAGCACCTGCGACACCACGGTCGACTTGCCCGTCACGATCTGCGGGGCGGTGCCGCCCACCACATCGGGCCAGAAATGGCCCAGCTGTGCCAGCGCGGCACCGTGGAAGGTTTGCGCGCGCACGCCATCGGCGCCGAGTTCACGAAGCCGGCCCTGCAGTTCGCCGGCGGCCTTACGGGTGAAGGTCACCGCGAGTACGCGATCCGGGGCATACACCCCCGAGCGCACGCCGTGCGCGATGCGGTGCGTGATGGCGCGCGTCTTGCCCGTACCCGCGCCCGCGAGCACCACGACGGGGCCGCGCAGCCACTCGGCGATCTCACGCTGTTCGGGATCGAGGCCCGACAGAATCGGGTCAGTGGCCAAGCTCAGTCTCGCCTTCCTCGCACCAGCGGTCCATCATCCATCGGGCGATCGACAGTGATCCGGGCAAAATAACTCCCGGCGGCGGGGTGCGCAGCTCGTCACGGCTAAACCAGCGCAGTTCAGAGATCTCGGTAACGTCGGCCTGCAGCGCCTCGGGGTCGTGCCCCGGCGCGAGGGTGGCGCGGAAGCCGAGCATCAGCGAACGCGGGAATGGCCAGGGCTGCGACCCCACGTACTGCACGTCGCCGAGGGTCACCCCCGACTCTTCAAAGACCTCACGCCGTGCGGCCTGTTCGAGTGACTCCCCCGCCTCGACGAAGCCAGCGAGCAGCGAAAACCTGCCCGTTTCCCACAGCGCGTTCGAGCCCAGCAGCACGCGGCCCTCGTGCTCAATGAGCACGATCACCGCGGGGTCGGTGCGCGGAAAGAACTCGCGGCCGCTCGCGTCGACGCGGGCCCAGCCGCCCTGCACCGGGCTTGTGAGGGCCCCGTCGACGCCAGAGAACTTGGCGGCGTCGTGCCACCGCAGCAGCGCTGAGCCCGCGGCCACCAGCTCGCGTTCAGATTCGCTCAGCTGCACCGCAGCATCAAACGTCGGTCGCCACTGCGCGTCAGCGTCAGCAGCTTCGTCGGGGGTGGCCGCGCGCGCAAACATCGGGGCCCCCTCGATTCGTCCCAGATAGACGTGGTGCACGGCGCTGTCGGCCGTCGCGGGCGTCCATTCACCGTCGGTCGGCACGAGCGCCAGTTGAGAGTCCCCGATGACCGGAATCTCGGCGGGGCGAAGCCGCAACAACCGCGCACCAGGCTCGTGCCAGGCCGCAGCCAGCAGCGTCTCATCAAGTCTGGTGGGGGCATCTCGGTCGAGGGTTCCCTGTGCGAGTGGGGGTACTGCCTGGTTCATCGATTCTCCTCCTTGCGCGTGGCGCAGCCCGGCCACGCGTGCAGATGCCTACGCTGTGTACATGGCCAGCATTCCTCTCACTTTAGCCGCGCTCGCCACCTCCGCGGTTCCAGACCTTACGGTGTTCGCTACCCGCGCGCTCAGTCCCAACACTGAATACGCTGAAGCCGTCATCGTGAGCGAAGACTCCGAGCTGCTCGTGCGGGTGCCCCGCACCCACGCCGCTGAAACGATTCAGCGCGGCGAACTCCTCGGTCTCGCGGCACTCACCGAGGGCCCGCGGTCGCAACTGCCGTTCAGCGTGCCGCAGGCGCTGGGCATTACGCGCGCCGGTCAAACCCGCGCGGTGGTCACGACGTACCTGTCGGGCGGCGCCTTCGATGTCGCTGATCTGCATGACGATTCGTTGCTGATCGAGTCGATTGCCCGCACCATCGCCTCGATTCATGCGCTGCCCACGAGCGTGGCGCAAAATGGTGGCTTGCCCGAGCGCACTGCCAACGAGTCTCGCCTCGCCGCGACCCGCCTGATTGACCGTGCCGTGCAGACCCGGCTGGTGCCCGAGACCGTGATGCGTCGCTGGCTGAGCGTGGTGGAGGATGCCCAGCTGTGGGACTTTGCGCCGACCATGGTGCACGGCACGATGAGTGACGAGCAGCTCTTGATCGCAGATGATGTGGTGACCGGTGTTTTGGGCTGGTCTGCTTGCGCTGTCGATGACCCCGCGCTCGATTTCTTCTGGCTGTTGGGCGCCAATACCCCCGTGCTCGATGCTGTGCTCGAGCGGTATGCCGATCTACACAACCCGGGCGTGCTCGATAAGCTGCGCTCACGCATCGCGCTCTATCACGAGCTTGAGGTGGCCCGCTGGCTGCTACAGGGCACCGATTCTCACGATCAGACGATCATCGATGACGCCGTCGCCATGCTCGATCGGCTCGTCGGCGGTGGCCACACGCTCGCCTCGGCCGTGGCCCGTGCGCGCGACCGTGCACCGCTGTCACAAGACGAAGCCGAACTCATTTTGAGTGAGACCCCCGAGGTGATTGATTTTCTGTCTGACACCGCGGCGTACGAGGCCCTCGATGAGGATCGCGTGTTCGGCACCGACCCTGATTTCAGGGAGCCTCGCGTGGATCCGGATGCGGCCACCGACCCCGCCACCGCAGGTGACACCGGGGATGCGGCAGCCGATCCCGCCGACGATGCGTCGCTCGCCACCGATGTACTGACGACCGATGTGATCGATCGCGATGCGCTGGATGAGGGCTCCACCGACCCGACGCTGCAGCCGGGCTCACCCGGGGCACCCGACCGCCGGTAACGGAACGGCCTGCCGGTCGTTCCGTCACCTGCGGCTGTTGATCTCAGCGCGTGATGCGCCGGATCATTCGGTGGGTCACTCAGAAACTCGCTCGCCGTAGTCGATCACTCGCGGGTTGCCGATCACTCGCCTGCTGCCGAGAAGCGGTGGTCGGCGGCTTCCAGCCACAGCCGTTCGAGTTCGGCGAGGTCTCTGGGGTGCTCCCCGCACAGTTCGATGCCCTCAGCGACGTAGAACAGGGTGACATCGATGCGCGCGGGGTCGATGCCGGCCCACTGTGCGTATGCGTGGCGGTAGAGATCGAGCTGGAAGAACCGGCTTTCTCGTTCGGCCTTTGTGGCGGGTGCGCGACCCGATTTCCAGTCGACGACCTCGTAACGCGGGGTGCCGTCGTCACCCGGGTTTTCAAACACGGCATCGAGCTTGCACACGAGCGAGCGCCCTGCGAATGGCAATACGACCTCTTGTTCCACGGCGATGGGTTGCCGGTCGGCCCAGCGCGACCGTTCGAACTGGTCGATGAGGGGCTGCAGGTCGGCCGCATCTTCGCCGAGGTCTTCGGGGCTGTTGGCGAGCAGGGCGAGTTCGTCGCCCTCGGGATCAAACCCGGCCAGTGTCAGCGCGGTGCCCCGCGCCGTGGTGGCCCGCCGCTCGACCCACTCGTGGAAGCGGTTGCCCACGCGTGTGCGCCGGAATGGGCGCTGCGGCACGGGGCGCAATCGCACCCGTTCGGCCTGCACCGGGTCGTCAATGAACTCGTGGAAGGTCGACGCGGTGATGCGCGTGGGAAGCGGGACCTCGGAATGGTGCTGCTGTGCGCTGCGCTCGGCCAGCAGCAGCCGCACCGTTGCATGGATGGCGGCGTCTTGGTCACCAGCGTCGCCTGTTTTTTCGATCCGGTCGCGCAGGTTTGCGGCAGCGGTGAGCACTGCCGCACCGCGGGCCCCGAGCGGGTCGAGCGGCCAGGTGAGCGTGAGTTCGTCGTGCTCACTCGGATCGGTTTCGTGGGCGCTTTCTTCGGGAAGCCCCGCCAAAAGGCCGGCCTCCTGCAGCTCGAGCAGAAACGGCGACGGGGTGCGCGGGCGTGACTGCCCACCCCAGAAGGAGCCGGTCACCAGCAGCCGTGAGGCCGCACGGGTCACCGCGACATAGGCGAGGCGTCGCTCCTCTTGCGCGTGACGGTCTTTGAGCGCTTGGGCATACTCGGCCATCCGCTCTTTCAGTTCTTGTTGGGTCTCTGAGATGCGCCAGTTCAGCTCGGGCCGGGCACCCGCGTCTCCGCGCAATTCATCGGGAATCTCACCGGTACGCAACCAGCCATTGCCGCTGCGGGCTTGGCCGGGAAACTCACCTGAGACGAGCCGCGGCACCGCCACGAGATCCCATTCCAGCCCTTTCGAACCGTGCGCGGTGATCAGGTGCACCGTGTCGGGTGAGGGCGCGGCCACGTGTTCGGCGACCTCGTCGGCTTCGGTGGCGCGCTCGATCCATTCGAGGAGTGATGCGAGGGTGGCCGCACCGTCGAGGGTGAGGAACTGATCGACGAGGTGCACAAACGAATCGATGTTCGCGTGCGCGGCCGAGGTGCCCGCTGTTTCGCGCGCCTCATTGGCGTCGAGTTCAATGTCGAGGCGCAACGCGAACACGGTTTCGGTGATGAGCTCGGTGATACTGCCACCGACACCGAACCGCAGATCGGCCAGCATCTCGCCGGCCTCGCGCAGGCGCTCGAGCCCCACATCGCTGACGTTCGCAAACGCGCGGTGACGGCCCGGCTTCATGCGAGCCAACTGATCGAGGGCATCAACGAGAGTGAAGCTGCGATCGGGGTGGGGCAGCACACGGTCGGCCTCGCGGTCTTCGGCGTTGAGGGGTTGCTGGGTCACATCGCGATCACCAAACCAGCGTGCGGCTTCGCGCAGTCCGACGAGATCGGCCGTCCCCACCCTGAAACGCGGGCCGGTGAGAATACGGATGAGTTCGCTGTTCGCATCGGCGTACCAAATGCAGCGCAGCATGCTGACGACATCGGTCACCTCTGGGGTGGTGAGGAGGCCACCCAGGCCGACAATACGGTTGGGCACTCCGACGTCGTGCAGGGCCGCGGAGAACGCGGCCATGTGCGAGCGCGTGCGAAACACGATCGCCGCGGTGGGCGGTTTGCCGTGCTCGCGCATATGCGCGATGCGGGCATCACGCATCCATTCGGCGAGCGCGCGGCGCTCCTCGTGCACGGTTTCGGGGAAGCGCCACTCCACGCTGCCGGTTGCGGCGCCCGTGCGCGACACCAGGCGTGGCACGTCGACCGCCGACTCCGCAGCGAGCGGCGCCGAGATCGCGTTCGCCGCGGTGAGCACGTCAACCGGGTTACGCCAACTGGTGGACAGCGACAGGGTGGCCGCGGGGGTTCCCCGCCCACCAAAATCTTGGTGGAACGAGGAGAGGCCTTCGGCTGAGGCGCCGCGCCAGCCGTAAATCGACTGGTGGGGGTCGCCCACGGCCATCACCGCTGATCCGGCAAAGATGCGCGATAGGAACCTTGTCTGGCCCACCGAGGTGTCTTGCACCTCATCAAGCAGCACCGTGCGGTATCGGCGACGAATGGATTGCACGGCTTCGGCCGAGCGTTCGATCACCTGTGTGGCGAGCGCCAGCTGGTCAGAGAATTCGAGCAGCCCGCGCCGCTGCTTCTCGGCGGCATATCCGCGCGCGAGCCGGGTGATGAGCGGGGTTTCTTCGAGCGCACGCAGAGCGTCGCGCACGGGCGCATACACTTTGCCGGTTGCCCCCGATTCTCGGGCTTTCTCGTTATAGGGCAGATGTTCGACCCGGCGAAATTCTTCGATCACCTGGTCGACCCGGTCAAACGAGGTGAGGTTATCTGCAACGGCGTGATCGAGCTGCAGGATGTGGCCGACGAGTTTGCCGATGGACAGCTTGCTCGCCACGAGCGCCGGGTCTCGGCTATCGATCACGGTTTCGCGCGCCACGCCCCACGCGGTGGCCTCATCAATGATGGCGGCGCCGGGAGCAACGCCCGCAGCGACGCCAAACTCTTGCAGCACGGCGGCCGCGAACGCGTTGTAAGTACTCACGTCGGGCAGTTCGAGGCCGTCGGCGAGAAGCTCACCGACCTCGTCTGCGCGTGCGCTTTCTGCTTCGCTGAGGAGACCGCGTTCACGGGCATCGATGAGGCGCTCGGCGAAGGTCGCGAGCCTGCCCGCGATGCGTTCGCGAAGTTCACCTGCGGCCTTGCGCGTAAACGTCAGGCCGAGCACTTCGTCGGGCGCCACGAGCCCATTGGCAACGAGCCAGACGACGCGGTTGGCCATGGTTTCGGTTTTGCCACTGCCCGCGCCCGCCACGACCAGGGCCGTGCCCTCGATGGGGTATTCGATGACGGCCTGCTGCTCAGCGGTGGGCGTCAGCGGGGTGTTCGGCGGAATGGTCAGCAGCTCGGCGATGCGGGCCGCCGAGAAGACCACGCGAGGGGTGCCTTCGGCGTCTGTGGGAGACGGCGTCGAGGGAACTGACGTGGGGGCCGGAGTATCTGGCGTGTGCTGGTTCATGCGCGGCTCACCGCCGGAATGATGTGGATCTGACATTCACCTGGTTTGTATTGGTCTGAACAGTGGTGCTCGACCCTGGCCGTGAACTCCCCCGCGGCCATCACCTGGGCCGCATTGGCGATTCGCTGCATGAAAGCTTCTTTCATCTCGTCGGTGATGGGCGCCTGCGCGCGCTCCACAAATGCGTTGGCCTTGGTGGCGTCGGGGTGCACGTACAGCAGTCGTGCGCCGCCCGTTACCACCTCGGGCTCGGACTCGGGGGCGGAATCGGACTCGGGCGTGAGCGCGGTCTCGGTGGCAGGCTCGGCTGGAACCTCCTGCGCGGCATCACTTCCAGATTCCACGCCTGCTGCGTCTTGCGGGGCCACCGTGACCGCGTCATCGTGGTGGGCATCGTGCCCGAGGGCGAATGCGCCCAGCGCGACGCCCAGTTGGTAGGCCTGCAGCTGTGCATGCTCGGCGGTCTCGTTGGCGGTGGGGAGGGTGCGCCCCGTTTTGAGGTCGAGCACGGTTACTTCGAGGGTGCCGTCGGGCAGCGTACGCCCTTCGAGTCGGTCGGCGCTGCCGCGCAAGAGGGCCCGTTCGATCACGGTCTGAAACCGTGCTTCTTGGCCCAAGAGTTCGCGGTCAGACGACGCGAATTCGCGCAGGTACCCGGCCAGTCCATCGACCATGGCCTGCGCGGTGCGTTCAGAGCGCTGCGATTCCCATTCGGTGTCGAAGGGCAGCTTGGACCACTGCGATCGCACCGCTGCCATCAGTTTGTCGGGGTCGGGCTCTGCCACCGTTTCGAAGGCGTGGTGCACGAGCGTGCCGATGCTTGAGGCGATGTTGCCGCTGCCCCCGCCGAGCACGGCCACCGCCCAGTTCAGCGGGCATTGTTCCACCCGTTCGAGCTGTGACGGGCTCACCGGCACCGTCGCCTCGGGGTCGCCCGCGAGATCGATCAGGGGGCGCTGCGTGCTCGCCGCGGCCACCCCGTACCAGGTCTCTGGATCGGCGCCGGGCACACCCGCCCGCGTGAGCGCGCTGAGGGTGTCGAGCGCCTCGTCGTTGGCGGGGTCTCGCACGAGTTCCCGGCGCATCTGTGCGGTGGCGCCGCGCAGCGTGAGTCGTGCGCTGGGCAGCCCCTCTTGCCGATGAGCCTCGCCAAAGCGGAAGAAAGCCGAGGGGTGCTGCTCTTCATCGGCGATGGCCACCACGAGCAGCTCATCGCTGGCGCGAGCGCAGCACAGCGTCAGTAGCCGCAGCTCATCATGAATGGTGTCGCGCCGCGACGGGGTGCTGGCGGGCCCGCCACGCAGCCACCGTTCGAGCGCGACCGAGCCGAGCAGCATGCCGCGGGCTCGCAGGTTCGGCCAGCTGCCGTCTTGCAACCCGAGTACGGCGACCACACCGAATTCGCGCCCGATCGCACCTTGCGGGGTCGTCACGGTCACCATTTGGCGGTCTGATTGACGCGCGAGGGAATCCTCGGGGAGCGTGTTCTCCATAATGTCGGCGAGCAGCTCGGCGATGGGCTGAGCACTGTCGGTTTCTTCGTGTCGTTGCAGGGCGAAGAACAGCCCCATTACGGCGTCAAGGGCACGGTTTGCCTCGTCTGCGCGGGCGGGCCGGCCGTCAAGGGCTTCGGCCTGCAGCTTGGCGGCGAGCTTCGTTTCGTCCCACACCGCCCACAGGGTTTCGCGGGCGGTGCCGCCGGCGGTGCGCACCCGCTTGCCAGCGTCTGCGACGCGAGCCACTTTGCGCAGTGCGCGGCCGCCCGCGCTGTCGACCACGGGTTCGCCTGCGGGAAGTTGGAAGGCGGCAAACACGCACTCCTCGATTGAGGATGGTGCTCGCCCCTCGGCAGCGGCGGCGCGGCGCTCACTGATGAGTAGCTCCCGGCGCAACCGGCGGCGGGCCACCGGGTCGAGCCCACCAATCGGACCCCCAACAATCTCGAGCACCTCGCTTGGCCCGATCGTGGTTTCTCCGAGCGCGTGGCGCAGCAAGCAGATCAGGTCACGCACGAGTTGGTGTTCGCGCAGCACGAGGCCACCTGCGGCGAGCGCCGTGGGAACCTGGTGCAGAGCGAGGGCGCGTGAAGTGCGCACCGCGTCTGCGCGGCTGCGGCAGATGACGGCCATGTCGCTCCAGTCGAGGGGGGCACCGCCGTCGAGCCCCAATCGTCGTGTGCGTAGTTGGTGGGCCACGATGCCGAGCTGTTCGGTGACTGACTGGGCGAGGGTGAACCTCACCTGCTCGGTGGTCGGCGCAGCCTCAGGTGGGTTCGTAGCCGGGTCTCCCGGCTGCGATGCCGACTGATTTGTCTGCTGTGTTGGCTGCGAGGTGACTCGCTGAGCCACCGGCACCGCCGCCCGTTGCTGGCCGGCGCCGCGGTTGCCGACCCGGCCGCTGAGATCGGCAACGAGCCCGCGCAGCAGCGCCCCGTGCCGGTGCACGGTGGCGAGCACCACCCGTTGCTGGGCGTCGCGCTGTGCACCCGCCCCGCCGCGGCGCACGAGTTCGTGTTCGGGGTGCACGGCGAGGTCGCTCGCCTCTCCCTGGAACGCGGCGGTCGACACATCGGGGTCGCCAAAGGCCCACACTGAGCTGCCCCGTGCGGCGCACGCGGCGATGAGCGCGAGGGCGCCCTCGCCGGTTTCTTGGGCGTCATCAACCAAGATGAGTTTGGGGAGCCGCAGGCGTGCACCGTCGTGGACGCCGCCCTCGGCGTGCACGAGTGCTGCCGCGGCCCGCAGCAGGCCACTCGATGACAGTTCGCCCGGGCGGTCGGCCCTAAGTTTCGCGGCCACGGCGTCGATGAGGGAGAGGCCTGCGGCCCAGCGCGCGGCAAGCCCCGCGTCGGGGGCCTCAGACTGGGCTTCGCGCGCGCCGCGTGCGGCAGCGGCCAGCACCTCGTGGGCCAGCTCGCCGCGGTCGCGCGCGTAGTCATCGCTCACCCGCCACAGTTCACGCAGCTCCCCGCGGAAGGCGGGGCTGATGAGCACTTCGGGGGGAAACGCTGACTCCCCCAGCATGGCCCGGGCGTCTTCGCTGTCAAGCAGTGTGGCGATCGCCTCGTCTTGCACGGTACCGGTGAGCAGCCGCGGCACATCTTCGCCGTGCAGCGCGGCCCCGCGGGCCAGGATCGAGAATGCAAGCGATGCCGCCGTGCGCGCGGCGGTGCCGCCCATGGCGGTGTGTGCGCGCTCCTCGATCTGCTGCCGCAGCACGCCAGCGCTCAAACGGTTGGGGGCGAGGGAGAGCACGTCTTCTTCGCTCCACCCGTCGCGCTCGAGCGCGCGCACGTGACTTTCTACAAGCGTCGCCGTTTTGCCGGTGCCCGGCGCCCCCAGCACACTGGCGTGTAACCCCGCATCAAGCGCGAACACGAGCTGCTGCGAATCGTCAAATTCGATCATGGCCACAGCCTACTTCTGACCCCCGACATCGTCGTATTCACCCGGCCGGGCATCCCGTGGGCTGCGCTCAGGGCGAACGAAGCCCGCCCACCCAGCACACACGGGCCTTGCGCCTCTAGACTCAAAGTAGGTATTCACGCCCAGGCATCCGCCGGGCACCCGTGGCCCCCGCGCCACCGATCCAAGGAGGCACCGTGGAAGTTCGCATCGGCATCAAGGATTCCCCCCGTGAGCTCACCTTTGAGACCACCTCTACCGCGAGCGAAGTACGTACGCTCGTCGAAGAAGCCCTCACCTCAGGTGCTGCGCTCGTCTCGCTGACCGATGTGAAGGGAAACCAGTTTCTCGTAGCAACGGGCTCCATCAGCTTCGTTGAGCTCGGCGGCGAAGCCACTCGCAAGGTGGGCTTCATCAGCTAGGTTTCGTGTCGTCGCACCCGTTTGGGCAGCGGCGATGCACCTCAGGGGAGGTTGTTGGCGCGTGCGCCGGCAGCCTCCCCTGCTGCGTTACGGGGCTTAGCCATAACCAGCTACGGGGTGGTGGTTCTGTTGTGGCGCCCGGTCGCACTATCCTGAACCGATGACTGAGAATCTTGCCGAGGCCGCGCAGCCGTCGGGCGAACGATGGAACTGGGTCTGGATCGACCTTGAAGAGCGCACGTCTGAGTTTGGGCCCGGGTATGCCACCCGCGCCGAGGCGATTCGGGCGACGCGCTCTGCGGTGCAAGATATTGCCGCCGACTTTCCTGATTTTCGCCCGGCAGCGCTGGCCTGGATCAGGGGCGAGATCGCAGAGAACACCGTCATCGGTGGGCCCCACGGCTACGCGCTCTACCCGTTCGATGCGGCCGACGACGCGGCGCGCAAAGAAGCCGCTGAGTGGTGCCTCGTGCGCCTCGCAGATCTCGCCGAGATCGAACTGCCCAAGCGCTAACGCGCACAGCAGACGGGAGACACGCGCCCATTCAGCGCGTGCCTCCCGTCTGAGCGTTAGTACGAGGTGAGGTCGTCGCGCAGCTCTTCGCGTACCGCGTCGAGCAGGCGATCGGCGACCTGGCGTTTGCTGCCCGCGGTGCGGGTCACCACGTGGCCATCGGCGTCGAGCACGAGCAGCTCGTTCTCGCCCGATTCAAACCCGGTCTCCCAGCCCACCGCGTTGACGGCGAGCAGATCGACGCCCTTGCGCGCGAGCTTGCGCAGCCCGCGCTCAAGCAGCTCGTCTTCGCTCTCCACGGTTTCTGCGGCGAACCCGACGATGATCTGGTCGGCGATGCGGTCGCGCACGAGCCCCACCAAAATGTCGGGGTTCTCCACGAGGGTGAGAGTGGGCGCCTGCCCCGGAGCATCTTCCTTGCGAATCTTATGATCTGCGGGGGCCGCAATGCGGTAATCGGCGACGGCCGCGGCCATCACGATCGCACGCGCCCCTGCCGCAGCGGCCCGCGCGGCCTCTTCGAGCTCGGCCGCGGTGCCCACGGGCACGATGCGCACGCCCGCCAGTTCGCGCACGCCCGCCAGCACTGACTCATCGATGTTGGCGGCGAGCAGCACCACTTTGGCGCCGCGCAGCGCTGCCGCCGCGGCGACGGCTGCGCCCTGCCGCCCGCTCGACCGATTGCCGAGATAGCGCACGGGGTCGATGGGCTCGCGCGTCCCACCCGCGGTGACGAGCATGCGCAGCCCCGCAAGATCTTGCTCGGGCGCGGGCTCGTGCGGGTCACGCGCGAACCAGGGAGCCTGCGCGGCGACGGCCGGGGCCGCGTGCGCCGGGGCGGCCACGGGCGCAGGCGCCTCTACGGCCGGCGTGGACACGACCTGGGTGGCCGCGGGCTCTGCGGGCACGGCAGGCTGGGGATCCGGATCAATCCCCTCGCCCGCGATCTGCGCGAGCAGCGCGGTGGCGGCATCGAAGATCGCGTCGGGCTCGCTCATGCGGCCCTGGCCCGAATCGTTGCCGGTGAGGCGCCCGTCTTCGGGGCCGACGAGGCGCACGCCGCGCGAACGCAGAATGGCTATGTTGTCTTGGGTGGCGGGGTGCTGCCACATTTCGGTGTGCATCGCGGGGGCGATGAGCACCGGGGCGCGGGTCGCCAGCAGGGTCGTGCCGAGCAGATCATCGGCGAGCCCCGCCGTCATGCGCGCGATCGAATTTGCGGTCGCGGGCGCGACAATGATGAGATCGGCGCGCTGGCCGAGGGCGACGTGGCGCACCTCAGGCACGTCTTCGTGCACCGACGTGGTGACGGGGTGACGACTAATGGCCTCCCACGTCGGCTTCCCCACGAACTTCAGCGCGTCGTCGGTCGGCACCACATGCACGTCATGGCCTGCCTCGACGAGCAGTCGCGCGAGCAGCACAGCCTTGTATGCGGCAATGCCGCCGGTCACTCCCAATACGATGTTCACGGTTTCATCTTCGCACTATTTGTCGCCGAAATGGCCGAGGCGACGCCGAAGAAGCCGCGTGTACCCGCCGAACTTAGACGCGTTCGAGCAGCAGCATGGCCTCGAGGTGCGCGGTGTGCGGAAACATGTCGAACACGCGCGCCCGGCGCACCGTGAACCCCGGCATGGCCGCGAGGTCGCGGGCGAGCGACTCGGGGTTGCAGCTCGAGTAGATGACGTGGTTGATCTGCGACTGTTCGAGCCAGCCAGCAAGATCGGCGCCGATCCCCCGCCTCGGCGGGTTCACAATCACCATTTCGGGGGCCTCGCTCGCGCTCGATCCGAGCGCGAATGCCGTCGCGTCTGCCGCGATGAAGCGGGCATCGATCGCGGCGTCGCGCGCACTGCGCTGCGCCGAAGCGACCGCGGCCTCGCTGATCTCCACGCCCGTGACGACGGGGCCGACGGCGGCGGTACCCGAAGGCACGGGGGCGTGCTGGGATGCTGATCCGGATCCGGAATCGCCAGAGAGATCGCTCGCGCCCTGGCCCGCGGGCGCGCAGTGCAGCGCGAACCCGCCGACGCCGCAGTAGAGATCCCACAGCGAGGCGGGCTGCACCTCGGCCACCCACTCGGCCGCCTGCGCGTAGAGCGCGCGGGCGACGGGGGTGTTGGTTTGGAAGAAACTGCGCGGCAGCAGGTGCAGCGAGATGTTGCCCAGCTGCATCGTGAGCGACGAGCCGATGAGCGCGCGCTCCTCATCGCCCTCGAGCACGGCCTTGTGTTCGGGCAGCAGGTTCACCGATGCGGCCTCGACGTTGGGCACGAGATCGGTGAGGCGCTGCGTGAGCTTCGCGAGCCGGTCGGCGGCGTGCGCGGTTCGCACCACGAACCGCAGCATCAGCTGCCCCGTGGGTGACGACGTGACGTGCACAAACTTCAGTTCGCCGCGGCGCCCGGGCACGTCATAGGGCGCGAGCCCCGACTCCTCAAGCAGCCGCGCGATCGCGGGAATCGCGGCGTGGATCTCGGGCGATTGGATCAGGCACTCGCGCAGATCAACGCCGTGGCCGTCGGGCCCCAAGATGCCGAGCGTGACGTGCCCGGCCTCCCCGCCCACCACGAGCTTGGCCTTGTTGCGAAACCCGCGCACGCCGCCAGCGACGCTCTCGAGCCAGGCCTCAGCCGCGACGCCGGGCAACAGCGCCCGGCAACGATCCTCTTTCGCCCGCAGTTGCTGGGCGTAGGGGGTCTCGATCAGCGCGCACGATCGGCACGCGCCTGCATCGAAATAGGCGCAGTCGGGTGCGGGGGCCGCAAGCGGGGTCTGGTCGGGGTGAAAAGTGGGCAGGGGAAGCGGTTGAGGCATAAAACTTGAGGCTTAGGCGGTGAGCCCAAGACCATCCATGCGGCGAATGTGGTCGGCGATGAGCTCGGTGAAGACGGGCTCCACCTCGGTCGCGTCGAACTCGCGGGTCTCGCTCAGCGCGAGCACGGCACGCGACACGAGCAGCGTGTCGCCCACGAGGCGGCGGCCCCACAGTGCCAGCCAGCTGCCCAGCGCGTCGTCGGCAGCGAGCTCGCCCTCGAGCAGCTCCTTCACCTCGCCGCGCCCCGTTTCGCTCTGCAAAATCGAGATCGCTTCTGAGCGGAACCCGTCTTTCAGTCCCTGCGCAAGGGTCGCGAAGAAGTCGTCGAACAGCCCGCCCACGAGGTACAGCGACAGCACGTGCTGGTGCCAGTCGCCCGTCTCAATGCGCTCAACATACGCATCGATGACGCGCGCGTACGGTGCCATCAACGTGTGCGGTTCATGCCCGCGATCACGCATTTCTTGGGTGAGGCGCTGATGTTTTGCCAGCGTTTGGCCCGCCACGTGGGCGAGCACATTCTTCGCCTGCAGCGTCGCTGCGCCCGACACCGCACGGGTGGCTGCCTCATACAGTTCGAGCTGCAGATAGGCGGTCATGCCCAAAAATGGCAGGATCCCGGGGGCGAACTCAGCAAGTTCTACGCGCTCGGCATCGCCGCCTGCGCCTCGAGAGCGCAGCTTGCGGGCGGGGGTTGCTTGCCTACGCAGGCCACGGATCCATTCAAACACCCCGCCAGTTTAGCGCCGGATGTACAAACCGCTGGAATAGACTGGCCGCGTACGTATTTTCACCGCGGGCGCCGCAGGAGCCCCGCAGCTGCGCCTTGAGTATTGCGTGCGCAGCACCGCACACTGACAAGGACGCACACGTGACGACTTTTCTTGAGCTTGGCGTTGACCAAGACATGGTTGACCAGCTGGCCGCCAAGGGCATCGTAGAAGCCTTCCCCATTCAAGAGCAGACCATTCCGCTGGCGCTCTCGGGCCAAGACATCATCGGCCAGGCAAAGACCGGCACCGGCAAGACCTTCGGTTTTGGTCTGCCGCTGCTGCAGCGCATCGGCGCAACCCCCGAGCCCGGTGTGCAGGCACTTGTCGTCGTGCCCACCCGTGAGCTCGCCGTGCAGGTGTACGAAGACCTCGCCCTCGCGGCCGTCGGTCGCCCCGCGACCGTTGTGCCGATCTACGGCGGCAAGGCCTACGAGGGCCAGATTGAGCAGCTGAAGGCCGGCGCTCAGATCGTGGTGGGCACCCCCGGGCGCCTGCTCGACCTCGCCAGCCAGCGTCTGCTCGACCTCTCAAACGTGCGCGAAATGGTGCTCGATGAGGCCGACAAGATGCTCGACCTCGGCTTCCTCCCCGACATTGAGAAGCTGTTCTCGCGCATCCCCGAGATTCGCCACACGATGCTGTTCTCAGCCACGATGCCCGGCACGATCGTGACGCTCGCGCGTCGCTTCATGTCGAACCCCGTGCACATTCGCGCCACCGACCCCGATGAGGGGCTCGCGCAGGCCAACATCGAGCACATCATCTACCGCGCGCACTCGCTCGACAAAGATGAGGTCATCGGCCGCATTCTGCAGGCTGAAGGCCGCGGCAAGACGGTCGTGTTCATGCGCACCAAGCGCGCAGCCGCCAAGCTGCAGGAAGAGCTCAACGACCGCGGCTTCAGCACCGCCGGCGTGCACGGTGACCTGAACCAAGAGCAGCGCGAGCGGGCCATGGCCGAGTTCAAGTCGGGTAAGAAGGAAATCCTCATCGCCACCGATGTCGCCGCCCGCGGTATCGACGTTGACGATGTCACCCACGTCATCAACCACACGGTGCCCGACGATGAGAAGACCTACCTGCACCGTGTGGGCCGTACCGGCCGCGCTGGCCGCACCGGCATTGCCGTCACGTTTGTTGACTGGGAAGACATGCACAAGTGGGCGCTGATCAACAAGGCGCTCGAGTTCGGTGTGCCCGAGCCCGTCGAGACGTACTCGTCATCGCCCCACCTGTTCGCCGATCTGAACATTCCCGAGGGGTCGAAGGGCCGGTTGAAGGCCACCCCCATCAAGGAGCACACCCCGCCCCGCCGTGCCGGCGAGCGCACGGGTGGGCGCAGCGAAGGTGGCCGCAGCGGCAACCGTTCGGGCGCACGCTCGGGCGGCCGTTCAGACAGCCGTTCAGACAGCCCCCGCACTTCAGATCAGGCAGCTGCCGCACCCGCCGAGGGCGAGCAGGCCACGGCTGAGGCCGGCGAGGGTCGCAGCCGCACCCGTCGCCGCACCCGCAGCGCGAACCCCCAGGGCCGTGGTCGCCACGAGTCACACGGTCACGAGCAGCACGGCCACGACGCTGACGGCGGCGGCGAGCCCGGTGCTCCCCTGTTCCGCGGCGAGAAGTCAGAGCGCACCGCTGAAGACGGCACGGTTGCCCCGCGCCGTCGCCGCACGCGTCGCCGCAGCAGCGGTGAGGGCGGTCAGAGCACCGAGTCGACCGCTGCAGCTGAGTCGACCGGCTCAGCTGCCGCAGCAGAGTAGTCGCTGCTGTACCGGGTAGTACTGCCCGAAAGCACAATGCCACGCCCTGTTTGGGGCGTGGCATTGTGCGTGGTGCTGATCGCATTCAGGATCAGTGCGGGTTCGAGACCAGCTGTCGAATTTGCTCAACGAGTGCGGCCGGTGAGCGTTTCTCTCCGAGCTTATTGGGCTTGCCCGCGCCGTGATAGTCACTCGATCCCGTCACTTGGAGCCCCAGATCATGTGCTGCGGCGCGCAGCGGCGGCAGCCAATCTTCCCGGTTCTCGGGGTGTTCGAGTTCGATGCCCCACATGCCATGCGCCGCTAGCTCGGTAACGTCTGCCACGCTAATCGCGGCGCGCTGCCGAAACGCCGCGGGGTGCGCGAGCACGGCCACGCCGCCCGCTGAGCGCACCAGCGAGATCGCCTCAAGCGTATTGATGGCGAGGGTGCCGAGGTAATAGGGAGAGCCCGGGTGCAGCACCTCAGCGAACACCACTGAGCGGTCAGCAAAGTAGCCCTTGGCGACCAGCGCATCAGCGATGTGCGGGCGCCCCACGGTGCGGGCATCGCCCTCACCTACGACGTCGTCGAGCGTGATGGCAAAATCGGCTGAGACGCGGCGCACCATTTCACGCACCCGTTCGAGCCGGGCTTCACGCACGCGTGCCAGCGCGGCAAACAGTTCACCGTGGCCCGGCGTGATGCCGTACCCGAGGAGGTGGCGCGAGCGGTCATTGTGCTTGGTGGTGATCTCGATGCCCGGTAGAAAGGACACCCCGACGCGCTCGGCCGCGGCGCGCGCTTCATCCCAGCCATCGATCGTGTCGTGGTCGGTCAGCGCGAAACCCTGCAGCCCCACTTCGGCGGCTTCTACGGCGATTTCAGCCGGGGTGGTCGTGCCGTCTGAGCAGACGGAGTGCGTGTGCAGATCGAAGCCTGGGCCGATCAAGGAGGTCGCCATCCCGCCATTCTATGTGTCGCTCAGTCGCGAGTGAGACAATGGCAGGTATGACTGAGAGCGCGCAGTCCACCCATGAGGTGGAGATTGATAACAGTAACCGCAGCACGACGCCCGACACCGATGTATTTACCTCGTATATCAGCGCGCACTGGGCCGACCGCCCCGAGATCATGCCCGAGCTCGTTGCGGCCGCTCCATTTGCCGCGCAGCGCCGCGCAGCGCTCGGCGCACAGTTCCCAGGTGTTCGCCTGGTCATCGCCGCGGGCTCGATGAAGCAGCGCTCCAACGACACGTTCTACGAGTACCGCGCGCACAGCGCGTTCGCGCACCTCACCGGCTGGGGTTCAGACTCTGAGCCCGGTGCGGTGCTCGTGCTCGACCCCGCGGGTGACGCGGCGCATGAGGCGACCCTCTACTTCCGTGAGCGCGCGGGCCGCGACAGCAATGAGTTCTTCGCGAACCCCGAGATTGGTGAGTTTTGGATCGGCGCACGCCCGTCGCTCGCCCAGACCGCCGCGGCGCTGGGTATTCGCACCGCTCCCCTGGCCGACTTCGTGGCGGGCGACTCCGACCTCACGCTCGACGACGCCGATTTTGCCCGTGCGGCCTCTGAGCTGCGTTTGGTGAAGGACTCCTACGAGATCGCCGAGATGCAGGCTGCGGTGGATGCCACCGCGACCGGTTTCAACGAGGTGCTTGCGGCGCTGCCGCAGGCCAGCGCGCACCCGCGCGGTGAGCGCATCGTGGAGGGCGTCTTTAACCAGCGCGCCCGCCTCGACGGCAACACCGTGGGGTACGAAACGATCGCGGCATCGGGCCCGCACGCCTGCACCCTGCACTGGATCACCAACAACGGCCCCGTCAATGAGGGCGACCTGTTGCTGCTCGACGCGGGTATCGAGCTCGACAGCCTCTACACGGCCGACATCACGCGCACCGTTCCGATCTCGGGCACGTTTACCGAGGTGCAGCGCCGCGTCTACGAGGCTGTGCTCGAGGCTGCCGACGCCGCCCGCGCCATCGTGCGCCCGGGCATTCGCTTCGGTGACGTGCACGACACCGCCATGGCGGTCATCGAGCGCAAGACCCGCGAGTGGGGCTTCCTGCCCGAAGATGACGGCACGGCGTACTACCGCCGCTACATGGTGCACGGCACGAGCCACCACCTCGGCATGGACGTGCACGACTGCGCGCAGGCACGTCGCGACATGTATCTCGACGGCAAGCTCGAAGAGGGCATGGTGTTCACGATTGAGCCCGGCCTGTATTTCCAGCCCGATGACCTCACCGTTCCCGCAGAGTACCGCGGCATCGGTGTGCGCATCGAGGATGACATCGTGGTAATCGCTGATGGCTGCGTCAACCTGTCTGCGAACATTCCGCGCGCGGCCGATGACGTTGAGGCGTGGGTGCAGCAGGCGCGCGGCTAACGCGCCACGCTTCGTCTGCTCCCCCGGTGTCTTGATGAGTTCCGCTCAGCCGCATCTGCCCACGCTCCCGCCCCCGCGGGTGCCTGCGGCGCGCCCGGTGACCCCGTGGGGGCGCGTGCGCAGTGTGGGTGCGGTGGCGGCGGTGACCGTTTTTCTCGGCACCGCCGCCCTGGCACCGTTCTCAATGGCCGATGCGTTTGCGCTCGACGGCCCACCACCCCAGCCCGCGCGCAAGACACAGTTTTTCAACGCAGCGGACTCGTCGAGTGCGCTGTTGAGCACCAGCGTGGAGGGCGTGGAGATTGCGGCCGCGCCAGCGAAGAAAGCCACGGGCGCGCAGGCTGCCCTGTACTCGCTCGAGGAGTTCATGTTTAGCGGGGTGGTGAACTGGGGCGGCTACCGGTTCACGTTCTACAGCGAAAAGGTGCTGCCGGGCCCGGGGCTTGCGATTCCCGGCCGCCATCTCAACCCGGGCGGCTATGTCAGCGACGAGGATGGCTTCGTCGTGCTCGCGAGCGATCACCCCAAGGGCACCGTCTTTGAGACCCCATTCGGGTACCCCGGCAAGATTTACGACCGGGGCACCTTTGGTAACCACCTCGACGTCTACATTCGCTAACGTCGAGGTGGCGTAAGCGCTACTCGAAGACAGCGTCGCCGTCGAGGTACACCCAGCGCCCCGCTTTGTCGCGCACGAATCGGCTGCGCTCGCGCTGTTCGAAGCGCCCATCGGGGCCGCGCCCAATCGCCGCGAAGGTAACGAAGCCCTCTTGGTCGAACGGGCTGCCGGCTTCCACGTGTTCGATGAGCAGGCGCCGCCACACGACTTCGGGGTCAAGCTCGAGGTCATCGGGCCTCGTGCTCGCATGCCAGCTGCGCTCGAGGTAAGGCACGAGCCCCAGCGCGAACGCCGCATACCGCGAACGCATCAGGCGTTCAGCGGTGGGCGCGGCCTCCCCCGCGTGCAGCGGTGCACAGCATGCACCGTAGGTGTCGCCGCGCCCGCACGGGCACTTCTGGGCGAGGTCGAGCGCCGTGTCGAGCGCCGTGTCGAGCGCCGGATCAGGCGACTGCTCACGCATGGCGACCACCCGTCATACCGCCCCGCAGTGACTGCTGCAGGGTGTCGAGTCGCACGCCGCCAAGCGCCAGAGCGTTGCGGTGGAAATCACGAATGTCGAATGCCGCACCCCGTGCGGTCGCCTGCGCGTGTGCTTCGTCGCGCAGCCGCTCCCAGATGCGCTGCCCGATCTTGTAGGAGGGCGCCTGACCAGCCCAACCGAGGTAGCGCAGCACCTCGAATCGCACAAAGCCGGGCTCCATGTTGACGTGCTGCCCCATGAACTCAAACGCGTAATCGCCCGTCCACACCCCTGCCCCGTCGGGGCGCTGCTTACCGAGGTGCACACCAATGTCGAGTACAACGCGTGCCGCACGCATGCGCTGGCCGTCGAGCATACCCAAGCGATCGGCGGGATCATCGAGGTAGCCCAGCTGCTCCATCAGGCGTTCGGCGTACAGCGCCCAGCCTTCGGCGTGACCTGAGGTGCCGGCGAGCTGTCTGCGCCACTCGTTCAGGGTGCCGCGGTTGACCACGGCCTGACCGATCTGCAGGTGGTGGCCGGGCACTCCCTCGTGGAACACGGTCGTGAGTTCGCGCCAGGTGTCAAACGTGGTGACGCCCTCGGGCACCGACCACCACATGCGGCCGGGGCGCGAGAAATCGTCGCTCGGGCCCGTGTAATAGATGCCGCCTTCGTCATTGGGGGCGATCATGCACTCGAGCGCGCGAATCTCCTCGGGAATATCGAACTGCGTGGCCCCGAGCTCGGCGACCGCGCGGTCGCTCGTTTCCTGCATCCATCGCTGCAGCTCGGCGGTGCCGTGCAGTTTGCGTGATTCGTCGCGGTCGAGCTTCGCGATTGCCTCAGCCACGATGCCCGGCCGGGGCGATCCGCCAACAATTTCTGCGGCGATACGCTCTTGCTCATCGACCATGCGGGCGAGTTCTTCAATCCCCCACTCATACGTTTCGTCGAGATCGACGCGGGCGCCCAGAAATGCTTCTGAGGCCAGCTCATAGCGGTCTCGGCCAAACGCGTCGGCGGCGGGGGCGTGCGGGGCGATCTCGCGTTCAAGGAACCCCGCGAAGTCACTGTATGCGTCAGAAGCCCGCGCTGCGGCCTGCGCAATTTCGCGCTGCAGCGCGGGGGCCACGAGGTCGCCCTCGGCGGCCTGCGCGCGCAGTGACGCGGCGAACGCGGGGGCTTCGGCGGTGCCAGCAGCGCGGCGCACCTGGGCGGCGACCTCGCTGACCTGCCTGATAGCCGGCACGAGTCCCTGCGCTGCGCCCTGGGCGAGTGAGCGCTGATATCCCGATACCGCGGCGGGCACGGCCCGCAGTCGCTCGGCGATGCGCTCCCAATCGGCGGTGGAGTCGGTGGCCATCAGGTCGAACACGTCGCGCATGTCTTGCATGGGCGAGGCGATCACGTTGAGATTGCGCAGGTGTTCGCCCGCGTCGTGCTGCGCGAGTGACAGTGTGAGCTCGGCGGCGAGATCAGCCTGGGTGACCGCATCAACCGCGTCCACCGCCGTGGCCGACGCCAGCTGCTGCATCACCCGTCGTTCGGCCTCGGCAGCGGCCTCAGCGCCCTCGGGCGAGTAGTCAGGCAGGGCGCTGCTCACCCGCCCAATGTAAGTGCCGGTGGTGGGGTCAAATTCCACCAGGGTGTCGACCCAGTCCTCAGCGATGCGGTCAATGGGCGTGGGAGTGCGTGCGGCGTCCATACTTCGATCCTAGGGCCGATCGCGTGGTGACCGGAGTTGCATCAGCACACAACCAGCTAGGATGGAGGCATCGCCAATTCGGCACATCACACCCGCGAGGAGATATCCGTGAAGATCCGCACCCGAATCGCCACCGCAACGGCCGCAGCTTTTGCATCGGTGTTCGTCGCTGTACCTGCGTTCGCTACCGAGGGCCAGGCAGCTGACATCTACTCAGCAGCCGGCCAGCCCGTCAACGTGGTGGCCATCTCGATCGTGGGCGTGGTGCTGCTTGCCGTCGTTCTGATCGGTTCGACGCTGATCGGCAACCTCTTCGAGAAGAAGTAAGCTCGTCCGATAACGCAATCAGGGGCAGGATCCATATGGATCCTGCCCCTGATTGCGTTTGGGCCGGGTGGGAGCTGAAGCCGCCCACCCGGTGACGGCTACCGTGCCACGCGGAACTGAGTCACGAGCGCATCGACGGCGCCACGCACATATCCGGTCGGTGAAGCGGCAACGGCCCGCAAGAATGCGACAGTGTCGGCGGTGATTTCTTCGCCGGGCAGCAGGTTGGGGATTCCCGGCGGGTAGGCGGCGAGTGTGTCAACCGAGACGCGACCGATCGCATCCTCAGCGTTCACCAGCTCGCTCTCACTGAAGTAGGCCTCGCGCGGCGCGGTCACCAGGGCGCCCGGTGCGGGCAGCTCGGGGAACCCGCCAGCGACGGCGGGGTCTGGCGCCATCGTGGCGGCCTCATCAGCGACCGCGCGCAACGCGGCCATAACGCGCTCAACGTCGGGCTTCACGAGTGCACCGATCACGGCGACCACGCTCGTGGCGGTCGACATTTCGAAGTAGATGCCGTGCTGCTCGCGCACGCGCGAGCGCACCCAGTGCCCGCTCTGGCCGAGCGCCGAGATATCGATGGGCACGCGCAGCAGGTCGGTCTCGACGATGTCGTCGAACTCGTCGAAGTGGTCGCTGATGATGTCGAACCGGTCATCGGTGCGCAGCAGGTCGCGCAGCTGCTTCGCCGCGGCCACGGCCTCGCCGATCTGCGCGTCGCCGAGCACCAGGGCACGCCTGGCCGCGTCGAGCGAACCCATCAGAATGCCGCTCGCCGAGGTTGAAGAGGTCATCGAGAACGCACGCTCCACGAGCGGCTCAAGCTTCGCGGCCAGCGGGCCGCTGCCCAGGTGCAGCATCGCCGACTGGGTAAACGAGCCGGCAAGCTTGTGCGTGCTCGACACCACGAGGTCAGCGCCCAAGCGCACGGGCGACTCGGGCAGCTCGCGGTGGAAGCCAAAGTGGGCGCCCCAGGCACCGTCAACAATCAAGGCAGCACCGTGGGCGTGAGCGACCTCGGCGAGGCCGGCAACGTCGGCGGTTGACCCAAAGTAGCTGGGCGACACGACGTACACACTCGAGACGGGGCGGCCCGCGGTCGCCTCGCGCTCAAGTGCCTCGTTGAGCACTGCCGGGGTGAGCCCGTGGGCGATACCGTGGCGCACATCGACGTTGGGCATCACGAATGCGGGAATCAGGCCCGACAGCAGCACGCCGTCGGTGAAGCTTGAGTGCATGCTGCGCTGAATCAGTACGCGCTCGCCCAGGCCGCGCACCGCGATGGCGGCCGTGCGGTTGGCCTGCGAGGCACCGTTCGTCAAGAACCAGGTGCGCTTGGCGCCCCAGGCTTCGGCGGCGAGCACGCGCGCCTGTTCAACGGGCGAGTTCTCCCCCAGGTCGATGCCCTCGAGCATCAGCGGCGCGTCCATGCGGGTGACCTGCTCGCCGAAGAACTCGACGAGGTGGGCGGCGCCGCGGCTGGGGTCGTTACCGTGGCCGGGCACCATCAGCGACAGCGTCTCGGCGTCGGCGAAACCGCGCAATGCATCGGCGTAGGGGGTCTCGCGCTGCGCGGGTGACAGCCGAGCAGCGAGCGGCCACGTCTGCTGGCCGGCGTCGGGCAGCACACTTAACTTTGTGCCCATATGCTCGCCCGCCGCGGGGGCGCTGGGGAGGGATACGGAGTAGTGGCTACTGTGTTCGAACATACTTCCACCGTGGCGTGAACGGCGGCAAGATGGAACCCCAGAAGGTCTCCCTGGTGCCATATACTCTATGGAGCTGGGCTGCGAAGTAGTCTCCCAGCATCGAAAGAACGTGGGGTACTCAATGATCGATGTTCGACAGCTGCAGGCCCTCAGCGCCGTCGCCGCCGAGGGGTCGGTGGCGCGCGCGGCCCTCAGGCTGGGCTGGAGTCAGCCCACGGTCGACTATCACTTGCGCAACCTCGACCGGCTCGTCGGCGCCGACCTCACCCTGCGCAGCACGCGCGGCTCACGGCTCACGACCGCGGGGGCGTTGATGCTGGAGCGCGGCGAAGAGATTCTGAGCCTCGCCGAGCGCGCACTCACTGACGTGCGTGACCTCGCCAAGCTGGGCAAGATCCGGCTGCGCTTTGGCACCTTCCCCACCGCGGCCGCCCGCCTGCTGCCCGGCATCGCGAGCCGCGTCGCCGAGCTCGGCATCGAGCTCGATGCGTCGCTCGAAGAGCTCGCCCCGCTCGTCACGCGCGTCAATCAGCACACCCTCGATGCAGCGCTCGTGTATGCGGCCGGCGGGTATCAGCTACCGTTTCGCGCCGAGGTGCACACCACGCACCTGTTCACCGACCCGATGCTGCTCGCGCTGCCCGAGACGCATCCCGCGGCGAAGCACGCGTCGTTCGATCGCGAACGGCTACTCACGCTCGCGGGCGAGAGCTGGGTGATGGGTTCGACGCCCGGTGACACCCTCGATGATCTGGTGCGCGAGGTGTTTGCCGCCGCGGGCCACAAGGTCGCCACGGCCATTCGCACCGATGATTATTCGGTGGTGCTGGGCCTCGTCGCGGCGGGTATGGCGGTCGCGCTCGTGCCGAGCCTCGTGAGCAACAATCCCCCGCCCGGAGTCGCGCTGCGCCCCATCGAAGACCCGCGCTTCACGCGCGAGCTGATTCTCGCGGCGCCCGCGGGGCCCGGTGGCCCGTCTGCGGCGGTGCGGCAGCTGGCTGAGGTCGTGCGGCGCTCCATCAGCGCACTCGATTAGCGGGCTGCGGGTCACGCACGCAAGCGGGCAGAGCGGGCGGCCCGACCAGCCTACATATGACAGCAGCCGGCCCCGCTGATGCGGGAGCCGGCTGCGTCGGGGCGCGAATTGCGCCAGGTGTTTCTTACTTCGCGACCGGTGCTTCAATCAGCGCCGGATCAGCAACGGGAGCCGGGTCACGCACGAAGAATGACACCACGAATCCGATCGTTGCCACGGCGCCACCGAGGATAAACGCGGCGCGCGTGCCGAGGGCCAGATCGTGCGGGTCAACGGCGCTGGGCGAGCCCGCTGCCGAGACCGACACAAGCGTCATCACGGTGATGAACAACGCGGTGCCCGCGGCGCCAGCCACCTGCTGCGCGGTCGACAGCGTGGCGCTGCCGTGCGAGGCGAGCTTCGTGGGCAGCGAACCGAGCGACACCGAGAACAGCGGCGTGAACACACCAGCAAGCCCCACGCTCAGCGCGAGGTGCGTGGCGAGGATCTGCCAGATCGTGGTCGACTCGGTGAACAGCCCCATGCTCCACATCGCGAGCGCGGTGATGAGCGTGCCGGGAATCAAGATGAACTGTGAGCCGCGGGCGTCGACCATACGGCCCACGATCGGGCCGAGCAGACCCATCAGCAGCCCGCCGGGCAAGAGCATCAGGCCCGTCTGCAGAGTGTTGTAGCCAAGCACGCTCTGCGCGTAGATCGGCAGCAGAATGAGCGAACCAAACAGTGCCATCGAGCTGAAGATGAACAGCAGTACCGAGAGCGCGAAGGGGCGTGATTTGAACGTGCGCAGGTCGAGCAGGGCACGGTCTTCGCGCTGCAGCACCAGCTGACGCCAGACGAAGACACCCAGCGCGAGCACACCCACAACGAGCGGGATCCAGGCGGGAATCAGCGCGTCACCGTTGGCCGATTCACCCACGAGGCTGAGCCCGTAGATGATGCCACCAAAGGCGAATACCGAGAGCATCACCGAGAAGATATCGATCTTGGCGTGGCTCTGCTCGCCCACGTTGGGCATGCGAATCAGGCCGAACACGAGCGCCCCGAGGGCGATCGGCAGCATGATGATGAAGAGCCATCGCCAGCTCAGTGACTGCAAGATGATGCCCGAGATGGTCGGGCCGAGCGCGGGGGCCACCGAAATCACGATCGCGATGCGCCCCATGAGGCGGCCGCGCTGGTGTTCGGGGACGAGGGTGACGACCGTGGTCATCAGCAGCGGCATCATGATGGCGGTGCCGCCGGCCTGCACGACGCGGCCCACCAGCAACATTTCGAAGCCGGGAGCGGTTGCGGCGATCAGCGTGCCCGCGCTGAACAGCGACATGGCAATGGTGAAGAGATGGCGGGTCTTGACCCGCTGAATCAGCATGCCCGTGATGGGAATCACGATGCTCATGGTGAGCAAGAAGGCCGTGGTCAGCCACTGCCCGGCGACCGCTGACACGTGCAGGTCAGCCATCAGCTTCGGCAGCGCGACACCCATGATCGTTTCGTTCAAGATAACGACGAACGCCGAGATCAGCAGCACCCAGACGGCGAGCTGCTCGGTTGCACCAAATGGGCGATTTTCAGTTTCAGACATAAGGGTTCAACCTTACCCTAGGTGCGCGGTCAGCTACACCCCGCCGGTCTCGCTGGTCGGTACCGCGGGCCCTACGACTTACGGCGCGAACGGGTCGCGCAGCCGCGCCAAAAACTCGCGTGTTTCTGCGCGCTGGGGGCGCTCGAAGATCTCCTCGGGGGTGCCCGACTCGATGATCACCCCGTCCTTCAAATACACCACCCGGTCAGCCACTCGACGCGCAAACGACATCTCATGGGTCGCCATCACGATCGTTGATCCGGCGCGCTTCAGCTCCCCCACCATGTCAAGCACCTCGCCCACGAGCTGCGGATCGAGGGCGCTCGTGATCTCATCGAGCAATAACAGCTCCGGATCAGTGGCGATCGCGCGCGCGATCGCCACGCGCTGCTGCTGGCCGCCCGAGAGTCGATCGGGAAACTCTTTGGCTTTGTCGCCCAGGCCGATGCGGGCGAGCAGCTCGAGGCCGCGGGCCTCGGCCTGTGCGCGCGGGGTGCCAAACACCTTGCGGGCCGCGAGGGTGACGTTGTCGAGCACGTTCATGTGGGGAAACAGGTTGTAGTGCTGAAATACCACGCCGATGCGCGCACGCACTTTGTCGGTGTTAGCGCTCGGGTCAGTGATATCGGTGTCGCCGAGCATGATCTGGCCGTCATCAACTTGCTCGAGCAGGTTGATCGTTTTCAGCAGCGTCGACTTGCCCGAGCCCGAAGCCCCGATGAGCACGACGACCTCGTGCTTGTCGACGGTGAGGTCGATGCCACGCAGCACCGGTTGGTCGCCAAACGTTTTTACGACCCCGCGCACGTCGAGCACGGGTGAAGTGCGGGGATTTGCCGCTGAAGTGGTCTGTTCGCCGGTCATACGACGCCCCCAATCTGCTCACGCTTCTGCGCGCGGGCCGTCAACCAGTCGGTGAGCCGAATGAACGGCAGCGACATCAATACGAACAGCAGCCCCGCGAGCACGTACGGCGTGAAGTTGTAGGCCGTTGCCACCTCGATCTGGGCGGCACGCACAGCGTCCACCGCGCCCAACACCGAGATCAACCCCACGTCCTTCTGCAACGATACAAAGTCGTTCATCAGCGCGGGGGTGACCTTGCGCACCGCCTGCGGCAGCACCACGAGGCGCAGCGTCTTGCCGTGGCTCAGGCCGAGCGAACGAGCGGCGAGCCGCTGCGAGGGGTGCACGGCGTCGATGCCCGCGCGCAGCACCTCGGCGATGTAGGCCGAATAGCACAGGATCAGGGCGATGGTGCCCCAGAACTGCGGGGGCATCCAGTTGGTGAGCTCGAGGCCGGGGATGCCGAAGCCGACGAGGTACAGCACGAGCAGCACCGGAATACCGCGAAACAGGTCGGTGTAGCCGGCCGCCAAGAGCCGAATGGGCGTGAACACGGCCCCCTTGAGGGTGCGGGCCACCGCGAGCAGGGTGCCCAATATCGCCACACCGATGCCTGCGATAAACAGCACCTGCACGTTGAGCCACAGGCCCTCGATTACGCGCGGGAAGGCCTGCACCGCGACGTTGAAATCAAAGAAGCTGTGCCGCACGCTCTCCCAACCGGGGCTCGATACGAGCACGAGCACGAGCACCGCGGCGAAGACGAGCGTGCTGAGCAAGCTCACAAGCACCGAGCGTCGCCCGCGCGCACGGCGATACGCGCGGCGGTCCAGTTCAATGGCGCTGACAGTGTGGGTCAACTGTGGGTCCTGTCATATAAAGAAGTGCTAGGGCCGGGGCATGCCCCGGTACATCAACCGGCGCGTAGTGTGCGGTGAGCCTGACTCACCGCACACTACGCGTCAGCGCGTTACTTCAGCACGGGTGCACCCTGGTCAGCAATCCACTCTGCGGCGAGCTCGTCGAGGGTGCCGTCTTCGCGCAGCGTATCGACCGCGTCAGAGACGGGCTTGGTGAGGTTCGAGCCCTTCGGCAGTAGGAAGGCGAATTCGTCGCCCGCCTCATCGGCGAGCTGGCCCACGATGACACCGTCATCGAGCTGCGCATCACGTACGTAGAACGCACCGGGCAGGTCGGTCACGAGCGCGTCGATGTTGCCGTTCTGCAGCGCAGCGACCACGTCATCGAGGTTGTTGAACACCTGCACTTTGGCGGTGTCGCCGAAGACCTTCTCGGCGGCCGTGAATGACGTGGTGCCCGAAGCGACACCGAAGACGGTGCCGTCAAGATCCTTGATCGACTTTGCGTTCGCGGCTTCGCTGCCCGCATTCGCGACGATGGCCTGGGTGGTGACATAGTACGGCGAGGAGAAATCAACCGCGTTCTCGCGCTCGGGCGTCGCCGAGAACTGCTGCATGTTCAGGTCGAACTCCTTCGGGCCGGGCGCGATGGCCGACTCGAACGGGGTACGAATCCACACGACGTCCTCGGCGGTATAGCCCATCTCCTCTGCCACGGCGTAGGCCACGGCCGATTCGAAGCCCTCGCCATTTTCGGGGGTGTTATCGATCATCCACGGCGCGTACGCGGGTTCGCCCGTCGCGATAGTGAGTTTGCCCTCGGTAACCGAACCAATCTCGGCAGAGTCTGCGGCACCGCTGGTGCAGGCGGAAAGGACAAGCAGGGCGGCAGCGCCAGCGGCGACCGCGGCAACAACGCGAGACGTACGAGACATGCGAGTACTCCTATGTAAAAGTGAATCGAAAGAAGGTGCGAGCTTCAGGCTGCTCCTCATTCTACGAGACGTGAGCAACAGTCCCAGAATCGGTTAGCCCGAGGTGACGTTGTATTTTTCAACACCGGCCACGATGGTGCGCCGGGCGCGACCCGCGCCGGCCTCCACGAGCTCGGCGAGGGCGACATCGGGGTTGTGGGTGGGCACGTCGAAGAACGCGAGGTCAGCCATGGCGCCGACGCCAAGCTGCCCGATCCGGTTCTTGCCCACGTGCAGACCGAGTGCCGCGGCGCCGCCGAGCGTCGCCGCACCAAACAGGCGCTGGTGCAGGTCGTCGCCGCGGTATCCCTGGTCGCGGGCGACCCGGTATAGCTTGCCGACGTCGGCGAGCAGGTCGAGCGAGGGTGACGACGAGAGCGAGTCGGTGCCCACCGCGATCTGGTTGCCCTCGCGCAGGTAGGCCGCCACCGGGGGCATATCGAGCCCGATGACCTCGTTGGAGCGGGGGCACAGGGCGACGCTCGTGCCGCGGGCGCGCAGCAGGGCGCGGTCTTCAGCGCTGACGTACACGCCGTGGGCGATGTGGCAGTCGGGGCCGAGCACGCCCAGGTGGTCGACGAACTGGGTCGATGAGACGCCGATGCCGTGCGAGCGCAGCGCCCGAAAGCTGTCGGCGCCGAGCGACGGCCACGAGCCGTGCCCGCCGGGGCCGGCGTACCCGTCGATGCCGTCGAACTCACGCTCCATGTGCGCCTCGGCGAGGTGAATGTGCAGGCGCAGGCCTTCCTCGCGCACGATGTCGGGCAGCTCGAGCAGCGGCTGCACGTCAAGCGAGTATGGGGCGTGCGGCGAAACTCCGGCGCCGGGGGGCGAGGGAATCGAGCGAATCTGCTCGCGCACCGCGTCTTTGGCTTCGTTCGTCCAGCCCGCGTTATCGGCGCCGTACACCTCCCAGTAGGCGATGCCGTGCATTCCCGCGGTGTGCAGGGCTGAGAGGGCTTCGCGGTCGGTTACAACGTCGGCCGCGGCGGTGACGCCTGCGGCCAGGCTCAGGGCCGCCCCGTCAGCGGCCGCAGCAGCCCAGTCGTGCCCGACGCGTTCGTACACGGCGTCGAACGCGTCGCCCCAGTCGTCAAACCCGCGGTAGTTGCGGTTGGCAACCTCGGCCATGTGGGTGTACTGCAGGTGGGTGTGCCCGTTGACGAGCCCGGGGGCGAGCACGCCGTCCCAGTGCTCTTCGCGGTACTGCGCGCCGCGCTCTTCAAGCGCTTCGAGCACCCAGCGGCGGTCGCCGACGTGCAAAATGCGCTTACCCAGCACCGCGACCGCCCCATCGGCGATGCGGGGGCTGGTCACGGGAAATACGAGGGCCGCGCTGTACACGACGATTTCTTGCTGGGAGCTCACCCCCTGATTCTAGGGCGTTTATTGCTCGATGTTGTGCGTGCGGTAGCGGTGGATGGGCCACGGCTGCGCGGCGCCTCCGGCACGCGTAGATTCCGGATCTGCGTCGGCGCTGCCGCCGCGCGCTGCGAGCGCCGCCCGAGCCACGAGCCGCTCCTCAGCCGCAGAAAGCGCGTGCACGCCGGGCGCCGGGCGCTCGCGCATCAGCCTCGCGAGTGCTGCGAGCTGCGTGGCAAACGACAGATCCATCACTTCGATGGGGTTGCCCTCCCCCGCGGTATAGTTCACGCCACCGCCGCCCGCGACCACATAGGGGCCGGCGGTCGCATCGGGTGCGCGCCACTCTTCGAGCGCGGATGCGGGCGATCCGATAGGTGCCATCGTCCAGCCCGCGGCGCGCAGTTCGTCGAGCGCGAGTTCGTCGTCGATGCCGCCGGCGACCGCGACCGCGGTGCCCGGGCGCATCGCGGCGAAGTGCGTGCGCCCGAGCGTGTGCCACACACCGGTCGCGCTCACCACCACGTCTGCAGTAGCGAGCGCGTCAGCCATGCTGCGCGCTTCGAATCCGTCGTGCAGGGCGTCGAGGGCGCGCACCGGATCGCGTTCAACCACGGTGACCGTCGCGCCCAGCGCCGCGGCAAACCGCGCGGTGCCCACGCCCACGGGGCCGTACCCGATCACGGTCCACCGTGTGCCGTGGAGCCCTGCGTAAGTGGCGCCGTCGTCACGGTGCTGCTGTGCGGGCGCGTGCCAGCCAGCGGCGTCGAGCACATCGGCGATCGCGAACACGCACGATTGCCCCGTGCCAATGAGGTTGTCAAACCCGGTTTTGGTGCGCGCATCATTGACCGCGATCACGGGAATGCGCAGATCACCCTGCTGCACCATTTCGAGCAGCGGCCGCACCCCACTCGTGGTTTCTTCAGCCGCACCGACCAGCCAGTCTAGGGCGTCAGGGCGCTCAGTGTGTGCAAGCCTGATCAGGTGTGAACCGTCGTCAATGAGGTAGTCGGGGGCCCACTCCAAGATGGCGGCGGCGTGCGCCGCATCAACACTCTTGATGCGCGAGCTTGAGGTCTCATCGGTGGGGGCGAACACGGCGACCCTGCCGTCTTTGGCAAGCTCGCGTGCGATCTCGGGATCGGTCTCTGACACCGCACTGAACACCGCGACGTCACACCTCGCTGCCGCGAGCGTCAGCGTAAACGCCGCGGTCTTGGGCTCGAGCACTAGGCTCACGGCCACGCGCGGCGCGGCGCCGCCCACCATGCCCTGCGCAAGTTCGCGGGCGAGGGCGGCGGTGGCGGGCATGCCGCGCTCGGCCCATGCGATGCGCGCAGCCGGGTCGGTTCCACGCGGTGACACGATGCCGCCGTCGAGGGCCACGACCACGGCGGGGAGGCTTGAGTCGGCCGCAGCGTCAGACGCAGCAAACTCTGCTGCATCGCTGGTGTCAACAAACACGAAGTCTGCTGGGTGGCCCGGTAATGCTGCCCGCACGCCCATGCGTGCGAGCGCATGCTGCAGGGTGGTGCGCGCGAGGTCATCGGTCACCGAGACGAGCGCGGTGCTGCCCGAGAGCAGCCGGTTGCCCGATCGCGCCGCGGCGCGCACCGCACGCTCGATCGCGAGCGCGGCCGAATCCCCCGCGAGCGTCATGAGGTGCTACTCGAATCGGAAGAAGATTTCTGTGCTGGCTTGGATGCCGGCTTCTCGGCGGGCGACTTCTCAGCTGAGTCCTTGCCCGTTGATCCGGAGTCAGCAGCGGCCTTTTTTGCGGCTGCTTCGTCGGCGGCTACCTGGTCGTGCCACTGCTGGCAGGCATTTTCGCCGTCGGCGGGCAGACCGAGCGCGGCACGAGCGGCGCTTGCTGCCGCGCCCAGATCTTCGGCCCCGTCCCACTCGTAACCCAGCACCTGGTTGACTCCAAACTTTGCGACCTTGGTCGCCTGCGCCTGGTCGCTCGTGAGCGTGCGCTGCACCGCAGCAACCTCGGTGAGTGCGTCCTTGGGCCACACGTGCCCGTCGGTATCGAGGGTCTTCGGGTCAAGATCATTCGCGGCGGTTTTGCTCGCGGCGGCGACCTTGTTCATGGCCGAGGCGAACCTGCGCGTATCGGGCTCGCCCCGCGAGATCGTGAGGCGTAACCGGTCAAGCTCCACATCGGCGGCATCCCAGGCCTGGTTCACCGGGCACACCGCATCAAGATAGATTCCCCCGGCTTCGCTCGCAGAGAGCACCTCGGGTTTGGGCTTGGGTTCAGCGGAGCCTGCGCCGGCACTGCAGCCGGCCAAGAGCAGCCCGGTGGCCGCGATCGCGAGCGCAGCGGCTCGAGCACGTAACTTCATTTGCACACCTTTTAGGATAGCCGGGGCCGACGCCACCCGCGTAAGGTGAGCACATGGCTAGATATCTCGATGAAGCACAGGCGGCAGCGGCAGGGTTCACGATTGCGCACGAACCTGAGGCGCACCGGTTCACCGTGACGCACGCGACAGCAGCCGGGCCCGAGCTCGTGGGCGAGGCTCACTACTCGCTGCTCGGTGAGACCGTCATCGATTTTGACCACACGCTGGTCACCCCGACGCTGCGCGGCACCGGGCTTTCTGGGTTGCTGGCGCAGCACGCGCTCTCGAGCGAGCTCGCCCAGAGCCGCCGCATCGCAGCCTCGTGCTGGTTCATTGAGGGCTACCTCAAGAAGCACCCCGAGCTGCGTTCAGCGAGCACGCCGACCGATCAGGGTTAGCTCGCCGAGGCGCTGCGGTCTTTACGTTTGAAGATGCGCTTCTTGGGCGCGTCGCTCAGCGTTTCGCCACTCTCGCCCGCGGCCTTCGCCGCCTGCTCCCGGATCAACGAGGTGAGGTCTTTCTCGATGAGCTGCTGAATACGGCTGTCTCGCTCGCTGCCGTACTCGTCGTTGTAGTTACCGCTGTAATAGGGCTGAGTGGCGCGGTCAGCAAGTGACCCGCCAATCTCGTGCCACGCAGCTTGACGGGCGCGCTCAGCGGTCTCTTCCAAATAGGTCGGGTCAGAAGCGCGCTTGTGCAGCTCTTCAGCCACTTGCTCATACACTTCTTGGCGGTGCCGCAGCGTGCGGTTATCGTCGTTGCCGTAGTCTGATTCGCTCCACGAGCTGCGCCCGGTGTCACGAATTTCGTTGCGCATGCGCGCAATGTGACGAGCGTCGCGCTCGCGCTCTTCAGCAAGATCTACGCATGAGTCGTGCACCATCGTGTTGATCTGCGTCGCGTCATAATCGACGTTGCGCTTCAACGCGTTCATGATGATCGTGTTTTTCACGGTCATGCGCACGGCCACATCGGCGACCAGCAGGCCCTGCTCAACGATCTCTTCGACCGGAGCGAGCACGCGCTTAGGAAGTCGACGCAGCCCTCGAGAACCACTGCTCTTGCGTTTCTTCGATCTGCCGAACACCGCACTCCCCTCAGGCGCACATCAGTGCGACCTTTCTATTATCGCTGATATCGCTGACCATTCATACATTCGCCACACTCACGACTCATATAGTGACCATGATGGCCCATTGCACAGGCTGCTGTGCCAAAATATTTGGTGACCCCCAGCTGGGGTGCGGACGAGGGAGCAGTACCCGCATAGTGACGACTGCCAGAGGGAATACGACCATGGCACTCGCCTGGATCATTCTAATTTTGAGCGGCATGCTTGAGGCGGTCTGGGCGACCGCGCTCGATGCGACTCAGGGCTTTCGTCGGCTGTGGCCCTCGGTTATTTTTGCGGTGTCGGTGATCGCGAGCATGGCGGGGCTTTCGTATGCGCTGCACGAGATCCCCGTGGGCACGGCCTACGCCGTATGGGTGGGCATCGGTGCGGTGCTCACCACGGCGTGGGCATTCATCACCGGCGCCGACCGCGTCACACTCGCCCGCGTACTGTTGCTGGCCGGGCTGATTGCCTGTGTTGCTGGCCTGAAGGCGGTGAGCTGAGATGACCGCGTTGGATCACCAGGTAGCTGCTGCCCGCCCCCAGAAACAGGCCAGCGGCCGCCACTGGGCGGTGCTATTTGCAAGTGCCATCCTCGAAGCGGTGTGGGCGCTCGCGCTCGACGCTTCAGCCGGCTTCACCGTGCTGTGGCCATCGGTCGTGTTTGTGATTGCGTGCGCGCTCAGCATGGTCGGGCTCGCGTACGCGATGCGCGGCATCGCCGTGAGCGTGGCCTACGCGATCTGGACGGGCACCGGGGCGGCGCTCACTGTCGCGGTCTCGATGCTCGCGGGCGCCGAAGACCCCTCGGTACTCAAGCTGCTGTTTCTCGCCGGCATCATCGGCTGCGTGATCGGGCTGAAGTTTGCCCGCGACCCGCAGCAGCCTTAGTCGGCTGCGGGGGTTTCGTCGGTAGCGCCCACCGAAACCCACACCGCGGCCGCGGCCGCGGGGCCCAGCCGCACCGCTTCGGCACCGTTCACGCTCACTGTGACGGTCTCTGAGTAGGGTTCACCGGGCAGCACGTCGAGCAGCACGTCGACCACGAGCCCGCGGCTCGCGAAGTACTGCAGCATCTCGTTGTCTGAATCAGAGATGCGCTCGACGCGCACCCTGCCCGGCCCCGTGAACTGAGACAGCGGCGCCGCGTCGGGCCGGTGCACCCGGCCATCGGCGCTGGGAATCGGGTCGCCGTGCGGGTCACGGGTGGGGTACCCCAGCGCACGGTCAACCCGGTCGATCAGCTGGTCGGAGACCGCGTGTTCGAGCCGGTCGGCTTCGTCATGCACTTCATCCCACTCATACCCGAGCATGTCGACGAGAAAGGTTTCGAGCAACCGGTGCCGCCTGATCATGGCGACGGCGTGCTGCCGGCCAGCATCGGTGAGGGTGACGCTGCCGTAGCGAGCGTGCCCGATGAACTCGAGATCGGAGAGTTTGCGCAGCGCGTCTGAGACGGTCGAAAGTCGCACCCCCGCGGCTTCGGCGATGGCCGAGTTTGAGACGGGTGCCTCAGACCACTCTTGCAGGCCCCAAATAACCTTCAGGTAGTTCTGCATGCTGGGGGAAATTTCGTCAACGCTCACCCGTTTAGGCTACCCGCAACGGCTATGAGACACACCCACCCCTGGCGTGAACGGCCCGGCAGGAGGACACTGAAGAAATCATGGACGTCAGAATCAAACGAGTGTATGCGGCCCCCGCCGCGAGCGATGGCCTGCGCGTACTCGTTGACCGGCTCTGGCCGCGCGGCCTCACCCGTGAGCGCGCGGCCATCGACCTGCAGTGTGCAGCCGTCGCGCCCAGCACCGCGCTGCGGCGCAGCTGGCACGCAGACCCCCTCGCACACTCCCCCGCACGGTTTGCTGCGTTCGCCGCCGACTATCGCGCCGAGCTCGCCATAGGAGTCGCGTCGCAAGCCCTCGATGGCCTCATTGCGCTTGCTCGCGAGCACGATCGGGTGTCCCTCGTGTACGGCGCAAAAGACGAGCGGGTGAACCACGCGGTGGTGTTGCTGCAAGCGCTCACCGAGCGGGCAGCCTTAGATCCGGGCGCAGCGACCAGCACCAGTTCAGACACCAGCACCAGCACCAGCACAACCTGACGCTGCACTCCCACCGGCTGGGTGTTACGCCGCGAGCACCCGGCGCAGCACCGTGAGCGCCCGGTCAAAGCCGTCATCGTCGGGCCCGCCCATGCCGATCACCAATCCGGTGGAGCCCGCCACGTTGCTGGCTTCCCAGTAGCTACTGAGCCCCACCGCGCCGAGCCCCGCGGCGTCAGCGAGCTCGAGCACTCGTTGTTCTCGTGCGGTGCTGCCGGGGGTGAGCTCGATGACGGCGTGCAGGCCGCCGCTCGTTGGGCGCACCCGCCACCCGGGCTGCCCGGCGAGGCGCTCAGAGAGCAGGTCGCGGCGGCGCGCATACCGGCGACGCATGCGTGCGATGTGCCGGCGCAGCTCGCCCTCAGACAGGTAGCGCGCAAGCGCCGCTTGTACGACCGCAGAGACGGGGCCGCCGAGGTCTGACCGCACCGGCTCAATGAGCCGCCGCAGCCCGCGCGGGGCCAGCAGAAAGCCGGCCGCCAGCGCCGGTGACAGCGTTTTTGAGAACGTGCCCAGCAGCACCACGGTGCCGGTCTCGGGGTCGTCAAGCGCGGTGAGCGTAGGCAGCGGACTGCCCACGTGACGCAGCTCAGAATCGTAATCGTCTTCCACGATCACCACGCCCGTGCGGGTGGCCCAGTCGAGCAGTTCGCGGCGCCGCGTCAGTGGCAGCGAACCGCCCAGTGGGTACTGGTGACTCGGCGTCACGATCACGACATCAAGCACCCCGGTCGGTAGCGACGTGGTCACAAGACCGTCGGCATCCACCGGCAGCGCCACGATGCGGGCACCGTGACGCGCGGCCACCTGACGCAGCGACGGATACCCTGGATCCTCCACACCCACCACGAGCGCCCGGCCACGCGTGGTGCCCAGCGCGGTGAGCAGCAGCGACAACCCATCGCGCGCGCCCGCGGTGACGATCACGTCGGCGGGTGAACGGCGAGTACCACGCATTTGGCGCAGGTGCTCGGCGATCTCCTCGCGCAGCCGGGGGTCGCCGAGCTCGGGGGCGGCGAGGTGCGCGAGCGTCGCCGCGTGCCGCCAGGCCGAACGCCACGCTGGCCGGTCCACCGCGTCGGCGAGCGGGGTGCCGGGCGCAAGCGGGCCGTGAGCCGGCAGCGCCGCGGGCAGCGCAGTGGCCTCGGTTGCATCGACTGGCTCACCGTGCTGACCTGCGCGCGCACGATCAAGCCTCGGGTGCACGACGGTGCCGCGGCCGTGCCCCGAGAGCAGGTAGCCCTCGGCCACGAGTTGCTCGTATGCGGCCACAATCACGCCGCGGGCGACGTCGAGACGCGCGGCCAGGTCGCGCGTTGACGGCAGCGACTCCCCCGGGCGCAGCATGTCGCGGTCAATGGCGTCACGCAGCCCCGCCGCAACCTGCGCGGGCAGCGTGGCGCTGCCTGAGCGATCCAGCGTGATCGGCAATTCGCCCGCGATACCCATTCGTACATCGACCTTTTCTGTGCGTAACTGCGCGCTACTGCGCCTTGACTCGCGGTGCCTCGCTACTTCACAATGAAGTGCATTTCGGGGTTCGTGAACCGCCGCAGCATCACCTTGGCGGCCTCGGGGTTATCGTCGATCAGCACGAACCGGCGGTACAGCTCTTCGGCGGCAGCGCCCGTGGTGCCACTGCCCGCAAACGGGTCAAGCACCCAATCACCGGGCCGCGACGACGCCTGAATGATGCGGCGCATAATGCCCAGCGGCTTCTGCGTCGGATACCCCGTGCGCTCCTTGCCCGTGGGTGACACGATCGTATGCCACCACACATCGGTGGGCAATTTACCCAGCGCGGCTTTCTCGGGCGTCACCAGCCCGGGTGCCATGTACGGCTCGCGATCAACGGCCTCGGCGTTGAAAAAGTATCGATCCGGATCTTTGGCATACACCAGAATATTGTCGTGCTTGGTGGGCCAGCGCCGCTTGGTGCGCCCGCCATAGTCGTACGCCCAAATGATCTCGTTCACGAAGCAATCGGGGCCAAACATGGCGTCGAGCATCACCTTCGCGTAGTGCACCTCGCGGTAGTCGAGGTGCAGATACAGCATGCCGTCTGGGGCAAGCAGGCGCCACGCCTCTTCCATGCGCGGTTCGAGGAACGACCAGTAGTCGCGAAAGCGGTCGTCGAACGAGATGGTGCGCTCGCGGGTAACCGCGTAGCCCTGCCCGCGAAAGCCGAGCCGGCCGCCGTCTTCCACCTCGGCGCGCACGCCGCGCACGCGCTCGGTGTGCCGCTCGCGACCCGTGTTAAAGGGCGGGTCGAGGTAGATCAGCTGAAACGATTCAGACGGCAACGACTTCAAAATGGGCAGGTTGTCGCCCGCGTAGACCTGGTTTGGGCCCAGGGAATCCCAGCTTTCACTCACCCATCAATCGTAGTGGGCCTGGGCTGAGACGTGGGCCTAGAGCCCCAGCGGCGGTTCATCGGCGTGCAGCGCGGGGTCGAGAATGCCCGCGAGATCGTGCGCGTCGAGGCCTTCGAGGGTGGCCGGCTGCCAAATCGGGTTGCGGTCTTTGTCGATGACCTGGGCGCGCGCTCCCTCGGCGAAGTCGGGCCGCACCGCGAGCCGGCCGACGACCCGCAGATCATCGGTGAGCACCTCGGCGAGCGAAAAGTCGAAGGCGCGCGTGCGTGCGATCTGCGCGAGCGTCACCGCGAGCGAGGTGGGGCACATTGCTTTGATGGTCACGGCGGTCGCGGCCGCAGCTTGGGCATGGTCAGCGTCGGTTGCGGCGGCGGCTTCAAGCGCGGCGATGATGCGCAGCGCCGCGGCCGCGGGGTCGGCAAACACTGCGCGCCAGTTCTCCCCGAGCGCCTGGGCTGCGAGCGGCCCCCACCACTCGGCCAACACCATGAGCGGCGCAGACTGCAGCTTCGGGGCCGCCTGCAACGCGTGGGGTTGCACCGTGGTGATCGCCCCGGTGTTGGTGCTCACACTGAACTCTGAGATGGCTTCCTCGCGGGGCACCGACACCGTGGCAAAGCGCGCGCACGCCGCCGCCGGGGCCTCCCCCGCGGCGAGCGCTTCACGCAGCGCATCGAGGTCTGCGTGCGGCACGAGGTGGTCGGCAAAGTCGAGGGCGAGGGCGTCGGCGGGGGTCATTTCGCTTGCGGTGAGTGCGAGGTATTCGCCGAGGTGGTGCGGGGCGCGGGCGAGCAGTTTGTGGCCGCCGACGTCGGGGACGATGCCGATGCGCGCTTCGGGCATGGCGAGGCGTGAACGCTCGGTGACGATGCGGTGGTGGGCGTGACCGGCCAACCCGATGCCGCCGCCCATGGTGACGCCGTCCATCATGCCGATGACGGGCACCTGTGAGGTGGCGACCGCATAGTCGACGCTGTACTCGAGGGCGAGGATGTCGCGGCTGCCGGGGCCGGAGAGCTGTTTGATGTCACCGCCGCCGCAGAAGCCGCGGTCGCCTGCGCCGTCGAGCACGATGGCTTGTGAGCCGTCGGTTTGGGCGGCGGCCACGCCCGCTTTCACGAGGGCGAACATGTCGCTGGTGAGCGCGTTTAAGGCGCGGGGCCGGTTGAGGGTGATGCGGGTGATGGCGCCTTCGCGGCGTACGTACACCCGCGGCTGAGTGGTTTCGGGCTGCGTCGTTGCGGTGCTCATAGCAGCACCGTAGCAGCCGAAACTTGATCGGGCCGCAAAGTTTTGGTGGGGGCGGGCGTGCCGCGAGCTGCTGGCGTGTGCCCGGTTACGGGGTGGGGTGGCGGGCGTCGTAGTGCAAGAATCCGCTGGCTGAGCGGGCGAGAATGAGCATGATGCCGACGATTGCGATGCCGCCCAGCAGCGGCGGAGCCCACAGGGCGATGGTGGTGGCCACGGTGCCCGCGATCAGGTCGCCCACTCTGGGGCCGCCGGCGACCACGACGTAGAAGAGGCCCTGCATGCGGCCGCGCACCTCGTCGGGGGCCGCCGTTTGCAAGATGGTCGAGCGGAACACCGAACTGACGTTGTCTGCGGCGCCGGTGCCGGCGAGGGCGAGCCCCGCGAGCACGATGGCGGGCACGATTGGGGCGCGCCCGTCTTGGGTGCCCGCCGTGAGAAAAGTGATGAGCAGCACGATCCCGAACAGTGCCGTGAAGACGCCGAAGACGGCGATGGCGTAGGTGACGGCGCGACCCTGTCGGTGCACGCGGCCGAGCGGGCCCGAGAACAGGCTACTGACAAGGGCACCGATCGCGAACGATGCGGTGAGAGCGCCGACGGTGACGGCTCCCCCGCCAAGCACGAGGGCGCCGGCGGCGGGAAACACGACGCGCGGGTTGCCCAGCGTCATGGCGACGAGGTCCCACACAAAGGTGGCGCGCACGTTGGGGGCGGTTTTCAAAAAGCGCAGGCTTTCGAGCACTGAGCCGAGGCCTGGCGCGGCACCCGGCCCCGTGGGCGTCATGCGCGGCAGGCTCGCGATGCCCAAAAACGCTCCGGTGAAGAGCACGGCGTCTGCGAGATACGTCCACGGGTAGCCGACCCCGGCGACGAGCACGCCCGCGACGGCGGGGCCGACGGTCACCGCGAGCCCCATGGTGATGCCGGTGAGTGCGGCGGCGGCCGGCAGTAGCTGGGCGGGCAAGAGTTGCGGCAGGATCGCCCCGCGGGTGGCCCCCAAAATGGTGGCCGAGGCGGCGTTCACTGCGGCGAGCGCGTAGTAGGGCCAGGTGGCGGTGACGCCCAGAAACGCGATGGTGGTGAGGGTGCCGATGCTCACCCAGGCCGCGCACGCGGTGATGAGGGCGACGGTGCGGCGGTCGAAGGTGTCGGCGAGCGCGCCGCCGATGAAGCCGGCGAGAATCATCGGGCCGATGGCCCACAGGGCGACGAGTGACACCGCGAGGGTTGAGCCGGTGAGGTGATAGATGTGCAGGCCGACCGTGACGATGGTGATCTGCGCCCCGATCTGGGCCACCGCGCTGCCCGCCCACAGCCTCGCGAACGCCGGGCTGGCACGCAACGGGGTGGTGTCAACGAGTAACCCGCGGAGGCCACGCTTGGGCTGGGGCGTCTCGGGCTCTGGTGCACTCACCCCTGCACGCTATCGCACCGCTCGCGGCGCGCATGCGAGCCCCGTCATGCAGTGTCACCGGGTAGGCTCGAAATCGTGTTAGATGACCGTTACGATCTCGATCCCATCGCCCGCATGAAACCGCGCCGCGGGCCCGCAGCGCGGCGCGAGGTGCCGCTGGCACGCGGCCTCGTCGTGGAGCATTCTGAGACCGAATGGTGCGGCGCCGTCACGGGGGTGCGCGAGGGGCTCGTGCAGCTGGAGGACTATCGCGGCAAGCTGCGCGCCTTCGCGCTCACCGATGGCTTCATGATCGATGGCGAACCGGTCACGCTCGTGATGCCCAAGCGCAAACCTGCCGGCCGCGCCCGCACCGCTTCGGGGTCATTTGCGGCCCCGCAAGAGCGTGCGCGGGTCGCCATGCCCAGCCGCATTTTTGTGGAGGGCAAGCACGACGCCCAGCTCGTTGAGCAGGTGTGGGGCGCCGATCTGCGGGTCGAGGGCGTGGTGGTTGAGATGCTGCAGGGCGCCGATAATCTCGAGGCGGTGCTCGCCCATTTTGGGCCGGGGACGGGCCGCAAGGCGGGCGTACTGCTCGACCATCTCGTGCGCGGCAGCAAGGAGACGCGCATCGCCGACGCCATTGCGCGCGGCCCGCATGGCGCCCACGTGATGATCGTCGGCCACCCCTATGTCGACGTCTGGCAGGCTGTGAAACCTGAGCGTGTGGGCCTCGCCGAGTGGCCCGTCATTCCCCGCTCGATCGAGTGGAAGACGGGCATCTGCCGGGCGCTGGGCTGGCCCGGCGACGAGCCCGCCGACATCGCCGAGGCGTGGGCCCGCATTCGCGGCCGCGTGCGTAACTTTCGTGACCTCGAGCCCGAGCTGGTGGGCCGGGTGGAGCAGCTCATTGACTTCGTGACCGTCGACTAACGGGCGTTCGATCCGGATCAACCCCCGCAGGCCGCCGATCCCCCGCATTGCACGCGCGGCCCTGTGCCCGTTCGGGGGTGCGGGGCGTAGCATTGGAGCATCAGCGCCGGTCGCGGTGCAAGGTTGCAAATGTAGCGAGGTAGCAATGTCTCAACCCGTGTTTTTTGTTCTGCCCCAGTGGCAGGGTTCGGCGTCGTCGCGCGCGATGCGGTTGACCGAGGGCGCGCAGCTGCTGCGCGAGGATCTGCCGGCGTCGGCCCGCATTGATGTGCCGGTGCCACTCGAGGCCGGTGACGCGCTGGGCACCCCGGTTGCCCGGCTTTCGAGCCTGATTCGCGCCCGTGATTCAGCGCGCGATTTGCTCGCCCAGTCCACCGGTACCCCCATTATTGTGGGCGGTGATTGTGCGTCATCACTGCCCGGGCTTGAGGCGGCCGCCCGCCGACACGGCAGCGAGAATCTTGCGGTGCTGTGGTTTGACGCCCACCCCGATCTGCAGCATCCCAGCACCTCGCCCTCGGGCGCAGCGTCGGGAATGACGCTGCGGCACGCACTCGGCGACGGCACCGAAGACCTGCGCGCGCAGCACCCCATCAGCACGGAGCGGCTCATTCTCGTGGGCACTCGCGACATTGACCCCGAAGAAGACGCCGAGCTTGCCCGGCTCGGCATCTCGCCGATGCACATTACTGATGTGCAGCGCATCACGCAGGATCCTGACCCGCAGGCCCTCACCGGCCCCGCCGCCTATGCCGCCCTCGCGGCCGAGTTCGTGACGCGCGCCGCGGGCGCCACCCACCTCTACGTGCACATTGATCTCGACGTGCTCGACCCCGCCGAGTTTGGTTCGGTGCACGCGCCCGTGCCGTTTGGGTTGCAAGTGGCCGAGCTCACGGGGGTGCTGCGGGCCGTGCTCGAAACGCTGCCGCTCGCGGGGGCGTCAATTTGCGAGTTTGCGCCCGCCGACGCTGCCGCGGCCGACGATGATCTGCCCACGGTGCTGCGCATTCTCGCGGCCCTCACCTCAGGCCGCCAGGCGGGCACCGCGTGACGGCCGTGCCGGGCGGCGAGCCCGCCGAGACGCCTGCCGCGCCGCAGCGCCGCCGCCCGCTCCCCTTCGCGTGGCTCGGCTACGCCTACGCCACCTGCGTGGGGTTTGTGTGGGGCGCGATCTGGAGCACCGGCCCGATTGAACGCCACGAGGGCCTGTGGGTGTTTCGTGACATGCCCAAGTGGACCTATCAACGCGGCGGCACCTGCGTCGGTTCGTGCTATCTCACCGGCCACAATGTGTCGCCGGCGGTGCTGCGCCACGAGCGCGTGCACCGCGACCAGTGGCGGCACTACGGTTTCGCGATGCCGCTGCTCTACGCGCTCGCCGGTCGTAACCCGCTGCGCAACCGGTTCGAGATCGAAGCTGGCTTAGAAGACGGCGGCTACGTGCGCCGCGCAACCCGAGATCGCAGCGAGCGCTCTCCCCGCTGAGAGCGCTCGCTGTCCCCGCTGAAACGGCGCGACACGATCGGTGCTCACCGCAATTGCCAGGGCGTCTGCCAGCATGGAGGCATGTCCAATGATGCGCTTCCTGTTGACGGCACCTTCAATTTTCGCGACCTCGGAGGGTTGCGGGCGGGCGATCGCCGCACGCGATCGGGCGCGTTGTATCGCGCCGATTCCCTCGCCAAGCTGGGCGCCACGGGCCAAGCGCAGCTGCAGGATCTCGGCGTCACCCGCGTCATCGATCTGCGTGACGACCGTGAGCGCGCCACCAACCCCGATGCGCTGCCCGCGGGGGTTGAGCTGATTGCGCACCCCATTTTTCCGAGTGCCAGCGCGCATATTGACCGCAACATCACGATCTTCTCGCTCACCGAGCTGATCTATCGCGAGCATGCCGCGGCCCTCGCAGCGGGCATCACACTGCTCGCCGATGGCACCCCGACGGTGTTTCACTGCACCGCGGGCAAAGACCGCACGGGCGCCATCGCGGCGCTCACGCTGCTCGCGCTCGGCGTCGACCGCGACGATGTGCTCGACAATTACGCCGCATCAGAGCTGAATTTGCGCGGCCAGTGGATGACCGACCAGCTTTCGTGGCTTCAGCGCAGGGGCGTCACGCTCACCCCCGAGGTCAGCGATCTCGTTGGAGCGTCACCCGCGGCGGCCCTCGACCGCGCATTGACGCAGGTTGTTGAAGCCCAGGGCGGCGTGCACGACTACCTGCGCGCGCACGGGGTCACCGACGCCACGCTCACCACGCTGGAGCAGCGGCTCACGCAGTAACGGGCCACGGCGGGGCGTGATCCGGATCGAACCTACGCGCTGGGCTGCTCGCTCGCCAAGCCACGCAGGCTCGCGAGAATATCGTCGCGCAGCTGCGTGGGCGGGCAGTTGCTGTCGCGCTCTTCGACGCAGGCGCGCTTGACGACCCCCATCAGCTGGCGGCAGACATCTTGCTCGCTCTGGCAATCGGGGCAGCAGGCCAGGTGATCGCGAATCGGTGCCGACTCTTCGGCGCACAATTCACCACGTAACAGCTCGTACAGCTTGCCTTTAGCGCCGTCACACTCGCTCATCGTGTGCTTCCTTTCCCAGTGTCTCTACCTATACCAACGCCCTGCTCCGCCGCGTATTCCCCAAGTGCCTTACGCAACCTGGCGCGGCCCCGGTGGAGGCGGCTCATGATGGTACCGATGGGCACTTCAGCGATGTCGGCGATCTCTTGATAGCTGAAGCCTTCAACATCGGCGAGATACACCGCCATACGAAAGTCTTCAGGCAGCGCGTTGAGCGCGTTCGTCACCACAGAATCGGGGGCGCGATCGATCGCTTCGGCCTCGGCCGAACGCGTCGTCATCGCCGTCGTTGACTCGGCACCGCCCAGCTGCCAATCCTCGAGCTCCTCGACAACGCCGAGGTACGGTTCGCGCTGCTTCTTGCGATACGTGTTGATATAGCTGTTGGTGAGAATGCGGTAGAGCCACGCCTTGAGATTGGTGCCCTCGGTGAACGACGCAAAGGCCGCAAACGCTTTCAGATAGGTCTCTTGCACCAGGTCTTGCGCATCTTGCGGGTTACGCGTCATCTTCATGGCGGCGCCGTACAGCTGATCGAGCAGCGGCAGCGCCTCCTGGGTGAACCTGAGCTCCAGGTCCTTTGGCGTGGTGGAATTGGTCACACGCCGATCCTAGCGCGACGCACCCGCGTAGCCCCTGGAACGCCCCGTTTCAGCCCGCAGCGGGCAAGACAGCTAGACTCGTAGTGATGTTGATCGCAAAGATGAATCAGGGTAAAGACGGCGACGAAGTCGGTTCGGGCGAGAGCCTCGAAGGCGAGGTCACACACTGGGCCGCGCCGCACATGAGTGCGCCCATTTATGGCAGGCTGCAACTGCCCGCGTCGAAGTCACTCACCGGCCGAGAGCTCATCCTCTCAGCCCTCGCCGATGCACCCGGCACGCTGCACGCGCCGCTGCACTCGCGCGACTCAGACTTGATGGTGGAGGCGATGCGGGCGCTCGGCGCACGCATCGAGGAGGTGCCCGGCACCGGTGCCTTCGGCGCCGACCTGCGCATCACTCCCACCGATGAGCTCACCGGCTCAACCACGATCGAGTGCGGCCTCGCCGGCACCGTCATGCGTTTCGTGCCGCCGCTGGCGGCGCTCGCCCTCGGGCCCGTCGCCTTCGATGGCGACCCGTACGCGCGCAAGCGCCCCATGCGCCCGCTACTCGAGGCGCTGCGCGCACTCGGCGCCGACATCTCTGACGAGGGACGCGGCGCCCTGCCGTTCACGGTGCACGGCACCGGCACACTCGCCGGCGGCCGCGTGGAGGTCGATGCCTCCCTGTCGAGTCAGTTCGTGTCAGCCCTGCTGCTCGCCGCCCCCCGCTTCACCAACGGCGTACACGTCGTGCACACGGGCGAGCACCTGCCCAGCGTGCCCCACATCGAGATGACCCTCGCGGCGCTGCGCGCCCGCGGCGTCACCGCGTCTTCACCCGCCACCGGTGAGTGGCTCGTGGAGCCCGGCCCCATTGCAGCGCGCAACCTGCGCCTCGAACCTGACCTCTCAAACGCCGCACCGTTTTTGTCGGCCGCGGTCGCCCTGGGCGGCAGCGTCACGATCACCGATTGGCCGGCAGAAACCACGCAGGTGGGCGACCAGCTGCGCACGATTTTGACCGCGTTTGGTGCCACCGCTGAGCTGTCAGCCGATGGCGCGCTGACCGTCAGCCGCACCGGCGACCTCACGGGGGCCGACCTCCACCTGCCCGAAGCTGGAGAGCTCTCCCCCACCGTGGTGGGGCTGGCAGCTCTCGCCGGTCAGCTTGGCCACACGAGCCGCATCACCGGCATTGGCCACACCCGCCACCACGAAACCAACCGACTCGAAGCGCTCGTTGCCGAGATTCGCGCGCTCGGCGGTGACGCCCACGAGCTGGAAGATGGCATCGAGGTGCGCCCCGCCACCCTGCACGGCGGCGTGTGGCACAGTTACGCCGATCACCGCATTGCCACCACCGGCGCACTCATTGGCCTCGTTGTGGCAGGCGTCGAAGTGGAAGACATTGCGTGCACGTCGAAGACGCTGCCCCAGTTCCCCGAGCTGTGGCAGGCCCTCGTTGACGGCCCCGGCGCGGCAAGCGGTGGTTCGTTCAGCCTGGGCGGCATGAGCGCCGGCACCACTTCGTACCTCAAGGGTTTTTAATATGAGCTGGCTTACAGACGATAGCGACAGCGACGACCGGTACGCCGATTACGGTGACCGTATTCGCGTGCGCCCCAATCCCAAGGCAAATAAGCCGCGCACGAAGCGTCGCCCCGAGCATTCTGAGGCGATCACGGGCATGGTCACGGGCGTCGACCGTGGCCGCTACTCGGTGCTGGTGCCGGCCGGCGTTGATCCCGAAGATCCCAGCGAGCGCAGCGTCACCGCTGCCCGCGCCCGCGAGCTGCGCCGCAACCCGATCGTCATCGGTGACCGCGTGCACATCGTCGGCAACACCTCGGGCGAGATCGGGTCGCTGTCACGCATCGTGCGCATCGAAGACCGCTCCACCCTGCTGCGTCGCAGCGCCGATGACTCCGACCGTGTCGAGCGCGTCATGGTCGCCAATGCCGACCAGATGCTCATCGTGGTGGCTGCCGCTAACCCTGAGCCGCGCGTGCGCTTGGTCGACCGCTATCTCGTCGCCGCATATGACGCCGGTATTCAGCCGCTGATCTGCATCACCAAAATTGACCTCGCCGACCCCGAGCCGTTTCTCGAGCACTTCTCGGCGCTCGAGGTACCGGTGTTTCGGTCGTCGCCCGAGACCTGGCCGCTCGACGAGATTCGCGAGACGCTCGCCGGTAAAACCACCGTGTTTGTGGGCCACTCAGGCGTGGGCAAATCGACCCTGATCAATGCCCTCGTGCCCGAGGCGTACCGCGCCACGGGCCATGTCAACGAGGTCACCGGTCGCGGCCGACACACCTCGTCATCGTCGGTGGCGCTGCGGGCCGAAACCCCCGGTGCCGAAGCTGGCGAGGCCGGATGGGTAGTCGATACCCCGGGTGTACGTTCGTTTGGGCTCGGTCACGTCACCAGTGACGGCATTTTGCGCGGGTTCACCGACCTTGCCGAGCTGATTGATTCGTGCCCGCGCGGGTGCACACACCACGACGATGCCCCCAACTGCGAGCTCGACGCGGCCATCGAAAGCGGCGTGCTCGACGCGACCGGCGCATCGCGCGTGGAGTCACTCCGTCGGCTGCTGAAGTAGCAACACCCGGGCGCTAGGCTGGTTGCATGACCGAACGCGTAATTCTTGAAGTAGGCCAGCCCGCTCCCGAGTTTTCACTCCAGGACCAAGACGGCACCACCCGTGCCCTCGCCGATTACCGCGGCGAAAAGGTCGTGCTCTTTTTCTACCCCGCAGCGATGACCCCCGGCTGCACCAAGCAGGCGTGTGACTTTCGCGACTCTGAAGCCGCGCTGCAGGCCAGCGGCGTGCGCGTGCTCGGCGTCTCGCGCGACCAGGTCGCGAAGCAGCGCAAGTTCGCCGACCGTGACGATCTTGGCTACCCGCTGCTCAGCGACCCCGAGCTCGAAGTCCACCACGCCTACGGTGCATTTGGCACAAAGAACAGCTATGGCCGACTGGTGGAGGGCGTCATTCGTTCGACCTTCATCATCGACGAGCAGGGCAACATCGAGCACGCCCTGTACAACGTGAAGGCCACCGCCCACGTCGCGCGCATTCGCAAGATTCTCGGCGTCGACGCGTAACGCTTCGCGCACACTGCTCCCGGGGCAAACGTCGGGCCGCTGACACTTTTTCCTGGTGACAGCGGCCCTACGCGCGCCTAGGAGGCACGCAAAGCATCATTATCACACGTGTAGTCATTGGCGTTGATTTCTCGCCCTGTGGGCCGTTCTGTGGCCACCTGGCGGTGTTTGGCTGCGTTTAGCCCGCGCTTGCGCATCTCATAACGCCGGGCGAGCGCTTAGGTGGCCCCGTGTCGGGGTACTTGAGGCTCCAGTACCCCGACACGGGGCCACCTAACAATTTCTTGGCGTCGCTTAGGCCGCTTCTGAGGAGCGTTCGGGTCGCGCAATGACCGCCGCGGCGAATCCGATGAGGGCGACAAGCACGATTCCTAGGCCGAGCCACCACTGCCCGATGCCCAGCTGCAGACATCCGGTGCCAGCCGCAAAAGCCAGCACATGAATCGTGACCGAGCTGCCCCTCGCCCAACTTGCCTGCGATCGCGCCACGCCAAAGAAGGTGAGGCCGACCCACACCAGCGCGGCCACGGCCATCAGCACCAGGCTCACTTCTTGCGCCACCGCGCCCGGCTGGGCAAATGATTCCATGATCGTGAAGGCCACTAGGGCGATGAGCCCGAGCGTCTCAGCCGCCAGCAGCAAACGCAGCACTTTCCAAGCAATATTCGACCGCGGATGTCCGGCAGGTTGCGAGACCATTTCGACTCTCTTTCTTATGAATTACAAATTACCTATTGATTTGCGCTTGCATCCATGAAACTATATATTTCGTCGAGTTTCGCGCACACCGACGTGAGCATTCTCAGCCACGTATCAGGTAACTACGGCGCGAGTACTAGGCTATATGGCCTGACTCTCTCGTGCGCGTGCATTTAAGAGGAGATCATCAATGGATTGGCGTGAACAGGCTGCGTGCCTCACTGTAGACCCCGAGCTGTTTTTCCCGGTGGGAAACACAGGCCCGGCAGTAGAGCAGATTGAACGCGCTAAGTCGGTGTGCGCACGTTGCACAGTCACCGAAATGTGCCTGCAGTACGCAATGGACACCGGCCAGGATTCGGGTGTTTGGGGTGGCCTCAGCGAAGATGAGCGTCGCGCATTGAAGCGTCGCGCTGCACGCGCACGCCGCGCGTCCTAGATTCTTCGGGGCTCCTCACTCTCAGAAGGCTCCGGTGTTGGTCGAAAGACTGACACCGGAGCCTTCTTGTATGTGCAGGCCTTCGCTCCCCCAGCAACAAAAATGCGACGTGGGCGGCCGCCTCGATAGTCGAAGCTGCCACCCACGTCGCATGTTCTGCACCCGCTAGCGGGGCTGCCCGCACCCGATCGGGTGCGGGCTCAAGGAACCTAGTCGGTGCCGGTTTCGAACGCGGCCGACAGACCCATCTCGTCTGCGTTCTCGCTGATGCCCTCGACGGAGCCAGCGATTTCTGCAGCGCCGCCTACTTCGAGCTCACCCACGAGCTCAGCAACGGTGCCACCAACGAGGCCGAGCGATGCGTACTGCTCGAGGCGCTGACGAGAATCAGCGATGTCGAGGTTGCGCATGGTCAGCTGACCGATACGGTCGCCGGGGCCGAACGCGGCACCCACGGTGCGCTCCATCGAGAGCTTCTCGGGGTGGTAGCTCAGGCTGGGGCCCTCGGTGTTGAGGATCGTGTAATCGTCACCGCGGCGCAGGCGCAGGGTAACCTCGCCCGTGATCGCAGAGCCGACCCAGCGCGTGAGCGCCTCGCGCAGCATCAGCGACTCGGGGTCAAGCCAGCGACCCTCATACATCAGGCGACCCAGCTTGCGACCATCATTGTGGTAGCTCGCAAGAGTGTTCTCGTTGTGGATGGCGTTGACGAGGCGTTCGTACGTGATGTGCAGCAGCGCCATGCCGGGAGCCTCGTAGATGCCACGTGACTTGGCCTCAATGATGCGGTTCTCGATCTGGTCTGAAGCACCGAGGCCGTGGCGGCCACCGATCTCGTTCGCCTTGTAGACGAGTGCTACGGGATCATCGAAGACCTCGCCGTTGATCGCAACGGGGCGTCCCTCCTGGAAGCGCACCGACACCTCTTCGGTGAGAACCTCAACGTCTTCGCGCCATGCGGCAACGCCCATGATGGGGTTGACGATGTCGAGGCCAGCGTTCAAGAACTCCAGCGACTTTGCCTCGTGGGTGGCGCCCCAGATGTTGGCGTCAGTTGAGTACGCCTTCTCGGTGGCGTCGCGGTACGGGTAGCCGCGCTCGACGAGCCACTCGCTCATCTCGTGACGGCCGCCCAGCTCGTTGACAAAGTCAGCGTCGAGCCACGGCTTGTAGATGCGCAGCGACGGGTTGGCCATCAGGCCGTAGCGGTAGAACCGCTCAATGTCGTTGCCCTTGTAGGTGGAGCCGTCGCCCCAGATGTCGACGCCGTCCTCCTTCATAGCGCGCACGAGCAGCGTGCCCGTGACTGCGCGACCCAGGGGGGTCGTGTTGAAGTAGGTCTTGCCACCTGAGCGAACGTTGAAGGCACCGGTCTGCAGGGCGGCAAAGCCCTCTTCGACCAGCGCGCGCTTAGCGTCAACGTGACGAGCGATTTCGGCGCCGTACTCCTTGGCGCGATCGGCTACGCCGTCGATATCAGGCTCGTCGTACTGGCCGATATCAGCGGTATAGGTGCACGGGATAGCGCCCTTTTCGCGCATCCATGCAACGGCGCACGAGGTGTCGAGACCACCAGAGAAGGCGATGCCGACGCGCTCGCCCACGGGAAGAGAAGAAAGAACCTTGGACATGTCTTCTATCCTAGGGCTCGCGAGCGGCCACTTCGTACGCCCGACACCAAAAGTCTGACGTTCTCGCACCGTTCACCCCCATTTTTGCTATCGGCGAGCGTCGGTTCTGGGGTCTGGGCCGAGATTGCGGGCCTCTTCGAGGGCATCAATCGCGGCCATCTGATCGATCGAGAGTTCAAAGTCGAACAGCTGCGCGTTCTCGATCAGTCGTTCACGCCGCGTGGTCTTCGGGAAGATGATGCGATCTTGCTGCACGTGCCAGCGAAGCACGATCTGGGCCGGGCTCTTGCCCAGCGCCTGCGCCGCCGCGGTCACTTCGGGGCGCTCAAGCAAATCGGTACGGCCACGGGCGAGCGGGCCCCAGGCCTCAACTGCGATCCCGTGATCGGCGCAGAACGCCCGCAGTTCACGGCGCTGGTGGAAGGGGTGCAGCTCTATCTGGTTGACCGCGGGCACCACACCTGTCTCATCAATCAGCTCCTGCAAATCTGAGATTTCAAAGTTCGAGACACCAATCGCGGTCGACCGCCCCGACTGCGCAATCTCGATCAGCGAGCGCCACGCGGTGAGGGCTTCGCCGTACACCGGCTGCGGCCAGTGAATTAAAAAGAGGTCGACGCGGTCGAGCCCCAAGCGGTCGAGGCTTTCTTCAAAAGCGGCCACGCCGCGCGTCTGGTCGGTATTCCACAGCTTCGTGGTGATGAAGATCTCGTTTCGGGCGATTCCGCTGTTTTTCACGGCCGCGCCGACGGCCGGTTCGTTCTGGTAGAAACTCGCCGTATCGATGTGTCGGTAGCCGGCTTTGAACGCTTCGCTGACCACGCGTTCGGTGTGCTCTGGCTCGATCAGATAGGTGCCCACGCCCAGCTGCGGAATCACGCTCCCACTGTTCAAAGTGACGTTGGGAATCTGCAG